>NZ_PTJS01000001.1:6303765-8772908 GCF_002941025.1 Streptomyces sp. QL37 | reverse complement strand
AGCCTGTCGGCTCTTACGTTGGGCCTGACGGCCCAACTCCGGCCTGACGGCCGGAAGGTGTTGGTGTGTCATGCCTGACGGCATGACAGTGAGTGGTGTTCGGCCTGACGGCCGATGGGTGGTGGGGTGTCAGGCCTGGCGGCCTGACGGTGGTTTGGTAGGTGGGGGTTTGCCCCTGGCGGGGCAAAGAGTAGGTGGATTAGTGTTTTGTTGGTGTGTCATGCCTGACGGCATGACAGTGGGTTGGTGTGGTGTTTGCCCCTTCCCTGTCGGTCAGGGGTGGGGTTGTGTGTGCGCCTGTCGGCGCTGGTGATGTCATCTTGGTTTTTGGGCAGTGATTTGCTTTGGTGTCTCTCTCTTCTCGGTCGTTGGAAATGGCTCGTCCGTGGTGGCGCGGTGCAGGGTTTGGCCTGACGGCCTGGCTGTTTCGGGCGAAGGTGTAGCCCCGCCTCTCCGGCAGGCTCTCGCTGGACACCGAAAGCGGCCGGCGTCCGGCACAGCCTTCTCCGGGTTGGCCGGAATCCTTAGTTGCCTGCCGAGCACGTCGAGCGAGCAACGCTCGCTCGACGTCGGGGCTTGTTGGTCAGGGAGCCTTCTTGTGACGTCCTACGCGTTGGCGCGCGGCCTGCAGCGTGTTTCGCTCGGTAGGGGCGCCCTCTGCCTGCCGCGGCAAGGAGCCGTAGCGATCGGTGGCGATCTGGTCGATGCGGGCGGTGTAACGGCTTGCCGCTGCTTTGAGTGCCTCTGTCGGCGGCAGAAGGTCTTCTGCCGCGCGCAGGGAGCGGAGCACGTCTCTGGTCAGTTGCATGAGCCGGGCCAGCTCGTCGTCGGCCGTGATGCTGCCCAGTTCCGCGTGTCCTTTCCGCGCCGCGGCGCGACGGGCTTGTTCCTCCATAGCCAGGATCACTGCTTGGCGTCGGCGCTCGAGATGACGGAAGGTGTGGCTTCCCGGGTCGGCCGCTACCGCCTCGGCGGCCTGGACCGCCTTCGACAGCTTCGGTGAGAAGCGGGTGGCGGCCAGCGCGGCAGCCTCTCGTTCCTTCCGAGCAGCTTCCCAACGCTGTTGCTGCAGTCCAGGCCAGGCGGGAAACTCTTCCCTGCCGGCAAGCTGGGCCCTGGTCCGGGGACTCGCCTTCTCTGCCTTTGTCAGGCGGTTGTCCCATTCACCGCGCAGGGTGAAACTGTAGGCGCTGCATCCGACAGATCCCCACCCACCGTATCCGTGGCGTCCGTGGGACCAGCGGCCGTCGAAACTGGTGATCGGCTCTCCACAGTGCCGACACAGCTCGGATTCCTGATTCGTCAAAATCTACCCCCCACGGTATGTCTCCCGGCTGACGCGGGCATCGCACGAAAGCCAGCCGGGTCATCCTTCCATCGCGCACTGACATCAGCACGTTGTGGGCTGGCAGCTGTCTGGCCTGGGTGTGCGTCTGTGCCGTGCGCTGCCGGGTTGGCGGCCTGGATGCCGGCCAGACCCGCATGTTCACGATGGAGCTGCGGCGGATGGCTGATGGCGAGGACCGGATGACGGCGCGGCTCTGAACCGGCTCATGGCCAAGCGAGCACACCGGGGGCGGTGTTGGCGGTCTGAGGCAGGGGGAGATCCGGACAAGTCTGACGGGACCTAGATGAGGCAAGGCGGGACACCCCTGAACCATGGTGAACACCGACGGACAACCACGACCGGCAACAGCCGCCGTCGAGGGTTGGCGGAACCTCGCCGCTCTGCAGCCCTCGTTCGTTTCGGACCGGCGTCAGTGCGCCACACTCCCCCTATGCCGAGCTTTCAGCACAGGAAGGCCGTAGGCGACGCGCACGAGCTGCGGGTCACCCAAGAACTCACCTGGCGCGGATGGAACGTCAACGCGTGGGGCCAGGGCGTACTGACCGATCCCGTTCGATCCGCACTTCGGGGAACCGACAGCGCGCTGCGCTGGACCCGAGACCTCATCATTGCCAAGGGACAGCAGATCGCGCTGATCGACTGCAAGAGCCGGATGACCAGCCGCGCCACCAGCCGACACGTCGTGGAGCGAGCGGCGGTCACAGCCCACCTCCAGCTCGTGGCCTGGACGCTGCTCCCGGTCTACTACGTCTTCGACAACCTCGATGTCCTCACACCCCATGACGTCCTGACAGCCGGCCGGCACGACCCCTACTCAAGCGCTGGTTCCGGCTCCCCGTACTACCTCGCCCCCCCTCTCCCGCTCCCTGGCCTTCAACACCACCTTCAGCGCCCATGGGCCCGCCGGGCTGTCCGCTGCTGCCTGACAACCAGTCCCTGGCATCCGGCTGCAAAAAGAAGGCCAGGGGAAACTCGCCGTCACGAATGCCTTAAGCGGACAAGGTGAAGAGTAGGGCTGTGCCTTCGAATCCAAGACGTAGGGCCTGCGGCACTACCTTCGATTAGCAGGTTCCGGGTCCGTCCGAGGGTGATAGAACACTCTCCTCGTTCAAGGTCGTGTGCTGGGCAGTAAGGGGGCTGCGGAGGTTGCGCACACTGCCCGGCCCGGCAGGATTCACGCTGCTCACCCAGCATGACTCGGAATGACTGTGGAGGTTTCCACGGAAGTTCCTGCAGCCACGCAGCGGCCCGCGATGGCCGGCTGGGGGCAAGCGCGTACTGCTCGGGGTGATCGGCGGTGAAGGAGGGGCAGGTGCGCACCGAGCATGGCGGTGACCACCTCCTCGCCGCCGCGGGCGGCCAGGACACCTGCGGTCAGGTCCAGGACATCGCCGGGCATCTTGCCGTCCCAGGTGGACCGGCTGACGGCGTAGTCCAGGAGGCAGTCCCGCACGCACACTGCCGGGTGGGACTCCAGCAGGTCCGCGGGCAGCTCCTGTTCCTCCCCGGCGGGCGTTGCCGGGTCACCAGAGTCGGCGGGGCGGGTGAGCGGCTCGGCAAGGGCGTGCAGCTGCCCAGGACAGCCAGCAGGTAAGCGCCGAGGCCGCCACCGGTGCGCCACACGAAGCACAGCAGTCCTGACCACGCCCGGCTGGCGTGCTCCCCGGCGGGGCCGTGTGGGTCGGCGCACGAGGGTCGCGGCGGCGACGAGGGGGAACGCGCCGCTCCGGGAGCACGAAGGCGGCAAGCTCGGCGGTCCAGGCGCCGGGGTCGGCCCCACCAGGCGCTGCAGCACAGTCGCGTAACCGGCGGCGCCCACATCCGGAGCGCCGGCCAGGGCAGCGGCGTCCGCGAGCGGGCCGGTCGCGGCCCGCTCCCGCAGGTCCTCCAGCGGACCGAAGCCGACCAGCAGCGGCGCGGGCGGGACCGGCGACCGGCTCGCGGCTGAGTTCATCGCGGTCCGGGCCGCTCAATGCGTGCAAGTTGTTCGATCAGGTCCCTCTGGTTGTTGATCTCTTGTGTCTGGTGAGGCGGCATCTGGTAGCGGAGCAAACTGTTGATTTCGGTGCGGGCCGTGGCGAAGTCGCCGGTGTGGGCGAGGACGACGGCGCGCTGGGCTCGTACCGCGAGGAGAAGGTCGGCGAGTGCCTGCCGCTGGGCTGCGGGCAAAAGGGCGCCGTCGAGGAGTTTCGTGGCTTGCCGCAGGTCGCCGAGTTCGACGAAGTCGTCGACGACGTCCTGTCCAATGACGATGAAGTTCCGCCAGGCCTCGGCAAGTTGGTAGAACTTCAGAGCGTGCAGAGCGGCCAGGCCGAAGGGCTGATCGAGCTGCCGTCGGCACCGCGCGCGCAGGGCCAGGCAGTCGGCGAGGCGCTTGCAGTCGTCGAGGTCCGTGTCGGCGCCGCTCAGCCGGGCGGCCACCTGCTCGACACTCGCTCCGACGATGTCGTCGGCCTCGAGCCCCAGGTGTGCCATGTAGGTTTCGACCAGGTTGAGGGCGATGGTGTCGGCCTGTACGTAGCGTTTCGCCTCATAGAGGCCCTTGGCCTGGTTGTAGCGCAGGATGCGTCGGGCGGCGCTGTTCTTCGGCAGTGCGGCGCGAGCCGCGAGATAGGCAGCGTTGAGTGCTTTGGTGTCGCGATCGTAGGCGTACTGGTGCATCTGATGAACTGCCAGGACTACCGTTTCCCGGATACCCCAGTTCTCGCGGTGGGTGTCGGCGAGCGCGGTGAGTTCGCTGGTGCATTGTTTGTGGGCCGCTGCATCGTCGGCACCGAGTGCCAGGGTGGCCAGGGCATTGAGGGCATCGAAACGGTCGATGGGCCGGGCGGTGAGATCGTCGGCCACCATCTGCAGGGTCGGCTTGAGGTCGACGGCGAAGGGCTGGTCGAAGAAGTAGTCGTGGCTGGCGAGGGGCAGCAGTTGGTCGGTCTGCTCGGTGCGGGCCAGCAGGCGTGCCCAGCGGGCCAGACGTCCCGGCGTAGTCAAAGAGTCGTAGAGAATGCCGCTGAGGGCGAGGTCGAGCTGGTGCTGTGCGTCGGGGTGGTGAGGGGTGTAGTCGGCCGCAAGGGCGCGGGTGGCGTCGTGGAGGGTGGTCGTCCCGTCTCCGGTGCGCTGAAGGATGCCGAGGCCAGCCAGAGCACGCAGGCCTCGCGCGCAGTCTCTCGGACCGAGGCCGGCGTCCCGGGCGAGACGGTTGAGCTCGTCCTCGGTGAGCGGGACCTCGGCCAGCGCCAGCAGCGAAGCGGTGGTCTGAGCCTGCGGGGCCAGGCCCTCGAAGATCTCTTCTAGGATGAGGTCCTGCGCGATGGGAGCGGTGTGCTGGCGGTCGGTGAGCGCCTGGCACATGCGGGCCGTGTCGTGGGCGTAGTGGTTCTGGGCCAGCAGGGCGGCGTTGCGGACGTAGAGGGGAAGCCCGCCGGTGAGGGTCATGAGGCGGGTGACGGTGGCCGCGTCGGCGGGAGCCCCGGCGTCGGCGAGGACTTGGGCCACCCGGTCTGCGTTCCAGCCGTTGAGGGACTCGCCTGTGATGCTCAGTTGCGCGGTGAGGGTGGTCTGGTCGGGGCACGGCTGGCCCAGCAGGACGAGGCGGGCGGTGGGCAGCGCTTGGGTGATCTGCCTCAGCTCGGCGGCACTGAGACGGTGGACGTTGTCGAGGACCACGGCCACCGGTGTGCCGGTCAAGTGCTGGTGGACCGCGCGCAGGAGGTCGAGGTCGGAGACATGCGGCAGAGCGATGCGCTGTTCGGCATCCAGGTACCGGCCCGCCAATTCACGGGCTAGGCCGCCAGCGACGGCGCCTGCGGATAGCCCGGCTGTGTCGAAGTAGGTGAGGGGCTCGGGACAGTGCTGGGCGGCGTGGGCCGCCCAGGCGGTCTTCCCCGCTCCGGAGAAACCGGTGATCAGGCGCACCCGGTCGTCGGTCAGCAGGTCAGGCTCGTCGGCCTGCGGCAGGTAGTCGTGGGCGAGGACCGGGAAGGCCTGCAGCTCCTTCACGAACTGCTCGTGAAGGTCTTCCACGGTGTCGGCGGTGAAGGCCTGGTCGCCGTGGCCCGTGCAGGCATAGACGACGCGGGCGGCGAGTTTCCACACAAGGGTCAACGGCGCCAGCGAGGAGAAGGGAACCCGCGCGGCTTCGCGGGTGCACCAGGCGATGCCTTCCTCAAGATCGCTCCAGGCAGGCGGAAGCCACTCCTCCGGAGCAGCCGCTTGCGGGGTCAAGACGGTGACGTCGCCGGGCCAGTCGGCTGCCTCCATCTTCGCGGCCAGTTGCGGGCCGGGGGGCACGTTGGCCACGATGACCAGCTGCGGCTGTCCTGCACGCTTGCCCTCGGAGTGACGGGCCCGCACCGCAGCGAAGCCGTCGACCGCGCCGCTGACGTCTCCCCACTGCAGGGGCCGGCTGCGGGTCTTCACCTGCAGGTACAGATGGCGTCCGGGCAGGACGGCTTCGAGGTCCTCATCGCGTTCCACCAGCAGCCGGTACATGCCAGCTGTCGTGAAGCGCAACAGGCAGGCGGCTGCGTACAGGTGCTGGTAGAGAAACCCCCGGTGCAGCGAGGTGATCCGAACCAGTTGGTCGGCATCAATGACCGTGTCGCCGTGCACGTCGGCATGGAAGCTTTCGGGGATTCCAGTCATGCGCTCATCCTTCCATCGCAGGCCGAACCGCCCGGCACGGGACGACGTCCTGCTGACGCCAAGCAGCGCTGGCATTGCGCAGCGCTGCTTCAGAGCCCGTTGGATAGCTCGTCCTCCTGTAGGAGGTCCGAACCTGGCGTGGCTTCGGGCTGTTGGGGACGAGGCAGGGGGTCATCGGCGCTCTGTCCCAGAAGCAGGTCCAAAATGGCGCCCCGGACCGGCTCCCGATCCGTCGCCGTCCCCTGATCCCTCCGGGCCCGGAGCCGGTACCGCCTCCGGAACCTGGGCCGCCGCTCAGCTGAGCGGGGAGGAGGGCTCGGACAGCGCGGCCGAGCGTGGCAGGGACACGGCCAGGCCCACCAGTGGAGCCGTGACCTCGTAGTCGACGGTCTCCTCCCCCCGGACCAGGTAGATCGACAACAGAGCCTGGTCCGGGCGGCGCACGGCCTCCACCGCCGCACGGGAGGGCCGCGTCGGCTCATGCCCCCGAGCCGGACGAGCCGGATCGACCGCCGCCGCGGAGCGTGTCACGTCGATAGCTCTGAGGTATTGGTCCGGGTCGAGATCCGCGTACTCGTTTCCGACAGCGGACAGCCGCCGGATCCTGAACCCTTCCTCGTTGCCGCGCGGCAACGGAGCACGGCGAACCGTGCCGACCTGATGCCCCGCAAGCTCAACCAGTACCGGCGATTTCGGCGGGCTCACCAACTGAACGGTCCACTCGCCCAGCCCTCCTAGGCCGGCGCCCCGGCGCAGGTACTGGCAGAACTCGGCAAGCCGGTGCCACGATGGCTCCGAACCTGGCAGATAGGCGTCGAGGAACTCCGCGATCTTCGCGGGTGTGACGCCATGCCACAGCAGGTTCGCGGCGGTGCGTGGGTCAGGGGTGCCGGCTCGGCCGAGGCCGCGGATGAATGCCTCTAGGGTCCGGAAGTTCTGCCGCACCCTTTCGAGGGCTAATGTGAAGTCCAGGGTCTCCCACGACCTGCCGGGCGAATGCGTGGCCCGGACACGCAAGACGGCCTGGGCGGGGGTGATGTCGAGACCGGCCAGCTCCTGCAGTTCCTTGCGCTGTCCGTTGATCCTCGCCGTCAACCGGTGTTGGGTGTCGAGGGCTTCCCACGTGGCGTAAAGACGGCACAGGTCCTGGTAACCGGTGTGGGGCCCGAACGACGTGGTCAGCAGGCGCAGGGTTTCGTAGTTGGCCGGGGCTCGGAGACAGTAGCTGGTGGTGAGCCCCTCGAGAGGCAGGCCCTGGGCCGGCTTGGCGCCGCCGACCGCCACGAAGTTCAGACCGCCGTATTCGCTCTCGTGCAAGTGGGGCATCATGTCGGAGCCGGATTTGGCCGTGACGACAACCAACTCTTGGGCCACGATCGGTAGTTGGTCGGCCACCTGTTTCCATGAGACCGCCGGTACGGCCGCGTCGGCGATCGCTTCGCTGGTCGGGACGAAGTCCTGGCGCCACAACTCCGCGAAGTCGGCCATGAGCCGCTGTCCGCGCGGGCCGCGCCGGTCTCTGAGGTCCTTGGCGATGACGCCGACCCGCTCGGCCAGCTGGTCGCAGACTCGCGTCTGGACCGCGACGAACCGACTCACGGACACCAACATCGAGTTGCTCGTCCGCTTCCGGTCTCGGACTCGGCGTGCGGCACACGCCAGCACGAACGACTTCAGCGCGGTGAAGAGAGAGTCCGGCAGCTTCCGGCCCGGCACGTGGTCGGCCCGATGCCCGGGCGGCAGCCAGCGGTCCTGATCGAACACCGTGCGGACCACGGGCAGCGGTTGCTCCGTGTCGGTAAAGAGCTGTTCGGGGCCGAAGTGACCAGGGGGCTTCGGGACGTGGTAGATGAAGTCGGGGAGAACCTGCGATGTCGTGAGGAAGGGCGTATAGGTGTAGCCGACATAGCCGCCCCTGGGACACGAGGACAGCAACCGCTCCACGCTCTCGTCCACTTTCGAGGGAGAGCTGAGCGTGCCCCTCGCGTCGCCTGTCGTGTCGATCACGAGCATGGGCCGGTCTTCGGGTTGTGAGGTGTGCATGAGCCAGTCACGGACTCTGTCGACGATCCTACGGTTCTTCTTGATCACGAAGATCTGCGGGTGGGCAGGGGAAGGATGCCTGAAGCCTATGGCCTTGTACAGCGAGAAGTCGCCCTGCTCGCCACGGGTCGTCACGGACACGATTGGGAGGGCGCGGGCATGGGGCATGGCACCCGCGCCGATCCGGCCGCCGGTTTCCGAACTCGCCGCGTACTGACTATCGAAGCCCAACAGCCCCTCATCCACGCGCTGTTGCATCTGATCGCGTGCGGCATTGGTCGTACCAGCCAGAATGACGACCGTGCCGTAGCCGGCGTCGACCGCCTTGGCGGCCAGGGCGATCACCGAGGTGGACTTGCCCGAGCCGACGGGCGCCATGACGAAACCCGTGCGCCGCCAACTGCCCGGCCGACGAGGGTCCTCCAGCTGGGACAGCAGGTCACGGGTGACATCGTCCAGCTGACGGACCTGTGCCGGCGGCAGGATCCGCTCGTACTCCAGGAACCTCAGATAGCGCTCCCAGAACTCCCGTCCTCGAGTGCCGTCACCGTCCGGCGACCACGGCTCGTGGTCCCGGTCGTCCTCCAGGACGGCGGGCCGCGTGACGAACTGGACGACGGAAGCCTCCAGTTGCCTCAGCAGAACCTCCCTGTCGACCGCGAGGCCCCGCGCGGCAAGCAGGGTGGCGACCGAGTGCACGATCTCGTGCAGCTCGCCCGCCTCCGCCTGCCGGTCCTGCGGCAACATCGCCAGCGCCACCCGCAGCGCTAGGTCGGTGGCATCCGTGGGCTCCGTCGCCGCCCCGACGCTCTCCGGCGGTTCCGTACCGCCGGTCGGCAGGGGAAGCCCGAGCAGCTCCAGCGTCCGACCCCATGCGACGCCCGCCGCCGTGGCCTCCGCGGCGATCGCCTCCTCGCCGCCCGGTCGGCCCGCCACTGCGGACAGTCGTCCCCCGCCGCCCTGACCCGAGGAGATGTACAGGTCCAGCACCCGGTTGAGCCGCATGGTGTCGTGCTCCGTCAACGCCTCTTCCAGGCGGGCCCGCACCTGGGGAGCGGGCGTCAGTGTCACCGGGCCGCCGGTGTCCGTGTCCAGTGCGTAGAGCCCGGAGCCGATCAGCTCGGCCAGGTCCTCGGTCGTGGCCTCGGGCACAAGCTCGTGGCGGAGCACATGGAGCAGGGCCAAACTCAGCCGGTCGAACACGGAGGTCAGCATCGCCAGACGGGCGGCCGAGGGCGACGCGGTGCGCAGAAATCCGTCCGTTCGGGCCTCGGCGCTTCTGCGGGCAGGGAGACGGCCTGTGCCGAGCGGAGTCGGAGGGCCTGCGGGCGGGATCAGGGCCGCCGAGCAGCCCTCGGGGGCGGCCAGCATCACTGTCCTCGACCAGCGCCCGAGTGCGTGAGGGGAGAGCGAGAGCACCGGCAGCGCGAGCCACTCGTCGGGGTCCGCCTCGCCGACGGCCAGCAGCGGAGGCAGCCGGAAGCGGAGCCCCGTGTTGCCGGTGCCCGGGGCGTCCGGGGACACTCGCACGGTCGGCAGATCGAGTCCGGTGCGCCGCCACAGCTTGGGCGGCAAAGGGTTGAGCAGGGCCACCGGTTCATGGCCCGCCCAGGCTCGCAGCTGCTGCCAGATCTCTGGTGCCCGCCAGGCCGGTGCCGCGCAGTCCGACACCACGACGATCAGCTGACGGCCGTCGGGGGAGCCCAGCTGACCGGTCGAGGTCGGCAGGCCCTGACGGTCGGTGAGGCCGACGCCGTCATCCGGGTCCACGGTGAGGTCGCGCACCTGCAGGGTGCGGAACGCGCCGAGCCGGTCGAGCAGCCCCGTGAAGGCGCTGACGGTCTCCCGCCACACCTGCATCGAGGGCGAGCGGTCGACGACGAGCACGAGGTCGAACCAGCGTTCTGGAGCGGGAGCGAAGACCGGGATCAGCTCCCCGCTGCGGGCGTACCCCGCCACAGTCGCGTCGAGGTCGAGCGCCATCCGCCGCCCCGTGCGCCACGGGCGTTTCCAGGGGCGTAGGGCACGCGTCATCTCCAGCGCCGACGGCAGCGCCGTCGCCCGGGGGACGGCGACCGCGTCACCGGGGACTCGGCCGGTGGATCCGGGCAGCCGCTCGTGGAGGGGACGGGCCGACTGGTTCTCCGGGGCCGTCGGAGGGCTCTGGCGCACAAAGTCACCGACGCGCGGCAGGCGCTGGACGGACGGCCCGGTCCGTGCGGGAGCCGACGCCGACGCCGACGCCGGTTCTTCGGGTGCGGGCGGAGCCGAGCCGGCGGCCATACGGGAGGCCAGCCACAGCGCCTCCGCGAGCGCCGTCGCGTCAAGCCCTGGTGCCACGGCGCCGATCGCCAACACGGCCCCGTTCAGGCCGGTGACCCGCTCCACGCCCGGGGAATCCCCCGGCCCGTCCGTTTCCTCAGGCACCGGTCAGCTCACGCAGGATCAGTTCCCTGACCTCCTCGGCGGCGGCTCCCTCCGGCGCCTGGGCACCGGTCAGGAGGTGCACGGCGTTGAGCAACTGGTCCACGGCCAGGCTCTCGCCTGCCCGCAGACGGTCGACGAACGTGACGATCAGTGAGTCGACCGGACCCGAGGGCGCCACATCGGTCTCGAAGTGGGCCGCCACCACCCGCCGCAGCGACTCCGTGTCCGGCATCGGCATGGTGTACCGGATGCAGCGCCGCAGGAAGGCGGCGGGGAAGTCACGCTCGCCGTTGCTCGTCAGCACGATGAACGGGAAGTTGTCGCACCGCACGCGGCCCTTGACGATCCGATGGACGGCATTGCTCTCCCATTCCCGCACGTCCACGTCGTCGTCCCGGTACCGCGCCAGCTCCGGAATCTCGAACTCCCCGTGCTCCAGCACGTCCAACAGATCGCTCGGCAGATCGAGGTCACTCTTGTCGATCTCGTCGATGAGCAGGGCGCGGGGCTGCTCGGACGGCGCCTTCGACGGCAGCAGTGCCGTCCCCAGCGGTCCGAGCTGCAGGAAGGGGGCGATGTCGTCGGTGCCCGATTCGCCGCCCAGGCGTTGTGCGTGGATGCGCCCCAGGGCGTCGTACCGGTAGAGCGCGTCCACGAGGGTGCTGCGGGAGGTGATGTGCCAGCGCAGTGGTTCCCCGAGCCGCAACTCCGTCGCCACCTGCTTGATGACCGACGACTTGCCGGAGCCCGGGGCGCCCGTCAGCAGCAGCGGACGGCGCAGGGCGAGCGCAGCATTCACGGCCTCGACGAGCCCGGGGGGCGGCTGGAACCGCTCGGGCCGGGGCTGCCTGGGGAAGGTGCGCCAGGGCGGCGGGACACCGAGGTCCACGTCCCGGGGGGTGCCGTCGCCGACGTAGAAGGGTGTCCAGGTCATCGTGGGTTCTCTCCATCGATCGAGTCGTTCGCGAACGCGTCGCAGAAGTCCAGCCATTGCTCGTCCAGCCACACGGAACGCACCCGGGCGAGATCGGTGTGCTCGTGCGCCGGGTCCCCCTGTTTCCAGGAGGTGCGGTAGGCGGCGCTGAACTCTCCGGGGAGTCTCGCCCAGTTGCGTTCCACGCTGTCCTGCGACGCCTGCGGCAGATCTCCCGTGCCGTCCGGCCACAGCACCATCGGGGCGTACGCGAGCAGGGGTTCCAGGAGTTCCTGGAGCCGCTGCGGCCGGTGTCGCAGCGCCAGCGCACCGCCGTAGCAGCCGTTGCCGAGGCTCTCCACCAGCTTCTGCACCGCACTGAGTTCGGCCTTGTCGAGCCAGTTCACGGGCGTGGCCGGGCCGTCCTTCATCTCGTCGAGCTGGTTCCGGGCGAACTCGTTGATCAGGCCCAGGTAGGCGGGGAGGTTCAGCCGGTCGCTCCAGCGCAGGACGATGTCGTAGTAGAGCCCCAGTCGCTGCCCGAGCCTGGCTTCCTCGGGGCGCCAGCAGACGAGCAGCGCGGCGGGCGCTGCGATGTCGATGCGTTTGAGCCTGAATCCGGTGCACCGGGCCTGCCGGGTCGCCCAGGCGAGCACCGCGCCCAACCGCTGTTCGACGCCGGCCTGCGTCGGAGGGCAGCGGAAGTCCTCACGTCCCACGAGGGTTTCGCCGTCCAACAGCCAGACGAGAAGGGTTTCGGGCCACTCGTCGGCCATCGCGGAGTGCAGGCTGACCACCAGCCGCAGCCTGTTCTCGGCGGCTCGACGTGCCTGGGCGGCGAAGGCGTCGACGAGTTCCACGCCGGCCCCGATGCCTCGCGCCCAGCCCGTGAGTCCGGGCGTTCCCGCCGCGAGACCGTCTTCCACCGCGAGCGCGGCGACGAAGGTGGCGAGAGGCGCCGTGGGACTGCCCTTGGCGCGAGGTACTCGCAGGCACAGCGACTCGACGCAGTCACGCAGCAGTTCGTCCCCGTCGGACGCGGACGCGGGCCGGCCGGCCGCCGTCACATAGGCGCGGCGGATGCGTTCAGAATCGGGGAGACTGCCTGGCCAGGACGACAGGAGGAACTCGCGGGTGCGTACGGCGGTCGCGAGCCGGTCGACCGTGCGCAGGGCGTGAGGGAGGTGCTGGTCGGCGGTGGCCTGGTGCCGGTCAAGGGCCGCCAGGGTCCGGCGCAGCCGGGCCAGATCGCCGGAGGTGACGATCGGCAGGGCGGGAGCCGCATCGCCGAGCGAGGCAAGGGCGAGCTGCAGATCCTCCTCGCCCAGCGGCCCCAGCAGCGCGCCGTAGGCCCTGTGCCGTGCATTGCGGGCGAACCAGGGTCGGGCATCCAGGGAGAGGCCGTTCAGCGTGACCAACTGGGAGCTGGTGCCCGCTTCCTTGTCCACGGTCTCCTGTACGTCCTGCGGCGAGAGGAACGTCCCCGCGTCTGGCAGGCCGTCGCGCAGCACGCGCACCAGCGTCCGGGTGTACGCGATGCCGTGGGCCGACTCGACCGCGCTCCCGGACATCAGCAGGGAGAGGCTGGTCGCGCCCTGCCGGACCCCTCCGGCCAGCCCACCGAGATCCGGTACGGCCCCGCCGGCGCGGCAGGTGTCCACCAGGGCGATGACGCCCCGCACACCGGGGACGTCCAGGGCCAGGGTGAGCAGCCCGCCGACGTCCACGACACTGGTCGCGACATCCTCGTGGGAGTCGCTCGCCATGAAGGCCAGCTTGGGCGTCTGGCCGAGGGTGGTGCCGTGTCCGAGGAACGCGATTAACAGCACCGCCTCCGCGGCCCCGGCCCGGTCCGCCGCGTCCCGAACCGACTGGTCGATCGCGGCCCTGCCGACGCTGAGCCCGCACAGCAGGGAGGGCACGCCCGGCGGGCTCGGCTCGCAGCCGCCCAGCTCATCGTCCAGGAGGACGGCGTGCAGGGACTCGGCGGTCTCCTCCAGACCAGTCAGCAGTCCTTGGGCCGGGCACTGCGGCGCGATGACCAGCAGGTGACGCGGCGGTGTGGACGGTGTCATGCGACAGTGACCGCGTCGAGCGCCTCGATCAGCGGGCCCGCGACAGCGGGCTGCGCCAGGTACTTGACGGCCGGATGCACATTCAGTCCGTCCGAATCGACCCGCGTGCTCACCGGAGCGACCGAGGCGGCGTTTGAGGCGATGCACAAGGCCAGTTCGGTGCCACCGGTGACGAAGTCGTCGCGGTCCCAGAAGTTCAGCCAGCGACCGACCGGTTCCGGGGTCTGTACGGGCTGCGGGCGCACCCGCGGCCGTACTGCCGTGCGCATTCCGAGCGGTGATCCGAGCGTGACGAACAACGGGACGTGCGCGGAGTGCGCGTGCAGTGTCTCGAACGCCACCACAGTCCCCAGCGAGTGCGCGACGACGACCGTGGGTCCCTCGGGGTCGAGTTCCGTGGCGACGCGGGCACGGATGCGCCGGTCGAGGCTCAGGCCAGCCTCGTCGGTCTCCTTGCGGGCGAGATATCTCCTGACCTGGTGCAGATCGTGCTTCATCGCTCCGGCACTGAGCCAGCCGCCGAAGGTACGCAGACCCGGCACCGCGAACAGGGAGTTGGCCCCGACGAGTACCTGCCGTGCGAGGCTGCCGGGTCCCTGTTCCTCGCCGGTCGGCGCCAGTTTGTTCCTGGTCACCCGGAGCGCCTGTGCCTGACGGTCGTCGCGGGGCGCTTCGAGCTGCTCGTCGACCATGTCGAGGAGCAGCTCCCGCAGTTCCTCGTCCGGTCCGGCGGGTGCGGGGACGGGGGCCACAGCCTCATTGTCGGGAGCGGCCCCCGGGAGGAAGAGATCGCCGTAGTAAGCGAAGTGGATGTCGACCGCTCCGCCGTCGAGCAGCTGCGCGGCCTTTCGGGAGTGCCCGGCCGCACGCGCGCCGACGGTCAGCGCGGCCCGCCACTCCTCCAGCTCGGTCTTGACCTCCCGTGGCTTTCCCACCCCGTGCACGAACACCAGACGTGGCCTCATCTACTCCATCCCCCCCGAACCGCTGTGCCCACACCTGTTGTCGGGCGGGGCAGCGAGAATATCAACGCACCAGTGGGCCAGTGGCGACACCGGCCCCACTGGTGCATCACGGCTGGGTCAGCCCGTCACCTCAGACCGGTCCCCGCCCCACAGCGTGTGGAACGAGCCGTCACGGTCCGTCCGCCGGTACGTGCGGGCACCAAAGAAGTCACGCTGCCCCTGGGTGAGCGCGGCTGGCCGCGCTACCTCGCCTTTGAGCTGAAATCGGATGGGTTGGCTTTGTACGTGGGCCTCGGCACCGCTGGTGGTGTCGTCGTGCAGATCACCCCGCGAGGGTGAGCCCGGCACGGTAGAGCGGGAAACGTCCTGGGTCCTCAAGCAGCTGCCGCGGCGGGCAAGCAGGTCCAGGGCACGTTGCGCCGGCTCAAGGCGCAGGGCGTGCAGATGGTCAACGGGCGGGTCGCAGCGTCAACATCGACAGTCCGGCCGTCGACTGGGCCGGGCGTCATCATCATCAAACACCCCGATTTCCCAGAGGAGTTGGCTATCGCCACACAGGACGGCAACACGCCGGTGATCGCCCTGTTGCGGCGGGACTGGAAGTTCCTGTTCAACCAGCTGCGCTCCACCCACGCCGGCTACCTGCACCGTGTCACCGCCTCGGCGCCCGTGCTGGGCGGCGAGCCTGAGCGCTACTACGAGCTGGCCGCCGCGGATGCCGAGGCAGTGCCGGGAGCCCTCGACCCGTCCTGGACCCGGCGCGGCGGACAGCCGCACAGCGTGCTGCTGCTGCCCGCCGCCCCGGCCGGCAGCGACGATGACGAAGCCCACACCATGGTCCGCATCATGCTGAAGGACGTGGCCTCCATCCCGACCGGGCTGGCCGAGCTGGAGGCCTGGCAGCGGGTACTGGCTTCTCTCGACAGCCTGCCGGTCGGGTAGCGCACGGACCTGGGCCGTTTCCTCCTCGACGCCCTGGCTGTGGTCACCCAGGCCGAACAGGGCACCACGGCCCGGACCGCTCCCGCTGATCGAAGGTGCCGACCGCGCAACTCGGACGCGGCCGCGCGTGCAGGCGCGAGACGCTCCGCGGTTGGTGATCGGCCTGCGGATGTGAGCGGGCTCCGGCCTCCGCCGTAGGGGGGAGTTACCAGCGCATGCCGAGTGCGTCGAGCGCGCGGATCCGGTCGGTGGGCAGGTGTTCTTTGCGGCGGCGGGTGTTGCTGATCCACTGTCCGACGCGTACGGGTTCACCGTCGAGGTCTTCGACGTGGCGCTGGGGAACTTCGAGGTGGCCCTCCCGCTGATGGAAGGCGCGAGCGGCGGCCAAGCCCTGCTCTGGCTTGCGGGCCGCCGGCTTCCGTTTCTTAGGGGACGGTTCGGCGTTCTGGATCAGGCCGAGGCCGACCAGGAGCTGTTGCTGGGTGGGGTGCAGGCGTTCAGGGTGGAGGCGCTGGCTGTAGAGCCACTCCCCCAGGCGGTGTCCGTCATCGGTGATGTAGTCCCGGGGCACATCGGTCAAATGGTTGCCGGCTTCGTGGTGTCTGCGGGCGGCGTGGTAGGTGCGGTGCCAGGTCAAGGGCCAGGGCGGGTTCCAGTGCGGGTCGAGGTGCTGGAGGGCTTGGGCGCGGGCGGGAGCGAGGTCGTCGGCTCGTTTGCGTTGGGTGGCGAGCCAGCGGCCGAGGGCGTAGCCGTCCTGGTGGTGGTCGACGGGGGCGGCGAGGTGGCCGTGCACGGCGGCGTAGGCGGTGGCGTGGGCGAGGCCGCGGTCGAAGGCGTGCTGTTGGGGATTCCAGATGATGCCGAGGCGTTCGAGGGCGTGGGTGCGTGCGGGGTCCAGGGTGCCGGTGGTGTGGAGGTGGCGTTGCCAAGTGAGCCAGCGGCCGAGTGGGTAGCCGTCGGGGTCTTCGTGGGTCTGGGGGGCGTCGAGGTGGTGGTGGGTGCGGTGGTAGCGGCGGGCTGCGGTGAGGCCGCGGCGCCATTCGGCGCTTTTAGGGTTGAGGACGCGCAGGGTGAGGGCGAGGGCGACTTCTTCTTGCTGGGTGGGGCGTTCGAAGTGGAGCCAGGCGCCTGGGTCTTCGGATCCGAGGGTGGGGCGGTGGGTGCGGGGGTCGGCGAGGCGGGCGGTGAGGCGTTCGTCGTGGGCGCGCAGGGCTTGGACGGTGCGCCACAGGGGGGTGTACGCGTCGGCGCCGAGGAGGTCGTCGGGGTCTTCGTCGGGGGTGAGGTAGACGGGGACGATGAGGGTGGCTTTTTTGCCAGCACCGGGGGCCTGGCGCAGTGCGCGGCCGACGGCTTGGACGGTGTCGACGGGGCTGTTTTTGGGGTCGGCGAAGACGACGGCGTCGATGGCGGGGACGTCGATTCCTTCGCCGAGGACGCGGGCGTTGGACAGGATGGCGGGTTGTTCGGGGTGGGTGTGGGTGGCGAAGGCGCGGGCGTCTTGGACGCGGTGGTGGAAGGTCAGGACTCGTCTCAATTGGTGGTCGTGGATGGCTCTGAGGACGGCGACCTGGTGTCCGGCCAGGCGCAGTCCGTCGGCGCCTGCGCCGGGGCTGGTGGCGAGCCAGTCGCGTAGGTCGGTGTCCTGGATGACGGGGACGAGGATCTGGTAGTCGGCGAGGAGGCCGAGGTCGATGGCGTCGGAGAGGGTGAGGCGCCAGGCGACGGGGCCGAAGAGGGTTTCGTCGTCCATGGAGGCGACGGGGGTGTCGCTGTGGTCGGTGTCGGGGTCCCAGATGCGGGGGGTCGCGGTGAGGTAGAGGCGGCGGGCGGCGGGGACCTGGTCGTCGTGGTGGATCCCGGCCCATGCTTTGCCGAGTCGGCCGGCGGTGCGGTGGGCTTCGTCGACGACGACCAGGTCCCAGGGCGGCAGGTGGTGGTCGCGGTGGGCGTTGATGATGGTGGGCAGGGAGGCGTAGGTGGCGTAGACGGTCACCGGGCCGGTGGGCGGGGTCAGTTCGGCCAGTTCGGCGGGCTTCGTCGTCATCGGGAGGTTGCCTGCCGAGGGGTGGTCCATGGCCTGGCGGGCCGAGCACACCGCTACTGCTTGGCCGGTGTGGCCGGCAGCGTGCCAGGAGCGCACCGTCTGGGAGAGCAGGTCCAAAGTGGGGACCAGGACCAGGACCCGGCCGCGCGGGGCGACGCGGGCGGTGGTCTTGGCCGCGATCAGGGTTTTCCCGGTGCCGCACGCGGCGATCACGCTCGCCCGCGGTTTAGTGCGCAGCGTTTTGACCGCGGCGGTGACGGCTTCCTTCTGGTGGGGGCGGAGCTCGAGGTGGGCGATGGCCATGAGGGGTGTGTTGCTCCGGGGGTGGGCTGGTGGGTGCGGTGCATTGTTGCACCGCACCTGGGGGGTTATTCGGCTGCTTCGGTGATGACGGCGAGGGTGGAGCCGGTGGCGGCTTTGCGGACGTGGAGTCGGTGGGTGATGCGGCGGCGTAGTTCGGGGACGTGGCTGATGACGCCGACGGTGCGGTCGTGGGCGCGCAGGGAGTCCAGGACGTCGAGGACGTTGTGGAGGGTGTCTTCGTCGAGGGTGCCGAAGCCTTCGTCGATGAAGAGGGTGTCGAGGGCTTGTCCGCCTGATTCGGCGGTGACGACGTCGGCCAGGCCGAGGGCGAGGGAGAGGGAGGCGAAGAAGGATTCGCCTCCGGAGAGAGTGTCGGTGTCGCGGTCCTTTCCGCTCCAGGCGTCGGTGATTTTGAGGCCGAGGCCGGAGCGGGCTCCGTGTGAGGCCCGGTCGTCGGAGTGGATGAGGGCGTAGCGGTTTTCTGACATGCGGACGAGTCGGGTGTTGGCCGCGGCGACGACTTCTTCGAGGCGGGCGGCCAGGACGTAGGCCTCGAGTTGCATGCGGAGCTGGTTGCTGGGCGAGGTGCCGTTGATGAGGCCGTGGAGGTGGTCGACGGTGCGGTAGGCGTGTTCGAGAGGTTCAAGGTGCTGGATGTGGGTGGTGAGTTGGGTGAGGAGGGCGGCGAGGGCCCGGGTGCGTTCGGTGGCATGTGCGGCCTTGGTGGCAGCGTGGGTGTGGTGGGTGGTGGCGGCATCGAGTTGTGCGGTGGCTTCGTCGAGGTTCGCGTGCGGCAGGGCTGCGGCTGCGGTGAGAGCGGGTTCCTGGAGCCGGGTGGTAGCGGCGGCGCGCTGTTCGCGCCATTGGTTGATCTCTTCTTCCAGGGTGCTCAGGGCTTCGTCGCTCAGCAGGGCTTGTGCCGCGGTGTCCAGGGTGTCGAATCCGGCGGTGCGAGCGGTTTGTTCTGCCGTTTCGGTTGCCAGCTGGTGATCGGTGGCCGTGCGGGCGGTGGTGTTCGCGCGGTCGGCTGCGGTGCTGAGGCGGTCGGCGGTCTGGGTGAGCTGAGTGATGCGCTGGGTGAGGGTGGGGGCGTCGGCGCGGGCGGTGGCGAGTTTTTGTTCGAGGTCTTGGGCCTGGGTGGAGAGGCGGTCGTATCCGGTGTCGACGGCGGCCAGACGGGTGGAGGTGTCGGTGCGGGCGCCTTCGGTCCGGGTGTGCTGTTGGTCCAGGCTGTCGAGTTCTTCGGTTGCGGGCCCGGTGTCGGCTGCGGCTTCCAGGGCCGCGGCCAGTTGCTGCTGGAGGGTGGTGTGCTCGGCGGTGAGCTCGGCCAGGGGGGTGTCTCCTCCGGCTTCGCCTCGGGCGGTGCCCGCTTGTTCGGTCAGGGCTCTCAGCTCGTCCTGGAGGGCTTCTTGTACATCTTGGGCTTTGCGGTGGCGGCTTTCTGCGGCCTGTTCGTCGGCGGCGGTGGGCTGGTCGGGGTGGGGGGCGGCGGGGTCGGGGTGGTTGGGTGAGCCGCAGACGACGCAGGGTTCACCGTCGGTGAGCTGGAGGGCGAGTTCGGCGGCCATGCCGTCGGTGCGCCTG
The DNA here is from genome assembly GCF_002941025.1 of Streptomyces sp. QL37. Classification (NCBI taxonomy): domain Bacteria; kingdom Bacillati; phylum Actinomycetota; class Actinomycetes; order Kitasatosporales; family Streptomycetaceae; genus Streptomyces; species Streptomyces sp. QL37. The sequence continues at coordinate 8,753,620 of NZ_PTJS01000001.1, read as the reverse complement.
CGCCGGATATCGATGTGTTCCTGAGCGGCCTCCTTTGTCGCAGCTTGGGCCGTGAGGAGGGTCTGCTGCGCCTTGGTGATCTGCTTGGTGTAGGCGTCACGGCGTTTCGCCGCGTCCAGGCGGTCTGCGAGCAGTGCCAGAGCTTCGGTGTGCCGGCGGCTGGTTTCCTCGGCGGTGCGGGCAGTTTCCAGACGGGCCTTGAGGGTCTCGCGGCGCTGCGGTGCGTGGTTGAGCCAGGTCTCGGCGTCCAGGAGGTCCTGGGCGAGTTCTTCGCGTTCGTCATGGAGTTTCTGCAGGTCTGTTCTGTACTGCTGCAGCGTGGCTTCGTCAGGGAGCAGCGCGCGCAGTGCGCCGATGTCGGCGCGCAGGTGCTGGCCGGTGGTGGTGAGCTCGTCGGGGCCGAGTGTGGCGTGCTCGGGGTTCAGGAGGGTGCGGGCTTGGTGTTCGTCCTGCTGCGCCTGGGTGTGCTGGGTTGCGGCGGCGGTGGCGGCGTTGAGAAGTGGGGCCACCTTCTGGCCTTGCAGGGCGTGTTGGCGTTGTCGGCTGAGGGCGGCCTGCTGTTCTGCTTGTTCTTCGAGGGTGGTGAGCTGCTGGGTTGCTGCGCGGTGTGCTTCCTGGTTGGCGGCAAGGTCGCGTACGGCGAGCTCCCTATCCCGGAAGGCCCCCAGTTCCTTTTGGGCGAGGGTGGCCGCGGTGGCTGCGTCCTTTTCGCGGATGGCGGCTTTGGTGTGCAGGGCGGTTGCCCAGGTGTGGGTGGGGGTGGTGAGGGTGTCGGGGTCGGACGCGAGAGGTGCGCCCTGTTCGGGTTCGAGGTCGGTTCCGGCTTCCTGCTGGGTGCGTTCGGCCAGGCGCAGGACGTCGTTGCGTGCCTGGTCGCGTTGTGTGGCGAGGGTGTTCTTGCGTGCTGCCAGCCAGGCTTCGATGGCTCCGAAGCGGTGGGTGTGGAAGAGCTTGCCGAGCAGGTCCTTGCGGTCGGAGGCGCTTGCCCGCAGGAATTTGGTGAACTCGTTCTGTGGCAGGAGGACGACCTGGCAGAACTGCTGTCGGCTCATGCCGAGCAGGTCCTTGATCTCGTCTGCGGCTTCCCGGTGGGATCGGCTCAGTGCTTCCCAGCGGCCCCGCCCGGAAGAGTCCAGGGACCATTCGCTGAGGTAGGTCTCCGCTTTCTGCGTGGTCTCACCGCCGCCGCGGACTTTCGGCTTCATCTGGGCGGGGATCCGCCGGATCCGCAGGCGTTTGCCGGCGAGGGTGGCCTCGAGTGTCACCTCGGTCAGGAGGCCGGGGGCTGCGTGGTCGCTGCGCAGCTTGAGGTTGCGGTCGACGGGTGGTTCGCCGTAGAGGGCGACGCAGATCGCGGCGAACAGGGTGCTTTTCCCGGCGCCGGTGTCGCCGTGGAGGAGGAAGAGGCCGTCGGCGGACAAGGCGTCGAAGTCGACGGTGTGGGTGTCGGCGAAGGGGCCGAAGGCCTGCAGGTGCAGGGTGTGCAGGCGCATTTAGACGGTTTCCTTCTCCTGGGCGCTGACGCGGGAGTTGTCGATCGCTTCCTGGAGGAGGTTGCGTTCTTCGTCGTTGGGCTGGGTACCGCGCACGGTGGCGATGAAGTCGTGGGTGATGTCGAGGTCGCCTCGGCCGCGCAGCCGTTCGCTGTAGGTGGGGCTGGCGGTGGTCTGGGCGGGGATGGCGGCGGAAATGTGCTGCAGGTCGAGGGTGCGGCGAAAGCGCTGTTTGAGGCGTGCCATGGGTTCGTAGGGGCGGGCGGTGTCGGTGAGGGTGACGTGCAGCCAGGACTCGGTCAGGGCTTCATGGGCCGGGTCGGTCAGCAGGTCTTCCAGGCGGCCTGTCAGGCGCGCCAGCGGCAGCTGTAGGTCTGCGGGCAGCACGCGGCGGGTCACGGTGGGTGCTGTTGCGCCGGCGGGCAGGTCGACCAGGGTCAGGGACTTGGTGTGTTCGGTTTCGGAGAAGGAGTAGGCCAGCGGGGAGCCGCTGTAGTGGATGCGGTCGTTGACCTTTTGGGCGCCGTGGAGGTGGCCCAGTGCGACGTAGTCGATGCCGTCGAAGACGCTCGCGGGGGCGTGGTCGACACCGCCGACGCTGATATCGCGCTCGCTCTTGCAGCCGGTTGCGCCGGTGATGAAGGCGTGGGCCAGCACTACGGAGCGGGTGCCGGCGGGGCGGGTCGCCAGGTCCGTGCGGATCCGGTCCAGTGCTGAGGTGAGGACGGCTTGGTGGGAGCCTGTTTCGGCTTCCAGCTGGGTACGGACCAGGGTCGGCTCGAGGTAGGGCACTCCGTAGACGGCGACGGAACCGGAACCGGTGGGGCTTTTGAGCAGGATGGGGGTGTCGGTGTCCGCCGGGTCGGTCCGCAGGTGCACGTCGGCCCTGGCCAGCAGTGCGGAGCCGACTCCGAGGCGGTGCGCGGAGTCGTGGTTTCCACTGATCATGATGGTCGGAATGCCCAGGCCGGCCATCTGGTTCAGGCCCCGACTGAACAGGCGCACCGCGTCCAGGCTCGGAATGGCCCGGTCGTAGATGTCTCCGGCGACAAGCAGCGCGTCCACCTGCTCGTCGCGCGCGATTGCACAGATGTGATCAAGAATCTTGTCCTGGGCGTCGATCAGGTCTTCCCCGTGGAACCGGCGGCCCAGATGCCAGTCCGAAGTGTGCAGAAACCTCATGCAACGTGACCGTAGTCAGGCTGCCTGCGGTGTGGGTGGGTTTTCGGATAAACATCGCTGCTTATGAGGAGATAGATGCAGATGGGACGAGGTTCTGCGGGTCTGTAGGACGGGCACCGGAGAACCTTGGTCACAACGCGTGACTGTCAGTGCTGACAGGGAAGATATAGGGGTGGGAAGGAGGAGAGATGACCTCTCAGAAGTCTGCTCGTGCTGGCTGTTTGCCCGCGCCGAGCGGGTGCAGATGGTGCGGTATCGAAGCTCGCTCCCATGCCCGTCAATGGGTGGAAGCAGTGGGCTGGCATGTCTGGGAAACGCCGACCGATGAGCAGCGCAAGGAGCGTATGCGGGCTCGTCGTGGGCAGCTGCCGATGCCCGGTCAGTGAGCGAGTTGCTGCAGCTGGGCGAAGACCTCCCGCAGCTGCTGGGGGACGTCCTGAGCTGTGGTGAGCGTGGTGACCAAACCGTTGAGCATGGCGGGCTTCCCGCTGGGGCTGGTCTCCTCGGCCTGGCTTTTGATCATGTCGAGGATGCGGGCGCTGAACTTCTTGGTGCCGCGATGCGCGGCGAAGTCGTCGGCGCTCCAGGCCAGGGGGGCGGCCTGGGGCCATTTGCTGTTGGCTGCCTTGGCCCAGCATTCGTCGGTGAAGAGTTCCTCCAGCTCGTTGAACCCGAGGCCTTCGCCGACGTAGGTCACCTGCTTGTCCAGGTCGAGGCCTGCTCTGCGGAGTTTTTCGTCTTTGAAGAGTTTGTTCGTGCGGCTGTCCGCGTCGATCATCAGCATGACCGAGCGGTTGCGCTCGACGAGGTAGCGGGCCAGGTGCAGGGCGCCCTCGTTGTTCTCGCATGCCCACAGGGCGATGCCGGCCGCCTGCAGGGACAGGTTCTCGGAGAGGCGGAACAGCAGGGGGATGCATTGCTGCTCGGTCTCCCCCTCCACGGCGAGGAAGCAGCGCTCGTGGAGCAGCACGGAGTTGCGCAGCCCCAGGGCGGTGGCGATCTGCCCGAGGTGGAAGTCGATGCCGTCGTGGCAGTCGTCGACGAGGCGCTCCACGACGGTACGTCCCTGGTCATTGAGCCCCAGGTGAACGACGTCGGCGATGTCGACGCCGTCGATGAGGTTCATCGAATGCGTGGCGACCATGACGCTGACATGCGGCAGGGCGCACTGCTTACGGATGATGTCCATGACCGTGCGCTGGTGCCGGTAGTCGAGGTGGGTGTCGGGCTCGTCGTAGACGACGATCGTCTGGACCGGTTCTTCGGCGTCCAGGTCGCCCGTGGCGGCCAGTTCGGCCTCTTCGAGGAGATTGCTGGTCCACTCCCATACCGCGAGCGCGATGCGGCGGGTGCTTCCCTGGCCGGAGCGGGTCAGGTCGACGGGTTCGCCGTCGGCCCGGGAGACCTCCAGTGGTGCCTTTTTGAAGCCGGTCTTGAAGGAGACTTCGGGCTTGACTTGGACGCCGACGAACTCCCCGCAGTGGCGGCGGATGTGCTGACACAGGGAGTCGGCTTCCTTTTCCAGGCGTTGGGTGATCTCCGTTTCGATCTGTCGCACCTGGCCCTGGAGGGCCTCGTCCTCGAGGTGGGTTTCGTAGCAGCTGTTCAGGGCGGTGCGCACGGCGTCGTCGGGGCTCTCGTCCTTCCCGCCGAAAGGAAGAAGGCGCGGGAGGCGGGCCTCGAGTGGCTTGGGCAGTGGCTGCCACTGCTCGACCTGGGGTGCACTGCGGGCGTGAGCCGCCACGGCGGCGAGCAGGTCTTCCTTGCGGGTGCCGGCCGGCGTCAGCCCGAACTCCCCGACGAGGTCGGCGAGCGGCTGTTTCAAGAGCCGGTCCAGCCCGTGCAGCCGGCTGTCGGCGGGCTGCTGGCCGAAGTACTCCCAGCCGGCTGATTCACCGGATCGGGCGATGCGCCGGATCCTGATCCGGCCGGGAAGGTCTGCGAGAGCGCGCTCTGCCTCGTTCAGAGTGAAGGCGCCTTCCACCCAGGTCTCCTCGCAACGGCGGCCGGCGGCCCCGTCGCCCTGCAGATAGGTGCGGTCCTCGTCCGTCAGGCGATGCACGCCCAGGAGAAAGGACAATGCCGTCAGTACGGCGCTCTTCCCACCGTCGTTACGTCCGGCAAGAATCGTCGGGCGGCTGACAGGGATGTCAGCGACCTGGGTCAGCGAGCGGAATCCGGAGGCGGAGAAGCTGTCGAGGTGCACGTGAGAACTGCTCCGTATCTCCCCCGCCCTGACCGGACAGAGGTGTGGCGTGCGGGTGCCCGCATGCTGAAGAGGCATCTGCGTCGCAAGCGCAGGACGTCATATTAAGTGGTGCCGGACAACGGCCCTACCGTTTCCGCAGGGCTACTGTCAGGTAGCTCCTGGCCCTGGTTACAGACTTGCTTTGATTCCGCGGCACGCTGCCGAACTGGCGTTTCACGCAAGCGGCGTACTAAGCCAGGCCTCCTGCGCGACCACCTGTCCGCGTGGAGGGCTGGCTGAGTTAGGGAGCACCGGGCGACCGCGTCGGACCCGATGGCGGGCCGAGGCGGCAGCCGGTTGAGCACTACGCAGCAAGCAATGCGCGCTCAGCTCCGTCCGATGACTATGAGCCCCGCGGCTCCGGGGCGCATCTCCGGACCGAGCGCAAGATGAGCACTGCGCAAGGCTTGTGCGAGTGGCATACCGGAGACGAAATGCCTGACGTACATGCACGCAAGCAAGTCGCCGGCGAGTTCATCATCGATAGCCCAGAGGCCACCGACAACCCGAGATGCCCCGGCCACGAGGCACGACACGGCAGCTGCGGTTGTGTCCGGCTGTTCGGAAGACTTTCCCGACCAGCAGCAACCCAGCACGACCGTCGGTGGAAGCTGCAGTTGGAGCAGCCCGGCCGGGGACGAGGGCCCGTCAGGGAGCAGCATGCGGTACTCGATGCCGTCCCCCGTGGTGCCGTGCACGCTGACCGTGAGCACGTCGTACGGAGAAGACTCCAGTGCCTCGCGCAGTTCAATGAGTGAGTAGACGCGTGTGAAGTGGATTTTTCCTGACGCTGCCAGCTCCTGCAGCGTTTGTACTTCCTTGCGTGAGCCGCGGAGATCTACTTCATCGAAGACTCCGATGACGCGTGGAACCTCCACTGGGGAGGGCGGAGGGATGCGCATGGCCGCAGCTATGGAAACGGTCAGCGAGATCTCCTTCACGCCGGTTGGCGCCAATTCGTTCCAAGGCATGCACCATGTCACGGCGTCTGGCACTACCAGGACTTTGGATCCGTGGTCAGAGGGTTGCCCTAGGTCGGCGAATATCATTTGCTGGACTCGGGCCAAAGCTTCGGGCGGGGCTTCCTCGGACTCCTCGTCGGAACACTGAGCCAGCGCCTTCCCGTCTGCGAGGGACAAAGGCGTGCGACGGACCAGGGGAGCTGGCGCGCCGGGGCGCAGCGTCGTGGTGACGAGCACGTGTCCGCCAGTCTGCATTCCGGCGAAGTTGACCCAGACGACGTGGTGTTCAGGAAAGGCTGCACTCACTTCGGAAAGAGTCACTGCTTCTGTGGCATGGGAGAGGAAGTCCACCAATGTCAGATCGGCGAGGGCGTCACTCCGATACCCGGATTTTCCGTGTACACGCCCAACGCCAGCTCCCCCCCCGAAACTCGCCCAGCATATCGGAGACTCGGGCCACAGGGGCTGCCGTGTCGCCCAATTCGTAAATGTGCACAGCTTTTGCGAAAAGGTGGATCAGCAGGGCTTCCAGCGGCAGGAGCGATCTGGCTGCGAAGAGGTTGTTGGCCGCCAGCCGATCCAGACATGCGTCGAGCGCAGACGATGTCTCCAGCATGCCCGATTCCAGTCGGGCCGTCTCGGCCAGCCCGTACAAGCATGAGCGCATCGCGCCTGGGCTCTCGCCCTCTGCTGCTTGTTCGTTGAGCTCGACTGCCTGCCGCCAGTCCCCGCGCTGCATCGCCTCTGCTGCCAGACCCATGGCACCGGCCTCGTTACCGGCGTAGTCCTGAGTGATCTCAGACCTTTCCGTCAGGTGCCGGAGAAGGAATTGTGTGGGCGCGTAGGCAGGATCAGACTTGGTGACACCTGCGGCCGTCTCATGGAACTCGGCGACCAGCGCCTCTACTTCCGCGAACTGCCCGGCCGCGACAAGGAGTCTAGATTCGTAGTATCTCGTGAGTGCCCAGAATCCGGGGGAGTCAGCAACGGCCGTGAGTTTATCGTTCACAGTCCGGAGCCGTATCTGGTTTCCCGTGGAGAATGCCGCGTAGGCGACCTCGGTAAGAACGGTGGGGCGATTCACCCGGGGGCCAACTCTGTCAATCTCGAAGAGGATTGCCCGGATAATAGCATCAACGGTCAGAGGCTTCAGCTCGTACAGTCGATGAGAGTTTGAGATTGCAAACCTCAAACGGAGCATTATCCTTTCAGAGTTGCCCACCGGCCATCTGCTCGCCATTCTGCGGCATTCACCAGCCTGCTCGGAGCGGCACATCCCATCAAACTGCAGTGCGGTTTCATTGACCAGCGATGACAGTATTGATGCGGTGAGAAGCTTAAGGTTCGGCCGGGAATAATGTTCAACGACCGAGGAGACCACATGCTCAAGGCCTGCCGCGTAAGGGGTTTTGCGATCGAGTATCTGGTACAACCTGGAGATGATTCGCATATCCTCAGAATCGCTCTCCCCGAATTCATCGGCCGTTTCGGTGAACAGGAGTCGCCCCACCACTGCGGACAGGAGGAAGCGGTAGAGCCTACGGGCGGCGCCCATTGCAAGTCATCCGTCATTCTCGGCGGCGAAAATAGTCTGCCGCAGCAGCTTCTCGATGTCCTCCACCTTCGCTTCCCCGTCGAAGCGGATCTGCCCGTGCGGGCCGGTTGCCTCAATGTGCACCACGGATGCCCCGCCGGCGCCGGCTCCTCCGCTGTTGGCACGGCGTCGGGACACCAGAGCGCGCACGGAACGCGCCAAGTACTCGACTGTCTGGGGAGCCTGGAGCAGAGCGATGACCGTGGTGGCCTGGCCGAGGAACGGGGCGTCCAGCGACCATTCGCCACTTCGCCTTCCACGAGTGGCGGTGGCGTGTCCCTCAGCGACAAGGAGTTCGGCCAACTCGCTCGGGACGCTGATCTTCAGGGTGCCGTTCATCAAGTCAGGCCTCTCTGGCGTGCGTCTATCGCGACATCCGCTCCCGGGATCCGGGGTGTTGAGTATGGGCGCCCTGGTCGCGGTACACAGGCAGAATGCCCGAACTGGGCCAGAACCGGCATGGCGGCCCTCCCTGCGTCCGGGTCGAGCACGGCATCACCCGTTTGAAGATCTGGCGAGCCCTGGCCGCCATCCCGGCCGCCCAGAGCGCATGTGCAAGATCGTCCAAGCCGTCGGTGGCCTGGCTCTCCCATAGGCAGCCTGCCGCAGAGAAGAAACTGGAGGGACGCCTGGGTCAGCTCGCGGGGGCTGGCGACAGGAGTTCCCAGGCCCTCCACCAAGCGGCACCGAATCTGGGCATGCTACGCACCCTGGCCGAAGAGCTTGCCGGGCCCGGCACGTACCCCAGCCAAAGCCGGTGATGGCGGCGATGTTGGTGGTCGTGGCGGGGTAGGGCTTCTCGACGCTCGCCAGGCGGCGGACGTTCAGCTCGTAGCGCCGCAGGCCTGCGTGCTGGCCGAAGGGCCGCGGGTACATCCGGGGGCGGTGTGGCCGCGGGTGCCGCCGGACCCGGGCCGCGCGTTTCGCCGAGGAGCTCTACCCATCGACGCTTCTCCCGGTGGTGGTCTTCGTCAGTGTTGTCGCTAGTGGACAAGGAGGTTCCGCAGGACCTTCTTGGCCGTACCGCGGGCCTGCTCGGACAACTCCTTTTCCGACACGGAGTGGCCCTTGGCGTATTTTTCGACGTACAGGAAGCTGCCGCCGCCGACGTCGACGGTGACGGCTGCGGACCACTGGTCGCCGTAGGTGATCTGTTCAGCGGCGCTGTGTCCGTCGAGTTGCAGGGGCAGGGCCTTGGTGGGCATTACGTCGGTTGCGTCGACCGTCTCCCGCAGCGCCTTGGCACTGTCGAACACGGTCACCTCGTAGCCGCTGGGGTCGGGGTCGCCCTCCAGGGTCATGGGGTAGTAGCAGGTGACATAGCCGTCGTCGGAGTCGGGGGTGGCCTCGGCGGCACCGATGTCCTCCTGCTGCGACTCGCTCAGCACATCGCAGACCGAGTTCTGGTCGACCGAGCGTATGTCCGCGGACGGGGCGGCCGCTGCTTCGGAGACGGCTGGCGTTCCGGGGCCCGGCTGGGAGCCTGAGCTACAGCCGGCTGCCGTCAGGACCGCAGCCACAAGGACGAGAAGTGGACCGGTACGTCGATGCATAGTTACCCCCGCACAGAATGTGAAGAAAAGATGTGGGGGAAGGCGATCATAGCCTGCCGATCCGGCACCGGGCGCTGGCCGTATTGCGTTCACGGCGGTTGGTCAGCAGGCTCGCTCGCGTGGTCAGTCGAGCCAGTCGGTAGGGATCAGGGCCTGGCGGCGCCCGTCGATCGGCCGCCAGTTCTCCACGATGGAGTCCTGGAACCAGGGGTGGTCGGTCAGGTTGGCGTGATCGCAGACGATGATCTGCAGCGCGCCTTGGTTGAGCTCTGCCACGTCGCGGAGCAGCTCAAAGTAGGCGGTGACGGTGTCCCAGTCGGCGTCCCGGACTGTGGTGGCGTCTTTGATCTTTGCGGGGAAGAAGGCCTGGGTGGGCTGGTCCAGCATGAGGAAGGCGGGGACAGGGCGGTGGTGGCGCCGGAGGTAGGTGTGCAGGGCAAGGTGGGCGACCATGTGGTAGCCGATCCAGTTCTTGGCGCTACCGATACGGTTGAGCGGCAGGCGTCCTTGGGGGCGGCGGACGACCACGTTGAGTTGGCTGAGGCTGACGGTGACTTCGTCTGCCGCTGCTGCCTGCCCGAGGTTCAGGCGCTTGGCCCAGAGGGTCATGTCGGCGGCCACGTCGGTGAAGCGCCGTTCGGTCTCGGCGGCGACGTCGTCCTCGTCGATCAGTGCCTGGAGGGCAGCTACGTTCTCCCGGGCCACGGCAAGGTTATTCCGCAGGGTGGCGATGTCACCGGACAGCGGCCCACTGCCCGTGGTGAGGGCCTGGTCGATGCGGCCCTGGATTCGAGCAATGCGCACTTGCTGGTCCTGGAGGCTGCTCATGCGCTCGTCGCTGGCGTTCAGTTCACGCAGCTGGACACCGTTGACCCTCAGCCGTTCGATGACAGCGGCACGTTCGGTCTGCAAGGATCTGCGGTGCTCGTCGCGGATCGGCTGGACGGTCTGGGCCTGGTGGAGTTCGTCGGCGAGCTGCTCGGTCAGGGCGAGGATCTCGGCAGCTGGTGCGTCGGGGTGCTCCAGTGGCCGGGTGCACATGGGGCACACGGTGTGGTCGTGGTCGCGCTCGGGTCCCAGGAGGTTGATGGACCTCAATCGTCCTAGTTGTAGGTGCAGTTCGCCGGTGAATGCCTCTCCCTGCTTCTGCCAGCGGTCCACCAGGGCAAGTGACTGGTCGGCCGCTTGGAGCTGCTCGCGCAGTGCGCGCCGTTCTTCGCTCAGTTGGTGGCGCCGGTCGGTGAGGTCGGTTGGGCCGACGACGGCCACGGTGGCGGTAAGGGCGTGCTCCAGCAGTCTGCGGATCTCCTCGGGCGCGGGGGTTTGAGGTACCTCGCTGAGCAGGCCCTCGCTCTGAGCCAGACGCAGCAGGGCCACTCCGTCGGCGTCGACCGCCTCGCTGCGGCGGTGGGCGTCGTCGAGTTTGCGCTGGGCGGCGCGCTGGGCGCGCTGGGAGTCGTTGAAGTGGTGGCGGTTGAGTGCCTGCTGAGGTCCGGCGGCACCGAGGAAGTAGGGCAGGGTGTCTTTGATGGCTTGTGCCATGCCGTTCTCGGTCTGACGGTGGAAGAGGGCCTTCTTGTCGGCGATCTCATTCTGGTTCTGCAGGCACAGCAGGGTCGCCTGGGCGATGGAGACGTTGAAGGCGGGGCGTGCGGCTCCGGGTGGAGGCTGGAAGCGGAAGTCTTCGATGCCTAGGCGTGCGCTGACCTCGGCGCGCAGTGCGGCGACGCTCGAGGTCGCGATCAGTTCGTCGGCGTGCGGCAGGTCGAGGGTGTCGTCGCCGGTGCGGAACATGGCCTGGGTCGTGGAGGCGCCAGCGGGGCGGGGGCGGGCCAGGACCATGCGGCTGTCGCGGAAGGCGACCAGCAGCGCGTACCAGCCCACGGTCTGGTCGATGGGCTCGTCGGGCAGGGTGTGGGTGGTGCGTCCCAGGCAGTAGTCGACGATGTCGAGGATCTCGGACTTTCCGGTTTCGGACTCGCCGGTGAGGATATTGAGCGCCCCGGGGCGAAACTTCACGGCCCGTGGGGTGGGCCTGCCGTCTCGGTGGTAGAGGGCCAGGGCGAGTAGCTGCATGGTGGTTCGCGATCTCCTTTGTGCCGGAGGGGGTCAGGGGCGGACGCCCAGGAGGTTGTAGGCCTGGGTGGGTTCGACGACGGCGAGCCAGCGGCCGACGAGGCCGGCCCGGCGGGCACAGTCCGCCACCTCTTCGCTCGCGGCGGCCGAGGCGGGCTTGGGGGCACGGGGACAGCGCAGGGCACCCCCGGTAACGCTCAGAGCGTGGTGGCGGACGGCGGTGCGCAGGCTGGCGCGGGTGTAGTCGGTCAGTGCGGCAGCCCTCTCGGCGAAGGCGGCTCGGTGCTGGGGGTGTTCGGTGAGCCATGCGGACATGGAGTGCACTGCCTGGGTCGGCAGGTCGTTGCGGGTGTCGGTGGGCAGCACGAATGGCAGCACGAGGAAGGCGCTGGCCCAGGACAGGGGGTTTTCGGACTTCTTCGCGGCGGCGTGGACGCTGGTGGCCAGAAGGTAGGCGCCGAAGGCGGTGTTGAGGAGGGCTTGTGCTTCGGGGACACGGCGGTGGGTCATCGTCATGCATCCCGTGGTTCGTCGTGGTGGTTGTGGCACAGGTCCGGGTAGTCGGGGTGCCAGCCGACGGCGTCCTCGTCGTCGAGGGCCCGGGACCGGCCAGCGAGGCTGTGCATGGTGCCGCGGCCGATCCATCCCTCCGTGGTGCTGCCGGGGCGGGCGGGCAGGTCGGCAACTTTGTCCATGGTGTCGTTGAGGACCCGCTTGCCCGCGGCCCGGCGCTCTGTGTCGGGGGTGTCGTCCTCGACCGGGTCGGTGTGCCGGGCGAACAGGTGGTCCCACTCGTCCCACAAGCGCCGATCGTAGTCCTCCAGGCCCTCTTCGGTGATCTTGAAGGTGCGCAGCCACTGCGAGCGCTGGGCGCGGGCGTGGTGGTAGTCGCGCAAGTACGGTGCGATGGCACGGTCTTTGAGGCCGACCCAGCGCATCTGCGCGACCACCAGGTCGTCCTGGTAGGCGGCGATTTCGGCGGCCGTGAGACGGCGCGCAGTCTCGGTGATGGGCAGGTTCTTGCCTGCGTACCGGTCGGTGATCTCCTCGAGGCGGCACTGCAGTTCCTGGGCGGTCACTGAGGCCCGCGCGCGGGTCTTGTCCAGTGACTCCACGGCCACGCCGTACCACCACCCCTTGATGTCGTCGAGGATGGCGCGGGTGTGCTCGCCGGGCCTGATCCCCAGTGTTCGTGCCAGCGTAGAGTCGAGGTCTGACATCAGCGGAGAGCTGTCGTTGATCTCGATGGCGGCCGCTAGGCGGTAGCGCTGCGCGGGGGTGAGGGCGGTGAACTTCGTCCGGTCGTCAGCGGTGTTGGCAGGTTCCTCGGCTTCGGCGATCTCCTGCATGCGGATCAGGGCGTCGGGCACAGACCGCCCGGGGCCGGGGCGCAGCTGATGCAGGAAGGTCCCCTCGGCCGCGACCTGCGTGGTGACCAGGCGCAGCAGCGGCATCGTGCCCGCCGACAAGCAGTTCAGCGTCTGCAGGGCGTCGATCCACGAGGCGACGGACCGCCAGACGTCCTTGCCCGTCTCGCTGAGGCGTCCTGCTTTCTCGCGGTGTTTGGACTGCAGGAGTTCGTGCGGGTCGGCGGTGGCTCCGTAGAGGAACTCGACGTCGTCGAGAACCTCCATACGCACCTCGATGGTAGGTTCGTCCCAACTGTGGCGGGCCAGTTCTACGAGGGCCAGTTCGCACTGGTAGAGGTATCCGGTCATCTGGCCTGCCGCCGAATGCGACCCTGCTTGTGCCACGTTCCCCACTTGCGTCGAGCCTGCCTGCCGGCGGCCTTCCTTTGGTGCACTGCGGCCGCGTCGGGAAACAGTGCGAGGTGTCGCAGACAAACCCGCACATCAACTGGCTAGTCCCCTGTTGCCGTAACGTAGCACCATCCGTTGGACACCACCGTGTGTTCAGGCGATCACCGCCGGAGTCGGACGGGGCGGGTCCACCCTCAAGACTGCAGTGGCATTCCTGGCCCAAGTCTGGCCTTGATCGGTTTTCTGGCTGGGTCGGGGCTCGGCAGAGCCGGCAGAGGGCGAGGCTGCTCAACGCCGTCAATGGCGCAGCTGAATGCGCCCCCAGAGGTGGCCGAGGCGATGCCGCAGGTTCGGTAGGCGTGTTGGAGTGCTGTCCACCCAGCTCACCGACCTGTCGGGCGGTCAGCCCGTGCCGTCCGCGGCTGTCGCCGGCTCCAGGCGCTGTGGACGCCGAGGCACAGTCCCGGTCACCTGCGCTTCACGAGGAGGCCTCCGGGATGCTGCTCAGTGGAGACCATGTGGAAGACCTCGACCTGCCCGGCGGAACCGCCAGCATCCGACGCACCCTCCAGCGCACCAACTCCGGTGGCCTGACCGTCCTCCCGACCAAGACCAAGAGCCCTGAACGACGCATAGCCCTGCCGACGCCGTGTCTGTGCTCCCTCGAACAGCACCGCGACCGACAGCGCAAGAAACGCGAGGCAGCGGGGACGGGCTGGAAGGACAGCGGCTACGTCTTCACCCGCTTCGACGGCGCCCCGATCGAAGGGTCCACCCTCACCCGGCACTTCAACATCCTGCTCCGCCAGGCCAGACTCCGCCGCATCCGGTTCCACGACCTCCGCCACTCGGCGGCCACCCTCCTGCTGGAGCAAGGAGTGGAACTCGTCGTTATCAAGGAGCTGTTGGGTCACGCCCACATCGGCGTCACCGCCACCGTCTACGCCCACGTCCGGCTCCGCCTCCAACGCGACGCCATCGACCTCCTCGGCCACGCCCTCCGCAACCCCGCGGAGCTCACCAGCGGGCCCGACGACAGCGATGAACCACCCCTCGTCGGAGCCGCCGTCCGCTGACGTTGCCGTCAACTACTGCCGTCACCCCACCCAGACGCCCCGCCAGAAGCCACCTGGCGGGGCGTCATACTTGCTCGCGCGCACGCCTCCAAAGTCAGCAAGTGGCGAGATCTACGCGGAATTCGCGCATTAGTCCCACAATCGAATCCAGGAAGGCGTGATCAAGAGATTCTTGCGACGCCTGAAAGTTCCGCCAAACAATCCTCGCCGGGGGACTCTCGCCGAAACTCGAAGAAATACAGTCCGCGAGAGCGTCGAGATTCGATCCAAAGTACCCACCCGGCCCGTTGACCGCCTCACCCAATGCACAGTAGAACCCCGACTTCGTGGAAATTTGCCCACCGTCCAAGTGGACAACCTCCTCCACTCCATAGCGAGCAGCCCTACGGTTCGAAGCGAACCAGGAATTCTGAACGACGTGCAGCCATGCGCTCTGATAGTTCGCCGGCCACCGAACCCATTCACCCTCCTCCAGGGCGATCCCCGATGCCCAACGCGGCCAAATCCTCTCAGCTTCGGGATACTCGCAGCGATTACCAAAAACCCGGTAAGCGACTCTCGAAATATTTCCGCCTGGCTCCTCTACGCCCGTATCGCCGAGTACAACCCGACCGATGAAGTACTCACCAATCTTCTCCCGTTGACGATTCATGACCGTCATCACTGCATCTTCGGCCCTCCGCCTACCTTTCTCGACCTCATGGGTCCTCAGGAAGGCCACTTCCGGTGACTCTTCTTCCGGGTCGACAAAAAAACCCTCTACCCCTTCAGCGGCAACAAGCACCCCCCCGGACTCTTCATCCGATACCACGTACAGCGGAAAATCCACCTTTCCCGCTACCGGCAGTTCGCCAGCCATGTCCAATCCCCAAACCGGAACTGGTGCAGCGACAATCAAGTCGCTGCACCAGTTAACCAATAGAGCTACTAATTCCACCCCGAGTCAGGGAAATGGGGTGCACTGAAGCGTTGAATCTTCGTGTAATGCGTGGACGTCCACCCATATACCTTGACGCCGTTCGGCAGCTCCTTTTCCAGGATTCTGTCAGTTTCCGGCCTGCCCGGCACTCGGTACTCCTTGGAACCTGCCCACCACGAGTGTTCACGTCCCCCGTACGTGTCGTGCGAAGGAATCCGCCCTGCCTTCACGTCGTCGTAGGCTGAAGCGATCTTGTTATTCATCCCCCTGGGTAGGGGATCCGACAGCTTCCCAATGGGGCAGTTGCTGTTGTGAACCAAGACCGGTGTCTGACCAGCGAGTACATAGTACGTGTGAAGGCCGTCGACCGTCAGGTTGTATGTACGCGCATGCTGAGTGAATGAGCGGTTCCTAGTGACAATGACAGTAGTGCCGTCGTTACTGAGCAGCGTCACACCAGCGGTTAGTTCGACCGCTCGGAGCCAGCGGTTCTCCGATGGGGACCAGAAGGGATGTTCGTACGTAGCCGTGAGCTCTTCGATACCGTCAGGCGTAGCGAGCGAAAGCTCGTTGAAGAGCTTGTCATTTTCGGTGACTATTCGTTTGGTTACTTCGCGCGGCCCGTTCTCCCCAGTTTCGGGGTCGACGGCTTGGACCAGGTCACCTACATCAATTTCCTCAATCGCCTTATGGGATCCATCCGCCATGAGCACTTCGGTGCCGGCAAGGAAGCACTTGCAACTACTCCCAGACTTTCCAGTACGGCCAGTTTTGAACTTGGCGCCCGCAGCCATCGACATGCCAGGGATAGCGGCCCCGTCGGATGTACCTATGTCGCGCGCAACAATTCCTAGCTGCGTGTCCCAGAAGTAGTTTCGGACGTCGTCTGAGCACTCTGTGGAGCGGAAGCAAACGTTGACCGCCATGGCATAGGCCGTGAGTTGACGACTCCAGTCGCTTTCCCAGCTTCTCGGCTGGAACGCCTCCGCAAAGGCGGCCATGAAGGCTTCCCTACCGGATGGGTCAGGAATACTTTCGTACACAACAGTCGCTATGTCGTGTAGAGCTTGGTGCTGCAGGCTGGTACTGTCGGGCGCGGCTTGGTCATAGACCGTCTCACCGGTTTTGTTGTCTTTAGCGGAATAGCTCCATCCGCCATTTTTGGTCTTCGTGAAAACTTCAGTGTTCCCATTGCACTGACTGTTACTTCCGCCGCAAGCTCCGTCGGGTCGCATTCCTGTGGGGTCTGATGCTGTGACGGGGGTGTTGTTGGCGTAGGAGTAGCCGTTTAGTGCTTGGTGTTGGTCAGGGTTCAGGAGTGGATCGACGCTGATGAACTGGCCGATTTTCGGGTCATACTCGCGGGCGCCGATGTGCGTGAGACCTGTGGTCGTGTCGGCTGGCTTTCCGAGGAACGCCTTGTCGTCGGGCCAGGTTGATGCCTTGGTTCCGCGGGGTGCCCCGAAGGGAGTGGTGTAGCGCTTTGTTGTCTCCTGGGTGTAGGCATCGGTTGCGATGCTGCTGGTTCCGTGGTGGTCCGAGACGAGGAACTGAAGATCGGTTGTGGGAGTTCCTGATACTGCGGTTCGGACCGCGATGGTCTGTCCCGCGGCGCCGTAGTAACGGGTGCCAGTGATCGTCTTGGTGGCGCCCTTGGTGGTGAGACGTACTTCGGTGGCTCCGAGGTAGAGGTTGGTGTCCCCGTCGCCGGTGGCACGGCGGATGAGAAGTTCACCGTCGGCGTCGTAGAGGTAGGTGGTTCCGAGGGCAGGCTTGCTGCCGACTGCAGCCTCTGTGGTGGAGGCGAGTTCGCCTTCGGCGTTCCAGACCAGGTTCTGATTGGCCTGGGTGCCAGGGCGGGAAGTGGTGTTACCCGTCGAGTCGTATCCGTAGGTGGCGGCGTTTGCGCCGGTTGTTTTGGCGAGCGGGTGCGGCTGGCCGGTCGGCGTCTTGTACCCGTAGGTGGTGACGGCGTCGCCCGTGCCGGTGTGGGCGGTTTCGGTATCGCGCTGGCCGGCCGCGTTGTAGGTGTAGCTGGTCCAGTACGGGGCCGCGCCGGCAAGGTTGGCGGTGGTTCGGCCGGCTGTGGCGCAGTCGGCGGTCTTGGGCGTCCAGGCTTCGGTGAGGCGCCGATGGGCGTCGTAGGTGAAGCACTGATTGTCTGCTTTGGTGGTGCCGCCGAGGGTGGTGGGGTCGAAGATGGATTGGACGTTGCCGGCGTCGTCCTGGGTGAAGTTGAGGTCCTGCAGCATGTATGGATGGGTGTCGTCCGTGACGTTGCTGCGGGTGAGGCGTCCGGTGCCGTTCTCGAAGCTGTTGTTGATGTAGGTCTTCTTGTCGGTGGCACCCAGGGCCAGCTGGTAGGCCTGGCCGAGGGGTGTATAGCTGACGCCTCGCAGGTAGAGGTTGGTGCCGGAGAGTTCTGTGATCAGGCCCGTGGAGTTGTACTTGGGTTCGATGATCTCCGACGCGAGTCCCCCGGCGCCCGGCTCCTTGGTGTTGCTGATGCTGCCGTCTGCGAAATAGGCGGTTCCGAATGTGAGGGTCGATTTGACGGCGCCTGAGGTGACGAGCGGATCGTCGGTCGGCAGGACGATGTCTGTGCTGGTGGCGCGGTTGAGGGTGTCGTATTCCGTGACGCGCTTGGTGTAGGCCTTGCCGGTGGCGCCGCCGACGTAGCGGATGGAGGCGTCGGGCTGGCCCTTGACGAGGCTGTCGTAGGTCCAGGCGGCGAGCTGGTTGGCGGGGGTGTTCGAGGTCTGCCAGAGCCCGGTCTTGCGGCCGGTCTCGTCGTAGTCGTACAACAGTTTCGCGTTGCGTGAGTCGGTGGTCACGCTGACCTGGTCAAGGTCGGTGTACTCGGTGGTGGAGGCGCCCTTGTCCGGGTCGGTCGCACTGGTCTGGCGGCCGAACAGGTCGTAGGAGTAGGTCCACTTGGCGTCGTCGATGCCGGTGATCGTCGACTGCTTGCCGTCGAGGGTGTAGTCGTACTTCACCCGGGTGTACGGGGTGCCGGTCGTGGCGCCGTAGGCGGTGTCGTTCGGTGCCGTGCCGGCGTAGGTGCGCGTCTCCGTGGCGCGTCCCAGGGCATCGGTAATGGTGCGGGTGGCGTTGCCGCCCTTGACGGCGGTGGCGGCGGTCGAGTCGCCGGTGTAGGTGGTGGTGGTCGACCACCGGTCTACGCCGAACACGGTGAACGTGCTCGTGGAAGGCCGGGCGGCCGCGTCGAACGATGTCCGTGTCAGGGCAGGTGTGTGTGCGTAGGAGGCGCGGGCGTAGGCGCCATCCGGTGCCTTGAGGTTGTCGTAGATGTCGGCGTAGGTCTCGTAGGCCAGGCCGCGCGAGTCGTAGCGGGTGTCGGTCAGGATCCGGCCGCCGAGGGGTGAGTCTGTTTGGGTCTGCATCGGGCGCATCAGGGCGTCGGTGATGGCGTAGCTGGTCTGGTATCTCGTCCCGTCGCCCTTGAGGGTGGCGACGGAGGTCCAGGGTTGGCTGCCGCGGGCGACGTTGTAGTCGTATTTCGCGGTCGGGGTGTCCAGGCCCTTGGTGCGGTTGGGGGCCCAGGTTGCGGTGATGCGGCCGAGGGCGTCGTATGTGTTCTCGGTCTTCTTGAGGTTGGTGTCGAGGGTGCTGGTGACCGAGCCTCGTGCCGGGTCGACGTAGGTGTATGTCTTGTGGATTTGTCCGTTGGAGGTCAGTTTGGGGGCGGAGACGATGGAACCGGTCAGCGGTCCTGCGGCGGCGGGGTAGTACGCGGCGGAGGTGACGCCTTTGTTGGCGTCGGTGACGGTGAGGGAGCGGCCGAGGGTGTCGTAGGTGGTTGTGGCTATGGTCTGCCATCCGCCGTTGATGGCGGGGTGGCGGTCGTTGGTGCCGGTTGCGGCCGGGTAGGCCTTGGCCCTGCCTGACCACGTGACGAGGCCGCGGGTGGGGGTCTGGGTGGCTGTCCAGCCGGTGGCGGTGGCGTCGTCGTAGACGGCCGCGGTGTCGGAGAGTACGTCTCCGCGGGTCTTGGAGGTAGCGGGGAGGTTCAGCTTGTCGTCGGTGATGACGGCCCCGGCTGTGTCCAGGCAGGCTGTTGCGACGACTCGGGTGCGCGAGACGAGGCTGGTGATGCCGACAGCGGTGTTGCGGGCGTACCAGGTACGGGTGCAGGTTTCGTCGCCAGTTTTGGTTGTGTCTCCTGCTGATGCGGTCTGGGTGACCGTGCCGTAGGTGGCGTCGTAGGTGTGGGTGGTGGAACTGCGGCGCCAGGTGTTGGTGACAGGGAGGTAGGTGTACAGGAAGCTGCTGGAGGGGCGTACGAAGTAGGCCTTGGTGTTGGCGTAGGACCGCTGCTGGCTCGCGGTTTGCTTGTTCCAGATGCTGTGGAAGCCGACGGTCACGGGTTGCGTGCCGTTGTAGGTGATCTCTTCGCGCAGGAATCCTGCGTACTGGTCGTAGTCGGTGGCGTCGGTGGCGTTGAGGCCGGCGACATCGATGCCGAGGACGGTGGCGCTGCGGGTGGTTGTGGTGTCCTTGAGTTTGTCGCCGTGCATGCCCTGCATGTACAGGCGGACGGTCTTGGACTGCGGGTGGTCGGTGTCGCCTGTGTAGGTGGTGACTCTTTGGTATCCGCGCCAGTTGGACCAGGTCCGCTCGTCCTGGGGGGTGAACGGGTCGTTGTTGTAGTGCCAGGCGGGCTTTTCGTAGGTGTAGGAGTTCTCCACTGCCTCGTTGTCGCCGGCGGGGTCTGAGGTGGTGACGGCGGTGACGTTGTATTTGTGGAACCAGTCCAGCTGGGGGTCGCCGCCGTTGACGGGCCAGTACACCGGGTAGCAGGAGAGGTTGTTGTTGTCTTCGGCCGTCGGCATCTTGCTGCCGCGGACGCACTGTGGGTCGGAGTGGGTGACTTCGGTGATGGCGCCGGTCTCGGTGGTGATTTTGCTGATGCGCGGGCGCGTCAGCGGAAGAATGTCATCGTTGTCGCTGTCGACGCGGTTGGGCCGCATGTGGTACTCAAATTCCACTGGCGGGACTGGGATGCTACCGCCGTTCTTACCAGTGCGCTGGAGCGACTTGAGGGTCAGCGTCTTGTCGGACGGGTTGCCGATGTCCGCGCCGTCCAGAAACTCGTAAGTGAGGCTGTAGTTGTCGACCGGCTTGTAGGCGTCGGGCTCTGCAGCCGTGGACCAGACGCTCGTGTTGATGTCGGTGAGCATCTTCCGGGTGAAGAAGAAGGGACCGGAAGGTAGGCAGTCGGTTTCGCTGGCTGTGCAGATCGAGTCGAAGGGCACATCGGGCCACCTCGTCGCGGTGTCCTCGGTCAGTGACGAGCAGTCCTCGGCGGTGCAGCGTTCGCTGTAGGTGAAGGACACCTTGCCGGACGGGTTGCCGGTGAACAGGGTGTCGGAGCGCTGGCCGTACTTGATCTCTGCGAGGTAGCCGCCACGCGTGTAGGCGGCGAGCTTGGTCTTGTCGCCGTTCTTGGCGTAGTAGTTCGTTTCCGCCTTGTACCAGTAGGTGGAGGCGTTGCCGTGGACATCGGTGACGAGGTCGAGGTTCCAGCGCCAGGCCTGGGTCTTGGCACGGCCGGAGTAACTGGTGGCGGACGAGTAGCCGGGCTCGCCTGCGTCGTCGCCGAAGACGGGGACGGTCCAGACGGAGTTGGTGCGCTCGGTGTCGGCGCTGGGAAGCTTGTTCAGGCCGAAGGTGTAGCCGGTGCCGTCGCCGGTGGTGACCTTCCAGTACTCGCCCTTGCCATCGCCCTTGCCGTCGACGATGTCGTCGCCGTCATCGCCGTTGGCGGCGCCGGTCATGTGGGTGACCTGTGAGGCATCGTCGTTCTTCAGGCGCCAGATGCCCTTGGCATCGTCCTTGACCAGTTCGTTGGCTACACCGTTGAGGACGAGAAGGGCGTTTTCGTACTTCCAGCACTGGTCGGACTTGTCGCCCTGGCCGTCGTCGTCGCAGGAGCCGTACTTACGCTCGATGTAAGAGGAAGTGAGGTCGAAGCCCTCACCGAGCATGGAGCCCTGATTGTTTGTGTTCGATGTGCGGCCGTCAGTGCTGCCCGAGTCGTAGGACAGGGAGAGCGACGGTGAAGGGCCGGCTGCAGCCGGTGGCACGCTGACCGGGTAGGACCAGCTGAACGATCCGGATGAGCCGCCTGCCTCCCAGCTGGATGAGGCTGCCAGCGGGGTCGCCTTGTAGTCCCCGGAACTAGAAGCCGGAGCGGAGGCTGCTGCCGTGAGGGCGAACACGCCCGCCTGTGCCGTGCTGTCCGTCGCTGCGGACTTCTCAGGGACGGTGACCTGCGCGGAGACGGTCTGCGTAACGGCATCATTCGTGGAGGGTACGGCGCTTTGGACACGGCACGCCGGTTTTTGCGGGCTGGTCAGTGCACAGGCGGGAAGGGACACGATGCCGAGTCGGGATCCCCAGTTACCGCCGATGGCGTCGGCGAAGGAGGAGTAGTCGACGCTGAGTCCGGCCTGGCCGGGCGATTCGGCCGCCGCGGTGAACACGACGCCGGTGATGCCAGCCCGGCGTGCGGTCTTCTGGTCGAGGAGGTTCACCGTTGCGGTGCCCTTGGCAGCCGGAGCTGCCCTTTTCTCGCGTGCCGCAGTCTTGGTGGCGCGCGGCGAGGTGAGGGAAACAGTCCGTTTGCCGGGCTTGCCGGTGATGTCCTCGGCGCTCCGTGATGCCTTCGGCCAGTGGGCGGTGTCTTCGCTCGCGGCTTCGGCGGCCTGCTTGGCGTTGAGCGACTTGTTCTTCGCTACCCGCTCACGGGCTTCGGGCGCACCGTGGGCCGAGACGGTCCGTACCTTGCTCACACGGGGAGCGGGGACGTCGGGGCGCCCCAGCGGTTCCGCTGCCATGGCGAGCGGTGTGAGCCCGGCCGGTACGGACAGCACCAGGGCCAGTGCCCCCACCAGCGGGACCCGGAGTTTCCGGGTCCCGGAAGCGGCTCGGGGTCTTGAGGCTCGCTTCAGCAGCGCGGGCAGGTATCGGGACACGGACACGTCATCTCCAGAAGCAGTCAGCCCACGCGCAAGCGGGACGGCAGTGTGGAAGCGCAGAGGAAGGGGGCGAACGTGACCGGCCGGTACGGGGCCGGCCACGTGGGGCATCTGAGGGGTGGGGCGTGTCAGGTTCCGACGATGTCGGAGACCTGCGTCCCGTCGTTCAACGCTCCGGCCCAGAGTCGGATGTCGCTGAGCCTTCCGGGAAGGAAGTTGCCCCAGGCCCCGAGGTAGCCCTTGCCGGCTGCGAGTTCGCCGCTGCCGATCTGTGCGGTGTACTTCACGTCGTCGCTGGTTTGCCCATCCGAGGTGAGGTACAGCTGGATGGTCTTGTCCTGGGCGTTGTACACGCCGGTCAGACGGGTCTCGGTGTCCAGCAGGGCTTCTTCGATGCTCTGGACGGAGACGCCGGTGCCGTCCGCGGTCAGGCGGCCGAAGTGCCAGCGGCCCACCGCGGTGGTGCTGGTGGCCGGCATGCCGTTCTCATCGAGGACGGGATCGCCGTTGTCGTCGTACTCGGGTTCCTGGCGGGTTCCGGTCTTTTCGAACCATAGGCTCCACGACGAGCCGGTGGCTGTGCGCTGGCCAAGGATTTGGGCTTTGTAGCCGTCCGGCTTCGTCAGCACCTTGGCGGCATCGACGACCGCCTGGGTGGAGACGGTGAAGGACCCGGAGTCGTCCACGACCGGCCCGGGCGTGGTGCCGGCTCCGGTTGTGCCGTTCAGCACCAGTTCGTCGTCCACCAGCGAGGCGCCCGTGGACAGGGCCAGAGAACGTCCGTAGCCGGAAACTGTGTCGTTCAGCGTGGCGCCTTGCGCTCCGGCGGGATTCCAGGCGGCGACCAGTTCAGCAGCCGGCCTCTTAGAGGCATCGAGCAGCTGGCTCTCCTCTTTGACCTGCGGTTCCGTGAGGGCCACCTGCCAGATGGCTGCTTCGTCGATCGTGCCGGGGAAGTAGTCGGTGTAGGTGCCTGACCACTGGACGCGGCCGATCTGCAGGGGGCCGGTGGCCGCCCATGCACTGGTGAAGGGTGCGGTGCCCTGGAGTTCGCCGTTGACGTAGAGGGTGATGGTGTTGGCGGTGGCGTCGTAGACGCCGGTCAGGTGGGTCCAGACTCCTGGTACGGCGGGGTTCTTGGAGGCGACCCGTTGGTAGGTCCAGGTTCCGTCGGCGGGTGCGTCGGTGCTGGCTTCCCGGAACGACCAGGTTTTGGAGGCGTGTTCGTAGCCCAGTATGAACGGGCTGCGGTTGACGCCGTTCTGGCCCATGACGGTGGCGTTGCGGGTCGGGTTGTCGAGGCGGGCCCACGCGGACACCGTGTAGGAGGCCCGGGTGTCGATGACCTGCCCGGCGGTGGCGGCGTAGCCGGTGGTGCCGTTCAGGGCGAGGCCTTGGTCGGTGGACTTCACCGCGGGCTCGGTTTCTGTGGCGGGGGTGAGTGTGATCTCGCCGCGGCGGCCCTGGTCGGTGCGGGTAGCGCTTCCGGCGAGGGTGGCGTTGTCCTGGAGGGCGGGGTCGGTGGTGGAGGAGTCGACGGCCGCGCCGGAGGTTTCGTGGAAGTTCCAGCGCCCTACGGGTCCGTCGCCTTCCTTGACGACGAACTCGACGGCGTTGCCGGCGCCTGGGCCGTAGGTGTCCTTCGCCTCGGCTTGCAAAATCATGGTCCCGGAGGTGGGCGGGACAGGGGAAATTTCGACGGTTGCGCCGGTCTTGTAGGGGGACCAGGCGGTGTCGGTCGACAGCTTGTACCGGTAGGCGGTGTTCACGTCGCCGGCGGCGGGGCCGAGGATGAACGTTCCTGCCTGGCCGGGCTTGCCGCCGGGGACGCAGTCGTTTGCCGTGCACAGCGCATACGGGTTGCCGGACTTGAACGTGATCGTCGGCGGCTTGGGCGCCTTGCTGTCGATCTTGAAGTAGCACCAGCCGGTGGTGGATCCGTTGGACGGTCCGGCTAGCCATTCGGACCCGTAGTAGGAGCGGGTCCACGCGCGCATCCGCAGGGTTGTGTTCTCCGGCAGGGTTGGGGCGGTGGCGGTGACCTTGACGTTGTCACCCACGTATCCGGTGCTGGGCCGCGTCAGCTCGCTCATCGCGTTGACCCACGTGCCGTCGCTCTGCTTCTTGTCCACGTCCATGACCACACGCAGACGCGCTTCGGACTCGCCACCGGATTCGGTTTGCGGGGTAGCGGTGAGAGCCGGGGTGGGGTCGGTGACGATGGCCGGTGCAGACTCCCCGGTATTGCAGTCGTGGGTGCTGCCGACGAGCGGGCCGATGTTGCTGGGCTTGGCTGGCTTGCCGACGAAGTCAACGCTGAGGACGGCGTCGTCGTCGAAGCGCTTCCAGGAGATGGTGTCGCTCTCGCTCTTGGCCATCAGCATCAGAGTGAGGCGGGAGATCTTGCCATTGGCGAAATTACGGACCGTCGGGGTCAGGTTCTCGTCCGGCTCGGGCGCGTAGTCGTGGAACTCGATGGCCTTCCGGGGCTGTGAGGGATCGCAGTTGCTGCCCCGGCCGGCGGAGACGTTGCGGTCACTCATCTGGTCAAGCTTGGCCGGGCCGGGCCACTTCGATGAGGACGAGATGTTGTTTGTGCGCTCGAGGTCGACCCAGCGGGCGTCGCAGGAGAAAGACCAGGTCTCCGTGACCCGGAACGTGGCGTCCAAGACGTGCTTGCCCTTGAGTTTGCCGGGGTCGAATTCGAAGTACATGCGGTTGACGTAGCCGTTGCCGCAGTAGTACGACTCCCCGCCGATGACGGCGGAGCCGCATTTGCCGACGCTCATGCCGTTGTCGCCGCCGGAGAAGTTCCAGAAGACGTCCCCGTCCGAGGACAGGACCGTGCGCTCCGACTCGTTCAACTCCACCGACGGGTCGATGTAGAGGGGGAAGTCGGCGGCGTCGGTCGTGGCCAGGAGGTCGCTGTCGGGCTTGACGGTGACGGAGGTGCCGGTCAGATTCAGCGGGAGGACGGCGGAGGCGTCTCCCGCACCCGGTCCTGCCAGCGGATCGCCTTCTTCGGCCGGGCCCGCGGACACCGGCTGGTCCTCGTCGGCGCCCGCAGCGGGAGCGAGATAGAGCGACTGGCGCGCGGCAGGCGCGGTGGTGTCGCCGGCAGAGTTCCACATCTGGGCGGCAGGTGAGCGGAACACTGCCTGCCCGTTGCCGTCGAGGGCATCCACGCCCCCGCCGACGCCCGCCCGTACGGTGAGGTTCTCCGCGTTCAGCTGGTACTCGATACTGTCCAGGGCCGGGTTCTCAGCGGCTTCCGGCGTCTCGACTTCCAGCACCTGTCTGAAGCCCTCGACCGTGGCGGTGAGGATGAGGTTCACGTCCGGCAGGACGTTCTCGTACACGGCCCGCTCCCCCTCCAGCCGGGGTGCGGGAAGCGCGCCTGGCCAGCCCAGGGAAACTGACTGTCCGCCCTCGGCGATCGTGACGAGGTCCGCGCCGTTGCCGCCTGCGGAGAACGACAGGTCCACCGCTGCGGCCGCCGGGCCGATCGAACCGTCACTCCGCTTCACCAAGCGGGCATCTGGCACAGCCCACCCGCCCTCAGACGCAGCGACCCGGACCGGAGTGATGGATTTTTCGAGCGTGAACGTCACACCATCGGGGTTGGCGAACGTCGTCTCGCGCTCCGTACGCTCCTCCACAACTTCAACACGTTCGCCGGACTCAACTGCTTCTGCGGACGCCCGGATCTGGGGAGTGTCCGATGCTGCGGCCGTAGTATGCGGCGACGCCGGTTCAGCCGAAGCTGGCGAGGCCAGAGCGGGTAGACCGCCGACGACTGCGGCCGCGACGACCAGCGCGCGCACACGGTGACGCGCTCGACGCCACACCCCATCACTCACAGTCCCGCCCCATTTACTTCACAGTCTTTACAAAGTCAGCCAAATATCGGGGGGTGACACAGGTCAGTCAAGAGTGACCTAGGACACACTGCGGAAGAGTTGCTATCGGGAAGAACAGGCTTCGCCCCATTGTGAATACATCGTCCCGACCCCCCAAACAGACCTTCCAGTCTCCTTCCGAACACCAACTCTGCCTGTACGCAGGTCGGTTGCAGCAGCGCTGCTCACGCGCGCCGACGTTGCGTCAAGAGCCCCTGTACAGAGCCTTTCCGTAATGCGAAGGCAAGATCAGCACTCAATGAAGCCTCGGCTTCCAGGCATTGAGACAAGACCGCCCCCGCACCAGTGGCGGACTACTACGCTGCGTCACGCTGGCCTGTTACAGCTGACCTGGACAAAGCGTCATCAGGCCGAACCGTTGGCCCCTAGCGATCAACCGAGGCCTCCGTCCACACGTCTACCCATGGTCGGTTTGCGGAACGACTACCCCAGGCTGCCACCATCCTGATCAACGCGCGGCCTGATAACCGGGACACTCCTCAGGACCTTCGAGCGCTACAGGGGAGGCCCCACGGCGCTGCCTCCGCCTGCCGCCAGGGAAGTACTCAGCTGTCACTGAGCTTCTTCGATTTGGCCACCGATCGGGTGATGGGCCGTGAAGCGCAATGAACGAACGAGAGGTCTGACGTCTCAATCACGTTGCTCGGGGGCCTCGTTGGTCAACCACCCTGCTGCACTCGACCTGCCGCATGCGCTCGTGGAGTGGGTCACCATGCTGGTCGTCACCCGTGAGGACGACCAGCGCTGCAAGCTCCGCCCGTCTCAGTGGGCGATGGTGGCACTGGTGTACCTACGAGAGCACACCACTCTAGCGAAGATCGCCGCAGGGTTCGGGATCAGCAGTCCACCGCCCACTCCTACACCCGCGCGGTCGTCGACCTGCTCGCCGGACGAGCACCGGGGCTGCTCAAGACGCTGCGCGAGCACGATCCCGACTTCATCCTGCTCGACGGCGCCCTCGCCGAGTGCGACCGGGTCGGCGACGGCCGGGCCGACTACTCCCACAAACACCGGCGCCACGGGCGTGAACGTGCAGGTCATCACCGACCCCTGCGGCCGGCTGCTGTGACTCTCGCCCGCCCTGCCGGGCCGCACACACGACCTGACCGTCGCCCGCACCCACCGGATCATCCAGATCTGCGAGCGCCAGAGTGTTCCCATCTTGGCCGATCTCGCCTACCAAGGCGCAGGACCGCGGCTGACGACTGGCATCAAACGCAAGCCACTCCAGGAACTCACTCCCACCGAAAAGACCCTCAACCGGGCGCTGGCCGCAGCACGAGCGCCCGTTGAACGCGGTGTCGCGAGTCTGAAGTCCTGGCGGATGTTCCGCAGGTCCGGTGCAGCCCGAACCTCATGACGTCAATCGTCAAGGCCATCCTCGCGTTGGAGCGGCAGCGCTGGAGCAGCTCAGTGAGCGCTTCGTCTGGCGATTTCCGCCGTATGAAGCGCTCACGTGGAACCGAAACCTCTGGGGTCAGTCCTGATCTTGGGTGTACTGAGCCGCGTACCAACTGGAGTCGATGGCGGGGTTGCGCAGCGCCCCCCAAAATCGGTCGTCAGGTATCGGTGGCAGTGGCGGATTGCCCAAGTCCGCATGCAGATCCGCACGCCAGTCGAGAGTGAAGTGGCTCCGGGTCTCGGCGCTCTCGCACACGGATCTATAGGGGGATCCCCAGAGCCCGAGGGCTATCTTCTCCGCGGCCCACCTGCGAGTGACGTCTCGGCCGGTGTCGGCCTGTGCGAGCACCGCGCGGAGTCGCAGGGCGAGCGGGTCGGTTTGGTCCGGCCGCGGTAGGGCCATACCACGCTCCCACGCGTCCAGGGCTGCCTTGACCTCCGGGTAGTTGTTCAGTCCCGTTTCGACCGCCAGTCTGCGCAGCTGCTTCCGCGCGACCTCAACCACCTGCTCATACGGCAGGACTGCGATCAGTGCACCGAGTTCCTCATGTCCGTCCAGGTGGCTCACGTGGAGGAGGTCGGTGGGGCTGTGGGGCAGGTCCAGCTCTGGTAGCTGCTCATCCGGTGCGGGAAGGGGCTCGTCGGCACTGCACTGCGGCCTGGCAGGCAGAGGCGCCTCCCAGAACAGTCGGCCGTTGAAGGTGACGACACCAGCCTCCTGGCCGCGCTCAAGCATGTCGGCCAGTTCGGCCAGATACTCACCCAGCGAGTCGGCCCGCCCAAATCTGGTGCCGGTCTCGTCGAAGAACCGTCCGATCGCACCGAAGGAGTCCCGCTCAGCACGGCAATCCATCAGGAGACCGTCCGACGTCACGTCATAGGAACCGAACTTTACGTAGCTGCGAAGCCAGTAGTCCTCGGCCTCCCCGTCGGGGCCTTGGTCGATGCCGCGCATGAACTCGGTATCCCCGAGGATTCCGCTCACTCCGAGCAGCCGGTCGCCGGTACTGAATCGGAAAGCCTCAGGTCCCTCCAGCGCCCCGTTGTGCCGGAGGAGGGAAGCGACCAGGTCCGGAGGAAAGGTGACCCCCAGTTCCTGTTGCGCTGCTGCGATCTCCTCGTCTCCTGCGGGCGGCCGAAGCGTGGCAAAAGTGCGGGGCGCGTGCTCGCGCAGCCACGGGTCTATGCGAGTCCATGAGTCCTGGACCAGGTCTGATGTCATAGGGCCGACCTTAGAGCCAGCGGCTGACAACAGCTTGATCGTCGCTCACCGGCCTTGCCGCCAGGTTGGCGTTCAGGCCGGCAAGCTCGAGTGGACCCTTGTCCCGGCTCACCAAGCTGCTGGCACCGAACGCTGCAGCCCCCACTCGACACTGAAGTGCTCAGTCGCAATCACCCGATCGGTGGCCCACTCGAAGAAGCTCACTGGTCAATCCCCGCATGCCTCGGGCGACGGATCGTTCGAAGAACGGCTTCGCGAACGCCTCGTCCCTGTGCTTGATGATCACGTCGGCGAACCTGTCCTTCCACTCGTGCACGGGATGCCCTTCGAGTGCTTCTCGGACCTTCGCCCGCAACCGCCCCGCATCGCGCTCCGACATCCCGGGAGAGCAAGCGAGCACTACGTCGGAGATATCGTCGGGCACGTGCGCTGAAGTCGTCGTCATACTTCTTCAACGACTGCATCGCACAGCGGTCGTGGTTGGGTTACAGCCAGCACACATGACCGTCTGTCACCAGCACTGCTGCTCTGGGACGATGAGGCCGCAAGCCTTGCCGCAACTCCTGGAGCACGCCTGTGAAGTCACGCTGTCTCGTCCAGCTCGCCGCCGCCGCGGTCCTGGTCGCCGTATTGACCGGCTGCAACCCGCAAGTCTCGGACGATAAGCCGGCGGATAGCAACAGCTCCCCCACCCCGGCGCCATCAGCCGCCTCACCGGCCCCCGGCGGGCCCGCCCCTGGTGCAGGTGCACTGACCCTCGCCGACGCCATCGCGGTCATCCCCGATGGTGACGAGCGCCGTGACGGCTACGAGCGCGACGCGTTCCGTCTCTGGATCGACGAGGACAACGACGGCTGCCAGACCCGGGCCGAGGTTCTTCTGCAGGAGGCCACCACGAAGCCTGAGCAAGGCGAGAGGTGCACGCTCACCGGGGGTGCGTGGATGTCGTACTACGACGGGATCGAGGTCACCGACCCGAAGAAGCTCGACATCGACCACGTCGTTCCGCTCGCTGAAGCGTGGGACAGCGGTGCCTACGACTGGACCCCTGAGCGCCGGCAGGCCTACGCCAACGACCTCGGATCGGCCCGTTCTCTGGTCGCCGTCACCGCGAAGTCGAACCGCTCCAAGGGTGACCGGGACCCTGCCCAGTGGCTCCCGCCGGCCAAGAGTGCCTACTGCGCTTACGGCGCCGACTGGACCGCCGCGAAGCTGCGCTGGACACTCACTGCCGACAAAGCCGAGAAGACCGCACTCCTCGACCTCGCCAAGGCCTGTACTGACACTGTCGTCGAGTTCGAGGAAGCCGCCGAGTAGAGCACCAGCTCAGCGGGGAGCCGTCCGACGGAGGTCTTCTGCATTGCGGCACGGGCATCGCCGCCTGCTCCACCACGGCTCCTCACACATCCTTCTCAGGTGAGACGGAGCATCACGAGAAACGTCAGTTCCGGGGTGCCGGAACCATCAGGCCTCCGGCACCCCGGAACGGGTACAGCTACGGGGCGGGGGTGTAGGAGACGATGCTGTCCTCGCAGGGGCCTTCGGCGAACACCTTCAGCGCCTCGAGCTCGGAGGCGTCAGCGGCCAGCTGCCAGCGCAGCTTGGTGGACACCCACTCACCCACGTACCGGCACTGCGCCTCGGGCGCCGGCGGCAGCCACTCGGCCGGATCCTGATCGGACTTCTGACGGTTCGTACGAGCAGTTACAGCGACCAGCGAGGTCGCCGCGCCCTGGTCGTTCGCATAGGCCTCACGCCGGGCGGCCGTCCAGGCCGAGGCACCGGAGTCCCAGGCCTCCGCGAGCGGGACCATGTGGTCGATGTCCAGGGCGCCGGGGTCGGTGACCTCCTGGCCGTCGTAGTACGACAGCCACGCTCCCCCGGTCAGCTTGCACCCGGCCGCTACCGCCGGCGCGGTGGTCGCTTCGGCGAGGAGCACCTCGTTGCGGGTGTTGCAGCCATCAGCCAGATCGCCGGAGTTCCAGTGCTTGAAGGACGAGCGGGTGTAGCCCGTGCGGTCCTCGTCATCGACCCGGACCAGGCCGATCGCGTCGGCGAGCGTGGTCACCTCGGCTCGTAGCGCCTGGGGAGCCTGTGCGGCGTGGGCGGGTGTGGAAGCGATAAGCGGGACAATCGCGAGGGAAAGCGCGCCGAAGCCGCGCAGAAAGTTCTTGATCACCCCCGCGTTCTACCGGCCGCACCACTCCAGACGGGTGCCCGGTAGCCATCTCTCACCCGCACGGACGTGGATGTTCACCGCAGAAACGATTCGCGGCCGCACCCGCCGGGGCTGAAGGGGTGAGGCGCTCTCTGTGACGTAGATCTGGGCATGGGATAGCCCCGGCTGGTAGGGGAAGCCATCCGGGGCGGTTTGGGGGGTGCGGAGGGCGGTCGCCTCGGCGGAGGGCTCCATGGCATCAGAGCCCTGCCTCGCGAGGACGCGTAGGCGAGGAATTCCCCGACCTGGGCGTTCTCGATCCGACCGGCGGTGCCGGTGTACTGCCGCTGCACGCCCGCCGAATCGAGGCCGTTCTTCAGGAACCCCGTCTCGTCCACGATCAACACGCAGTCATCGCCGAGGTGGTCCAGCACATAGGAACGGACATCGTCGGCGTCCCAGCGTGCGCTTCGAAGCAGCCGCTGCATCGCTCCGGGGCGGGCATGACAGGCTTCCTCGGCCAGCTGCCAGCAGTTCTTGCGCTCGACGCCGGACAGTAGTCCGATCACGAACGCCCGCGCCGTCGCTCTCGGTTCCACTCGTCGGAACCGGCCCGCGATACGGGCCCTGGCCTGGTCGAACATCGCCCGCCAGCGGGCCAGGTCTACGCTGTGGCTCGCGGCCATCGCACCATCTTCAGAAGTCCACACAACCTCTGATGATCACGCGGTGGCCGTCTCCGTATCGGCCCCTGCCGCCAGTTGGTGCCAGGCATGGGTGCATCCGTCGGCACAGAACCGCTCCCGGCGGCGCTTGTCAGCCACCCCGAGCAGCGCGACCAACAGCCGAAACGCCTTCACACGCTCGTCCTGCGCTAGATTGATGATCTTTGTCAGCTGCCCGGCCAACTGCCCACGCCTGATCAGCACCGCCGGGGTATGCGTCGGCCGGATACCGGCGAGCCGCACACTCTCGGGCCCGTCCTCCACCGTGGCGCGCGCTTGGATGCAGTGCCCGCCCAAATCCCGAAGGACCTCGAACTGGCCCTCGGTGGTCAGGGCCTCGAACCAGTCGACGCCCTGCCCGATTGGGCGGAGCCCCTGCGCGAGCTCGTTCAACGTGACCGTGCGCTCGTCCATCCGCCAGCCTCCCCGATTCGGCTGAGGCCAGTAGCCCCCGAGGGCCATCGAACCAGATCGCGAAGTATGACTGGAGTACTAGCCGTTCGCTGGACTCGACGCCCTTCCGGGCGATGCGTACACCGATGCGCTTGCCCCACGGCCATCTCCACAGGTGCGGGACGTCGTATGCCTCGTCCGCATCGAGGCGCTGGGGCTTTAAGTAGCGGCCGCGGTGGGGTCGTGTCTCGTTTGGTGGCCCGTGATCATGGGCTTCAGCGCGCGGCTGTCGTGGGTGTTCGCCGCGGAGAAGCCGACGAGGAGGGGCAGTCCGTTCGCGTCCGACAGGACGTGCATTTTGGAACCCGGCTTGCCCCAGTCCACGGGGCTCGGACCTATGAGTTTGCCCCTTTTGTAGCCCTCATGTGCGCGGAGTCCAGGACCAGCGCGGGAGCGGTCGAGCAGGCCAGCATCGTCCATGCGGTGCAGGATCTCCTCGTGCAGCCGGCCCCAGACAGCGGCTCTCGACCAGATCAGGAACCTGCGGTGGGCCGTGGATTTCGATAAACGATCTCCCACAGCCCGCCCGGAACAATCCATCTCCACGCGCCCCGCCCCATGACAAGCCCAAACGAGCCAACTCCCCACAGAGGACACGGGCCTATCAGGCCCTCCATCGACTGATCCTACCGAGCGGCGTGACCGGCCGGAGAAGTCCTAGTCGAACATCGCTGTGACAAGAAAGATCACTTGGAAAACGGCGATAACGATGACGGCGATGTAGACGATGGCGGCTCGGAGGACTGGGTCGGTGCGCAGCATCATGATCTTCGACATGTGCTCTTCCTGGGGGGTGACAAGCTGTGCGAGTTTCAGCCGGGTTCTGGTGTGGTGCCACAGTGACCAGTTGTCGCTGGGTACGGCACACGCGACAAGGAGCGCGTGGAGCACCTCGGTAGGGGGGAGCTGGTTGCTGTTCAGGGCGGCGTGGAAAGTGCTCTTAGAGATGGGGTAGACGGTCTTCCTGGTCTGGTAGCTGAGGTCACGGAGGGACAGGCCGCTGTGTTGCCAGAGCCTGCGCGTCAGTTCGCTGAAGTGATCGGAGGTGGTGCACAGGGTCAGGGCCGTAGCGAAGGGGTTCGCTGGTGCGGTTGAGGCGCTGGACTCCATAGCTCGGGCTTGGCGCATAAGGGCCGTCAAGCTGTTGCCAGGGTCGGAGGGGGCGTTGCGCTGTCGTTGAGTGGTGGTGGGGTCTTGGAATGGGACTTCTCTCTCTGGGCCGACGGTGTCAGCGAAGGACTGTGCGGGCGCACCTTTGGAGCGACGGGGCAGGGGTGCCTGGGGTTGGTTGCCAGCGCTGATCTTCTGAGCCGCGTTGGTGGCAGTGCGTGCACGTTTTTGGCTGCGCAGCTTGGTGTCTTGGGGGTCTCCATTGGGGGGTTGGGGTGAGTGCGTTTGTTCGGGGCTGTCGCGCGGTGTGGGCGGAGCGGAGTTTGTTCCGTTGAGGTCACTGCTGGCGAGCTGCCATCGCTCCCAAAGGTCGGTCATCAGTTGCGGGGAGGCGTTGCAGCCTTTGGCGTAGGCTTTCACGACTTCCCATCGGTGGAGGCTTTTACCGGATGCTGCGGCCGACAGGGTCGCTACGGAGTAGTTGACTCGGTGGGAGAGCTGGCGCAGGGTCAGTCCGGAGATGTGGCGCTGCTCCCGCAGGATCAGCGCCACCGCGACGGTGTTGGGGTAGTCCCCTGACACCGGCTTCTCAGGCCGTCCCGTGGACGGGTTGGCCATGGGCTTACGCGCTCTCGCCATCCAGTGCTGCGGCATGGGATTGCGGCGTGCCTGGCGGGCGGGCAGGGGCGGGTTGCCCGATGTAGGGATGGATCGTGACCCAGACCGTGATCGGGGGTGTCAGGCCGGGTTCCTGGTGTGTCGGCGTATGGTCTTGGGCCGGGGCGCAGTTTACGGCCTGCAGGGGTGTAGGGCTGGGCTCCGGGGCGGCTGAGGCACTGACGTTTCGCGCGTCAGCAGGGGCGGGAAACAGTTTCAGGAGTACGGGGAAGAGGGCCAGGGCCACGCCCGCTGCGGGCACGATGTGGGCATTATCTAGGTATGCAATGGCTGTAGCGATGGCAGCGGCCGCTAGGGCGAGGGTGGCGGGCCTGACGGCTCGGCGCTTGCATGCGGGGGGCTTGCCGTCGCGAAATCTTCGGTTGGCGAACATGTGCTCTCCGGCTCGCTTTGGGAGCACGGCTCTGACTCAGTAGCCGGACTCCGGTTGACCTGGGCTGACCGTGAACACTCATTTGGATCAGGGCAGTTGCTGCGAAACTCGTGCCCTTGAGGTATTCATCGGCCCGATTCATTCTGCCGTACAGCGGGAGGTGTCAACACGCCGTTTGACTTTGAATGTGGTGTGTGACAGTTCCCTGAACAACTGATGCTGAAGTTGCGCTGCTTGGGTGTCGCCATGCGGAATCTGCGTTCCGGTCGGTTGCACTGCTGCTTGCTGAAGGTGGTCGAATTCCCCGTCCAGCGCCGGCTTCGGTGTTTCTCGTGTTGGTTCGTTGCCTTGGCGGTCTCACTGCTTCGGAGTCATCGCGTGCGTGGAGCTGAGCTCCAGCAGAAAGCAAGGCGGGTCCGAGGGCTGGTCGGATGGTGGTCGCTCCAGCCGCGGTGGGCAGGTCAGCACTGACACGGAGGTGGAGGTGCAACCGATGATCAAAGGTGCGAGCCGTTCAAGTGCCGCGGGGAGTGCAGCATTTGAGCAGGTAGCGGCCCTGGTTGGATCGCTGTCCGGCGTTGGCGCCTCTGGGGTTGGTGACAGGGTCGGGCGCGGGGCGCCTCGGTCGGCTTTCAGCTCATCGTCGAACCGCTCGGCCACGGGCCGGTCCATCGGTGCGGAGCTGGTGGTGGCGGGCGTACTGGTTCCTGGAGCGGAGGAGGGTCCTGAGAAGGTGAAGACGGTGACGGTGGCGACCACGCCGATGAGAATGACGGCGAACGTTGCAGCGGCCGGTGAGACGACCATGGTGATGTTCGGCCTCAGTCGCTGCGGCTCTGGCGTCACCAGGTGAAGTTGCTTTGGGTCTTCCGGCGGGTGAGTAGATTCTTCGGTGTAGGGCGTCGTGCCGATGCTCTCCAGTCGCGCCTTCCAACGCGCGAGGTCTGTGAGTGTGCCTGGGGTCAAGTCGCGCCCTTGCGCGTCGGCGTGTTCGAGGCAGTGGCGGACGAACTGCTCGACGCGGGGCCAGTCCAGCGGTGTGGCCTTCTTCAGCCAGCGGCCAACGGTGGAGGGGGAGACACCCACGGAGCGTGCTATCTGCTGCTGCTGAATGCCGGCCTGCGCCATCAGAGAGTGCAGGTCGTTCTGAAAATCGCGCCACGTGGTGTGCTGGGTCGCGTTTTGCGTCTCGACGGCGTCGTCGTTCACGCCGGGCCCTCGTGTCTTTCCTGATGGTGGCCAACGGTTCAGGGTCTGCCTGTTGCCCTCTTGTCCAGGGCGAGAGGCCGAGTTCTCCAGTACAGCACTGACCTCTGACAACAGCCGCCGTGGCCCACCCAGGGAGCGGGTGCGGTGTGTCAGCGCCGCCGTGGAGGGGTGCTCGATGTTGTTCGGTGGTCTCGGGCGGGCGGAAGGGGGCGGGCTCAGGACCGCTGAACAAGGCGGCTCCTTCGCGCCGCTGGAAGCCAACGCAATGAAGACATTGCAGGTCAGAGAACGGTCGTTGTTTGGTTTTCTATTGGCCGTCCGGTTGATTCGCCGAACAACGTCTGCAATCGTTGAATGTGTTCGCCACCTCGTGGCAGCGGCCGACGTGTTGTCTAGCGACCTGGGCATCCTCGGTTCGGAAGCTCCCCGCCTGCGAACGGGGAGCTTCCGCACGTTTCTCCCTCGCCCGTGCACTGGTTGAGGGCTCGGCAGGGCTTGCGGATTGTGTGCGGGAGCGTTCAACACGTGGATCTCAGCCCGAGCAGGGGCGCCAGTTCCGTGCCGAGGTTGTCGGCTGCCTCGGCCAACCGCTGGTTGACCGTTGAGGCGGGTACGCCTTGGAGGGTGGCGGTCTCCTCAACGCTCAGTCTCATCAGCCTGTGGCACAGGACGGCGTCGGCCTGGGGGGCCAGGAGCAGTCTGTGCAGGCCGTCGCGGGCGCGGGCCGCCCGGGAAGGTTGACTGCGCATGGCGGCGCTGACCCGCACAGACAGGCTGTGCCATCCGAATGCGGCCGGGTGGGGGCTGCCCAGAGCGACGGACCATGCGACTGCGAGGTCGCCGAGAGCGCGCTCGACTGCGGCTTCGCTCGCCGGAGGATCTTTAAGCCGGAGCCTGGCGTAGTGCAGGTAGTGGTGTGCGTGGAGAAGGCAGAAGGCGTTGAAATCCAGCGGCAGGTGCACCCTCGGCAGGTGCGGCGTTGCACTGAGGCTAGGAGGCGTCGTGGTGCCGGAGTTGTTGTCGGCAGCCGGCGGTGGCATGGCTTTGTTCTCCTTTGCGATGGTGAGCTATGAGTCGGGGGCGGCTCAGCCGAATGCGGCTGCCGGGATCGAAGACGCCCGGGTGGAGTCCTGGCGGGGAGTAACCGGCTTTGCTACGGCGCGTGCCGCCTCCCACAGAGGCCGGATGTCGGCGGGGCGCCCCCGGAGCATTGATACGAAGCGCTTGACGGTCTCCCAGTCAGGAAGGGAGGAGCCGCGGATGAGATTCTCGAGGTCCTGCTGGTTGAACGTTCCGTAACTGAGGGCGCGGATTCTGGCCGCTGTGGGCTGGGCTGCCGAGAGGTACAGGCCTCGCAGCGCTGCGCGAAGGGTGGATTCGGCGTCGGTACGGGCCAGGTCTGTTGGCATGCGGATTCCCCGGGCGGTTTCCCATAGTGCTCTCAGGTCGCCGGGATCCCCGCCGCAGGCGAGCGCGAGTCGACGGGCGACGGGCCAGGACGGCACGCGGGCTCCGGCCAGCACTCGGGAGACGTAGGGACGCGAGACGCCCGTTTCCTGAGCGAGTTCTTGCAGGTTCTTGGCAGACTGGCGCTGGAGGTGGGACAGGGCACTGGCCAACTGATGCGCTGGGCCGGGTAGATGTCCGAGGCTTCCAGCCTGGGCGGGGCGGTTCTGCGCAGTGGTGGCACGGCGAGGAAGAACGGGTGGAGCGATGCGGGTCTGGCCGGGAACGCCGTCTTCGGGTCGGGTAGCGGCGCGTCGCGTGAGCTGCCGCTCAACCTCTGTGGGTCGCCACCGATTGCGGGCGGTCCCTGGGCCGCATTGTGCGGCCTCGGCGATGTCCTCCCAGCTGGTGCCGTGGGTTCGCTCGTCACATACGGCTGCTGCGGTGTAGTCCTCCAGATCCCTTCCCAGCTGCCAGATCAGCTCCAGGCGCTGCTGGAGGGGGGCTCCTGCGTAATGGACCTGCAGCAGGCGACCGGCTAGTTCCTCCAGGCCTTCGGCGATCGGGCGGGCGAGGGACTGGGCGGGTGGCGTTTCAGGGGTGGGGCGCGCTTTTGCGGGGCGTTGCGCTGCGCGGCGGCAGGCGGCGCCGCAGTACTTCCTGCGGCGCCCGGGCCCGTCGCTGTGTGTGAAGGTGGCCGCGCACTGCCGGCACCGTCCGGTGCGTGCGGGTGTCATGGGTGATTCCTCCTCGGTTAGATGAGCGACGTTTCTGCCCGCGAGTCACCTGTTAGGGCATCAGGGGGAAGAAGCAATGGCGCGGTGGGCGCCCGTAGGCCGACCGTCGGTGGCATACCGTCTGCCCTTGAGCTGAAGGGCTCGCAGGTCAGAGCCAGGCATGAAACGAAAAGGCGCTACTAGGAGCGGCTTGCTGCGTGGCGGGGCACCGACGTAACCGCGGAGGCACGGCAAGGCCTGCGCCCGTGGCAGGAAAGGGCTGACGTGTTACCGTCGATATCCCGCCAGGAACTTGGTTCCCAGCTGGGAAAGCGGTCAGGAGGCATCGCAAAATCCCTTCGATCGCACGCGAAGTACAAAGGCCCCGGACGTGGTTGGCGCCCTCCGGGGTCTCCTCGTATGTCGGGACGCTACTCCCTCGATGACGGGCGACGCTATCAACACCGTCTGTTAGTCGCACTAGCCAGCGCTCGGCTCAGCGCCCACGAAGTGCATTTCACTCCCCCGCACACCCAGGCCGAGCGCAACTGATCCGAACAAGTCGCAAACGGTCACGCGTGATCCTGAACAAGACGTCCGTGATCCGATTTCGCTGACAGGTTAGGCAATTCGGATGCGGAGTAGACCTCGCTACCAGGGCTCAGAATCCGAACAACTGCCGCACAGATATATCTGCCCCCTCGTGTAACACCGGCGCACAACCCGGCGTGTACACGTCCGTGACAGCACACACTTCCCCTGCCCGAGCCGCTGTGCGCTCGCAGCAGACCGGTGCAGACGCTCCGGCCTCAAGAGGCCGCACCAACTTCTCCCATAGGCCTTTCCTGGCGCCTCTGAGCCCTGACCGAGGGCCTGGCCTCGCCCTGGTGCCCAGAACGCCCACCCCGTCGCAACGTGCGCTCCGGGACACTCCTGCAGAACCCGGGCCCGACATCGACGAGGCTTCAGAGTGCTCGTAGGAAGGGCTTCATATCCCCGGCCCAGGAAACACACCGGGACCGCAGGGTGGACCTGATGGGACCGCCAGGCTGCGGCATGGGGCATCTGGCCGACGGGCGGCACTGGACGTTGCGGCCTCGAAGCCGGCACTCCGGCCGCAGGACAAGCAGCCTCTTGAGCCGTGCAGGGAGGCGTCCGGGGCGGCGACTGCTCTGTGTGCTGTCGGAGTTCTTTCCGGCCTTTCGTCAAGGTACGACGGATGTCTGTCCACGCGCTCCCTCTTTCACACGGCAAGTTCGGCCCGGCGGAGCCGACGCAATGAGGCGTCGCGGGCCGTGAGCTCGGCCAGGGTCTCCCCTGGCTCTGGGGTTCAGCGTCCACAGAGCAGCTCGTCGCGCTGTTCCTGGGTGACGTCTTGGAGGTAGCCCTCGGGAATGGGGACATGCTGCGCTTTCGGGCCGGCGGTGACTTCCCGTACGTGGCTGTCGATCTGTTGCTCGAGGGCGGTCTCGACTCTGCCAGGTCGTACTGGCTCCCAGTCCTTGTCGGGGGTGAAGTCCTTGCCTCGCCAGTCCAGGTAGCAGCGGGTGGCTGCGTCGGGGTCATCGCGCAGCAGGCCGTTGAGGAAGAGCGCGTAGGCGGCGGTGCCGTCACCGACGCCGGCCGCGAAGCCCCACCAGAAGCGTGCGCCGTCCTCGTGGCCGCCCAGGAGGAGCATGCAGCCGAAGACACGGGCGCCTACCTGATCAGTGGGCCGGGCGGCGTCGACGAACTCGATCAGCCGTTCCTTGCATCCGGGGGCTGTGATGACCATGCGGCACAGATCGGCCAGGTCTCGCTCGATGCGTGTCTTGACGGCCCTGCCGGCCGGGGATGCGGACGCCAGCTGGAGGCAGGTCAGTTCGGGTGAGCTGGGGGCCAGCCATCCGTGGGCGCGGAACTGGTCGGCGCGGTTTCGCCGTTCGTTGACCTGCGCGATGCGCTGCCTCAGTCTGAGGTCGTCCTCGGCGCGGTGTTCCTGGGTGTATTCGGGGGTGCGGATCCGCACTCCGCGCAGGATGTTCTCAATCATTCTTCGCGGCCTTTCTGTGTGGGCGGGGTGTCGGAGAGGTCGGCGAGCAGGGCTTGGAGGGCGGGTCGGGCGGCGGCAAGGTGGGAGCGGACGGTGGAGGGCTGCACGCCGGTGAGGTCGGCTACTTCTTTGATGGAGCGGTCCAAGAGGTAGTGGAGGGTGACGCAGGTGCGCTGGCGTTCGGGCAGTGCGTGAAGGGCGTGGTTGATCTGCGGCCGCAGTTCGGCCTGTTCGATGCCCGCGTCCGTGACGGCGGGAAGAATGTCCAGGTCCAGACCGGCCGGATGGCTGGGGCGGCGGTCACGTCTGCGGAGGGCGTCCACAAGGGCATCGCGCAGGATTTTCCATCCGTAGGCGCCGCTGTTGGCGGATGCCAGGACGTCGTCCCATCGGAGGTAGATCTTGAAGAAGACCTCGTTGACGACGTCGCGGGCGTCCTCAAGCGAGCCGAGGAAGGCTGATGCGTAGGCGACGTAGTGGTCCCGCTTGGCCAGGACGAACGAGTCGTAGATCAGCGGGAACTCATCGGGCGTCACCATATCCGACAGCAGGTGGGCGTCCTTCATCGGGGCGTTCGCGGCTCGGCGCGCGTCGGGAAGGTGTACGGAGGTGCTGCGCGGTGCCGGATTCCCCCCAGGCATTCGATCGCCTCGTTGCCGTCGCACATGCGGTCCTTTCGCTTCGCCGGACCACTGTCCCCCATCAGGCCCGGGAGAGCGTGCCGCTCTCATCCCTAATGCCGTCACAGCCGCCTGAAACGTCCAGGGGAATCTCAAAAAATATTGACGGAACGTTACCGCAAGATCGCAATAGGTGTCTGAGCTGCGCTAACCCCACCAGCCCCACACCACCGCCCGCACATCACACCCGCGAATCAGCCCTCAGAGGGCTCCCCCAACGAACAGCGCCGCCCCGGAACAGCTGTCGCCCCACGCATAGCGGCGACAGAGAGACAGCAGCACCCTCTTCCCAAACTTTCGCTCCTGCCGATGTCGGTGAGGGCCAACAGGCGTTCA
Organism: Streptomyces sp. QL37; assembly: GCF_002941025.1. Lineage (NCBI taxonomy): Bacteria > Bacillati > Actinomycetota > Actinomycetes > Kitasatosporales > Streptomycetaceae > Streptomyces > Streptomyces sp. QL37. The sequence goes on along the minus strand of NZ_PTJS01000001.1, from coordinate 8,713,297 downwards.
CAGCCATACCGCCGCGCAGTCGATCCGTTCAGCCAGAGCGCCAGAGCCCCGGCCCAGAGGAACTCCTGATCGGCCTCCGGGCCCGGGTGCCTGGCGTGGGCCGCTGCGAGGGAGACCCCGGTCGTGCCGCTGCGGCGCTGCGCTGGGCCCCTGCGGGTACTCTCACCCTCGATGGGTGACCACCCACCCTGCGGCTGGCATCAACAGCTACCCGTGGCCCGTCGCGTGCGGACGAGGCCCGCAGGGCCGGCCAGCGGTGTATGGCCCAGCGGCCGCTGAGGGGTGGGTGTCCCGTCGGGATGATTGTTGACCCACGACAGCCCTCCCAGGTCGAGCTGTTGACGGGCACGGGTGACGGCGACATAGGCGAGTCGGGCCTCGGATTCGTCGATCGGGTGCGGAACGGGCTCGCCATTGCTGTCTTTCTCGTCTCTGTCGCGGGGCGGTGTGAAGTCGTCAGCGATCTTTACGCTGTTCCATTCACGGCCCTTGGCTTTGTGTGCGGTTGAGACGGTGACGTCGGCCGTGTCCTCGCGGGCGAGGAGGTTAACGACGTTGAGGATCGCTCCGGTGCCATGGGTGTCGACAAGATCGACGAGGGGCTGCAAGTCCCCTCCGGCAGGATCGTTTCCTGCGTAGTCCTGCAGGTCACCCCAGGTTGGGAAGAGTAGAAGTTCGGGGTGGGAGGTCTGTCGGCCATCCTTAAGGTCATCGGCCGCGCGAGCGAGCGCTCGTAGCGCTTCACCTCCTCCAGTCAGCGCGACGCGGCGTCCCGCCTCAAGGAGTTGGATGACTTCGCGCACGGCGCCTACGTTGGTCCGGCACAGGATGGCGTCGGGCTTCTCGACCGGCCCAAGGGCGGTGGGGATGGTGTCCGTGCCTGCGAGGCGCAGGGGCGCGTCGGCGAGGGCGAGCCAGCGGTTGGCTTCGGTGGCGAGTCTGGGGCCGAAGCGGAAGGACTTCGACAGCGTCAGGGGTGTCCCGTGGAAGGTAGTCATGACGTCACGGGCGCCCCGCCACTGGTAGATGGCTTGGGCTGAGTCTCCGACCATGACGAGCTGGGCATGGTCTCTTTGGGCGTTGAAGATCTGCTCGACGACGGGGTTGGTGTCCTGCGCTTCGTCGAGGAGGAGGAAGTCTGCGGGGATCTTCGGTTCGGTCAGTGCCCAGATTTTGAGGTAGTGGTCGTGGTCGAAGCGGACAGCGCCGGCATCGGGGCTCTGAAGCTCGGCCCACGCCCTTCGGGCGAAGGGCATGACTACTGAGGCGAGTTGGCTCTGGTGGTCGGCGTCTTCGAGGCCGCGCAGTCTGGGGACGTGGTGGTTTGCAATGTCTGGGTCTGCGGTGTGGCAGAAGCGGGTGACGGTGCGCAGGGTCGCGTAGGACAGGGCGCGGGGTGAGAGGTCCCTGTCGCCGATGCGGATGGTTTTTGTGATGCCGAGGTCGTGTCCGGTTTTCCAGCTGGGCTGGCGGGGCCCGTTCAGGCGGGTGCGGTAGCGGTGGCCGATCGCGGCGTAGGCGAGGGCGTGGGCGGTCTTGCAGGTGACGGTTGCGGGGAAGCGTGCGGCGGCGTCCTGGGCGATGGCCTTGTTGTAAGCGAGATAGCGGCCAGTGCGGTGGGTGCGGGACGCCAACAGTGCGAGGGTGCTGGTCTTGCCGGTGCCTGCGCCTGCTTGGAGGGCGAGGTGGTCGCCGGCGTGGAAGCGGTCGGCGGCGTCGGTCTGTTCGTCGGTCAGGGTCAGCACCGGGGAGGGCTCCATGTCGGTTTGGTGGGAGGACAGGCCACTGTGGATGCGGGATAGGGAGCGGCTGCACAGGGGTGGTCATGCTCGGTAGTGGCGCGTGTGGGGGCGGTCGGGCAGCCGCGGATGGATGTGCTGGTGGTGCAGAACCGGGTCGAAGGGCTCCCACTCGGCAAGGGCGAGATCAGCCGCCCCTGGGGCGGCATGGTCGGGGCAGTGCTGATGACGCCATCGCAGTTGCTCTGTGTAGGGCAGGTGGGTGAGGTCGTAGACGGCCATCAGCCTCGCCGGGGAAAAGGGGTGCAGTCCTGGGATTGGTACAGGACGAAGTGTCCAGGTGCCGCCGGGGGTGCTGGGGTTGAGGACCGGGCAAGTGCAGCGATGGCGTTGTCGGGTCTGGGAAACGCATCGGATGGCGCCGATGGGGTGTGGGGCGAGATAGCGGGAGCATAGAAGACGGACGACGGGCCTTGCGTGCCTGCAGGGCGCGGTGGGCGATGGGGCGGACGAGGCGGCCGGGGGCGTGAAGGCGCCATTGTTGATCAGGCGTCGAGTGTGCAGGGCCAGGTGGCGGCGCAGCGTGGTGAGCTGCGGGGTGAGAGCCGCAGGGGCGGGGCGTGCGGGGCACAGGGCGGTGTGCGGGATGCGGCACCAGGGAGTGCCGTCGTGGGCGGGGTGAGCGGTGCCCGAGCTGACGTGCCAGCGGGCGGTGGCCGGGACGGCCGCGGCGGGGAGCTCCTGGGGGTGGAGGGGGACCACGCGGACGCCGTCGGCAGAGTCCGTCCATGGGTACTGGTCGATGCGGTTGCCGCAGTCGCGGCAGTGGCCGGGCTGCGCGTTGCGGAGGAGACGGGTGGGACTGTCGTGGGTGACGCGCAGGGCGCGTGAGTGTGAGGGGCGGGCGGGGGTGCCGTCCCATCGGCGGCCGGATGAGGCCGTGGCGGAGCACATGGCGGCGAAGGTGCCAAAGGACACGCCTGTACTGCGGGGAACGTGCCGGAGTGTCCCGCGAACGGTTCAACATCACGGAACGCATATGCGATTCGTCGCACTGGCGTTCCGCCTGTGGACTGGATCGGGTGATCTCTCCGCGATGGGGCCTGGGCGTCAGGCGGTGGGGTCGGCCGGCGGCTCGTGGTCTTCGCAGAGGCGGGCGATGAGGTGGTCGACGGGGACGCCGAAGGCGTGGGCGATGGCGTGCCAGGTCTTGAGCGATCCGATGGTGCGGCCCTGCTCGATTTCGATGAGGGTGCGCCTGGCCAGGCCGGTACGGTCGGCGAGTTCGTCGTAGGTCCAGCCGCGCTCACTCCTCAGCCGAGCCAGTTCCTGGCGGAGGGCGGTGAGGTTCGGATCGGGCGGGAAGGTTGTCACCCCACCATCCGATGGTGCAGACCCCTGCCCTGTCAGTGCAGACTTCTGCCCTATTTTCGCAGGTCGTCGCGCCGCTACATAGGGCAGAGGTCTGCACTACGGTGCGTTCAATCACCCCGCCACCTCGGGAGGAGCGGACTCATTGCGACGGGAAGACCGGAGGACAACGCGCCCCATGAGGCAGTGCACGATGCAGCAAGTGCAGCGCACCTGGATGGTGGAACTACGCCCCGAGCGCGGCGGTCCCGTGCTCGTCTGCTCAAGGTGCCCCTCGTCCGGAACCGCACCCGTCCGCGCCTCAGCGCACGAAGCGGCGATGGCCCACCTGGCTCAGCATGCGCGCAGCGACGCGCTGCCCGCCCACCTGCGCACCTGTCAGTGTCACGCACGCGGCTGCAGGTGGCACCCGAGGCACCGCGGATGCGCCGGGGGCATTCTGCTCGTCCTGGCCTGGGAGCGCGGCGGTCGGCAGTGGCGCCTCGCGGACACCTGTGCCGCGTGCGCGGGAGCGACCGAACACGCGGCGGTCGTCCCGGATACCTCAGTACCCAACCCGCCCTCTACTTTCCCGGCCCGGCGCCGCAGGACGCTGAACGGTCTCACCGAAGAGGTTCGGGTGCGCGAGATGCTCAGCTACCTCGCTGCCGCCCTACCCGCCAAGGCCTCTGCGGCTACGCGCTTGCTCGCGTTGCAGTGCGCTCTGCGCTCGACCTGCAGCGGCGACGTGCACATCCCCACCGGCCTCGTACGCGGGATGCGGCTGGGTCCGGACGCCGCCCCGCATCAAGCACTGGAATTGGCAGGTTGGCTGTGCCTCCAGGATGTACGGCCGGACAGCCCTCAGCGAGGGTTTGCCGCGCGGCTGCTGGACCCCACCGTGCGCACGCAGGCTCCCGGACGGCACAGTCGGACCCGGGCGGCCGACTGGGCTCTACGTGTCTGCGCAGGGCGTCAACTCCGCCTGCTCGGCACGGCCCCCAGGCTGCTCGCACTGGTGCTCGGCGCGCATCACACTGCCGGCTCTGCTCACGCAGCCGTGGATCAAGACATGCTCGGCCGTCTGTCCGGCCTTGCCCTGCCTCAACTGCCACAGGTTCTTGACCTGCTGATCGACACGAGGTTCCTGCGGTCATGGACGTTCGAGGCTGCCTCCGGTGACGTTCGGTGGGCGCTCTCTTGGCCTGATCCGCTCGCCGATGACGAGCCGTGACAGGGGCAGCGACTCGATCTCTCAGGCTATGGCCGCAACCTTGAGGGCCCCTCGATGGGGGGTGGACGAGGACTTGGAAACCGCTCGGCTGGCGGCATGAGGCGAGGGGCTCAGCCGGGCAATCTCGCGCTCTTTTCGAACGGTTACAGGTCCTTCGACGGTAACGTCCTGTCGAGGCGAGACGGGGACGGGACCCTTAACAGGAACTGCCTGATGCCAGAACTGCGCTTCGCAAGACTTCCGGTGGGTGTGCTGGGGCCCACCGAGATGTACCGTGCCACCTTCGTTCAGGGTCAGCGCAGGGATGTCAGGCGGGTCGTGAAGGCATCGCAGGGAGGTTGTCCAAGCGGTATGTGAGTAGCATCGGAGGATCATCCCCATTCATATACGGAAAATGAGGGCCTCATGTCCCAACTCGCTGCAACCTCTACAGTCACCGCAGGGTACGCGCAGAAGGTCACAGAAGACCTCGCGGTCACCAGGAGCGAGCAGGAGCGGGTGCGTGCCGAACTGGCCCGACTGCAGGACGAACTCCGCCAGCTCGAGGAGGGCGAGCAGGTCCTGGTGAAAATGCAGGTCGTACTCGGCGGGCCCGGTAAGTCGGCCGCAGGAAGTGGCAAGGACAGCAAGAAGGCCTCCGTGCCCGCGGCGCGAAATGGGAAGGCAGCTGCAGCGCGGAAGAAGGTGCCTGGCAAGGCGAAGCCTTCGAAGAAGGCCAGCACAAAGGAAGCTGCTGGGAAGGCCGCCCCGGCCAAGGGGGCGGGTGAGGAGACCTGGGCTGCACTGGCCGGCAGTTACCTGGTCGGGCAGAGCGAGCCGAAGTCCGCAGCCGAGGTTGCCGCCGCGCTTACCGAGGCCCACCCGCAGCGCAAGGTTCAGGCGACTGTCGTGCGTAACTCCCTTGAGCAAGGAGTTGCCCGCGGTCTCCTGGAACGCTCCAAGCAGGGCCGCTCCGTGTACTACACCCCTGTCACCGCCGCCACGCCTACCTCCGAGACGTCTGCATCTGCTCAGTAGGCGCGCCACACGGGTGCAGGGCTCGGGATGTGGGAGAAGGCCAGCCGCTGGACTGGTCGGCTGAAGGCCAGTTTGAACAAGGGAGGCTGCTTATTGGCCCGGCGGCGGCTCCCTCTCCGTTGTAAGTGCGTCGTTTACCTAAAGCGGTCGTGTCGGCAAGAGGGTCGGCCGAAGTCAGCTCACCTCGGTGACGGCTAGGCCGTGAGGCTTTTCCAACCTGGTTGCGTAGCAAGTCGGTTGACTGAAGCCCGCGTTGAGGAAAGGCGAAGCTCCTGGTAGATGGGTTGTCGACCAAGATCAATCTGTCCGCCCGGAGCTTATTGTGCTTGTCTGCCCATCGGGGATCGATCTGTGCAACTCGACCCTGCGCTACCTGTCAGGCCTGCTGAGAGCCCGGCGTCGTGAGCGCGGCACGCGCTGGCGCTGGCCCATCTGCGCTGCGGGCACACGTACGCCCAGCTCGCGGCCGGCTTCGGGATCGGGCTGGCCACCGTCTACCGGTACATCGTCGAGGCGGTTGAGGTCCTGGCTGCTCTCGCCCCCGCCCTCCAGCAGGCCGTGACCGTCGCCGCCAACAAGGCATTCGTGATCCTGGACGGCACCTTGCTGCGCATCGACCGCATTGCCGCCGACCGCCCCTACTACTCTGCCAAGCACAAGCGCCATGGCATGAACATCCAGGTCATCGCGGACGCGTTCGGACGCCTGCTCTGGGCCTCACCTCCCTCCCAGGTGCCGTCCACGACATCAAGGCCGCACGCACCTACGGCATCATCGAAGCGCTCACCCGTGCTGGCATCCGGACGTGGGCCGACAAGGGATATCAGGGAGCCCGGGGGCGATCCGGGTCCCTTACCGGGGCCGCTGAAGCACGCTCCCAGCCGGGAAGCGGGCGGTGAACTCCTCCCACGCCAGGATCCGAGCCGTCGGAGAGCAGGCCAACGCCACCCTGAAGAGCTGGCGGCTCCTGCGCAAACTCCGTTGCAGCACCACCCGCATCACCAACATCGTCAAGGCCGTCCTGGCCTTGCACCTCGCCATAGCGGATGTATGGACAAGGACAGCGCCACCATCAACGACAGCAAGAGAGACCGCTCATCGTGACAGACGTCAGAGTCACCTACGACAAGACCGTCAACGCAGCGTACGTATACCTCACCGAACCGAAGGCCCGCGTAAAGTCCGCGCGCATGTACCCCTGCAATCCAGTGGACGTCGACGGCATGATCAACCTTGACTTCGACGAGCAGGGCCGCCTCATCGGCATCGAGGTGTTGGCGGCCAGTTCAAAACTGCCCGAGTACCTGCTCCAGTCCGCGGAGCGACTTGACACCGAAGGTGCATGACCAGCCGAGCACCACGCGCGCGGCAAACAGGCTGGAAAGGGCTCAGTGTTGCTGCGGGAGGGGCGCTGATTGAGGGCCGCTCACCAGGAGCCCTCGAAAATCTCTTCAAAGATGATGTTCCACTCTGAGATGGGGTCCTCGAAGGGTGTGTTGTCGAACTGTTTGATCTTGGCATGTGTCTGCTGCGCGAGGGCTTCTTCATCGTCGGCTTCGTCGCGTTCGACATGATAGGCCTGCAATACGCAGAGGCTGTAGATCAGCGACTCGGCGTCACGGTGGAGCAGCAGGTGCCGTGAGGTGCCTTCCGGGAAGGCATAGATGTGTTCGGTGCCGGGGTTCAAGGCCAGGATTGAGTCGTTGAAGTAGCCCAGGACGAGCCAGTTTTGCGCCTCGGGGGGGTAGGGCCGCCCTGTGGTTTCGAGGAACTCACCAAGATACACGGATTCTTGGCTGGGATTTTTGACGTCCATGCGTGAAAGGAAGAGGTCGTCGTGCGGGAGGCCCACTTCGTGCAGGATGCGCATCGAGCGTGACAGCTCGGCAGGGTTCCGATGTTCCTCTCGGGGAAACATGACGATTCCCTTGAGTCCGAACAGGCGGATGATCTCGTCTGAACTGACGGAGTAGCTCATGGGTTGACCTTACTTGTGCTTGGCGTTAGCGACCGTGCGCCGTCTTCAGCTTGTCTACGTAGGCTTTGTGTAGCGCGTTCCCTTCTTCTCTGTTTCCGTTGAGCTGGTCGTAGGGGACTGCGTCAGTGACTTTGGTGTCTGCCCCGAAGTGTTTGGCGAGCCATGCGTCGCAGCGACTGTTACGTCTTTGACATGGCGCCCGTTCGGTGAACACTTCGTCGAGCCCGTCCTGTTTGCCTTTATGGATGAGAGAGTATCCGATTACGCGTTCGGAGTGCATGCCGCGGTCGCTTCGGCCGATGAGGATGAGTTCCTTGTTCTTGTCCGAGGGGTCGATGTATCTTCCTGCGGCGTAATTATGCTTCGTCTCGTAGTCGTTGTTGGCGTAGCGGGCGAGTTGTGTCGCCTGTCCCAGCGGATCCTTGTAGGGGTCAACGCGGCTTGATTTGACGACTTTGGTTTCGTCGTCCTGTACGCCTACTTCTTTCTTCTCGGCCCTGCTGTCCGGTCGCCATGCCTTTCCGTCGGACTCGAGGAGGTCGTGGATTCCTGATGCGTCTTTCTTGTCGACATCCTTCAATGTGCCGTCGGGGAGCAGTTGTTGTACTGTGCCGTCCTTGGAGAGGAGGTACATTGGCACATCTTTGCCGTCGTCGTCCTTCTTGCCGGGACTGCAGGCGTCGACCTCACCTTTGACGTGTTTGTCGGTTTCGTCATTACTGCGCTTGGTCTTGTCGAGGCCGGTGACGTTCTTCTCGATCTCCTTGTGCATGGAGTGCGCGGTGGCCTCGACCTTGTCCTCGGCCTTGTCGATGGCGGCCCCGAATTTGGCGAAGCGGTCGTCCTTCTTCGTGACGAGGCTGCGCTTGGACCGTTTATCCTTGAAGTTCTTCTTTTTGTCGTGGAGTTTTCCCTGCTCCTTACCGAGTTGGTCGATGGCGTCGGCGAACTCGGCGAACTCGATCCAGAGGTCCTGTCCGACCGAGTCGAGCCCTTCCGGGAGGAGGGTGCCGTTCTTGTCGTGGCCTTGGGAGGAGGTCGTGTCGTCGAACAGACCTTCCAGTTTCGCCAGGATCTCCCCTTCGATCTTTTCCACTGCGATGTCGATGAGCTGGGAGACGAGGAGGTCGATGGCTTCCCTGACCGCCATCTTCAGGGCCAGGGCTGCTGCTGCTCCCAGCAGAGCGGAGAGGCCTCCGGTGAAGATGGCACCGATGAGGCCCCCGGCAACAGCGGCAGCTGCGGCGCTGAGGTCGGCGATGACGGCGACCTTGCAGGTGGTGACGTATCCGGCCCCGGTGTCCATGGCGCCGGCCAGCAGGTCCATGGCGTCGGCGAGGTGCTTCATGTCCTGGCCGGAGACCTTGCCCCAGCGCTGCCTGAACGCGTCCACGGCCAGGCCCTTGCTGCGTCCGGCAAGGACGTTGCTGCAGGCTTTGTTGGCGTCTCGGATGGTGTCCCGCAGCTCTTCGGCGAACTCGCGGTACTCCCGGGCCGTGTCCGTGAGTTGGTCTTCGTCGATGTCAGGCCAGTCGACGCCGACCATCTCCATGATGTCGCGCAGGTCTTCGGGCAGTTGTATGCCCACCTGTCACACCCCCGTGTTCAGGTCGCTCCGGTCTTTCGCTGTGATCCACTGTAGAGGGCGCACGCCTGTGGTGAGCTGCTGTTATCAGTCGTTGTGGGCGGGTTGAGGATGTGGAACGAGTGTGGTCGTGCAGTCGTCCATGCCGATCATGACGCGAGGCTCCCCTGCGCTGGTGCGCAGGCAGCAGACTGCCCGGACGGGTGGTCCCGGGCGGAAGGGCAGGATGACTCCGCTGTCGAGGTTGATGTATTGGACCAGGCCGTCGGCCCAAGCGGCTGCAAGCTCTGCGGGATGCCCTTCGTCGCTGCTGGCGCTGAGGTCGACGACACGGTCCGGCCGATGGAGCAGAGGTTCGGGCATCGGTGGTGTGCCTGGACTCCACGCCCGGATTCGGCCGTCGGCTCCGCCGGAGTAGACGAGCGTGGGGCCGGTTCCTTCAAGTGCGAGTCCGGCCAGGGCGGTAACGGGGCCGTCGTGCAACACGTGGGAGGTGACGTCGACGACGTCTTCTTTCAGGCGAAGGGCGTGGACGTGGCCGCTGCTGTCTCCGAAAACTGCGCCGTCCGGCAGGGACGAGGCGGCCGTCAGCGTCGCTCCTGCTATGCGTTTCGGGAAGGTCAGCGCGGCTTGGCGTAGCTGTGTCCACGGCTCTGCTTCGGGTTCCAGCAGGGCTTGCAGGCCCGGTCTGCTGGGTGGAGCTTCACCGACGAGGCTGACGCCACCGAAATCGTCGACCGCGGCGACTGTTCCGTCAGGCAGACAGAGGAGGGCCGTGGTGGGGCGGTTGTGGCTGGATGTCAGTCGGCCTGCGGCCGTGCCGTCGGCGTGGTCGAGCACGCGTACGTCGCCGAAGTGGTCGGCGCACAGCACCCGCTGTGCGTAGCGGGCAGTTCCTGTGCAGAGCGCGGTTGCGGGGCCGGGCCAGTGTGAGTTCACGCTCTCGCGTGTGGAGGTGTGTGCGACGCGCCACGGCTCGGGCTGGGCCAGGTTGTGCAGGGCGCGGCGGGTGTCGGCTGCTGTATTGCTGTCGAGCGCGGCGAGCAGCGTCAGTGCGCGGGCTGAGGGGGTGTCGAGGGCGCAGAGGGACTGGCCTGCGCGTAGCCAAGCGCGGCCGAGGTCGCTTGCTGGTTCCGAGGCGGTGGGCTGTTGGTCCAGCCAGGAGGTGACGGCGTGGGGGTCTGCCCGCACGATGGACTCTGCGGTGAAGGCAAAGGGCTCGTGGCCGGGCTGGGTTTCGGCCTTCTGCTCGGTCTGTATGGCCAGGCCGGGCAGCGGGTAGCAGTGTTCGGGGTCGGCAGCGGGATTGGCTCTCTGGACCCAGCGGCGGAAGCTGTCCGGGTCGGTCCAGCGGGGGTGGCTGAGGTCCATGACCGCCGGTTGGAGGGTGCGCCCGAGGAGCTTTTCGGTACAGGGCGCTCCGGTGCGGGACTCGATGATCAGTTTCACGTGGGTGATTTGCAGGAGCGGCTGGATCAGCTGCTCGAGGATCGCTTCGGGTGCGTGGGAGAGGTGCAGGTCGCACAGAATGAGAACGGTGTGCCGCTTGTCTTTGGCGACGGCTGCGATGAGTTCGCCGGGTGCGCGTGCTGCCAGTCTCAGGTGGTCTGCCAGGAGCCAGGCGGCACCGCGCAGGCTGACGCCGGTGAGGGGAGCTACCGCGTGGACGCGGCGGTCGCTGGAGTGTGGGGAGGCTGTGCCGCCGTGCTCGAGGAGCCACGCCAGCAGGTGGGACTTTCCTGCTCCTGTAGGTCCTGTCAGGATGCAGAGCTGTGGGGAATGTGGGTCAGTGAGCCAGGTGAGCAGCGCTGAGGCTGCAGGTTCCCTGCCGGCGCCCGGCTTGCGCAGGCGTAGACCAGTCCTGTCGGACACTGCACTCCCCCGGTCTGCTACTGCTGTTGGCCAGCCTGCTGAGCAGCGTACAAGATCGCTTGCTTCAGTCCCTCTTCGCGTGATTCCGCGGTGACGCCGTAGTCGAAGCTGTGTGTGAACTGCGCTGCGGGAAAGAGCTCTTGCATCCACTGGGCACAGTAGTGGCCGGGCATGAGGCAGGGCTGGAGTTCGCAGTAGACGCGGGTGACGTCTTGCGGACGGACCCCGGATGCTGACAGGCGTTGCCAGACGCGCTCCTCGGGATGGAGCCGGCCGGGGCCTGTGCTGTCGGTGACGATTTCCTTGCGTCCGTCTGGCAGCTTGAACTCGAAGGAGGCCGAGTAGGGGAAGTTCAGGGTGTGCCGTACGTCGTCCAGGACTCGGGGCCACCAGCTTTCCCGTTCGGCGAAGGCCAGGGGGTCGAGGTCCTTGAGTCCTGTCATGAGGCTGTGAAAGACGGGGAGTGCGTCCTCGATGCCGTCCACTGCGGCAAGGCGCGGCAGGCTGCGGTCGAGGAGTACCAGCGCTTGGTTGAAGAGATCTACGCTTGCGCTGACGTACATGTCCGGAAGCAGCTCGGACAAGAAGACGGCTTGGATGGCACCGTCGGGTCTGACGCACAGCTCGGCGCCTGCGTCTGTGCCCAGGCGCGGCCAGCGGCTGAGCGCGCCGGGCGGTGACTGGTGCTTTTGCTGGGAGGCGAACGCTGCGAGTTGCGCGGCGTCATTGGTGGCAGCCGCGCGGAAGTAGGGTGCGACCGCGACAGGAACGCCCTGGTCTCGCAGCGCGCGGGCAACGTCCTCAGGTACTGGGGCGCCGTGGAGGGATACGGGGTGGAATCGGCGGACTCCGTCAGTGCCGAAATGCGCGGTGATTGATTCGGTCATGACTACGGCTTGCTCCTCAATGTGATCCCAAAGGTCAGGGTCTGGCTTGCCTCCGTCTTGCCCCGGTTGAGACGCGGAGGCTGCGGCCTGGGGCTGGCTTCAAGATCAGCGTGGGCGCCAGGTGCGGATTTCCAGGTGGGTGATGTGGGCGCCGGGGTGGATACGGCCGGTGTCGACGAGCCAATGGTGGATGGCGGCGGTGACGTCTCCGCCGGACTGGTCGACGCGGCGGGCGAAGTCCGCAGCGTCGAACCCGCCAGTGGCAGCCGATCCGTAGGAGCGCTCTTCGGTGTGGTCGGCGCGCTGGATGACGTCGCGGCGGATACCGGGCGAGTCGGTGCGGCTTCCGGAGGCGTGGACGTAGCCGGCCCTGGCCAGGCGCACAGTGAAGGCCAGGCGCAGGCCCTGACGGGCGGCTTCGGCGATGAGGGGGCGCAGGCGGGCGGATCCGGAGGCGATGGCCTGTGCTCCTGCGCGGCCGGTGCCAGTACCAGTGGGGGTGATCAGGAGTGCTTTGGTGCGGACGCGGGCTTTGGTGCCGGCGGCGGTGGTGCGGCGGGTGATGTGCCCGGCGGCGATGGCCGCGAGTTCGGCGGTGTCGGTGATACCTGCGCTCTGGACAGCGGCGAGGACCTGGGTGAGGGCGGGTACGAAGGCTGCGCCTTTGTTCTTTGAGTAGAACTGGGAGACGAGGGAAGCGTCGCGGTTGATGATGCGGGCGATGTCGCGTTTGGTGTAGCCGGCTGCCTGGAGCTGGTCGGCGAGCTGAGCTGCGTCGTTGAGTTGCGGTGCGGGGGCGCGTCGGCGGCGGGGCGGCATCAGGACCCCTCGTTGTTGGATGCGGTGGGCTGGGTGGTGCGGCCCTTGTCGCGCAGGGTCAGGAGTTCGTCTTCGGTGGTGGGTGCGGTGAGGGGGCCGGTGAGGTGGCCCTTGTTCAGGTAGTCGCCGGGCTGGCCGTGGTAGGGCCAGTTCTGGGGCTGGGTGAGGTAGACGGCGTCGGTGCGGAAGGCGACGACGCTGCTGGGCGGGGCGTGGAGGGCTCCTGCGTAGGTGTTGTCGTCGCGGTGGCGCTGGGAGAGCAGGGCGGCTCGGGCGGAGGACCAGATGTGGGCGGCCCATTCGGGGTGGGCGTTGGGGTCGCGGGTGAAGCCGGTGGGGCGTTGCCAGGTGATGGTCTGGTCGTCGAAGCCGATGATCTCGGCATCGGTGGGGACGTCACGTTCTGCGGTGCGGGGGGTGGTGCCGGTGACGGTGCGGGGGCGTTGGGCGAAGGCGCCGATGCCGTAGAGGAGGATGGCGCGCACCGCCCGGGCTGCGAGGTGTGCGGCGGTGCGCTGGGCGGGGTCGCCGTTGAGGTCGGCCTGGGCGGTGAGGGAGGACCAGGCTTCCTTGAGCTTCTTGGACCAGTCGTCCAGGGGCTTGCCGTCGTCGAAGAGGATGCCGTCGAGGATTTCGATCTTCCACGGGCTGCGCGGGTTGGACAGGGCGGTGTGGATCTCGGGTCCGCCCGCCCAGGTGGTGAACGTGGTGCCGGGGGTGGCGGGGTAGTGCCAGGCCCGGTCGCCGGGGGCGGGCGCGGGGAGGATGCCGACGTGGTCCCAGGTCTGGGGGACGGTGACGCGGACGTGCCAGTGCCCGCAGGCGAACAGCGCCTTGGTCTGTTCCTTTTCCGACCAGGCGGCGAACCGTGTGGCGGTGACACGGCGGGGGGTGCCGATGCCGGCTTTCCAGGTGTGCTTGGCGTAGGCGAAGGTCCGGTCGTACTCGACCAGGGCGGGCAGCTGTTCGGGGACGTGGGGCGGGGTGATGAGTTCGGTGCGTCCCTGTCCGGCCGTGGCGTGGAAGAGGCCGCGCAGTTCTTCGGACAGGACCGGGTAGCCGTCGGCGTGCTGGCCCTTGGTGGGGATGGTGCGGGTCCATAGGTCACGGCCTGTCTGGGACGGTGAGCCCATCAGGACGGCGTCGGGCCAGTGGCGGCGCAGGGCTTTCCACAGCAGGACGAACGCGTCGCGGATGACGGCGGGCTCGGTGCCCTCGGTGTCGAACCACTCCCCCGCCGATCGGATCTCGACGTGCTGTTCGCCCTGTTCGCGCTGGTAGCGGCCGACGGGGTTGCGGGGGTGGACGAAGTGGCCGGCCATGCGGTCCTTGCCCCGCCCGGTGTCCGTGCGCCAGCCGGGTGTGGGGGCGTTCAGCCAGGCTCCGACGGCGTCCTTGAGGAAGGAATGCTGGTCGGCCTGGCGGTGCCAGGGGGCGCCCGCGGTGATGTAGATCCGTTCGACGCCGTCGGGCAGGGCGTGGAAGACGGTGTTCAGGATTTCTGCGGCGCTGGCGGTCGGCAGGTCTACGCGGAACGTCTGGTCGCGGTGGACCAGCACGCCGGCCTCGGTGTCGAGGAAGACGGTGCTGCGGGCCTGCTGGGTGAAGTTCGGGTGCGTGGAGGCAAGGTTCGCGGTGTGGGTGAACCAGCGGTCTCCGTCGAGTCCTTGCGGGATGTCGGGAAGGGTGCGCTGGGTTCCGTGGGCCGTGCGCAGAGGGGCTGCGGCCGGGGCTGGCGTGGTTGGCGGCGCGGAAGTCGCTGGTGCGGGCGGTTCTGGTTCCGCTGCTGGTTCAGGGGCGGGGCGGGTCATGGCCGGGGCGACCGTGGCCGCCTGGGCCTGTGCGTGTTCGGTGCCGCTGGGCAGTGCTGCCTCCCTGGCGGGCACTGGGGGTGAGACGGCTGCGGCGGTCTGGGCTGTTGATGCGGGGTTGGTGAGCTGGTCGGGGGCAAGGATCGGGGCGATCGCCACGACGTCAGCGAGGCTGAGTCCGGCCGCGGGCGCGATGCGCTCTGCATTCGCCTTTTCGTATCCGGCCAGCGCGGTGATCTGCCGGGCACGGTTCGTCTCGAGTTTGGCGAGGGTGGCCTGGGTCTTCTTGATGTCGTCGCGCAGGGCACGCAGCTCGGCCAGCTGTGCGGTGTAGGTCTTTGCGTCCATCACGATCCCTTGGGCCTGCAGGTCAGTTGGCGGAACTGCTACGGGTGGAGACGTACGCGATCGCGCCGCTCGACTGCGAGGGCAAGCGGGTCCCCAGGAGGAGATCCGCGACGTCCCGGTCGGCCTGGCGCGGTGCGGTCAGATGTTTTATCGGGGTGGCCAGGTCGCTGACATATCCAGTGAGGACTGCATCGGGAAATGCGTGCCGCCCACCCTCGCCCTTCTCCCACCTGTCCAGGCCGGTCAGGACGGCCACCACGTAGCCCGACACTGTCACCGGCAGCACTCCCCCGGCTGCCACGCTCGCGGCGTCACAGCGCCACCAGCCCCTCAAGCCCTTGAGCAGGTCATCGGGGCCAAGACCTGCCGCGTAGCCTGCCCAGTTCCGGTCGGTGTCCTGGACTTGGCGTGCTGCGTCGACACGCAGGACCCCGAGCAGGTCGGCGTCCAGGCGGTCCACGGGGGCAGGGGCGCGTTTCTGCAGTGCCTGGACGACCCAAAGCGGCGTCATCACGCGAACACCGCGCCGGGAGATGCCGGGAAGCACGCCTGCCCTGATGAGGCGCCGGTACGTGGTGATCGCACAGCCCAGTTCCTCTGCGGCTTGTCCGGTAGTCAGCAGCATGGCCTGCCTCCTCGGATCTGGGCGTTGCCGCGCTTGGACGCTATCGGCAGACCCCCCACTCATGCAAGTCTGATCAGATATCTGAGTCTAGTTGCTGTGGCGCTTGGAGGGGACCGCAAGTTCCGCGGCCCGGCGGGTCGTACGGTCGGTCTCTGAGCGGCTGAAGCCGCCCGCCCGGCCCTGCCGCTGGACAGCGCCAGCCGACCGTAGCTTCCGGGACGGCACCCCACCGCCTCCCGACGCCGCGGCGTCGTCGCCTGGGACACCGGTCTCGCTGCTCCGGGGGGCGGTCAGGAGCGGGCGGCCCCGGCGCACTGCGGCTGCTAGTACGCGCCTGCTGCTTTTCGCCAATTCGCCATGGTTGGACCGTCGGTGTCACCGACCATCATGTGTGCAGGTGGGGGGCTTCTCTGCGGTGCTGCGTGTTGGAAGGCCTGTGGGGTGACGGCAGGGGCGGTGGGGAGCCGGGAAGCAGGTCGGCCGAGGTGAAGCCGCCTGGAGCTTGGGAGGCCGGGACGGCAGGGTGGCGGAGGCTGTGGTGGCTTGATCGCGGCTTTGCCGGACTGCGCCCCGTAATGATCCATCAGTTTTTGTCAGTGCCCGCTGCTACACCAATTCCTTAAGGGACGGGCCGCATTCCGCGGCCTGCCGGCGGGAGGGGAACAGCATGTCGAAGGTACCGGACGGATTCCATCGCGTACGCGGGCACATCCGCCGCAACCCGAAACCACGCAGCGCGAAGCGGATGAGCGGCTGGATGATCGCGGGTCTGCTGGCGGGCGCGTGGCTGTGGGGACAGGTGTTCGGGTTCGGCGAGTCCGCTGTCCCCACACCGGCTGCTGATCCGAAGCCGGCCGCCTCCGCGCAGACCGAGCACTGATGGCGCTGCTGCGTTTGCGGCGTCCGCGCGGCACGGCAGAGGTGGTCTCGGCCGCCGTCGTCGTGGTGGCCGTGCTCGTGCTTGCTGTGCGGATGCTGGTGGCGGCGACAGGCGCGTTAGCGCAGGCCTGGCCCGTTCTGCTGGCGCTCGTCCTGCTCGTGGGAGCGGTGGGCGTATGGCGCCTGCGGCAGACGAGCGCAAGGCGGCGTCGTGAGGGAGAGCGGGTGGCCGCGCTTCGGATCGCCCTGGCCGAGTTCGACGCGATGGACGACCGGCGCTTCGAGCATGCCTTGCGGGACCTGCTGGTCCGCGATGGTTGTCCGGCCCGCAGGGTGGGCGGTGCAGGGGACCAGGCCGCCGATGTCATAGGGGACCATCCGCGGCTCGGCCGGATCGTGGTGCAGGCCAAACACACCCGCGTCGGCGGGAAGGTGGGCTCCTCGGTCATGTACGCGGTCAAGGGCACCGCCGGTCCGGTACACAAAGCGGCGCATGCTGTCGTCATCACCAACGGGAGCTTCACCCGTGACGCCATGGCGTGGGGCGAGCGGCACGGCGTGCACTGGGTTGACCGCGACAGGCTGCAGCGCTGGGCCCGGGACGGCGCAACGTTGCATGAGCTTCTCGGGCTGTCCGCAGGGCCTCGCGCGGGCCGGTTCAGGCGGGCTGCCTGATCCGCAGGATCCGGATCGTTTGTTCATCAGGTCGGGAGGTGTGGTGTTCGACGAAGACGGGTCGCTCGACCCGCTGCTGAAATTCCTGCTCTACTCCGTTCTTACGCTGGCCATCGGCAAGATGCTCTGGGAGTGGATCACCGAGGACGTCAGCCGGTGGATCACCGTGGACCTGTGGGGCGTGATCACCGGCCACCCGTGGTGGACCGCGCTCATCGTGTCCGGCGGGCTGCTCGTGTTCCTCATGCTGGGCCTGCTGGTGGCGTTCGTGTCCGACACCTCGTCCGCTGTCTACGCCGGCCCGCAGGACACGCTCATAGCCCCTGATGCCTTTGCCGGACCGGACATGCTCACCTTCAGGATGAAGGAGCTGTCCTCGATGAGCGCGACGGGCTTCGAGCAGGCATGTTCTGATCTTCTGGCACGGGACGGGTTCCTCAGCCCACGCCGGGTCGGCGGCGCCGGTGACCTCGGCGTGGACGTCACCGCCCGCGACAGCGACAACCGTCTCCTGATCCTCCAGTGCAAGCAATACCAGAGCCCGGTCGGATCGGGACACGTGCAGAAATTCAACGGGACAGCTCGCCCACACCACGGGGCCGACCTGCCGATCATGATCGCGCTCAACGGCTTCACCCGGCCGGCGACCGACTTTGCCCAGCACCACAAGCTCGTCCTCGTCGGACGCACGGAACTCAAGCAATGGGCCCACGGCCGGCACCTCTACGACGTCCTCGGCATCCGGAGCACGGCGCAGTGACACCACCGGACGCCGCTGTTCAGACAGCGTCAGGCCGGTCGCCGGACCTGCTGGCCTGGTACGTATTGCTGAGCGATCAGGTCAGCACAAAGCCGTAGTCCGGAGGACGATTCGGGAGGCCCTGAAGGCAGCGTGGGCAGGCCCCGCTGTGGACCGCGGTCTGTGGAGCCTCCCTTGGTAACTCTGAGAAGGGTCCGCCGCTCACCTCGTCATTGCGGCGCTTTGGGGCGAGCGTCGAGGCTGGCGCGCCTGCCCCTATCAGCAGTCCAGAAGTACGCAGGCACGGAGCCCAGCCTCGCCGCGTCCAGCTCGGTGGCGGAGCGATCAGGGAGGGCTTCTGCTGCCCCTTCCCGTCGATTCCGGCCCGATCCGATGTGAATTGTCAGACGGGCAGGCCGGGTGCGTGGCGCTCAGTGCGTGGCGTGATCCGCTGAGCACGCTGCTCCGCGCGGCGGTGGGATCACGACGCCAGGGTGTGTCCCCAGGGCGGCCACCGGCTCGAGCTGCCACGCACCGCGCACCGCATCGATAACCGTGCGGGTGCTGTAGGGCGATACGGCAAGTTCCAATCGGGCCTCTGCGAGCAGGCCAAGGTGTCCGTCAGGGCGTCGCGCTGCCCTCGCTCTTCGATCCGCGAAGTCGGGTTGGCCGAACACTTCGAGGAGGGTGAGGGAAAAGTACGCGTATGCGGTGGCCTCGTCAACAAGACGACCGGACGCGTCTGGGAGGTCGGTGCCGCCACATGCAACGAAATACTGGAGTGCTCCTCGCAGTTGGTCTGTCGGTTCCGGACAGGGACAGGCGACCTTCAGGTGTGCGGCCAGGATGCGGAAGGAGTCTAGAATATTCGTAGTTGCGGGCTGCCACTCCTGTTTGGCCAGCAGGGTGCGGAAGCCAGCCAGTGTCGCCGACAGCTCCTCGATCAGCAGCGCCTGCACCAGCTCGGACAGTTGGACGCTGTCAGTGTCTGAACGGATCTCCATCAGGCGTCGGCCGTAACGGATCAGGTCACGCGGGATGCCGCCCGAGAGTGCGTGGGAAAATGCGATGTACGGGTCGCTGACATCTGGCGCCCGCCTCTTCATAATGACTGCAGACTCGTCCAGAGTGCGCGGCAGAACGTGCAGCACGTCGTCCAACGAGCTGTCTGTCACGTCCCGGTGCGGCAGCCCGCGTCGTACAAACGCAGCCCCTACGTCCTCCGCGACGGAAATCAGGTAGTGCACATGGGGCACTCCCAGGATCGCTTTGATCTCGGCAAGGAAGCTCAGAGCCTGAACATCCGTGCCGAGGCGGTCCACTTCGTCGATGACGATCACAACACGGTGGCCCTGGGCGTGCTCGTCCCGCGCAATGCGGGTGAGCAGCTCTCGGAACTCGTTGACGAGGGAGGGGTAGGCGGGAGCTAGAGAGGTCAGAGCGCCCGAATGCGTAGTGCCCAGGGTGAGGAAGGGGGCAGCGCCAGTGGTCAGGCCGGCAGTGGCGCTCTGGATGGTCTGCAGGCGGTAGAGGTGATTGCGGCATGCGATCACCATCGGTGGTGCGGTCCTTGGAAGTAGGCGCCGGGGTTGATTGATGAGTTGCCAGATGAGCAAGGCGAGGAGGAACGTGCCGAGACGGAGCGGGTTTTCGTCGTCGGCGAGGAAGGGGCGGGTTGCTGGGTCGAGGAAGGTGAGTCCGACAAAGGCGAAGGGAAGCAGCCTCACGGGCGGGCCGAACCACCGTTGCTTGTCCGCAAATCGTCCGGCGTCAGCCGGTTCCCCTGGCGGCGGCGGGGAGAGGTACAGATACAAGCAGCCGATCCAGGCAAGAACGAGGCCGGCTTGCCAGGGCCGAAAGGTGCCAGGGTTCTCCCTTCCGCGGAGGTCGGGATCGATGAGGAGGGAGAGGACGGGCCAGAGGAAGGCAGCAAGGACGCAGAACATGACGATCGAAACGGCTGCGATCTTCAGTCTGAGGATCAGGGTCTGGGAGAGGCGCCTCTGCCAGACAAACACCCCTGCGAAGGCGAGTACCAGGGCGGCTTCCGGTGCCCGTCCCGCTGCGACGTCTTGAACGAAGGATCCGACGGCCTCGGCGGCGGAGGCAAGGATATGGCGCACTCGTGGGTCCAGATCCTCAACGCGGGAGCGGCCCCAGGCGTACAGGCCGAGCCCGATCAGGGCGAGCGCCGGCACGGTTCGTGCCAGGGCATGCAGCAGTCGTCTCAACGGCGGCAGCATCCGGTCCAGCAGCCTGCGCAGGTATGACAGCCGCACGAAGTCGGGCGCCGTGTAGCCGGCTCGGTCGATGTACGTCCTGCATACGCTGACAAACAGCGAGATGAGGAAGTCGTGCGGGGTGTAGGTGGCGGGGGCATGGGCGAAGACCGAGAAGTCCCGTGGTTGCACGCACCGCTGCATCAGTGTCGTTTTGCCTACTCCGCGCGGCCCGCTCACGGCAACGGCCCCGCCGTCCAGGTGGGCCATCTTGCGTTTCAGTTCTGCCAGCGCCGTGTTGTCGACGTGATACTGGTCGTCCTGCGGGGCTCTCAGCCCCTCATAACTGCTGGGCATCAGGAGGGTGTGCAGGTCGTCACCGAAGAGTTCCTCGACGGCCAGCCCCACTTCGACGGCCAGCCCGCTACGGCGAAGTTCTGACATCCATAACCATTGGGTCAGCCGCTGTGCCCACCACAGCGTGGCCGTCACTGGGTTGAGCAGCGCGAGCAGGCAGGCGTGACGCCACGTTACGAGAGGCCCGCCCGTCTGCGGGGAGAGGCTGAAGGGGCCGCTCAGCCGCCCGTCGAGGTAGGTCAGCGCCGCATAGAAGAGGGACTGCAGAATCAGCAGTCCCAACCCCCACGGCCACGCAGGGCCCAGAGCAAGGAGCGCTCCCATGGTGAAGGAGAAAATTCCGCCGGCCCACCGCGCTGCGTTTTCCTGCTTCCACTGCTCGCCAAGGGTCGCGCTGACGGGCATGGCCCAGCTCACCGGCGCAGAGATCCGCAGCACTCGCCGGTAGAGCAGGTGTCCTTTGCGGTGAGCCCGATCCGCCAACACCCTGTCGACATACGGCGCGGTGCCTACCGCTTCAGCCACATGCTCGACAGACACCTCGGGTCGCCGCGCCAGCATTTCCTGCAAGTGCCCTTCGTCCAGGCACTCCTTCACCACCTGCTGGTAGATGGCCTTCTCTCTGTCGTCAGACCACACGAACCCCGTTGCCGCCATGAGATGAATCTAGAGGCATGCGACGCCGTGGTCCGTTGATCGTGGGAGAAGTCTGACCGGATCATTGAAGTTTTGTGATTACGATGCCCGACCGTTCCGGGCGCCTGACAGCGCGCATGATCGTCTGTCATCCTTGCTGCGTTTTCTCGCTGATCTATCGGAGCTCGTGGTGCACCGGCGCGGGCCCGAAGCGCTCGCCACGGATGAAGGGCCATTCCCGCGGCGGAGGGGCTGGCAGAGGAGCTATCCGGATGAACGACCAGTCATGCAACCCGATGTGCCAGTGGTGCGGACAACCTGCTCTGGGCGTTCCGACGTGGTGGAACGCCCAGCCTCAATGCGCCGACCCGTTCGCCTGCGCCAAGCGCATCCAGGTGCCGCGGTCCGTACCTTCGGCTGAGGACGAACCGAATTGACGAGAGATCCCCACAGCCGCGGGATGACTGGACCTCCTCCACCTACAAGACCAGTGGGTCTTGGCGAAGCGGGTATTCGGCGGGTCTGGTGCCCTCAACATGCTCCCCGATCAGGAATTGCAGGTGGTCTCCGGGTGCCGCGGTCGTAGAAGACGACGATGTTGCGTTGGTCATGCCGGAGATCCGCTCTCGGCACGCGGGAGGATCGCTGTCCAAATCACCCGCGCAGGAAGTCACGTCGAGCAGACGAGCTGTGTTGCGAGGGGTGGGGCAGAGAGTCGGCGTCTGCTTCGGTGTGGTCAATATGAGAATTCGAGGTAGTCGATCTTCTGGAGCGTGACGGCTTCCTGTGTGTGAGAGCTGGTGCGCTGGTGGAAGTAGCTTGCGGCGAGAGCCTCGCCGAGAATTTGGTGGAGTTCCTGTTCTGGGGATGATCTGTGGTGCGCGGTAAACAGCCGTTCGGGGTAGGGCGCGCACAGGCTTGTGGTGAGGAATCGTAGGCGGGGGTCGTCGGTGGTCCCGAGAGCGGCGGTGAAGCCGAACCATGCGCGGAAGGACACGGTCAGGAGCCCCCCGTTGTCGAGGATGGTGCGGTGGGCTCGGCGGCGCACTTGGGGCTGCCATTGACGCAGGAGTTCGCGTTCTGTCTTGGCGGCTTGGGTGTCGGTTGGCGTGTCTCCGGCCAAGGCGCCCAGGATGTCGTTCTTGGGTACGGCGAGCAGGGCGGCCAGGGCCAGCGGGTCGTTCTGTGTGTGCTGGAGTAGGTATCGGATGCGGGATCGGTGGGAGCGGGGTGGCTGCCTGGTCCAGTGGCGGGCGTCGGCCCGGTCCAGGGCTTCGGCGACGGTGCTGGCGTATCGGCGCAGGGTCATGGGCGCTCCTAAGGGTGGATAGAGGGCGGGGTTCGGGTGTTGTGGAGGGGATTCAGAGGATGTTGAGGGGCGGGGTGCTTTCGCGGCTGCCGAGGCAGCCGGTATGGATCAGGGATGAGACGAGCGCTTCGTTTCTGCTGCGGCTGGCAGGGCTGAATGGTTGGTCGTTCGGCGAGCTCGTTGTGCGGCTGGGCGGCGGTCAGGGTGGCCTGTCGGAGCCAGATCCTGAGGTGGATGAGGTGTGGTTGGGGCCTGTAGCTCGTGAGCGGCTCGCTCAGTTGTGTGGGCGCTCTGTCGTCCGGGTGGAGCAGGCCTTGCCGAGTCTTGCTGGGTCGCGGATCACGGTGCGGGCGCGTCATCAGGTGCGGGTGGAGCGTTGGCCGCAGGCACAGCGGCCGGGTCACGCGTGTGTGCTGTGTGCGGCCGGCAAGTCTGAGGGTCCTGTGTGGCGGGTGAGGCGTGATACGTGGACTGTGTGTGTCCGTCATGGGCGGTGGACTGGTCTGGGTCAGGGCCGGTTTCAGGTGGGAGTAGGTGATCTTCCTGAGATTGCCGATGCGCATGTGCGGCGGATGCGGCTGGAACGGGCTTCAGGGGAGTATGCGCGGGCGCTTTTGGCGGATGCGTCGCAGGTGGCGGTGTATTGGTGGCAGTGCCGTCAGATGGGTTCTAAGGGCGTGTGGCGCCGTCGTGCGGCGGTGTTGGGGGTAGGCCGTGAGGGTCTGTGGGCGGTGCCTTTGATCGTGTATCCGGAGGTGATCGTGCTGGCGGAAGCTATGGCGGTGCGTGAGCGGCAGCGGGCTGTGGGGCGGAGCTTTGCGGGGGGTCCGGCGG
The DNA here is from genome assembly GCF_002941025.1 of Streptomyces sp. QL37. Lineage (NCBI taxonomy): Bacteria > Bacillati > Actinomycetota > Actinomycetes > Kitasatosporales > Streptomycetaceae > Streptomyces > Streptomyces sp. QL37. Next base: position 8,690,384 of record NZ_PTJS01000001.1, on the reverse strand, counting down.
GGTGGACGACGGGTAGGTGGGTTGCGTGGGTGGGTGAGCGGCTCGGGATGGCCAGCGAGATGGCGGCGGGCGGGCATCGGGCTTTGGAGGCTTGGCTGATGGCGCATCGCAATGCGGTGCCGGTGAAGGAGCGTCTGGCGTTGCCGGCTCCCGAGGAGGGGTACCGGAGGCGCCCGTTGGCTTTGATGGCGCCTCATCGGAAGGTGCCGGCGTTCGGGCCGTTGGACGCTGTGTCGTGTCTTCCGTGGCGGTTGGGGGCCCCGATGACGAGTGTCGTGGTGAGGCGGTGAGGTGTTAGGCCGGTCCGGCATCCTTGATGTAGCGGGCTGGGTTGAAGCCTTCGGTTTGCAGGTGCTCGTACCAGGTGGTGGTCTGGACGCCTTCCTCCTTGGCCATGCCGGGGGAAACGCCGAGCCGGAAGGGCCCCTGAATGCCCATGCCGTCGGGTCCGGTTGGCACGGTGGCCAGCGCTGTGGGCCTGGTGGCGGGGTAGAGGACGCAGTCTGAGAGGACGGCCAGGGGGTAGCGGCCGGTGTGTTCGTGGGTCTTGAGCATTTTGCGGTGCAGGTTGACGCGGGCCCTGGAGATGACTGCGGCGCGGATGTCTGGCCGCCACGTGGGGGTTTTGAGTGCGGGCCAGGCTTCGAAAGGGGCCCGGTGCGGGTCGCGGGGGCCTGCCCGGAGTTTGCCGATGCCTCCTTTGCCGGTCGCTTTGATCGCGGCGAGCAGGGAGAGCAGCTGGGGGTCCTGTTGGGACAGGGTGCTCATTGCGGTCAGGTAGTCACTCTGGGACATGTCGGGCGTGATGCCGAGGTCGTTCATGGTGGCCAGGTACGCGGCGCGCAAGTGTTTGTGCCAATGGTCGAGGTAGCGGCCTGCGTCGTCGCGCAGATATGCCTCGATGGGGGCGATCTCGTATTTGAGTTCTGCGGCGTAGGCGAGGGTGTGAGTGGTGTACCAGGCCGGGCCGGCCGGTGGCTGCCCGGTGGGGGTGAAGGGTGAGGGCAGCCGGGGGTCTTGGGTGATGTGGGAGAGGTCGCAGTACCAGGCACCCGGAATCTTCGGGTCGAACTGGGGCCGGGAAACGTGTCGTGGCGGGGCGTTGAGCCCGACGACGAGGCTGGCCGCTGCCGATACGAAGGCGAGATTGATGTCGAGGCCGACTACGTGCGGTTCAGCTTTTTCCTGTGTGCTGAGGGGGCGGTGCCAGTCCCATGCCTCCTCGTCCATCGTCTCGGCGGGCTGGCGTCCCCGGGCCAGCGGGTGCGCGTCGTGTGCTTCGGGCGGTGCTGGTGGAATCGCCCTCCATAAGGCACCCGGATTGTCACCGGACTTCCATTTGGAGCCGTCGTGGATGGGCTTCGTCGGCGGGCGCAGGGAGGTCATGAGTTCCTGGCCGCATACAGCGGTGGAGCCGCGTGGGGTGAGCACGCGCTGTGCGTAGGTGCCGAGCCATTGGGCGAGCTGTGTGGCTGGGAGTCCGGGGGGCAGGTTCCATCCGCCGGTGGAGAGCGCCTGCCATGCGGTGACGGCGAGCTGGATGCTTCGGCGCTTGCCGTTAAGGAGAGGTAAGTAGACGCGGGCCCAGGGGCCGAAGCCGCTGTGTGTGAACTTCCAGCCGTCCGCGGTGATTGCGGCGCACCAGGGGTGGTCCTCGGGGAGCCGCAGGCGAGCTCTGTCTTCGAGCTGCGGGGGCAGGCCGAGGTAGTCGTTTGCGGAGGGGGTGAGAACGATCAGTGGGTCTGCGGCTCGACCGTGCTTTTTTGCCAGTGGGGGCTGCCCGAGGCCCGCGTCGAGGGCCCAGTGCAGGATGTCGACGATAGTCGCGGCGGGGCACGGGCGGGTGGTGCCGTCTGCGAAGTGCGCGGTGAAATCGTCGTCGAAGGAGAGAACGGCCAGCGGACCAGCAGGGAAGTCCTCGCTGGCGGGGATGCTGTGTGCCGCCGCCGTCGTCCGGGGAGCGGGAATGTTGAAGCTCTGGCGCGCGGGCGAGGGGGTGCGGGCCGGTGTCGGTTGCTCGGTTGGTGCTTCGCGGTTGGGAGCCGGCTGACGGAGGGCTTGGCGTTGGGCGAGCAGGCCCTGGAGAAGGCGGGCGTAGGCGGCGCGCTGGGTGCCGGACGGCTCGACAAGCCCGGTCTCCCACGCTTCGACCAGGTCGGCGCTGGTCCGTAGGGCGGCGGCCACCTGTTCCCTGGTCAGGCCGGCGCCACTCCTCAACTGTGCCCGTTCGTGTGCGGGTGGGAGGGGCTGGGCGAGCTGGGCCAGGAGGGCATCGACGCCTGCGAAGAGGTCTTCGGTGTGATCGTCTTCCACCTTGGCGAACCTGCCACGTCGCCTCGGGCTAAGGTCGTCTGCAAGCCAACCTGTGGCGCATCCGTGGCTGGCGCGGCCGCAGCGCACGAAACGGGCCGCTATCCGGGTGGGGTATAGCCAGCCGTGTCCCACGTGCTGTCAGTGGTCGCACCCGCTGTGTAGGTGGCGTCGCCGTGGCACGGCCGAATGATGAGCGAAGCGGCCATGCCGTTGGGCCCTTGCCGGGAATATCGCAGGTTCTGGGATGAGCACTGCGGCCGGCGTGGGGAGATGTTCTGCTTCGTTCTGGGGCTGCACCAGGATCAATCCTTTTTATCTCGTCTGCTTTTGTGCCGAGCTGCGAGCTGCTTAGTGGGTGCTTGCCAGGCGAAGATGACGCAAAATCATCCACCTGGTTATGCGTGTGCGGGAGGGTGCTCACGTGCTCGCCACAGGTCGTTGTTATGGCCGGGTCCGGAGCTCGGCGGGCTACGTGCGGCTGGTGACACGCGGCGCCGATTCGCAGATGCTGGGGTGTGGTGAGTGGTCAAGAACCTGCAGATCGTTCATAAGGACGGCTCGGGCCGGGAGGTCGCTGCATCGGTGGAGCAGGTGGCAGGGGTGCGATTGTGGGACGGGGCGAAGGCTCCGGTCTGGACTCCGCTGCGTCATCCGTCCGAGCGGAGCATCGTCACGCATTGGTGGTCGGCGACGACGGGCAGGTTTGTGGGGTGCCGGTCGTTGCAGCGCCTGTCGATGGCGATGCAGCTGGACTTTCATCCGAACGTGGTGGATCTCGCGGCGTGGACGGCGCGCCTGGAATGGTCTGAGCGTGGCAGGGTGCGCCGCTTCGTGCCGGACTTCTTCACCAGGACGGCCGGGGGTGCCACGGTCGTGGTGGCCTGTCCACCAACGGCTGGGCCCGGTGCGCGCTGGGAACGTCAGCGGGAGGTACTCAAGCAGGCGTGTGAGGAGGCGGGGTGGCAGTTCGGCTCCCCGCAGAGGCCGCAGCCGACGGCTCTGGCCAATATGGAGTGGGTGTCGCGCTACCGTCATCCCCGCAACGCCGATCGTGACGTGGAGCAGGCCCTGCTGGCTGCGTTCGCGGTGCCCAGGGAGTTGATGGAAGGCGTGAGCGCGTCAGGAGTTCCACGGCTGCTCGCGCTGCCGCGGCTGTATCACCTGGTGTGGTGCCGACGGCTTGCCTTGGACTGGAGTGTCGCTTTGGGGCCGGCATCGGTGGTCCGCACCGGCGGCCGGGCGAAGGCTCTGAGGCCCTTCACGGTCGAGGGCCAGAAGTGAGCAGTTCGAAGGGCTCAGTCCTGCCAGCCTCCCGCGCCCATCACGGCGTGCTGTGTGAGGGCAGCATGGTGCGTTGGAGGGGCGAGTCCTATACGGTCGCCGAGCTGGACGGTGTGACAGTGCACCTGGTTCCGCGGCCCGGGAGCGGTGTGCCTCGGGTGTCGCTGGCGGTGGGACTGCTGGCGGCTGCGGACGATTTCGCTGTGCTGGATTCCCAGGGCCGTCCGGTGGTCCAGAAGCAGTTGCCCGACTGGTCGGTCCTGGAGGGCGTCAGCGACGAGGTCGCCCGGGAGGCCGACCTCTGGGAACGGCACATCATTGAGGTGTGTACCGGTCTGCTGCCGGGTGTTCCGGAGAATGCGGTGCCGCGGCCGGGTTATGCGCCCGCTGAGTACACGCTGATCGAGCGGTATAAGACGAAGGCGGCCGAGCTGAACGCGGTGCTGGACTGGAAGGTGTCCTGGCACACCGTGCAGCGTAAGCGGCTGAAGTATGCCGAGATGGGCATCTGGGGCCTCGTCGACAAGCGCCGGACCCGGACGTCGTCCTTGTACGGGCGGACGGATTCGAGAGTGGTCGATGCGCTGCTGGCACTGGCCGACGAGCAGCGGGGCATCACTGCGTCGGCCTTGTTCGTGTTGCTGCGCCGTTCGGTGAAAAGCAGCTACAAGTCGGCAGTGAAGGTTCCTCCGGACACCACGCTGTACAAGCTGCTGGATCGTCTGGGCATCAAGGTGACGGACCTGCGGGGCTTGACCCGGCTACGGCTCGGTGCAGCTGGCCGACCTCGGGCCGCGTTCTCGGTGACGATGGCTCTTGCGCCCGGTCAGCTGGTGCAGATCGACTCCACCGATTTGGACGTGAAGGTCCTCGGCGACGACGGGCAGCCGACGTCGGTTGAACTGACGGCGATGGTAGACGTCGCCACCCGCAGCATCATTGCCGCGGTCATCCGGCCCAAGACGGCGCGCGGCCGGCGCCGGAAGGCTGACCGGAAGCTGGAGTTGTTCTCCGCCCCCCACCGAGCGGGCCGGGCGACCAAGGCCGTGGACGCATCGCTGCTGCTCGCCCAGGCCCTGGTGCCGACCGCGATGCGCCCCGGCTTTTCGGCACTGGCGCATGCTTCCGCCTCTGACCTGCCCTACGAGCAGCTGGTGCAGGCGGATGAGCGCATGGCCCAGGCCGCGAGCCGTCCCGTGATCGTCCCGGACATGATCGTCATCGATCACGGGACGGTGTTCGCCGGGCGCACGTTTTTCGATGCCTGCCAGTACCTGGGTATCTCGGTGAGAACAGCGCGTAAGCGCACACCGACGGACAAGGCGATCGTTGAGCGCACCTTCGGTTCGATCAAGTCATTGTTCAGCCAGTTCGTGAACACGTACACGGGAAACGACTTCAGCAGGCGGGCACGCACCCTGGAAGGTGAAGTGCTCTTCAACCTGAGCCAGCTGGACGATCTCCTGCAGGAGTGGATCGCCCTGGGCTGGCAGAACCGGCAGCACGATGAGCTGGTCAATCCTTACGATGCCAACCTGCCGTCCCTGACGCCCAACCAGATGTATGCCGCTGCAGTCCAGGTCGCAGGCTATGTGCCGGTTCCGCTCGGCCGGGATGACTATCTCAGGCTGCTGCCCACCGCCTGGGTCGGTGTCAGCGACGAGGGCATCAAGTTCATGAACCGGGTCTACGAGAGCGCCGGCAACAAGCTCGGTCCTTACCGGCGACGCAAGTCCGGGTTGGGGGGTAAGAGGCGTGGCGGGTGGGAACTGCGCTACAACCCGTATGCGCCGGAGCATGTCTGGCTGCGCGATCATGAGCAGGGGTGGTGGGTGCCGGCGACGTTCCGGCACCAGGAGGTCATTGGCGCGCCGTGGACGCAAAATCTGTGGGAGATCGCCACGACGCAGCATCTGGCCCGTGGCGGCCGTAAGGACGATGATTTCGCTGTCGCGCAGGCACTGGCGGAGCTGTTGGACAGGGCAGGGCGCGGCCCGGATCACGCGGAGGCGGCTGCGGTCCCGGACGGGTGGGGGCCGGCTTCGCTGCCCCAGGCCCAAAGCCGCGTCTTTGATCCCTACGCCGGGGGCGGGCCGGTGTCGGAGGACGGAAGTACGTCAGGGGGCGGGTTGTTGGAACTCTCGGACGAGGGCATGTACGGGCTTCCTGGGCCGGCCGACCTGTCGCGGCGGACGGCGCTGTCGCATGACCCTCTGTTCCTCTCCCCCGCCCGCACCGGGCGCGGTGAGTGGACGCGGGAGGCTGCGGACGCGTTCAAGGCCGGCTACTTCGAGGACCTGCCGCCCCTGGAAGATCCAGCGACCCGGCCACCGGAATCCGGGGATGACCCGGTTTCTGACACTTCCGATACCGAGCTGCTCCGGTTCCTCGACAACGACCTTGACAAAGGACAGGCGTGAAACGTGTGAAGAAGGCCTCCCCCGGCGTCGACGATGAGGACCTGCAGGATCTGGTCGACGGGGCGGGTGTGCTCCGGCCGCCGGTCCCTGTCTGGTGCGACACGCTGCCCAACTGGCGGCGCGCGGTGAAACGCGCGCAGGAGCCGCCCGAGCTGGCCGACTGCGCACCGCGGGGCACCGAGATCAGTCCGGACGATCCTCGGTTCCTGTTCCACGGCAGCATGCGGCCGGTAAGAACGCCGGCGATCAGTGCTGCGGAGTTGGTGGTCACGAAGCAGCTCCGGGCCAACGCCCGGCGGGCGGGGGGACGGATCGGTGTCATCGTCGAAGGCCCTGCCAACACCGGGAAGAGCGAGCTGACGCGGTACATCGGCCAGAACTTCGAGAGGCGGCTGAACAATCGCTACGGCGACAACGAGGACCGCATTCCCGTCATCGCTCTCAGCGTGCCTGCCAAAGGCCGCGGCGGAACCCGGAACTGGGCTGATGCCTTTGCCCGCTTCCTTGGGCTGGAGCGCGAGAGTATGAGGAGCGACCCCACGGACTCGGTCTGTTACGTGATGCGGCACTGCCACACTCAGCTGGTCCTCATCGACGGGATCGAGCGCCTGGAACACGGTGCCGATGTGCAGCAGTCGTTCGCGTTCCTCAAACACGTCAGCGACGAAACCGGTGCGACGTTCCTCTACTGCGGGCGCAGTAGCCGCTCCATCGTCGACCCGATGCTGCGGGACCGTGAGACAGCGCTGGAAGCCGACGAGTCCCCCTGGGGGGACCATCCTGTCCTGGTGACCAGCCGCCTGGGCTACGACCAGGCGGGGAAGGACCGCTTCCGGCGTGTTGTTAACGAGTTCGACAAGGACCTGCGGCTCTACGACCACCAGCTCGGCGACCTGACGACGCTCTCACCGCACCTGCACCTGCACAGCAGGGGCTACCTGCGCGCCTTGTCTCAACTGATCTGCCAGGCCGGCCAGCAGGCCATGCTCAGCGGGCAGGAGCGCATCACAGAGGAGATCCTGGACAGCCTCACCGTGGGCCGGGTTATCGCGATCTGACCGACGGCGCCTCACAGCGGGTGGCTCCCGTCCGCAGGGGGCTATGCCCGTGGGGCCGCATGCCCGGGAGGTGCGGGTCACGGGGTCGTGTGCGATCAGCTCCCTTCGTCGGGGGCCGGCTTCCTGCGGCGCCTGAGCGTCGGTACCCAGACCATGAAAAGCCTCTCCAGGGCGAGGCGTTCATCGATGGTCAGGCGCTGGGGAGCCTTGCGTGCCTTGCGGATCCAGTTTCCGAGTTTCACGGTGATGTGGCCGCCTCGGAGCGTTTCCACATGCCCGGCCGGAACCAGGAGGTTCCCTTCTCTGGCCAGGTACTTGGCGGCGGCCTCAAGGTGGATGCGGAACTCGCGGGACCTGTCGGAGTCTCGCTCGCCGTGGTAGATGCCTTCAACGGCCGGGGCGAGGTGCAGATCCAGCAGGAGCCGGGCCTGCTCGGGGTGCAGTTCATAAAAGTGATTGCGTTGCCGGTTGATCCACTGCCCCAGGGGTGTGCCGTCGCTGGTCTTGTACGCGTTGGGAATGTGCCCGGTGCCGTGGGCCTCGACGTGGGTCTTGGCGTAGGCGTAGAGGCGGCGCCACGCGATCGTGAAGCCGGGCGGCGGGTTCCACCAGGGGTCGATGGCAGTGAGGGACTCTTCGTGGTCGGCGGCGAGGCGGCCGGCTTTGGCCTTCCTGCGGCAGTCGTTGAGCCAGCGGCCTACGGGGTGGCCGCCGTGGGTGGCGTCCAGGGGGGCGGCGAGGTGCCCGTGTTCGATGGCCCAGGCGTGGGCGTGGTGGAGCATGCGGGTGAAGTCGTCGTCGGGGATGCTCCACAGCATGCCCTCGGCGTCGAGGCTGTGGCGCTGGTCGTCGTCGAGGCGGCCCATGGTGTGCCGCAGGCGCTGATTGGCGATCCACTCGCCCACGGCGTAGCCGTCGGGGTCCCGGTAATTGAAGGGGACGTCTAGGTGCCCGTACTGCTCGCGATAGCGGGTGGCGCTGGCGTAGGCCTCGTCCCAGTCGCCGGTGGGAGGCAGGGTGACTTCCAGTCCGAGAGCAAGGGCGATCTCCAGGGCGCGCTCGGGCAGGTGGTAATGAACTGTGCGTGCGGGACGGCCGGACGAGCCGTTGCGGTGCGGCATCGCCACGCGGTCCAGGAAGGTGTCGTCGTGTGCACGCAGGGCCTGCAGGATGTTCCACAGCCCGCTGAATTCCGATGTGCGCAGCACGTCGTGCGTACTGGAAGCGTCGGGCAGGTAAACGGGCAGAACGAGCGTGGCTTTCTTGCCCTGACCGGGTTGCTGGCGCAAGGCGCGGCCGATGGACTGGATGGAGTCGATGACGCTTTTGCGGGCAGCGGCGAAGACGACAGCGTCGATCGCCGGGATGTCGACGCCTTCGGTGAGGACGCGGACGTTGCTGAGGACGGCGCGTTGCGGGGTGGCGTCGAAGTCCTGCAGCAGGTGGCGTCGGAAGGAGATCTTCTGGCGGCTGTCGATGGCGTGGGACCACATGCGGGAGATGTGGAGGTCGCCGGTCACCTGGGCGGCGGTGGCGGGAAGCTGGGTGGCAAAGGCGTGGGCGGCGGCGACACGGTTGTGGAAGACGAGGACACGGCGCAAATCGTGGTCGGCCATGGCGCGCAGCGCGGCGACGTGGAGGGCTGCGGTCCGCAGCCCGTTGTGGTGGGCGCTGTTGGCGGGCCGGTCGCTGAGGATCTCGTGGAGGTCCTGGTCGGTGACGACCGGCATGACGACGCGGTAGTCGGCGAGGATGCCCCGTTCGATGGCGTCCGCCATGCCAAGGCGGTAGACGACAGGTCCGAAGATGTCGCGGCGGTCCATGGTGGCGTCGGGCATGGCCTCGAACATTGCGGACAGCGGACCTTGTGGGGCGGGAGTGTTGAAGATGCGCGGGGTGGCCGTCATGTAGAGCCGGACTTTGGCGGGCAACACCTCGTCGCTGTGAATGACACCCCAGCCTCGGCCGGCCTTGGAGCAGGTGCGATGGGCTTCGTCGACGACGATGACGTCCCAGACACCGGCGGCCTGGTCCGGGAGCCGGCAGATGAGCCGCAGCGAATCGTAAGTGACAAAGACAGTCACGGGGCCGCGGGCTGCTGTCAGGAGCTTGGCTACGCGGCCCGGGTCGTTAGTCATCAGCGCCTGCTCGGGAGTCAGACCGCTGCGGCGCTGGGACAGGGAGGAGACTCCGAGGACGGTGCCGGTGCGGCCGGCCTCCCTCCATCGCTCGATGGTCTGGGTCAGCAGCGCCAGGGTCGGCACAGCCACCAGTACAGCCCCGTGTGGTGCGAGGCGGTGCACGATGCTGGCTGCGGTGAGGGTCTTGCCGGTTCCGCACGCGGAGATCATGGTGACCCGGCGCTCCCCCGCGGCAACGGCGTTGACGACTGCGTCAACCGCCTCGATCTGGTGGGGGCGCAAGGCTAAGGATGTGGCGGGCACTCGGGTCCTATGGGTCGATGGGGACGGGCCGGGCGGTGCAGTTCTGCTCCCGCTCGCGCCGAGGCTTGGTGGCCGACCCCGATTGGCCTATTCCTGCTCGTCGCGGCCTGCCTAACTCGCCTCTCTGAAAGGGTATTCGGAGCATGATTCATTCCTGTGAGCTGGCAGAAGATGAGGACAAGGAAGCGACGTGAGTGATAGTCGCCCCCGCAGGAAGACACCGCGGGAACGCACCCGGCGGCCGGCGGCTGGACTGCCGCGGCCGGTGAGGCTGATCGCGGGCGAGTCGACAGGCTCCTTCGTCACACGTCTGGCGGCACTGAACGACATGCCCGTCGTCGAACTCATGGAGAGGATCGGCGACGGTGAGCGGCCCATGCCGGTGCAGTCCACCGAGGTCTATCTCAACGCCTCGGCTCTCCAGCGCCTGGCGGTCATGAGCGGGAGCAGCGTGAGCGGCCTGCAGCGGGCGTTGCCACATCTGCAGGCTCACCATCTTCTCGACGACGGGTCGGGCCCTGCCTGGCGGTGGCCACAGTGGCAGCCCAGAGGCCCCTTGTTCCTGGTGCGGGCCTGCGACCTCTGCGCGCAGGCCCGGCGCCGGCCTTCCGACGTGTACCTCGTCTCAGTCACCCGGTGGCGGGTATGTGCACGGCACCGGCGGTGGTTGGACAACCTGCGAGAAGCAGACACAACATGGCTGTCGCTGGCCAGACTGCCCCAGGTGGTACAGGCACACCAGAAGCGGGTTGCGTTGGAGCGGCGCCTCGGTGCAGGCGGGCGTGCCCTGTTCGCAGACGCTCTGCATATCGCCGCCCTCTGGTGGAACGTGCCTGCCCTGTCGCCGCCCGCATGGGCCGCGCGCCGCAGAATGCTCACGGAACCGGCCGGCAGCGACCTACGGATCGCTCCCCTGGTGAGTTACCCGGAGACCGTGCGCCTTGCCGGTGCTCTGGCATCCCGGGAGCGACGGCGTCTGCGGGGCACGTGGGATGCCGGTGACGACCAAGCATGGTCGACGCTGACGAGCGGGCTTCTGCGGGAATGGGAGATGCCCGAACCGGCGTTCTTGGCGCTCGACTGGTGGATGGACCAGCACAGCATTCCCGCTCCGGCCCTCCGCGAGGAACGGCCATCCCGGGGCCGGTGGCGTCGGCTCCCCGCCCCACTCCCCCATACAGCCGCTCCGTCCGATACTCATTTGGAACAACTGACCTGTCTGCCCTGGCGGTTCGGCGACGAGCCCTCCATGCCAGATGCTGCACGACTGTGGTCGGTTTCGGGCCAAGCCTGAGACACCCAAATTCCGTACGACAACACGCCCCGCGTGGAGCACCAGCACCGTAGCCCCCGCCACGAGGGGGCATGCCGCATATCGGTCACGGGCTTGGCGCCCCGGGCTGCGACTGGGCACTACTACACCAGCAGGTTCACCGCGGGTGACATGGACTTCGCTCTCGTCAGCCGATCAACGAACTTTGGCACCTTCAACGAGGCGAAAATCGCCGACACCGAGCTCACCACATGCTGAGCCCGACCTGGACCTGCCCAAGATCAGCTGACACCGGACCGCAGGGACTCCCTCCTCGCGGAGGGGGCCTGCAGCGACGGTCTGTGGTTCGGAGCCGTTCCAAACCGGAAACTCGTCAGGTCAGCAAGGTGCGGGCACTGAGTCGCAGTCAGGTGAGTGACCATCAAGGGCTCACGTTTTGGGGCTCCTTGTTGGAGCACCAGCCAGCACACAGATGCTGGCGAATCCCCCTAGGAATAATTGGTGGTAGAATTTCGAGGCTTGATAGGGGTGATGGATGGTGGCCGAGGATGCGCAGGCGCAGCCGGCGATGCTCACGCTCGTGCGCGAGTCCCGCGGTATGACCCAGGCGGACGTGGCCGCGGCGATGGCTACGGCTTCGGGGGTTACAGGCACTTCGGTGTCTCAGGGATACGTGAGCAAGGCCGAGTCGGGCCGTCTGGCGGTCGTGGGCGAACGGCTGGAGTTGTATGCCGCCGCCCTGTCGTATCCGCCAGATCTTTTGTGCCTGGATCCACAGGTACATGGGGTCGGTATCGGCCTGATCCACCATCGCAAGCGGGCCTCGCTACCCGTCGGGGTGCTGCGGCGCATCCATGCGCAGCTCGCCCTGACGCGGATCCAGCTGAACGGGCTGTACCGGGTGGCCGCGGAAGAGGGCGTGCGGGCCGACTTTCCCCAGGTTGAACTGAGCGACCTGTTCACACCAAAGGACGCCGCTCGCATGGTGCGCAAGCGTTGGGGCATGCCTGCCGGGCCCGTGCCCGACGTTATCCGCTCCGCCGAGGAGGCCGGATCGTTGGTCGTCCTGCGGGATCTTGAGAGTGACCTGCTGGACGCGGTGAGTCAGTGGACTGTCGACCAAGCCCCGTTGTTCCTTGTCAACAGCCGTGCGCCTGGAGACCGCTGCCGGTTCAGCATGGCCCACGAGATCGGTCATCTCGTCATGCACCGCGAGCCGGGATCCGGCCCGGAACAGGAGAAGCAGGCCGATGCCTTCGCTTCGGAGTTCCTGATGCCCGCAAGCGACATCCGCGGAGAGTTCACTGGCGGCATCGACATCACCAAACTGGCTGGTCTGAAGCGTCGCTGGAGGGTCTCCATGAGCGCTCTGCTGCGCCGCGCCTTGACGTTGAACGCCATCACCGACTGGCAGTACCGCACGGTTATCATCGAAATGTCGGCCTTGGGATATCGCACCGCCGAACCGGTGCACGTTCCCCTCGAAGAGCCCTGTCGCGTGCCGTTGCTCGTCGACAGGCTGCTGGAAGAGCGCACCCTCACCACGGAGCAAGCAGCGTCAAGCGCCTGTCTGCTTCCTGGAGATTTTCTGCGTCTCTACCGCGAAGGCAACCGCCTGCTGTCCGTGAACTCTTCTCGAAGGTGACGACATGACCGGCACTTCCCCCTCTGACCCCCCGCTGCCTCGTAACGGCGCCGGGCCGTTCGGCCAGCCCGCCGGCGGGGCGATCCTGCCTCCCGGCCCCCTGGACGGCCGTCTGCTGCTGCACGTCTCCATGTCCCGACTCTGGCAGGTCCGCGACCACATCGACGAGGGCCGCGGGGGCCTGGTGCTGTGTGGTGACGGTGCCGTCAACAAGGCTCTGGAGCTGCGCAAGGAGCGTTTCACCGCACCGCTGCTCGTCGATCCCGGGGTGTACACGTCGCAGGTCGCCACAGAGGAGGCACCGTTTCCGCGAACTGAGGAAGAGGGGTTCTCCTTCGGAGACCCTCAGCTCGACGACCCGCTGCGAATGTCGGTGAACAGGCAGCGCGCAGCGGGTGTCACGGCCGCGATCACTCCGACCGGCTATATCCAGGCTGAGGATTCCGATTCACTTCTGGCCGCCGCCCGGCAGGTGGAGGCCCTGGCCGATCCTTCTCTCATCTTCGCCGCACCCGTTGATGTCGGGTGGCTGCAGGAGGGCGACAGCGTCCGTCAGCTCATCGGGGCGCTCAACCTGACCAAGGGTCCCAAGGCCCTCATGCTGGGCGGGCAGATGGACCCGCTCGGGCGCTTCCCGCAGGCCGTCGGCAACCTCCGCCGTGTCCTGGCTTCAGTCCCCGGGGCCGCCCTGATGCGCACCGACCTCGCGGTCTTCGGCGCCCTGGCTCACGGCGCGTCCTTCGGTTCCTACGGAACGACCGGTTCCGTGCGGCACATCGTCCCACCCGGTCAGCCGACCCAGTCCAGCAGAGCGATCGTGCGCGCCCCTCACGTGCTCATGCCGGAGCTGATGGGCTTCTTCCTGGGTTCAAAGATCGCAAAGGCCTTTGCCGCGGCGGACCGCCCCCGATGCAACTGCGCGATCTGTGACGGAGAGGGCCTGGACCGGTTCACCAGCATGCTGAGCGAGCACCAGCGTCAGGCTGCGGCACACAATGTCGCGATCATGGGCGCATGGCTGCACGCGGTGATGGCCGCCCCGCCCGGCCACGGACGCCAGAAGCGGTGGCACGACATGTGCCGCAACGCGGTCGAGCACTACCCGGCCCTGAACGCGTCCATCGATCAGAAGGGTGCCTTCAAGGCGGACGCGCAGCTCAGGCGGTGGGCCGCGCTCGTGCCGGAGGCCGTTTCTGCGAGCAGTGCGGCGCCGGCGGGTCAGCGCACCCGCTGATACAGCTCCTCGGTGAAATTCCAGGCCGCGGCGGTGTGACGCTGGGGCCGGTAGAGGCGCGGCTCCAGCACCATTTCAATGCCGGAGGGCGAGTCGACGAGGACGCCCACCCCGTAGAACGAGGCCTCGTTGAGGAAGTCGTCCATGCGCGGAGCCGGACGTCGCAGCAGAACCGCGCGGCTGCAGAACGGAGCGAAGCGAGTAGCTGCTTCCAGACCCCGCCTGGGCTGCTCCGCAGTCACCACGGCCAGATCCACGTGGAGGGGTCGCACCGCGTGGCGGGTGACCTCATGCCGGTCACGGCTGGCCGAACCAGCCGGGAGCCTGCGCACGGCGGCCCTGTCCCTCGCATGGAGGGAGCCCAGGGGGACGGGCATGTCCACCGGCAGGATCAGCAGCGTCTCCAGCCGCGCCATACCGGTCAGGGCCTTCATTCCGGCGCGCTGCCTGCGGGCGTGCTCGGTGGCGTCGAAGCGGTAGAAGACCAGGGTGTCGGTGCCGAGCAGGGAGAGTGTCTTCGCGTGGCCGCCGGGGTGAATTAGAGCGCCGGAAACGGCCCTGACCGACCGGCCCACTGCGCTGCTCGCGACGACTGTCATAGACCCCACCCTGCCCTATTGCGATTCCCGTGCATGCGGAGGCGTCCCGTCTAACGTACCTGTGCGGGCGACTCCTCCTCGGCCAAACAGTCCAGTAGCGGCCGAAGCAACGGCCACAGCGAGGACTGCGCCGTCCTGCGGTGCCAGCGACGCCGCTCCCCCGCCGCTGCGGGGAGAGCTTCCACCAGCCCCAGCGACACCAACGCCTCCATCGGAGCCCTATAGACGCCCGGCGATACCCCGTTCCGGAGGCCGAGATCCCCCATACAGACCCCTCGAGTACCTGCCTGCGCCAGCGCCAGCATCAGCTCGGCACGATAGCGATTGCCGAACAGCTTTGCGGAGACACGGCGCATCTGCTCCTGAGGCATGATTCATGATTCATTAATCGATCTTTGTACGTCAAGTAGGAGGAGAGGCCCGCTGCCGATCGCCCTGGCCTTCTTCCCGATCTCGCACGTCCTCAGCGCGAGAGCTGTCGGGACCCGGGCACGCGCAGATGCTCTGCTGACGCCGCGGCGCTGGCCGGGCGTTGGCTGGCGCCGGCTCATCCTGTTCAGCGCCGCTGTCAGCGGTTCAGCTCCTCGTAGTAGGCGCGGTCGCCTGCTGCGCTTGAGCCGTGAGGTACAGCGCGGCCAGGAGGACAAGGGCTACGGTCTGCGGCACTGTCTCCGAGTCGGAAAGATCATGTAGCTCACTGTTCCGGAGGTTGAGTCCGCCGTCGCTGTCTACGAGAAGCAGGCGCAGAAAGACTTGCCAGTCGGCGTCCATGCCGACGTCCGTCATCCGGTCGATGAGGGTGGTTAGGAGCGTCACCCTGCCACGGGTGTCTCCCTGGGCCGGCTGCACGATGGGGACGTGGTTGTGGCGGAGGAGTTCACGGAGGATGCCTTCGATCCGCGGCAGTGCCAGAGCAAGGGCCGCGTCCTGTTCCCCGCTCCAGTAGTAGCGGAAAGCCTGAGCCAGTTTGTTGGCCCGCAGCGGCGGGATGACAGGGCGTGCGGTGAACAGATGCGTCAGCTGCGTCGTGGTCGGGTCGAAGCGGTCCCCGATCGCCTCGAGGAGGTGGTGCACGTATGCGGACGTGATCAGCATGGCGGTGACGTGCCACTGCGCCTCGTGGTCTGCTGCTGTCTGCACTCTTGCGTCCGAGACGGGAACGGGTCCGGCCGGGTTGATTCGCACCGTGGGGATGAGGGACGACAAGAGGCCTTCGGAAGCGACCGTCCTCGCGTAGTCCTGGCTGGCCTCTCTGGTCCCGGTCGGTGCGGCTAGACCGGCCAGAACACCAAAGGCTTCGGCGGGCGTCTGCGCCCGACTGAGGACACTGTGTGTGAAGCCTTCAAGCTCGGCGCGCTGAAGCGGGATCTCGAAGCGCAAGCTCGTCAATCCGAGCTTGTCCGAGTCGACCGCCTGCATCTGCAGCCGGGCCGTGTCAAACAGATCCTCAAGACCATAGTTCCGAGCGGCTACTGCCGCCGCGTTGAGCCGGTCGACCCGTACGAAGCCCTGAAGGCGCTCGGCCTCGTCGAGCATCGCTGTGATGATCTGCCGTTGCAGGGCCGTGCGTCGCTCGAGGTCTGACTCCCCTGCCATCCGAAGCTGCAACAGATCGATCAGAATCGGGGTGTTCCCGGCATGGACTCTGCTGGCCTCACCCAGCAGCGTACGTACGGTGCTGTCGGATGGTTGGCGTGCCACCAAGCTGCGCATGACCTCCAGCACGAGGCCGGGGGCCGAGTTCTGGGGATCGTCCAGGAGCGTGCGAATGAAGTCAGTCATGGCCTGTCGTGCTTGTTGTTCGAGATCGTGCACACTCAGACGCACCGCTAGCTCGTGCGCGAAGAGCAGGCAGTCACACACTCGGGAACGTCCCGCCGCGCCGTCGGACAGGTCCAAGAACCGAGGTACGGCCTCCAGGTAGCCTTGGATCGCCTTGCGGACATGAGGGAACCTTCTGCGCGCTTCCCACACCAGATGATGCAGGCGGGCCGCAAGCATCGGGTGGGTGACAGCATCCGCGTATTCGGCCCAGATCTCCACGGCGACGTCCGTGACCTGCTGAGGGTTCGCCGGCCACTGATCAGTTCCCTGACCTAGGTAGCTCCCCGCAAGCGCGCCCCGCTCAGTGCGGTGAAAACACAAAGCAGCCCACAGCGCATCTGCTTCAACGGCCGCTTGACCGCGCAGCCGTTCCGCATTGACGCGCCGAACCCAGCGCTGCAGAAGGTCCTGCAGCGAAATGAACTCTGCAGCTTCCTCGTTCACGGCGGCAAGCACAGACGGGTCAATTCCCACATGGACCTCCGAAAGGATCAGTATCAGGTGGTCTTGCTCCGCCGCGCACTGGTTTTCTTCGAGCAAGGCGGGCCTCCGTGGGCCAACGGGGCGCATCAGCCGTGGCTGTGGGCACGAGGGGGCTGAGCCTGGCCACGGATCGGGCGACTTCAGCCAAGAGCCATCGCCGGCATGAGACGCCGGAGCCGGAACCACAGTCCCTCTCACCCGGAGGACAGCCACAAAGCCGGTCGGCTTCGCCTGCGATTCCTGTTCCGAACTGCCACCCAAACTCGTCCAGATTGTGTGGTTCTTCGGGAACGAGGATCACGGCCTGTTCCGATCCCCGGCCGCCGATTACAGCTGCCGGTTGTAGCGGTCGCGGCAACTGGAAGAGGCGGCCTACACGACCGGGGACGGATCATCCAGGCGTCCTTCCGGAGAGCCCCAAAGCCTGGCGCCCCTCAGCAGGGTCTCATTCGAGTCCCTGCAGGAGTTCAGCTGCCTCGTACCGGAGTTGGAAGGTATGGGCGTGATCGCCGTTCATCCAGTAGACGGTCATGGCGGAAAGGATGCTCTCTTTCACCCAGCGTGTGCGAGACGGAGCGCCAGCATTCTGGTTGAGGATCCAGGCCTCAATCTGCTCTGGCAGGCCGAAGGTCAGCGTGTAGGCGTCCGGGGCGTCCAGCGGGCGAATCTCCCACACACGATGTGGTGCCGACTGCCTGAGTCGACGCAGACGGACATGGTGCGTGGGCTGCTCAAGTGCGTAGTTGACGAAGGCGTACAGGTCGTCGGAAGCCAGGCCGAGGACGAATGGTGCGGCGGGGAAGGCCAGGATCAGTCCCAAGGTGGAACGGCTTTGCAAGCTGTCTGCCAGGACGTCGAGAGGAGTGGTGACCGAGGGGTCGGAAGCAACCGGTTCATCCCACAGGTCCAGGAGCGGCCGCCGTAGATAGTTCCGGATCTCGTTGATGGCCGGGAGTTCGGCTGCCGGCAACGCCTTCATCGCGGCGTGGACGTCCTTTGCTGTCTCGCTCACCAGATCGCGTAGCTTCTTGAAGTCCGGGACGGACAGGTCGACGAGGGATATCTGATGGGCGAGTGCGAACTCTTGGGCGTCCTGGGTGAATCCGGAGGTGGAGAAGATCGCGTAGCTGTAGCGGTAGCGGGTCCTGGGCCGGCGTGGGCCTGAGCTCGTCGTCACGGTGGTGATTACGTTTTCGTTGACGTCGTGCATGACTCCGTGGCCGTTTCGGATAGTGGAGAGTTTGACCTTGCTTTGGGTGAACTTCGCCTCGACGAACAGGCGCACCGGCAGCGAGAAGGGCGGGACGTACCGGAACTGCCCCAGTGTGTCTGCCTGGTGCCATGCTCCACGGCCGCGCACCACCAGGCCGTGGTTACGTTCCTCCAGCACTTTCCACGGCGCCTTCTCCTGATCGTCCTGCGCGGTGAGCACTTCGTACCCACTGGACCGCAACAGCCAAGCCAGAACTTCTTCCAGGATGTATCCGCGCAGCACGGCCTCAGTGATCATGGTGGGACCCTAGGCCGTTTCCAGCGCGGTGGCAGCCCGCCCCCTGCACCCACGGTTCGGCTCCAGGTGGTTGTCTTGTCGAGGGCACACTCGCGAGAGTGGGTGCACAACCGGAGCGGAGAGGCGCGCAATGCGGGAGGCGATGCGGCACGCGTCGCGGGGTCAGGGAAGCCCGGCACAACAGCGTTATGCGGTCCTGTCATTGGGGATCTCCCTGACGCGGACGGCGGACGGCGAGTCCCCCAGAGTCGACCTCGACGTGCTCGAGCGGGCTCCGGAGCACGCACAAAACGTCACTGAAGCGCTGCGAGAGTTCCAGTACGAGCGCCATGCCGGCACGGCGCCAAACGATCCGGTCGATCTGTGGCAGCTAGTCGAGGGCGCGGTGATCTCCGAGGACATCGACGTGCTCGTCGTCCACATCGTGGGACACGGCGAGCTGGCTCTCGGCAGCAGCGAAAAACTGTACATTCTGGACAGCGCGGGCAAGCGCCTGTCGCACCCGGCATCCGCGTGGATCGAACGGGTTGAGGACCGCGAGGAGGGCCATCGACCGCTGACTCTTTTCGTCCTCGACGTCTGCTATGCCGGGGAAGTCGCAGTGACGTCCTGGCATGCGCAGATGGACGTCGCCGCCCGCAGGGCGTGGGTGCTCGCCGCGACCGGCCCCAAGGACCCGGCTTTCGGCTACCGGCTCAGCAAAGCCCTGACGGCGGTCCTCGGGAAGTACCGCGCCCGTGAGATCAGGTTTGATCCGTCGGTCCAGTACATCCCGCCGGCCGTCGTCTTTCAAGACGTCGAGCGCACGGTCCAAGACTTGGCCGCGACAGGCGGCGGAGGATTGCCGCAGAAGATCATCACGAGCCTCGTCCCCTCGCACGCAGACCTCTCGCAGCTCCCCTTCTTCCTCAATCCCTCCTACGGCGAGACCCGCGCCCGACAGGGGCTGCCGACCGGGATGCCGCCCGAGATCGCCGCGCTGGCCAGTTGGGCCTGGGATCCTGAGCACTTCATGCGGCGTGCGGGCGGCGCGGAGCCCGTCAACCGGGACTGGGAGGAGGGCTATTTCTGCGGCCGAGACGACGAACTGCAAGAGCTCTCTTCTTGGTTGGACGACGAGACAGCAGGCCCGGGCCTGCGTGCGGTCACGGGAAGGCCGGGGGCGGGCAAGTCGGCTCTGCTGGGCGTGCTGGTGTGTGCCGCGCACCCGACGTTGCGCAGGCATACCCGGGCCTTGTGGCGCGGTCTCGGTGGCTCGGCCCCCGGCGAGAACGAACGGATCGTCGTCGTCCATGCTCGCCGCCTGGGGCTCGGCCAGATCGTCGACTCCCTAGTGCGGCAGCTTCGGCATATTGAGGATCAGGGCGGCTCACCAGTCCAATCGGGCGGTGATTCGCCCCCGTTGGACAGACATCTGGTAGACCACCTCGCAACTCTGCTGCCCAGCGACGGCCGCACGGTCACCGTCATCATCGACGCCCTTGACGAGGCGGACCGACCCGAGCAGATCACCGAGCACCTTTTGGTCCCTCTCGCTAAGAAGGCGCAGAACGTACGGGACGGCTGGCGTCTGCTGGTCGGGACTCGCGACGACGGCCGCTTCATCGAGCTCCTGCGCATGGCACGCGATGAGAACGGATGCACGGATCTGAGCGCCGCGGCACCCGAGTCTGTGCGCAGTGGCGTCACGGAGTATGTTGATACGCTCCTCAGCGCCGACGGGCCCTATGCCCACGGCGCCCGCAGACCCGCCCGTCAGGCGCTGGCCCAGGCCATCGCCACACGCCTCACCGAGCTCGGCCCGGCTCAGGGCAAAGACGCTCTGCAGTCAGGTGAGTTCCTGACCGCGGGGCTGTACGTGCACTACGTCCTGGCCGCCGAGCAGCCCTGCGACACTCCCGAGGCGGCGGCCGAACTCGGCCGGGCAGTCCCACGCAGCCTCACAGAGCTTCTCGAACTCGACCTGCGACGCCACCAGGACAGACCGCATCTCCGCGCCGTACTGACGGCGCTCGCCTTCGGTCAGGGCAGCGGCGTTCCCGAGAGCGTCCTTCTGCACACCGCGGCGGCCTTCTCCGGTCCGAACGACGCCCCGCTCCTCCTCCATGAGCTGTACACGCTGCTGGACGGTGAGGCGCGCTTCTATCTGCGTCGCGCGGTGGACGTCGACGGCACCACCCTTTACCGGCTCTTCCACGAGGGACTCGCCGAGTGGCTGCGCGACTCCGCCGATCGGCAGCCGCCTGATCCTAGCGACCCTGACCCGCCCGACTCCGACCCTGCAGACGCACCCGCTCGACGCCTGTACGACCAGCTCCTGACGTGCGTTCCCCGTGACGGACAGGGTCAGAAGCTGTGGCATCTGGCCGCCTCCTATCTGTGGCGACACGCCGCCCAACACGCCCTGGATGCGGGGCTCCTGGATGACCTCCTTGAGGACTGCGGATTTCTCGTGCACGCGTACCCGCCTGCCCTAGCTGTTGCTTTTCCGCACGCACGCGCACGCCAAGCGCGCCTCAACGCCAAGGTCTACCGCACCTCTTGGACCCTACACCGCGCCGCGGAGTCACCCGCTGCCCGCCTTCAGCTGCTGACGGTGGACGCCGCACGGCTGCGCAACCACCGGATGAGAACCGTCCTGCCGGGCGATCCCCACTGGAGCGTGCGCTGGGCAGCAGGGCATCGAGATCCGGAGGGGCCGGTCCGCGTGCTCGCCGACGACCGCGGTTGGATCCGGGCGCTGGCTGTGGTCGAGTTGGCGGGGCGCCCCCATGTCCTCACCACTGGTGCCGATGGATCCGTACGCCTTTCCGATTTGGCGACCGGCCAATTGGTTCGACGCTTGAGGGGGCACGACGGATCGGTACGGGCAATGGCGGTGACGGGGCTGGACGGCGGGCCACACGCACTCACCGCTGGCACGGACCGATCGATGCGTCTGTGGAACCTTACGACTGGAACACAGACCCACCAACTCGAGGTTCGTGGAGGCCCTGTACTCGCCCTGACCGTACTGGAGCTGGAAGGCCGTCCGCACGCACTCACTGCTGGCACCGACCCGTCCATGTTGCTGTGGGACCTCACCACTCGAAGGCCCACGCGCCGCCTTCCCGGGCATGGACGCCCCGTAGTGTCCCTGGCTGCGGTCGAGTTGGAGGGACGGCCACACGTCCTCACCATCGGCGCCGACGGGTCCGTGCGGTTGTGGGACCCGGTCACCGGGCAGCAGACCCGGAAGCTCACCGGCCACAGCGGATCGGTCAGGGCCGTCGCGGTGACCGAACTTGGCGGGACCCCGCAGGCCCTGATCGGGAATCACGATGGATCGGCCTGTCTGTGGGATCTGGCCTCTGGGCAGCAGAGGCGCACACTCGTTGGCCACACTGGCTGGGTCGAGGCGGTGGCAGTGATCGGTCTGGAGGGACGCCCGCATGCGCTCACCACCAGCGCTGACGGAACAGCTCGCTTGTGGGACCTCGACACCGGCTCGCGCGTCGCGCTCCTTCGCCTGCCGCACAAAGCATCGGCCATAGCCGTCGCCCCGAATGACACTATCGTGCTCAGCATCGGCCACGAGGTCGTTGCCGCCAGTCTCGAACCGTTCGCCAGGAGGATCCGTTGACCATCGGTCCAGCCGTCGGCCCTCTGTCCGTCGTCGCCGTCCACGGTGTCGGCAACAGCTTCGGCGCCGACCTATCCGACAGCCGCACGGAAGAGCTGCGTGCGCTGCGGTCTGCCGCTTGGGCACGGGAACTGAGCTCCGGTCTCGGCATCGAGCCGGACCGCTTCGACCTCGACTTCGCGTATTACGCCGACCACCTCCGCGGTGGACCGGTGCGCCAGGGAATGCAAGACGGCTTCGAAGATGCGCTGGCGCAGGACCTGTTCGATGCCTGGGCGCGCGAGCTCCAGGTTCCGCGCGAGGTGTCGCAGGGGCACGCGACCGTGCCATTGCGGGCTTTCTCCGGCTGGCTGGCCCGGCGGTTCGATCTCGCCGAGGGGCCACTGCGGGTCTTCATCCGCATGCTGTTTCCCGAGGTCGCTGCCTATCTTCGGGCAGAAGACGATCCACAGCGGGTCGCGGCGCGCGAGGCGGTGGCGGCGCGCATCGCCCGGCACCGGCCCCGCGTCGTGATCGCGCACTCACTGGGCTCCGTAGTCGCTTACGAAGCCCTGCACGCGCACCCCGAACTGCGGCCGGAGCTGTTCCTGACCATCGGCTCGCCGTTAGCTCTGCCGCGCGCCGTCTTCGAGCGGCTGCTCCCCTCACCCCAGGGCGTCGCACCGGCGCTGCGGGGCGCCTGTCCACCCGGCGTAGCGCGCTGGGTCAACATCTCCGATCCCGGCGACCCCGTGGCCATTCCACCGGGCCTCGGCGGGTTCTTCGACGGCATCGCTCTGGACCACACGACCGTCGTCGGGTTCCACTTCGACTTCCATCACGCCAAGAACTACCTGCGGTCGTCAACCACTGCGGCCACCCTTGCCCCTTATCTCGGCTAGGCCGTTTCCCTCTCTGCAGTCCGGCGGACTTGCGACATGTTCGTTGCCAGGACCCGCAGCCGTTGGCTGGTGTTCGGGTCGAGCAGGCATTCGACTGAGCACGGCAGTCCATGACGTGCCCGTCGGCTGCGGATCGTTGTAGCCGGGCTGTTAGGGCGGTTCCTTGAACCAGATGCGGAAGTTGCTTGACCGCAGGAAGGCGGCTTACGGGCCAGAGCATCGTTTCACCGGTACATCCATGCGGTGAGGAGGGTGAGCAGGGCGATGCCCGTAGCGAGGACCGCGGTGAAGGTGGTAGCGGCCTTCGTCAGTGCGGTGGGCCAGCTCGCCCCGTCCAGCCTGTGCAGCAGGCCGGCCGTGCTGGCGATGGCGGCGGCGCCCAGAATGGTGACGGCAAAGACGAGAAGGGCAACGACGACGTCAAGGGGCATGTTTTCTCCTTCGATTGCGACGGACCGCACTGTGCGGTGGGGTGATGCCCCTAAGGTGCCGAGAGGGCCGCCTGTCCGTCACGCCAGTCGGACGGGTAGGTGGTCGGACAGCCGTGTGCGCAGGTCGGAGCTGTTCTTCGATCTGCTGGGTGTCCGATGAAATTCACGCGCCGTGTCTGCGGGGCGGAGGCGGAGAAGGGCTCAAAGCACAATGCCGAGTCGGCGGGACAGCGAGGCGGAGGAGTACTTCCGCACGCTGCTGCTGTCCTTGGGGAATCTGCGTGGCCTGGTTGGCGTGTCCTGGCGCGATCTGGCTGGCCAAGTCGGGGTGGCGAGGACCACCGTGGAGGCATGGCTGCAGAGGGGGACGGTCCCTGATGAGATCGATGGCGTGAAGAAGGTGGCCACTGTGCTGCTGACTGCGTCACGTCACGCCACGGGGCCTTTGACCGCTGAGTTTGTGGCCCGCCTCGACCACGTCGACTGGTCCGCTGCACACCGTGCTGTGCAGGCCGCCCGTGGCGAGGGGCGCAGCAGGTCGGCCCGGGCAGGTCGGGCACAGCGAGGCGTGTTGGTACAGACGCCGGTACCGGACCGTGAGGTGGCGACGTGGACCGCTAGTCAGCTCAATGTGCACGCTGCGGTCGCGGGCGAGACCTGTGGCGGCGGTGGGGAGTTCGTGCTGCCCGCCTACGTTCAGCGTGCGCACGACGAGCAGGTGCGCGACTGGCTGCGGCAGCTCGTCGAGATCGGCGGTGCGCAGCTTCTGGTGCTGCGTGGTGGGTCGTGTACGGGCAAGACGCGTTCCGCGTTTGAGGCGGTGCGCGAGGTGATGCCCGGCTGGCGGCTGGTGTATCCGAAGACGGCGCAGGCGCTGGTGGAGCTGTTATCCGGCGTGCCGGTGGCGGCCGGGACGGTGTTGTGGCTGGACGATCTTCACCGGCTGCTTGCCGAGTCGGCAGGAGAGCAGGCGGCGGGGCTGCTGAGGGAACTATTGGATCAGCCGGGTCCTGTGGCGGCTGTGGCGACGATCTGGCCGGACAACTACAAAGCGTTGATCTCCACGCCTCTGGAGGGCCAAGCAGACCGCCACAGTCAGGCTCGTTCGCTGCTTGCTCGTGGGTCGATGGTGATCATTCCTCAGACGTTCACCGGTGAGGCGTGGGAGGAGTTCGTGCGCCGGTCGTCGGCGGACGCGTCGCTGTCTGCGGTGGCGGCTTCGGCCGGCGAGGACGGGGGCGTGACCCAGCTTCTGGCGGCTGGGCCCGAGCTGATGGAGCACTGGCAGCATGCCCCGCAGGTCTACGGCAAGGCGGTGATCAGTGCGGCCATCGATGCGAGAAGGCTCGGAGTGCGCGCGCCGCTTTTAAAAGTCTTCCTGCAGCACGCGGCTACCGGATACCTGACCCCTGATGAGCGGGCCGATGCGGATCCATCGTCGTGGTTCCGTGATGCGCTGGACTATGCCTGTCGTCCGGTCAAGCAGGTCACCAGCGCTCTGCGGCCCGTACCCCACCCGACTGGTATGGGTCCGATGCCGGGTGTGGTCGATCTGGCGGACTACCTTGAGCAGCATGCCGGGGCTCTTCGCTGGGACTACGTGCCGCCTGCAACGTTCTGGGAGGCGGCGCACCAGCACCTCGATAGGAGTGAGGATCTCGACCGCCTGGCGATGCAGGCGTTTTCCCGTGGCCGGTTCCGGATCTCTCGCGCGCTGTGCCTGCGCGCCCACGAACTGGGCAGCGCGGATGCCGTCGAGGGCCTGTGCTTCACCTACACGGAAACCGGCCGCATCCTCACTATCGAAGGTCGCGAGGAGCTCGTCACCCTCGCACGGGATGTCGATGACCGCGGCTACAGCTTGTGGTATCTCGGTTCCACCCTGGCGAGCATCGGCAGCGACGAGCGCAGCAGGGAGATCTGCACCCTGGCGGAGGGGCTGCTCGCCGATTCGTTCTCCGCTGGGCATAGGGACGCGGCATTCTCCCTGGCCGAGCTGTGGGAGAGCTCAGGTCTCTATGAGGACGCGGCGCGGCTTGTCGCGTACGCACGTCGGGAGGTCGAGCGCCCTGCGGCCGAAATGGCGGCTGCTCCGGCTCTTGCAGTGGAGATCAAGTCCGTGCTGGCCGGAGCAATCAGCGGACCAGGACAGGAGTCGAGTGTCCTCAGGAAGACCTCACGTCGCGAAGTGTTTGCCCTGGCGCACCGCCTTCGCGACGAGCCGTCGCTGTTGCCTCTCGGGTGGCAGGCTCGCCTGCCGGAACTCGGATATGCCGAGGTGACTGAGATGCTGCTGCGGGCCCTACTGGACATCGGGGCGACAAGCGCCCCCTTCGACCTGGAGAGGTTCCTGGAGAGCGAGGGAAGGGACAGCGAGGCGGCAGTCGTGCTGCTGGCCGCCGCCCACAACGGCAACGATCGCGCTGTCATCGAACTGGTCTCACGCTGGAGCACCAAGAAGCCCGACAAGGCGCAGGAGCTCATCGAGCACTGTCGCAGGACTGGACGCGCACCGGCTGCTGTGGCGGCCCTGCGTCCGCTGCTCACACGGCCGCAGCCCGTTGTCAGGCGTCTGGCTGAAGAGTGCCTGAGCCGTCTTGCGCAGGACGGCTCCGCCGCGGCGCAAATGGCGAAGGCCCTGGGGCTGCTTGAGCAGTGGGACCAGACCGGCAACAGAGCGGCGGCGGAGGTGCCGCCGGACGTCCTGGACTTGCTGCACAGCGCGTCCGCGCACCGGAGCGAGGCGCGTAGGCTGCTGGGCCAGCATGCGTCGATCACCGGTGACGAGGTGAAAGCCGAGCACTTCTTCCGTGGTGCTATCGACGGCGGCGACTACACCGTGGTGCACGATCTCGCCCAACTCCTGCACCCCCACTCCCCCACCGAAGAAACGGGGTTGGCACGGTGTGGACTGGAAGCAGACGGCACGCCCAGTGCGCGTTGGTAGCGGCCTCGGCATGATCTCGCTCGGCTCCGGGGGGGGGCAGCAGCGAGGGCTACCCGGCCGGCGCGAGCGGCTGCCCCAACGCCCGGGCGGTAGCCAGAAGCCCGGGCCCACGATCATCCAGCGCCACCCACAGCAGCGG
Organism: Streptomyces sp. QL37; assembly: GCF_002941025.1. Lineage (NCBI taxonomy): Bacteria > Bacillati > Actinomycetota > Actinomycetes > Kitasatosporales > Streptomycetaceae > Streptomyces > Streptomyces sp. QL37. The sequence goes on along the minus strand of NZ_PTJS01000001.1, from coordinate 8,664,280 downwards.
GTTCAGCTGTGCCGTCATGGGATATCCGGCGAAAGACATGCCCGCCCCGACAATCGCCACCGCACCCCACGGCCTGATCTGCGCCAGGGCCGCCCGGATCTGCTGGTCATAGTGCTGAGCGCTCGAGTGGTCCACGCTTCCTTCTCCACCGGAAGATCCTTGCCAGGCATCCGCCTAGCTGGCGTACCGCCAGGCGCAGGATCCCACCCCCAAACCATATTCGTCAATCTGACGAAAACAAGTATGGGTACACACGTCACCTCTGCGACGAACTTACCGACGGAGTTGCAACACTTCTTTTTTGAACTGCCGCACGCCAGCTCAGAAGCGTGATCAAAGTTGAGCCAACCTCATAACTGCAGTTCAGGAGCCCTCTCAATTTCCACCAATACATCTGCAGCACACCAGGTCAGCAGCTAGCTGATGTTGCAACTACGCAGGTAACTGACAATCAGCAAGGCCCGGGTCAACATGCACCGCAAGCTCAACAACATGGCCAAGATGACCGGGTTCTACCCGCTCGCCGTGCTCTCCGACTGCGTCGTCTACCCCAGCCCCGGTGAGAGCCCGCTCAACTTCCTCCCCTACGCCGCGTCCGGCAAGCCGCAGCCCGGCGCCTTCCGCCTCGGACCCACGCCCGGCCTGGCGAAGCTGGAGGGCATCCAGTCGATGCTGTGGGCCGTCGACCTCATGGAACAAGGCCTCAACCCGGCGCGCCACATCAAGGGCGGCGACGCCGTCCTGGACGAAGGAGAGTAGACCGTGGGGGAGATCGAGGACGCCATCGAGCGGGCCGACCGGGAAGCCTTCACCCGCGAACCCCCCAAGACGCTCAAGGGCCAGATCGGCTACCTGCTCAAGCAGATGGGCAGCGCCAAAGCCGTCGCGGCGGAGCTCGGGGTCACCGCCGACTCCGTCAACCGCTACCGGCGCGGTGCCCGCAAGCACGCCCGCGCCGACGTCGCCGCCAAGATCGACGACGCCGTACGGCAGCGCTGGCAGCCCATGGTGCGCAAGCGCCGGCAGAAGCAGGCCGCCGCATCCGGTGGGATCACGGTGGAGACCCGGGCTCGGTTCGGCTACACATCGTCCGCCGGGTCGACCGACGACGGCCGCTTCCGCCGCCTCACCGTGAAGCTCCCCGCCGCGTACGCGCAGCGCCTCTTCGACGCCCGCGACACAGGCGCCAGCGACCAGCAGATGCGCGGCATCATCGCCGAGGGATTCAAAGAGATCTACTTCCAGGACGGCGGAGGCCGCGCCGCAGGACTCTCCGACGTCACCCTCAACGACATCGACTACCTCGACCTCGACTACTGACCCGACACCAGCCGACGGGCCCGGCACCTGCTTATGTGAGCCGAAGCACGACAGTTGTCACGGGCGACGGGATGGGCAGGATGCTGTTGCTGGCCGCAGGTGCCTTTCGGGTGGCTCCCCTGCAGGGTGAGATGACGCTCTCGTTCTTGGGGCGGATCGCGGACAGGTACGGCCTGACAGTGCAGAATCTGCTGTCGTCGGTTACTGACGTGGATGGCCAGCAGAGCGTTGCTGGGGCTCTACGGGACGACAGTGAGGTGTTCTTGAACGCCGCGGCCCGGGACCGGATCTCGGCGCTGTGTCATGTGCCGCAGGCGGACACACGCCGCGCGTTGCCGACCTGGATGCGGGAGGAGCCGTCGGGCCCCTCGAAGGAGAGGCCGACGGCGCGGCTCCACAACGGGGTAGAGACGGTTGCCGCCTGGGGCCCGGCGTGCCCGGGCTGTGTAGCTGCGCGAACCGGTCGTGTTACACCAGCCCGGGTGTACCTGGCAGCGCACCAGCGAGTCTGCCCACGCCACCGGTACTGGCTGATGAGCCTGCCTGGCAGCGAGGGCCGTGTCATCGGGCTGGCTGGATGCCCGGAGGTGGTTCGAGCGCAGGAGGATCATCGGAGGCTGCTGTGCCGCTCCCCCGTCGCTGGTTCGGCGTTCGAGGTCGCTGAGGCCAAGTCATCGACCAGGCCTCCCAGTAGTGACGAACTCGTTGATGAAGGCCGAAGCCCTCATCCCTTACACGTCACAGGAGGGCCGGATCCGGATGCCAAAGGACAACACTTTTCCCAACTCCACCCACCTTCCCGCCTGTCACACTGTTTACCCAGGTCACAGGGGTGGAAGGGTTGGCAGATTGATGTGCACCGGGAGATTCCCCGCCGAACCGACGGGAGCCATGAGGGCAAGGCACAAGCCCCCCGTGCACCGGCAGGACGGACATCCCGATTGCCCTGCGTCTTCCGGCAGAGCAACGTCAGGCGGGAAAGTAGCCTCGCGCCGTGCCTGATAGTCGGGCCTGCACCCGCCGGGTTCTACAGCGCCCCAAGGACTGACCGGCCCGGCGCTGGCCCTACACGTCGTCGAAGCTGGGCTGGCTCCACGGCTGGTCAGGGGGTGGACCTTGGGCACCGAGAAGCTGGGTGATCTTCTCGGCTTCATCGCTTGAGAGATCGGAGAGCAGGCGCGTCGTTGTTCCGAGGAGGGCGTCCAGCGGTACCTGGGTACGTGCGCCACGGGCGCTGGCGATCCCTGTGGCGAACATGCACTGGAGAGTCTCGCCAGAGGGAATGCGGGCTTCGGCTTCGATGACTCCCTCAGCCTGTCCCAGCGCGTCGCTGATGCCGTCGAGTCGCGTGTCGTGGGAGATGTCGTCCCCGGGTCCGCCGTAGCCGACGTGGCGGTCCGTCACGACCATGCGCAGAGAGGTCAACGGGATGCCGAAGCGGTCGGCCCTGTTCCTCACTTCGTCGAGGCGGGGCAGGTTGTGCTCCTGGCCGGACGGGAGCTGGCGCTGGGACTGGGCGACCAGCACGTGGAAGCGTGGGGTCTGCAGGATCAGCTGGCCGGCCTTCACTGTCCAGCGCCACGGGCTGATGTCCGCGTCTGCCACGCCGGGCACGATCATGCAGACGCGGCTGGTCCAGAGCCGGATCGCCTCACGCATGAGGTACTGGAGATTTCCGGTGCCTGCAGCCGGGGTGCGCAGCAAGGTGGGGAGGCTGATCATGCGGACGACCCGGTTCCAGAACGCGGTATCGGTGATGTCCTCGGATTCCAGCAGGTACATCAGGGCCGTCTCGTCGAGATGGCCGACGCCTCGCTGAGGTGCGGGGAAGCTGGCGAGCGTGGATCCGCCGCCCTGCCAGAGCGCGGCGAGGAAGGCTGACATCCGGTCGGCGACGTCGGTGGTCATGCGTGCGGTGAGGGCGTCGACAGCATCGCGGGTGGGAACGCGTTCTCCCGCGCGGGCGGCTTCCGCTCCCTGGACGACTGTGTTCAGGAATGCTTCGGTCGCCGGTCTGTCGAGGGTGCCGCGGCCGCCCTCGAGGACGGAGCGGGACACCAGCTGAGGGATGCCGGGAGAGTCGTCGGCCGGCTGGAGTGCGCCGAGCGCGGAAGTGTCGAGGAGGAGCGACGTGCTGCCGCCGGGTAGCGGGGGGAGGTCTCCTTGTTGCCGTGTGGAGGACAGTTGACCGAGCGCGAGAAGCACCGGCCGGTCGGCACGGGGAAGGCGCTGCAGGTCGTCCTCGAGTTCCCGCTGGTCCGATGTGGTGCGCAGGTAGATGAACCGGCGGGGTGTGCGGGGTCTGCCGGGCCATTCCAGGACCATGTCGGGGACGTGGGTGTGGTCGAAGAATTCGGTTTTGGTGACGGTGGCGCCGGGGTCCATGCGGCGCAGGTGCCGGGCGACGATGTCCTTGACCTGGGTGAACATCATCCGGTCGTCGGGCTCGTCCATGGTCTGGGAAATCGACTGTTCGACGAGGTTCACCACGAGCCCTCTCTGCGGGTGAGTTCGGCGGCGACGATGGCTGCCCAGTCCTTGAGCGGCAGGAAGGTTTCCTGCTTGTCCGAAAGGACGATCAGCCACAGGCGCGCGGCGACCGACTGGGCGAGTTCGCTGTCCCGAAGTCTTCGGGCTTCCTCGGGGTCGCTGGTGCCGAAAACGCGACTGCTGTGTTGAAGGACTGCGCTCTCCACCTGGCCAGGCGAGTTGAGGGTGGACCAGGAGTTCGCCCGGAACGGTGCCCAGGTGATCCACATGAAGTGGTCGCTGAGATGGTGCTGGGCCTGGGCGGCGACGTAGCACTTGGCGAGGAACTCGTCGAACTGCGTTCCCTGGTCGCTCGGTTGCGCGTAGTTCTTGACCTCCGCGCAAAACATGTCGTTCTGGTAGGGATCGCCGCGCATGGCGCCGCCCAGATCGAAGGAGAAGGTCCGGCCCCCGTACGGCCAAGCGAGCGTCAGCCGACGGCCGCAGGACTCCGAGTCCGTGTTCGCGTACGCACCGAAGATGCGCATCGTGCCCTCGAGCCACTGCTTGGCTCTTCGAGCCCCCGAGAAGCCCTTCACCTGAGCGTCTTCACCAACCACCACAGGCGTAGCTTAGTGCGATCGGATCATCACGGTGTGCTCGAACGGGCTAACCTCCCGTCGCGCTGCGGCCGTTGGCTTCCGGAAGGGGCAGCTGCGGCACTGAGGAAGTGAGCCAAGGACGGCCGCGGGATGGAAGGAACTGCCGCGAAGACGCCCTCCTTGATCGGTGGATACGAGACCGTGGTGGAGTGATCCTTCCTCCCGGCCTGCTGCGTACCGCTCCCCTGTGCGGAGAGACGACGTCGTCGCTGATCTGCCGCATCGCCAGCCGCTACGGACTGGAAGCGACGGCGTTGCGGTCCTGCTGGAAGTGGCGCAGCCACCAGCCTCGGCACGACGGCGGGGGCGCGCGGGCAGACGCCGAGGTGCTGTTGAACACGGCTGGACGGCAGCTCCTGGCAGGCCTGTGCGGCGTGGAGGAGGGTGTGCTGGCGCGGGCGTTGCCGTCCTGGGGGCTGGAGGATGCCAGGCTGCCGGCCGCGGATGCCGGGGAGCCGGCGGCGGCGTGGCGGATCGGTGGTGCGGTTGCCGGGCCGGTGGCGTTCGGCTGTCGTCTGTGCACGGCCCGGCGTACGGGGGCGGCTGGGCGGGCGGTGCTGTACGCCCCGCGGTGGGACCGTGTGTGCGCGCGGCACGGGCGGTGGCTCCTTGATGCGGATGCCGACCAGCCCCCCTGAGGTGGTGGCCGTCGCCGATGCGTTGGATCCGGGCATGGGCGAGCTGGTGTGGGTGGACAGCGGTGCCGGGCAGCCGCGAGTGCTGCCCGTCGACGGGCTGTTCTGCCGTCGGCTCGGTGAGCGGGTGGGGCGGGAGTGGCTGGGGCCTCTGGCTGCAGCGGACCATGGCGGTCCGCTGATCGCGTGGATGGGCAGCGTCATGCGGCTGCGCCGTGGGGCCGGTGGGCCTCCCGGATATGACAACGCGGGCCGCCATCCTGCCCAGGTCTGTCGTCGAAGTGTCCGTTGCCTGCCCCGTCCATAACGGCCACCACCGGCCGCGGTCGGTGGCCACTGCGGCCGGGCCGCCGCGACGAGGACGGTCGCCTCGTAGCGGACGGCGAGCTTGTCCTACCGCGTGGCAACACCGCGGTGCCTCTTGAGGCGGTAGATCCCGCACTCGACAGCATGACGCTCGCGGTAGTCGACCGGGTCGAAGCGCGGCGGCCGCCCACCGCGGGAGCCCAGCTTCTGACGGTTGCGCGCCTGGTCGGTTTTGTCGGGAATGGTGCAGCGGATCCCGCGGAGGCGCGGGTAGGCGCGGTTCTTGCGGGAGGCATACGCCTTGTCAGCCGCACCCGATCAGGGCGGACGCGCGGCCGGCCCGGCCCGATGCGGGGCACGCGGACCTTTGCCAGCACTGGTTCGAACTGCGGCGAGTCGCCGCGCTGTCCGGTCGTGATCACGATCGACATGGGCTTCTGGCCCTGCTCGACGGCCAGGGGGAGCTTGGTGGTGAATCCGCCGCGTGAGCGTCCCAATCCGTGGTCTCCGGGCTCGGTGAACACGCCGCCCGGCGGTTCCTTCTGCAGGTCGCCCTGCTTACGGGCCCCGGCCGCACGCTGGTGGGCGCGGCACACCGTGGAGTCGACGCTCAGGTCCCATACGATCGCGCCCTTCGCGTCGGCCAGGGACTGGAGCCGGCTGAGGATCCGGTGCCAGGTGCCGTTCCGCTGCCACCGGCGAAACAGGTCATAGACCCGGCCCCACGGCCCGCACTCGACCGGTACGTCCCGCCACGGAACACCGGTCCGGACCCGGAACCGTATGCCGTCGATCAACTGCCGACGGGACCAGACCGGCGGCCGCCCGGCCTTCGTGCCCTTCGGCAACAACGCCTCCAGCGTTGCCCACTGTTCGTCCGTGAGATCTCCGCGACCCATGAACCGTGATCATTCACGCCCCAAGATCCACTTTCGATACACGGCCTAACCCCCGCATCCCGCACAGTCCTGTCCGTCAGCGAACAGACAGGAGAAGGATCATGCCCGCCAAGAAGACCACCCGCCGCAAGGAGAAGCCGGCCGAGCGCCGCCCGTACATCGTCCTGAGCATCGGCCGCGCACGGCTCACCGCACCGAAGCGCACGGCCCGCCGCGCCGTACGGGCCGTCAGGTCGACCGCCACCCACGTCGGTGCGTCCTGCCTCACCGTGGTGGTGGTGCAGATGCTCGCCCGGCGGTGACCCGATCCGGTCCCGGGGATGAACCACGCCCCGGGACCGGTCGCCTACTCCTCGACAGCCGTGGTGTGTTCCCGGATCGCCGCGGTGGCTTTGCCGGTCAGGAGCGAGAGCGCTTATCACCCAAGGGCAGGAACACCCCGTGAACAAGGCAGACGATGTAGCCGAGTTTCAGCAACGCCCGGTTGCTTGAATCGGCACAGATGTTGTGCGTTCCCCTGGCTGCGTGCCGCGGACGGTCATCGTATGCACGACGGGCAATGCCCTCGCCGCCTGGACCGAAGCCCTTCAGATGGAGCTGCCAGCGAGCGGCGTGGTCGCCACATGGCCCGGTCCGGGCGCGCGACGGGGTGGCAGGATGACGCGGTGTCCGACTCTCTGCATGAACTCTGGCTGCGCGGCGTCGCCTTCAATCCGGCGGCGCCCTCCGACGTACTGATACGCCTGATGGATCAAGCAGCCGGTGAACTCGGCCAGCTGATGTGTCAGGACCGCGACCTGCCCGACGCCGTCATCGACGCAGCCCTGCGCCACCCGGAGTGGCGGATCCGCGGCGCGCTCGCCCGCAACCAGCACGTTGACCCTTCGCGACTCGCCCCCTTGGCAACGGACCCGTCGGGACTCGTCCGCGCGCGGCTCGCCAACCCCCACCTCCGCCCCTGGCCCCGCAGGGTCCGACCGCTGCCGGACGACATCCTCGTCACCCTCCTGACCGCCCAGGACGGGGGCGAGGACGGCAAGGTCACCGCGAACGAGATCATCTGGGAGCTCGACTCGTCCCGGCAGATCCCGCTGTCCTTCTTCCGCTCCATGGCCGGCCGCGAGGACCCCGAATTCCGGATACGGGCCACTTGGCGGTGGGAGTCGCTCACCCCGGCGCAGCGGGCGGGGCTGCTCGACGATCCGGACCCCGCGGTCCGTGAAGCGGCGCAGGACAGGAACTGGGAGCTGGACCCGGTACGGGTGGAGGCCGAGCTGCCGTCCATCCGTCCGAGCAGCAGGCCGTTCGTGCTCGGCAGGTGCGCTCTGTCGCCCGCGCTTGTCGATCAGTGCTTCGCGGACGACATGGTGCGCCCCCTGGCCCGGAACCCCCACACTCCGGCCGATGCCGTCGCCCGGCTCGCCCGGCATTCCGAGGCGAAGGTCCGCGAGATGGTCGCCGCCCGGCCCGACCTGGGACCGGACCTGGTGGCGGAGCTGAGGGAGGACCCGGACGCGGACGTGCGGATGCGCGCACGCCTCCACCCCTTCCCCCGCACCTGGGTCGAGTACGACGTGATCGACCGGGTCATCGGGCACGGTCCTGAATGTGTCTGCCCGATCACCGAACCGGACCCCGACCCGGCCACCGTGCCGTCGCCCGACTGGTTCGCCGCCTGCGCGGTGTCCGGGGAACCGGTGCTACGACGGGTTGCGGCGAGCTGGTCCGGCCTGCCCGCAGAACTCGTCGGGACACTCGCGCAGGACGACGACGAGGAGGTCCGGATCCGGCTGGCCTGCAACCACCCGTTGGCTCCGCCACACCTCCTCCTGGACGCCTTCGTCACCCGCCGGGACCACCGTTCGGACCTGCTGACGCTGCCCGGCTTCCCGCGCACCGGCCTGACCCACCTCATCGGCCACCCGGATCCCGAGGTACGCGCCCTGGCCTCAGCCGATCCCACCCTGCCCGAACCCCCGGTGGACGACGCCGACGAGGCGGTGCGCCGGGCCGCCGCCGCCAACCCGAGCCTGACACCGGAAGCCCTGGAGACCCTCCTCGCCGACCCCCACACCGCAGAAGGCGCCGCGGCCAACCCGTCCCTCCCCGCAGCCCGTATGCACGCACTCCTCGACCGCTGCCTCAACGGAGCCGCCACCCCACCGACCGCGGCGGGACGCCGAGAGGCGACGCCCGCGTAGCGAGCACAGGCAGGGCAACCTCTGCCCGCCATCGGCCGATGACAGGCCAGAAAAACCCGAGCACTTCCTCGCCTTCACCAGCATCGCTTGCACCCTCATCTGCTACCGCAGGGCTCGCCAAATGAGATGACTTCGAAGTGCCGCCGGCCACGACGCCCCGTGTCTTCAGGTGTTTCGTGCGGCGTTCAGGGTGGGGTACAGGTGGAGGAAGGTCTTAAGGGAGATGAGCGCGCCGATAGTCATCCACCGCCTCTCCCCCACCGGGGGCCGGCGGGGTCACCATCCGCGGGCAGATCGCCGGACTCGCCTAAGACGATGACGACGTCACAGAGTTCCTTCGGCGGGCCGGGCTCCCGGACGCCGAGCAGCTGCTGGACCGGCCGGAGTGGGTGGAGTGGCGGGGCGGGCGCGCGCATACGTACGTGGCCGCGTAGGCCGAGGACGATACAGCCGGTGGTGTCGGTTCAGCCCCGCAGTCCGGTGTCCGGCCGGCAGACCCCGCACGGCTCGATGTCCGGCTCCGCCAGGGCCACCATCGCGTCCTCGCGGGAGATGAGCCACCTGGTCCGGGTAGGTGGCGCAGCCGCCACGGTGATCGAGACCGGCCTGATGGGCCTTGTATGCCTTGCCCCAGAGGTTCGCGTAGGCCTGGGAGTGGATGTGGTCAGCGGGCGTGTACGACGCTTATACCTGTTAACGAACGATGGCCCCGGACCTGATCCGGAGCCATCGGCGATACGTATGGGGCGAAGAAGGCCCAGCTCAGGCCTCGATGGTGTCCCGAATCCTCCGCTCCGGCAGTTGGTCCGGTTCAAGCGCACCGCTGGGGAACCCCGATACGACCTCCGCCTTGATCCAGCCGGCGCCTGCGGACTCCCCCGTATCGGCGGTGTCCTCCTTGAAGGTCCCAGGGGCGTCAACCCCGAACTCCTCCTCCCTCTCCGAGGGGGGCGTGACGTAGAGCCGGACGACCAGGATGTGTGGGCTCTGATGCCACTTGGACACCTTGACCGAGGCGACCTTGTCCAGTCCCGTCGCCGCGAGGGTGTACGTGTAGCCGTCAATCGGCAAGACACAGCTTTTACCGGTGTAGTTGGTGCCGCTGTAGAGCGTGATCTGCGGGGTCTCCTTCATGGCCCCCCGATACCCGAGGCTCCGGATGTAAGCCCCCCTGCCCACCCTTTACACCCGAACGGCGTACAACAATCCGATCCAGTGGAAGCCACGGCAACGCTTCAGCTCAAGGAAGAACAGGCTTTCAACGCTGGCGGCAAGGCGTTCCCCTCGAGGCGGCCGGTCGACGTGTAAAGCCCCTGCCCGGCCGCACCCGCACCCGCACCCGCACCGGTGCGGGTGCGGCCGGGCAGGCGAAGGGGTCTCCGGGCCGGCAGGACAGGTCAGAGGACGGCGACCGTGAAGGGGACGTCCACCACGTCGTTGTTGTAGTTGCTCGTGACGACGGTGATGGTGCAGGTCAGCCCGTTGCAGTTGCTGTTGGGGATCGCCGTGATCATCGCGCGCTGGTTGTTGACGGTGTCCCGGTCCGCGGTGGCCAGGACCGGTTGCAGCGGGGGCCGACGGGTCACCATCCGTGGGCAGATCGCCGGGCTCGCCTACGACGATCCCGACGTCACAGAGTTCGGTGCCGAACCATAAGTGATCACCAAAACGGGTGACGAAGTGGATATTTCGGCCCCTGATGGCGCGCCGTGCCTGATTCTGAGCAGGCCAGCGGACTTGATCACCGAAGGGATACCCATGACCACTGCGGCGCAGGACGTCATCACCGTCAAGCTTGAGCGCACCTTCGACCAGATGGACGCCAACAAGGACGGCTACCTCGACTGGTCGGACTACCAGAAGCTTGGCGAGCGCTACATCGAGGGGTACAATCTCTCCAGGGACGACCGCAGGGCCAGGGCACTGCAGACCTTCTGTCAAATCTACTGGCTGGAGCTGCTGCGCCACGCGGGCGTCGACAGCGACCGGCTCACCAAGGATCAGTTCGTCACCGCCAACCGGCTCGCGGTCATTGACAGCAGCCGCCTCAACGTGACCGAGGGCGGCGGCCACGCGATCTTCGACGTCATCGACGTCGACGGTGACAACGAGATCAGCAAGGACGAGTTCGCCCGTCTGATGCGGGACATCTGGAGGGACACCTCGCCGGTGCCGATGGAGCTGTTCGCCAGGATCGACAGCGACGGAGACGGGGCAATCTCCCGCCACGAGTTCATCCGCGTGGTGCGCGAACACTTCCTCTCCAGCGACCCCGACGCCCCGGGCAGCATCTTCTTCGGCCACATCTGACCCACCCGCTGCGAAGCACCCCGGACTTCGGTCAGCCGCCGGCGGCCGTCCCCTGGATTCCCTTCCAGGGGACGGCCGCGGTTGTGTGCGATGCGCTCCTCTCCGAGGAACATGGGCTGACCAAGGTGCTGCCGGGCGTCGTCGCCCACGGCTGCGACGTCGGCGCATGGATCAACCGGCAGCGCGAACATACCGTATGGGAGAACCTGCTCCCCGAACAGCAGCGCCTGGAAGGGCTCGGGCTGACCCCGCTGCCCGCAGCGCCGGCAAGGAATACGGCTCCGGCGGCCCGGGCGTTCGAGCGAGGCGTCCTCGCGCTGGAGCAGTACAAGAACCGCACCGGGAGCGTGACCGTGCCTCGGGCCCACATCGAAACCGTGGTCGTCGACGGCGAGGAACACCCCGTCAAGCTGGGGGTATTTCTCACGAACAGCAAGACCCGCAGGGGCAAGCTCACTGCCAACAAACTCGCCGCACTCGGGCTGGCATGGGCGGCCTGACGAATCAACGCGACGCCCGCCCCTGCTTCGGGGCGGCGTCGCGCCGGTCCGGCTGTCGGTTGCGGTCTCCTCGGCGGCGCGGGCCAGAAAGCGCGCGTAGCCGTGGTCTGCGCGGGCCAGCAGCGCCGCAGAGGGCCACCCGAAAACGCGTCGGCCGGACCGGCCGGGCTCGGCGTTCGTGGCTGCGGATTCACTGCAGGCGCCGTACCGGTTTGTCACTGGGCCAAAATCGGCTGGGTCAGGTTCACCGGATTGCCGTCGGGGTCCTGAATGTGGGCGACGCGCTGTCCCCACGGCATGTCGTTGGGGCCGCTGCGGACCGAGCCGCCCAGAGCCTCCACGCGGCCGAGCGTCTCGTCGACGTCGTCGACACCGATGCTGAGCAGCATCCGCGGTGCAGCCCCGGGTCCCAGATCTGTCTTGGCAACCAGTCCGAGGTCGGTGTCACCGATGCGCAAGCCGCGGTAGAAGGCCGGCCCGTCCTTGGGTACCCGGAAGATCTCCTCGGCGCCGAACAGCTTCGCATAGAAGCCGAGCAGGACGTTCTGGTCAGCAGTCAGGATCACTGGCTGGATGGTGGACATGGCACTCCTATGGAGAACGGTCGTGTCGCCGGGTAGACCGTTCGCGGACGTTGAACTCATCGGCAGAGCCGCCCTGCCAGATTTTGTTGTCTTCCGCTGATGGTGGGGTGCCGTCGGGCCTCGGGGCCGCATCGAGTCGGCAGCCGCATCACGCCGCGCTCTCCGTCCGCCCGCCGCCCCCGGTCCGCTGCCGCAGGTCCACCCGGGCCGCGGGTGTGCGGCCGGGCGGGGTGGACCAGAAAGGGTGCCAGTGAATCCGGACGGACAGGGCGAGCAGGCGGCGGCGGAGCTCGGTGGCCCGGCGCGGGCGCGGGAGGGCGAGGGCGCGGTAGGTGTCGTGCCATTCCTGCCGGGCGTGTACGAGGTCGTCGGGGAAGAGGAAGCGCTCCATCCACTAATTAGATCGCATGTTCGATTTTCGGCGCCACTCAGACACCCCCGGTCACTTCAGCGAGACGTACGCCGGAAGCGCGCGGGGCGGGTGGGCGGCACCTTCGTGGAGACGTCCTGGGGTAGGGACGGGCACACGGGCCCGGTCTACCCGCGCGGGACCCGGATCTGCGTGCAGTTCAAGGGCTTGTCCACGAAAGCCGCCGCCGGTCTTCCAGGCGCCGCCAGGCTTCTTGACCAGCCACCGGGCTATGGACGCGGTGAAGGTCTCGAACCGCCCGAGCGGACAGCGGCTTCAATCCGGAGGGCTGAGCGGACGCCTGGAAGTTGGTCATCGGAAGCTGACCGTTGCCGGAAACTTCATCGGGACTCTCTGGACCGGCGAAGTCTCATCGCGGAATGATAACGGGTCTGGACCCATTCTCAACTCCCCTCACATAGAGGGGAGTCGACTGTGCTCTTTTCATCTCTAGGAGAATCCACATGTCTGCTGGCCCCTCACGCCGGTCGTTCCTGATCGGCACAGCAGCTCTTGCCGCTGCCTCCGGTCCGCTCGCGGCGGGCACCGCGCGGGCTGCCGCCCGCGCCCCCAAGGTCCTGGTCATCGGGCTCGACGGTGCTCTGCTGGGCCGGATCAAGGCCGCTGACGCGCCGAACCTCGACAGCCTCATGGCGAGCGGACTCACCGCGGCCAGTTCGCTCTACTCCAGCCCGTTGGCACCGACGCTCTCCGGTCCCGGATGGTCGACGATCCTCACCGGTGTGTGGCCCGACAAGCACCTCGTCAAGGACAACGCGTTCACCGGCGCCGCCTTCACTCGGTACCCGGACTTCCTCACCCGGATCGAGACGGCGAAGCCCGCCCTCTCGACCTACGCGGTCGCCTCCTGGGCGCCCATCACCACGACGATCTTCTCCTCGAAGGTCGACACCCGCGTCTCCACGCCCTCCGCCGAGTACGACACCGGCACCACCAGCCGTGCCGTGGCGGAGGTGCGTAACGGCAACCGGGCCGCGGTGTTCGTCCACCTCGACAACATCGACCACGTCGGACACAGCAACGGCGCCGCCAGCAGCGAGTACCTGGCCTCGATCCACACCGCGGACACGCAGGTCGGCCAGATCGTCTCAGCGATCAAGGCTCGTTCCACCTACGCGTCCGAGGACTGGCTGATCATGATCACCGCCGATCACGGCCACACCGACGCAGGCGGCCACGGCGGCAACACCGCTCCCGAAAGGGAGACCTTCCTCATCGCCACCGGTGGAGGCATCAGCGCCGGTTCCACCCGCCACGACATCAAGATGCCCGATGTCGCGGTCTCCGCCCTCGCCCACCTCGGCATCCCGATCAACCCGTCCTGGGGCCTCGACGGCCGCCCCCTCCAGCAGCCGGCTCCGGACGCGTTCGACACCCTGCGAAGCCGGCTGGGGACCCGCGTCGACGAGACCGGAATCGGTGCCTCCGTCGTGGGCTTCACCCACACGCCCCCGACCGGATGGAGTGTCGACAACAGCGCGATGGGTACCGGCGGCATGACCGAGTGGCGCGGCTGGAGCTTCACCACCGACGAGTTCTGGACCGCTTCGGAGCGGGGACAGGGGCGTGAGAACAACATCCGGGCCCGGAACGTCTTCGCTGTCGCCGACGGAGACGAATGGGTCGACAAGAGCTACGGCGGCACCTTCGACTCCACCTTGGTCACGCCCTCCTGGCCGGTCACGGGCGGCTCGACGGCGGTGCTGCGCTACACCACGTACTACCTTCAGGAATCTCCGCAGAAGGGTGAGGTCTCCATATCCTACGACGGTGGAACCCCCGTGGTCGTGAGGACGTACACCGCCGACACCTCGTCGAGGACGGAGAGCATCACACTCCAGGTGCCGGCGGGAGCGACCGGCGCGCGCGTCCGTTTCCGCTACACCGGGGGGAACAACTGGTTCTGGACCGTCGACGCCGTGTCCCTCACAGCCTCCTGACCGCGGGGCCCCGCGTCGGGTGCTCCCCACCACCGCCCTACGCGGGGCTTCGCCCCTTCGGCGCCCGATGACCGGCCGGGGCCGGGGCCGGGTCTGGTCCGGTCCGGCCGGGTCCGTAAAATCCGCTGTGCGCCCGCGCGTCGACCAGCCGGGGGCGTCCCGGCTGACCGACGGCTAAGGCCCCGTGTCCCGACGGTGCGCGGCCGCGTCGCGGCCGGCTCCGCTGTCAGCTCACAGCGGTCGACGGTGCGCGGCCGGACGTCAGCGGCCGAAGCTCAGCGAGGCCGCGGGGGAGGTGTTGCCGTACGCGTCGACGGCGATGACCCGAGCGCTGTACGAGGCGTCGGCGGCACCGGTGGGGACGGGGATGTCGAGGGTGTTGGGCCGGGGCATGAAGTAGTACTCGGAGAGGACCTTGGTGGAGAGGACCTTCGTACCGGTGGCCCTGTCGGTGATGTCCACGTCGTAGTGGTGGACCATCTGGTCGTCCGTGGCCTGCTGGATCCGCAGTGCCGTGTCGCCGCCGGCGGCCGTGACCGCCTTCAGGGGTGTGCGCGACGTGAAGGCGGGTGCCACGGTGTTCCGGGCGGCAGCGGTGTACCGAAAGTTGTTCTTGATCTCCTGGCTGGTGCTGCCCTTGAGCCGCACGGTCCAGGTCGGCCCGCTCAGCGTCCCGGCGCTGGCGTACGGAGGCAGCGGGTTCGCCGACCACACCCCGCCCTGATAGATGTCGTGCTTGTCGGCGGCCATGTTGACGCGTGCGATCTCCGTGCGGTCCTTGTAGACCTCGACGAAGAGGGCCTGGGCGGTGGTCGCCTCGAAGCGGTTGGCGAGGCCGGTGTCGGTGACCGTCTGATAGCCGTGGTCGACTTCGACGTACGACATCGAACCGTCGTTGACGGCGGTGAAGTCCTTCTGCGCGATCGACCGTTCGTCGTTGACGTTGAGATGGGAATGGCCGCTGAAGTAGACGGCCTGGGGAAAGGCCGCGAGATCCTGCGTCAGCAGCGGGTTGGACGCCTGCTGACCGTCCATCACGGTGCCGGGCGCCGGGCGGTGGCCCTGGACGAGGACCGGCTCGTTGCAACGGGCCGGGTCGGCGGTGATCTCTGCGAGCCTGCCCTTGAGCCAGGTGCGCTGCGCCGTGTCGGAGTTGTACGTCTCGGTGTTGACGGTGAAAAGGTGGACGCCGTTGATGTTCGACTCGTAGTAGCCGCCACCGTTGTCCGGGAACCATTCCCGGGGGTAGGCGGCGCGTATCGCGGCGAGGCCGGCGTCGTGGTTGCCGTTGGAGACGAGGAGCTGGGTGTCCGTCATCCTCTTGCGGTCCAGATTCGCCTGGAAGATCTCCGCCACGGCCTTGTGGTCGGCGCCCCGGCCGTCACCGTTGTCGTTGATCATGTCGCCGTTGGACAGGATCGCGTCGGGCTTCGGGAAGATCGAGCCGATGGTGTCGAAGAAGCTCTGGTGGCGCGCGTCGCCGTCCGCATGGCTGCCCGTGTGCACGTCGGACATGACCACGATCTCGGCGACCGGCTGCTCCGCGCCCCGGATGAGGTAGCCGTACGAGACGGCGGGGCCCGCCTGCTGCCCGTCGAAAGCGGCCGCGGTGACGTTGGTGTCCTTGCGGATGAGCAGCGGCTTTCCCGGGACGTACCTGCGGCTCTTGTGCGTGGGGGTGGTCCCGTCGAGCGTGTAGCGGACGACGGTCCCACGCTCGGACTTCAGAGTGACGGAGAGGGCCTTCTGATAGCGACCGCCCGGCACGCTGAGGGTGGGTGCGTCGAGTATGCGGTTCGCGGACCGCGTGTCGGCGTGTGCGAGAGCCGGAGCGAGGAGCGCGGCGGACACTGCGGCAATCGCGAGCGGGGTGTACCTGGCGAATCTCACGGGAGTTCCTGTCGGTGGTGGGATCACTTATAACGAAGTGATAACTGGTCTGAACCAGATGGTAGGTGCCGCGCACCAGCGCCGAGGGAACGCGCCGGGGGTCCTGCGATGAAGCGCTCATGAACCTCCGTGGCCCGGTGAGCCCGTGGCCTTACCGGAAGGACCTCGGCTCGCCTCATTTCGGGCGGGACGAACCGGACCTCCTGTCCCGTCCCGCCGCCGGAAACCGGCATATAGCGCCCTGAATCGGTGGGGCGAGGCCTCCCTCCCGTGCCGGCGAAGGGGCGGTCGCGTCCTGGGTTGGCGGGGGAGGGGATGCCGGCGTGTCTGCCACGATTACTATCGTGGACTTCCCGACCGACCAGGCACCTGGCGCACCGATCCGTTCCGGCATTCCGGAGCACGGCCGTATCCCCAAGTACTACGTGGTCAAGGCGCATGTCTCCGCTCTGATCGACGAGTTGGGCGAGGGTGGCACCCTCCCCACCGAGCGTGACCTCGCCCTGCGTTTCGCCGTGTCGCGCGAGACCGTACGGCAGGCGCTGCGCGAACTGCTGCTGGAGGGGCGGCTGCGCCGGCAGGGGCGGGGGACGGTCGTGGCGGGCCCCAAGCTCGAACAGCCGCTCTCGCTCGCAAGCTACACCGAGGGGGTACGCCGCCAGGGACGCACGCCCGGCCGCCATCTCATCGGGCTGGACCGCTTCCCCTGTACCGAGGCACTCGCCGCCGAGACCGGCATCGTGCGCGGGGAACCCGTCTGGCACCTGGAGCGGGTGCTGCTCGCCGACG
Source organism: Streptomyces sp. QL37 (assembly GCF_002941025.1). Lineage (NCBI taxonomy): Bacteria > Bacillati > Actinomycetota > Actinomycetes > Kitasatosporales > Streptomycetaceae > Streptomyces > Streptomyces sp. QL37. Next base: position 8,647,345 of record NZ_PTJS01000001.1, on the reverse strand, counting down.
ACGAGCGGGTCGGACTGGAGAGCACCTACGTCTCCGTGAGTCGTGCCCCGCACCTGAACGAGGAGTTCGACCCCGACTCGTCGTTCTACGCCTACCTCAGCGACCGCCTCGGGATCACTTTCGGCGGTGCGGAGGAGCGCATCGAGACCGTGCTGGCCACCCCGCGCGAGGCACTTCTGATCGGCACCCCTCCCGCCCTGCCGATGCTGCTGATCCACCGGATCTCGCGGGACTCCGAGGGGCGGCCGCTGGAGCGGGTGCGCACCCTGTTCCGGGGCGACCGGTTCTCCTTCACGACCCAGCTGGGCGCGCGGGGCTGACTTCGGCTCAGGCGGAAGGCCTTGTTGTTCAATCACGAAAAGGTAACGGGTCTGGTCCAAGTTTGGGTGGTCGTTCACCTTCCCGTTGCCGAGAGGATCGATACAGGTCACCCACCCCCAGGAACGTGACCGGCGTGAGAGTCATCGTCGTAGGAGCCGGCGTGGTGGGAACCATGCACGCCTGGCACGCAGTGGACCGCGGCCACGAGGTCGTACAGATCGAACGCGAGAGCGAGGCCCGCGGAGCATCGCTCCGCAATTTCGGACAGATATGGGTGAGCGGTCGGGCAGGCGGCGAGGAGCTGGAGACCGCACTCCGGGCCCGTGAGCTGTGGGAGTCCATCGGCGAACGGGTGCCGGGTCTGGGCTTCCGGCCCTGCGGCTCGCTCACCCCGGTGCGCACGGCACGGGAGACCGCCGTCGCCGAGGCGGCCGTCGCCCGCCCCGACGCGGCGGCCCGCGGCTACAAGCTGCTCACCGCCGAGGAGGCCCGGGCGGTCAACCCCGCGCTGCGCGGCGACTTCGCCGGCGCCCTGTGGTGCGAGCGGGACGCGGCCGTCGAGCCGCGCACCGCCCAGCTCGCCCTGAAGCAGGAGCTGCTGGCCTCGGGGCGGTACACCTACCTCGGCGGCCGTGAGGTGCGCGAGGTCGTCGGTTCGGCATCCGTCCGCGACGACCAGGGCGACGTGCACACAGGCGACGCGGTCGTCCTCGCCACCGGCGCATGGCTCGGCGGCCTCGTCCGTGAACTGGCCGGGCCGGACCTTCCCGTTCGCCGCGTCCGCCTGCAGATGATGCAGACCGACCCGCTCGGCGAGACCCTGACCACCTCGGTCGCCGACGCCGACAGCTTCCGCTACTACCCGGCCTACACCGGCGAGGCCCTCGACGCGCTCAACTCCGGTCAGGCCCAGGCCCCGACCGCCGCCGAGCACCGGATGCAGCTCCTGATGGTGCAGCGCCGCGACGGCGGACTGACCATCGGTGACACCCACGAGTACGAGCACCCCTTCGCCTTCGACACCGTCGAGGGACCGTACGAGCACCTCACCCGGGTCGTCGAGTCCTTCCTCGGCCGCCCGCTGCCCCGCATCCGTCACCGCTGGGCCGGTGTCTACGCCCAGTGCACCGACACGAGCAGGGTCGTCCACCGCCAGCAGGTCCGCGAGGGCGTCTGGCTGGTCACCGGGCCCGGCGGCCGAGGCATGACCTGCTCACCCGCCATCGCCGAAACAACCGCCAACGAACTGAACTGGTGAAGACGTTGACCCACGACGCCAAGCTGAATCTGATCGTCCTCGACATGGCCGGCACCACCGTCGCCGACGGCGGCCTCGTCGAGCAGGCCTTCTCGGCCGCCGCCGGGCGCCTCGGCGTCGAGCCGGGCTCCGCCGATCACGCGGAGAAGCTCGACTACGTACGCGCCACCATGGGCGAGTCCAAGATCTCCGTCTTCCGGCACCTCTTCGGCGAGGAAGACCTCGCACAGCAGGCCAACACCGCCTTCGAGGAGGCGTATGGCACGCTGGTCGACGGCGGTCTCATCGCTCCCCTGCCCGGTGCCCGGGAAGCCGTCGAGCGGCTCAGGGGCGAGGGCCGGACCGTGGTGCTGTCCACCGGCTTCGCCCGGCCCACCCAGGACGCCATTCTCCGGGCCCTCGGCTGGCAGGACCTGGCCGACCTGACCCTCTGCCCCGCCGACGCGGGCGGCCGGGGCCGCCCCTACCCGGACATGGTCCTTGCCGCCTTCCTGCGCACGGGCGCCGTGGACGGCGTCCGGCAGACCGTGGTCGCGGGCGACACCGCCTACGACATGCTCAGCGGCGTACGCGCCGGAGCCGGCATCGTCGCCGGGGTCCTGACCGGAGCCCACGACCAGGACCGGCTCAACGGGCACGGTGCCACGCACGTGCTCGGCTCCGTCGCCGAACTGCCGGATCTGATAGCGCGGGCCGAGGCGTGACGGGCGCAGCAGCGGGGCCGGCATCCGGAGGCATCAGGTTCGACCAGGTCAGCGTCGCGTACGGCGGCAACACCGTCCTGGACCGGCTCGACCTGACCGTCGAACCCGGCGAGGTCATGGCCCTGCTCGGCCCCTCCGGCTCGGGTAAGACCACCGCTCTGCGCGCGGTCGCCGGTTTCGTGCGCCCGGCCTCGGGGCGGGTCCACCTGGGCGACCGCGACGTCACCGCGCTGCCGCCGCACCAGCGGGGCATCGGCATGGTGGTCCAGCAGTACGCCCTCTTCCCGCACATGCGCGTCCGGGACAATGTCGCCTTCGGCCTCAAGGCCCGTAAGGTCCACAAGGCCGAGATCACCGCCCGGGTCGCCGACGCGCTCGAACTCGTCGGCATGTCCGCCTACGCCACGCGCTATCCCCGCGAACTCTCCGGCGGCCAGCAGCAGCGCGTCGCCATCGCCCGCGCGCTGGCCGTACGTCCCGGAGTCCTGCTGCTCGACGAGCCGCTCTCCGCGCTCGACGCCCAGCTCCGCTCCGGCATGCTCGCCGAACTGGCCCGTCTGCACCGCGAACTGCCCGACGTCTCCATCCTCTACGTCACCCACGACCAGGTCGAGGCCCTCACCCTCGCCGACCGGATCGCCGTCATGGACCGGGCGCGGCTCCAGGACTGCGGCACCCCGCAGGAGCTCTACCGCACACCCCGTACGGAATTCACCGCCTCGTTCGTCGGCAACGCCAACCTGCTCCCGGTCACCGTCCGTCCGGGCTCCGTCGCCTTCGCCGGGCACGACCTGAAAGTCGCCACCGGCGAGGCCGCCACCGGAGCCACGGCCACGCTCTGCGTCCGCCCCCACCTGGTCGGACTCGGCGACGGGCCCAACGCCCTCACCGGCACCGTCGCGGAGGTCCAGTGGCGCGGTTCCACCCACCGGCTGTACGTCGACATCGACGGCCACCGCGTCAAGGCCGACCTCCGCGAACTCCGGCGGCCCCCTGCGCTGGGCGACGGGGTCACGCTGCACTTCGCCCCCGAGGACGCGGTGCTGCTCCCCACGGTCGGCGCCCCGGCCCAGCAGTTGACGGGAGTGGTCCATGGCTAGCGTCGTTGCGACCACGGGCCTGCGCGGGGGCCGAACCGGCTGGATATGGGTGCTGCCCCCCGTGGCGGTCCTCGCCGTCGTCCTCCTCTACCCGCTGGCCCTGGTGGTCCAGCAGTCCGTCACCCCCGACGAGGGCGGCACCTCACTCACCCCGTACGCCGACGCCTTCGCCTCGGAGTCCTTCCGCTCGGCGCTCGGCACGACCGTCTGGCTCGCCGTCGGCTCCACGCTCGGCTGCCTCGTGCTCGGCTTCGCGCTCGCGCTCGTCGTCGCGTTCGTACCGTTCCCCGGTGGAAAGGCGGTCGCCAAGTTCATCGACGTCTTCCTCTCCTTCCCCTCGTTCCTGATCACGCTCGCGCTGCTGTTCATCTACGGCACGGTCGGCATGGCGAACGGCGTGTGGACCGACGCCACCGGCGCCGCCGAGGGGCCCTTCCACTTCCTCACCACACCGTGGGGCGTCCTCCTGGCCGAAATCACGTACTTCATCCCGTTCGTGATGCGGCCCCTGCTCGCCGCCTTCTCCCAACTCGACACCGCACAGCTGGAAGTGGCCTCCTCGCTCGGCGCCCGGCCCGCCCGGATCGTGCGCACGGTGATCCTCCCGGAGGCCCTGCCCGCGCTCGCGGCGGGCGGCAGCCTCGTCCTCGTCATGTGCCTCAACGAATTCGGCATCGTGCTCTTCACCGGCGCCAAGGACGTCACCACCCTGCCGATGCTCGTGTACAGCAAGGCGATCCTGGAGTCCGACTACCCGGCCGCCTGCGTCATCGCCGTCGTCAACATCGCCCTCTCCGTCGGCCTCTACACCCTGTATCGGACGGTGAGCCGCCGTGTTGGTGCATAGCCGAGCCGGGAAGTGGGCCACCTGGGCCCTCTTCCTCCTCCTCTTCGTCCCGCTGTTCGCGGTACCGCTGTTCGTCATCGTCGCCGCGTCCTTCTCCACGAACTGGTCCGGCGCCTTCCCCTCCGGACCCACGGCCGAGCACTACGCCGCCGCCACCAGCGGCGACTCGCTCCAAGCCCTCACCACCAGCCTCGTCACCGCCCTGTGCGCGAGCCTCCTGGCCCTCGCCCTCGGCACCTGGGCCGCCCTCGCCGCCGCCTCACTGCGCAAGCCCGGCAAGAGGCTGCTGGACGCCTTGTTCATGCTGCCGGTCGCCGTGCCGTCCGTCGTCGTCGGCCTCGCCGTACTCGTCGCCTTCAGCAAGCCGCCGCTGCTCCTCAACGGGACGCGCTGGATCGTCATCCTCGCCCACACGGTCCTGGTCACGGCGTTCGCCTACCAGTCGGTGTCAGCCGCGATCCGACGCCTGGACCCGATGTACGAGCAGGCCGCGGCCAGCCTCGGCGCCCGGCCCGCCCACGTCCTGTGGCGGATCAAACTCCCCCTCCTGCTCCCGTCCCTCACGGCGGCGGCCGGGCTCTGCTTCGCCCTCTCCATGGGCGAGCTGAGCGCCACGATGATGCTCTACCCGCCGGACTGGACCCCCCTGCCGGTGCAGATCTTCGCGGCCACCGACCGAGGATCGCTCTTCACCGGCGCGGCCGTCGCCGTGGTCCTGATGGCCACCACGCTGCTGATCCTGCTCGCCGTCTCCCGCATCCGGACGCGGGCCTCCTACCGCTGACCACCCCCGAACCCCGTACGCCCCACGTACTTCCAGGAGACACGACTCCCATGCGCACCAACATCCTGAAGCCGGCGACCGCGGTCGCCGGAAGCCTCGCCCTGGCCGCGACCCTCACCGCCTGTGGCGGCACCTCGTCCGCCTCGGACGAGAAGGTCGTCACCGTCTACAGCGCCGACGGCCTCAAGGGCGAGAACGGCGAAGGCTGGTACGACAAGGTCTTCGAGGACTTCGAGAAGAAGACCGGCATCAAGGTCGAATACGTCGAAGGCGGCTCAGGCGAGATGGTGCAGCGCACCGTCCGAGAGAAGTCCAACACCCAGGCCGACGTCCTCGTCACCCTGCCGCCGTTCATCCAGCAGGCCGGAAGCAAGGGCCTGCTCCAGACGTACGAACCCGCCGGCTCCGACCAGGTCGCCACCGCGGACAAGGCCGGCGACGGCACCTGGACCTCGGTCGTCAACAACTACTTCGGGTTCATCTACAACAAGAAGGAACTGAAGACCCCGCCCAGGACCTGGGAGGAGCTGCTGGACGGTTCGTACAAGGAGAAGGTCCAGTACTCCACACCGGGAGTCGCCGGCGACGGCACCGCCGTCCTCATCAAGGCCATGCACGACTTCGGCGGCCAGAAGCCGGCGATGGACTACCTAATGAAGCTGCAGACCAACAACGTCGGCCCCTCCGCCTCCACCGGCAAGCTCGCCCCCAAGGTGGACAAGGGCGAACTGTACGTCGCCAACGGTGACGTACAGATGAACTTCGCCCAGGCCAAGGACATGCCCAACCTCGGTATCTGGTTCCCGGCCAAGGGTGACGGCAAGCCCACCACCTTCGCCCTCCCGTACGCTGCAGGGCTCGTCGACAACGCCCCGCATAGCGCCAACGGCAAGAAGCTCCTCGACTTCATGCTTTCCGAGCAGGCCCAGCAGGACGTCAGCGCGGTCGGCGGCGGATTCAGCGCGCGGGAGGACATCGAGGCCACCGACGCCAACGCAGTGGAGCTGGCGGGACTGATGAAGGGCGTGGAGATCTTCGAGCCGGACTGGTCCGCCATCAGCACCGGCCTGGACCAGTACATCGACGCCTGGAAGTCGGCCACCGGCAGCTGAACGGCACGGACCAGCTGTTCTTCTTCCCTGCCGAATCCGCAGGATGAGGACAGTGCTCCCGTTCCAGGACGCCGGCCGGGCCCGTAGCCTCTGCGCGTGACCTGCTCGCGCAGATCCGCCCGGTTGCCGAGCGACCCGGGAGTAGTACCGCGGCGCCAATACGGCTGGTGCGGGCGAGAACGGAGAGCAGTGATGGCAGGCGTGGGCGGGGCAGACGCCCCAGGGCCGTGGCTGGACGGCGGGCGGGGAGAGACCAACGCCACCTCCCACAAGAAATGGCCGGATCCCGCGCTCACCAGGGCCGTCCGAGAAGCGGCGGGCGACGTGGCGCCCGCCGAGTTGTACGGGCGCCACGGTGCGGCCGTGCAGGCATACGCCCGGATGTGCTGCCGCGACGTGCGCACTGCCGAGGACCTGGCGTCAGAGGCGTTCGTCCGGACGATACAGGCGGTACGGGCCGGCGGCCGTCCTGAAGCGTCATGGCGGCCCTACCTGCTGGCGGTGATACGGCGAACCGCCAGCATTGTGGGAGGGGGTCGTGGAGGGGGAACCCGCCGAACGTATAGGCAGACTGCTCGGGATCAGTGCGAGTGGAGTCGCCTTGCTCACTTCCCGCGCTCGGGAGGAGCTGCGCGACGCCTACCTCAGCGAACACGCCGTACCGGCGACCCGCACCGAGGAATGCCGTCGCTACGCCGCGTTCCTCGGTGCCGCTGTACGCAGGCCGGGAGGACGCGTCGACCGGCAACTGGACCCACCTGAGTGACTGGGGCTTGGCAGCCAAACTCCCGGCGCAGGCAAAGCGTCCACTGCGGGCGCCATAGTGGCGGCCGTCACCGTGACCGCCGTGGTCGTAGGAGGTCTGGCCGTGCTGTCGGAGGGGGACGAGCCCAGGGCGGAGAGCCGACAGGACGCGGTCGCGCCCACGGCCGTCCGCACACCGACGAGCCCTTCGGCGTCGGCGTCACCGACCGGCAGCGCTCCCCGACGCCTCCGGCCTCCACAGGTCACCTTGCCTGCGGGCCCCGGCCGCATGCTGATGGGCTCAGCAGACCGTGGAGTCGACACTCAGGTCCCACGTGATCGCACCCTGCGCGTCGGCCAGGGACCGGAGCCGGGCGAGGATCTGGTGCCAGATGCCGTTCCGCTGCCACCGGCGGAACAAGTCGTTGACCCCGCAGGAGCTCCTGACCTGTGGATGCCACGTGCACAGCTCCGTAGAGTCTGACGCGGGCGTCGCGCTTTCAGTGTCGCGGAGCCCTCTTGTTGGTCTTCTCCTGCTGAGCTTTGTTCGTGCCCCCTCCTGCTTTCTTTGCTTGGCCGGGCGGCCTTTCTCCCTTGCCTGGCGAACTGTGCGCGCCTGCGTCGGAAGCAGATTCCTTTTCGGAGACTTTGGAATCGGGGCGGGCTGGCTGTTTGTCAGCGGGGCCAGGGAGCGTGCTGGCGGAAGCGGTGGGCTCAAAGGTCGGCGCCGCAGTGGGTGTGGTGCTCGACTTCTGCTGCTGCGTGGTGCCAGAGGCACCCGTCTCTCCTGCGGGGGCGGCGCTGGCAGCCCTGGTCGCGCTTCGGTCACTGTCTTGTGGCGTAGAGCTGCCGGTGACGGCGAAAGTGGCTGCCGTGATGGCGGCGAGTCCGATGGTCGCCCCCGCTATGAGGGTGCGTGCCCGCGCACGCTCGGTTCGACGTGTTTCCGATTTTTCACGGGGCATCGGATTCGTGAGTGTGTCCTCGGTCGCCTGCAGTGATCCTTTGCCGCCGATGAGATTGGTGACGGGCACTGATGGTCTGTTTGCGATGTGTGCCTCGTCGGCCAGGGTCATCAGGATATGCGCACAGTGACGGGCCGTCGGACGGTTCCGTTCGTCCAGGTCTGTCATGGCCTGCAGCAGAATTCTCAGTTGTTCCGGCAGTCCGTGAGGCAGGGCGGGGCGTCGGTGCAGGCGGGCGATCGCGGCTTCAAGGGGTCCTCCGTCGTACTCAATCCTACCTGTGAGGCATTCGAGGAGCACCAGACCGAGGGCGTATATGTCGGCGGGCCGTCCAACAGGCTCGCCGAGGACCTGCTCGGGAGAGAGGTAGGCCGCCGTGCCTATCAGCGTGCCAGTCGCGGTGTGGGAGGTGGCGTCCAGCAGGCGGGAGATGCCGAAGTCGGCGAGATGGGGCCGGTTCCTGGCATCCAAAAGAATGTTGGACGGCTTGACATCCCGATGGACAATTCCAGTTTCGTGTGCGTGAGTCAACGCATCAGCGAGTTCCGCGCCGATTGCAGCAGTCGCTTCGGGTGCCAGCGGTCCCTCAGCGATGCGGGTCTTCAATGTGTCACCTTGGATCAGTTGCATGACCAGGAAGGCGCGTCCACCGTGCTCCCCGGCGTCGTAGGCGGTGACAAGCCCAGGATGGTGAAGCCGGGCCAGGATCACCGCTTCGCTGCGCCAGGTCTCCTCCATGCCGGCGCCGGAGCCGGGACGGAAGACCTTGACCGCGACCCGTCGGCGCAACCGCAGATCGAAACCCCGGTGAACATCCGCAGCACCGCCTGAGCCGAGAAGCTTGTCCAGACGGTACCGGCCGCCCAGCATCTCGCCGGAGCACCAGGAAGCTGTGGACTGAGCAAAGTCACGAAGCCTCATTCCCTCTCCCCACTGCATCGAAGGGCCGACGCCCTCGGCTAGCCGCGATCGACGCGCCTGAGGACGCGGGTACCCGCCAAGAGGCGGAGTAGCCCACCTTTTCGCCGACTGAGGCGCTGCGGGTGCACGCCGGCGAACGCCGGAGTCCCTTTCCCGCGCGCGACTGCCCGGCGCACCCGCAGGGCGCCGTGCCGCCGGTCGGCGACTTCCAGCTCGTCGGTGTAACTGATGCCCCACACCCCGCGGTAGGAGGCACGGATCACCTGGGGGTGGCTGACCGTTTTCATGACTCCACGTGGCGATGAACGGGACATGTAGGCCGCGCCAGTAGTACTGAACCCGGTCCCGGGCCGGAAGCACGCTGTCAGCCGTTGCTGGCATGTCCACGGTTCCTTGGAGCTGTACCCCCGCATCCCCCTGTCGGAGATCTGGGAGGACCTGGCCAACGCGCAGGAGGACACTTTCCGGATTCTCGAAGGCGGACGAGCTCGCCCGTCCCAGCTCAGGGACCTGCACTTCATGGCTACGGTGCTCACCTTCCTGATGGCGAAGGGCTCCCACGACATGGGTGAGTCCAAGGTCGCCCTGCAGCAGACCCGCGTCGCCGCGTTCTGCGCGAAGGAGGCAGAGCACACGGGCCTGATGGCCGTGGTCGACGGGCTCAAGTCCCTCATCTCCTACTGGGCGGGCCGGCCCGACGACGCTCTGCACTACGCACGGCAGGGGGCGACCCACGCCCCAACCATTGGGGCACGGTCAGCGTCTGGCTCCCCGGACTCAAGGCCCGCGCCGCCGCGCTCCTCGGCGACGAAAGAGCCGTACGCACATCGCGAGCGGGATGCCCTGGCCGTCGACGAGGATTTGATGCCTGCTGCCCGGCCGTGCGCGGTCGACCGGGCTGGAACCGCTTTTGGGCCCCGCCGAGCCGCCCGGACGTGGGAAGAGTCGATCACCGCCCGCGAACAGCCGAGCTGACCTCTAATCCGGCCCTCCTCCCTCGTACAACCATCCGCCGATCTCCGCTGTCTTGATCCCCGTGAAGAAGACGCTCATCGCCTCCGCCGCCGCACTCGGCGCGCTCGCCACCGTCACCGGCCCGGCCGCGGCCCCCGCCGCGGCCGCCTCCGACGCCCTGTGGCTCTGGTCGGACCCGTACGAGATCACCCTCGCGGGCCCGTCCGAGGACGGCTCCCCCGCACCGTCGCAGTCGCTGACCGTGCAGATCAGCCACGACAACACGGCGACCACCGTCCCGACCGGCACGCTCACCGTCGACGCCTCCGGAGTCGCTTCGTTCGCCGAGGTCACCTGGCCCGCGAACTGCCGCCCGGAGAACGAGACCACCGCCGTCTGCACCACCCCCGAACTCCCCGGCGGCGCCAACGCCCCCGCCGCGCGGATCGGCCTGACCACCAAGCCGGGCGCCACCGACGGCAACGACGGCTACGTCCGCTACACCGCCCAGGCCGGCGGCATGAACGCCTACCCGGGCGAGACCTACGTCGCCGTCAACGACGGCCCCGCGCTCGGCCTCACCCAGGCCGAGTACCGCACCGGCATGGCACCCGACCAGCCCTTCGACTCCCCCGTCGTCCTCGGCAACCAGGGCAACCGCACCGCCGACCGCACCCTGCTCACCGTCTTCACCTCCCGCGGCATCCGCCTCGGCATGTCCGTCCCCTCCAACTGCGAGTCCACGAACGCCGTCACCGGCCGTACGTTCCTCTGCGTCCTGGACGAGCGGACGACCCCGGGCTCGTACCACTCCCTCCCGCTGAAGTTCCGCACCAAGGACATGGCCCTCTTCGACCGCGTCGACTATTCGGCGCAGCCCTACTCCGAGCAGGCGCTCGCCGAGGCCCGCGCCGGCCGCGCCTTCACCCCGGGCGCCGGCCCGGAGCTGAACCTCACCCCGGCCGCCGCCCCCTCCGACGAGCTCCAGCCGTACCGCAGCTTCACGGTGAAGACCGTCAACCAGGCCGACTACCGGCTGACCGCCTCCACCGTCTCCGGCGCGGCCGGCGACACCGTCCCCGCCGCCGTCACCGTCCACAACGCGGGCCCCGCCTGGGTCGCCTCCCTCGGCGCGGGCGAACCCGCCGCGACCGTCGACATCGACATCCCCGCCGGCACCTCGGTCGCCTCCGCCCCCGACGCCTGCTGGTCCCAGTCCGAGACCCGCTACCGCTGCAACACCCCCATCTACCTCACCGAATCCGGCAAGCCCGCCACCCACACCTTCCCCTTCACCCTCCACATCGACGAGGTCATCCCGAACGCCACCGCCCGCGCCGCCATCTACAACGACGCCTACGAACCCGCCGTCCGCACCTTCGACCCCGACCTGACGAACAACACGGCCACCCTCACCGTCAACCCCTCGACGAGCTGACGCACGCCCCCTCCGGCTGCCCGGCCCGACCCTTGCGCCGGCTCTGTACGAGCCGGGCAGCCGACCCCTGCACCGCCCCGGTAACCCCACCCGCACCACCCGTGGGCGATCGGTCCGCCCAGAGGGCGGAACGGGCGGGCACGGGCGGACCACCCTGGCGACCGCGCCGCCGGTGGCGGCGTCGCCCTTGCGCCCCGTGGGAACCGCCTTGTCCCTGCTCCGCGTCGTTGCCGCGCCAGTACCGTGCGGGTGTTCGCGCCCGGTCAGGGTGTGCAGGGCCCAGCGGGTACCCACGGCCTGCGGCCACCGGTTCCGCGCGGTGCCCGCTGCGGCTCCATCTCCGGGGGACAAGGCGTACACGTCGCGACGAAACCGCCGCTACCTGCGACGACGCGGCATCCCGCACACGATCCCCGAACGCCTCGACCAACAAAGACACCGCAAGAACCGAGGCTCCCGAGGCGGTCGACCCACCGGCTTCGACAACGAGCGCTACAAGAAACGCAACACCGTCGAACGCACCATCAACCGCCTCACCGGATACCGCGCGGTCGCCACCCGTCACGAGAAACAGTGCCTGCCCCTCCGGGCTCTCCGAAGCAGTGCCGCTCCTCCGGCCTGATCGGCTGCAGTCTTACGGGTTTCTCTCGCTACTCCACAGCGCGGCCGATGAGTCTGTGGCTCCCGGCCGGTCCAAGCTCGTGACACCCCAGGAAAGGACACCGCCATGTCGGAGCTTCTCGTCGACTTCATCACCTCCCTCGACGGCCACGCCTCGGGAGAGGGATGGCCCGGGTTCTGGGGCCTGGAGGGCCCGGAGTACCTCGCATGGCTCGGCGCGCAGCCCGAGGCCACCCACCTGATGGGAGCGAACACCTATCGCCAGATGTCGGGCTTCGCCGCAGGCAACGTCCCGAACGGCCAGGACGAGTTCAGGCCCGAGGAAGAGGCGTCCGTCGACGAGCTCACGCAAGCATCCAAGGTGGTGTTCTCCTCCTCACTCGAGGAACCACTGGCGTGGGCCAACTCCACACTCGTCCGCGACGACGCCGTCGAGGCGGTCCGCGCCATGAAGTCGAGCGGCTCGGGGCTCCTCAGCACGATCGGCAGCCTCAGCCTGTGCCGGTCCCTGCTACGAGCCGGACTCGTCGACCGCTTCCGGGTCGTGATGTTCCCGGTGATCACCGGGGCCACGGGCGAAGAACGCATCTACGACGGCTATCCGGACGTCGCCCTCGAGATGATCGAGCACCGCACCTTCGACGGCCGCATCCAACTGGTCGAGTACAAGCCCCGCGTGCTCGAGCACCCACCGCTCGCCATCCCTGCGTGACGTCGCCCCGACCGCCGGTCTGGGCCCTGTTCTCCCGAAGCTGCCACGAAGCGACAAGTAACTCATCGTGTAGTTAGGGCCTTGGTTTCTGTGTGAGCTTCAGGAACCTCTCTGCCAGTGAGGGCGGCGAAGTCGGCGTGGGCCTGTTCGACGGCTTCCGGGTACGCCATCCGTCGCGTGCTCGGCGAGTGCACGGTAGATGCTGGCGGCGGACGGGCTCTGCCCCTTGCGCTTGCCGGTAGGGATGATCAAGTCCGGCTGGATCTGCTCGACGGACTCGCCGTTCGCCCGCCGGCGGAGCACGGTGTGCAGCATGTCCTCGGTGATGACCGGCGGCCGGGCACGCTGGTTGCCCTTGCGGGCCGCGGTGTCGAGCCCTTCCACGGTCGACTCCCGGATGCTCTCCCGTGGCGTCGAGCTGGGTGTCGAGTTCCTGCCCGAGGGTCGAGCATCGGGCGTAGCCGATCCGGCACCCCGCGCCCGGGGCGTCCCGGTCGACCGGGGCCGGTGGCGCGGGGTGCCGGGCCGCCGCGGCTGCCCCGGCCCGCGGTCGGCCGGGTCCGGACCCGCAGGAGCTTCGCGAGCCGGGGCACCTTGGTGAACCGGCCGGTGTGGTACGTCCCGGCGACCGCGCCGCCGCGCGAGCGGCACGGCGATCCCGGTGCGGCCGCGCACCGCCAGCAGGGGTGGCGCTCGACGTCGTCGGCGTCGGCCGTGGCGGGGTCGTGAGGGTCTGTCATGACCCCGGAGGTTCTCACAACTCAGTTCTCAGAACGGGGTGTCGCCCGCTGTGCGTGAGAACGGGTTGTGAGAACCGATGCGGCGTCCGCGCGTCCTCCCGCACCTTCAGTTGATCTTCTCTGGGAAAGGACCGTTTACGCGAGATCGGACTGTCCGCGAACGGCCTGAAACGTCCCTGCTGCGGTGAACGCGTTGGTGATCGGCGCGATGAGCGAGGCGAAGCGGCGTACGCCTGCGTTGCCGATCGGTGCCCATAGCGCGGCGCAGTGCCGGTCTGTCTCCACTTCGATGCGCTCGCGCGCCGCGCTGCCGGCGTCGGTGACCACGCCGTGGGAGTCGAGCCAGCCGCGCGCGACGAGGCGTGCCGTCGCCGCGCTCCACTCCTCGTCGTCCCACCGGCGGGTCGCTCGCGCCAGAGCCGTCGGGAGGGGGCCGGTCGCGGTGTGCAGAACGAGACAGTCGCACGGCCCGAGGCCGTTGTCGGCGAGTACGACGAGATGGGCGTCGCCGCGCCACTCGCGCGCCACCGTGATCTGCTGCCAGAGTGCGACGAGAGGATCGGGGGGAAGCACGACCGAGGCGTTCGCGGCGGCCAGTACCTTGCCGGCGTAGTCGGCCCCGGCGACGACCGGGTCGATCAGCGAGCGCGCCTCGGCAAGGTGGTCGTCGGTGAGATGTACGTCGACGCGTCGCATCGCCCGGCCGACGGCCAGGAAGCGGGCGGCCTGCCACCGCTCGGGCGGCGCGGCGTCCCATACGCCCGCCATGGCCCGCGCTGCCCGCGGGCTGAAGTTGTAGAAGGCCGCGAGCGTGACCTGCCACGGAACTGCGCCCATCGCGGCCGACCGGAAGGCCAGATACGTCGGCCCGCGGTCGGTCACGCCGAGCTCGGCCGCCTCCTCGGCGGCCTCGGGGACGAGATATATGAACAGGTGAGCGGCGCTGATGGCGCGGCTGACATCACGGACGGCGTTCAGGTCCATCGGGCCGTCGCCGGTACGGGCGGAGTCGGGAAGGGCATCGAGGTGCATGGCGGTGGTGTCTCCAGGAGTCGTCGGGTGGCGCTGTCAGGCGGGTGTTTCAGCGGTGGCGGTCAACACCGCGCGTCCAAGGGTGTGACCGGCCATGGTGAAGCCGAGGACGGCCGGTGTGGCGTCGGCCGGGACGCCTGTCGAGGGGATGTCGAGGGCGTGCACGACGACGAAGTAACGGTGCGGGCCGTGTCCGGCCGGCGGGGCGGCGCCGATGTAGCGGGCCACGCGGGCGTCGTTGGGCAACTGGTAGGCGCCCTCGGGCATCTGTGAGCCGGTGTCGTCGCCGGCGCCCTCGGGCAGCTCGGTGACGGTGGCAGGGATGTCGGCGACCGCCCAGTGCCAGAACCCGGACCCGGTGGGGGCGTCGGGGTCGTAGACGGTGACGGCATAGCTCTTGGTGCCGTCCGGGGCGCCGCTCCAGGACAGCTGCGGGGATGTGTCCTTCCCGCCGGGCAGGCCGGAGGAGTGCTGCTCGGGCGGCCACGCGGCGCCGTCGGTGACGGTGGTGCTGGTGACGGTGAACGAGGCCGCCTGAGGGAGGCGGGCGAAGGGATCGTTGGCAGGCACAGCGGTGGTTCCTTTCCGGACGAAGACGTCCTCATCGGCTACTGAATCGACCGTAACACGAATAATCGATTATTCAGTGGATCGTCTAGGATGGGCTCATGGATCAGACGGCGCACTCCTCGACCCTGCCGGGGAAGCAGATGCTTTCCGAGCAGGTCTACGCACACCTGCGGGACGCGATCATGCGTGGGGACCACCCCCCTGGCGCCCCTCTCAAGCCGCAGGATCTTGCCAAGGAGCAGGGCGTGAGCCTGGCTGTGGTGCGCGAGGCGCTCGTGCGGGTGGTCGGCGAGGGGCTCGCCGACCGGCTGCCCAACCGCGGTTTCGCCGTCCCGTCCTTCTCCGACCGCCGCTGGCAGGAGATCGCGGAAGCCCGTCGGACCGTCGAACCGGTCGTACTGCGCATGTCCATCGAGCGCGGCGACGTCGACTGGGAGGCCCGCGTACGGGCCGCCCACCATCGTCTGGTGCGCACTCCGGCATACGCGCCGGAGGAGAGCGAGTACTACACCGGCGCTTGGGCCGAAGCTCACAGAGCCTTCCACCGCACGTTGCTGGAGGGGTGTGGCAACCGCGCACTGCTGGAGACCTTCGACCGGTTGTGGACCCAGAGTGAGCTGGCCCGCCGTTGGTCGGCGCACCGCGACCCCGACCGGGACGGCGCCAAGGAACACCGCAGGCTGGAGGAGGCGGTGCTGGCCCGCGACGCCGACACCGCAGCTGCGGTCCTGGTCCAGCACCTCACTTTGACCGCGGCTGCTCTGACCGACGATTCAGGCCGGGCCACCTAGGCTTACGCCACAACAGCGAGGCCGAGGTGAGAATTCATGTCCAGTTCGAAATCGGCTGTTGAGGTTTCACGTGGGTCCAGAACAACGGGGATAGAGCCCGCCGGTCGGCGTCGGTGAACCTGTCTGCCACTTCTCCTCGCTCAGGATGTCCTGGAGGAGCAGGGTGTTGACGTGCACCGGCGCCAGGTGCGGCCACTTCTCGTCCGCCCCGGCCGCCGGCCGGTACAGCCGCGCCGAGCCGACGTTCTTCAGCCTGGGCAGCAGGTTGAAGCCGAGCATGTGGGCGAAGGCGAATCCGACGATGGAGGCGCCGTGCGTGTCGGTGTACCGCCGGTCGATCTCGACGTCTGTGCAGTGGCGCAGCACGCCCTCGATCACTGCGGCGACCTCGGAGGCCGAGCAGGACTTGAGCTGGCTGTAGACGCACAGCGACTTCGTCTCGACGTGCCAGAGGACCTCATCGCCACCCTGACCCACCGATCCGTGTGCCTGCAGCCTCAGACGCGTCACTTCTCGGCCGTGCTGGCCGCCGCGCCCCGCCTCTCATCCGCACATCGCCGACACCCTGCGCGAGCGGGCCATCGCCGGGCAGCGCGCGGAGATCGCCGCCTGTCTCCACCGCGCTCAGGAGCGCGGCGAGATCACCGCGGAGAGGGTCGAGCTCCTGCTGACGCCAGGCAGAATGGAGCTCGCCGCAGCCATCGGGGTGACGATCCTCCAGCAGGAACTGCTCGGCACTGTCCTCGACGAGGCAGGAGTATCCCGCCTGGTGGACCAGGTGCTACTGCCTCTCATCCTCGGCGTCCCCACCAGCTGAAACCCTCCAGGCCGGCTCCCCGCCCGATTGTCCGCCACGCGTGCTCGGCCCCTGAAGGCCAGGACCCACCCATGACGGGCCCTCAGCAGCCCTCCCCAGCCGACCGGTCGGACGCCGACGACGTCGAACAGCACGCCCGTCCGAAGTGCGACGCCCAGCCCGGCAGCGCGGGCAGGGGTGGCGCTCGACGTCGCCCGCGTCGCTCGGGGAGGCCGGTCTCCGGCAGCGGAGGAGTCCGACAGTTCCTTCGCCCCGGTCGCGTCGACCTCCAGACCTCGCAGCTCTTGCATGTTCTATGCCATACCCCATAAGTTACCGACAGGTAGTCACTCGTTTTTCGGGGCCCCGTCGTCGGGAGGTGTTGGGCAGGTGAGTCCGCGCAGGAGTGAAAGCCGTGACCGGATGATCCTCAGTGCGGCTGCTCTGCTGCGTGAGTACGGGGCGGCCGCGACCAGCATCGACCGGGTCCTCGCCCACAGCGGAGCCCCGCGGGGCTCGGTGTATCACCACTTCCCCGGCGGCCGGGCGCAGCTCATCGACGAGGCGGTGGCGCTGGCTGGGGACTTCATCACGGGCCTGATCGACGCCGCCGTGCAGGCGGACGATCCGGTGGCGGCCGTCGACGCGTTCTTCGACCTCTGGCGCGACCGGCTCGTCGAAAGCGACTTCCGGGCCGGCTGCCCGATCGTGGCGGTCGCCGTCGAGACCAACGACGACGCACCCCAGCTCGCCCGCTCTGCCGCCGCCGTCTTCGCCAGCTGGCAGGAAGCCCTCGCAGAACTCCTCGTCCGGCACGGCCTGACCGAGGAACGCAGCCGCCGGCTCGCCGCCTTCATCATCGCCGCGGTCGAAGGCGCAGTGATCATGTGCCGGGCCGAACAGAGCACCGCCCCGATCGAGGCCGCCGCCGCCGAGATCCACGACCTGCTCGTCTACGCCCTGCGCGACCGCCCGGGTACCGGATCCGGGCCCCGGCCCAAGGCGTAGCTCGCAGCCTTGACCCACGTCAGAACAGTAACGAAGGAGTTCGCCATGCCCTCGCTCGACCGCCACGACAACGTCTTCGTCCTCGACCTCGGGGACGGAGAGAACCGCTTCCACCCAGACTGGCTCACCGCCGTCGGCGCGGCGCTCGACGAGGTGGAGAAGACGGAAGGCCCCCGCGCCCTGGTCACCGCCGCCACCGGCAAGTTCTACTCCAACGGGCTCGACCTGGACTGGCTGTTCGCCCACGCCGACCAGCACCAGGACTACGTCGTATCCGTCCACGAGCTGTTCGCGCGGATGCTGTCGCTGCCGGTCATCACGGTGGCCGCGCTGCAGGGGCACACCTTCGCAGCCGGCGCGATGTTCTCCCTCGCCCACGACTTCCGCGTCATGCGCGCCGACCGCGGCTACTGGTGCCTGCCCGAAGCCGACATCAACATCCCCTTCACCCCCGGCATGACTGCCCTCATCCAGTCCCGGCTGGCCCCGCAGACCGCGCACACGGCCATGCTCACCGCCCACCGCTACGGCGGCACCGACGCCGCGGCCGCGGGCATCGTCGACCAGGCCGTCGCCGAGGACGCCGTGCGCTCCACCGCGATCGAGATCGCCCAGGCACAGGTGAACAAGGCCGGCGACACCCTCGGCACCATCAAGGCCCGCATGTACGCCGCGGCCCTGACCACCCTGCGCGACACCACCAACCCGCTCGGCTGACCAGCACATCCCCGCGCCCCCGGACGCATTCGTCTGGGGGCGCGGGCCGCCCCAGCCGTCTACCGCATCGTCGCCGCCCCATCCACCCCGAGTACGCCACAGGACGTGAACTCCGAAGTCATCGCGCACGGTCTCAGCAGCCTTCCGCGCCAGGGTCGCCACGGCCGGCGACGAAGGACCCGGCCATTCGGTCGGGTCCTTCGTCGAATTCGAGTGGTGGCCCACGCCTCGGAAGAGCACGGTTATTCGCTGGTCGCCAGCAGCCGGGCCGTGCCCGAGGTGGCCGTTGGGCACCACCTGTTGGTGGACACGGCTTACGGCGCACTCGGCGAACCTGACTGAGCAGGCGCCACACTCGGCGAACCTGGCTGAGCAGGCGCCACACTCGGCAGACCTGACTGAGCAGGCGCCACACTCGGCAGACCTGACTGAGCAGGTGCCACACTCGGCAGCAGCGTCGACGGGGCCACCGTCTGGGAAAGGGCGGACGGGCCCTTTTCCATGAGGAAGAAGAAGGCGGTCACCACAGCCAGGCCGACCAACAGGGCCGACCCGAACCTTTCGTTTCGGTAGGCCGCGTAGACAGCGGAGCCGCCGAGAGCAAGGGCGACGATGAGTACCAGCATCATCGGGCACCGCCGAAAGGCGACTGGGCGGACAGAGAGTTCGGTTCGCTGGAGTTGGGCTGTTGTTGCATGAGTCCTCTATTCGGTAGGTGCGGCCCGGTTCAGGGCGCACGGGGGTAAGGCAGTGGTGGTGCGGAAGGCAGGTGCCCCAACCCGGTCAGCGGGTCGGCGGCGCAATACGTCCTCCTGACCCCGGCCGGGGTGGGGAGGGAAGTTCGGACTGAGCGGTTCGCTCAAGGGCTTGGGCGCGGTAGGCAGTGCGGGCGGTGCTAGACGTACTTACGACAGCCGGGCGCCAACTTTGCCCCCGGCTGGGGCGCGATCCACCGCCGCGACGGGCCGCAGGGGAGCCGAGCCTCCGGTTTGGAAACGGGTATGAAGGACCTCCAGATACGCAAAAACCCCCCGGTGGCCACCGGAGGGCACTTTGTCTTCATTCAATTAGGCAAGCAAACAGTTTCAGACGCACGTGTGGCGATGAAGGAATACACTTTCGAGGCACGCAAAAGCGCCCCTCGACATGACTTAAGTTTGTCACGTCTCTGACGGGACGTCAAGCAAGGTTTCGGGCAACGAACTTGCGTCGCCCTTCACTCACCCATTATAACTCCAGCGCACCCGTGCGGGAAGGCGCGGGGGATGAGGCCCTTGCCTAGAGCACGCCGAGCAGCGCACCGTCCTCCCCACTGGTCGACGACTCCGAGGTAGCACGCGAGGACTTCGGAGTGCGGGGCCCAGCCGCTGTCGAGGAGTAGGCGATCCGGTCCCCGGGGCGTGGCTCATCCCCGAGGACCGCATCAGGTCGCGGCCCGCGCGGCGGGCGCACGTCGAAGTGACCGCCGTGGAGGCGGGACGGCCCGAAGAGTCGGTCGAGAACGTCCCGGGTCGCCAGGCAGGGCCACCATCGCTCGACTGATCAAATCCAGCGCGCCAGGCAATGACACGCAGATACGATGCGCTCGCCGCTCGCACATCCGTGCCCATCTGGCACCCTGCGTGCGATCAACGGGAGGAATCACTTGACCATGTCCTTCAGCGCGAGACCGCGTGCAGTTCTCGCCTCTCTGGGAGCTGTTGCCATGGCGCTGGCCGGCGCCGCAACCCCGGCGAACGCGGTCGACGGGACGCTCACCCCACCGACTCATCTGTTCAACGAGTACAGGCACTGCGCGACGGACGCACAGCAGCCTTCGTATCAGGGGGCCCGCGAAGGTCTGCTGGTGGAAGGCATCCCCGGAGTCACAGAGGCCACGGGAGGCGCTCGCGTCAGCGTGCGGTACCAGGTCTGGCCGGTAGCCGATCCCTCGAAGATCAGCACGGTCACCCGCGACTACGCCACCCCCGGATTCGAGGCTCCCGCCACCCTTCCGGCAAGCGCGTTCGTCGATGGGCAGAGCTACGCGTGGCAGGCGCGGACGGTGGCAGGGGACGCGGTCTCGGACTGGTCAGCACCCTGCTATGTCACCGTCGACAACAGCAAACCTGCGAATGCCCCCTCCATCACCTCGTCGAACTACGCACCCGAGACATGGAACGAGGGCGGCGAGCCGGTCGAGTTCACGCTCGGCGCGAACGGCGTCGACGATGTCGAGGGCTTCGAGTTCTCCTGGCAGCAGAGCCTGCCGGTCATCGGTACGAGTATCGGTGACCACGGCATTCCGCAGCCCGTCGACCCGTACGCCGATACAAAGTACTTCAAGCGCGCCAACACGCTCGGTGGCTCGACCACGCTCAGTCTGGTGCCGCCGACCGGCTCCGGTCCGATGACGCTGTGGGTGCGCAGCCTGGACCGCGCCTACCACGGGTCGGGGATCGCCAGGTACGACTTCCGAGTCAATTCCACGGCGCCCACCATCTCACCGGCGGTCCCGGAACCCGAGTTCGGTCAGCCTACCGAGTTCACGTTGCGCCCCGACCCCGAGCTTCAGGCGAAGAGCCCTGTCGTGAGCTACTCCGTCAAAACCCTCGGAGGTCAGGAAGACAGGACCTTCGACGTCACGGCACGACCGGACGGCACCGCAACGGTGGAGCTCACGTTGGATGGCCTCTACAACGAGCACCTCCAGGTGAGCAGCAGAAGTGGCAACGGATGGGTGAGCGACGCAGCGTGGTGGGGTATCAGTTTCGACACCACCCCCGGTGTCTCCTCGGTCACCTACCCGGAGAACGGTTCGGGCGGCGGTATCGGCGTTCCGGGCACCTTCACGTTCACACCCAGGGTGAAGGATGTCGTGAGCTTCACGTACAGCTTCAACAACGGTGACCCGGAGGTGACGGTCCCCGCGGGCGCCGACCATACCGCCAGCATCGACTGGAGCCCGGCCACGGATGGCTGGCATGACCTCACGGTCTACGCGACGACCCGCTCGGGCCTTCAGCTGGCGTCCTACGACTACTTCTTCACCGTGAACTGAATCCACCCACGGGAAGGTCCCTGGCCCGGTCTCCCCTGCTGAGGGACGCTGTTGGTCAATTCGGACCCGTGCGTGACGTCGGCTCCCAAGACCTGGTTGCGGTCTTGGGAGCCGACGTCTTCGTTTGGGGAGGGTATCGGTGCCGATGCGGCCGGGAGGGCATGTGGAGGTCCCGGTGGAGACGGTGCGGGTGGCACGGGCGGCCTTCCCGAAAGGGATTCTGGCGAATCCGGATGCGGGACGAGCTGGGTGTGGTGTTCGCGGACGAGCATTTCGCGAGCTTGTTACCAGCCAGAGGCAAACCTGCTTGGTCGCCGGGGCGTCTGTCTGAGCGCAGTGCCTCACGCACGAGCACGGGACCGTTTTCGTCCGCGCGCCGTTCGGCTTGGTCGGCGCTGCACTCAGTGGCGCCTACGGTTGAACCAGGTCACGCTGTCCCTCTGGGTCATGAAGACGATCAGATGACACGCCAGAGCAATGCCGACCAGGCGAGCATCATCCGCGCCGCCACCTCCTCCTCCGCCGTGTCCACGGCAGGACCAAGAACCCGGAGGACTCGCTGTAGGTGCCCAGGGAGCTCTGCGCCGCATCGGCCTGAGCGAGCGCGGCCAGGCCCAGGATGGGCCTCGATCTGCCGTCGTCGGGCGTCATCGAGCCGCAGCCAGGCCGAAACCGTCGGATCACCCGCCTGGGATCTGGGCCCAGGCAGCGGGGCCGACCGTCCGGAGTCGTTCTCCAAGTCCTTCGCAGCCTGCTGCGCAACCTGAAGAAGCCGTAGCCCATGCTCCAGCTGCCGCGCCCGCAGTGCGGGCTCCCGCCGCACGTACCGCTCCACTAACTTGCGAGCTTGAGTCCGGCCGGGCTCCGGAATCGCCTCGGTCCACAGTCACCAGCACAACGGCGGCACCTCTCGTGTGGGAGGCCGCCGTCGTCCCCGAACCCGGGTGGCGGGGCATCGGTGGTGGCGCGTCACATCACGCCGCGCGCTGTTCCTCATGCTGGCGCAGAAGGGTCACCGAGGCGAGCCCTCTTCATGGGCCTTCCGGGCTAGCCTGACCATTTCCCGGTGGGCTTTGACCCATTTTCTCCAAAACTTTCAACCGGACCGCATAGTCCCGCACGGCTCGCACGGCGGCAGCAAGCCACCGTTCCAATTCGGCGGCTCCCCCCTATGTAGCAGCCGTCCTAGAAGGCGATGGCCTGCCGGGGAGCGCTCGCGGCGCGGTAGGGACTGGCGGGACGCGGCCGAGGAAGACCACCTCGCCTGCCTGGCCTGGCGGCACCGGGACGGCGACCGGCTGCGCATCGCCGGGTCGATGTGGAACCGCGAGGTGGCGGGAGTGGGCTTCATCACGATCTACATGATCAGCGTCAGGTACCTCCCTACCCTGGCGGTCACGCTTCCCAAGGGGACGCCGACCGTTGTTGGTGCTCGTAGCAAAAGCTGCCGGAGCAATGCCGAGATGATCTGGTATCCGACCGACCGCGAGGAAAACCGTTGGCTGCCGGTATTCCCTGCTGGAACGATCCTGGGATGACCGACACCCTTGATGCCGTCCTCCGCCTGTGGGGTCGCCAGCTCTACGAGCGTCAGGGCGAGCCGCTCGCCTGGGCGGAGTCGGTGCTGGAGGCCACCGGTCGCCCGCAGACCGCAGTCATCGCGGCGATGTCCGGCCGACTCGACGCCCTCGCTGATTCCCCATCGGACCGCGCACAGCTGCTGTTCCGCACGGTCGCCAAGCTGGCCGCGAACCTGCGGGGCGAAGGCCGTTACGACGCCGATGTCGGCACCCGAATCGGCCCACTGGCCCTGTGGCTGGGCGAGCTTGAACCACCGCTCACTGGCCCGATCGGGGACGCACTCGGCCACCTGCCGGACGGGCCGACATCCCTCGTCACCGCCCACGCCGCCGAGTTGCACAGGGACCGCACGATGCGGCTGCGGGCGATCGACGCCCTGCTGGAGTGGGCAGAGCTCGGCCATCCGCAGGCCCGGGCGGCCCTGTCCGAGGTCGCCTCCGACCACCGGACGCAGGATGTCACCGTCTGGACCAAGGCACTCAACCGGATCGCCCTTTTCGGCGGCGCGAGCGTCGAACCGGGCCTACTGCGCGCGCTCGCCGACACCGGGCACCGCGGGGTGCGGTGGTCGGCGCTCGCATGTGCCGAACTCGGCTTCCGCCGGGCCGTTCCGCTGATCACCGCCCTGCTGGAGCATCCCGATCCGATGGTCCGCGAGGGCGCCTGCGAGGCGCTCGGCCTCCTTAAGGAGCCGGCCGCCATACCCGCCCTGACAGCCCGGCTGAACGACGAAACCACCTGGGTACGCAGCAGAGCCGCCCTGGCACTCGGCCAAATCGGCGGCGACCGGGCACTCGCCGTCCTCTGGCAGGCCATGATCGAACGCCGGAATCCGAAGGCCAGTTATCTCGCCTCAGCGATCGCCACCTTCGGTCCGCCGGTGGTGGACGACCTGATCGCTCTGACCACCGATCCCGGCCCGGACCTCCGAGCACTGGCCTGCCTCGCTCTCGGCTCCACCGCCGACGACCGGGCCCTGCCAGCACTGGAACGCCTCGCCGCTCACGACCTCGCCAGAACCACCCTCGGCGGCCTTGTGGCAACCGCCGCCAAGCAGGGACTGCGGACCGCGCACCGCATTCGCGCACGCACCGCAGCGACCTGAGCTCGACGCTCGTCTCGACTGAGTCACTCCGCGACGGGCAGAGCGTCCAGGGCGGTCGTATAGCGGCGAACCGGCGTCGCCCGCGACGCGAAACCCGCAGCATAGGGACGCTTCGCATGTGCCACCGACGAAGGACAAACATGATCAGGGTTTCACCGCTCGTAGCGTCCGCACTCCTCACGGTGGGAGCCCTGTGCCTGCCCGCGCAGAGTGCCACCGCGCAGACTCCGAGCTCAGCGCCCGTCGGACATTGCGAGAACGAGGGCGACCTCCTGCCCGACTCCGAAGACCCCGGCTCCCACTACCACTGCTCGCACGGTGAGATGTACCTGAAGGACTGCCCCAGCAGCCCGCACTTCAACCCGGTCCTCAAGGTCTGCGACTGGCCCGAGAACTCCGGCCGCTCGACTGCCGAGCAGGAGGACCCGACGCCTGACCGGCCCCTAGCAGCAGGCCCCGGCAAGACCGCCGTTGGGTGGCTGCGGCCTGGCCGGAAGCGCGTTCGCGCCAGCCTGATGCGGAGCGCGAGGCGCTACCCCGACCGGGACCACCAGCTCACCAACCCGGTATCCGGCCGGCAGACCCCGCACGGCTCGCTGTCCGGCGCCACCGTCGCGTCTTCCCGGGAGATCAGCCCCACTTGGCCCGGGTAGGTGGCGCACCCGCCACGGTGCAGCAGTGCCACCGACGAGGAGCGCTGCGGCTGAATCTTCCACGACGTCTCCGCCCGGGCCCGCTCTCGCTCATCGCGGACTCGTGCGTACGGGCCAGGGGGGTAAGCCCACTACGACGGCCGACCTTTTAGGGGGACTAGCGGGACGGTGGGTGGCGTGCTGTTGCTGAAGCGCCACGAGAGCGGTGCGGAGAGCTTTTCTGCGGGGCCTACAGAGGGAGGATCGCCCAGAGGCGGCGTCCGTCGTCGGCGGTGTCGGTGCCGCACGCCACCGCGCCACGGGCGGTGAGCTCCGGCAGGACGGCGTCGTCCGTGACGGCGAGGCCGGGCCGGTGGGACAGGGCGACGATGAGCGCCTGGCGGTCCTGGTCGGCGAGGTGGACGGAGATCCGGCGCCCGCAGTCCGCGACTGCGGTGCGCACCAGGAGCTCGGTCAGTGCGGCGGCGGCCTGGTCGGCTTCCCGGTAGCCCCATTCGTGGAGCCGGTCCAGCACGTGCCCCGTCGCCTTCCTCGCAGACCACGGGGCTGCCTCCAGCGACCAGTTGGCACTGCGCCGGTTACGGACCTGCATCCGAGCCCGGGCCGTCCCCTGCAGACTGGTCTCCGGACGCGGCGGGGAGAGCGGGCGCTTGGGCGGGGTCGGGGTCTTGGACGGGTAATCCGGGGTGTGCTCGGCCATGTCCACCTGAACTCCCAGCGTCGGCGCAGAGCTTCATAGTAGGGCCGGGCACGCGCCCCGATCAGCGCATCCGGGCGGCGATCAGCGTGCCCCGGCGGTCGGGGCCGTCGTGGTCGTGCCGGGTGAAGTGCCGTACGCGTGGTCATGTCCTTCCTCACGTGTTCGCCTACGCAGCGGCTTGCAACAGTTCTGTCCCTGGTCGTGAGTAACTCGCTGGCGCTCCTGACGGGTGCGATTGGATCCCGTGCATGGATGTGCAATTGAGCCCGCAAGAGTACGACCGGACATTGCCTCGGAAGCGGGTCGCCGCGGGTGTTCTGTTCTTTGATCCGGAAGGACGGGTGCTCCTGGTGGACCCGGTCTACAAGCCATTGTGGGAGATCCCCGGCGGTGCCGTGGAGCGCGATGAGTCTCCACGCGCCGGTGCGGTACGGGAGGTGAGGGAGGAGCTCGGGCTCGAGTGGGACCCGGGCCGGCTCCTCGGTGTGGACTGGCGCGGTCCGCGCCCCGGGCGCAGCGAGAGTCTGGTCTACGTGTTCGACGGCGGAGTACTCGGCGAGGATTGGCTGGCGGGGGCCCGCTTGCAGGCGGAGGAACTCGGAGCGGTGGAGTTCGTCGCGGTCGACCAGATCCGGGAGCGTTTGGTCGAGCGGCTCGCCCTGCGGGTAGAGGCGTGCGTACGGGCCCGCGAGCAGAGACTGACGGTCTACCTGGAGTACGGGCTGCCGGTATAGGCAAACGGCTTCCGGTGGTCGGCCGGGGGCGCTCCGTCCTGTGGGGCACCTGCGTCTCGCCGAACGACGGGACCTCAGCTCTGACGTTTCCTTTTGAACTGGAGGCTTCCTCTCACCGACCGAGAGCTCGAGCTCAGTCAGCGGGGGTCCGCTCTGCGCTGGCAGTTCGGCGTTGACCGCTCCTGCGCGCCACCCCCCGCACGCACGGCGCTTTGTGTGCTGTTCTCCCCAGACATGCGGTGACCGTACCTGACCCCACAACCGCCTGACCCGCCCCGCACGGCAGGACGTCCGCACCACCCGCCGGTGAGCGCGGACGTCCTACTGTATGTGGGGCACCGTCCTCCATTCGACGAGCGAGGAGCACCAGGCTGTGAAGGTCGAGATCCAGCCGGACGTACGCGACATCGCCGCTCAGTTGGGGGCAGGCGTTCCCTATGCGCTGAAGGTCTTGGCCGGCCAGCTGGCCGAGGACCCTGACATGGGCCGGCCCTCGAATCTGCCCGGCATCCTGAACGTGACGGTTGACGGCGCCATGTTCGAGGATTGCCCCGACCTGTCCGTCGGCTACATCCGCGAGCCGGAGCGGATCGAGATCCGGTTTCTGAGAGCGGCTCCCTCCGCCGAGCTCTCCGCTGACGCCCGTGACCAGGAGCAGGCGCAGGGCCGAGACCGGGACCAGCAGGCCGACCCTGCTGCCGCCGCGGTCACCGTACGGGAGGTCGCCGATGCCTGGCGGCGCATCACCGGCTGGCTCCGGGACAACGCTCCCGACTCCTACGCTGCCCTCCGCCCCGGCGCCGGCCCCGCCGCCATCGCCGCCCTGGAAGACGACCTCGGCATCCGGATCCCCGTCGAGCTGCACGTCCTGTGGCTGCTGACCTCGGGCGACGACGGGGTCGATGGCTGGGGATGCCTTCCGGGCAGTAGGGCTCTGATGGCCCTGGACGCCGTGGCCGCTGCCTATCGGCTGAAGATGGACGCCCAGGCCCACGAGGACACCTTCAACATCGACCGTCCCGAGCACGAGCGGATCACCGTGTGGAAGGCAACCCGGATTCCGGTTGTCGCCTCGGGTCCGGCTGACAGCACCTCGGGCCTGTACCTCGACACCGTGACCGGCCACCTGGGCCGGTGGTCCCGCTACAACGAAGACCCCTGTGACGTACTCGACACGTTGGTCACCTACCTGGAAGAGGCTGCCGACATGCTCGAAACCCCGGACCTGGCCACGCGTGACAAGCCCGGCCTCATCGGCGGGGCGCTGGTGTGGCTCAGCAGTATCGACCCCGCGCAGGAAGACCGGTGGCAGCCCTGGACCGGCTGACCACACACGAGAGGGGGGCCAGCCCTGCGGGCTGGCCCCCCTTCCGGCTTCCACATGCTGGTGCTCAGGTACGGCAGCCGATTTTTTGCCACGTGCAGGTAGTCGTGGTTGACGTGCAGTGCTCGAACGCCGGAAGGGTCACGAAGAACCCGTCATCGTCCAGCATGCGCCACGACGGAGCCGGGAACCCGCTGGTTTTGCATACTCGGGATCGCCGCACGCCCGCACCGCTCCTTACCGCTCGGCCCGTTCGTCGCCGTGCGGGTGCCCGCGAGGATGCCGAAGTTCGCCGAGCCGTCGCCCAGCTTGTCGGCGAACAGCTGCGCGCACTGACTGCCTGATGTCACCAGGTTCACGCTCTTCGGATAGCCACCGGACTCGTGCGTCGAGGCCATCGCGA
The DNA here is from genome assembly GCF_002941025.1 of Streptomyces sp. QL37. NCBI lineage: Bacteria > Bacillati > Actinomycetota > Actinomycetes > Kitasatosporales > Streptomycetaceae > Streptomyces > Streptomyces sp. QL37. Next base: position 8,619,670 of record NZ_PTJS01000001.1, on the reverse strand, counting down.
ACTCGTCACAGTCGACCGACCTCACCGACGCATCGGACGGGTGCACGCTCCAGGTGTTGTCACACACGCGGGTACGCGGCGCCGAGCCCCGACGATGTCGGCACAGCGCGGCGCAAGCTCCTGTACCCCTTCGATCCCGGAGGTTCCGAAGTTCGCCGTCGCGGTCACCGTACTGCTGGCGTCCACGGTCGCGATCATCGACCAGCCCAGGTCAATAGTCTCCTTGCCCGTGCCGGACCACGTCGTCTGGATGGTGCCCCCACCGGCCGCTGTACTGGCTCGAGTCGTTCGCGTTCCAGTAGGCCTTGTCGCCTGCGGAGTTGTTCTGGTTGTCGGCCCACCGAGTGCTCGACGTCACACACGAGGAGCACGTCGACGAACGTCGGCAGAGCCGGGCCCGGATCCGTCCGGGTGATCTCGTATTGCCGGTCGGCTCCCCGTCGACGACATCGTGCACGACGGTGAAGCCCTACTCCTCCGGCTCGGGGAACCGGCCTCGCCCGTCCCCGAACCGGCCGCTTCCCTGCTGCTGGACTACATCGCCGACCGCAGCCACATCAACACCGCCACCAACCAGGCATCCCCTGGCTGTTTCCCGGCCGCCGGTCGGGCAGCCTTCCGCCCCGACTATCTGTCCGCGCTCCTCAACGAGATCGGCGTCTCAGTGGCTGCCGCCCGCAGCGCCGCCATCCGGCGACAGCTCCTTGAGAAGCTCGCTCCCGTCGTCGCGGACGCTCTCGGCTACCACGACAAACCACCACCCGCCTGCTCATGAGACCGGCTGGACCTACCTGGAGCCGATACGCCGCTGGCGATCACACAAAGTCACCGGCAGGTTGGATTTTTCGGGGTACCGGCGACAGTTGACTACAAGAGCCCACCAGTAGACCGCCGGTTCGTACACTGACAAGGGTGGAGGACCATACGACCACCAGGAGCCAGGCACGTCCGGCGCAGGCCTTGCGGCGGTACGTCGGCTCGTATGCCGGTTTCGACCTTCGCGGGTTCCCGGCCGGGGTGCACTGCGGTCCGCCGGGCCACGTGCTCACCGCGGTGATCACCCTGTCCGACCCTCTGGAGATGTCGGCGGGCGTCGACGACGGGTCACCGGTCACCCGATTCGGCAGCGTGGCCGGCGGTCTGATGCGCCGGTCCGTCGCGATCCATCACGACGGACGCCAGCAAGGCGTGCAGGTGTCGCTGACACCGCTCGGTGCCCGGGCCATCTACGGCATGCCCGCCGCCGAGCTCGCCCACCGGCTGGTCCCACTCGACGAGCTTCTAGGAGCGCTCGGCGTCGAGCTGACCGACCGGCTCCGCGCGGCGACGACCTGGGCCGCGCGGTTCGCGGTGCTGGACGAATTGCTCCTGCGAGCCGTCGGCCGCGGCGCCGGCGGCGACCGCGCGTCCCGGATGCACCCCGAGGTGGCCGAGGCCTGGCGCCGCCTCGTGGCCGCGCGGGGCCGCGTCCAGGTCGGGGCGGTCGCCGCAGAACTGGGCTGGAGCCGTCGGTACCTCACCGAGCGGTTTCGCGGTGAGGTGGGCCTGTCGCCGAAGACCTTCGCCCGGGTTCTGCGCTTCGAGCACGCGCACGAACTGGCCACCGCGCACGACCCGCTTCCGTGGGCCGATGTGGCGACCGTCTCCGGCTACGCCGACCAGGCCCATCTCGTCCGGGACTGGAGCGAGTTCACGGGCCGGTCGCCGACAGCATGGCGTCGCGGCGAAGTCCTGCTCGGGACCGGGTAGTCGCCGACCGTGCCGCCCATCGCGTCGGCTTCCGTTCCCTTTCCTTCAAGACCACCCGATCGCCGTCCTGTGACGATCGTCTGCATGAGACTCGTCAACCACGAACCCAACGCCATCGACCTGCGGACCACCCCCGTGCACCTCGGGCTGGGATCGAGAGCGAAACCCGTCGAGGGCTTCGCCTGGGACCCGGAGGTGCTCCACGCCTACAGCGCCGCGGTCGCGGCGGACGGCGCCGAGGGCCGCATGGTGACGATCTTCGACGGCGACGGCCCCGGCGACCATTGGGAGCGCCACCCCGCCGGCGACGAACTGGTCGTCTGCCTCAGCGGGTCGGTGACGGTCACCCGCGACGTGGCCGGAGTGCCCGACCGCGTTGTGCTCGGGCCCGGCGAAGCCACCGTCAACCCGGCCGGGACATGGCACGCGGTCGACATGGCGGGGCCGGCGTCCATCCTGACCATCACCGCCGGCCTCGGCACCGACCACCGTCCCCGGACCGACACCCGCCCGACCGAGCACGCCGGCACGTCCGGCCCGCGAACACCGTGACGACCCGTGTCGCGTGCCTCGGCGACAGCCTCACCCGCGCGCAGCTCAGCGTCGACTACCTGGACCTTCTCGAACGACGCCGCCCTCCCGACGACGTACGGCTCGCCCGCTTCGGCGTCAACGGCGACTTCGCCCACAACCTCTCACGGCGCCTCGATGCCGTCGTCGCGGACCCACCCGACGTGATCACCGTGCTGATCGGGACCAACGACGCCCGAGCGAGCCTCGCCGGCTACCCCGTCGAGCGGGCCATGAAGCGCAAACAACTACCCGAGCGCCCGTCGGCCGGCTGGTTCCAGCAGTGCCTGGGAGCCATCGTCGAACGGCTGCGAACAGAGACCGACGCGACGATCGCTCTGCTGTCCCTCCCGGTCCTCGGCCAACAACTCGACGGAGCCGCGGCACGGGCCTCACAGGCGTACAGCCGCATGATCGCCGAGGTCGCCAGCACCAACAAGGCGACCTACCTCCCGCTCCACGAACGCCAGACCGAGGAACTACGCCAGGCGGACCCGCCGCCGATCCCCTACCGGGACCCGACGCCCGCGGCGAGCGTCAGCGTCCTCGTCCGGCACGCCGTGATGCGCCGCAGCCTCGACACGATCTCGCGGCGCCGAGGTCTCGTGCTCACGACCGACCACATCCACCAGAACAGCCGCGGCGCCGCCCTCATCGCCGAGGTCATCGACACCTGGCTCCCGACGTGGGAGCCGATCCGGCCATGACGAGGGCCTGCGGACGGTTGTGGATGCTGCGGTAACTGCGGCTGTCCGCCCGATACTGCTGTACCAGGGAGGCGACGCCTTCCCGGTACGCGTTGCGCCGCCGGCAGGAGCGCGGCGTTGACGGCGTGTTCGGCCAGATGAAGGACCTCGAGGTCGTCTTCTTGTCTTGTCGCAGTGCAGCTGACAGATCGTGGGCCACCGACCTGCTGGGTTGTCATGTCGTTTGAGAACGCCGCGGGCCGGCGTTCTCAAACGACATGGCTTTCGTGGAAGCGCGCTGGTGGTGGGCAAGGGCAGCTCAGCCGTCTCGCTCTTCGGCAAGACTGCCCGTGGCCGTCCGGAGACGGTGCCGGGCCGCTTCCAGACCTTCGGCATAGTCGGCGGCGAAGATTCCAGGGAGCGCTTTGTCAGTGTTCCCGCGATCTTGTGGATTGGGGCCCAGGCGGCTGGATCGTCGACCAGGCGGCTGAGATCTGTCATCTGTACTCGCTCCAGCCAGTCCGAGAGGACCAGGGCCTCGTCGGCAGTGAGCTTGATCGTGATGTCGCTCTTCCCCATGACTGGGATCTGATTAAGCCGGGCTGTGTAGCAGTGGCAGAGGCGGCTGATCAGCCGTTCCCGTTCGCTGCCCGGGACTGTGCGGGCTGAGGAAGTCGGCGAGCGCGGGAAGGGCCTGGCGAGCTGGGGTGTTGGGCGCCCGGAGAGTGTGGCCAGACGGGCGGGTGAGTGGGGATTCCAGCCGGCGGTGGTGTTGCTGAGCGGGGAGACTCCGGCGGCAGCGGTCCCAGGAGGCGGGCGAGGAAGCCTCCGGGACGACTGTTGGCGACGGCCAGACGGTGGAGATAGGAACCGAGGGTCTCGTTGTGGACGGGGCCGAGAGGGATGGGCAGCTGACGGAGTCGGTCAGGCTGCGTCGGCATCCGACCTCCGGCGGCGGGGTCGCCGGTTACGGTGGTGTTCCTGGCGGGCGTCCTCGGCGGTCTGGTCGACCTCAATGGTCTTCAGAGTGACGGCCTCGCTGCAGTTGATGATGGCCTCAAGGGCGGCGCCGCGGATGAGTTGGGAGAGGCTGCCGATCGCGCCGTCGGTGCGTTCATGGAGGTAGCCGTCGAATTTCTGCCAGGATCGGGGACATGTCTGACAGTGCGTCCGCGCCTCAGGGCATCGCTACTGTGCTGCGGTGGGCTCGCAGCGAAGGTCTGGTTGCTGATGCGGTTGCCGAGCGTCGGCTCCTCAGCATGCGTCTGGAGGTTCTGGCCGGGCGGGCTTTGCCGCGGGCCGGTGCCGCCGACGTGATGCTGACGGCGCAGTGGGCAGTGTTCGTCTGCTGGTTGGATGACCACATCGACCGCCAGGGTCTTGGCTCCCGTCCAGGTGAACTCGAGGGTTTCACCGCTCCGCTGCGGAAGGTCCTCGAGCACGACGGGAAGAATTCGCCGACGGCTCCGCAGGCGGTGGTCCTGCGGAATCTTTGGCGGCGCACCGCACCAGGCATGTCGGACGGGTGGCGCGCTCGCTTCGCCTGTGCCTACAACGACTTCCTCGACGCCAGCGAACAGGAGGTGGCTCTACGGCGTAACGGGGTGCTGCTGCCGTTGTCGAAGTATGTGAGATTGCGGCGACGCACGATCACCTTGCTGCCCATGATCGCGGTCCTGGAACGCACCGGTCGCGCTCCGATGGTGGAGGGGCCCGGCGTGGAGGCCAGACTGCGGGGCCTGGGCGGGGCGTTGGCCGATGTGGCTGGGTGGGCAAACGACCTTGCCTCCCACGCCGACGACATCGCCGCAGGCCAGGATAATCTGGTGGCCGTCGTCGCGCGTGAGGACGGCTGCTCCACCCTCTGCGCCCGGACACGGGTCACCGCGATGATCGAGGACCGCAGAGAGGGGTTCCGGACCGCCGCCGCCGCGCTGCGCTCGGATTACGCAGTCGCGGCCGGGGACCACAACGATGCGGTGGGCTGCTATGTGGACATGGTGGAGACGTTCATGGCCGCCACACTGCACTGGCTGGCTGTCACCGGCCGCTTCGGCAGGCCCTGCCCTCCCTGGCCCTGCAGCATTTGACTTGTACGCAGGATGGGTGCGGCAGCCGGCCTGGCACGGACGGGCGCCGTCAGAGGCTGGTCGACTCGCCGGTCGGGAGAGTTTCAGACGCATCGTCGGATCCGTTGTGGCCAGTGTCCGTTACGCGGGACGGAGTGCGGCCATCGCGAAGACGGTGGTGAGATAGGACGAGCCGAAGTAGACGGGGAAGCGGCCCATCCGGTAATACGCAGCCGCCGGCCAGGAGCCGTCCGCGCACTGCGCGGAGGCGAGCCACGTCCGGTGCCGGTCCTGACCGGCGCTGAGCCCGAGGTGGTCGGCGGCCAGGGTCCGCAGAGCGATATCCAGAGCACTGACAGGCACACGCACCGCTGCGGTGGCTTCCCGTTCGGCGAGGGCTTGCCGGGCGGGAGCAGCCAGGACCTGCGCGCTGGCCGGGAAGCGGGAGCACAGACGCGCGACGGCGTAGAGGAAGGCATCGGGCGAAGGGTAGTAGCGGGTGCCCGCGAGGTAGCGCCCCGAGCTGAGATGGTCTCGGAGGTAGAGGGTCGTTGCTTCGATCACCGCCAGGGCTTGGCCGGTGACCGGCCGGGGCGCCATCTGAACGGTGTAGAGGGCGTTCGTGCAGGCCACAGCGTCGTGCTTGCGCCCGCGGCGCAGCGTCGACGGCTCTTTTCCGTCCTCCCAATAGACCATGAAGACGTCCCTGCGCACGCTCTCCTCCTCACACGGGCCGGAAGGGTGTGCGGGTTCCGCGACCCGCGGTGCGGAGCTCAGGAGCTCGTGCACTCCTCGGTCCAGGCCGGCGTCGGTCAGCAGGCCGTGGTCGTGGAGGGCGCCGGTAGCCAAGGCCGTGCAGTCGGTGTCTGCGGGAAAGCCTCCGGTGCCGGGGAAGAACCGATAGCGTTCGCCCCATCGGCACGTCTGTACCTGCGTGCCCAGCCTCCGGGCGAGCTGACCAGTCACGCCTCGATCGCCCCGGCGTGCGAGCGTTGGGAGGAGCACCAGCGCCACCATCGCCGAGAATGCCTCCCCTTCGAGGTCGAAGCCCGGGTCCACCCCGAAACGGTTTCGCAGTACCCCGCGCGCGAGAGAGCCGGGAAAACTCTGCCCGAACTGGGGATCGAGGGATAGCAGCACTGGAGGAGCCCCGGCCGGTCCAACTGAGCCGCTGACGAAATCCAGTGCCCGGCCGGCCGCATCCTGTACCGCGACTGCCGTCACCGGCGCGGTCCGCGACGTTGTGGTCCCGGCTACGAAGACCGTCATGTCCTGTTCCCTTACGAAGGATGTGGGCGAGCCCACAACGGGTGTTCATTCGGCACGGGAACGCGAGGCCGGTGCGGCCCCACGCCCCCTGACGCGGTTGCGGCGCGCTGACGGTGCGGCGGGGTGCGTTCTCGCCTCGGCCGCGTTCGTCCACATCACAGCCGTGCGAATCCGCTCGGCGCGATCGCGTGGCAGGCCGACGTAATGACTTTCGGCAGCCCGACACTGACAGGGGTGGCCGGGGGCGGTGAATGCCACAGGCAGGACGTGGGCGCCCCTGGTGGACGGGATCGGCCTATGGGCGCGGTGTACTCGGGCCGGGTGTTGTCGCTGCCCGGGCGGTTGTTTCCTGCTGCTCGCCCACCGGGCTGGGCGTGGCTCTGGGGCCGGGCACCTGGGCCTCGCTGACAGCTTGCTCCCAGTGCGTGGCCAATTGGTGGAATTCAGGCAGCGCTCCGTTGGTCAGGAAGTGCGTGGTGGTGATGCCGTTGTAGCTGCACGCGAGGACGGAGGCGGGGTGGTTGCGGGGAAGCCAGGTGAAGGGCTGGATGTGGGTGACCGGATCGCTCTGGTAGTGGAGGGGCCGGCGGACGGCAACGTAAGAGGTGTCGACGACGGCTCGCGAGGGGGTGGTGAGCCGGTCGGCCAGGGCGCGGCCGAGGCGTGTCGGAGTCCTGTCGAGGATGGTGCGGGTGGCTTCCCGTCGAAGAGGGCTCTTGGGCCCTTGGGTGGCGGTGATGACCGCGTCGAGGCGGGCCTGGTGGGTGGGTTCGTGGCTGGGCAGCGGGACGGTGGCGTAGGCGAACAAATTGCCAGGGTGGCCTGCCTCGTGGGCCCGGCGCAGGTTGGCCATCATCACTGCGGGTACCGGCCGGCCGATTCCCCGGGCCCAGTGGGAGTGGGTCCAGGTCCGCACGGCGGTAGCCAGGGTGGCGAGGAACGCATCGTTGCCGCTGCCGCCACGGGCCGCACCCATGTCATGAAGAAGACGGGTGGGGACGCTGGCCCAGGTGCTGATGCGGGAGTCGTCGAGAACGTGGGCTGGATCGTTCCAGATGTTGTTGTGGGCCAAGGCTGCGAGCATCCCCCTGAGAGTGGAGGCACAGGCGCGTGGCCCGGCCACAGGATTCGTGCCGGTGGGGGCATGAGGGAGCACCGCGCCGAAGAGGTTGTGGAGGGCGTTGATGACGGCCGCGCCGTCCTGGCCGGAGTGGTGGGCGCGGTAGCACAGCGTGTACTGGTGTGCGACGTGGCCGTGCAGGAGCCACAAGTCCCACAGCGGGCCACTGGCCGGGAGAGGCTGGGTGAGCAGATCCTGCAGGACTGCGTCGAGACTGTCCTTGCCTGGCACGAGTTCGCGTTCTCGGATGCGTGGCTGGAGATCGGGGCGCGGATCGTGAACCCAACGCGCCCTCAGCCCGCCGCCCTGAAGGTAATGAGTCAGGCAGGGCAGCAGGGAGAGACGGCCGCCCACATACGCGCGAAGGTCAGCAAGAGCCGGCGCCGTCCCCTGAAGATGCAGGGCGGCACCGATGGTCTGGGACAGCCATGGCTGCTTCTGGGCCATGTCATGCATGGTCAGATCCATGAGGCTGGGGCGGGTGGAGATCAACACGAAGATCCTTGTCGAAGTGGGTCGGGGGTCCGGCACACAGGGCACTGGTTCCGTTCGGAGCTGTGACAGCGACCTGGCTGCGCTCGTCCGTCTGCAAGCCGAACGGTCAGCGGATCCGCCGGCGGCCCCGGTGGTCCGTTGGAGAGGGCAAGGGCGGCAGGCCGGTCTGCTCGGAAAGTGCCGGGTAAGGGGGCAGGGTTTCGGACCCAGCAGGCCCTGGCGCGGCGAACAGCACGTGGCGAGCGCACGCAGAGACCGGGGCCAGTAATCACAGGTGCTCCGCGACGGGTGCTGGGAGCCGTTCAGCACTGGTGTCGGTGGCGTTGACGGAGTGGTCCGGCCGTGTGTGAGGTACTGGTGTGGACGCCTGCCCGTCGTGCGCGCTGATGCGCTCGTGCAAGCGGCACATCCACGGCGGGGCCCACCAGTTGGCGGAACCGAAGAGAGCCAGGGCCGCGGGGACGAGGATCGGCCGGATGACGAACGCATCGACCACAATGCTCAGGGCGCAGCCGATGCCCACCATCTTCAGCACGGACAGTGGAGATGCCGCCAGCGCCAGCAGCACCGTGATCAGGATGATCGCGGACCACGAAATCGTACCCGCGGTCTGGCGTGTGCTCTCGACGGCAGCGATGCGGATGTCCCGGGTGAGGAGGTAGTGCTCGCGGACACGTGAGAGGAGGAACATCTCGTAGTCGGTCGCGAGCCCGAAGCACACACAAATGATCACGATGACGACGGAGGGATCGAGGTAACCGGGCGCTGTGACGTCACCGAGCAGAAAGGCCGCGTCTCCGTCCTGGAAAACGGTCACCAGCACTCCCATGCTGGCGGTGAGGCCGAGTCCGGCCAGAATCAGAGCCTTCACCGGAAGCAACACACTGCCGGTGAAAAGGAACAGCAGCACGAAGGTGCTGGCAGCCATCAAGGCCAGCCCCAAGGGAAGCCGCTCGGAGAGAGCGATCAGGGTGTTGGCCCGGTCCGCCGTGCCGCCCACTGCGGTGACCGGCCCCGGCGGGGTCAGGTCCCGGAGACGGGCCAGTGTGTCGGAGGCCGCCTCACTGCCCGGTGCGTCGATGGTCTCCACCCGCACCGCGGTGCGTCGGGACGGGCCAGGGCCGGCCACCACCGTGGCCTGTGCCACACCTTGGGTGCGGGCCACGGCCCCGGCGTACGCTGAGGCCCTGCCGCCCTCCACACCGGAGGACAGCAGCAGCCACACGGGATCAACCTGGCGCAGGTCGAAACGCGAACGCGCCTGCTCCGTCGCGACCCGCACCGGCGAGGAGCCGCGCATCATCCGCTCATCCGACACGGTGAACGTCGCGTGGGCGAAGGGTGCGGCCAGCGCGCAGAGCACGACCACCAGCGGCACCGACCACCTCCAGGGCCGGTTGGTGGCCGAGGCTGCCAGCCTGCCCCATCCGTCCCGCCGCGTGCGGGACGGCCGCCGCCGGGAGAGGAGAAGCCGGTCCCCTCGCTGGCCGAGCACCGAGATAGTGCACACCACCACGATCACCGCGCTTACGGGGGCAAGGGTGACCACGCTCAGGGCCACGTAGGCCAGCGATGACAGGGCGTAGACGGGGAAGACCAGCAGAGCCAGCAGGGCGGCGCCGATGGCGAGCGCGGAGTAGACGACCGTGCGGCCGGCAGTGCGGACGGTGACATCGAGTGCGTGGTTGCGGTCATGGCCGGCAGCGCGTTCGCCGCGATAGCGGGTCAGAAGGAACAGGCTGTAGTCGACGGCGAGACCGAAACCCAGGGCGGTGGTCAGATTGAGCGCGAACGTACCCACCGGGACGACCAGGGTGAGTAGCCGCAGCAGAGCCAGGCCGACGGTGACGGCCACCGCACCGACCGCGACAGGCAGCAAAGCTGCCGCCAGAGAGCGGAAGGCCATGACGAGGGCCAGGAAGGCCAGCGGGAGAGCAAGGAGTTCTGCTCGCAGCAACGCGTCCCGCGAGCTGTGGATCAGCTCGTCCTGGATCAGCGCCTGACCTCCCGCGCCCACGTCAAGCCCTTCGGTACGGGTCACGTCATCGGCCAGGTAGCGGGCGGCCGCAGCAGCCGCACGTTCCGGACCGGAGATCTGTACGAGCACCAGCGCAGTGCGGCCGTCCTCGCTGAACAAGGGGGACGATGGTGCGGTCCACGGATCGGCCGTCAATGTCACTGCCGGATGCGCGCGGGCCCGGGCTACCAACGCCTTGCCGGCGAGGGCCGCCGGCCCGGAGCGCACCGTGATGCGGTGATGCACCGTCAGGATGAGGTTGGCGTCGGCAGGAACACGGAAGTCCGAGGCAAGCACGTCCACCGCTCGTTGCGTCTCCGCGTCCCGGTACTGATATCCGCCCGCCGAGAGCCGTTCGGTGGCATCCGCTCCGACCACCGCTGACACCACCATCACGAGCCCGAGCCCGGCCAGGAACCAGACAGCACGACGCCGCAGCACTTGCGGCCAGGTGCGCACACCGCTGCCTGTAGTGCCTCGGCGCCCGACGAGACCTCTCATTCCGCACCCGCTCCGGCAGCAGCAGTCTCACTCACGGACCGCGACAGCCAACTGGGGCGGCGCACATTCCGGCGAGGCACCACCAGGACGGCCAGGTCGTTCCTGGCGCGGACCTCGTCGAGGATCACCCACTGACCGGACAGCATCATGAGGAAGTCGGCTTCGCGCCGTGGGGCGTCGCCGGCTCCCGGTGGGAGAACGCGACCCACGACAACCAGGGCGCCCCGCTGACCACGGCCGTCCGTACGCTCGCCATGATGCCCCCCAAGGGGGCGTTGAGGCGCTCGCTCCCCCGGCACTGGGCCCGATGACCATCGCCGTTTGTGATCACAGCAATGTGACGTGGCGATGTGGGCACAACTGCTCCTCGATCCGACGGCTGACCTCGGAGTCTGCGCCAGCCCAGCGGCGCCACACGCCCCAGATCCCCCTCGAAGCGGCATACTTCAGCCTTTTGAAGGGCTCACAGGGGCCAAGGTTGACGCTTGACCAAGAAGCCGACTGTTCGGATCATCGGCGCCGATACCGTCCTGCGGTTCTATCCCGCCCTCGCCGCCTGACCACCTCCGCAGCACCGGCCAGGGAAGACAGCGCCGCCGCCCGGACGTACTCACGCCGACGACGGGAGCGTGCCGCGAGTGTCGAGTAGAGCGCCGCGTCACCAGGCGGGGTTCCGCCGCCGCCTACGGGGGCGCCGGGCGCCGCCGCGCCGGTGCCGGACGCCCTGGGGGCGGGCTTGCTGTCGGGTTCGTGGTCGCGGCGGAGGTGCCGAAAGTCGCGGCGGACGCGGGCAGGGGTCAGCCTGTCGGGCGGGGTCGGTTTTTCCCACGGTCGCCGGAGGTCTGCTCACCAGTGCTGTGGGCGTCGTACGCGAGGCCGGCCGGCCGGCGGCGTCATAGGTGATGTGGAGGGTGGCGCCGTGCACGGTCTGAGCGGCGAGCCGCCCGGCAGCGTCGTGCGAGTTCTCCAGGCTCCGTCGGGTGACGTGGCCGATGTGAGGCGGGAGAGCATGTCGTTAGCGGAACTGCGTCCGCGGTTCGCCGGCTTCCTGAAGGGCCACCTGCGGTGGCGGCCCTTCAGGAGTATTCAGCGTTTCAGGATCAGCGCGAGACGAGTTGGCGCTCACGAGACAGTGGCACGAATGCTCTGTCGTAGTAGACCAGGGACCCCTGATCTCCTATGTGCACCTCTTCCACCCGGCCGATCAGGATGCTGTGGTCGCCGCCGTCAGCCACGTCGTAGCTGCTGCACGACAATCGCACGGCAGCGGCCGCCAGTCCCGGGAGGTCGGCCTCACAGGGTTCCATGTCACCGCCGGAGAACTTGTCGGCCTGGCGGCTGGCGAATCGCGACGCTATGTGGGCCTGATCGGCCGCCAACACGTTCACCATGAACTTCTCGGTGGACGTGAACACCTGGTGGGAGCCGGCGGACTTGGCCAGGCAGACCAGTACCAAGGGCGGGTCGAGCGAGAGGGAGGTGAAGGAGCTCGCGGTGAAGCCCCATCGCCGCGCGGGCTCGCTGGGCGCGGAGGTGGTGATGACGGTGACGGGGCTGGGGACTTTCGCAAGGGCCTGTGTGAAGGTGCGTTGATCGAGCGAGGTCATGGTTTCTCCAGAAGCGTTCTGGGGGTCGGCCACACTGAACGGCATGTGTCGTCGTCTGCGGTGCTGCATGGGAAGGTCAGGCGAGGGCCGCTTCTGGCAGGGGATCGGGCTCGGAGACGGGGCCGGTTGCCGTCAGCCATCTTCCGGTGGGCGACCCGAAGCGTGATTCCGCCTCGGCGTCGTAGATCACCTCCCCGCGACGTATGGTCGCGGCGACCTGTCCGGTGAAGGTCCAGCCTTCGTAGGCGGACCAGCCCACCTTCGCCTCGACGTCCTGGCCACGCATGATCCAGGTTGCGTCGGCGTCGAAGAGAACGAAGTCGGCGTGCTTGCCGGGCTCGATGCTGCCCTTCTCCGCCATCAGGCCGAACAGTTCGGCGGGGCGCTGTGAGCTCAGCCGGGCGATGGCTTCCATGACGTCGTCGAGCGGCCGGTCGGGGTACCTGCGGCGCATCCCGGTGTGCAGTGCGGTGAGCATCTCCTGGGTTCCGGGCAGGCCAGGGGGTGCGTCAGCCGCGGGCCGCAGCTTCTCCTCCACGGTGTGAGGTGCATGGTCGCTGCCGATGGTCGCCACGTCGTCGGACATGACCGCGTCCCAGAGTCTCTGCTGGTCGGTGAGGCATCGGATGGCGGGGCGGAGCCTGATACGGGCGCCGAGCCGTTCGGTGTCCGGGGCGGAGAACGACAGGTGGTGGGGGGTGACCTCGTAGGTGAGGGGCAGTCCTGCACGCTTCGCGGCCAGCAGGAGCGCGGCTTCCTCCGAGCTGGATACGTGCAGGACGTGTGCGGCGGTGCCATGCTTGCGCACCAGTTCGATGACACGGGAGACGGCGACGATGCCGCCGCTCCGGGGGTGGGCGGCCTCGTAGGACGTGTAGGTCGTGGGCGGGTCCTGGTGCTCCTCCAGGAGCGAGAAGACGGCGTCGTCCTCGGCATGGAGAACCAAGCGGAGTCGCTTTTCGGCGGCTATGGCGAAGATCTGGTCGAGAACCTCGTGGTCTCGGATGATGTGGGGGGCTGTGTGGTGGCCGGTCATGAACACCTTGACCGAGGTCGCCTGGCGTGGCTGGAGACGGCGCAGCGCTTCGACGCTGGTGCTGGTGACACCGAGGTGGAAGCGGTAGTCCACCAGGGAGTTGCCGTCGATGAGAGCGGCCTTCTCCTGGGCGAGCTCGGGTTCGATGAGCGGTGGCTGGGTGTTGGGCATGTCGATGACCGTGGTGACACCGCCCGCGGCGGCTGCCCTGCTGCCGTGGAGCCAGTCCTCCTTGTGGGTGAGGCCGGGGGTGCGGAAGTGGACGTGCGAGTCGATGACGCCGGGGAGGAGATAGCGCCCTCCGCCGTCGAGGGTGGCTTGTGCCTGGACGTCCGTGTGCTCTGGAAGGACTGCGGCGATGTGTTCGCCGTTCACCGCGACGGTGCCCGGCTGGACACCACGGGGGGTGACGATGCGGACGTTGGTGATGGCGAGCTCGTACAGGGGTGCCACTGATGCTCCTGAGGGTGTGGTGGTGGAAGTCAGCTGGTCCACGACGTGCTCACCAGTTGTCGGCACAGGTCGCTCACGGGTCCCATGAGGCCCACGGCGCGGGCGTCCCGGGCGAGTCTGTTGAGGGGGTGGGTGTTCAGGTAGCCGGCGCTGCCCAGCAGTCGCAGTGCCTCGTTGACGGCGTCTTCGCAGACCTGGGTGGCGACGAGCTTGCTGTACAGGGTGGTGGTGCCGGGGTCGGGGGTGTCGCGTCGTCCCGCGCTGTCGACCAGGGCGCGGGCGGACGCGACGCGGGCCGCGAGGTCGACGAGCCGGAAGGCGACGGCCTGCTGTCCGCCCAGGCCGCGGTGCTGGGCGTGGGCGAGTACGAGCGTGCGGGCGGTCTCGGCTATGCCCAGGGCCACGGCGCCCAGCGTGGCACCGGATTCCCGGACGCCCGCGATGATCTGGACGGCACTGCCGGTGGCGCCCAGGACGGCGTCCCGGTGCACGTGGCAGGAGCGGAGTTCGACGAATCCGGTCGCGGAGGCGCGCATGCCCACCAGATCCATGCCTGTGTCCGCGATGAGACCGGGGGTGTCCGCCTCGATGAGGAAGAAGGTCTGGCCGTCGCTGCCGTAGGTGCTGGTGGTGGTGGGCTCGCTGGTCTGGGCGAGCACGAGGTAGAGGTGGGCGAGTCCTGCGCCGGTGGTGAAGGACTTGGCTCCGTCCAGTACCCAGCCGTCGGCAGTGGGCACGGCTTTGGTGGCGAGGTTGCGCTTGTCGGCGCCCGCGCCGGTTTCGCTCCATGCGGAGGCGGCCAGCCAGTGGCCTGCGGCGAGCTTGGTCAGGTAGCGCTTGCGCTGCTCGGGTGTACCCCATTCGTTGATGCGGGCGCTGACCGCGTAGTGCTGGAACAGGATGATGGCGACGGAGGGGTCGATGGCCGCGACCTGCTCCACGAGCCGGTTGGTGAGCTGTGCGTCGCCGCCCAGACCGCCGAAGGCGGTGTCGATGGCGGCGCCGAGGATGCCGGATGCGCGCAGGGCGGTGAAGACCTGCGCGGGCAGCTGTGCGGTCTCGTCGGCTTCATGAGCGTGGCGTCGCAGGACGGCGTGGAGGTCGGCGTACTTCTCGGCGAGTTCGTCGCGCGTGGGCGCCGGAGTGCTGATCACACTGCTACGGGCTGCCATGCCGGTTCCTCCATGCTGTGGAATGCGTTCAGGTCGGTGGGTTCATCGAGGTGTGCGAGCTTGTGGCTGACGCTGACCCAGTCGAGGACGTCGTCGAGGGTGCCGTTGCCGGTGGTGGCGACGGTGGCCGCGGTGGCGCCACCGGGGGTGTCGAGCTCGATGGCTCCGCGGGGGATGCCGCTGCGCTGGGCGAGGTCGTGCACGACGGTTCCGGGGATGGCGGCGGCTGCTGCGACGCAGGTGGTGCCGGTCAACGCGAGACTGGGATGCCATTTGGGCACGGAGATCGCGCGCAGTGCGAGCCGTCCGGGCTGGAAGGCGCCGACGGCCGCGATCTTCGGGAAGACGCTTTCGGCCGGCTGGTCGAGCAGGACTGCCGCTTCACTGCGGATCTTGAGCAGCCGGGTGAACAGACCGTCCCCGGCGGTGAAGAGCTCCTCCTGGCTGGTGATGCCGAGGTCGGCCGCGTCGACGAAGACGTACGGGTTGCCCATGGAAACCAGGGAGACCGGGTAGAGCCCGTCGGGTGTCAGGAGCCGGTCCTGGGCGTTACCCGTCAGGAGCAGGTTGCTGAGGCTGACGCCGGCGTCCTGAAGGAAGTGGACGGTGAACAGGCTGCTGCGCCGGCGGGCCTCATCCACCTCGCAGACGACGTGGTCACCGTTGTTGAGGACGCGGACCCTGACCCGGCCGCCGGGGGTCAGGCGCGGCAGCCAGTGCTGGCTGTCTGCCGCGACCACGGAGGCGAGGATGGAGTGCCCGCAACTGCCTTGGAAGTCGAAGCGGTCGACGCCGCCGGGCAGTGCCTGGACGAATCGGTAGTCGAGGTCGAACAGGGGGTGGTCGGAGGGCGCGACGAGGGCGAACTTGAGGATGTCGCCGCGTCCGGTGCTCTGCAGCTGTCTGCGTATCTGGGTGAGCAGCGGGCGCAGTCGGTCCTCGTCCTGGGGCAGGCGGCGCTGGTCGAGGACGAGAGTCGCCGTGGGCGCCCCGACCGCCCGCGCGATGTGGCCGATCACGCCGTCACCTCCTGGCGTGCCTGGCTCGTGCTGGTGCAGAACTGCTCCAGCCACAGTTCGTGGATGAGCAGCGACCAGATGGCCATGGAGGCCTTGTCATTGGGGGTGCGCGTCTGGAGGTCGAGCAGATGGGCGACCTGACGGGCGTCGAGCTGGTTGCGCCGGCGGATCTGGTCGGAGCCGAGGATGTCGCGGGCGTAGGCCATCAGGGGCTGGCCGGCGGAGAGCATCGCCGTGATCGGCAGGGTGAAGGGCTGCTTGGGCCGGTTCAGGACCGAGGGGGGCAGGTGGCCGGCTGCTGCTCCGTACAGCACCTTCTTGCGGCGCTGTGCGTCGACCTTGAAGTGGGTGGGCAGGGAGCGGGCGTAGCGCACGATGCTGGGCTGGCAGAAGGGGAGCCGTACCTCCACGGAGGCGGACATGCTGAGGTGGTCGACGCGGCGCAGGTGGTAGGCGGGCAGCCGGCGGCCGATCTCGAAGTCGGTGAGGGCAGCCATGGTGTCGCCGGGGTGCGCGCGCAGTTGTGCGGTGTGCTGCTGCGCCGCGGAGGTGGTGTGCTGGAGGAAGTGCTGGTAGTCCGTGGTGTACAGGGTCTCGCGGTGAGCGCGGGGGATGGCGGCGAGTTCATCGAGGTACGGGGTGACCCAGTCGCTGCCGGAGGGGGCGTTGACGGCACGGCTGATGCGGTCGTATCCACCGAAGAGTTCGTCGGCGGCGTCACCGGTGATGGCGACCTTGAACCCGGCGTCGCGGACGGACGCGAACAGCGCGTGGGTGGCCAGGGTGATGGGATCGGCGTTGGGCTGGCCGAGGTGCCAGACGACGTCGTTGAGCATGCGGGGGAAGTGGGCGGGGTCGATTTCCACCTGGTGGTGGGTGCTGCCCGCGTACTCGGCGACTTCGCGGGCGAAGTGGCGTTCGTCGGCGGGCCAGTTTCCGGTGTAGGCGATGTTGAAGGTGTGGAGGTCGCGGACCTTCTCGGCGGCCAGGGTGGTGACGAAGCTCGAGTCGAGTCCGCCGCTGGTGATCGCGGCGACGGGGACGTCGGCTTCGGTGAGGCGGTGCACCTCGGTTCGCAGGAGGTGCTGCACCTGGACGGCGGCGTCCTCCTCGGTGTCGTGGAAGGACCGGGTGCGGGAGGTGGCCCGCTGCGTGATGTGCATGCCCTGACTTCGGGTGACCTTGACGGTGCTGGCGGCCGGCAGTACGCGGATCCCCTCGAACATGGTCTGTTCGCCGAAGGGGGTCTTGGTGGTGAGGTAGCTGTCCAGGCCGGCTTCCCAGGGGGTGACGGGGACGTTGCGGAAGGCCAGCAGGGCGGGAAGTTCGGAGGCGAAGTACAGGTGCCTGGCGGCAGCGTTCCAGTGGTAGTAGAGGGGCTTCATGGCGAGTTCGTCGGTGGCCAGCCACAAGGTGGGCTCGCCGCGCAGGTCCACGACGGCAATGGCGTACATGCCGTCGAGGTGCTCCGCGAAGGACGGCCCGTACTCGAGGTAGAGGGCGGGCAGAATCGATCCGTCGCAGTGGTCGGCGAACTGGTGCCCCTTGGCGCGGAGGGAGGCGCGCAGTTCCTGGTGGTTGTAGATCTCGCCGTTGAACACCACGGCGATGTCGTCGCCCGAGGTGTAGGGCTGGTCTCCGCCGTCCAGGTCCATCACCGCCAGGCGGTTGTTTCCCAGGGCCCAGCCGTGGCCGGTGAGGTGGGTCTGGGCGTCGGGCCCGCCGTGGCGCTGTGCCGCGGCCACGGAGCGGAGTTCGTGTCGGGTGGCCCGGGCGTCGAAGTGGCCGTAGATCCTGCACATGGTGTGTCACCGAACCTTTGCTGAGACGCCGGCCCGCTCGTAGAGGACCGGGTCGAAGGGAGTGGGGCCGCCGCAGGTGGCGAACCTGGGCGCGCCCGGGATGTCGTAGTGGCGCGTGCCGTGCGGAACCCCGGGTGGTGCGAAGAGGACGTCTCCGGGGGCCGCGTCGTACCAGTGCCCGTCGAGGTGCAGCTGGCCCTCGCCCTCGAAGGCGATGAACGCTTCCTCGCTGTGGGGATGGGTGTGGACGTTGAAGTACTCGCCGGGCTGCATGAAGCCGCAGTGCAGGCACAGGCGGGGCGAGCCGGTTCCGGGCCAGAACAGGAAGTTCATGGTGGCGGTTTTGCCCGACCCTCCCTGCTCGGTGCCGCTGAACCCCTTGAGCTGGGTCTCCTCGTTCCACAGGCTGGAGAAGTGGCGCGGGGCGGTGGGGGGCGTGTGCGGGGCGGGCAGGCGGCTGCTCCAGAGGTAGGCGGTCATCGCCTGGTCGCCGGTCCGCAGTGCGTAGGGCTGCCCGGTCGGGGAGTACATGGCGTCGGCGCTTTCCACCGGCTGGTGCTGGGGGCCGACATGGCCGGTGCCGCTGCCGGAGAAGACGACGACGACGTTCTCCTGCGTTTTCGCCTGCTCCGGGCTCCACTGGTGGTGGGGCGGGATGCGCACGACGTCCAGGCGGACTTCGACGGCGCCCAGATGGGGGCCGACCGCGCAGGCCACCTGGCAGCCGTCGAGGGGCTGGAAGGCAAGGTCCGTGCTGGGGATGATGGCACCGCGGCCGGTGAGGGCGGGGGCGCTGGTCATGGTGTTCCTCTCGTCTCGTCGGTGGAGGTGTGCCTAGGCGGGGCCGAAGTCGACGGGCTCGCGGGGTCGTTCGGCCGAGGCCGGCTCCGGGCCGGGGCGGGGGCCGGATGGGGTGGGCAGAGGCTCGGCAGGTGCTGCCAGCGGCTGGGCGAGCGCGACGGGGGCCGCTGCGCCGGTGGCGGCCGTCGAGATGGGGGTGGCTGTGCGGCGGCGCGGACGGCTGAAGCGGCGCATGGCCGGCATCTCGATGTAGGTGTACGTCAGGTGGGCGACGGCCAGGGTGATCAGGGCGATCCCCGCGCCGACGGCGAGCCCCTCGGGCAGGGACCAGGCGACCCGTGCTCCGAGGGCCTTGAGGGTGAAGTGCAGGACCAGGTAATGGACCATGTAGAAGGCGAAGGACACCTCGCCGAGCCAGATCATGGTGCGGCCGCGGAAGGGTGAGCGCGTGCTGTTGACGTCCGAGCTGGCGGCAGTGGCGATCAGCACCGCGAGAGGGCCGGCGGTGACGGCCATCATGCCGAACTCCGGCGGCACGAAGACCATGGCGACGTAACCGGCGAGCAGGAGGGTGACGGCGGTGGGCCAGCCGACGCGGATCCACCGGCCGGTGATCACCAGGCGGGCGACGAGGATGCCGAGCAGGAAGTCGAGCATGCGGACCGGCGGCGGGTTGTAGATGGCCCAGAAGTGCCAGAAGGGCATGGGGGCCCAGACGATTTCGGGATCCTTGGGCAGTACGGCGTAGACGAAGGCCGCCCATCCGGCGATGGCGGCCAGCACACCGAGGGTCCAGGCCCACAGCCGCTCCGGGCGGATCTTCTTGACCAGCCGGAATATGAACGGGAAGGCCAGGTAGAAGACGAGTTCGCAGCACAGGGACCAGCTCGGTCCGTTGGTGCTCGACAGGGCGTCCATGCGCGGGATCCAGGTGTGGACCAGGAAGGCGCTGGGGATGACGTGGAAGGCGTTCAGGAATTCCCCGGTCACGACCATCAGGAGAAAGCCGGCGAGCCAGGTCGCAAGATGGTTGGGGAATATCTTGGCGAGGCGGCGGCGCCAGAAGCCGGTGACGGTGTCGCCCTCTCGGGCCGACCAGGTCAGGACGAAACCGCTGAGGATGAAGAAGAAGCCGACTCCCATCCAGCCCGCGGGGTTGAAGACGTCGAAGAACCAGTTGTCGGTGGATGGGTCGGCGAATATTCGGTTGCTTGCGATGTGTGAGACGAAAACCAGCGCTGCGGCGGCGAAACGCATGCCGGTCAGTGAGGGCAGGGGACTGCGCGCGAGGCGGGTGGACACGGTCGGTTTCCTTCTCTGCTAGGGCAGATACCGGTACTGGTCGTAGCGTTCGGCGAGTTCGGTGAGCTGTTCCTGGGTGGGCGGCACCTGGTCTTCCTGGATGAGCTCCGCCATGCCGCGGAAGAAGCCTTCGCGATGGCGGCCGGGCATGAAGGCGATCAGCAGCTCGGCGGGGTCCTCACCGACATTGGCGAATCCGTGCGGGGTGCCTGGTGGGACGTACAGGGCACTTCCTGCGTCGGCGGTGACGTATTCGTTGCCGCGCAGCAGCTGCACCTGCCCCGTGCGGACGATGAACACCTCCGTCATCTCCTTGTGGAAGTGCGGGGAGGCGAAGGGGCCGTGGGGCGGCATGGCCAGGGAGTACAGGCCGAATCCGTCGTGGGTGGCCTCGGTGGGAATGAGCATGGTGCAGGTATTGGTGCCGATGGTCACCGACTCGGCCTGGCCGGGCACACCGAGGTGGGACGCGTCCTCATGGGTGAACAGGGTCACAGGAACGATCCTTTGAGGCGTTCCTCGGCCGCTGCGACCTGCTTCTCCAGCGGGACGGGTTCCTGGGCCTCCGGCGCGGGAACGCCGAAACGGAAGGGATGGTTCTGCGGTATCTCGACGACGTAGATCTGTATGCCGTCGGGGTCGGCGAGGTGCATCTCCCACAGGCCCCACGGTTCGGCCTCGGCATCGCGGGCCGGCGTGACACCGTTGGAGAGGAGCTGGGCGCGGGTGGTGGCCAGGTCGCGGACCTGCAGCCACATCGCCGGCTGTTCGTCGAGCGGGCGGGTGCTGCGGCCGACAAGTTCGAGGTAGCCGCCGCCCAGGTGAAAGACGGTGCCGCGCTCAGGCCCACTGCCGAATTCCTGATAGACGGACAGGCCCAGCAGGTCGCGATAGAACCTGCGGCTGGCCTCCGGGTCGGTGGGGCGCACGACGATGCGGCTGGCGAGGATCTCCATGGCGGTTTCGCCTTCTGCTCGGGGCGCCGGCCGCCCGACGTTCGGGCCGGGCGGCCGGCGCCGGGGATCAGGGGGTGGGTGCGGTGGAGGTACGGCGCATGCCGAGGGCTGCGACGAGGGCACCCAGCGCGGCTGCGACGGCGCTGAAGATGAAGGTGGTCATGTAGTTGCCCACGCCCGGGTCGCTTCCCAGGACCAGGACCAGGACCGCCAGGCCCAGTGAGGTGAAGACGTACTGGGTGGTGGTGAGCATCGCCGCACCGACGCCCTGGTTCTCGCCGGGGATGTCGGAGGTCGCGGAGATGAACAGGGCGGGGAAGGCGATGCCGTTGCCGACTCCGGAGAGCAGCAGTCCGGGGACCATACCCAGGGCGTAGCTCTCCACGTGGACGCTGGCCGCGAGGAGGGCGAGTCCTGCCGCTGCGGTCAGCAGGCCGGTGACGAGCATGGTGCGGGCGCCCAGGCGGGCGATGAGCTTGTCGGTGACGGCGTTGCCGACGATGACGGTGACGGTGAGCGGCAGGAAGGCCAGGCCGGCGGCGAGCGGGCTGAATCCGTGCTCGTTCTGCAGGAAGAGGGTGACCAGGAAGAACTGCACGCCGATGCTCAGGACGTAGCAGGCATCGATGAGGCAGGCGACCATCAGGGACCGGGTGCGCCACAGTTGGCGGGCGATGAGCGGGCTGACGCTGGTGCGTTCGCGGATCACCCAGCCGGCGGCGAGCACGGCGAACCCGATGAGCGGCGCCCAGGTGGTGACGTCGGCCAGGCCGACGTCGCCGAGCCTGGTCAGGCCGAGGACGAGCAGGAGGATGGAGCCGGTGCCCAGGACGGCGCTGAGTGCGTTGAGGGGGGTCGGCGCGCCGGCGTCGGTGCGGCGGCCGGGCAGGAGGAAGAAGCCGAGGCCGATGACCAGAGCGGCGAACGGCACGTTGACGAGGAAGACCCACTGCCAGGCCACGGCGGTGAGCAGTCCGCCGAGGGCGACGCCGCCCACAAGCCCGATGGCGCCGACGGCGCCCCAGATGGTCATGGCGCGGTTGCGCTTGGGGCCTGCCGGGAAGATCTGCTGGATCAGGCCCAGGGTGGAGGGGTCGAGCAGGCCCGCTCCGACGCCTTGGAGAGCGCGGGCGATGATGAGAGTGGTGAAGTCGTCGGTCATCGCGGCGGCCAGCGAGCTGAGACCGAACAGGGCTGTCGCACCCAGGAAGACGCGGCGGGCACCGAACCTGTCGCCGACGCGACCTCCGGTCAGGAGGAATCCGGCGAAGAAGATGGCGTATCCGCTGACCACCCACTGCAGTGAGCTCTCGGTGAGGGACAGGGCGGAGCCGATGCTCGGCAGGGCCACGTAGACGATGGAGAAGTCCATCGTCGCCAGGAACAGCCCGCAGCCGAGGACGGCGAGGGCCCATGCCTCTTTCGGGGTCATCTTGGCGCCCTCCGCCTTGGGCGGGGAAGCGGGGACGGCTTCGGGAGGACGGGCGGTGGTTTCTTCGGTTTTCTGCGTCATGAAGAGTCCTTGAGGGACTAGCGCTCGCGAGCCGTGGTCGCGGCGAGATCGGTCAGGGTGTGCACCACGTCGGGGAAGCTGCTCAGGAGCCACTGGGTGTGGTGGGCAAGGGTGTTCAGGCTGTCGACGCCGTAGGTCACGGCGACGGGGATCATGCCCGCGGCCCGGGCCATACGCAGGTCGGTGACGGTGTCACCGATGTAGGCGCAATCCCGGGGAGCGATGTTCAGTTCGGCTGCGGCGCGCAGACCCATCTCCGGGTCCGGTTTGCCGCGGTGCACCATGTCGTTGCCGATGACCGGGCCGAAGAGGTCGCGCAGGCCGGTGGCGGTAAGCAGCTTCTCGGCGCTGGGAGAGATCTTCGATGTGGCGACGGCGAGGTGCATTCCCTGGTTCCGCAGGGTGCGCAGTCCCTGGCTCACGCCGGGGAAGAGCAGGTCGGCGCCCTGGCTGAGGACTTCCTGGTCGAACAGGGCACGGTAGCGGTCGGTGGCCCGTACGGTGCGGGGGTCGTCCACCGCGCAGCCGAGGAGGGTGGCGAGCGAGGGTTCGAGCGGTTTGCCGATGGTGGGGGCCGCTTGCTCGGGAGTGATCGTGACACCGAATTCGGCGGCCACGTCGACGAGCAGCCGCGAGATCGCGGTGGGGGTGTTGGCCAGAGTGCCGTCCAGGTCGAAGACGGCTCCCCTGATCACGGTGCGTCCGTGGTGTGCCTGGCATACGCCACGGCGAGTTCGCCCGCGACACGGGCGGTGGAGATGAGGACCGCCCGGTTCGCGGTGGCGCTGCGGCCCTCGGTGGCCTGGGACACGGCCTTCATCAGGTAGGGCGTGATGGCCGGGCCGCGGACGCCGGCCGCCTCCGCGGCGTCGAGCGCGTCGGCGATGACGGTTTCCATCTGGGCGCCGTCCAGGGCGTCCGGCTCGGCGATGGGGTGGGTGACGAGCGCTCCCCCGGCCATGCCCGCCGCCCAGTGGGCCCGCATGGTGGCTGCGACGGTGTCGAGCCGGTCCATGCGCTGGGGGTTGGGAAACCCGGACGAGCGGCAGTAGAACGCCGGGAAGTCATCGCACTGGTAACCGATGACGGGGACCCCGAGGGTTTCCAGGTACTCCAGGGTGAGGCCGAGGTCGAGGATGCTCTTGGCACCCGCGCAGACCACGGCGACCTTGCTGCGGGTGAACTGCACCAGGTCGGCAGAGATGTCGAGGGTCTGCTGGGCGCCGCGGTGGACGCCGCCGATGCCGGCCGTGGAGAAGACCGGGATACCCGCCAGGTCGGCGGCGACGATGCTGGAGGCCACGGTGGTGGCTCCCAGGCCGCCTCCGGCGAGGACGGGGCCGATGTCACGGCTGCTGACCTTGGGGATGCCGGTACTGGTGGCGAACTCCTCGACCTGGTCCTCGGTCATCCCGACGACGAAGCGCCCCCGGGCCAGGCCGATCGTCGCGGGGACCGCTCCAGCGTCACGGACGGCCTTCTCGATGGACAGGGCGGTCTCGACGTTGCCGGGGTAGGCCATTCCGTGCGCGATGACCGTGGACTCAAGAGCCACGACGGGACGTTTTCCTGTGAGCGCGTCCGCTACCTCATCGCTGATTTCGAGAAGACTATGCACTTTCTTCCTTCCGCCTGGCATTCATTTCTGCTCTTCGGAACAGATGCTGCCGTGGGAAGGGACGGAAAATCCAGCGTCCAGGATGGCGGGGATTCGCCTGGCGAATCGTCGCCACTCCGATGGGTAACAGATTTGCAGGTCAGCGGCCCATGACAGCCCGTCGGCCTCCGTCGCACATTGCCTTTCGGCGCACTTTTGAGACTTTCGGAGAAGCTCTTCGAAAAATCAGTCGATCTCGCTCCGGAATTGGCGTACTGCCGCCACTCCGTAGTCGCCACCCAGTCCTTGTGGTGACATCAAAGGAATCGACACTTCTCACCGGCGTGGATCGGAGCGGATATGCCCGAGAAGAACATGGAGAACTCCCCGAAGGAGGCAGGAGCCGACGGGGGCATCGACCTCTCGGCACTCACGGAAATCCTGCGGCGGGCAGACCACACCTTCGGCGCCAGCGCCTGCCCTCTGGAGCTGGCCTCTCTCGTGTGGGTCATGCGGAAGGAACTGCGGCACGTGGTGGAAACACTGGAGGGCGGAGCGGCCCGCAGACCGTAGCGCCGCGCGCGTCAGCTCAGGAGGTGCAGCTCCTGGGCCTTGGCGCCGACCTCGAAGCGGCTGCCGGCACCGAGCTCCTCCATGGCCACCGCGATCAGGCGGCTGAGGGTACGGGGCGAGATCTTCATGAGCCGTGCGATCTTGTCGTCCTTCATGCCGGACCGCATGAGCTGCAGCGCCGTGCGGTGCTGAACCGTAAGGCGTACCGCGACAGCTGCCACCGGGGCCGCGGAGGCCCAGTGCCGGTCGAAGGCCTCCGCCAGCAGGGCGACTTCGCCGGGCCCGCGGAAGGTCCGGCCGATCCCGTCCTCGGCCATGTAGACGGCCCGCTGGTCGATGACGGCCGTGAAGATCTGCTGCACCGGCAGGACACGGCACTCGACCCCGAGGGCGCGCACCTGCTCCAGGTGCCGCAGTGCGGCTTCGTCGCCGAGGACCTCGCTGGGGTACAGGGCGCGCACCAGGACCGCGCGGGCCCTCAGGGGGCGCCAGCACTCTTCCATCCGCTGCAGTTCAGCGGCGGTCTCGGGCCGCGGGAGGGCGAATGCCGCTGCGGAGCGGGCCTCACCGATCAGCGCGCTCGCCTCGGCGGGAAGGCATCGCCCGCCGGGGACGAGCGAGGGGGCGGGCAGGACGGGGCTGTCCGCCATACCGCCCGCGCGTGGCCTGAGGTCGACGGCCGCGCGCGGGCGGCGGGTGCCCGTTCCGGGGCGCCGGGGCGCGGGTGCGCCCGGCTGAAGGGTGGCGTTCGTCTGCTGCATGGTCGTCCCCTTTCCTCACATGCTCATGGGCATGACAGTCCGCCGCGAGGCCGGCTCGACACGGTCTCGGGTTCGGGTTCGGATCTCACCATAGCAAAAAAAAAGCTCTTTATGTTATGTAAGGTGGTGCGTGCATCACCAACTGGAGGAGGAAGCATGCCTGTTGTTCAGATCGACTGCTGGAGGGGCAGCTCGGTGCACGAGCGGGCCCGGACCGTCAAGGAAGTCACCGAAGCCGTCGCCCGGGGTGCCGGCTGCCCCGCGGAGGCTGTCACGGTGATCATTCGCGAGGTTGACCAGTCCTACTGGGGGCGTGGCGGCGAACTGGCCAGCACCGCCATATGACGCGGGGTGGGCCCACCGGGGTGGGCCCACCCCGCACGACGGGGGGCTTCCGGCCGACTCATGACAGAGGGATCAACAACGTGGCGCAGACACGAGCCGCGCACACACGCCGCCGAGTGCTACTCGCGGCTGCGGCAGGCTTTGCCCAGCACGGCTACGCAGGTTCATCCCTGGCGCGCATAGCCTCGCAAGCAGAGGTGACCTTGGGGGCGCTCACCTTCCATTTTCCGACCAAGGACGCTCTGGTGCGGGCTGTGTGCGAGGACGGTGCGGCCTGCACACGCGCCGCCGTGGAGCACACGCTGAGGCGCTCGCAGCTACCGCTGCAGAACGTCATCGACCTCACTCACGAGATCTCGTGGCTGCTGCGCACCGAGCCGACCGTGCGGGCAGCTTCCCGCCTCAGCCGCGAAACCACCCGCACGGAAGGTTCCTGGCACCAGCTCTGGCTGGACGATGTCGGCCGCCTCGCGGCCCGGGCGCATACGAGGGGTGACCTGAGCGAGAGCTGCTCGGCCGAACTGCTGTGCACCCTGGTGAGGTGCATGCTGGCCGGCACCGACAGCCCGCCGGTGCACACCCCGGCCACATGGGGCGAGAGCCCTGACGTACTGGCGCAGTTGTGGCGCCTGGTGCTCGGTTCGGTCGCCGCACCCGGGCGTCCGGCCCTGCTGCCGGGGGGGAGTCCCGGCTGAGGGGGCACGCACAGCGGTCAACGCGCCGTCCATCCTCCGTCCACCGGGACGGCAGCGCCGGTGGTGAAGGAGGACTGGTCGGAACAGAGCCACAGCGCGGCCTGCGCCACCTCTGAGGGGTCGGCCAGGCGGCGCTGGATGGCGCGGCTGGTGAACTGCTCGTACAAGGAAGGTGTCCGGGTGAGGACTTCGTCCATCAGTTCGGTGCGTGTGCTGCCGACCACCAGGGCGTTGACGCGGATTCCGTCAGGGCCGTACTCGTCGGCGGCGGCCCGGGTGAGGCCGAGTACGGCATGCTTCGCCGCGATGTACGGGGCGGCGGTGCCGGTGGCGCGCAGGCCCGCCACGCTGGAGGTGTTCACGATGGCGCCGCGAGTCCCGGTCTCGAGCATTGCGCTGATCTGCGCACGGAGGCAGTTCCAGACGCCGCGGACATTGACGTCCATCATCCGGTCGTAGTCGGCGTCGTCCATCTTGTGCAGCGGGGTGCCCGAGGACGCCCAACCGGCATTGTTGAAGGCCGCGTCGAGACCTCCATAGGTATCCCGCGCCAAGTCGACAGCGCGCTGGACATCGTCGCGGTCGGTGACGTCTCCCGGCACGCAGGACGCCTCACCGCCGCTCTGCCGCACGAGTCGGGCCTGGGACTCGAGTTGGTCGCCGCGTCGGGCCATGAGAACAACGGCAGCGCCCTCGGCGGCGAAGACGCGGGCGGCGGCCGCGCCTATCCCGCTGGACGCGCCTGTGATCATTACGGTCTTCCCTCGGAGCAGAGCACGGGGCGATGCCATCAGACTGGTCCAATCACAAGGTGGGGGGCGGACGGTCGTCCACCGGAACGGTGAAAGGGATGGGGCACCGATCACGGGCGGGAGCCGGCGAAGGCCGGTGCGTGCTCGGCTGCCCAGGCGCGGAAGGACCGGGGGGCACGACCGGTCGCCTCCTGGACGCCGTGTGCCAATGCGGCCTTGGCCCCACTGTTCTGCCGCTCGGCGCTGAGGGTGAGGGCGTCCACCAGGGGCTCCGGCAGCCGCTCACGCCAGGCCCGACGGGCCTGGGACATGGTGATCTCCTGAAATTCCAGCGGCCGGCGCAGGACGCTTGCGAGCACAGCGGTTCTGTCCCGGGCGGAGAGCGCCTGCGGCCCGGTGAGCGCGTAGGTGCGCTGGTGGCCGCTGCCTGCCAGCGCCTGGGCAGCGGAGTCGGCTATGTCGGCCGGGTCGACGCACGCGTTGAGGGAGTCTCCGTAGACCTCGCGCACGATCCCGTACCGGGCGACGCTGTCCTTCCACGCCAGGGCGTGGGTCATGAAGGAACGGGGGCGTAGCAGTGTCCAGGGGAGGCCGCTGGCCAGCAGTAGCTGTTCGTTCTTCCGTTGCCATCGAGTGATGAGGTCGTCGGCGTCCGGGTCGGTCACGGCCTGAGCGGAGAGTTTGACCACGTGCGGAGTGCCGCCTGCCGCGGCGGCGTCCAGCAGGTTGACGTCGTGTTCGGGGCGAAAGGGGTCGTTGGTGATGAGCAGAAGTGCGTCCGCGCCCCGCAGCGGGCGCCGCAGTGTGGAGGGGTCGGCGAAGTCCGCTGCGACGAACTGTCCGGGAAGGCCATGAGCGGCGGCCTTTCGGGGGTCCCTGGTCAGGTGGACCAACTCGTACGGTCCGGCGGCTGCCAGCCGTGCCGCGGTGAGCCGGCCGACGGTGCCGGTGGCCCCGGCGATGACGATCCGGCGGGCCGGCCGGGTGGGTATCTGCCCGCTTGGGGACGGGGAGTTCACATCGCCCCCCCGCGGTCGGGGTCGACCACGATGCTGGCAGCCGCGTCGGGTGTGGCGATCCCTGGCAGCAGGAGCCGCCACATGGTACAGGTGCGTGCCATCAGGTCCTCGCGCCCGGAGACGAGCTGCGAGTAGAGCTGGACACCGGTGCAGGCGCCGACGAGGAACTGGGCGAATTCCTCGGACGAGATGTCCTCGCGCAGGGTGCCTTCGGCGCGGGCTGACTCGAGATGCTCGACCATGATGTCCTTCCAGCCCTCGAACGAGGCGCTGTCGTGCATGCCGAAACGGCCCTGCTCGACAGCGAGCCGGACACCGGCGCGCAGCATCGGGTCGGTCTGCAGGCGATGAGCCCAGACCAGGGTGATATCGACCAGACGCTGCAAGCCGCTCGACTTGAGCAGGGGCTCGATCACGTAGGGCTGAGCGTTCATCACTTCGCGGGCCAGGCCCTGCTTGTTGGTGAAGTGGAAGTACATCGCGCCCAGAGTGACACCGGCGCGTTCGACGATGCGGGTGACGCTCGCGCCCTCGAACCCCTCCTCGTCGAACAGCTCTGCTGCGGCCCTCAGGATCTGGTTGCGTGTGCGTACGGCGCGCTCCTGCTTGAGATCTGTCACACCGGTCTCCGTCCTTCCTCGACAAAAAAAGAGAATGTATTTTATGTTAGCAGCCAACCGCCGCACCACGTCAGCCACACGGCACAGGGGATGACCATGTACACCGCCAGTTCGCACGCAAGTCCCGCAACCACACTGCCACGCGAGTACGTTCACAAGGCCGCCCACTCCGAGGTGCTCCTCACCGGCTGGCACAGAGACTCCGTGGACGCGTACACCGTGACGGCCCAGTGGCCACGCACACACGGCTTCTACCGCCCGGCCCGCCAGCTGCACGACCCCATGCTGTTCGTCGAGACCGTCCGCCAGACCATCCCCCTGCTCAGCCACGTCGCCTACGACGTCCCCCTTGGACACCACCTGATCTGGGAACACTTCAGCTTCTCCCTGGCACCCGAGAGCATGCGCAGCAGCACCGCCCCGGCGGAACCTGTGCTCCACGTGTCCTGCACGGAGATAGAGCGCCGTCGCGGCAACCTCGCGGCAATGACACTGCAGGTACGTGCCGAGCGGGACGGGCAGCACCTCGGCACAGCCGTCGCCCGCTTCACCAGCCACTCCCCCGCCATCTACCGGAGGCTTCGCGGCGCCTACGGTGACCTCCAGCAGGCATTGGACTCAGCCCGTCCGCCCGCGCCCGGAGTCATGGCGCACCAAGTGGGCCGCCGGCTCCATGAGGACGTGGTTCTGGCCCCCACCAGGGAAAACGGCCGCTGGCAGCTACGTGTGGACACCCAGCATCCGTCGCTGTTCGATCACCCGGTCGACCACGCCCCCGGCATGCTTCTCCTCGAAGCCGCCCGCCAGGCAGCCCACGCCACCCGATCGCCCCGGCCGGTCACAGCAATTGCCATGCGGACACGGTTCCACCGATATGTGGAGCTGGACGCACCGAGCTGGATCCAGACATCCCCCGGAAGCACTCCCGACAGTCTCAGCTTTGCCGTGGAACAGGACGACGCCGTGTGCTTCTCCGGCGAGGTCACGGTCTCCGCATGTGCCGTCACCCCGCAGCTCGGGCTCATCCCGACCCAGCGGGTCTCCTCCCCGGGACTCACCCGACGGGACTTGGTGTCAGGCCTCTGACCGTTCGGCCCCGCCGGCCTGGACGGGGTAGGCCCGGCCACCGCCGGACACCGCCCCGGCAGGGCCGAGGAGACAGGGCCACCCCGGGGTCCGGCCACAACACAGGGGCTGGAGGGGCTGGAAGTCCACCATGACAGCGAACTCTGCCCCCAGGCGTTCCCAGCGTCACGACGACGCCCGCCTGCCCGCGTCGGGCTCGCTTCGAGCAACAGCGAACTTCAGCCACTCCAGCCCCTCTGTCCAGCTTCAGCCATCGTTGACCTGAACTTTCCTGATCGTCGGTGCGCCCTGCTCGCACCCTGAGCAAGGGCCGCATGGTGTCGCGCCACCAGGAATCCCTCACCGCGACCCCCGGAACGCACCTGGCGGGCACCGTGATCCGGTGTGCCCCCAGGGGCCGGCCAGTCCCGTCACTGGTCTCGGGCCGACGACTCCGTCCGCCGACTGTGCGCACCCCGGGCCCGGAACTTCCGGCAGACAGCAGCCGGCCCCTCCTTGCACCGCGGGCCCGGGCCGACGTCAGCGGGGATCGCGCGGACCATTCGCGGCGGCTCAGCACGGTGGCTCGCCGCCCGTTCCATCCCGAAGGACGCTTATGAGCATCAGCGACCACTCCGGCGTCGGCTTCGACGCGCACCACGCTGCTCAGCAGATGCTCGACCTGAAGGGGATGGGCTCCGAGGCGACGGAACGGGTGCTGCCGGCGCAGAAGGTGACGCGTGAGGCCGACGATGCCGCGGCGGAAGCTCCTGGTTCCGTTCCGCAGGGCCGGCTCCCCGGCGACCTCACCGACCGTGCGAACGCCGAGCTGTTCGCGGCCATGTACAGGGGACGATTCCGCTATGTCGCCGGCAACGGCTGGTACGTCTGGGAATCGGGACGGTGGAAGCTGCGCGGTGGCGAGGGAGAGGCCATCTGGGCAGCCGGGGACATGGCCGGCCAAATGCCGCGCTTCGACCCGCAGGGGCGCTTCTCCCGGCAGGAAGTCATCAAGCACCGCCGGTACTCGTCGTCGACCAGCGGCGTGAAGGCCATGCTGATGCAGGCCAAGGCGTCCCCCGCCCTCTCCCTGGACGCCGAGGAACTCGACGGCAACCCGTACACGCTTCGACCTCGCCCCGGGCTCGGAGGGCGGCGAGAATCTGGGGGCGTGGGCTCCGAGTCGATTCCATGCCCTTGGACACCTGGCGTGATCTTGTACTGCGGAATCAGGCACTCCTACGAGCGCTCGAACAGGGTGGGGCAGGCCGTACTACGTGGAGGCACCGGAGTGCACGGAATGAGGCTCTTCAGGTCGCTGACTGTGATGCACGGGGAATCCTCGGACGAGCCGATCGGGAGCGGTCGCACGCGATCTTCGGCGGTGGATCAGGGCGGACGGAGGTCCACCGGCCCCGGCCGCTACCGGTCGGAACCCGAGGATGCCGGCGACCCCGAAGCGCCTGCGGTGGAAGCGTGTTGCAGGGACCCCTCCCCGTCCTCCGCGTTCCGCTCCGCGCCTTCACCTCTTCCTGCCGGCAGCCCTGGGCCGGCGGTGTCCCGCCGGAGCATTCTGCGCACGGACTCGGGCACGACGACGCGCAGCTGCGAACCGAGAGGGAAGCAGAGCACGACCAGCCCGCCGATCATGGCCAGGGCGAAGCTCCACAGACCCATCATCGCGGCGATGGACAGATGGAAGATGATCCCCGCGGCGAACAGGCGCCAGCGCCAGTGCTGCGCGAGCAACAGACTGGCGGCGAGACCGATTTCGATCGCCAGGGGAATCCAGGTGAGCAGCGCGACCCCCCAGGCGGAAGCGAGCACCGGTTCGACCAGGGGCTGCAGCGGGCCGGGCGCGCCGAACGCAAGGCTGTGTCCCCAGTACCACATCGCGGTGCCATCGGCCCATTCCGCATGGGGCAGCTTGGCGACACAGGACTGGAAGTAGAGGAAGGACATCTGGATGCGTGCGAGTACCAGCCCTGTCGCACCCATGAGCACGG
This sequence comes from Streptomyces sp. QL37, assembly GCF_002941025.1. Taxonomy (NCBI): domain Bacteria; kingdom Bacillati; phylum Actinomycetota; class Actinomycetes; order Kitasatosporales; family Streptomycetaceae; genus Streptomyces; species Streptomyces sp. QL37. The sequence continues at coordinate 8,588,100 of NZ_PTJS01000001.1, read as the reverse complement.
TTCGGCGGCGGCGCGGCGCCTCCCCTTCCGGGAGCGCCTGCCAATGCCAGCGCCGGGGGTCGCCGAGCGCGGCGAGGGCGAGCAGCGAGGACAGGACCACGGTCACCTGGTCGCCGCCGTCGGCGATGGCGATCCCGGAGAAGAGGCTGAAGGAAACCCAGGCGTGCGGAAGCGCGGTCCATCTGGGACGCCATCCCGACGCCACGACGAGGAGGACGAGGACACAGAGCCATCGGGTTTCGGTCAGGCCGTTCTCGGGCGCCAGACAGAACACGCCTGCCCGCATCGGCCCCGTGCAGATGGGGTAGTCGCCCTGCGTCGCCACGGGGCGGAACAGGGTCCCCGTGCTGCTGAACGCCAAGGTGCCCAGGGTGCCGAGGGCCAGGAGCGTGCGGGCCAGCCCGTACACATTGGTCCAGGGCACGGGCACCGGCCTCAGCACGAGACGTCCAGCAGGGTGGCGCTCTGCGGGTTCCGAGTGGCGGGCAGAAGGTCGCGCCAGGCCCACGGCGTGGGCTTCTGCTCGACCACCGCTATCGGCCCGCACAGGGTCGGGTCCGGTGTCCTGTTGGTGACCGTGGTGGACACCCGGGCCTTCCTCAGGCACTCCTGTACCGGACTCAGTTCGCACGCGGTACGGGTGGCCCTGCCCGCCTCATGGAGGAGCAGAGCGGTCTCGATGCCCTGGGAGCGCGAGACGCGATCGAATCCGTGCGCGGAGTGCCGGCCCAGCGAGGCACTCGTCCAGGTGGAGCCGCTCCGGCGGAAGGGCTCGAATTCCGGGCTGCGCGCCGACTTCGTGAAGAAGGCCCAGCCCTGCGGTGCGACGGTGACCACGACGGGCTTGACGGACTTCTGGGCGGGCAGTGACAGGACGTTCTTCGGCACCTGCGTCTGAGCCACGTAGAGCGCGACGACGGCGCACAGAACGGCAGTCCCGGTGATCCACGACCGGGGTACTTCCACCGTCTGCCGGGCGGACACGGTGACACTGCCGCTCACTCCGTGCGGGGAATCCTTCCACCACATGCTGTTCGACTCTCCTGGATTGTGGCTGTACGCGCCGGCTCCGGGCCCGGCGACGCCGCGCCGGTGCCCGAAGCCAGCACATCCTGGCGGACGTGGTTCTCCGGGTCAGACGGTGCTCAGTACCTTTGTCAGCCCGGCCACCAGTTCATCCCTCGACAGGTTCTCTTCCGGTTCCTCGGTGTCGACCACCACATTGATGACTGCGGCAGCGTTGACGAAGAAGCCTCCGGTCGCCACGGCGACGACCACCGCCGCCACCGCCACGGACACGACCAGGACCGCGCAGGCATCCGAGTTGCCGGGGGCGGGGCTGGTCGACTGGGAGATATCGGTCAGTACCTGCGCGACGGCGGTCATGCCCTCGTCCACGAGCCTGGGGTCGCCGCTGCGCGACTTGGCCGAGAAGTCGGCGAAGATGCCGGGAGACTTCTGCTCGATCTTCGTGATCAGCTCCGCCACGGCACGGACAGCCTCGGGATTGTCGTTGACGCCGGGTCTGATGCCGCCGAGATTCCCATCGGCCGCCAGCTTCGCGGCCACCGGTCCCTGCCCGAAGAAGAATCCGGCGAAGAGCTGGTGGCCGTCCTCGGTGGCAGAGATCTTCGTATGGACCGTCGCCGTCGAACCGGTGCTCGCCTTGGTGTTCTGGCTCGTGGGTGCGGCGTTCGCGCTGCCGATGGTCGTGAACGCCGCGGCGCCGGTTACCGCCACAGCCGCGACGATGCCCACTATTCGCCCATAGTGCTTCACAGATCGTCCCTTTCGAAGGAAGTTGTGTTGAACTTGTGCGAGACGGCGCAATCCTGGTGGCTGACGTGGTGTCACTGCAAGACACTTCTGAGCCTGGAGTGACGTGTTCCAGTCAGTTCCGCGATTTCGTTCCCGAGCGGACAGACGCGCGAGGTGCAGCTGCGGCCTGGGGCTTCGCCGCCGTCACGGGCGATATGCCGTCAATGAAGTAAGTGATATACAGCCAAATGGCTGCGTCACGAGCGACTGCGCCGAAGCACTCTCGCTTTCCGGCCCCGACGGCACTGACGGCACCGGGCGACTCCTCACCGGCAGCATCAGCCTCCTGGCGCTCCCGCACAAAGGGCATCTGATCTAAGTAAATGGTAGTTCGGGATGACTTTATGACTGCTGGGGTTGGTGGTCGTAGGACGAGGCGTGAACGCTCGTCGCTTGTACCGCAGCGATGTCCTCCGATGCCCGTTGGGCTCTGATCGAGCTGGTCTTCACTGCCTGGCGAGCCAGGCGAACCGGGGCCTGGGACCGTAGCTCGGCTTCATGACCTGCGGGAGATCGTCAACGCGATCCTCCACGTCAATCGCACCGGCATTCCGTGGGAGTACCTGCCGCACGACTTCCCGCCGTACAAGACCGTCTACGACTACTACGCCAAGTGGGACGGACATGCCCGTCACACCAGCCTGGACGTTGATCAGATGCCCTCTCAGCCCGACCGTTGGGGGGCGGCGCCTGGCCCGGGCCGTAGGAACCCTCGGCGCGCCAGGTCGCCCGCGATGCGCAGGCCGGCCCGAGGGCGGTACAGCCGCCGTCGGGCCGCACGCAGGCTCAGAGAAGTCCCAGGTCGGTGTCCGGCCGACAGTGGGTGCGGGCGTCGACCCCTTCGGCGAGGGCGGCTTGGGCCTGCCCTGGGTGATCGCTTTGCGGCGCCGGCCGATGGCGTAGCAGTGGCCCACGTGGATCTCGACGGGCTCTGCCCCGACGCCGATACCGAGAGCCACCGAAGCTTGGTCGGCGGAGTGGTGGGCACCGGGATGGGCACTGGGGAAGCTTGTGGGGCCCCGGAATATTCGCTGCGGCACCACCCCGCCGGCTTCTACGCTCGACAGATGACAGCCCCTCTCTACCCTGCCAAGCCCCGCCCCGGAGACCGGGTCGCGGTGTTGTCCCCCTCATCCGGTCTGCCCGCCCTCTTACCTCTGCCCTACGAATTGGGGCTGCGCAGACTCCAGGACGACTTCGGACTGAGGCCAGTCGAGTACCCGACGACCCGGAAGATGGGTGCGACGCCCGAGCAGCGGGCCGCGGACATCCACGCGGCCTTCGCGAATCCCGACATCAAGGCAGTGTTCGCCAGCATCGGCGGCGACGACCAGATCACCGTTCTCCGTCACCTCGACCCCGGCGTCCTCCGTGCCAACCCGAAGCCTTTCTTCGGCTACAGCGACAACACCAACCTGCTGCTGTACCTGCGGAAGCTGGGCATCGTCAGCTATCACGGCGGCTCGGTAATGGTCGAGCTCGGACGGCCCGGCGCGATGAATCCGCTGACCGCGGACTCCCTCCGGGCAGCGCTGTTCACCTCGGGCGAGTACGAGATCACGCCGTCAAGCACCTACGGAGACGTCGACCGCCCCTGGCAGGACCCGCACACTTTCAAGTCCGAACCGGAGATGGAACCAGCCGATGGCTGGAGCTGGCACAACGGCGACCGGGTAGTGGAAGGAGTCAGCTGGGGCGGCAACCTGGAGATCATCTCCTGGCTGTTGATGGCCGACCGCGCGGTGCAACCGGTGGACGACTACGCCGGGAACGTGCTCTTCCTCGAGACCTCGGAGGACCTGCCGAGCGCTCGGGACGTCTACTGGATCCTTCGGAACATGGGGGAACGCGGACTGCTGCGACAGTTCCCCGCGCTGTTGATGGCCAGGGCGAAGAGCTGGTCGTTCGAAAAGCAGCTCAGCACCCGGGACAGGGCACACTTCCGCCGGCAACAGCGAGACGCCGTCCTACGGGCTCTCCACCAGTACGCGCCCGACACCATGGCCGTGTTCGACGTCGACATCGGCCACACCGACCCTCAGCTCGTGATTCCCGTCGGAGGGCGAATCAGGGTGGACGGCCCGGCACGCCGGATCCTCGTCACCTACTGAACCCGCACCTGAGCAACCGCTGCCCACGGGACCCCGGCGCCAGGGCATCCCCCCTTGTCGACATCGCTCCCACACTGAGTTACGTAGAGAGACGGCACGTATCCGCAAGAGGGCACGTCGCCTCTGTGACGGAGCAAAGGATCAGCCGAAGGCCGCTTCCACGTCCGGTGAACAGCGAAGCACCCACCAAGTTCGAGCCGCGTTCGACGGCGGACCATAAACGACGAGCTCAGTGCCTGTTCATGAACTTGCGGGATACCTTGGAGTGGCGCCTGGCCACGTTCCCAGTGCCGCGTCAGGCAACGTTCGCCCTGTTCTGACGGCTGAGTTTGTCGCCTGGTAGCGTCGCTCTCTTCGGCTGGGGCAGCCTGCTGGAGTCTTGACGGGATGCATGGTGACTTCTCCGGATGGCAGTGTTCTTGTCACTGCGATAGCGAGGGTCGCGAAGACCTTCGACGGCATGACGGCCCAAGCGAATGAGGCCGGCTGCGGCCGGTGCTTCGATGAGGGCGAAGTCGAGCTGCTGCGGACTCCTGGCATCCCGCTCGCGGCGGACCTCGTCCGCCGGGTAGCGCAGAAAGATCCTTTCCACTGGGACAACCAGCCCGCGATCATCCGTCGGGTTCTGCCGCAGCTCGTCGTGGTGCTCTCCGAGGGCGAGGCCGAGTCCGATCTCATGGCCCGTGGACTGGCCGCGGCAGGCTGGTCGCGTTGGCCCAGTGAGCAGGCTGGGGCAGTGGCCGGATTTTTGGACGCATGGTGGGCACAGACCCTGAGGACGAAGTCGCCGCCGATTTTGGCGTGTGCGGTGTTCGAGAGCTGCGTGACCGCGAGTTCCTCGGTCGCCCCGTGGCTTGCCCGCTGGGAGACGGAGACGGGACCGGTCGCCCGCCGCCACCTGGCCGACAGCCTCGATTGGTGGCGGGAGGAGTTGGCGTCCGACGACTCGCCTTTCACCTGGTGGTGGGGCACCGCGGCGGAAGAGCGGGCCGCCTGGCAAGAAGTGAAGCACTGGCTGGCCGGTCAGGCTCGAGCAACGTGATGCCGGAAGGGCTGATGCCTGGCCACGGCCGCGAACGCGGCACGGCCCGATTCAGGCGATGTTCGCCCTGGTCACGACCTTGCGAAAAGCTGGTCAGAGGAGTGCTTGTTCCGCCAGATGATGTAGCGGCGGATCATGCTGCCCTGCTCCTTGTGGCTGGCGTGGTCGGTGCCGTCCAGCGCGAAGTAGCGCAGGGCCGTGAACTGGGCCTCGATGCGATTGAGCCAAAGCCGTTGGTTGGGGTGTAGGCCAGCTCCACGTTGTTCGCCGCGGCCCAGTCGCCGACCCGGCTGTCCTTCTTCGTGGTCAGGTGCGGGGAGAAGTTGTCGAGCACGATCGCGATGCGGATCTTGGGCGAGTAGAGGCTGCGCAGGTAGCGGCAGAACTCCAAGAACCTCGTCCGGTTCTTCTTCGGCTGGACGTGGCCGTGAAGCTTGTCCTTGCCCAGGTCGTAGGCGGCGAACAGGTGCCTGACCCCGTGCGGGCGGGTGTAGGTCACCCGACGGCGGGGCCGGGGCTCCCAGGCCGGGCCCTTGTGCCGTCCGCTGCGTTCGGCCCGCTGCCGCCCGGGGTGGGGCTGGAGGTTCAGCGGCCCGAACTCGTCCAGGCAGAAGATGACTTCGGGCTCTTCGCCCTCGGGTATGACCTCGCTGTCGGCGATCGCGTAGAGGTGTTCGACGCGGGCCTTCTTGGAGGCAAAGTCCGGGTCACGGGAGGTCTTCCAGGTATGCGTTGAAACGACACGCCCTCCTCGCGAAGCATGATGCGCAAGCCCTCGTGGCTGATGTCGTCGATCACCCCCTCGGCGACCAGGAAGTCGGCCAGCTTGGCCAGGCCCCATGTCGAAAACGGCAGGCCGTGCTCGGCCGGCGCGGGACTTGGCGATCTTCTTGATTTCGCGTCGTTCGGGCAGGGTGAAGGTCTTCGGCCGGCCGCCCTTGTACCTGGGGTAGAGCGAATCGAAGCCGTCGGCGTTGAAGTTATGGATCACGTCGCGGACCCGGTCCGCGCTGGTCTCCCGAACCCGTACTCGCTCTGCCACCCGGAAAGCCTGGCGAAGCCACGCCGTCCGGACCAGCATCCGAACGGCGCGTCACGTCACAACAGGGCGAATCGTGTCTGATGCGGCACTGGTGCTGTGAGGGTTCGGTCGGCGGGAGGGCCTTTTGCATGCGGAGGAGGAGGGCCTTGGCTGCCGGAGTGTTGGGACCGTCCGTCGGCCATGCGAGAGCAATCCGGCCGCGGAGGCGGGGGGAGGTCAGGGGGAGAGTGCGGACGCCGAGAGCGGATGCGGCTTCGGACGGGATCTCCGGGAGGATGGCGACTCCGAGGCCGCGGGCGGCGAAGCGTGTCAGCAGACTCGGCGCAGCGGCCTCGAAGGCGATGCATGGCTGAAAACCCGCCTGTCGGCAGGCGCGTTCGAGTGCGCCGCGTATGCCGGTGCCGCGTGGAAGGCTGATGAGTGGGCGGTCGGCGAGCTCGGCCAGTGGGAGTGCTGTACGGCCGACGGGGAGGAGCAGTGGATCCCTCGGGGTCATGGCGGCGACCAGTGGAGTGTCGATCACGACCTGGAAGCTGGTGCCCGGCAGCGGGTCGTCGTCGGTGACGCCGACGATGGCAAGGTCCAGTTCACCGCGACGCAGGGCAATGAGCATGCGTGCTGAAGTGTCCTCGGTGAGGGAAATCTCCACCTGCGGGTACTCGTCGTGGAAGTCGGCGAGCAAGGCGGCCAGGTCATACTCGTCGGTGGCCGCCCCTGAGACGACGCCGATGGTGACATGTCCTCGGACCAGACCGGTGAACTCGTCCACCGTCTGCCGCATCCCCTCGATGGCCGCAAGTGCTGCTCGCGCATAGGGAAGGACAGCTTCGCCCGCTTCGGTGGTGGTAACCCTTCGACCGGACCGGTCCAGCAGGGGTTGCCCAAGTTCCCTCTCCATCTGCCGGATCTGGGCACTCACCCCCGGTTGCGCGACATGCAGGCGGGCCGCGGCGCGGGTGAAGTTGGCCTCTTCGACGACGGTGAGGAAGTACTGCAGCTGGCGGAGCTCCATAAGCGGAGATGCTAGTTGCGAGAATTACCGACTCTTGGACTTCTGACCCAGCGTCCGGGACGCTTGTGATCATGAAGAGTGGAGCCGTGGACGTCCGTGCCGAGATCGCGGCCGAGCGGCAAGAACTGGCGGACGTGCTGGAAGGACTGACCGATCACCAGTGGGATGCGCCGACCTTGTGCCGCGGGTGGCGGGTGCGAGAGGTCGCCGCACACATGAGCATGGGATTCAGGTACTCGTTCGGCAGGACGACGCTGGAGCTGGCTCGGTCGGGAGGCAACCTGCACCGGATGACCGACCGCGTCGCGCGCCGCGACGCCGCTGTCCTCACGCCCCATGAACTCGCCGCAGCGCTGCGGGTCAATGCCCATCACCCCTGGAGACCGCCGGTAGGCGGCCCGGCAGCGGCACTCGGGCACGATGTCATTCACGGATTGGACATCACCGTCGCGCTCAGGCTCGGGCGACAAGTCCCCATGGAACGCCTGCGCATCGTGCTGGAAACCGTCAAGCCGAGCACGCTTCGCTTCTTCCGGGCGAACCTCGGCGATGTAGAAATGCGGGCCACCGACCTGGAGTGGTCGTACGGCAGGGGCACCCGGGTGGCGCGCCCCGCTCAGGAGCTCCTGCTGCTTGCCTACGGGCGCAAGCTCCCAGCGGCGCGCGCAGACGGCTGACGCCGACGCGGTGATTGCTGATGACCAAGGTGAGCCGGGGTGGCGTCCGGCTGTACGCGTGGCGTAGCCGCTCGGACAGCGCGGTGGGCGGACTGGCAGAGAGAAGGTGGCGTGATGGAGTACTCGCACGACGACGAAGAGCTGGTGAACCAGCCGATCGGGTACTGGACGTGGGCCGCGAACAAGACGCTTACGGCGTACGTCAGGGGGCGGCTCGCGGCCATCGGAATCACACAGCCTCAGTGGTGGGTGCTGCACCAGGTGCTGCACAGCGAAACCGGTGCCACGCGGGACGAGGTGATCAGTGCCCAGCAGGGCAACCTGGACGTTGGCGCCGGCCTTGCTCCCGACATCGACCTTCTGGTGGAACGGAAGCTGCTCGTGCTGGACACCGGCCGACTCCAGATCACCGACGAAGGCAGGGCGCTGCACCAGCGCGCCGCCGAGACTCAGCGCACCAGCCGGACACAGGTGCACACGGGTATCCCGGACGAGGAATACCTGATCACCCTGAAGGTACTGCAACGCATGATGCGCAACGCGGGTGGAGACGTGTCCGCGGGGTGATGGTCGACGGCCCCACCTGCCGGAACGAGCAGATCCGGCGCTTGTCCAAGGTCCTCGCTCTCGTGATCCCGAACGTTCGTGCCCTCGTCCAGGGGCAGGAACGTTCGGCCGGCGGTGCGCCGCAGTGAGAATCCGGGGAGGTGGGCGCCCGGTCTTGACGAGCCCGTGCACGATAAGAACTTCCGCTACGTCCATGCAGGTCAACGACCGGAGCGTCGCGACGGCGCAAGCTACTGACCTGCGGTGATGCTTATCGTGCACGAGGTCGTAAAGGCTGTCCCGTTATTGGTTGTGGGCGACCATAGTGCCCGGCCCCCGCGCTGTGCCCGAGGCGGAACCGCCCGATCGGCGGCGGACGGTGGGTCCGGGTCGGCATCCTGAAGACCCGCCCGCCCGGCGTCGCTCCCGGTCGGCCGGATCGTTGACCGGGTGTGGCGCCGGGCCGGGTAGGGGCCCGAATCCACCGCGCTCGTGGTCGGCTCGATTCGGCTACGCGTCGCGCCTCTGCAGCAGCAGGCCGCCGACCAGCAGCGCGGCCGCGGCCCACGTGGCGAGTACGCCCAGGCCGGCCCATGGGCCGATGGGCAGCTCGTGCAGATGGACGGTGGCTTGGACCGCGAGTCCGGCGGTCATGGGCGAGATCTGCTGGAGGTGGCGCTGCCACTCCGGGTCGTTGACCACCTGGATGACGACCGGGAAGAGATAGAGCAGCCCGAGCACGATCCCGATGGCGGTCGCCGCCTCCCGCACCGCCGTCGCCACGCCGAGACCGATCAGGGCGATCAGGACGAGGTAGAGGACCGAACCCACGGCCGCGCGCAGGGTCGGGCCGTCGGCCAGGGACAGCGGGGCGTAGCCGTGGGCCTCGGTGAATCCGTTGCCGGCCAGGATGTGGCGGCCGGCAAGGAGCGAGGCGAGGACGGCGGCCGTCCCGGAGATCAGGATGACCGTGGCGAGGACAGTCGCCTTGGCGGTGAGGACGGTGAGCCGGTTCGGCACCGCCGTGAGCGTGGTGCGGATCATCCCGGTGCCGTACTCGCCGCTGACGGCCAGCACCGCGAAGACGGCGATGACCGCCTGCCCGACGGTGACGCCGGTCAACGCGAGCTTGACGGCGTCCTGGCCGCACCCCGCATCCGGGCACTTCACCGCCTTGGCGGTGCCGCAGCCGACGGCCACGGTCAGCGCGACGGCGAGCAGGAGCAATCTGCCCGTGTCCCCTGCGGTGCGCAGCTTCGTCCACTCCGCGCGCAGGGCGCGGCCGAAGTCCCCTCGCCACGCGCCGTCCGCCGTGCTCGTGAGTCGTGCACTTCTCAGGAGAGTCATACGTCCCTCCCACGCAGCCGCACCACGGCCAGACCGAAGGCGAGCGCGGCGTATCCGCACAGCACGGCGAGGCCGGCCCATGGCGCCAGCGGGTAGTAACCGGTCGACGGCTCGTACACGCTGAGCACCTGCGCGTACCGCGGCAGGGTCTGCTGGATGGCGAAGCCCGCAGCCGGGGTCACCCGCAGCAGCCAGTCCGAGGCGCCCGGGGGCAGTACGCCGGAGGCGGCAAGCAGGAAGGGCACCACGATCGACGCGATGACCAGGGCGACCGCCGTGCCGCTGCGCCGCAGCAGGGCACCGACGCCGAGAGCGAGCACGGCGGCGGCTGCGCAGAGCAGGCCGGTGCCGACCATGACGCGTGCTTCGGTCGCCGACGTGACGGGGAAGACATGGAAGCCCCTGCCGCGTGCGCTGCGTTCCCCGAGGGGAATGGTGATCGCGGCGGCCACCACGCCGATGGCGAACGCGACGCCCCCGGCCACCAGCGCCTTGGCACCAAGCACCCGTTCCCGCAGGGGAGTTGCCGCCATGGTCGTACGCAGCAGACCGCGCCGGTACTCGCCGGTGATGAACACCGTGCCCACGGCGATCACCACGATCAGCCCGGCGAAGGTGCCGACGAGGAAGTTCTCGACGGAGAAGCCGACGCCCATGACGGGCCCGCCGACGACCGGTGCGATGTCACCGGCCCCGGTCACGGTGAAGCCGCTGCCGTCGGTCTGGGTGAAACCGCCTCTGGTGGTGTTCGTGTAGCTGCCGGAGGTGCCCGCGTCGCCACCCACCTGGGTGCCGCTCCACGCGCTCCGGGACCAGCCGCCGGTGAGGGCGGGGCGGCCGAAGGTGCCCGTGGCCACGGCGGGGGTGAAGCCCGTGCCCGCCGCGGTCTCCTGCTTCGCCTGCGGTGACGTGGCGAAGAGCCCGGCCTGCACGGTGCGCGCAAGCCTTGGCAGCTTCGCCTGGCCCACCTCGGTCCAGTGGGAGCCGTCGGTGGAGGAGGAACCGGTGAGGATGTCGCCGGAGCGGACCAGGCGCAGCCAGCGCGGGGACTCCCGGGTGACCTTGCCGGAAGGGCCCGCCGTGTCGTGTGTGTAGTCGTACTGCATGCGCACGCCGTGGCCGCCGGTGGCCATGACCGCCGCGTACGGGGCTCCCTGGGTGAGGCTTTCCTTCACGATGATCCCGGCCTTCGCCCAGGGCTGGGCGCCCTGAGTCGCCTTGCCGCTCCCGGTGTCGGCCACACCGGTCAGCGACCGCAGGGGAACGGTGAGGGTGCCGTCGCCGGTGAGCGTCTTGTGGACGAAGTAGAAGCTGTCGTTGACGGCCTCGCCGCCGGGGCCCTTCGGGTACGAGGCGGAGTCGGCGCCGCGACCGCCGGGGGCGGGGGAGGCCGTGCCGAGCAGGCCGACCACGATCGTCGCCAGGAGCGCCCCCGCCATGGCGAGGACCCAGCCGCGTACCGTACGGAACTTCGTCCACTCGGCGTGCAGCGTCCTGAGGAACCCGCCCCGCTCGGCGCGCCTCGTGGCCGGAGGGCGAGGGGTGAGGATGGCCGTCATCGCGTGGCCTCCCCCGCCGGGACGCCCCGGTACTCCACCGCGTCCCGGGTGAGCTCCATGTACGCCTCTTCGAGTGTCGCCCGGTGCGCGGACACCTGGGAGAACGGCACCCCGTTCCGGGCGAGCAGTGCCACGATCTCCTCGTCGGGCAGGCCCGTGACGCCGAGGGTGTCGGGGCCGGTGGCGAGAACGGTGGCGCCCGCGCCGTGCAGGACCTGGGCGGCGCGCGGAGGCGCGGAGGTACGCAGCGTGACCCGGCCGCCGGCCGCATCGGCGAGCAGCTCGGACACGCTGGTGTCCGCGATGACCCGACCGCGGCCGATCACCACGAGATGGTCCGCGGTGTCTTCGAGTTCGCTCATCAGGTGACTGGAGACCAGGACGGCGCGGCCCTGCCGGGCCAACTCCGCCAGGAAGCCGCGCATCCACACGATGCCGTCGGGGTCCAGGCCGTTGAACGGCTCGTCCAGCATGACCACCGGCGGGTCACCGAGCAGCGCCGCCGCGATCCCCAGGCGCTGGCGCATGCCCAGCGAGAAGCCGCCGGCCTTGCGCCGGGCCGCCGTGCCCAGGCCGGCCTGTTCGATGACCTCGTCCACGCGCCGGGCCGACAAGCCCTGTGAGTGGGCCAGCCACAGCAGGTGGTCATGGGCGGTGCGGCTCGGCTGCAGCGCGGAGGCGTCGAGCAGTGCCCCCAGATGCCGAAGCGGGCGACGCAGGGTGCGGTACGGCACCCCGTCGACCAGGGCCTTTCCCTCCTCTGCCGCGTCAAGGCCCAGGATGACGCGCATGGTGGTGGACTTGCCCGCGCCGTTCGGGCCGACGAAGCCGGTCACTCGTCCGGGCCGCACGGTGAACGTCATACCGTCCAGAGCCAGCTGTGGCCCGAAGCGTTTGCGCAGACCGATGACCTCGATCGTCGCCTTCGTACTCTCATCGCTCATGGCCCCACCCTGTGACGGAGCGAGTTACAGGGGCCGAACGGTCACTGTCATCTCGTTGTTAGGCGCCTCGGCTTAGCCTGACCTGGTACGTGTCCTGGTGCGGTGGCGAGAGGGGAGCATGCGGATGAAATGGGGTCCGCCCCGACGGCTCGCGGGCCTGGCAGCCCGGCTCGGCCTGCGCCGGGGCACTGCCCGCACCCGCTTCACCGCCTTGTACGTGACTCTGTTCCTGCTGTCGGGAACGGCGCTGCTGGTCATCGCGGCCGTGGTGGCATCCGGCGGATCGCGCTCCAGCCAGACCGTCCCCGGTGGCGGCACCGATCAGCCCGCCACGGAGGCACAGGCCCAGGGCCGCATCGACGCGCTGGAGCGGCAGCTGGCCCAGGCGCACGACACCCAGTCCCGGCAGATCGTGATCGGCTCCGCCATCGCCCTCGGCGTCATGACCGTGATCTCGGTCGGCCTCGGCTGGTTCGTCGCCGGCCGGGTGCTGCGCCCGCTGCGCGTGATGACGGCGGCCACCCGCCGGATCACCGCCGACAGCCTGCACGAACGCCTGGCCATCGGCGGCCCCGGCGACGAGGTGAAGGACCTCGCCGACACCATCGACGACCTCCTCGGCCGCCTGGAGGGATCCTTCGACGCCCAGCGCCTCTTCGTCGCCAACGCCTCCCACGAGCTGCGCACCCCGCTCACCACGATGCGGGCCTCCCTTGACGTGGCCCTCGCCAAGCCGGGCCCGGTACCCGAGACCACGGCCACGCTGGCCGCCCGGATACGCGCCGAACTCGACCAGGTGGACCGGCTGCTGGAGAGCTTCCTCGTCCTGGCTCGCACCCAGCACGGTGAGTTCACCGACTCGGCCCGCCTCGACCTCGGCCAACTCGCGCTGACCGCCTTGACCGGACGGGCAAAGGACATCGTGGCCAAGGGGCTGACCGTGCGTGAGGACCGGATCGAGGACTCCGCGTGGGTGTGGGGCAGCCGGACGCTGCTGCGCCGCGTGGCCGACAACGTGGTCGACAACGCGATCGCGTACAACGACCCCGGGGGCTGGATCAGTGTCGCGGTACAGACCGAAGGAGATGAGGCGGGCGCAGTGTCCCTCGTCGTCGAGTCCAGCGGGCCGGTCCTCGACCAGCGGCGGGTGACGGACCTCGCGCAGCCCTTCCGCCGTCTTGGCGCCGACCGGACCGGCACCGGCCAGGGCAGCGGCCTCGGCCTGTCCATCGTCGCGGCCATCACCCAGGCCCACCACGGCACCCTGGACCTGCGCGCCCGCCCCGACGGCGGCCTGCGCGTGACCATCGCCCTCCCTCGTGCGGACGGCAGGGCGGCCGCGAAAGCCCCCGACACAGAGACGGGCGTGGCGCGTTGAGAGTCCTGGTGGTCGAGGACGCCCGCCCCCTCGCCGAAGTCATCGCCGAGGGACTGCGCGACCAGGGCATGGCCGTGGACGTGGCCCACGACGGGCTCGATGCCGCGGCCAAGCTGGACGTCAACGCGTACGAGGTCGTCGTGCTCGACCGCGACCTGCCAGGCATCCATGGCGACACCCTCTGCCAGATGATCACCGAGCGGTACGGCCGCGTGATGGTCCTGATGCTGACTGCCGCCGACTCACCCGGCGACCGCGTCAGCGGCCTGACCCTGGGTGCTGACGACTACCTCGCCAAGCCCTTCCACTTTCCCGAACTCGTCCTGCGCATCCACGCCCTGGCCCGCCGCCGCCCCGCAGCCCGGTCCCGCACCCTGAGCGCGGCGGGCGTCGACCTCGACCCGATGCGCCGCACCGCCAGCCGCGACGGCCGCCAACTCGATCTCTCCGTCAAGGAATTCGCGGTACTCGAAGCCCTCCTGAAGGCGAGCCCCGCCTTCCTCAGCGCGGAAGGCCTCCTCGAACAGGTCTGGGACGAGCACGCCGACCCGTTCACCAACACGGTCACGGTGACCATCAGCCGCCTGCGCCGCAAACTCGGCGACCCCCCGGTCATCGTCACCACACCCGGCGTGGGATATCGGATCATCGACCGAGCCGTCCCACCCGACTGAGCAGCCGACAGGGGCCGGCGGCCCACGATCGGAGGGGGTGCTCAGTGCGCCTGACTTCAGTAGATCGAGCGTAGGACTGCGTGCGCTCGCGGCGAACGGGCTCCTCCGTACCAAGATCCAGAAGAGACGGCCCAGGTCCCTTACTGGACACGCTCACTGATGGATCAGGCGAGTACTCCCGCGGCGACCTCTCGTGACGTACCCACCGAGTCCCGACGGCATGAGCCCGAAAGCGGTCCTCACGAGGGCGAGGCCGGCCTGCGGGGAGGCGGCACTGCCCGCAGCAGCTCCCACAGCGGGCGTGAGCCTGCTGCCCATGAGGCCAGGGTGGGCCGGTCGACCAGGTGCAGGCGCTGAGATCTGGCGAAGTCGGTGGCCGGTTGCGTGAAGCGGCCGTTGGTGACCAGCACGATGACGTCGCCCTTGTGCACGGGGCGTCCGGTGCCGTTCAGGACGTGCAGGTCCGGTGTTCCGACGGCTGCTCCGGCGAGGCCGGCGCGGCGGTGTTTGCACTGGATGACCCAACGGCGGCCGTAGGGGTCGGTGGCCTTGACGTCCGCGCCGTTGTCGCCGGCGCCGCCGACCTGGACGGCGTCCGGGCAGCCGTCGCGGAGCATCAGGTCACGTATCGCGTACTCGAACTGGCGGTGGTGCAGCTGGTCCAGCACGGCCATCGGGTATCTGAGGGCCCTCGTCCGTGCTTGTCGTTGCCGCTCGCCCTGTACGCGGAGCCGGAACCAGAGGAAAGCGCCGGCTAGCGCCGTCAGCAGGATGAGAGGCAGGACCCAGGGGTGGGCGGCGAGCCAGTCCATCAGAGCGGCGACCAACCACACGGTGGCGACGACGCCGACGAGCACCTCGCCACCCGTGTAAGCCTGCTTACGCACACGTGACCGGGGCCGTCCGCGTCGGCGGGCGGGTCGGCCGACGGGTCGGCGGGCGGTCATCGGTGGCTCCTGTCCCACGGGATCGGGTACGTCACCGTGGACCGCGGCGCCGGAGCTGTTCGCGTCTCGGGGAACGCGATCGGGTACGACACGGTCGGCTGAGGTCTCGGCAGGGTCGTCGTCGACTTCTGCGTCCCGGGGAACGTGACCGGGTACACCGCGGTCGACCCCGGCCTCTGTGTCTGGTCCGGACCGTCGGCCGAGCCCGAGCCCGAGCCCGAGGGATTGCCCAGCACGACAACCGCCAGCCCGAACATGACTACGACCGACATCTCCCGGCGCCCACCCGCAGCCCACCGGGAATGACCTTTCACCCTCGTTCCGTCCCTGCGCACGTACGGTCTCACCCACGGCACGACGAACCCCTCCCCCACCGGGCCGCGCCCCCTTGCGCAGCCGATCCATCAAAGCAGCCAGCACTGACAGCACGTCACCAGAAGATCACTTCCGGTCACGCGGCCTGAACGAGACCTCGGAGGAATCCGACGACCGGCCGGCGGCCGCAAGCACGGGAAAGCCCCGACTGGTCGGGGGGCCAGCCGGGGCGGACAAGGGTGTGGGCGCGGAGGGCGGTCGCCTCTCGGCGGAGGGCTCCATGGGGCTTCAGCCGAACGATCTTCCCCATGGGCTATAGGTGAGGCCCGGGGACACAGTCCCCTCCGTACCCACACGCACAGGAACGCACCGCCACCCAGAGATGTTCCAGTCCCGTACGCCCAGGGGCCGTGAGGCGGAACACATCACCGGGCAGCGGGGGCCGGCTGCAGCCAGACGGCGAGCACTCGAACAAACTCACCACCGCAGGCGCGTGCCGCTCCCGCACCTCCCGGCCTCACCGGATGCTCTTCGAGCGATCCCTCTCGCACGGCCCGGCCAGCATTCGCCACACGAATTCGAACAGACGTATCATTACGGGGTGGCCATGTACGACTGCTTCCCCCAGGACCTGCGCGAAGCCCAGCTCGCCCTGCACCGGACCCGCTCTGCATACGAGGAGTACGCCCGGACACTGCCGCGGCCGGCCGAGCCGATGCCCGGTAAGGCGGCCCGGTTGCGGGCCGAGTTCCTCGAGCTGAGCACCGCGGTGTCGACGCACCCGTTCTGGGCGGCACTGACGGCGGGCGAGGCGCCGCAGGGGCGGATGAGCCCTGAGCACACCCATGGGAATGAGATCGCAGCCGTGGACGAGGCGGCCTGAGTCCGGTGTCGGATCCCGGTGGAATCTCCCGGCTCGACAAATGGCGGGCCACGCGCGAGTACCTGGCCTGGCAGTTGCGATTGGCGGACCAGAGGGTCCGCGAACTCGAGGCACAGGAGAAGCACGACAAGCGCCGGCGGGAGCAGGCACTGGCGGAACAGTCGTGGAAGATCCAGCCGCAGCGCTCCAGCAGCAGCGCACTGCTGCACCGCGGGAACTGCACCTTGTACAAGAACGACTTCGGCTACATCAACCGCGAGGAAGCAGTGATCGCACTGGCCGAGCCCGACATCGAGCCCTGCCAGATCTGCAACCCACAGACTGGACTGAAGTAACGGAGAACGATGGCGTGACTGGACGATGCCGACGCCTGCACCGCCGTGACGAGCACAAGCCCCCTTGCTTGCGGTGGGCGCTCTTGTCAAGGAGTCCGGCGCGGACCTGTACGGCTCTGCACAGGCGGCTGATACGGGCGCGGGCCCTGGTCCGCGACACGGGCACTTCGGGGCGACTGCGCTGATCGCAGGTCGGTGCGGGCGTTCGCCTCGGACTCGTGGACCTTGGGATGCTGTTCGGCGATCCGCACACGCAGGCTCTGCTCGGTCCGTGCATCGACAGCGACCGCCCGGTACACGGCCGCGTTCTCCCGGGCAGCGGCCGCCTGCCCGTGAGCGCGGGAGAGGCGCCTCTCGTCACCCGTGTCGATCTGCTGGACGCGGGCGGGCACCCGGGCCTCGCGCATCTCTGTGAGCCGGGCCGCGAGAGTGTCGATGTCCGGGGCCTGGCCCTCCGTAGCGCCGAGTACGGCCGCGTACGGGCTGCTGCGCACGAGCTCCCACGCGGCCTCGACCGCACGGCGGGCTTCGGCCCGCGCGTCGGCAGCCTCCCGCCACCCCGCAGCGCGTTCCCCGGTGGCCTGCTGGGTGAGCTGCCGGTGCTCCTTGCGGGACGTGCCCGCCAGGCGCAAGGCGATCCGGCCCTTGCCATCGGCAGCGGCCAGGACGCGGACACGCTCGTCAGCCTTGGCCGCCGACTCCGCCGCAGCTGCCTCTCGGGCCTGCTCGGTACGTGCGACGGCCAGCTGCTCGTCGGCGCGATCGAGCAGCGGGTAGATGGGTGCGACCTCCCGTCGGCCCCGGGTCTCCCCGCAGGCCTTGTCGGCCGCGATCTGCTCCAACAACGCGCGCTCGGTCTCCTCGGCTTCTGCGGCCGCCCTGTCCTCGCGCCCGGCGTTGAGGGGACCTGCGGCGATCAGCCGGCTCAGTTCCTCATCGGTGCGGTCGCCGTACGGGCGGCGGTTCCACGCCCGTACGCCGGCCAGCTCCCGCTCCTCCTGCACGCCGGCCAGGAGCTGCTTCGGCTCGTCCGCCCGTCGGTACTCGTGCCGGCGCTGGTCGTGTACGGTGGCCGACCGGGCGCGTGCGGCGCCGGCCCTGACGGCCTGGGTACGGGTCGGCGACGGCACGAGGGCCGAGGCCGGCGGTTCGTGGAGCAGGTCGGAGATCATCGGGTCCGGTCGCGACTGCCCGAGATACCGGGCGAAGGCTTCCACGGCACGCTCCAGGCGCTCCTTGTCGGTGCGGGCGTCACCGAGCCGGGCCCGGGTGTCCTCGTTCTCGATGACCGCGAGCGGGAGCCACAGGTGGTTGGCCCGCTTGCCCCGGGTCAGCCCCGGGTACGTCGCGAAGGCGTTGGCGCCGTGCCCGTACAGCAGGCTCGTGTCGTAGGTCATCCCCTGCGAGGCCGCGATCGTCATGGCGTACCCGAGGGACAGGGCCCCGGAGACGACCTGGTCCGGCGTCAGCCACGCGGACGTGACGGCGGCGTCCTCGCCCGGCGTGCGGGAACGCCACGTGATCTCGATCCGCCCGTCCTCGGCGATCTCGCTGACGACGGCCCGGTACCCGTTCAGCAGGTCCGGCCCGTTCCCGTGGTCGTCGACGCGGACTCGCGCCGCGTCCCCGGCTGCGAGCGTGAGCCGGTTGCCGCCGGGCAGGGCGTAGGCGTGCTCGGCGCCGAGTTCGCCGGCGGCGCGGCGGATCTGCTGGGCCCCGGCGTTGAGCGCGTCGACGTCGGCGGTGCGGGCGGCGAGCAACACCAGCTCGTCGACGAGATCGTGGGTGCCGGACCAGCGGTCGCGGCGCAGTTCGTCCCACGCGGTGAGGATCTGGGAGCGGGCCTCGTCGGCGGACTCGGTGGGGTGGACGCGGCCCCGGTCGGCGAGCAGGCGCTGGGCCTGGCCGTGGTCGCCGCTGCGCTAGACCTCCAGCGCGTGCCGTTCGGCGGCGTCCTCCTGGCGGCGGCTCTCGTGCAGGGTGATCCCGCCGATCAGCCGGTGGACCTCGCGATACCAGTCAGCGGCCCCGATCGCCCGGAGCCGGCGAGGGTCGCCGACGCCGATGATCTGCGTGCCGGTGCGGGCCGCCTCGCGCATGAGCAGCTCGGCTGCCCGGTCGTCCACCGTCGTGGCCTCGTCGATGACCAGAACGTCGACTCCGGTGAGGCCGCTGCCGGTGCGGATCCGCTGGAGCCAGTCCTCGACCGTACGCGCCGGAATCCCGGAGGACCGGGTGAGGTTCTGGGCGGCCACGGCGCTCAGGCAAGCCCCGGCGTAGGTGGTGCCGGTCGCGTCCCACCCGATCCGGCACGCCTCCATCACCGTCGACGTGCCCGCCCCGGCGACGCCGACGACCGTGTCGATGCCGTGCCCGCCGGTCAGCAACCGGGTAACCGCCGCGCGCTGCTCGCCGTACAGCTCGAAGCCCACCGCGACCTGGAAGACGCAGATGGCTGCCACCGCCTGATCGGCGGTCAGCGCGACCCGGCCCTCGCCGTGCCGGGCGAGCGCCTGCTCCCGGACGTACGCCTCCGCATCCAGGATGCTCTGCGTCGTGTAGCGGGCCGTCGACGTCATGACGGTGGATCCGTAGTCCGGTGCGCGCACCGCGTACCCGGCTACGTCCAGCACGTCGTCGGCGAGCTGGTCCAGGCGGCCGGGGGCGTCGTCCGGGCCGTACTCCAGCGCGTTGCCGATCGCCGCGAGGAGCTGCGCACGGCTGAACGTCCTCTCGCTCCGGGTGAGGCCGGTCTCGGGGTGGAACACGATCGCGGCGAGGTCTGCGGGCGACGGCACGCGGGGTCCGGGCGTGGGCCCGTCGAAGGTGGGGCCGCTGTCCGGGCCGGGTGGTCCAGGGGCAGCGGCCGCGACCATCGCGTCGACATCGGCCCCGGCTTCCTCAGCACGCTGCCGCCAGCTCCCGCGCATCGTCGCCGCGTCCGCCGCATGCTTGGCGCGCAGCGTCTCGGCGGCGGCACGGTCACGCTCCTGGCGTCCTGCCTCGCCCCCGGCGAGGTCCACGATCCTGCCGTGACGACGGGAGAACAGGTCGCGCACGGGCTCGGGAATCCCGTCGACCTCCCAGGCCCCGGTCCGCTCGGCCTGCTGCCTGCGCACGCCGAACCGCAGGTGGGTGAGCGAGCGGACGCGGGCCTTGAAGTAGGCGTCGGCAGCGGCCGCGTGACGGTGCAGGTCCTGGCCGGAGTTGCCGATGGAGCGCCACTCACCGTCCTCGCACAGGCCCATGTTGGCGATCGTCACGTGCAGATGGAGGTGCGGGTCGCCGGGCAGCCCCTCCCCCATCGGCCGGGCCGCCTGGTGCTCCACCGCCCACGCGAGGAGACCACCGGTCGCGAGCCGGAACGGCTGTCCGTCCTCGGAGCCGACCGCGTACCCGACCCAGCGCTCGAACTCCCGGATCGTGTCGCGCGTCGCCCGGTGCACCAGCTCGCGGTACGCCCGCTCGTCCAGCTCGCCCATGAGCCCCGGCAGGACGCTGTCGCTCTTGGGGAGGTCCAGCATCAGGTCCCAGCCACGGACCCGGTCATCGACCCGCTGCTCCGCGTACGCCCGCGCCTCCACCAGCTCGGTCCCGCCGTAGACCTCGTCCAGTGAGAGGCCGGCGGCGCGGGCGAGCTTGTGCAGAGTGGTCACCTGCATCCGGTGCCGGTCACCCTGGCGGTGAACCATCCGCTGCTGCTGAGCGAGCACCTTCTGCTGCTTCGGCTTGCCCTCCAGCAGCTCGGCGGCCGCCAGGCCCTTCTCCCCCGCCGCGGCCTCGATCGCCTCGACCAGCCGGGCGGTCGTCAGCTTCGCCCTCTGGTGCGCGCGGACCGACGTCTGCGTACGGATGAGCCGGGCGCCCGTCTCCGGGCGACAGCCCACCATCAACTGCCGGGCAGCCTCCTTGCCCTCCGCATCCAGCACCGCCCCCTCGGTCAGCCCGACGGCCGCGAGACCACTGCCCATCCACACGAGAGCGGCGTCACCCTCCTCCCGGAGCTGCTGTTCCGGCGCCACGCCGGAGACGTCCTGGACCACCGCGTCGGACGCCACGACCGAGCACCCGGCCTGCTCCCGCAGCCGGTACTCGACCTGCTCGTCGTCGCGGATCGCCGTCACCCAGGCCACCGGCCACCCCCGTTTCGTGCTGCCTCGTCAGCGAGGCTTGTGCGCTTGTGCCTTTCCCGGCATCGGCATGGGGATCCCTCTGCAGGGGAACCCCCTTAGTGCTTATGCATCATTCGTTCTGCATCATTCGATCATGACCCGGAACCGTCTGAGACGGCTTACTGGACCTGTCACGGTACGGCCGGATCGCCCGCACACAGAGCTCGGCCAAGAAGGCCACCGTCGGAGCAGGGCGTACAAGTCCGGTGCGGTATCCAGCGGGCTCGCAGAGCAGTGCTGTCGTGAGAGCCCACAGGGCTCAGGGGAGCAGAACCGTGGTCTGCATGACGCGCCGGCCGAGATTCCTTTCCGACGTCTGGCTTTGTTCACGAGTTCGGGCAGCGTTTGTTCAGGACTTCGGGCAGCACCCGTGAAGGTGAGGAATTCGAACGAGGACGCCGACGCCCATGTCGTCACGGCTCGCTGAGGGCGTGCCCCCGACGGCCGGGCGGATGGCTCGGGTCAGGCGTTCCGCTCCTGCGGGTGCAGGTCGAGTGTGATGTGCGGGTCGAGCGCGTGCAGGAAGTCGGGGGCGTCGAAGATCTCGCCGGCGGAGACGACGCCGACGGTCTTGGTGCGGCCGGTCAGTACGCGCTCGAGGGCCTCCACGACGAGGGGGGCGGTGACGGCGTAGATGTCCTGGCCGCCGGCCGTGGCCCGGCGTTCGGCTCCGCCGGAGCGGACGACGGCGTCGACGAGGAAGGTCTGGTTCGATCGCCCGCTCTCGTCGGTGGCGGTCGGGGCCGGCGTGTGGGGGGCGGCGACGTCTCGGGCAGCCTCGACGGTCATGTAGGTGGTCACGTCGGGGATGGAGAGGTGGTGGGGGACGGTGACGACGTCGGCCATCGTGAACTCTCCGATCACCGGCCGGGGTCCCATCGGTTGCGGGAAGGTCCACTCCAGGGTGGGTGCGGCGTCGGTGCGGTGTTCCAACTGTCCGCCGCTGTAGCGCAGGCGGTGGTTGCCGCGTCGCTCGCGGGAGACCGCGCCCGAGAGCCGGGTGCCGGCGGTGGGGTGCCAGTTGCTGAGCGCATAGGCGATGTGTGCCTCGTCGGCCTCGGTCCAGTCGCCCATAGCCGCGGTGGTCAGTAGGTCGCCGAGGCCGCCGAAGAAGGCCATGGCCGGGACGATCACCGCCCCCGCGTCGCGGGCCCGCTCGCGGTAGTGGGCGAAGGTGTCGAGGTTGGCCTCGAGTTCGGCGGCCACGTCCAGGTAGGGGATCTTCGCGCGGAGCGCGGCCTCGATCACGGGGCCGGTGGTCGAGGCGAAGGGGCCGGCGCAGTTGATGACCGCCGCCGTTCCCGCCAGGGCCCGGTCCAGCGAGGCGGGGTCGTCGACCGACGCCACTCGGGCCTCCAGCCCGTGCTCGTGGGCCAGCTCCTCCAGGGTCTGCGCGTTGCGCCCGGACAGCACCGGGACGAACCCCCGTGCGGCCAGTTCCGCGACCACGAACCGCCCGGTGTGACCGTAGGCGCCGAACACCGTCACCAGCTGACCTGAACCCATGAGACCGCTCCCGTGTACTCGAACGCCCGCTGCGAGGTCGATCCGCCGCGGCCTGAGATCCACATCCTGTCCCTCCGGCAGCGCCCCGGGTGAGCGTCGGAAACGACATGCCGCGTACAGTTTCGGACATGCCCGCTGTTGCACTGGCCGTCACCGACGGCATGCTCCACTACGAACTGTCCGTGGCCGTCGAGGTCTTCGGAGCCGACCTGACTCACATCGTGGAGCCCTGGTACGACTTCTCCCTCTGCGGGAGCGGTAGGGTGCACGTCGGCCGCTTCCGCCTGGAACCCGATCAGGGGCTCGACCACCTCGCGCACGCGGACACAGTGATCGTCCCTGGCTGGGCCGACACCGAGCGCGACCCGCCCGCCGAACTGGTCGAGGCGGTGCGTGCGGCCCACGCGGCCGGTGCCCGCGTGGCCTCGCTGTGCACGGGCGCCTTCGTACTGGGCGCGGCAGGACTGCTCGACGGCAGGCGCGCCACCACACACTGGGCCCACACCCGGGAACTGGCCCGACGCCACCCGGCGGCCACCGTCGATCCGGACGTCCTCTACGTCGACGACGGCGACGTCCTCACCTCGGCGGGCAAAGCCGCCGCCATGGACCTGTGCCTGCACCTGGTCCGCCTCGACCACGGCTCGGCCACCGCCAACAAGATCGCCCGACGCCTGGTCGTCCCGCCTCACCGCGACGGCGGCCAGGCCCAGTTCATCGCCACCCCCCTCCCCGCAGCGGGCAACCACCCCCTGGGCGAGCTCTTCCCCTGGGTGCTGGAGCGGCTGGACCAGCCGCTGACCGTGGAGGACCTGGCCCGCCGGGCCCGCATGAGCTCACGCCACCTCGGCCGCCACTTCAAGCACCTCACCGGCAACACGCCACTGCAATGGCTCCACGCCCAGCGCATTCGCCACGCCCAGGAACTGCTGGAGACCACCGACGCCACCGTGGACACCATCGCCTCGGCCACCGGCATGGGCACCGCCACCACCTTGCGCCGCCACTTCCACCGCAGCGTCGGCGTCCCGCCCGACACCTATCGCCGCACCTTCCGTCCCTGACCGAACGAGTAGTTCCAAGACCCCGGCGGCCAATCGACCAGTGCCAAGGCACGGTGCCGTCCGAAGTGGTGAACAAACACCGCCCGAAGTCGTGAACATCGCCAGACGTCATCCCCCGTAAGGCTTGGGGTAATGGAGTTTGGTCCATGTCCGAATGTCTACGCCTCTGCCATTGATGTCCTCCATCACGTGGCTGACGTGGAGCCTGGCCTCCGCGATGAGTTCCGGTACGACGTCCAGTTCCCTCGCGAACTCCTCGTCCGTAGGTTCGCGGCCCAGACTGCTGAGTGCGCCTCCGTACCTCTGCACTTCCTGCATCTGCCGGACGATCCGAAACAGGTGGGCGCTCCTGGCCTCAGCCCGGAGAACCGTTGCCCTCCTGATGGCCCACACGAGTCCCAGCAGGGCGCTCAGCACCAGTACCGAGAGAGTCGTGGCCCACGGCGAGTACCCATCGAACCGTCGAACGGCAGCCCTGATCCCGGGGCTGCCGGCAGGAATGAGCTCGCCTCCGCCGAAGGACGCGAAACAGGTCACGAGCGCGAAGGCCAGGCAGCCTGCCGTGCCGGTCAGGAGGAGAGTCAGCGCACGTGTCCCCCGCCTGACGTGCTGGGCGGCTGTCCCCCTGTGAAGACCTGTGATGCCGGCGATCTCGGCATGGGTGTAGTCGAACCCCTTGGCGAGCATGACCATGCGCTGCTGCTGCTTCGGCAGGGTCAGCAGAGCCTCCTCGAGATCGAGGTAGCCCGCGGCGTCGTCCTGCCCGACCTCTTCGAGAGCGGATACGTGGATGAAGCGGTTCTGATCGACGGAGGGAAGGCTCGTGTCGATCGGCTGAGCCACTCCGATCCGCCGGCTCTCGTCGCGGACCTTGTTCGAGATGACCCTGTACACGTAGCCGGCGAGGTTGTCGATCGGCTGCTTGGAGCAGTTGGCCAGGGTGACGGCCATCGCCTCCTGCACCAGGTCCTCGACCGCCAGGCGCGACTCGGGGATGCTCTCTTGCGCAAGACACCGACGAGCGTGAGCGAAGAGATCCCTCTCCTTGTCCACGTACATCGCAGCCAGCGCGGCTGCTGCCTTCTGGCCCGGTTCAACCACGGCTCTTCTTCCCCCGTTGCTTGCCGGTTCCTTCGCATTGGCTCAGAGGATGGACGACGATGCTCCTCGTCCGCCGCACTTCCGCCGCCTTCGCTCGGACGATCTCGGCCTTGGCGAGGGCCCGAGTGCTGTCGGCCCACCCCTGGGCCCGGATCAAAGTTGCTTCCCCCTCGGCACGATGACGGGCCGCCAGGCTCTTGACCAGTTTCTTCACAGACGGTGCCAGCACGACCAGCACCAGCAGAACGACGAGCTCCATCGCCCCTCCTCCTCATCTCCGTCCTGTTCACCTCCGCTCATCGGTGGCGGTTCCAGGCCCTTCGAGATGTAAGGGGAGCGGTGGTTCGTCCTGCATGACCGACCACGGTCTAACCTCACCCGTATGGCGACCGACTGGATGGCGGAAGCGCGACGCATAGCCCAGGGGCGGCGCTTCGACGAGCTCACCTCTCCCCGCTCCCGGCCGGGTGACCGCCCGGTGGCAGCGCTGTCCGAAGCCGAGATCCGGGAAGCGGAGGCGGAGTTGGGCATCGCGTTCCCGGACCAGTACCGCGAGTACTTGCTCCGGCACGACGCCGGCGGCCCGGTGAACCGCCTGTACCGGTCCACGGCAGGCTGGGGCTGGCAAGCGGATTCGGACACCAACTACGGGCTGCTCACCACCGACTTCCCGCATCCCGACTCCTACCGTGCTTACGGGGACGAGCTGGACGCACGCGAGCCGCTGGCGGAGAACTTCACGGACCACAACGCCTACCAGGCAGCGTGTGAAGGGCTTCAGGGCTTGGCTGCCGTGAGTGTCGGCCGCGGAGAGGCCGACGAGGAGGGGTAGTCCGTTCGCATCCGACAGGACGTGCATCTTGGAACCCGGCTTGCCCCGGTCCACGGGGCTCGGACCTGTAAGTTCGCCCCTTTTTTAGCCCCGACGTGCGCGGAATCGAGCACGGCCCGGGACAAGTCGAGCAGGCCGGCGTCGTCCAGGCGGTGCAGGATCTCCCCGTGCAGCCGGCCCCGGACACCGGCTCTCGACCAGATCAGGAACCTGCGGTGTGCCGTCGACTTCGATATCCCGAAGCACGGCGGCAACGCCCGCCAGGCACATCCGCTGACCAGCACATAGATGATCGCGGCGAACAGCGTCTCATCAGGCGTGTCCTGCGTCCCGTCGCCGCACCCTCGACGGTGGGATCAGCGGCTCCGCGATCCCCTACAGCCCGTCCGGAACGATCCAACCCCAAGTACCCCGCCCCATACCGACGTCAACGACGCTTCACCACACAGGCCACGGTCTAAGCGCTTGCTCAGCCTATGTCGGTCGAAGTTACGTCACCCGGTCTGTCCAGAGTCCGAGTCTGTGATCCAGTGCCCTTCGGCGGAGTCGTGCACGTACGCCGGCCTCCCTCTGGTCCCGCTCGTGCGGAACGGCTTCCCGCCGTCCGTGATCCGCACCGTCCCCGTACCGCCCCCGGCGCTCCACTCCAGCTCCAGGTACCAGCGGCAGTCGCATCCCGCCGTCCGCGCGGAGACCAGCAGCTCTTCGGGGTCGGAGGAGGTGACCTTGTACGGGAAGGAGACGGCCGGGATCTTCCGGACCTCGGCGCCGGAGGCGTCAAGGCCGTCGACGGGCCTCGCGAGCGGGCGCGGCCGGTCGAGGTCCACGGCGAAGTGGCGCGGGGTGACGGCGCCGCCACAGCCGTTGTCCATCCGGTACGCGTTCCACGGCAGCGGCGCGGCGCGGTCGACCAAGCGCACGTGCAGGGCATGGAGGACGACGGCGTCGGACGGTGACCGGCCCTGGACCGTGATCCGCACCAGCGCCTCCCCGCCGTGCACGGCATCGTGTGTCCCGGCCCACGCCCCGGAGTCGGCCGCGACCGGCGGCGGGGCGACCGCGCGGGGGGCCCGGTCCACGAGGTAGGTGTGCCCGCAGCCGCCCTCCCAGAGCTGGGAACCGATGCTCCAGGTGAAGGGGAGGGGGGCGGCGATCCGCCCCGGAGCGGTGGAAGCGGGAGCGGGGGCGGAAGTTGTACGGGTGGGGCGGCCGAGCAGGGTGGCGGCGAGAGCGAGCACGACGAGGGCGACGGCGGCGTCTGGGCGGCGGCGGCACAGCGGGGTCCGCCTCCGTCCAGGCCGCCTCCAGGGCCCGCCGTTCCTCCTCGTCCGCCCCGCACAGCAGGGCGAGGCGGTCGACCACGGCGAACTCCTCCGGGACGGTCGCGCCCGAGCAGTAGCGGTGGAGGGTGGACGCGCTGACGCGCAGCCGCCCTCCCAGAGCTGGGAACCGATGCTCCAGGTGAAGGGGAGGGGGGCGGGCGGGGCGGCTGGGCGGGGGGGGGGCGGGGGCGAGGCCGCTCGGCGGCGGGCGTGGCCCGCCCCCCAGCGGCCCCGCCCCCGCCCGTGCCGGGCGGGGGATCCACCACCAGGAACAAGCTCCGCACCGCACTCGCCACCGCAGCCGCTGCCGCACTGGGCCTCGCGGCCCTCGCCACAGCCCGGGCCCAGGCAGTTGCACAGCCCGCCTTCCCCGCCGCCGGTCGCGGCCGACTCCGGGGCGTGGGCCGGGACACACGATGCCGTGCACGGCATCGTGTGTCCCGGCCCACGCCCCGGAGTCGGCCGCGACCGGCGGCGGGGCGACCGCGCGGGGGGCCCGGGCCCCCCCCGGCCGGTCCGGGTTTCGATCCGGGCGGGGCCGGGGCCCGGTTCCGCCCCGGACGGTTCCGGGTTCGATTCCGGCGCGGCCGCCACGACCGGCACAGGCGTGGGCCCGGGCTGTGGCGAGGGCCGCGAGGCCCAGTGCGGCAGCGGCTGCGGTGGCGAGTGCGGTGCGGAGCTTGTTCATGGTGGTGGATCCCCCGTCGGGTCGTTCGTTCGGTCAGTGCTCAACCAGCGTGGGGCCGGCGCGCGCCGGCCGCAACGATCACGCGCCCACCAGCCGTCCCGGAACCATTCCACCCCCGCTGACGTGCAAGGACGTGAAGGATGGGACGCAGGGTCGAGGGGGATGGAATGCCGAAGGACGCCGCCGTCGCCCTCGTCGTGCTCGCTCTCGCCGCCACCCTGCTCGGCCGCCCCACCCGTACAACTTCCGCCCCCGCTCCCGCTTCCACCGCTCCGGGGCGGATCGCCGCCCCCCTCCCCTTCACCTGGAGCATCGGTTCCCAGCTCTGGGAGGGCGGCTGCGCGTCAGCGCGTCCACCCTCCACCGCTACTGCTCGGGCGCGACCGTCCCGGAGGAGTTCGCCGTGGTCGACCGCCTCGCCCTGCTGTGCGGGGCGGACGAGGAGGAACGGCGGGCCCTGGAGGCGGCCTGGACGGAGGCGGACCACGCCCGCCGCCGAGCGGCCTCGCCCGCGCCCACGCCTGTGCCGGTCGTGGCGGCCGCGCCGGAATCGAACCCGGAACCGTCCGGGGCGGGGCCGGGGCCCGGTTCCGCCCCGGACGGTTCCGGGTTCGATTCCGGCGCGGCCGCCACGACCGGCACAGGCGTGGGCGCGGGCGAGGCCGCTCGGCGGCGGGCGTGGTCCGCCTCCGTCCAGGCCGCCTCCAGGGCCCGCCGTTCCTCCTCGTCCGCCCCGCACAGCAGGGCGAGGCGGTCGACCACGGCGAACTCCTCCGGGACGGTCGCGCCCGAGCAGTAGCGGTGGAGGGTGGACGCGCTGACGCTCAGCCGCCGGCCCAGCGCCTCGTAACTCCTCCCGTCCCGCGCCTTCAGCGCGCGCACGAGCCCCGCGAACTCCTCGACGGCGGCGTCCTTCGGCATTCCATCCCCCTCGACCCTGCGTCCCATCCTTCACGTCCTTGCACGTCAGCGGGGGTGGAATGGTTCCGGGACGGCTGGTGGGCGCGTGATCGTTGCGGCCGGCGCGCGCCGGCCCCACGCTGGTTGAGCACTGACCGAACGAACGACCCGACGGGGGATCCACCACCATGAACAAGCTCCGCACCGCACTCGCCACCGCAGCCGCTGCCGCACTGGGCCTCGCGGCCCTCGCCACAGCCCCGGCGCAGGCAGCTGCCCAGCCCGCCTTCCTCGCCGCCTCCCAGATGCCGCCGTCGTCGACGCCGTGGACCGCCACCCAGGTCTTCACCGGCGTCCCGGAGAACGGCGGCGTCCTCTGCGCCCCGTACAAGATCCCGGCGCAGAACACCCGCTACCGCGAGTTCAGCACCGAGCTCGACACCAACGGCGTCCAGGTCACCACCGTCGCCCGTACCGAGGCCGACGCCGTGAAGCTGGTCGGCTCCCTCCGCGGGGCCCTCGCCGGCTGCGGCCCCCTGCTGGAGCAGCAGAACCCGGGCCTGCAGGCCGTCAGCGCCTCCCACGGCAAGCTCGCCGTCGAGGAGGGCGCCTGGGTCTACAGCCTGGACACCGCCGACCCGCAGATCGGCATCTCCGACATCCACCTGTTCTCCGTCGGCCGCGACGGCCGCACCGTCACCCTCGTCCGCTGGGGCCAGATGGGCGACCTCGAGGACGCCCCGCTGACCGCCTTCCGCACCACGACGAAGACCGCCGTCAACAAGCTCCACTGACCCGGGGGCTGACCACAGCTCGACAGCGGCGCGGCCGGAACCCGGGCGCGCCGCTGCCGTGCCCAGCTGCTCCGCCGGCGGCGATCACTTCCTGGCCGTCACCGGACGCTGCGCGTGCACATGGGCGCGAATACCAACGAGGCATTGGCGGTGAACATCTTCGCTGCCCACATCCAGCATCTCTTCGCCGGCGGGGCGGCCACCCCCGCGGATCAGGGCGCAGCCGCCCCGGCCGATCAGCAGGGCCGAGTCGCTGTGGCGGGCCCGGTGAATGTCCTGACGGCGATCGACGCAAAAATACTGTCACGGCCCAGCGATCGAACCTCGGGGCGTTCTCCAACCGTCTGGAGTCGGACATCCGAAGCGACGACTACGCGGTGGAGGACTTGGCGGCGAGCGGCACAGGCATCGAAAGGGCTTGATGGTCGAGATCGCGAAGGCCGAATCCTGAGCGGTCCCTGTTCGGTGATTCATGGCTCGACCCGATTTAAGCGATCAGTTAATCGGCCGTTACCTGCGCACGCTGAAGGCCCGGTCGCCCCGAGTGCGGGAGAGGGCGACCGGGCCGGTGCGCATCGCCGACCGGCTCAGGGCAGTCGGTGGTCGGAGTTCAGCACGGTCCCGCGTTCGGGGCGGTACAGGTCGAAGCCCCGTGTGTCGCACTGGAGGCCGCCGACGATGCAGTGGTCGACCAGGGCCTTGAGGGTGCGCTCCTCCCACGCGTTGAAGAAGTCGTAGTGGAAGGAGTAGCCGCGGCCGCTGGCCAGGCGGACCTGGGACATGTCGCCGTTGACCGGCCATGCCATCTTGAACTCGATCATCGGCAGGGCGACGGGGTGGGAGGCCGGGCACATGTTGTCGTTGGTGCCGGGCTTGACGACTGGGTAGGCCATGTGGCTCTGGTGGTCGGGGGTGTCGAGGTACTTGCCGTTCCAGCAGCTGGGGGCCTGCATGCGCAGGTTGAGCTGTACGTCGGGCCGGTTCGGACAGTTCGCCGGGATGTCGGTGTTGAAGAAGCTGTCACCGCATTCCCAGCCCTCTACGAAGCCCTTGTGGCCGCGGAACTCCTCGGCGCTCTGCATCGGGTTGCCGACGACGAACCGCAGGCCCTTGGGGAAGGGCCGCACGCTGCGGTAGTCGGTGACGCCCGCCTTGTAGTAGATGACCTGCGGGCCCACGGGCAGGATCTTCTGGTCGCCCTTGTACAGCGAGGGCATCCAGTACGCGGAGGCGTCCGCGGGCGCCTTGCAGGTGGTGTTCCCTCCGTAGAGCGAGCCGGTGGTGCTGGCGGCGTTGGTGGAGGTGTTGCCCATGAACGTGTGGTCGTGGGACTTGCCGAACTGGCCCGGGTAGACGATCGGGTCGTCCGGCGCGGTGTGGGTGACGGCGCAGCCGGCCTGGAACTCGTGGTGGTAGGCCGGCGGCGGGGTGGCTGTGGACGGAATGACACCGGTGACCTGGGGTACGGCCGGGATGTAGCCGTCTCCGTCGGCGTCGTCGCCCGAGGCCTGGGTGGACACGGCCATGACGTGTCCGCTGTGGGTGTCGGCCGTGACGGCGGAGGGCGGGGCGCTGTTGTCCGTGTTGGCGGCGGAGGCCATGGTGCCGATGCCGAGGACGCCGGCGACAAGGGCCGTACCGAGGAGGAGTGCGGGGAGCCTTTTCGGACTTGATCTCATGGGGATCTCCTGCCCATGGGGGGGTTCGCGTGACGCGAGCACGCCACGCGACTGGTGTGGTGGGTTCCCGTGCGGTGGTGCCGGGGTGGCGGGGCCGAGCGGCGGGCCCCGCCACCCGTCATGGGGTCCGGCTCGTCAGCTGTAGACGCCGAACTCGTGGAGCGAGTAGCCCCAGCCGGTGCCGCGGGCCGTCAGCTGGAGCTTGACGTACCGGGCGGTGGTGGCGGCCTCG
Organism: Streptomyces sp. QL37; assembly: GCF_002941025.1. Lineage (NCBI taxonomy): Bacteria > Bacillati > Actinomycetota > Actinomycetes > Kitasatosporales > Streptomycetaceae > Streptomyces > Streptomyces sp. QL37. The sequence continues at coordinate 8,557,180 of NZ_PTJS01000001.1, read as the reverse complement.
ATGGTGTCGATGTCACCGTTGCCGGTGGTGGTGGTGTGGACGGTTCGCCAGGTCGTGCCGTTGTCGGAGACCTGGACCTCGTAGGACTTGGCGTAGGCGGGGTCCCAGACGAGCTGGAGTGTGCGGATGGGCTTGGCCGAGCCGAGGTCGACCTGGATCGACTGCGGGTCGCTCCAGTCGCTGGCCCAGCGCGTCCCGGTGTTGCCGTCGAAGGCGTTGGAGGCGGGGCAGGGGCAGTCGCCGTAGGAGGCCTGGGCGGAGGAGGCGGTGGCGGGCCGGTTCAGGGCGATGTTGGTGCCGGTGACGGGCGGGGCGACGACCTTGACGGACTTCGTCTCGATGCCGGCGTTGCCGCGGCCGTCCTCGGCCTGGATGTAGACCTTCCACACGCCGAGCTTCTCGGGCGCGGTGACGGCGAAGGTATTGTTGCCCAGGGAGCGGTACTGCGCGTCGACGAGACGCTTGTCGCCGTTGGCGTAGTTTCCGCTCAGGTAGATCTTGGGTGTGATCGGGTCGCCGTCGGGGTCGCGGATGTCGGCGCGCACCGTGAACTCACGTCCCGCGGGGGCCGCGGTGGCCGGGGTGACGGTCATGTTGGTGATGACGGGCGGGGTGTTGTCGCCCGTGGTGGAGCCGGCGTACGCCTTCTTCACCGCGTAGTACGACAGGCGCTTGAGGCCGTCCGGGAGGAGGTTGAACCAGACGCCGCCGAAGTCGTGTTCGAGGCCGTAGTGGAACATCGTCGCGCCCAGGGCGACGCCCCGGTGCCCGGTGATGCAGTCCCAGGCCTTGGTGTAGCCCTCGGCTTTCTGGACGTCGGTGGGCTCGTCGGGGATACCGTTGACGTCGTCGGGCACCTCCCACTCACCGGCGTTCCCCGTCTCCGTGATGATGTACGGCTTGTCGTACCCGCCGTCGATCCAGTCCTGGCGCACACCGCAGATGTCGCCGTAGGCGTTCATCGAGTAGAGATCCAGGTCGGGCGCGTTGCGCTTGTAGTAGGGCCAGGCACCCGTCCACGCGTCCGTCGACGTCACAGGGTGGTCGGGGTCGATGGAGTGGATCTTCTTGGCGACATCGTTGACGAAGGTCGTGTACGCGTTGCGCTGGGCCTCCAGTTCGGTGCCTCCGTAACAGTTCTGAAGGCCGAGGACGGACTCGTTGCCGACATTCCACATCAGCGTCGCCGGGTGGGACTTGTAGGTGTCGACCCACTTGGCGAACTCGGTGAGCATGGTGCTTTTGTACGTCGTGTCGGTGACGTAGTTGACGCAGCCACCGGAGCCGGGGCCGCCGCCGGGCTGGAGCCAGAAGCCGTTCATCACCTTGAGGCCCTGTGCGGCCGCCGCGTCGAGCAGGGGCTTGCTGGAGGCGTCGGTCCCCCAGGTTCGGACGGTGTTGACGCCCATGGACTTCAGGTCCGGCATGTAGCGGGCAGCGTCGGCCATCGCCGGGCCCCAGGTGAGGCCCTTGACCGTGTAGGGCTGCCCGCCGACGGTCAGCTGCCAGTTGCCCTGAGAGCCCTCCACGCGCACGGCGCCCTGCGGCGGGTTGGTGCCGCCGCTCTCGCCGTACACCTGGAATTCCCACAGCGAGTAGCCGTAGCCACCGGAGCGGACGAGGCCGTTCATGCGCACGTACCGGCCCGAACCGGAGATCGCGATGTCGTCGGTGCCGCCGTCACTGCCGGTGACGGTCTTGGCCGTGCGCCAGGTGGTCCCGTTGTCCGATACCTGGATCTCGTAGTTCTTGCCGTACGCGCCCTCCCAGGTGAGGACCACGCGGCTCAGATCCTTGGTCGCGCCGAGGTCGACCTGGAACCACTGGGCATCGCTCCACTGGCTGGCCCATCGGGTGCCGGTGAGGTTGCCGTCGACGGCGGCGGCGGCGGAGAAGGCCGCGCCTTCGGAGGAGGAGGCGGTGGCCGTCTTGCCCTGGGACAGCAGGGACTCCGCGGCGCTCGCGGCGGGGGCGCCGGCAAGAGCGGTGAGGGAGGAGGCAAGAAGCGCTCCGAGGGTCAGGGCTGCCGCCACGCCGCGCGTGCGGCGGGCTGGTGCGGCCGTGGAGGGGGGATGTGACATTGCGGCTCCTGATGTCAATGGCAGTGACGTGCGACCAGCCCCGGAAGGGGCTCACCCGCCGGGGCAGCGCTCTCTCGGGGCGGGCAGGTGTGGCATGCGCCTGTCACTTACGGTGACGCGCCTGGGTCAGGGCGTCCTGGCCGGTCGGGTGGTGCGGGAAGTACCCCGGGCCGGGGCGCGGGGACTGTTCACCCGGCCCGGGGAGTTGTGGTCGGCTCCATGGCGTCACTGGAGACCGGCGGAGAAGCGAGGGTGCGTCAGGGGAAGGAGACGACGGTGGACGGTACGGTCGAGGTGCCGGCGGGGATGGTGGACGCCCCGGTGTTGTTGATGACGTGGTTGTAGTGGCCCATTCCGCCGAGGGAGACCACCAGGAGGCTGTGGAACTTCACGCCCGGCTTCACGGGTGCCTTGAAGCCGTGTTCCTGGACGATGGTCGGGTCCACGTTGTAGTTGCAGTAGCTGCCCAGCCCCCACGCTTCGTGGGTGTCTACCGAGTCGTCGACGCGGTAGGCGGCGTACCCCTTCGTGGTGCCGTTCTGGATGGCGGCCTGGTCGGGGGCGTCGTAGGCCTTCTCGTTCTGGTAGAAGATGGTGCGGCCGCGCTCGCCGTACCACTCGACGTCGTACTTGTTGAAGTGCTCGACGAACAGGCCGGTGGCGAGCACGTCGTCGCCGTTGACGCGGACGCCGTAGTCGGCGCGGTTGGTCTCCCAGCCCCAGCCCTCGCCGTGGTCGGCACGCCAGACCCAGGTGTGGTCGATGATCGCGTCGTCGCTGTTCACGACCATGCTGGTGGTGGCCTTGCCGACGTGGGCGCCGCCGATGCGGATGTAGACGTCCTGCACGGTGGTGGGGTTGGCGGCGTGGTCGGCGGAGGCCCCCTGCGACCCGATCTCCAGAAGGGTCGGGGAGTTGACCGGACCTGCGTCGATGAGGAAGCCGGCGAGCCGGACGCCGTCGACGTCGGCGACCTTCATCGCGGTGACGCCGTTGTCCGGGATGATCGTGGCGAGGCCGAGGCCGAGCACGATGGTGTTCGCCCGGTTCACGTTGATGCTCTGGTCGACGTGGTAGACGCCCGGGGTGAAGAGCAGGTGCAGGCCCTGGTCCAGTGCCTGGTTGATCGTGGTGGCGGTGGCGCCGGGTTTGACCACGTAGAACTGGCTCAGGGGAATGGACTCGCCCTGAGGGGTGCCGTTCGCCCAGCTGGTGCCGCGGGCGTTGACGCGCTTGGCGGGCGCGAACACCTTGTACTCGTTGCCGTCCAGGTAGAGGTAGGGCTTCTCCCGGGAGATCGGCGTGGTGTCGAGCGTCGTGTAGCGGGGCTCGGGGAACGAGGTGGCCGGAGCACCCTGGACACCGGAGAAGGTCTGGTTCCAGACGCTGTTGGACCAGCTGCCGATGGAGCTGTCGCGGGTGTACCACTGCTGCTGGGAGTAGTTGCCGACCTGGCCGTCGATCTTCGAGTCGGCGATGTAGCCGCCGCTGGCCCAGCCGTAGCCGTTCGGGGCCAGGTTGAGACCGCCCTTGACGTGCATGCGGCGGAAGGAGGACGCCTGCGAGACCGCCCACCGGTTGGTGCCGCTGAGCGGGTTGAGGGTCAGACCCTCCGCACCGCGCCAGAAGTTCTGGGTGGCGTTGCCGTTGAACCAGCCGGCGTCGACGGTCACGTCACCGTTGATGGTGGTGTCACCCGGGCGCAGTCCGAGACCGGCGATCTGGGTGTAGAAACCGATCTGCGCGTTCAGGCCGTTGTACGTACCCGGCTTGAACAGGAAGGCGTGCCGGCCGGCGCCGAACTGGGCCGACTCCTGCTGCTGGAAGACCTGGTCCAGCTTGGTCTGGATGCCGGGCGTGGACGGGTCGAAGACGTGCACGTTGGGGCCGAGGTCGCCGCCGCCGGGAAGGGTCGGGCCCCCACCGTCGGTGCTGCCATAGACCTGGAACTCCCAGAGGGAGAAGCCGTATCCGGTGGCGCGGGTGAGGCCGTTCATACGGATGTAGCGGCCGGTCCCGGAAAGAGTGACGTCGTCCGTGCCGCCGTCACCGGCGCTGACGGCGGTGACGGTCCGCCAGTCGGTGCCGTTCTCCGAGGACTGGATCTGGTAGCTCTTGCCGTACGCGCCTTCCCAGGTCAGGACGGCGCGGCTGAGCGTGGCGCTCTTGCCGAGGTCGACCTGGAGCCATTGGGCGTCCTGCCAGGAGCTGGCCCAGCGGGTGCCGGTGAGATTTCCGTCCACCGCGGCGCTCGCGGCGTACGCGGGGCCCTCGGTGGAGGAGGCGGTCGCCGTCTTCCCCTGCGAAAGCAGGGTGGGGGCGGCGTGTGCCGTCGTGGCGGGGGCCAGCGCAAGCAGGCTGCCCACCACGGCGGCGGCGAGCGCCCCGGCGATGCCCTTACGGGCTGAAGGAGGACGGCGTCTGCGGGATGGTGCTGCGATCGGTATGCCGACAGGCATGAAAGGGCTCCTTAACAAACCTCAAGCGGGAGAGCGCTCTCCAGACCTTGGCCTGTTCCTGCGGGCGCGGTCAAGGACTCGGACCGACTTTTCTTTAACCTTCCATTAAGTTGAGACCGCGTGTGGTCGGATGACTTCGCGATGAGCAACAGACGCCCAGTTGCGACCGGTTGGCGCCGCCGGTCCGGTACGGGCTGTGCCGGGGCCACGGCACACGGCGGCGGCCTGCCGGGGGGGGGAGGGCCCGGATCTCCCCGCCCATGCGTCGGCTCGGCCGCTTCGCGAGCGGAACGGCACGCCAGGGTTCCGCGTATGAGCAGAAAGGGCCCCACGCTGGAGGATCTCGCACAGCAGGCGGGGTATCGCGGGCGACGGTGTCCCGGGCCGTGAACGGGATCCGCAATGTGGACTCCGACATCCAGGAGCTCGTCCGCCACACGATCGAGCAGACGGGATACAGGCCCAACCGCACTGCCAGGTCGCTCGTCACCCAGCGGACGGAGACGGTCGCGCTGATCATCTCCGGGGCGGGTGACGCCTTCGCCTCGCGCGTCTTCGCCGACCCGTTCTTCGGCCGGGTGGTCAGCGGCGTGGTCGGGTATCTGCGGTCGCACGTGATGCATCCGGTACTCCTGGTGACCGAGTCCGCTGCCGCCAAGGAACAGGTCGTCGACTATCTGAGCCAGGGCACCGCGGATGGAGCGCTGGTCGTGTCCATCCAGGCCGCCGACCCCTTGCCGCAGATGCTGACCGCCGCCCGGATTCCCGTGGTGCTCTTCGCCCGCCCCGAACATCCGCACACCGTTAGCCATGTCGACCTCGCGCACGCCGAAGGAGCCCGGCTGGCGGCCGAGCATCTTCTGCCCGGGGGGTGCCGACGGATCGCGACGATCTCAGCCTCCCAGTCGATCCCCGCAGCCCGTGACCGTCTCGACGGCTTCCGCGCGGCTCTGGCCTCCGCCGGGGTGGTCGACGTTCCTGTGGTGGAAGGCAACTTCACGGTCGACAGCGGTGCGGCGGCCATGACAGAGCTGTTGAGTGACCATCCGGACGTCGACGGCGTGTTCGCCGCGAACGATCTGATGGCTCAGAGGGCTTGCCAATTCCTGCGTGAGCGGGGCAAGCGGATCCCCCAGGATGTGGCTGTCATCGGCTTCGACGACTCGAGCGCGGCAATGACGTGCCGCCCTCCTCTGACCACGGTGCGCCAGCCGGTGGAGAAGACGGCCGGCGCGATGGCTCGTCTTCTCTCGGAGCACATCCAAGGGATACACACCGAGCCCGTGTCAGTGCTCTTCGACGCCGAGCCCGTGGTGCGCGAGTCAGCCTGAGCCGCCCCGGACGTTGTACGCCGGACACGACGGGCCGAGTCCGCGCGTGGGGGCAACCGTGCGTTCCTGGTCGCGGTGTCGGCTACGGCTCCAGCTGAAGCCCGAGGTAGGCCCTGCGCACCTCCGGCGGGGCCCGGCCGTCGCCGTCATCACGGGTGTGGCCGGACCCTGCCCGCATTGGTGAGCGCCCGCCGTGCGCGGCACCGCTCACTCGGGGTGGGGCGGTCGTGCGGATTCCCGGCGACTCCGCCGGGAAGAGGTCCGGACCCGGGTCGGAGGGCCCGTGCCATGCCGTTGTCCGCCCCGGCGTCCCGTCTCATCTGTGCGCCGCCCGGTCCCGCAGAGTCGTCTGCCACATCGGAGTCTGCTCCTGGGGGCCCGCGTCCTCCTGCCGGCCGCCGCGCTCGAAGAAGTCGGCGAGCGGCAGGGCGGCCGCTCCCACGGTGACCGCGTCCGGCCCCAGGGTGCCGAGGCCGATCCGCACGTGCGCGGCCGGGTACGCGAGGGAGTACGAGGTCGCGTGGGCCCGTACCGAATCCAGGAAGCGAGTGCCGAGCTGGAGCCCCGCCCAGCCCCCGACCAGGATGCGCTCGGGCTGGAAGAGGTTGATCAGATCGGAGAAGCCCGCGCCGAGGTACTCAGCTGTCTCCTCCAGGACGGCCAGGGCCGTGGCGTCCGAGTCCGGTCCGGCGGCGTCGCCCTGTCCGGCCGGATAGGCCGCGGCGAGCATCGCCGTGAGTGCGGTCTCCTCGTCGACGTCCATGAGGGGCTCCCCTCCCGCCTCCCGCCAGCGCTCCAGCAGCGCCTCGGCACCTGCGTAGGCCTCCAGGCAGCCGAGCGAGCCGCAGCGGCACCGGCGGCCACGCACGCGCACGGTCAGATGCCCCCATTCGACGGCCCGGCCGGGGCTCATGTCGTCGGTGACCACGCAGGCGCCCACACCGGAACCGAACAGCACGACCACAGCGCTCTGCGCACCGCGCCCCGCGCCGAACCACATCTCGGCCTGGCCCAGCGTCTTGGCGCCGTTGTCGATGTAATACAGCACGTTCGCGGGGAGCGGCACCGACTCACGCAGCAGTCGCTCCAGCGGTACCGCGTCCCAGCCGATGGTCTGGCCGTGCACGACGGCGCCGTCCTCGGGTGTCCTGGAGACGATGCCCGGCACGCCGACGCCGACGCCGAGGAGCTGATCGGCCGCGATCTCCGCACGGGCCAGAACTTCGGTGATGCCCTCCCGCACATGTCCCACCACGACACCGACGTCGTAGCGGTCGACGCGCCGGGGTCCGTCGAGTGACAAGGGCTTCTCGACGCGTGCCAGCTCGGTGAGAGCGAGATCGAAGAGTTCGACCCTCACCCGCGTCTCTCCGATGTCGACACCGATTATGTACCGGCTCTGAGGCCGGATACGCAGAAGGGTGCGAGGGCGCCCCCCTGCGGAGTCGACGCTGCCGGCCTCTTCGACCAGCCCTTCGGCGACCAGCTCGGCCACCACGTTGCTCACGGAGCCCGAACTCAGACCGGTGGGCGGGCCAAGCGAAAAGCGGCTCAACGGGCCATCGAAATACAAACGTTGCAATACGGCGGTGCGGTTCTCGCGCCGCAGGTCACGCACCGTCCGGCCGCTGCGTACTTTCACCCTGCCCCCTCTGCTTGAAGCTCACTTACGCAACATACCTCCGTGACACCCCTTGACGCGACCTTCACTTGCGGTTTAACTCACACCCTAAATTAAGCCCTGTGGGTTTGAGGTCGAAGTCGGACGTGAACGTCACACCGGCCCGGGACCACGGCGGACATCCATCACTTCTGAAAGGCCCCTGGAGTCATGCGAAGAATCCGAGCCGCGGCCGTCGGCGCCATCACCCTCTCGCTCGTACTCACCGCGGCCGCCTGCGGCGGCGGTTCGTCGGGTGCGGGCGGGTCCAACGAGCAGCCGAAGACGCTCACCTACTGGGCTTCGAACCAGGGCGCCAGCATCGAGGTGGACAAGAAGGTCCTGCAGCCCGAACTCGACAAGTTCGAGAAGGAGACCGGCATCAAGGTCAAGCTGGAGGTGGTGCCCTGGGGTGATCTGCTGAACCGCATCCTCACCGCCACCACCTCCGGCCAGGGCCCGGACGTCCTGAACATCGGTAACACCTGGAGCGCCTCGCTGCAGGCCACCGGTGCGCTGCTGCCCTGGGACGAGAAGAACTTCGAGGCGATAGGCGGCAGGGACCGCTTCGTCGAGTCCGCCCTCGGTTCGACCGGTGTGCAGGGCAAGGACCCGGCTGCCGTGCCGCTGTACTCCATGGCCTACGCGCTCTACTACAACAAGAAGATGTTCGCCGACGCCGGCATACAGAAGCCGCCGACTACGTGGGACGAAGTGACCGAGGCCGGGAAGAAGCTGTCCAAGGACGGCAAGTGGGGACTCGGCGCCGAGGGCTCCAACCTCTCCAACAACATCCATCAGGTCTTCGTCCTCGCGAAGCAGCACGGGGCCGACTTCTTCACCGCCGACGGCAAGGCCGACTTCACTTCCGACGGCGCGGTCGCGGCCGTCAAGCAGTACGTCGACCTCATGGCCAAGGACAAGATCGTCGCGCCGGGCAACGCCGAGTACGCGCAGAACCAGTCCCTGAGCGACTTCGCGAAGGACAAGACGGCCATGGTGCTGTGGCAGACCGCGGCCGCCACCTTCGAGTCCCAGGGCATGAAGAAGGACGAGTGGGGAGTCGTCCCCGCCCCGGTCCTGTCGGGGAAGCCCGGGGCCGGCAAGGGCACCAACTCCATGGTCGCCGGCATCAACATGGCCGTCTTCAACAACACCAAGAACGTCGACGGCGCGAAGAAGTTCGTGAAGTTCATGACCAGCGACGAGGAGCAGACGGTCCTCAACGAGTCCTACGGCTCCATCCCGCCGGTCAAGGCCGCCCAGGAGGGCGACGCGTTCAACACCTTCGCGCTGTCACCCCTGCGCGAGACCCTCGCCACCAGCGCCACCGCTCTGCCGCAGGTCGCCGAGGAGTCGCAGTTCGAGACCGTCGTCGGCACGGCGGTCAAGGAGCTCTTCGCAGACGCGGCCGCCGGGCGCCCGGTGACGACCGAATCGGTCAAGGCGAAGCTCGAAAAGGCCCAGCAGCAGATGCCGAAGAAGTGAGCACGGACACCACCATGACCACAACCGTCGCCACCGTCAGCGGCGAGCGGACAGCAGAGAAGAACGACCCCGGAGCGGCGCCGCGCAGACGCCGCTCCGGGCGGCTGCGCAAGATCGGCCTGCCCTACCTGCTGCTGCTCCCCGCCCTGCTCCTCGAGCTGCTGGTCCACCTGGTGCCCATGATCATCGGCATCGTCGTCAGCTTCCGGCAGCTCACCCAGTTCTACATCCGGGACTGGGCCACCGCGCCGTGGACCGGTCTGGACAACTACGCCGTCTCGGTCGACTTCGACGCCCCGGTGGGCGAGGCGCTGGTGCAGTCGTTCCTGACGACCTGCCTGTTCACCGTGGTCTCGGTGGGGCTGTGCTGGTTCCTCGGAACCGCCGCCGCGATCTTCATGCAGGAGACCTTCCGCGGCAGGGGATTCCTGCGCACGCTCTTCCTCGTGCCGTACGCCCTGCCCGTCTACGCCGCGGTCATCACCTGGGCGTTCATGTTCCAGCGCGACAACGGCATCATCAACCACGTCATCCACGACCAGCTCGGCCTGACGGACAGCCCGCCGTTCTGGCTGATCGGCGACAACGCGTTCGTGACGCTGCTCGTCGTCTCGGTGTGGAAGGGCTGGCCCTTCGCCTTCCTCATCATGATGGCCGGGCTCCAGAACGTTCCCCGGGATATCTACGAAGCTGCGGCGCTCGACGGCGCCGGAGTGTGGCAGCAGGTCCGCCGCATCACCCTGCCGTCACTGCGGCCCGTCAACCAGGTCCTCGTACTGGTCCTGTTCCTCTGGACCTTCAACGACTTCAACACGCCGTTCGTCCTGTTCGGCAAGTCCGCACCGGCATCGGCAGACCTGATCTCCATCCACATCTACCAGTCGTCCTTCCAGACCTGGAACTTCGGCACGGGCTCCGCGATGTCGGTCCTGCTGCTGCTTTTCCTGCTCGTGGTGACCGGCCTCTACCTCCTGTTCACGTCCCGAGGAAAGCAGGCGACCGATGCCTAGGACCGCACAGCGCCGAGCCCCTTCCCCGATGGCGCCCCCGCAGTCGTTCCTGTGGGCGCGGCGGGTCTTCCTCACGCTTCTCACCGTCTTCGTGGTCCTGCCGGTGTTCGTGATGATCACCAGCTCTCTCAAGCCGCTGGAAGACGTGACCGGGAAGTTCCAGTGGATTCCCTCGGGCCTGACCGTCAGCCCTTACTTCGACATCTGGGACACGGTCCCCCTCGCCGACTACTTCATGAACTCCTTGATCGTCGCCGGGGCGGCGACCGTCTGCTCCGTGGTGATCGCGGTGTTCGCGGCCTACGCCGTCAGCCGCTACAACTTCCGCGGCAAGCGCGTGTTCACGGTGACCGTCCTCTCGACGCAGATGTTCCCCGGCATCCTCTTCCTCCTGCCGCTGTTCCTCATCTACGTGAACATCGGCAACGCCACGGGCATCGCACTGTTCGGGTCGCGGATCGGCCTCATCATCACGTACCTCACCTTCTCCCTCCCCTTCTCCATCTGGATGCTGATCGGATACTTCGACTCGGTGCCCAGGGATCTGGACGAGGCGGCCAAGGTGGACGGCTGCGGCCCGCTCGGCGCGCTGTTCCGGGTCATCGTCCCTGCGGCCATTCCCGGCATCGTCGCCGTCGCCGTGTACGCGTTCATGACGGCCTGGGGCGAAGTCCTCTTCGCCTCCGTCATGACCAACGAGACGACCCGCACCCTGGCCGTCGGCCTGCAGGGCTACTCCACGCAGAACGACGTGTACTGGAACCAGGTCATGGCAGCCTCGCTCGTGGTGAGCCTGCCCGTCGTCGCCGGGTTCCTGCTCCTCCAGCGCTACCTCGTCGCCGGCCTCACCGCCGGCGCCGTCAAGTAGCCGCACCCATCGACCGCTATGCCCCTCACCTGCTCGACGTCTGCGAGGTACCTGTGACCGCATCGATAGATCTTGCCGCCTTCCCCCGTGATTTCGTCTGGGGCACGGCCACGGCCGCGTACCAGATCGAAGGCGGCGTCGCCGAGGACGGCCGGTCGCCTTCGATCTGGGACACCTTCTCCCACACCCCGGGAAAGGTCGCCAACGGTGACCACGGCGACGAGGCCTGCGACCACTACCACCGGTGGCCGGAGGACGTGGCCCTCATGAAGCGGCTGGGCGCCGACTCGTACCGCATGTCGACGGCCTGGCCGCGCATCGTCCCGGACGGCGACGGACCGATCAACGCCGCGGGGCTCGACTTCTACGACCGGTTGGTGGACGGCCTCCTGGACGCGGGCATCACCCCCAACATCACCCTCTACCACTGGGACCTTCCCCAGACTCTTCAGGACCGGGGCGGGTGGACGGTGCGTGAAACGGCCGAACACCTCGCCGCCTACGCGGCCGTCGTGGCCGGACGCCTGGGCGACCGGGTCACCCGGTGGGCCACTCTCAACGAACCGCTGTGCTCCGGCTGGATCGGACACCTGGAAGGCCGGATGGCTCCCGGCCTCACCGACCTGACCGCCGCGGTCCGGGCCTCCTACCACCTGCTGCTGGGCCACGGACTGGCTGCCCAGGCGATCCGCGCCGCGGCGCCCGGAGCGCAGGTCGGGCTCGTGACCAACCACTCCACGGTGGAGGCCGCGACCTCCGCACCCCAGGACCTCGCGGCGGCGATCCGTATGGACGGCCACACCAACCGCTGGTGGCTCGACCCCGTGTACGGCCGTGGCTTCCCCACCGACATGCGAGAGCTGTACGGAGTCGAACTGCCCGAGCGCGCCGGTGACCTGGAGACCATCGCCACCCCCCTGGACTGGCACGGCCTCAACTACTACTTCCCGGTCACCGTCACCGACGACCCGGAGGGCCCCGTCCCACACGCCCGGGAGGTCCGGCTGCCCGACGTGCCGCGCACCGGCATGGACTGGCAGATCGACGCCGACGGCCTCGAAGCGCTGCTCATGCGGCTGACCGACGACTACGGCGTGAGCCGCCTCTACGTCACCGAGAACGGCTCCGCCTTTCCCGACACCATCGGCCCCGACGGGGCGGTGGACGACCCCGGGCGGACCCGCTACCTGGAGCAGCACCTGGCAGCGTGCGCCCGAGCCGTCCGTAAGGGGGCGCCCCTCGCTGGGTACTACGCCTGGTCGCTGCTGGACAACTTCGAGTGGGCCTACGGCTACGACAAGCGATTCGGCCTGGTCCATGTCGACTACCCGACTCAGACACGCACCATAAAGAGCAGCGGTCACCGGTACGCGGACATCATCAGTGCACACCGTCAGGCCCATGCTGACGGCACTTCCTGACCGAGCGCACCCCGGCGGGCCCGGGAAACCAGGCCGAGGGAGCCCCGGCAGGTAGGCCCTGTCGGGGTTACGCAGCGAGCGCGTCGTGCAGGCCGGCCCCGGAAATGCCGACGGATATGGGCAGACCTGACCGCTCCGTGATCAGGTGGATCGTCGAGCCGTACTTGCCTCGGTCGACGGGGCGCGGAGGACGATCTGACCCTGGAGATCATCGCCACAGCCCGTGTCGCTGCACGATCCTGGCTGATGACTTCGGAACGCGTCGTATCCGACCTGCGGTAAGGACGGCCTGTCGATACCGAGCGCTATTTCGAACAACTGCAGGCGGAAGTAGAGGAGTTCACCTCGGCCCTGTACCGCCTTGCAGGCCGACGCCGACCGGCTCGCAACCGCCATCAGCAGTCCGGTCCGGTACGCAGCCTCAACTCTCCTCCTTCTGCCGACCAGTTCTCAGGATCCACCCAACGCATCCGTGATGTTCTCCATCGCCACCCCGATAGCCCGAACATCGACGCTGTCCTCATGTCCGTGTTCGCCGAGGCCCGCACCACCTGCAACGCGATCAACGCCTTCCTCGTCCAGGACACCGAATCCATCACCCACCAACCGGTACGGGAAGTTGCGCAAATGAGAGTTTGCACCCCGGCCGAACTCGCCGCGGCCACGGGAGATCGCGGAGCCGCTGATCCGCACCGTCGAGGGTGCGGCCGCAGGGCGGCGGGACGCAGGACACGCCTGATGAGACGCTGTTCGCCGCGATCATCTATGTGCTGGTCAGCAAATGTGCCTGGCGGGCGTTGCCGCCGTGCTTCGGGATATCGAAGTCGACGGCACACCGCAGGTTCCTGATCTGGTCGAGAGCCGGTGTCCGGGGCCGGCTGCACGGGGAGATCCTGCACGGCATGGGCGACGCCGGCCTGCTCGACCTGTCCCGCGCGGTGCTGGACTCCGCGCAGTGTGTCCCGATCATGCGGGGCAAGTTGGCAGTAGTCGCGCCTGAGTATGGGCTGGGCGGTGCTGGGACGTCCGCCGTCGGGCCTCCTCTTCAGCGTGGGGCCAGAAGGAGGTCCTCGTAGCTGTGGTGGTGGCGGCTGGTGGTGCGGTGGTGCAGGAGTTCGGCGGCTCGGGCGGGGTTGCCGGAGTCGTTGAGGGCTCGGGCGAGGGTGTCCTGGATGATCTCCCGCTCCACGCGTACGCCGCCGATCCGTTCGGCCTTCTCGCCAAGCGCAGCCAGTGTGTCGGCTGCTGCGCGGGGGCGCCCGGCTGTGATGCGGGCGAGTGCCCGGACCACGGGGGCCAGGACCTCGCGGTAGTCGGGTCGCGGGTCGGCGGCCGCCCGGTCGGCCAGGCGTTCCAGGTCGTCGGTCGCGGCTTCCACGGCCAGGGCCAGGGCCAGGTTGAAGGTGTGGAAGACCTCCGCCATCCCGCCGGGCGCCGCGAGGAGTTCTCGAACGTGGTCCGGGTCGCTGCGGCCGGCCGGCTCCTGGCCGACGAGCATCAGGCGCCAGTTCGTCGCCGCCCGCATGCCCACGTCCTCACGCCGCAACGCGGAATCGGCCCGGTGGCGGGCATCGGCAAAATCGCCGGAGGCGATGGACTGCAGAGCGGCGTGCCAGTTCAGATGCCCCGTCTGCACCGCTTGGGGATCCTGAGCCATCCACTCGTCCAGCATCCGGGTGGATGCCGGGCCCGCCCCGAGCTCGTGCTCGGCATGGGCGAGGGCGTGCAGGGCCACTCCGGAGCGGGCGTTGAGGGACAGTGCGTGCTCGGCGAGCCGGTGCGCTTCGCGTACCCGGCCCTGCTCCGCCCTCACCGCCGCGAGGCAGCTCGTCCACGCCCAGCTGTCCGGTCCGGCAAGCGCGGCCTGCTGCTCCACCAGGGCATCTCCGTGCGCGTGGTAGGCGGCGTCCCCGCCGGCAGGGAAGGCGTCGAGCATCAGTGTCGCGACCTCGTCGGCCGGCCAGCGTTCGAAGTGCGCCACCAGGTGATCGGCGGTCAGCCGGTACTGGCGGTGGGTGTGCAGGAAGATTCCGTACACCAGACTCGCTTCCCGCTCGCCGGCGGCCTGCGCGTCCCGGTGGGCGGTGAGCAGCTGCTGCTTGAGGATGGTGTCGCTCATCCGCTCGGACGTCGCGAGCGTCAGCAGGCCCCGCGCGAGGCCGCGACCGGGTTCCTCGGCCACCCACTTCCGCAGCAGCGGCAGCGTCTGCCCGCTCAGGGCCAGAAACTCTGCAACCGCCCGCTGACCGACCGGCACCGCAGCCGCCACTGCACCCGTCGTCCTCACTGTCCCGGCCCCTCCGTCACCGTCGATAGCCGCTCCGCGCCGCGCATCAGTAACGTGCCATGAAAATCGCGGTGCAGATGATGCCGCTGTTTCCGCAGTGGTTGCGCGCCAGGTTGAGGGGCAGACCGGCGTGGTTGCCGCTGCCCAGGCCGCTCCCGGCGACAGTCGCACCCTCGGCCCGTGCGTCGGTGTGGTTCACGCAGGTGTTGCCGAACGTCGCGTTCCCGACGCCGACGACGTTGGCCTCTGCAGCTCCGGCAGGAAGCAGAGCCGCCCCGGCGACCGCCCCCAGCACCACGGCCCGCGCCCCGGTGTTCCGTGTTTCCCTGTTCATCGTCCACTCCTGTATCGGGGCCGGGCCTCGCCGGCCTGGCCTGGCGTATGCGCCTGCTTCTTGATCAACGACAGAACGCGGCCCTCGACACGACCGTGTCAACCCTGCGCACGGGCTCCGTCGGAAGGCCGCTCGGGTCAAACGTCCGCGGAAGAGACCCCGGCTGTCTGGTGGCGCAGGGTGATGTGGCCGGCGGCGACGGACCCGGCGACGTCGCCGATCAGCGCGCAGACCACGGTGGCGGCGGTGTCCGGAGGGGTGGGGCGGTGGGAGTGGAAGGCTTCTTCGAGGAGGGTGAAGGCGGAGACGCAGGCCAGGGTGCCGACCGTGGCGCTGATGCTGTGTACGGTTTCTTCGGGTGCGCCGAGTCTGGTGGCGACTTCGGCGAGCATGCGCGGGTTGGACTCGTGCAGGCACAGTCGGTGCAGGTCTTCGACTGTGGTTCCCCGGCCCAGGGCATTGAGTCCGCGGTGTGCTGCGAGGGGGATGTTGGTGCGGTAGGTGGCGCCGACACCGCGGGCGCGGATCACCATGTGCGGGGTGTCCTGTTCGGGCGGCATGGTCACCCGCCAGTCCTCGGTGACCGGCTCGATCGCCCAGTCCTCCACGACCCAGTCACCCCCTTCGGGGTCGGGGTGGCCGATGATCATCGCGCCGGCTCCTTCGCCGAAGATCGCCGGGAAGAGCCACTGGTCGAGGTCCTCGTTGTCGGGGGCGGAGCACGGGCCGCGGGTATGGGCGATCGCGGAGAGGTCGTTGCTCGCGGTCACGAACACGACAGCGTCCTCGTCGTCGCGGGCCGGGGTGTGGTGCAGCAGGTATTGGGCGTAGTTCAGGGCCTCGATCAGTCCCGCGCATCCGGACAGCAGGTGCAGGGATGTCAGGCCCGGTGTGTGCCATCCGGTTTCCCGGCGGGCTTCGGCGAGCGCGAACATCTGTCGGTCGTCGCTCGACCATGACAGGTGGATGTGGCCGGCGAGCGCCTCCGGGCGGGCGGGGCGCCCATGGTCCTGGAGGGCCAGATGCAATGCGCGGGTGGTCATCGCGTCGATGTCGGGGTTGAACACCGCGCGCGAACTGGCCGCGTCGCCGCCGGTGAGGGTCTGGGCGGTGAGGGTGTCGGTGTGGTGGGTCGTGGCGACGGAGCCGATGCCCAGCTTCTCCCGGACGAACGAGGGCCGGACGTCCTCGGTCGGGCCCTCAGGAGCCTTCGTCGGCCGTTTCGGGTGGATCTCCTTGACGAGTTCATCCGTGGGCACCAGACGGCCGAAGGGTCTGCCCTCCGGACCGTATCCGGCGATGACGGCACGTGCGCTCTTGATCGCGAGTAAAGCGGTCACGGGCATCTCCTGGCAGCTCGTAAGCGATGGCGGAACCCGGACCGGGGACCACCCGGGGGGTCTCCCCCTGAGATCGCGAATATGCCAACAAGACATGCACTCGCGGCCGGGACAGACCACTGACCGGGCCGGGATTCACCGGAGAAACCGTTCTCCCTGACCCAACTGCCTTCATCTGGCATGTTCGGGGCGTCCAGCAGCTCTTGGCCGTGGGTCCGCAGTACGTCGAACGCGATGCAAGGGCGGGCATCTCTGCCGCCAGGACGCGGGTGTTGCGGCCGACGGTCGCACGGCGTTGCAGGGCGGTGACGCTGAGCTGGCCGTAGGGGTCGAGGACGGCGAGCTCGCCGTCCGGGACGAGACCGGCCGGGTCGCCGCGGGCGGCAGCGGCAAGATCGGGGAAGCTGTCCTGGATAAGCGCCCCGCGCCTCGTCTGCAGCAGCACCGGCCCGTCCGCGCGCAGCGGGGTGAAAAGCAGCGTCCGGAACCCGTCGAGCCACCCGTCGAACTTGGGCTGCACGGCCATCCGGCCGGGCCCGGTGCCGAATGGTGGGAGAGTCTCGCGGGCCTGCGCAAGCATTGGCTCCACAGGCGGCCTCAGGAGCGCACTGGGCTCCCTCCAGGAGGGCGGTCGGGTGCCTGGTGTCAGGAGTCGGGGTGCGCGTCCGTCTGAAGCCTCCACGCAGCCCCGGAGCAACCCTCCGGGAGCGGCGGGAAGCGGTGCTCCTTCACGTCAGTACTCCAGTGGTGACCCGCATCGCAGTCGCACGCGTAGATCCCGCTCTCCGGCACCACCTCGCCCGGATGCCATGACGTCCGTTCCTCGCTCATATATCCGGTGTACGACGCCCCGGGGCGGGGCGCGACTTCAGAGCCCGCCCCGGCATGCCGTGACCGGCGTGGAGTCGCACCCTTGAGAGATGAGCGCGCCGATAGTCATTCACCGCCTCTCCCCCACGGGCGGCCGTCGGGTCACCATCCGCGGGCAGATCGCCGGGCTCGCCTATGACGATCACGACGTCACAGAGTTTCTGCGGCGGGCCGGGCTGCCCGATGCGGAGGAGCTGCTGGACCGGCCGGAGTGGGTGGAGTGGCGGGGCGGGCGCGCGCATACGTACGTGGCCGCGTAAGCCGAGGTCAGGTCGCTGATGGAGTCTGAGTGCGGGGGTGGCGTCGGGCATGGCTACGCCTCGGGGCCGGCGGTGTCGTGGGCATGCTTGAGGGCGGTGCGGGCGGCCACCCGGTCCGGGCCGGACAGCGTCGCCCAGTATGGGTGCGTGATCACGAAGGTGGTCAGCTCCAGGATCCGCGCACGGTAACCGGCAAGACGCTCGGCCTCCTCGGTCGTGTAGCCGGGGCTGTCCGCTTTCTCCGACAGGTAGTCGCTGTGCAGTCGCTTGTCCGACTTCCAACCGGGCATCGGCTCGGCCGACCACGGCAGAAGCTGCGCGAACTGGTCATGCTCGGCCTGCACCGCGTCGAGGGCGGCCTGGGCATCAAGGAGGTCTTGGGGAAAGTCGAAGGCGGGCACAACCCAATGCTAGTGCTCTGACCGGATTGGTTCGCCGGGTTGCTGCTCGCGGCCAGGACCGCTGAACCGGTTGGATGTCAGGCGACATCCAATCCAGCAGGTGGAGGTGCGGTGGCCGAGCCCGTTCGTGTGCGGAGGCTGACCGATCAGGAGGGGCAGCGGCTGCAGCAGATCGTGCGCCGGGGCAGTACCAGTACGGTGCGCTACCGGCGCGCAATGATGCTGCTGGCCTCAGCCGGCGGCAACCGACTGCCCGCGATCGCCCAGCTGGTCCAGGCCGACGAGGACACAGTCCGAGACGTGATCCACCGGTTCAACGAGATCGGCCTGGCCTGCATGGACCCTCAGTGGGCGGGAGGCCGTCCCCGCCAACTCGGCCCTGATGACGAGGACTTTGTCGTGGCGACGGCCACCACCCGCCCGACCAAGCTCGGTCAGCCCTTCACCCGCTGGTCGATCCGCAAACTCGCCGCCTACCTGCGACGCGTCCACGGCCAGGCGATCCGCATGGGCCGCGAGGCCCTGCGCTGCCTGCTCGCCCGCCGAGGGATCACCTTCCAGCGAACCAAGACCTGGAAGGAATCCACCGACCCGGACCGCGACGCCAAACTCGACCGGATCGAGCACGTCCTGGACCACTTCCCCGACAGGGTCTTCGCCTTCGACGAGTTCGGACCGTTAGGCATCCGCCCCACCGGGGGCTCCTGCTGGGCCAAGCAGGGCCGCCCCGACCGGATCCCGGCGACCTATCACCGCACCCACGGAGTCACCTACTTCCACGGCTGCTACTCAGTCGGCGACGACACCCTGTGGGGCGTCAACCGCCGCCACAAGGGCACCGCCCAGTCCCTGGCCGCACTGAAGTCGATCCGGGCAGCACGCCCGGACGGTGCCCCGATCTACGTAATCATGGACAACCTCTCCGCACACAAGGGCAGCAAGATCCGTCTGTGGGCACGGAAGAACAAGGTCGAGCTGTACTTCACCCCGACCAACGCCTCCTGGGCCAATCCGATCGAGGCGCACTTCGGACCTCTGCGGCAGTTCACCCTCGCCAACTCCCACCACCGCAGCCACCCCGCGCAGACCCAGGTTCTGCACCGCTACCTGCGCTGGCGCAACGCCAACGCCCGCCACCCCGATGTGCTCGCCGCCCAGCGCAAGGAACGCGCCCGCATCCGAAGCGAGAAGGGCATTCGCTGGGGCGGACGCCCTCTTAAGACCGCAGTCTGATCCATCCGGCGAAGGCCGGACCCGCCCGCGAAGGCTCACACCAGTGCGGCAGAAACGGGCTTCTCGCCGGCTCTTCTGCATGCGCAGCAGCTGAAAATCTCTTGCGGAGTCGGCTGGGCACCCGATATCCAGCATCGAGACGACAAGGAGCACAGGATGACGACCCGTCTGGGTTCATTGAACGAATTCTGCTGGATGGACCTCAAAACCCACGACTTAGCCGGCACGGCCACCTACTTCTCGAAGACACTGGGCTGGCGCTTCGCGGTGGACGAGGAGGACTGGCGCAAGGCCACCAAGATAGCCATCGATGGCCACCTGGTCGGCGGTGTGAGCGACTTGGCGAACCCGCTCTACCCACCGGGAACACCCGCCCACATCGCCTACTACTTGGCAGTCGACAACGTCGATCGCCGTGCCGAAGCGGCGACGGCGAATGGCGCTCGTCTTGTCGTGCCTCCCTTCGACGCGGGCGATCAGGGCCGCATAGCGACATTGATCGATCCGGTTGGCGCCGCCTTCTCACTGTGGCAGCCATACCACTTCACCGGATGGAGGTTCCCGCCCCACTTGGCGGGTGTCCCCCACCGCATGGTCCTGGCCTGCGATCAGCCTGACAAAGCCCGGCACTTCTACGAGGAGACGACTGGCACCCCTCTGATCTGCGCCGATTTCATCGCCACACTCGGACCCAGTGCATCCACCCCGCAGTGGGAACTTGCGGTCGACGTCGGTGATCTGGACAGCGTCGTCGCCCGCGCACATGACCACGGCCAAGACCTGGTCACCTGGTCCGAAGAGACCGGTCATCGTGTTGTGCGGTTGAGCAGCCCAGAGGGACTGACATTCCAGGTTCGCCGCTTGGAGCAGTAACTCGGTCATCGACCATGCGGTGCCGTCGGGGACGAGCCGCCACTCTCAGCTCAGGACATCCAGAGCTCAAGATGTCTCCGCCGACGCCTGATGTACTCGCCGCCCAGCGCGAGGACCGCGCCCGCGTCCAAAGCGAGAAGGCACTCGCTGAGCGGATGCCCCCTCAAACCGCAGTCTGACGCAACCCGGCGAACCTATGCGGTCACAGCACTAGGTCGAATTATGGGCGCGCCCTGGCCGGACGTATTCGGCAGCCGCGCCGCCGGCGTCGAGCCGTCCGATGACACGGTCGCCCACGGCGAACCCCTCCGCCCCGAGCCGATCTCGGTCACGGTGCCGGCGACGTCCCGGCCGAGCGTTTAGGGCGAGTCCACCGGACGGAGGCATCGCCGAACTCGTGGATGCGTGCGGTCTTCATAGTCGTCGTGCCGTGAATCTACGACCGCGGATGAGGACGATCCATACGCAAAAGCTTCCCTGATGTGGTCGCAGCGACGCGGACCGGTCGACCTCGGTCGGCGTATGTGCGATGGCATGCCCCGTGGGGTCAGGAGTTCTCCTCGGCACCGGGGTCGGCGGGCTTCCAGGGGTCCCGCAGGGATCCTGCTGGCTCCTGTCCGCGGACGCGGAACCTGTCCGGCTGGGCCCGGGGGACGTGGTGTTCCTGCCGCACGGCAAAGGGCACATCCTGGCCGACAGCCCTCGGGCTCCGGTGGCGACCCCTGTCTGCGGACCCGACGGTCCGGAGCCGCACGACCTCTACGCATCGGACAGTGTCGACAGGAGCGGAGCGGGCGGCCCGGTCACCGTGTTGTTCTGCGGGGCGTATCAGCTCGATCCGTCCCGCGCCCACCCTGTGTTGCTGTCCCTCCCGCATCTGATCCACCTGCCCGCACAGCCGGGCCGCCGTGCGGAGTTGGCTTCGGCGGTGAAGCTACTCGCCGCCGAGCTGGAGACCCCGGGCCTGGGTACGGACGCAGCCGTCCCCGCACTCCTGGACACACTGCTGCTCTACATCCTGCGCATCTGGTTCGACGAACGGCCTCTCCGAGAAGACCACACCACCGGAGGGGTCGCCGCACTGAACGATCCGCCGGTCACCGCCGCCCTCCACGCCATCCACCGCGACCCTGCGGGTTCGTGGACAGTGGCGAAGCTCGCCGCGGAAGCCGGGCTCTCCAGAGCGCCCTTCGCCGAGCGCTTCGCTCGGCTGGTCGGCCAGCCACCCCTGGCCTACCTGATCTGGTGGCGGATGACCACGGCAGCACGACTGCTACGGACATCGAACGCACCGCTGAGATCGGTCGCCGCCCAAGTGGGCTACACGTCCGAGTTCGCCTTCGCCCACACGTTCAAGCACGTGCACGGCACCCCGCCCGGAAGCTACCGTCGGAAGGGCTGAACGCAGTCGCTCGGTCAATCTTCCATGGCGGCGGCTCAGTCCCGGGATCTGCTCAACGAAGGTCCGCCGTCTGCACGGGGGGTCAGCGCAGGCCAACCGGTGGACCCGCATGCGCAACACCACACGCCTCCCTGCACCGGGTAATCCGCCGGAAATCGCAGGTAGGGCCCGTGAATCCCTTTCGCCCCGCCGCCCTCGGACTGGGGTGGGCGACCTGACCACACGACGACGGCGCCCACCCTCGCAGGAATCCGGGCGGACGCCGCACAACCATGCGACCGTGGAGCCGAGCCAGAAAGCCGGCCACGCTTGAACTGGAGAATCACTGGTCAGCGGTCCTCTGACGAAGCCCCGCGCGCTACCGTCCGGCCGTTCACTCGTTGGTCATCGGACCGCACCGACCGACAGAAGCGAGCCGTCATGGCCATCAAGATCACCGAAGACTGCATCAACTGCGGCGCCTGTGAGCCCGAGTGCCCCACCGAGGCCATCACAGATGGTGATGAAATCTATGTAATCAACCCTCAAGCCTGCACAGAGTGCGTAGGATTCTTCAGCGAGATCGCCTGCCAGGCCGTGTGCCCCGTGGAGTGTTGTCTGCCAGATCCGGACAAGGTGGAAACCGAAGAAGTCCTGATCAACCGAGCCTTGAGCCTGCGTCCCGACGACACCGATCTCCGCCAAAAGGCAGCCGCCAACAACTACCCAAGCCACTACCGCAAGTAGACCTGTACCGCTCCGCCCGTCAGGAACTCACGCCGATCCGGCGGGCGCGCCGCTGCCGTACCAGAGCGTCACGCATCCGCACCACAGCAACGCGGTCGGGAACGTGGTAGGCACGCGCGTCACGCTCGTAGTTGTCGAGCAGCTGCCGCCCCACCGCTGCCTTTTTGTCCAGGTTTTTCCCGCAGGCCTTGAACAGCTCACGGTAGCGGGCCTGGTATTCCGCGAGGCTCTTCTTGGAGCTGGGTGCGGCGGCTGCGGATCGCCCGTGACCCGCAAGGCATACCGCGGCCAAACCGCCTAGCGCGCCCCGGAGCGCCTGGCGTCGCGTTGATTCAAAAGTCATGGACGGAAAGTAGCAGATTGACTGCAAGGGGTTATCTGCTGCTTGCGGGCCCTACCGGCCGGCCAGCCGCAGTGCCGGCCTCGCCGCCTTGGACGAGGATCGTCTAGGTGACCTCAGACCTGTCAGTTCCTCCTCGCCCACTGCCAGCCGCTCGACGGCGCCCACGGCCTCCCCGCAGGCCCGGCCAATACGGAGACCCACGCAAGGCCCAGCGCAAGTACGAGAACCGCGTCAGCACGCTCGCGCCGACATGACCGAGTTCGGTTCACCGATAACCGCCGTACCGACTATTCGACGCTCGGAGTGACGGAGAAGGTGCCCAGAAGGGTGAGATGCCCGCGCTCCACCTCTGCCGGCTGCGGTCATGTGGTGGTCTGGTCGGGCGGGTCAGCGATGGCAGGGTCGCTGTTCAGCCGCCGGGCCCGGCACCGGCCCTGCGGGATGGCACAGAGGAGTCACGGGCATGTGCGGAATCAGCGGATGGATCTCCTACGACCGGGACCTTTCCCTGGAGGCCACGACGCTTCAGGCGATGACGGAGCCGATGGCCTGTCGCGGTCCCGACGCGGCCGGGCTGTGGCTCGACGGACACGCCGCCTTCGGCCACCGCCGCCTGGCCGTCATCGACATCGAGGGCGGTACGCAGCCCATGACAGTCGAGCGGGACGGCCGCACCGTAATGGTGACCACCTACAGCGGTGAGATCTACAACTACCGAGAGCTGCGCGCCGAGTTGGAGGGCCTGGGACACACCTTCCGCACGAGTAGTGACACCGAGGTGGTGCTCCACGCCTATCTCCAGTGGGGCGATGACTTCGCGGGCCGCCTCAACGGAATGTACGCGTTCGCCTTGTGGGATCCCCGAGACCAGGAACTCCTCCTGGTGCGCGACCGGATGGGCATCAAGCCCCTGTACTACTACCCGACCAGTGACGGGGTGCTCTTCGCCTCGGAGCCGAAGGCCGTCCTGGCCCATCCCGCGGCGCGCGCCCGCGTGGACGCCGAGGGCCTGGCGGAACTGATCGCGTTCACCAAGACACCCGGGCACGCCGTCTACAAAGGCATGTACGAGTTGAGGCCCGGCCACACCGCACGGGTCAGCCGGCGTGGTCTGGCGGTCAGGCGCTACTGGGCCCTGGAGGCCCGCGACCACACCGACGACCTCGATGCCACCGTTGCTCATGTACGCGAGCTCCTGGAAGACATCGTGGCCCGCCAGCTCGTCTCGGACGTACCGCTGTGCTCCCTGCTCTCCGGCGGCCTGGACTCCTCGGCCATCACCGCCCTCGCCGCCCAGCGCAGCAGCGGACCGGTTCGCACCTTTGCGGTCGACTTCAGCGGCCATGCCGAGACCTTCAGCGCCGACTGCCTGCGCTCCACCCCCGACACCCCCTACGCCCATGCCCTGGCCGCGCACGTGCGCTCCGACCACACCGACATCATCCTGAACACGGCCGACCTGACCGATCCCGGACATCGCGGGGCGGTCCTGGCCGCCCACGACCTTCCCACCCGGTTCGGCGACGGCGACACCTCCCTCTACCTCCTGTTCAAAGCCGTCCGCGAACACTCCACCGTCGCGCTCTCAGGCGAGTCCGCGGACGAAGTCTTCGGCGGCTACCGCTGGTTCCACGATCCCGAGAGCGTCCATGCCGACACCTTCCCGTGGATCGCCGCCGGCGTCGCCGGCGGATTCTCCGGCAGCACCGGCACCCGCGAGGCCCTGCTGGACCCAGGGCTGCGCACGAAACTCGACCTGGACGGCTACACGGACAGGTGCTACCGCGAAGCCCTGGCCGAAGTCCCCCACCTGACCGGCGACACAGGCCTGCAGCGCCGGATGCGGGAGATCGGCTACCTCCACCTGACCCGCTTCGTGCAGATCCTGCTGGACCGCAAGGACCGGGCCAGCATGGCGACAGGCCTGGAGGTCCGCGTCCCCTTCTGCGACCACCGGCTGGTCGAATACGTCTTCAACACCCCCTGGGCCATGAAGACCTTCGACGGCCGGGAAAAGTCCCTGCTGCGCGCCGCCACCCGCGACCTACTGCCCTCCGCCATCGCGCAGCGGGTCAAGAGCCCTTACCCCAGCACGCAGGACCCCCACTACACGCAAGCCCTGCGCACCGGGCTACGGGCAGTCCTCCGTGACAGCGATGCACCGGTGCAGCCCTTGCTGGACACGGCCCTCGTGGCCGAGGCATCCGCCGCCGACGCAAACCAGGACATCCGGCCGGGAGCCGAACTCGTCCTAGGCCTGAACGACTGGCTACGCCGCTACAACGTGGCACTGGAGATCTGACCCCGCGGTGCAGCCGTCGGAGAAGTCCCAGTCCCTGCCGTCCCGCTCCGTCTACGCGAAGGGGCCAGTTCCAGAAGCTGGAAGTCCACCTCGAACGAGCCGGCCTGCCGCTTCGCGCCCGCCAACGGCTGGATGCGCAGGTCCAGGCCCTCGGCGATGCTGTGAAGGGCATCGAGATTCCCCAGGCTGTTGAACCCGAGGAGAAGGCGGCCACCGTCCGCAAGCCGTTCGAAGCCATTTCGCAGGAACCGCTCGTGCGTGACGTAGCCGCTGTCGAAGATCGCCAACTCGATCTCCCTTGTGCACTCGAAATCGCGGGGGGCTTCCACGACATTGGAGTTCCAGAAGATGAGGTCGAACTGATCGCCCGGCTCCAGAGCGTCGAAGAGGTCGCTACGAAGGGTGCGGACCCGCTCCGTGACGCCATGCCGAGCGGCGTTCATCCGGGTATTGCGCACGGCAGCCTCGGTGATGTCCACCGCGGTCACCTGCGCGCATCCACGCAGCGCCGCGGTCACCGCGGTCACACCCGTACCGCTGCCAATCTCAAGAAAACGGCCCCCCACCGGGTACGGTACCCAACTGGTAAACAACTCGGTGGAAGCGGTGTGCAAGGGCGAGAAGACACCCGGCACCAGATCCCAGCGCATGTCCAGGAGATCGAACCCTCCAGGGCGCCCTTCCACCACTCCGTGGCGTTCAGCGAGCCTCACGCCCACGGCGTACTTCTCCAGTCCGTCCAGCACAACGCAACTCCCTCATCGGGTGAATCCGGCACTCCCAAGAACGATCACTGAAGCGTGCGGCGCCGGATTGCGTGGATTTTCACTCGGAAGTGACACTCAGACTTGTCCGACTCAGGTTGTGGCGAGTTGAAGGACGAGGACATCACGATCTCGGCGATGTGGTTGGTGCCGCAGCGGATTTCCATGGGAAAAGGCTCACTGACGGTCTTCGGACCTTCGGCTGCTCATGCACCACCGTCGCCTCGCCCGCGACCACGGAGCCCACCCCCCACCGCCAGGACAACGTGAGGCCTCCTCCCGGTCGGCTTCCAGGGCGTCCTTGCGGAATACCGGGTTCAGGGAGATTCCCCGGCCCCGGGGGTGTCTCTGCTGATGGTTGTGGAGGGGAGGATCATGCCCTTGGTGGGGCCAGCGGGCCTGCTGCCCTTGGCCAAGTGCCGAGACAGCCCGCGCCCGCCGACTGGGCCCTACTCCTCCACGTCGCCCATGCGGACGCTCAACTCGTGGGTGCCCGCCGCCAGGACCGCGCCGCAGTCCTGCGCGACGTCAGTCCCTGCCATCGGCGCCTTGGATCTGCTCAGGGCTTCCGCAGTAGCCCTGCTGAAAGGCAGCCCAGAAATCCTCGTCGATCCCGGTGTCGGCAAATGAGTTCCAGTTGGTGTGGGCGACGAGTTGGTCGCGCCCGTCGCGGCTGTTGAGGGCGAAGGTCAGGTAACCGGGTGCACTGCCGCCGTGGCCGTACGCACGACCGCAGCTGGTGGCGTAGACGTAGACACCCAGGCCATAGGCGACAGCGGGCGGAGCGCTGCCGGTTGCGGGGACCGTCTCGGTGAGCATCCGACGGAGCATGTCTGCGGGCAGGAGACGTCCTTGCAACAGGGCCCGGTAGAAGCGTGCGATGTCGGCCGCGGTCGAGACGAGAGCGCCCGACGCACCGGCCTCGGACGGGCTGAACGCGGTGACGTCGAACCGGGTTGCGCCCGGCGCGTCCGGCAACAGGAGCGAGACGTCCGCGTAGCCGTGCACATGGGCTCCGTCGATGGTGGTCTGTGCCAGCGGGTACGAAGTGTCGCGCAGCCCGAGGGGGGCGAAGATGCGGCGTTCGAAGTTGGTGCGCAGGTCGCGGTCGGTGATCCGTTCGACGATCAGGTCGAGCAGCAAGTAGTTGGTGTTGGAGTAGCGGAAGCGGGTGCCGGGAGCCGGGAAGTACCGAGGCTGCGCGAGACCGACGTTGATCAGTTGGTCGCGGGGCCAGTACTGGTCAAGCCTGCGGAAGTAGGGAAGCAGCCCATCAATGTAGTCGTACAGCCCGCTCGAGTGGTTGAGCAGTTGGCGGACCGTGATGGGCGCACCGGACAGCGCGTTGTCGGTGCGGACCTGGTCGGGCAGCAGGCTCTGCACGGTGTCGTCGAGTCGCAGCCGGTGCTCGGCGACGAGTTGCAGGACGACCGTTGCGGTGAGGGTCTTTGTGATGCTCCCGGTGCGGAACCTCAGGTCCGGTGCCATCGGTGTGCCGGCGGAACGGTCGGCGACGCCGGCCGCACCGAAGCGGTCGTCCGAGCCGCGTTGGGCGAAGAGGAAGGCGCCTGGGTTGCGGTTCGGGTCGGCCACCACCTGGTCGACCAGGGCCTGCAGGGTTGGGTCACGGCGGCTGCCGCGGCCGTCACTGGCCTGGTCCGCGGTGGCCATACCGGGTGGCAGCAGGAGTGCGAGAGCAAGCCCCAGGCCTAACAGACGGGTTGGGCGTCGCCGGTTCATCGCAGGGTTCCCCCCTCTGGTAGCAATATAGACGTACGGTTATAGCACGCGGTATCGTCCTCATGTGCCGAGAGTTGCCGACCATGACGCCCGCCACGGGCAGATCACCGACGCCGTCCAACGCCTGATCGTGCGACACGGCCTCACCGCCGTGACCGTCGCGCGGACCGCCGCAGAAGCGGGCATGTCCGTCGGCCTGGTGCAGCACTACTTCACGGCAAAGGACGAGATGCTGCTGGCCACGTTCACCCGCGTCAACGGGCGTTTCACTGCACGAGTGGACGGGTTGGTGAACCGAGGCGAGGCCGAGGGCCTCACCATCGCCGACATGCTGCGGCAGGCACTGGCAGAGCTCATGCCGCTGGACGACGCCCGCCGCGCCGAGTTCCTGGTCCGTCTCGCCTTTGCAGACCAGGCCGCGCACAACGCCCGCCTGGCCGCCGTCCAGAGAAAGACCCTCGTGGGCATCCGCTCACGCGTCGCCCAGGCCATCGACAACGGCACGGTATGCGGCGAGGTCGCTCAGGGAATCGACGCAGCTGACCAGGCCCGGCAGATCGTTGCGTTCACCGAAGGGCTCGCGCTGCACACGCACATAGATCCCGGCGGCACACCGAAACCGGCGATCCTCGCCGCGCTGAGCGACCAACTCGGCCGCGTGTTCACCGGAACCTGCCGACGTGCCCAGAGGGGTTAGAAATCCGCGAGGCGGCACCCAGGGACACAACGCCAGCAGCAGGCCCAGTGCTACTCAGAGCCGGAAACAGACACTCCAGACGCCCATGGGGGTGAGCCCCATGCCAGCGGCTTGCGGAACGTGTCGCCGTCTCGCCGCATGACCGCTCGACAGCCGGCGCCTGGGCGCAGGGTCAGGATTTGGGGAGCTTGTCCTGGATCTGCTGCGCCTGGTTGACCATGTCGGCGTGATCCGAGCGCCGGTACCTGCGCTCACGATGCTGCCGGAGAGGCTGGTGATGGTGTCACCAAGGGCGCCGGTGACACCCCGACGGTGTCGCCCATGCCTCCGACGAATCCTTCACCGCTCTTGCTGGTGGGGTTGATCCTCGTACGAGCCTCCAGTGTCCGTGCCGCGCCGTGATCCGGCGTCGGATCTCATTGCTCTGCCATGTCACCGGGCCCACTGCCCGCCCATGTTCGCCAGGGGCATAAGGGCGCATCCGCGCTGGCCCCGCCCGGTCACACGGAACGCACCCCCCATGCGTAGGCTCCGCCGAGATGAGCGCAGTACTCGGCGGTCGCTGCCAGACGGGGTGCGCGGTGCTCTGTCGGGCACCTCAGCGAAATCAGGACACTCAGTCGTGGAGGCCCGGCCGGCTTCCTCCGGAGGCATCAGCGTTTCCTCCGTACTGCCGCCCGCCCGGAGCAGGATCTCGGCGAGTAGCGCCTGGTCACGTGTGGTCCATGGTGGCGTGGCTTCTTGATCGGTCGTGTGTCGTGTCGTCGATCGGGCGCTCAGCCGTCCGGTCGGCGATCCGGCCGCCGGGGCCCCGATCTGCAAGATCGCGGGAGCGTTGAGCACAGGCGTTCCCTCGGGATCTTCGTCGCTGACTGTGCACAGCGACGCTGAATGCCGCGCCGGCCCGGGAGTCTCGCCGTGGGCTCAGGGATGCCAGGGCGAGTGTCATGGCCGGGAACGTGGTGGCGGGGAAGCCGGGCCCCCGGGCGAATTGCCCGGCCGTCAGCCGTACGGCCCTTCCGGCTCTCCGGCCGGTTCATCCGCTACGGGGCACGGCCCATCGCCTACCCACCAATCGCCGACCTGGAGCCACTGCCGTACACGCGGGTATGACGGAGGGAGGCGGAGAGCGAGCCCATCCGTACCCAGGCCGGGATCGTCCGTGACCTGGTCTCTCTCCCGTCGGCCTCTCCCAGCGGGCCGGGTGTTGCCTGGCTGTACGCCAGTTCGCGCTGTCCCCGATGGGCAGTGAGTGGCGGCGCCACAGTCGTAGGAGCGACCCGGACCATTACGAATGATCGAAAGGGGTGGGGAAGTGGCCTTCCCAGATCTGGCGGGATGCCTGTTCGGGGTAGGGCAGAGTCTTCGACTCTGCGTCCAGGACACGGGTGAGGTGCCCGCCGGGCCGGTGGGTGGACCAGCCCGCTTCGCCGGTGGTGACGAAGCGAACCCATGCCTCCTGGAGTTCGCGGGAGAGCGCGACGGCCTCGGGCGTAGGCTCCTCGCCGATGAGCTGGATGCCCACGGGGCTGTCCAGCGTGCCGAACGCCAGGGGCACGTCGAGGCTGTGGCATGCGCCCAGGATTCCACCGAAGGCCGGGGCAACCCAGCACAGTTCGAACAGGTACGAGGTGCCGCCGGCCGCGGCGTTCGCCTCGGCCAGCTTCTGTGACGGCATGCGGAAGAGGGCGTCGGAGTACACCGTCTCCACCAGCTCCTCCGGGCCTGCCTGCGGGAACGCGGCACGGTAGGCCCGCGCGCCGCCCGGTTGCGGGGCGTGCAGTTCCAGGGCTGCTTGGGCGTCCTCCTCGGTGAAGGTGCCGTAGCGGCCGCCCATGACGCTGAAGTACCGGAATTCGTCCCGGGTGTGGCCGACGAGCAGTTCGGTCCCGCCCGCGCGCCCGCCGGTCAGTGCGGGCCAGGGCGTTTCCGGGAGGACCTCGCCGTCGACGACGGGGCACAGCGCGGTGCCGGTCTCCGTGAGGCGTCCCCAGCTCTCCCGGTGCGCGTGGAGGCCGGCGTTGAAGGAGGTGAGCTCGGCGGCGAGGTGCCATGGGTCGATGTCGCGCAGGTCCTCGGCGGTGGGGGCCGCCGCGCCGAGCCGGTCCGCGAACGCGGCGGTGACCTGCCGGGCCAGCGCGGGGGTGCTGTGCAATCCCGGCACCGAATGGGCGATGGCCCGCCGGAACAGGCCGCGCGCGGACTTCATCGTCAGCAGGGCGGCGACCGATCCCGCCCCGGCGGAGACCCCGCCCACGGTGACCCGGCCAGGGTCGCCTCCGAAGGCGGCGATGTTGCGCTGCACCCACTCCAGTGCCGCGATCTGGTCGAGGAATCCGCGATTGGGCGGCACGTCGTCGAGATAAGCGAATCCTTCCGCGCCCACGCGACAGTTGATGGTCACCACGACGACTCCCGCCTCGGCCAGCGCTGCCGGGTCGTACATCGGGTCGCTCGACGCCGCCGAGAGGTAGCCGCCCACGGGGATCCACACCAGCACCGGCAGTCCCGCCGCGCCGGGATCCGGGGTGCCGACGTTGAGCGTCAGCCAGTCGGTGCCCTGCGGGGGCACGTCGATCGGCAGGGACAGCGGCACCACGGGGCCGAACTCGACTGCCTGCCTCGTCCCCTCCCAGCGGTGGGGCGGCGCGGGCGCGGCGAAGCGGAGCGCTCCGACCGGGGGCTGGGCGTACGGGATACCGCGGAACACCGCGTGTCCCTGCCGCCGGCGCCCCTGCACCACGCCTTCCGTGGTTCGTACCTTGGGCTGTTCGGACATGACGACTCCTTCCCTCGCGTGGATCACAGATTATGGGTCAAGTGTATTATGTCGAGTGTATTGGAAAACCTGAAGGTCGAGGGAAGGGCCGGCGATGCCGAAACAGGTGGATCACCGCGGACGCCGCGAAGCGATCGCCCGCGCACTGTGGCGGGTGGTGGAGCAGCGTGGCGTCACGCAGTTGACGATGCGTGTGGTGGCGCAGGAGGCGGGCATGTCACTCGGGCAGCTGCAGCACTACTTCGCCTCCCGGACCGCCATGCTCTCCTTCGCCATGGATTTCGCGTCCGAGCAGACCTCCGTGCGCGTACGCCAGGGGCTCGAAACTCTCGGGGGCCGTCCGCACCCCCGTGACGTGCTGCGACTGACGCTCGCGGAAATGCTCCCCCTGCACGCCGACGCCCGCGCGACCAGCCGGATGAGCGCCGCCTACGTTCTGGAGGCGCTGCACGACCAGGCCGTGCACGAGCAGGCACGCCGCGGACTCGTCCAAGGGCGGGACCTCGTCGAGCAGTTGGTCCGCCAGGCGATCGCCGAAGGGCACATCGACTCCGGCCGCGACCCGGCGACCGAGACCAACCTGCTCCTCGCCCTCACCGGCTTCACTTCCCTGATCGAACTCGACGTGATCGAGCCCAAGGACGCGCTCGCCGCGATCGACGTCCATCTGGACCGGCTGTTCAGCAGTACGTGACCTGCCCCTGAAGAAGGAGGCCGGACGTGGGGGGCGGGTGTGGGCAAGGACCAGCTCTAGCTGTGGCGTGTCAGGGCGTCGGTTCCGCGAAGGTTCCACGAAGTTCTCGAACGGCTTCGGATGCAGGTGACCGGACAGCACTCAGGCGGAAGGCTCGGCCAGGTCCAGGGCAGCGAACAGGTGCCGGACCCCGCCGTACCGGTTGTAGGCCGCCCGTCGCCGGGGCTCGCGGTCGGGGTTCTTGTGCTTGCCTCCGCGTTCGGCCCACTGCCGGCCCGGGTGGGGCATCAGGTCGAGGGGTCCGGACTCGTCCATGCAGAAGATGACTTCGGGTTCGCCGTCCTCGGATACGACCTCGCCGTCGGCGACCGTGATACAGGGGTTCGACGCGGCCGTCTTGGCCGCGCATTCCGGTGGCTGATGTCGTCGGCCACCCCCTCGGCGACCATGACGTCCGCCAGCTTGGTCAGGGCCAGGTAGAGGACGGCAGGTCGTGCTCGGGCGGCTTGGGCTTGGCGATCTTCCTGAACTCGCGTCGTTCCGGCAGCGTGAATGTCTTCGGCCGACCGCCGGAGTACTTCGGATACAGCAAGTCGAAGCCGCCGGTGTTTTAGTTGTGGATCACATCTCTGACCCGGTCGTCACCGGTGGGTGACACCTCGGCGATACTCGCCCGCCACCGGCGGGCCTGCCCGGACAGCAGCACCCTTTGGGCCCGCCGCCAGGTCACCACCGACCCGTTGCGCCGGTGGATGATCCGCAGCAGCATCTTCCGGGCGAAGGCGTGCTTGACGCGGTGCGAACTTGCTCGTGGGAGCGGTTGCGTTCCTCCTTCCAGGCCGCAAGCTCCTCGCCCTTGGCCCGGTGGTGAGGAATGACAAGCCCGGTGGCCTGGTAGCCCCGGGTAGCGGCTGACCGACCACGACCACCAGCCGGGTGTCGGCGTCGATGACGACCTGGTGGGCGGTGGGGTGGCAGTAGTTCTTCGACTGCTCGGCGACACTGCGGTCGCGGGTGGGCACCGGCGTGCCGTCCACGATGAGTACGGCGCCGCGCTGAAACGCTTGCGTGACTGGAGAGCGAGTTTTGGGCCGAGGCAGTCGATGATCCGATCGGCGGCGGAATTGGAGACGCTTCACAGCGGGGCGAGCTGACTTAACGTCAATTTCGTTAACCAGTGGGCCGTGACCAGTAGAACGCGGTTCTCCGGCGACAGGCCCCACGGCCGCCCGCGCCGCGACTCGTCCTTGAACTCGCGGCGTGGCGCCGTCACCAACTTGCCGAAGCAGCACGGGCTCAGCCCGGTGAACGGGGCTGTCCAGCCGTGCAGCCGATACTCCCACCGGCTCGGTCTCCGGCCGGCCACCCGCAGGCATCCCCGCCCCCGCCCCGCCCTTCGCGCCCCGGTTCAGCTGGCGCGGCCTGCTACGAACCCCGCGCCCCGGGAAAGGGACGCGCTGACTGAAGCGCACAGCGGATGAGCCGATCGCGCCCGGAGCACGCGGGAGCCGGAGGAGCACGGCGCTGCACGCCACACCGCTTCGACCCGCAAGCCGCCTTGGGACCCCACGGCAATCTCGCGCCTAGAACGAAGCCGCTCGGAAGTCGCGCTTCAGCAGCGGCAACGAAATCGGGGAAGAGGCTGTTGGATTCGGGCGCACCGCAGCCCGTGGTCAATCGGCCCCCAGGGTCGGGGATGGGTCCCCGTAGGCCGCCTTCGTTGATCCCGACTGCTCCCGAATCGAACTCTGTCGCCAAGTAGGGGCAGGCCAGCTATGGCGTCTTGAGGCGTTCAGGCATCTCTTCACGAGCGCTGGCCACGGGAAGTTCAGGGCCAAGGGTGTGAGATGCGTAACTCTCTCCCCAAGGCTCGGCACAGCGTTCCCAATGCAGCGTCAGGGAAGCCTGCAGGCAGGGGCGTTGAATAGCCTCACCGATCACGTAAATGATCTTACTCGGTCACCTAGAGTGGCACTCAGTGCCGAGAAGGGGAGCACGTATCAGCAATCGACGGCAGCATCAGTGGTGCCCCCGCGCGGGTAATCTGTCGCCTACCCCTGGGGTCCGAGTCGTCGTTGGCCTCCGCGGAGTTCACGAAGGTCGTGGATCCAGAAGGGGGTATCCCATGCCTCACAGGGCTGATGGGAAATGCTGCTGCGGCACGAAGGCGGATCGCCACTACAGGTGGATCCGCTGGCTCGGTCCGATCGGCTCGCTCATCAAACTCGGATGGGACGCGCTGGGCTGACAACGCGAAAGCCCCGACCTAAAGGCCGGGGCCACGCTGCAGACGGTGTAGAAGAAGGCCTCGCCCCGAGCCTCGCGAGCGGTGGGTGAGGCCTTCGCCGTGCCCGTTGCTTGTTACTGTCGCGTACGCAAGCTGAATGTCGCCATGTGACACGCGTCACCTTCCCCGCCATGCAACGCTGCCCATCTTGCCTGTCATTGCCGAAGATGGCGACCGCCGCCCACATGTTGATCTGCACGGTTTTCCCGGCAGAACCTGCATGGGAGCAGCTCATCAGCCTGGTCCAACATTGGACAAGTGATGGACCTCACACCTCCGGGCGACGATTGGCACACTTGACCGGACGCCAAATAAGCGGCTTTTGTCGCGACTTCACATATGCTCGGCCCGATCAACGTCGTGCAGCCCGCGCGAGCGGAGGTACCTTACCCTCCCCCTCCGACAACGCTGACTTACTACGCGCTGCCTCCCGATTGCCTTACCTAGGGAATCCGGCGCCACCGCTACCCCCCGGCCGGAACCTCCGGGATGAACAGGCGAAGGGGACGGCTGCCGCGGTGGTACGCACCGAACGCCAAACAGCAGAGCCCGCGATCCACACGGCGAGAGAATCAGGGACACCCTGAGCTATCCGGCCGACAGTGTCCCCCTCCACGCGACAAGCGCGCCGGGGCATTCCTTCGCGATCCCCCTGCCATTCCGGCAACCTCAGCCGAGCACCAGGAGTCGCGCGCCACCACCCGACACTTTCAGGTGTGCTCCGCACCCCCGTAGCTCAGGCCACCTCCGAATCTGCCGACGGCACCCCTCCTCGACAACCACGAGCCCCATCACGGTGATCAGGTTCGTGACCTCTGCACCCTCCCTGAGCCAGCGCCGGCAGTGCGGCAACGCGCGCCTGTTCCTCGCACCGGTAGGGGCCAAGACGGCTAACTCGTTCAGGCAATCTGTTGGACCGGACTCGCCGCCGTGCCGGCACTGCTCGCGGCCATCGCGACAGCCTCGGGTCCCTCCAGATCGACCACGGCCAAGGCTGCGCGTACTGGTTCGACTGTGGTTGTTGCGATCAGTTCGAGCGTGCGTAGACGCAGCTGTTCCGTAGTGGGGAATGCGCCAGTTGCTTCGAGCTCTCGGCGGGCTCGATCTCGGTTGGCTTCCCAAGAGGCGGAACCTGTGTAGGTCTGTAAGGCCAGGAGAAGCGCAGCGAAGGCTTCACAGGCTTCAGCGGACCCGGCCAGGGGTCAGTCCGCGGTCTTCCTGAAGTCCAGGTCGGCACGGCGGACCGCGTGGGAGGCGGTGGAGACCGTGGCGCCAAGCATGCTGATGCAGCCGAAGAGAAGGAAGGTGGGACCGGCGCCCCACCCTTCCACCAGGAGGCCGAAGAGCGGGAACATCACCGGGGTGATGCCGACCGCGCTGAGCGCCTGAACGGCGGCGACCCGGCCCTGGAAGGCGAGGGCGGTGTTGGCCTGCATCAGGGCCAGGGCCAGACCACCGCAGAGGCCGGAGACCAGGCCGGAGACGAGCGCCACGGCCACCGCGAGGCCGAGGTTCGGCATGACGCCGATCAGGCCGATGCCGGCGGAGGCGACGAGCAGGGCGATGTTGTGCCAGTAGCCGGCACGGGGAAAGCGGCCGCGCACGACGAGCAGGAGCGAGGTCGTGCAGACGCCGGTGCTGAGGGCGGCGTTCACCCAGGCACCGCCGGAGGGGCCCCAGCCGCGTTCCTCGGCAAGCATGATGACACCGATCGCCATCGGCGGGATGCAGCCGATCATGGAGAGCAGTCCGGACAGGACCAGCGGGCCGACGATGGGCTCGTGGCGCAGGTAGACGATGCCGTCGACCAGGTCGCGGCGGGCGGTGGAGTCCGCGGCGCACTGTTCCTCGGGCGGCAGCGGGGCGAGCCGGACCGCGACCAGGAGGAACAGCGAGAGGGTGAAGAGGACGCCGGTCACGGCGAACGCGGCGGCGGGGCCGCCGAGCCCCATCGAGAACCCGGCTAGCGGCGGACCAGCGATGTGACCGGACCGCTGCACCAGATTGCGCAGGCTCTGCACCCGCATCAGCTGGTCGCGGCTGGTGAGCCGGGGCGGCATGGCTCCGACCGCAGGCATGAACAGGGCGTCCACGACGCCGAAGACGAGGGCGAGTGCGACGAGCAACCAGAGGCCGGGGGTGCTGAACGCGAGCGCTGCGGCGGCCGCGAGGATCACCACAGCGCGGACCGCGTCGGAGGAGATGACCACCCTGCGCGGGCCGAACCGGTCGGCGATCACACCGCCTCCGAGCATGAGGATCGCCCGGGGTATCGCGCCGACCGCCATCACCAGGCCGACCTGGGCCGGTCCGGCCACCTTCTGCGCGGCCCAGCCGAGCGCCACGAAGTAGGCGGCGTCGCCGATCACGGAGAAGGTGTAGGCGATCAGCCAGCGCAGGACGTTGCCGTCCCGATGTACCGGGGTGGAGGGGGTGACGGCCACGGCGGGGGCCATCCGCACAGCTCNAGTTCCCCGGCGACGGCCGGGTGGCGGGGTGCGGGCTGGGACGCATCGTGGATGGAATCATCTGCTCGCGAGGTCACAAACGCGCATGCTCTCCTACAACCTCGGCCCCACACAACGGAATTACCTGCCGGATGTCATGACCCTCCGGCGGCGAACCGGGTCAGCCGCCACCAGCGGACCGGAACCTCGCGGATGAGGAGGCCGGAGATCCGGCGGCCGGTGGGACCGTCCGGGGCGAGATCCGCCAAGCGACAGGCGTACTCCTCCCGCACCGACCACACCAACCCGCGCAGGCACGGCATCAAGGCCGGCATCCCGGAGAAGAAGGACCAGGCCGCGCACCGCAGGAAGCTAGGCAGCCGGGACGTCGGCCCGTCGCTCACCGCCCCGACGCCCCGCACACCCCGGCCCCTCACGGCCAGGCTCTCTTCGTGGCGCAGTGGCCGGCGCCCGGTCGTACGGCCCGTCAAAGATCACGGTTGTGCCGCTGCCGCGGATCTCGGTGGCGAACAGGCCCCCGTGCCGAGCTGGGGGGCGAGAGTCGAATGTCGGGTACGGCCAGTTGGCGGGGGCCATCCGCACAGCTCGGGCCGTGGCAGCGTCGGCCCGACGCATACGTGAATCACTGCGGACTCCAGGCGGCCAGTGCGAGAAACTCCCGCCCCTCCCCCGCTCAACACGAGGAGAGGGGCGGACAGTCCCCTGGGGTCAGGACACGGTGCGAAGGAGTGCTACGCCTTGTCCTCCGCGTCGACGGCGGCCACCACGGGTGAGGGGGTCCAGCGGCCGGTCCGCGCGCTCCTGGACGCGATCGAGCGCATGGCTATGGCCCACTCGGCCAGGGCGCTGAAAGGTTCGGCATCCCGACCGCAGCCCGCACCCCGCCACCCGGCCGTCGCCGGGGAACTCAGATCCCAGCAGCTGGTCGTTGACGGACTAACGTCCCTTTTCGAGGAGATCAGCCATCGCCGCCACCATGGGCAGTCCCGTCTCCTCCTGGAGCCACGCCCATTGACCCGACGGGTTGCATTCCAGGAACCACCAGGCACCGTAACGGTCGATCGCGAAGTCGAAAGCACCGAAGGCCAGCCAGAACTGTGACAGGTAGGCGTGGAGGGCTTCGCGGATACCCGGTGGCGGCTCGACCACGGAATAGGACAGCCGGTCGTAGTCGGTGCGCCAGTCCAATAGACCGGAGTCGATCCGCACGCAGAACACCCGGCTCCCGATGACGGTTACCCGTACGTCGGCGATCTTGTCCACACGATGCTGGAAGAGGTGCGCCGTGGTGTTTACTGCGTCATCGATCTCATCCGCCGTGACGTCGGCGACATTCACCGTACGGGAAGACCCGTCGAGGCTGTCCGGAGGCGCGGACAGGGGTTTGTAAAGGACCGGACCGTGTCGGCCGATGAAGTCCCTTGCGGCGTCCGGGTTGGATGTGATGAGCGTGGGCGGGACGGTGAACCCGGCGTCGACGGCTGCGGCGAGCCCGGACGGTTTGAACTCCGCGTCCCCGATGCGGTGCGGATGGTTCACGTACAGGCAGGCGGGCAGCGAGGCCAGGACACCGCCGAGTCCGTAGCGGGCTTCGGCGAGGGCGAACCGGGCGGTCTGCGCGTCCAGCCCGGGGAAGGTGAACCCGGACGGCCGTCGGTAGTACAGCGAGCGCACCGACGCCAGGTCCGCGATCCGGCTCGGCGTCGACAGCGTGCCGCTCAGCCCGTCGCCCGTGATCGTCGCCGTGACCGCCAACGTGGTTGGGAAGTCTCCCGAGTCGAACCGCGTGACTGGGACGCCCCGGTCGTGCAACTCGGCGGTCACGAGGTCGGCCGTCGGGTCGTCGATGCTGGTGACGACCAGTACCGAACCGATGCTGTTCACTGATCGCCCTAAGCACCAGGATCGACGTCGTCGCCGTTGGCCGAACCGCGCACCCTCCTCGCGACGGGCCGGCCGTCGGCATCGGAATAGCGTGCCGTCTGGGAGACCGGATCTAGTTCGACACGAGCAAAGCCGGGTGCCACGGCCGGGGCAGCGGTCATACGCCGCAGCCCCCACGGCTTGACTGACACGCGCCCCTGGGAACGTGGTGCACCGGTCGGAAGCCGGTCCGAATGGACGTACATGGGTGGTTGGTTCCCCTCTTGTGCTCCTGGTGGCCCGCGAACACGGTCCACGTCGTCGGTTCTCTCGACTGCCGACCGCGCTCGGTGGCGCCTCTTCTCAAGGTCCTCACCGGCTCTGGCGAAGCGACGCCGCGTCTTCCCGATGCCTAGGGGCTCTCATGAGCTCTCCGATACTCTCGCAGGCGTTCCTCACTGTTCCGCGTCCAGGGGTGGGCCGGGCCCAGCACGTGGGACCGTCCAACCGCGGCCAGTTCGGCCTGCCCGACAGCCTCTTCGTATCGACCGGTCTCCGCGAGGATGACGCTGAGCTGTGTGCGGGCCGCCAGCGTGAACGGGTGTGCCGCTCCGTAGTGCGAATCATTCGACACGACGTTCTCGCGAGCCAGCGGAAGTGCGTCGCCGAACCTTCCGGCCCGGCGAAGAAGGTCAGCCTGATTGAGCTCGGCCGTCAACGTGATGGAGTTCTGCCTTCCGAGAGCCTGCCGGCATTGGGCCACCAACTCGTATCCGATGGCGACTTCTTCGTCGAATTCCTGCTCGGCGGCCACCTCCAGGATGTGAGTGCGTGCCAGAAGTGTGAGCGGATGCAGGGGTCCGAGGGCCTCCGTCCGACCGGCCACAGCTCGTCGAATGAGCGGAAGGGCCTCCGATCCGCGCCCCAGCTGCCAGAGCGGAAGGGCCAGCCCCAGACAGCTCTCCCACGTGGCCACGTGCTCAGCGCCAAGTGCGCGCTCGCAATCGTCGAGCACCTTCCGGGCCGAGGACTCGGCCTCCTCGAACTGCCCGAGTCGGTACACAGCCCTGCTGGCGCGTTGACGCAACCTGAGAAGCTGCTGGTGGTCCGCTGCCAGACCACGCTGCGCGAGTGCCGCGGCCTCTGTGGCCGCTGCGAGAGCCGAGGAGTAATCACCGATACGGTCCAGCAGGTCCACGAGCCGCCAGGCGCACTCGGTGGCCGATGCCACGACGCTCTGACGTGCTTCCCAGTCCACCGTCCGGCGCAGCAGGGCCAGCACGTGCGGAGCAAGCAGGGTGGTGTCGGCGTTCGGCACCCCGTACCCGTCGGGGTGGCGCAGTAGGGCCATCAGGAGCCGGACACCAGTCTCAGCGAGTGCCTCTCGCTGGTCTGCGGGGGTCGCTCGCGCCACGCTGCTGAGCAGCACACCGTGCGTGCGCAAGCAGCGCACTCTGCCCGGCAGCAGTTCGGTCAGCGAGTGTTCGAGCAGCCCGCGCAGCGCCGACTCGACCCGGTGCGCAGGGAGATCGCCGGCAATCTCCGCGCCGGACAGGAGCGGGAGGGGCAGTGGGTCACTGGCCCAGCAGGCGAGCAGGCGCAGAAGGGAAGTGGACTCCGGAAGCCCACGAGTGTGGAGCGCGTCCAGCGAGAGCTGCCAGGTACGGCTGACCAGGTGACGGGAGTCACCGCCGTCCGACAAGGCACCTTGGTCAAGCAGGGCGATGGCCTCGTAGGAGGGCGTGGTGTCGAGCCTGTTGCGGTAGTCGTTGAGTGTCCAGGGAGCGATCACCTGATGAGCCAGGAATCCTCCGGCCAGGGTCAGTGCTAGAGGTAACCGCCCGAGACGGTCGGCCACTTCGGCCGCGTCCTCGATCGACCCGGCGTGTGGCGCTAGATCGTACAGAACCTTTGCGGCATCGGCGCGCGGGAGTACGCCGAAGTGGAGAAGGTCGGCACCCGGCCACCAGCGGTTCGCCGGCTGCCTGGTGGTGACGATAACAGTGCCGGACGGACTGGTGCGCAGCCATCCGTCCTGCAGAACAGAAGGGTCGTCTGCGTTGTCGAGGACCAGCAGCCAGGGCTGCTCGGAGTGGTCGAGGTAATGCCACACGAGGTCGGCGGCGGGACGGAGCCCGCTGCGGGCGCCGATCAGTTCGCCGTCGGAGGCGCCCCGGTCAGCTGCGACAGCGAGCATGCCGGCGCGCAGGGAAGCGAGGTCGGAAGCATTGACCCACAGACCGACGCGGCCGGCCTGGCCGGTCGCGTGCTGGAAGAGAGCGTAGGCGACAGCGGTCTTGCCGCAGCCGCCCATGCCATGGAGGACGTGGACGCCGTTGCCCACCCCGGGTTCGACAGCCGCGCGCAGCCGGGCCATCTCCGCGGTGCGGTCGCGCAGCACCAGAGGCGGGCGGCCGACAGCGGCACGACGGACCGAGTCGGGGCCCGACCATCCGGGGGCGTGATGGTGATGCTCGACAATGTGCTGGTCACCGGAGGCTTGATAGATCCGGCTCCGGCCCTCGGCCCTTGCGTTCTGTTCGCTCAACGTTGCACGAAGGTCTGATTGCTCCCGGCCTGGTAGATCCGGGAGTCACCGGAGGCCGTGGCCTGTTGATTCACCGAACGGGCCAGGGATGCCGACGGATCCAGCTCGCCGATCAGCTCCCGCAGTGCCTCGGTTTCCTCGGGATGTGCCACGAGCAGCCGTCGGATACGACCCTGCCACTCGGCCCCCAGCTCGTCCCTGGCGTCAGGATCACCATTGGCCTGCGCGGCAAGCAGATCGCTGCGAGTCGTATCCAACTCGGCGGATATTGCCTCGAGTCGCTCCGGCTGGGCCCGACGCCACAGCGAGCAGAATCCGTTCCTGGCTTGCTGCCAGGTCTCCGTCGTCAACAGACCTATGAGGGTCGTCCCTGCGGTGCCCGCCAACACAGCCAACTCCGGATCCACGAGCCCACCCCTCGGTTTGCCACCACTCCGCTCGTCCAGGTTAGTGGAGCTTCCTCTCGATCGGGGCTACTGCGCGATGAGACGGCCTCGGATCTCGGTGGGCGGAGGCGTGCCCTGCGGGAGGGTGGCGCGTTATACCGGCCATGAACGTATGCCGAACCTTCTCCGTCGCCGCGGCCGGATGCTTTCTGCTGGCCGCCGCCCCCAGTGCCCAGGCCGACAATTTCGCTCCGGCACTGGCCGACACCGTTCTCACCACCAGCACCGCCGGAGAACGGACCGGCACGGCCGCCCAGGGAGTGGCGGAACGGACCGGAGTCACGAAGAAGGTCCCGGCGGTCCTGGGCCTCGTGCAGGAGGGGGCCGACGCGGTGGCCGCACGCGACGGTGGATCCCGACAGACACGGTAGACACCGACGCCTGGCCTGACTGACTACCGGGCAGCGATGGCGGTGTCTCCCGCTCTGCCCAGACAGCACTGGGCCCGCCCTCCGAGAGGACCTCGGAACCGCTATGGAGTGCCGCGCCTTCCGGGTGACCGCCATCCCCGGCGGTCCCCTCGTCAGCCTGGCGACGAGGGCACCGGCAGTCAGGCGTTCGTCGAGGTGCGGTCCAGCGAACCCGCCGGTGAAAAGATCGTGGCGTTCCTGGAGCTGAGCAGGTCCCAGACGGTCAGTCGCCGGCCGTCTCACCGGCGTCGTGAATCGAAACGCTGGCCAGGACACACGAGGAACGTTCTCGGACCGCTGACGGCTGCGAACCGGCGTCTGCCCCACCGTTCTGACCCTGGTGATCCTGGTGACGGGCTATGTCGTGCTCACCGCTTACCTGGTTGAACCCGATGGTCCATGGGAAGACCGGCGAGCCGTCACCGCCTTCGACGCTGCCGCGCTCCAGTCAGGTGAAGGCGGCGGTCACGGCGTCGCCAACGAGTTCGTAAGTCCACGGTCGCAATGCCCTCGGGCCGAACTGGACGCGTCGAGGAAGCTTCCACCGCCGGTACCCGGTACCCGGTACCTCGGACCAAGCTGGGACCTGGCCGAGCACGAGGCCGAGCACCAGGCCCGTGCTCGGCACGTCCGAGGACAGCTCCGGCAACAAGGTCACCTATGAGCCCACGCCCTACCCCTCGTTCGGCTTCGCCCCGGCCCGGAGGTGCAGAAACGACTGCGCCCCGGCCCCAGCCGCAGACCGCGACTGAGGGCGGGCACTCCCCCGCGGGTCACCACCAGCGGATGCCCAGGATCCGGTCGTGCACCCCCGGCGTGACTCGCAGTGGCGCCGGGGCGTCGGAGGCCACCCGGCTCAACGGCACTCAGTGGCCCCGGTCGAGTCCGATCCCCGGCAGCAGGCCATCCAAGAGGCCTCCCTTGTCGCTCAGCTGTGGAAGCCCTGGAATCCAGCCCAAGTCGATGATCATCGCCGCAGCTGTCACCCTCTTCGGCTGG
Organism: Streptomyces sp. QL37; assembly: GCF_002941025.1. Taxonomy (NCBI): domain Bacteria; kingdom Bacillati; phylum Actinomycetota; class Actinomycetes; order Kitasatosporales; family Streptomycetaceae; genus Streptomyces; species Streptomyces sp. QL37. The sequence continues at coordinate 8,514,796 of NZ_PTJS01000001.1, read as the reverse complement.
GCCCGGTCGATGTCCCAGCCCGCCCCCGGGCTGGCGTCGGCAGGGCGGCTGGCACGGGTGATCCAGCGCACGTGTCTGCGGAGGGCTTCCCACCCGCTGCCCGGTTGCGAAATCACCTCGCTCACCGGCGGACCACGCACGGACAGCAAGGTCGCGCGGCGTCGGAGGCGGTGAAGCTGAACCGGCCAGGACGGTGGCGGTCGCCGCGCTCGCCGCCGAGGACCGGACCTCCCGGGAGGCTGCGTGCAGCAGCGGCCAGGTCGGGGAGCGGTCCCGGACCAGCGCCCTGCGCCGGGTCTGCGACAGCACCTGATCACCCTCGCGGAGCGGGAGTGTCGGCGTACTTGCGAATGTGCGCAACGAAGTGCAGACGAACGTGCTCAGTTGGAGCTCGCCCATGACGGCGTTCAGTACACGTGCGTCGGCTGCCGACCGTTCTGGGGCTCGGCTGGCCTTGTCTCTGACATCCTGTAGGAAGCTGCCTGAGCCGGCCTGCGGGCTGGCAGGCCCGGTCGAAATTCCCGGCGAGGGCGTTGACCGTGCCCATAGAGTCCTGCCTTGATGAAGAGACGAGTGCAGTTCACCGAGCAGGTTGCGCGGTTCCGTGACTACATGCCGGCCGAAGATCGAGAAACGTTCCTGCGTCTGGTCGGCAGGATCGCAGCCGAGCCAGAAGGCGCTGGCAGTCATCTCACCTATACGACCGATACAGTGACCCGCTCGGTCTGGGAGGACCACGTCATGGTCCAGTACGTCGTAACGAGCTTCTACGTGGTCTTCATCGAACTCGACATCTACGACGCGTCGCGCGGCTTCAACGAGGTGTAGTCGGCCACGAGCCGGCACCGATCACCGATCGGTGGTGTCTCGTGGGTCAGGTGCCGCCGGGCGAGGCACTGGCCTCAGCACATCACCAGCTGAGCACGTTCGTCCGTACACAGTTGGGCACGTTCACGTGTACGGGGACAGGGGGTTCGGAGCAGCGCCCGGGCGCCGTCGGTCTCGGGCTGGATGGCCATACGAAGGGAGACAGGGGCGGGAGGGTCTCGCGGGCCTGCGCGTGCGCATCGGTTCGACACGGGCGGCCTCAGCCACGCGAAACCCCTCCCGACCGGTCAGGTGCGTTGCGCGCCGGCCTGGGGAGCCTGTGTAATGGCCTGTCCGACCAGGGCCATGAACGGCATGATGCCTGTGGTCTGCTCGCAGCGGCTGTGGGCCCTGAGTCGGTGGACGTCATAGGCGGTACGAGAATCCGCCGCTTGGCGAGCAGGTCACACAGAATGCCCGTGCCAGGGGTCGCGACGGCGGCGGCGAGCAGGGTGGCCGTCATCACCCAGGCGGGCGCTGGTGTGGGCAGCCGGTGTGGTCGGAAGGCGGAGGTCAAATTCCGCGGAGCGCGTCGGTGCCGTACTCCCAGAGCCGGTTCGCCGCCTCCTGGTCGAGTGCGTGGGCGCCGACGCCGCCGGGCCGGTCGTCGCCACCATGGACGGTCGGCGCCTCCTGGTTGTCCTCGAAGTAGCGGCCGGTGACGTCCTTCAGCAGTGGTGAGGCCGCCAGGAGGACCGAGGTCGCGGCGCCCTGCTCGGGAGTCTTGTAGTACGGCAGAGGGTTCAGGTTGCCCGCGTCGTCCATCACCCCGAACGAACGCATGGTGTCATCGTCGAGATGCCGCTGAAGGCGCGTGAGGATGTAACCGGGGTTGAGCGCGTTGGCTGTGATGCCGTCGGCCGCCCAGCGGCGGGCGCCGACCGTGAACAGGATGTCGGCGGTCTTGGACTGGCCGTAGGCCACCCAGGGGTCGTAGGGCCTGCGTTCGAAGTGGGGGTCCTCGAAGTCGAAGGGCACGTCGCGGTGAGCGCCGGAACTGACGACCACGATCCGGGCGGAGCCGGCGTCCCGCATGGCCGCGTGCAGTCCGGTGGCCAGCGCGAAGTGACCGAGGTAGTTGGTAGCGAGCTGCGCCTCCCAGCCACCCGCGGTAAGGATGCGCTCAGGAAGGGCCATGATGCCGGCGTTCGCGACGAGGATGTCGAGCGGGCCGCGCCAGGCACGGGCGAAACCGGCGGCCGAGGCCGGGTCGGACAGGTCGAGGGCCTCCGTGTGCACGCGACCCGCGCCGTCGACCGCGGCCAGCTCCCGGACCAGTGGTTCTGCGGACTCCGGACGGCGCGTGGCGATTACGACCTCCGCGCCTGCGACGGCCAGGGCGCGCACGGTCCGGGCACCGATGCCCGAGGCGCCGCCGGTCACCACGGCACGGCGGCCGGTGAGGTCGATGCCTTCGATGATCTCGCCTGCGGAGGCGTGCGAGCCGAAGGGGGTCGTCAGGAGGGCCGAGTTCTCGTTCGCCGGGCTGCTGGGTCGGGGGTGGTTTGTTGTCATGACTTCACGCTACGGCGAGTAGGCTGGACGCGGTATGGCTCGAAGTCCGTTCTTCTTTAGCGAGCGTCCAATGTGTGAGGTTTCATGGATCCTCTTGAGGATGTGCTGTCCCTGCTGGAAACGCGTGGTCATCTGTCTGCGGGCTTGGCGGCGGGAGGCCATTGGGCCGTAAGGTTCGCGGCACCCGAGGCCGTGAAGTTCAACGCGGTGCGGCGCGGCTGCTGCCTGCTCGAGGTCGACGGCGTCGACGAGCCGATCGGCCTGGCGGAAGGCGACTGCTACCTGCTCACCCGTCCGCGCCCCTTCACCCTCCGCAGCGACACGGAAGCCGTGCCCGTCGACGCCGGCCCGGTGTTCACCGCAGCCGAGGGCGATGTGGCACGGATCGGGGACGGTGACGACGTGTTCCTGATCGGCGGCGCGTTCTCGTTCGGTGCCCGCGCCCAGGAATTGCTGCTCGACCAGTTGCCGCCAGTCATCCGCGTCCCGGCCGGCACCCGGCACGCGGAGACGGTGCGGTGGGCACTGACCGCGATCGACCAGGAGCTGACGGACCGGCCGATGGGCGCCACACTGGTGGCCGAGCAACTCGCCGTCGTCATGCTCGTCCATGTACTGCGGCTCCACCTCGCGCGCGAACCCCATGCGGCGTCCGGCTGGCTGGCCGGGCTCGGCGACCCCGTCATCAGCGCCGCCCTGACCTGTCTTCATCGCGATCCCGCGCATCCGTGGACCGTGGCCGAACTGGCGCGCACCGCCGCGGTGTCCCGCTCCACGCTGGCCGCCCGATTCAAGGCGACGGTCGGCCAGGGCCCCCTGGAGTACCTCACCCGCTGGCGCATCGAGCTCGCCGCCCGGCGACTCCGGGACGGCAGCGAGACGCTCGCCGCCATCGCGCACTCCGTCGGGTACGGCTCCGAGAGCGCCCTGAGCGTCGCTTTCAAAAGGGTCATGGGTGTGCCACCGGGCGACTACCGCAGGCAGCCAGCGATGCCGCACCGTCGGACGGCGCGGTGATCAGCAGGGGTGGTCAGCGAGAGTTGGCGGAAGCACCGTCAACAGGGCACCTGCGTCCCCACGCCGCAGGTGGACCACGGGCGCCGCTTCGTGCGGATCCACCGGATCGGCCCTTCGTTCTTCGGTCACGCCGTCAGAGATCGGCGGGGAGCCGAACACGGCACCGGCCAAGCCGGCGCGTCGGCCTGTTGTCCCACCGGCAGACCGGATTCCGGCTTGGCCGGTGTGAACACCGTGGCTCCACCCGCCCCTGCGACGTCTCAGCGCCAACCGTGCACGAGCTCCACAGGGTCCGTCTTCAAGCAGGTCCCGCCCAGAGCAGGAACGAGGCGGGAGCGACCGCCGCTTCGTAGGGGTGGGGGTCTTGTCGTACCTGGTTGCGACGCACCACCTCGGCCCGGCCCACGGCTACGGCTACGGCCTGGACGGGCTCAGGCGGAGGCGCGGGCGATGGCGCCCGCGGTGAGCGTGGCCAGCATCTCCTGCAGGGCAGTCACGAAGTCCAGCTTGAACGCGGTGAGTGAGAGGTCGGCTTCGTAGGCGGCGAGCATCGCCGGGGAGGGTCGTGCGTGTGTCCATACAGCGCCGACAGCCATGATCATGGCTGCGGTCAACTGCGGTGCTTTGTCGCCCAGCTCAGGAAGGTGCTGGCGGGCCAACGCCGCGATGTCGGCGACGTTGGCCACGGCCGCGCGCTTATAGCGGGCGGCCACCTGCGGGGACACGTTGTGTTCCAGTACGCCCGCCTGCGCGCTCAGCAGATCGCACAGGACCCGGCGTTGGGCGAGGGAGCCCGCGATGACGGCGGCGAACCGCTCCGCACGCCGGCTCACCGGAGCGTCCTGGTCGACGCCGGCGTGCACAAGGGCAGGCAAGTCGGCCACCCACTGCCGCCAGGCACGGTCGAGCAGTTCCAGCAGGATCGCCTCACGCGATTCGAAGTAGCGCAGCACATTGGACTTCGCCAGCCCGACGCGGCGGCTCAGCTCGTTCAGGCTGATCTCGGCGATGGGCACCTCCTCGAGCATGGCGGCGGTGGTGTCGAGGATGGCCTGGCGCCGTACCTCACGCTGCTCCTCACTGCGCGCGCGCTGGAAGTTCGTCATGCCCCCAGGTTACAGACTGTCGGTCTTTTGACATCAGACCGGCGGTCTTCTACGTTGGAGGCGTAGCCGAAGAGACCACCGGTCTGAAAAAAAGGGGGGCAGGTCTTGGGCTGCGCCACCGGCATGCGCCTGGACACCGTCCAGGTCGCCGCCGAAGCCGCCTTCGCCCAGGACATCCCCGGCATGCCCTTCCAGTTCGATATCCCGACCCTGCCGAGCGCCGCATGACCGAGCACAGAATCAACGAAGCCGAGGAGCGTGACAACGGTGAACCACTGGACTCCCGACGACATCCCCGATCAGACCGGCCGCACGGCGCTGATCACCGGCGGGAACAGCGGGATCGGACTCGAGACCGCCCGTGCGCTCGCCCGGCACGGGGCCCGCGTCATCCTGGCCGGCCGCAGCCGGACCAAGCTGGACCAGGCCGCGGAGGCCATTCGTGCCGTGACCCCCGAGGCCCGGACGGGCACCCTTGTGCTCGACCTCTCAGACCTCTCCTCCGTCCGCGAGGCGGCCACCCGAATCACCGAGACCGAGACGGTCGACCTGCTCTTCAACAACGCCGGCGTGATGAACCTGCCCGAGCGGCGGACCACCCACGACGGCCTCGAGATGACGGTCGGCACCAATCACCTCGGCCACTTCGCCTTCGACGCCCAGGTCTGGCCCGCCGTGCGTCGCTCGTCCGCACCGCGCGTGGTCACCGTCAGCGCCATCGCGGCGCGGTGGCCGATGGGCAGGCTGGACGACCTGATGAGCGAGAGAAGCTACCGCGCCATGGGTGCCTACGCGAAGTCCAAGCGCGCCAACATCGTCTACACCCTCGAACTCGCGCGCCGCACTGCTCGCAGCCCCGTCGAGGCGTTCGTCGTCCACCCGGGGTCCGCGATGACCGGTCTGCAGCAGCACGGCAACGGTGCTCTCAGCCGCATGATCACACCGATCGCCGCGCGCCTGCTCATGGGCTCGGCCGAAGGTGCGGCCTGGCCCTCCCTCTACGCGGCGACCAGCCCGTACGTCCAGTCGGGCCGGTTCATCGGCCCCGCCGGACGGGACCAGACCTCCGGCACCCCCAAGCCCGCCAAGCTCCCCACAGGCGCCGACGACCCCGCGGAGGGCAGGCGGCTGTGGGCGGCGAGCGAGCAGCTCACAGGTGTCCCCTTCGACCTCGAAGGCGGGGCCGCCCTCTAGGGTCGGTCTTCACAGGTCGCCAGGCGGCGAATCGTGGTGGCGTGGCACACCCCATCCCGGAGAAGTGGGACCAGAAACGCCACTGCCGAGGCACGAGGCGTCGCGGGGCCGGCCACCCACCCATGTGTGAGTACCCGCCTCTATGTTCACCGCATGAAACCCGAGATGCTCGACAAGGTGAACCGGTTCCGTGAGAAGGCGCTCGCGGGCGGCGTCCCGTCCACCGAGGTGGAAAGGTGGCTCGAGGCCGCCCGCCCATGCGCCACCCTGGCGTCCACCGTGGTCGGGCCGGTCGTGGGCCACTTCGGCGGGCCCAACCTGCTCCCCGCCGACGCTCCCCGACTCCCGGCAGGGCTGAACCTGATCGCGATGCTGGACCTGGCCGCGCTGCCCGACGACGCAACGACTCTGGTACTGCCCCCCGACGGACAACTCCTCCTCTTCGCCCAACTCCATACCGACGGCCTCGACGCTTCCGGACGAGTGATGTACGTCCCCGCCGGCACGCCCCTCGAAGAGCGCCCTGGGGGCGACGGCTACGACCGCGCGGAGCTACGGCTGAAGCACGACCTCTCCCTGCCGGACAACGAGGTTCTTGTCGACCCCGTCGAGCACCCGCACGCAAAGGAATTACGCAAGGCCTGGTCAGACGTGCTGTACGAGGACAGGCACCATCGCGACGAGACTCACCTGCAGATCGACGGATACTCCAGGGACTCCTACGGCGAGGACGACCCCATCACCGCGTCCGCCGCCATGGCGGCACAGAGGGCAGGGACACCGGAGGGCAGGCGGGCCAGCCCATGGGCACGGCCTCGTCCCGACGACTGGGCACTTCTCGCTCAATGGTATGGAGGCGTCATGGACTTCGGGAACCTCCACATCGGCGGTGACGTCTTCTGGACGGTCGCCAGGAAGGACGTGACAGCGCGGCGCTTCGACCAGGTGACCGTCCTGGGGTGCTTCGAAGGCCCGTGAGTTGATGTCCGATTCCGGCTGATGCTTGGGGCAGGGATGCAGGTCGCGGCTTCGACGTGAGGACCGGTTTGTACGACCGCCACTCCACACCCTCCCGGACCAGCGTCTCCGCCGCACAGGACTCACCGACAGCCGCGGCCGGCCGCGCCCCGAACCCAGGTGCACCTGCTTCACAACCATAGGTTGTGCCCGGGGTGGTCAGGGTTGTTTGATCGAGTGTTCTGCGCGGTGGTGGAATCAGGACATGTCTACCCGCACAGAGCAGGTCATGTATGTCCAGACACCTGAGTTCGCGCGCCATGCGGAGCGCATCGTGGAGGTGACCGATGCGACGTCTCGACTGAACGTGCTCCCGTTCAGCGACACCGAAGGTCGCGCGGAACTACTTTCCGTTGTGTTCGGTGGCCCGCTGCCGGAGTCGGTGATGATCTATCCGCCGTTCTTCACCGAGTACGGGCTGAACACGACGTTCGGAGAGAACGTCTTCGTCAACCAGGGATGCACCTTCATGGACAAGGGGGGCATCCGTATCGGGAACGGCGTCATGATCGCCCCGAAGGTCAGCCTCATCACCGGAGGCCATCCACTCCCCCGGGCTGCGCGCCGCGAGTTCCTCTCCTTCGCCCCGATCGTCATCGAGGACGACGTATGGATCGGGACGGCTGCCGTGATCACGCAGGGGGTGACCGTCGGTGCCGGTGCGGTGGTCGCTGCCGGTGCGGTGGTCACTCGTGATGTCCCTGCCGGCACCGTGGTCGCGGGAGTGCCCGCCCGGGTGATCAAGACGATTGACTGAGTCCGGCGGGGCTGTCGGCCCGGGTGCACGGCACATATGCGGTCTGGTCCTGATGCCTCGTCACGCGCGTCTGGCCGGCAGGCAGCGGGACCGCATCCGACGGTCGTCCTCGCCGTTCGCGGGCCGTCTCCGGACGTGGTCCAGCTCGTAGGCACCTTGGTGGTTCACGCCCGGGGCTCCTGCGAGCGCACCGGTGTGGTGACGGCTGCCCGGCGGATCCGTACGGGCCTCAGGACATGCTGCCCCGGCACACCGTCCCCACGGCCGGGGTGCGGCCCGTGCGGAGGTATCGGTCGACCGTCTCCGTGACGCAGCGGTTCTGCGGGTATGTGCCGTGGCCCTCCTCCTCGGCCGTCAGGAGCACGCCGACACCGTCGCCCAGGGCTCGGGCCATGTGACGGGCGCCGGGGTACGGGGTGGTCGGGTCGCCCGTGCCGCCGACCACCAGGACGGGGGCCGCACCGTCGGCCTTCACCTGGGGCGTGGCGCGCTCGCCGTCGAAGGGCCAGTCGTAACAGAGATAGACGGCGGTGGACCAGGCCGCGCCGAAGACGGGTGAGGCGGCTTCGATGCGGGCCTCGTCCCTGTCGAGGCGTTCGAAGCCGGGGCGCAGGCTGGAGTCGGCGCAGGTGATAGCGGTCTGGGCGGCACGGCTGTTGTCGCGCGGGGTCTCCGCGCGGTCGGCGGAGCCGATGTCGTCCGCGCCCTTACTCAGCGGACGGCCGTCGTTGTGGTCGATCAGCGCGGTCAGGGCCTTGGCGAGCGGTGACCAGCCGTCCGTGCCGAGGCCGAGGTGGCCGCTGACGGCGTACGCGAGGTCGTCGGCGTCGAGGTTCCTTCCGCCGCCCGCCGGCGCGGGCTTCTTCTCCAGGCGGTCGGCCAGGCGCGCCATGCGTCGGGTGGCCTCCTCCGGCCCGTCACCGGTCGGGCAGTGGCGGATCCGGGCCGCGCAGTGCGCGGCGAACCGGTCGAACGCCGCCTGGACCGCCTTGGCCTCCGACACCTGCCCCTCATCGCGGTCCTCGGTCGGATCGATGGACGCTTCGAGGACGAGCCGTCCGACGTGCGACGGGTACAGATGGGCGTAGACCGCGCCGAGCGCCGTTCCGTACGAGACGCCGAAGTAGTGCAGCCGCTCGTCGCCGAGGAGGTAGCGCATCAGGTCGAGGTCGCGCGCGGTCTGCGAGGTGCCGACATACGGGAGGAGTGCCCCGGAGTGCTCGGCGCAGGCGTCGGCCCCCTCGTAACCGGTGTCTTCCGCAGTCTTCCCGCAGCGCACGGGGATGGTCGCGCCGACGCCGCGCGGATCGAAGGAGACCAGGTCGTAGCGGTCGAGGAGCGGTTCGTACTGGGTGAGGAATTCAGGCAACCCGCTCACGCCGGACACGCCGGGGCCGCCGAAGTTGAAGACGAGCGAGCCGATGCGCCGGGCGTTCGGGCCGGTGGCCTTGCGGCGGATCAGGGCGACCTCGATCGTCCTGCCGTCCGGTTTCCGGTAGTCGAGGGGGGCGTTCATGGCAGCGCATTCGTAGCCCGTGCGCGCGGAGGGCGGTGTGGTGCAGCGGGACCACTGGAGGTGCTGGCCGGTGGTGAACGCGGTGGGCAGACCGGCGGGCGGGTTGTTCGCGGTGAACTCCGTACGCGGCTCCGCACTCCGGCCGGGAGCATCGTGCTGGAGCCAGCCGCCGACCGCCCCGATCGCGGCGAGGACGACCCCCACGATGATCCACACACCGGCCGAAAGGCCCGTTCTGCGGCTTCCTGTCAGATGTGCGTCACTCATCGAAATCCCCGCGCTCCCGCCCCTGGTCGCCCGCCGCGTGCCCGCCTGCCCGCAACGGTGACGACCGACCACCGAATGAGCGCAGAGTACAAGCCGCCTCCGACAGCACGGCTCACGCGAGTGCCCAGAAGTAGGGGCCGCCCCGGACTTACACGGCTTCAGACAGCCGGGCGGGCAGGTTTCGCCTGATTTCCCGTTTCCACGACTGCCGCAGGCTCGTATCCCTATGCTGAGCGCCCAAGGCTGAGCAGTGGGGGGCAAATGGGCGAAGCCGGGCATGGCCATGCGCCGATGGGCGATGGCACACGACGTCGGGTCTCCTGGAAGTTTCTTGTCGCGGTGGCGGCCTTCTCGTACCTCATATCGCGGGCTGTCAGGGGCGGTTCCTGGTATCCGCCCCTGGTGCTGCTCGTCCTGGGTGTCGTCGTACTCATCGTGCGGCACGTACGGGACACGAGCATGGTCGGCATGGGCCGGCTCCTGCGTGAGGCCACCGTCGCGGAGCCGCTGATGAAGCGACTGACGAGGGCGGACCAGCTGAGTCTGGCCGGAGAGGTCGCGGCCGCCGTCGAGTTGCTCGATTCCGTGGCTGCGGATCCGGCCACCCGGCGCATTCCGCTGCTGGCGGCGCACGTCGCCATGAAGCGCAGCGACTTCGCGGTGGGGCAGGGCGACCTGGCGACCGCCGAGTCGGAGGCGATCGCCGCGGTGCGCCACCACGAGCAGGGCCGTAACCGCTCCGCCCATTCCGAGGCTCTGGAGAAGCTCGGCAAGATCCAGTTGCTCCTGGGCCGGAACGACGAGGCGTACGCCACCGTCACTCAGGCCGTGGCCGTCGGCGGGGGCCACATGTTCCGGATCAGCCGGGTCCGTGCGGAGCTGTACCTCGCCAACCTCGCCTTCGATCGGGACGAGATCCCGCAGGCCGCCGAACACGCCATGACTGCCCGCACTCTGGCCGCCAAGTGGCACTGCTATCCGCAACACGCCGGTGCGTGCGACATACTCGCCGTCGTGGCGCTCGCTGAGAACCGCCTCGCGGACGCGGCCGGGTGGACCGCCGAGGCCGATCGTGCTCTCTCGCACGAGGGCAATGCGTTGCCTCACCGTGTACGTCACCTGATCGCCACCGCCCTGGTCGCCCACGGGCAGGGCGACGAGCGGGGCGCCCTCGCCGCATACCTGGAGATGATGCGGGGCGTCGCCGAACTGCGCGCCGGCTGGGGCTGGCGCGATGCCCAGGCGTACTACGTCGACCTCTACAGCGAGCACGAGTTCGCCGCGTACACCACGGCGCACGCTCTGCATCAGAGCGGCGACCACCAAGCCCTGGACGCCCTCGCGTCACTCCTCGACCTCGGCAGCCGGACCGCCCTGCGTCGCATGCTGCGAGGTGAACTCGTCTCGCGTACACCCGACGACCTCGAGCAGGACGGCATGGGGGAGATCGTCGGCCTGCTGACGACCCTGGCCGGAGCCGAGGCCACGAACAGCGGTCCGGCGGGTGCGCTGATCGCCGAGGTCCAAACAGCCCCCGCCCGCCCCGAAGAAACGAGCGGCCAGGTGGCGCGGGCGTACGAGCGCCTGGAGACGCTGGTGTCACTGAGGTTCCGGTGGGCCATCGAAGCGGACGGCGATGCCCCGGTCGCCGATCCGCGCGCGTACGCGGGGCGCTGGAACAGCCATGTGCTGCAAGCACGGCTCGTGTCCAACGGCCGGGAGACCTGTGTGGTGGGGCTGTGGACGAGCCCCGACGGCACCAGGAGCCCGTTCCTGCACCCGGTCCGAGGAGCCGCGGCGGCACTGCTCGGCGACGTGGCCGAGATCGAGTCCCTGCGGGGCGGACGGGAGCCGGTGACGCCGCCGGAGCCGGACACGGTCGGGGAGACGGAGGGGGTGCGGGCCGAGGCACCGGACTGGCGGACGACGCCACGCTACCGCCACCTGGCCTCCCGAAACGCCTCACCATGGGCGGTCTTGGCCCGCCTCCTGCTGCCGCCCGGTCTCCTGGACCTCCTGGACGGCGCCGACCCCTGCGGCACGGTGCCCAAGCTGCTGGTCGTCCCGGACTCAAGCCTGTGGCGGGTGCCGTGGGCGGCTCTGAGCGTCGCGCCGGATGACCCGAATGGGTACGTGGTGGACCGAGCGGTCCTCGCCATGTCGCCGAGCCTGTCCCTCATGGAGGGCCAGCAGCAGACTCCCCGGCCTGCCTCGGGCACGGCGGGCGGGGCGCCTGGGCGGGCATTCACGTTTCTCTCCGGTGTGAACGCCGAAGGGCTGGACCTTGAACGGGCCGCCCTTGACGCCGCGTACGGCGCCGGTGTCGTCCACGCCCGGACCCCCGGGCAGTTGCTGTCTCTGCTGGACCCCGACGGCGTGGAGTTCGTGGTCGGTGCCGCCTCCGTGCACGGCAACGACAGACCGGGGCTCGCGCACGCCCTGCACCTCGACCGGCACACCACACTGTCCGCGGCCCGCATGCTCACCCTGAGGTTCCCGCGCACGCTGCTCTTCAACGCCTGTCTCTCCGCCGAACTCGACGAACGCCGCGGCACCGATCCGCTCGGCATCCCGACGGTCGCGTTGTGCCGAGGCGCCGAGACGGTCATCGGAGGAATCTTCCCGCTGCCGGACGGGAGAGGGAAGAACCCCCTGTACAGCCACCCGACGGCCCGCATCCTGGCCGCCCTCTACCAGCTCCTGGCCGAGGGCGTCGCGCCGGCCACGGCGCTGCGCACCGCCCAGCGCCGGTTCCGGGCAGAGGTCGGCCCGGTCCCGCCGCTGCTGTGGGCGGGACTTGTCGGTATCACGGCGTCGTTCGACGACCCGCCCCACACCTGACCCACCCCTGTCCGGAGCCTACGGAGAAAGGACTCGTGCATCATGACGACCCGAAACAGTGAGCCATCACCCGGCCCTGGGAACAACGGGGGCGAGGGAGCGGACTGGGAGGACGAGTTCGGTTTCGACGACCGCCAGTTCGTCGTCGAGGATCTCACCGACACGCCCGAGCCGCCGGGGGAGCCAAGTGCCCAGTAGTGTCATCGCCGCGGTGCTGCTGCTGGCCGCGATGACTCCGGGCTACGCCTTCCACCGGGCCATGAACCGCTATCGCCCCAAGGACACCCGGTCCTCGACCACCGAGGTCGTCGAGCTGTTCAGCGTGGGGGCGCTGGCGACCGCCGCCGGACTGCTGCTGACCCTGCTCATCGGTGAGCTGGCCCCCTCCCTCGTGACGCTCCGTGAGGTGACGAAGGCACCGGCCCACTTCCGGGACCACCCCTGGTCGTGGGTCGGTGCCTCGGTGCTGGCCATGGCACTGAGCATGGCGCTCAGCACGCTGGCCGGAGTGTACGCAGGCCGGAAGTCGCCGAGACGCACGGGCGCCGCGGTCCGGGAAGGGACGGTGGCTGTGCACGCCCTCACCGACCGCGCGGGACCTGAAGGGCGGCACAAGCCGTTCGTAGCCGTCGAGCTGTCCGACGGCAGACTGGTGGAAGGCTACGTGCGCTACGTGTCGACCGATCCGGACCCGGCCCGTCGGGACATCGTGCTCCAGCGGCCGATCGCGTGGACGGGCCCGGGCGCCGTACCGCGTACCGCGTCACCGGCCGTGTGTGTCTTCGTACCGGGGGCGCTCGTACGTGTGGTGCACATCAGCTATCCGCCTGCCCAGGCGCCGAGCGCCACACCGTTGCCACCCTCGCAGGGGGCACCGGCCGCTGCGTAGAGCTCGATACACGATCATGAGTGGTGGCGTTCTTACGGCGTCGGTAGCAGGGGGGCGCGGTGAGAGCTGTCAATTATTCACCTGGGCTCGGGGCTGATTGCCGGCGACGGCCGCGGGTGAAGCCGGCGGCAAGTGTCTCTGTAGTTCAGGTCGGCGACGGCGGTGAGCCACCCGAGCACGACGCGGTCGATGCCGGCGAGGGAGTGTGAAGGCTGCGCAGGTCGTCCTGCTGCCCGCTCGCCACGAAGCTGCTGAATTGCCAGTCGCCGTCCGAGGCACGATGAACGCCTCCCCCTCGGTCGCCGCCGCCTCGACGTCCTGTGGGTCTCATACATGGTCCGCGGGCCTTCAAGGCCCGGACACTGAGAATGAATTGGTGCTGCATCAGGCAACGGTGTTCGCCCTGCTGCGATGTGGCTGACCCTATCGATAGGCTTCGAGCACGTGTTCAGGCTGGTGATCCTGGAGGTGCCCCCATGGCCACCGTCGAGTGGGTTCGGCTCAAGCTCGACCTGGATGCGTTCGACGATGCCCGATTCGAGCCATACCTCCGACGCTGCCAGCAGGCGGGTATCGAGTTCACGACCATGGCAGCTGTCGGCGACACGGGTGAACATCGGCGTGCGCTTTACGACCTGAACAAGGCGTGCTCCGCGGACATCCCAGAGCGGGGGGAGTTCTACACGTTCGACGAGTACCTCGCCCAGCGCATCGAGACTCCGACGTACGATCCCCAAGGTGTCGTCCTTGCCCTGGACGACGGGTCATGGGTCGGCATGGCAACCACGTCCCTCCAACCCGAAGGGCACGCCTTCAGCGAGATGACCGGGCTCCTGGCCGGCCATCGGGGAAGAGGAATCTCGCTGGCCATGAAGCTCCTGGCCATCCGCTTCGCGCGTTCTCACGGAAAGCACTGGCTGCGGACCCTCCACCACCCTGACAACGCATCGGCTATCGGCATGAACCGACGGCTCGGCTTCGTGAGCGACGAGCCAGGAGTTGCAACCACGTAATGGCCTTGGCCCCTCAGGCGACATTCGCCCTGCGCACAACTCCACGCAGACGCGCGTCGTGGCGTGCGTGCTCCGCCAGGTGATGTGGCGGAGCATGCTGCCCTGCTGCTTGTGGTCGGCACAGTCCGTGCGGTCCAGGGGTTCAGGTCCTGGCCGCTTCGCGTGAGGCCGGAGGCATCACCACAGTTCCCCCCGCGCCCGCCTTGTCCGCAAAGGCGTCGCCATCCGCAGGGGGTGGGGGCGCTCGCCCTCTTTGGTGCCACGCTTCCCACCCGCCACGACGCGCGCCAGTACGCTGACCGGCGCCTGGCGGGCCCTGGATCTCGACGGATACGTGGTCGACACTGTCACCTGGGACGAGGCGGCTCGCGCCCAGCAGTGTCTGGGCATGAGTGATCGGATCCAGGTCGGTTCTGTCTGTTTGAGCCTCGAAGTGGTCCTTCTGCTGCGGATCGGCCCGTCTGCGACCAACGGACGGTTCGATGCCGCGTGCGATCCGCACTGATACAGATCGTCAACTGATCGGCTCTCACGGGGCTGGTCGCCGTGCTGGTCCTGCGTCAGGGTTTCAGGGAGGCGGCGGTGCGGCAATCACGCACTCCGCCCGCTGCCGCGCCGAGCGTTCAGGCGCATCCACGAGAGAAGGAAACACACCCATGCGCGCCCTTGTGGTCGATCACGGCGAGGCCGGACCCGTCCGGTTCGCCGATGTCGATGAGCCCGTGCCCTCCAGCGACGAGGCACTCGTCGAGATACGGCACATCGGTCTCAACTTCGGAGAGCTGAACTACGTGCACCAGTGGCCGGCCGGCGCTGTACACGGCCACGACGCGGCCGGCGTCGTGGTACGCGCCGCGTCCGACGGCTCGGGTCCCCCCGAGGGCACGCGCGTCGCACTGGGAATGACTCCCCACGCGTGGGCGGAGCGGGTGGCGGTCAGCCCCGCCTCGCTCGGCACCGTCCCCGAGGGCGTGGATCTGGCCGACGGTGCCGCGCTGGGGATCGCCGGAGTCACCGCACTGCGGGTGCTGCGCAAGCGTTCCCTGCTGGCACGTGACGTCCTGGTCACCGGCGGCAGCGGGGGCGTGGGGCATTTCGCCGTCCAGTTGGCGGCGCTGGCGGGCGCCCGGGTATCAGCACTCGTGGGTTCGCCGGACCGGGCCGCGGGACTCCGCGAATTCGGGGCCGACAAGGTCCTGACCGACCTGGCCGGAACCGAGGACCGGTTCGACCTCGTCCTGGACACGGTCGGTGGGCCACTGATGGCCCAGGCGTGGAGTTCCCTCGCCGAGGGCGGCACCATCTACCTGGTCGGCTACTCCTCGGGGCACGACACCACATTCCCGTCAGGGGCCTTGTTCGGCTTCGGCGAATCCCGCAGCATCACCACCTACGGCGACATGACGCCGACCAGCGGGGAGCTTACGGACCTGCTGGGCCTGATGGCCGCTGGGAGGCTCACGGCACCGGTCGGGCTGCGAGGCCACTGGGAGGACGTGGACGACGCCGTCCAGGCACTGTTCGCGCGGAAAGTGCACGGAAAGATCGTTCTTGACGTGGTCTGACACCCGTCGAGGAGAATGGAACGATGGACGTACTCGCGGAGGTATTGCGTGTATCGGGTGCCCGAGGGGCACTCGGGGTCGTGCTGAAGGCCGGAGGGAGCTGGGGCCTGTGGCTGGACTCCTATCCGGGGGCGGCACTGCACGTGGTGGCCCGTGGCACGATGTGGCTTCACGTCCCAGGCTGCAAACCCCTGGAAGTGGAGGCAGGAGACGCCGTCCTGGTGCCGCCGGGCACTTGCCACGGGATCGCCGGCGGGCCCCGTACGACGATGGGCCCCTGTGACCGGAAGGCGACGGCCCAGGCGCTCGCCGACGGCAGTGCCATGCACCTGGGCTCGATACCGGCACAGACGGAAGTGCTCGTCCTGCGTTACGAGCAGGACCCGGAGGTGAGTACGCCGGTGCTCACCTCCCTCGTCCGGCCGATGCACGTCACGAGCCAGGAGAACGCACAGCTCAAAAAGACCGTCGAGCTTCTCACGGCGGAACTCGCGCAGCCGCAGATCGGCACCACCGCCGCCGTCAACAGCATCATCGACCTGCTGCTCATCCAGTTCGTACGCGTCTGGTTGGCCCGCCACCCGGAGAGGCGGTCCGGCTCGTGGCTGGCCGCGATGCATGATCCGGTCGTACGCGACGCCCTGGTATGTGTTCACGCCCGACCGGAACACCCCTGGACCACCGAATCCCTGGCGGCCGCCACGGCGGTCTCCCGCACGACGCTGTCCAGGCACTTCCGGTCCGCCCTCGGACAGACGCCGGGCGCATACGTGACGCGGTGGCGGATCGACCTGGCGTCCGTCCGGCTCCGCGACACCGACGAGCCGGTCGAGTCGATCTCCGGCGCGGTCGGCTACGCCTCTCCGCACGCTTTCAGCCGTGCCTTCCGGCGTGTCCGGGGCATGCCCCCGGGCGAGTACCGTTCCCGGCTTCGCAAGTGACCGCAGGCAGCCGCCGAACCGGTATGACGCCGCGTGCCGGGCAAGCCGTCATCGATATCCGATGGACGGGACAGCGCGTCGGCCACCGCTGTCCCGTCCCGAACTTGCGGACTGCGAAGCCGGCAAGGAGCGCATGGCGTCGACGTGTCAGGCGATCGATTCGTCTCCCGTTTCCGGCTTGTAGCGCAGCGCCATTCATTGGGACCATCTCCGCATGTTCGAGTTGCTCCCCGAAGTCGGTCTCCGACTCCCTGGCTGTGCCGGCATCCTCCGCTTCGGCATGGACGAGCGCACCGCCCAGTGGGCGGCCGCCACCGTCGCGGACGTTCGCGACGGTTGGGTCTGTGGCGCGCGTTGGGCCTTCAGCGTGCAGTACCGGGGCCTGACGCTCAACGCATACGGTGACACCACGGACCGCCGCGGCTGGGACCAGGACACCTCTGGTCTGGCCGGCATCGGCCTCACCCGCGACGCCTTCGCCCTCACCGGGCCGTCTGCCTGCCCGGTCGTCCTCCACGGCATCGACCTCTTCGGCTACCCGACCGCCGAGGTTACGGATGCCCTCGGCGAGAGCCTGCCCTCTACGCTCCGGCTCAGGGGCAACGGTCTCTACCTCACCGCCGTGTCGGCCCACGCGGGACCCGTACCGGTCGAAAGCTGATCACGACGGCGGAGCCGGACCGACGAGACCCAGCACACCGCCGACGTCCCCATCCAGAACTCGACCATCCTGACACCGCTTTGCTGTGACATCTGCTCCCGAGCAGCGGCAGCGGCTTCAAGGTCTCGGGCTGCCACCTCTGCCCGCCTCACCGGCCCCATGAAGAAGGCTGCGGCAGAGACCGGGCGTTCGAGCGAGGAGTGCCGGCGCTGTGGGGCAGTGCAAGGACGGCACCGGGACCGTGCCGCGAGCCCACATCGAAACCGTGGTCGTCAACGGCAAGGAACGCGCCGTCAAGCTGGGGCTATTCCCAGGAATTCCAAGACTCACGGACCGAGCTCGCCGCCGACGAGCTCGCCATGCCCGGGGGCTGGAGTGAGGCCGCATGACTGCCGTCAGGGATCGTCAGAATTACCACGCGCTCAAGCGGACATAATCACCTGGTGACCTTGCCCGAGCGCCCTCGTTCCCGCCCCGCACCGCCACCGGTGCTCGCCCCGCGCGGGGAACTCGATCTGAACACCCTCGCCCCCCTCGAAGCGGAGATCGAGACGGCCATAGCCCAGCACTGCGGTGTCGTCCTGGACGCCAGCAACATCACCTTCGCTGACTCCACGTTCCTGCACCTGATCCTCGCCACCCACCACCGCACCGACCTGCGGATCGCCGCCCCCTCCCCCGCGGTGGGCCGACTGTTCCACATCGGCGGAGCCGACACCGTACTGCGGCTCTTCCCTACCCTCGAAGACGCTCTCGCGGGCTGAAAGTTGTTGCAGCACTAGGGAGAAGGCTCTGCCCGCCTTCTAGCGACGAAGATCCGTGTGTTCATCGGGGCTCCACCGCTGGGGCCTGCGTCGAAGACGGCGTCCGAACCGGGGAGCAACCAGGACCCGCGCCGGGCCCCTCAGCTCCAGTTCGCTGCCATCGCCGCCGTCCGGGAGATTCTCTGGGGGTGACCGTGTGGCGCGAGGCGAGTGAAGGACGTTCTGTGCGGCTCTGCGCGGGTGCGATCGACACCATCGCCTGCAACACCTGTGGCCCTACTTGCGATTGCAGCGGCTGTCGAAGCCCTCGAAGAGGAAGCCGCAGCCACCTGGCTCGGTACGGACGGTCTGAGCTTCACCGCGGTGCTGCGTGACGTTCAGGTGGTGCGGCACAGGGCGTGGTCGATGAGGTTGCGCAGTGCGTTTTCCTGACGGGCCGCGGTCTGCGGGTCCGCGGAGCGGCTGTGCGCGGAGACGGTGATGGCGCGCCGTCCGTCCAGGGTTGTCGCCGCTCGGATGACATATCCGAAGCCGCTTCCTCCATGCCCGAGGTAGCCGCCGCCGCAGGACAGGGGTGTAAAGAACAGGCCCAGGCCGTCCCGGGTGCCTTCTGGGTGACCGCTGTCCTGCGGCACCGGCACAGTGTTCTGCATGGCGGCGAGTTCGGCGGGCTTCAGCAGGTGTCCACTTGCCAGTGCGGCGAAGAAGCGGTTGAGGTCTCGGGCCGTGCCGGTCATGGATCCGTCGGCCCCGCTGTCGAAGGGACGGTAGGGGATTGTGGTGTCGACCATCGGGCCGTTCACGACGAATTGCTGGTAGTTGGCCGTATGCGGATACGAAAGGATGGGCCACGTGCCGGGGGTGTCAGTGTGCTGCAGGCCTAGCGGGCGCAGGATGCGGTCGTGGACCTGCTGTTCCCAGGTGCGTCCTGTGATCTTCTCAATGATCATTCCGGCCAGCACATAATTCGTGTTGGAGTACGCCCAACGAGTGCCCGCCGGGAAGGCAGGTTCATGGCGCATGGCCAGTTCCACCAGCTCTTCGGGCTTATGGGCACTCCACCGGTTGGCAAAGTAGGTCTGGGCACTGGGGTCGGGGAAGACGTCAGAGATGTAGTCGGACAGGCCACTGGTGTGCCGCAGCAGGTCGCGGAGGGTGATGGTCCGACCGTCGTTTCCAGCGCCGGACACGGCTCCAGGCAGCAACTCCTCCACTGTCTGGTCGAGGGAGACCCGTTTTTCGCCCACCAGTTGCAGCATGACAGTGGCGACGAACGTCTTGGTGGTACTGCCCAGACGCAGGTAGCTGTCCTTCGAAACCGGGCGGCGAGTGACCAGATCCCCAACCCCGGAGTGGGCAAGGACTGTCCGGCGCGGAGTCTCCAGGCGGACCGCAACTCCTGTGACCCCGGTATCCCGCAGCGCGTCGGCGTCACGCTGCACAGACCAAGCCGTACCGGATGAAGGGCGTGGCGCGGCCGAAACCGCAACGGTCGGCAGAGATGACACAGCCAGCGCCAACACCGCAGCTGATAACCACGAACGACGAGAGATCATGGCCCGAGCCTAGAAACAGCAAGGGCCACCAGCCATCCGGCATGCGCCCCATCCGAACGGGTGCCAGCCGGATGGACATCACCCTGCATAACCACTCCCCCTGTCTGGTCCCGAAGAGCGGATAGACGTTCCGACATGGCCGTTCGTTCAGCCGCGCTGGTTCAGAGCTCTGGTCAGATCCCAGTTGGCTTCCCTCGCGGCATCGAGGTCGGACTGGGCTGCCTCCAACTCGCAGGCCAGCTCGACGTTGTGCTGCTCCGGCCTCGTAGTCTTCCGCTGGGGCTCCGAGCAGACTCCTGCCATACCTGGGTCCCCAGCACCTGCGACAACCGCGTGGCGCCGGTTGGGGGTCTGACCGTGACGAATCCCCGTCCGGTGGAGTCCGGAGCGACGGGTGTCGATCTGGCCCGGGGCGCGCTGCGGGCGGCCATGGAGCAGGCCCGGAAGACCGGTCCTGACCGGAAGTCGCAGCGCATGCCCTCATGATGCCCGCCCGGGACGGCGGGAGGGGCGCGAGCCGATGGGATTCGGTGCGGCGATCAGCACGCTGGTGGCCGAGCGCGCATGGGAACTCCCCGTGGCCGGTGGCTCCCTGCCCGAGCGGTGGGCCACGATTGCCCCGCGGCCCGCCGGGCACGTCCAGCCTGCCGGGTCCAGCGCCGAGTGCGGCGAGCTGCTCCTCCACGCCGACTCCGACCGCTGGGCCACCCAGGCCCGCCCCGGCGCGGCCGGCCACCGTGAACCGTGCCGGGGTCTGGCTCAGCCTTTGTTTCAGTGCTGGAGAGCGCAGTCATCCGCTGCCAGGTGCAGGTGTCGAAGGGTCTCCAGTTCGGTGATGGGGAAGGCGTGCAGCTGCCACTTCTGGAGGTAGCCGTCCTCGCCGTGGGTTCGCCGCACCTTCTCGGCAGCCATCAGCACCGCATGTGCCAGGGAGGTGCGAGGACGTGTGGACGTCCACACGAGGGTGCCCTTCCCATCCGGTGCGTCGAAGCTCGTCGACATGTCCGGGAAGCGACGGATCGTGATGTGCACGTCGCTGTTTCGGCGACGAAGAATCCACCGCGCCTCCGCCGGTTCGAGGTCGAACGAGAACCGATGGATGCCATGGGGGCCGTAGAGGCCCGTCACGCCTTTCAACAAGTCGGCGAGCGCGTTTGTGCAGTAGCTGACGATGTCCCGGTGCTTCATCGAGCCGTCCCAGATCCTGCACGTCGCCCAGCCGGAGCCGCTCAGTTCCCAGCTGAGGTGCAAGGACCTCGTCACTCAATCCCCCGATCGTCTGCGGACAACGGTACAGCGGTGCTGAAGACGTGGGTCGGCCGGGGACACCTGCTCGGTCGGCTTGGACTTGGCGATCTTCTTGATCTCGCGCCGCTCGGCCAGTGTGAACGTCTTCGGGCGGCCGCCGGAACACTTCGGATACAGCGAGCCGAAACCGTCGGCGTTGAAGTTGTGGATCACGGCTCGATCATTCGTTGCATGGACGGCTCAGCGCGTGGACCGCCACTCGCCATTACGGGTGGCGAGGCCAGTTCACTCGTCGTGGTGGCTCCGGCGCCTGAGCGACACGGCGCCCGTGCTCCGTGCTCGCGAACCGGGCTGCGCTGCTCGCCTTCCCGGCACGATCGTGGACGCCGGCAGCGATCCCGGGCGGAACGCACGAAGCACCGATCTTGTCGATAACCCCCAGGGAGGACAGCCTTTCCGGTCGGATCGGCCCTCTCCGGCGCACCACTGTCCGGTCTCGTCAGGACGCCGGAAGCCGAAACGTCGACTTTCTGGCTCGTTAGGTATTAGGACAAGCATTCACCTGATTTCTGGACCGGCCTCCGCGCCAAGAATCAGAGCGTTATCCCGTGCGACGAAAGGTGATTCGGCATGGCGGATTGGGTGAAGGTCGCGGGCGGTCTCTCGGCCATCTCGGCAGGATCCAGGACAACCGTGTGGGGCGTGAACTCGGCGAGCGCCATCTACCGTTACACCAACTACGACGGCAGCCCCTGGATCAACATCCCCGGAGGACTCAGCGACATCGGCGCCGCCGCGGACGGCACCGTATGGGGCGTCAACAGCGGCAACCAGATCTACCGGTACACCGGCGACCAGTCCACGACGAACTGGTTGGGCATCAACGGCAGCCTGGTCCGGATCGACGCCGGCTCTCGGACCAACGTATGGGGGGTGGACTCCGCCGGCGGTATCTACCGGTACACGAACCACGACGCCAACCCGTGGATCAAGATCCCCGGATCCCTGAGCGACATCGGCGCCGCCGCGGACGGCACGGTATGGGGCGTCAACAGCGGCAACCGGGTCTACCGGTACACCGGTGACCAGGACCCCTCGGACCCGTGGGCGGACGTCGCGGGCAGCCTGAAGCGGATCGCGGTGGGCTCCCGCACCAACGTGTGGGGCATCGATCCGGCCGGGAGCATCTACCGGTACACCAACAACGACGCCAGCGGCGCCAACCCCTGGATCAAGATCCCCGGCAACGCCACCGACATCGCGGCAGGCGCCGACGGCACCGCGTGGCACGTCAACAGCGCCGGCGACATCTACCGGTACACCGGCGACCAGCCCAGCTGACCCCGCTCCGCCGTGAGTGCGGGCCCCGACCCGGAGAAGGCCGGGGCCCGCACGCGCGCAGCCGTGGGGACTCGTCTCGGAACCGTCGCACTCCGCAGGACGTTGGAGGGCGCGGCATGCCGCGCTTCCTCCGGCACCGGACCGGTGTGCCGTTTCTTCAGGTGGACCGAGTTCGCTGAGGCGACCCTTCTCCATCACCGCGCCCCGGTCGGCGCCGATGGCGATGTCGATGTCGAGGCCTGACCTCGACCGGACCCGCACGGGCCTCCGGGTCTGTCCCTCAGCGGTCTTCCGACGACGCCCTCTCATCGGATGCGCGGCGCCTCGGGCCCGGTTTCACGCAGCGGGTGACGCGGCCGGCCGGAGCGGCTGTGGACGCGAGCGAGGTGTTGCTGCAGTCGGATGTGCCTGAACTGGTACACGGCACCAGCTTGCCGGAGCACCCCCCGGCGATAGGCGTCGTCCAGGAAGGCGGCGGTGTCCCAGGGCAGCCTGCGCGTCAGCGGCAACCAGAACCGGGCCACCGTCAGCCACTGCCCCCACGCCGTGAGTGCGAGCACGTACGCCGCCGAGCCTCCCAGCCCGCCTACCGCCCCCAGGAGCAGAGCCGCGTCCAGCGGCCACACCAGTGTCCAGGGCAGCACCTGCTGGAGCAGGCCGACGACGACATGTCCGCAGACAGCGAGTCCGGCAGTGACAGCGGCAGCGAGCACGAGGAACTGCCGGGTGGCGGTTGACCGGTTGACGGACAGCAGTCGCATCGGGGTGGCCGCCGCGGCGATGTCCACGGGCGCTTCGAAGGCTGCGACGAGTCCGAAGGCCAAGCCGGCCGTCAGACCGAAGATCAGTCCCAGAACCAGCGTGTCCTGAATCGCCGCTCCGATCAGCTCCGCGTCCGGCAAGGTTCCGGCCAACGCGCGAAACATCGCGGTCGTCCACGCATGTGCGACCCCCAGCACGGAGCCGCCCAGCAGCCCGACCCCGAAGCGCGTGAGAATCTCACGAACCGGCCTGTGCTCGACCCCGGGGGCCACGGCTGCCAGCCTGAGCCGTACCTGGGTCGGAACGGCCACGGTGCGGCCCACCGCGGCCAGGGCACAGTGCGAGAGACCGAAGACGACCGCGGAGCAGAGCCCGAACACCGTCACCTCGAGCATCGTCGACGTCTGCACTGAGGGCGCGTACCCGAAGGAAACGGCGAAAAGTATCACAAGCCAGTTGGCCGCGAACATGCATAGCCCGCCCAGCAGTGCGGTGTGCAGGATGCGCATCGGCAGCCGTACGGACGCGCCGAGCCGCCACCAGGCAAGGTCTCGACGCTCGTGGGTACCGGTGGTCAGGCTGTGGGCGAGGTAGCCGAGCCAGCGTTCGGCTTGGTCAGGGTCGCGGTTGCGCTGTCCGGGGGCGGGGTCGGCACGTTCAGGGGTGCGGTGCCGGTAGACCGTGGGCACGAAGTTCGCCAGCAGGTGTTCCTCGAGGTGGCGTCCGGTGGGAAAGCGCGCGGTGTCAAGCAGTTCGACGGGATCGTTGCCGGGCACCTCGCTGTACATCGTCCGCGCCAGGGTGACCATGAGGGGCGTTCCCAGGACCAGTCCGAGCCGGTTGCTCGCCGGGGTGTCACGGCACCGCAGTTCGTCCAGGACGGCGCCCCAGACGCCTGTGGCACCGCGGTTGCCCAGGGAGTCGCCGAGGCGGTCGGTCCGGGGCAGGTACGCGGCCAGATCCTCGACGGTCAGGTCGGCGAGTTCGATGCAGGCTGCCAGCACCAGAGGCGCGTGCACGTCGCGGACCGCTCGGGCGTACTCGTCCCGTCGGCTGGTCAGGACCACTGGGTGGGTTGTGGCGTTGAGTGCCTCCAGCGCGGGGCCGCGCAGGGCTTCGGCGAGCTCGTCGAAACCGTCCAGGACGGGCAGGATCAGATCGGAGTCGACGAGTTCGGCCGCCAGCGTCGCACCCTCGGGAGTCGTACGGGCCAGATGCGGATGGTCCCGTAGAAGATGGTCGACCAGCAGGTCTCGCGGTGTGATGGCCAGTGGGTCCCAGGATCCGATGCTGAGAATGACCGGCACCTGCCGGGGCGGACTCGGGGCAGCGAGGAGCTCGAGGACGAACTTGATGGCCAGGATGGACTTCCCGGAGCCGGCGCGACCGAGAATGACCAGTCGCTGCGACTCGACACTCCGATAGGTGTCGGCGACAGTCCGCAGGTCGCCGTTCAGGTCCAGATCCCGGGCGGGGACGCCCGGCTGCAGGCGCTGGATGTTCTCCGGACGGTCCATCAGGGCGGCGGGAGCCGGCTGGTACCGCACGGGCAGCGGGAACGGGTCGTGGACGCGACGATGTTTTTCCTCCCGCTGCCAACGCCGGCCGACCTCGCGGGCCAGTGAGGCGGCGGCGTCGACGAGAGGGCCGGCCGGCGACGGCACGGCCGGCTCGGGGACGGGGAACTGCGCGGCCGGTGGCGGTGGCCCCGGCTGGGCCCGGGGGAGAACGGCGGGTGCCGGATCCCCCGGCTGACCGGCCGGTACGTGCGCCTCGGACTGAGCAGCGGGAGTCAACTCCTCCCGCGTCCCGGCGGGTGTCAGCGCCTCGGCTGGATGGGCGGGGGCCGGCTGTGTCCCGTCCGGGGTCGCGGTAAGCCGTTGCCACTCCTCCGGCTCCACGTTCAGGACTTCCGCCACCCTCTGCAACGTCCTCAGCCGGTGCTCGGGGAGCCTGCCGTTCTCCAGCCGGCCGATCGTGCTCACGCTCACCTCGGCCAGCTCCGCCAGCTGCTCCTGGGTGAGGCAGGCGCGTTTGCGCAGCTGACGCATACGCGTGCCTAACTCATTGGTCACTCCGGACTCTCACCTTCCATGGGCGCCGCTACCGCCCGAGCGTATCGAGACGACCGGTCACGGATGACCGGTCTCAGATGACCTCCCCCTGACCTGCACATGCCCTGTTCTCGGAACCCGGTGGGCCGCATCGTGGTCGTGCCGGCGGCCAGCCGGTCACCTCGCACAAGGGAGTACCGGTTTGAGACCTCCATCAGCCCGCCACCGTCGCCTCGCCGGCGTCCTGTTCGCGGCGGCACTGCTCCCGGCCATGTCCTCGGGACCGGTCGCCTGGGCGAACTCCCCGGCCGTCCCCGGCATCGACTTCACGGACGGCTTCGGCCTGAGCCAGGTCGCGGACGCCACCGAAGTACGCTCCAGCACCGACTTGACGATCACCGTCACCACACCGGAGGTGGCCGGCCCGCACCGTATCCGGATCCTCCTGCCCAACGGGTACGCCGACGACCCTGACCGGCGATGGCCGGTGACGTACTTCCTCCATGGGGGCGGCGGCAACGTGGACGATGCCGCCGCCGCCCCGGCCCTGCACTCCGACGCCATGATCACCGTGGTCCCCGACGGAGGCCTCAAGAGCTGGTACGCCGACTGGTACATGCAGAACACCGCCGTAGGGGCGGCCAACTGGGAGACCTTCCACCTCGAACAGGTCGTCCCCTACATCGACGCCAACATGCGCACCCTCCCCGACCGCGAACACCGGGCAGTCACCGGGCTGTCCATGGGCGGATCCGGCGCACTCCACTACGCCCAGGCCAGACCCGACCTCTTCGGCCACACCTCCTCCCTCTCCGGCGGAATCGACTTCTCCATGGCCACGGTCCGCGCGGCCGTACTCGCCACGGAGCTCGACCTGCCCGGCGCCTGGTGCGCGCTCAGCACATCGAGCAGCCAGGGCTGCCCGACCTACGGCCCGTACGTCGACAGCGACGCCGTGTTCGGCTCGCCCTACCCGGTCCTGGGCGCGGACCACCTCTGGAACGCCTACGACCCCGCCGCCCCGGCCAACCTGTCCAAGCTCAGGCACACCCAGGTCACCCTCTACACCGGGGATCAGGGCTTGATCGACGCCAACACGGCGACGGCCGCCCGCACGGTGAAGATCCGCTTGGACCAGCTCGGCATCCCCAGCCGGCTGGTCGACTACGGGAACGGCGCCTCCCTGTCCCCCCAGTGCGACGGCAGCCACACCTACGGGTGCTGGGGCCCGGCCTACGCGGACTACGTCCCGCGCCTGGAGGCCGCCTTCGAAGCCGCCGCGAAGAACTGAGCCGGCAGACCGACACCAAACCCGACCGAGCGAGACCTATCCGAGGAGCGGACACCGAATGACCACCCGGAACCGTACGAAACTGGCCTCCGTGATCGGCGCCGTGTGCGCGACGGTACTGACGCTTTCGAGTTCGGCGGCACACGCCGCCACCGCCGAGTCCGACCACTCCGAAACGCTCGCCGCGCTCAAGGCGTTCCAGGCGGCGGCGGGGCCCGGCGCCGCCGTCCACGCCGGAAACAGCAGCGAGTCCTGGACCCTGTCGGCGGGTACGGGAACCGTCAACGCCGACCGGCCCATCAAGGCCGACGAACACATCCGTATCGGCAGTCAGACCAAGACCTTCACAGCGGTGGTGGTGCTGCAGCTGGCCGAGGAGGGCCGCGTCTCCCTGGACGCGCCGATCGATGACTACCTGCCCGGTGTCGTCACCGGCAACGGCTACGACGGCACCCGCATCACCGTGCGCCATCTGCTCCAGCACACCGCCGGTCTCGGCGCCTACACCCCCTCCCCCGGGCTGAAGACGCCTCCGTCGAACCCGGACGGCACCTTCAGCCTTTCGACAGTGGTGCGGTACGCACTGGACGCCTCACCCCCGGTCTCAGCCCCCGGTGAAGGCTTCACCTACTCCAACACCGACTACTACATCCTCGGAATGCTCATCGAGAAGCTGACGGGGCAACCGGTGCACGAGGCCGTGACCGAACGCGTCATCGAACCGCTCGGTCTGCCCCACACCCTCTTCCCCGCACCCGGTGACCGCGCCCTGCCCACCCCGGCCGTCAACGGCTACCACGGCGTCCGGGTGGGCTCCTTCTACCTGTGGGTGCCGGCGACCTCGTACGACCCCTCGCTGTTCAGCAGCGCGGGAGCCATGGTTTCCACGCTGGAGGACCTGAGCGCCTTCTACCAAGCGCTGGCCGACGGAAAGGTCCTCTCCGCGAAGAGCCTTGCCGAGATGCGCACGGCACGAGCGGTGAACACCGGCACGGGCTACGGTCTGGGCCTCCAGACGTACGAGCCGTCCTGCGGCGGTACGGCACGCGGCCACTCCGGTGGTGTCCCGGGCTACGAGACCTTCACCCTGACCATGGACGACGGCCGCTACGTCTCCATCGTCACCAACGTGTTGGTGCAGGTCGGTCAGCGCCCGGACGCACAGCTACGGCAGCTGCTGGACACCGCACTGTGCGAGGACGCACCACAGCGCGACTGACGCTGACACACAGCGTCCCCGCGGTGTTCCCTCTCACCGCACCGTGGCACCACCGTCTGACGCGGCCGGTGTGCGCGTCGCGTCGCCTCCGTCTCCCGGGACGCGGCCGACGCGACGGGGAGCGCACACCGGCCGCCGCCCTTCCCCCTATGTCCCGCGACACCAAGGAGCTGACATGGCACACCGGTACCGGTGCGGCGAATGCAGGTTCGCCACCCGGTGGACCACCGAATCCGAGGTCGGCGATCTCGCGGCGGCCCACTACGCCGAGAACCACCCCGGACTCGCACTCGGCGGCATCGTCCAGATCAACCAGAAGAACCCCAACTCCCTCGGGTGCCTTCCGATGCTCGGGATCGCGTTCCTCCTGCTCGTGATCGTCGCAACCTGCCGGCGGTAGGCCGCTTCACCGCAGATCTCAGGCGGGTCCGGGCGGTAGGTGGACGGTCATGATCAGGTGGCACCTCCCGGTGCCCGCGCCCCGGTAGGTGTGGGCGGTGTCGCCGTCGAAGGCGGCCGTCTGGCCGGCCTCCACAGGGTGCTCGGCGCCGTCGACGACGAGCACCATCTGTCCGGCGGTGACGCTGACGGTCTCCACGACGCCGGCCTGGTGAGGGTGGCTGGGGTACTCCTCGCCGGGCTCCAGCGTCCAGCGCCAGACTTCGACCGGGGCTGATCCCGAAGTGGTCAGCATGAGACGGGCTTCGCTGCCGCGTTCGCCCTTCCACAGGGGCATGACGGCACCCGCGGTCACGACCCGGACGCGGCCTTCGGCCGGCCCTTCCATGAGCGCGGACACCGAGACGCCGAGGGTGTCGGCAAGACGGACCAGGGTGGCGAAGTTCGGGTTGCCCTGCGCCTTCTCCAGCCCGGCGAGGGCTCCCTTGCTGACCTTGGCGCGGCGGCAGAGCTCATCCAGCGACAGCCCGGCGCGGGTACGGGCTGCGCGGACGTTGTGCGCGAGCGCCCGCAGCGCCGCGTCGGTCTCGGTCATCTCGTCGCCCCTCCAGGGATGGATCAGTGCAATGCACCACCCGGTCGGTTGGTTGACACCTCACGGTCGGTGCGTTGTACGGTGTAGTCGTTCCATTGATAGTAAGGGATGTACCCGTGATTGCTCTGCTGCTGGCCCTGGGCAGCTCCCTGGCCTACGGATGCGCCGACTTCCTGGGCGGTCTCGGCGCCCGCAAGGCCCACGTGCTGCGCACCGTGACGATTGCCGCACCGGCTTCACTCACCGTCGAGCTGCTCCTGTGGCCCTTCCTCGGTGCCTCCTTCGCCCCGGCGACCCTCGCCTGGGGCGCGGCGTCCGGTGTCGCGTCGGCTGCCGCGTTCGCCCTGCTGTACCGCACGCTCGCGATCGGCCCGATGAACGTACTGTCGCCGGTCACCGCGCTGATTTCGGCGATGCTGCCGGTCGCGGTCGGGCTCACGCAGGGCGAGCGCCTGGGCCCGGCCGGGCTGATCGGCCTGCCCCTGGCGCTGGCGGCCGTGGTGCTGGTCAGCGCAGGACACGGCTCCGGCAGCATCCGTCCGTCACGCACCGCGCTGCTGCTGGCCTTCGGCGCGGGCGTCGCCATAGCTCTGCAGCTGATCTTCCTGCACCAGGCGCCGGCCGACAGCGGCGTCGGCCCGCTGATCATCGGACGTGCCGTGTCCTCAGCCATCACCCTGGCCGCGGCCCTGCTGATGTATCGGCGCCTGGGCTCGGAGAAGCCCGCGTACGCCATGTCGGCGGCGGCCGGCGTGCTGGACTCGGTGGCGAACCTGCTGTTCGTGCTCGCCGCCCGCAGCGGCGACCTGGCAGTCGTCGCCGTGATCACCGCCCTCTACCCGGCCGGCACCGTCCTGCTCGCCCGCAGCGTCCTTGCCGAGCGGATCCACCGCGGGCAGCTGATCGGCCTGAGCACCGCCGCGGCGGCCGTCAGCCTCCTCGCCCTCACCTGACCCCGCAACCCACCGGACGGCCCTCTGTCGTGTTCATACAGCCCTGGAACGCAGCCCTCGGCGACGCCGAACGGCGGACCTGGATCGCCCACTGCCACGACTTCGGCATCCTGGGCGTCGACGGCCTGCCCGGCCAGGCGCCCGGCGTCGTGCTCAACCGCTTCACCGCAGAGGGCACCACCCTGCTGATCCACCTCGTCGACCCGACCTCGTCCGGAACACGATCGACGCCGACGCGAACGTCACCAGCGACTACGCCTTCGCCCCCGGCACCGGGCGCGCCGAGCCCGACACCCTGCCCACTGACGGCGTCCCCACCAGCTATTGCGCGGCCGTCCAGTTCACCTACCAGGCCACGATCGTCGACGCCCCCAAGGTCAAGGCCGACCTGCTGCGCCGTCAGATGGCCCACTTCCACCCCGAAGGCGGCCACGCCTCCGTCGAGCCCGGCCAGGGCCCCTACGGGCGGATACTCCCTGGCATCCAAGCCTGCGCCTGACGCAACTACGCCGCCTGGACCGCATCGGCACCTGGAAACCCGACCACGACCTCCCGCTCACCCCCTCTCTGGAACGGACCTCTTGATGACTACCTTCCGCATCAACCCCGCCGTCGCGGAAGCATTTCCCGACACCCTCATCGCCGTCGTCACCGCCACCGGACTGCGCGGGCGCGAGCCCTGGCCCGCCACCTCCGCCGCCCAGCAGGACCTGGAGCAGCAGCTCGCGGACGGTGCCTGGCAGCCCGCCGACGAGAGCGACCCGCGCATCGAGGCATGGCACACCGCTTATCGGGCCTTCGGCACCAACCCCCGCCGCATCCGCCCCAGCGTCGACGCCCTCGGCCGCCGCCTGGCGAAGAAGGGGACCCTGCCCCGCATCAATCCGGCCGTCGACTCCTACAACACCGTGTCCGTCCGCCACGGCCTGCCCGCCGGCGCCTTCGACCTCGACCACGTCACCGGAGAAGTCGAGATCCGCTACGCCGACGGCAGCGAGACCTTCACCCCGCTCGGCGAACCCGACACCACCGAACAACCCAAGCCCGGCGAGATCATCTACACCGACACGACCAGTGTCCTGACCCGACACTGGAACCACCGCGACGCCCACCGCACCCGCGTCACCGAAGACTCCACCCGCGTCGCCTTCGTTCTCGAAACCCTCCACACCACCCGCGACGGCGACCGCCTCAAGACCGCCGCTGGCGAACTCCAGGACCTGCTCACCGAGCACTCCGCCACGACCGGCGTTCACTACCTCAGCCCGGCACACCCTCACGCAACCACCTGAACCGGCCGGTCTCCCTTCGATGTCCTCACGCGGGTCACGGATCCGGCCACCACAGGGCTCCGTGCGCCTCATGAAGGTGATAGTGGAGAGCCCTCAGGGTGGCCGGATCGGTCTTGGGAAGGCATGGTCGCCGATCACTGCTCCAGGCATGATCGCGACGGCCTGGCCACGCTCACCTCCAGATTCCGGAGACCAGCCGGGAGTGATACGACAGCGCCCACGCCCTGTCGGCCGGCCTGTCCGAGCAGGTACGCAAGACGGCGCCAGCAGATGCACACCCCAGGGTCAACGGCGCCTCGTGGATGCCGTCACGGATCTCCCAGCGAATCGGGTGGAACGTTGCCGCGCCGCTGAGACGTCCGAGGGCTTGGACCTCGCGAGCCACAGGCCGGTGAACACGGCGGTGGCCAGAGTGACGGCGCCGGCAGCGAGGAAAGCGCTGTTGAGGCTGGTCTCGAAGGAGGCGCCACCGGTCTGCCGGGTACGGACGATGGCTCCGAGTACCGCCACGCCCAGGACCGCTCCGATCTGCCTGGTGGTGCTGATGACGCCTGATGCGAGACCGCCTTCCTGCGGGCTGACTGCCTGGATGGCGGCTCCGGTCAGAGGGGACATGGCCAGGGCGAAGCCGATGCCGACGACTCCCAGCCGCCACCACACGTTCCCGTAGCCGGTGTCGGCGTGCACCCCACCGAGCGCCAGCAGCCCCAGGCCGGCGAGGGCCAGACCGGTGGTGACCACGACCCGGAAGCCGTACCGGGCGGCGAACCGGCCCGCGTAGGGACTGACGATCACCATGGCGAGGGATACCGGCAGGGTCTGCAAGCCGGCGCGCAGGATCGAGCTGCCCTGGACGTATACGAAGAACTGGGAGAAGAAGAACGACGAACCCATGAGCGCGAACCCCACCACGACCATGGCGGTGTTCGACACGGTGAACAGACGCTGCCGGAACAGCGACAGCCGCAGCATCGGAGCGGAGCGGCGCGCTTCGACGGCGGTGAAGGCGGCGAGGAGGATCACCGCGGCGATGAAGCAGCCCAGGATCACCGGCGACGTCCAGCCGCGGGCACCACCCTCGATCAGCCCGTAGGCCAGCGCCCCCACCCCCAGAACGGACAGGACCGTCCCCGGGACATCGATTGCGGGGGCACTCGCGTCGCGTGCCTCTTCAAGGCTGCGCATACCGACCAGCAGAAGGACCACGCCTATGGGCAGATTGACCAGGAAGATGGCAGGCCATCCGAAGGCGTCTGTCAGCACGCCGCCGGCCACGGGGCCTGCGGCCAGACCGATTCCGCTGAGTCCGGCCCACAGTCCGATGGCCTTGGTTCGTTCCTGCGGCACGGGATAGGCGGCGGCGAGCAGAGCGAGCGATGCAGGGCTCAGAGCCGCGGCCCCGATGCCCTGCAGCACCCGGCCGGCCACCAGCCAGCCGAGCGAGGGCGCGAGGCTGCACAGCACCGACGCGGTGGTGAACACCGCGACGCCAGCCAGGTACACCCGCTTGCCGCCGAACCGGTCGGCGCAGATGCCGCCGGACAGCAACAGCATGGCTACCAGCAGTACATAAGCGTCGACGATCCACTGCAGACCGGTCAGCTGCGTGTGCAGCCGGTGCTGCATGTCGGGCAGCGCTGCTCCGACAATCGTGTTGTCGAGCAGGACCATGAATTGGCCTAGGCAGGTCACCGTGAGCAACACGGTCCGGTTTGGTCGACTCCCTGCGGTCGCACGTGATGCAGCCATGGGATCCCCCCTCGATCGTCAGTTGCACCCGGCGGCGGTCACCGCGGGCGACGACGCACCGAGCACCTTAAAGCAGCCACCGACTGCATTAGGCGACTATAGGGAGGACGGTCCAGCAAACGCAAGCAGCCACTGCGTTAAGATGAGGGCGTGAGCG
This sequence comes from Streptomyces sp. QL37, assembly GCF_002941025.1. Classification (NCBI taxonomy): domain Bacteria; kingdom Bacillati; phylum Actinomycetota; class Actinomycetes; order Kitasatosporales; family Streptomycetaceae; genus Streptomyces; species Streptomyces sp. QL37. Next base: position 8,482,250 of record NZ_PTJS01000001.1, on the reverse strand, counting down.
AAAGAGAGCGAGCCCGGCGGCCCGGCGGGCGCAGCGCCCGCGTCGGCGCGCAGGTACACCAGGCAGTCACCGACCTGGTCAGTGAGCGCGGTTACGGCAACTTCACCGTCGGCGAGGTCGCAGCCCGCGCAGGTGTGGCCGACAGCAGCATCTACCGCCGGTGGGGCAGCTTGGAAACCCTGCTCACCGACGTGGCACTCACCCGACTCAACGCGCAGTCGCCGATGCCCGACACCGGGAGCCTCTCCGGCGACCTGCGCGCTTACGCGGCCCAAGTGGCCCGCGAGATCACCGGCCCCGACGGTCCGGCGGTGCTGCACCTGGCCGTGGCCCTGTCGAGCAGCGGCCAGCAGGGCCTGCGGGCTGGTGCCGACCTGCGTGCCGAACGCACCCGGCAACTGCAGTCCATGCTCGATCGCGCCCGCGACCGTGGCGAACACGCACCTGACGCCTTGGACGTGCTGGACCACATCCTGGCCCCGATGTACGTCCGCGTCCTGTTCGGCATGGAACTCACCCCGAAGTACGTCGACCTGCTGGTCGACCGGATGCTGTGACCCCCACTGTTCCGCGAGGTGCTCTGCTACGCGCCCTCCCGCCCCGGGCATCCGGCCTCGGCTGACTCACGCAGCCCGGCCATCGCGGACGGACCCGCCGACCAGGGCCAAGCGGCGTGCGGTGATGCACGGCAGTGCAGCCGACATTCTCCATCAGCTCCGCGCCACCCGTGGAGGCCGACAGCGGTGCTACCGCCGCCGGGTGACGGTGCTTCAGGGCCGACGGACAAGGTCGGCGTGGTCACGAAGGATCTTCGTCGGGAACGCTCCGGGTGAGCGCGGGGCCACGGTCCGCGCGACGGGCCGTTCGGTCGTGTTCTCGCGAACCTGCCGTGCCAGGCCGTCATGGAGGGGGCCTGTGGCGGAGTCGGGCAGCCCGGAGTGTTCCGACACGCGCTTGAGGCACTCCGGCCGGTTTCTGCGTGATGATTGACGGGAGACTTATCGCCGCAGCAGACATGAGCCCGATGCCGCAGAGTCGGCTCGAAAGGGGCGGCAGCCATGCCTACCTCCAGAACGAAGAGATCCGCCGCCGCCGCACTCGCCGCGCTCACGCTCGCCATCACCGCGGCCTGCGACAGCTCGGGCGGCGGGAGGACAACATCCGCGCCTCGCGCCGATGTTCTCGCCGTGAAGATCGACAACGTAGCCGCGGCCCGGCCTCCGACCGGACTGGAGAAGGCCGACATCGTCTACGTGGAGCAGGTGGAGGCAGGCCTCAGCCGCATACTCGCCGCATACTCCTCCGACCTGCCATCCATCATCGGCCCCGTACGCAGCGCGCGCGAAACGGATCTGGAGCTGCTCCGGCAGTTCGACGAGCCCACGCTCGCGTACTCGGGCGCCCAGTCCGCCCTCCGGCCGTCGATCGAAGCGGCACCCCTCGACGCGCTGCCGCCGTCGAAAGCACCGGACGCCTATTTCCGCAGCGAAGACCGCGCCGCACCGCACAATCTGTATCTGCGACCGGGGAAGATCCCGCACGCCTCCACCGGGGTGAACGCGGCAGAGGACATCGGTCTCCGCTTCGCTGCGCCGCCCCCGGGCGGCACCCCCGTCAGCTCGCGCACCGTGTCGTACCCGTCCGCGCGGTTCACCTTCACCTGGGCCGTGGACCGGGACGAGTGGCTGGTGAGTATGGACAGAACACCGGCCCGAGCGGCCTCCGGGGACCGGCTCGGAGCAGCCACAGTGGTCCTGCAGTATGTGGACGTGCAGCCTTCCAGCTTCCGGGACCGAGGGGGAAACACCTCGCCGTTCAGCGCGACCGTGGGGTCCGGTTCGGCTGTGGTCCTGCGTGACGGCAAGTCGTACGACGCGGCATGGGAGCGGAACACCGCCGAGTCGGCGACCGGCTTCACCACCAAGGACGGCGAGCCGATGACGTTCGCCACCGGCCAGGTCTGGATCGTGCTCGTACCGAATTGACGCGGGCGGCAGTGGAGCTGAGCTGCTGGCGGTGCTACGGCGCGCGGCTCCGCGAGGTGCGGTGCCCGCGTGCGCGAGTCCGGCATGACCCGAACCGGAGGCCGTAGATGCGCGGCCTGGACAAGTCCTGGCTGCGCCATCCTGCCGCTGCCGTACAGCGGACGTGACCAGCAGGCTACGCGCCACCCCCGCAACCACGTGACGACGCGGACCCCGGCGGGAGCGGGAGCGGCGTTCGGTGCGGGAAGGTCTGCCTTGCAAGTCGCCCACATTTGGTGCCTGTTGATCCACTCCTTCCCTTCAAATCGGTTGACATCCAGGGGTGGGATGTCGGACGTTCAGCCGTGACTCATGCGCCACAAGGACGGAGACAGGGCACGCAGATGACCTTCAGAGGAGGGAACCCGAATCCAGGGCGCGAGAGGCGCCCGGCGGCGCCTGCCATGGTGGAGGCTGACTCGCGATATGAGCTGAGGCGACTGGTCCCGGCGAAGAGCGTCTCGGAGCAGGTGCACACCGTAGGGCGGGTCAAGGACCTGGGGAAGACGGTGCAGTTCAGCTGGCCCGGGGTGTACTTCGAGGGCCGCTTCCGCGGGACCGGCCTCGGGGTCGTACTCGACTGCGCGGCCGCCGACTACGACGTCCAGGTCGACGGGGCCACCGTCGCCACCCTGGTCACCCCTGGTGACACCACGTACTGGATCAACGGCCTGCGGGACGGCGAGCACACGGTCCGGGTCGTCAAACGCAACGACACCCCGGGGGACACCAGCACGTTCGGAGGCTTCGTCGCCGCGCCCGGAGGTGCCGTACTGAGCAAGCCGGCGCCCCGGGACCGCCAGATCGAGTTCATCGGGGACTCCATCACGGTGGGCTACGGCAATGTGTCGGGCACCGGCGACTGCAATCCGGAACAGGTCAAGCGGAACACCAACAGCGACGTGAGCCACGGCGCCCTCACCGCCCGGCAGTTGGACGCCGATTACCAGATCAACGGCTTCTCCGGCCTCGGCATGGTACGCAACGTCGCCGGCATCGTCCCGGACGTCACGTACCGGACCTACTACGACCGCGCCCTGCTGAACGTGGACGGCGACGTCTGGCAGAACCCGGGGACGTGGCGCCCCCAGATCGTGGTGGTCAACCTCGGCTCCAACGACTTCTCCGACCTCACCCCAGGTGAACCGTGGACGCCCGACAGCCTCGCGGCCGCCTTCCGCACCGCCTACGGCGAGTTCCTCCGGAATCTGCGGACTCGCAACGGTGTCGGCACGGCCCTCGTGGCCGTCGGCTTCGACAGAAACGCCGAGCAGGTGCGGCAAGTGGTCGAGGCGCGCAACGAAGCCGGCGACAGCGAGGTCCACTACTGGTTCCTCGATCAGTCGGGCCTGGACTTCCTCGGATGTGACGGGCACACCTCGGCACACGACGACCGGGTGATCGCCGGCCGGCTTGCCCCGTTCCTCGACAGCCTGCCGACGGGATGGTGAGGGACCGACCTGTGCTTGGCCGTCCCGCCGGGCACCTGCCGCATGCTGATGTGTACGGCAGATCGTGGAGTCGACGTACACCTCCCAGGTGATCAGCCCGACTGCGTCCGCCCGTGCTTGGGGTCTGGCCGGAACCGACGACCAGGCCCATCGCGTTGTCCTAGCCCATGAGACTGGTCCACGGGACCCATCAGCCGCCGCCCAGGTGAGCTTTGCGATCTTGCGGGGCAATTCGTTGTAGAACCGCAGTTAGCCCGCCCAGGAAAGCGCGTCCCACCGCGCACGGCGGTCAGCGCGGTGGGCAGAACGGCGACGAGACGCATGGAGGCGATCATGAACGACCACGGATCCACCCCGGCCCTCCCTCCTGTGGTGGACAGAAGGACCTGGCAGGCGCAGCGGGACGCACTGTTGGCACGGGAGAAGGCGCACACCCGCGAAGGGGACGCGATCGCGGCGGCGCGGCGGCGGCTGCCGATGGTGGAGGTCGACGCCACCATCGAGGTGATCGGTCCCGAGGGGCCGGTCACGATCCTCGACGTCTTCGAGGGGCGCAGGCAACTGATCGCGTACTTCCACGCCTGGTGGCCCAGCCGGCCCGCCGCGGAACAGTGCGAGGGATGCACGTTCTTCAACTGCCAGGTCCGGGAGCTGTCCTACATCCATTCCCGCGACGTCACGTATGCCACGCTCTGCAAGGGCCCGTACGAGGCCAGCGTCCGCTACCGGAACTTCCTGGGCTTGGACATGCCGTGGTACTCGGTCGAGAAGACGGCGGCACAACTGCTGGAGGGTCGTGACTGGCAGGTCCACCACCTCGTGTGCTACGTCCGCGATGGCGATCGGGTGTTCGAGACGTACTACACCGGCGGCCGCGGCGTCGAGATCATGGCCCCCACTCACGGGCTGCTGGACATGACCGTCTACGGGCGCCAGGAGACGTGGGAGGACTCCCCCGAGGGCTGGCCCCAGCCCTGGGGTGACGCCGAGAACCCCGAGGTCTGGCGGACGAACGGACGCCCCATCGCCCACTGGTCCCGCATCCGAGCCGGCCGCTCCGACGAGCTGACGCCCTGATGCTGCTCTGGAGACCACCGCGGTGCGGTCTGAACTCGGGTTCTGCCTCAACTTCCGCGTGCAGTAGCCACGGTGAGTCACGATCGAGCGGAACAAGGCGCTGAAGGTGCACGGCGGTGGCCAGGCAGTGCACCGGCCAGCCGCCGCCATCTCCCGGACGCCGGTGGTGCGCGGTGGCGGGCGTACATCTCCTTGGCGATAATGACCACCATGGTGCCTATTTCCTCCCGACCGGTCCGGGGTTCCTCGCTCTCCTTGTGGTCGAAGGACTCATTCCTGTCCATCGGCTCCGTGGGGTCCGTGCTGTCCATCGGCTCAGTCGGCAGCGCGCTGTCCATCGGGTCCATCGGCTCTTCGCTGTCTGTCGGCTCGATCGGCTCCGCCATGTCCCTGGTGTCGCTGGGCTCCATCCAGAGCACCGGAAGCGCGCTGTCCATCCAGGCACGGCGCTCAGTACTGGCCATCGGCCCATACCGCGTGATCAGCTCCGCACGCACGCTCGCGCTGGTCGGCTCGGGCGTGTTCGCGATTGCCGGCGCGCTTGCCCTGCACGCACGAACCAGGCCATGAGCGGTCCAGTGCCCTCGATCTCGGTGTCGACAAAACTGCTTTGACGGCAGCTATCGCGCTTGGCTCGACGCCTCGCCCCCATGGGGCCACCAGTACGGGTTCGGTAGTCCAGTCAGCCGTCCCGCGGCCCGGGGGAAGGGGGAGTACCCGCAAACGCCCGTGCGACGCACGTCAAATGGCCCCTCCGGCGGAGTTGTCGAGCACCTCTGAAGGAATCCGCTGCTTGTCGGCCTGTACGGATCCTCGCCCTTTCACCGTTCAGCCACCTTGACTCACGGTGTTCGCAATATGGGACCTCTACGCAATGCCTTGGCCTGGGCACACCTGACGCGATCGCGTCGGGCAGCCTATTGTGCGGGGCATGACGATCCGGACAGCGATGTACCACCCCAGGGAACTGCGGCCTCATACCGAGGCAGCCCTCCCGGCGCTACCCGAGGACAGCCGCACACCCCATCTCTGGATGATACGTACGGCCGAATTTCGGACAGAAGCGCTAAGGCAGAGCAGCATCGTGCTGGACAGGTCCGAACGTGAACGCGCGGAACGCTTCCGTACCTCCGCCGACCGGGACACCTACTTGTGCGTGCATGTGGGTCTGCGGCTGCTGCTCGGCGCGTACCTGGACACGGAACCCGCGGAAATCACGCTGACGCGGCTGCCGTGCCCGCTCTGCCCCGAGCCGCACGGCCGCCCGGCGGTGGAGGGAAACCCGGTGCACTTCTCCCTGACCCACAGCGAGGACCTGGGACTCCTGGCCTTCGCGTCCCGCCCCGTCGGCGTGGACGTCGAACGGAACCCCCTGCCGGACGTGGCCGAGGAAGTGGGCCGGTCGCTGCACCCACGGGAGCAGCAGGAACTGCGCGACTGCGCGCCGGCAGAGCGCCCGCGGGCCTTCGCCCGTGCATGGGCCCGCAAGGAGGCCTATCTCAAGGGGTTGGGTACGGGGCTGGGCCGCGATCCGTCGCTGGACTACGTGGGCACGTCCACCGTCCCCTCGGCTCCGTCGCGGTGGACGATCAGCGACGTCGCGGCCGGGGAGGACTACGCGGCCGCCGTGGCCGTACAGGACTGACGTATGCGGGACGTCTGCTCCCGCGCCTTCGTGCGCCGAGCCCGGCCGGGAGCCGCGCAATTCCTGCCGCGATCCACGGGATTCGGGCCTGTCAGGCCCCCACGGGCCAGTTCCACGCTGCGGACGCACCGGAGCAGCTGGGACCACCCGCTGAAACAGCTCCCGCAACCGAGAGAAGAGATCGGCACCAGCATACGAAGCGATTTCGCCCGGCTGCCACCACTTCATACCGCTGATGCTCTCTACAGCGAGCTCCTCGTCGGACAGAGTCCCGCGCGGAGTGAACTTGGCTGTCCGCACGAAACGCGGTCGATGACGCCCCCGTCGTAGCGGCGGATCGGCCTGACCGAGGGGCCCGCCTCTTCCCGCAGTTCGCGGCGCAGCGCGGCAAGCGGAGTCTCGCCAGGCTCGATCCCACCGCCGGGAGCTGCCCACACCACCGTTCCCGCCGACTCCGGAATCACGTGCCGGCACGGAGCCGGCGAACTTCGCGAACGCGGTCCTGGTGCCCGGTCCGGCGATGCCGTCGATCGGGCCGGTGTTGCCGTAGTGGACGGCCAGCCACATCTGGGTGTTCTCGGCCTGCGAGCCGGTGAGGCCGAGGTTGTTCGTCGCGAGGGTGCCGAAGGCCCCGGCACTGCCGCCGGCTGGGATGCCGGTGCGGAGGCCGCGAAACCGGTGCCCGCACCACCGAGGGTCCCGATAGCCAGCCCGGCCACGGCGGTGGCGCTGACGATCGACCCCGCTCTCACACTCGTCGGCGTTCTTCCCTTCGTCTTCCGTCGTGTGCCCTGGTCGTCATGACGATGCCTTTCGACTCGGGTTTCGCACCGGGTGGACGGCGACGGTGGCGGAGCGGGGGCGGCTTCCCGGCTTTCCGGACGGCCATGTGCTCACCGCACCGGGGTCGGCGGCGTCCGGGGCGCCCCACCGGGCGGTGCGCTCGCCGGGGTGCTGGATGTTCACGAAGAGCGTTTGTCCGTCAGGAGTGGCGGTGACCCCGGTGACCTCGGCGCCGCGTGGAGCCGTGAGGAAGCGGCGCACCTTCTTGGTCGTGGGATCGGCGGCCAGCAGGGCGTTGTTCCCGGCCGCCTGGTACGCCGCCGCTGTGCCATTCAGGGCGTGGCCGGAGACACCGGTGGAGATCCAGAGCGTTCCGTCCGAGCCGAACCAGAGGCCCTTGGGAGCGGCGAACGCTCCGTCGGCGGACAGCGCCGGGTCACCGGCGACGAGGAACTCCTCCCAGCGGAAGGAGGGCGTCGTACTGTGGTCCGCCCCCTCCCGCCAGCGGACGATGCGCCCGTAGGGGTCGGCGCCACGCGCGCACGCCCCTGCCGCTGTGTTGTCCTGGGCCCCGCCCGAACACGGGGAGTGACCCGTGCTGTTGGCGAGGGCAAGGTACACGTAGCCGTCGAGCGGGCTCACCGCGACTCGTTCGGGCCGGGCGAGCGGAGTTGCCCCGAGCGCGTCAGCGGCCGGTCGGGCGCGCAGCAGGACGTCGGCCTGGTCGTGCCAGCCGTTGTCGCGGGTCAGCGGTCCGTGGCCGTGCCGCAGCGGCAGCCACCGGCCGACACCGTCGGGAGAGATCCTCGCCACGTACAGGGTGCCGTGGTCCAGCGGACTCCTGCCCTGGTCGCGCAGTCGGCGCCAGCTGTCCCTGCTGACGTACTTGTAGAGGTACTCACCGTCCGCGGCGTCCGTGCTGTAGACCACGAGACGTCCGGCGGCTTCGGTCACCGTGGCACTGCCGTGCATGAAGCGTCCCAGTGCGGTCCGCTTGACCGGGACGGAGGAAGGATCGCGGGGGTCCAACTCCACGATCCAGCCGAACTCGTCCGGTCTCGCCTCGCGGGCCGCCAGGTCGAATCGCCGGTCGGCACGGTGCCAGGGGTGACCGAAGCCGTCGGCGGACAGGCCGTACCGGACGTGCTTCTCGCCGCGTCGCCAGTGGGGATCGTCGGTGCCGAAGACGGCGTTGAAGTTCTCCTCCGCGGCCAGGTAGGTGCCCCACGGGGTGACGCCGTGCCCGCCTGGGGCCAGCACACCTCGCGACCTGCCGCCGACCGCCACGGGGCCGGAGAACCGGACCGGCGAGTCGCCGGTGATCCTTCGACTGTACGTCGAGTCCACGGCCTTCCATACGTTGCCGGACTCCCGCACCTCCAGCACGGTGAGACCCTGTGCGGCGACCGCCTTGTCGGCCCCGCCACCCAGCAGTTGGGAGTCGGTGGTCTCATGGGCGATGACCAGCAGCCCGCGGCGGTTTCCCGCGGCGCCGTCGTCCAGGGGGAAGAACTGGATACCGTGATGATGGCTGCCGACCTGCTGCGCCTGCTCGGCCGACGTACCGCTGCCGTCCGCCCGCCATCGCGGCCCGGCCGCGCGCAGTGCCTCTCCCCAGGGGGCGAGGACGTCGGCGGCGTACCCCGCGGGGACCGCGACGGCATCCGCGTCGCTCGCCGTCACCGCGGTGAAGGACGCCAGCCCCCGGGACATCGGTCCGGACCGCCCGGCCGACGCGCCCGCGGCCGCCGGCCGGGCGGCGGCTGCCGGGGTCCACAGGCCGAGGAGACCGGCGGCGGCCAGGACTCCGCTCGTGACAACACCCCGTCGGGACGGCCCGGTTGCCCGGTCGTCCGCGGTATCCGGCGTCTGCGCGGTGTCCGTCGCATCGTCCCGCATCAGAACCTCCCCTGGTTGAGCGCGGTCTGCAGGGCCTTGGTGGTGCCCGAGCCCCAGTCGCCGTCCACGGTCAGACCGGCGCCGGTCATCTTGTTGAGGTGACCCTGCATGGCCTTCACCGTGCCTGGGCCCACGTCACCGTCCACGGTCAGGCCCGCTTCGGCCCAGGTATTGAGGTGCTGCTGCAGGGCGCGCCTGGCCTCCGGCCCCCATACGCCGTCCGCGGTGACGCCGATCGCCTGTTGTGTCGCGGCGATCGTCTGTGGTCCGAACGTGCCGTCCACCGACAGTCGTGAGCCGTCGTGGTAACTCCCGTACGCGGCTTCCGTGTCCGGCCCCCACAGCCCGTCGGGTACGGAACCGACTTCGGCCTGGAGCCACTTGACTCCGGCTTCGGTCCTGGGGCCGAAGATGCCGTCGACGTCCAGGGCAGGGCTGTGGCCCAGGCCGTTCACGGCGTGCTGCTGGTAGACGACTGAACGGATCGTCGTCAGGCCACCGTCGGAGTAGGTGGCGTCACCACCGGTGAAGTCGTTGTACGCGGCTTCGGTGGCGGATCCCCAGAGCCCGTCGGCGGTGGTGCCGACCTTGGCCTGGAGCCACTTGACTCCGGCTTCGGTCCTGAGGCCGAACATGCCGTCGACGTCCAGGGCCGGGCTGTGACCCAGACCGTTCACCGCTCTCTGCTGCGAGGCGACGGTCCGAATCGAGGTCAGGCCGTTGGAGCTGTTGCCGGTGCCGGTGTACGCCTTGTACGCGGCTTCCGTGTTCGGCCCCCAGATGCCGTCCACAGCCGTCCCGACCCTGGCCTGGAGCCATTTGACTCCGGCTTCGGTCCTGGGGCCGAACATGCCGTCGACGTCCAGGGCCGGGCTGTAGCCCAGACCGTTCACCGCTCTCTGCTGCGAGGCGACCGACCGTACGGAACCACCGCCGGTGCCGGCTCCGTCTCCTCCCACGACATCCTTCAGGCCGCTCACGGGCATACCGGCCCTGACCCACGCCCTCAGGTCGTCCCCCGGGCAGGCGGTCGAACCCAGGGCGCTGTGATACGTGGGGCTCAGCTGGCGGCCGAACACGGCGTTCGTCTTCGCGTACAGGCTGCGGATCGCTACCTTCGCCGCCGAAGTCGCGTCCCCGTCACGGCCTATGAAGCACACGGCGATATGCGACCTGTTGTAACTACGGGTGTGTGAACCCTCGTTGTCCCATCCGCGCCCCTCGAAGATTCGGCCGCCCCGGTCCACAAGGAAGTTGTAGCCGATGTCCCACCAGCCTTGTGCATCCATGTGGTAGTTCTGGATTGCCCGCGGGGTCTGTGAGGTCGGGCCGGCGGAGTAGTGCACCACGAACCCTGTGCGCTCCGAAGCGGGTACCTTCGCCACCTGTTGGGGTGCGCGCGCTCCCCAGCCCGACCTGGAAATGATCTGGATCGTGTCGGAGGGCGGCTCGGTGTCCGCCGGCGGTTCGGGGTCGATGTACGAACCGTTCTTGGCCTGATCGATGAGATGGTCCCCCGGGCACTCGGTGGGCCACCCACCCGCGTTGTGGGGATAGATCAGCCCTCCGGCCTGCCGTTCCCGCGGCTTCTCGTACCGCAGGTGGTAGATGAGGTTCTTCATCGAGATCAGCATGTCCACGGTCGGCTCGTCAGGGACGCCCAGCATTCCCTGGATCGAGTAGAAGGCGGTGTTCCGGCCGAGACTGCGGGTGCGGTCTATGTCGATGTAGGCGCCGCCGTTCGCCTCGCCGCGCTCGTATCCCCGGCCTTCGTAGATCGTGCCGTGCGGGCAGACAAGGAAGTTGTACTCGATGTCCCCGGATTCTTCGTAGTGGGCCGGGAACATGCTGGCTATCTTCTTGCGGCAGTCCGTTTCCGAGTCCGGGGAGAACGAGAGCCGGCTCCCTGTGTAGTGGATGAACACACCGCCTTTCCATGGCTCCCACGCCCGGCTGGACTCGCGTGGCGGCGCACTGAAGTGCTCCACGTACCAACCGTTCTGACGCTGCTCCTTTTTCAGCGTCAGAAGGTCCATCATGATGTACCGGGCCCAGCTGGAACGCTCGACAATGTCCACTGACGCCATTTCCTCAGATCACCGTTTCCTCGGTATGTGCCGGGCCGTGGGTTGTGCCTGTTTCGCCCTCGTGCGTCAGGATCGTTGCGCGACCAGCCGTCGACCGGCGCATCAAGGCTCATGGGGTCTTGAAGGGGGTCGCAGCGCTTCCGTGATCCGTGCACCCACGATCGCCCAGCGGCCGACGCCGGGCCACGCTGTTGCGGCTCAGCGCAAAGGCAGAGCTCATCGCGGGACTACGGCATGACCCGCATCCCCCGCAGCGCGGTCGACCTGAGCACGGCCCGGGTCGCCGGGCTGTTCAGGGCCCGAGGGCTCCCCGAGATTTTCCCCGCCACGGCCGCGCGCCTCATCGGCAGGAGACGAGCGGGCCGCGACATGCGACCAGAATCCCAGCGGGGTAAGTATGATCAAGCGATGGCTGACATGACGGAAACCACGCCCGGCTGGCTCACCACGGACGAACTGGAGATGGCCAGGGCCCGGATGCCCGTCCTGTACGTCGAGGCCGTCCCTGTGCGGGTGGACGAGAGCGGCGAGGTCACCAGCATCGGGCTGCTCCTCCGGATCGGCGCCGACGGAACGATCAGCCGCGCTCTGGTGTCCGGCCGCGTCCTGCACCACGAGCGAGTCCGTGACGCCCTGCTGCGTCATCTGGAGAAGGATCTCGGTTCGGTGGCCCTGCCGCGGGTCCCCGCCTCGCTGCAGCCCTTCACCGTTGCCGAATACTTCCCCACCTCGGGCGTCACGCCGTTCCACGATCCGCGCCAGCACGCGGTGTCCCTCGCATATGTCGTGCCGGTGACCGGGGATTGCCGCCCGCGACAGGACGCACTGGACCTGGTCTGGTTCAGCCCGCAGGAGGCGGCCTCACCGGCTGTGCAGAGCGAGATGCCGGGTGGCCACGGAGTGCTTCTGAAGCAGGCTCTGGCCCACATGGGGCACACCTACTGAGGGTCCTCGGGGTGACGGGTGCTCACCCCGGAGCCGCCCGCCTCGGCCGAAGGGGACCTGCCTGAACCCGCACCCCTGCACGGCGGGTCACTTCAGAACGCCCTCCAGCACCGCCCGGCCGAGCCCCGTCCGGTGGTGGAGCACGCGCACTCCCTGACGCTGGGAGAGCAGCAGTCCCGCCTCGCGGAGCACGGTGGCGTGCCGACTGGCCGTCGACGGCGCGAGGCGCAGCGCTGCGGCGATGTCCATCGTGGTCATCGGGCGGTCCAGCATCCGGAGGAGTTCGGCGCGGGAGGCACCGATGAGCTGTGCCACCGGTGCGTTCCCGCCGGAGCGGCTGCGTTCGAGCCAGCCGGGCGCCGGCGAGAGGGGGTGGACGAGGACCGGCGGCAGGTCCTCGTCGACCAGGGCGAGCGGGGCGCGTACGCAGAAGAAGGCCGGCACGAGCGTCAGCGTCCTGCCCAGCAGGCCCAGTTCACGTTCGACGGGATACGGGGCGCGCAGCCTCCCCTCCCGGTAGCGCCACCCGGGCAGTTGGTCGTACGCGGTGAGCAGGCCCTCCGCGCCGTGGCTGAGGACGGCTTGGGCGCGCGCGGTCCGGTCGGCCGCCGCCTGCGCGCGCATCTCGGTGAGGTAGGGCTCGACCGCGACCTGATGGTAGGCGCGCAGGGCCGCCCCCAGGCGGTGCAGTGCTTCGGGGCACCCGTCGGCCAGCGTACGCAGGGCGGCCGGGACAGGGCCTGCCGTGTGGGCGTGGAGCCGGACGATCTCTGCGCGGAGACGGCGCCGAGGTGTCGAGAGCAGCCGGTCGAGCCCGGTCTCCAGATCCGTGTCCCCGCGGCCGGGCGTGAGGAAGTCCGGGAAGTAGGAGCCGTCCGGGCAGAGTCGCGTCAGCGCGCGTGTCACGGGGACGAGACCGGCCCGCCGCAGGGCGGCGCCCACCTCCCGGCGCCATGTGCCGAATGCGAGCGGCTCCTGGCGGTTCTGCAGGAGGTGCAGACTCAGCGCGGTCTCCCAGAGCGGGTCCACGCCGGACGCGACGCGTAAGCGGGCCAGTTCCTGGCTCGTGAAGTCCACCCGTAGCACAGCGCACCCCCGGCGGTCACGGGCGCCGATGACGCCCGCCCGGCCAAACTCTACGCGCATCACAGAAATGACGCATGCATGCCAGATTTCTGTGGCGAGCCGGCGTCGGTCAGGCCGGAAAGTGCGGTGGCCCGACCGGAACGGTACGCCGGCCGGACCACCTACGCGCCACTGCCGTGGGTCAGCAGAGCGGGACGCCGGGCAGCTGCGCGTCCGGGTGATCGATGTAGATGTTGCTGATGAAGCCGTTCTGGTCACGCAGCTTGCTCCACCAGTTGTTGCTGTATCCCTCGGCGTTGACCGTGTCGCCCTGCTTCTGGCACAGCACACGTACAGCTGTGGGACCGGCGAGGGTGGTGACGACGGGCGCGCTGACGCGGGCGTCGGAACGGACATTGACCCCGCTGCCCCACGTGTTGAACGGGAGGCCACTGCCACCGCAGCCGTTGTCACTGGTCAGGTACGCCTGGTTGTAACTGCCGGGGTAGGAGAGGCCGGCGCCGTTGATGACGATGTTCTGGCCCACCCCGTTGAGCAGTTGCTCGTAGTGGATGTGTGCCCCGGAGGAGTTGCCGGTGCTGCCGGTGACACCGATCTGCTGCCCCTGGGCCACGGACGCGCCGCTGGGGACGGAGTAGGCGGAGAGGTGGAAGTAGTACGTCTTCCAGCCGCCGCCGTGGTCGATGGCCACGTAATTGCCCGCACCGCTCGGCTGCGAGTAACGGGTCGCCGTGCCGGCGGCCGAGGCGAGAACCGGGGTGCCTGCCGTCGGACCGCCGTCCGAGCGCACGAAGTCCAGCGCCCGGCGCACTTCGGCCGAGTGGTGGCTGTACGTCCAGCGCTGGCCGCAGGGGTAGGGCGCCTTGAAGACGGGTGCGGCCGTGGCACCGGCCTCCCCCGCCTGTGCCGGGGCGGCAGACAGTCCGGCCAGGGCCATCAAGGCTGCGACGAACAGAGCGGGAAGGCGTCTGAGGAACCTCACGAATGCTCCTAGGTGGGGAGGCGGCCCGGACGGAGCCGGACCAGGCGCGGTGAGACGTCGGGAACGTAGCGAGGGCCCGTACCGCTGACAAGGGCGCGCCAGGTTCCTTCGATCAGGGACGAATTGCTTGCGCCCGCCGAGCGGCCCCCAGCACCGTGGCCTCCAGGTGCCACAGCGTCACCGGGCCGCCGGGCCCCGGTGCGCCCGTGCCCGGAAGGAGCCCCCACCCCCATGCCTTCGCTCCGTGCCGCCCGCCGTCCGTCACCGGACGTCCTCGACGGGTGCGGGCAGCAGGGTGAACGGGTCTCGGTCCCGCCCTACGTCGTCGACTGGTGCGGGTATCCGTCCCGGTACGGCGGCCGGATCAGCAATACCCGCGTCGCCCCTTCCGGCAACACGCTTCCGGCCATGCCTCATCGCTCGTGATCGCCTTCCCGACCCCACAGAAGGAGGCGCGCCATGCGCCGCGACCAGAGACCGAACGCCCACACCGTCCGCCTCCGCCGAGGGACGGCTGTGGCCGTCTCCCTGCTGGCCGTAGTAGGTCTGACGCTCACCGCGGGCCCCGCCGCCGCCCGCGACGCCGGGAACGGCGAAGCCTCGCTCGGGGGCGTCAGCTGGCGGGCCGACCTGTCCGCGCCGACGACGGACGTGAGCAACATCAGCCGCACGGACGGCGCTCTTCGCCTGCGCGATGCCGGTCTGGGCCCTGCTTCCTCGCACTCCGCCCGTGGCCAGGGGACGGTCGTGCTGCCCGTACGCGTACTGGACCGCGCCGTCGACCTCGTCGCCCCGGACCTCGACGCGACCGTCCCTGCCGGAGCCCGGGTCGCTGTCGAGGTGCGCGGGCGCGACGGGCTGGGCCGTTGGACCGAGTGGCGCGAGGCGCGCGACGACGCCCCGGCCCTGTTCCCCCGGGCCGTCACCCGTGTGCAGACCCGGATCACCCTGACCTCGGCGCCGAACGGCACCGCTCCGACCGTCAGCGCCCTGCACCTGAGAGCCGAACTCGGCGACACGCCCAAGAAGGCCGAGGCCGCGGAGGCCTTCACGACCAGCGTCTACGCGACCCGGGAGGGCCTGGTCGGCGGAACCACGGCGAACGGCCACGTGATCGTCCCGAACGACCACTTCGTGGCGCTGCCCTCCAGGCGCGGGCTCTCCCCGAAGGGCAGCGGCCAGTACTCGGTGCGCGTCTGCGGACCGGTGCGCTGCGAGACCGCGCCGGTGTGGGACGTCGGCCCGTGGAACACGCGCGACGACTACTGGAACCCGTCGTCCGTCCGCGAGACCTTCAAGGATCTGCCGCAAGGCAGGCCCGAGGCGCAGGCCGCCTACCAGAACGGCTACAACGGCGGGCTGGACGGGTCGGGCCGCCGGGTGCTCAACCCTGCCGGCATAGACCTGGCCGACGGAACGTTCTACAACGTCGGCCTGAACGACAACGGCTGGGTCACCGTCACCTATCTGTGGACCGGCACCGGCGCTCCGACCACGTCGTTCCCGACCTGGGGCACCGCCGTCAACATCCGTCAGCAGCCCACCAGCGCGTCCACCCGTGTCGCCCAGCTCCCAGGTCCCACGAGCGTGCGCGTGCAGTGCCAGGTACACGGCCAGCTCGTCGAGGCCGACGGTCACAGCAACGACGCGTGGTCCTACCTGCCGGACTACGGCGGGTACATCTCCAACATCTTCATCGACGTGGCCGACACCTGGCTGCCCGGCGTTCCGAACTGCTGATCGGCCCGGCCGGACGCCACGGGCTCGCGCACCCGCGCGGGCCCTTCCGGTGGGCTCTGCGACAGCCCGCATCCGGGGCCGGTTCGGACGTCCGGTGCCATCGGCCTCAGAGGGGCTGTGACCGGTTCCGCAGCGGGCTGCCTGCCTGGTGCAGGCTCCTGAGCGCCTGTCCGTAGGAGGCGATGAGCGAGGTCTGAAGGTAGGCCACGCCCAGTTCCTCGCAGTAGCGATGCACGAGAAGCTGCGCCTTGCGCAGATTGGGCGAGGGCATGCTCGGGAACAGGTGGTGCTCGATCTGGTAGTTCAGCCCGCCCAGCACCACGTCCTTGAACCAGTTTCCGCGCACGTTGCGGGAAGTGAGGACCTGACGGCGTAGGAAATCGGGCCGGTCGCCGCCGGTGAGCGTCGGCATCCCCTTGTGGTTCGGGGCGAAGATGGCCCCCAGGTAGACCCCGAACAGGCACTGGTGCACCACGAGAAACACCACGGCCTTCCACGGAGAGACCACGAGGAACAGCGCGCCGAGGTACAGGACGAAGTGGGCGACGAGAAGTGTTCCTTCGACCCGGCGCTGTTTGAGCGTACGGTCTGCCAGCGCCCTCATCCCCGCGACGTGGAGGTTGAAGCCCTCCAGCGTCAGCAGCGGGAAGAACAGATACGCCTGCACCCTGCCGAGCGTGCGGGGCAGACCGGTGGCCTTGTGAGCCTGGGCCTGACTCCACACCAGGATGTCGGGGGCCACATCGGGGTCGAGCTCCTCGTGGTTGGGGTTCGCGTGATGGCGGGAGTGCTTGTCCTGCCACCAGCCGTACCCCATGCCGATCCCCATGTTGGCGGCCAGCCACCCGATCAGCGCGCTCGAACGGCTGCGCCGGAATACCTGGCGGTGACCGACGTCATGCGCGACGAGGGCGACCTGGCCGAAGACCACAGCGAGAAAGACGGCGGTGAGCAGCGTCCACCAACTGTCGCCGACCGTCACGAAAGCCAGCCAGCCCACAGCGTAGGCCGCGGTCACCAGCGCCATGCGCACGCCGTAGTACAAGGGTCGACGCCGCATCAGTCCGGCGTCCTTGATCTGCTTGGAGAGCCGCGAGAAGTCACTGCCTGCGCGGCGTTCCCGAGCCGGTGCGACCGTTTCGCTCGCACGTTGCGTCGCGTCAATGGTCATCGTCGGTCCTGTCGTCCGCGAACGCGGCGTGGACAGGCGGTCGTCCGAAGACGACGGGTGGTCGGCATGATGCCTCATCTCCCGACGCCGGCCAGTACGCGAACGGTGTCACAACAGCACGTCGCGTACGGAATCGGGTCGGGGCGGTAGGGGGTGAATCCATTACGCCGCGGTGGCCACGTGTCCGGCGGATCGTTCCAAAGGATGCCGGCGCAGCACCGGGGTACACCGCGGGTCGGAAAACTTGACGCGGACACCAGTGCTTCCCCCAAAGTCCCGTCAGGGCAACCGTGGTGCGGGCGTCCTGACTTCAGGGTACACAGGGCGACGTAAGGGCCAGGTGTGGCCGGAATACGACCGAGCCGGGTCGTATTCCGCTGTCGTACGGATCGGCCGGCATGAGGGGCCTGACCAGAGGCTCCGCCTGGCGGAATCAAACTGAGCACTGACAGGCAGGGCGGCCGAAGCCCGGAGGGCCCAGGGCTGCCCGTGGGGGCAGCCCCGTAAGACGAAGGCCGGCTACACCTCGCCGGTGGCAAACAGCTCGAGATGCCCGCACTCGGGGCAGCGGAACGCCTCTATCTGCCGCCGAGGCCGGCCCATCCGCTTCGCACCCCCGAAAACCCCCCGCTCCAAGGCGCCCTCGATCCAGCGCGCGTACCCGCGCGAGTGCTCGCCGGCGTCCTCGACGAATCCATCAACCAGGCCGACGGTGCCGCAATGGGTGCACGTAAGATTGTTCATCCCGCGAGTGTAGGAAACCGTGCGGCGAGGACCAGCGGCTGCCGGCCTGGTTCTCCTCGCCATCAACAGAACCTACGACGCGTTCGGCCGCCTCGTCGGTGCCCTCGATTCGCTCAGGCCGCCGGCCTTCCCGAGGATTCGGCAGCCCGCGCTGGGGAGCCGCGTGCTGTGAGTCGCCTCACGGAGCTCCGGCCGGCCCTTGCCGTCAGGAGGACCGCAGGCAGGACGCACTCGTCCGATGGGGAAGACTGAGCCCATGAGAGACATCGTTTTCGCGCGCAGGAGCGGCTGGATTCCGAACGTGGTCCGCGAGGACGGTGAGTTGAAGCTGATGCTCGGCGCCGGGGCCGACGCCAACCATGATCCGCGCACGTTCACGATCCCGATCGGGGAAGCCCATCTTGCCGTGATCCGGAAGGACCTGGCCAGACACCTGTTGCTGTGGAGTGCGGTCCTTCCGCTGTGCGACGCCGCCGGAACCCGGGGCCCGATCGACGAGAACGCCGCCGTCGCGCTCCTGGACCCGATACTTCTCTCCGCGCCCGCGGACGTCGACGCGTTCTTCCAAGGCATCCGGTGGGACAAGGGCCGGCTCGTCGCCCATGGAGCTGACATCGGCCTGCTGAAGCGCGGTCAGGTCTGTGCGGCGATGCGCGCGGCGACGGAGACGTCCGACGGGAAGCGAGCTCAGGAGTACCACGCGGAGCGCCGGCGCGCCGAGCGCGGAGTGGTACTCGGTCCGCTCGACGCCGCGGTTCTGATGTATACGGGCCAGTACCTGCACGGCGCGACGGTTCCGAAGCGGAAGCCCGATGCCGTAGACCCCGTGCTGCTGCCCCAGGTCATGCGTGTGATCGCCACCGCGGAGCAGTCGTGCGCCGGGATGCGGATCAGCCGCGATCCGCGCCGGGGGAAGCGCGCCACGGACAAGCGCGACTGGGATCGGATGGCGACGACGGTCGACGCCGCCGTGCGACGTGAACACCCTGAGCTCGTCGATGACGCGGTGCGTACCGTGGGCGTCCTGATGTGCTCGGAGGCCGCGGACCGCTCCAGGAGCACCCCCATGGACGATGACGAGGAGGCTTCCGGCGACCGCGCGGGCCTCGGCGGGAGTGCGAGGAAGACGAGCCTGTCGTTCACCGACGACAAGGGCGTCGAGAAGAAGTGGCTGGCTGACCACCCCCGCACTGCCACGGCGGAGTTCTGGGAGTTCGTCGGCGATCGCTCTGCCGCGGACAACGAAGTGTTCACCATCGAGGACGAGGAGATGGGCGAAGGGATCCAGCTCCACTTCTACGCGGACTCCATCGCCCGGATCACGACGGCGCGCAAGAGTGCAGGGGGCGGCTCGGATCCGGAGTACCGGGTCGAGTACCGCCTGGTCGACGGGATCCGCGGATACCGGAATCTGGTGAGCGCCTTCGTCCGCGGCGGGTGCGCCGCACTCGAGCAGTACGGCCCCTGGATGTCGGATGTCGCTGAGCTGGAGAGCGCGCGCCGGCAGCGGCGTAACGCCGGATAGTCCGGCAGAAACCCGCGCACGCGCCGCGCGATGGCGTCAGCCGTCGGCGCGACCCCCGGCAGTCCAACGTCCGGCGGTCAGAAGCCCGGTCCGCTTCTGCCGGTGCAGGGAGACCTCGCGCTATGGTTCCGGTCCGCGGAGAGCGGTGTCGAGCGTGGTTCTCGCCCCCTGCGGAATCCGGCTTGATGGCCTGGTTCACGCTTCGTTGTCGGCCACGGTCCGGCCGGAGGACGGGGCCGCCCTTCTTCTGCGGTACATCACCACTCCGCACCCCGCGAGGAGGGCGACGGCCACGGCGGACACCCCGAGGGCCGTCCGCTCGGCAAAGAGCCTTCCCAGCAATGCGAGCACGCCGAGCCCCGCAGTCGCGTAGATGAGCGCCCAGGCGGCTCCGCCCAGGAGCAGGGCAGGGAGGTAGCGCGGCAGGGGCATGCGCATGCTGCCCGCGAGGAAGTTGGCGGCGGTCTGAAAACCGACAGTCAGGAAGGAGGCGGCCACTACCGGCGCGCCCCACCGCTGGATCGCCCGCTCGGCGCGCCGGAACTTCTCCGAAGAGATTCTCCTGGCGAACCTGCTGCGCCGGGTACCGGCGCCGGCGAGCCATCCGACGGCGAACGTCCCACCGGCGCGGAGCAGTACGATCACGTACAGGGTCCCGGCTGTGAGCGCGATCTCATCCACGGTGCCTCGTCCCGGGCGCTGGGCGGGGACCGGCGTTCCTCGTCACCCGCGCGGGCGCTCTCCCCCCGCCGGGTACGCGGCGCTCACGTGCCCCGATACTGCTTCTCACCTGCGCCCTGCCTTTACCTGTTTCGTCCGCCAGGTTCTCCACCGTGGCACCGGACTCCGAACTTGCAGCCCCAGACCTCATGCCAGGCAAGGTCAGCCTAACCGAACGTGCACACGGGAAATGCTGTGCCTCGGAGGGGCACCTGTGCCCATCGCCGGCGTCTGCCCTGCGTGCCGCAGGGCAGACCGGACGTGGCGCCCGGCCTCGGCACGGGACAGGCCTCACGCTCACTGCCCGGTTGACCCCGGACCCGGCCTCGTCCGAGGCGGTGCCCGCGGGGGCGAGATGCCCGGACGGCCGCTGGACGAGTTGTCCCGGCTCGGCACAGCCGTTCGACGGCCGCCGGGAAAGCCGGAACGGCCGCACGGAAGTCGTTGCCGTCGGTACCCGTCCGGGCGTGCTGGAGAGGTGTGAACGGCCGGCACCGGCCAGTATGGCGAGTGCTGCTCGCGTACGAGGGAGAGGTATGACCGAGACCGGTTCTGTCGAGGCCCCGCGCGGTCGGCCCTCCGCACGCCGCGATGCGCTGTCCGGCCTGTCCGACCTGCGGCGCGTGGGGGTGAACCCGAATTTCTGGTACCCGGTCGCACGGTCCAGGAGCGTGCGACCCACGCGGGTGGTCGCCACCGCCTTCGCCGGGGAGCGCATCGCGCTCTACCGCGGGGCCAGCGGTGCCGTCCATGCGCTGGAGGACCGGTGTGCCCACAGGCAGGTGCCGCTGAGCATGGGTGTCGTGGAGGGCGAGACGCTCCGCTGCTGTTATCACGCGTGGGCGTATCGCGGAGACGGCCGCATCTCGCAGATCCCGTACCTTGCCAAGGGCGATGGCCGGCCGCCACGCGGAGTGCGCGGCTACCCCGTGCGCGAGGCGTACGGCCTGGTGTTCGTCTTCCCGGGTGACCCGGAAGCAGCGTCGGTCACCTCCTTGCCCGAGGTGCCGGCCTTCCACTCGGCGAAGTACAAGACCATGACCTATTCCCGGACCGTGCGCTGCCACTACTCGTTCATGCACGAGAACCTGCTCGACATGAACCACCAGTTCCTCCACCGGGGTGTTGTCGGCAGACTCCATCCTCAGTTGCTGGGATACGAGACCGGCCCGCAGACGGTGGAGGCCCGGTACCTGTTCACGCACACCGGCGGTAAGCGCAACCGGAGCGCAGGCCTCCTGGCCGGCGAGGGTGTCGGCGGCCGGGCCTCCAGCGATGTCATGACCATCCGCACGGCATACCCGTACCAGACGCTTGACCTGGTCCCGGAGAACGCGGACCACCCGGCATTCCGTCTCTGGGCCGTGTACGTGCCCGAGGACGCCGAGCAGCGCACGTGTCATGCCTATGGCTTGCTCATGATCGAGAAGCCCAGGATTCCCGCCGCGCTCCACGTGGCATGGCCGTTCATCCGACGGTTCACCGAACGTGTCTTCGCCGAGGACCGTATGGCCGTCGAGGCGGAGCAGCGGGCGTGGGACGAGCAGGGCGAGGACCGCAATCACGAGATCTTCCCGCTGATCCTCGGCGTCCGTGAGGTGCTGCGCACGAACGGCGTCCGTCTCCGTCCTCGGGACGCCGCCGTCGACAGCCCAGGGTGCGTGGGCCTGGTGCCGGATTCCGGCTGCGTCTCCGCAGATCCGGGAACCTCGGCCGGCCCGAAGCCTCCCGGTGTGGCGGCGGGAGGCGAATGAGCGACGGGGACCGGTGACTGCGGCGGTGGGATCTCTTCGGTGGACGCGGGATTCCGTGACCGCGCTGCCCGAATCGGCAGTACGACGAGAGGTATCGGGTCACGACTTCGCAGCGGGGTCCACGATGGTGTGTCGAGTGAGCGCCCACAACAGGAGCCCGAGGCAGCTGAAGGCGGCCCCCAGTGCGCATACGGCGCCCCAGCCGGCCGCCGCGTAGAGGGAGGTCGCGGCGATGGCTCCGGTGGCGCTGCCGATCGCGTAGAAGACCATGTATCCGCCGATCAGCCGACTGCCCGCGTCCGGGTGCAGGGCGTAGATCAGGGTCTGGTTGGTGACATGGACCGCCTGCACGGCGAGGTCGAGGAGTATCACCCCGACGACCAGGGCCCAGAGCGAGCTGCGGGTGAAGGCCAAGGGGAGCCACGAGGCGGCCAGGAGTGCCAGGGCGATGCCGGTGGTCCGCCGGGAGAGTCCACGGTCATTCAGGCGGCCCGCCACCGTTGCGGCAAGGGCCCCGGAGACACCGATCAGCCCCAGTGCCCCGATCGCGCTGTGAGGCAGGAAGTACGGAGCTTCACTGAGCGGCAGCGCGACGCTGCTCCACAGGGTGCTGAAGGTGGCGAAGATCAGCAGACCGAACAGTGCACGTAGCCGCAGCAGCGGTTCCCGTGCGAACAGGGTGATGGTGGAGCGCAGGAGTTGTCGGTAGCGCAGGGTTGTCAGCGGTACGTCTCCGGGGCGCGGCAACGCCCGGTACAGGACCAGGGCGAGCAGCGCGGTGAGCGACGCCGAGGCGAGATAGACGGAGCGCCAGCCCGCGAGATCGGCCATGATGCCGGATGCGGTGCGGGCGAGCAGGATTCCGACGACCACGCCGCCGGTCACCAGACCGACGACCCGTCCGCGCCGGGCGGGAGGGGCCAGTGACGCGGCGAAGGCCACCAGAGTCTGCGTGACGACCGCGAGAAGCCCCGTCGCGGCCATGCCCGCGAGCAGGATCGTCGACGTGTGGGCAGTGGCGACCACGATCAGCGCGACCACCAGTAGCAGCAACTGGGCCACGACGAGTCGTCTGCGGTCAGCCACGTCGCCCAGTGGCACGAGGAAGAAGAGCCCCAGCCCGTATCCGACATGCGTGAGGGTGACCACACTGCCGACAAGTGCCGGGCTCATCGCGAGGTCGTGCCCCATGGTCACCAGGAGCGGCTGGGAGAAGTAGACGTTGGCCACCGCAGCACCGCAGGCGACGGCGAACAGGATGACGACGCCACGGGACAGGACGAACGCGGAGCGTTCTCCGCTCGGGGCCTCGGTCCGCCGTGTCGGAGCCTCACCGTTGCCGGGCATCAGCACTCCCCCATCCAGTTTCATCTTGCTACCGATGGCGAAGGTAACTTTTTTGGTAGCATGTTGCAACCATCGTGAAAGTGAGGGACGCCATGGTGACCAGGACGCGATTCGACGACAGTGAATGCCCCGTTGCTCGGTCGGTGGACGCGATCGGTGACTGGTGGTCCCTGCTGATCGTGCGGGACGCCTTCGACGGAAGCCGACGCTTCGGGGAGTTCCAGCGCAGCCTCGGCGTGGCCAAGAACATCCTCACCGCGCGCCTGCGCACCCTGGTCGCCGGCGGCGTCCTCGAGTCCGTCCCCGCCTCGGACGGCAGCGCCTACCGCGAGTACGTACTGACCCCGAAGGGCCAGGCGCTCTTCCCCGTCATCGTGGCGCTGCGTCAGTGGGGCGAACAGAACTTCTTCGCCCCCGGCGAACCGCACTCACAGCTGGTCGACCGCCGGCATGGGCATCGCCTCCGAGCACTGGAAGTGCTGTCTTCGGACGGACGGCATCTGGACCCCGACGACACCGCCGTCCAGAAGACGTCACCCGAGTGACGGGGCCGGAGACCCGGCGACAACACCCCACTCCGAACGGCTTCATTCGCTCGGTCCTCGGCGCACCCTCACGGCTCGTCAGGCGACTGCTGCTCGACTGCCACTGCCGCCTGTAGGCATCTCGTCAGGAGCTCTTGGGCTCCGAGGCTTTCTCGAATTCCGTGTGGTCGGGCTGTCCTTGTCGTGAACCCTCGGCTCGCAGGGCCGCGACTTCGTCGCGCAGTTCGGTCAATTCCCGGTGCAGCGCCTGGATGGCGACGATGGCGACTCCGTTGGCATCGGTGCAGCAGATCGTCCGGTCGTTCTCGCCGATCCCGAACGCTTTCCACCAGTCCTGCGCCATGGGGCCCAGGTGGCGTACGTGCGGTGGGTCCCAGTGGTAGCGCCACGTGCTGACCGGCAGCTGCACCACCTGCTCCAGCACCCGGTAACCGTTGACCGGATCGCTACCGCGCACCGCACCCGACACTGCGTCGGAAGCCAGACCGGCCGCGGAAACATCCTGTCTCCGACGCATCCCGGCCAAGGCCGGCATCAGCGCACCGGCCAAGGAGTCCTTCCAGCGTCGGTAGCTCATCGATCCCAGACCACCGCGGTGACCTCGGTCTTCAGCCCACGGTCCGAGAAGAGCAGGCTGCCCCCACCACCGCGGTTCTGAGGGCTGCTCACCGGCACCTGGACCAGACCACTGCCCACCCCGCTGCCGTACGTCGTCACGCCGACCGCCGTGACCTCACGCTCCAGATTGATCATCGTGGTGTCCCAGGCGGCGTTGCCGGCCGCCAGAATGTTCGTGCTCGCGACGGCCGGAAGGCTCAACGCGCCCGTACCGGTGGCCGCCGTGGCTGTCAGCACCAGCAGACGGCTGGCAACGCGCTTCGTGGACATCAGGCATCCTTCCGGCCGGGACGCCGAGTGCGCCCTCCGCGACACCCCTAACGGCCTATCGCCCCAAAAGGCACGTACGTTTCCCGACCGGACTGACTGGGCCTTGAACGCCTTGACCCACCCGTTGGCGTACGCATGGGAGTCGTGGTGCCGACCAGCCACTACGCCGACGTCTTCGACACGCCCGCCGAGGTGCTGTCCTAGACGGTCGAGCTGGTCAAGCGACTGACGGGGGCCATGCGCTCCGCACTGAACGCGACCGGCGTGAACGTCCTCAACGCAAGTGGCCCGGGGTCGGAGCAGTCCGTGCGCCACCTGCACTCCACGTGGTTCCGCGGTGGCCGGACGACGGCATCTCCACCTGGCCGCCCGGGCAGTCACGGCATCGAGCCGCCGGCGACCCGGCCGCGCAACTCGCAGCCGCGCTGACGCGCTGACCGCTGGGAAACATCACGGAAGTTGAGCCGGTACCCGGGTCCCGGCTCGGCGGTCGGATCACAGCAGTACGGTCCTGGGGGTGCCCCTCGCGATCATGCGTCCGGCGCGTTCCTCCGGGCAGCTCCGCTGGGGTCGTGCCGGACGGTACTGCTCCCTGATCGCGAGAGTGGGGATGATCGGTCAGTTGACGGTGAGGACGATTTTGCCGCGGTTGTGGCCGGCATCGCTGGCCTGCTGCGCCTGGGCGGCTTTGGGAGCGGGAACGGCCGCGGGCGCCAGGGCGTACTGGGCGTAGGAGCCGGTGTCGGACCAGCCCAGGACCTCGTCCCCCCGCCCCTCGGTGCCCGCCGGCCCCCTGCCAGGAGCTGCCCTTGCCCCCGGCCGCCACGCCGGGATGCGGTCCCTCCCGCGCAAGGACGCCTACGGGCGGTAGACCGGGCGAACCCAAGGAGAAAGGGCAGGCGGATGAACGAGAACACGGCCAGTGCGCCGAAGCGCTTTCCTGTGCGGCTGCTGCTCGTCTCGGACACCCATGTGCCCCTGCGCGCCCGGCGGCTCCCCGATGAACTGCTGCGCGAGACGGACCGGGCGGACGTCGTGGTCCACGCCGGGGACTGGGTCGACGA
This sequence comes from Streptomyces sp. QL37, assembly GCF_002941025.1. Taxonomy (NCBI): domain Bacteria; kingdom Bacillati; phylum Actinomycetota; class Actinomycetes; order Kitasatosporales; family Streptomycetaceae; genus Streptomyces; species Streptomyces sp. QL37. The sequence goes on along the minus strand of NZ_PTJS01000001.1, from coordinate 8,456,773 downwards.
GGCCACCCTGGACCTGCTGGAAGGACGCGCGCGACGCCTGATCGGGGTGTACGGGAACAACGACGGCCCGGACCTGCGGGCCCGGTTGCCGGAGGTCGCCCGCGTCCGGCTGGGTGGCCTGCGGTTCGGCGTCGTCCACGAGACGGGGGCGGCCCGCGGGCGGGAGGCACGTTGCGCCGCGCTCTACCCCGACCTGGACGTTCTGGTCTTCGGCCACAGCCACATCCCCTGGGACACCGAAGCGCCAGGCGGGCCGCGCCTGCTGAACCCGGGGTCGCCGACGGACCGCAGACGACAGCCATACTGCACCTACATGACCTGCACGGTGGCGGACGGGATGCTCGGCGAGGTGGTGCTGCACCGCCTGCCAAGGCGATGACCGCGTCCCCTGCGGAACGCTCCCCCTGCCGGTCCGGGCCTCCTGGACGTCCACCGGCAGGGAGCCACGGCAGTGCGCGGTCAGGCACCGACCCGGTGCATCGCGCAGACCGCCCACCGGGTGTCGTCCTCCCTCACGCCCGGTGCGCAGTCCTTCGGCTTCCACGGAGGATGGGGGAAGAATCGGGTCCGCGTGGTGAAGTGTGGGCTCTGACAACTCCGGCACAGGGAGCGTTTCTTCCGATGACCGCACAGCCCGTGCGTCCTGAGCGCAGTGGTCCCGAGACCGCCTCGGTCATGAGTGTCTCGCCGTTCAAACCTCCTCTCGTCAGAGCGGTGTTCAGGGACGTGACCCCGATGCACATCTCTCGGCCTGCCGCGTGGGCCGCTGCGTCGGTGACTCGGACAGTGCTGACGGAGATCATCGACGGCGCGCGGAAAGCGGCGGCGGAGGAGGGCCGGAAGAAGCTGATACCCGGGGACCTTCTCTCGGCGATCGACCGGAACGTCGAGCTCGAGGTAGGGAGCAAGTGGTACGACCACAGCCCGACGTTTCGAGGCCTGACCGGTGTGCTGTACGACGCCAAGGGTGTCATCGTGCCCTTGCGTAGGCGCAGCAGGTCCCGCAGACCGAGCGCTGTGGTCGGCGCCCACAGGTTCGAGGCCGGGGTCAAGAAGCTGCTGCTGAGCCGGGGAACGACGGCCGTCCCGGCGATGGTCCGCGACCTGGACGGAATCGCGAGCGTGTTCCTGACGGACCTCGCCCGGGACGCGGCCGTGGTCGTCCGCGAGGGCGGGGTCAAACGTTTCGGTACAGTCACCCTGGCGATGTCGGGCGAACCGGCCCCACCCCCGTCCCTCACGGATTCACGCCGGGCCCCGTCCGCCCGCAGGGGGGACGGGCGGACCATCGGGAGGGATGACGTCCTGGCCGCCGCGACGATCCAGTTGTTCGGCGGCGACCTCAGGCAGCGGGCCCTCACCGAAGCACGCGAGGCGACACGGAGCACTTCGGCCGACTGAGCGGGCACGACCGACATCGCCGCCTGCACCCTCATCTGCTATCGCGGACCCGCCGACCGAGATGGCTCCCCAGGGCTGTCCGGCGGATCACGGCGTCGTAGCCTCAAGTCATGCACCGTGATCTGACCGAGCACGCCCGGTGTCTCTACGGAGATGAGTCCCGGACCACGCCGGAGTGCCGACTCGAGCACCGGGAGCATTACTTCGTCGAGGAGCTGACTTTCGCCGACGCTGAATCGATCCTGGCCATGCTCCATGAGCTCAGCCCGCATGTGGTCGACGGTCACCTGCCCGTCTGGATCCGGAACCTGGCCTATCGGCTGGTGCTCCTGCTACGGCCGGACGAGCCTGCCCTGCTGCGGGAAGCGGCGGAGAGCCTGTGGATGCATGGCCCGGACTGGGACGACATCGCGGCTGACATGGTGCGGCGAGCCGACGCCCTCGGTTCGGGCGAGGCGGGCTGATCACGACGCGAGCGGGAGACGTACCGGTGGGAAGTGACGGTCCAGGGACGGAGTGACAACGGGCGGCGTTCGTGCGGGAGTCACCGCATGGCTGGATTCGGAGACGGGATCGACGTCCGAGATCGCGGAGGCTCTGTACTGCCACCGCAACACGGTACGCAACCGCCTCGACCGCGTCTCCCGCCTCACCGGTCGCTCTCTGCTCAGACCCACGGACGTCGCCGCCCTCTACGCCGGGGTGCGGGCCCTCGAGTTGGGGCCGCGTTGAAGCGTGGGGCCGCGTCGAAGCGCGGGCGCCCTCCCCGCCCGTGACGCAGTCGCCCACCGTGATCACCCTCCCCGCCACACCTACAGCTGTCATGCCCCTGGCGGAACGCGCAATTCACCCCCACAATCGGATGGGAGCGCTCCCATATGGCGGGTGCCACTCCCCCATGCCCACCGCCCCTGTCGACGAAAGGCCTTCCCGGTGAATGCCTCACCACCCTCCGCACGGCCCGTGCGCATCCGCCCTCGGCACGGGAGACGCGTGTTCGGGATGTCAGCCGCCGCCTTGTTGTTCGCGGCGGCGCTTGCGGTGCCCGGCACGGCCGGCGCCCTGGCGGCCGAACCCGGTCCCGAACAGATCACCAACGGCGACTTCGCCGCCGGTACCGCACCGTGGTGGTGGACGGCGAATGCGCCGGCGGCCGTGTCCGACGGCCGGCTGTGCGCGGAGGTACCCGCCGGGACGGCCAACGCCTGGGACGTCATCGTCGGCCAGAACGATGTCCCGATCGTCGCGGGCGAGAGCTACGAGCTTTCCTACACGGCCAGTTCGACCGTCCCCCTGACCGTCCAGACCCGGGTCCAGGAGGCGGTGGAGCCGTACACCACGGCGCTCGCCACCGCGGACCCCGTGGGCACGGAGGCCACACAGGTGACTCGTACGTTCACGGCATCGGTGGACCTGCCTGCCGCGTCGGTGCAGCTGCAGATCGGCGGCGGTGAGCGGGCGACGGACTTCTGTCTGGACGACGTATCCCTGCGGGGCGGGGCCGAACCCCCCGTGTACGTGCCGGACACCGGCTCGCCCGTGCGCGTCAACCAGGTCGGGTACCTGCCCCACGGTCCCAAGAACGGCACCGTGGTCACCGACGCCGACGCGCCGCTGCCGTGGACGGTGAAGGCCGAGGACGGGTCGACGGCCGCCACCGGTACGACCGTTCCGCAGGGCGAGGACCCCAGCTCGCTCCAGCGGGTCCACACCTTCGACTTCGGCGGCCTCACCACGGCTGGCGACGGCTACACCGTCGAGGTCGACGGCGAGGTGAGCGAGCCGTTCTCGATCCGCGGTGACCTGTACGACGGACTGCGTTCCGACGCGCTGGCGTACTTCTACCACAACCGCAGCGGCACCCCGATCGAGGCGGACCTCGTCGGCGAGGAGTACGCGCGCCCGGCAGGCCACATCGGTGTCGCGCCCAACAAGGGCGACACGGACGTCCCCTGCCGGGAGGGGGAATGCGACTACCGGCTGGACGTGTCGGGCGGCTGGTACGACGCGGGCGACCACGGCAAGTACGTGGTCAACGGCGGTATCTCGGTGGCCCAGCTGATGTCCACGTACGAGCGCACCCTGACCGCCCCGAACGCCGAGTCGGCAGAGCTCGGCGACGGTGAGCTACGGGTACCCGAGCGCGACAACGGGGTGCCTGACATCCTGGACGAGGCGCGCTGGGAGATGGACTTCCTGATCAAGATGCAGGTCCCGGCCGGCGAGCAGCTGGCGGGGATGGCGCACCACAAGATGCATGATGCCGAGTGGACCGGGTTGCCGATGAAGCCGCATCTCGATCCCCAGCAGCGTGAGTTGCACCCCCCGTCGACCGCGGCGACGCTGAACCTCGCCGCCTCGGCCGCCCAGTGCGCCCGGCTCTACGCGCCCTTCGACAAGGCCTTCTCGGACCGCTGCCTCAAGGCCGCCGAGACCGCGTGGGGCGCGGCGAAGCAGCACCCGGACGTACTCGCCGACCCGAACGACGGCATCGGCGGCGGCGCGTACAGCGACAACGACGTCTCCGACGAGTTCTACTGGGCCGCCGCCGAGCTGTTCACCACGACGGGCAAGGACACCTACCGCCAGGCCGTGCTCTCCTCCGACCTGCACGGTGACACGGACGCGGTCTTCCCGTCGGGCGGCGGCATCTCGTGGGGTTCCACCGGCGGACTGGGCGTGCTCACCCTGGCGACTGTGCCGAACGGTCTGACGTCGGCGCAGCTCGGCGAGGTCCGCTCCGTGGTCACCGCGGCCGCCGACCGCTACGCGGCACAGTCCCGCGCGCAGGAGTACGGGCTTCCGTACGCCCCCGAGGGCGAGGACTACGTCTGGGGATCCAACAGTCAGGTCCTGAACAACATGACCGTGCTGGCCACGGCCCACGACCTGACCGGTGACGCCGCCTACCAGGACGCCGTGCTGCGGGGCGCCGACTACCTGCTCGGCCGCAACCCCCTCAACCAGTCGTACGTCACCGGCTACGGCGAGCGGGACTCCCGGAATCAGCACCACCGTTTCTGGGCGCATCAGAACGACCCCGCTCTGCCTCACCCGGCACCCGGGTCCGTCGCGGGCGGGCCCAACCTGACCGCGATCGCCTCCGGCGACCCGGTGGCGGCGGAGAAGCTCAGCGGCTGCGCCCCTGCCATGTGCTACATCGACGACATCGGCTCCTGGGCGACCAACGAGATCACCATCAACTGGAACGCGCCGCTGGCCTTCATCGCTTCCTACCTGGACGACGCGGGCGACGGGCAGGCCGACCCGGCCCGTACCTGCAAGGTCGTGTACTCCTCGCACCCGTGGAGCAGCGGCTCGACGGTGACGGTCCGCGTCGAGAACACCGGCCCGGAACCGGTCTCGCCGTGGTCGCTGACCTGGCTGCTGTCGGGCGAACAGCGCCTGAGCCATACATGGAGCGCGGAGTTCGACCAGTCCGGCCGGACGGTCAGCGCCAGGCCGCTCCTGTGGAACCGGACCCTGGCCCCGGGCGCCTCGGTCGACTTCGGTTTCAACACCTCGGCCGTGGATCCGGCGCCGGATCCGGCGTCGTTCAAGCTGAACGGACGGGCCTGCAAGTCGGGCTGACCGTGGCACAGGTGGCGTACGAGCCCGGGTGCGGTCGTCCCTCGCGGGATGCCGCTCCCGGGCCGGTACCGGGCGCGGTCCCGCGGTGATCAGCGCAGGGTCTGTACGCCCCGGGTACGGTCGCTCCCATCCGACCGGGGGGCGAGCCCGGCCGAAAGCTGCCTGAGAGGTGTGACCGGCTGGTGAGCGGGGCCGGCGGAACCGGGTAACGTATTTGTCATGTTCTTCCAGACGCCGATCTACGAGGGAGAGCGTGATGGGCCGCTGGTGACGCCCTTCGATGTGGCCGTCGGTCCCCACCGATGAATCCGTAGATCACTTCGCATCATTACCCGGGAGAACCCGTGACCGTGAGCAAGAACATCAACAACCCCGTGGGCATGGGTGGCGGCCAGCGCAAGAGGCTGTCGCGCGCCGAACGGCAGAACAACGGTCCGCACCGCAACCTCGACCGTCAGGGTGCGGCCGACCAGAAGGCGGAGCTGGTACGCAAGATGCGCGAGAAGACAGGCGCAGCCGGGGGCGCCGGGCAGGCGGACGGCGACACCGCACAGAGCTGACGCACGACCGCCGCGGAGCGGCACCGTACGGCGGCAGGGCCCGGACCGCGACGCGCGGTCCGGGCCCTGCCGGCTGCGCAGGCGCCGCGGGGCGAGCGTTCCTGGTCCGGGAGCGCAGGGCCGCCGGCCACCGCCCGCTCCCGCGTCTCACCTCCTCGGGGGCAGCTGCCAGATCTCGTCGATCGCGTCTCCGGTCAGCACCTGCCGGGGATCGCCCTCTCCACGCAGCCGGCCGTCCTGGAGCAGCAGGAGATGCCCCGCCGATCTCGCCACTTCGAGGTCATGGGTCGCCTGGACCACCGTCACCCCTTCCCCCGTCAGCTCGGCCAGCACGTCGGCGATGAGCCGCTGGGCTGTCGCGTCGAGCCCGGTGGTGGGCTCGTCGAGCAGGAGTAGATCCGCCTCCTGGGCCAGTCCCTGCGCGACAAGAGCGCGCTGGCGCTGGCCGCCCGACAGCTCCCCCAGCTGCCGATGGGCGAGGGCGCTGATGCCGAGCCGGCTCATGCTCGTCTCCACGGAGTCCCGGTCCCGCCGGGAGAGCCGCCGCCAGGGTCCGCGGTTGCCCCACCTCCCCATCGCCACCGCGTCCCGCACCGTCAGCGGCAGCACATCGGCCACTCTGCTGCGCTGCGTCACGAGCGCCACGCGCTTCTCCGTACGGTGCTCCACCTCGCCCGCTGTTACCTGGATCACTCCCGCGATCACCCCGAGCAGCGTGGACTTGCCCGAGCCGTTCGGCCCGACCACAGCCGTGGTCGTCAACGCCGGTATATCCAGGGTGAGTTGCTTCAGTACCGCACGGTTCGGATAGCCGGCCGACACGCCGTCGAGTCTCACCTGTCGCTGCATCTTCCGAGCCTCTTCCTGTCAGCTTCTTTGTAGTGATAATCATTTTCATTGTAGTGTCCGGCGGCATGGAATGGTTGATGGGTCCCTTCGAGGTGACCTTTGTCCAACGGGCCCTGTGGGGCGGCGTGCTCGTGTCGTCGATCTGTGCCCTGGCCGGCACCTGGGTCGTCCTGCGCGGCATGGCGTTCCTGGGGGACGCGATGTCGCACGGCATGCTTCCCGGGATCGCCCTCGCCTCGCTGCTGGGAGGCAATCTGCTCATCGGCGCCGCCGTGAGCGCGGGGGTCATGGCGCTCGGCGTCAGCGTCGTCGGGCGGTCACCCCGGCTGTCCCAGGACACCAGCATCGGCCTGCTCTTCGTGGGGATGCTGTCGCTGGGCGTGATCGTCGTCTCGCGCTCGGAGTCGTTCGCGGTCGACCTGACCGGGTTCCTCTTCGGCGATGTACTCGCCGTGCGTCCGGCGGACCTCGCTTACCTCGGGGGCGCTCTGGCCGTCGCGCTGGTGGTCTCCGTACTCGGCTACCGGCCGTTCGTCGCGCTGGCGTTCGACGAGCGCAAGGCGCACACCCTGGGGCTCCGGCCGCGCCTCGCGCACGCGGCTCTGCTGGCCCTTCTCACGCTTGCCATCGTCGCGTCGTTCCACGTGGTGGGGACGCTGCTGGTCTTCGGCCTGCTGATCGCGCCGCCCGCGGCCATGCTGCCGTGGGCGCGGCGGATCCCGGTGATCATGGCCGGCGCCGCCTGCCTCGGAGCGAGCGCGACGTTCGTCGGCCTGTTGCTCTCGTGGCACCTCCGCACGGCTGCGGGGGCGAGCATCGCCGCCGCGGCAGTCGTGCAGTTCCTGCTCTCCACCGCGGCCTCCGGCCTCCACCGCCGACGGCTGCGGTCCGCTCCCCCGACCCCCACGACCGACCGCCCGCCCATGGAATACGGACATCCGTCATGACACTCAGGAAAACCCGGACCGCCGCAGCACTCTCGTGCGCCTTCCTCGTCGGTTCCGGGCTGCTCGTCGGCTGCCAGAGCGGCAGCGACGCGAAGACACCCTCGAAGGCTTCTGCCTCCGCGGCGAAACCCCATGGGTACGTCGAGGGAGCCGAAGAAGCCTCCGAACAGCAGTCCCGGCTCGTTCTCGCCGACGCGGGCACCGGGGCGGTCAAGGTCCTGGACCTGGCCACCGAGGACATCACATCGCTCGAGGACAGAGACGGTGTACAAGGCCTGCGCGCCGACGGCAGGTTCGCCTACCTGAGCTCCGGCGGCAGCACACACGTCGTCGACACCGGTGCCTGGACGGTTGATCACGGCGACCACGTCCACTACTACCGTGCCGCGATTCGCGACGTGGCGGGGACCGTCCCGGGGACGGACGCCGCCCGGGTCCACAGCGATCAGACCGTCACAGCGCTCTCCTCCGCCGGGGGCGGCATCCGGCTGCTCGACCGCGAACAGCTGGAGGGCGGAACCGTCCCCCGTGGCAGCGTGCTCACCGGCGCGGGCAGCGGGACGGCTGTCCCCTTCGAGGAGCACCTGCTGGTCACGGCGGCGGGCGCCGGGAAGGACTCCGTCGCGGTCCACGACCGGGACGGTGCGCGGGTCACCACGCTCAAGGAGCCCTGTGCCCAGGCGCGGGGCGAGGCGGTCACCCGTAGGGGCGTGGTGTTCGGATGTGCCGACGGCGCGCTGCTGGTCAGCGAGAACAAGGGCGTGTTCGACGCGGAGAAGATCCCGTACGGCACAGCGGTGAAGGCATCGGAGCGGGCGGTGGAGTTCCACCACCGGGCGGGCAGCACCACGCTCGCGGCCAGGTCGGGCGATGCGGCCACCTGGGTCCTCGATGTCACCGACCGCTCGTGGACACGCATCGGAACCGGCGCGGTCGTGGCCGCCAACACCGCGGGTGAGGGCTCGCCGTTGCTCGCGCTCGGCGAGGACGGTGCGCTCACCGCCTACGACATCACCACCGGGAAGCGGCTCGCCCGCAAGGAACTCCTCCCGACGGGGGGCGGGTCCGCCGTCATCGAGGTCGACACCACTCGCGCGTACGTCAACGACGCCGCGGCACGGAAGGTCTACGAGATCGACTACGACGACCGGCTTCGGATCGCCCGGACCTTCCCCCTCGACTTCGCCCCGACGCACATGGTGGAGACCGGCCGATGAACACCGGTTCCGCGACCGCGCGTCTCCTTGTCGCCGCCCTGGCCGGCGTACTGCTTCTCGGGGTGAGCGGTTGCTCGGGAGGTGAGCGGGACCGCCCCTCGGTGGTCGTCACCACGAACATCCTCGGCGACATCACCCGCAACATCGTCGGCGACGAGGCCGAGGTGACCGTGCTGATGCAGGCCGGCGCCGATCCCCACTCCTTCGGTGTCTCGGCTCCGCAGGCCGCGTCCATCGAGCAGGCCGATCTGGTCGTCCACAACGGTCTCGGCCTGGAGGAGAACGTCCTGCGTCATGTGGAGGCCTCCGAGGAGGCCGGCGTCTCCACCCTGGCGGTCGGGGAGTTGGTCGACCCGATCGCCTACACGGCGGGCGAGTCGGCCGACGAGGCGGACCCCCACTTCTGGACCGACCCCGAGCGGGTCCGCGCAGCCGTCCGGCTCATCGCGGATCAGATCACCGAGCATGTGAGGGGCGTCGACGGCGCCGTAGTCGAGAAGAACGCGACCGCCTACGGGACGCAGCTCACCGAGCTGACCACGTGGATGCGTGGACAGTTCGACGCAATCCCGCCCCGGCATCGCCAGTTGGTCACCAACCACCATGTCTTCGGATACCTGGCGCAGCGTTTCGGCTTCCGGATCGTGGGCGCCGTGATCCCGAGCGGGACCACGCTCGCCTCGCCGAGCGCCTCGGACCTCAAGTCCCTTGCGACGGCGATCGAGACGGCCGGTGTGAAGGCGATCTTCGCGGACTCGTCGCAACCCGACCGGCTGGCCCAGGTGCTGAGACGCGAGAGCGGCATCGCGGTCGCTGTCGTGCCGCTGTTCTCCGAATCCCTCACAGCGAAGGGAAAGGGGGCGGCCACCTACCTGGAGATGATGCGCGCCAACACCAGGGCCATATCCACGGGCCTGGGAGCCCGATAGTCACCTGTCGCGTTCAAGCGCGACAGTCATGAAGAGGAAAGTCACATGATGAAGCACGTAGCACGCCCGAGGGCGGCGGCTGCCGTCAGCGCCCTTCTCGGTGTATCCGTCGCGCTCACCGCCTGCGGGGGCGAGACCGAGGGGTCCGCTGCCAGGACGACGGGCAAGGCGTCGGCTTCCCCGGCCGCCCAGGTCGCGGAACCGATTGTCGCCACGTACGACGGGGGCCTGTACATCCTGGACGGGAAGACGCTGAAGCTCGCCGAGGACATACCGCTGGAGGGGTTCAACCGGGTCAACCCGGCGGGCGACGACCGCCATGTGATGGTGTCGACCGCGACCGGTTTCCGGGTACTCGACGCGGCGGGGCGCAAGCTCACCGATGTCGAGTTCGAGGGCAGCAAGCCGGGTCACGTCGTCCGGCACGCGGGCAGAACCATCCTGTTCGCCGACGGGACCGGCGTGGTCACGATCTTCGATCCCGAGGACCTGGGCGGGACGAAGCCGCAGGCCGAGACGTACACCTCCGCCGCCCCGCACCACGGTGTCGCCATCCAGCTGGCCGACGGCAAGCTGGTGACCACGCTCGGCACGGAGGAGAAGCGCGTCGGCATCGCCGTGCTGGACAAGGACCGTAAGGAGATCACCCGGAGCGAGGAGTGCCCCGGTGTCCATGGGGAAGCGACCGCACAGGGCGAGGCGGTCGTCATCGGCTGTGAGGACGGCGTCCTGGTCTACAAGGACGGTGCCGTCAAGAAGGTGAAGAGCCCCACGGAGTACGGCCGGATCGGCAACCAGGCCGGGTCCGACGAGTCGCCCGTGGTCCTCGGGGACTACAAGACGGACAAGGACGCCGAGTTGGAACGTCCGGAGCAGGTCTCCCTCATCAACACCCGGACGGGCAGGATGCGGCTGGTCGACATCGGTACGAGCTACACCTTCCGTTCGCTGGCACGGGGTCCGCACGGTGAGGCGCTCGTCCTGGGCACCGACGGCAGGATCCATGTCATCGACCCCGACACGGGCAAGGTGACCAGGAAGATCTCCGCCCTGGACTCGTGGCAGGAGCCGCTGGACTGGCAGCAGGCCCGCCCGGCGCTGTTCGTGCGCGACCACACGGCGTACGTCTCGGACCCGTCGAGCAGGAAGCTGCTGGCGATCGACATCGAGTCGGGCGAGCAGCTGGCCTCGACCGAACTGCCGAAGGCCTCCAACGAGCTGAGCGGTGTCAAGGGGCACTGACCCTCGTCCGGCCTACGAGGAGCGCGTTCCCGCCTGGCGGGGGCGCGCTCCTGTTCGCGCCGCGGACCGCACAGGACGTCGGCCGCTGGTAGGTTTGGCTCGTCAGGCCCGAGCGGTCGAGGGGGCCGAGGTGCTCACACTGGCGGAGATCGCCGACGAACCGCTGGTTCTTACGCGCCATCTGGCCCTGCGCGCCGTCGCCGGCGTCGTCTTCCGCCCCCTCGCCCACGCCGACACCGAGCGTCTGGCGCGTTTCCTCGGGGGGCTGTCCCCTGAATCGAGGCGGCTCAGCACGTTCGACGGTTACGACGTCGTGGCTGCCCGGGAGCTGTGTGATGCGATCGCGCGCTACGACAAGCTCAGGTTGGTGCTCGAGGAAGTGCCGTCCTCCAGGATCGTCGGCCTTCTCGAAGTCGGTCTCGCCCTCACCCCCTCGGACATCGCGCGCTACAGGGAAGCAGGCATCGAGCTCTCGGAGCTGACCGACTGCCGTTTCGGTCCCACCCTGGCCGATGACTACCAGGGACAGGGGGTGGGGACGCTGATCCTTCCCCTCGTGGCGGACGTCGCGCGGCGGCTCGGCAGGACGAGGATCATCCTGTGGGGAGGCGTCCTCGCCGACAACGCTCGCGCCATTCGCCATTACGAGAAGAACGGCTTCCGGCGGGTCGGCTCCTTTGCCGGCGTGGACGGTTCGCTGTCCCTCGACATGATGCTGGACCTCCGACGGATCCCGTGAGCCGGGCCCGCCCATCCGTCTCAGGGTGAGCTTGCGCCGCGTCAGGTCAGTCCTGATTCGATGGCGCGACGGACGGCATCGGCACGGTCCCGGATTCCCGCTTTGGCGAACAGGTTGTTGATGTGGGTCTTGACCGTGGCCTCACTGATGAACAGCTTCTCCGCGATCCCCCGGTTGGGCAGGCCCTGGCCGATCAGAGCGAGTACCTCTCGTTCGCGGGGCGTGAGGGTGCCCGGCAGGGAATGTCCCACCACCGGCGCCCTGGTCCTGACGGTGGCGAGCAACCGGTCCTGGACCTCGCGGTCGAGCACCGACTGACCGGCGGCGGCGGCCCTGATCGCCCGTGTGATGTCCTGGCGTCCCGCGTTCTTGGTCAGATAGCCGCGGGCCCCGGCACTCAGCGCGCCCAGGATCGATTCGTCGTCGGCGAAGGTGGTCAGCACGACCACCGCCACGTGCGGGTACTCCTCGCTCAGCCGACGAGTTGCCTCGGTCCCGTCCATCACGGGCATCCTCAGGTCCATCAGCACCACGTCCACCGGCCCGGTGGCGACCGCTGTCAGCACCTCGTTGCCGTCCGCTGCTGCCGCGACGACCTCGATGTCGTCGGACAGCCCGAGCACCGCGGCAAGCGGTTCCCGGACAGCGGCCTGGTCATCGGCCACCACCACTTTCAACGGCTGGTGCTCCTCGGTCGTTCCACTCATTCCGGGATCACCGCCTCCACCTGCCAGCCGCCCTCGTCCGGTCCCTCGGTGACCGGGCGGGCCGTGACGCTTCCACCCAGCAGTGCGACCCGTTCACGCATTCCGATCAGTCCCATCCCGCTGCCGATACGCGCTTTCACCGCGCGGGTGGCAGGGCCGTTGCGAATCCTCAGTGTGGTCGACGAAGCCTCGAACGTCAGCGTCATGCCGACATCTGCCCCGGGGGCGTACCGAGCGGCGTTGGTCAGAGCCTCCTGCGCGATCCGCAACAGATTCTGGGTTACCCGGACGGGCACCTCACGGACGGTCCCGGTGACGGTGAGGACACCACGGTGGCCCGACGACTCGAGCAGTGCGGTCAGAGTCTGCAGCAGCGGCAGCGAATCCTCGCGCAGGGCGTGCACGGTCCACTGCGCCTGTTCAAGGCTCTTCCTGACCAGGCTGTGTGCCTTGTCGTTGGCCTCCCGGACCCTGGCGAGGTCACCGGTGTCGATCAAGGCGTCGGCCAGTTCCAGTTGCATGTTGATCCCGGCCAGCGAGTGCGCCAGGACGTCGTGCACGTCCCGGGCTATCCGGCTGCGCTCGGTCAGCACGGCGGTCCGGGCCTCGGCGTGAGCGGCACGTTCGGCCGATTCGGCCGCCGCGATCGCGGCCAGTACGGCCTGGCGCTGACTGCGGTTGACGATGCCGGCCAGGGCCGGGACGCCTGTGGCGAGACCGACGGCCCAGGGCAGCTCGTGATATCCGGGCCCGAGCCGGAAGAGGAGGACGCCGGAGCAGAGCAGGCTGCAGATCCCCGCGAGAACGAGGGCCGGCCTGGGCTCGAGGCGGAATCCCATGTGACCGGCGAGGAAGAAGGCGAAGAGGTAGCTCGTTCCGCTGCTGCTGACGCCGATCAGGGCGGCCGCCGCGACGGTGCCGAGCGTCAGCCATGCGAGAGCGAGGTGCTTGGGAACCTTGCCCTCCGGCAGGCGCCGGGGCAGCAGCGCCGCACAGTTGATCACGAAGAGGACGGCGACAGCCAGACCTCGGCCGCTGAAGCCCATGGGCCGGATCGTCAGGGTTCCGGCCACGATGATCGCAAGGGTGAGCGCCCATTGCGCACGCGGGTCCCGCCCGGGGATTCGTTGTGGGCCCGCCCCCTGCGCCGTGGCCCTTCCATGGGGCGGGACGCTCTCGGTTACGGACACGGGCAGAACATATCGCATGGTCAGGCCATGCGTTCGAAGGCGGGTACGGAGCGGGCGACCGTCCGGGACCGGCTCCGTACGAAGATCGTGGCCAGGCGCGTGACCACTTCGGTGAGCGCCATCAGAACGAACGCCGCCACCCAGGCCTGGTCGCCGGTGATGTGATGGCTGACGCTGAACCGGCCGACGTCGTCGGCGCCACCGCCGTGCTCGACCCACATCTGGAAGATGATTCGCGCCCCCATGCCCAGGACCCAGAGGACCGCCGACACCGCTCCGGCCTTGATCAGTATGTGCTCGCCGGCAGCGCGGAGCCGGGTGTGGATGCCGCCGGCCGTGCCGAGGGCCGCGCCCACGGCCATCAGGGCCCCGATCAGCACCAGGTCGTTACCCGCGGTGGGAACGGTGTCCAGGTACGAGTAGGCGACGAACGCGACGATCCCCAGGGGGATGAGGAAGGCCTTGAGGTCGAGTCGGCCTTCCCGCAGCTGGCGGAAGACGACGAGGATGAGGACGATGTCGGTGATCCACTCGGTCGTTGTCATGCCTTGAAGAGTCCCGGGTCCGGGCTCGGAGCGCCTGGACCCACGGGTGGAGCCGTGGGTGGAGTTCAGCCGCTCGCCGATGTCCACCCCATCGACCGGGCAATCCCGATCCACCCGGCATGCCGGCCCGGCACACGTCCGGCACCACTCGTACGGCACCGGGAGCTGTCCCTTCGCGGTATGCGCCAAACCTCCTTCTCCGTGGCGTATACCACACGGCCGGCTGGATTGCCCTCAAGATCGAGCAGGGAAGCCATAGAGCGCCCAAGATCAGCTCGAAAGGTGGCATGCTCTCGTGACGCTCGTAGCGCCTCCCCCCATACCCAGAGCGGCAGGTTCGGTCCCGCTCCTGGGTCACGCGGTACAGCTCGTACGCGACAACCTCGGCTTCATCGCCTCGCTCCGTGCCGACTACGGCCCACTGGTCGAGATCACCCTCCAGCCCGGCACCCGTACTCTCATCGTCCAGGACCCCGACCTCATCCGGACCATGCTGACCGACCTCGGTCCCGGTCTCGACAAGGGACGCTTCTTCGAGAAGATGGGTCAGCTGCTGGGCGACTCCGTCGTCACCGCCGCGGGTCAGGAGCACGTCCGTAAGCGACGCCAGCTCCAACCCGCCTTCGCCCGGCCGGAGATCGCCCGTTACGTCGACATCATGCGAGGCGCGACGACCGCCGCCGTCGACTCGTGGACCCCTGGCCATCAGCTCGATGTCCGCGAGGCCATGGTCGAGCTCTCCCTCGAGATGCTCGCCAAGACCGTCTTCGCCGGCAGCCTGGACGACGCGACGTTCCGTCAGCTGCGCAAGGACCTCTCGGTCGTCATGAACGGTGTCGGGGCGCGCGTCATGCTGCCCGACTGGGTGGAGCGGCTCCCCCTGCCCTTCAACCGCCGGTTCACAGCCGCCCGGGACGCGGTGCGGGCCACCATCGACCGCGCCGTGGCCGAACTCCAGGACTCGGGGCGGGAGACCGGTGACATGCTGTCCCTGCTGCTCCGCACCACGGATGAGGAGACCGGCCTTCCGCCGACCGGGCACGAGATCAGCTCGGAGATCCTCACTCTGGCCGTGGCGGGCACCGAGACCACCGCCTCGGTACTGTCCTGGGCGCTCTACGAGATCGCCCGGGACACCGCTGTCGAACGAAAAGTCCTGGACGAGCTCGACACGGTTCTCGACGGCCGTCCCATCGCGTTCGAGGATCTTCCACGTCTGCCCTACCTCAACCGCGTCATCCGGGAAACACTGCGGCTGCACCACACCGGATGGCTCGTCACCCGTCGCACCGTCACGCGGACACAACTGGGACCGTGGTCCATTCCCGCCGGCACCGAACTCGCCTACTGCCAGCACGCCTTGCACCGCGACCCCGCGCTCTTTCCCGACCCGCTCACCTTCGATCCGGACCGCTGGCTGGAAGAGGCACAGGCGGAGGCGTTCACGCCCGGAGCGTTCCTCCCCTTCGGTGCCGGCAAGCACAAGTGCATCGGGGACCGGTTCGCCCTCACCGAACTGATGACCGCGATCGCCACGATCGTCAGGCGAGTGCGGTTCGAGACCCCGCCGGACCGGACGGTCCGGCCCGTGGCCCGGGCGACCGTGCGGCCCAGCACCCTGCTGATGACCGCGCACCCGCGGAGCGGCTCCAACGGGCGGGAGCGGGAGCGGCACTGACGGCACCGGCAGTCTTCGGTCGAGCCGGGTCCGGGAGTTCCCGGGCCCGGCCGGCCGGGTGCGTGGAGCCCGGGCGGAACAGGCTCAACCGAATCAGGTTCTAGTATCCTGATTCAATATCTGCCTACCGGTAGGGAGCTCCATGTCCAGGACCGGGGAAACAGCGGAAGTGGAGCAACTTCGTTACGCCTGGCGCGTGTTGTCAGTCATCAGCATGGCGAGCATCCTCATCGCGCTCGGCAGCAGCTCGCTGAACGTCGCACTCCCGGATGTGGTGCGGCACTTCGACGCCGGTGCTGCCGCCGCGAACTGGATCCTGTTGTCCTACATGCTGGCCAACACGGTGCTCCTGGTCGTGTTCGGCCGGCTGGCCGACATGTTCGGGCGGCGCACCATGTATCTGCTCGGGCTGGCCACGTACACCGTGGCCAGCCTGCTCCTCGGTTTCGCCCCGGGTGCGTGGTTCCTGGTGGGCCTGCGGGTGGTACAGGCCGCCGGCGGCGCGATGCTGCTGGCCAACAGTGCGGCGCTGCTGGCCGACGCGTTCCCGCCCCGCCACATGGCGCGTGGCATGGGGGTCTACATCGCGTCGTTCTCCGTGGCGCAGCTGGTGGGCCCGACGCTGGGCGGTTACCTGACGCACCGTTTCGGCTGGGAGTGGGTGTTCTGGTACAACGTGCCGATCGGCTTGTTGTGCCTGGTCCGGGGGGCCGTGGTGTTGCGGAAGGTCGGTGGCCGAGGCGGTGACCGCGGCATCGACGTGCCGGGAAATCTCCTCGTACTGGTCGGTCTGGGAGGCCTGCTGATCGGCCTGTCGGAGGTCGGTGACCGGAGCTGGGGTGATCCGGTGGTGGTCGCCTGCCTGGCGCTCTTCGCGGTGCTGGTGCCGGTGTTCCTCATCGTGGAGCGGCGCAGCGTCCGTCCGGTGGTGGATGTCGGGCTCTTCCGGGACGTGCCGTTCGCGTTGGGCCTTCTGACGTCGTTCCTCAACGCGGTGTCCCGGATGGCCGTGGTCCTGCTCATCGCGCTGTTCTACCAGGCGGTGCACGGGGAGGATCCGGTGTCGGCCGGATTGAAGGTGCTGCCGCTGCCGGTCGCCGCGATGATCGCGTCGGCGTGCTCGGGGATGCTGCACTCCAGGCTGGCACCGCGCACGATCGTGCTGCTCAGTACGTCGGTCGGCACTGCGGGGCTGCTGGTGCTTCTCCTGGAGATGTCCGTGGAGGTGGGCTACGCGCCGATAGCATGCGGGCTGGTACTCGTCGGGGTGGGCTCGGGGATGTTCATGCCGGCCAACACCACGGCGATGCTGGACGGTATAGCGCCCGACCGGATCGGGATCGTCAACGCGATGCGTCTGATGATCCAGAACACGGGGGTGGTGGTGAGTACGGCGCTGGCCATGTCGCTCGTCACCAGTGCGCTCCCGGCAGGGCTGCGCGACCGCGTCTTCGACGGAACGATCTCCCATGTGGCCCCGCACGCGCTGGCCCAGTTGGTCACCGGCTACCGGCTGGCCCTGCTCGTGATGGCGGTCATCTCGGCCCTGGCGGTGCTCGCCTCGCTCGGCCGGCCGCGGGCGGCGGACGATCCCGCCGACGCCGCCGGCCGGACGGGGCGGAGGTCCCCCGCGCCGGACGGTGTCAGTCCGCCGCCCTCGGGGTGACCGGTTCAGGAGCCTTCGCCGGCGCCACGGCGCCACGGCGCCACGGTCCGTGGAAGAACAGCGTCGCCGGAAGGAACAGCACCATGCAGCCGAGTGCGATGACCATCCACAGGTGCCAGCTCGCGTGCTCGACCACACGGGGCACGGCGAACAGCGCGAGCACGGCCACGGCCTTGGACGTGAATCCGAACAGGCCCCACGCGCTGCCCTGGAGCCGGGGGTCGATGTTCTCGGCGTCCTCGGAGAAGTTGGCCATCCAGGGACCGTAGGCCACGCCCATCGCGCCGCCGAGCAGGGCGCCGGTGATCATCAGGTGCGGATGCGAGACGTCTTGACGGCCCATCAGGTGCACGAGGTAACCGGTGACCGCCACCGCCGCGAGCGTTCCGCCCACACAGAGGGGCTTGCGGAGTTGCAACCGGTCGGAGATCCGCCCGCTCACCACGACCGTGACCAGGTTGAGTACCCAGAAGACCGACATGATCCCGGCCGCGGTCGACGCGCTCAGGCCGAACGACTCCCCCAGCATGAGCGGCCCGTACAGGGAGAGCGTGAGGAAGAGCACGAGCCACAGCCCGATGCCGACGACGTGCGCCACCATGTTGCGGTGGGCGAGCAGGCCCCGGGCCCTGGGCGGCGTGGTGGGGCCGGCCGTGACGATCGCGCGCTTCTCCGTCTGCTGGATGCGTCCACGCAGTTCGGGAGAGAGATCGGCGATGTTGTACGCGATCACCAGGGAGGCGACGAGCGACACCACGGCCATGATGACGAACTGGGAGCGCCACGAGTCGTGGAAGAGCGGCAGGGTGGCACTCGCGATCGCGGCGGCCAGGAAGTTGGCGCCGACCGGGCCCCAGGTCCAGAAGCCGAATGCCTGGGCGCGCCCCATGCGTGGTGAGAAGTCGCGTACGAGCGGCGCGGTGCCGGCGAGCGCCATGCCGTCGATGACCGAGAGCGCGACCCGGGCCATGAGCAGTTGTGCGGGTGAGTGCACCGTGGTCATCAGCACGCAGCACACCGTCGTGAGCAGCATGAGGGGGATGAGCAGGCGCACCCGCCCGAGTGTGTCGGTGAGGCGGCCGCCGGCCATGGAGGCGAGGGCACCGGCGACGGTGGCCAGCGCGGAGATCGTGCCGTAGGTGGACAGAGACATGTCCAGGTCTTCGAGCAGCAGGGGCGCGACGGGGGCGATCTGCCCCTCGTACGATCCGATCAGGACGGCGAGCACGGCCATGCTGAGGATGCGTATCCGGCGTCCGCCGGTGGGGTACTCGTCGAGTTCGCGTACGTAGGAGAGCCTCATTGCCCGGGCCTTTCTGCGAGTGGTGTTCCGCCTCTGTCCGTCGAGCGGTGTGCGGCGCCCTTCGAGCGGCCGTGACCGGCGTGAGGGACCGAAGGCCGCCGCGGTCGCCTGCTGCGACCGCGGCGGCCTTCGGGTGGCGCCGCGAGGGGTGGTTCAGTTCCAGGCGATCAGTGCGTCCAGCGCCTCGACCTCGCTTCCCCGGACGAGGAGCGGGTTGACCTCCAGCGATTCCAGCTTCGGGCCGAGGCTTTCGGCCAGCTGCCCGATCCTGACGATTACCTCGGCGACCTTGTCGAGGTCCGTGGGCTCCGTCCCGCGTGCGCCTTCGAGCAGCCGGGCACCACGGAGTTCGCCCAGTGCGCGGCGGATACCGGCGGTGTCCACCGGCAGCAGCCGCAGCACCGAGTCGCGCAGCACCTCGACCCAGATCCCACCGAGGGCGACGGCCATGGTCAGTCCCCAGGCCGGATCGCGGACCACCCCGACGAGCAGTTCCACGCCGCCGCCGCGCTGCGGCTGCACGAGGGTGCCGATACCGGTCGGCCCGCGGCCGCGCAGGGCGGCGCACACCTCGCGGTGGGCCTCTCGTACAGCCTCCGGTCCGTTCAGTCCGAGCCGCACCCCGCCGATGTCGCTCTTGTGCCCGAGTCCCTCGGCGGCGGCCTTCAGCACCACTGGGTACCCGAATGCGGCAGCCGCCTCGACCGCCTCGTCCTCGGTGGCGGCGAGGGTGGAGGGGACGACCGGAACACCGTTGTCCGTGAGCAGCCGGGACGCCCGGTGCTCCGCCCAGAGCCCTGTGGTCTCGCCTCGTACGACGGGTGGCACCCGGTTGTCGGCCGTGGTGGTCCCGGCGGTCTCGCCCCGGGCCCGGGACCAGCGGACGGCCGCGCCGATCGCGGTCATGGCGTGCTCGATCCCGCCCGCCACGTACGGGAAGCCTGTCTCCCGCTGGACCTGGCGGCCGACCTCCGTGATGTCGGTGAGCACGTTGCCCGCGACGATCACCGGCCGTCGCGCGTCGCGGATGCGCTGTGCGGTCGTGGAGAAGTGCTGCAGCGTCAGGTTCAGGTCGGCGGGCGGCAGTCTCGGCAGGTCGGTCAGGAGCATCACCGCGTCGACGCCCGGATCGTCGGCCACCACCTCCAGGGCCCTGCTGAGGAGTGTGCGGTCCACGACCACGTAGCCGGTGACGTCCAGCGGATTCTGGACGGTGGCGAAGTCCGGCAGGATCTCCTTCAGCCGTGCCACCGTCTCCGGGGCGAACGGTGGCAGCTCCAGACCTTCCTGTTCGGCGCGGTCGGCGATGACCTCGCAGGCCCCGCCGGAAGGGGTCACCACGGCGATCCGGGGTCCCTCCACCGGGCCGGTCCGGGCCAGCAGCCCGGCCGTGATGATCAGGTCCTCCAGGGAGCGGACGCGTACCACCCCCAACTGCCGGAACGCGGCGTCGACGACCGCGTCGTCCCCGACGAGGGCCCCGGTGTGGGCTTGGGCGGTGTGCGAGGCGAGTGCGCTGGAACCGATCTTGAGTGCCACGATCGGTTTGCCGGCCCGGGCGGCACGGCGGGCTGCGCGGGCGAATTCCTCCGGGTGGCGTACGGACTCCAGGAACAGCGCGATCACCCGGGTGGCGGGGTCGTCCACGAGGTAGTCGATGACGTCGGTGACCGAGACCATCGTCTCGTTGCCCATCGAGGTGAGGAGGCTGAGACCGACGTTGCGGGCCTGGGCGAAGGCGAGGATGGAGCTGGCCAGTGCGCCGCTCTGCAGCACCACGCCCACGGGACCGCCGATCAGCGGTGGCGGGATCGGCAGCCCGTACGGTGTGGTTCCCTCGGTGGCGTTGATGTATCCGTTGCCGTTGGGACCGAGCACGGTCAGCTGGTTCTCCCGTGCGAAGGCGAGGATCTCCTCCTCGAGTCGCCTGCCTTCCGGACCGGTTTCGCCGAAGCCCGCGGTGAGCACGACGTAGCTGCGGATTCCCAGGCCCGCGCCCTCGCGCAGTACCGGCAGCACCGCGGGTGTCGGAACCATGACGTAGGCCATGTCGACCGCTTCACCGATGTCGGTGAGGCTGCGGTGGGCGCGCCGGCCGTGCACCACCTCCGTACGGGGATTGACGAGGTGGACCGGGCCGCGGAAGCCGTGGTTGCGCAGGTTGTCGAACGTGGACAGCGACCATCCTGATTTGTCCGTCGCACCCACCAGCGCGATGGAGCGGGGTGCGAAGAGGGCGTGCATCGCCTCGGTGCGGATCTGTGTCGTGGCCGTGCTCATGCGCTCTCCTTCACTCGGAAGCACGGCAGCGCGGGAGACTCCTCGCCGCCCAGCCGGGTGATCTCCAGCTCGACCCGGTCACCGATCCGGACCGTGGCACCGCCCACGATCCTCGACATCATCCGTACGCCCTCGTCGAGGTCGATGAGGGCGACGGTGTACGGCGGATCGCCGGCGGACGGCCCGAATGCACGGTGCGCGACGGTGTACGAGTAGACGGTGCCCGTCCCCGGGGAGGTGACCCAGTCCAGCCGGTCGCCGAAACAGTGCGGGCACAGTGCCCGGGGGTAGAACACGGCACGTTCGCAGTCCTCGCAGCGCTGGAGGCGCAGCTCACCGGCGGCGATGCCGTCCCAGAACGGTCGTGTCTCCGCATCCGGCACGAGGTCCCCCATGGTGATCAACTCCTTCCGAGTACGACGGTGGACGTGGACGAGAGGACCCCGCCGGTGCCGTGCACCAGGGCCAGTTGCGCCCCCTCGACCTGCCGCGGCGGGTCGGAGGCGAAGTCGTGCCGCAGCTGCCGGGTCGCCTCGATGAGCAGGAAGATGCCGTACATGCCGGGGTGGGTGTAGGACAGTCCGCCGCCGTTGGTGTTCATCGGCATGTCGCCACCGGGGGCCGTGCGGCCCAGCCTGACGAACTCCCCCGCCTCCCCGGGCTTGCAGAACCCCAGGGATTCGAGGGTGAGCAGCACGGTGATGGTGAAGGAGTCGTAGATCTCCAGCAGGTCGAGATCGTCGTGGGTGACGCCGGCCATCTTCATCGCGGCCGGGCCGGAGCGGGCCGCTCCGGTGACGGTCAGGTCGGGCATCTGGGCGATGGAGCTGTGCGTGGTCGTCTCGCCGTGGCCGAGCACCTCGACCGGGTGGGTGCCGATGTCGGGCCAGCGGTCCTCCGCGGCCACGACGACCGCGCCGCCGCCGTCGGTGACCAGGCAGCAGTCCAGCAGGTGCAGCGGGTCGCTGATCATCGGGGAGCCGAGCACGTCGTCGACCGTGATCGGGTCACGGTGACAGGCGTCCGGATTGAGCGCCGCCCACTGCCGGGCGCTGACCGCGACCTCGGCCAGTTGCTCGCCCGTGGCGCCGTACTGGTGGAAGTAGCGGTTGGCTGCGAGCGCGTAGGCGCCGACCGGCTGCGGCAGCCCGAAGGGCCGGTCGAACTGCTCCGTCAGCGTCGCGGGCGGTCTGGGGGCGGAGCGGGAGCGGTTGCTGCGCTGGGTGCTGCCGTAGGTGATCAGCGCGACGTCGATCAGCCCGGCCTCGATGGCCGCGGTGGCATGGCCGAGGTGGGCCTCGAACGACGACCCGCCGATATTGGTGCCGTCCAGATAGTCCGGTCGCAGTCCCAGGTACTCCGCCAGGGTCAGCGCCGGCGCCCATGACCAGTTCCCTGCCACGAAGAGCGCGTTCACGTCCTCGGGACGGAGCCCGGCCTCGGCCAGCGCCGCCTTGCTCGCCCGGGCCTGCTGCGAGAGCACGGTCAGGTGCGGGGTCCTGCCCACCTCCGACTCGGCCACCCCCACGATCGCGGCGCGCCTGCGTCCGGTCATTCGCCGATCCCGCCCAGCCGCACGTGGCCCTTCAGCAGGTTGCGTGCGATGGTGCGGCGCTGTATCTCGTCGGTGCCCTCGAAGATCCGCAGAAGCCGCAGCTCGCGGTACCAGCGCTCGATCGGCAGCTCCTTGGTGTAGCCCATCCCGCCGTGGATCTGGAGGACGCGGTCCACCACCTGATTGGCCATCAGTGCTCCGTTGAGCTTGGCGATGGAGGAGGCGTGCCGCGCGTCCATGCCCTGCTGGACCCGCCACGCGGCGTACAGAGTGAGCCACTTGGTGGATTCGATCTCGACCTGCGAGTCGGCTATCTGCCACTGGATCGCCTGGTAGTCGCCGATCGGGTGACCCATCGAGTGCCGGATCTTGGCGTAGTCCACGGCCATCTGCAGCATCCGCTCGGCGGAACCGATCGCCCGGGCCGGGATCATGTAGCGGCCCTGGCCGATCCAGCGCAGCGCGAGAGCGAAACCCTGGCCCACCTCGCCGAGTACGTTCTCGTCGGGTACGCGTACGTCGTCGAACACCAGCGCCGCAGGACCCCACTGGCCCATCGTCGGGATCGGCTCGGACTTCCAGCCCATGTCCCGGTCGACGAGGAAGCACGTGACCCCGCCGTCCGCGCCTCTGCCCGGGTCGGTGACGGCGAACACCATCACGAAGTCGGCCTCGTTGCCGCCGGTGATGAACGTCTTCTCGCCGTTGATCACCCAGTCGCCGCCGTCACGCACGGCGCGGGTGCGGATGTTGCGCGCGTCCGAGCCGGCTCCCGGCTCGGTGATGGCGAAGCAGGAGCGGCGCTCCCCCTCGATGGTCGGGACGAGATAGCGCTGCTTCTGTTCGTCGTTCGCGCTGTAGAGGATGTTGTCCGCCGAGCCGCCGAAGCTGAACGGGACGAACGTCCTTCCGGTCTCCATGGCGAGGATCGCGGACATGACGGCGCCCAGGTTCATCCCGCCGTACTCCTCGGGCGTGTTCATCCCCCAGAACCCGGCCTTGCGAGCCTTGGTCCGGAGCTCGCCGAGCACATCGAGGGTTATCGCGGGGGCGCCGGCTCGTTCGTTGCGCAGCACGTCCTGTTCCAGGGGCATCACCTCCTTGGAGATGAAGGTGCGCACGGTGTCCCGGATCTGACGTTCCTCGACATTGAGGGAGAAGTCGACCATCGAGAGGTGTCCTTTCCTGTTCGGGCGCACGAGGTGGAACAGGCGCGCCTTTTTAGAACGGAACTCTAGGAACCAGTTCAGACTGTGCCCGGCCGGAGCGGCGTGTCAAGACACCTGTCACCACCAAGAGGGTCCGGATGTACGGAGCTCAGACGGCATGTGGTGGCGCGGGGCGGGTGCGCCGGAGAAACGTCGCTGTCACAGCGGTGCGCCCAATTCTGGGATTGGATTCGGTACGGTGACCGTGTCGACGGCCGTCGACCGCACGCGAGGAGGGTCGTCATGGCGCGAAAGGCGGGTAACGCCGCGTCCGGAGGAAACGCCTGGCAGTGGAGCCGCACGGCGGAGACCCGTCGCGTGCTTCTGAACGCCGCCCGTGAGGTGTTCTGCGAACAGGGCTTCGCCGAGGCGAGTGTCGCGGCGGTGGTGGAGCGCGCCGACTCCAGCGTGGGCAGCCTGTACCACCACTTCGGTGGCAAGACCGAACTCTTCCTCGCCCTCTGGGAGGAGCACCAGGCCGCCCACGAGCAGAACGCGGTGACCGCGGTCGCCGCGGCTCGGGCCAGGGCCGGGGACAAGGACGAGGAGGCGCTCGAACTCTTCATCGCCGGGGCCCGCGCCTTCCTGGAGGGCTCCTGGGAACGCCGCGATCTGGCCAGGCTGTTCATGGACGGTGACGCTCCGCCGGGATTCGAACTGGTCAGACGCACGCGCAGCCGGGAGTGGGTCCGGCAGAACGGGGTGCTGCTCGGCGCCGGCATCGACTCGGTCGGACGGCTCACGGTCGCCGTACTGACCACGATCATCGGTGAGGCGGGGCGCGAGATCGCCACCAGCTCGTCGAAGCGCCAGGCCAACAAGATCACCGAAGCCGCGATCGTCCTGATCCGCCGGCTCGGCTCCACGAGTATCGACACCTGACCCGGTCAGGGCGACAGAGGGGAAGCACGCGTGGCAGGGACGGAGCAGGAGGAGGCGTTCTTCACCGGTGCGGGTGGCAAGCTGGTGCCCGCCGCGCACGCACGCGGCTGGTGGACGCCAGGCATGATGCACGGACGTTTGCTCGGGGGCCTCGCGGCCAGGGCGCTCGAGGCGGAACACGCGGCGGAAGGGCTGCACTTCACCCGGCTGACCGTCGACCTCTTCCGCAACGCGCCGATGGCGCCCGTGCGGGTGGAGACGCACCGGGTGCGCGACGGGCGCCGGATCCGGGTCGCCGACGCCACCGTCCACGGTGCGAACGGTGTCGTCGCGCGGGCCAGCGCCGTCCTGCTGCGCCGCAGCGAGCAGCCGCCCGGCCGGGTCCCCGCGACGCCGCCCTGGGACGCTCCGCCCCCCGAACAGCTCTTCACCCCACGCGACGGGGCATGGACGGCCTGGATGTTCGACGAGCACAACGCCTCGGCGAAGGGCGGCTGGCGCGGCGACGTCAAGCGCCGGGCATGGCTTCGGGAGGCGCGCGAACTGGTCGCCGGCGAGCCGCTGTCACCGTTCGTACGGGCCGCACTGGCCGCGGACACCGCGAGTCCGCTCGTCCATGCGGGCGACACCGGGCTCCATTACATCAACGCCGACTACACCCTGTGCCTGAGCCGGCTGCCGCTCAGTGACGTCATAGGCCTGGAGTCCGGCGCCCACACCAGCGAGGAGGGCGTGGCCGTCGGGCACTGCACGCTGCACGACTCGGCGGGCCCGATCGGTTACTGCATGACCACCGCGGTCGCCAACCCGCCACGTCCCTGACCCCTGCCGCGCGGCACCGGCGCCGACCTGCCGACGGCGGGCACCGGCGCCGGACCGCCACGGCCGGCGAGCGGCGTCAACGGGGCGACGCGTGGACGGTGACCCGTCCACGGTCGATCACGACGGTCCCGTCCGCCTTGGTGGTACGGAACCGTGCGGCGTCCCCGTCCTCCCATACGGAGACGGTGAGCGGCTCGCCGGGAAACACCGGGTTGCTGAAACGGCCGGACATCGAGGCGAACCGGGACGGATCCGATCCCGCCAGGGTGTGCAGCAGCGCGCGCCCGGTGAACCCGTAGGTGCACAGGCCGTGCAGGATCGGCCGGCCGAAACCGGCCTTCGCCGCGAAGGCGGGATCGTTGTGCAGGGGGTTGCGGTCCCCGGACAGCCGGTAGAGCAGCGCCTGTTCGGGCCTGGTCGGGTAAGTGACCGTGTGGTCCGGCGCACGGTCGGGTTCCGGCCAGCTGGACCGCGGTCCGCGCTCGCCTCCGAACCCGCCCTCCCCGCGGATGAACACCGCGCTGCGCGACGTGATCAGCGGCTCGCCGGAGCCGGGGTCCACGGCCACCGCCTCGCTGGTCACCAGAGCACCGGAGCCCTTGTCATGGATCCCGGTGACCTTGGACGTGATGCGTACGCTCCCGGCCGGCGCGAGCGGCCGGTGCAGGTCGAACGACTGCTCGGCGTGCACCAGCATCGCCGGGTCGAACGCCCCGATGCCGGGGCCGCGGCCTCCCTGGGCGGCCAGTACGGCGAACGTCGGCAGCACCTGCTGCTCCACGCCCCGGGTGTTCTCCGTGGTGAAGGGGAGTTCAGTCAGCGGGTCGTCGAGCCCGGCGCCGACCCCCACCGCGTACAGCAGGGTGTCGGCGGAGGTCCAGGACCGCTCCACGGGTGCGGACTCGACTCCGATCACGCTGTGGTCGAGGGCCATGTCAGGAGCCCCCTGCCGGTGCGAGGCCGTTCTGCAGCGCGTTGGGGCGGGCCTTGCCGACCATGGCGGGGATCACCTCGTCCAGCTCGGCCGGTTCCCAGCGTGACTCCCTGTCGATCCCGGGCCCGGCGTGCCAGCCCTCCGCGACGCTGATCGAGCCGCCCCGCACGTTGAACACGCGCCCGGTGATGCCGCGAGCGGCGGGACTGCCGAGCCAGACCACCAGCCGGGCGATGTTGTCCGGAGCCGACGCGTCGAAGCCCTCGGGTGCCGGAGCGGGACGCGCCGGGCGGAGCCCCTCCGTCATACGTGTGAGCGCCGCGGGCGCCACGGCGTTCACCGCGACGCCGTAGCGCTCCAGTTCGCGCGAGGCGATCACGGTCAGTGCGGCGATCCCGGCCTTGGCCGCGCCGTAGTTGGCCTGGCCGGGATTTCCGTAGATGCCGGACGAGGACGTCGTGTTGATGACGCGCGCGTCGGTCCGGACGCCCGCCTTCGCCCGAGCCCGCCAGTAAGCCGCCGCGTGGCGCAGCGGGGCGAACGTGCCTCCCAGGTGCACCCGTATCACGGCGTCCCACTCGGCGGCGGTCATGTTCACCAGCATCCGGTCGCGCAGGATCCCGGCGTTGTTCACGAGTACGTGCAGGTCCCCGAAGCGCGCCACCGTGGACTCCACGAGTCTCCGCGCACCCTCGAAGTCGGAGACGTCGTCGCCGTTGGTGACCGCCTCACCACCGGCCTCACGGATCTCACGGACCACTTCGCTCGCCGGCCCGGAGGCGGCCCCGGTCCCGTCGACCTCCGAGCCCAGATCATTGACCACCACCTTCGCGCCCTGCCGTGCGAATTCCAGCGCGTGGCCGCGGCCGATGCCGCGGGCCGCCCCTGTGACGATCACGACCCGGCCGTCCATGACGCCGCCCATGAGTCTCTCCCGTCCGTAACTCAAGCCCGGCCCCACGGACTTACGCGGCCGGTCAATGTTGGAATCACTTTCTAAAAAGAGTCTCGGCGTGGTGGATCGTTGTCAACCCTTCGCGACAGAGCCGCAGCCGCCGGCCGACCTTGGACGGGAAAGGATCATCGAGCGCCACAAACAGGTCTGTGGTTCCATTAAGTTCGTGGATCTGTTACGGTTCCCATGAACTTAACGGAACTGCATCCCCATTAGGAGTCGGTCGTGAACACTTCCCACGTACGCCGCGTCGCCGCCCCCCTCCTCGCCGGGTCGCTCGCGTTCGGCGCCCTGGCCGCCCCGGCCGAGGCGGCGCCCGTCGCCTGGACCGCCGCCTGGGGCGCCTCCCCCCAGCTGCCCAGCACCGGTTTCACGCCCAACTGGTCCCAGGAAGGCTTCTCACACCAGTCCGTGCGCCAGGTCGTCCGTGTCACCAAGGGCGGCAGCCTGGCCAGGATCCGGCTCTCCAACGCGTACGGAACGTCGCCGCTGCGCATCACGGGGGCGGTGATCGCACGCACCTCCCAGGGCGCGGCGGTCGAGAAGGGATCGGTCCGCCACCTCACCTTCAACGGCGAACGGTCGACATGGATACCCGCCCATGGGGAACTCCGCAGCGACGCGGCCGAACTGGGCCTGGAGAGCCTGGAGTCGGTGACCGTCACGCTCTACTTCGCGGGGACCACGGGCCCTGCCACCTTCCACTCCCAGGGCTGGGCCGACACCTACCGGGCAGAAGGTGATCACAGGGCCGACACGGCGGGCACCGCGTACACGGGCAGCACCCAGTCCTGGTACTACCTCTCCGCCGTCGAGGTCGGCGGCGCCGCGAACGCGCACCCCACGGGGGCAGCTCGGAAGTACGCCCGAGGCACGGGCGACGGGTCCGGTGTCGCCGTCTTCGGTGACTCCATCACCGACGGCTTCGGCTCCACGCCGAACACCGACCGGCGCTACTCCGACTCCCTCGCCGAGCTGACGGGGCGCCCGGTCGTCAACCAGGGCATCGGCGGCAACCTCGCGCTCAACGACTCCGCCTGGTTCGGTGAGCGCGCCACCGCCCGCTTCGGCCGGGACGTCCTGGACCAGCCGGGCATCTCCACGGTCGTCGTCCTCGAAGGGCTCAACGACATCGGCTTCAGCGAAGCCGCCAAGGGGCCGAATCCGCCCGCCACCTACAAGCCCGCCCCCGTAGTGTCGTCCCGCCAGCTCATCGGCGCCTACCGCACGCTGATCGACGCCGCGCACGAGAAGGGTCTCGAAGTCATCGGGGCGACCCTGCTGCCCTTCAAGGGCTCGGACCACTGGGGCCCGCACGCGGCGCAGGTCAGCAACGAGGTGAACGACTGGATCCGGCACTCGGGCGAGTTCGACGCCTACGTCGACTTCGACCGGGCGCTCGCCTCCCCCTCGGACCCCGACCGCCTCGATGCCGCCTACGCCTACAAGGACGCGCTGCACCCCAACGACGCCGGCTACCGGGCGATGGCCAACGAGGTCGCCGACGTCCTGGAGAGGTGACACCGAGTGGCCCGCGGGCCGAGGTCAGGCGGCGAGGGTCTCCCGGAGCGCCGTGAGCCCGTCCGTGTAGATGCCGTGGAACAGGGTGACCGCCTCGTCGTCCCCGATCCCGACCGGCGTGAACGTGCCGCTCCACTCCACACGGGAGAAGCCGGCGTCGGGGTCCTCGCGCACCGTGATGGTCGAGAGGTAACCGGTCACCGGGAACGGAGCCCGGAGTATCGAGTAGCTGTAGGAGCGGGCCCTGTCGTCGAAGGCCTCGAGACGCTCGACGATCAGGCCTCCCTCCTCGTTCGTGAGGCTACGGACCCTGCCGCCTTCGCCGAGCTCACTCTTCGGGATGTACGGCAGCCAGTCGGGCAGGGTGCCGAAGCCGCCGATGAGCTGCCAGACACGGTCGGGCGGCACGGGAACGCGAATCGATGCTGTGGTCGTGGCCATGAGAGTTTCTCCTCGGTCGGTCGGAGTGCGGGGCCGGAGGTCAGGCAGTGGGTACGGGTGCGTCGGGTGCGATCAGCCGCTCCTCGCGCAGCGCGGTCCAGAAACCGGCGGGGATCCGCTCCCCCAGCGCGGCGACGTCCTCAGCGATACGGCTGGGCCTGGTGGCACCGGGAATTGCGGCAGCAGTGGCCGGGTGGGACAGGGAGAACTGAAGGGCGGCGGCCTTGATACCCACGCCGTGCCGCTGGGCGAGGGCCTTGATCCGCTCCACCCTGCTGATGATCTCGGCCGGCGCCTCCTGGTATTCGAAGTGCGTCCCTCCGGCCAGGATCCCCGAGCTGTAGGGACCGCCGACGACGATGTCGACGTTCCGCTCGGCAGCCGCGGGCAGCAGGCGCTGAAGAGCCCGGCCGTGGTCCAGGAGGGTGTAGCGGCCGGCCAGGAGGAAGGCGTCCGGGGTGGGCTCGTCGAGATCGAGGGTGAGCTCCAGCGGCTCCACCCGGTTCACGCCCAGGCCCCAGGCCTTGATGACGCCCTCTGCGCGCAGCCTCTCCAGCGTGCGGAAGGCGCCTGTGCGGGCCATCTCGTACTGGGCGAGCCATTCGTCACCGTAGAAGTCCTGCGCGACGTCGTGCACCCAGACGATGTCGAGGCGGTCGGTCTTCAGCCGGTCGAGACTGTCCTCGATGGAGCGCATCGTCGCGTCCGCCGTGTAGTCGTTGACCATCTTGTTGGGGCGGCCGTGCTCGAACAGGCCTCCCTTTTCGCCGAGTTCACGGGTGGCGGGGTCCTCCGGCTCGTCCAGGACGACGCGGCCCACCTTGGTGCTGAGGACGTACGCGTCGCGCGGGTGAGCCGCCAGCACCTCGCCGAGCCGGATCTCGGCGAGGCCCGCACCGTAGAAGGGAGCGGTGTCGAAGTAGCGGATGCCGTGGTCCCAGGCGGCTTCGACGGTGGCGGCCGCCTCCGCGTCGGGGATGGCGCGGAACATGTTGCCCAGCGGGGCGGTGCCGAAGCCGAGCGGTCCGGGCAGGAGGGGCGAGACAGCCATGAGGTGATTCCTTACGGGGAGGGGTGGGTGTGACATCGATTCGCCTGGAATGCGAGGTCCACCGGTTGGACGTCTTCAAAGCTACGATCGATACTTGAGACTGTCCAAGACTCGCTTGGACTGAGTTGAGTCCCCAGAGGTCTTACATGCTTGACCTGCGACAACTTCGCTACTTCATCGCCGTGGCCGAGGCGGAACACGTCGGCCGCGCCGCCGAACACCTGCACATCTCGCAATCACCCCTGAGCCGGCAGATCGCCCAGCTGGAGAAGAACCTGGGCCTGACCCTCTTCGAGCGCACCCAGCAGCGCATCCGCCTGACCGCCGACGGGCATGTCTTCCTCACCGAGGCGCGGGCACTGCTACGCCACGCCGACCGGCTGGAGAACCTCGGCCGCCGTCTGGGACGCGGCGAGGAAGGGGGCCTCTGCATCGGGTACGTCTCCGACGCCATGCACACCGGCGTACTGCCCGCAGCGCTGCGCACCCTGCAGCAGGAGCGCCCGGGCATCCACGTCGCCCTCTACAGCCTGACGCCCGAGGAACAGTTCGTGGGTCTGCGGCAGCGCAGCCTCGACATCGCCCTGGTGCAGCAGCCCCCCTCGGAGGACGATCCCGACCTGCTGGCCGCCCCTCTGCTCGAGGACCCGCTGCTCCTGGCCCTGCCGGCGAACCACGCACTCGCAGACCGGCAGGACATCACGGCACACGACCTGGACGGCCTGCCCTGGGTCGCCGTCAGTACGTCCCATGAACCCGCCGCCCGGGACGCGTTCGTCGCCGCCTGCGTGGCATCGGGTTTCACACCCGACATCCGCCTCGACGCACCGGACCCCCTGACCGCCCTCGGCCTCGTCGCCTCCGGCCTGGGACTCGCGCTCATCCAGAAGAGCATGATCCATGGCACCACCGAGGGCGTCGAGGTCCGTGAACTGCCCTGGCACCAGGCATCCGTGTACCTGTGGGCCGCCTGGCACCACACCGACCTGCGCCCCGTGGTCGCGTCGTTCCGCGAGACGGTCCTCACCCACCGCACCACGCCGCCGCCCGCACCGTGACACGCCTGCGGCGGAACCCACGGCCGGTCGTCTCGTTGAACCCCCGGGCCCAGCCGAGCCCGCAGGACGACGTCGTACAGCAACGGAGACATGATGAGCAATGAGCTGGATCCCGCAGTGGCAGAGTTCATCGACGCGGTGAACGCCGGTGACCGCGATGCTCTCTTCGCCGTGCTCACCGACGACGCGACGATGAGTGACGACGGCAGCGAGCGTGACATCGCGGACTGGACCGACAAGGAGATGTTCAGCAGCGGCGGCCGGATGAAGGTCGAGTCGGTCAGGGACAACGGGCTCTCGCTGGTGGCCGACTTCACCAATGACACCTGGGGCACCATGCGGACCGCGTGGCGATTCACCCTGGCCCACGGGAGGATCAGCCACTTCGACACCGGGCAGGCCTGAACCCGGTCGACCGCGGGTACTTGCCCGGCCGGGGTGCCCCTCCCTGGCCATGCCCGAGATCCACTGCCCGGTGACCGGTGTGCCCTAGGCTCGTGGCATGCGACGAGGCACGGGGATGGCAGTAGCCGGAGCGGTAGCCGTGGGCTGGGGCGAGTGGGTGAACTGGCGTTGGTCCCGGGCCCTCGTGGGGAACGGCACGGGCACCACCGAAGCCGTGGTCGTGCTGGGTTACCGGAACCCCGGGGCGACGGCGAACTTCATCAACCGCTGGCGGGTCCGTGCCGGAATTCGCTCCATCGCCGCCGACCGAGGGCTCGACACTCGCGTGATCTTCAGCGGTGGCCCGACCAGTGGTGGCGTCGCGGAGGCCCGGTTGATGGCTGACTACGCGGCATCGGCGCTCGGCTTCGACGGCACAGTGCTCCTCGAAGACCGGAGCGGCACGACATGGGAGAACATCACGAACGTGATCCCGCTGATCGAGGACGTCGACCGCATCAAGATCGTCTCGCAGCCGGCTCACGCGCTCAAGGCCCGCGCCTACCTGCGGCGGCAGCGCCCTGATCTCGCCGCGAGGCTCGTGCGCGCGGACGACTACCGCCCCGGCGAGTGGGTGATCGGCAAACTGCCGTTGGCTCTGTACGGACTTTGGAAACTTCGCGGTTTCCGAGCCGACGAGCGGGAGCTCGCCCCCTGGACGGCCCAGGCCGCGTCGGCGGGCCCGTAGTCGGACGCGGTTGCCTCCGGCGGGCCTGCCGGCGGATACGACGAACCGGGGCGCCCTCCGTGCTACGGCACCTCGTCCGGCGCCCCTGCGCAGACGGAACGCAACGCACGGGCCAGAGCCGCCGCATGGACGCGGTCGAGGCGCCTGTCGTGCCGGACACGCACCGCGGCGACGGCCAGGCCGGCACGGCAGGAAGAGGCCTCCCGTGGTGCTGCCGATACGGCGATCACACGGACCAGGGCGAGGTTCAGGCGGTTGATCTTCTCGCGCACCACGGACAGGTCAGGCGTCTCCCCCGGCACCTCCTCCGGGTTCGCCTGCCAGCGGCTGTGCAGAGCTCGCTGCACCTGCTTGTTCGCCTCGATCTGGTCCCGGAAGATCTTCACGGTCGTCACGGGATCGGCTCCTGCTGCGCGCGCCCGGCGCGCCGCCGCGTCGAGGACCTGCTGCTCGCGGGCGGGGTCGTCGACGGGGCCGCCCGTCCCCCACTTGGCCGCGGCGACCGCTACGGCCGTGCCGAGGCGCCGGGCCGACAGGTCGGCGAGTGAGCGGAGCTCGCCGTACGGGCCGCGGCCCGTCATGGGGGTGGGAACGGCGGCCGAGGCCGAACCGGCCCAGATGACGGCCACGAGGGCGCCGGCGGTCAGTGCGCGCCATGGGGACGCGGTCGGTCGCATGGGGCGATCGTACGGTTCCGCGTCTCTTCGGTGACGGCGGCATGGCCGCCGGCGGCGCATGAGCAGCGGCTGCTCCACGTCGTGACGGGCGCTCAGAGATCGCTGTCGATCCCGGTGACGGCCGGCGGACCCAGCGGTGCGTCCTCTTCGGAGAAGCCCGTCTCCCTCAGGGCGGCCGACACGAGGCGCACCGCGTCCATTTCCGCCTCATACCGGTCCGGCGCATCGACTTCCAGCCGGATGGAGAAGGTGGCGTCATCGCCGAGGCTGAGCAGGTCGAGGCCTTCCTTCTCACTCACGTCCGTGTGCTGGGAGCCCAGTTTGCGCTCCAGGGACGCACGGCGGGATTCCGTGATGTCTGCGACGAATGTGCCGGGCACGGTAATCACAAATGTGGTCATGACAGCTCCTCTCGGGTGCGCGATCGTTCTACGTCCCTTGCGGATACCCCTGATGTGCCGCCGTCACCGGGGACGCCGCGCACCCGGCACTCGCTCGCGCCGGCCGGGCGCGGGGACCATCCGTACGATGCCGCGGACGAGTGTGTCGATCAGATCGTCGGAAGGTGCGTCGCTGCCGTGCGTCAGCAGGCGGGCGAGGGTGTGCACCAGAGCGGGCGAGGCCATGACACGGCGGCTGAGGAGCGGCCGGTATCCGTAGCGGGCGAGCACCAGCCCGGCGACGGTGTTGCCGAGCCGGTAGTAGCGTCCCCAGCGGCGGTTCACCTCACTCGCGTACTGATGCAGGGCCTGCTCACGCCCGGGGCCGGCCGGACGGTGCAGGGCGAGAGCGACGGTCTCGGCCGCGACCTCGCCCGCCTCCATGGCCTGGACTATGCCCTCACCGCTCCATGGACTGACCATGCCCGCGCTGTCGCCGACCAGGAGCAGACCACGACGGTACTGGGGCCTGCGGTTGAACCCCATGGGCAGCGCGGCGCTGCGCAACGGCGAATCGGCGTTCTCCTCCCGCAGACCCCAGTGCTGGGGTACCCGGGTCAGCCACCGGTCCATGGTGGCCCGCAGGTCCACCGATCCGTGACCGCGGTGCGGCAGGGCCCCCAGGCCGACATTCACCCGGCCGTCACCGAGCGGGAAGATCCATCCGTACCCCGGCAGGTCACGGCCGGTACGGGAACAGAGCAGGTCGGCCCAGAGCTCCAGGTAGGG
The DNA here is from genome assembly GCF_002941025.1 of Streptomyces sp. QL37. Lineage (NCBI taxonomy): Bacteria > Bacillati > Actinomycetota > Actinomycetes > Kitasatosporales > Streptomycetaceae > Streptomyces > Streptomyces sp. QL37. The sequence continues at coordinate 8,422,524 of NZ_PTJS01000001.1, read as the reverse complement.
GTCATGGGTACGGGCCTCGCTGCGGTAGTAGCGACGAGCGGCGGTGGCCATCGGCCTGTTCGGGTCGCGCTCCAGCCCCATGGCGAGGGCGGTCCGGGCGGAGGCGCCGTCGGCGGCGATCACCACGGGGGCGCGGTAGTTCCTCGGCTGCCTGTCGGCCCCCGCGAGCGTACTCACGCCGACGATGCGGCCGGCCCGGTCGGTCAAGGGGCCCGTCGCCCTGGTGTCCAGGCACAGCCGCGCGCCGGCGGCCACGGCCTGCCGGGCCAGGATGTCGTCGAAGTCGTGCCGGGAGCGGGTGAGGCCGAAGTCCGGGTGACTGCCGGAGCGGGGCCAGTCGATGTGTACCTGGCGCCCTCCGCAGACCCACCTCATGCCTTTGGTCCGCGTCCAGCCGGGAGCGTCGATGTCGACGCCCATGCGCACCAACTGCTGCACCCCTCGCGGGGTGAGACCGTCCCCGCACACCTTGTCCCGGGGGAAGCTGCCCTTCTCGAGCAGCAGTACGTCGACGCCGGCTCTCGCCAGGTGGAGCGCCGCGGCCGAACCCGCGGGCCCCGCACCCACAACGATCACCTGAGCCTGGTGATCGCCGCTCCCCACACCGTCGTCCGATGACTCCACGTGCTGACTCCTCGATGAGCGGGGCCGGTGCCTGCGCGTCGGTCGTGTGCGAGACGCCAGGCCCCCGGATCGTGCTCCCGAGGGCCTGGGCGATCTCGACCTGCGACGTCAGGCAGTCGTGATGTTCTCCGCCTGCGGGCCCTTCTGGCCCTGGGTGACGTCGAAAGTGACGGCCTGGCCTTCCTGGAGCTCACGGAAGCCGGTCGCGTTGATGGCGGAGTAGTGAGCGAAGACGTCCGGCCCGCCGCCGTCCTGCTGGATGAAGCCGAAACCCTTTTCGGCGTTGAACCACTTGACGGTTCCGCTGGCCATGCTGGTGCCTTCCCTTTGATATCCGGATCCGCACCTCGCGGTCCCGGAGGTGCCGTGGGTCCGCACCGATACAGCGAAGCGCCCGCACCGAAGCGCGGGCAGGTACGGCGAACCACGACATCTGGCAGTGACGCTACATGGCGAAACCGGCCCCCACCAGAGAGCAACGGCGCGATGTGTGCGTCCGGTGGACTCCACTCACTCCTACGGAGCGATTTGGGCGTGAACCACGGATGTGCGTCACCGGATCGCTCAGGACGCGGAGCCACTGACGATCCGGATCCGGTTCCTCGTGCTCGTTCCCGTGCAGGCACAACTTCGGGCCAACCTCGCGGAGTCGCCGCGGCGCGGAAGTCCGCGCACCGGAAGCCGTATGCTCCGGCTCCTCGCCTACGAGCACACGGACGAGGCCCGTTTCCGTGGTGATTCGGCATCCACTGAGGAGTTACCTGCGTTGGTGTCGGTAGCATCAGCCGCCATAGGCATTTCAGACACACAGCGAAAGACGAGGACTGCATGTCCGAAAACACTCCTACATCCGGCATCAGCGCAGACTACGCACAGCGGATCACCGACGATCTCGCGGCGAACCGAAGTGAGCAGGAGCGGGCGCGCACCGAGCTGACCCGACTGCAGGACGAACTCCTCCAGTTGGAGGAGGGTGAGCGCGTCCTGGTCAAGATGCAAGAGGTGCTCGGCGGCACCGGGAAGCCCGCTGCACGCAAGGCCAAGGCCGGCGGCAAGGCCGGCAAGGCCGCGGCCTCCGTCCCGGCGGCGCGGCGCGCCAAGGGCAGGACCACGGCGAAGAAGAGCAACAGCGGATCGAAGCCGCAGGCCGGACAGCAGCCGTCCACCGACCGGACCACGGCAGCCAAGAAGGCCGGGGAGCCCACCTGGCGTGAGCTCGTCACGGGGTATCTCGCGGATCAGAGGGAGCCGAGGTCCGCCGCAGAGGTGGCCGCCGCCCTGAGCGAGGCCCACCCCCAGCGGACGACCCAGGTCACCGTGGTGCGCAACACCCTTGAGCAGGGCGTCGCGCATGGGCTGCTGGAGCGCTCCAAGCAGGGCCGCTCGGTCTACTACAGCCCTGTCTCCGCCGCGAGCGTCGGCGGCGCCGGCACCGCCGCCGAGTAACCGCCGCTCAAGGGCTGCGGACCATGGGTCCCGGCCCGGCCCCAGGCCGTGGACCGCCTGGTCGGTGGTCCGGCCGCTCCATCTCGGAACAAGCCGGGCCCGTGGGGTCCGGCACGCACATCTGCGGCGTTGTCGACGAAGCGGCGGCCGGGGAGGCGCGCATCGCCCCGCCTCCCGGCTGCCTCGCCCCCACTCCGACTCCCGGACCACCACCGCGGAGAGCAGGCACCTCGCACCGATACCGGCCTGATCCGGCAGGCACGACGGGCCCGATCCGGGAGAAGCGTGTAGGGCGCGGAACAGGGAGTGTACGTTCGTACGCTCGGGCTATATGGTCTCCGTATGACTGTTGACGCGCCGAGCCGGCCTGCCCTGGCCGAACGGCAGGCCCGGGTAGCCGTTGCCGTGCTGTTCTTCACCAACGGGGCCCTGTTCGCCAATCTGCTGCCGAGATATCCGCAGATCAAAGCCGATCTGGGCATGAGTAACGCCGTCTACGGGCTGACCGTCGCGGCCTTCCCGGCAGGGGCCGTCGCCGCCGGCCTCGCGGCGGGCGTCGCCATCCGCAGACTGGGTTCGGCGCGGGCGGCGGTGCTGGGCACGTTGCTGACCGGGGCGGGCATCCTCGCCGCGGGCCTGGCCGACTCGGTCGTACTCTTCGCGGGAGCGCTGTTCGTGGCCGGCGCGATGGACGCCGTCACCGATGTCGCGCAGAACGCCCATGGACTGCGGGTGCAGCGCCGCTACGGACGCTCCATCATCAATTCCTTCCACGCGGTCTGGTCGATCGGCGCCGTCGCCGGTGGGTCCATGGCCGCCGCCGCGATCGCGCTCGGTCTCTCGCGGGGTCAGCACCTGACGATCTCCGCCGTGGTGTTCGCGGTCGCGGCGTGTGTCGCCCTGCGGTACTGCCTGTCCGGCCCCGAGAGCGAGCCGGCTCCCGCACCGCAGGCCGACGGCCGTGTGGACCACGCGGCGGGCCGTGCGGTGACGGCCCGGCGCCGCACCGTCTACGTGCTGGCCGCCCTCGTCCTCATCGCGACGGCCGGGACCCTTGTCGAGGACGCGGGCAGTTCCTGGGCGACGCTCTACCTCTCCGGGTCGCTGCACGCGTCGGTCACCCTGGCTGCCTTCGGCTACATCGCCCTGGTGGGAGCCCAGTTCATCGGCCGTATCCTCGGCGACCGGCTCGTCGACCGGTTCGGCCAACGCACCGTGGCCCGGGCCGGCGGCCTGATCACGGCAGCCGGCATGGGCCTCGCACTTGCGGTGCCCTCGGTACCCGGCACGATACTTGGTTTCGCCGCGGCCGGGTTCGGGGTGGCGACACTCGTACCCGCGGCCATGCACGAAGCCGACGAGCTGCCCGGCCTCAGGCCCGGCTCGGGGCTGGCCATCGTCTCCTGGCTCATGCGCCTGGGCTTCCTGGCCTCGCCCCCGATCGTCGGGCTGGTCACCGACGCCACGAGTCTCCGGGTGGGTCTTCTGGTGGTGCCGCTCGCCGGGCTGCTCGCGCTCGTCCTCGCCGGAGTGCTGCGGAACGGGAACGGGAGCAGCCGCTCGGCCACGTAGCGGATCCGTCCTGTGCCCGACGTCGTCAGTGACGCGGCGCCGGGTACGCCGTGGGCAGAGACATGCCACGAGCGGCCATGATGTCCCGTACGCGATCGGGGTAATCGGTGATGACGCCGTCGATGCCCATGTCCATGAGCGCCTCGACGGTGGCCGGGTCGTCGCAGGTCCAGGGGATGACCTTCAGCCCGCGCCGGTGCGCGTCCCGGACCATCCTCCTGTCGGGGTAGAACCGGAATCCGGGGTCCGCGACGGTTCCGTTCTGCGGGAACCCGTAGTTCGGGGACAGCGCGGTCACGCCGGGGACGGAGGCGGCGGCCCTCACGAAGTCGCCGTCGTAGTCGTCGGCGTCGATGCCGCCGAGCCAGGGGGAGGCACCGGGCTTCCCCACTTCGAGGAAGTCGTAGTTCGTCAACGCCACCAGGGGGTAGGCGGGGGCGAGTTCGTGCATCTCCTTGAGTGCCCCCCAGTCGAAGGACTGCACGGATACCTGCCTGCCGATGCCGGAACGGCGGATCTCCTCGTGGACGCGGCGCACGAACAGCTTGCGCGGCGCGGTCTGCTCCGGCGCCCCGGCCTCCACCTTCGTCTCGATGTTCAGCTTGATCCGCTTGGCGCCGTAGCTCTTCACCAGGTTGAGGACATCCTTCAGTTCGGCCATGCGGTGGCCCTTGATCTGTTCCTGCTCAGGGAAGCCGGGCAGTTGCTGAAAGCCGCAGTCCATGCTCTTGATCTGTGTGAGCGTCAGGTCCTTGATGTACTTGCCGGCATACGGGTACATCGGATCGCCGGGTGCGGTTGGACCGGTGTCCCTGCACTTCTGGGCGCTGACCTGGCGGTCGTGGGTCACCACCACCTTCCGGTCCTTGGTGACCTGGGTGTCCAGCTCCAGAGTGCTGACACCCATGCGTATCGCCTTGGCGAAGCCCTCCAGGGACGCCTCCGTGGTCAGCCCGAGCCCTCCGCGGTGGGCCTGCAGGTCGAAGGCGGTCCTGCCGGCCGGTTCGTGCTCGTGGGGTGCCGTGGCCGCCCGCGCGGTCGCCGGGACAGCGAGCGCGGGCAGAAGGGCAAGGCCGGCGACTGCGTGCCTCAGTGACATGTGTGCCTCGTCTGTTGCGTCGAACTGGACACCGCGAAGCCAATCCCGGGGATCGGACCCGCATGAGGCCCCACAGCAAGGACCTCGTGAACGTACGCGTAACGGCCGCTCCCGAGGAAGCCCTGGGCTCTCCACGACGCCGCCCTCCGACCCCCGTTCGGGTGAACTCCTGGCCTCCGGGGAATAGCGGGTTCAGGTGGCTGTTGAGATCGATATGACTTCTGAGACGCGTGAGACATTCGGACGGGTCGGCATCTGGAGCGGTGCGCTGCACGCGTCACGCACGGACGACGCGGGCAGGGATGCGATCGCGGAAGCGGTGGCCGAGCTCGAAGAGCTGAAGTACGGCACCCTCTGGATCGGAGGCAGCCCCTCGGTCGACGACGCCGCGGCCGTCGTCTCCGCCACCCGCACCGTCACCGTGGCGACCGGCATCCTGAGCATCTGGGACCACCCCGCCGAGGAGGTGGCGGCGCGGGTCGCCGCGATCGACGCGAGCGCGGACGGACGATTCGTGCTCGGCCTGGGCGTCAGCCACGGCCCGATGGTGCCGCAGTACACGAAGCCGTACAGCGAGATGGTGGCCTACCTCGACTCGCTCGACGCCGCGAACCCGCCGGTGGGCCCGGGACGCCGGGTCCTCGCCGCGCTCGGCCCGAAGATGCTGAAGCTCGCCACGGACCGCGCCCTGGGAGCGCACCCCTATCTCGTCACCGCGGAGCACACGGCGGAGGCGCGTACGGCGCTCGGCCCCGACGCGTTGCTCGCCCCGGAACTCTCGGTGGTCCTCGACACCGACACCGACCGGGCCCGCACCACCGCGCGCAGCATGCTGGCGATGTATCTCCAGCTGCCCAACTACACGGACAACCTGCTCCGCCTGGGGTTCGCGGAGAGCGACTTCGACGGCGGCGGCAGCGTCCGTCTCCTGGACGCGCTGTTCGCCCTGGGTGACGCCGAGCGTGTGAAGGCCAGGACCCAGGAGTACCTCGACGCGGGCGCCGACCACGTGGCACTCCAGATCCTCACCGCCGACGAGGGCGGCGGCGGCCTGCCGCGGGCCGAATGGCGCGAGCTGGCGGAGGTGTTCGGCGACGAGCTGTAGCGGGCCGTTCCCGCGGAAGGGCGCCGCCGTCCCCGGTTTCGACGGGGGCGCGCGGTTTCCGGCTACGCGCCCGCGTAGAACTCCGTGTACACGGCCTCGGGAGAACGCCGTCCGGAGCGGCTCCGGAGCCGGCAGATCCTCGCGCGGATCGGCCGGCTCCGGCGTGAACACGATCAGACAGCGTCGATCGTGCTGTCTTCATGAACGCTCTTTCGCCGAGCGTCCGCCGGTCCGGAAGTCTTCAGAGTTCCTGTACTCCGAGCTGTTTCGCTGCCGCCGCCACGGTCTGCGCGAGGAGGACCGCGATGGTCATAGGGCCCACGCCGCCGGGCACCGGAGTGATCAGACCGGCTCGGGTGCGGGCGGTGTCGAACTCCACGTCGCCTACGTTGCCGGCGTTGTAGCCCGCGTCGATCACCACGGCGCCGGGCTTGACGTCTGCACCCCGGATCAGCCTGGGGCGTCCTACGGCTGCCACCACGATGTCCGCCTCCCGGACGATCTCCGACAGGTCCGCGGTGCGCGAGTGGCAGTACGTCACGGTTGCGTCCTTCGCGAGAAGCAGCATCCCGACCGGTCTGCCGAGAATCGCGCTGCGCCCGACCACGACAGCGCGCTTGCCTGCGAGCTCGACGTCGTACGCCTCCAGCAACCGCATGATCCCGCCGGGAGTACAGGACACGAAGCCCGGCAGGGAGAAGCTCATCGAGGCGAAGGAATGCATCGTGACCCCGTCGACGTCCTTCTCCGGGGAGATGGCCTCGAACGCCGTTCGCTCGTCGATGTGCGGGCCGCAAGGATGCTGCAGCAGGATGCCGTGGACTTCCGGATCGTCCGAGAGGGACGTGAGGGTGTCGACCAGCGCGGCGGTCGTGGTGGCGGCCGGCAGCCCGATGAGTCGGGACCGGATGCCGGCCTTGGCGCAGCGGGCCCGTTTCATGCGGACGTATGTGACCGAGGCGGGGTCATCTCCGACCAGCACCGTCGCCAGACAGGGGCTGGTTCCCGTGCGCCGTGAGATCTCCGCCGCCCTGGCGGCGGCCTCTTCGACGACGCGTCCGGCGAGGGTGGTGCCGTCCATGAGCCGGGCCGACCGGGTCGGAGTCATCGTTGCCCTCCAGGCGTTGCTGACCAATCGCCCAGGCGCACGGCATCGACGTCCCGTCAGACCGCTCCCCGGTGGTGCTCCACCTCAGCGCCAGTCACGGTCCGCGTCGCACTTTAGTGGACGCCTCGTGCCCGGTCAGCGATACGGCGAGTTCCATGCGCACCGGATCAGAGGTCTCTGCGCATGCAGGCCCTTGGCCATCGGTCCAGACCGTGAGCGGCCTCCTGCTGTCGGATGTCCCGCAGGCCGGGGCCGATCTCGCCGTCGTCGAGTATGCGGAAGCCGCAGCGCGCGTAATAGGGCGCGTTCCAGGGGACATCGAGGAAGGTGGTGAGGGTGAGGGCAGGGGCTCCGCCGGCCACGGCGTGAACGGCGAGGTGGTCCAGCAACCCGCGTCCCACACCGCGACGTGCCTGATCCGGGTGGACCGACACCTGCTCGACGTGGAGGTTCCCGTCGACGTGTTCAGCGATGAGGTAGGCGACCGGAGCGTCGGCCGGATCGACGGCGACCCAGGCCGTCCCGTTCCTCAGGTGGCGCGCCAGCTCACCGACCGGAAGTGGCTCGTCCTCGGCGATCTCGGGCATGCCGATCTCACGGAAGCACTGACCGGCGGCCCGCTCGATGTCCTGGAGAAGCGGAAGCTCGTCGATGTTCACGGGGCGGATACGCATGCGGACATTCTCCTCGGTGCCCCGTACCCGCGTGTGCCGACCCGGCAGGCGGGAACGCCTGGTGAACGGCCACCGTCGGCCGGCGCGGCGTCGAGGCCGCTGCCGACGCAGGGGATCTCGCGATGGTCCTGAGGCCGGGGCGGTGTCCGAGGTGCAGGAGGCCCGTCAGCCGGTTCTCGATCACCCGGACGCCCCGGACCGGACCTCGCGTCAGCCGCGGCCGGGACGCCACCGGTCCCCTTCCCAGCAGTCGTTGACAAAACGGAACGACGCTCCATATTGTAATCGGAACAACGGTCCGGTTTCGACCTCGCTGCCACCGGACGTCTCTGCCCGCCCACGTCCGGAGGGACCGCGGCGGCGCCATCGTCCCGATATCGAATGGACATACGCAATGAGTGCATCGACCCACGCGGCGGAAGCTTTCGACTCCCCCGCCCCCGTCCTGTCGGTCAGTCCGGTGGTGCTGCCGGCTCCGGGACGCGCCGTGGATCTGGAGGTGCGGGTCTCCGCGCCCGTGACCGGGAACGGCCTGCCGGTCATCCTCCTCTCGCACGGACAGGGCCCCTCGAACCACCTGTCCTCACTGAACGGTTACGCCCCCCTCGTGAACTTCTGGGCGGCACACGGGTTCGTCGTGATCCAGCCGACGCATCTGAGCTCGAGGACGCTGAGCCTGGATCCCGACACCCCCGGCGCACCCCTGTACTGGCGTTCGCGGGCCGAGGACATGAGCAGCGTCCTCGATCAGCTCGACGCGATCGAGGCCGCCGTCCCTCAGCTCCTGGGACGCCTGGACCGGACCAGGGTCGCCGTGGCCGGGCACTCGATGGGCGGGCACACCGCGAGTGTGCTGCTGGGGGCCCGGGTCACCGATCCCGCCGACGGAGCGGACGTGGCGCCGGCCGATCCCCGGATCAAGGCGGGCGTACTGCTGGCGGCACCCGGCAGGGGTGGGGATGCCCTCACCGAGTACGCGGCCGAGAACCTCCCCTTCATCTCGACCACGGACTTCTCCACGATGACGACACCCACGCTCGTGGTCGCCGGCGAGAAGGACGCTTCGCCCCATCTGACCGTCCGCGGCCCGGAGTGGCACACGGATGCGTACGTCCTCTCCTCGGGCCCGAAGACACTGCTCACCGTGTTCGAGGCCGAGCACGGGCTCGGCGGGATCTCCGGATATGACGTCGCCGAGACGACGGACGAGAACCCGGAGCGAGTCTCCGCGGTCCAGCGGCTCACCTGGGCCTACCTCCGCACCCAGCTCCACCCCGGGGACTCCGCGTGGCAGGCGGCGTGCGACGCGCTGACGACCGGTCCCCTCGCGTTCGGCCGGGTCGAGTCCACGTCCCGGTAGGCCGACGGCCGGACCCGCTCGAATCGCATCTCGCGAACCTCGCGGCCTACTCCGGCTCTCTCGTCCTCGGCAGGAACGCCACCGAGAGGTTCACGGCCGAGGAGCGGGACATCCTGACCGACGTCTTCCCGCACGGAACCGTCGAGGAGCACTACGTGGTCAGCCCGGCCCTGGCCGTCTCCTGAGGGACCCGCTCGGCCCGGCCGCCCCGGGACGACACCTAGCGGTGCGCGTCGAGGCCGCAAGCGGCGTCAAGCCGTGTACTGGTAGGCCGGGTAGGTCAGGTAACCGGCGTCGCCGCCCTGGTAGTACGTGGCCTCGTCGACGGGGGCGACGGGCAGCCGGGAACGCAGCCGCTCCACGAGGTCGGGGTTGGCGATGAACGCGCGGCCGAAGCCGATCAGGTCCGCTCCGAGTTCGAGCCAGTGGTCCGCTTCGGCCCTGCCGGTCTGCTTGGGCCCCATGGGGAACACCGGGTTCATGATCAGGGTCCCCTGCCAGGCTCGCCGCAGGTCCAGCAGCACTTCTTCGCCTGCCGTGGCCTCGAGATGTACGTAGGCGAGGTCCAGCCGTGCCAGCTCGGCCAGCAGTGCCTTGTTGAGCTCGAGGGCATCGGTCTCCTCGACGCCCCAGAAGCCGCCGCCCGGGGACAGGCGTATGCCGGTCCTCGCGCCCCCGACAGCCTGCACCGTCGCGGAGACCGCCTCGACGGCGAACCGGATCCGGTTGGCCACCGAACCACCGTAGAGGTCCGTACGGAGGTTGGCGTTCGACGAGAGGAACTGTGAGATCAAGTAGCCGTTGGCGCCGTGGAGTTCCACGCCGTCGAAGCCCGCGTCGATCGCACGGCGGGCGGCGCTCGCGTACGCCTGGGCGTGCTCCCCCACCTCGGTGGTCTCCAGAGCACGCGGGAGCGGGGCGGGCTGGGGGCCCGTGGGGGTGAACACATCGCCCACCGCGGGGACCGCGGAGGGTCCGACCGGCTGCATACCGGTGGTGTCCGGATGCGACACCCGGCCGCCGTGCATGATCTGCGCGAAGATGCGCCCGCCGTTCGCATGCACCGCGGACGTCACCGGGCGCCATGCGGCCACCTGCTCATCGGTGTGCAGTCCCGGCGTGCCGGGGTTGGACTGACCGATCAGGCTCGGCTGCACCCCCTCGCTCACGATGAGTCCGGCCGTCGCCCGCTGGGCGTAGTAGGCGGCCATGGAGGGGGTCGCGAGACCGCCCGCGGCAGCCCGGACCCGCGTCATCGGGGCCATCACCATCCGGTTGGGCAGCGTCAGATCACCGAGCTGGTAGCTGTTGAAGAGGCCGGTCATGTCGAGAACTCCCCTGCGTCGATACTCCGCGCCCGACTGCCGGGCACATCGATTACGCTAAAACCTCACATCAATGTCAGAGGCAAAGGCTTGTGACGCACACCACAGATCACAGGGGGTCCCATGCGGATCGGGGAACTCGCATCACGGACGGGAGCGAGCGTCCGGTCGCTGCGCTACTACGAGGAGCAAGGACTGCTCACCAGCGTCCGCAGCGGTAGCGGGCAACGGCATTACTCGGACGACCAGCCCGAGCGGGTCGCATTCATCCAACGGATGTACGCGGCAGGCCTCTCCAGCCGCACGATCACCGAGCTGCTCCCCTGCGTCGACGCGCCGAGTCAGGACAACTCCGACTCCGCGCTCGAGCGGATGGCCCTCGAACGGGACAGGCTCACCCAGCACATCACCGACCTCGCGACCACCCGGGACGCGCTCGACGGGCTCATCTCCACGGCTCGCGCCTACCGGGAACGGTTTCGGGAGACAGCGACCCACTGAAGGCGCCCGGACGGCCATGCGGCCGATGCCGAGGCAGGGCCCTGCTCAGCCGCCTTCCCGCAGCAGCTTGCGGCGTTCACCACGCTTGGGGTGACGGACAGTCACCCCGCCCATCCCGCAGGTGCCGGTCAGGCGGATCAGGGGTGATCCCGGGAGCTTCTCGGCAGTCGTCCTGTTCCGCAGGCCCGCCAGGCCGGGATCCAGCTCCCCCACCTCGACCACCCAGCCGTCGGGGATGACGATCTCGACACCACCGGCCTGCCCGTCCACCTCGATCTCCACCACACGCAGCCGGCACTCGACACGTGTGAAGTCGATCTTGACGCTGCCCATACCGCCGTACGCCCTGATCTGCTCGGGTACGCGCCACACCCCCTCCCGCACCGCGCCGGCGACGCCACCCTTGAGCAGCAGAGGCGGAGCCGGCGGCACGGCGGGCAGCAGATCGGCGGTGAGCGGCGCCAGTTCGTCGTGTGTCCTGGCAGCCAGAGCCACTTCCAGCCGCGCGCCCAACTCGTCGAGGTCGATACGGCCGTCGGCCGCCGCCTCCTGCAACTCCGTCACGACGGCTTCGCGGTCCGCGTCGGAAGCGCGCAGGGGGACGGGGTGCGAGGGCTCAGCGCTCATGGCTCCGATGATAACCGCGCCCCTTGCCGGGCGGGCCGGCGCATGAGGCGGCCCGGCGGTCCGCCGCTCCTCGACTCCGCCGTCCCCCCGCACCGGCTCGCCGACGTCAACGCCGCTCTGAACGCGGGGGGTTACGCGTCCGCCGGCGTCCTGCCGGTTTCCGGGCCCGGGCGTGTTCCGCAGGGTGCCCGAGGGGCTTTCCCCACCCTCGGAACGCCTGCCTGCCGCATGGGCAGCCGCCCATGGCTCGGCCACGCTTACCCCCATGACGAACTGGACCCGCAACACACTGTTTCTGACGCTCTGTGCCACAGCGGTGGCGGCCACGGTGACCACCGCCCCAGGGGTCGCCCGAGCGGCCGGCCCGGAGCCCGAGCCGGTTCCGCGGCTCGACTGGCAACCGTGCGAACTGCCCGCCGGCACCACCGGACCTGCCGGGCAGGAGTGCGCGACGCTGCCCGTCCCACTCGACTACTCGAGGCCCCACGGGCGTACCGTCCCCGTCGCCGTCACCCGCCTGCGCAGCGACCAGCCGGAGAAGCGGCGCGGCACCCTGGTGGTCATCCCGGGTGGGCCCGGCTCGTCCGGGGTACAGCGTCTGACGCAGAAGGGCGCGGCGTTGCAGAAGGCTCTGGACGGGGCGTACGACCTCGTCGCCCTCGACCCGCGCGGAGTGGGCGGCAGCGTCAGAGCACGCTGCGGTATGCCTACTGCGGACCGCCGCCTGGTGACGCTGCGTTCATGGCCCGCGCCGGGCGGCGGGATCGAGGAGAACACCGCACGGTCCCTCCGGACCGCCGAGTCCTGCGCCGCCAACGGAGGTGCGGTGCTCCGGTCCTTCACGACCAGGAACGAGGCCCGTGACATCGACCGCCTCCGGCAGGCCCTGGGTGAGCGGAAGCTGACGGTCTGGGGCACCTCCTACGGGGCGTACGTCGGCGCCGTGTACAGGCAGACCCAGCCCGGTCGCGTCGACCGTATGGTCCTCGACAGCACGGGGGACCCCGATCCCGCGCGGGTCGCACATGGCTGGCTGGAGAACATGTCGCGGGGTGCCGCCGACCGCTTCGCGGACTTCGCAGCCTGGTCGGCCGATCCCGCCCGTGAGGCGGAGGGGCTGCGGCTGGCTCAGCGCGCCGAGGACGTGGAACCACTGTTCCTCGCGCTGGCCGGCCGGCTGGACCGCGCTCCGCGCGAATCGGGGACGCCGGGCGTCCCGCTGACCGGCAACGGACTGCGGCAGGCGCTCCAGAACGCCCTCTACGGCGACGCCGCGTTCCCGGCGATGGCCCGCCTGATCCAGGAGGCCCGGAATGCGGAGGGCCGGCCGACCCTGCCACCGGACCTGGCCCAGGTCATCCCGGACGAGGACGCCTCTCTCATGGTCGCGGTGATCTGCAACGACGTACGCTGGCCCGGCCCCGCTTCCGGGTACGCGGAGCAGGTCGGCGCCGACCGGGCCCGGTATCCGCTGACGGCCGGGATGCCCGTCAACATCACCCCTTGCGCATTCTGGAAGGACGCCCCGGCCGAGCAGCCCGTCCGGATCACCGACGAGGGCCCGTCGAACGTCCTGATGGTGCAGAGTCTGCGCGATCCGGCGACCCCCTACACCGGTGCGCTGAAGATGCGTGCGGCGCTCGGCGACCGCACCAGGATGGTCACCGTCGGCCGGGGCGGCCACGGGATGTACCTGGGCAACGGCAACGAGTGCGGCGACAGCGCCGTGACCCGTTTCCTCACCACCGGGCACCGCCCCGCACAGGACACGCACTGCGCGGACCGACCCGGTCCGGGCCTCCCCTTCGGCACGGCGCCACACGCGGGAGGAGCCCCGGCACCGCGGTGACGGGCCCGTGCGGCCTGAGGCGGACGGCTCAGGGGCTGTCCGCCTCCCAGGCCCAGCGTCTCGGATCGCCGGTCACGGGCCCGTACACGGCGCGTCCTCCCGCACCGAACTTCCCGAGCTCGGTGCCCAGCGCGGCCCCGACGGCGAGGCGCTCCTCGGGCCAGCCGGTCACGTCCAGGAGCAGCCCGTCCAGCGGTCCGCCCACCAGCTCCACGTAGACGTGCCCGGGCCGCGGCCCCGGGTCCGGGTCGTCGTGGTCGGCGCCGTAGACGCGACGCCTCATCAGTTCGTCCATGGCTCCAGCATCACAGCCACCACCGACAATCCCCCATGCGCCGCTCACATTGGACAGTCGCCGGGCCGCGGCCCGGGAGCCCCTCGGTTGCTCGGCGCGGACGCGCGGCGTGGGGGCGGAACCGGCCGCCGCTCGCCTCGTGTGGCAGCGTGGAAGCGCGCCCTCCGAATCATCCGGCGTGGTTCACCGTCACAGGGAGGGCAGCACGAGACAGAGGAGAGAACATGTCGAAACCTCCGCTTCCCGAGGCCGCGGTGGCGATGCTGCGCAAGCCGAACCCGGCCGTGATCGCCACCCTCCGCTCGGACGGGCAGCCGGTGTCCACGGCCACCTGGTACCTCTGGGAGGACGGCCGGGTGCTGGTCAACATGGACGAGGGCCGCAAGCGCCTCGACCACGTACGCCGGGATCCCCGTGTCACTCTTACGGTGCTCGACGACTCCGACTGGTACACCCATGTGACCCTGATCGGGCGCGTGGTCGAGATGAGCGACGACGAGGGTCTGGCCGGCATCGACCGGCTGTCCCAGCAGTACCTCGGCCAGCCGTACGCGGACCGTGAGCGTGCTCGGGTCAACGCCTGGATCGCGATCGACCGCTGGCACGGCTGGGGTGGCTTCCGGGACAGCTCCCAGGCGGCGACCTGAAGCCGTTCGTCCGGGCGGGGCGGGCCCGGGCCGCATGAAGGCCGGGGGGCCGGCGCCGGGACCGGGCTCCCCGGCAGAGTAAATGGTCGAAGTACGCGCCTTGCTGGCGTTTCGGTGCGCGGTGCGGCTCCCTCGTGGGTGACGGTGGACCTCCAGGCGCACCGGCTCTGCTGAGGAGGCTCCATGAACTGGACACTCGAGGTCATCCCGATCCCCGTCACCGACATGGACCGGGCGAAAGCGTTCTACTCGGAGAAGGCGGGCTTCACGCTGGACCTGGACGACGAGGTCGCCCCCGGTATGCGCATCATCCAGATGACGCCACCGGGGTCGCGGTGTTCGATCGCCATGCTCAAGGGGATGCCCGCCTTCCCCGGCGAGAAGGTGATGGCTCCCGGCACGCTGCACGGACTCCAGGTCTGCGTGACGGACATCGAGGCGGCGCGCGAGGAGTTGGTGGGCCGGGGCGTGGACGTCTCCCCCATCCGGCACGTCGGCGCGACGGGCTGGGAGGAGGGCAAGGGTGACACCTGGAACTCGTTCATGTCCTTCGCCGATCCGGACGGCAACGGATGGGTGATCCAGGAGGCGCCCTCCGAGCTGTCGGCCCGCTGACACTTCGCCGGTGCGGGCCGCGCCGCCGCCACCCGCCCCGCGCCGGGGCGGGCTCGCGACGTGGCCCGCTCCTCGACGTCAGGCGTCGGGGTCGAAGGGGATGCCGGCCGGGAGGGCCTTCTGCAGGTGGGCGGCGAAATTTCCGTCCTTGAGGCCGAGGACCGCGCTCCCGAAGTCCGCCTGGACCAGCTTGTCCCGCAGGCCGGCCGGGTAGCCGTTCCAGCCGACGAGAGCCGGGAACCGCCATTCGCCGTAGTGGTTCTCCGGCGGCTCGTCGTTCGAATTCGCGGGGCGGAAGCAGTGGGTGCTCACACCGTCCTTGTGATAGACGATCTTGGGATGGGTTCCGTCCCACCGGATCCGGTCAGCGGCGTGGACGTCGAAGTCGCCGTGGGCAGAGGTGGATACGTAACGGGCCTCGTTGTTCTGGACCCACACCACGACGTGCTCCCAGTCGTGCCGGTGCCCGCCGAGCCCGCTGCCGGCCACCGCCTGGTCCTTCTCGAAGTAGAGCCCGTACATGATGGCGCACCATCCGTTGTTGCACATGGAGCGGGCGTAGCCGTTGGTGTTGTCCAGATCCACGGCGTCGCGGCAACTTCCGTTGACCGCACCGGTGGTGTTGAGGCCGGGGGCGATCGTTCCGTCGGGGCCTATCGCCGGTGTGGGGTAGCACCCGTCGGTGTCGTAGTCGTACGCGGGCTGGAACGCCTGCTCCATCGCGTCCGCGTTCGCCGGCAGCGCGGCCGGCGGGGCGGCGAGCGCGCTGCTCGCGGAGGTGATGACCAGAG
Organism: Streptomyces sp. QL37; assembly: GCF_002941025.1. Taxonomy (NCBI): domain Bacteria; kingdom Bacillati; phylum Actinomycetota; class Actinomycetes; order Kitasatosporales; family Streptomycetaceae; genus Streptomyces; species Streptomyces sp. QL37. The sequence goes on along the minus strand of NZ_PTJS01000001.1, from coordinate 8,406,886 downwards.
CGACGGCACTGGCCATCACGAGTGCGGCCTTGCGGATCGGTGCGCTGCTTCTCACTGCGTCCTCCCGGTCGGCGCGTGAACGTGGGGGCACGCGCGCTACGCCTGACATGCCCATCACAATCACGTTGAACCCTGGGAGTTCACCGGTCATGCGCCGAAGGACGGCGCCTCAGCGCGTACGTCCACCCGAGGCAGTCGTCACCCCTGACGTGCGGGGCTGGGCTGCCTTGCCCGGGCGCAGGGTCCACGGCACCGGATCGGTGTTCGTCAGCCAACCGTCGGCGATCAACCGGCGGATGACGAAGATGCGCAGGTTCCGTGACATCTTCCCCCAGCCCAGCGCCATGCAGAGCTGCTTGACGGAGGGCCCGTGACCGTGCGCGGCACGGAAGGCGGCCGCGAACTCGGCGGCGGCGGGCCCCTGGCCGGGGTACTTGGCCTCCCAGGCGGCGTAGGCCGCGCGCACCTTCTCATCGAACTGGGCGGGAACCGCCGTGCGCATGAAGGCCTCCGAGACCCTGGCCGTGGTCAGGGAGCATTCGGGGCAGCGCTCAACCGCTTCGACATGCCGCCGCAGGGCCACGCTCGCCCGGTCCTTCCACTCGTCCCAGCTCAGCCGCTCCGCCTCCGGCTCGTCCCGGGTCCTGGGCGGGGTATCGGACGGAGGGCGCGTTCCCGACAGATGGCGGACGGCTTCGGAGAGCAGATACCGCTCACCGTCCAACTCGCACAGGAATCCCTTCGCGAGCAGCTCGGGCAGCGCGGCCCGGCAGTCGTCGGGCAGGTGGGCCGGCAGCGTGCCGTACTCGTCGGCCGGGCCATGGGCGGCGAGGAACAGTGCGGCGAGGCGCGCGGCGGTCGAGGTCTTCCTGACCGGCTTGGCGGCCGTGGTCCGGGCCGTCCAGCCCGAGACCCTGGACCGCATGACCTTGCCGAAGGGCAGCCGGGGATCCGGGCGGTCGACGAGGTCCGGCACAGTGACGGCCACAGGGGTGACCATGTCCTCGCCGAGCAGGGCCTCCTGCCCCTGCCAGCCCAGAGCGGCGAAGGAATTCACGGCGCCCTCGGGGTCGGCGAGCCGCAGCGAACGCAGGTCCTGCCCGGTGAGGTTGCCGATGCCGCGCCGGGCCGCCCGGATGCAGATGACGACCGCGAGAAGCTGCGCATCGGCTCCCTTCAGCGGCAGCGAGCCCACATAGGCCATGAGCGCACGGGCGGCTTCTCCCTGGCGGGGCGTCAGCAGGAAGGGCTTCGGCTTCGCCACCGGTGCGGCCGGGGCGTCGGGCGAGCTGGAGAAAGATGTGGGCACGCCCTGCACAACGCGCGCGAAGGGCCGAGGTCACCGTTTCGCACTGACGTACGCGCCCGGGTGTCCGCCGGAAAACGATATGAACGCAATCACGGGACCCCTGGCGGATGTCCCGGGCGTGGCTAGCATCGGCCGGCATGCACCGGAGCGAGAGGCCAGGAGGCAGTACCGTGTTCGCCTTTCTCATGAAGCCGCGTTCACGCAGGAGGCTGTCCACCGTGACGGCAGGCTGTGTCGCGGGGATTCTCGCCGCGGGCGTCATCGGCCCGGTCCGGCCCGCGGCCGCGGCCGTGGCGCCCGGCACGGTCGCCTGCCCGGCGGGCCTGGCGGCGAAGGCCACGTGCTACGCCGGCCAGGATTCCCACGGCGCCCACTACTCCGTCGCGATCCCCCACACCTGGAACGGAACCCTGGTCATGCATGCCCACGGCGGACCCGACCTGGGCGAGGAGTCGGACCCGCAGCGCAGCGGCGACGACCTGGAGCGCTGGTCGGTCATGGTCGACGAGGGCTACGCCTGGGCGGGTTCGGCCTACCGTCGCGGCGGATACGGGACGAGGATGGCGGCCGCGGACACGGAGAATCTGCGCCGGCTGTTCACAAAGAGGTTCGGGCGCCCGGACACCACGCTGATCCACGGGCAGTCCTGGGGCGGGAACGTGGCCGCCAGGACCATCGAGATGTACGGCGGCGCCGGCTCGCCCTACGACGGCGCGCTGCTCACGAACGGCGTCCTCGCGGGCGGCTCCCGCGGCTACGACTACCGGGTGGACCTCCGCGTCGTCTACCAGTACTACTGCCGGAACCACCCACGCCCGTCCGAGCCGTCGTACCCCCTGTGGATGGGTCTCCGCGAGGATTCGGCCATGACCGGGGGGGGCCTGCGGGCCAGGCTCCAGGAATGCACGGGCTACGCCTCACACCCCGCGGACCGGACGCCGCTCCAGCGGCGGAACCTGGACGACATCCTCGCGGTCACGAAGATCCCTGAACGGGCCCTCGAGTCGCACCTCTCCTTCGCGACCTTCACCTTCCGCGACATCATCCGGCGGCTCGGTCTGCGCAGCCCCTTCGGCAACCAGCACGTGCGCTACAGCGGCTCGCACGACGACGCGGCCCTGAACGCCGGGGTCGAGCGGTTCTCCGCCGATGCCTCCGCGCGGCGTGACCTGTCGTACGACAGTGATCCGACCGGGGCGGTGTCCGTCCCGGTGCTGACCATGCACGCCATCGACGACCCCACCGCCTTCGTCGAGCACGAAGCGGCGTACCGCGACAGTCTGGAGGGCGCTCACCGCGCCCGTCACCTCGTGCAGACCTTCACCCAGGAGGGCGAGCACAGCGGTCTCAGCGCGGCGGAGTACGCCACCGCGGTCTCGGCGTTGTCCGGGTGGGTACGGACGGGCCGTAAGCCGACTCCGTCGTCCGTCGCGTCCTCCTGCCTCGCGTTCGACGCCGAGTACGGGACCGGGTGCTTCTTCCGGCCGGACCATCGTCCCGCCTCCTATGCCTCACGGGTGAACCCTCGTCCGGGGGCCACACACTGGCCGGCCATGACGAGCGCTCAGGAGAGGAGGTGGAGCCGCCTCGGGAACGTGGGGATCGCGCCCTGAGCCGTGGGGGGCCGGGGGTGCGCTCCCCCAGGCGAGGGACCAGGCCGGGCGACGGCCCGGGGAACGCACATCGGTGGCACACCGCGATGCGGTGCGCCACCGATGAGTCCGTCGGTGCCGTGATCAGTCGTTGTCGACCTGCTCGTCCGTGATCGTGCCCTTGGCCGCGTCCACGTCGAAGGTGGTCTTCTTCCAGTCCTTGGAGACCACGTCGACCTGCCAGACCAGAACATTGCTGTCGTTCTCGTCGAGCGCGATCGAGCTGACCTTGCCGGGCTTCTTGTCCGTGGCGACCTTGGCGGCCTGCTGGGGCGTCTGCGTCGCCTTGGAGAGCTGGTCCGCCAGCTCCTGCTTGTCGGAGGCGCTCTGGTCGGCATCGGGCGCGGAATCGATGACGGCTCCGGACACCGCGTCGATGGTCACGTTGTGGGCGGTACCGTCCTCCTCCACGACCTCCGCGACCCACTTGGGGCTGGTGGAGCTGCCGCTCGGGCTCGGACTGCCGGTCCCGCTCGGGCTGCCGGTCCCGCTCGGGCTGGCGCTGCCCTCGGGACTCGGGCTGGTGCCACCGGTCGGACTGCCGGTCGGGCTCGGGCTGCCGGTCGCGTCGTCGTCGTCCTCGTCATCGAGGCCCTCGAGGTCCAGATCGGTCAGCTTGCCACCGGACACCTCACCGACGGCCGTCGTGGCGGCCTTGTCGAAAGTGACCTTGACGGTCGACATCAGTTCCTTGCGCTCGGCCTGGTCCTTGGTCAACTGGGCCGTCTCGGAGGGACTGCCCGAAACGCTCCCGGAAGGGCTGGTCGTCTGATTCGGAAGGACCTTCGCGGCCTCGGAAGTCGCCGCGGCGGTCTCGTCGCCGCTGTCCTGACCACAGCCGGTCACGAGAGTGGCGGCAAGAGCAGCGGCGCACAGGGCGCCGCCGGTGACGCGGAGCCGACGGGTGCGCGGGGAAACGGTCTTGTTTCGGCGGGGCTCAAATCTCATGCTTGCATGCCTAGCCGCCTCTGCTGACAGTCATGTTGTCCGACCGGCGGGTATCACCCGTTCGACGGCACCGTCCGCCCATTCGGCGTGTCGTGCGGTTCCGCGCCCTTGGGACCGCACGACAAGCGAATGACGCCGGTTCCGAGAACCGGCGTCATCCCTGTGGGCACTGCGCGGAGTCAGGCGGTCAGCTGCACCTCGGCAGCGCCCTTCGCAGGGCCCAGCGATCCCGCCGCCGGAACCGCGCGCAATTGGGCCGCCGCGGCAGCCAGGGCGTCCGGCACGGTCCTGGTTCCGGTGGTGACGCAGAGGGTGTAGGACACGTCCTCGAGTCGACGGCTGCTCTCGGAAGTGCCCAGCCGCGCATGGGAGCTTCGCAGTGTCTCGTAGCGCTTGACGAGATTCCGCAGCGTTGCGGGATTGGCCATCAGCACGGCAGTTCCTCTCCACAGGGCGGCCGGGAGCCCGTGGGCCCCGCGCCGACGAAGTCCGATCGCGCCGGCGGGACCCGCCTGGCGTCACGGGCGGCCGTGCGAAGCTGACAGCACGCGTCCGATCCCTTGCAGATGATGGTCGCCCCGCCTCACCCATTCCGCATCCGCAGTCACCGACGGTCACCCGCCCTTGCTCCCGGAGCGCCGCGAGCTCCGGTGGGAAACAATGGAGATGACGGGCGCGCGGCTGCTGCCGGGCCCGGTCGGGAGGTGGGTCATGGATTACCCGGAGAGTTACGAACTCATATTCCAGGCGGGCGGCGCCGAGGACGACGTGGTGGTCGTCCACCTCACGGACCGCTCCGGCGCGGGTGGTTACCCGGTGTACGCGGACGAGACCGGCATCGTGCGTGCCGAGATCAGCGAGCGCGGCGAGGTGCGCATGCAGGCGAGCGGCGGCCATCAGGTCCTGGGGGTGCCTCTGCTGGCCCGGCCGCTGAGCCCTCGAACCACCGGCCACGGCACCGGCTGAGGAGTCCCGGACCTCCGTTCCCTGCCCCCAGGGTCCGTTCATGCCCGCTCCTCGCCCGAATGTGTTTACTTTCCCGAGGTGCGACCGTAGTCTGCCGGTGAACCCACAGACTCGGGCATGAAACGGAAACGTAACCACATGTACGCACCGGAGCGGCAGCAGGAGATTCTCCGCATCGCCAAAGAGAGCGGGCGCGTCGACGTGCTGTCCCTGGCCGAGCAGTTCCAGGTGACCGCGGAGACGGTCCGGCGTGATCTCAAGGCGCTCGACCGGGCAGGACTTCTCCGCCGGGTGCACGGCGGCGCGATTCCGGCCGGACGGCTCGGTTTCGAGCCCGATCTCGCCGAGCGCGACACCGTGGCGGCCGACGAGAAGGACCGCATCGCCGCGGCAGCCCTGGGCGAACTCCCGGACGAGGGCAACATCATCATCGATGCCGGCACGACGACCGTCAGACTGGCCGGCGCCGTCCCGATCGACTCGCGCCTCACCGTCGTCACCCATGCCCTGCCGGTGGCCGCCCGGCTCTCCGACCACCCGGGCATCGCGCTGCACCTGGTCGGCGGCAGGGTGCGGCACCGCACCCGCGCGGCCGTCGACGCCTGGGCGCTGAGCGCGTACGCCGAGATCAACGCGGATGTCGTCTTCCTCGCCACGAACGGCTTCTCTCCCGAGGGCGGCCTGACGACTCCGGATCTGGCCGAGGCTGCCGTGAAACGTGCCGTGATCGCGGCGGCCCGCAGGGTGGTGCTCCTCGCGGACTCGGGCAAGTCCGGTCAGGAACACTTCGCGCGCTTCGGCGATCTCTCCCACGTCGACCTGCTGATCACCGATACGGGGCTGAGCCCCGAGGACGCCCGGGCCATCGAGAGCCGGGGCACGGAAGTGGTACGCGCATGATCCTGACCGTCACCCCCAATCCGAGCCTGGACCGCACGTACGAACTCCCCGGGCTCACCCGTGGCGCCGTCCTCCGGGCCACGGCGGACCGTGTCGATCCCGGCGGCAAGGGCGTGAACGTCTCCCGCGCGGTCGCTGCGGCCGGGCACCGTACGGTGGCTGTCGCGCCGCTGGGCGGCCCCGAGGGAGCGTTGCTGGCCCGGCTGCTCGGAGAGCACGGCATCGAGTCGGCGGGGGTCCCCATCGCCGGCAGCACCCGTATCAACATCACTCTCGTCGAGCCCGACGGCACGCTCACCAAGGTGAACGCGGCGGGCCCCGAGCTCGCCCCGGCCGAGGCGGAGCGCCTGCTGGAGACCGTGCGGGCCCGGTCGGCGGGCGCGGACTGGATCGCATGCTGCGGAAGTCTGCCGCGCGGACTTCCGCCGCAGTGGTACGCCGAGCTGGTCGCACGCAGCCACCGGGCCGGGGTCCGGATCGCACTCGACACCTCCGGCGCCGCGCTCGTCGCCGCGTTGAGCGAACGGCCGGACGTGATCAAGCCCAACGTCCAGGAGCTCGCCGAGGCCGTGGGCCGTCCGCTGGCGACGGTCGGTGACGCGCTGAAGGCGGCGCAGGAGCTGTGCGAACTCGGGGCACGTTCGGTGCTCGCCAGTCTGGGCGCCGTCGGGCAGCTGCTGGTGGAGCCGTCGGGAGCGCACTTCGCCGTGGCGCGAGTGGCTGCCGTCCGGAGCGACGTCGGTGCGGGGGACGCCTCGCTCGCGGGGTTCCTGTCCGCCGGCGGAACGGGCCGGGGGGCGCTGTCAGCCGCGGTGGCGCATGGCGCCGCCGCCGTGCAACTGCCCGGAAGCGCCATGCCGACGCCCGCCGACCTCGATTGGTCCGCCGTGGTCACCACCGCGGACATCCCCATGGACCTGGCTCTCACGGAGCGGGCCGCATGAGCGTCCTCGCCCCGGGCGTCCAGTCCCACGACTCCCCCGTCCCCCGCGCCGTCCTCCGGGCGGTCCACGAGCAAGGAGCCCCGCGATGAGTGAGCTCATCACCGCGGAACTGGTCGATCTCGATCTTTCCGCCGAGACGAAGAGCGCGGCCGCCCGTTCGCTGGCCGGACGTATGGTCGAGGCCGGCCGCGTCACGGACCTCGACGGTTTTCTCGCCGACGTGGCAGCGCGCGAGGCCCAGATGCCGACCGGCCTGGACGGCGGCATCGGCATTCCGCACTGCCGGAGCGAGCACGTCACGGAGCCGACGCTGGCCTTCGGCCGCAGCGCCGAGGGCATCGACTTCGGTGCTCCGGACGGCCCCGCGGATCTCGTCTTCCTGATAGCCGCGCCCACGGGTGCGGACGACGACCACCTCACCATCCTGTCGGGCCTGGCACGCCGGCTCATGGACCCCGGATTCACCGGCGCCCTGCGGGCGGAGGGTGATCCCGCCGCCGCGGCGGCCCTGATCCGCGGCGAGGAGGTTCCCACGGCGGTGCCGGACCCCGTGGACACCGCCGCGGAGAGGGAGACGGCCGAACCGTTCCGCATCGTCGCCGTCACGTCCTGTCCGACCGGGATCGCACACACGTACATGGCCGCCGAGTCGCTGGAGGCGGCCGCGCGCGCCCAGGGTGTCGTCCTGGACGTCGAGACGCAGGGGTCCGCCGGCTTCGAGCGGCTGGATCCGGCGGTGATCGCCGCCGCCGACGCCGTCATCTGGGCGCACGACGTCGACGTACGGGAGAAGGCCCGGTTCGGCGGCAAGCCGGTGGTCGACGCCGGGGTGAAGGCCGGGATCAACCGGCCTGCCGAACTCATCGCCGAGGCCCGGCGCAAGGCCGAGCGCGGAGAGGTCGTCGGGGTCGCCGACGGCCCCGACGAACCGGGTTCCGGCACGGGCGGTTCGGCGGGGGTGTCCGGTCACTTCGGTGTCCGGCTCCGTACGTATCTGATGTCCGGTGTCAGTTACATGGTGCCGTTCGTCGCCGCCGGGGGGCTGCTCATCGCCCTCTCGTTCGCGATCGGCGGCTACGAGATCGCGAGCGCGAAGTCGGTGGCCGACCACTTCGTCTGGGGCGAGGCGGCCAGCTGGGCCGCCCTGCTGAACCAGATCGGCACCGCCGCCTTCGGCTTCCTCGTCCCGGTGCTGGCGGGGTACATCGCCTACGGGATGGCGGACCGGCCGGCGCTCGTTCCCGGATTCGTCGGTGGCGCCATCGCGCTCACCATCGACGCGGGCTTCCTCGGCGGTCTGGTCGCGGGGCTCCTGGCCGGTGCGGCGGTGATGGCGATCCAGCGGGTGAAGGTGCATCCCACGCTGCGCGGCATCATGCCGGTGCTGGTGATCCCACTGCTCGCGTCGATCGCGGTCGGCTTCCTGATGTTCATCGTGGTCGGCAAGCCGATCGCCTCCCTCCAGAACGCCCTCACCGACTGGCTGAACGGGCTGTCCGGCTCCAACGCGGTCATCCTCGGCGTCGTTCTCGGCCTGATGATGTGTTTCGACATGGGCGGCCCGCTGAACAAGGTCGCGTACGCCTTCGCGGTCGGCGGACTGGCCGATCCGACGCCGGGCAGCCTGAAGGTCATGGCCGCGGTGATGGCGGCCGGCATGGTGCCGCCGCTGGCGATGGCCCTGGCGACGACCGTACGGCGCGGGCTGTTCACCCGGACCGAGCAGGAGAACGGCAGGGCCGCGTGGGTGCTGGGCGCCTCGTTCATCACCGAGGGCGCGATCCCGTTCGCCGCGGCGGACCCCCTGCGGGTGATCCCCTCCGTGATGGCCGGCGGGGCTGTCACGGGCGCGCTGTCCATGGCGTTCGGCTGCACGCTCCGGGCCCCGCACGGTGGTGTCTTCGTCGTGCCGCTCATCGGCGAGCCGTTCCTCTACCTGCTGGCGATCGCCGCAGGCACCGCGGTGTCCACCACCCTGGTCGTCACCCTCAAGGGCACGCGGCGGAACCCGGAGGCCGCCGCCACGGCGGACGACGGGTCCGATGTCGCCGTGGCCGCCTGACCCCTGTCCCCTCTCCAACCCCTGCTTCGTCCCTGGAGTGAACCCGTGTATCAGCGCACCGTCTCCGTCGGCTCCAGCGGCGGCCTGCACGCCCGTCCCGCCTCTCTCTTCGTCCAGGCGGCGATGCGGCAGCCGGTCCCCGTCACCGTCGCACGCGAGGGCAGCGCCCCCGTGGACGCCAGGAGCATGCTCTCGGTGCTCTCCCTGGCCGCGCAGCACGGCGACGCGCTCGTGCTGTCAGCCGTGGGCGAAAGCGCGCAGGACGCGGTCGAGGAGCTGGCTAGCCTGCTGTCCCGGGACCTCGACAGCAAGGCCCCCGACAGCAAGGCCCTCGACAGCAAGGACTGAGCATGACAGAGACCTGGGATCCGGCCGGTGAGGGCGTCCTGCGCCTGCCGTCGGGGCGGCTGGTCCGTGGCCGCGGTCTGAGACGTCCGGTCCCCGCGGGACCGGTGCCGGCCTTCGCCGTCCATCTGCTGGGCGATCCTCCGCCCCCGGTGGCCTGGGAGTCGCAGTGGCTGCGCTGGCCCGACTTCCGGCTGCCCTCCGACAGGAGCGCGGCTCGCGCCGTGCTGACGGAGGTGTGGGACAGGGCGCCGGGTGAGCGGGTGGAGGTCGCCTGCGCGGGCGGCCGTGGACGGACCGGTACGGCTCTGGCCTGCCTGGCCGTACTGGACGGGGTCCCGGCGGAGGAAGCCGTCGCTTTCGTCCGCCGGAACTATCACCGCAAGGCTGTGGAGACGCCTTGGCAGCGGCGGTATGTGGTGCGCTTCGCGGGAGAGTGATCACCTGCGACGCCGACGGGGCGTGGCACTACACCGTGTGCGGAGCCGGAACCGTGGCTCCGCCGCCGGCGCGTACGGCCTCGACGACGCTCTGGTGGAGTGCCCTGCTCGCTTCCTCGGACGGGCAGGGCACCGGACTTCCGGCCAGTGTGAACCAGTCCGAGGCACCGCTGTACTGGACAGCGACCTCGGCCTGCTTCTCGGTCCACGTCGTGTGTACGGTCAGATCACCGCTCACGACGCCTACCTCTTCGGTGCGTACTCCGCCGGTTCCCGCGAAGACACCGAGGGTGGTCCACGATGCCCAGTTCATGACGCGTCGCCTTTCGGGACAATGACAAGCCTGTCTAGCGGACTTGTCTTGAGTATGGCACCGGGAACCATCACCCGCACGGGTGTGTCCGTGAGTATCCGACCGGTGACACCCGGGCGCCGGTCAGGGGTGCATGGAGGCGCCCTTGAGGATCTTGTCGACGGCGTTGCGCGGGCCGTACACGGCCAGGCCCACCAGATCCATCCCGTCCCCGCGCACCGCCCGGACGGCCGCCCTGTTGGCCTCGTCATGGCCGGTCGCGAAGAGATCGGAGGTGAACACGGCGAGGGTCACACCCCTGCCGACCGCCTTGGTGCGCGCGGTCGTCAGGAGTTCCTTGGACCCGGCGAACACCAGAACGGGCTGCCGGAACATGGGCAGGTAGGGGGTGTCGTCGGCGTCGGCGTACGGTTCGCCGATCACCTCGGGGACCTGCGTACCGAGGCCGCTCACCAGGAAGGCGGTGACGTTGAGGCGCTGCCAGGTCTCGAGGTCGTCGCGGAGCAGCACGGCGATCTTGGTGTCGAAGCGTACGGGGGCGTTTTCGTCGGTCATGCCAGGAGTCTGCCGAGCCCGGCGGGCGGCCGTCTTGTACGAAGTTTGCACGTCGCCGGGGTTCCGGTCCGCCCTTGTACGCTTCGTCCATGGGTGCACGTCCGGACATCACCGCGTGGCGTCCTCGCGTCGAGGGAATCGAGGAGGTCTTCCACGCGCACTTCGCCGACCACGCCTATCCCATGCACACGCACGACGCGTGGACGCTGCTCATCGTCGACGAGGGAATGGTCCGCTACGACCTGGACCGCCATGAGCACGGCGCGCCCAGCTCGGTGGTGACGCTGCTGCCTCCGCATGTGCCGCACAACGGCGACGCGGCGACCCCTGGGGGGTTCCGCAAGCGTGTCCTGTACCTGAACACCGCAGAGATCGACCCGGATCTCGTCGGGCGCGCCGTCGACCGGCCCGTGCTGCGGGATCCACGGCTACGCCTCCGTGTCGATCAGCTGCACCGGACGCTCGAGCGGCCCGGGGACGAGCTGGAGGCCCAGAGCCGTCTCGCGCTCGTCTCCGAACGCCTCGCCGGGCACCTGCGCGACGAGCCCGTCGCCCCGCAGGTGCCCGACAGCCGGATCGCGTACGCCCTGCGGGATCTGCTCGACGAGAACTTCGTGGACGGGCTGACGCTCCGCGGGGCCGCGGAGCGTCTGCACGCCCATCACACGCACCTGGTCCGTGCCTTCAGCAGGGAGTTCGGCATGGCTCCGCATCAGTACCTGACGGGGCGCCGTGTCGACCTGGCCCGCCGCCTGCTGCTCGGGGGGATGCGCGCGCCGGAGGTCGCGGCCTCGGTCGGGTTCTACGACCAGGCCCACTTGTCCCGGCACTTCAAGCGCGTGGTCGGCACGAGTCCGGGACACTACGCGCGCACCGGTTCCGCCGCCTACTGACGGCGTTCCAGCGCACCACGGACGAACGCGGCCTGCCCGGCGTGCTGCAGATCGTCGGCGATGACGCTGATCAGCCGCACGCCGAGGGTCACCGGCGGCGACCAGGCCTCGTCCACGACGCGGTCCAGGGCCCTGCCGTCGAGCCCCCGGACGAAGCCGAGGGTCTGCTCGTTCACGGCGTCGAAGTAACCGAGGAGGGGATCGCCCGACGCCACCGTCACGGAGCCCACTTGCGCGCTGGTGTGGCCGTAGCCGGTCGAGCCCTTCTCCAGGGGCAGTTCGAAGCGGGACGCCCAGTCCTTCGCGAACCAGACCTGCTCGGTACCCGCCGCGTCGGAGACATGGTCGTCCTGGACGCGGGTGAGGTGCCACACGAGCCAGGCGATGGAGTTCGCGTCGTCGTCGAGCCTGGCGTTGAGGTCCTCGGGCGGGAGACCCTCGACTGCGGCGTGCACCGCTTCATGGATGCGTTCGAACGCATCGGCGAGAATGCCTGCACTGTTCATACGACCACCATGGCCGGTCCGCGGACGGGGCCCCGACTTCGACACGCGGCCGTCACGGGTGCACGGTGTGCAGCCACTTCGTCAGCAGTGCGTTGACCTCCGCGGGGCGTTCCTGCTGGATCCAGTGTCCGCACCCTTCCAGGATGTGCGAGGAGACCAGGCCCGGCAGCGTCGTGGGGAACGCGGCGATGGCGTCGGCCATCCAGGTGGTGGAGGAGTCGAGGGCTCCCCCGGCGAAGAGGGCCGGGGCCGTGAGGCGGGCGCCGGCCCAGGCGGCCAGGTCCTCCCAGTCGCGGTCGACGTTGCGGTAGCGGTTGAGCGCGCCGGTCAGGCCGGTCCTCTCGAACTCCGCGCCGCAGACGTCCAGCTCGCGCTCCGTGAGCCAGGACGGCAGGGAGCCGCCGGTGAAGCGGTCGCGCATGGACCCTCCGGCGGGCACGAAGAAGGGGCTGTCCGCACCGGGCGGCGGCATCATGTCACCCGAGAGCGAGGTATAGAAGCCGGCCAGCCAGCCGCGTACATCGGGTTCGATCTCCGCCTCGGCGCGGCCGGGCTGCTGGAAGTAGCTGACGTAGAACTCCTCGGTTCCGCCGATAAGGGCGAAGCCGTCGGTGGGCCGCATCGCGTTCCAGGGTGCGTAGGGGACGCTGAGCATGCCCACGGCCGTGAACATGTCGGGCCGCAGCAGTGCGCTGTCGGCGGCGATGGTCGAGCCCCAGTCGTGGCCGACGACCGTCGCGGTCTCCTCCCCCAGCGCGTGCACGACGCCGACGTTGTCGGCGACGAGGGCCGTCATCCGGTAGGCGTCCACGGGACCGGGGGCCGAGGACCGCCCGTAGCCGCGCACGTCGACGGCGACCGCCCGGAAGCCCGCCTCGGCGACGGCGGAGAGCTGGTGGCGCCAGGAGTACGAGGTTTCGGGGAAGCCGTGGATCATGAGGACGAGGGGGCCGGTCCCCTGTTCCAGGAGATGGATCCGGCCGCCCGGGACGTCCACCAGCCGGTGGAACGCCCCGGGGACGGTGGTGGAGGGCTCGGCAGCGCGGGCGGACTGCGACATGTGTCTCCTCGGATTCGCGGTGGATTCGCGGTGGCCGGTCGGCACGTCCATCATTCGGCGCCGCGGTAGCACCGGCCAAGAGAACTTGCCGATCCGGCAAACCCACCGCTCGCCCGTCAGACGAGCAGCCGCAGGAGGTGCGCGCAGGCGGCCGCCTCGTCCGGGTGCCGGGCGATCACTTCGTAGGTGCCTCGCTCGTACGCGCCGGTCTCCCACGCCCCGTCGGGCGCCTTCCTCAGGAACAGGAAGTCAGGGGGTGTGGGAGCCGGTTCGTGAACGCCTTCGATCCGGTAGTAGCCGTCGTCCACGCCCGCCGCGTGAAGGGCGGCGCGCAGTTCCTGGCGTTCCATGGGGGGTACTACGCGCCCACGGCGGTGAGGTAGGCGTGGTCCAGCAGCCACTTCACGTTGAGACGCTGGCCCGCGCCCGGGTCGAGGAAGACGGCGTCGAGCTTGATCTGCTGGCCTCCGCCGGGCTGCTCGAACCACGGCGCGATGCTGCCCTGCCAGACCCAGAACGGCTTGGTCACCTTGTAGACGCGGTAGTCACAAGGGACTGCGGCGTCACGGGTGTTGAGGTTCTGCGGAGGCAGGGCACGCTCCTTGTAGGCGTCGCCGGCCGGTGCGAGGTAGGCGCCGTACTCCGATCCGAAGCGGTCCAGGCGCTGGCCGGTGCGCAGCTTGGCGGGCTCCTTGTCGAGCTCACCGTTGACTTCGGCGAAGCCGTCGTTGGGCGGGTACTTCCAGCTGCCCGTGTCCGCCGGCCCCTCCCAGTACTTGTTCAGGAAGGCGGAAGGAGACAGGCCGCCCGTGCGCTTGTACCCCTTGAGCAGCGGGCCGACGGGGGCCTGCTTGGTGGAGGGGAGCCACTGGGGGCCCAGCCGCGCGTCGTCCAGGAACTCGCCGGTGCAGGGGTCGTGGGCGACGGCCGCCGTGCGGTTCTCGTGCGGTGCGGCGTTCGCAGCGGGAGCGGCCACCAGGCCGGCGGCGATGCCGACTGCGGCAAGTGCGGTGCGGATACGGTTCATTCGGGGATCCCCTCGGATGACGATGAGTACTCGTCGAGCTCACGTAGGGTAACCGAACGACTCCGTAACGACGTTGCGCCATGCCGTTCGGTGCCCGGCCGGGGGATCCGGCCGGGCACCGTCTCCTCAGCCGACGGTCCCGTCCGGTACGAGACCTTCGGCGGCGAGCCCCCGCATGACGGCCGCGCCGAGTGCCTGGACCGCGGACATCGGGCGGACCATCACGGTGAACTCACTGATCCGGCCGTCCTCACCGAACTGGAGGAGGTCGATCCCGTGGATCTCCTTGCCGTCCACCGTCGCCCTGAACAGCAGGATCTCGGACGGCTCCCGGTCGCCCTCCGCGCTGGTGGAGGCCTCGCCCTCGAAGTGCCCGACGTAGCGGAAGTCCTCGAACGTGCGAAGGAGCACACCGAAGAGACCGAGCACCATCGGCCTGCCCTCGAAGGGCGTGAATTTCACCGGGCTGAAGAGGCGCGCGTCCTCGGTGAACAGCTCCTCCAGTGCCGCGTGGTCCCCCTTCTCGACAGCCGCCCTGAAGCGTTCCGTGGTTTCGGCGGTCATGGTCATCACTCCCCGGCTCCTGACGGTCGTTGAGGCGACCGTTCGTTCAGGCGAGTGTGGCGCAGGGCCGCTGGGCCGGTGCGGGCGGGGCGGCCGGAGGACGAGGAGGTCAGCCGCGCGGGTCGGTGAAGCGGACGGTGACCTTCTCGAATCCGAGTGACGCGAGCAGCCCCTGGAGCATCGAGGTGGTGTTCTTCTCGGCCCGCTCGGTGAGGCCGCTCTCCTCGGCCGCCTCCCCGATGTGCCGCGCGGCGAGCTTGTTCACCGCCTGCTCGCTGCCGGGGTTGTCGGAGAAGAGGTCGCCGAGCCGGTCGAGGAGGCCGCGCTGCTTGGACACGGCGTAGGAGCGGTCCGGGTCGAGGGCGGGCTTGCCCAGCACCGCGTGGGGCAGGACGAGTTCGGCCGTGGTGCGGTCCTCGTTGACGGTCACCCCGTCGGGCCCGACCTTGCCGAGGTCGACGGAGGCTCCGACGGTGCCCGCGCCGACGTACAGCGTCCGGGTCCCCCGGATGGCGTCGGGCAGGAACTTGGCGTCCTTCTCCAGGTCGACGACGACCTGGAAGTTGCCGGACGCCGCCTCGTACGCGCTCATGTCCTGGATGGACTTGAGCACCGCGGGGCCCGAGCGGTCGGTGGTCTCCTCGCCGAAGAGGCTGCCGAATCCCGGCAGCAGGCTGAGCCGGGAGCCCAGGAGCAGCAGGACCAGCGCCGCTGCGCACACACCCGCGAAAGGCAGGCATCCTCGCGTGCGGGCGGTGCGGCGCGGCGTGCCACCGTGGGCGGGGTCCCCGGCACTGTCTGTCCTTACGTCAGTGGACGTCATACCTTCCGTGTGACCCCGTCCAGGGGTTTCAGTCCGCCTGGGCGGCCGATTACGTCAGATCCTGTACGGGCGCTGGGGCCTCGGGCGGCCTCAGGCCCCGGTGGCGCCGTCCAGCCGTTCCCTCAACAGGTCGGCGTGGCCGATGTGGCGTGCGTATTCGGCGATCATGTGGACGTACACCGTGCGCAGCGAGTAGACCGAGCCGCGCCGGGTGAAGGTGGTGTCGAGCGACGCGTCTGCCGCCGCCTCGTCGGCGAGACGCATCTCCTCGACGAGACGGGCGTAGTCGTCGGGGGCACGGTCCGGTGAGAGGTCCTCGAAGTCGGCGTCCTTGCCCTTCTGGGTGTCGTACATCGAGGGGAGGGCCAGGCCGGTGAGCCCTTCGCGGAACCATATGCGTTCCACCTTGGCCATGTGCCGGACGAGGCCGAGCAGGGTGAGGTTGGACGGCTCGACCGTCTGCTCGGCGAGCTGGCGGCCTGTCAGGCCGGAGCATTTCTGCAGCAGTGTGCTGCGGTAGAACGCGAGGAAGGCGGTCAGCGTCTCGCGCTCGCCGCCGGTGAGCGGTCCGATGGTGCGGGTCGCTTCGGGAGCTGTCCATGTCATCGCATGATCATGCCTCGTCCTGGCCGGTTCGCGCGAGGCCCCGTGCGGGGCCGGGCGATCCGCGGCCGGTCCTCGCGTCCTCCCTGAGCGAGCGTTGGTACTGGCCGGGCGTCCGGCCGACGAGCGCGGTGAACGCGTCGATGAAGGCGCTGGGGTTCGCCCATCCGCAGGCGGTCGCCGTGTCGATCACGGAGACGTCGCCGGCGAGCAGCAGCAGTGCGTGGTGAACGCGGAGCTGGGTGCGCCACTGGGGGAGCTCATTCCGGTCTCCTGCTGGAAGAGCCTGCTGAGCGTACGTTCGCTGGCGCCGACTCGATGACCGAGCCGGCCGAGCGTGAGAGGTTCCGCCAACCCCTCCTCCACGAGGGCGGCCGAGCGGCGCTCGGAGCCGGTCGAGGTCAGGGTGGCCTCGCGCGCGAGCGGCGTCATGACGAGCACCGCGGGATGCGAGGGCAGCAGTGCGGCCGGGCTCGGCTCCATGAAGACGATGCGCATGTCGGTACGGCCGTGGGCGCGATGCCGATGCTCGAATCCGGCGGGGATCCAGACGACCCGGTTCGACGGGGCGATCCATGAACCGACCGAGGTCACGAGCGAGAGCACGCCGGTGGCCGGATGGACGAGGTGGCCGCGAGCGTGCTGGTGCTCGGGGGTCTGCTCCTCGTGTCCGAGCTGGAGGACGTGCTCGGGCCCTCCCCGGCCGACCGGGGACCGAAAGGACGATGGCCGGGCTCGGCCCCATCGGTCTCGGCGCGCTCCACGCCGCGACACGGGGCTGGGGCATCCCGCTCATGGCGCTCGCCGCCCTGCTCGTCCCCCAGATGTGGGCCTGCGTGCTCGCGAGCCGTGACCGTCATGTTCTCGACGGCCGCAGGCACACGCCCTGAGGGGATCCCGGCCGCCGACTGCGGCCGGCGGCCGGGATCCCCGGGAGGTGCGGTCACTCACTCCAGGAGGTCTGCGTACGCCCCCAGAGCCAGTGCGACATCCGTCTGTGCCCAGAACCGGTGGTAGGTGAAGACCGGTGCGGTCCCGCCGTCCAGATAGGCCTGCACCTTGGGCCAGTTCGGGTCGTCCTCGTAGAACGACCGGATGGACAGGAACGTCGAGTCGTTGTCGACGGTGTCGCCGTTGGGCATCGCGCCCGTCCAGCCGTTCGGGACGTACACCGGGTCGTCGAACCGGTTGTAGTCGGCCCGGGTCTCGGGAACGGCGATCCCGGCGTCGTCCTGGTAGTGGCTCCACATGCCGTCGAGCAGTCCTTCGGCCGTGGCCTTCGCCTCGGCGTCACCGGACTTGGCGGCGTAGTAGGTCAGTGTCCTGGCATAGGCACCGGCCACCCCGACGTCGTTGGTGTAGTCCGCGACCGTGACGTGGAGTCCGGAGTTCGCGCCGGGGCTCGACGCGTTCCAGGTGTCGGGGGCTCCGGACCACTTGAGGGTGGAGGGCATGAGGTAGGTGCCGTCCGGGTTGATGGTCGTCTCGGACAGGGCCCAGTCGACCCACTTGTCGAGTACGGCCTTGGCCTGTGCGTCACCCGACTCGTGGTAGTACTCGGCGACGCGCTCCATCGACCACGCCTGGAAGCCGAACCACTGGTTGGACGGCGGGTCGTGGTAGACGGGCTTCTCGTCGTAGAACATGCCGTAGAAGGTCGGCGTCCCGGCCGGCGGCTGGGCGTAACTCCCCTTCCAGCTGTTGGTCGCGCCACCCGCGATGGCTCCCTCGTCGGACTGGAGCCACTGGTAGAAGTCCATCTGACGGTCCAGGCTCTTGGCCCAGTCCTGCTGTCCCGTGGCCGACTTGGGCTTCAGGTCGGCGACGGAGCTCAGCGCGTAGGCGGCCATCGGGTTCTGGTAGCCGCCGTGGGCGTGACTGGACCCGATCCGCCAGGACCAGCCCGCCGAGGTGTCGGTGGCACCGCCCCAGGCGTAGTACCAGGACATCAGGTAGTGCGCGCTGTCCTTGCCGCTGCCGGCGGGGCAGGCGGTCGGGCCGACGCAGTTGCCGACCTTCTTGAAGTACTTGTCGAACATGGAGTAGCGAAGGTAGTCGCCCATCTTCGCCGCCTTGGCGACGGTCGCGGAGACCTCACCGGCCTTGCCCTGCTCCTTCGCCCAGGTGTCCGCCCAGTAGGCGGCCTGTACGGCACGGGCGTCCGCGTCCGGAGCGTTGGTGAACTTCCACTGCTTGGCGTAGGAGGCGTCCCCGGTGAACAGGTCCAGGTAGCCGTTGTCCCCGCCGTAGGTGAAGTTGTCGCAGGTGGGGTGGGTGACGGTCTCCCAGACCGACTCCTGCGATCCCCGCTGGAAGGTGTTGATGTACGACGGCCCGGTCTCGGTGGGGCCGGCCGAGCACTTACCCGGCGTGTTGCCGTAGCCGTAGACGTTGTCGACGTCCTGGATCCAGTGCATGCCGTAGATGTCGTCGGTGCCGTACGCGCTCTTCAGTTCGGCCGCGATCGGGTCCGAGCCGGAGGCCGCCGAACCGTCGAGGACGGCCGGGTACTCGTTCGGGGTGTCGTGCTCGGGCGCGTAGGTGGCGGGCTTCGACGCGTTGTAGAAGGAGTTCGTGGGCTGGTCGGCGTGCGTGGGGATCATGTACTTCTCCATGGTGTCCCACGCACCGTTGAACTTCGTCCAGTCCCCGGTGAGCTTCCCGTACATCGCCTGGAGCCAGATCAGATAGCTGTACGCCTCCGACGTCGTCTCGTGTCCGTGGTCGGGAGCCTCCACGATCAGCGTCTCGACGGAGTGGTAGGGGATGCCCTCCGAGGAGAAGTAACCGTTCGCGGGGTCGGTGATCTTCCCGTACAGGTCGAGGAAGCGGGCGTCGTACTCCTTCGCCTCCGCGAGCTGGGTGACGGTGACCTCGGACTTGGTGTGGCCGGGGGCCGTCACGGTGAAGGTCGCGGCTCCCGTGCCGGATCCGTCGGCCGAGACGGTCACCTTCTGGGGCGCCGACCAGTTCGACGGTGTGAAGGTGAGGCTCGCGCCACCGGTGACGCTCAGACCGGTGTTGCCGGCGCTCCGAGCCACGGTGGCGGTGACGGGCGACGCGGGGGCGGTGGAGAGCGAGACCTCGAAGGTCCCCGACTTGCCCTGCTGCACGCCCAGTTGGGCGGGGGTGGCGACGACGGCCGGGCCCGCTGCGACGGTGATGCCGGCCGGGGTCGATTCCGCGGAGGCACCGAGGCTGTCGTACGCCCTGGCGTACACGGAGTGGCCGCCGACCGAGAGCCCTTCGGCGTTGTAGGTGTAGGGGGACGTCGTGTCCGTGCCCAGCAGTGTCGTGTTGTCGTAGAACTCGACCTTGCTGATCCCCGCCCCGTCGGCGGCCGCGGCTGTCGCGGCCAGGGGAACCGTGTCTCCGGCGGAGAAGACGGCGCCCGCCGCCGGACTGGTGAGGACGGCGATCGGCGGCTGATGGGCGCCGACGCAGGCCGTGCCGTTGACGGCGAAGGTGGACGGCGCGGTGTTGGTGCCGCTGTAGGTGAACTGCGCGCCTGTCGTGGCGGCGCCCCCGGCGGCGATGGTGCCGTTCCAGCTCGCGTTCTTGACGGTGACCGTCCTGCCGGACTGGGACCAGGTACCGTTCCAGCCGTTGGCGAGCTTCTGGTTGCCGGCGTAGTCGTAGCTCAGGGTCCAGCCGTCGATCGCGGTGGAGCTCCTGTTGGTGACGGTCAGTTCGGCGCTGAAGCCCGAACCCCAGTCATTGGTCTTGTAGTCGACGCTGCATTGGACGGCTGCCGCCTGGGCTGGGGTGCCCGCTGCGGCGGTCATCCCCAGAGGGAGGGCCAGCGCGACTGCCGATGCCGTCCACAACCGTCGGCTTCCGGCTCCGGTTCTTCGCGGTCTTCCGGGTAACCAGGTTCTTCGTGCGCGTCCCGTTGGCATGCGCGGTACCTCCTCGCGGCTCGGCGACATGGGGAGTGTGCGGGGCTGAGCACAAGCCTTGAACCAGTGGGAGCGCTCCCAGCATGGGGACGTGGAAAAAGAGAGTCAAGAGACTTGAAGAGTCGAATTATTTCGATACCAAGAGATGAGAACTGGTGTGTTGACCGACACCACTTGACGCTCTAACGTCAAGCCACACCAGTGGGAGCGGTTCCACCAGTCGACGTGCCGTAGGGGGCACGCCCGATCTGCAAGGAGTCGCTCATGCTTCACCCCCCGCACGTGTCGCACCTGTTCAGACTGCTCCCCGGAGCAGCGCTCGGCGTGGCCGGAAACGCCCTCCCGGCCACGGCTACGGCTTCCGGATCCGCCCTCGTACGCACGGTGGAGAACAGCACCGCGCAGCATCGGGCCGGCGGTTTCCGGGGATCGGACACCGAGGCCGGCGACGGCCTGAACGGGACTCACGCGATCGATGCGGGCTCCGCAACGGGCTTCCCGGCCCCGGAGCTGGTCGAGCACGCCTCCGTGCCGACGGGCGTCGGCCGGAACCCGTACCGCCCCTGTGCCCCCCGACGAGGAGTACCGGCTTGGCCTGAACACGAACACATGGTGTGAACGAGGAGCACCCGACTCTCCGCTCGCACCGGTCGGACCGAAGTCCCCCTCGCCCCGTGCGAGTTCGGTCAGAACGCTGCCCCCATCGGCCCGTCCGGGCCGGGTCGCGCAGGGTTCGTCGACCAGAGACCCTCCTCCTGGACGGACCTGGGACCACCTGGCACCGCTCCGGCGCCCCGTCCTTGATCAGCGACTACGACGGTATCCCCACCCCGTACGGAATCGGGCTGCGTGATCACCCGCGCGCCCTCGACAGCTGAGGAAACGGAATTCGTATGAGCCGCACGAGCCGCACCACCCTGCGCCGATCCCGAACGGCGCTCATAGCCGCGGGAGCACTCGTCGCCGCAGCCGCGGGATCCGCCGCCGCGGTGGCACCCTTCGGAACCTCCGCCGCAGCGGCGGCAGGCTGCTCCGTCGACTACAAGATCCAGAACCAGTGGAACGGGGGTCTCACCGCTTCGGTGACCGTCAAGAACCTGGGCGACGCCGTTTCCGGCTGGCAGCTGCAGTGGTCGTTCGCCGGCGGTGAGAAGGTCAGCCAGGGCTGGAACGCCACCGTCTCGCAGAGCGGCACCGCCGTCACCGCGAAGGACGCCGGTTACAACGCCGCGCTGGCCACCGGGTCCTCAGCCACCTTCGGCTTCAACGCGACCGGGAACGGCAACAGCACCGTGCCCGCGACGTTCAAGCTGAACGGCGTCACCTGTGACGGAGGAACCACCGGACCGACCGACCCGCCGGACCCGACCGACCCGCCCACCGATCCGCCCGCCGGCAGCAAGGTGAACAACCCGTACGAGGGCGCCAAGGTCTACGTCAACCCGGAGTGGTCGGCCAACGCCGCCGCCGAACCGGGGGGCAGCCGGATCGCCGACCAGCCGACGGGTGTCTGGCTCGACCGCATCGCCGCCATCGAGGGCGCCAACGGCGGAATGGGCCTGCGTGACCACCTCGACGAAGCCCTCACCCAGAAGGGCTCCGGCGAACTCGTCGTCCAGCTCGTCATCTACAACCTGCCCGGACGTGACTGCGCGGCGCTCGCCTCCAACGGTGAGCTCGGCCCCACCGAGATCGACCGCTACAAGACCGAGTACATCGACCCGATCGCGGCCGTCCTCGCCGATGAGAAGTACGCGGGTCTGCGCATCGTCACCACCGTCGAGATCGACTCGCTGCCGAACCTCGTCACCAACACCGGCAGCCGGCCCACCGCCACCCCGAACTGCGACGTGATGAAGGCCAACGGCAACTACCAGAAGGGCGTCGGCTACGCGCTCAACAAGCTCGGTGACGCGCCGAACGTCTACAACTACATCGACGCGGGGCACCACGGCTGGATCGGCTGGGACGACAACTTCGGCCCGTCGGCCGACCTCTTCAAGGAGGCGGCGACGACCGAGGGCGCGACCGTCAACGACGTGCACGGCTTCATCACCAACACGGCCAACTACGGTGCGACGACGGAGGATCACTTCTCCATCGACGACTCCGTCAACGGCACGTCCGTGCGTCAGTCGAAGTGGGTCGACTGGAACCGCTACACGGACGAGCAGTCCTTCGCCCAGGCCTTCCGCAACGAGCTGGTCTCGGTCGGCTTCAACTCCGACATCGGCATGCTGATCGACACCTCCCGCAACGGCTGGGGCGGCGCGAACAGGCCGACCGGACCGGGTGCGAGCACCACCGTCGACACCTATGTGAACGGCGGCCGCTACGACCGCCGCCTCCACCTGGGGAACTGGTGCAACCAGGCCGGAGCCGGTCTCGGCGAACGGCCGCAGGCAGCGCCCGCCGCGGGTATCGACGCGTACGTCTGGATGAAGCCGCCGGGGGAGTCGGACGGCTCCAGCAAGGAGATCCCGAACGACGAGGGCAAGGGCTTCGACCGGATGTGCGACCCGACCTACACCGGTAACGTCCGCAACGGCAACAACCCCTCCGGAGCGCTGCCCGACGCGCCGGTCTCCGGCAAGTGGTTCTCCGCCCAGTTCCAGGAGCTCATGAAGAACGCCTACCCGGCGCTCTAGGCTCCGCGCCGGCGGGCTCCGGGCGCTCCCCCGCCCGGGCCCTCCCGCCGGCTGCGCCACCTGTCGAGCAGAGCGCGTCCGCGAGTCACAGGCGCGGACGCGCTCCGCCGTGCGGCGGTGCCGGACGCGGGCCTGCCGGCGGCCTTCGCCTTGGTCCCGGCCTTCGACGCGGCACCGGGCTTCGTCCCGTTCCCGGTTTTCGACGCGGCACCGGACTTGGCGGCCGGCCCGGTCCCGGCAGGCGTCCGCGGCCCGGGCTTCGCCTCGTCCGCCGCGGCCGGCTCGTCCGAGAGCGCGTGGTAGCGGTGGCTGACGCGTCGCCCAATGATCGCGTACCCCAGCAGCGCGCCGGTCGTATTGAGGATCACGTCGTCGATGTCGAAGGCCCGTCCCGCCACGAGCGCGCCCTGTGCGAGTTCGACGACCGCCATGACCAGCACGGTGAGCACGGTCATCCGGAGCATCCGGAGACGACGCGGCACCAGGATCGGGAGCAGCACGCCGAACGGAGCGCCCAGCAGAAGGTTCCCGCCCGCCTGTTTGCACGCTGCGAGAAACGTGTAGTCCTCCGCGTACTGCCGCAGGGACCGCCCCGGCTTCAGATTGGACGTCACAAGGTCCTCCGACGCGGGTGACGGTGTGAGCGTCACCTTCGCCAGGACCACGGAGAAGGCCACAAGGGCCACGAACGCCGCCGCGAGTACCGCCGCGCGCAGCAGTAGATTCCCCATACCTCTGCGTCGTGCACTACGATCCGCCTCTGCTGTCATGGCGGAACGGATGCCCCCAACCCCGTCGGCCACACCCCGGTCGGGTGCGACCATGTGCGCATGAGCGCACAGAAGAAGGACGAACTGCTGGCGGAAGCAGTGCGGCTGCGAGAAGAAGGCCACCCCGAACAGGCCAGGGAACGCCTCCTCTCCCTCACCGCCTCGTTCCCCGACGCGGCGGACGTCGCCTATCAGACCGCCTGGGTCCACGATGTGCTCGGCCTGGAGGCCGAGGCCGTCCCGTACTACGAGCGGAGTCTTCAGGGTGACGGCCTGACCGAGGAGGAGCGCCGGGGCGCACTGCTGGGTCTCGGCAGCACCTACCGTGTTCTGGGCAGGTTCGGTCAAGCCGTCGAGACGCTCAGGCGCGGTGTGTCGGAATTCCCGGACGACGGGGCGCTGAGGACTTTTCTTTCCATGGCTCTGTTCAACACCGGCGAGCACCACGAGGCGATGCAACTCCTGCTGCGCCTGCTGGCGTCCACGAGCGACAGCCCGCGCGTCCAGCGGTACCGGCCCGCCATCGAGCACTACGCGGCGGATCTCACGCAGACCATGTGAGCAAGGGCCGGCCCGTGCGGGCCGGTGACCGGCAGCGGCACGAGACCGCACAGCGGGCGGGGCACGGGCGAAGGAGAAGCCCCGGCCGGATCGGGGGAATCCAGCCGGGGCGGCTTGTGTGCGGGGGGCGGACTACCGCCCGGCGGCTTTCAGCCGCTCACCCCGACGTATAGATGAACGATAAACCACCACCCGGTGTTCCCGTGAATCCGCCCCCTGCGGTGTGATCCAGACCACGACCTCGCAGGCCAGGTGCACCCACGGCTGCCGGAAGGTGATGCAGCCGTTCCTCAGCGGGCCTCACGGAATGTGACATGACGCCCTGCGGCCGGGTCGAACTTCCGCAGTTCCAGCCGGTCGGGGTTGTTACGCCTGCTCTTCCGCGTCACATAGGTGTGCCCGGTTCCGGCGGTGGACCGGAGCAGGACGACAGGCCTGGTCTCACTGCGCGCCATGAGGCCTCCAGACAGGTGTTCCGACCTCACTCCCCGAGTGGGAATGGGTGTCGTTTTCGTTTCTGGTTCGCACAACACGAACGCACGCGCCACCATTCCCCCGCCGGACACCCTGGACGCCGGGCCGCCGACTCACCCCGCACCTGGATCTCGAACGGACGGCCGACGCACACGCGGCCACACCTCCGAACATCGAATCGACTCCACGACGGCGCCGGCGACACACACCGCTGAGCCACGCCTCCCACGCCTCCGCATATGCCCAGATCCCGGCCGGTGCGAGCCGTGCGGGTCGCACGCGCGGGCGCACACCGAGCGGCCCACGCCCGGCGACTTGCGTCAACTCCCCGCCAGGGGCAAGGGTGTTCGGCGGACCCTCGCTCCACCCAGCCGATGGCATATGCCGGAAGCAAGAACGTATCGAGTGTTGCCAAACCCCTTACGGGGCCACGCAGCGTGTGCAACAGTCGTGTTCGGTCCACCCCCACGAACCGGCCGTGCCGCCTGTATCGGAGTACCAGATGCCGTCCCATCTGTTTGCGGACCGCCCCGCCCCACAACCCCCCGAGCGGGACGCCGTCGATGCCCTGATCGATCGGACCCGGCTGCTGCGCGGTGACGTGGACGCGGTCCGGCGCGACACCTCCGTGATCGACGACGACGACCCGCAGCAGCGCTGGCAGCGGGCGCTCTGCGACCTTGCCGTCCATCAGCTCGACGACCTCGGCGAGCACCTGGGACAGCTGAGGGACGGCATCCCCGATGCCACGGCCGCGGAGCCCGTAGGAGAACGCCTCCCCGCGTCGGCCGAGCCGCCGACCGGTTCACTCCTCAGCAGGGTGGGCAGCGCCGAGTGGAACCTGCTCACGGACGAGGTCAGCTGGTCCGACGAGCTCTACCAGATCTTCGGCAGGGACCGGGGGGCAGGAGGGCTGTCCCTGGACGAGCTGCCGTCCGTGCTCCTCGCGGAGGACCAGCCTCTCCTGACGTCGATGGTGACCGACTGCCTGGTGGACGGGCGGCCGATAGACGGCGAATTCCGGATCCTGCTGCCCGACGGCGGCATGCGCACGCTGCACATGATGGGCGAACCCGTTCTCGACGCGGACGGCTGCACGGCATCCATGTGGGCGGTCCTGCGCGACGTGAGCAGGCTGCGGCGCAGCCAGCACCTCGTGGGCAGGACACGGGACACCTTGCGGCGGCAGGAACAGATGGCCCGGGCCGAGCACCGGATGGCGGTGGAACTCCAGGAGGCCGTGCTTCCGCCGTGGCGCGGCTCGCTGCCGATACCCGGTCAGGGCGCGAGCGGTTTGGACATCGCCGCGCATTACCTGCCCTCGGGGTCGAGCGACCTCATCGGCGGCGACTGGTACGACGCGCTGCCACTCCCGGACGGAAGGACCCTGCTCACGGTCGGTGACCTCACCGGCCACGGGATCCCGGCCACCTCGGCCATGGCGATGCTGCTCGGCGCGCTGCGCGGCATGGCCGTGGCAGGCGTCGACCCCGGGCCGGTCATGGGCCATCTGAACCAGCTGATCGAGTGCTCGGCACAGCCCGCCCTGGGCAGCGCCGTGTGCTGCCGCTTCGACCCGGCGACCGGCACGCTGGCCTGGGCACAGGCAGGGCACCCCGCGCCGCTGCTGTTCCGCGACGGAGTGGGACGTCCGCTGCCGGCGCCGGACGGAGTGCTCCTCGGGGCGGCATCCGGAGTCACCTACGAGCAGGACCAGGTGGACCTGCTGCCGGGCGATGTTCTCGTACTGCACACCGGCGGACTGACGGACCGGAGCGGCGGCCCGGACATGCTTCTGGGGCTGGCGCCTCGGCTCGCACAGGCCCGCACGGCGCAGGACTGCGTACGGGCCGTGGTCGAGGAGCTCGGATCTGCCGAACGGCTCGACGATGCCTGCGTGTTGGTGGCCCGCGTCGAGGCATGAGCGAGCCCCGGCCGGCCTTCGGAAGGTCTGATGCGCTCATCGATGGCGGCCCTGATCAGATCTGGGAGCCCTTGGCCTTCTTCCTCGCTCCGCTCGGGGGCAGGGCGAGCTCGATCTCCTCGCGCAGGTCCTCGATCTTGGCGTGACCGGCGAACTGACCGGTGAGCCGGTACATCTCGCGCAGGCGGTCCCAGGTACGGTGCGAGGACGTCTCCCCCATCGACACCAGAGCCAGCCGTGCGTAGCGGTCGGCCTGCTCGGGGTCGTCGGCGATGAAGCATGCCGAGGCGAGTGAGATGTAGTCGAAGATCTTGGACCGCTGACGGCCGTTTATCCGCAGATCGAGTGCCTGCTTGGCGTGGCGCTGGGCCGTGGATGCCGCGCCCGGGTCGTGCTCGGCCAGCGTACGGAAGGCCAGTGCCTGCATCCCGTGCATGTCCGCCTCGTCGAACATCTGCATCCAGCTCGGCGGCGGCACATCGCCCTTGTCCGAGACGAAGAGCTCCTCGGCTTCGCCGAGGGTGCGCCGCATGGCCTGTCCTCGTCCCATCGACGCCTGTGCCCAGGCCTCGATGGTGTGCAGCATCGCCCGGGTACGCGGCAGGGTCTCCTCCCCGGAACCGGACTTGGCGAGCTTCATCAGGTCCAGGGCGTCGTCGGGCCTGCCCAGGTGGACCATCTGTCGGGCGGCACGCGAGAGCGCCTCGCCCGCTCGGGGACGGTCTCCGCCCTCGCGCGCCGCGTGGGCGGCGATCACGAAGTACTTCTGGGCGGTGGGCTCGAGGCCGACGTCGTGGGACATCCAGCCGGCGAGGACCGCGAGATTGGCGGCGACACCCCAGAGACGGCGCTGCAGGTGCTCGGGGTGGTTGTAGGCGAGCATGCCGCCCACCTCGTTCAGCTGGCCCACGACTGCCTTGCGCTGGAGTCCGCCGCCTCGGGATGCGTCCCAGGCCCGGAACACCTCGACCGAGCGCTCGAGCGCCTCGATCTCCTCGGACCCGATGGGCGCGGCCTCGTACAGGTCGAAGCCGGCGTTGTCGGCGTACAGAGGGTCGTTGAGCCGGGTGGCCCGGGCCGCCGGAGCGGGATCCGAATGCAGCCAGTCGTACATGGCGCCGGTGAGAGCTGAGCCAGCGGCGAGCGCGGCGCCCGCGCCCACCAAGCCGCGTCGGTTGAGCATGAGGTCCATTCCCGTGAATTCGGTGAGGACCGCTGCCGTCCGTTCGGGCGCCCACGGCAAACCGTCGGGATTGTCTTCCGTCCCGGCTTTTCGCCGCTTCCCTGCACGCCCGCGCCGGCCGAACCCGAGGTCCTCGATGGTCACGACACGGCCGAGCCGCTCGGTGAACAGAGCCGCCAGCACCTCGGGCACGGGATCGCGGGGGGACTCCCCCATGTCGATCCAGCGCCGCACCCGCGAGGTGTCGGTGGCCAGTTGGAGGTGGCCCATGGCCGCCGCCTGCCTGTTCACCATTCTCGCGAGTTCGCCCTTGGACCAGCCGGCCAGGCCGAACAGGTCTGAAAGACGGGTGTTGGGTTCTCCGGTCACGTCAAGCCCCCAGGTTCTCGGCTGACTTGACCCTAGCCCCCCGGCGGATGCCGGGCGAATATTCGCCAGGGTTCGCCAGGGGTCGCTAGATGTTGTGCCACCCGCGGGCCGGTGTCAGGTAGGAAAGCGCCACCCCGCCCGGCAGCCCTAGGTACTCCCCAGGGTGCCGAACGGCCGCCGGCCGGGGCGGCGCACGTAACTTGTCGGCGCACGAAGGGATCTGTCTCGCCCATGTACACAGCATCGTCCTCCGTGTCCGCCCCGCCCCGGCCGCTCCGTCCCTCGGGGGCGGGCGGCGGGCCGTATCTCGACCCCCGCGCCGCGCCACCGGCGTCCGGCACGGGTCGGACCCGGCGGGCGGCGGGGCCGGGCTCCCCACCGCTCAGCGGAAGACTGGACCTGTCCGGCGCGCAGGGCGCGCAGCTGCGGATGGCCATCGCCTCCGTGCACCGCATCTGCCCGGAGTTCAATCCCGTGCAGGTGCTGCGCCGCAGCGGGCGCTCGGTGCTCATCGTGGGCACCACCGGCCGCGCGACCGCGGTGGCCAAGTGTTTACTCGACCACTCCCCCGCGTGGACGGAGCGGTTCCGGCACGAAATAGCGGCATACCGCGCCTTCGTCAGGCACCGCCCACCGGTCCGGGCCCCGCGGCTCATCGCAGCCGACCCGGAGAACTGCACGCTGGTGATCGAGCGGATGCCCGGACGGGTCGCGGCGCTGACGAGGCATCCCGCGGAGGCGCCGCCCCGTGCTGACATGCGGGCCGTGCTCGGAGCCGTCAGCCGGATCAATGCCTGGAGGCCACCGGCCGGACTGTTCGACGCCCCGCTGGACTACGCCTCACGCATCGCCCGCTATCACGAGCTGGGTCTCTTCACCGATCGCGATCTGGGTGACCTTCAGAAGCTGCTGCACGGTCTGGCCCACGCCGGCGGCCGGCAGGGCATGGGCCAGTTCTGTCACGGCGACGCCCTGCTCTCGAACATCCTGCTGCCGCCCACCGGGCCCGTGCTGGTCGACTGGGAGCACGCCGGCTGGTATCTGCCGGGATACGACCTGGCGACCCTCTGGGCGGTACTCGGTGACGCACCGGCGTCCCGGCGCCAGATCAGCCAGCTGGCACAGGCGGCCGGAGCTGCCGCCCGTGACGCCTTCCTGGTGAACCTCATGATCGTGCTGACCCGGGAGATCCGTACGTACGAGACGGCTGTCCAGCGGGCCATGCGCGAAGGGGCGCCGGCCGGAGGCGGCCAGGCACGGCAGGGCCTGCTGACCTCCGGCGAGGAGCAGAGGCTCCTGCTGCGCAGGCTGCACGACGACTGCGCGATGGCCCGGCGGGCCGTGCGCGCCGCTGTGGGGACACGCTGACCATGCCGGGTACACCGGCCTGACGGACGGGGGAAGCGCGCTGCGGGACCGGTGCCGACACATGGGTCCCGCAGCGCGCCGTTCGCCTTCTCAGCAGCCCTTCATGACCCGGCCCGCACCACATCGACGTCGGACGCCTTCACGAAGCCGATCCGGTGTCCGATCTGGACCGTCACATACTTCTGGCCGCCGCGGAAGTACGTGTGGTCGTACGGCTTCGAACTGTCGATCGTCGGCGCGTAGTAGTAGCCGGTGGGCGCCTCGCCGCCTCCGGGGAAGGCCTGCCCCGCCTTGATGGTGTAGACGAGCGGGCTGCCCACGGTCGGCTTGGCGAAGTCCGTGGGGTACTCCGCCTTCTCCGGGTAGGCGACGCCGTACACCGGCACTTCCTCCTTACCGGCCTTCGGCCGCACGATGCGGCCGGATGTGGGCGTGACGGTCCGGGTCCCGTCAGGCGTGCGGAACCACGCCTTGTCGCCGTACCACCAGATCGCCGTCCAGCCGGGCGCCTTGTCGGCCACGACAGCCTGCTGGGTGGCGCTGATCTTGCTGCCCCAGTCCGCCGCGCAGTTCGTCCCGGGCGAGCCGTCAGGGTGCAGCCCCGGGTCGGAGAAGAGCGGGGAGTCCGCGGACGGTTCGGTGTGGAGGGGTACCGCGCTGCTGCCCTGGCGGGGCAGATCGACGCTCTTCTCGCAGTCGCGGAACTCCTGCTGGTTCTTGGTGAAGTCCGCGCTGACCGTGACCAGTTCACTGCTCCTGGGGGCGGTCGGTACGGTGGGCTCGCCGAGCAACGCCATGAAGCGGTTCCAGTCCCAGTAGGGGCCCGGGTCCCAGTGCATGTTCCGGGTGCCCGCCGCGCTGGTGGGCGGCACGCCGTCGTGGCCGAGGATGTGCTGCCGGTCGAGCGGGATGTCGTACTCGGCCGCCAGGTGACGTACGAGGCGTGCGGTCGACCGGTACATCTCGGGGGTGTACCACTTGGCGCCCTCGGCCGCGACGCCCTCCTGCTCGATGCCGATGGAGTGGGAGTTGAGGTACCAATTGCCCGCCTGCCAGGCGACGTCCTTGTTCTTCACCATCTGTGTGACATGGCCGTCTGCCGAGCGCACCACGTAGTGGGCGGAAGTCTGGTTGGCCGGGTTCTGGAAGATCTTCAGGGTGGTGTCGTAGTCGACCTCGGTGTCGTGCAGGACGATGAATCTGATGGAGTTGCTGTCGGGCCGGTTCGCCGTGTCGTAGTTGCCGTAGGTCTCCTTGTCCTCCGGCTCGCCGGTCTGCTGGTAGGCCGCGGGGACCCAGTCGCAGGCGAGCCCGCGCGGACATTCCGGCCGTACGGTGTCCGCTCCTGCCGCGGCCGGGGAGAGGAGCGCCACGCTCAGCGCCCCTGCCGTGGTCAGTGCGAGCGCGAGTCTGATCCTCTGCTTCGACGTCATGACAACCCTTCTTGGCCCGGTGGCAAAGCGGTTCCCGGGGGGGACGCTCCCCGCGTTCATCGGTCGGCGCACACTCTGGGACGGGAGGTGTTGGTGAGTCAAGAGTGCAGTGTGCCGCCGGACATGGGTTTGTGTGACTATTTCGCGCTGTGCGTGCCCCGTATGGCCGAGGGGTAGTGCTGGCGCCGACAGGACCGGTCCGTGTGGATCGCGCGAAGTTCTCGGAAAGGCCGACGCACATGGCACAGCCCTTCTCACTGCCGGACTTCTACGTGCCGTACCCGGCGCGTCTCAACCCTCATCTGGAGGCTGCCCGGACCCATACGCGGGAGTGGGCGCGCGGAATGGGGATGCTGGAGGGTTCCGGTATCTGGGAGGAGAAGGACCTCGAGTCCCACGACTACGCGCTGCTCTGCGCCTACACCCACCCCGACTGCTCGGCCGAGGCCTTGTCCCTGGTCACCGACTGGTATGTGTGGGTCTTCTTCTTCGACGACCACTTCCTCGAACTGTTCAAACGCACCCCGGACCGTGAGGGCGGGAAGCGGTATCTGGACCGGCTGCCCGCCTTCATGCCGATGGAGCGGGGCGCCGCCACACCGGAGCCGGACAATCCGGTGGAGGCGGGGCTGGCAGATCTCTGGGCGAGGACCGTGCCGGCCATGTCCGACGCGTGGCGGGCCCGGTTCGCCGAGGCGACGGAGAACCTGCTCAACGAGTCCCTGTGGGAGCTCTCGAACATCAACGAGGGGCGGATCGCCAACCCCGTCGAGTACATCGAGATGCGCCGCAAGGTCGGTGGAGCACCGTGGTCGGCGGGGCTGGTGGAGTACGCGGCGAACGCGGAGGTCCCTGACTCGGTGGCGGGATCGCGCCCGCTGCGCGTGCTGAGGGACGCGTTCTCCGACGGGGTGCATCTGCGCAACGACCTGTTCTCGTACCAGCGCGAGGTCGAGGACGAGGGCGAGAACAGCAACGGTGTCCTGGTCCTGGAGCGGTTCCTTGGCTGCTCGACCCAGGAGGCGGCCGAGGCGGTCAACGATCTGCTCACGTCGCGACTGCAGCAGTTCGAGAACACCGCCCTCACCGAACTCGGTCCGCTCTGCGCGGAGAAGGGTCTCACGCCTGACGGAACCGCCGCTGTCCTGGCGTACGTCAAGGGGCTTCAGGACTGGCAGTCCGGCGGGCACGAGTGGCACATGCGCTCGAGCCGCTACATGAACGGCGGCGGCGCGGGTGAGAGCGTCCCCGGTTTCGGAATGGCCGCGGCCTCGCTGCGCCTCACCCCCCGCGCCGAGTCGCTCCGGCTGCGCAGCCATACGCACGTTCCGTTCCAGCGCGTCGGTCCGTCGCTGCTGCCCGACTTCGACATGCCGTTCAGCACGACGCTGAGTCCGCATCTGGACGGGGCGCGCGTACGGATCGTGGACTGGTCGCGCCGGATGGGGCTGCTGGAGGCACAGCCGGGTGTGCCGGGCTCGCACATCTGGGACGAGGAGCGGCTCCTCGCGACCGATCTGCCCCTCTGCGCGGCGGGACTGCATCCGGACGCCACCCCGGACGAGCTCGACCTGTCCTCGGGGTGGCTGACCTGGGGGACGTACGGTGACGACTGGTTCCCCGTGGTACACGGCCGGACTCGTGATCTGGCGGGAGCGCGGCTGGCCAACGAGCGGCTGTCCCTGTTCATGCCGCTGGACGGAGCGTCCGTGCCCGAGCCGGTCAACGCGCTGGAGCGCGGGCTGGCGGACCTCTGGCAGCGGACGGCGGGGCCGATGGACGACGGCGCGCGCCGCACATTCCGGGAGGCGGTGGAATCGATGACGGCGAGCTGGCTCTGGGAGCTGGCGAACCAGGCGCAGAACCGGATCCCCGATCCGGTGGACTACATGGAGATGCGCCGCGCGACCTTCGGTTCTGACCTCACGATGAGCCTGTGCCGGCTGGGTCACGGCAGGAAGGTGCCTGACGCGGTGTACCGCAGCGGCCCGATGCGATCCCTGGAGAACGCCGCGGCGGACTACGCGTGCCTGCTGAACGACCTCTTCTCGTACCAGAAGGAGATCGAGTACGAGGGCGAGGTCCACAACGGTGTCCTGGTCGTCCAGAATTTCTTCGGTGTGGACTATCCGACGGGTGTCGCGATCGTGCACGACCTGATGAACTCGCGGATGCGGCAGTTCCAGCACGTCGCCGAGCAGGAACTTCCGGTTCTCTACGACGACTTCGGCCTGGACGCGGATGCGAGGAACGTCCTGGCCGGTTATGTGCTGGAGCTCCAGCACTGGATGGCCGGGATCCTGATCTGGCACCGGGACTGCCGGCGCTACCGCGAGGAGGATCTGCGCCGGGGCACCGGCACCCCGTGGCACATCAGCGGCCCCACGGGGTTCGGGACATCGGCGGCGCGGGTCACACGACTGTTGACGCAGGGACGTTTCAGCCCTGCTGGAACAGCTCCGCGGGAAGTGGCTTCAGCAGGGCGTACAGATCGTCGGTGATCGGCCGGTCCCAGCTGGCGATGGTGACGAGCACGCCGTCGCTCCGGTCGAACTGGACGCAGGAGATCCGGCTCTCGGAGAGCTTGATGCGGCGCACGATCAGCAGGCTGTCACCCTGCATGACGGGCACGTCCTCGGTGCCGGTGACTTCGACCGGCTCGTCGTTCTCGAGCGCGAGGAGCAGCTGGGCGACCTCGAAGGGGACCTGGCCCTCCTCGGTCTCGCGGGCCGGTGAGCCCTCCGGCAGGTTGCCGATGATCATCGCGGGGCCGCGTCCGCCGAACAGGTCGTAACGCAGGAACACGCCCTGACAGCTCCCGTCGGGAGCGGGGAGCAGACCGGCGCCGAGGTTGCCGGGCCAGTCCCCCGGGTCCATGGCCAGGACGTCGAAGTCCGGGCCCGCGGGTGTGGCGGCGCTACGGCGGCGGAGGAAGGACATGGGGCCATGTTACGTGTCCCGGCTCACGTTGCGGAGCCGGGCACTCCTACCCGGACTCCGCGGCCAGCGCTTCGAGCGCCCGGACCGCGTCGGCCGCCCGTTCGTACGGCACGAACAGGTGGTCGTGGTGGAATCCGGCGACGACGTTGCAGCTGACGCCCTCGTCGGTGAGGGCCAGGGAGACCGCGGCGGTCAGTCCGACGGCGTCCAGGGCGGAATGCACACGGAGAGTGATCCAGGCGGCGACGAAGTGGTACGGGAGCCCTGACTCCTCGGCCTGCGCCTCGGGGACGACGAGCGTCAGCCCTTCCCGCTCGGTGACCGTGACCACCGGGGTGACGCCGGTGGGCGCCTCGCCGCCGGGAAGAGTCGTGTAGACGTAGCGGCCGGGCCTGAGCTCCGGTCGCAGGCCCCGCAGGAGTGTCCGAAGATCGCGCTCGCCCGTCATGGGGGCAACGGTACGGCCGCGGAGGCCGGGGACACGGACGCAGTAAGCCATTCAGGCACGCCATGTATCCATACGCTCACCTTGCGTGGCACCTGCGGTTGATCGCCCATAGCTTCGGCTCATGAGCAGAAGACACATGAAATGCCTGGCGGGTATCACCGTCTCCACAGCCACGGCGCTGGGTCTCGCGGCCGTTCCCTCCACCGCGTCCGGGCACAGTGACCTCGTGGTGCACCCGGGCGAATCGATCCAGAGCGCGGTGGACGCGGCGCGGCCCGGAGACACCGTCGTCGTCCTGGCCGGCACCTACCGTGAGAGCGTCCTGATCACCAAGCCCGGCCTGACCCTGCGCGGCACCGGCGAGCGGACGGTCATCGCCCCGCCGGCCGCGAAGGGAGCCAAGACGGCGAAGAAGGTCAAGGCCGCCAACGCCTGCGCCAAGGGCGGGAACGGCATCTGCGTCATCGGGACGAAGAGCCGCACGGTCGACGATGTCCGCATCCGCTCACTGACCGTCTCCGGCTTCGACAAGAGCGGCATCTGGGCGTCCTGGACCGACGGCCTCTCCGTCCGCAGGGTGGCGGCCGGCAAGAACGGCACGTGGGGCATCGCCCAGGAGCGGTCGACCCGCGGTGACTTCCGGCACAACACCGCCACCGGCAACGGCGACGCGGGCATCTTCGTCGCCAACTCGGTCAGCGAGGAGGGCGGAGCGACCGACACCGGCGGAACCCTGGTCGTCGACAACTCCGTGAGCGGGAACCGCATCGGCGTCACCGCTCGCCGGGTGAGGAACCTCGTGATCGACGGCAACACCCTGACGGGCAACTGCAGCGGGGTCTTCGTCGTGGGCGACGAGTCCAAGCCCGCGGCGGGGGCGATGACCATCAGCGGCAACCGGATCGTCAAGAACAACAAGTTCTGCCCGGCCACCCCGCGTCTGTCCGCGATCCAGGGATCCGGCATCGTCCTCACCGGCAGCGAGGCCACGACCGTGCGTTCCAACGTCATCCGCGACAACGTCGGCTCGACCCCGCTCTCCGGCGGCATCCTGCTGTTCAAGAGCTTCGTGGGCGCGCTCAACACCGACAACACCATCAGCCGCAATCTCGTGCAGGGCAACAAGCCGGCCGACCTCGCCAACCGCGACACCTCGGGTACCGGCAACACCTTCGTCAGCAACACCTGCGGGACGTCCGTCCCGGCCGGGATGTGTGCCGGATGACGGCCCACCGCCGCACAAGGAGAAACGAGACGGTATGACCACCGTGAGTCCCACCCCCGACACCACCCCGGTCGCGCCCCCTCTCACCGCGCCCCCGGTCTCCGCCACCCAGAACCCGCCGCCGTCCATGCGGCTGCGGGAGCTCGCGTTCGGGGCCGCCTGCGCCGCGGCCGTGCGCGCGGCGGCGAGGCTGCGCGTGGCCGACGCGCTGGGCGAGGCACCGGCATCGGCGGCCGAGATCGCCCTGGTCGTGGACGCCGAGCCCGTACCTCTGCGCCGGCTGCTGCGCGCACTGTGCTGCTACGGGATCTTCGAGGAGACGACGGACGGGAAGTTCGTCCACACCGAGATGTCCCGGCTGCTGCGCGAGGACGACCCGAACAGCCTGCGTTACATCTCCCTGTGGTGCACCGAACCCTGGACCTGGGAGGTCTGGCCGCGGCTCGACGACGCGGTGCGTTCCGGCACGAGCGTCTTCCCCGAGACGTTCGGCAAGGGCTTCTTCGAGTATCTCCACCAGGACGCGGGCGAGTCCGCCCAGGTGTTCAACCGGGCGATGACCACCTCCAGCGTGCAGTCGGCGCAGGACGTCGCCGACCTCCTGGACCTCACCGGGGTGTCCTCGGTCGCCGACATCGGCGGCGGCCAGGGGCACGTGCTCGCGAGTCTGCTGGAGAAGCACCCCTCGGTCCAGGGAACGCTCCTGGACCTGCCGGGTGTCGTGGCCCGTGCGGACGCCAGGCTGCGGGACGGCGGCCACCTCGCGGACCGCGTACGGATCGTGCCCGGCGACTGCCGCGAGGACATCCCGTTCGAGGTGGACCTGTACATCATCAAGAACATCCTCGAATGGGACGACGAGAGCACCCGCAGGACCCTGCGGAACGTGGTCGCCGCGGCCCGCCCCGGCGCCCGCGTGGTGATCATCGAGAATCTCGTGGACGACACCCCGTCGATGAGGTTCACCACCGCCATGGACCTGCTGCTCCTGCTCAACGTCGGGGGTGCCAAGCACACCCGGGAGAGCCTGGTCGGGCGGATGTCCGACGCCGGTCTGCGGGTCGGCGAGATCCACCCGGTCAACGCGTACCTGCACGCGTTCGAGTGCGTCGTGCCGTAGCGCTGGGCACACACGCAGATCGCCCCGGGTCCGGCACATGGGTGCCGGACCCGGGGCGGTCATCTGCGTGTCAGGCGGAGCCGTCGCTCTGCCACCGGTAGAACTGCTGCGCCATCGCGTCCTTCGGACCGCGCCACGTCTCCGGGTCGTACGGGCTCACGAAGGCCGTCAGCCGGTCGCTGATGGCCTGGAACTCCGGGTGCTCCGTCACCTTGGCGATCTCCGGGCCCGGAGGCCGTTCGGACTCGATCAGGTGGAGATACACGTCGCCGAACTGGAACAGGGTGCGCCTGTTGACTCCGACGAGGTGCGGCAGCTCGGTGTTGTCCGAGGCCGCGAACAGCTTCGCGATGTCCGGCGCGGACTCCGGCGCCATCCGGGCGACGATCAGTGCGTGGTGCATCTGGCTGCCTTTCGGGGCATCAGTTGGCGGGGACCGAGGCGGAGCGGCGCTCCCGGTCGCGCTGCTCGATCTTGTCGCGGATGAGCTCCATCTGGACGCGCGAGTTGCGGTTGATGTTGTCGGTCATCCACGCGTCGTCGACCGGTGCGTCGGGGCGCATCGCGAAGTCCTGGCGCCAGTGCATGCGCGTGCCGCCGGGGACCTCCGAGTACTCCCACCGGATGTCCATGTGCTGGAACGGCCCGGTCTCGACGCGCCGGGCACGTACGTTGCGTCCCTGGCGGTCCGTGGTGCGCTCGGAGACCCAGCTCCAGACCTTGCCGTTGTCGTCGGGGTGCATGGTGAGGCGGAAGGTCGTCTTCTGGCCCTCCCGCTTCATCACCTCGACGGACGCGTACTCGCTGAACAGCTGCGGCCAGTTCTCGAGGTCGTTCGTCATGTCCCAGACGAGGTCCAGGGGCGCGGCGATGGTGATCTCGTTCTCGGTGTGTCCAGTCATGTCAGGCTCCTGTCACGAGAGTGTTGTTCACGAGGTCGAGGAACTCGCCGGGCGTCTTGCACCGGTCGGCATCGACCGGCAGCGGGTGGCCGTACCTGTTCTCCAGCGCGGCCACGATGCCGAGCAGGCCGAGCGAGTCGAGGCCGTACGCGTCGAAGGCGGAGCCGGGGCGGCTCGCCATCTCCGACGGGTCGACCGTCAGGCCGGCGCCGCTCTTCATCAGCGCGGCCAGTTCTTCGTACGTCAGCTGAGCGGTCATGGGGGCTACTCCTTCTCAGAGCGGGGTGTCGGTGGGGCGGCGCAGCACCAGGGCCGAGTTCGAGCCCATCAGCCCGCGGCTCAGGACGAGCGCGGTGCGCAGTTCGGCGGGGCGCGCGCGCCCGGTGACCACGTCCAGGTCGTGGCACACGTCGAAGACGTTGGGCGTCGGCGGGACCATGCCGTGTTCCATGGCGAGCACGGCGGCGGAGGTGTCGAGCACAGGTGCGCCGCAGTAGGCGCGGCCGGTGCCGGTCTTGGGCGCGGTCACCGGGACCCGGCGTCCGTGCGCGCCCAGGGCGTCGGCGATCGCGAGGGCCTCGGCCCGGTCCGCCGAGGGCACGCCGAGGGCGTCGGCGAACACGACGTCGATCTCCTCCGGCGCGCAGTCCGCCTCGCGGAGCGCGCCTTCGATGGCCCGGGCCAGTCCCGCCCGGGACTCCTCCCAGCGGGCCGCGCCGGTGAAGGTCGCGG
Organism: Streptomyces sp. QL37; assembly: GCF_002941025.1. Lineage (NCBI taxonomy): Bacteria > Bacillati > Actinomycetota > Actinomycetes > Kitasatosporales > Streptomycetaceae > Streptomyces > Streptomyces sp. QL37. The sequence goes on along the minus strand of NZ_PTJS01000001.1, from coordinate 8,368,980 downwards.
CGTGGCCGGCCAGTTCTGCCCGTACCTTCGCGCCGCGTTCGAGAGCCGTCGTCTCCTCCTCGACCACCAGCATGGCGCCGCCCTCGGCGGGTACGAATCCGCAGGCGTCCGCGGTGAACGGCCGGTAGGCGCGGGTGGGGTCGTCGCAGAGGCTGAGGTCCTCGTAGCCGAGCTGGCAGACGACCGAGTACGGCGCGAGGGGTGCCTCGGCCGCGCCGACCACGACCGCGTCCGTTCCCCGGCGGATGGACCGCGCGGCGTGCATGAGCGCGTCCAGGCCGCCGGCCTCGTCGCTGGCGACGACTGCGCACGGCCCCTTGAATCCGCCGCGGATCGAGATCTGGCCGGTGCTCGCCGCGTAGAACCAGGCGATGGACTGGTACGGGCCGACGAAACGGGAGCCCTCGCCCCACAGCCGTTGCAGCTCGCGCTGGCCGAACTCACCGCCGCCGGAACCGGCGGCGGTGACCACGCCCACCTTGAACGGCGCGCCCTCGTAGTCCGCGCGCCCGAGCCGTGCGTCGTCCAGGGCGAGATCGGCGGCTGCCATCGCGTAGTGCGTGAAGCGGTCGGTCTGGACGAGGAAGCGCTCCTCGATGAAGGCGACCGGGTCGAAGTCCCTGACCTCGCCCGCGACGCGCAGCGGGAGGTTCTCGCAGCCCTCGCGGGACACCGTGTCGAGGACACTGACCCCTTCCTGCGTCTGCTTCCAGAAAGCACCGGCGCCGGTCCCGTTGGGGGCGACGACACCGATCCCCGTGATGACGGAGCGGCGGTGTGCCGGGGTGTTCATGGGGTCCTCCCGCCTGTTCTGGTCATGGCGACGGCGGACTGGAACCCGCCGAAGCCGCTGCCGACCGAGAGCACGCTGCGCAGCTTGAGGGGCCGCGCGGTGCGGGGTACGTAGTCGAGATCGCACTCGGGGTCCGCGGTCTCGTAGTTGGCCGTCGGCGGCACCGTCTGGTGCTTGAGGGCCAGGACGCACGCGGCGATCTCGATGGCGCCGATAGCGCCGAGGGAGTGGCCGACCATCGACTTGATGGAGCTCATCGGGACCTTGTACGCGTGCGCGCCCAGGGCCCGCTTCACCGCTGCCGTCTCGTGCCGGTCGTTCTGCTTGGTGCCCGAACCGTGCGCGTTGACGTAGTCGACCTGCGATCCGTCGAGCCGGGCGTGCGCGAGGGCGGTGTTGATGGCCTCGGCCATCTCCAGGCCCTCGGTGGTCAGCCCGGTCATGTGGTAGGCGTTGCCGAATGTGGCGTAGCCCGATATCTCGCAGTAGACGGTCGCGCCGCGGGCGCGGGCGTGCTCCAGTTCCTCGAGGATGAGGACGGCGCCGCCCTCGCCCATGACGAATCCGTCCCTGCGGGCGTCGAACGGCCTGGAGGCGTGCTCCGGGTCGTCGTTGTTCGCCGAGGTCGCCTTGATCGCGTCGAAGCACGCCACCGTGATGGGGGTGATCGGTGTGTCGGACGCGCCGGCGACACAGATGTCCACGCGGCCTTCCTCGACGGAGTGGAAGGCGTACCCGATGGCGTCGAGGCCGGAGGTGCAGCCGGTCGAGACCGTCTGTACGGGCCCGTGCGCGCCGACCTCCTCCGCGACCGCGGAGGCGAGGGTGCTGGGCGCGAACGCGCGCTCCAGGTGGGCTCCCGCCGGCCGGTGGTCGACGTCCCAGCGCGCGCCGCTGCCGCTGACCGCGACGTAGTCGTGCTCCAGGCGCGTGGTGCCGCCGACGGCGGTCCCGAGGGAGACCCCGATACGCCAGGGGTCCTCCTTCTCGAGGTCGAGTCCGGCGTCGCCCAGCGCCTCCCGTGCCGCCACCAGGGCGAACTGGATGTACCGGTCCGATCGGGCGATCAGGTCCGCGTCCAGGCCGTGGGCGACGGGATCGAAGTCGCACTCGGCGGCGATGCGCGACCTGAACTCCGCCGGGTCGAACAGTGTGATCCCGCGTGTCGCGGTACGGCCGTTGGCGAGCAGGTCCCAGAACGCCGGGGCTCCGATGCCACCGGGTGCGACGACGCCGACCCCGGTGACGGCCACGCGCCGGGTCATGAGGCCGCCCCCGTTCGTTCTGGCGGCGCGTAGCCGTCACTGGGGTCCGCGGTCTCCGTGACCTCGGTGTCCACGTGACCGAGTTCGGGCCGGGGGGCGAGCGGGCCGAGGTGGAAGACCATGCGCGCCTCCACGTCACCCACGTTGCGGAAGCGGTGACGGACGTGCGGCGGGATCAGCAGGCCCTGATCGGGACGCATCGGGTGTGCTTCGCCGTCCAGGTCCACTTCGAGCAGCCCGTCCACGACGTACACGAACTCCTCGGAGTACGGGTGGTAGTGCTCGCCGATCCGGTCCCCCGGGGCGACGATGGCCAGCCCCATGAAACCGCTGGTGGCGCCCACCGCCGTGGGTGTGAGCATGGCGCGCAGGTCGCCGCCGCGCCTGCGGTTGGGCTGAGTCTCGCTGAGGTCCACGATGCGAGGCCGGTGGGTGGTCATGGCTGTTCTCCTCCAGGCACGTTGTGCGGTGTGACGGCAGCACGGGGTGGCCCCGCTGCCGGTGACGCGTCAGGACTCGGTGGCCCGACGGTCCGTGATCAGGTTCATCTCGGCCTGCGCGAGGAAGCGCGCGGCCTCCTGGTCGGTCGTCGGCATGCCGTTCGCACCGCCGTCGAGCAGCCGGCCGAGCATGGCCGCCTTGCGGTGGCCGCCGATGCCGAGTGCCTGTGCGGGCTGGGCGTCGAGCGGGCCGCTCACTTCGAGAAGCCGCACCACGATGTCGTCGCGCTGGAAGATGGTGCTGCTCTCGATGGGGCTCGACGCGTCGTTCGCCGCTTCCTCGTCCTGGCCGGCGAGCAGCCGGGCCAGTGCCATGCCGCAGCCTTCCTTGGCCTGGTAGAACAGCGAGTGCCGCTGGACGCCCTCGGGGGCGTGCCGGCCTGCTGTCACGTGGTGGACGGTGGGGAGCGCGGCCCTGGTGAAGAACATCCGGGCGGAGTCGGGATCGCTGAGGTCGCGGTCCTGCTCCAGGTACGGGTTGATGGCCTCCTCGACGGCCCTGACCTCGGGCTGGCGGGAGACGTGGCGCAGAGCCGCCATGAGGTCGCCCTCGACCTCGACCGCTCGCACGACACGGTTTCCGTGCATGAAGAGCGAGGTACGGCGCAACCGGGTGTTCTCGTCGACACGGGACTGCGGGGAGTCGTAGTCGGCGAGGATCTTCGCGACCATCTCCTCCGTGCCCGGCTTCACCGTGAAGGTGAGCGCGTGGCGCACGACTCCGTCGCCCAGTCGTGGCGCGGACTGGAGGCGGCCCTTGGCGGACTCGGGAGTGCCCTCGAACGCCGCCCCGGTCTCCCGCAGCACGCTGAAGCGAAGGGAGCGTGTGTCGCGTACGCAGCTGTGCAGGGGCTGCACCGTCGCCACGTGCTCCTCGCTGTTCACCCAGGCGAGGAAGGGCGGCGCGCTCTCCCACTCACTGGTGATGAGCCACTGCGAGGGGTTCTCGATGGACTGGCACAGCTGGTCGCTGATGTGTCCGGGGATCGAGGCCACCTGGTTGCGCATGTGCTCGTACGCCTCGAGGAACTGGTTCTGGGCGCCGTCGTGCAGGTCCAGCAGCAGTATGACCCGGAGCCTCGAACCGTCGAAGGCGGACTGAGATATCCGTTCCGAGAGGGTTGTCATCTTTCGCTCTCCTTCGAGACGGCGCGGCGGCCACGTCCCGTGGCCTCTCGTCATCCGTCGGTTTCGGTGGAAGCGGCGCAGGTCCCTGCCCGCCGGCATGAAGTCCGCCCCCGCATCGCGAGCATCGCTCCCGCGACTGATCGTGGAACGCTGGTACGAGCGGCGCGAGATTTATGAACCGTTCAGGTGAGGCGTCGGCCGAAGCCCGGCCGAAGGCCTCCTGCGAGGGCATGGACACTGCATCCGTCCCGCGTCCGAGCTGGAGCAACTGATGAACGAGAACGTCGACCTCCGCGTACCGGTCCTCATCGTGGGCGGCTCCCTGGTGGGACTGTCCGCCTCCCTCTTCCTGAGCCGGCTCGGCGTCCGCCACCTGCTGGTGGAGAAGCACAGCAGCACCTCGACGCACCCGCGAGGGCGGGGGAACAACGTGCGGACGATGGAGGTGTTCCGGACCGCGGGGGCGGAACAGCTGATCCGGGACGCCGCATCCGTGCTGGCGGACAATCACGGAATCCTTCAGGCCGGGTCCCTCACCGGCGACGACCAGGAGTGGCTGTTCAAGGAGATCGACCCGGGCGGCGGTATCGCCAGGTTCAGCCCGAGCGGCTGGTGCCTGTGCAGCCAGAACGACCTCGAACCGGTGCTCGTCTCCCATGCCCGGGCGCAGGGCAGCGAGCTGCGGTTCTCCACCGAGCTGCTCAGCTTCGAGCAGGACGCGGACGGGGTCACCGCCGTGGTCAAGGACCGGGAGACCGGGGAGCACACCACGGTGCGCGCCGACTATCTCGTCGCGGCCGACGGGCCCCGCAGTCCGATCCGGGAGCAGCTGGGCATCGGCCGGACGGGACCGGGGGACCTCTTCCACAATGTGAGCATCACGTTCCGCTCGCGGCGGCTCGCTTCCGTGGTGGGTGACCGGCGCTTCATCGTCTGCTACCTGACCACGCCGGGCGCGGACGGGGCGCTGCTGCCCGTGGACAACGAGGAGCAGTGGGTGTTCCACGCGCCGTGGCAGCCCGACCGGGGCGAGACACTGGAGGACTTCACCGACGAGCGGTGCGCGGAGCACATCCGCAGGGCGGTCGGTGCGCCGGACCTGGACGTCGAGATCACGGGCAAGGCGCCGTGGCACGCGGCCGAGCGGGTCGCCGAGCGGTACGGTGCCGGCCGGGTCTTCCTGGCCGGCGATTCGGCGCACGAGATGTCCCCCACCGGTGCGTTCGGCTCCAACACCGGCATCCAGGACGCGCACAACCTGGCGTGGAAGCTGGCCGCCGTGCTCGACGAGGCGGCGGGACCGGGGCTTCTCCAGACGTACGAAGCGGAGCGACTGCCCGTGGCGCAGGCCACGAGTGCGCGTGCGTCGGCCCGTTCGGGAGAGCACAGCCACCCGGGGTACGCCGGATCACCCGGCCCGGGTGGTGGCGGCCGTAAGGGCGGCATGCTCACGGTCGCACTCGGCTACCGCTATGTGCGCGGCGCCGTCCTGGACGTCGACCCCGGACTTCCGGTGGTGCCCGAAGGCATGGGCCTGACGGGTGAACCCGGCACCAGGGCACCACACCTGTGGCTCGGGCGAGCGGGCGGGCGCGTATCGACGCTGGACCTGTACGAGAAGTCGTTCGTGCTGCTGTGCGATGCCCGGTATCCGGACTGGCGTACGGCGGCGGAGCAGGTGGCCAAGCGCCTGTCGGTCCCGCTGGAGGCCTTCGGGATCGGCGCCACCCCGGACGCCGACCTGCGGCCCGAGGACGGGACCGACTGGGCCGCCGCGCACGGCACGTCCGCCGAAGGCGCCGTTCTGGTGCGCCCCGACGGATTCGTGGCCTGGCGTTCGCACGGCGCGGCGGCTGACCCCGAGGCGACGCTGTACGAGGTCATGGTGACCCTGCTCCACCGAGGCTGACGCGGCGGGAGGTGCGGCCGACGGGCCCGGTGGGGCCCGTCAGCCGACGCCGAACGACCTCAGGGCATCGAGGAACGCCTGTGGGTTGTCGGTGTGTACGAGGTGGCCGGCGTCGACGGAGACGAACCGTCCCCTTGGTATCTGCTCTGCCATCCAGGCCAGTTGCCCCTGGTCGACATGGCTGCGGGCACCTCCGACGACGAGTGCCGGGGCGGTGATCTCGCCCAGGCACTCCCGTGCGGCCGGGTCCGGGGCGTTCAGCTGGGCGTCGATGGACGGCACGACCTGCCAGTCGAAGCCGAGCTCGCCCGGCGGTCGTTCGGCCGGAGCGCGGGGCGGGTCGAGCGGGAGCAGGGGCGGGGCGTCCTCGACGACCAGAGCCCCGACCAGTTCCGGGTGCCGCTCGGCCAGCAGCAGTGCTGCCGCTCCGCCCATCGAGTGCCCGATCACCGTGGCGCCGGAGAGATTGCGGGCCTCCAGGAAGGCGTGCAGGTCGTCACGGAAGAATTCGAAGGAGTAGCGGCCCGTCCAGTCACTGAGGCCGTGGCCCCGGAAGTCGAGGGCGTACACCCGGTGGCGGGCCGCGAGCTGTTCGGCGATGCCCGACCAGCCCAGGCTGCTCCCGCCCCGCCCGTGGGCGAGGACGACGGGCGGGGCCGAGGGATCGCCCCAGGTGCGGTACGCCAGCCGGATCCCGCCCGCCTGCACACTGCTGACCTCGGGGTCCAGGAAGGCCGTGACGGTGCGGACGAAGGCACCGGGGTCGTCCATCCACGGGAAGTGGCCGGCACCCCGCTGGACGACGAACTCCGAGTGGGGGAAGAGCGCGGCGAGTTCCGCCGCGCGGTCGGGGCTGGGGCCTCCGTCGTACTCCCCCGCGAGGACGAGCACGGGCACCGGCAGCTCACGGAGCACGGCGACCGCGGCGTCGGCGTCGAGGCCGCCTTCCGGGTAGTAGTGCGACCCGGCCAGGGCGTTCCGCTGGGCGGGGGATTCGGCGGCGTGGGCCTGGGCGGCGGCGTCCCAGCGCCCGTACATGAACGGCCGGATCCCCGCCCAGGCCTCGGGTGTGGCGCGTCCGGCCTGGATCTCGTCCAGAGCGGCCCTTGCCTCGGCGTACCAGGGCTCGTGGGCACGCAGCGCTGCGGCATCGCGCCGGTCCTGGTCGGTGGCGGGAAGGCCCAGGGTGCCCGTCCCGGGTGTGACGAGGGTGAGGGAGCGCAGTCGCCGGGGGTACTTCGCGGCGTAGAGCGCGGCGAGTTCACCGGAGGCGGAGTGGCCCAGCACATCGGCCTGTTCCAGCCCGAGGTGCGCGCGGAGCGCCTCGACGTCCTCGACGAGACGGTCGATCCGGTAGGTCGACGGATCATCCGGGACGGCGGAGTCACCGGTGCCCCGCAGATCCAGCAGCACCAGCTGCCGCACTCGGGACAGGCCGCCGAGGTCACCGAAGTAGCGGGCGGCCCGCATGGGGCCGCCCGGCAGGCAGATCAGCGGTTCGCCCTCGCCCACCAGGTGGTAGGCGAGACCGGTTCCGTCGTACGTGCTGAAGATCGGCATAGCAGTCATTCAAACAGTGCGGGTGGCGCGTTGCAGGTGCGTACGCCCAGAGCGAATCAGGCGACGGCGGCGTCGACAACCTCCCGATCGAGGTCCCGCGCCGGCTCCGGCACGGGCCCCGCGGCGCCCGGCTCCCGCGCCTCCGGACGCCGGCTCCGCCGGACGCCCGGACGACGGCCGGACGATAACCCGGCTCACCGAGCCGGGCTTCCGACCAGGAGTTGTCCACAGGCTGCCCGCACCCCTTGCCAGAACCCCCCGCCTCCTGAATTACTGCTCCCAGGAGGCGACCGAATGGTCGGTCGCCGGTCGGCGAGGGGATGATCCGTATGACCGCGCTGCTTGACGCCGGCGAGCGGCTCGGCCGCGACGAGCTCGAGTCCCTGCAGCTGGAGCGGCTCCGGGCCACGCTGCGGCACGCCTACGAGAACGTCGCGTTCTACCGTGCCGCGTTCGACAAGGCGGGGCTGCGCCCCGAGGACTGCCGTACGCTCGCCGATCTCTCACGCTTCCCGTTCACCGTCAAGGCCGACATCCGCGACAACTACCCGTTCGGGATGTTCGCGGTTCCCGAGGACCGGGTGCGGCGGATCCACGCGTCCAGCGGCACGACCGGCCGGCCCACGGTGGTCGGGTACACGGACCACGACCTGGACACCTGGGCGGACGTGGTCGCCCGGTCGATCAGGGCTGCTGGCGGCCGGCCTGGTCACAAGGCTCATGTGGCTTACGGATACGGCCTGTTCACCGGCGGTCTGGGAGCGCACTACGGGGCGGAGCGCCTCGGCTGCACCGTCGTTCCGGCGTCCGGGGGCATGACCGCGCGCCAGGTGCAGCTGATCCAGGACTTCCGGCCGGAGATCATCATGATCACGCCCTCCTACATGCTGACCCTCCTGGACGAGTTCGAGCGTCAGGGGGTCGATCCCCGGACGACATCGCTGAAGGTCGGCATCTTCGGGGCAGAGCCGTGGACCGAGCAGATGCGCGGCGAGATCGAGGAGCGGTTCGCCATCGACGCCGTCGACATATACGGGCTGTCGGAGGTGATGGGCCCCGGGGTGGCTCAGGAGTGCGTCGAGACCAAGGACGGGCTGCACATCTGGGAGGACCACTTCTACCCGGAGGTCGTCGACCCGTTCACCGGTGAGGTCCTGCCGGACGGGGAGGAGGGCGAGCTGGTCTTCACCTCGCTCACCAAGGAGGCCATGCCGGTGATCCGCTACCGGACCCGTGATCTGACGCGGCTGCTGCCGGGTACGGCCCGCGTCTTCCGGCGGATGGAGAAGGTCACCGGTCGCAGTGACGACATGGTGATCCTGCGCGGGGTGAATCTCTTTCCCACGCAGATCGAGGAGATCGTGCTGCGGACTCCGGGAGTGGCTCCGCACTTCCAGCTGCGGCTGACCCGGCAGGGGCGGATGGACGCGCTGACCGTACGGGCGGAGGCACGGGCCGGAGCCTCCACGGCCGAGCGCGAGGAGGCCGCCCGGTCCATCGCGGCGGCCGTGAAGGACGGGGTCGGCGTGAGCGTCGGGGTCGAGATCGTCGATCCGGAGACGCTGGAGCGGTCTGTCGGCAAGATCAGGCGGATCATCGATCTGAGGGAGGCCCACTGACAGGGCGGCCGGGGGCCGAGAGCGGCCGGTCGAGCGTGTCTCCGGGGGACGGCGCGGCCCTGGGCGGTCAGCGCGAGGCGGTCATGGAGGCGAAGACCACGACGTTGTCCTGGTAGCCCGTCTTCTTGTTGTAGGCGCCCCCGCAGGTGATCACCCGCAGTTCGGGGCGGGCGGAGGGGCCGTAGACCTTGCCGTCCGGGAAGTTCGTCTTGTCGTAGACCTCGACGGCATAGACGGTGAACACCGCCGTGCGCCCATCTGCCCGGACGATCTCGATGGTGGCGCCCTTGCGCACGGATCCCAGCTCGTGGAAGACGCCGGGCCCGAGACGGGTGTCTACATGCCCGGCCGCGACGGCGGTACCCACGGCGCCGGGCACGGTCCCGCCCGCGTACCAGCCGGCGAGTACGGGGTTGTTGTCGGGCGGAGGCTCCAGCGCCCCCGCCTTGTTCAGCGCGAGCTTCATCATGGGCGCGTCCACCTTGAGAGCCGGGATCCGGAGCCGGAGCGGAGTCGCGGGCGGGAGAGGCTGTACGGAGGGGTGCGAGGCGGCGCCGCCGGGTGCCGGCTTCGTGGAGGCCGGTCGGGCGGGGGCCTGCTCCGGCCTGCTCACCGGCACGGGGGCCAGCGGACCCGGGCGGACGGGTGGCGGGGCCGCAGGCGCCGGTGCCATGGCGGGACTGCGCATGTAGGAGGGCGGCCGGGGCGCGGGGCGTTCGGGTGCCAGGTAGGCGAGAGCCTGCGCGGGCCCCGTGGGGCGGGTGGTCGGCGGGGCCGCGGCGGCGGACGGCGCGGCGGCGGGAGCGGCTGTCGCGGCCGCCGGTGGCTGGGGTGGCCGGTCGTCACGCGTCCCGCTGATCACCAGGGCCGTACCCGCCACCAGGGCCCAGACCAGGTGCTTCACCGCTGGGAACGAGGGCGTTGCCGTGTTGTTCGTGCTCCCGGATTCCATCGCCTGCCTCTGCTTCGGAGCGGGTGGGTGGGGCCGCCGCGGACCGGGAGGGTTCGGCTTTCCGGCCCGCGGACGTGAGCCGTACGGTCAGGAGCGCGCTGCGGCGGTCCGGCGGCGCATCCTCACCACTCCCCCGGCCGCTGCCGCGGCGAGCAGCACACTGCCGGCGGCGAGCTGCGTGTTCTGGTCGGTGGGCGCCCCGAAGCCGGCGTCGACCCCGCCGGTGGGTGCGCGGTCGGCGATCCTGTAGGTGTCCGTGATCCGGGTCCGGGGCGGGCACTTCACGGTGACGGTGTCGGTGCCGGGCCGGGTCCCCGCCGGGATGTCGAACACGCCGACCAGTACGCCCGCCCGGTCACCCTCGAAGAGGTGAAAGGCCCCTCCTGCCTCCGACGTGCCCTTGCCGTACGTCTCCTTGCCGCAGGCTCTGGTGACGACGGTGACCTGTGAGCCCGGTGAGGCCTTCGCCGGGCTGATGCGAATGCTCTGTTCCCCCGAGGGGTCGGCCGCCGCTCCGGCGGCCGGGGCCGCGAGTGCGAGAGAACCGACGGCCAGACAGATACCCGCGCCGATGCGTGTGTTGCGCATGTGGATCCTCCAACGGGAGCAGGGTCCGGCCGGTCTGCGCGGCACCTCTGCTGTGTTCCGCTGTCGAGGCAACCGACAGCCCGTCACCTGCGCAACACGAGGTTCTCCCGCACACGTCACCCGGCCAGGCTCCGGACCGGGCGGACGGACGTTCGTTTACGCAGGTCACCCGATCAGGGAAGAGAGCTGAAAGGGGATCACGCCCAGGACGGCGAACGGGCTAAGACGCGCGCTCGGCCGGTGGCTCGGCGGGGCCGGCGCGCGCTGCCGCCGGTCAGGTCACGGGCCTGCCCTGCCGGCGGCTCACCATCTCGGTGATCCAGACGGGCGCGTACGGAGACGTGCAGCCCGGGGAGGCCGGGTAGTCCTTGAGGACCTCCAGGCGCTCACCGATGTCCATCGCCCGGGCCCGGTACTCGGCGTGTTCGATCCCGATCCGAGCCAGGCAGTGGTTCATCGCCCACTGCGGGCGGGGCGGTGCGCCTTGCATCCGCGCCTCGATGACGTCGAGCAGTCCCGCGAGGTCCAGGCCCTCGGGCTTCTTCGCCACGCGTTCGGTGGTCAGCTCCCAGCCGGCACCGGCGACCACCGGATCCGGATCGGCGGACCAGGCCACACGCAGCTCTTCGGCGTGCGGGCTCTTCTTCACCACGTAGCTCACGAGCCAGTCGTGCACCTTGGGTGTGCGCGCCCGGCGCAGCATGGCATCCAGCTCGTCACGCCCGAACGCCTTCGGCCGGCAGATCAGGAGCGCCAGCAGCCTCGCCGCGGTGTCGTCCGTCTCCCAGAGCCGGCATGCGAGTTCCTGCTGCGTCTTCAGCCGCTTCGCGAGCGCACGCAGCTTGCCGAGGTTCACACCGTGATCGTCGCCGTGTCTCTCGTTGACCTCGCGAATCCTCGGATCCTCGAGCTGGGCGAGCTCGGCCATCACCTCGGACACCGTCGTCCCGGACACACCACTCTCCTGTCACTCGCCTGAAGGTCGCAGCCTACGAGGGAGACCGGCCCTCCGTCGTACGCGCCGGCGGCGGAACCGCTGCGGCGTCCTTTCCCGAGAAGCGGTCCCGCAGCTCCCTCTTGAGGATCTTGCCGCTGGCGTTGCGTGGGAGTTCACCGACGAAGAGGATCCTCTTCGGGGCTTTGAAGTGGGCGAGTGCTGCCCGGCTGTGCTCGATCAGTTCTGATTCCGAGGCCTCGCCCCGGAGCACCACGATCGCGGTGACGGCCTCGATCCAGCGCGCGTCGGGCAGCCCCACCACGGCCGCCTCGGCCACCGCGGGGTGGGTGTAGAGGGCATCCTCCACCTGGCGGGAGGCCACGAGCACACCTCCCGAATTGATGACGTCCTTCACCCGGTCCACGACCGTGAAGTACCCCTCCGGGTCGCGCACCGCGAGGTCACCGGAGTGGAACCAGCCGTCACGGAACGCCTCTGCGCTCTCCTCCGGTTTGTCCCAGTAGCCCTGGCACAGCTGAGGGGAGCGGTAGACCACCTCACCCGCCGTACCGTCGGGCACCTCCTTGCCGTCCTCGTCGACCACCTTCGCCTCGACGAAGAGAACGGGCCGCCCGCAGGAGTCCATCCGCCCTTCGTGCTCGTCGGGCCCGAGGACGGTGGCGAGGGGGCCGATCTCGCTCTGCCCGAAACAGTTGTAGAACGCCAGCTCCGGCAGGCGCTCGCGCAGGCGTTCCAGGACGGGCACGGGCATGATCGACGCGCCGTAGTACGCCTTGCGGAGCGCTCCGAGCTCGCGGGCGGCGAAATCCGGGTGGTTGGCGAGACCGATCCAGACGGTCGGCGGCGCGAAGAGACTGTCCGCCCGGCCGGCTTCGACCAGATCGAAGATCCGGTCGGCGTCGGGGGCGTCGAGGATCGTGTTCTCGGCGCCCACGGCGAGGTACGGCAGCAGGAACACGTGCATCTGCGCGGAGTGGTAGAGGGGCAGCGAGTGCACCGGCCGGTCCGTGGCGCGCAGGTCGAGGGCGGTGACGGCGCTGACGTACTCGTGGACCAGTGCCCCGTGCGTCATCATCGCGCCCTTGGGCTGGGCGGTGGTGCCGGAGGTGTAGAGCAGCTGCACGAGGTCGTCGGCGCCGGGTTCGCGTACGGGGGTGAAGGCGCGAGGGGTGTCCAGCTCGCCGAGGAGGGAGCCCGGCGCGTCACGTAGCGGCCGTACGTCATGACCCGCCGGGACCCGTGGGGCCAGTCCGGGGTCGGTGAGAACGAGCGCGCTGCCGGACTGGCGGAGGATGTACGCCAGGTCCTCGCCGGTGAGGTTCTCGTTGACCGGCACATGGACCAGCCCGGCCCGGGCGCAGGCCAGATAGGCGATCAGGTACACGTCCGAATTGTGGGCGTAGGAGGCCACCCGGTCGCCTGGGCGCAGTCCATGGTCCGCGGTGAGCACGGCGGCCGCTGTGCTCACCGCCGCGTCCAGGGAGGCGTAGGTCCAGGAGCGCTCGGCGTACCGTACGGCGGTGCGTTCCGGGGTGCGCCGTGCGCTGCGGGTCAGGACGCCGTCCACTGTGCTGCTGCGTACACCTGTCATGGCGTGATCCTGGGCGGCCCGCCGTCGAGGGTCAAGAGCCCGGAACGCCCGTGTCGGCATGGATCGCCACCACCGGCTGACGTTACGTCAGATTCCTTGTTCCCCGAGGGGCCCCGCGGGCGGCAGCTGCGACAGTAACCTCTGCTTCGGCAGGAAGTTTCATCACCGTAAGAAATTTCGAAAGTTTCTTTCGCGCGGGAGCTGCGGGAGCCGCGGAGCCGCGGGAGCTTTCGACGTGAGGGGAAGGGGTTCCGGATGGCCGGAGACGTGTCGGAACGGGGAATGAGCCGCCGGAGGCTGGGCGGCGGGATACTGACGCTGGGCGGGGCGTTCGCCCTCGCCCCGATCCCCTTCGCGGGGGTGGCGGGAGCGGCGGCCGGTGCCGAGCGGGGCACGGGTCGGCTGAGCGGCGGAGCATCGGAGACCGGGACGGGCATGGGATCAGGGCGGGACCGGCCGACGCTGCGCCGCGGATCGGCCGCACGTGCCGGGCTGCTGCCGGACCAGCTCGACCTGCTCGTCGCCGACGCGGAGAAGTATCTCGCCGACTCCCCCGCGCACCCCTGGTACGCGGGAGCCGTCCTGCTCGCCGGCCGGGGTGGCACCGTGGCCCTGCACCGGCCCATCGGCCGCGCGGTGCGCTATGCGGCGTACGACGAGAAGACCGACACCGGCGTGGAGTTCCCGCCCGACCAGCAGATCGCGATGGCCGAGGACACCGTCTTCGACCTGGCCTCGGTGTCCAAGCTGTTCACCTCGATCCTCGCCGTGCAGCAGATCGAGAGAGGCGCGCTGGAGCTCGAGGCGACCGTCGCGTCCTACCTCCCCGATTTCGCCGGCGGCGGCAAACAGGACATCACGGTCCGTCAGCTGCTGACGCACACCTCGGGCTTCAGGGCCTGGATCCCGCTCTACAAGGAGCCGACCCGCGAGGGGAAGCTGCGCCTGCTCTGGGAGGAGGTCCCGGCTTCGGCTCCTGGTACGGCGTATCTCTACTCCGACCTCAATCTGATCTCGCTGCAGCTGATCCTGGAGAAGATCACCGGACGCACTCAGGATGTCCTGCTCCGCGAGGAGATCACCGCTCCGCTCGGGATGCACCGCACTCGCTACAACCCGCCCGCCTCCTGGAAGCCGAAGATCGCGGCCACCGAGGACGCCCGGCTGCCCTGGTCGGGGCTGGAGCGCGGGCTGGTCTGGGGCGAGGTCCATGACGAGAACGCGTTCAGCCTGGGCGGGGTCGCCGGCCACGCGGGCGTCTTCTCGTGCGCCTGGGATCTGGCCGTGCTGGCCCGCACACTGCTCAACGGCGGAAGCTACGGCGCCTCCCGGATCCTGTCCGAGGAGTCCGTGGAGCTGCTGTTCACCGACTTCAACACCGCGTTCCCCGGCGATGAGCACGGCCTGGGCTTCGAGCTCTATCAGCACTGGTACATGGGCGCGATGGCCACCCCGCGCACTGCGGGCCACACGGGGTTCACAGGCACGAGTCTGGTCCTCGATCCGTCGACGGACTCGTTCCTGATCGTTCTGGGCAACTCCGTCCACCCGGTGCGCACATGGCGTTCCGGCAGCGCTCCGCGGGTGGCGGCGGCCAACCGGATGGCGCGGGCGGTGCCCGTCCGTCCGTCCCGGGGCCGGACCGCCTGGTTCTCCGGCATGGCGAGCGCCGCCACCGCGACGCTCACCCTGCCCGCGGTGCGCCCGGTTTCCTCCCGCCCGACGCTGAGCTGCGCCTTGTGGTGGGACACCGAGCCGGCTTCGGACGTGCTCCGCCTGGAGGCGTCGTCGGACTCCGGGACGACATGGCGGCCCGTACCCTTCGCCACCGCACCGACGCGCGGAGACCGGCCCGGGGAGTCACGGCCCCACCCGGACGGATCGGTCTCCGGCTGGTCGGGGCGCGTCTGGCACCGGCTGGAGGCGGACCTCGGAGCATGGCGGGGCACCGAGGTCCGGCTGCGCTGGCGCTACGTCACCGACCAGCTGTACGTCGGTCGCGGTGTCTACGTGGACGACGTCCGGGTGAAGGACGGCGGCCGTACGCTCTTCGACGGAAACAGGGCTGGTGACGCCGGACGCGTCGAGGCCGGGGGATGGACCGTCTCCTCCGACTGAGCCCCGCCCGCCTGGTTGGATGACCGGCATGAATGGAACCCAGTCCATAGACACCCCGTGGGGCGTGTCGGTGTTCGGAGCGGCGAGCGTCGACGCCGCCCCCGACCTGGCACGCCTCCGTGTCGCCATATCGCAGACCAGGAACCAGCCGGGCGAGGCGTTCGCCGCCACGCGGAGCGGGGTGAACCGCATCCGGGAGGTCCTGCGCGGGCACGAGGTGCCCGAGGCCGCCGTGTCGACCTCGAGGCTGAACCTGTCGTCCCAGTGGAGCTACGGCAATGAGCGCACGTTCCTCGGCTACGAGTGCACGGCCTCCTTCGTGATCGAGCTGCGTGAGCTGGACCTCCTGGAGACCGTGCTCATCGACGTCGTCGACGCCGGGGCCAACGAGGTGAAGGGCGTCGAGTTCGACGTACGCGCGAAGAGGGAACTGCGCGCCCGAGCGCGCACGGCGGCCGTGGTCGCGGCGCGGGAGAAGGCGGCCCTGTACGCGGAGGCGGCGGGAGCGCAGCTCGGGCCCGTCATCCACATCAAGGACGTGGACGCGGAACAGGTGCTCAACTACCGCAGCCACAGCAGCCACCAGAGCGGGGGCGGCGAAGGCGACCTGTCACCCGGCAAGGTGACCGTCTCGGCGGGCGTCGTCCTCGGCCTCTCACTCATCGGCGGCTGAGGGCAGCGGCGCCGGACAGACCGCACCGGCGCAACACCGAGCGCGGGCCTCCCCCGGGGGCCCGCGCTTCCTCATCCCTCGCCCTGATCCGGAGCGTGCTCCCCGCCACAGAAGCGGTCCGAAAGTTTCGCCGTTATCCATGAATGTCTTTCGTAATGCCAGAGCTCGATTACCGGAGCTTCCACGACGCGGAGCCCACGCAGCCTCTCGGATTGCCCACACATCGAGGCAGGATAGGCAACTATCCTCAGATGAGCGGGAGTTCACTCGGAAATGTTTCGGAAATGCAGCGTTGACGCAACTTCCCACGGGGCGCATACTCTCCCTCGCTCCCCTTGTTCCGCAGCTCGTCCTCCCGTCGGCGGACGCCCTCCCGGTGTGTGTGCCGGTGGCTCGACAGCACCTCGAACGGTCCGAATCCCCCTGCCCGGGCGTCCAGTTCGACCCGCCCGGCAACCGGAAGAAGAGGCTGGAAACGTGATGGCCCAGATCCCCCCGGGCGGAGCCCCCGCTCGCCCGCACCCGCCGGCCCGTGCCAGACGGGCACTGTCCCTCGTCACGGTGGGCGTCCTCGCCGCAGCCGGTGTCGTCGCGCTCGCGGGCAATGCCCAGGCCGTCGGCGCTCTCGGTGACGCCGCGGCCGCGAAGGGCCGCTACTTCGGCACCGCGGTGGCGGCCAACCACCTCGGTGAGGCGGCGTACGCGTCGACCCTGGATGCCCAGTTCGACTCGGTCACACCCGAGAACGAGATGAAGTGGGACGCCGTCGAGAGCTCCCGCAACTCGTTCAACTTCTCGGCGGCCGACCAGATCGTCAGCCACGCACAGAGCAAGGGGATGAAGGTCAGGGGCCACACCCTCGTATGGCATTCGCAGCTGCCGGGCTGGGTGAGCGGCCTCGGCGCCACGGATCTCCGTTCCGCCATGAACAACCACATCACCCAGGTGATGACCCACTACAAGGGCAAGATCCACTCGTGGGACGTGGTGAACGAGGCCTATCAGGACGGCAGCAGCGGGGCGCGACGCAGCTCGCCGTTCCAGGACAAGCTCGGCAACGGCTTCATCGAGGAGGCGTTCCGCACCGCTCGTACGGTCGATGCCGACGCCAAGCTCTGCTACAACGACTACAACACCGACGGCCAGAACGCGAAGAGCAACGCGGTCTACGACATGGTGAAGGACTTCAAGCAGCGCGGCGTCCCGATCGACTGCGTGGGCTTCCAGTCGCACTTCAACAGCAACTCGCCCGTGCCCTCCGACTTCCAGGCCAATCTGCAGCGCTTCGCGGACCTCGGGGTCGACGTGCAGATCACCGAGCTGGACATCGAGGGTTCCGGATCGGCGCAGGCCGCGAACTACACCAAGGTGGTGAACGCCTGCCTGGCGGTCACGCGGTGCACGGGCATGACCGTCTGGGGAGTCACCGACAAGTACTCGTGGCGCAGCAGTGGCACCCCGCTGCTGTTCGACGGTGACTACAACAAGAAGCCGGCCTACGACGCGGTGCTCGCCGCGCTCGGGGGTTCCGGTGGAGGCGGGGACGGCGGCGGCACCGGAGCCTGCACGGCGACGTACACCCAGACCTCGACATGGAACGGCGGCTACAACGGCCAGGTGACCGTCAAGGCCGGCGCGGCGGGCATCAGTGGCTGGACGGTTCCTGTGACCGTCCCCTCGCCGCAGAAGGTCTCCGCCGTCTGGAACGGCACAGCCACCACGTCGGGCAACGTGATGACGGTCAAGCCCGCCTGGAACGGGACGCTGGCGGCAGGCACCTCGACGAGCTTCGGGTTCACCGTCACGACGAACGGCAACACCTCGGCACCGGCCGTGGGAGCCTGCACCGCTTCCTGAGCACCCCGCACCACTTCCTCGTCACCACGAGGAACCCCGGCCGGAACCGGGCGCGGCGAGGCCCGCACCCCCCTCCGTCCCGTCCGGCCGGACGGGAGGGGGCGTGACGAGCCCGCACTCGCCGCCCCGTCCTCCCACAGTGCTCCGCCCCGCCCCGTCGGCCGACCGGGCGGGGCGGGGCGTTGTCCGTCCGGTCAGCCGGTGGCCGGGCCGCCGGCTCCCGTGGCGGCGAGTGCCGGCGGGTTGGACGGGGAAGGGACGGTGGCCGCGGACGGATCGGCGGGTCCGGCGGGAATCCCGGCCCCGTCCGGTGCCGGGGCCGTCGATTCACGTACCACCAGACGGGGTCTGATCAGCAGTGAGCGCCCGGCCGCGGGGGCGGAGTCGATCCGGGCCCGCAACTGCTGGAACGTCTCGGCGGCCATTTCCGGCAGCGGCTGGCGGACCGTGGTGAGCGGCGGCTCGAAGAGGTCGGCGAGCAGGATGTCGTCGAATCCGACCACCGAGACGTCCCGCCCCGCGCCACGTCCGGCGTCCCTGGCGCCCCGGCAGATACCGATCGCGCACATGTCGTTGATCGCGACGAAACCGGTGGGCGGGTCCGGTCGGGTGAGAAGCTCCCTGGCCGCGTTCCGGCCCAGCTCGGCCGCGTCCTTGTCCCCGAACTCGGTGGTGTCCGCGCCGGGCCAGACGATCGCCCCGGCCGGATCGAGACCGCCCGCCTCCAGGGCGGCCCGGAAGCCCCGCAGCCGCTCGCGCCGGTTCACGCTGTGGACGGAACCCGAGACGAAGGCCAGTTTCCGGTGGCCCAGTTCGATCAGATGGCGGGTGGCGAGCTCGGCCCCCATCGCGTTGTCCACACTGATGCTGGCCAGTGACGACGGATCCCCCGCCTGCGCCGTCCGGTCGAAGGCCACCATCTTGAGCCCCCTGCTCAGCAGCGGCGTCATGTGGTCGAGCGAGGGAAGCGAGGAGCAGAGCACCACGCCGCTCACCCCGTCGGCGAGCAGCTCCTCGCCGTACTTCAGCTCGCGGGCGGGATCGCGCTCGCTGTTGCAGAGCAGTACGTGGTATCCCTCGGCCAGCGCGATGGCCTCCAGCTCCCTGGCCAGCGCCCCCCAGAAGGGGTTGGCGACGGACGGCACGATCAGGCCGATGACCTTGATACGGCCGGTGCGGAGCATGCGGGCGGCCCGGTTGGGACGGTAGTTGAGCTGCTCGATCGCCTGCTCCACGCGAGCCAGGGTGGCCGCCTGCATACGGTCGGTACGCCCGTTGAGGACGTTGGAGACCGTGCTCGCCGAGACCCCTGCGGCCTCCGCGACCTGATGGATCGTTACCCCGCTCATGCCACCTCCGGTTCGGAACGCACTGCCGAGCTTAGTGTACCGATTTACTGAACTTGCTCTACCGGTACACCCGTTAACATCCCTGAAAATTCTTGTGCATCAGCTGTTGACGCCACTCTCAAGGCGTTCCTAGCATCACTGCATCGATTTACCAGCACTTCCCAGCCATGTCCGGGACGTCCGAGCTGGATCGATCCACCGCTCCACCTCAAAAGGGGTGCCCCATGGAACTCAACAGACGGTCCGTGCTCGCCGCGATCGGCGCGGGCACCGCTGCTGCCGCTCTCGCGGGCTGTGGCGGCGGCGCGTCGTCCGCCGGTTCGGCCGACGGCCCGGCCGAGGGCGAGATCACGCTGCTCACACCGATCTACGAAGGTGCCGACGGCAAGACGCTGCTGGAGAAGAAGATCCTCGGCGGGTTCCGGAAGAAGTATCCGGACGTCAAGGTGAACGTCGACTACACGACGTACGCGCAGCTCAACGAGAAGATCACCACCGGGCTCGCCGGCGGGCTGCTGCCCGACGTGCTGATGATGGGCGTCGGCTGGATTCCACCGTTCGCCTCGAAGAAGGCGATCGCCGAGCTGCCGGAATCGCTGGCCTCCGCGCACGACTACGAGAAGCGCGTGCTGGAGCCCTCGCGCTACGAGGGCAGGCTCTACGCACTGCCCGTCGTCCTCGACACCCGCATCGTCGTGTACCGCAAGGACCACTTCGCCGAGGCCGGCATCAAGAAGACACCGGCCAACTGGGCCGAGCTGCGCGCCGTCGCGAAGCAGCTGACCCGGGACGGCCACATGGGTTTCGACCCGTTCTCCATCGACCTGCGCCAGTGCTGGGAGACCTTCCTCTTCGCCAACGGCGGTCAGCTCTTCAGCTCCGACGGCAGGAAGGTGCTGTTCACCGACTCCCGCGGGGTCGAGGCTCTCCAGTTCTTCAAGGACCTGGTCGAGGACGGCTCGGCCGACTACGCCAGGAAGACGGACATCGGCACCCCGTCCAACGTCCAGACCGGCAAGGCGTCGATGATGATGACGACCAGTGCCCTGTGGGTCCAGGTGAAGGACCAGAACCCCGACCTCGTCGAGGACGACAAGCTCGGCTCGTTCGTGCTCGCCAACCGCAGGCCGGCGATGCTCCAGGGCGGCACGCTCGTCACACAGGCCGCACGCTCCAAGCATCCGGCGGCAGCCCGCGCGCTGGTCCAGTACCTCGCATCGCCCGAGTCGATCCTCGGGGCGGCGGAGCAGCGTGGTTCGGTTCCCGGTCTCAGCGATCTGAACGACACCGGTTACGTCAAGGAGAACCAGTTCGTCGATCTCTCCCTCCAGAACCTCCAGCACGCCTACTCCGAGGGCGGTACCGCGGCCTGGATGGAGATCCGGGAAAAGATCAAGCCGACGCTGGAGCCCGCCGTCGTGGGCGGTCAGTCCGCGAAGGACGCCATCGCGGAGCTCGGCCGTCTCGCCGAGGCCGCCATCGGCCGGATGTGAGGACCCGTCACCATGGGAGCGACAACCGTAGTGAAGGCCAGGCCGGCACGGCCGCCTTCCCCTCCTGAGACCTCGGCGCCGAGGCGGACCGGCCGGGTCCCCACCGGACCGGGACGCCGTCGCCGCCGGGCGGGCATGCTCATGGTGGCGCCCGCGCTGCTGCACGCCTCGCTGTGGATCGGTCTTCCGGTCGTGGTCTCGGTGTGTCTGGCCTTCACGAAGTACGACGTGCTGACCGCGCCGGAGTTCGTGGGCCTGGCCAATTTCCGGGACATGCTGGACGACGCGGTCTTCCGCAAATCCATCGTCAACACCCTTCTGTACACCTTCTTCACGGTGCCGTTCGGGATGGCTCTGGGCCTGCTGGTGGCCCTCGCCCTGCACACGGGGCTCAAGGCGCGCGGTATCTTCCGCACCGCCGTGTTCCTGCCCCAGGTCACCGCCACCGTCGCGATCGCGCTGGTCTGGCTGTGGATCTACAACCCGGGCAACGGTCTGCTCAACACGATGCTGTCGTTCCTCGGCATCGAGGGCCCGGCCTGGCTGTCCTCGACCACCTGGGCACTGCCGTCGGTGATCCTGGTCGGTATCTGGCAGGGCATCGGCATGAAGATGCTCATCTACCTCGCCGCACTGCAGTCCCTGCCGAGAGAGCTGTACGAGGCCGCGTCGGTGGACGGGGCGTCCAGGGTCAGGCAGTTCTTCTCGATCACGCTGCCGCTGCTGAAGCCGGCGACCTTCTTCGTGCTCATCACCTCGATGATCAGCGCGTTCCAGTCCTTCGACCAGATCTACATCCTGACCGACGGCGGTCCCGCCAACAGCACCACGATGATGACGTACGAGATCTACAAGTCCGCCTTCCGGGAGTTCCGCGTCGGTTACGCCAGCGCGCAGTCACTGGTGCTCTTCGTGCTGCTGATGGGCTTCACCCTGGTCAACAAGCGGATCATGGGAGGCAGTCGTGGCCACAACTGAGCTGCTGAAACCGGCTCCCGCCCCGCGGAAGCGGCCCGTTCCCCTCGGCCGTATCGCGCTCTACGCGACGCTGTCCGTCGTCTCGCTGCTGATGGTGGTGCCGTTCGCCTGGATGGTGCTCACCTCGCTCAGGACCCCGGTGGAGATCGCGTCGCAGGACGCCGGACTACTGCCGGAGCACTGGGAGTTCGGGAACTACGTCGAGGCGTTGAAGGCGGCCCCGTTCGCCACGTACGCCCGGAACAGTTTCATCATCGCGATCAGCCACACCGTCCTCAACGTCCTGGTGGCGTCGATGGCGGGGTACGCGCTGGCGCGGATCAGGTTCCGCGGCAGCGAGATGATCTTCTATCTCTTCGTCGCGGCCCTGATGATCCCCACGTACACCAAGGTGCTGCCGGAGTTCCTGATCGTCCGCTTCATGCCGCTGGCCGGGGGGAACGACATCCTCGGCCAGGGTGGGAGCGGCTGGCTGGACAGCTGGTGGGCGCTCATCATCCCGGGCGCGGTCACGCCGTTCGCCGTCTTCCTCTTCCGGCAGTTCTACCTGGACCTGCCGGTGGAGCTGGAGGAGGCGGCCCGGCTCGACGGGCTGGGCGAGTTCCGGATCTACGCCCGGATCATGTCGCCGCAGGTCAAGCCGGCTTTCATCACCGTGGCGCTGCTGACCTTCGAATCGTCGTGGAACAACTTCCTCTGGCCGCTGCTGGTGACCCACACGGACAGCCTGCGGGTGATCCAGGTGGGGCTCTCCGTCTTCAAGACGGAGAACGGCACCCAGTGGCACTTCCTGATGGCGGGCACCACGCTCGCCACCCTGCCCATGGTCGTCCTCTTCCTCATCGGCCAGCGCTACTTCGTGCAGGGCTTCGCAACCGCCGGTCTCAAGTGACCGGTTCCGGCCCGCTGCGGGCCGGCCATCGAAAGGGCTTCACCCATGTCTGCTGATCTCAACGGCTCCCGCGCTCTCGTCACCGGGGCGGGGCACGGCATCGGCCGCGCCATCGCGGTCGCCCTGGCCGAGGCCGGCGCCGATGTCGCCGTGCACTACCACTCCTCCGCGGACGAGGCGGCGAGGACCGTCTCGGCGATCGAGGCGCTGGGCCGCAGGGCCAAGGCGTTCCGGGCCGACGTGACGGTGACCGCCGAGGTCGACCTGCTGGTCGAGGAGGCCACCGATTTCCTCGGCGGGCTGGACGTCCTCGTCTGCAACGCGGGCCATCTCATCGGCCGCGAGAAGATCGCGGAGATGTCCGACGACCACTTCGAGCGGGTCGTCTCCACCAATCTCACGTCGACGTTCCGCACGGTTCGCGCCGCCCTGCCGCATCTGACGCAGTCCTCCGCGGGGCGGGTCATCACGATGTCGTCGCTGGCCGCGCACAACGGCGGCGGACCGGGCTCGGTGGCCTACGCGGCCGCCAAGGCCGGCGTCCGGGGCTTCACCAAGGGCCTCGCGAAGGAGCTCGCCGGCACGGGTGTCACGGTCAACACCGTCGCCCCCGGCTTCATCAAGGGCACCGCGTTCCACGACACGTTCACCGCCGTTCCGGCCCAGGAGGCCATGGAGGCGGGCATACCGGTCGGCCGGGCGGGCACCCCGGAGGACGTCGCCCACGCGGTCGTCCATCTGGCGTCGCCCGCCTCGGGTTTCCTCACCGCCACCACGGTGGACATCGACGGTGGCGTATGGCCGCGTTGAGGCGGATCCCCCGGGACCGGGGCGGCTGGTGGCACGCGTACGTCTGTCCGGCGCACGGTGTGGAGCTCGATCACGGTGACGTTCTCGCCGGGACCTTTCCCGAGGGCGGTGCGCGGTGCGCGCACGGCTGCCGGGTGGACACGGCGGCGGTGCGCGGCGCGTGGGTGGTCCTGTCGCACCAGGCGTGGGCCCGGCACCTCCGGGTGCTGGCCCACCGGGGCGAGCGCGCGGAGGCGGTGGCCCGGCTCGTCGAGTACGCCGAGCTCTACGCGTCCCTCGCCACGGAGGAGCACGGCGAGGCGCAGGGCTGGATGCTGCGCGGACGTCTCTTCCACCAGGCGCTGACCGACGCGATCTGGGCGGTGAACATCGGGCACACCGTGATCACGCTGGCAGAGCACGGCACGGACGGTCTGGCTGCGGTGCTGCCGCTCCTGGACGAGCTGGAGCGGGCGGCGCTGGAGGCCCGCGGCGTGCTCACGGGCCGCGGTCAGCTGGCGTCGAACTACACCGCCTGGCTGAACGCGGCCGGTGCGTCCGCGAGCCGCGCGGCATCGGCGGCGCGCGGACTGGAGTGGGACGGCGCGAAGCAGTGGCTGGAGGGCGAACACGGGCTGTACGCGCATCTGCGGGTGGCCGTCGCCGACGACGGCTGGGAGTGGGAGGGCAGCACCTACTACCACGGCTTCGTGCTGCGCGCCGCGCTCCTGGCTCTGCGCTCCACCGACCCGGCGGCGATCCCGTCCGACGTGGTGGGGGTGCTTGCCGGGATGACGGACGTCCTGGCGGTGATCGCGACGGACGGCGGCATCCTGCCGGCACTGCACGACGGCCCGTATCTGCGCCGTCCGCTGGCCCTGGAGTGGCTCGAACTGGCCGCACTGGCACAGCAACTGGTGCCGTCCGAGGCGTTGGAAGGGGTGACGGCGCGGGCCCGGGACGAGCTGGGCACCCACGACGACGGACTGGACCGGGAGCTGGGCGGCTGGTTCGCGGGGCCGCCCCTCCCCCACCGCCCGGCACCGGAGGCGGTCACGGTCTTCCCCTCGGCCGGTTACGGAGTGGTGCGCGCCGCTGGGATCCACGCCCTGCTGGACTTCGGCCCGCACGGCGGCTCGCACGGGCACCGCGACAAACTGTCGCTCTATCTGTACGGCGACACGACCCCGTGGCAGCCCGATCCCGGCCAGGTGCCCTACGCACACGCCGAGTTCCGTGACCTGTACGCGTCGACCGAGGCGCATCCGGCGTTCCGGGTCGACGGCGCCGAGCAGGCGGAGTGCGCCGGCGCGCTCCTGGCCTCGGACGCCCGCTCCGTGACCGCCGAGGTCACCACGGCGTACGAAGGGGTGCGGGCGGTGCGCAGGGTGGTGGCGGCCGACTGCTGTCTGGTGGACCTGCTGACCGTGACGGGCCGGGAGGCGCACCGCGTCACCGGACAGCTTCGTCCGGGGACGGCTCTCGACGTGCAGCAGCAGGCGACCGGGCCGGTGCGCACCACCTGGTACGGCGACGAGACCCTGCACGGCTGGCACACGCACACGGCCGGGGTGGAGGTCCGTCCGTTCTCACGGCCCGGCCCCGGTCCGGCCGACGATCCGCAGCGCACACGCACCTGGGTCGACTTCGCCGGGGAGGCGGAGCGGATCACGTTCGCGTCGGTGTACCAGGCGGCCTCCGCGGGCCCGGCGGTGACCGGTGTACGGCTCGACGGCGAGGAGCTGACGGTGGAGCTGGCGGACGGTTCGGCCGAGCGTTTCGGGACGGGGAGCTGATCCATGCTGCTGTCCGCCACCCCGCCGCCCGGTCCGCGCCCCGCCCAGGAGCTCCGCCTCCGGGAGGAGGCCGCCCGGCACCGCGGCCTGACCCCGCCCCGTACGCATCCTCTGGCCAGCGTCACCTGGCTCGGCCCCGCTGCCTCCAACCCCGCCCTGGCCTACCGCACCACCGGTGACCGCGCGCATCTGGACGAGAGCCGCCGCTGGATCGAGGCCGCCGTCCGGCTGCCGCACTGGGGCCGCGCCCACATGCCGGACCACGATCTGGACGCGGGCTGGCTGCTGCACCATCTCGCGCTCGCCTACCGCTGGATCGGTGACGAGCTGCCGGACGGGGTGCGGGCCCTGCTCCGGTACAAGCTGCTGCTCCAGGGCCGCCGGATGTACGAGTTCGCGGTGGCGAGCGAGGGCCGCTGGTGGTCGTCGTCGTACTGGCAGAACCACAACTGGATCTGTTACGCGGGTCTGGCGACGGCCGGTTACGTGCTGGGCAAGGAGGAGTGGACCGAGCGTGCGAAGGACAACCTGGGCACGGTCCTGGACCTGATGCCGCCGGACGGTTCGCACGCCGAGGGCGTCGTCTACTGGCGTTACGGCGTGCCGTTCCTGGCGATCCATCTGGATCTTCTCCAGGAGGCCGAGGGCATCGACTGGTGGGGGCGTGGCGGCTTCCTCTCCTCGACGTTCCGCTACCGGCTCCACCAGACGGCGCCGGGCTTCGCCTTCAACGTCGACCACGGTGACTGCCACGACCGGCGCAGCGGCCACAGCGCCGGCCTGTACTACCGGCTCGCGGCGCAGTACGGGATCGCGGAGGCCCGGTGGATGGGCGATCTCGCCTCGGGCGAACTGCTGTGGAAGGAGGCCTCGGAGAGCGGGGTGCGGCCGGGGATCCTGCCGGAGGCCTATCTGGAGTACCTCTGGTACGACCCGTCCGTGCGGCCGGCCCGGCCGACGGAGACCCATGCCTTCTTCCCGGACCTCGGGCTGCTCGCGGCCCGTACGAGCTGGGACGACGACGCCACGCTGGTGTCGTTCAAGGCGAGTCCGGGTGGCGGTCACACGGCGTGGGAGACCTCGGCGAAGCACCGGGCGGAGCTGGGGTGGGAGACCCTGAACCAAGGGCACCACCACCCCGATTCCGGCTCCTTCGTGCTGGTCTCGCAGGGGGAGTTCCTCGCCGTCGACGAGGGCTACAGCAACCGCAAGCGGGCGGCGCACCACAACCTCCTTCTGGTGGACGGCCAGGGGTACGCGGACGAGGACCGCTACCACGTCTACGAGGGCATTCCCCACGAACGGCAGGCCCGGCAGCGCGATGTCCTGGCGGACGCCGAGGGCGGCTGGGCGCACGCCACCGCGGAGATCGCCGCGATGTACGACCCCGGGCTGGGCGTCCGGCGCCTGGACCGGACCCTGGTGTTCACACCGTCCGGGCGGATCGTCCTGCTCGACCTGGGCGAGGCGGAGGAGGAGCGCGAGTGGTCGTTCCTGCTCCAGACCGACCGGCCGACGGAGCTCATGCCCGACGGGAGCAGGCTGATCAGGTCGGGGGCGGCCACCGCCCTCGTGCAGCGGTTCACGCCGGCCGACGCCTCGGTCGGCTGCGAGGCCACCGAGGTCGAGGCCAATCCGACGTCGAGCACGCCGGGCCTGCGTCTGACCCGCACCCTGCACACACTGCGTGCGACGACCCCGCGGTCGCGCGAAGCGCTCTTCCTCACCACGCTCACTCCGGGTGGAACGCCGGGCGCCGAACAGGTCGCGTGCGCGGAGGGGCACGGGGTCACCTTCGCGGAGACCGCGGAGACCGTCCTCCTGTCCCCCGTCGGCCGGCGCATCCGTACGGAATCGGTGGAAGCCGATGCCGCCGCGGTGCTGCTCGTCCCGGGCGCGGCCCCGTACGTGGTGCGGTGCACCCGGCTGGAGCTGGACGGGCGCGTGCTCCTCGACGTGCCGGAGCCCCGCACGGGAAAGGTCGGCTGAATCATGCAGGCAACAGTCTCGTCCGGCTGGCCGACGCTGCTGCGTCGTCTGGAGTTCATCGCCTACCCGGCCGCCGCCGGGGCCGCGTGCACCGTGCTGTCCCTGGGTGTCGTGACGTGGCTGCCCGCACTCGCGGCCATGGCGCACGCGCTGCAGCTGTGGCGGGCGGAGGGTGACAGCCGCGTGTTCGCGAACACCTTCACGGCGTTCTCCCGTTACTGGCGGGCGTTGTGGCGGCACGGGCTGCTCTCCACGGCGGCGGCGGTCGTCCTCACCGCGAACATCGGGTACCTGCTGGGGCGTTCCGAGCCCTGGACCTTCGTCGTGCTCGCCGCGCAGGTGGGCATCGCCGCCGCTCTCGTCATCCACCACATCGCCCTGGCTGCCGAGGCCGGCCGGTCCTGTGAGGGCTCGGTCCGCACCTGGTCGGCCGGCGCGCTCGCGCTCGGCTTCGGGTCCCCTGCCCGGGGCACCGCTCTGCTCGGCGCGGTGGTCTCCGCCGTGCTGATCTCGCTCGTCGTACCGCTGGGGCCGCTGCTGCTGGGCCCCAGCCTCCCCGTACTGCTCGCTCTGTCCTTCGCCGATCCCAGGAGGCACACCCCATGAGCCGTTTACTGCGTACCGTTCTCGTCGCGGCGCTCGCCGCCGGCACCCCGCTCCTCCTCGCCCCGCCGTCCCCGGCCGCCGAGGCGGCGGTCGCCACCGCGTACTACGTCTCGCCTTCCGGGGACGACTCCGCCTCCGGTACGTCGGCCGCGGCCCCGCTCGCCACGATCCAGAAGGCTCTCGATCTGGCGCCCACCGGCTCGGTGGTGCGTCTCGCGGCCGGCACGTACCGGCAGGACGTAGTCACCACACGCCCCGGTGTCACGCTCACGGGGCCGTCGGACGCGGTGGTGAAGGGGGCGGGCGACAGCAGGATCATTCAGGTGCGGCACGACTCGACGACGCTCAGCGGCTTCACCGTCGACGGGCTGCACGGCGCGGCCGACGACGTCGCGGGCTACCGCCTCAAGCTCATCTATGTCATGAGCACGACTCCAGGTAACGGTGTGGGCGCCCTGCGCATCACCGGGATGACGCTGAGGAACGCGGCGGACGAATGTCTGAGGCTGCGCTATCTGGTCACGGGCGCGGAGGTGGACGACAACACCATCACCGACTGCGGGGTCGCCGACTTCGAGTTCGGCGGGGGCGGCAAGAACGGCGAAGGCATCTATCTCGGCACGGCGCCGGAACAGCAGGGCGCCAACGGCGCCCCGGACGCGGCGGCCGACGTCAGCAGGAACAACCGCATCCACCACAACACCATCGTCACCCGGGGCAACGAGTGCGTGGACGTGAAGGAGAACTCGACGGCCAACTACGTCGAGTACAACGACTGCAGCGGCCAGAAGGACTCCAGTTCCGGCGGTCTCGACGCACGCGGCAGCGGCAACATCTTCCGCTACAACACCGTGCACGACAACGTGGGCGCGGGTGTCCGCCTCGGCGGTGACACCGCGACCGACGGTGTCGGCACGAGCGTGTACGGCAACACGATCACCGGCAACGCGGGTGGTGGCATCAAGTTCATGCGCACCCCGCAGGGCCCGGTGTGCACCAACACCATGAGCGGCAACACCGGCGGCGACGCGGTCGGTACCTACGCCGGCGAGTACGACCCGACCGGGGCGTGCCCGCAGTGACCGGCCGGGGGCCCGCGAGACGCGGGGTGCTGACAGCCGCCGCCGCTGGAGTGGCCACGGTCGCGGCCACGGCGCCGGCGGCCCGGGCGGCGGAGCCGAGGAGACCGGGGGCGGCCTGGGCCACGTCCTGGGCCACGGCGCAGACCGCGCCGACCGCGACGGACACGGTGGCGGCGGCCGGGCTGACCGGCGGCGTGTGCACGGCGACCGTGCGCCTCTCGGCCGGCGGCCGGGTACGACTGCGGTACGGGCACGCCTTCGGATCCGTACCTGTCCTGGTCGGCCCGGTGACCGCCGGTGGGCGGGCGGTGACGTTCGGCGGACGGAGGCAGGCGTGGCTGGCCGCTGGTGCCTCCCTGACCAGCGATCCGGTCGACGGACTGCACGCACCGGACGGGTCGGCGCTGACCGTGGAGACGCGTCTCCCGGGGCCCACCGGGCCGTTGTCCTTCCACCGCAACACGCACGCCTCGCACAGCGTCGACGGGGTGCGCACGACCTCGGTGTTCCTGCTGACGGGCGTCGAGGTGACCGGCGCCCACGGCTCCGTCCTCGCCGTGCTCGGCGACTCGGTCACGGAGGGCGTCGGCACGCCGGACGACGCCGATCTGCGCTGGCCGGACCAGCTGGCCCGGCGGCTGCCCGGATCGGCCGTGGCGAACCTCGGAATCAGCGGCAACCGACTGCTGCTGGACGACGCCCGGTTCGGGCCGGGAGGCCAGGCACGCTTCGACCGGGACGTCCTCGCGCTGCCCGGACTGCGCACCGTGCTGGTCCAGCTCGGCGTCAACGACCTGCAGCAGCAGCCGGCCCGGACGGACGCCTCCCTCGTCCTGGCCGGATACCGCCAGCTGGTGCTGCGGGCCCGGAGCGCCGGGCTGAGGATCATCGGCTCGACCATCACACCGTTCGAGGGCTGGACCCGCTGGACGCCGGAGCTCGACGAGGTGCGGCAGCGGATCAACCGCGCCCTGCGCACCGGCCACCTGTTCGACGCGGTCGCCGACTTCGACACGGCGCTGCGCGACCCCGTACGTCCGTCACGCCTGCGGCCGGCCTTCTCCAGCGGTGACGGCCTGCACCCCAATCCTTCCGGTCACGCCGCCCTCGCCGGGGCCGTCGACCGCCGACACCTGCTGTGAGGACCCCACCCATGCATCCAGGCACCGGCACCACACGCCGTACCGTCCTGGCCGGGGCGGCGGCGCTCGGCGCGGCCGTCACCCTGCCCCTCGCCCTTGCCCCCGGGGCGGCTCACGCCGCCGCCGGAGAGGCCGGAGCGCTGCGCGCCCGCTGGCACACCCTGCTGACCGGAGGTCCCGGTCTCGACCTCGGTGACGAGCGGATCGCGGCGGCCGTGGCCCGCACCGGGAAGGCGGCCACCACCGCGGCCGAGGGGATCGATCCGTCCCGTACCGACGGGCTGTTCGCGGACCTGACCAGCATGACGCTCTCCAACCACGTCACCACCTCGTTCAAGCGACTCGCCACGATCGCGACCGCGTGGGCGGTCCCCGGCACCCCGCAGCACGGTGACACCTCGCTCCGTGATCTGCTGCTCGCGGGCGTGGACTGGATGCTGACGAACCGTTACGGTCCCGGGCACACACGCTTCGACAACGACTGGGACTGGGAGATCGGCTCGGCCCTCGCGCTCAACGACGCATGTGTCCTGCTGTACGACGAACTCGGTGCGGAGCGGCTGGAGCGGATCACCGCGGCGGTGCGGCACTACACCCCCGACCCGAACCTGTGGCGCGCCGACCGGCAGATCGCCACCGGGGCCAACCGGGTGTGGGTCTCCACCGTGGTCGCCGTCAACGCCGTACTGCGTGACGACGGGGAGGCACTGGCCCGGGTGCGTGACGCTCTTTCGGACGTCGAGGGTTCGGGGGCCAACAGCGTCCTGGCCTTCAACGACCGCACGGACGGCACCACGGGCACGGGAGAGGGCTTCTACGCGGACGGCTCGTTCCTGCAGCACTACAAGCACCCGTACAACGGCGGTTACGGCAAGGAACTGCTCAACAGTCTCTCCCGGCTGCTCAATCTGCTCGCCGGCACGGAGTGGACGGTCACCGACCCCGAGCTCGACAACGTCCGGAGCTGGGTCCTCGACGGCTTCGACCCGCTGCTGGCACGGGGGGACGTG
Organism: Streptomyces sp. QL37; assembly: GCF_002941025.1. Lineage (NCBI taxonomy): Bacteria > Bacillati > Actinomycetota > Actinomycetes > Kitasatosporales > Streptomycetaceae > Streptomyces > Streptomyces sp. QL37. Next base: position 8,338,343 of record NZ_PTJS01000001.1, on the reverse strand, counting down.
ATGGCGTCCGTGTGCGGGCGCGAGATCGCCCGGCCCAGCAAGCAGGGTCATGCCTCGGCGCAGACGGTCGTCGAGGCGGTGCTGCGGCTGATCCCGGGCTTCCCGGGCGGGACGGGGGACGACTTCACGGCGCTGGTCAAGCAGTGGATCGCCGAGGACACCTACCGGGACTTCCTCGCGGTCACCGATCCGGCCTCCCTCGTCGCCGCACTGCGGATCGTCGATTCGCCCGTCCCGGCGCGCGGGCCCCTGGTCGCCCACAAGCAGCACCCCCGGATGGACAAGGCGGCGCACCACCGGCCCTCGTTCGCCCTGGGCATCTCGGCGTACTCCAGCCGGATCTACAACTACGAGTCGATCCAGAACGAGAATCTGCACGGCTGGCATCTCTCCGACGGCATGGTGCTGCTGTACACCGACGACCTCGGCCACTACAGCGAGGACTACTGGCCCACCGTCGACCCCACCCGGCTGCCGGGCACCACGGTGGTCACCGGCCGGCCGGCGGACGCCGCCGGGCAGCGCACGACGAGCGACTCCGACTGGGCGGGCGGCACCGCCCTGCCCGGCACGACGCTCGGCGCGTACGGCATGGAGCTGCGGGCGTACGGAAGCACCCTGCGCGGCCTGAAGAGCTGGTTCTGTCTGGACGACGTGATCGCGTGCGTCGGCTCCGGCATCGGAGCGGACACGGGCGCCGTGGAGACGGTCGTGGAGAACCGCAAGCTGCGCGATCCGGGCGCGGCCCTCCTCGTCGACGGCCGGCCGGCCCCGGGCGGGACGGACTGGTCGGCGCGGCTCGACGCGGTCCGGTGGCTGCACCTCGAAGGGACCGGGGGCTACATCTTCCCCGAACGCGCCGACCTGCGCGGTCTGCGTGAGGAACGCACGGCGGCCTGGCGGGAGATCAACCTCAAGTACGGTACGGACACCCTGGTCACCCGCCCTTATCTGACGCTGTGGCAGGACCATGGCACGGCCCCCGCCGGTGCCGGCTACTACTGGCTCCAGGCCCCGGCGGCCTCCGCGGCCCGCACCCGGCAGTGGTCGGCGGCGCCTCCGGTACGGCTGGTCTCCCGCTCGACTGCGGTGCACGCCGTGCGCCGCCCGGCCGACGGGCTGCTCGCCGCCAACTTCTGGACCGCGGGCACGGCGCAGGAGCTGACCAGCGACGGCCCCGCGTCGGCGCTGGTGCGCCCGGACGGCAGGACGGTCACGGTCGCCCTGTCCGATCCGACGCAGCTGCGTTCCTCGGTGGTGCTCGACCTCGCCCTGCCCGGCCTCACGGTCACCGCCGCGGATCCCCGTGTCCGCACCGCCACCTCGGGCCGTGGGCTGCGGATCACCGCGGACACGGCCGGCCTGCACGGCGCGACCCTGAACCTCACCCTGAAGAGGAGCTAGACCCTTGCTGTTCGACATGCCCCTGGAGAAGCTGCGCGAGTACCGACCGGAGCCCGAGGAGCCCGCCGACTTCGACGCGTTCTGGAAGAAGACACTCGGCGAGACCGCGCGCCACGGCCTGGACGCCGAGTTCGTCCCGTACGACGCCGGGTTCGCGACCGTGGACGTGTACGACGTGACGTTCGCCGGCTGGGGCGGGCAGCCGGTGAAGGCCTGGCTGACGCTGCCGCGCGTCCGCTCGGGTCCGCTGCCGGCCGTGGTGCAGTACATCGGGTACAACGGCGGCCGGGGCATCCCGTACTCCTGGCTGACCTGGAGCGCGCTCGGCTACGCCCATCTGGTGATGGACAACCGGGGCCAGGGCGGCGGCGGAAAGAACACCGCGGACACCCCGGACCTCGGCCCGGACGGCCACGGCTCCTCCTCCCCCGGCTTCCTCACCCGCGGAATCGAGGACCCGTCCCGCCACTACTACCGGCGCCTCATCACCGACGCCGTACGCGCGGTCGACGCGGTGAAGGCGCACGAGACCGTGGACCCCTCGCGGGTCGCGGTGCTCGGTGGCAGCCAGGGAGGCGGACTCGCGCTCGCCGTCGCCGGGCTGCGTGACGACGTGGCGGCGGCCGTGGCGGATGTGCCGTTCCTCTGCCACTTCCGGCGCGGCTCGCAGATCACCGACTCGGGGCCGTACGCCGAGATCGCGCGCTGGCTGTCCGGGCACCGCTTCCGGATCGAGGAGGCGATGGAGACCCTCTCCTACTTCGACGGGGTCAACTTCGCGGCGCGCGCCACCGCCCCGGCGTGGTTCTCGGTCGGCCTGATGGACCGGATCTGCCCGTCGTCCACGGTGTTCGCGGCGTACCACGCGTACGCCGGCCCCGCCGAGCTGGAGGTGTTCCCGTACAACGGGCACGAGGGCGGCGCGGAGTACGACCTGCCGCGCAAGCTCGCGGCGCTGCGCGGGGTGTTCGGCCGGTAGCGGCTCCCGTCACCGGCCCAGCGCCGCCATGGCGGCGTTGTGGCCGGGCACCCCGCTGACGCCGCCGCCACGCACGGCACCCGCCCCGCACAGCAGGACGTTCGCGTGTGCGGTCTCCACGCCCCAGCGGCCCGTCTCCCCGGTGGCGTACGGGAACGAGAGGTCCCGGTGGAAGATATGGCCGCCGGGAAGCCTCAGGTCGCGCTCCAGGTCGAGAGGGGTCTTCGCCTCGATGCACGGCCGGCCGTCGGCGTCGAGCGCCAGGCACTCGGTGAGGGGCTCCTCGAGATGGGCGTCGAGTTCGGCCAGGGTGGCCCCGAGCAGGGCTTCGCGTGTCGTCCCGTTGTCCTCCGCGAACAGCCGGGCGGGGGTGTGCAGGCCGAACAGGGTGAGGGTCTGGTAGCCACGGGCCGCGAGGCCGGGGCCGAGGATCGACGGGTCGGTCAGCGAGTGGCAGTAGATCTCGGAGGGCGGGGCGCCGGGCGGACGCCCTGCGGCCGCCTCACGGTAGGCGGTGGCCAGCTGCTCGTAGCCCTCGGCGATGTGGAAGGTTCCGGCGAACGCCCGCTGCGGGTCGACCGAGTGGTCACGCAGCCTCGGCAGCCGGGTGAGCAGCATGTTCACCTTCAGCTGGGCGCCCTCGGCCGGGGCGGGTGGCTGCTCGCCGAGGAGCTCGGCCAACGCCTGTGGCGATGCGTTGACCAGGACCCGGCGCGCGCCGACGACGCGTTCCCCGTCGGGTGAGCGGACGGTGACCTCGGCGCGGGCGCCGTCGGTCTCGATACGCGTCGCCTCGTGCAGCACGCGGATCTCGGCCCCCGCCGCACGGGCCGCACCGGCCAGGGCGTCGGTGAGCGCGCCCATGCCTCCGACCGGGACGTCCCAGTCACCCGTGGAATTGCCGATCACGTGGTAGAGGAAGCAGCGGTTCTGGAGCAGGGACGGGTCGTGGGCATCGGCGAAGGTCCCGATCAGCGCGTCGGTGAGCACGACTCCGCGGACGAGGTCGTCGGCGAAGTTCTCCTCGACGGCGACGCCGATGGGCTCCTCGAACAGCATGCGCCAGGCGTCCGCGTCGTCCACACGTGCCCTCAGGTCCTCGCGGGCCGGCAGGGGCTCGGTGAGCGTGGGGAACACCCGTTCGGCGACGCGGCCCGTCATCCCGTAGAAGCGCTGCCAGGCCTCGTACTCCCGGCCGTCGCCGGTGAGCGCGGCGAAGGACTCCCGGGTGCCGTCACCGCCGACGAGCAGGCCGGTGGGCCGGCCGCCGCGCACCGTCGGGGTGTACGAGGAGACGGTCCGCTTCCGCACGGCGAAGTCGAGACCGAGCTCGCGGACGATCTTCTGCGGGAGGAGCGAGACGAGGTAGGAGTAGCGGGAGAGCCGGGCGTCGATCCCCTCGAAGGGGCGGGTCGACACGGCTGCTCCCCCGGTGCTGCCGAGACGCTCCAGGACGAGTACGGACTGACCGGCGCGGGCCAGGTAGGCGGCGGCGACCAGGCCGTTGTGGCCACCGCCGACGATCACCGCGTCGTAGGCGGGGCGCGCGGGGGTGCCGGGTGAGGACGTCTCGTCTGCGGGCATGCCCCTTCGTAACACGGGATGATCGCCTCTGGACAGGGGTCACGGTTCGTGGCGGGCGGAGCGGGGGCGGCGAAAACCCGTAGGGCCCCGGCGGCCACTGTGGCAGGGTGCTGCCCGGACCCCGTCCTCCCGCGCCCGGCACAGGAGATTTCCGTGAACGCACCCGCCCGTCTGATCCCTTTGCTGGAGCAGTTCGACTGGGCCCGCGAACGGCTCACCGGACGGCTCTCGGGTCCGTTCGTGGACAGCGGCAACGGCACGGACGTGGAGGTGTCCGCGCTGACCGACGAGGAGTACCGGTGGGAGCCGGTGCCGGACTGCTGGTCGGTCCGCCTCCGGAGCGCGGGTCCCGGGCGGGGCGCGACCTTCCTGACCGGGGCGGGTGAGTGGGGACGCGACAGCACGCCCTTCCCGCATCCTTCGCCGCCGCCCTTCACCACCCTCGCATGGCGCCTGAGCCATCTCAGCGAGCTGCTGGCGCTGCGCGCCGATCACACGGCGGGGAGCCGCAGCCTCACCCGGGAGGACTACCGCGTGGTGGGGGAAGCTGCGGGGGCCCTGGCGGACTTCGGCGCGTCGGCCGACGCGTGGCGTGCGGCCCTGCTCGGCGCCGACGACGCCGCGCTCGACACGGTCGGGTACAGCACCTATCCGTACGGCAGCGACCCGGAGGACCCCTTCCTGGACACCGTGTGGTGGGTCAACCAGGAGCTGCTGCACCACGGAGCGGAGATCGCGCTGCTGCGGGATCTCTACCGCGCGCGGGGCGGCCCGGCCTGACGGCCTGTGGGCCCACCGCTCGGTCACGCCGTCAGTGCGGCGGCATCCCGCGCTGCCTGCGCAGGTCGGCGACCCGCCGGTAGAGGTCCACCGCCTCCGTACTGCGGCCGAGCTGTTCCAGGCAGTGCGCCTCGTCGTTGCGGGCGGCGAGGGTGTCGGGGTGGTCCGCGCCCAGCGCCCGTTCGCGGATCTCGGCGACCGCGCGGTAGTCGGTGAGGGCCTCGGCCCAGCGGCCGAGCCAGCCCAGCCCCACGGCCACCTCGCGGCGGCTGACCAGGGTGTCGGGGTGGTCGGGGCCCAGGGTGCGTTCCCGGATGGCGCAGACCTCGCGCGACTCGTCGAGCGCCTCCTCCCAGCGCGCCATCCGCCCCAGGTTGACGCCGAGCCCGTGCCGGGCGCGCAGCGTCTCGGGGTCGGCCGGACCGCCGGCCCGGGTGCGGTCCTCGACCAGGGCACGGTAGAGCTCCAGCGCCTCCGCGCTCCGGCCCAGCCTGCCGAGGCTGATGCCCACCTCGTAACGCGCGGACAGGGTGTCGGGGTGGTCGGGGCCGAGCGCGGCGGCGCGGCCCTGCGCCACGTCGCGGTAGGTCTGGAGGGCCTCGGTCCAGCGGTCCAGACGGCCGAGTGTGTACGCCACTTCGTACAGCGTGACCAGGGTGTCCGGGTGTGTCGCGCCGAGCAGGCGGCCGCGGGCCGCCGCCACCTCGCGGGCCATGCGGTACGAGTCCTCCAGGCGGCCGAGCCTGCTGAGGTTGAAGGCGAGGTTGTGGCGGCAGCGCAGGGTGTCGGGGTGGTCCGGCCCCATGGAGCGCTCCCGCGAGGCGAGCACCGAGGCGTAGACCTGGTGGGCCTCGAAGTGGCGGCCGAGCTGGCCGAGGACGTACGCCGTCTCCTGCCGGGCCGCGAGGGTCTCCGGGTGGTCGGGGCCCAGGGTGCGTTCGCGGCCGTCGGCGACCCGGGCGAACTCCCGCAGCGCCTCGGCGGCCCGCCCGGTGCGGCTGAGGGTGAATCCGACCTCGTACCTGCTGGCCAGGGTGTCGGGGTGGTCGGGACCGAGAGCCTGTTCGCGTTCGGTGGCGACCGCACGGTGCACCTCGCCGGCTTCCTCCCAGTGCCCCAGCCGCCCCAGATTGAGTCCGGCGCTGTGCCGGCCGGCCAGGGTGGCGAGCAGTCCGGGCGGCGGGGTGGGGCGGCCCGGTTCCGGGGCACGACCGGTGCCGGTGGTCCAGGCCCCGGTCAGCGCGGCCGCGTGGTCGACGGCGGCGGTGCCCACGTACGCCGCGCCGGTCGCCTTGTGACCGGTGGTCATGTCCCGTGTCCAGGAGGGCAGTCGGGGCGTGCCGCCTCCGGGGTGCTGGACCGGGACGGGCGGGGCGAGCCGGACCCGCCCTGTCTCCGGCTGCTCACCGGTGCGCCCGAGTGCGATGCGCTGCCGCAGGTCGCCGGCGTCGGCCGGCCGCTCGCCGGGCGTCTTGGCCAGCAGGTCCAGGACGACCTTGTCGAAGTACCCCGGGAGTTCGGCTCGGTGGTTGCGCGGCGGCTCGGGAGCGGTGTCGCGGTGTCCGACGAGCACGGCCCAGGCGTCGTCCATGTCGAACGGCGGTACACCCGTTGCGATTTCGTACAGCACACAGCCCAGCGAGTAGAGGTCGCTGCGGTGGTCGACCTCCCCGCCGCTGATCTGCTCGGGCGACATGTAGTGCGGGGTGCCCATGGCGATGCCGGTACCGGTGAGACGGGACGTGAAGCCGATGTCGTGGCCGAGCCTGGCTATCCCGAAGTCGCAGATCTTCACGGCACCGTCGTCGAGCCGCATGATGTTCGCGGGCTTGAGGTCGCGGTGCACGATGCCCTGCTGGTGGGTGTAGCGGAGGGCGTCGGCGACCTGGTCGGCGATGTCGACGACATCGGCCACCGGCAGCGGGTGCTGCTTGTTGTCCTCCAGGAGCTGGCTGAGGTTGCGTCCCTCCAGAAGCTCCATGACGAGGTAGAGGACGCCGTCCGACTCGCCGAAGTCGTGGACGACGGTGACTCCGCGGTGCTGGAGTGCCGCGGCCACCCGCGCCTCACGGCGGAAGCGCTCGCGCAGTATGCGGGTGAAGGCCTGGTCGTGCTGCGGCCCCATCGGTTTCAGGCACTTGACGGCGACCTGCCGGCCCAGCGACTCGTCGCGCGCGCGCCACACCTCGCCCATGCCTCCGCGCCCGATCAGATCGAGCAGCCGGTACCGGCTCTGGATCAGCCTGGTGTCCGCCATCGCGTGTTGTCGCCCCCGTCTTCTTCGCTGCCCGCTACCGCTGCCGCGCCCTCCCAGGCCCGTCCAGTATGGCTCCCTGTCTGCGGAGTTTGTACGGGGCGGGTCGGCTCCCGGGCCCGAGCCGTGCCATCGCCTTCACGATGTGGCCGGGCGGGAGTCGCCAGCGGAGGCGGGCGGGGACCGAGCGCAGGGCGGTTCCCGTGATGCGCAGTCGGCGGTCGACCGCTGCCGGGGGCGGTGCGGGCCTGCCGTACAGCTCATGGGCGTACGCGGGCAGGGAGTCGTAGGCGAGTGCGGCCACGCGTCGCCAGAGGAGGGCGCGTGCCGGGACCAGCAGGGCGGGTACCGGTGGGTTACGCAGGAAGTCGTCGACGTCCGACGCCTCCTGGCCCGCGGCGAGCCGGGGGCCGGCCTTCTCGAAGTAGGCGGCCAGGGCGGCGGTCGTGGCGGGGACGTCGGACGGATCGAGGCCGACGAGGCGGGCGCCCTCCCGCTGCTCGTCGACGTAGCGGTCGGCCTGGGCGTCGCTGAGCGGGAAGCCGGAGCGGCGTACGACCTGGAGATAGGAGTCGACCTCGGCACAGTGCACCCAGAGCAGCAGCTGGGGTTCGTCGATGCCGTAGACCTCGCCGGTCTCCGGGTCGGTGGCTTTGAGGAGCCGGTGGATCCTGCGGACGCGCGCCCCGTACCTCTCGGCGTCCCGCGTGGTGTCGTAGGTGAGGGTGCCGACGAAGTCGGCCGTACGCAGCAGACGGCCCCAGGCGTCCTGGCGGAAGTCGGAGTTCTGCATGACGCCGCGCACGGCGCGCGGGTGGAGCGCCTGGAGATAGAGGGCGCGGACGCCGGCCACCCACATCATGGGGTCCCCGTGCATCTGCCAGGTGACGGAGCCGGGGCCGAAGAGTCCCGGGTCTCGATCGTTCATCGGCTCGTGCCTTCCCGTTCGGCGGCGGAACCGGACCTCCGGGCCGGATCGTCGTACCGGGCGCGGTCGTGCCGGGACGATCACGACTCGTAGGATGACGGCCCGGCGCTGTTACATGCATACCGCAAGCGCGCACGTTCCGGGGAGGGGTGAGACTGTGCCCAGGTGGGGGCTGGTGGTGGAGCAGAACCTCGGGTTCGGGCGCCAGGGGCGGATGTGGTCGGTCGGCGTGATGGACCACGTGGAGGGAACGCGTGAGGACGCGCTGGAGGCTCTCCGGGTGCGGGCCGAGCGCTTCGAGCCGGTCCATCCGGCCAACCCGAAGCGCCGGACGCTGTACCGCGAGGCGGATGGCTTCCTGCTGGTCGTCGAGGGGGTCTGGCAGCCCTTCCACTGCCGGTTCACCGTGGCCGAGCAGCTGTACGACAGCGCGGCGCCCGAGCCCGCGGAGGAGATCCCCGGTCCCCCGGCGAGGGAGCGGGGGGAGCCGGAGGTCATGGCGTCCGCGCCGCTGGAGGCCAAGCCCCCGGAGCCTGACCCCGGACCGCCGCCCGCCTGGGACGCGCAGGTGCCCGAGGTGCCGTCCTGGCTCGGCCGGGACGACCTCCCCTGACGCGGGTCAGCGCTTGACGGCCCGCAGGACGACGAACTTCGGGTCGCCCGCGACGGTGACGCAATTGCCGAAGATCCGGCGCAGCTGGGTGTGGTAGGCGAGGTGCCGGTTGCCGACGACCCACAGCTCCCCGCCCTGGCGCAGCGCGGCACGCGCTCCGTGGAACATGTTCCGGGCCGTGGCGTCGGTGACCGCCTGGTGGGAGTGGAACGGCGGGTTGCAGAGGACCAGGTCCACGCTTGCCGGGGGGACGTCCGCCATCCCGTCACCGACCACGAACTCGGCCTTGGCGTCGGCCTCGGCGTTGTCGTGGAAGGTCGCCTCGGCGGAGGCGACGGCCTGGTAGGACTCGTCGACGAAGGTGACCGTGGCGTCGGGGTTGGCGAGCGCCGCCGACGTACCCAGGACGCCGTTCCCGCAGCCGAGGTCGACGACGCGGTCGGGCCCCGTCCGCTGCGGGAGGTGCTTCAGGAAGAAGCGGGTGCCGATGTCCAGGCGTTCGGCGCAGAAGATCCCTGCGTGGTTGGTGACCGTACGGCCGGAGACCACGCCGACGTCGTCGGGCAGGTCGTAGCGGTGGGGCCACGGGCTGGGGGTCCTGGGCAGGGACGGGTCCGGGGTGCAGAAGATGAGGCGCGCCTTCTTCACCGCCAGGGAGGTGCGGGTGGGGCCGATGATCCGCTCGAACAGCTTGAGGGTGGAGGTGTGGATCTCCTTCACCATGCCGGTCCCGATGACGACGGTCCCCGCGTGCACGGCGGGGGCGAGCCGGTGCAGCTGGTCCTCCAGGAGCGCGAGGCTCTTGGGCACCCGCACGAGCAGCACGTCGACGCGGTCCGGCGGGGTGTCGCGGACCGACAGCATCCGCACCGAGTCCGGAGCGGCGCCGTTGCGCGCCAGGTTGGCTTCGGTGGCCCGCCGGGCGAGGTACGAGTCGGTGATCTGTACGGGGCTGTGCTCGGCCAGCACGGTGGCGAGGGCGCCCCAGCGGTCGCCGACGACGGCCACGGTGCCGGACGGACGGACCGGTTCGCTCCCCTCCGCTCCCTCCAGCCGCCGCAGCAGGTACTCGTCGGCGGCGTCCCACGCACGGAACGGGTCGCGCGGGTTCTCGGGAAAGCGGGCGAGATCGAATTCGCCCTGTGACGTCGTCAAACGGTTCATATTGCGTTCAGGCTAACCGAGTGGCGGGGAGCGTTCCGCACGCTCCCCGCCCCACGGGTGGTCCCACGGGTCCTAGGGGAGCCGCTTGTCCATCGCGGAGCGGCCCTCCTCGGACAGCCTGCGCTGAGCCCACTCCAGGCTCTCGGGGCTGAGATCCCGCCCGGAGGCGAGCACCAGATCCTCCGCGGTGGGCTGATCGCCGCCTCCGGTGTGCAGCAGACGGTCAGGGGTCACCCCCCGCACTTCCGGCACGGATACGGATAGGGATTCGGACTCTTCGCTCATACCGCCTCCTCGTCCTTGCGGCAATTCTCGCGCCGGGGCGACATCCGCGCATCCGATGCCCCGGCCCGGCCCAAGAAGGTGTCACTTGACCTGCACATGATGAATACGCAACGTTCACACGACCGGCACCGTGCGTGTGGAAGGCTCCCGACCGAGCAGTCAGCATCCGGCCTTCACGACAGCGTTCCGCCACCCGGAGAGGACACCCCACATGTCCGGTCGTCGCCGTTTCTACGCGCGTCCACTACTCGCCACAGCCGCATCGATCGTCGTTCTCACAGGCGTCGCGGCCACCGCGCCCGCCGCGACCCCCACGACCGCCGGACCGGCCTCCCCGGCCGCCGCGCTCGACGACACCTACTACCAGGACGCTCTGGGCAGGACGGGCGCCGCGCTCAAGAGCTCGCTGCACTCGATCATCAGCGAGCAGACCACGCTCTCCTACAGCCAGGTCTGGGACGCGCTCAAGGCGACCGACGAGGACCCCGCCAACTCCTCCAACGTGATCCTCCTCTACACGGGCCGTTCCCAGTCGAAGAGTGAGAACGGGGGCGGCACCGGCGACTGGAACCGGGAACACGTCTGGGCCAAGTCCCACGGCGACTTCGGCACCGCGACCGGCCCCGGCACCGACATCCACCACCTGCGCCCCGAGGACGTCCAGGTCAACTCCACCCGTGGCAACAAGGACTTCGACAACGGCGGCAGCGCCGTCTCGGGGGCCCCCGGCAACTACACCGACGGCGACTCCTTCGAACCGCGCGACGCGGTCAAGGGTGATGTCGCCCGGATGATCCTCTACATGGCGGTGCGGTACGAGGGCGACGACTCCTTCGCCGACCTGGAGCCGAACGACAGTGTGAGCAACGGGTCGGCGCCGAACATCGGGCGGCTCTCCGTACTGAAGCAGTGGAGCCAGGAGGACCCGCCGGACAGCTTCGAGCAGAACCGCAACGAGGTCATATTCGACCGGTTCCAGCACAACCGGAACCCGTTCATCGACCACCCCGAGTGGGTCGAGGCCATCTGGTAGCGAGCCGGCGGAGGGCTATCGGGCTCCGCCGGTCACGCCCGGAGCCGCCGGCACGGCGGCCCCGGGCTCGTCCGGCTCCGCCGCGGCTCCCCGCCCCCGCTCGATCATGCCCAGCGCCACCCCGGCGATGATGACGGCGCCGCCCACCGCCTGGGCCGGCCGGACCGACTCCCCGTTGATCACCACAGCACCGATCACGCCGAAGACCGGCACCAGGTTCAGGATGTTCACGGCAACGCTCGACGCCATCCTGCGCAGACCGTAGTTGTAGAGCAGGAAGCCGCCGACCGAGCACGCCACGGCCAGATGGACGAGCAGCGCCGAGGCGGTCGCATCCGGCACCCGCCACTCACGCGCCTCCAGCAGGGAGGCGACGAGGAAACCGCCCGCACCCGCCAGGGTCTGGTGGTACGTGACGCCCAGGACGTCCCGGCCCGCACTCGCGCGCTTGCCGAGGACGTTGTACCCGGCCCAGGCCAGCCCGCCCAGCAGCAGGAGGATGTCTCCTGCCCACCGTGAACTCCCTCCCGTCTCAGCCCCGTTGCGTACGACCAGGAACGCGCCGGCAGTGGCCAGCAGGACGCCCGCCAGACGTGGCAGCGGCATCCGGGCACGGAGGACGACCAGTTCCAGCAGCATGGTCATCAGCGGATAGGTCGCCACGATCAGCGACGCGTCGGACGCCGTGGACAGATCGACGCCCACGTTCTCCAGGATGAAGTAGACGGTGATTCCGAGGAATCCGCTCAGGTAGAGCTGCCACCGCTGCCGCACGTCCGGCCGGGCCGGACGACGCCGGTTCAGCCGCACCAGGACACCCAGCAGCAAGGCCGCCAGGGTGAATCTGATCGCCCCGATGCTGAGCGGCCCGACGTCGTCCAGCAGTCGCTTCGTCACCGCGTACGAACTGCTCCAGAACAGCGCGGCCACCACGACCGCGACCACCGCGCGCCCGCCCGGCCCTCGCTCCTGCATCTCGAATCGCCTCTCTCCCTCACCGGACACACCGATCTCCGAACCAACATCGGCAGATCACGGAGGAGGCTAACAAGATCACCGAGTTGGCCGCGTAGAATCCGAATTACCTTCGGAAATCGACAGAGCGAGGCGATCGTGGACGAACTAGATTCGGCGTTGGTACGGATGCTCCAGGAGGACGGTCGGCGCACCAACCGGGACATGGCCCAAGCGCTCGGTATCGCGCCTTCCACCTGTCTGGAGCGGATCCGGTCGCTGCGGGAGCGCGGGATCCTGACGGGGTTTCACGCCGAGGCCGACCTCGCGGCGATCGGCCGGGGGCTGGAGGCGATGATCGCCGTACGGGTCCGCCCGCCGACGCGTGCGGTGATCGAGGCGTTCCAGGCCTTCCTGGAGCGGATGCCCGAGGTGATCTCGCTCTTCGTCCTCACCGGGAACGACGACTTCCTGGTGCACGTCGCCGTCCGGGACACCGATCATCTGCACGCGGTGGTCCTGGACAAGCTGACGAAGCGTCCGGAGCTCGCCGACGTACGGACATCGGTGGTGTACGCGCACAAGCGCAAGACGGTGATCGGGCCGATGTGAGGCTCGCCCCCCGAAGGCAGGGGCCCGTCCGGCTCAGTCCGGTCCGGCCAGGGCCCGCGCGCCGTGCTCGACGGCCTCCTCGCGGGAGGCGAAGCGCGGCAGGTCCTGGCCCGTCCGCTCCCGGACCAGATCCGGCGGGCCCAGCCGGTCGCCCGGATCGACGACGGCCGCACGCCGGCCCTCCCGGGCGAGCCGGGACAGGCCGGCGTGCAGCAGTTCGAGTGCGAGGGAGTCCGCGCCGGTCACCTCCCGCAGGTCGAGCACCACCGCGCCGGCCCGCTCCGGACCCGACTCGTCCAGGGCGTACAGCACGCGCTCGGCGGCGGTGAAGTCGAGCGCACCCTGTGCGGCGACGACACCCACGCGCTCGTGCAGTGCCCGCTCCCGCCTGCCGGAGGGTGCCGAGGGCAGCACATCGGCGGTGGTGACCAGCGTGACGGTGGAGCCGGGCAGCGCCGGGTTCCTCATGAGGTGGAGTCCGAGGCGTTCGGAGAGATCGCCGAGCGCCGCCCGGCCGCGCACCGACGTGCCCGTCGCGTCGAGCATCGGGCTGTAGGCGGCCAGGCCGAAGCGGGCCGGGCCGGCGGCGATCAGCCCGCCGGACACACCGCTCTTGGCGGGCAGCCCTACCCTCAGCAGCCAGTCGCCGGAGCCGTTGTACATCCCGCACGTGGCCATGACCGCGAGGACCTGTGCCGCGACCTCCGGGGAGACGACCATCTCCCCGGTGACCGGATTGACACCGCCGTGCGCCAGGGTGGCGGCCATCACGGCGAGGTCGAGGGCGGTGACCCGCACCGCGCACTGGCGGAAGTAGGTGTCCGTCGCGGCCACCGGGTCGACGGGCAGGGTCCCCGCACTGCGGATGAGGTAGGCGAGCGCCCGGTTGCGGTCCCCGGTCGCGGCCTCGGAGGCGTACACGGCCTCGTCGACGTCCAGCTTCCGCCCGGCGAACCGGCTCAGACAGGTCAGGATGTGCTGGAAGGCGGGCGCCTCGCGGCTGTCGGGGACCAGGGCGGTGGTGACGATGGCGCCGGCGTTGACCATCGCGTTGGCCGGACGGCCGGTGCCGCGTTCCAGGCTGATGGCGTTGAACGCCTCGCCGCTCGGTTCGGCGCCCACCCAGCGGCCCACCTCGTCGAGGCCCAGGGAGGCGAGGGCGAGGGCGTAGACGAAGGGTTTGGAGACGACTGCATGGTGAAAGGGGTGTCCGCCGCGCCCGCGCTGTAGGAGTGCCCGTCCATGCTGACGAGGGCGAGCCCGAAGTCGTCGGGGTCGGATCCGGCCAACTCCGGGATATAGGTGGCACGCCGCCCTTCGCGTACGCCGGCGAAGCGCCCGTGGAGCTCGCGCAGCGCGTCCGTGACGGCCTCGGAAGCGCTCACCGGGTGCCTGCCGGAAGCCTCGCGGGGCGTCCGGCGAGCCCGGCGAGAAGCGGCCCCTCGGTCATTCCGCGTCGTCGCCGAAGATCTCGCGGAGCTTGGCCTCTCGCTCCGCGTCGAGGTTGCTGTGCAGCAGTTCGGCGCCGCCTCCGGGCAGCGACTCGCTGATGCGGCTGGGCACCTCGGCCATGGTGAGCAGGAAGAGCGCCGAGGTCCCGGGCGTCACCTTCTGCTTGACCTCGGCGATGAAATCGTCGTCGATGCCCACGTCCGCGAGCCTTCCGCCGAGCGCACCGGCCGCGGCTCCGACGGCCGCGCCCAGCAGAGGCATCAGGAAGATGAGCCCGAAGAGCATTCCCCAGAAGGTACCGCTCAGCGCGCCCGCGCCGACGAGGTTGATCAACTGCTTGGTCTTCGGCTTGGAACGCCCGGCCGGCCAGGTCACGACCGCGGCGTCCAGGATCTTGACCAGCCCTTCCTTCTGGAGGGCCTTCAGAGCGGTCTCCACGGTCTCCGCGGCTTCGGCCGTCCGGAACTTCCACACCGTGAGCGTGGACATCGCATCTACCTCCGAAAACGCAGGGAATAATTCGCCCATATTAGGATCAAAAGGTATGAATTGACTCGTTGGACGACCGCTCCGCCCCGAGGGGTGGCTCCAGCACCGCGGACCCCGAACCCTCCGGGAGGGAACGATGGATACGGACGCCCTGACGCCCGGCCTGTTGCAGGAACTTCGCGCGACCAGGCCCTATCCGGCCCTGTCGCTCACGATGCCGACCCACCGACGCGCGCCGGACAACGCCCAGGACGCCGTACGGCTGCGGAACCTCGTCACCGAGGCCGGCAACCGGCTGGACGCGGACCCCCGGGTGACCCACGAGGCCCGGGCCGCGCTGAAGGCGCAACTCGACCGGGCGGTGGCCGAGGTGGACCAGCGCCGCGCCCTCGACTCCCTCGTCATCCTCGCCGACACCGACGAGTACCAGATCTGGCAGCTGCCGCGCACCGCGCCCGAACGAGTGGTCCTGAGCGACAGCTACCTCACCCGCAACCTGGTCGCGGCGAAGGCCGGAGCGCAACTGTTCTGGGTCCTCAGCCTGTCCGCGGAGCACGCCGCCCTGTTCTCCGGGACGAACGACGGGCTTCGGCCCGAGAAGAGGGACGGCTTCCCGCTCACGGCCCCCCACGAGGAGCCCAACCCTCAGCGCGAGGAGCGGATCGGCGACACCCCGAGCACCTACAGCAGCGAGGACGCTCGCAACTTCCTGCGCACGGTCGACGAGTCGCTGCGCGGGGTCCTGGCGGCGGACCCGCGCCCCCTGTTCCTGGTCGGCCTCGCACCGGCTCTCTCCCTGCTCGACGAGGTGGGCGAGAGTGCGAAGCCGGCCGTCGGCAGGGTCGCGAAGGGGACGACCGCCGACACGACCGCACCCGAACTGGCCAAGGAGCTGGCACCGGCACTGGAGGACTGGCGCAAGCAGGCGGCGGCGCGGATCAAGGACAGGCTCGACAAGGCCCACAGCAGCCGCTCCTTCGCCGGCGGACTCGACGAGGTGTGGCTGGCCGTCCGGGAGGGGCGAGCGGGCCTGGTCGCCGTCGAGGAGCACTACGAGCAGACGGTCAGGGTCACCGACGGACACCTGGAGCCGGTGGGTCCGGACGTCACACCGTCGACGGACGGCCAGGTCCGCGAGGACATCGTCGACGAACTCGTCGAGGCGGCGCTGGACAAGGGATGCGAGGTGGCCTTCGTCGCCGACGACTCCCTGGCGGACCACAACCGGCTCGCAGCGGTCCTTCGCTTCTGACCGCGTGTCCCTGCGTGATGATTATGTGAATTTTGTCTAGGTTTGGCGCTCCGGAGTTGATCTCACCGCGTTGATCCCACTGATCACGTCGTGCACGAAGGAGAGCCATTCATGGACCGATTCAGGCGCGCATCGGCGGCGGCCCTGCTGACAGCGGTGGCACTGGCCGGCGCGGTGGGCGGGGCCGCGGCGTCGTCCGGGGTCCCCGCCCCGCCGGCCGGGGAGCGCGCGCAGGACCTGGCGACGCGTCCGGCCCTCTCCGCCCACGCGACCGCCCGCACCGTGACGGCCTGGGAGGAGTTCCGCATCCACGGCTCCGCACGGAACGTCGGCTCCGGCACCCCGGTCACCCTCCAGCAGAAGCAGGGCAAGCGCTGGGTCTCCCTGCCCGCCACGATGAGGACCGCCTCCAGCGGCGAGTACACCCTCCGCGTGAAGCTGGGCATCAAGGGCGAGAACGCCCTCCGGATCGTCGGCGGCGGCGCCGTCTCGCCGGTCGTCCGCACGACCGTGAACTGAGCCTGCGCGCCACGCACTCCGGCCGGCCCGCGATCAGGCGGACCGGCCGGAGTGCGTCGCCGGGGCGCACCTCCCCGCGTTCAGCCCTCCCAGGTCCAGTCGGCCACCTCGGGCAGGTCCGTGCCGTGCTCCCGGATCCAGTCGTGGTGGCGGGTGCGTACGTCCGCCATCGCCTGCCGTACGGCGACGGCACGGACCCCCAGACCGGGCACCCGGTCGACCACGTCCATGACCAGCCTGTAGCGGTCCAGGTCGTTGCGGACCACCATGTCGAACGGCGTGGTGGTGGTCCCCTCCTCCTTGTAGCCCCGGACGTGCAGATGGGCGTGGCCCGCCCGCCGGTACGCGAGACGGTGCACCAGCCAGGGATAGCCGTGGTAGGCGAAGATCACGGGCTTGTCCCGGGTGAAGAGGGAGTCGTACTCCGCGTCCGGCATCCCGTGCGGGTGCTCGTCGTGAGGCAGCAGCCGCGTCATGTCGACCACGTTGACCACGCGCACGGCGAGATCCGGGAGGTGACGCCGCAGCAGCGAGGCCGCGGCCATCGTCTCCAGCGTGGGTACGTCCCCGGCGCAGGCCAGCACGACGTCGGGCTCGCGGCCGCCGTCCTCGGTGCCTGCCCATTCCCACACCCCGGCTCCGCGGGCGCAGTGCGCGCGGGCCTCGTCGAGGGTGAGCCAGTCGAAGCCCGGCTGCTTGCCGGCGACGATCACGTTGACGTAGTCGCGGCTGCGCAGGACGTGGTCGGCGGTGGACAGCAGGGTGTTGGCGTCCGGCGGCAGATAGACCCGGACGACCTCGGGGCTCTTGTTGAGGATGTGGTCGACGAACCCCGGGTCCTGGTGCGAGAAGCCGTTGTGGTCCTGACGCCAGACGTGCGAGGTGAGCAGGTAGTTCAGGGACGCGATGGGCGCGCGCCAGTGCAGCCTGCGGGAGGTGCGCAGCCATTTGATGTGCTGGTTGACCATCGAGTCGACGATATGGGCGAAGGCCTCGTACGAGGAGAACAGCCCGTGCCGCCCGGTGAGGAGGTATCCCTCCAGCCAGCCCTGGCAGAGGTGTTCCGAGAGCACTTCCATCACCCGGCCGTCGCGGGCCAGGTGCTCGTCGGTCGGGAGGATCTCCGCCTGCCATGCCTTGCCGGTGGCTTCGTAGAGCGCGCCCAGGCGGTTGGACTCGGTCTCGTCGGGGCCCACCACACGGAAGTTCCTGCGGCCGGCGGTGGCCGCCATGACGTCTTCGAGGAGTCCGCCCAGGACCCGGGTGGGCTCGTGCACGGCGGTCCCCGGCTTGTCGACCCGTACCGCGTGGTCCTCGAGCGGGGGAAGCGGCAGATCGCGCAGGAGCAGCCCGCCGTTGGCGTACGGCGTCGAGCCGAGCCGGGCGGCGCCCTCGGGGACGCAGTCCAGGACCTGGGCGGTGGGGCGGCCCTCGGAGTCGAAGAGTTCCTCGGGCCGGTAGGAGCGCATCCACTCCTCGAGCTGGCGCAGGTGGTCGGGGTCGCCCCGGACACCGGGCAGCGGGACCTGGTGAGCGCGCCAGGTGTTCTCGACGGGGACGCCGTCCACCTCCTCGGGCCCGGTCCAGCCCTTGGGGGTGCGCAGCACGATCATCGGCCAGCGGGGACGCGCGGAGACGCCCTCGGTGCGGGCCGCTCGCTGATACTCCTCGATGCGGTCCACGGCGAGGTCCATGGCGGCGGCCAGCGCGCGGTGGACCGCGGCGGGCTCGTCGCCTTCGACGTGGACCGGGTCGTGGCCGTATCCGCGCAGGAGCGCGTCGAGTTCGTCCTGGGGGAGCCGGGCGAGCACCGTCGGGTTCGCGATCTTGTATCCGTTGAGATGGAGGATCGGCAGGACAGCGCCGTCGTGGACGGGGTCGAGGAACTTGTTCGAGTGCCAGGACGCGGCCAGCGGCCCCGTCTCCGCCTCTCCGTCCCCGACGACACAGGCGACGAGCAGGTCCGGGTGGTCGAAGGCCGCTCCGTAGGCGTGGGTGAGCGCGTATCCCAGCTCGCCGCCCTCGTGGATGGAGCCGGGGGTCTCCGGGGCGACGTGGCTGGGCACACCGCCGGGGAAGGAGAACTGCTTGAACAGAGCTCCCATTCCGGCGCGGTCGCGGCTCACATCGGGGTACGTCTCGGAATAGCTGCCCTCCAGCCAGGAGTTGGCGAGGACGGCGGGGCCGCCGTGGCCCGGTCCCCAGACGCAGAGGGCCTGCCGGTTCCGTGCCTTGACGACCCTGTTGAGATGGGTGTGGACCAGGTTCAGCCCGGGCGAGGTTCCCCAGTGGCCGAGGAGCCTCGGTTTGATGTGCTCGGGGGCCAGCGGCTCCTCGAGGAGGGGGTTGGCCATCAGGTAGATCTGGCCGACCGCGAGGTAGTTGGCGGCGCGCCAGTGCGCGTCGAGCGCGGCGGTCTCGGTGTCGGACAGGGTGGGTGCCCCGGTCGGTGTTCGGGCATCGGTCATCAGGCGTCTCCCTGGGCAGGACTAGCCGGCGTCCGGGCCGTACCAGACGGTGGTGGCGTTGCAGAACTCGCGGATGCCGTGCCCCGCGAGCTCCCGCCCGTAGCCGGACCGCTTCACCCCGCCGAACGGCAGCGCCGGATGGGAGGCCGTCATGCCGTTGAAGAACACCCCGCCGGCCTCCAGGTCGCGCACGCAGCGGTCCATCTCCGCCTGGTCACGCGTCCAGACGTTGGAGCTGAGCCCGAAGGGGGTGTCGTTGGCGAGTTCCACGGCCTCGTCGAGGTCCGCCACCCGGTAGAGCGTCGCCACCGGGCCGAAGGTCTCCTCGCGGTGGATGCGCATGTCCGGGGTGATCCCGGTGAGTACGGTGGGCTCGTGGAACCAGCCGCGGTCCAGCCCGTCGGGCCGGCCGCCGCCGCACAGCGCGGTGGCACCCTTTCCGAGGGCGTCCTCGACGAGCTCCTCCAGGTCGGTGCGGCCCTGTTCGCTGGAGAGGGGCCCCACGTCGGTCGACTCCTCCAGCGGGTCGCCGACGGTCAGCGCCCGCATCCCCGCGGTGAACCTCTCGGTGAAGGCGTCGTAGACGTCCGCGTGGACGATGAAGCGCTTGGCTGCGATGCACGACTGGCCGTTGTTCTGGACGCGGGCGGTCACCGCGGTCTCCGCGGCCTTCTCGATGTCCGCCGAGGGCAGGACGACGTAGGGATCGCTGCCGCCGAGTTCCAGCACGGTCTTCTTGACCTCGTCGCCGGCGACGGACGCGACCGCGCGGCCCGCCGGTTCGCTGCCGGTGAGCGTCGCCGCGGCGACCCGGGGGTCACGCAGGACGGCCTCGACGGCGCCCGAGCCGATGAGGAGCGTCTGGAAGCAGCCTGCGGGGAACCCGGCCCTGGTGAACAGGTCCTCGATGTACAGAGCGGTCTGCGGCACGTTCGAGGCGTGCTTGAGAAGGCCGGTGTTGCCCGCCATGAGGGCCGGCGCGGCGAAGCGCATGACCTGCCAGAGCGGGAAGTTCCACGGCATCACGGCGAGCACGACGCCCAGCGGCCGGTAGTGCACCCGGGCGCGGGAGGCACCGGAGTCCTTGACGTCGGTGTCGGCGGGGTGCTCGTCGGCGAGCAGGCGTTCGGCGTTGGCCGCGTACCAGCGCATCGCCTTGGCGCACTTGGCGGCCTCGGCGCGGGCGGCCTTGACCGGCTTGCCCATCTCGGTGGTCATGGTGCGGGCGATGTCCTGCTGGTCCGCGTCGAGGAGATCGGCGGCCCGGTTCAGCAGACGGGCGCGCTCGGCGAAGTCCGTGGTGCGGTAGCTGCGGAACGCGCGGTGCGCGGCGGCGAGCCTGCGCTCGGTCTCCCGCTCGTCCAGCGCGTCGAATGTCCTGAGCGTCTCGCCGTTCGCGGGATTGACCGTCGCGATGGGCATGGCAATGCCTCCTTGCGTTGTTCTTCGACCGTGCCGCGCCACGCCGCAGCGCGCAACGCGGCTCTCCCGCACACGTACCCGGCCGGCACGGATCATGCGTGCCGCGGGCACACCGTCCGCGCCGGCCGGGCCGGCACCGGGCTGTTCGTCACACGAGTTCGGCCACCGGGCCGCTCTCGACCGCCGGGCTGCTCTCGGCGACCGGGCCGCCTTCGTCCGGCGGGCCGCTGAGGAACGTACGCCCGCCGGGGAGCGGCGTGGGAGGCAGCAGTCCGGTGGTGCACGGCGTCTCGGCGTAGCGCGTGAACCACACGACCTTGCCGTCGGTGGTCCGGCAGGTGCCCCAGCTGTCGCTGAGAGCCATGACGCGGCTGAGGCCGCCGCCACCGCCGTCGAGCAGCCGGGGCATCCGGGAATCGTTGTCGGCCACGGACACCGTCAGGTGCCGGCCGCTCCAGCGGAGCTCGACGACGCAGTGGTTGTCGTCGCCGACGTGTCGCTGGACGTTCGTCAGGAGCTCCTCCGCCGCCCGGCACACCGGCCGGACGTGCAGGTCGAGACTCCAGTGACGAAGGTGTGCTGCGACTATGCGCCGCAGCTGGGAAATGCGCTCTGCCGACACCTGCAGTTCGACCAGATAGTGCCGGTCGAGTGGAACGGTCATCGTCGAGGCTCCTCACCGCGAGGCTCACGTGCTTCACCCCGTTTGAACCAACGACCCCCGAACACGAAGCGTGAGCAGTAATCACTTCTGGGTCACTCATCAGGGTGACCCGAGGGGGCCGGTTGCGCAACCGAGGGAGCCGGGCACCGGGTGTCACGGCAGGTAGGGCAGCAGTTTGTCCGGGGTGAGGGGGAGTTCGCGCACCCGGGCGCCGGTGGCGTGCCGCACGGCGTTCCCGATCGCGGCCGCGGTTCCGACGATGCCGATCTCGCCGATGCCCTTGCTGCCCATGGGGTTGAGATGCGGGTCGTCCTCCTCGATCCAGTGCGCCTGGATGTCGGGGACGTCGGCGCAGGAGGGCACGTGGTAGGACGCCAGGTCGCTCTCGGTGAAGTCACCGAAGGCGGGATCCATGGTGCTGCCCTCGGTGAGGGCCATGCCGAGGCCCATCACCATGCCGCCGATGAACTGGGAGCGTGCCGTACGGGAGTTGAGGATGCGTCCGGCGGCGTACACACCGAGCAGTCTGCGCACCCGGACCTCGCCGGTGAGGGAGTCGACCGCCACCTCCGCGAAGTGGGCGCCGAAGGCGTGCCGTGCGTACGGGGATTCCCGCGCCGCCTCCTCGCCGGTGTCGGCGGTGACGGTGATCCCCTCCGGCGGGAGCGGCCCCGCGTGCCCTTCGAGCCGGCGCACCAGGGCGGTGGCCGCCTTGTGCACCGCGGAACCCCAGGAGGCGGTGCCCGACGAGCCGCCCGCGACGGGTGCGTCGGGCAGATCGCTGTTGCCGATGTCGATC
Source organism: Streptomyces sp. QL37 (assembly GCF_002941025.1). NCBI lineage: Bacteria > Bacillati > Actinomycetota > Actinomycetes > Kitasatosporales > Streptomycetaceae > Streptomyces > Streptomyces sp. QL37. The sequence continues at coordinate 8,316,688 of NZ_PTJS01000001.1, read as the reverse complement.
GTCACGTTCTCCTGGGGTGTGCCCAGGACCGAGGCGGCGATCTGCGCCAGGACGGTGCGGGCGCCGGTGCCGATGTCGGTGGCGTTGACCCCGATGCGGTAGGAGCCGTCGGCAGCGGCCTGCGCCGAGGCGGCCGCCTTCGAGACGAGTACCGGGTACGTCGCGGAGGCGACGCCGGTGCCGAGCAGCCAGGGCCCGTCCTCACGGGTGGCGGGCTGCGGGTCCCGGTCGTGCCAGCCGAAGCGCCGGGCGCCCTCGCTCAGACAGGCGGCGAGGTTGCGGCTGCTGAACGGGCGCCCGCTGTCGGGCTCGGTCTGCGGTTCGTTGCGCAGCCTGAGCTCGACGGGGTCGAGGCCGAGGGCGTTCGCCAGTTCGTCCATGGCCGACTCCAGCGCGTACATCCCCGAGGCCTCCCCCGGTGCACGCATCCAGGAGGGACTGGGCACGTCGAGTGCCGCCACCCGGTGCTCCGTGCGGCTGTGGGGCGAGGCGTACATGATGCGGGCGGGTACGGCGGCCTGCTCGACGAACTCCTTGATCCGCGAGGTGTGCGTGACGATCTCGTGGGAGACGCTGGAGAGGACGCCGTCGCGGTCGGCGCCCAGCCGGACCCGCTGCAGGGTGGGTGCGCGGTGCCCGACGATCGCGGGCATGTACCGCCGGGGCAGGGCGAGCTGGACCGGGAGACCGGTGTGCCGCGTGGCCATCGCGGCGAGGACGGCCTGGGGGCGCGGGGTGCCCTTGGAGCCGAAGCCGCCGCCGACGTGTTCGGAGATGACGGTGATGCGGTCCGGGTCGAGCCCAAGGGCCGACGCGAGGCTCGCACGGACGGCGGTCGCTCCCTGGCTGGAGTCGTGGACGGTCAGGTGTCCGTCGGCCCAGCGCGCGGTGGAGGCGTGCGGCTCCATGGGGTGGTTGTGCAGCCCGCGCAGCGTGTAGGTGGCGTCGATCCGCACGGGCGCGGCGTCGAACGCGCGCTTGGCGTCGCCGCGTTCGCGAAGAGCCGGGTGGCCGCCGTTCGCCTCCTCGGGGGTGTAGAGGCCCGGGTGGTCACCGGTGAGGACGACATCGTGCCCGGTGGTGGCGTATTCGACGTGCACAGCCTCCGCGCCGGCCCGCGCGGATTCCAGGCTCTCCGCCAGGACGAGGGCGACGGGCCAGCCCCGGTGCGGCACCCGGTCGTCCTGGAGCACGGCGAGGATCGGGTCGTCGGGCTCCTTCAGCCGCGGCGCGTTGTCGTGGGTCAGGACGGTGTGCACCCCGGGCACCGCGAGCGCGTCGGCGGTACGGATCGCGGTGACGCGCCCGCTCGCGACGGTGGCGGGGACGATCCAGCCGTACAGACAGCCCTGAGTGGTGTGCTCCGCGGCGTAGCGGGCGGTGCCGGTGACCTTGTCCCGGCCCTCGCGGCGGACTACGGGCGCGCCCAGCGCCCGGGGGGAGTCGCTCATGACGGAAGTCCTCGGTTCGTGGGGGTGTGCGGGGCGACGGCGGGTCAGCCGGCCGCGGCCTCGGTGGTGAGTTCGGCCAGGCTGCCGACAGCCAGCCGGCGGGCCAGGTCCACCTTGAAGCCGTTGTCGCGCAGGGGTCTGGCCGCCGCGAGCTCGGCGTCCACCGCGCGCGTGAAGGTGTCCTCGTTCGCGGGGGCCCCGCGCAGCACGTCCTCGGCCACCCGGGCACGCCACGGCCGGTGCGCGAGCCCGCCGAAGGCGAGCGAGGCGCGGTCGACGCGGCCGTCGCGCACACTCAGGACGGCCGCGACGGAGGCCAGGGCGAAGGCGTACGAGGCGCGGTCCCGGGCCTTGCGGTACAGGGAGGCGGCTCCGGCGGGAGGCGGCGGCAGCACCACTTCGGTGATGAGCTCGCCCGGGCGGATCACCGTGTCCTGGTCCGGGTTGTCGCCGGGCAGCCGGTGGAAGTCGGTCACGGGCACGGTCCGCTCCCCCTCGGGGCCGTGCAGCAGGACGGCGGCGTCGAGGGCGGCGAGTGCGACCGCCATGTCCGAGGGGTTGGTGGCGACGCAGTCCTGGGAGTGGCCCAGCACCGCGAGATCGCGGTGTGCTCCCTCCCGCGCAGGACAGCCCGAGCCGGGGATCCGTTTGTTGCAGGGCTTGGAGACGTCCTGGAAGTACGGGCACCGGGTGCGCTGAAGCAGGTTCCCGCCGGTGGTGGCGGTGTTCCGGAGCTGCCCGGACGCACCGGCCAGCAGAGCCTGCGAGAGGGCGGGATAGCCGCTCCGTACGTCCGGGTGGGCGGCGAGGTCGCTGTTGCGCACGGTCGCGCCGATCCGGAGACCACCGTCGTCCGTCCGTGTCACCCGGTCCAGCGGCAGCCGGCTGACGTCGACGAGCAGGCCGGGCGACTCCACGCCGAGTTTCATCAGGTCGACGAGATTGGTCCCGCCCCCCAGAAAGCGTGCGCCGGGGTGTCCGGCGCCCGCCCGGACGGCTTCGGCCACGGTGGCGGGGCGCAGATAGGCGAAGGGTTTCACGGCGCCACGTCCTTGATCGCCTCGACGATGTGCGGGTAGGCGCCGCACCGGCAGAGGTTGCCGCTCATCCGCTCACGGATCTCGTCCGCGTCGAGCGAGGCCGGCCCTCCGGCGGCGAGCGCCGGGCGCGGGGTGGCATGGGAGGGGAAGCCGTCCTCGGCCTCTCGGATCATGCCGGCAGCCGAGCAGATCTGCCCCGGGGTGCAGTAGCCGCACTGGAGGGCGTCCCTCTCCAGGAAGGCCGCCTGCAGCGGATGCAGGCGGTCGCCATCGGCCAGCCCTTCGACGGTGGTGATGTGGGCGTCCTCCTGGGCCACGGCCAGCAGGAGACAGCTGTTGGCGCGCCGGCCGTCGACGAGCACGGTGCAGGCTCCGCACTGCCCGTGGTCGCAGCCCTTCTTCGCGCCCATGAGTCCGAGGTTCTCCCTCAGGGCGTCCAGCAGGGTGGTGCGGTGATCGAGCGTCAGGGTCCGTGCCGTGCCGTTGACGTGCAGGGTGTAGGTGGAACAGTCGTCGGGAGTCGGCACCTGGGCCGCATCCGCGTCGGCGGTCCCCGGGGTGGCGTTCATGTGCGCGTTACCTTCCGGGTTCGGTTCGTACGGGCGTCACGCGGGTCGGTGGCTCTCCAGCCGTAGACGGATCTCCTGCTCCTGGTCGCCCGCCGCTGTTCCTACGAGCCGGACGGTGAACGCGTCGGCCAGTTGCCTGCGGAGCCGGTCGACCGCCCAGTAGCCGCCCTGCGCCTCGACCATCACCGGCTCGGAGAGCCGCGCGGGCCCGGGGCCGGCCTTCGTCTCGGTGACGTCGACGGTCGCCGTCCACACGGTGGGGCGCGTGTCCGACTCGTCCTCCGGAACGTCGCCCGCCGGACGGTCGGAGACGAAGGAACGGCGCAGCACGTCGAACACGGTGCGCGCGTCCTCCTTCGGGCAGCCGGTCACCGCAACCACGACGTCGCCGCTCTCCTGGTGCTCCTGTGTCTGTTCCTGCGTGCTGTTCACCCTGGGTTCCTTTCGCTGGGGGGCGCTGTGAGCGCTGCTCGGCGGCCTCACGCCGGGGGCCGACCGTGTGTACGGTCCGGAAGCCGCGGCTCGTCCGGACGGAGGTCGCGGATGAAGGTGGTCGCTCCGCCTCGGCCGAACGAGGTGCCGGGGCAGGCCGCCGTGGAGCTGCGGCGGACCCGCGTCCGGTTCCTCCGCCCGCACGATGCCGGGGTGGGCGGCTCCTTCGTGCTCCCACCGCCAGGCCCTGTGCCCGGTCTCGGCGGCACGGTCCGCGACCATGTCCTTGGCCGACTCCAGGTCGGGCGGCTCCCGGTCGGCCGCGTACGGGCGCACGGACTCGACCACGCGGGCTCCGTGACCGTGCGGGGCCGGGCCTCTTCCGCCCGCCGCACCACCGCTCGCCCGCGGTCCGGAGGGTCACCGCCGGTCAGCCGGCGGAGCACGGGCCGGAGGCCGAGCGGATTGCCTGCTCCCATCGCGTTTCCTCCAGCCGTCCGGGGACTGACTCCAGGCTCACCCCACGGCTCCGTGTCGGCGACACGAGCGGCGTTCCGACGGGCAGGCCCGCGAAGATCTCGTACCCGGTGTGCGGCGGGGAAACGTGGCCCGCCCGCCCGCGCAGTGCGCCTACAGGTCGCGGAGCGCCGGCAGGAGCGTGCTCCGGGCCCAGTCGATGAAGGGCTGCTGGTGGGCCCCGCCGATCTGGACGAGAGCGACCTCGGTGAAGCCCGCCTCACTGTAGGGGCGTACGGCCTCGACGAACGCCTCGACGTCCGAGCCACACGGGATCGCGCCGGCGATGTCGTCCTTGCGGACGAACTGCGTCGCCTGCTCGAAGGCGGAGGGACCGGGCAGCTCCGAGTTGACCTTCCAGCCGCCGAGCGACCAGCGGAACTGGTCGTGGGCGCGGGCGACGGCCGCTTCCCTGTCGGTGTCGTAGCAGACGGGCACCTGTCCCACGCGGGGCTTGCCGGCCCCGCCGTGCCGGTCGAACGCGTTGAGGAGCTCGCCCTTCGGCTCGGTGGCGATGACCAGGTCGCCCAGGGTTCCCGCGAGTTGGCAGGACTTCTCCCCGGAGACCGCGATGCCGATGGGGACACGCTTGTCGGGCAGGTCCCAGAGCTTGGCGTTCTCCACGTCGAAGTGGGTGCCGTGGTGGTTGACGTAGCCCCCGTCGAAGAGGGCCCGGATGATCTGTACGGCCTCTTCGAGCATCTCCAGCCGGACGTGCGCGGAGGGCCGTCCCGCTCCCACGACGTGTTCGTTGAGGCTCTCTCCGGAGCCGAGGCCGAGACGGAAGCGGCCCTCGGCCAGCAGTTGGAGCGTCGCCGCCTTCTGCGCGACCACGGCGGGGTGGTAGCGGGCGGTCGGGCAGGTCACGTACGTCATCAGCGGGATCCGGGAGGTGGCCTGCGCGGCGGCTCCCAGGACCGACCAGGCGTAGGGCGCGTGCCCCTGGGAACCCAACCAGGGGAAGTAGTGGTCGGAGGTGACGGAGAAGTCGAATCCGGCCTCTTCCGCCGCGACCACATCCCTGACGAGGGCGCGGGGGCCCGCCTGCTCGGTCATCATCGTGTAGCCGATCTGAACCATATGAAACTCATTTACCGTGACATCGCCATAAAACATGAATTCATGTCAATGGCTGTCTGTGATCGACTCCCCGGGGTATGCGCCATGCATGGACGTAACGAACGGAGCATGGGAATCGCTCGCCAGCACCGGCGGCAGCGACGGGCCGGGAGCAGTAGGCGTGATCATCGGCATCGTCGGCCTGTTCGTGGTGCTTCTGCTGATCGGCGGCTTCTGGTTCGGGATGCGGCGCCGCGACAAGGAATCACGGCCGCCGCTCCCCGATGAGCAGCCGCCTCGTCCGGAGCACCGGACCGAGATCCAGGAGAGCGGGCAGCACGGCGCGGACCGCTTCCCCGAGGACGGCCGTGCCCTCTCGCCGTACGAGCTCAGCGACCGCGGTAACGAGGTGATCCCGCCGCCGGAGGACGACCGCCGGCGTGAGTGACAGACCATCGCGCCGGCCACCGGCCGGCGAGCGCAGACGTCCGGGCCCGTCATGGAGCGGGCCCGGACGTCTGCGCAGGGGCCCATCAGCATTCACCGTCGACCGGAGGAAGAGGAACATGGAATCGGGGGGCATATGAACCAGCCGGAGTCGGACCGCAAGACCCGCTTGACCGTCCTGGTCGCACTCGCGGCCAACCTGGTGATCGCAGTGGCCAAGGGAGTGGGGGGACTCCTCTCGGGCTCCCCCGCCCTCCTGTCCGAAGCCGCGCACTCCGTGGCGGACAGCGTCAACGAGATCTTCCTGCTGGCCGCGCTGAAGCGCAGCCGTCGCCCACCGGATGCCCATCACCCCTTCGGGTACGGCAAGGAGCGCTACTTCTGGTCGCTGCTCGCGGCCGTCGGCATCTTCGTCGTGGGGGGCTGCTTCTCGTTCTTCCAGGGGTTCGAGGCACTGGGCCGGAACGAGCAGGAGTCACCCGAGGGGTACACGGTGGGCCTGATCGTCCTCGGGGTCGCCTTCCTCGCGGAAGGCGCTTCCCTGGTCCGCGCCCTGCTCCAGCTCCGCGGGGAGAAGGGCGCCGCCCGTGACCCCGCGCTGAGGACGGTGATCGCCGAGGACAGCACCGCGGTGCTGGGTGTGGTGCTGGCGATGGCGGGCATGGTGCTGCACCTGGTCACGGGAGACGTCGTGTGGGAGGCGTCGGCCTCGCTGGCGATCGGCCTGCTACTGGTCTACGTCGCCTTCCGGCTCGGCAGGGACGCGCGCGACCGTCTGATCGGGGAGTCGGCCGAGCCCGGGCTGCGCCGGGGCGTGGAGGACCTCCTCGCGTCCCAGTCCGAGATCGACAACGTCGCGGCCCTGTTCACCATGGGCCTCGGACTCGACTCGGTGCTGGTGGCGGCCAGGGTCGACCTGGCGCCCGGTATCGACAGCGAGGAGGTCGAGCGGGTCGCCGTGCGCATAAAGCGGTCGATCGCCCGGACATGGCCCGAGGCGGAGCACGTCTTCCTGGACATCACGAACGCGCCACCCCGCGGCGGGGTGTGACCGGGGCCGCCGCGTGTTGCGGGAGTCGCCGAGGCGGATGAGGCTGGTCCTGGCCGCGCGGCACCGAAGAAGTCATGCCGCAGAACCGATAAGGCAGTGGACCATGACTCCTAGCGATCAGCGGGGCGCGCCGGAACCGGCGGTGCTGAGCGGTGCCAGCGCCCCCTGCTGGGTCCATCTGGTGACCCGCGACCTCGAGGACGCGCGGCGTTTCTACGGCGCCGTCCTCGGCTGGACCTTCCGCCCCGGTCCGCTGGGCAGGGACTTTCTGATGGCGCGCTCCGACGGTGTGCCGGTGGCCGGCATCGGCGCGGTCGCGTCCGCCTACCAGGTGGGCGTGGCGTGGATGCCCTACTTCTCGGTCCGGGACGCCGGTGTCGTCTCGGACCGCATCCGGGAGCGCAGCGGCACCGTGGCCGTGGGCCCGCTGACGGTGGGGCAGGGGCGTGCGGTCCTGGCCGCCGACCGGGACGGGGCGTCGTTCGGCGTCTGGGAGTGGACGGGCCGGGCGGCCACCCTCGCACCGTCGGGAAACCGGGCGCACGCCTGGCTGCGGCTGCGCACGAGGGACGCCTTCGACGCCGCGATCTTCTACGGCGAGATCCTCGGCTGGGAGAGCGGGGAGCCCGGCGGCTGCGAGGTGGCGTACGTGAAGGAAGAGGTGCTCGTACGCTGCAACGGCCGCCCGCTGGCCCGGATCAGCTCCGGTGCCGTGGAGGCCGCTCCCGACCCGCAGGTGCGTCCGCACTGGCAGGTGCAGTTCCCGGTCCCCGATGTGGGCGCGACCGTCCGGGCGGCGGAGCGGAACGGGGGAACCCTCATGGAGCGGCGCGACGTGCGGTTCGGCGACGAGGCGACCCTGAGGGACCCGGACGGCGGGCTCTTCACCGTGACGGACGTACGCGGTCCGGCGGGCGTGGACGAGGACTGAAGGGGGGTCAGGGACGCGGGCCCGGGTCAGCGGCGTCCGGGGCCTCTCCCCCGCCGGTGGACCGCCGACCGTCATCGGACCGCCGGCCGTTGTCCCGGGCGATGGCCCAGAGCGGGAACACGAACCAGCAGACCAGGAACCACAGAGCCATCCCGCCGACCAGCCAGAGTGCCGCCACGTTGTGCAGCGCCACCCTCAGGATGAGCAGCAGCGTGCTGCACATCGTGCAGAAGAGCAGGCCGAGGCCCAGCTTCGTCAGACGGGAGGCCCAGGTGACCGTCTGCGGCTTCATCCGGCGGCCGGTGAGCAGCCGGTGGTACGACACGGGCCCTATCAGCGCGGCCGCGGTCGCGGACCCCAGCATGACGGTCACGACGTAGATGTTCCGGTCGACGGTGGAGAGATCGGCGAAGCGGGGCTGGAAGACCACAGCGAGCAGGAAGCCGAACAGGATCTGGACCCCGGTCTGCGCGACCCGGAGTTCCTGGAGCAGGTCGCCCCACTGCCGGTCCGCCCGCTCCTCCTCGGTCTCCTGGCGTCCGCTGCGGGGGTTCGTACCGCTCCCGCCGCTGTCCACCGGTCTCTGTCCCATGGATGCCTCCCCACCTCGTAGAGGTGGTACTGGTGCCCCGCGGAGCGGCCGTGAATCCTGGGCCGCCCGCGTTGCCGGCGGCCGGTCGTGCGCCGGAGCGGCTCGCCGGCCGGTGCTCTCCATGGTGGCAGCCGCCGGTGAAACCACCAGCGAGGCGGGAAGGCGGCAATCGCCGCAAGCCGAGGGCCAGACCTCGACACACAGTGACAACTCTCCTAGGATCGTCGTACGGCATCGCGCGTCGGTCACCGGCCGGGTGAGGCGTGGAGGTAGCCCGTGAGATGCCTTTTGGAGGCATTCCACAGTGCCAGTCGAGTTGAATCACACCATCGTTCACAGCCGGGACAACCGCGAGTCCGCCGAGTTCCTGGCGCACATCCTGGGTCTCACCATCGGGACGGAATGGGGACCCTTCATCCCGGTCGTCCTCGCGAACGGCGTCACGCTGGACTTCGCGACCGTTCCCGCAGAATCGATCACGGTGCAGCACTACGCCTTCCTCATCTCGGAGGCGGAGTTCGACACGGCCTTCGAACACATCGAGGCGCAGGGGATCGCGTATTACGCCGACCCACACATGAAGCACCCCGGCGAGATCAACCACAACGACGGCGGGCGCGGGGTGTACTTCCCCGATCCGAGCGGTCACGGGATGGAGATCATCACCCGCCCGTACGGCGGCTGGTCGTAGCCGGCTCCGCCCCCGGCACGTATGGACGGCCCGACCCCGACCGGGGCCGGGCCGTCCGGCTCAGGGACCGCCGTCGGTCCTCAGCGTCAGCTCGGGCCGGTCCCACATCACCGCGGGAGGACGGGCCGCGACGGTGCCGGTGCGTTCCGCGCCGACGCTGCGGTAGAAGCCCTCGGCCGGCGGGTGCGCGACCACACGTACGGCCGCGAGACCGGCCCGGCGCGCCTCGGCACGCAGGTGGCCCACGAGGAGCCGGCCGATACCCCGCCCCTGGGCGTCGTCGGCGACGAACATCAGGTCGAGCTCCGGTGGGGAGAGGACCAGGGCGTAGAAGCCGAGCACGCGGCCGTCGTCGTCCACGGCCACATGGACGACGTGTGCCTCGATGTAGTCGGGGCCGACCTTGTACCCCGCGACCATGGGCGCGTACGGCCCCTCGTAGGCGCGTGATGCGGTGACCAGACGGGTGAGGCGCCTGGCGTCCCGCGCGACGGCTCGTCTGACGTGGACGCCGCCGCGCCGGTCCGTAACACTCGGTCTCATGAGGTGAGTATTACGCACTCCCGGCGGAAAGCAGACATGGTGCTCAGCGCCCGGTTCGTCCGGCGTGCCACTCGGCCACGATCGCGTCGATGTCGAACGGCTCGAGATTCAGCGGCGGCCCCTCCGGCGGCCGGGCGAGCGCCTCGCGGATCCTCTCGTTCACCTCGGTCAGGATGCGCCGGACCTCGGCCTCCGACCGTGCGCGCGACGCGTCCTGCCTGGCATCCTCGGCCGCCTTCCGCAGCGTCAGCGAGGGCGGGAGCGCCGACAGCCCCTCACGCTCCATCTTCGCCTTGATCCACCACATCGGGTCGTACGGCCCGTCGAGACCGGGAAGCGGCTTTCCGGCACCCGGCAGGTCGGTGAACGCGCCGCGCTCCTCGGCCTCGCGGATCTGCCGGTCGACCCACGTCTCGAAGCTGACCCCCGCTGGTTTGCGCTCGGTCACCGCACGCCCCTCTCGCAACTCGTACCGGACGGCTCCGCCTTCGGCCGGGCACGTCCGGGTCCGCGCGCTCCAGGATACCGGGGGCATTCCTGCTTGAACGGCGCTCAGGGGGTACACGCCTGTTGCACACAGCCCGGCCGGTACACCGAACCGGGCCCGAACCGGAAGGGGTTGACGAGAGTGAAACAGCACGACGCACCGACCGCGAACCGACGGGAGCGTCGGCCATGACGACCGTGGTGATCATCGTTGCCGTCGTCCTCGTGGCAGCGCTCGCCTTCTTCCTCGTCGTCCGTGGCCGTAGCACCGGCGGACGCGGGCTGCGGCGCCGCTTCGGACCCGAGTACGACCGGACGGTCGCCCGTCACAACGGCGACACCGCAGCGGCCGAGCGCGAGCTCTCGGAGCGGGTGAAGCTGCACGGCTCCCTGTCCGAGCGGCCTCTGCGCCCGGAGGCCCGTGAGGCGTACGCCCGCCGCTGGGCGGAAGTGCAGGAACAGTTCATCGACTCCCCCAGGGACGCGGTCGTCGAAGCCGACGCGCTCCTGGCCCAGCTGGCCCACGACCGGGGCTTCCCGGACGGCGACAGCTTCGAGGAGCAGACGGACGCCCTCTCCGTCCACCACGCCGGGCAGGTCGACGGCTACCGCAGGGTTCACACCGCCGTGCGCGGCCAGGGCGGCACGGAGGAGATGAGGAAGGCCCTGATCGAGTCCCGGGCCCTTTTCGACGTACTTCTCGCGGACGCGCCGGCCGAGCCGGCGCGGACCGACCGGCACGAGGCGAAAGGCAGTGCAGCAGCATGACGAACCGAACCGAGCACACGACCGATCCCCTCTCCCCCATGGAGCCCCCGCCCGTGGACACCCCGGGAACCACGCCCGGGAGGGCGCCCGGATCCGCGCGGGGCGCGGCCCCGGGGACGGCGGCCGGGTTCGCTCCCGGAGAGAGCATGGACCGTGAGCCGAGGCGCGGCGGACCGGACGATCTCAGCGTTCCGCCGGCCCCGCGGAAGGCCCCCGCCGTGCAGGCGGAGCGGACCGGCCACCACGGGGCCGCCGGCTCCGACCGGCTGGTCCCCCCGGACGACCAGGACAGGCTGGCGCTCCGCATGCAGCAGGCGGTCACCGACTTCGTCGAGAGCCCCCGCCGGGCGGTCGAGGAGGCGGACAGCACCTTCGACCAGATCGTCTCGGGCCTGACCGAGGCCCTCGCCGAACGCAGGCGCGTCCTGCGCGCGAGCTGGCAGGAGCAGGACACCGAGGCCCAGACGGAGGAGCTGCGCATCGCGCTGCAGCGCTACCGCGACCTCAGCGAACAACTGCTGAAGATCTGAGCGGCACGGCCGCCCCGGCCCGGCCCGGTGTCACGTCCCCCGACGTGGCACCGGGCCGGCCCGTGCCCGGGGCGGCCCGGCCTGACCGGGCTCGCCCCGGTCAGGCCGGGACTGCCAGGTCGGCGCGCAGCCGCTCGGCCACAGCCGGGGGGAGGCGCAGCGCCTTGCCCAGATAGCCGTCGAGTCCGCCCCAGCGCTCGTCCATCGCGTCCAGGGCCGCCTCCAGATAGCGGGGCCGGGCCTCGATGACGGCCGACGCGATGCCCGGGTCCCCTCCCTCGTCCAGGAAGCGCCGCACCGCGGGCCCGAAGGCGGCGCGCACCGCGCGGTTCACCGCGAGGAACTCCGCGCGTACGACGTCACGGGACGCGCCCGCCATCATCAGCAGGAGCGCGGTGGCCCAGCCCGTCCTGTCCTTGCCCGTCGCGCAGTGGAAGAGCAGCGGTCTCGCGTGCGGATCCGCGACGGTGTCCAGGAAGGCGCGGTAGGCGGCCGCCGCCCCCGGGGAGAGGACCATCGCCCGGTAGGTCTGGGCGAACAGCTCCTCCGCCTTCCCGCCGCCGAGCAGACGGGCTGCTCCGTCCGGGTCACCGAGCAGCGCCTTGAGCCGCGCCGGAGTCACGCCCGGATTGTCGCCCAGGACGTCGGCGACGAAGAGCCTCGCGCCCGTCGGCAGGCGGTCCGGCGCCCATCGGCGCTCGTCGGCGGTACGCAGATCGACGACGGTGCGGATGCCGAGCGCGGCCACCGCCATGTCGTGCTCCGCGTCGAAGTCGCTCAGCTGACCCGAGCGCAGCAGGATTCCCTGTCGCAGGCGGCGGTGGCGCCCCAGGGCGATGCCGCCCAGATCGCGCAGGTTGACAACGGTGGAGGCGGGGACGGCCCGGGCGGTCTGCACGATGAACTGCCTCTTTCCCGACAGACTGCAGGTCGGAATCAACGTCGCACGGCGTGCGAATATCGACAAAGGGAACGCGAGGTACCGGAACACCGGCGCGGGGAGATCAGTCGGCGAGGATCCTCGTCTTCTGTGCCGCGAATTCCGCGTCCGTGAGGACGCCCCGCTGCTTCAGATCGGCGAGCCTCTCGAGCAGCGTGATGACGTCGTCCCCGCCGTCCGCCGGGACGCGCTCGTGCGCCAGGAGAAGGCCACCCGCCTCCTGGACCGCCCGGGTGAGGGGCACCGACCAGAGGTCCTCCCACACGATCAGCGCGGCAGAGCTCTCCTCGGGCAGGCGTTCGAGTACATCGAGACCTGTGATCCGCGGCAGCCCGGCATCCCGCTCGCCCGGCGGTTCGAACGACACGAGCCCCTGGGGGTCCATCTCCCGCAGCTCGACGTACTCGATGGCGCCGCCCGCACCTCTGCGGGCGAAGGCCAGGTCGAGGATGCGTACCGCCTCCGAGGCGACGGCGTCGGCCAGTACGGGCGCGATCGCGTCGGCGAAACGGCCGCCGGGAAAGGTGACGACGAGGTACTCCACGGGTCCCACGGCCATGGTGCGTCCTTCCCCTGCGGTTCTGGATCGAGAGCAGCTTAACTTCGGGCAATCCGCTACGCACTGTGAAAATAGATGGCAGAGCGGACATGGGGGGAACGCGCGCCGCCGTCCGCGCTCCGCGCCCGTGCGATGGTGGTGGTGTGACCTTGGAAGACCTCGTCCGGCTGCGCCGGGCCCGTGACCGGATGGACCGCGACTACGCGGAGCCGCTCGACGTCACCGCGCTCGCCCGCGTCGCCCTCATGTCACCGGGCCATTTCTCCCGCAGCTTCCGCGCCGCGTTCGGGGAGACCCCGTACAGCTACCTGATGACGCGGCGGATCGAGCGCGCGAAAGCCCTGCTGAGGCGGGGCGACCTCACGGTGACGGAGGTCTGCTTCGCGGTCGGCTGCACTTCGCTGGGGTCGTTCAGCTCGCGCTTCACCGAGCTCGTCGGCGAGAGCCCGAGCGCGTACCGGTCCCGGTCCCATGACGCCGGCGCCGCCATCCCGGCCTGTGTCGCCAAGATCCACACGCGACCGGTCAGGAATGGAGAAGCGAAAGCCATCCGCCGCCCGTAGCGTTGTTCGCATGGAGATCAAACTTTCGACGTGCTTCATCGCCGTCGACGACCACGACAAGGCGCTGGCCTTCTACCGGGACGTCCTCGGCCTGGAGGTGCGCAACGACGTCGGTTTCGAGGGCATGCGCTGGGTGACCGTCGGCGCGCCGTCGCAGCCCGGTGTGGAGATCGTCCTCGAGCCGCCGCTCGCGGACCCGAACGCCTCCCCCGCCGACAAGGCGGCCATGGCGGAACTGCTGGCGAAGGGCCTGCTGCGCGGTGTCATCTTCAGCACCGACGACTGCGACGCCACCTTCGAGCGCATCCGCGCGGCGGGCGGCGAGGTGCTCCAGGAGCCGGTCGACCAGCCGTACGGCGTCCGCGACTGCGCCTTCCGCGACCCGTCCGGCAACATGCTCCGCTTCAACCAGCCCCGCAGCTGATTCCGCCCCGGGACGGGACCGTCCTCTGATAGACAACGACCGTTGCCGCGACGCGCCGGTGACGCCGACGGGGACCGCACGGGCGGCCCGCGTGACAGATGGAGAACTCACAAGCATGGCCACGAGGACGGACGGGCGGTCACCCGCGCCGCATGCTGCCGACACCCACGATCTGATCCGCGTGCACGGCGCGCGCGTGAACAATCTCAAGGACGTCAGCGTCGAGATCCCGAAGCGCCGGCTGACGGTGTTCACCGGCGTCTCCGGCTCGGGCAAGAGTTCGCTGGTGTTCAGCACCATCGCCGCCGAGTCGCAGCGGATGATCAACGAGACCTACAGCGCCTTCCTGCAGGGCTTCATGCCGACGCTGGCGCGCCCCGAGGTCGACGTGCTGGAAGGGCTCACCACGGCGATCATCGTCGACCAGCAGCGGATGGGCGCCGACCCGCGTTCCACGGTCGGCACCGCCACCGACGCCAACGCGATGCTGCGCATCCTCTTCAGCCGGCTCGGCGAGCCGCACATCGGCCCGCCCAGCGCGTACTCCTTCAACACCGCGTCGGTCCGCGCGAGCGGCGGGATCACCGTCGAACGCGGCGCGGCCAAGACCAAGACCGTGAAGGCGACCTTCCACCGCACGGGTGGCATGTGTACGCGCTGCGAGGGCCGGGGCTCGGTCTCCGACATCGACCTCACCCAGCTCTACGACGACTCCAAGTCGCTCGCCGAGGGTGCGTTCACCATCCCCGGCTGGAAGTCGGACAGCCAGTGGACCGTGCAGGTCTACGCGCAGTCGGGCTTCGTCGACCCGGACAAGCCGATCCGCGAGTACACCAAGAAAGAACTGCAGGCCTTCCTCTACGGGGAGCCGGTCAAGGTCAAGGTCAACGGCGTCAACCTCACCTACGAGGGGCTGATCCCCAAGATCCAGAAGTCGTTCCTGTCCAAGGACAAGGAGGCCATGCAGCCGCACATCCGGGCGTTCGTGGAGCGCGCGGTCACCTTCACCACCTGCCCCGAGTGCGACGGCACCCGGCTCAGCGAAGCGGCCCGGTCGTCCAGGATCGAGCGGACCAGCATCGCCGACGCCTGCGCGATGCAGATCAGCGATCTGGCCACCTGGGTGAGCGAGCTCGACGAGCCTTCCGTCGCGCCCCTGCTCGCCGCCCTGCGGCACACCCTCGACTCCTTCGTGCAGATCGGTCTCGGCTACCTCTCGCTCGACCGTCCGGCGGGCACGCTCTCGGGGGGTGAGTCGCAGCGCGTCAAGATGATCCGTCACCTCGGCTCCTCGCTCACGGACGTCACCTACGTCTTCGACGAGCCCACCATCGGCCTGCACCCCCATGACATCCAGCGCATGAACGATCTGCTGCTGCGCCTGCGGGACAAGGGCAACACCGTGCTCGTCGTGGAGCACAAGCCGGAGACGATCGCGATCGCCGACCACGTCGTCGACCTCGGCCCCGGCGCCGGGACGGCGGGTGGCGCCGTCTGCTTCGAGGGAACCGTCGAGGGCCTGCGCGAGAGTGCCACCGTCACGGGCCGCCACTTCGACGACCGGGCCGCCGTGAAGGAGTCGGTGCGCGAGCCCACCGGCGCCCTGGAGATCCGCGGGGCCTCGCTGCACAACCTGCGGGACGTCGACGTCGACATCCCGCTCGGGGTGCTGACCGTCCTCACCGGCGTCGCAGGTTCCGGCAAGAGTTCGCTGGTGCACGGCTCGATCCCGGCCGGCGAGAACATGGTGTCGGTCGACCAGAGCCCGATCAAGGGCTCGCGGCGCAGCAACCCGGCCACGTACACGGGACTGCTCGATCCCATCCGCAAGGCGTTCGCCAAGGCCAACGACGTGAAGCCGGCGCTGTTCAGCGCCAATTCCGAGGGCGCCTGCCCCACGTGCAACGGTGCCGGCGTCATCTACACCGACCTGGGGATGATGGCCGGCACCACCACGATGTGCGAGGACTGCGAGGGCAAGAGGTTCGACGCGTCGGTCCTCGAATACCGCTTCGGCGGCCGGGACATCAGCGAGGTGCTCGCGATGTCGGTGGCCGAGGCGGAGGAGTTCTTCGGCACCGGCGAGGCGAGCACGCCGGCCGCACACCGCATCCTCGGCCGGCTCGCCGACGTGGGGCTCGGCTATCTGACCCTCGGCCAACCGCTCACCACGCTCTCCGGCGGTGAACGGCAGCGGCTCAAGCTCGCCACCCACATGGCCGAGAAGGGCGGTGTCTACGTCCTCGACGAGCCGACGGCGGGTCTGCACCTCGCCGACGTCCAGCAGTTGCTCGGTCTGCTCGACCGGCTCGTCGACTCCGGCAAGTCGGTCATCGTCGTCGAGCACCATCAGGCGGTCATGGCGCACGCGGACTGGATCATCGACCTCGGGCCGGGCGCGGGCCACGACGGGGGCCGGATCGTCTTCGAGGGCACACCGGCCGATCTCGTGGCCGACCGCTCGACCCTCACCGGCGAGCACCTCGCCGCCTACGTCAAGGCCTGATCCGCGGTCCCGCGCCGGCCCTGGTGCCGGCGCGGGGCCCGCGCCTCGGTCCAGGATCCGCCGGACAAGGCAGCACCACCCAGCGGATCCGGCACATTTCGGAGAGTGCAAGGTCACAGCGAGTGGCCCTGCTGCTCACCGGAGTGCTGACCTAGCATCTCAGCATGACGGTCCTGCCTGCTGACGGGCTTTCCCGGGCCGCCGAGTTCCCCGACCCTTCCCACGACCAGTGGCAGAGCCTTGTCGAAGGCGTACTGCGCAAGTCGGGCAAGGAAGTCACGGGCTCGGCCGCCGAGGAAGCGCTGTCCACCGCGCTCGGGGACGGGCTCACAGCCCGCCCCCTGTACACCTCCACCGACGTATCGGCTGACCCCGGTCTGCCCGGCTTCGCACCCTTCACCCGGGGCAGCAGGGCGACGGGGAACACCACGGACGGATGGGACGTGCGCCAGCGGCACGCGCTGGAAGATCCGGTGCGTCTCAACGAGGCCCTCCTCGGCGATCTGGAGAACGGCGTCACGTCTCTCTGGCTGGCCGTCGGCGGACCCGGTGGCGTCCCGGTGTCCGGCCTCGCCCGCGCACTCGAGGGCGTCCATCTCGATCTGGCGCCCGTCGTGCTCGACGCGGGCGCCGATCCCGGGCCCGCTGTCCGTGAGTTGCTCGCGCTCCACGAGGCCCGGGGCATCGCGAAGGAGACGGCACGGGGCAGCCTCGGGGTGGATCCGCTCGGGCAGGCGGCGCGCACGGGCGCGGAGCCCGAGCTGGGCGACGCCGTCCACTGGGCGCGGCTGTGCTCCCGCGAGTATCCCGGACTGCGCTCGCTCGCCGTGGACGCGCTGCCGTACCACGAGGCGGGCGGCTCGGCCGCCGAGGAGCTGGGGCTCTCGCTGGCCACCGGTGTCGCCTACCTCCGTGCGCTGACGTCGTCGGGGCTCTCCGTCGAAGAGGCGTGCGCGCAGCTGGAGTTCCGGTACGCAGCCACGGCGGACCAGTTCCTGACGATCGCGAAGTTGCGTGCCGCCCGCCGGCTGTGGGCCCGTGTCGCCGAGGTCTGCGGGGCCCCGGACGCCGGGGCGCAGCGGCAGCACGCCGTGACCTCCTCGGTCATGATGACGCGCCGTGATCCATGGGTGAACATGCTGCGGACGACGCTGGCCTGTCTGGGCGCGGGCGTCGGCGGAGCCGAATCCGTGACCGTACTGCCGTTCGATCACGCACTGGGTCTGCCGGACGCGTTCGCCCGGCGGATCGCCCGCAACACCTCGACGATCCTGATGGAGGAGTCGCATCTGGCCCGGGTCACGGACCCGGCGGGCGGTTCCTGGTACGTCGAGCGGCTGACCGACGAACTCGCCGCTGCCGCCTGGGCGTTCTTCCAGGAGGTCGAGCGGGCCGGCGGCCAGGCCGCCGCCCTCGGCTCCGGCATGGTCCGGGAGCGGCTCGCGGCCACCTGGGCGGCCCGGAGCAGGGATCTGGCCCGGCGCAAGGAGCCGGTGACCGGGGTCAGCGAATTCCCGTCGCTGGACGAGCGGCCCGTGGAGCGTGAGCCCGTGCCCGCCGTACCGCGGGGCGGCGGGCTGCCCGAGGTCAGGCGCGATGAGGCGTTCGAGGCGCTGCGGTCCAGGTCGGACGCTCACCTCGCGGCCACGGGCAGCCGGCCGACGGTGTTCCTCGCCGCGCTGGGACCCGCCTCGGTGCACACCGCTCGCGCCTCCTTCGCCGCGAACCTCTTCCTGTCGGGCGGCATCCGGCCCGTCCACGGGCCGGCCTCGGTGGACGCGTCGACCGCTGCCGAGGCCTTCACGGCCAGTGGGGCGACGATCGCCTGTCTGTGCTCGGCCGACACGCTCTACGCCGAACAGGGCGAGGCCGTCGTCTCGGCCCTCAGGGCAGCGGGCGCCGAACAGATCTTCCTCGCGGGGCGGCCCGGCGAGTACACCGGGGCCGACGTGCATGTGTTCGCCGGCTGCGACGTGGTCTCCGTCCTCTCCTCCGAACTCGACCGCATGGGAGTGGCGTGATGCAGACCCCCGAGACCACGACGTCCCCCGGGACACCCGTGCCGGACTTCTCCGAGGTGGCGCTGACCGGCGGGGCCCCCGCCGAGGTCTCCGAGGACCGGTGGCGGGCCGCGGTGAAGGAGACGGCCGAGCGGTCCGAGGACGAGCTGCTCTGGGAGACCCCGGAGGGCATCGAGGTCAAGCCGCTGTACACCGGGCGGGATCTGGAGGGGCTCGACCACCTCGGGACCTACCCCGGCATCGCGCCGTACGTGCGCGGCCCGTACCCGACGATGTACGTCAACCAGCCCTGGACGATCCGTCAGTACGCCGGATTCTCCACGGCCGAGGAGTCCAACGCCTTCTACCGGCGGAACCTCGCTGCCGGGCAGAAGGGCTTGTCCATCGCGTTCGACCTGCCCACCCACCGCGGCTACGACAGCGACCACCCCCGGGTGACGGGTGATGTCGGCATGGCGGGCGTGGCGATCGACTCGATCTACGACATGCGCCAGCTCTTCGACGGCATCCCGCTGGACCGGATGTCGGTGTCGATGACGATGAACGGTGCCGTGCTCCCCGTGCTCGCGCTGTACATCGTCGCCGCGGAGGAGCAGGGGGTCGCCCCCGAGAAGCTGGCCGGGACCATCCAGAACGACATCCTCAAGGAGTTCATGGTCCGCAACACCTACATCTATCCGCCCGGCCCCTCGATGCGGATCATCTCCGACATCTTCGCGTTCACCTCGCAGAAGATGCCGCGCTACAACTCCATCTCGATCTCCGGCTACCACATCCAGGAGGCGGGAGCGACGGCCGACCTGGAGCTGGCTTACACCCTGGCCGACGGGGTGGAGTATCTGCGGGCCGGACAGGCGGCGGGCCTGGACGTGGACGCGTTCGCTCCGCGCCTCTCCTTCTTCTGGGCGATCGGCATGAACTTCTTCATGGAGATCGCGAAGCTGCGGGCGGCCCGGCTCCTCTGGGCGAAGCTCGTCAAGGAGTTCGGCCCGAAGAACTCCAAGTCCCTGTCGCTGCGCACCCATTCGCAGACCTCCGGCTGGTCCCTGACGGCGCAGGACGTCTTCAACAACGTGACGCGCACCTGCGTCGAGGCGATGGCGGCGACGCAGGGGCACACGCAGTCGCTGCACACCAACGCGCTCGACGAGGCGCTCGCGCTCCCGACGGACTTCTCGGCGCGGATCGCCCGCAACACCCAGCTGCTGCTTCAGCAGGAGTCCGGCACCTGCCGGGTCATCGACCCGTGGGGCGGCAGCGCGTACGTGGAGAAGCTGACCCACGACCTCGCGGCGCGGGCCTGGCAGCACATCGAGGAGGTCGAGGCGGCCGGCGGCATGGCCAAGGCCATCGACGCGGGCATCCCGAAGCTCCGGATCGAGGAGGCCGCGGCGCGTACGCAGGCCCGGATCGATGCCGGGCGCCAGCCCGTCATCGGCGTGAACAAGTACCGGGTGGAGACCGACGAGAAGATCGATGTGCTCAAGGTCGACAACTCCTCGGTGCGCACCCAGCAGGTCGAGAAGCTGCGCCGGCTGCGCGAGGAGCGCGACGAGACGGCCTGCCAGGATGCCCTGCGCGCCCTGACGGCCGCGGCGGAGCGGGACCCGGGGCCGGGGCTGGAAGGCAATCTGCTGGCGCTGGCCGTCGACGCGGCCCGGGCCATGGCCACGGTCGGCGAGATCTCCGACGCGCTGGAGAAGGTGTACGGCAGGCACGCGGGCCAGATCCGTACGATCTCGGGGGTGTACCGCAAAGAGGCAGGAGAGTCCCCGTCCGTGGACCGCACGCGCGCACTGGTCGACGACTTCGAGGAGGCGGAGGGGCGGCGTCCGCGCATCCTCGTCGCCAAGATGGGCCAGGACGGTCACGACCGCGGCCAGAAGGTGATCGCGACCGCCTTCGCCGACCTGGGCTTCGACGTCGATGTCGGCCCGCTGTTCCAGACGCCGGGTGAGGTGGCCCGGCAGGCGGTCGAGGCGGACGTGCACGTCGTGGGCGTCTCGTCGCTCGCCGCCGGTCACCTCACGCTCGTGCCCGCGCTGCGCGAGGAGCTGGCCGCGGAGGGCCGGGAGGACATCATGATCGTGGTGGGCGGGGTGATTCCGCCGCAGGACATCGAGGCGCTGCACGAGGCCGGTGCCGCCGCGGTGTTCCCGCCCGGCACCGTGATCCCGGACGCCGCCCACGATCTGGTCACGCGGCTCGGTGCCGCGCTCGGCCACGAGCTGTGAGCCGCTGACGGATGGCGCGAGACATCGACACCGACGTATACGCCAAGGGTGTGCTCGCCGGGAAGCGTGCGTTCGTGGCACGCGCGATCACCCTGGTCGAGTCCACCCGCCCCGATCACCGGACGGCGGCGCAACGTCTGCTGAGCGAGCTGCTGCCGCATTCGGGGCGGGCCAGGCGCATCGGGATCAGCGGCGTGCCGGGCGTGGGGAAGTCGACGTTCATCGACGCGCTCGGCACCATGCTGACGGGGCTCGGGCACCGGGTCGCCGTGCTGGCCGTGGACCCGTCGTCCAGCCGTACGGGCGGTTCCATCCTGGGTGACAAGACCCGGATGGAGCGGCTGGCGGTGGACGCGCGGGCGTTCGTACGCCCCTCCCCCACCGCGGGAACCCTCGGCGGGGTGGCCAAGGCGACCCGCGAGTCCATCGTGGTGATGGAGGCCGCCGGCTACGACGTGGTGCTGGTGGAGACGGTCGGCGTAGGGCAGTCGGAGACGGCCGTCGCCAACATGGTCGACACCTTCCTGCTGCTCACCCTGGCGCGCACGGGCGACCAGCTGCAGGGCATCAAGAAGGGTGTACTGGAGCTGGCGGACGCCATCGCGGTCAACAAGGCCGACGGCCCGCACGAACGTGACGCCCGCTCGGCGGCACGTGAACTGGCGGGTGCGCTACGGCTGATGCACCCCGTGGACGCGGCCTGGACTCCCCCGGTGCTGACGTGCAGCGCCAGGGAGTCGACCGGTCTGGACGCACTGTGGGAGCGGCTCGAACAGCACCGTACGCTCCTGGAGTCCACGGGGCGGCTGTCGGCCAAGCGCCGTGAGCAACAGGTGGACTGGACCTGGGCGATGGTCCGTGACGAACTGCTGGACGGTCTGCGCAGCCATCCGGCGGTGCGGACGCTCGCCCCCGAGCTGGAACAGCGTGTCCGTGGGGGCGAGTTGACGGCGACGCTGGCCGCCGGGCAGATCCTGCGGGCGTTCCGCGGGGAGGGCTGAGGGCCGCCCGGCCCGGGTTCACACGGCGGCGTTCCGTGTGCCGGCGGGGGTGTCGTCGATGCCGTGCTGCTCCTCGTCCGGGCGCCCCCGCCCGGGCAGCAGGAAGGTGATGGCGAGGAAGGCGGCCAGGAGGCACGCCTGGACGACGAGGGCGCGGTGGAATCCGCCGGTGAAGTCGCCGCGCCCGGCCTGGGTGAAGAACAGGGAGCCGAAGACGGCGACGCCGACGGAGCCGCCGATGGACTGGACGGCGGACAGGACTCCGGAGGCGGAGCCGATCTCCTTGTCGCCGACGGCGGCGAGGACGAAGCTGAACAGGGCGGCGATGACCATGCCCGCACCGATGCCGGAGACGGTGATACCCGGTGCGATGTCCCCGACGGAGAACGAGGCCGTGGTGAGGCCGTCCAGCTCGGACCAGAGCAGTGCCGCACCGGCGAGCTGGACGAGCGGGCCGATCTGGAGGACCTTGCGGCCGATCCTGTCGGCGAGGACGGCGCCGCTGACCGCCCCGCCGATCGCCGTGCCGACCGCGAGCGGCAGGTTGCCGAGTCCCGCGTCACCGGCGGTGAAGTGCCGGCCGATCTGGAGGTAGAGGGTCAGCACGAGTTGCGTGCCGACGAGCCCGGCGAAGAACAGGGCGATGCCGCCGAGCCCGACGGTGAAGGCGGGCTTGCGCAGCAGGCCGGGGGTGACCAGCGGCTCACGGCCCGCCGCTGCCCTGCGGCGCTGGTGTACCGCGAACAGGACGAATCCGAGGGCCGAGGCGGCCATGCACAGCCAGGTCCACAGCGGCCATCCGTCCTCCTGTCCCTGGTTCAGCGGCAGGACGAGAAGCGCGCAGGAGGACACGACCAGTGCGGCACCGGTCATGTCGACACCCACCGTGCGGTCACCGGCCTTCTTCGGCACGCACTTCGCGGCCGTGATCAGGGCGGCGATGCCGATGGGCAGGTTGACCAGGAACACCGACCGCCAGCCCAGGCCGAAGAAGTCGCCCTCGACGAGGAAGCCGCCGAGGACCGGGCCGATGATGCCGCCCAGCCCGAGGACGGGGCCGAAGATCCCGAAGACCTTGGTGAGTTCGGAACCGGAGAAGTTCTCCCGCAGCAGGCCGAGGCCCTGCGGCAGGAGCATCGCCCCGGCGGCGCCCTGCAGCAGCCGGCAGACGATCAGCGATTCGACGTTCGGCGCCAGCGCGCAGAGCAGCGAGGTGGCGGTGAAGGCGCTCAGGCCGATCAGGAACATGCTGCGCCGCCCGTAGCGGTCCCCGAGCCGGCCACCGAGCACGAGCCCGGCCCCCAGGGTGAGCGCGTACCCGCCGATCACCCACTGAAGGCCTACGGGTCCGGCGCCCAGCGACTCCTCCAGTGCCGGTCCGGCGACGTTCACGATCGAGGCGTCCAGGAGATCCATGACCTCCGCGACCAGCATCACCACGAGGATCAGCCACCGCCATCGGTAGGGCTCGGTGATCTCGTCGAGGGTGGGGGACGGGGCATGCATTCCTAATACCTCCATGGTGAAGTAATTCCATGATGAAGGTAAATTGATGGCGGTAGGTTGTCAAAGCGCGCCGACGACGCGGATCGCGCGGCAGGAGAGAGAGAGGTGGCGGGTCTTCCATGGAGGACGTGACGCACGACGGTGTCGCGGCGCAGCGTGAGCGGCTGATGGAGGGGCTGAGGATCTACGGCGGCCATTACGCCGAGCTCAGCCGGCGCTTCGCCGCCTGGCTGGGCCTGCACTCCACCGACGCGACCGCGGTGCTGGAGATCGCCGCCGCCGAGGAGCGCGGCACGCCGCTGTCACCGGCCCGGCTGAGCGAGCGGATCTCCCTGTCCACGGGCGCCACCACCGCACTCCTGAACCGCCTGGAAGCGGCGGGGCACGTCACCCGCACCCGCGAACACTCGGACCGGCGCGTCGTCACCCTGCGCGGAGGCCCACACATCCAGGATCGGGCGGACGAGTTCTTCGGCCCGCTCGCCCGTCGCCTCGACACCACGATGTCGCACTATCCGCCGGAGCTCCTGGCACGGTTCGAGTCCTTCGTGGCCGACCTGAACTCCACCATGGACGCCCACCTCGCGGAACGGAGCACGACGACCCCGCGTCCCCCCGGCGACTGAACGCCGGGGGCGCCCGGGGCCCGCCCGGCCGACAAACCGTTGAGGCCGCCGTCAGCCCCGGGGACACCGGGCCTTCCCCTCCCCGACCTTCGCGTGGTAAGTTGCCCCAAGCACACGTGAACGCCCGAATCGGGCGCCGGTGCTTCTCCCCCGCTGTTGCGCCCGTCCTTCGACGACCGGCGATCCAGCTTCCCGCACCATCTCTTCCGTCCGGTCCGGGCTTCCTACGCCCGTCGCACAAGGCGTGATTCCGCCGCCTTGCCTTCGCCGGACCTCTCATTCGCCATGTCCGCGAAAGGACCCACCATGACCAGCACACTCGAACGCCCCGTGGTCCGGCAGGATCAGCCCGTCCGCACCATCGGTGTCCTCGACACCACGGCCGACGGGCACGGCGTACTGCGCGCCGACGGCGGCCACCCCTCACTCCGCGACGTCCAGGTACCGCCCGCGCTGATCCGTCGGCACGGCCTGCGCAAGGGCGATGTCGTCGACGGGACGTGCGAGCGCCCTCGCACCCTGTCGGGCGTCGACACCGTCAACGGCCGTGCGGCACACGAACTCCGGGGCCGCCCGCACTTCCGTGACCTCACCCCGCTCCACCCCCGGGAGCGCCTGCGCCTGGAGAGGCCGGACGGGGGCCCGGCCCCGCGGATCATCGATCTCGTCTCGCCCGTCGGCAAAGGGCAGCGCGGACTGATCGTCGCGCCTCCGAAGACCGGCAAGACCGTACTTCTGCAGCAGATCGCCGCGTCGGTCGCCGTCAACCATCCCGAGTGCCACCTGATGGTGGTCCTCCTGGACGAACGCCCCGAAGAGGTCACGGACATGCGCCGTTCCGTGCGCGGGGAGGTGTACGCCTCCACCTTCGACCGGCCCGCGAAGGAGCACATCGCGCTCGCGGACCTCGCCGTGGAACGCGCCAAGCGGCTGGTCGAACAGGGCCGCGACGTCGTGATCCTCCTCGACTCCCTCACCCGGCTGTGCCGCGCCCACAACAACAACGCCGGGGCCGGCGGCCGCACCCTGAGCGGCGGCGTGGACGCCTCGGCGCTCATCGGTCCCAAGAAGCTGTTCGGCGCGGCCCGGCTCGCCGAGGAAGGCGGTTCGCTCACCATTCTGGCGACCGCGCTGGTGGACACCGGCTCCCGCGCCGACGACTACTTCTTCGAGGAGCTCAAGAGCACCGGCAACATGGAGCTCCGCCTCGACCGCGCGTCCGCCGACCGACGGGTCTTTCCCGCGGTCGACATCACGCCGTCAGGCACCCGCCGTGAGGAACTCCTGCTGCCCGCGTGGGAACTGGCCGCCGTACGGGGTCTGCGGCGCGCCCTGGGGTCGAGGGACTCCCGGACCACGCTCGAAGCCCTGCTGGACAAGATGCGCAGGACCCCCGACAACGCCGCCTTCCTCCGGCAGGTCCAGCACACCGTCCCTGACGCGTGATCAGCACGGTGGCAGGCGCCGATCGCGCGGGCGGGCGCGCCGGGCACGCCCGCCCGGCAGCTCAGCCCGTGGCACCCAGCGCGTCGGAGACCAGGTCACGTGCCTCGTCCTGGACCCTGGCCAGGTGCTCGGCGCCCTGGAAGCTCTCCGCGTACACCTTGTAGACGTCCTCCGTGCCGGACGGGCGGGCCGCGAACCACGCGCTGTCGGTGCAGACCTTGAGCCCGCCGACGGCCGCGCCGTTGCCGGGCGCCTCCGTGAGCACGGCGGTGATCGGCTCGCCGGCCAGCGTGTCCGCGGTGACCTGCTCCGGGGAGAGCCTGGCCAGCACCGCCTTCTGCTCACGGCTCGCGGGGGCGTCGATGCGGGCGTAGGCGGGATCACCGAACCGGGCGGTGAGTTCGCCGTAGTGCTGGGACGGGGTCGAGCCGGTTACGGCCGTGATCTCCGAGGCGAGCAGGGCGAGCAGGATGCCGTCCTTGTCCGTCGTCCACACCCGGCCGTCCCGGCGCAGGAAGGACGCTCCGGCGGACTCCTCGCCGCCGAACCCCAGGGTGCCGCCGAACAGCCCGTCGACGAACCACTTGAAGCCCACGGGGACCTCCACCAGTTGCCGTCCCAGGTCCGAGGCGACCCGGTCGATCATGGAGGAGGAGACGAGCGTCTTGCCGATGCCGGTGCCGGCCGGCCAGTTCTCGCGGTAGGAGTAGAGGTAGCGGATGGCCACGGCCAGGTAGTGGTTCGGGTTCATCAGCCCGCCGTCCGGCGTGACGATGCCGTGCCGGTCGGCGTCCGCGTCGTTGCCGGTGGCGATGGTGTACGCGTCGCGCTGCTCGATCAGCGAGGCCATGGCATAGGGCGAGGAGCAGTCCATGCGGATCTTCCCGTCCCAGTCCAGCGTCATGAAACGCCAGGTGGGATCGGCGAGCGGATTGACCACCGTGAGATCGAGCCGGTGGCGCTCGGCGATCCGCCCCCAGTACGCGACCGAGGCGCCGCCCAGGGGGTCGGCGCCGATGCGGATGCCGGCATCGCGTACGGCGTCGAGGTCGAGGACGGCCGGGAGATCGTCGACGTAACCGGTCAGGAAGTCGTGCCGCCGGGTGGTGTCCGCGGCGAGTGCCCGGGCGTAGGGGATCCGTCGGACCTCCTTCAGCCCTCCTTCGATCAGGGCGTTGGCCCGGTCCTGGATCCAGGAGGTGGCGTCCGAGCCGGCCGGTCCGCCGTGCGGCGGGTTGTACTTGAAGCCGCCGTCGGCGGGCGGGTTGTGCGAGGGCGTGACGACGATGCCGTCCGCGAGGCCGCTCTTCCGGTCCCGGTTGTACGTGAGGATCGCGTGCGAGACGGCCGGGGTGGGGGTGTAGCCGTCGTCGCTGTCGATCAGGACGGTGACGCCGTTGGCGGCCAGCACCTCCACGGCCGTGATCCGGGCGGGCTCGGAGAGCGCGTGGGTGTCGGCCCCGAGGAACACCGGCCCGTCGGTGCCCTGCCGCTCCCGGTAGTCGCAGATGGCCTGGGTGGTGGCGGCGATGTGGTCCTCGTTGAACGCCGCCGCGAGCGCCGAACCCCGGTGTCCGGACGTCCCGAAGGCCACACGCTGGCCGGGCTCACCCGGGTCCGGATGGACCGTGTAATAGGCCGTCACCAGCCGTGCCACGTCCACCAGGTCTCCGGGCTGCGCCGGCTGACCGGCCCGTTCGTGAACCATCGATTCTCCTCTGTCCTCATCGGCCGTTCGCGGACCGCCACCGGGCGGACGATCATCACGAGTTGTACCCGATACTGCCTCCTCGGCCGCACTCCCGGGTACGCGGCCCGACCGGCAGTACACCCGGCGTACGGCGGATCCCGGGGCCGTTTCGCCATGGTTGGCCGGTTCGCGCGGAAAGGGCGCCGGGACGCGGCGTGGCGCGGAGAATGCCGCCCCGGACAGCCGGAACGCCGGCGGCTGGAATTCCGGCACCAACGGGACGGGAATTGCGGTGCATTAACGCCTGACGTATCCGAACGCCGGGGATACGCCGTCGGAATACTCCCTCGGGATACGAGCGGAGGTGCACGGCACCGCCATCATGCGGCACAGCGGCGAACAAAGACGGTCACGGTCGCCTGACACGCCGCAGAAGCGAGGAACGGGTGGTCGGGGGATTTGCCGGGAGTAATCCATCCGGACACGAGCGCGAGTCATGCGTGTTTTCGCACGCATGGTCTGCCACAGTGCAGTTCGGTTTTACCCACTTGATCTCCCGCCGCCATATTCCTTACCGCCGGTGTTTACCCGAACCGGCTCTTCGGGGGCATGTGAAAGAGAGCCGTGCGTGCTGCAGAAAAGTTGCACCGAGGAAAAACGACTGACAGTCCTTCACCTGGTCCAGCCGGTGGAGGGAGGAGTCGCACGGGTCGTGACCGACCTCGTCGCGGCACAGGTACGGGCAGGACTGCGGCCCGTCGTGGCCTGCCCGCCCGACGGGGCCCTGGCGGCCGGAGCGTCCACCGCCGGGGCACGGGTGTGTGCCTGGCCGGCGGAGCGCGCCCCCGGCCCCCGGCTCGGCCGGGAGGTCCTCACCGCCGGCCGTCTGATCCGTGCGTGCGCTCCCGACGTGGTCCATGCCCACAGCGCCAAGGCGGGACTCGCCGGGCGGCTGGCCGTGCGCGGCCGGGTCCCGACCGTCTTCCAGCCGCACGCCTGGTCCTTCGAGGCCCTGGAAGGCCGGGCCGCCGGGCTGGCAAGGGCGTGGGAGCGGCTCGGGGCGCGGTGGAGCGACCGCATCCTCTGCGTCAGCGAGTCCGAGCGGGCGGCCGGGCAGCGAGCGGGCATCACTGCGCGCTGGTCGGTCATCCACAACGGCATCGACCTCGGCCGCTTCCGGCCCGTCTGCGGGGATGCCGCAGCGGCGGCCCGTGGATCGCTCGGGCTGCTCGAAGGTACCCCGGCCGGGGTCCCACTGGTCGTGTGCGTCGGACGCCTGAGCCGGCAGAAGGGCCAGGACGTGCTGCTGCGAGCCTGGCGCACCGCGGCGACGGGTGGCGCACGGCTGGTCCTGGTCGGCGACGGACCGTACGGGGACGAGTTGCGCCGTACCGCGCCCCCCGGCGTTCTGTTCGCCGGGGAGAGCGCTGACGTACGTCCCTGGATCCACGCGGCGGACCTGCTGGTCCTCCCTTCGCGCTGGGAGGGGATGGCGCTGGCCCCCCTCGAAGCGATGGCCTGCGGAACGCCGGTCCTGCTGACCGACGTCGACGGGGCCAGGGAGAGCCTGCCGCCCGGACACCTGCCCCACTGCCTGGTGCCGCCCGAGGACCCCGCCGCTCTCGCGGCAGCGCTCACCACGCTGCTGGGCGACCCGGTGCTGCGGGCACGGCTGGGCCGCACCGCGCAGAGCCGCACCCGGGAGGTCTTCGACGTGACGAAGACCGCCGGAGCGGTCCTGCGCCTCTACGAGGAACTTGTCGGCCTGTCCCGCCCCACGACGAGGAAGCGCACCGAGCGATGACGACGGAGAGTGCACCTGTCCCCCGAGCCGCCCAGGCAACCGCCGTACGGCGCGCCGCTACCGCGATCCGTCCGCCGCGCAGCGGCAGGGAGGACGCTCCCGCCCCACGGACCGCGGCAGGCCGCCGGGGCCGGGCCCCGGCGGCGCTCGTGGCCTCCGACGTTCTCGCACTCGGCCTGGCACTGGCTCTGATCGCCCCCGGGCCCTGGCCGCCGGTCGCCGCCCTCCTGCAGGCGGCCGTCCAGCTGCTCCTCAACGCGTACCGGGGCCTCTACCGCACCGGACTCTCCCCCTCGGCCCTGGCCGAACTGCCCGCGCTGGCGGGGCTGGCCGTGGTGCAGTGGTACGTCGTCGCCGAGGCGGTGTCCGTGTACGACCCGCGCCTCGCCGCCGGGTGGACGGCGCTCGCGTGCGCGGCCGGCCTCCAGACCCTGGTGAGCTGCGGGGCACGCGCCGTGGTCCACCGGTCCCGGCTCTGGTCGGCCGCGCGCAATCCGCGGTCCACCCTGGTGGTGGGCGAGGGTCCGTTCGCCGACCGCGTCGTCGCCGTGCTGCAGGAGCACACGCGGTACGGGATGCGGCCGGTCGGCCGGGTGACGGGATCCGGCCCACCCGTGGACGGGTCGGCGGACGCGCCCACGGGTGGGTCCCCGCTGCCCGTCCTGACGTCGGTGCAGGACGCCGGCCGGGCGGTCGTGCAGAACTCCGTGCGGCACGCCGTCTTCACGGTCCCTCCCGAAGCCGCTTCCGACGGGGCGGAGCTCTTCGCCCTGTTCGCACGGCACGGCTGCCGGGTGTGGCTGATCACGGATCAGGCGCCGGTCGCCCGGTACCGGAACGCGCCCCGGCCGGACCATGTGTGGGGTTTCACGGCCCACTCGCTGCATGCCGGAGCCCACCGCCCGGTGGCGCACCGGGTGAAGCGGGCCATGGACGCCGTCCTGGCCATGGGGGCCCTGGTCGCGGCGTCCCCGGTGATGGCCGCCTGCGCGCTGGCCGTGCGTCTGTGCGACGGCCCGGGCGTCATCTTCCGCCAGGAACGCATCGGCGGATACGGGCGGCCCTTCGTCCTGCTGAAGTTCCGCACGCTGCGTCCCGCCGACGCGCACGAGTCGGCCACCCGGTGGAACGTCTCGTCGGACCGGCGCATGAGCCGCGTCGGCCGTTTTCTGCGCAGGACGTCGCTCGATGAGCTGCCGCAGCTGTGGAACGTCGTACGCGGCGACATGAGCCTGGTCGGTCCGCGCCCCGAACGCCCCTATTTCGTCCAGCAGTTCAGCCTCGCGCATCCCGGTTACCGGTCCCGCCACCGGATGCCCGTCGGTATCACGGGACTGGCCCAGGTGCACGGCCTGCGCGGTGACACCTCGATCGAGGACCGGGCGCGCTTCGACAACCGGTACATCGAGACATGGTCGCTCTGGCAGGACATGTGCGTGCTGGCGCGCACGGCCGGCTCGGTGTTCCGGCTCGGAGGCAGCTGAACCGTGACCCTCATCGTGGCCTCGCCGCCCGTCGTTCCGGCAGCCCGGGAGAAGGCGCCCCCTCACAGGTGGGGCGACCGTTGGCCGTTGCTGCCGCTGATCGCGACCGTCCTGCTCGTGGCCGTCCCGGCCGACGACACGTCACCCTGGACGGTGGCGGGCGTGCCTGCGGCCGATCTCCTCTCGGGGGTGGCCGTCCTCGTCTGCGCGGGCTGCCTGCTGTTCCTCCGGCGGCGTCCGCTCACCCCGGCCGCGGCGGTCGTGCTGGGGCTCCCGGCCGTCGGCCTCGCCCTGGCCACGGTCACCGCCACGGACCCGGTGGCGGCACTGCCGGGGTTCGTGCGGTACCTGCAGATCTTCGTCCTCGTACCGGCCGCTGTCCTTCTGCTGGTCAGGGACGCCTCCGGGTTCCGGGCCGTCGCGGGCGCGCTCGTCCTGCTGGCGGTCGTCCAGGGCGCCACGGGGGTACACCAGTACGTCACCGGCACCGGCGCCTCCTACATGGGGGAGGACATCCGCGCTGTCGGCACGTTCGGCCCCAGCGATGTCATGGGGATGGCCACGGTCGTCGGCTACGGCCTGGTGGCGGCAGCCGCGTACGCGCTCCGGCCCCCCGCCGGCACACCGCGCCGCCTGAGGCCGTGGGCCCCCGTGACCGCCGCGCTGCTGCTCGTCCCGCTCACGCTGTCCTTCAGCCGCGGAGCGTGGATCGCGACGGCCGCCGGGGCCCTCGCCGTGATCGCCCTCACCGGGTTCCGGCAGGCCGTCCGCGCGCTGGCGGTGCTGGGCGCCGCCGGGGTCGTCCTGGTGGGTGGTTTCGGCGTCGGGTCGGAGATGGTCTCGCAGCGGCTCACCAGCATCACCGAGGTGACCAGCGCCCCCGACCGGTCGGTCAACGACCGCTACGCCATGTGGGCCGCCGCGGCGGGTATGTGGCGCGAGCGGCCCGCGGCGGGAGTCGGCCTGAAGGGCTTCCCGGCCCACCGCGACGGGCACGCCTCGATCGGGCTCTCCGCGGGCAGTGACACGGCGGGTGCCGGTCAGGAGTTCCGCAAGCAGCCGCTGCTCTCCCCCCACAACATGTATCTGCTGGTGCTCGGCGAGCAGGGGCTCATCGGCTTCACCGCGCTGGTGGGCTCCTGGGCGGCGCTCCTGGCCGCCGGGGTGCGCAGGCTGGTGCTCGCACGGGCCAGGGGAGCCGCGGCCGTCGACTGCGGTCTCGTCGCCGTCGGGCTGATGACCTGGCAGACGGTCGACTTCCTGTACGCGGACATCGGGGGCCCTTCGACCGTCCTGACCGGGATCGTGCTGGGCCTCGCCGCGTGGTGGGCACTGGCCGAGCCGGAGAGGACGACCGGCGCGTGAGCGGGACCGCCACGGAGGCGACGGTCACCGGACCGCCCGCGCCCGACGCCCCGCAACGGCCCGGGCGCTTCCTCGCGCGGGCGGCGGGCGGTGCCGCGGGACTCACCGTGATCGCCGCGCTGCTGGGGCTCTTCCGAGACCAGGCCCTCGCCCGGCTGTTCGGCGCCAGTCACGCCAGCGACGCGTTCCTGATCGCCTGGACGGTCCCGGAGATGGCGGCCACGCTGCTGATCGAGGACGGCATGGCGCTGCTGCTCGTGCCGGCGTTCAGCCTGGCCCTGACCCGGCGTGCGGCCGGCGGTCACGCGCAGGACCCGGTCCGCGTCCTGGTGGCCGAAACCCTCCCCCGGCTGTCCGCCGTGCTGGCCTGTGCGGGAGGGCTGCTGGTCTGGGGGGCGCCCTGGGCCGTCGCCGTCCTGGCTCCCGGGCTGGACGATCCCCGGCTCGCGGTGGACTGCACACGTCTGACGGCCGTCACGGTCCTCACCTTCGGCATCACGGGGTACTTCAGCGCGGCGCTGCGGGCGCACGGCAGGTTCCTGGCACCGGCCGGTGTCTACATCGCGTACAACGTCGGCATCATCGGCATGACGCTGGCTCTGCACTCGGTCTGGGGGGTCCGCGCCGCGGCCGCGGGGGTCGCCGTCGGCAGCCTGCTGATGATCCTGACCCTGCTGCCCACGTTCCTGCGGCTGGTTCCCGCGCGGCGCGGAAAGGGGGCGCACCGGGAGCGAGGTTCCGGTTCCGCCCTTCTCGGGGCGACGGTCCTGGCGCCGGTCGTCCTGTTCGTGGTGAGCCGTCAGTCGCAGGTCTTCGTCGAGCGGTTCCTCGCGTCGTCGCTGCCGGACGGGGCGATCTCGCATCTGAACTACGCGCAGAAGGTCGCGCAGCTGCCGATGGTGCTGTCCATGATGATCTGCACGGTGACCTTCCCCGTCGTCGCGCGGGCCATGGCGGCCGGGGACCGGGAGGGTGCCCGGCAGCGGGTCGAACGCGATCTGGCCCTGGCCGGGACCGTGGTGCTGCTGGGCACGGCGACGGTGCTCGGCTGTGCGCCCCGCATCGTCGAAGTCCTCTTCCAGCGCGGCGCCTTCGACGCGGCGGACACCGCCGCCACGGCCGGTGTCATGCGGGTCTACGCGCTGGGCCTGCTCGGCCACACACTGGTCGGCGCCCTGTGCCGGCCGTTCTTCTCGGCCGGCCGGCCCACCTGGTACCCGCTCGGCGCGATGGGCGCGGGACTCCTGGTCACCACCGTGGCCGGAGTGCTTCTGGCCGGCCCCTTCGGTGTCGACGGCATCGCCGCCGCCAATGCCGTCGGCATCAGCACGGCCGCCCTGCTGATGCTGCTGGGGCTGGGCTCGCGGGCGGTGGCCGTACGGCCCGGGGCAGTCGCCCTCTCCCTCGCCCGGCCGGTGGCGGCGGCGGCGGTCGCGGCGGCCGCGGGCCGGCTGGCCACGGAGCTGGTGCCGGGGCCGCTGCCGGGCCTGGCGGCCGGCTGTCTGCTCGTACCCATGGCGTTCCTTCTCACCGGGCTCGTACTCCGGGCACCGGAAGCCGTTCATCTGCTCGCACTTATCCGACAGAGGTTCCCTCATGACCGCTGACACCTCGGCGCCCCCCGCCCGGACGCTCCCTCCCAGGTCCCGGCCGTGGATCCTGACCTATCACTCGGTGAGCGACCCCACGGAGGATCCGTACGGCATCACCGTCTCCGCCGGCCGTCTGGACGAGCAGCTCACCTGGCTACGGCGCCGTGGACTGACCGGCGTCGGGATCGCGGCCCTGCTGCGTGCGCGGGCCGCCGGGAAGCAAGGGCTGGTCGGGCTCACCTTCGACGACGGGTACGCCGACTTCCTCGACGAGGCGCTTCCGGTGCTGCGCGCCCACGGCTGCACCGCGACGGTGTTCGTCCTGCCCGGCCGGCCCGGCGGCTCCAACGCCTGGGACCCGCTCGGCCCGCGCAGGCCGCTGCTGACGGAGGAGGAGGTACGTACGGTCGCCGCGGCGGGTATGGAGGTCGGCTCGCACGGGATGCTCCACCGGGATCTGACGGCTCTGTCGGACGAGGAACTGCGCGAGGAGACGCACGGCAGCCGGGAGGAGCTGCGACGCGTCACCGGGCAGGCGCCCTCCGGCTTCTGCTACCCCTACGGCACGGCCGACCGCCGGGTGGCCGAGTCCGTGCGGGACGCGGGCTACGCGTACGGATGCGCCCTCTCACCCGGCTCCCTGTCGGGGCCGTTCGCCCTTCCGCGCACGCATGTCAGCCATGCCGACCGGGGTGCCCGTCTGCTGGCCAAGGAGCTACGGCACCGGCTGCGGCACCGCTCCCCCGGCGCCGGGCGGCCGGGTGACGCCGGGTGAGGGCGCTGCACGTCATCACCGGCCTCGGCGTCGGCGGCGCCGAGCAGCAGCTGCGGCTGCTGCTGCGCCATCTGCCGGTGCGCTGCGACGTCGTGACGCTCACCAATCCGGGAGCGGTCGCGGAGGGGCTGCGCGCCGACGGCGTCCGCGTCCGGGACCTGGGGATGAGAAGCAACCGGGACCTCGGCGCCGTGCCCCGGCTGGCCCGGCTCATCCGTCGCGGCTCTTACGACCTCGTGCACACGCACCTCTACCGGGCCTGCGTCTACGGACGGATCGCGGCACGTCTCGCCGGGACCACCGCGGTGTCGACGGAGCACTCGCTCGGCCGCGCGGAGATCGAGGGACGGCCGCTCACCCGCTCCACCAGGGAGCTCTACCTGCGCACCGAGCGGCTCGGGGCGGCGACGGTCGCGGTCTCCGACACCGTCGCGGGCAGGTTGCGTGACTGGGGGGTGCCGGCCGCCCGGATCCATACCGTCCCCAACGGCGTCGACGTGGCGGCCTTCCGCTTCGACAGCGCTCGACGGCACGCCACCCGAGCCCTCCTGGGCCTCCCCGACGCGGCGTTCGTGGTGGGGGGTGTGGGCCGGCTGGTCCCCGGCAAACGCTTCGACCTGCTGATCCGCGCGGTCGCCGCCCTCCCCGGTGCCTGGCTGGTCCTGGCCGGCGACGGGCCGGAGGCCGGGGCGCTGCGCGCTCTCGCCGCCCGGCTCGGTGTGGCCGGCCGTGTCAGGTTCCTCGGCGAGTGCGGCACCCCGGGGGCCGGGCCCGGCATCCCGGCGGTGCTCAGCGCCGTCGACACGTTCGTCTCGGCGTCGCGTGAGGAGTCCTTCGGACTTGCGGTCGTCGAGGCCCTGGCGGCCGGGCTTCCGGTCGTGTACGCGGCCTGCCCCGCCATCGAGGACCTCCCGGCGGGCCGGACGCCGGGCGCCACCCGCATCGGCTCCGGCGCCGGCGGGGCCGATCCCACGGACGAGCTGACGGCCGCGCTGCGGCACCGCATGGAGGGCGGCGCCCGGAGGCTGCCGCCGCCGCCGGCCGTGGACCACTACGACATCAGGCTCAGCGGCCGGCGCCTCATGGACGTCTACGCACAGGCCATCGACACCCCAGCACTCCCCCCGACCGAGAGAGCACCATCATGACCGACTCGCCAGAGCAGCAGCCGGCCGTCCCCGGACGGCTCCGCAGGCTCCGACCCGCGTTCGTACGGACCGGGTGGTGGTTGCCGTTGCCCGCCGGTGTCCTGCTCGGAGCCGCCTGCGGATTCTCGTACGGTCTGCTCGCCACGCCCGAGTACGCGGCCACCAGCTACGCCATGGTCACCGCCGGGAAGGACATCGATCCGGCCGCCGCGCTGGGCTACGCGCAGTCGTACGGCCGCCTGGCCACCAGCGACGCCACCCTGTCGTACGCCAAGGGTGCCGCCGGGGAGCCCGTGCGCGAACTGCGGACACACGTACGGTCCGAGACTTCTCCCGACTCACCCATGATCTCGGTCACCGGCACGTCGGCCGACCCGGACCGTGCCGCGGACATCGCCAACGCGGTGACGGAGGCGGTGGTCGTCAGCAGCGGGCACGTCGCGAAGGACACCGGGGTGAAGCTGGTCAAGTTCTCCCACGCCGTGCCTCCCGTGGACCCCGTGTCCCCGTCCACGCCACTCGGCACGGCCGTGGGCGCCAGCGCGGGCGGGCTGGTCGGCGGACTGGTCCTGCTCGTGCGCCCCCGCACCGGACGCCGGGGCGCCACGGCCCAGGTGCCGGGCCCCGCCCAGGGCGGAACCACCGGCGAAAGGGAGCTCGTGCGATGAACACCGACCGACACGGGCGGCTCACCGTCACCCTTTGCAGGGATCTGCCGGACTTCGTGGACCTCGCCGCGGAGTGGGACGCGCTGCACCGCCGGTGCCCCACCGCGACGCCGTTCCAGAGCCATGCGTGGCTCCACTCGTGGTGGCTCTCCTACGGGGTGCCCGGCCGCCTCCGGGTCCTCCTCGCGCGCCGGGGAGACCGGCTGATCGGGGCGGCGCCGCTGATGCTCGTGCACCGCCCGATGCCCCTGCTGGTGCCGATGGGCGGCGCGATCTCCGACTTCTTCGACATTCTGGTGGACGGCGAGGACACCCCGGCAGCGGTCGAAGCGCTGGAGCGCGGGCTCCACCGGGCCGCCGCGCATTCGGTCGTGGACCTGCGGGAGGTGCGGCCCGACGCCTCGGCGCACCTGCTCTTCGAGGCGTGGTCAGGCGCCCGGAGCAGCCGCACGGACTCGACCTGCATGGAGCTGCCCGCCGAGCCCATCGACGCCCTCATCGGGCGGATGACCGGTTCGCGCGCCCAGCGGACGCGGGCCAAGCTCCGCAGGATCGACGCGCTCGGCATCGAGTGCCGCACCGCGCCCGTGCACCGGGTGGCGGGCGCCGTCGGCACCCTGCTGCGGCTGCACGAGCTCCAGTGGCTCGGCCGGGGTGTCAACCCGGAGCATCTGCGGCCCCGGTTCTGCGCGCATCTGGTGCGCTCCACCCGCCGGATGGTGCGCGACGGCGAGGCCTCGGTCAGGGAGTTCCTGCTCGACGGGGAGGTGGTGGCCGCCGACCTGTCGTTCCGGTCCGCGCGGCTGACGGGGGGTTACCTCTACGGGGCCGACCCCCGGCTCAGGGAGACGAAGGTGGATGTCTCCACGATGCTGCTACGTGAGATCGCCCGGGAGGCCGGGGACCTGGACCGCGGTGTGCTGAGCCTGCTGCGCGGCTCGGAGCAGTACAAGAACCACTGGGGCCCCGTGCCGGTCGTCAACCGGCGCCTGATGCTGGCCCGTCCGGCGCTGGAGCCGTTGCTGCGGCTGCGCGAGACGCAGGTGACCGTCCGGGACCGGGCGGCGGAGACGGTGAAGTCCCGCCTACCCGCAGCGCGGGACTGGCGCGGCCGGCTCGGTGAGCTGCCGGCTGCCGGGGCCGCGTTCATCGGCCTGAGTTGAGCCGTGATGATGAGTTTTGCCACGATCCGTTACCGTCTGTCGACTTTCGCGTTGTCAGGGCATACCGGCCGCACTCTCGGCGGCCGGCTTCGACCCTCCCAAGGAGAACTGATGTCGCGTATCTCGAAGGTGGCCGCCGTCATGGCAGGTACCGGTGCCCTGATCGCCGGCGGCGCCGGCATGGCTACCGCCGACTCCGGCGCGGAGGCCGTCGCGGCCCACTCCCCCGGTGTCCTTTCGGGCAACGTCGTCCAGGTGCCGGTCCACATCCCCGTCAACGTGTGCGGCAACACGGTGAACGTGATCGCCCTGCTGAACCCGGCGTTCGGCAACACCTGCGCCAACGTGTCGGACAGCCACGAGGCCAAGGGCGAGCACGCCTACGGCCACTGATCTCCAGCAGGCACCGTCCGGGCCTCCCCCTCCGCGCACGACGCGGAGGGGGAGGCCCGGCCCCGTTCGCCGGGCCGCGCTCAGACGTACCGGTAAAGCCGGGTGTGGTCCATGAGCTGTGAGGGCGCCACGTCCCACGGCGGCATGGGCTGGTCATGCGCGAACACCCGGTCCCGCTGCGGGTCGTCGGCGGGGAGCGCTCGGGCCGGCAGGTAGCGGGAGCGCGGATGCGCCTTCTGCCAGCGGGTCCACAGCAGGTCGATGAAGGCGTGGTGCAGCCAGAAGACGGGATCGTCGGGTGACGCGGCGCCCGCCATCGACCCGCCGATCCAGCGGTGCACCTGGTTGTGGTTGGCCACGCCGCGGCCGCCCCTGATGCCCCACCCCTCGATCCTGTTACGGAAGCCGGTGGTGCTGACGCTGTTCCAGGGCGCGGAGTCGTACACCGGATCGCGCAGCGCACGGTCCACGTCCGCGGGCCCGGGCAGTGCGACGGGCGCGGAGGGCCGGCCGAAGTTGCGCCGCAGGAAGGGGTCGTCGGTCACTCCGGCGCGGATCCGCCAGTTCCCCTGCCGGTAGGCGAACGGTCCGGTCATGACCTGCCGGTCTCCCGGTCTGCCGTTGCCGCCGAGGAAGTCCTCCGCCCAGAGGGACGCCTTCGCCGTGTTGTCCCGCGTCCAGTCCCAGTACGGAATGGACACGCGGGAATCCACGGCCCGCAGCGCCTTCTCGAACTCCAGGAGGTATCTGCGGTGCCAGGGGAAGAAGGACGGGGTCATATGGGCGGGCCGGGGCCTGCTCTCCGCGTCGGTGACGTAGAACTCCCGGTGCATGCTGACGAAGTCGTCGTAGCGGCCCGATCGCTTGAGCTCCAGGATCGCGTCGACCAGGCGCTTCTTCTCGGTGCGCGTGAGATCGCGCTGGTTCTTGCGGCTGTACACGCGTGCTCGTCCTCAGGGTCTCAGATGGTGTGCGGGGAGGCTGCCGACAACTGGGCGGTGCCGAGTTCGTCCACCGCCGCGCGGGCCGTCTCGAGGAGCGTGGGGAACGACTCGTAGTGGTTGACGGCGCTCAGGTAGCTCCCGTCGGCGCGCCGCATCACGTGCAGCGCCCTCCCGTCGACGCTGACCTCGGTGCCGGACACGGCGGTGACGGCTCCGGCCTCGCCTGCGTACGGCTGAGCACCGGCCGGCACCATGGTGGTGGCCGTGCCCCGGATCTCCCGGCCCTTGTAGAGCTCGGAGAAGCGCTCGGGCCCCACTGCGCCTCGCTCCCGAGCAGGGCTTCCGGGCTCCGGGTCCGCCTCGATGATCACCGGGGCGAGCGCACCGCCGGTGCCGGCGATCACGGCCGCGGTGAAGGCGGTGCGCAGCACCGCCCGGCGTGCCGGCCGTGGGGCGCCGGGCGGCCGCCCGATGGCGGCGTCGGTCGGGTTCATGGTGGGTGTACCTCCCTCTCGTCCGTTCCTGCGAGGCGTCCCGCCCGGGTGGGCAACGAGACGGAGCGGGAACGGTTCTCATCCACAGGGCATCACGCGACCGTGGGAATTCCGCGGTGCGGTACGGCCGTGTCGGCCGCGCGGCGCCGCCCGCCGGGTGAGCATGGCCGTCCGAGCTCCCGGAGGTTGTGCATGAACGCGCCGACGCAGGTGCCCACGGTCCGCGTGCGAGGAACGGACGGTGCCGATCTGGCCGATCCCGCGTTCTGGCGACTGCCACGGTCCGAGCGTCTCGCGGAGTTCGCCCGGCTGAGGGAGCTCGACGCACCGGTCCGTTTCGTCCCTCGCTCGGGGTCGCGTACGCCGTTCTACGCGCTGGTGAGGCACGCCGACGTGAGGGCGGCGAGCCGGCAGCCGCAGGTCTTCGCCAGCGCCCCCGGTGTCACCACTCCGGAGCCGGCGCCCTGGGCCAAGGCGGTGTTCGGCAACTCCATGGTCAACATGGACGGCGCCGAGCACGCGGGGCTGCGCAGGACCATCTCCCGCGCCTTCACACCGAGGCTGCTCGCGGCCGCCGAGGAGAACATCGGCGCCGTCGCCCGGCGGCTGGTGGACGAGATGATCACGGAAGGACCGGGCGACTTCATGCGTTCGGCACCTTCGCGTATGCCCTTCGAGGTGATCTGCGACCTCATGGGCATCCCCGCGCGCCACCGGGCACGCATCGCTGCGCGCATCGACCACGCGTCGGAGTACGTCGGTGTACAGAGGCGTGGCCGCGCACGGCTCCGTGTCCCGGGACGCGGCCTGCGCTCCCTGGCCCGCATGCAGCTGGAGATGGCGGGCATCGCCCGTGAGCGGCGCCGACTCCCGGAGGACGACGTGATCTCGGCGCTCGTCCGCGCGGATGTCGACGGACGGGCCCTGTCCTCGCGTCAGCTCGGCGCGTTCTTCTCGCTGCTGCTCGTGGCGGGTGTGGAGACCACCCGGAACGCCATCGCCCACGGTCTCGTCCTGCTCACGGCGCATCCGGAGCAGCGGGCCCTCCTGGAGTCCGACTTCGACCGCTACGCCGACGGCGCGGTCGACGAGATCGTCCGCCACTCGACGCCGATCATCCAGTTCCGCCGGACGGTGGCGGCCGAGTGCACGCTCGGCGGCCACACCTTCCTGCCCGGGGAGAAGGTCGTACTCCTCTACGCGTCCGCCAACCGCGACGCGTCCGTCTTCGACGACCCCGGTGCTTTCGACATCACCCGGTCGCCCAATCCGCACCTCGGATACGGCGGCGGAGGCCCCCACCACTGTCTGGGGGCCCATCTGGCGAAACTGGAGATGAAGGCGCTCTTCCGCGAAATGCTCACTCGGCCGGGAGGTGTCCGGGCTTCGGGCGAACCGGGCCTGGTCGATTCGAATTTCGACAATCGCGTCCGCTCCCTGCCTTTCACCTTCGAAATGTGTCACCCGAATGGTCCGCTCTGAACGTGCGCGTGTCGCGAATGGTCTATTCACGGGCCGCCCCGCAGCCCATTGTTGAATCTTTCTCCTTAGGGTCGACAGGGCCGGGGACAGGACGCAACCCAAGGAGAAGCCGTGGCCGTACAGCGCCGTCTCATCAGTTTCGGCGTCGGAGCGACCGCGCTCTGCCTCCTCGTCGGCGGTGCGGTCGTCGCCGACCGTGACACCGCGGACGTCCAGGCCGGCAAGGGCGCGGCGCAGCAGGCGCCGGAGCCGGGGACGACGACCGCCATCGGCGCCTATCTGGACTACGGGCCGAAGGGCGTGCAGCGGATGGGGGAGCTGTCCCGCTGGCTCGGCGGCACGGAGCTGCGCGTCGGGCACAGTTATCTGCCGGGCGACCTGTGGGAGAACATCGAGGGCCGCCCCGGTTTCCTCGCCTCCTGGGCGGCATGGCGTAAAGCGGCCGACGACCGGATGTTCGTGCTCAACACGCCGATGCTGGAGCGGAACGAGGAGCACGTGTCCGACGAGGAGGTCCGCGGCCTGCTGCGGGCCGGCGCCGAGGGGCAGTTCGACGAGCACTTCCGCCGGCTGGCCGAGCGCCTGGTCCTGCTGGGCGTCCCGGACACGGTGATCGTCCTCGGCTGGGAGATGAACGGGACCACGTACACGCACCGGTGCGGTCCCGATCCCGTCGCCTGGAAGTCGTACTGGAACCGCATCGTCACGACGATGCGGTCCGTGTCCGGCCAGAGCTTCCGCTTCGACTTCGCTCCGAGCCGGGGCCGGGACGCCGTGCCGTGGACGGAGTGCTATCCGGGCGACGACGTCGTGGACATCATCGGCATGGACTCCTACGACCAGCCTCCGGCACGGACCTTCGACGAGCAGGTGAACGAACCGTACGGTCTGCAGAAGCAGGTCGACTTCGCGGCCGAGCACGGCAAGCCGATCTCCTTCCCGGAGTGGGGGCTCTTCCGCAACGGCGACAACCCCGAGTACATGCGCCGCATGC
This sequence comes from Streptomyces sp. QL37, assembly GCF_002941025.1. Classification (NCBI taxonomy): domain Bacteria; kingdom Bacillati; phylum Actinomycetota; class Actinomycetes; order Kitasatosporales; family Streptomycetaceae; genus Streptomyces; species Streptomyces sp. QL37. The sequence goes on along the minus strand of NZ_PTJS01000001.1, from coordinate 8,275,760 downwards.
TGGAGTGGATGGACCGGCACAGGCCGGTGTACCAGACGATCACGGACTACTGCCCGCACGGGGTGTGGCAGTGTGCCGACAACCCCGAGTCCTCCCGGGTGTTCCGCGAGATGCTGAGCGGGCTCCCGGACGCGACCGGGCCCTCGGCTCCCGCGCCGGACCCGAGCGGGACGCCGGAGACGCCCAAGCCCGACAAGCCGGCACCGACGACGCCCACGCCGGACACGAACGACTCCGGCTGGTGCTTCACCCTCCCGCTGAGCGACTGGTTCGGTCAGTGGCTGGGCGACCGCGAACTCTGCCTGCGCGACTGAGGACGGGAGCCGGTCGTGCCGGCGCGGTCGCGCGGCGTGGACCTCGTCCCCGGTTCGGAACGGGACGAGGCCCTGGCAGGCGCGGAGGCGGGTCGGCCGCAATCCGGTGGACGCGGGTGCACGTGCCGGGGTGCGCAACCATGCTGGCGCTGTCGACCGTCGGCGTCGACCGGGTAGGTCACGGCTACCACCAGGGGAAGCTCCGCCACGAGGAGCGGGCCACACCGTTCCACGAATTCGTGCTCCAGACCCTCCAGCAGATACCGAAGCCGCTCACCGTGGTACCCGGTCCCCAGCCCCTGGCCACACTGTCGCTCACCACCCGGTCCACAGCAGATGGTTGACGAGCAGGGCGACGACCGCCTGGGCGGCCAGCCAGCCGCGTCTGCCGATGTCCGGAAGCAGGGCGGCGGCGGGCATCAGCCAGACGACGAACGGCTGCCAGATGCGTTCCGTCTCCGCCTTGCTCATCCCGGACAGGTCCGCGGCGGCGATGGCAAGGAGCGCGGCCAGCGTGAGAAGCGCCAGCCGCTGAGCGGCCGTCGTGGTGCCCGGGTGCAGTCCGCGTACCGCGGCGGGAACGGACACTGCCGCGCGGCGCAGACCGGCGACAGTGGCCAGTCCGGCGGCGAGTGTGGTGCAGGCGAGGTTCGCCCAGACCCAGTAGGAGTAGGGGCGGGTCCCGCCGGCGCCCTGGTAATAGCGCTCGACGAGCTGGTGGTAGGCCTCCCACCAGATGAAACCCGCCAGGGTGAAGGCCACGGGTACGACCAGTGCGCCGAGCAGGAGGGGGCCCAGCGGGCGTGCCGTCCGGGTCAGCACGAGGACGGCTGTCAGCAGGACCGCGATGAGCGTCAGACCGTAACTGAGGTAGCAGGTCAGTCCGAACAGCAATCCGGAGCCCAGCGCGGCGGCTCCCGCGTGCCGGGCCGTGCGGGTCGCGGCGAGCGCCAGCAGTGCCACGGACCACGCCGCGACGGCGGCGAAGTAACCGTCCGCCGAGGTGCCGGTCCAGACGGCGAAGGGGGCCAGGACGAGGAACGGAGCCGCGCGCCGCGCGAGGTGTTCACCCGTCAGGGCCCGCAGCGCGACCATGACGGCCACCGCGGCCGAGCCGCCGAGCACGATGCACCACATGCCCGCCCAGGCGCCGCCCCCGAGTCCCGCGCGGTCCAGGCCGACGAAGGTGAGCGTGGCACCCGGCGGGTGGCCGGCGACGTGGGCGGGCCAGTTGCCCGGCGGACCGATCACGATGTGGTCGGTGAAACCGCGCAGGGCTGCGCCGATGTCGTCGAAGCGGTCGATCACCCGCAGGTATTCGTGCTTGGTGGTCAGCCTGCGCTCGACCCCCCGGTACCAGCCCTCGATGAGGGCGAGCGAGAGGATCCACGCCACCGAGCCGGCCCAGCAGGTGAGCAGCAGCCGACGCCAGGGGAGCCCGGCCGCGAGCCGTGGCCCGTAGGCGACGACCGCCACCGCCACCGCCACGGCGGCCGGGGTGCCGGGGCCGAGGTGCGGATCCCAGGAGGCCAGGAGGGGCGGCCAGTGGACCTGCAGGCTGCCGTCACCCTCCTGGATGACCCACCCGACCGCGATGGCCACGGCCACCAGCAGGAGCCCCGCCAGGGCCGCCGTCAGGTCCTTACGGCGGCCGGCGGGTCCGGCGGCGGGGATGGGCACCGTCGGTTCGGGGGGCCGGATGCGGTCGCTGCGTTCCTCGGTCGTCACGCAGGCACGCTACGCATCAAGCGGGCGCTGCGGGCGGTACGACGCCGCCGCGTCACACAACCGTCAGATCCGCGGCGGGTGAGATCCGGCCCGTACCGCCGACGTCAGACTTTCGTCAGGAGTCGTACGCCGCTGGGAGCGGCGTCTCCGGCATAACGTCGGCACATGCGCGACCGACGCCGGCGAACCGGTGCACACCTCCCCTCCCCCGGGCTCCCTCTTCCCACCGAGCCGGCCTTCTGGCGCAGTCCGGTGCGCGGGGTCCGGTTCACCGCCGTACTCGGCCTGGTGCTCCTCGCCGGCATCAGTCTGCTGTTCGTCACCGGCCTCCTGTCGTACGCGGCTTACAATCCGGGTCTCGCCGCCGTGAACGACAAGACACCGGCCAAGGGGTGGCTGGGCTTCTACCTGTTCGACTGGCCCACCGGGCCCCACTGGCTGTACCGGCTGACCCAGGGGATCCACGTCACCCTCGGCATCGTCCTGGTCCCGGTCCTGCTGGCCAAACTGTGGTCGGTGGTCCCGAAGCTCTTCGCACTGCCGCCGGCTCGGTCGGCCGGGCACGCTCTGGAGCGCCTGTCGCTGCTGCTGCTCGTGGGCGGGGCGCTCTTCGAGTTCGTCACGGGACTGCTCAACATCCAGTTGGAGTATCTGTTCCCCGGATCGTTCTACCCTCTGCACTTCTACGGGGCCTGGGTCTTCTTCGCCGCGTTCCTCGCCCACACCTGTCTGAAGCTGCCCCGGGCACTGAGCGTCCTGCGCCACGGTCTTCCCACGGCGGGGAGCGACGAACTCGCCTCACCGGATCCCGCGACACCGACCGTCTCCCGGCGCGGTGCCCTGGCCGTCGTGGGGATGGGGTCGCTGCTGCTCCTGGTGACGTCCGTCGGCCGGAGCTTCGACGGCGGGCTGCGGCGGACCGCCCTGCTGACCCCGCGTGGCGGCGCCGAACCCGGCCCGGGACCCAACGGCTTCCAGATCAACAAGACGGCCGCGAAGGTGGGTATCGCTCCGGCCGAGACGGGGGAACACTGGCGGCTCACGGTGGTCGGACGGGACGGGGAGATCCACCTGTCCCTGGCGGAGCTCCTGTCCATGGATCAGCACAGCGCAGCGCTGCCCATCGCCTGTGTCGAGGGCTGGTCGACGTCCGATCAGTGGTGGCGCGGGGTCCGCCTGTGCGATCTGGCCGCACTCGCCGGCTTCCCGGACGGCCCGCCGGGGGTCCTGGTGGAGTCCCTCCAGCGAAGCGGGCCGTTCCGGAGGGTGGCGCTGAGGGACAACCAGGTGCGCGACCCTCGCTCACTGTTGGCGCTGGGCGTCAACGGTGAACCGTTGTCACCGGATCACGGCCGTCCGGCGCGCGTCATCGTGCCGGCCGCCCCCGGCGTGATGAATACCAAATGGGTGAGCCGCCTGACGTTCGGAGAGCTGTGATGCGGATTCTGCGCCGCTGGTACGGGGAAGGGCCGCTGCACCTGCTGCTGATGCTCTCGTCGTTCGCCCTCGCGGGTTACGCGGGGGTGCGGCTGCTCGACGGGGACACGCTCATGATCCTGGTGTGGTTCGTGGGCGCCGCGCTCGTGCACGACCTGGTGCTGGTGCCGCTGTACTCTGCGGCGGACCGGGCCCTGCGCATCCCCGTCACCCGGCGGCCGTCAAGGGTGAACTTCGTGCGAGTACCGCTGCTCCTTTCCGGGCTGCTCCTCCTGATGTGGTTCCCTCTGATCACACGTCAGGCGGAGCGCTACGAGCCGGCGAGCGGGATGTCCCCCGACAGGTTCCTGGGGAACTGGCTGCTGATCACGGCCGCGCTGTTCGCCGTGTCGTCGCTCTGGCTGGTCGTACGGACCGTCCGGGCGCGGCGCAGGGCGAGGAACGGACGGCCGTCGGCCTCCCACTGATCGACGGGCTTCCAGGCCTCCGACCGGGCATACCCGAGCAGCGCGGACACTCCGGCACGGGCCCAGGGGAAGTGGGGCACCGCACCGGACTGCCCTCGGCCGTCGTCGATGCGTACCTGGACCCGCTCGTCCACGTCATGGGGTGAGGCCTCCGTGATGAGCAGACCCCCCGGCGCCAGAACGGCGGCGACCCGGCGGAGCAGGGCCCGGGGGTCACCGCCGATCCCGATGTTGCCGTCGATGAGCAGTGCCGTCCCCCAGCGGCCTTCACCGGGCAGCGGTTCGAACACGCTGCGGCGGAGCGCCGATCCTCCGATCCGCTGGGTGCGGCCGATGGCGGCCTCGCTCACGTCGATGCCCAGCGCGCGGTGTCCGCGCGCGGCCAGTGCCGCCACGAGTCGCCCTGGTCCGCATCCGATGTCGATGACCGGCCCCTCGCTCCGGCGGAGCGCCGACAGGTCGGCGGCGTCGGCGTCGGCGCACCAGCGTTCGACGTCCAGCGGAAGGAGCCATCCGTCCTTCCGCCGGAGGAAGAGCGGGCCGCGGCCGCGGATGAGTGCTCGCGCGTACGGATCGGCCGTCCAGGGGACGGGGGACGGGCCCGCCGGCGGAAGCACCGTGCTCATCGGACCGCCGCCCCGCCCAGGCGGGTGAGGGCCTCGGCGAACCGGCCGCGGGGCGCGGCGGCGGCGACGTGCAGCGCGTCCTCGGCCGTGTCCACGTCGCGCAGTCGCGGCAGGTCCCGCACGGTGAGTCCCGCGCCGGTCAGGCGCGCCCGCTGGATCTCGCCCGTGTCGCGGCGGGACATCGGCACGCCCCGTACGAGGCCGGGGTCGGGCGCCGCCAGGCCCAGAGCCCAGAAGCCGCCGTCCTCGGCCGGTCCGAACCAGGCGTCGCAGCCGTCCCAGCCGCCCGGGGAAAGCGCGGGCGCCAGCAGGGACGGGGTGATCTGCGGGGTGTCCATCCCGATGAGGAGGGCCGGCCCGGTGCAGGTGCCGAACGCCGCCGCGATGCGCACGTCCAGGGTGCCCGCGCTCTGCGGCAGCACGTCGTAGCCCTGTGGCATCCAGGGGCCGGGGTGCCCTTCGAGAACCAGGACACGTCGCTGGGCGGGCAGGGTGAGCACGGTCCGCAGGGTGTCATCGAGGGCCGCGGCGGCGAGTTCCGCGGCCTCGCGGGGGGTGAACGGCGGCGTGAGCCGGGTCTTGACCCGGCCGGGGACCGGCTCCTTGGCGATGACCAGCAGCGTCGTCGCCCCGGCGGGTGGCCTTCGTACGCTCATCAGGATGTCTCCGCCCCGACGCTCCGCGGGGCCGGTGGCCGAGGCTGCCGCAGCACCGCGCGCATGTCCCGCACCGCGTGCCAGGTGCCCCGCCAGGTGCCGGTGACCTTGGACTTCCCTGTGCGGGGCAGATACGGCACGTCGGTCTCGGCGACGCGCAGCCCGGCGTCCGAGGCGCGCACGACCATCTGCAGCGGGTAGCCGCTGCGACGGTCCGTCAGGTCGAGTGCCAGCAAGGCCTCCCGGCGTACCGCCCGCATCGGCCCGAGGTCGTGCAGCCTGAGACCGGTGCGGCGACGGAGCATGCCGGACAGCGCGATGTTGCCGAGCCTGGCGTGCAGGGGCCAGGCACCGCGGGCCGTGGGACGGCGCCGGCCCAGGAGGAGGTCGCTCTCGCCGTCGGCGATCCGCCGGACGAAGGCTGGGAGCAGTGCCGGGTCGAGCGAGCCGTCGCAGTCGCAGAAGCAGACGTACTGCGCCTCGGCGGCGAGCAGTCCGGCATGGCAGGCGGAGCCGAAGCCGCGGCGCGGTTCGTGCACGACGGTCGCGCCGAGCGAACGGGCGATGGCCGCAGACCCGTCGGTGGACCCGTTGTCGACGACGATGGCCCGCCACCCCTCGGGGACGCGGGCCAGCACCCGGGGTAGGGCCTCGGCCTCGTCGAGACAGGGCAGGACGATGTCGGCGCGGATGGGGGCGGCGAGATCCGCCGGTGCAGAGTCGGTCACGCGATCACCCTACGGAGTGGAATCCGGCATTTCGGGCTTGAGGTTCTTACGAAACGTGGACGTCGACCGTGTGGCGGCCGGGGGCGGCCCGGACGGACGACCGGTGATGCCACAGTGGGCGTCATGCAGAACATCTCCTCGCCACCGGTCCGCCGTGCCGAATCACCGAACGGCCTCGGGGACGGCGTGCCGCACGGCAGGGTTCTCGTCGTGGACGACGATCCGACGGTCGCGGAGGTCGCCGCGGGGTATCTGGGACGCGCGGGCTACGACGTCGAGCGGGCGGACGACGGCCCGGCGGCACTGGAACGCTTCGCGGCTCTGCGGCCCGACCTGGTGGTGCTCGACCTGATGCTTCCCGGCATGGACGGCTTCGAGGTGTGCCGCCGTATGCGCGCGCGGGGGCCCGTGCCCGTCATCATGCTCACCGCGCGGGGGGACGAGGACGACAGGATCCTCGGCCTGGAGACCGGCGCGGACGATTACGTGACCAAGCCCTTCAGCCCGCGTGAACTCGTGCTGCGTGTGGACGCGGTGCTTCGCCGGGGCCGGCGGGCGGAGGCGTCCTCGCCCACCCGGCTGGGCGGTGCCGGGCTCCGCCTGGATCCGCTCGCCCGCCGTGCGACCCGTGACGGGAGAGATCTCGCGCTCACACTCCGGGAGTTCGATCTGCTCGCGTTCTTCCTGAGCCACCCGGGACAGGCCTTCGCCCGTGAGGAACTGATGCGGGAGGTCTGGGGCTGGGACTTCGGCGACCTGTCGACGGTGACGGTCCATGTGCGCCGGCTGCGCGGCAAGGTGGAGAGCGACCCCGCCCGTCCCGCTCTGATCCGGACGGTGTGGGGCGTGGGCTACCGCATGGATCTGCCGGCCGACGACGCTCCCGGGAACTGAACTCGTGACCGACCTCCTGCTCATCGCCCTTCTCGCCTTTCTCGGCGCCGCCGCGGCCGGGCTGCTGGGTGCCCTGGCGTTGCGGTTGCTCCGGCACCGCCCCCTGGCGGTCTCGATGACCGTCGTCGCCGCGGTGGCCGTGACGGCGATGCTGGCCGGGACCCTGACCGTGGCCTGGGCGATGTTCCTCTCGCCGCACGATCTGACGGTGGTGACGACCGTCGTCGCCATGGCCGCCGCCGTGTCCCTCGCGACGGCGATGCTGCTGGGCCGCTGGGTGGCCGCCAGGAGCCGGGACCTCACGCTGGCCGCGCGCGACTTCGGTGAAGGGGGGACATTCGCGGCTCCGGAGGGGCAGGCCACCGCGGAACTCGCCGCGCTCACCCGTGAACTGGCGTCGACGAGCGCGAAGCTCGAAAGCTCCCGGGAGCGCGAGCGCGCCCTGGAGAGATCGCGCCGGGAGCTCGTCGCCTGGATCTCGCACGACCTCCGGACCCCGCTGACCGGGCTGCGCGCCATGTCCGAGGCCCTGGAGGACGGGGTGGCCCCGGACTCCGGCCGCTATCTGCGGCAGATACGCAGGGAGGTGGAGCACATGAACGACATGGTCGGTGATCTCTTCGAACTCTCCCGGATCCACGCCGGGTCGCTCACGCTGACCCCCACCCGGGTGTCCGCCCACGACCTCGTCGGCGACGCGCTCGCCGGAGCCCATCCGCTGGCCCGGGAACACGGGGTCCGCCTCGTCGGCGTCCGGGTGGACGCCGTCCCCGTGGAGGTCGACAGCAAGGAGATGAGCCGGGTCCTGGGCAACCTCCTGATCAACGCCATCCGGCGCACCCCCGCCGACGGAACGGTCGCGGTGGCCGCACAGCGCTCGCCCGACGGTCTCGTGCTCTCGGTGACGGACGGGTGCGGCGGGATCCCCGAGGAGGACCTCGCGCGCGTGTTCGATACTGGGTGGAGGGGCAGTCCGGCCCGTACACCGCCCGCGGGGGCGGGCCTCGGACTTGCCATCGTCCGTGGGATCGTCGAGGCGCACTCCGGCCGAGCGGACGTACGGAACGTGGCCGGTGGCTGCTGCTTCGAAGTCACCCTTCCCGCCGCATCGCCCTGAGCTGCCCCCGGCCACGTGTCACCGGCCCCCTCGCGCCCGAAGCGGCGCGGTGGCGAATTCCCGCATCCCCTCGCCGAACTCCGTCTCCGGCTTCCAGCCGAGCTCGTCGCGGAGGCGGCGCGAATCCGCGGTCACATGGCGGACGTCCCCGAGCCGGTACTCACCGGTGACGACGGGGGCGGGGCCGCCATGTGCAGCCGCCAGGGCCACGGCCATCTCGCCGATGGTGTGCGGTGTGCCGCTTCCCGTGTTGTAGGCGTCGAAGCTGCCCGGCTCGCGCTCCCCCAGTGCCGCGAGCGCCACGGCGTTGGCCGCCGCCACGTCCCGTACGTGCACGAAGTCGCGCCGCTGGCCGCCGTCCTCGAACACCCGGGGTGCCTCGCCCCGGGCCAGGGCCGAGCGGAAGAAGGACGCGACACCGGCGTAAGGGGTGTCCCTCGGCATCCCCGGGCCGTACACGTTGTGGTAGCGCAGTGCGACGGCCCGCCCGCCCGTCGCGCGTGTCCAGGCGGCGGCGAGGTGTTCCTGTGCGAGCTTGGTCGCCGCGTAGACATTACGGGGGTCGCCGGCTGCCTCTTCGGTGACCAGCCCGGGTACGAGTTCCGCGCCGCAGGCCGGACAGCACGGTTCGAACCGTCCGGCGTCGAGGTCTGCGACAGCCCTGGGGCCCGGCCTGACGCAGCCGTGCCGGGGGCAGTCGTAACGCCCTTCGCCGTAGACCACCATCGAGCCCGCGAGCACCAGGTCCCGGACCCCGGCCTCCGCCATCCCGGCGAGCAGCACGGCGGTGCCGAGGTCGTTGCACCCGACGTACTCCGGGGCGTCGGCGAAGTCCTTGCCGAGACCGACCATCGCCGCCTGGTGGCACACGGCGTCGACCCCGGTCAGCGCTCCGGCCACCGCGTCCCGGTCCCGTACGTCCGCGACGATCGTCCGGACACCCGGCGGCAGGGGGTGGCCGGCCGCGGGGGTCCCGGCCCCGGCCGGTCCGTGCGCGGAGGGCAGCAGTGCGTCGAGGATCACCGGCTCGTGCCCGCCGGAGGCGAGAGTCCGGACGATGTACGACCCGATGAACCCGGCTCCGCCGGTGACCAGTACACGCATGGCCGCCACGCTAGGCCGCCCGCAGACGGGAAGGGCGGTGCGGCACGCCCACGTCATCGGACCGTAAGACCCGGGGGAGGCGGGAGACGCGCGGACGGCCGTCGGCGACTCGGTGGCGCGCCCCTCCGACGCGTCGCTTCCCGATCACACCGGTCTCTTCGATACTGGGTGCCGTACGCACCTGACCGGTGGACCGGATGCACGCCGACGGCCTGTCGGCACCACCGGCCCGCCGTCGCTCTCCCCAGGAGGAACCGTTGCGCATGCTCATCAACGTGCCGGAGACCGTCGTCGCGGACGGACTCCGCGGAATGGCCGCCGCCCATCCGGAACTCGTGGTGGACCCCGAGAACCGTCTCGTGGTCCGGCGTGACGCGCCGGTGGCCGGGAAGGTGGGGCTCGTGTCCGGCGGCGGGTCGGGGCACGAGCCGCTGCACGCGGGGTTCGTCGGGCCGGGGATGCTGTCGGCGGCGTGTCCCGGTGAGGTCTTCACCTCACCGGTGCCCGATCAGATGGTGCGGGCGGCCGCCGCGGTCGACAGCGGTGCGGGCGTGCTGTTCGTCGTGAAGAACTACACGGGGGACGTGCTGAACTTCGACATGGCCGCGGAGCTCGCCGAGGACGAGGGCGTCCAGGTGGCCCGGGTCCTCGTCGACGACGACGTGGCGGTGTCCGACAGCACCTTCACCGCGGGACGGCGGGGCACCGGGGCGACGCTGTTCGTGGAGAAGCTCGCCGGCGCCCTCGCCGACGAGGGTGCGCCGCTGGAGCGGGTGGAGTCCATGGCCCGGCGGGTGAACGAGTCCTCGCGGAGCTTCGGGGTGGCGCTCAGCTCCGTCACCACCCCGGCGAAGGGCACACCGACCTTCGATCTGCCCCCGGGCGAACTCGAGTTGGGCATCGGTATCCACGGCGAGCCCGGCCGGGAACGCCGCCCGATGATGACCTCCGGGGAGATCGCCGACGTCGCGGTCCACGCGGTGCTGGAGGATCTGCGGCCCAGCGGCCCCGTCCTGGCGCTGGTCAACGGGATGGGCGCGACACCGCTGCTGGAGCTGTACGGGTTCAATGCCGAGGTGCAGCGGGTGCTGTCGGAGCGGGGTGTGGCGGTGGCTCGTACGCTGGTGGGCAACTATGTGACGTCGCTGGACATGGCAGGCTGCTCGGTGACGCTCTGCCAGGTGGACGAGGAGATGGTGCGGCTCTGGGACGCGCCGGTACAGACGCCCGCGCTCCGCTGGGGCCGGTGAACGTACTTTCCACCGTCTGTGAGGAACAGGAGATCTTGTGCTCGACACCGATTTCTTCCGTCGCTGGATGGCCGCCACCGCGGCTGCCGTCGACCGCGAGTCGGACCGGCTGACCGAGCTCGACGCCGCGATCGGGGACGCCGATCACGGGACCAACATGCGACGCGGTTTCGCGGCGGTGGGCGACGTCCTCGACAAGGAGGCCCCCGCGGCACCCGGGGCGGTGCTGACGCTGGCCGGCCGTCATCTGATCTCCACGGTCGGCGGGGCGTCGGGGCCGCTGTACGGGACACTCCTGCGCCGCACCGGGAAGGCGCTGGGCGACGCGCCGGAGGTGACTCCGGCTCAGCTGGCGGAGGCCCTCGGGGCGGGCGTCGCGGCGGTAGCCCAGTTGGGCGGCGCGCAGGCGGGCGACAAGACGATGCTCGACGCGCTGCTCCCGGCCGTCGAGGTTCTGGGCTCCTCGTTCGAGGAGGCCCGCGACGCGGCGCTGGCCGGTGCTCTCGCGACCGTGCCGCTCCGGGCGCGCAAGGGCAGGGCCAGCTATCTGGGCGAGCGCAGCATCGGGCACCAGGATCCGGGGGCCGCCTCGGCTGCGCTGCTGGTGGGGGCGCTCGTCGAGGCCGCGGGACCGAGCGCCGGAGACGCCGCATGAGCGACGAGAAGCAGGTCGGGATCGTTCTGGTCTCGCACAGCGGACCGGTGGCGGAGGCGGTCGCCGAGCTGGCCAGGGGGCTGGCGGCCGGTGGCGCGACGGCGCCGGTGGCGGCCGCCGGGGGCACCTCGGCCGGCGGTCTGGGTACGAGTTCGGAGCTGATCGGCGAGGCTGCGAGGAAGGTCGACAGGGGCGCCGGGGTCGCGCTGCTCGTGGACCTCGGGAGTGCGGTGCTCACCGTGAAGTCCATGCTGGCGGAGGCCGGCGAACTGCCCGACGGTGCACGGCTGGTGGACGCCCCGTTCGTGGAGGGCGCGGTCGCCGCGCTGGTGACGGCGTCGGCGGGGGGCGACCTCGACACCGTGGAGGCGGCAGCCACGGACGCGTACGGCTACCGGAAGGCATGAGGAAAGCCGCGCCGGCGCCCCCGTAGGGGGGAGCGCCGGCGCAGGTCTGCCGGCAGCCGGGCTCAGGTCACCGAATGCCGACACCCGCACCGCCGGGACACCACGAGGAAACACCGCACGGCTCCCGGGCCAGGTCCGGGAGCCGTGCGGTGGTGCGGAGCGCGACGGGGCGTCAGGCGGCGGGCGCCACCGCCCCGGCCGCGATCCGGATCTGTACCTGCCGGGTGACGCCGTTGACGGTAACGGCGAGCGTGACGGAGCCAGGCCGGAGGGCGGTGAGCGTGCCCGTGGCGGGGTCCAGCGTCGCGATGTGGCGTCCGCGGGTGTCATCCGGGTCCCCGACGCGGATGTTCGGCGAGCCGGTCCAGTCGGCGCTGAGCGGGAAGGCCACGGGCACGGTCCGGGTGCCCTGGGTGACGTGCGCGCTCACCCTCGCCCGCTCCCCCGCGACCAGCGCGGTGGGGGCGTCCAGGGCCAGTTCGTCGACGTGGGCGCGGGTCTGCGCGGAGACCCAGTCGGGCCCGCCCCGCCAGGGCCGGTGACGCGCCGCCGACTGTTCGCCGGGCGAGACGCGGTCGGCGCCGATCAGGGACCAGCCGGTGAAGCCGCCCTCGTCCGCGGGGCCGGCCGGCGCCTTGCCGGAGTTCCCGTTGACCAGGTACGGGACCCCGTCCACGTGCGACGCGTGGAAGACTCCGACGTGGCTGCCGATGAGGGCGGCCCCCTTGCCGGTCGTGCGGCGGAAGTCCGCGAGCCACCGTTCGACGAGGGCGGCTTCCTTGCGGTCGCTCAGCTGGCTCCCCTTCTGCACGGTCGGGTCGCGCGGCGGCACGTGCTCGATCAGCATCACGGAGCCCACGGACCGGTCCTTCGCCGCCGCGTCCAGCTGGGCGCGCACTTCCTCGATCTGGGCGAAACCGCCGCCGCGCAGGCTGAGACTCGACGTGTCGAGCGTGAGGACCCGCGTGCCCTTGTGGTCGAACGTCCGCCGGGCCGGGCCGAACTGCGTGATGAAGTTGTCGATCTTCCCGCCCATCACCTCGTGGTTGCCCGGTACGTAGTACCAGGGCAGCGCGTCGCCGAGCTCCTCGTCGAGGACCTGGCGGGCGAAGGCGAGGTCGGCGGGCGACCCCTCGTCGACGAGGTCACCGTTGACGACCAGGAAGTCGGGTCGCGCCTCCTTGATCTCGCGCAGGGTACGACGCGCCTGCTGGACGATGGCGCTGTCCGGCTCGCGCGCGACGAACTGGGCGTCCGACATCACCGCGAACCGCCAGTCCCGGGCTTCGGTGACGGCCGCGGGGTCGATCAACGGGTCCGCCGGCCGCGGCTGTCCGGGCAGCTCGACGGTGGGCGGCACCTGGGCGGTCAGGCCGTCGATGACGACCTCGCCGGTGTACTGCCTGGCCGCCGCCGTCTCCGCGAGGTAGAAGCGGGACACGGACAGCGGCGTCGCGGCGCCGGCCGGCACGGCGAAGGTGACCTGCCGCCAGCCGGTCCAGGTGATGTACGGCCCTCGCAGCAGCTGGTCGGAGCCTGCGGCGTCCTTGAGGTGCAGGGTCGGCCAGGCCCCGTTGCCGTCCCCCTTGATCCAGAGGGTGTACGCCTGCGGCTGTCCCGGTACGACGACGGGTTGCGGCGGCGCGGCGTAGGCGGCGCGCGTCGCCGTCGACCGGGTGAAGTCGTAGGTGAGCCGGAGGCCGGTCCCGGTGTGCCCGTCCGGCGTCGCGGCGAGAGAGCCGTCCGCGCGGGCCTGGCTGAACTTCCAGGATCCGGCGTCCTCGAAGTCGGACACGGTCTGCTCCGTGAGGCCGACGCTCACGGCGAGGACCGTGCTGACGCCTGCCACGGTGGCCTTGATCTGCCCCGCTCCGGAGCCGGTGCGCGACCTGACGGTGAAGGACCCGCGGCCGTCGTCGCCGACGGCGAACAGTGTGTGGTCGTAGTCGAGGGTGACGTCGCCCGGCTCGACGGGAGCACTCGTACCGTGGGCGTCCAGGCCTACGATGCCGAAGCTGCCGGTGGCCTCCTTGTCGGCCAGACCGACACGCTCGGTGGTGGCACGGATCCTGGCCAGCCGGTCGAGGACGGTGAGCCGGGTCACGCCGTGGGCGCCCGCCCGTTCCGCCCGGACGTCGGTCGTGCCGCCGCGGCGTGCGGTGAACGTGCCCCGGGCGTCGACGCCGCCGACCGACCCGTCGACGGCGCGCCAGCGCGGTGCGCCCGCCGCGGGTCCGTACGTCTCGTCGTACCCGGCCGCGGTGAGCTGCCGGGTCAGGCCGGGGAAGACCCGCTCGGGATGGCCGCCGGCGACCGGGTCGTCGCCGGGGGCGACACCGGCCGGCGTGCGGGTCTCGACCCAGAACCCCGCGAGCCGCCCGCTCCCGTCCGGGGCCGTCAGGGCGAGACCGTTGGGGACGGTCCGCTCACTGCCGTCGGACGGACTGTTCTCGACCTGGAGTGCGTCGCTGCCCGGCTCGCGGGCGACGAGCGTCGACGACCCACCGCCGTCGAGGTTCAGAGCGCTGTACGAGCCCGCCCTGCGCATCATCTCGCCCAGCTCGGTGAGGGTGACACCGCCGCTGTCGGTCTGCCGGCCGTCGACGGTGATGACCTGCATGGTCCGGCCGTCCTCGGAGAACCCGACAGCGGTGCGGGGCGCCGCGGTGTTGTTGCCCTCGCCGTCGTGGTTCCGCGCCGTCCCGTCGACGACGAGCAGCTCCCGGCCGCCCACGGCGGTGCGTGGCACGGCTCCACCGTCGGTGCGTGCCCGGTATGCGATGCCGGCCGGGTCACCGGGCTCCAGCGCGGTCAGCAGGGCGGCCCCGGCCTCACGGCCGACGAGGACCACCGTGTCCTCGGGCACGGGTCCCGATCCCGGGGTGTCCGACACGGAGACGACCTTGCCGTCGCGCACGGCCACTTCGGCGACGGGCCGCGCGTCGTCCACGGTCAGCGCGCGGTCGGCGGTGCCCCAGGCGGAGGTGTAGGCACCCACGCCCTGGGCCGGTACGTTCGCGGCGTTGTACGCGGCGAGCGGGTGCGCGCCCGAGGGGAGGGTCAGCGTGCCGTCGAAGTACAGCTCCAGGATCCGGCCCGCGTTCTGCGGCCCGATGCCCACCGCGCGGTTGACGCCCGGGGCCGGGGAGTGGACCGTCCGGCCGTCCCGGACCCCGGGGCCCTGGGGCGCTCCGGTCTGGTTGATGTCGAAGAAGTCCGCGTTGATCGCGGCGACGGTACGGCGGCCCGGCCCCGGATCGTGTCCCGCCGCGAGCTCGGAGACCGTGCGCCGGTCCGCGACCTTGCCCGAGGAGAGGTAGTCGGCGCGCACTCCGCTGCCGTCCAGATCGACGGAGAGGGTGTCGACCCGCAGCCACTTGTCGGACTCGAGGCGGTCGTAGGAGCTCAGGCGGACGCCGGGGGCGACGGGGCGGGAGGCACGGGCGGTCTCGATGCCGTCGCCGTCCACGACGGATCTCGCCTCGCCGGAGGGGCCGCTCGCGGGCGGTGGCGCGACGGGTCTGAGGATCTCGGCGGTGGTGTGCGGGCGGGGGTCCGGGGTGGAGTCGGCCGCCGCGGGTGCGACGGCCCCGATCGCGGTCGCCGCCACGGTCGCCAGCAGCACGAACGGCCGCATGGCGCTGCGGAAGGTGCCTGGGCCCACAAATCCTCCTGGTACAGAGCGGATTGCGCGTGGAAAGCGCTGTCGGCGGACAGCATGACGGCGCTCGGTGGGACGCACCAGGGGGCAACGGGGACATCAGGAGGAACAGGACACGGCGAAGGGGTGACCCCGGGAGGCCCCGGGGTCACCCCCTGCGCGTTCCGGGACCGGTGGCCTTCGGTCCCACCGCCCCGCAGACTTGACGCCATGTCGACAGTCAAGCGCAGCGCGGGGCTTCTGCTCTTCCGGATCGTCGCGGGCGACGACGGCCGGCCGGACGCCGAGGTCCTGATCGGCCATATGGGCGGGCCGTTCTGGGCCCGCCGTGAGTCGGCGGCCTGGTCGGTCCCCAAGGGCGAGCAGGAGCCCGGCGAGGAGCCCGCCGCCACCGCGCGCCGGGAGTTCGAGGAGGAGCTCGGGCTGCCCCTCCCGGACGGCGCCTGGGTACCGCTGGGCGAGACTCGCCAGTCCGGCGGCAAGACAGTGACCGTATGGGCCGTGGAGGGCGAGCTGGACCCTGACGAGGCGACCCCGGGCACCTTCACCATGGAGTGGCCGAGGGGGTCCGGCGTGCTGCGGGAGTTCCCGGAGATGGACCGGTTCGCCTGGTGCACACCGGACGACGCCATCGAACGGCTGGTGGGGGGCCAGCGGGTCTTCGTCGAGCGGTTGCGCGCCTACGTACGGGAGGACCGCGCCCCCAGGAGCGGGACTTAGCGGACCGGAGGAGTCCGCGCAGGCCGTCGGGAGCGGTCAGCGGTCCTGCGGCCCGGTGGCGCGCAGGTGGGCGATGCCCGCGTCGAGGGCGGCCTCCAGGTGGGTGAGGGAACCCGTGATCATGAGGATCAGCACGCCACCCTGGACGGCGGCCAGCAGGGCCGCCGCCTCCCGGTCGGCGTCCAGGCCAGGGGCGGTCCCTCCCTCGGCCTGCAACTGGCGGATGCCCGCGGCGAGCTGCCGCTGCCACCGGTCGAGCAGTTGGCCGGCCACAGCTTGGGTGGCCTCCGTGGCCCCGCCGAGCTGGGCGAGAGCGGTGTGCAGGGGGCAGTCACTGCCCTGGGTGCGGTAGCGCGCGAGGACCTTCTCGCGCCACCGGTACCACGCGTCCCAGGACGTGAGGGAGCCGAGCTCCGGCTGCTGGTCCTCGATCACGCGGTCCGCTTCGTGCTGGGCCACGGCCAGGAGCAGGTCGTCCTTGCCACCGGGAAAGTAGTGGAAGAGCTGGCTCTTGCTGGTCGCGGTGCGGGCCATGACGTCCTCCAGCCGCACCGCGAGCACCCCCTGTTCACGGATCTGCTCGGCGGCGCCCTCGACGATGCGCTGCCTGGTAGCAGCGCCCTTGCGGGTCAACGGCACGGGTCCTCCCGGTGCGGGGTCGTCGGTGACCCGTCAAGGGTCGGTGCGGTCAGGGCAGCAGCAGCAGTTTGCCCGTGGTGCGGCGCGATTCGAGGTCGGTGTGGGCACGGGCCGCGTCGGCGAGCGGGTAGCGGCCGGTGACCAGCGGGGTGAGCCGTCCGTCGACGAGCAGGTCGAACACCTCGCCGGTGCGTCGCACCAGGGCGTCACGGGTGGCGACGTGGTGATGCACGACGGGGTAGGTCAGCAGGATGCTGTTGGGCAGATCGGTGGGCCTCAGCGTCGGTACGCCCATGAAGGGGCCGTAATAGGCGTGCACGCCATGCGGGCGCAGGGCGAGCTGGGAGGAGCGGAAGGTGTCCGCACCGCCGCCGTCGTAGACGACGTCGGCACCGCGGCCACCGGTCAGCTCCAGGATCCGCTTCTCGAAGCCTCCGCCGGTGTGGACCAGGACGTGGTCGGCGCCCGCTTCCTTCGCGATGGGAGCCTTGTCCTCGCGGGAGACCAGTCCGACGACGTTCCCGCCGCGCGCCTTGATCATCTGGGTGAGCAGCCGGCCGACGCCGCCTGCCGCCGCGTGCACGACGGCGATGTCACCCCGGCCGATCGGACGGGTCTCGGTGCTCAGGTGGCTGGCGGTCAGGCCCTGCATCATCACGGCTGCGGCCGTCTCGTCGTCGATGCCGTCGGGCACCTTGACCAGTGAGTGTGCCGGGACGGCGAGCCATTCGGCGTAGCTGCCCGGGTGGTAGAACCAGGCCACCCGGTCACCGACGGTGAAGTCCGGCACGCCCTCGCCGAGAGCCGTGACGTACCCCATCCCCTCGACGCCGAGGACGGCCGGGGCAGCCCAGCCCGGGCCGCCCTCGGCGCGGGCGCCGACATCCATGTAGTTCACGCCGGCCGCGCCCAGGCGCACCAGCACTTCACCGGGTCCGGGGGCCGGGTCGGGCAGTTCGGTCCAGCGCATGACCTCGGGGCCGCCGTGCTCCTCGATGCGGATCGCATGCATGGGTGACACCTTCCTGTGTGGGCTCGCGGGGAACACTCAGCACGTTAGGCAGCCAAAAATGGACCAGCAAGTCCAGAAATCCGCCGTGCGGACGCGCGGCCGTCGACCGAGCCGTCGCCACCAGGATCTGTTCGGCGACCCGCTGCCCGCGCACGGAGCCACGCACCGGCGGCCGGACTTCCGGTTTCATTGACGGGAAGTCGGGCGGTGGCTAGCTTCAGAAGCACGCGCCGACCTGACTCCCTGGCGCGCGCCCGTCTCGTCGCGCCGCCAGTCCCCCTCGTCCGATCGGTTCGGGAGCCTCGATGACCCTCAACAGAACTGCCCTCACCGTCTTCCTCGTCGTCATGACAACGTTATCCATAGGGATGGCAGCACCGGCGCCCGCCTCGGCCGCTCCCGCCGATCTGTGCAACAAGTACTGCGACGCCCGGGATCCGGCCCTGAGCCCTCAGGACCGGCAAGCGGTGTCGGCCGCGCTCTCGGGCCGTTCGGTCGTGCTGCACTTCGACGACACCGACGCCATGGGCTGGGCGTCCCTCGACAACGGCGCCGCGGGTGACGAGGTCTGGCTCGACCGCAGCTTCGACGGCGGCCGCACCTGGGCCGACGGCAGCAGGCTCGGCAACACGACGGTCCCGTCCGGCCGGAGCGGCTGGCGGACCCAGATGTACAACGTGGACGACTGGAACACCCAGGGCGTCGGAGCCCTGCGGGCCTGCGGGCAGGCATCGGGCGCCATCGCGTGCACACCATGGGCTCGGACCACCTGGAACGCCGGCGACCGGCGGACAGCGGCGGCCACCGCGCTGATGATGTCGTACGACCGCACCACCAAGCTGTTCGGCGGCAACGGGTGGTGGACCGGCGCCAACGCGCTGACGGCGATCATCGACAACGCCCGGATCACCGGCATGGGCAGCTACACGTACGCCATCGCCCAGACGTACGACAAGAACATCGGCGCACAGGGCGGGCAGTTCAGGAACGAGTACCTGGACGACACCGGCTGGTGGGGCCTGGCCTGGGTGGCCGCGTACGACATGACCGGTGACAGCCGCTACCTGAACACCGCCCGCGCCGACGCCGACCACATGTGGGCCAACTGGAACGGCACCTGCGGCGGCGGAGTGCGGTGGAACACCGGTGGGAACTACAAGAACGCGATCACCAACGAGCTGTTCCTCCAGCTCACCGCCGCCCTGCACAACCGCATCCCCGGCGACACCACGTATCTGGACCGGGCGAGGAGCGAGTGGTCCTGGTTCCGGAACAGCGGCATGATCAACAGCAACAACATGATCAACGACGGTCTCGACGACTCGTGCGCCAACAACGGCCAGCCGACGTGGACGTACAACCAGGGCGTGATACTCGGCGGTCTGACCGAGCTGTACCGGGCCACCGGCGACTCCACCCTGCTGACCACCGCCCGTGCCCTCGCGGACGCCTCGACCGTGCGGCTGCAGACCGACGGAGTCCCGCGCGAGCCGAGCGAGAGCGACGCCTGCACCGACGACGGCGCCAGCTTCAAGGGCGCCTACGTCCGCGGACTGGGCCGGCTCAACACCCAGCTCGGCGACCACCCGTACACCGGGACCCTGAGGAGCTGGGCGAACACCGCCTACGCCCGTGACCGCAACCCCCTCGACCAGTACGGTCCGCACTGGGCCGGCGGCTCCGGCACCACGGGGTACGGCTGCCAGCAGAGCGCCCTCGACCTCTTCAACGCGGCCGGCTGACGGTTCGGGCCCGGCGCCGGGGGCCAGGGCCTCTCTTCGGATCACGCCGGGCTCGCCGGGTCCGGTCCGACCCGGCGGAAGGCCCTGGGCTTCCGGTCATGAATCAGGCCATGACCAGCGGCGGCGCGTCCCCCGAGCCCGCCGTGCTCGACGCGATGGAGCTGGCTTCCGATGCGGAACTGGAGGCCGGGCTGGCGGAGTCGGCCCATCGGATCCTGGCGGACCTGGTCGGCGGGGGTGCCGCGCTCGGCTGGATCGAGCCACCCTCGCGGGACGAGGTGGCGGCCCTGCTCGAACGCGTCGTCTCCGCGGCGCGGTCCGGGGACGCTGCCCTGCGTGCCGCCTACGTCGACCGACGGCTCGTCGGGCTGGGGTACCGGCTCCGCCACGCACGGCCGACCCACCGGCCGCACGCCGATCTGGAGAAGCTCGCGGTGGACGCCGCCGCCCACGGTCGTGGCGTCGGCCGGGCGCTGACCGCCGCCCTGATCGCTGACGCCCGGGACGCGGGAATCGATGTTCTCACCCTGGACACCCGCGGCGACAACACACCCGCCCTGCGCCTCCACCGGTCGCTGGGCTTCGCCCTGTACGGCCGTCTCCCCGACTTCGTCGCCGTCGGCGAGCGCCGCTACGACAAGGTCCTCCACATGCTGGACCTCCGCCGGCAAGGCTGATCACCGGCCTGCTCACCGCCCGCCCCGGGGCACGCTCATCGCCAGGAGCGCGGTGTCGTCGTCGAGTCCCTCGCCGAACGAGTCCAGCAGTGCGGTGAACGCCTCGACGGCACCGGGTGCCGAGGTGGGTGCGAGGGACCGGGCGAAGGCCAGGAGTGCTTCGTCGCCGTAGCGTTCACCCGGCTTCCGGGTACGGGCCTCGGTCAGACCGTCGGTGTAGAGCAGCAGGGTGTCACCGGGCCGCAGGTCCAGGGTGACGGTGGTGAACTGCGCGTCCGGTACGACCCCGACCAGCTGGCCACCCGGGGTGGGAAGGTAGTCGGCGCTGCCGTCGGCCCGGAGCAGCACGGCAGGAGGGTGACCACCGCCGGCCATGACCACCTGGAATCCGACGTCGTTCTCCTCGGGTGTGAGGAGGCCGAAGATCACGGTGCAGAAGAGTGGTTCGTCCTCCTGGACCTGGTGGTTGAGCGCGGTGTTGAGGTTGGCCAGGACCGTGGCCGGCACGGGATCGGAGACCGCGGCGGCTCGCAGGGTGTACCGCGCCAACGACGTCACCACGGCCGCACCCGCGCCCTTGCCGCGCACGTCCCCCATGAAGAACGCCCAGCGTCCGGCGGACGGCGCGAAGAGATCGTAGAAGTCCCCGCCCACCTCGTCGGGGGATGCGAAGTGGTAGTGCGCGGCGACTTCCATGCCCGGAACCGGTTCGATGGCCGGGGGGATCAGGGTGCGTTGCAGGGTCGTGGCGAGACGTTGCAGGCGTTCGCGGTCGCGCTCGGCCTCCTGCCGGGCCCGCAGGAGTTCACGCTCGTAGGTACGCCTGTCCCGGGCGTCCAGGAGGGTGGTGCGGATCAGCAGCGGTTCACCGTGGTCGTCCCGCTTGACGGTGGAGGTGACCAGGACGGGCAGCCGGGTGCCGTCCGCGGCCTTGAGTTCCAGGGCGACGCCGTTGACCTCGCCCTGCATCCGCAGCAGCGGTGAGAAGTGCGTCTCGTGGTACAGCCTGCCGCCGATGGTCAGCAGGTCCGAGAAGTGCCGGTGGCCTACCAGGTCCTCGCGGCGGTGGCCGAGCCACTTCAGCAGGGTTCCGTTGACCTTGACGATCCGCCCGTCCATCAGTGTGGAGAGGTAGCCGCACGGAGCGTTCTCGTACAGGTCCTCCACGCTGTCGTCCAGCAGGGCGGAGAACGCCGGCGATGCCTGGCCACGATCCCCCGCCGGCGGCGATCCGTCGGTCCCGTGACCGCCCGGCCGCACGGTCACGATTCCCGCACGAAGGCGATGATCGCCTCGGCCGTCTCCTCGGGAGCGCTCAGCTGGGGGCAGTGCCCCGTCGCGTCGAGGGTGACCAGCTCGCTGCCGGGGATCTGCGCGTGGACGAAGGCGCCCACCTCACGCGGGGCGATCATGTCGCGCGCGCTCTCGGCGATGAGCGTCGGCACGGTCACCTTGGGGAGATCCGCCCTGTTGTCGGACAGGAAGGTGGTTCTCGCGAAGACCCGGGCGATGTCGGGATCCGTTCGGCAGAAGCTGTTGGTCAGCTCCTCCCCCAGTTCGGGGCGCTCCGGGTTTCCCATGATCACCGGCGCCATGGTCGCGGACCAGCCCAGGTAGTTGCTGTCCAGTGACTCGAGCAGTTCGTCGATGTCCTGCTCGCTGAATCCGCCCCGGTAGTCGCCGTCGTCGATGTACGACGGCGAGGGGGTGAGGAGGACCAGCCTGTCGAAGAGACCGGGCTCCCGCACGGCGGCGAGCACACCGATCATGGAACTGACCGAATGCCCGACGAAGGTGACGGGTCCGAGGCCGAGCTCGCGGCAGATCTCGATCACGTCCTGCGCATAGCCGTCCAGGGTGGAGTACCGCTCCGGGTTCCAGGCCGACGCGTCGGAACGCCCCGCTCCCACATGATCGAACAGGACCACCCGGAAGCGCTCCTCCAGTGCGGGGGCGACAAGACGCCAGAGATTCTGGTCGCAGCCGAACCCGTGGGCGAGCATCACCACCGGGCCGCTCTCCCGGCCCGTCACCCGTACCCGGTTCCTCTTCCGCACGTCCATACGAACATCCTGACACCCCCCGCACCTCACGGCCTGGGCTGCCGCGACCGCCGCCCGCCGGCGCGGAGAAGGACTCCTGGTGGCGGGCAGGCGGTGTCCTCGGGCGTCCGCCGGCCTACGTACGCGAGGGGCTCACCACCTCCGACGCCTGGACTTCTGAGCCCGTCACCGGCCGGCCCGACCTGAGTTCGAGGCGTTCGCCGGTGAAGCGGCCGCGGAAACTCCGGTCGTGCGAGACGACCACGACCGCTCCCGCGTACCGGTCGAGCGCCGCCTCCAGCTCCTCGACCAGGTCGAGCGCGATGTGGTTCGTCGGCTCGTCCAGGACCAGCAGGTCCGCCGGGCGGGTGACCAGGCGCGCCAGGGCGAGCCTGCGCTGCTGGCCGATGGAGAGGGCTGCCACGGGCACGGTCAGGTCCTCCGGACGGAACAGGCCGAGGGCCAGAAGTTCGTCCTCGTACTCGTCGGGGAAGCCCGGCCGGCCCGCGGCGAAGGTGGCGAGCAGGGTGCGACGGGTCGGCCTCGCGGGGAGTTCCTGCGGGAGGTAGCCGATCCTGCCCCGCCGTCGGACGGTGCCGGCGTCCGGCGCGAGGTCACCGGCCAGGACGCGCAGGAGCGTGGTCTTCCCCGCGCCGTTGGGCCCGGTGACCAGGAGTCGCCGGCCCGGATCGATACGCAGGGAGGGCAGGTCCAGCCGATCACCGACGAGGATCGCGTCCAGCTCGGCGAGGGGGGATGCGTCGCCGTCCCCGTCCGCCGGGGAGCCGTTCCCGTCCGCCGGGGAGCCGTCCCCACCGGCGAGAGCGAGGTCGGCGGTGAAGCGCAGCGGCCGTGGTGGGGCCGGGACGGGCGAGCGGCGCAGCGCTTCGAGGCGGGTCCTGGCGGACCTGACCTGGCCCGACAGCTTGGCCTCGTGCGACCTGCGGTGCTTGCCGAAGCCCTGACCGGGGTCCTTGCCGGTCCCGGCGAGGCGCTGACCGGCCGCGTTCACGAGTTCCTCGGTGCGGGTCAGGTCGGCCAGCCACTCCTGGTGCTCCTGGACCCGACGCCGGCGCGCGGCGGCCTTCGCCCTGCGGTAGCCGTCCCATCCGTCGCCGTACCGGGAGACGCTCCTCAGGTCGCGGTCGACCTCCAGGATCACGGTGGTGATCCGCTCCAGGAACGCCCGGTCGTGGGTGACGGCGACCACGGTGCCCCGGTGGGCGCGGAGGTGGTCCTCCAGCCAGGCGACAGCCGCGGCGTCGAGGTGGTTGGTGGGCTCGTCGAGAAGCAGCAGTTCAGGTGCGGCTGCGAGCACGCAGGCCAGGGCCAGCCGGGACTGCTCGCCGCCGGACAGCGTCCCGAGTGGGCGGTCCCGGGCCAGGTGACCGAGGCCGAGGCCGTGCAGTGCGGCGTCCGTCCTGACGTCCGCCTGGTATCCGCCGCGCTCCTCGTACGCCGTCAGCAGGTCCCCGTACGCGGCGAGCTGCGCCTCGGTGGGGTTCTCTTCGGACATCTCCTCCTCCGCCGTGCGGATCAGCCGCTCGACGGCCCGGAGAGCGGCGAGGGCCGCGTCGACGGCGTCCTGGACCGTGCTGCGGGGGTCGAGGGTGAGGATCTGGGCGAGATATCCGGTGCCGCCCGGGAAGCTGACGGTGACGTCACCGCTGTCCGGGGTCTCGGCTCCGGCCATCAGGCGGAGGAGGGTGGACTTTCCGGAACCGTTCTCGCCGATGACACCGGTCTTCTCCCCGGGGCGGACGGTGAGGGACACGAGATCGAGGACGGACCGGTCGCCGTACGCCTTCGAGACGTCGTTCATGGCCAGTTGGGCGCGGGGGTGCTGAAGAGACATGGGTGCTTTCCCTGAAGTGACAGGTCCTCGGCAGCGCGCACATCGACGTCACGGACGGAAGCGCGCATGCGGGACGGGGTGTCGGACAGCGGAGGACTGCGGCCGGTGGCGTGACCCGAGGTCACGCGGCGACGGTCGGCGTCGCGCGGCGGCGTCCTGGCCGGGAATCAGAGAAAGAAGTAGTACGAACCCATGGACTCATTCTAACCATGCCGCGGCGGCTCCCCGGTGGACTCGGAACACGGTCCACCGGGGGCCGGGCGGGGAGTCAGCCCGTCGACTCGTCCGGGGTGGGGTGCTCCGGGTGGACGCCTGCGTTGCGGGCGCCGCTGCGGCCGGAGCCGGCCTCGTCGGGGTCGGGCCCGTCGGCGTCGGAATCGCCTTCCGTCTCCGTTTCGGGGCGTTCCTCACCCGGCGGGAGGATCACGTCGAGGGCGTCCTCACCCTCCTGCGCCTGCTGGTCTGGCATGTCGGCGGGTACCGGCGGCGGGCAGCCCGTCGCCCCCGTGTAGGCGGTTCCCTGGGGCCTGCGGTCGGTCATGTCGTCGCTCCCGTCGGTATGTGCCCATGCTGGTACGGGCGGGCCGGTCTCGCACCTCGCGTACCCCCGGCACTCCGCGCGACGCATGCCCGGCCCACCCGATCCCCGCAGGTCAGCCGCGGCTGATCTCGAAGTGGTCGACGCGCTCCCCGGACTCGGCGAGCGCCGTGACCTTCATGCGGGGGTGCCTGCCGGCCTCCACCTCCACCGCGAGGAACGAGAAACCGGTGTAGCGCACCCGGGACCACTCCACGGTCTCGGTCGCCTTTCCGCCGCCCTTGACCACGTGGTAGGTGTCCACGCTCTCGAGGTCGGAGACGTGGCCCTCGTAGCTGTCCGGTGCCGGGAAGTCGTACAGCGCCTTGCCCGCCCCTCCGGCTGTGACGTACACGATGCCGTCCCTTGTCGGGTCGGTGCGCTCCCCGATCGGGACCGCGCGCCGGACCGTGTTCCCGAGGATCGCGTCGGTGCGCTCGTAGACGTGGTTGTGGCCGTTGATGACCAGGTCGACGTGGTGCTTCTCGAAGAGGGGAACCCATGCGTCGCGCACCCCGCCGTCCGAGGCGTGCGCGTTGGTCGTGGAGAACGCGCAGTGGTGGAAGAAGACCACGATGAAGTCGATGTCGCCCCGGGCCCGCAGCTCCCCCAGGCGCCGGTCCAGCCAGCGCGTCTGCTTGCCGTCGCTGATACCGAAGTTGGCGGGGATCTCGTACGAGACGTCGTTGGCGTCGAGCGCGATCACGCCCACGTTGCCGTGCGTGAAGGAGTACGCGCCTGGCAGGCCCACCGGATCCGGGCCGTTGTCCGGCAGCGTCCAGCGGGCGTTCTGGCCTCCGTAGCCGTCGGGCGAGTACCAGGCCTCCATGTCGTGGTTCCCTGTGGTCACCATCCACGGCACGGTCTTGGACACCGTCTCGGTCTGGGCCAGGAACTGGTCCCAGGTGCGGGCGTCGTAGGAGTCGGTGGCCTGCCCCGAGCCGGACGGATCGGCGTAGCAGATGTCGCCCGCGTGCAGGTGGAAGGACGGGTTCTGACCCAGGATCAGCTGGTCGTTGCCGAGCGCGTGGTAGCTGACGCCCTGGTCGCCGAAGGCGGTGAAGGTGAAGGACTCGGCGCGCGCGGGCGCGGTGGTGAGGGTGCCGAGCGTGCCGAGGTTACGGGTGTCGGCCGGGTCGAACCCGTCGTGGCCCACGCCGTAGTAGTACGTCGTGCCCGGCTTCAGCCGCTCCAGGGCAGCGTGCACGTAGAACTGCTCGGCGGCCGCGATCCTGCCGTCGTTCAGCAGGGGCGTCGTCAGGTGCCGCATCTCCGCGTCGATCTTGCGGCTGAGCGCCCACGGCTTGAGGCCGATCCGGATGTACGGGCGCTTCACGGCGAAGGGGACCTGCCAGGAGACCGTCATCTGCGTCTTCGCGTCGGCCCCGTAGGCGAGGTGGCGGCCGAAGGGCGCCACCAGGGAACCGTCCACCTGCGTCGAGCGGGCCCGCGACGTGATCACGTCGGGAGCGGCGGCGTACGCGGGCGGGGAGGCGAGGCCCGAGGCCAGGCCGGTGCCCACCACGGCCGCGGTCGCAGTGCTCGTACGGAGAACACCGCGCCGGGTGAGCCGGGCGCGCAGGTACTCGTGCTGCTCGGCCATGCTCATGCGGTCGGCGAGCTTCTCGGGGATTCCGAAACGGGGGATGTCCATGGCCGAAAACATCCACGGAGTCACTGACGGCCCGCCATCGGATAAGTGAACGCTACACGTACAAAATCCCATGAGTCCCTATGGTGAACGTGACGTGTCGTCGGGTGGGACGAGGGGCGGGGCGCCCGGCACGGCACGGCGGCCGGCGCACCGTGACTCCCCACCCCTTCGGGTGACATTCCGTCAAGGTTCACACACCCAGAGTTAAGGTGCTTCTGCCGGTGGGCGCCGCGCGGTAGGAGGCATGGCGCCAGGCACAGTCGATCAGCCGGTCGTCCATCGTCATGGCTCTCACCTTGAGGAACCCCCGTGAAGCTCTCCCTGCCCCGTTCCCCCCGAGCAGCCTTGGCATTGACGGCGAGCGCGCTCGCCGCGGCTGCGACGGTGGCGTCCGCGGCTCCGGCCTTCCCCGAGTCCGCCCGCGGACCGGAAGTGCGGCAAACCGGCGCGGTCTTCGCCGCACAGTGCGGATTCTTCCGGTACAGCGTTCGCGAGTCCCAGTTCGCCGCGTACAACCACTGCGGTGAGACGACGGTGCTGATCCATGTCGACGTCCGGGGTGGCGGAAGCGGGAACGACTTCCATCTCTGTGTCGGCCCCGGCCCCACGCAGCTGCCGGGTGCCGGTCCGAACTACCTCAACGCGTACTACATCGGTGGCGCCGGATGCCGGATCGGGGTCCGGAGCGGACACACGCCGCACTGAGGCGGATCGCGGCAGGGCGCGCCGATCGACTGCTGTCCCGTGGGTAACACCCTTGCCGCCGCGTACGGATCCGGGGCCCGGCCGCCGTCACGGTGAGGGATGCGGCGACGCGCCGACGAGGGTTCCGCAGGGATGCCTCAGGAGTGACGCGGGTGCTACCCGGTGGAGCTGGTACTCGCGGGGTCCTGGGGGGACACGGCCGCGCACCCGCCGTCCGGCGGCCTGCTCAGGATCAGCACGGCGACGTCGTCGCGGCGTACGCCGCCGGAGAAGCTCCCCAGGTCGGCCTGGAGGGCCTTGAGCACCTGATCCGGCTCACGCCCCGCCCACAGCCGGAGCCGCTCGTCGAGCGGGTAGAAGGCGCCCGCCCCGTCCCGCGCTTCCGTCACCCCGTCGGTGAAGACCAGCAGGGCCGCGTCCGGCGGAAACCCGATCCACTCGGCGGCGCGCGCCTCACCGCTGAGGTCCGCCATGCCCAGCGGCACGGACGTCCGGTGCAGGGCGACCGCCGACGCCGTCCCGTCGCACAGCAGCCGTGGCGGCAGATGGCCGCAGTTGACGGCCCGCACCCGGTCTCCGCTGCCGAAACCCAGCAGCAGGGCGGTGACGAAGCGTTCGTCCTCACCGGTCTCGGCGGAGAAGGCGTTGTGCCGGACGACGGCGTCCTCGACGGCGTCGGCAACGGCGGTGAGCTCGGGCTCCCTGACGGCCGCCTCCCTGAACGCCCCGAGGGCGGCGAATCCCGCCCCGATCGCGGGCAGTCCCTTGCCCTGCACATCACCGATGATCACGCGGGTCCCATGGGGCGACTGCACGACCTCGTAGATGTCGCCGCCGACGAACCGGTCCTCCTCGATCGGCTCGTAGAGGCCGTGGGCACAGACCTGCCGGGTGACGACGGGGAGGGGGCGCAGGATCTGGCGCTGAAGCGCGACGGCGGCCGAGCGCAGCCTCGCCACCTCGGTGGCGTGCCGGATGCGTGCGGCACAGGCGACGACGCCCAGGGCGCTGGCGAGCGTGGTGAAGCCGAGGAGGAAGACCACGTCCCAGAACGCCCCGGTGGAGGCGATCCGGGATCCGGCGACGACGAGGATGACCCATACCGCCACGGCCGTGGTCTGGCGCACCGTGCAGAAGACCGAGGCCAGCGCCGGCAGCACGACCATGAGCGGGATGAGAGGGAGGTCGTTCCCGGTGAGGGAGTCGAGGAGGACTACCGCGACGGTCAGGAGGAGGAGCCACAGGGCGAGCGCCCAGTTCCCGATCCGGGCGACGCCCGCCTCCGTCTCTCCTGGATCCGCACCGGGCAGCGGAAGACTGCGCGCCGCCGACGGGCGCCGGAGTCCCATGACCACGGCACGCCTCCCGCCTGTTCGTCCCTAACGCCCCACGTGTTCCAAGCTACCCGTCCCCCGGCCCCGGGTCCTGGCGTCGGCGCGCGGCTCCGCCTCCACCGGGACGAGGGCCGAGAGGAAGGCGGTCCTGCGGCGCAGGGTGAAGCCGAGGGATTCGTAGAGCCGGATGGCGGAGGTGTTCGACGCGGCGGCGTGCAGGAAAGGCGTCTCCCCCCGCTCCCTGATGCCGTGGGCGACCGCCCTGACGAGGCGCGTCGCGAGACCTTGACCTCGTACGGAGCTGTCGGTGCAGACTCCGCTTATCTCGGTCCAGCCGGGTGGGTGCAGCCGCTCCCCCGCCATCGCGACCAGGACTCCGCCGCGGCGGATGCCGAGATAGGTGCCGAGCTCCACGGTGCGCCGCAGGAACGGGCCGGGGCGGGTGCGCTCGACCAGGTCGAGCATGTCCGGCACGTCGGCGGGGCCGAGGAGCACGGCCTCCGGGTCGGGGGCGGCGTCCACCGAGTCGTCCACGAGCTGGACGCCCTCGGCCTGGAAGACGATCTCCCAGTCGGCCGGCGGGGGCTCACGGAAGGCGGTGAGAGTGACGGCGGCGCCAGGGCCCGCGAGTGCGGCGACCTCGGCCCAGTCCTGGGCGTCGGGCGCGTCCGGCAGAGCGAGCCAGGGGGTGACGTCGGGGTGGTAGCGCAGGATGCGGCCGCGCCGCTCGGCGAAGTGCGCGTGCGGGCCGGTCAGCGAGGCGCGGGCGGGGTTGTCCAGCGGATGTGGCCCTCCGGTCTCCGCACCGGGGCCGGGAACCCTCGCCGTGGACGGGTCCGTCGTACGCGGTGTGGACGGGTCCGTGCTCCGTGACGTGGGCGGGTTCGTGAGCGGGGATGTGGCCTCGGGCATGGACTCTCTCACTCCGTTGGTGTCGGCGGCCGGGGACAGGGATGGAAGGCCGGCGGGCCCGCTTCTATTCCCGGGCGGACGAACCGTTCACACAGCTGCAATCAACCCGCTCACCAGGACGTACTGCCACCGTGGCGCCGTGAAGGAGCCGGGCGGAGCGGTGCGTGGGACAGGGCGTACGAACACACTGCCGGTCCGGCGAATCGCGCACCACTGCGCGGGATACGCCCCCAACGGACCTCGGCCTGTGGCACTCTGGATACGACCGCCCCACCGGGCTCCCCCGTACCGGTGGGGCGGTTCTGCGCGCTCCCCCGGCGCTCCCGCCGCGCGCGAAGCTCCGCCGTGGCGACTCGGAGGTCGATCACGGCCGTTCTCGGCCGATCCGGGCATGACCGTGACTCAAATCTGCTTCTTCTTGCATGAGTTGCGGTCCGTCGGGCAGGCGCATACACCTCAGGGCCCGCAATCTGAGGAGCGTGACGGGATGACCCTGCACACTGCACAGACCGCCGGGGCGGAACGGGCAGGTGCCCGGGACGGGCTCCCCTGGATCGAGGACGCCGGACAGGTCGCCCCCCAGGACGCGCGGAAGCTGTCGAAGCTCTTCTTCGACGCACTGCGGGAGATCGACGAGGGCACCGCCGAGTACCAGTACGCCCGGAACACCCTCATCGAGATGAACCTCTCTCTCGTACGGTTCGCCGCGGGACGCTTCCGTAACCGGGGCAGCGGCGACATGGAGGACATCGTCCAGGTCGGCACCATCGGTCTGATCAAGGCGATCGACCGCTTCGACCTCTCCCGCGAGGTCGAGTTCACCTCGTTCGCCGTGCCCTACATCGTCGGTGAGATCAAGCGCTTCTTCCGGGACACCACCTGGTCCGTGCATGTGCCGCGACGGCTGCAGGAGCTGCGGGTGGACCTCGCGAAGGCGAAGGAGACGCTTGCGGCGGGCCTCGACCGGGATCCCACCGTGCGGGAGCTCGCCGAGTACCTCGGCCTCGGTGAGGAGGAGATCACCGAGGGGCTCGTCGCGGCGAACGGCTACACGGCCGGTTCGATCGACCTGCCGGCCGACGCCGCGGAACCGGTGGGTCGCGCGTCGGGCGGGCGCACGATGGCGGACGTCCTGGGCGAGCCCGACCCCGCGATGGAGACGGTGGAGAACCTCCAGACGCTCGCCCCGCTGCTGGGTGATCTCGACGCGCGTGAGCGCCGCATCATCGACATGCGGTTCGGCCAGGAGATGACACAGGCTCAGATCGGCGAGGAGCTCGGCATCTCGCAGATGCATGTCTCCCGGCTGCTCAGCCGCCTGCTCCGCAAGCTGCGCAGCGGGATGTTCACACAGGACTGACCACGGCCGCCGCCGGGCCGGCCCCGTCTGTGACGGGGTCGGCCCGGTGCGTCTGTTGCGGCGGCATTGCAGCTTCGTGGCCACGTGCGCGACCGGCTTCCGTCCGGCGCGGGCGGCCTCTACGGTCCCTGAGCAGTACGCCGCCGCGTCGCCACCGTGCTCGCGCGGACATCCCGAACGACCGTGCGAGGTATGACATGAGCCAGCCCGTCGACTCCGTCACCGCGGGACACACCCCTGAGGACAACGACCGGCAGGGAGCCGGAGCCGCGTGGTCCTTCGAGACGAAGCAGATCCACTCCGGCGCGGTCCCCGATCCGACGACCGGTGCCCGTGCGGTGCCGATCTACCAGTCGACCTCCTTCGTCTTCAAGGACACCAAGCACGCGGCGGACCTCTTCTCGCTGGCCGAGCCCGGCAACATCTACACCCGGATCCACAACCCGACCCAGGACGTCCTGGAACAGCGGATCGCCGCGCTCGAGGGCGGGGTCGCGGCCGTCGCGCTCGCCTCCGGCCAGGCGGCCGAGACGCTCGCGCTGCTGACGCTGGCGGGCGCCGGGGACCACATCGTCTCCTCCGCCTCCCTCTACGGCGGTACGTACAACCTCTTCCGCCACACGCTCCCCCGCTTCGGCATCGAGGTGTCGTTCGTGGAGGACTCCGACGACATCGAGGCGTGGCGGGCGGCGATCCGGCCCGGCACCAAGGCACTGTTCGCGGAGACGCTCGGCAATCCCCGGGGCGACGTTCTCGACATCCGGAGCGTGGCGGACGTGGCGCACCGGGCGGGGGTCCCGCTGATCGTCGACAACACGGTCCCCACGCCCTACCTCCTGCGTCCGCTGGAGCACGGCGCGGACATCGTGATCCACTCGGCGACGAAGTTCCTCGGGGGGCACGGAACCACGATCGGCGGGGTCGTCGTGGACGGCGGCACCTTCGACTTCGGCGCCCACGCCGAGCGCTTCGCGGACTTCCACACCCCCGACCCCAGCTATCACGGCCTGCGGTACTGGCCGGACCTCGGGCACGGGGCGTTCGCCGTGAAGCTCCGGGTCCAGCTGCTGCGTGACCTCGGGCCGGCGCTCTCGCCGCACTCCGCCTTCCTGCTTCTCCAGGGTGTGGAGACGCTGAGCCTGCGGCTGGAACGGCACACGTCCAACGCCCTGGCGCTCGCCCGCTGGCTGGAGGGCCGCGACGAGGTGTCGGCGGTGCACTACGCCGGCTTGGAGTCGAGCCCCTGGTACGAGACCGGACGGCGCTACCTTCCGCGCGGCGCCGGTGCCGTGCTCGCCTTCGAGCTCAGGGACGGGGTGGAGGCCGGGAAGCGGTTCGTAGACGCGGTCGAACTGTTCAGCCACCTCGCCAACATCGGTGACGTGCGGAGCCTGATCATCCATCCGGCGTCCACGACGCACAGCCAGCTGACCGAGGAGCAGCTCGCCGTCACGGGAGCAACCGCGGGGCTGGTGCGGCTCTCCGTGGGCCTGGAGAACGTGGACGACCTCAAGGCGGATCTGGAGGCAGGGTTCCGGGCCGCGAAGGCGGCGTCCTGAACCGCTCCTTCGCGCCCCCCGCGCTCCCCCTCCCGCCGGCCTCCGGAGGCCGGCGGGAGGGGGACCCGCCCGGCCGCCGCTCGTGGGTGGCGCTCGAGGGCCCGCTCGGCCTCGAGTCCGGTGCCACGCTGTCCGGGGTCCGGCTGGCGTACGAGACCTGGGGCCGGCTCGCGCCGGACGGCGCCAACGCGGTGCTGGTGCTGCACGCTCTGACCGGGGACAGTCACGCCGCGGGTCCCGCCGGTCCCGGGCATCCGTCGGCAGGCTGGTGGGACGCGTTGATCGGTCCTGGCCGGGCGCTGGACACCGACCGCCTGTTCGTCGTCGCGCCGAACGTCCTGGGCGGCTGCCAGGGCAGCACGGGGCCGTCCTCCCGACGGTCCGACGGCACCCACTGGGGCGGGGACTTCCCCTACCTGACGGTCCGTGACCAGGTGACGGCCGAGGCGCTGCTGGCCGATGCTCTGGGTATCGGCAGGTGGGCCGCGGTGATCGGCGGTTCGATGGGCGGCATGCGGGCGCTCGAATGGGCGGTGAGCCGGCCCGGCCGTACGGGATCGCTGCTGGTGCTCGCCGCTCCCGCCGCGTCCTCGGCCGAACAGATCGCCTGGGGCAGCACGCAGACCGCCGCGATCCGGAACGACCCGGGCTGGGCGGGCGGCGACTACCACGACGCACCGCCCGGCGCGGGCCCTCATCGGGGGCTGGGGCTGGCCCGGCGGATCGCCCATGTGACGTACCGCAGCGAGGCGGAGCTGGGGGCGCGGTTCGGCCGACGGCCGCAGCCCGGTGAACTGCCCTCGCGCGGCGGGCGTTACGAGGTGGAGTCGTATCTCGACCATCACGCGGCCAAGCTGGTACGCCGCTTCGACGCGGGCAGCTATGTGGTGCTCACCGAGGCGATGAACGCGCACGACGTGGGGCGGGACCGCGGCGGTGTCGCGCGGGCACTTCGCCGGGCGGACATGCCCGCTCTTGTCGCGGGCATCGATTCGGACCGGCTGTATCCACCGGCGCAGCAGGCGGAACAGGCTGCGCTGCTGCCCGGGGCCGACAGGCTCCGGATCATCGAATCCCCGTACGGCCACGACGGTTTCCTCATCGAGACCGATCAGGTGGGCGCTCTGGTGCGGGAGTTGCTGCCTCCGGACGGCTGAACCGGCCCGCCCCCGCCCTGACCGCCCCGACCGACCCCGAACCGCAGACCTCTTCCCCCTGGAGCGCCCATGAGTGCCGTACCGTCCGAAGCCGCGTACGACCGGAGGCGGCTCCGCCAATGGACCCGCGGCGGCGCGAGATCCGCGGGTATCGACCGTCGTGACCTGCTGAAGCTGGTCGCCGCGGCCTCGGCCGCGGCCCCGCTGATCCCGGCCGCCGCGTCCCCCGCCCACGCCGCGCAGTCCCTGGCGGGCGTGGTGAAACCCTTGCCGCCGGAGCTCTTCACGGTGCGCGGCACCAATGCCGAGACGAACTTCGCGGCCCTGCGGGACACGGGACTGCTGACCCCCGCCGACCGCTTCTTCGTCCGCAACCACACCTCGACCCCGGTCATCGACGCGGCGGACTGGAAGCTGACGGTCTGGGGCAGCGGGCTGACCGGCGGTCCTGTGGACTTCTCGTACGAGACCCTGCTTGCCCTGCCGTCCGTCTCACGCACGGCGTTCGTCGAGTGCGCGGGCAACGGCCGGAGCTACTTCACCTCTCAGCAGGGCCAGCAGGTCAGCGGCACCGCGTGGACCCTGGGCGCGATCGGGACGGCGCGCTGGCGCGGGGTTCGGCTCGCCGATGTGCTGCGCCGGGCGGGCATCGGCCGGAACGCGGTCGACGTGCTGCCGCGCGGCCTGGACGCGGAGGTCGTCAGCGACGGGACGAACCTGGGCAGGGTGCGCAGGCCCCTCCCGGTGGCCAAGGCCCTGGACGACGTCCTCCTGGCGTACGAGATGAACGGCGAGCCGCTGCCGCCCGACCACGGAGCCCCGGTACGGCTGATCGTCCCGTCCTGGGTGGGCATAGCGAACATCAAGTGGGTGGGCGACATCGAGGTGAGCGCGGAGCCACTGCTGAGCCCTTGGAACACGGGCCTGTACCGGCTCTTCGGCCCCGGGTACCCGCCCGAGGGCAGCGCACCGCTGACCCGGCAGACGCTCAAGAGCGCGTTCGAGCTCGCGCCCGGTGCGTCGTTCGCCGCCCACCGCAGGCATCTGCTCACGGGCCGGTCGTGGTCGGGCGGCGCACCGGTGCGCTCGGTCGAGGTCAGCACCGACGGTGGTGTCCGGTGGCGCCGCGCACGGCTGCGGGACGAGCCCCGGGCCGGGAGCTGGGTCCGCTGGACCGCCGACTGGGTACCGACGGCGCCCGGCCCGGGGGTGCTGCTCGCACGGGCCACGGACCGGGCGGGTCGCACTCAGCCGGAGACGACGGCCCACAACACGCAGGGCTATCTCTTCGACGCGGTGGTGAGGCACCCGGTGACCGTGGTCTGACCAGCCAGGGCCGGTCAGCAACAGCCAGGGCCGGTCAGGACCGGCCCGCGTAGTACGTGGCGATCATGTCCTGGTCGCCGTGTCCGGCCGCCTCCGCCCTGCTGAACCGCTCGGCGGAGGCGGCGACCAGGTCGAGTGTCACTCCGGACGCCTCGGCCGCGTCGAGGATCAGCCGGGAGTCCTTGAGCGCGGTGGAGAGCGCGAAGCTCGGGCTGAGATCGCCGGAGAGCACCGCGGCGGACTTGCCCTGGAGATACGGCGTGTCCAGCGGGCCGCCCTTCATGGCGTCGAGGAAGAGCTGCGGGTCGAGCCCGAGTCCCTCCGCGAGGTTGAGGCACTCCGCCACGCTGTTGACCATGTTGATCACCCAGGTGTTGGCGACGAGCTTGAGCCGGCTGGCGGCCCCCGGCTCCTCCCCGACCCACACGGTGCGCTGCCCGATGGCCTCCAGGACGGGCAGTGCCGTGGTGCGGGCGTTCGAGGGGCCTGAGACGAACACGGTGAGCGTTCCCTGCTCGGCGGGCTGTTTCGTGCCGGAGACCGGGGCGTCCAGGTAGACCATCCCCAGTCCGGCGGCCCGGTGGGCGAGTTCGGTCGTGGCGTCGAGGCCCACCGTGGCGCTCTGCAGCCAGACCTGCCCCGGACGCAGGCCGGGCGTGGCCGCGGTGAGGGTCTCCGCGACCGCGCGGCCGTCGTTCAGGGCGGTGAGGACGACGTCGGCCCCGCGTACCGCTTCCTCCGCCGTGTCCGTCACGGTGGCGCCGTGCGTGGCCAGCGGCTCGGCCCTGGACCGTGTGCGGTTCCAGACCCTGACGGGGAGCTGGGCCCTGAGCAGGCTGCGGGCCATCCCGGATCCCATGATCCCGGTGCCGAGGACCGCGACGGTCGGCGTGCCGGGGGCGGCGTCGGCGGGGGATGCGGTGGTCATGGGGAGGTTCCCTTCGTCGGTGCGGGCTGGTCTCGGGACCGGTGGGTCTCAAGACTGCCGCAGCGCACTCTCCAGGGCGGCGCGGTGCACGGCTCTGGCGAGTCGCGCGCCCCAGCGCGAACGCGGTCCGGCGAACGGCTCACCGGGCTGCCCTCCCGGGCCAGGGGCTGCGACGCACACCGCGTCCGTAGGGGTCCCCGAGCAGTCGAGTCCGGCGTCGACGAGTGCCTGGACCTTCGCTTCGGTGGCGGTCGCCACGGCGTTGACCAGGGCGGCGTCGGAGAGCGCCACGGGGAGGGTCACGACGATGTTGACGGTTCCCGGCGGCGGTGGGCCGTCGGTGCCCTCGTCCGGGGCCGCGGCCCATCCGCGTACGCCGAGGCCGCTGGTGACGGTCGCGGTCACTCCGCCGTCGTCGGCGACGGCGTGAGCGGTGACATCGGCGGCGGTCATGAGTCCCACGCCCGGGCCGTCGAGCGCCTCGGCCGCCGCGATCTCGGCGAGGTGCCGGTCGGGGTCGAGCCGGGGGTAGCCGCCGGGCACCTGGGCGTTGAGGATCCAGGCCCGCGGGCCGATCCCGCCGCCGAGCACGGCGCTGCTGCACACCCGCCAGCCGGGCCCCAGCCGCCAGACCAGATGGTGCAGCCCGAGGCCGTCCTCCCGCCGGGCCAGCAACTCGCCGCGGTGCCGAGGCGGACGGATGACTGCGGATCCGATGACGCACCCCCGTGACAAACCTGCCGGCCTTCGGCAGCGGCGTCGATCATACGGGCGGGCCGGGACCGCACAGCCGGGCGCACCCCGGAGAGTGCTCACTCGAATGGCGTAACGCGTGTGGCGGGGCCGATAGCCGCGTGAATCGGGGCCACCGCCCCTCCCCGGTGTCCTGGGCCGCTCACCGCCCAGGCCCGGAAGTTGCACCGTCCAACCGGGTGAGGCGCGATGGAAGCCGGACGCGCCTCCCCTGCTGGACCCAACCGCAGG
Source organism: Streptomyces sp. QL37 (assembly GCF_002941025.1). Taxonomy (NCBI): domain Bacteria; kingdom Bacillati; phylum Actinomycetota; class Actinomycetes; order Kitasatosporales; family Streptomycetaceae; genus Streptomyces; species Streptomyces sp. QL37. The sequence goes on along the minus strand of NZ_PTJS01000001.1, from coordinate 8,239,533 downwards.
ACGCGCCCGGGCGAGGAGGAATCGGCCATGGGAGCCGCTGACGGTTTCACGGATTCCGGAGAACTCGACGGTCTGACCGTCTACGACAGCGACGGAGAGAAGGTCGGCACGGTGGGGCGGGTGTACGTCGACGACGACACCGGCAAGCCCGACTGGATCACGGTCAAGACCGGCATGTTCGGCATGAAGGAGAGCTTCGTTCCGCTTGCCGGAGCCCGCCGGGTGGGCTCCGACCTGCACGTCTCGCATCCGAAGGACCGCGTCAAGGACGCCCCCCGGGTGGACGCGGACGCGCACCTCTCCGTATCGGAGGAGGAGGAGCTCTACCGGCACTACGGGATGACCAGGAAGGCCTCCGGACGCGCCGGGGCGGGCGGCGACGCGCGCACGACGTCCGGGACCGGAACGGGAGCCATGGGTGCCGCGGGTGCGGCCGGGGCAGCCGGTGCGGCCGGCACCGCCCGCACGGCCTCCGGCGGCCAGAAGGCCACCGGCACCGCCGGCATGGGCACCACCGGTGCCGGCGCGGGCAGGCACCGGGACACGGAGACCTCCTCCACGTCCCGCCCGCTCGCCGGGGCCGGAGCCGAGCGTTCCGCCGCGGGTACCGGCCGCGAGGAGATGGTCCGGTCCGAGGAGCAGCTCCAGGTCGGCACGGAGGAGTACGAGAGCGGGAAGGCACGCCTGCACAAGTACGTCGTGACGGAGAGCGTCACACGGACGGTGCCGGTGTCCCACGAGGAGGTGCGCGTGGTGCGCGAGCCTCTGCAGCCGGGCGAGAAGGTCACAGGTGTGAAGGGCACGAACGACCTCGGCGAACAGGACGTCGAAGTCACCCTGCACGCCGAACGAGCCACCGTCCGCAAGGAGGCGGTCCCCGTGGAACGGGTCCGTCTCGAAACAAGCAAGGTCACCGAACAGAAGGAAGTCTCCGCCGAGCTCCGCAAGGAGAAGATCGACTACGCGGACGGCAAGGACGACATGGGCAGCGGCAAGGACATGGGCGGCGAGTTCGGCCAGGGACGTCGTCGCTGACCCCCTCACACAGCGGCGAAAGGCCGCGCGACAGTAGCGAGGGGCGGACCCGGGTGGTTCACGGGCCCGCCCTCTCGTCGCGCCGGCGCCGGTGGACGGCGTCCCCCGGCAGGAACCGCACGGAGGGGCGCCCGCCGGGCCCTTCCGGCGTGACCACCGCGCGTACCCGGTAGACGTCGGCGATGAGTTCCTCGGTGATCACCTCCGAGGGCGTTCCGCCGGCGACCACCCGGCCTTCCTTCATGACCGTGATCCGGTCGCAGAACATGGCGGCCAGATTGAGGTCGTGCAGCGCGACCACCGCGGTGACGGGCAGCGCGGCGACCAGGGAGAGCAGCTCCAGCTGGTGCTGGATGTCCAGGTGGTTGGTGGGTTCGTCCAGCAGGAGCTCTCGCGGCTGCTGGGCGAGGGCGCGGGCGATCTGCACCCGCTGGCGCTCACCCCCCGACAGGGTGTGCCAGGACTGCGCGACGCGGTCCGCGAGCCCGGTGCGTGCCAGAGCCTCGCGCACGGCCGCGTCGTCCTCGGGCCCGGGCGCGGACCAGGCACGCCGGTGCGGGATGCGGCCGAGGCGGACGACGTCCAGCACGCTCAGGTCGACCTGGGTGACCGCGTGCTGGTCGACGACGGCCACGCGGCGGGCCACGCCTCTCCGGCCGGTTTCGGCGAGCGTGCGGCCGTCGAGGGTGACGACGCCCGCGCCGGGGGCGAGGACGCCGGCCATCACCCGCAGCAGTGTGGTCTTGCCGGAGCCGTTGGGCCCCAGGAGTCCGACGGTGGTGCCCGGCGGCGGCGCGATGCTCACCCCGTCGAGGACGATCCGCCCGCCTGCCTCCCTGCTGACCCGGTCGGCCCGCAGGCCGTCGCCGGTGGTGGCCGCCCGGTTCACATGCTCCTCCTGGTGCGGTGGAGGATGAGGACGAAGACGGGCACCCCGATGAGGGAGGTGACCACACCGACGGGGACCTCCTGCGGGTCGAGGACGGTCCTGGCGAGGGTGTCGACCCAGACCAGGAACACGGCTCCGGCGAGGGCGGTCACCGGCAGCAGCCTCCGGTGCCCCGACCCCGTCAGCGCCCGGGCGGCGTGCGGCAGGACGAGACCGACGAAGCCGATGGCGCCGGCCGAGCTGACGAGGGCCGCCGTCAGGAGCGCGGTGGCGCAGAGCAGCACGATCCGGGTGCGGCCCACGTGCACGCCGAGGGCGGCGGCGGCGTCCTGGCCGAAGGCGAAGGCGTCGAGCGTACGGGCATGGCCGAGGCAGATCAGCAGCGTCACGGCCAGCACGGCGGAGCACATCCACACATCGGTCCAGCCGACCCCGCTCAGCGAACCGAGCAGCCAGAAGAGCACGCCCCGGGTCTGCTCGGCGTCGGCTGCCGTCATCACGACGAAGGACGTGAGCGCGGAGAAGAGCTGCATGGCCGCGACCCCGGAGAGGACGACGCGGTCGGTGGATCCGCCGAGTGTGTGGCTGAGCAGGAGGACGAGGGCGAACGAGCACAGTGCCCCGACGAACGCACCGCCCGAGACCGACACCGCTCCCCCGCCGACGCCCAGGACGACGACCACGACGGCCCCGGTGGACGCCCCGGAGGAGACGCCGAGGACGAAGGGGTCCGCGAGCGGGTTGCGCAGCAGCGACTGCATCACGGTGCCGCACACCGCGAGCCCGGCCCCGCACACCGCGGCGAGCAGGGTGCGGGGCATGCGCAGGTTCCAGATGATGCCGTCCCGGATCGGGGTCAGCCGCCCGTCGCCCAGGCCGAGGTGCGAGGCCACCGCGGACCAGACGTCCGGGACGGAGATACGGGCGGGTCCGATCGTGATGGCCACCGCGACCGACAGGAGCAGCAGGGCGGCCCCGGCGCACCACAGGACACCTTCGCGCAGGATCCGGGCTCCGGGGGCCGTCCGGGCCGCGGGCGGCTGCTCCGCCCGCACGTCCGGGGCGTGTTCGGTCCTCGTCACCCCGCGAGTCCGAACGAGCGCAGACCGGCCGCGACGCGCTCCACGCCCTCCACGGTCCGGATGGTCGGGTTCATCGCCTGACCGCTGAGCAGGACGTACCGCTTGTGCCGGACGGCGTCCATGTTCTTCGTGGCGGGGTTGGACTCCAGGAACTCGATCTTCTTCGCCGCGCTCTCGGCCGTCTGCGACTTCCGGGTCAGGTCACCGATGACCAGTACGTCGGGGTTCCGGTCGGCAACGGTCTCCCAGTTGATCTGGGGCCATTCCTCGTGCGTGTCGTCGAAGACGTTCCTCGCGCCGAGCTCCTCGGTGATGATGCCGGGGGCGCCGCAGCACCCCGCCAGGTAAGGGGCCTCGGAGTTGGCGAACCAGTAGAGCATCGTGGTGCCGGACGCGTCGATGTCCGCGGTCGCCCTGTCGACGCGGCCGCGGAGGCTCTTCACCAGCTTCTCGCCCCGCTCCGGGACGCCGAACACCTCGGCCAGGTCGCGCACTTCGCCGTACACGCGGTCCATCGTCAGGGGCTCGGAGCGGGAACCGTCGCCGCTGCCGGAGTTGTCCTTGCCCGCGCAGTCGGAAGGTGAGAGGTACGTCGGTACTCCCAGCTCCTCGAACTGGTCGCGGGACGCCACCCCGCCCTTGCCGAGGGTGGATTCGAACGAGGCGCTGACGAAGTCGGGTTCCTCGGCGAGGACCTTCTCGGAGGAGGGCTGGTTCTCGGAGAGGCGCTCCACCGTGGATTCGTCCTTCTCCAGCCCCTTCATCACCGGGTCGGTCCAGGTCGCGGTGGCGGCCAGCCTGTCGGCGAGGCCCAGGGAGAGCAGGATCTCCGTCGATCCCTGGTTGAGGGAGACGGCGTGACGCGGTGCCGCGTCGACGGTCACCGTACGGCCGCAGTTCTTCAGCGTCACGGGGAAGCCGTCGCCGGCCGCGTCCCGTGCTGCGCCGTCGGGAGTGCTCCCGCCTCCGCCGCAGGCGGTAAGAAGGACAAGTCCCGCGATGAGCAGGGCTGTTCGGCGTACGGTGCTGGCTGTGGGCGGCACGGAGTCCTCGGCGTTCTCTGGGCTCATGCGCGGAGCCCGGTACGGAGTTCCGCTCCCGGTGCGGAAGCGGTTGCCAGCAGGTCTTCGGACTCGGGTTCGTCCGGACGGGGCGCCTTCCCGGTGCACCCGAGGGTGTCCCAGTGGCTGTGGCCCCGCCCGTCCCCCTCACCGCTGCGCGTCAGCTCCGGATTCGCACCGGATTCCCTGACTCCACGTGGAGTGTGACTGGCGTCTGCAAGCTATCACGCGGCACGGCGGGGGCCTCGGGGGCCGTCGCCGGTACGGCGGGGGGCGTCTCCCCTCCGTACCGGCGGGCCGCGTCCGGCGGGTCAGCGCTTGGGGCGAACCGATTCGCCGCCGTCGGCCTCCGGCTTCCCGCACCGGCGGGCGAGCACGGACGTCGTGCCCCAGTAGGTGAGCAGGACGGCGCGCAGTCCCAGGATCTCCAGGTGCTCGCCCAGGCGGCGGCAGACCGCCTGCCCCCTGCCTCCGGCGCTCATCGGGCGTCTGCCCGGCCGGTGTTCCACGGGCCCCGGGGATCGTCGTACGCGTCCGCGTAGCCGGGTCCGGCGATCGGCCAGTCGGCGAGCAGCTCCTCGGGCAGTGCGAAGGAGTCGGCCAGCTCCGGGGCATGCGCGGCGACGGCCGTGACGAGATCCTCGACGGCCTCGGGCAGGGCATCCACCTGAGCGGCGCTCAGGTGGCCTGCGGCCAGCAGGTCACCGCTGTTGCGGGACACCCATTCGAGGGCGAAGAGCCGCTCCAGCTCCCCCAGCCGGTCCCTGGCCGTCCCCTCGGGCAGCGTCGCACGGGCCTCGGCGTAGGCCTCGGCGGCCTGCCGGTAGGCGTAGGCCTCGACTCCGCGCAGGGCGGGGCCCGCGGCCGCGTTCCACCGCCCGAGGGTGTCGGCGTCGGGTGCCCGCAGCGCGCGGGCCCTCGCCCGGGCGAACCAGGTGTCCTGGACGGAGGCGAGGAGGCGGCCCAGGAAGCGCGTGTCGGCGAGGTCCCCCGGGCGCGGGGCCCGGTCCGGGGCGCCGTCGCCGCCGGGCTCGGCCGCGAAGAGCATGTCGGCCGCCGCCTTGGCGTACAGGGCGATGTTGTCGCCCTCCGCGGTGATGGCGCCCTCCACGCCCGTGACGAGTTCGGTCATGCCGTTGTTCTCCAGCAGCGCCTGCGCGCCGCAGCGTTCACGGCTCTCGACGATGACGTCGCGGGCCCGCCAGGTGATCCACGCCTTGGCGACGTCGACCAGCCTCACCGCGTCCGTCCGGGCCTCCTCGTCCGTACAGGCTTCCCAGCGTTCCTGTGCCCTGCGGTACAGCAGGCTCATGGCGAAGACCGTGGCCATGGCCGAGGCGAGCGGTCCGTGGTGCGTCCGGTGGGCGTTCACCGGCACCGGCGGGGCACCGCGGGAGCCGGAGATCATCCGGTGGCCGCCGTAGCGTACGGCGACCGCCAGGGTCGCGCGGGCCGAGCCCGCCGCGCAGGCGCTCATCGAGATCCGGCCGGGGGTGACCCGCCCGATCGACGTGAGGAAGCGGCGTCGCCTGTCCCCCGGTCCCGTCCTGAACTCCCCTGGCGCGGCGCCCTCCTCGGCCGGCCCCAGCAGGGCGTCCCGTGCCACGAAGAGCCGGTCGAACGAGGTCAGGCAGTGGTCCACCGGGCTTCCCATCCGGGCCGGCAGCCTCCGCACCCGGACACCCGGCAGGGCCTCCCTGTCGTCGGTGAGCGGCACCAGGAAGAGGCGTACCCCGTGGTCGGAGCCGTCGGCGACCAGGCGGGCGGCGACCAGGCCGGACTTCGCGCCGCCCGCCGGGCTGGTGTTGGGCATGAACTTCTGCGCGCCCGGGTTCGGGGTGTGCAGGACGAATCCGTCCCGCTCCCGGTCGTAGGTGGCGGTGGTCTCCATGGCCGCCGCGTTGTTGCCGTGCGCCACCTCCGTGCAGAGGAAGGTGCCGATGCGCCGCATCGACAGATAGTCCGACAGGTCGCGGCGGCCGGCGCAGTCGTGGTCGAGGAGACTGCCGAGGAAGAGGTTGTAGTGGATACCCGCCACGGTGGTGAGCGCGGGGTCCACCGGACCGAGCCAGGCGTGCAGGGCTGCCAGCGCGCGGGGGTCGGCGGCGAGGCGTGCTCCGCTGTCGAGGGAGAGGTTGAGGATCCGCAACCGGTCGTAGGCGAGGTCCAGTCGCTCTTCGGGCGTTCCGCCGGCCGGGCGGCGGAACGGTTCTGTGCTGATCAGCCGCTGCCAGAACCCGTGCTCGCGGCGGAATGCCGGACCGAGGATGACGCCGGTCAGCAGTTCGGTGGTGGACGGTGGGGCGGTGTCGGTAAGGGTCACGGTCATAACGAAATCAACGACCGTGGTGCGGGCGAGGACACCCCTGGACGGTCTACCGCTCCGGGACCGGCACGCTGGTCAGGGCCGCTGCCAGCTCCTGCTCGTCGGGAGGGAGAGCACCCGCCCGTCCGACGGTCACGGCGGCCGACGCCACGGCGTGCCGCAGGACGTCTCCCAGGACCGCGGCGTCCACGGAGCGCAGCCGCGCGCGGCCCTGTTCTCCGAGCAGTCCGTACGAGGCCAGGGCGTGCAGCGCGCCGGACATGAAGGCGTCGCCCGCCCCCACCGTGTCCGCGACCCGGACCTGCGGCGCGGCGATGCTCAGCGTCGCACCCGGCAGGAGTGCCAGCGCCCCTCCGGCGCCCCGGGTGACCAGGACGACCGCGGGTCCGGACTCCAGCCACCGCGCGGCGGCCTTCTCCGCGGCCTCGTCCGGGTACAGCCATCGCAGGTCCTCGTCGCTGGCCTTGACGATGTCGCTGAGCGCGGCCCAGTGCTCGGCGCGGCGGACGGCCCGGGCGTGGTTCCCCATCAGTCCGGGCCGTACGTTGGGGTCGTAACTGACGGTCGCCGCCCGGCGGAGCGACCCGACGATGTCCAGGACGGAGTCCGCACCGGGGTCCAGGGCGGTGGCGAGGGACCCGGTGTGGACGTGCCGGGGCGGCTCCCCCGACCACGCGACCGGAGCCAGCGTCCAGCCGATCTCGAAGGTGTACGTGGCCCGGCCCGCGTCGTCGAGGTCGACCGTGGCGGCGGGAGTGGGCGCGCCGCTGCCGTCGCCGAGGACCCGTACCCCGGCCGAAGCCAGGTGGTCCTCGATCAGCTGCCCGTCGGGGTCCGGGCCGATCTGGGTGATCAGGGTGGTGTCCCGGCCCAGTCTGGCCAGACCGTACGCGACGTTCGCGGGGCTGCCGCCGGGGTGGGTCCGGTCCGGCGCGCCCGGCAGCCGGACGATGTCGGCGACGCATTCGCCGATGACCAGCAGGTCGGGGTTGTCGGGCATGGGGGCGGGTCTCCTGGAGAACGCGGGCTGTCGTGGTGAGGGGGCTGGCTGCCGCCGATTCTGCCCGGGTGCGGGGAGCCGCGGTGACCCGGGGGCTCAGGAGGCGCCGTCACGCCCTTCGTCGCCGTAGCGCCGCTCGAACTTGGCGACCTGGCCCTCGGTGTCGACCACCCTCGCCTTCCCGGTGAAGAACGGGTGGCTCTCGGCGGAGATCTCCACGTCGATGACCGGGTAGCTGTTGCCGTCGTCCCAGTCGATCGTCTGCTCGCTCGACGCGGTGGACCGGGTCAGGAAGGCGTACCCGGCGGAACGGTCGCGGAAGACCACGGGACGGTACGACGGGTGCTTGTCCTGCTGCATCTCTGCTCCTGAAGGTACGGGGATCTCGCGTCCCGGCTTCGGGCCAGCGTCCCGAACGGCGCGGGCGGGCGCGATCCGGGTCGTCCGTACGGAGCAGCGGATCAGCCCTCGCCCCACTCGGGGGCGGCCTGCGGAACCGAGACGGTGCGCCGGGCCCACAGCAGCGCTCCGGCCAGCAGCACCACGGCACCGAGCAGCCAGGGCAGCGGTCCCGCGGGCAGCGCGCCGACGACCAGGCCGGCGGCAGCCCCCACGAGTTGCTGGGCCAGCGACTGCACGGAGAGGACCGTCGCCCGGCCGGAGGTGTCGACGCGGCGGTGCAGGAGGCCGTTCTCGGTAGGCCCTGCGGCGCCCAGGCCCAGGTAGACCAGGCCGTATCCGAGTACGGCGACGGTCAGCGCGGGCGCCCCGGTGGCGGACACGGTGGCGCCGAGCGCCAGCAGTCCGGCCACGCTCGCGCCGAGGCTCGCCAGGACCGCGCGTTCCGCGTCTCCCGCGAGCCGGGCGACGAGGGGCGCCAGTTGGCTGCCGAGCGCCGAGCACGCGAATCCGGCGGCGGCCAGGCCGGCGAAGAGGACCGCACCGGACTCCGCGGTCCCGGTCAGGGCGGCGGCGCGGCCCGGGGTGAGCAGTTCGAGAGCGGCGAGCGCCGTACCCGCGCCGCCCGTGGTCATCAGGACGCGCCGGATCAGCGCGTCCCCGGCGCCGAGCCTGAGCCCCGCGGCGACAGCGCCGGGAACGCCCCGCAGGACGCCGCGCAGGGTGGCCGCGGGGCGGGGCGGCTCCGGCAGGGCGGTCAGGACGTGGAGGACGAAGACGACGTTGACGGCCACACCGAGGAGCACGGGCGCGGAGAGCGGCAGGACCAGATCCGAGGTGAGGGCCCGCAGCCGGGCCCCCGGGTCGGGGCCGAGGCCGAGCAGCCACGGCAGTGCGCCACCGAGCAGCACGCCCAGGGCGAGCGCGCCGGAGGCTGCGGCGCTGCCGCGCGCCAGCCCCGTACGGAGATCGGCGTCGGGGCCGGAACCGGCCTGCACGGTGTCGACGTACCAGGCTTCGGCGGGCCCGCTCGACAGGGCACGGCCCGCGCCCATGAGAGCCGTGCCGAGAATGATCACCCATGGTGCGGTGCCGAGGCCCATGAGCGTGAGGGCGCAGGCGTTGAGCCCGCCGGCGCAGGCCAGCACGGTGCGTCGGCCGATGACGTCGGAGAGACCGCCCGTCGGGAGCTCCAGAGCGGCGGCGGTCAGGGAGTGTGCGGCGAACGCGGCGGCGACGGCGGCGAGCGCCAGGCCGCGCTCGGTGAAGAGCAGCACCATCGGCGCCATGACGAGGCCTGCGGGGAGCCAGAAGAGGAAGGACACGGCGACGTACCTGCGGCGCGCCGTGCGTTCGTCGAGCATGGCGGCAGTGACCTTCCCGCCCCCGGGCGACGGGGTCACCGGGCCCCTCCGGCGTCGGGCGCGGCGTCGGCGTCGACATCGGGCGCGGCCGGCCCGCCCGGGGCCAGCGGGAGCCCGGCGGTGAGCAGCACGACCTGCCGGGCCCGGGGGTCGTGCTCGTCACGCGCGGTCAGCTCCGCGAGCTTCTCCGCCGTCGCGTCGCGGAGTTCGCGGAGGGACTCCGGCGTCAGCCGCGGCATCAGGTCGTCGATCCCCGAGGGCTCGTGCCATTCCTCGCCGAGGCGGCCCGCGTCGATGTCCGCCTCGTGCTGCTCCATGGACTGCTGCAGGTGCTCGAGCTGGCGGCGCCTGCCCAGCACCAGCATCGCCCGGCCCGCGGGCGTCGCCAGCATGGCCGCGTTGTCCGCCGAGGTGACGGAGTGCACGGACTGCCAGCGGCGCTCACGTCCGTCGCGGTGCTCCGCGTCCGCGACGAAGGCGTACTTGGCGAGCACCCGCAGGTGGTAGCTGGTGGAGGCGGACGACTCCCCCGTCCTGACCGCCAGCTCGCTCGCGGTGGCGGGGCCGTGCAGCCGCAGAAGGCCCAGCAGCCTCAGGCGCAAGGGATGCGTGAGCGCCTTCAGGGCCGCCGGGTCCCGCTCGGGATCGAGTACACGGTGCGTCGCGTCGCTGTCCATGGCGGCAGACTAGAGCGGCACGCAGCTTTGCCAAATAGTTTTTGCAGAATTTCTTTGGGGAACTCGCTCAGCCCGTCGACGCGGCTTCCACCGCGTCCGCCACGAGCTCGATGAAGCGCGCGTGGGCCTGCGGACTGCACAGCGGTTCGGGGTTCCACGGCACGGTCCGCGCGCCTCGCGCGGCGGCTTCCCAGGCGGGGGCGGTTATGCCGTCGAGCGGGACCGCGTTGGACCGGATGTCCGTGAGGACGATGCCGGGTTCCAGGGCCGCGGCCTCCGCCCAGTCGACGGTGGCCCAGTTGATCCCGGCCCCGTCGGGCGGGGCCACGAGCCCGACCCCGAGCTCGGCCAGCACCCGCAGTTCGGGCCACATCTGAGGGCGGGCGACATACGCCTGCTCCGGACCCGCGGGCGAGAGGGCCACCACCCTGGGACCGGCGGGGTCGCGGACAGCCGCGCGGAGCCGCTCGCGGGCCGCGCGCAGTTCGTCCGCCGCTTCCGGGACGGATGCGGCTCCCAGCGAGCGTGCGAGCTCGGCGAACCGGTCGGCGACCCGGTCGAGGGTGCGCGCCTGGCCCACGTCGATCACCACGACCGGGACCCGCTCCTCCAGGTGCTTGGCGGTGTCCGCGTCAAGTCCGTAGATCTGGCCGTGGCCGTAGCTCACGGCGACGACCAGATCGGGCCCGCCGCGTAACAGCGTGTCCACGTCCAGGTCGTCACCCGCGCCCCGGTAGTCCACGCTCTCCAGCGGGAGCGTGCCGGTCTTCGCCCGGTCGGGCTCCGCCCCGTCGTGACCGGAGCCGAATATTCCCTCCGGGCGTATCCCGTAGTCCCACAGCGTCGCTCCCGCCTGGACGTACGCGAGCACCCGGGACGGCCGGCGGTCCGCCACCGCCAGCCGGCCCCGGTCGTCCGCGAAACTCCACGCGCCCTGCTCCGTCATGCCGCTCACCCCTCCGAACCGGCGGCCGGGGTCCGCTCCCCGGCTCGCCCCCCACTACCTGCCCAGCCCGTCGGCTCCACACCCTCGGTGGAACGCCCCAGATAAGTGAGCGGACCGGGGTCGGGTACGTCGATCACCTGGAATCCGAGCCGGTCGTAGAAGGCCCTGGCCGGGGTGTTCGCCGTCAGCATGGACAGATGGACGGCCCGGACCCCCCTACGGTGCAGCGCGCCCAGGAAGGCGCCCATCAGCTCCCTGCCGTACCCCTTGCGCTGCCACGGCGGCAGCAGGTCGATGTGGAGGTGCGCGGGGTGCCCGTCGAGCCCCGGAAGGATCATGCGCTCCGGGCGGTACAGAAGGGCCGTCATCGCGTCGGTGAGCGTCTCGGGCTCACCCTCCGGTTCGGGGAAGCGGTCTGTCACCAGGGGGAGCCAGACCGCCCGGAAGTCGTCGACGAAGCGCCGCGTGTCGGCGGTCCCCAGGACGTATCCGACCGCGCGGCCGGAGCCGTCGTCCAGGACGAAGGTCAGCTCCGGCTCGAGGTGGGCGTAGGGCTCGGCGAAGAGTGCGGGCATCAGCCCCGGATCGGGATGGAGGTGGGTGCTGTCACCGCCGTTGTCGGCCGTGCGGACGCAGATGTCCGCGAGGGCCTCCTGGTCGGCGGGTCTGTAGGGGCGTACGTACGCGGTCCGGTCCATCGCCCCATCCTTCACTCCTGGGAGCGCTCCCACAAGGCCCGGAGGCGTATCAGCGCACCTCACGCTCCTGGCCGTCCGTACGGGCGAGTTCGACGTTGAACTGGGCGCCGGTCAGGAGCGCCAGGTTGGTGAACCAGATCCAGATCAGGAAGACCACCAGACCGGCCAGCGAACCGTACAGCCGGCTGTAGCTGGCGATGTGGGTCGCGTACAACGCGAATCCGGCCGAGGCGATCAGCCACAGGAAGGCCGCGAGCACCCCGCCGGGCAACGCGCTCCGCATGTTCCGCGCGGAGCGCGGACCCGTACTGAAGAGGACCAGGATCAGGCAGGCGACCAGGCAGAGCAGAACGGGCCACTTCAACCCCTCCCACAGGGTCTCGCCGGCCTGCGCCAGGCCGGCCCTGCGGCCGAGCCAGCGCGCCAGGGGCCCGGTGAGCACGAGGGCGAAGGCGCTGGCCATCAGCAGGACGAGCAGCCCGATCGCCGAGACCACGATGATGTGTGCCTGGCGCAGTGGCGGCCTGGTGTCCTTCACCTGGTGCATGGCGTGCATAGCCCTGCGGAAGACCGCCAGATAGCTGGACGCGGACCACACGGCGCTCACGCTGCCGGTCGCGACGAGCAGCCAGACGGCCGTGCGTTCGTGGGTGGCCGCCTCCAGGGGGCGGCGCAGGGCCGCCCCGGACTCGGCCGGCGCGAAGGCGGTGATGTCGGCGATCAGTGCGTCGGTGGCACCGGGGTTGGACAGGCCGATGACCGAGACGGTGACGAGGAGGGCCGGGAGCAGCGCCAGGATGGCGTAGTAGGTGAGGGCGGCCGCCCAGTCGGAGAGGTCGTCGTTCCACAGCGAGACGGGGGTCCGGCGCAGAGCGGTGCGCCAGTGCCTCCGTGTGGTTCGCCCTGCCGGGGGTGGGGTTCGTTCCGCGACTGGGTCGTCGGTCCTGCTGGGCACGCGGTTACTCCGGGGGACGTGGGAGAGACGGATGGCCGGGACGTCTCACGACGGCCCGGCTGCTCCCTTTCTCTCATGCCTCGGTCCTGCGGATGTACTCCAGGGCGGCTCAGTCGTTGACGGCGGTGAGCAGCACCACCGCGTCCTCCAGGGCCAGCAGTCCGTGCCGCTCCTGGGGAATGGGGTGCAGCCGGCCCGCCGCGAGGTCCACGTCCCCGGAACCCGCGGTGAGCCGGACCGCGCCGCGCAGCACCTGGAGTGAGGCGGCGGGCGGCGCGTTGTGCTCGTCGAGGGCGGACCCCTCGGTGAGCGCGATCACCGTCTGCCGCAGGGGTTCCTGGCGCAGCAGCAGGTGCGCGCTGCGCCCGTGCGCGTTGGCGCGGGCTGCGGCCAGGTGCTCGTCGGCGAGAGCGTTGAGATCATCCATACGACCACTGTGCCGCAGCCCCCGCTCCCCCGCTATCGCGTCCGGCGCAGCCAGGCCGCCGTATCCTCCGGCAGCAGGCCGGAGGGGTCCAGCGGGCCGCTGGTCAGCAGCATCTCGTCGTGGTCGGGCAGCGGCACGGGACTCCCCGAGAGGTTGACGACGCAGATCAGGCCGTGGGTCCGCATGAACGCGAGGACGCCCGGTGGAGAGGGCAGCCAGTCCAGTCCGCCGTCGGCCGTCTCGCCGGGGGCGGCGGCGAAGCCCGGTTCACCGCGGCGCAGTCGCAGCGCCTCCCGGTAGAGGGTGAGCATGGAGCCGGGGTCGGTGCCCTGCCCCTCGGCGGCGTACGAGGGCCAGTCCGCCGGCTGCGGCAGCCAGGGCTCGACGGTGGACCCGAAGCCCGCGTACGGCTCCTCGGCGGACCACGGCAGGGGCACCCGGCAGCCGTCCCGTCCCGGGTCGACGCCACCGGAGCGCAGGTGCATGGGGTCCTGGATCCGTTCGCGGGGGATGTCGGCCTCGGGCAGTCCGAGCTCCTCGCCCTGGTAGAGGTAGACGGCCCCCGGCAGCGCCAGGGAGAGGAGGGCGGCCGCCCGTGCCCTGCGGGTGCCGAGCTCCAGGTCGGTGGGGGTGCCGAAGACCTTCGCCGCGAAGTCGAAGCCGGTGGCCTCGCGTCCGTAGCGGGTGACCGTGCGGGTCACGTCGTGGTTGCACAGCACCCAGGTGGCGGGGGCTCCCACCGGGGCGTGCTCGGCGAGCGTGTCGTCGATCGCGGAACGCAGCAGCCCGGCGTCCCAGGGGCAGGCCAGGAAGTTGAAGTTGAAGGCGGTGTGCAGTTCGTCGGGCCGCAGATAGCGGGCGAAGCGCTCGGAGTCGGGGAGCCAGACCTCGCCCACGAAGATGCCGTCGTACGCGTCGGCGATGGCACGCCATGAGCGGTAGATGTCGTGGAGTTCGTCGCGGTCGACGTACGGGTGGGGGTCGGTGTCCCTGACGAAGTCGGGGAGGGCGGGGTCCTTGGCGAGCAGGGCCGCCGAGTCGATCCGCACGCCGGCGACGCCCCGGTCGAACCAGAAGCGCAGGATGTCCTCGTGCTCCTGGCGGACCGCGGGGTGCGCCCAGTTGAGGTCGGGCTGTCCCGGGGCGAACAGGTGCAGGTACCACTGTCCGTCGTCGATTCTGGTCCAGGGGGTGCCGCCGAATTCGGAGACCCAGTCGTTGGGCGGGATCTCCCCGTGGGCGCCGCGTCCCTCCCGGAAGTGGAAGAGGTCGCGCTCGGGACTGCCGGGGGCGGCGGCCAGTGCCGCGCGGAACCAGCTGTGCCGGTCGGAGACGTGGTTGGGGACGATGTCGATGATGGTGCGGATGCCCAGCTCCCGGGCCTCGGCGATCAGCTTCTCCGCCTCGGCGAGATGGCCGAAGGCGGGGTCGATGGCGCGGTAGTCGGCGACGTCGTAGCCGCCGTCGGCGAGCGGTGAGAGGTACCAGGGGGTGAACCACAGCGCGTCCACACCCAGTTCGACCAGGTAGGGCAGCCTGGCCCGTACTCCCGCGAGATCGCCGGTGCCGTCTCCGTCGCCGTCGGCGAAGCTGCGTACGTAGATCTGGTAGATGGCGGCGTCGCGCCACCACGGTGCGGTGGCCTCGGTCGGAGGGTTGGCTGCCACGTGGCGTTCCTTTCGGGCAGGAGGTACTCCGCCCCCGGCCCGTACGCGGGGCGTGCGATGGGAGGGCCGGCGGCGGAGTGCTGGTGGGAGGCGGTGGTTCGGGCGGGCGTCGTCAGCCCTTCAGGCCGCCCGCGGTGAGGCCGCTCATGATGTTGCGCTGGAAGAGCAGGAAGATGAGCAGCGTCGGGACGGACGCGATGGTGAGCGCGGCGATGAGGACGTTCTGCGGTACCCCGTTGGACAGCGAGTAGATGCCGACGTTGAGGGTCTGCTTTCCCGGGTCGGGCAGGGTGAGCATCGGCCAGAGGAAGTCCTTCCAGACTCCGACGACCGCGAAGATGGAGACGACGCCCAGGATCGGCCGGGAGATCGGCAGGATGATGGAGCGCAGGGTGCGCAGGGGCGAGGCGCCGTCGATGGCCGCCGCGTCGAGGAGTTCACCGGGGATGGAGTCGAAGAAGCGCTTCAGCAGGAAGATGTTGAAGGCGTTGGTGACCGACGGCAGCCAGATCGCCCAGGGCGAGTTGAGCAGGTTGCGCTCGAAGACCGGTACGTCGAGGACCGTGAGGTACTGCGGTACGACCAGGACGGTCGCCGGGATCATCAGGGTGGCGAGCATCATGCCGAGGATGACCTTGCCGAAGACCGGCCGCAGCTTGGAGAGCGAGTAGGCGGCGGCCACGTCGAGGACGAGCTGGAAGGCGAGCGCCCCGAAGGCGTAGTAGAGCGTGTTGAAGAGCAGCCGGGCCAGGTCCATCACGTTCCACGCCTGGGAGTAGTTCTCCGTGTGGACCGAGGAGGGGAAGGCGGTGGGCGGGCTCTGGACGACTTCCTGGGTGGTCTTGAGGCCGCCCGTGACCATCCAGTACAGCGGGCCGAGGAACGCGAGGGTGAAGGCCGCCGCCACCAGGGCGAAGACGATCCAGTAGACCGCTTTCCCGCGGGGCCGGCCGAGCTGGGCCGGTGAGATCAGGGTCCGCTGGCGGCCCTGGTCCGCGTCCCGGCGACGGGCCTTACGGCTGCCGGGACCGCCGGGTCCGCGCCGGGAGACAAGCGTGTTCGATGCCATCGTCGTTCTCCCGTCCTAGTCTTCGCTGCTGCGGCTGAGGCGTACGTACACCGCGGAGAAGCCCGCGAGGACGACGAGCAGGAGGAGGCCGAGGGCCGCCGCTCCGCCGTAGTTGTTGAAGTTGAATGCGTACTGGTAGATGAGGTAGACGACGGTCGTGGTGGAGCCCTCGGGCCCGGCGCCGTTGGTGAGCAGGAACGGTTCGGTGAACACCTGCATCGTCGCGATGATCTGCATGAGCAGCAGGAGCGAAAGGATGAGCCGGGTCTGCGGGATGGTGACGTGCCAGATCTTGCGGAGCAGTCCGGCGCCGTCGAGCTCGGCCGCCTCGTAGAGCTCGCCCGGAATGCCCTGGAGGGCGGCGAGGTAGATCAGTGTGGCCCCGCCCATGTTCATCCAGGTCGACGCGATGACGACGGAGAGCATGGCTGTGTCGGGATCCTGGAGCCACTGCTGGGCGGGCAGATGGAGGAACTCCAGGATGCGGTTGAAGAGTCCGTAGCCGGGGTCGTAGAAGTACTTGAAGAGCAGCACGGAGGCGACCGGCGGGAGCATGACGGGCAGGTAGACCAGCAGGCGCAGATACCCCTGCGCGTGCCGGAATTCGTTGAGCACGACGGCGACGACGAACGGGACCGCGAAGCCCAGCAGGAGCGCCAGCACGGTGAAGAGCAGGGTGTTGCGCCACGCCTGCCAGAACGCGGGGTCGTTGAAGACGTAGGTCAGGTTGGACCAGCCGGCCCAGGTCGTCGTGCCGTCCTCGGTCTTCTGGAAGGCCAGGAGGAATTCCCTGACCATCGGATACCAGGAGAAGAAGGAGAAGCAGAGGACGGCTCCGATCAGGAAGCCGTGCGCCGAGACGTTGCGGCGCAGGGCGCGCAGGAACTCCTCACGGGCGGAGTCCGGCCCGCCGGGGCCTCGGTGGTGGTGCCCGGGGGGCGGCGCGCTCGCCTTCCCGGTGGACAGGGTGGGGGCCGACATGGTCTCTCCTCGGTGCCGGTGCAGTCGCTCGCGACGGACGGTCCGGATGCGGGGCCGGGCCCGCCCGGCCCGGCCTCCGTACGTCCGTCTACTGGTTGGCCAGGACCTGGTCGACCTGCTGCTCGGCGGTGTCGAGCAGCTTGTCGATGTCGGCGTCCTCGTTGGTCAGCACCGCGGACATCGCGTTGTCGAGGATCTTGTAGATCTCCTGGGCCTTCGGCGGCTCGGCCTTGCCCTGGACGGGCTTGTCCATGAAGGCCTTGAAGTTCTCGACGGGCATGGTGGCGTTGGCGACGCGTTCGGCGTCGTCCGTCGTCTTGCTCTCGCCGAGGAAGAAGTTGGGCTGGGGAAGTCCGACGGGGAGGTTGTCGGCCTTCCTGCGGCCCCAGTCGAACTGCCCCTTCTTCGGCGTGAGGTTCTGGAAGTTC
Source organism: Streptomyces sp. QL37 (assembly GCF_002941025.1). Lineage (NCBI taxonomy): Bacteria > Bacillati > Actinomycetota > Actinomycetes > Kitasatosporales > Streptomycetaceae > Streptomyces > Streptomyces sp. QL37. The sequence continues at coordinate 8,222,529 of NZ_PTJS01000001.1, read as the reverse complement.
AGCCAGGCGACGGCGGCCTTGATCTTGTCGGGGGAACTGCCCTTCTTGATCATGTAGTTGTTCCCGCCGAAGAGCGTGCCCTCCGCGCCGGGGATCGGGCCCATGCCGAAGTTCTCGTACTCCGCGCCGAGCTGCTGCACCATGTACGTGATGTCGTCGGGGGCGGCGAGGAACATGCCGAGCTTGTCGGTGGCTATCTGCTTCTGCAGATCGCCCCACTTCAGCAGCTGGGTCTTGCCCATGCTGTCGTCCTCCCAGCGCATGTCGTGCAGCTGCTGGAGGACCTGCTTGCCCTTGTCGTCGTTGAACGCGGCCTTCTTGCCGCTCGCGTCCACGACGTCCCCGCCGAGGCCGTACTGCGTGGCGGTGAAGTGCCAGCCGCCGTTGTTGCCGGCGCTGTACTCGCCGAATCCGGCGATGCCGTTGCCCAGGGCCGCGATCTTCTTGCTCGCGGCGCGGACCTCGTCCCAGGTGGCCGGCGGGGTGTCGGGGTCCAGCCCGGCCTGTGTGAACAGCTTCCGGTTGATCATGAGACCCATGGTGTAGTTGCTCGTCGGCAGCGCGTAGAGCTTGCCGTCCTTGCGGGCCACGTCGAGCACCTGGGGCTGGATGTCCTTGAGCGCCGGGACGGACGTGTCGTTGACGTACGCGGAGATGTCCTCGGCGCCGTCGTTGTCCAGCACCTGCTGGAGGTCGGTGAAGTACGCGTAGAACACGTCCGGTTGCGACTTGCCCTTGAGCATGGCCGTGAAGCGCGGCGGCTCCAGGCACTGGCCGGGCGTCGACTTCCCGTTGATCCTGACGTTCGGGTACTTCTTGTTGAACGTCTTGACGTCCTCGTTCCACTCGCGCAGTTCCGCGGCCTTCGCGGCCGGCGGCATACAGTCGATCGTCAGCGTCACCTCGGCCTTCGGGTCGAGCGGCGCGGTCGGGTCGGAGGAGCCGCTGCCGGAGTCGTCGTTCCCGTCGCCGCTGCTGCTCGTGCCGCAGGAGGCAAGGGCGGTCAGGGCGAGCGCGGTGACGACGGCGGCCGCGGAGGCACGGCGGGTACGGCGAAACCCAGCACTTCTCATCGGTGGTCCCCTTCGGGCATGAGCGCGGAAGGCCTCGGCCGAGTGTCTGCCGGGGCGCGGCATACTCAACCACCGGCGACATGTGAGCGCAATATCTCGCGCAGATTTCGTAAATGTTTGACAGGACTCCGCATGTGAGCAGGCGTCGGACACCAGCGGCTGCACCGCCAGCCGACATGGCTCTGCCCGGCTCGCACGTGGCGAGCCGGGCAGATGTGCCCAGCTGGAACGACCCTCGGCCACCCTGCCCGTTCAGGGCTGGACAGCACCGCCGCAGGGCCGCCGGCCGCAAGAGACAGACTTCAGACTGCAAAGAGATTACGCAGGGCGCGGTTACACCCCCGGCCCCTCCGCGCAGCCCTGGAGAGGCCCCTGCGGCCCTCCGGTGAGACCTCGGGGAGGAGGCCACCGGAGGGCCGGATTCGGCCCGCACGGGCCCGCGAGAACCCCGCCCCTACGGGTTGATATTGATCTTGAAGCCGGGGGTCGTGTTCTTCACGTCCTGGGCGTTGTCGCTGAACTTCAGCCCGTTGAAGGTGACCTCGCCGACGGCAGGGCCCTGGCCCGACTCCGGCATCTCGTTGGCCCACAGACCGAAGCCCGACTTCGCGTCGAAGGCGTCACCGCTCTTGCGCGCGCCGGAGATCGAGATGTCCGTGAGCACGGTGTCCTTGATCGGGAACTGCGGCTGTCCTCCTACGTAGTTGGTCTGGAACATGATCCCGCTGTACGTCGGGTCGACGATGTCCACGTGCGAGATGCGGATCCCCTGGAAGACCTTGGAGGCCGAGAACAGCCAGATCCCCGGGAACGTCTGCGTCCCCCAGAAGTGGCCGCCGGACCGCACCACCGACACGTTCTCGATCGCCGTGGGCGCGGTCCCGAATCCGTTCATCGGGTAGCCGAAGTCCAGCGAGCTGACCGTGATCCCGGAGTACACCAGGGTGTCGGCGATGTGGATGTTGCGGAAGGTGTTGTCGTAGCCGCCGTACACGGCCACTCCCGCGGCCCGCCAGGTCAGGATGGACGTGAGGTTCTCGTACACGTTGTTCTTCATGTCCGAGCCGCCCGCGTCGATCGCCGAGAACAGCGCGAAGCTGTCGTCCCCGGTGGCGCGCGCCTCGTTGTTGGTGACGTGGTTGTCGGTGGACCCGTTCGTCATGTTGATGCCGTCGGCGAACATGTTGCGGATCCGGGAGTTCTTGATCGTCACGCTGTCGGTGTTGGCGCCCCAGTAGAGGCACACCATGTGCTCGTTCCAGATGTTGTCGATCACGATGTCCGAGACGTTGGAGAAGTCGAACACCTTGCCGGGCCCGTCGATGCGGGACGTGTAGTTGCCGAAGTACGCGAAGTTCGAGAACGAGGAGCCCTTCGCGCTCGCCTCGGCGCGGAATCCGATGTCGGTGTTGTCCTGCGTGGACGGGGCGCGGAACCGGGTGAACCAGGGCCCGGCACCGACGACCTTCACGGCCTTGCCGTAGACCTGGAACTTGCTGGCGGTGGCGTAGTCACCGGCCGGCAGGTAGACGCCGACCAGCTTCCCCGTGGTGTCCATCCGGACCTTGTCCAGGGCGTTCTGGACGTCCTGGTGGGTGAAGCCGGCGGGCACCGTGTAGGTGGCCGGGTCCGGGTTGGCCACCTGGGAGACCTGCTCCAGGCTGACGAAGTCGATCGCGTACGTGCTGGTGTTGGCCGTGTCCTTCTGCAGCCGGATCCTGCTGCCCGCCGGGACGGTCTTCCCCAGCATGACGTTCGCCTCGTCGTAGATGTGCCGGGGCGCTCCCGAGCCGGGGTCGTTGCCCGGTCCGGTCTCGTTCCCGTACAGCCAGGCGTACTTCGAGGTGAGGTCGATCGCCTTGAGGAAGGTGCCGTCCACGTAGACGTTCAGCTTGGACTCGATGCCGCCGCCGCCCGCGGAGTCCGGGATGGAGAACCGGGTGACCAGGGTGTTGGTGGTCGCCCGCGTCGTGAACTCGACGTAGTTGCCGGTGCTGTCGAGGGTGACGGCCTTGCGGCCCGACGCCTCGCCCGCGATGTCGCCGACGGTCCTGTTGGGGCCGACGACCTTGGCACCGCCGCCGGTGACCCCGTCCTCCGCCTCGTACATGTCGTACGGCATGTTGGCGCCGCGCCCGACGAAGAGCGATTCGGTGCTGGTGTTGTTCGTGCGCTTCACCGGCAGTTCGTTGGCGTCGTCGGCGAGCACCACCTTCACCGTGTACGAGCCGTTGGCGGCCGTCCAGGTGCCCAGGGAGACGGGTGCGGTCGTGGAACCCGCGGCGATGACGCCGTTGTGCGCGCCGGTGAGGGTCTTGACCGTGGCGCCCTTGGAATCGATCAGGCTGAGGGTGATCCCGTGGCTGCCGCTCGCGGAGGCCACGGAGCCCTGGTTCTTCACGGCGACGGAGAAGGTGACCGTGTCGCCGTTCGAAGGGCTCGACGGGGAGGTCGTGACCGCGTTCGCCACGAGGTCGGAGCTGGAGACCGGCTTCACGACCAGCGGGGTGCCGCTGGTGAAGCGGTTGTTCGTCTCGTTCTGCTCGATGATCTCGCCCGCCGGGTCGACGACGGCTCCGAGGGTGTAACTGCCCGCGTCACGCGCCCCGATGGACGCCGTGACCTGGGCCAAGGCGCCTGCGGCGAGAGCGCCCACCGATGCGGTGGCGGCCTTGGAGCCGCCGAGCTCGAAGTCCACCTTCCCGGCGGGAGAGGCGACCGCGCCGGAGTTGCGGACGGTGGCGGACAGGGTGATGGCGTCCGATTCCACGGGCGCCGAGGGCGAGGAGCTGACCGCCGTGACCTGCAGGTCCGGGTTGGGGGCCGGAGCGCCGAGCACCTGGAACTCGGCGACCTGACCCGCGCCGGATCCGCTGTTGGACGTGAACTTCAGCTGGACGTCGGCCACGCGGGCGGTGACCGGGATCGTCACCGCGTTACCCGTCGCCGGACTGAACGCGTAGTCCTTGGCAGCGGCCAGACTCGTGAACGAGGTGGCGTCCTGCTCCCGTCCGAGCACCTGGATGTTCTGGGTGCGCGCTCCCCAGCTGCTGTCGGGGTTCAGCTTGACGACGACGCTCTCCGTGTCGGCGTTGGCACCCAGCTTGACGGTCAGCGTGTTGGGGTAGCTGCCGCCCGCGCCCTCCCAGTACGTGCTGAGGGAGTTGTCGTTGGCGTTGGCCGCGACGAAGGTGTGGACGACCGACGAGGCGGTGATCGGCTTGGAGACGGCCAGGTTGGAGGCGCCGCTCGTGGCTCCGTTCCGCGTCACGGTGTTGCTGGCGCCGGAGACGTTGCCCGCCGCGTCCTTGGCCCGCACGACGTAGCTGACGGTCGTGGCGGCGGACTGGGTGTCGGTGTACGTGGTGACGTCGCCCGCGACGCTCTTGCGGAGCACGTTGTTGGCGTAGACGTCGTAGCCGGTGACGCCCTTGTTGTCCGAGGACGCCGACCAGGTCAGCTTGATCTGCCCGGTGGCCGGCTCCGTGAAGGCCAGACCCGAGGGCGCGGTCGGCGCCTGCGTGTCACCGGAGTCGCCGGTGCGGGTGACGGTGTTGCTGTTGCCCGACTGGTTGCCCGCCGCGTCCTTGGCCCTGACGTGGTAGGAGACGGTCTCGCTCGCCGGGCGGGTGTCCGTGAAGGTGGTGACACCGCCCGCCACGCTGGTCAGCAGCGTGTTGTTGGCGTAGACGTCGTAGCCCGTGACGCCGGTGTTGTCCGAGGACGCCGACCAGGTCAGCTTGATCCGCCCGGTGGCCGGCTCCGTGAGGGCCAGACCCGAGGGCGCGGTCGGCGCCTGCGTGTCACCGGTGCTCGGGCCGTAGATCTCCAGTTCGGAGAGCTGGGCGGCCGGCTGGACGGAGTTGGCGGTGACCAGCACCCGCACGTAGCGGGTCGTGGTCGCGTCGAAGGAGATCGTCGCCGACTGCCCGCCCGCGGCGTTGAAGGTGTACGCCTTGGACGCGGTCAGGTCGCTGAACTCCGTGCCGTCGGCGCTGCCCTGGATCTTCAGGGTCTGGGAGCGCTGCTCCCAGCCGTCGGGCAGCCGGAGCACGACCCGGTCGACCCGGACCGAGGCACCGAGGTCGGCCTGGATCCACTGCGGGAGCTCGTTGTTCCTGCTCTCCCAGTAGCTGGCCCGGCTGCCGTCGTTGCCGTGGGAGGCCACGTACGTCTCGGTGTGGCTGCTCGCCCTGAGTGTCTTGCCCGCGGCGAGGTCGGCCGAGGACTCGCCCGCGGCCCGGACCTCCAGCTCGGAGAGCTGCGCGTTCTGCCACCCCGTGTTGGCCGTGACATTCACGCGCACGAACCGGGTCTGGGTGGCCGGGAAGGATATCTTCACGGCGTTGGAGGTGCCGGGGCTGAAGGTGTACGCCGCGGAGCTCTTCAGCGTCGAGAAGCTGGTGCCGTCGGCGCTTCCCTGGACGGAGAGGGTCTGCTGCCTGGTCTCCCATCCCGCGGGGAGCTTCAGGGTCACCTCGTCCACCCGGGCGGTCGCGCCGAGGTCGGCCTGGACCCACTGCGGCAGCGCGCCGCCCGATCCTTCCCAGTACGTCGCCTGGTTGCCGTCCGTCACGTTGCGGGCGGCGTACTCGCCGGCGCTGCTCGCCGCGGCGGTCCGGCCTGCGGCGATGTTGGGCCCGTCGGCCGCCGCGGCGGTGAGCGACGGCCATCCGATCATCAGAAGACTGGTGGTGACCACGGCGGAAAGGGCCCGCCATCTCCAGCGTTGGGCTCTCATAGATCCCCGATCTTGGGCCTCGGCGCAGGACACACCGAGGACGCGGCTCTGTCGGCACAGCTCCCCGGCACCCTTTTCTGCACGCGGTGAGCTGTGTTTTGCGCTTTGCCGTCAGAGAGTTGCAGAGAAGTGCGAGAGCGTCCACGGTTGGGACAGAAAACGGAACAGCCGAGCACCACGCGAGTGGCACCCAAGGAGCAGGCGCTGCCGTGCATTTGAGGACGGTTCGACACCTGGATCGAGGAACGACGGACACATGGAAAGCACGTAAGAAATTTGCGTAGACCTGCAAGCCTACGGAAAGTGCCTGCTCCAGGGCATGACGAAGAGCGGGGCCCGCGGCACGCGGACCCCGCTCGGTGGAGCCGCCCGGAGGTCAGAGACCGCCGGTGTACAGCAGCCGGTCCGGCGAGCCGGAGCCCAGACCCGTCAGGACGTCCGGGGTCGCCTCCGCGGCGAGCCAGTCGGAGACCTCCTGCGGCGCCGCGTCGGGATGCTGCTCCTTGTACAGAGCGGCGGCACCGGCGACGTGCGGACTGGCCATGGACGTCCCGCTCAGGGTCGTGGAGCCGCCGCCGAGGTTCGCGGATTCGATGTCCACGCCCGGGGCGTACAGCCGGACACAGGTGCCCCAGTTGCTGAACGTCGCCTGCCGGTCCTGGTCGTCGCTCGCCCCCACGGCGAACACGCCGTCGGCGCGTGCCGGGGAGAGGTCACAGGCGTCCTGGTTCTCGTTGCCCGCCGCGACCACCGGCAGGGTGCCGTCCGCCGCGAGCGCGTCGAACGCGTCGTCGACGGCCGACGAGGCGGGTCCGCCGAGGGAGGCGTTGACGACGGCCGGCTGCTCGGCGTTCTGGGCGATCCAGTCGAGGCCGGCGATGATCCCGGCCCAGGTGCCCGAGCCTTCGCAGTTGAGCACCCGCACCGGCACGAGGGAGGCGGCGGGCGCGACTCCGTACGTCGTGCCGGCCACGGTTCCGGCCACGTGCGTGCCGTGGCCGTTGCAGTCCTCACCGTTGCGGCCGTCACCGATCGCGTCGTACCCGGCGCCCACCCGGCCGCCGAACTCGCTGTGGGCGGATTCGATGCCGGTGTCGAGGATGTACGCCGTCACACCCTGGCCCGTGCCGTCCACGTCGTACGTGCCGTCCAGCGGCAGGTTCCGCTGGTCGATGCGGTCCTGCCCCCAGCTCCCGGCCACGGCCCGCTTCCCGGCCGCCTTCGCGGCGGGCGGCGAGACGGAGGCCTCGCTGTTCTCCTCGACCGCCTGGACGCCCGTCGCACCTCGCACCTTCTCCAGCTGTGCGGGCGTGAGCTTGGCCGCGAATCCGTGCAGGACCTTGCTGTACGTGAAGAGGGTGCTGACCCCGACCTGCTCGGCCACGGCGGTCGGCTTCTGCTCGGGTGAAAGGGTGATGATGTACTGACCGGGCACGGCCCGGGCGGACTTCTGCACCGGCACCAGAGTCTCGCCGGTGTCTGCCGTGGCCGTGGTGGTGCCGATCAGCGGGGCGATCAGCAGCAGAGCGGCTGGTGCCCAGCGGGCGCGCAGGCGCATGCGTTCTCCCTTGGGTGGAGGAGCGGATCGCGGACCTGTCAGGTCCGCGAAGTGCGAACACCTGACCTTTCGTCCACATCTCCGGCGAGCCTGAGCCGCGTCAGCCGGACAGCGCAACGATCGGTGCCGGGGCAGGTCCATTCGGCCCATCGCGTGAAAGGTTTCAACTCCTCCTGCGAGCGAAGATAGCCCCGGCCCAGGAAGGCGTCAATGCCACAAACAGCAGGCATACAACTACCAATCCAGAAATGGCATTATCGCGAAAGAACTCTTGACAGTGAGCGGTCAAAACCATAACTTCACCCGGACTGAAACGATTCATCACCGATCGTTACGGAGCCGCGTTGTGATCAGCAGAAGACGACTGCTCAGCACCACCGCCGCCACCGCCGCGCTCGCCGCGGTGTCCGCGTCCCCCGCCGGTGCCTCAGGGGCCGAGCGGGCCGCCGCGGCCCGCGCTCGCGTCACCGAGCCGACCGTCGAGTACGTACGCAATCCGCTGGGCCTCGACACCCCACGTCCACGGCTGAGCTGGCCGGTCGCGTCGGACAGCCCGGGGCAGAGCCAGAGCGCCTATCAGGTGCGCGTTGCCACCGCCCCCGACCGCCTCGGGAAGCCCGACGTCTGGGACAGCGGCAGGGTCGAGTCCGCACAGTCCCTGCTGGTCCCCTACGCGGGCCCCGAGCCGCTGTCCCGCACGCGTTACTTCTGGTCCGTGCGGATATGGGACGCGGACGGCCGGGCCTCCGCGTGGAGCGAGCCGTCCTGGTGGGAGACCGGGCTCCTGGACGCCTCGGACTGGTCGGCCGGCTGGATCGCCGCACCCGAGGCGCTGACCGGTACGCCGGCTCTGGACGACGCCTCGTGGATCTGGTTCCCGGAAGGGGACCCCACCGTCGAGGCACCCGCCGCCACACGGTGGTTCCGCGGCCGGGTGCAGATTCCGGAGGGTGTCACCCGCGCCCGGCTGGTCATGAGCGCCGACGACGGGTTCACCGCCCGGGTGAACGGCGTGGAGGTGGCGCACACGGAAGCCGACGGCCCGGCCGAGAACTGGAAGCGTCCGGTCCTCGTCGACGTGTCGGACCATCTCGCCCCCGGGGCCCAGGTGATCGCCGTGGCGGCGACCAACGCGGTCAGCGGACCCGCCGGGCTGCTCGGGGTGCTGGAACTGACCACCGCCGACGGCGTGGTCACGGCCGTCACCGACGCGGAGTGGCGGGCCACCGACAGGGAGCCGTCGGGAGACTGGGACTCCCCCGGCTACGACGACACCGCGTGGCCCGCCGCCAGGGCCCTCGCCCGCTGGGGCTCCGGCCCCTGGGGTGAGGTGAAGGTGGCGTACTCCCCCGCCATCCAGCTGCGCAGGGAGTTCGAGCTCGGCCGCAAGCGGGTGGCGCGGGCCAGGCTGTACTCGACCGCCCTGGGCCTGTACGAGGTGTCCCTCAACGGCGAGCGCGTCGGTGAGGACCGGCTCGCCCCGGGCTGGACGGACTACGCCAAGCGCGTCCAGTACCAGACGTACGACGTGACCGGACTGCTGGCGAGGGGCGGCAACGCGCTCGGGATCACGCTTGCGGCCGGGTGGTACGCGGGAAACATCGCCTGGTTCGGACCGCACCAGTACGGCGAACAGCCCGCGGCTCTGGCCCAGTTGGAGGTCACCTACACCGACGGGTCGACCGAGCGCGTGGTGTCGGGGAGCGACTGGCTCACCGCGGCGGGGCCGGTCACGGCGGCGGATCTCATGGCGGGCGAGGACTACGACGCCCGGCTGGAGACCGGCGGATGGACACGCGCGGGCTTCGACGCGGCCGGCTGGCTCCCGGCCGACCGGGTCGACGGGGTCACGGCGGCGCTCGTGGCCGAGGTGGACGGAGCCTGCCGTGTGGAGCGTGAGCTGACCGTCCGCGAGGTGACCGAACCGGAGCCCGGGGTCTTCGTGTTCGACCTCGGCCAGAACATGGTGGGTACCGCGCGCCTCACCGTCTCCGGACCGGCCGGCACCACGGTACGGCTGCGGCACGCCGAGGTGCTCAACCCGGACGGCACCATCTACACCGCGAATCTGCGCACCGCCCGCGCCACGGACACGTACACGCTCAAGGGAGGCGGCCGGGAGACCTACGAGCCCCGCTTCACGTTCCACGGCTTCCGCTACGTCGAGGTGACCGGATACCCCGGCACGCCGGGCCGCGACGCGATCGTGGGCCGTGTCATCCACACCTCGGCGCCGTTCACCATGGACTTCACCACCGATGTCCCCATGCTCGACCAGCTCCACCGCAACATCACCTGGGGGCAGCGGGGGAACTTCCTGTCCATTCCGACGGACACCCCGGCGCGCGACGAACGGCTCGGCTGGACCGGCGACATCAACGTGTTCGCGCCCACCGCCGCGTACACGATGGAGTCGGCGCGCTTCCTCACGAAGTGGCTCCACGACCTGCGCGACGCCCAGACCTCCGACGGCGCCTTCACCCATGTCGCCCCGGACCTCCCGGGCGTCGGCAACGGCGCGGCGGGCTGGGGCGACGCCGGGGTGACCGTGCCGTGGGCGCTCTACCAGGCGTACGGCGACGTGCGGGTGCTGGAGCAGGCGTGGTCGTCGATGACCGACTGGCTGGAGTATCTGGAGGCGCACAGCACCGGGCTGCTGCGTCCGGCGGACGGGTTCGGCGACTGGCTGAACATCGAGGACGAGACGCCCAAGGACGTCATCGCGACGGCCTACTTCGCCCACAGCGCCGATCTCGTGGCGCGGACGGCCGAGGCGCTGGGCAAGGACCCCGCCCCGTACCGGACGCTCTTCGGCCGTGTGCGCGACGCGTTCCGCGCGGCGTACGTGTCCGCCGGCGGCCGGGTGAAGGGCGACACGCAGACGGCCTATGTGCTCGCGCTGTCCATGGATCTGCTGACCCAGGACGACCGGGGACCGGCGGCGGACCGTCTCGTGGCGCTCATCGAGGCGAAGGGCTGGCACCTCTCGACGGGGTTCCTCGGCACCCCTCGGCTCCTTCCGGTGCTCACGGACACCGGCCACACGGATGTCGCCTACCGGCTGCTGCTCCAGCGGACGTTCCCGAGCTGGGGCTACCAGATCGACCGGGGCGCCACCACGATGTGGGAGCGCTGGGACTCGATCCGGCCGGACGGCTCCTTCCAGGACGCCGGGATGAACTCCTTCAACCACTACGCGTACGGCTCGGTCGGTGAGTGGATGTACGCGAACATCGCGGGCATCGCCCCGGGCGCCCCCGGCTTCCGGAAGGTCCTCGTGCGGCCGCGGCCGGGCGGCGGGGTGACCCGGGCCGAGGGACGGTTCGACTCACGGTACGGGCCGGTCGCCACGCGCTGGAAGAAGGACGCGGACGGCTTCGTCCTCAGCGTCGCGCTGCCGGCGAACACGACGGCCGAGGTGTGGGTACCGGGCGGCGACGAACGGAGTGCCGGCCGGGGCCCGGCGGACTTCCTGCGGCTGGACGACGGGTGCGCGGTCTTCGCCGTGGGGTCGGGCACCCACCGGTTCACGTCCTCCGGCTGAGCACACGCGTGCCCTGTGGGACCCGTCCCGCAGGGCACGCTGAGCACTTTCCGCTAGCCGGCGGCCCCGGCGAACGGCGTGGTCCCCGCCGTCACGCGGAGCACCGCGACGCCGCGTGACGGAAGGACCAGGCCGCCCCCGGCGGCCGGCGAGGGCCCGGAAAGGATCTCTCCCGTCACCGTGGTGAACGCGACCGGCTCGTCCGTACGGTTGACGAGGAACCAGTACGCGTGGGTGCCGTCGGTCCGCACGGTCAGCTCCACCTGCCCCCGGACGTCGGCGGGAAGCTCGCTGAGCACGCCGGCGCCGGACAGCAGCGGCCTCAGCACGTCGGGCAGACCGTGGGGACCCAGCCGGGTGGAGACATAGGCGGCGGAACCGCCGTCCGCCAGGGTGCGCCGGGTGACGGCGGGACGGCCGGCCTGGTCCCCGGTCACATAGCGCGCCTCCACCGTGACCTCGGGATCGGTCAGGTCGATCCGGTCGGTCCACAGCGTGCCGGTCAGGCCGTTGTCGAGCTGTACGTCCTCGCCCTCCCGCAACGGGCCGAACTCCTCGATGCGGATGCCCAGCAGATCCCGCAGCGCTCCCGGGTACCCGCCGAGGTGGACGTGGTCGTTCTCGTCGACGACACCCGAGTAGTAGGTGGTGGCGAGGTGACCGCCGGCGCGCACGTAGGAGTCCAGCCGCCCGGCGAGCTCCAGGGGGACGACGTGCAGGAGGGGGGCCGCGACGAACTCGTAGCCGGTGAGGTCGGTCGCGGTCGTGACCACGTCCACGCGGACGCCCAGGGCCAGGAAGGCCGAGTACCAGTCGAGGGCCTCCTGCCGGTAGCGCACCAGGGAGGACGGCTGGGAGTCGCGCTCGACGGCCCACCAGGACTCCCAGTCGTACACCAGGGCGGCGCGAGCCGGCTCCCGCACGGAGCCGGTGACCGGGGTGAGGGTCTCCAGCGTCCGGCCGAGAGCGGTCACCGAGCGGAACAGCTCACTGTCCGGGCCGGCGTGGGGCACCATCGCGGAGTGGTGCTTCTCGGCGCCGGCGGCGGACTGGCGCCATTGGAAGAAGCAGACGGCGTCGGCCCCGTGGGCGACGTGGACCAGGGAGTCGCGGGCGAGTTCCCCCTCGCGCTTGGCGACGTTGACGGGCTGCCAGTTGACCGCGCTCGTCGAGTGCTCCATCAGGAACCAGGGCCGGCCTTGGGCGATGGAGTGGGTGAGGGCGGCGGAGAAGGAGAGCTCGTCCAGGCGCTGCGGGCCGGGGTGGGCGTAGTGGTCGTTGGAGACGAAGTCGGTCTCCGCCGCCCAGTCGGGGTAGTTCATGCCCTGGGTCCCGCTCATCACCATGAAGTTGGTGGTCGCGGGGATCTCGGGGGTGATGCGGCGCAGGATCTCGCGTTCGGCCCGGAGGTAGTCCTTCAGCGCGTCCGACGAGAAGCGCTTGAAGTCGAGCTGCTGGGTCGGGTTGGCGTGGCTGGCGGCCAGTCGCGGCGGCTGGATCTCCGCCCAGTCCCCGTAGTGCTGCGACCAGAAGGAGGTGGCCCAGGCCCGGTTGAGCTCCTCCAGTGTGACGTAGCGGGCGCGCAGCCAGTCGCGGAAGGCCCGGGCGGCGTCGTCGGAGTAGTCGTAGATGTTGTGGCAGCCGAGCTCGTTCGAGATGTGCCAGGCGACGACGGCGGGGTGGTCCGCGTAACGGGTGGCCATGGCCTCCACCAGCCGCAGGGCGTATCTGCGGAAGACGGGCGAGGTGGGACGCCAGTGCTGCCGCGCGCCCTGGGAGAGCGTCTCCCCCGTCCGGGTGACCGGCAGGATCTCCGGGTGCAGGGTCGTGAGCCAGGGCGGCGGCGAGGCGGTGGCGGTGGCGAGGTCCACGTCGATGCCGTTGCCGTGCAGCAGGTCGAGCACCTCGTCCAGCCAGTCGAAGTCCCACCGGTCCTCGGCCGGCTGGAGACGGGCCCAGGAGAAGATGGCGACGGAGACGATGGTGACCCCGGCCTCGCGCATCAGCCGGACGTCTTCCTTCCACACCTCGCGCGGCCACTGCTCCGGGTTGTAGTCGGCCCCGTAGGCGAAGCGCGCGGGGCGGTCGTCGGAGGGCGGGCGCAGCCAGTGGCGCTCGGAGGCGGGGGTCATGAAGATCCTTTCGGATACGAGGTGCGGGTGCGGCCAGGGTCTTTCGTCCGGGCTCGGGCCGGTTCGGGGAGCGGGGTCCGGTGGCGTGCGTCGCAAGGCGGAGGAGGGAGGCAACGGGTCGTCGTCTCCGTTGCGAGCGAAGCCGAGAGCTCGGGCACGTCGTGGACCGACCACAACGCCGCGAGGTGCGCCACCGGGGCGCGCGGGCCCGGCCTGATCCAGGCGAAGGACCCGGGGGGCGGCCGCCCGTCGGAGGGCGGCCGCCCCGTGCGGGTTCAGCGGCGGGAGGTCACTTGTTGACGCTGAAGCCCTGGTCGTTGCCGTAGGTGACGGCGGCCTTCTGCCACTGCTTCAGACCGTCGGCCAGGGTGGTGTCGGAGACGTACGCCTTGCCGACGGAGTCGTTGAAGACGGAGTTCGCGTACACCTGGAAAGGCAGGTAGGACCAGTCCTCGGGCACCTGGCTGGCGGACCGGGCGAAGATCTCGTTCGCCTTCTGGCCGCCGAAGTACGGGAAGGAGGTGTCGAGGAACGACGGCGAGGACAGGTCTGCCGTGGTGGCGGGGAAGGCGCCGCCCTCGAGGCGGGCCTGGACGCCCTCGGAGTGGTTGGCGTACTCGTTGAACGCGTACGCCAGGTCCTTGTTCTTGCCGGCCTTCATCACCGCGAGGGCGCTGCCGCCGTTCTCGGAGCTGACCTCCTCGCCCTTCTTCCACTGCGGGAGCGCGGCCGCGCGCCAGTCACCCGAGGCCGACTCGACGCCCGAGACGAAGTTGGCGGGCATCCAGGCGCCGGTGGAGAGGGTGGCGATGGTGCCGTCCGCCAGACCCTTGTACCACTCGTCGCTCCAGTTGGTGACGGGTGCCAGCAGCTTCTCGTCGATGAGCTTCTGCCAGACCTTGGTGAAGGCGACGACGCCCTTGTCCGCGGTGAGGTCGACCGTCACGTCGGTGTCGCGGTTCTTGAACGGTGTGCCGCCGGCCTGCCAGATCATGCTGGTCGTGAACCCGGCGTCGCCGGTGTCGTTGGTTATGTACGCCTTCGGGTCCGCGGCGTGCAGGGCGCGGGCCGCGTCGAGGTACTCGTCCCAGGTGGTGGGGACGGCGATCTGGTGCTTGTCCAGCACCTTCTTGTTGTAGAAGAGCGCCATCGGGCCGGAGTCCATGGGCAGCGCGTACACGGCCTCGTCGACGGCGACGGAGTTCCACGGTCCCGGCGAGTAGTCGTCCTTGAAGTCCCCGGCGCCGTAGCGGCTCAGGTCCTCGAGGGACTCGCCGAGGGCGAACTGTCCGACCGCGTAGTACTCGACCTGCGCGACGTCCGGTACCCCGGAGCCGGCCTGTACGGCGTTCTGCAGTGCGGTGTACTGGTCGTTGCCCGTACCGGCGTTGACCAGCTTGACCTTGACCTTGGGGTACTCCTTCTGGAAGTCGCTGACCACCTGCTTCAGCGTCGGCTCCCACGCCCACACCGTGATGGAACCGCCCTTCTTGAGGGCCGCCCGGAGATCACCTCCCGATACGGTCTTGTCCGACGAAGCGGAATCGCCCTCGGAGGACCCGCACGCGGTGAGACTCAGCGCGGCCGCGCACAGCAGGCCGACGCCACGCATCGCGCGTCTGGTCATGGTTCTCATAATTGCTTCACTCCGTTGTGGTGAGGGTGGTGCACGAACCGTGGAACGTCCGCACGGGGGTGCGGGGTTGGAGAGGGGTGGNGGCGCCGCGCCGGTCGGGGGCCGGGGGAAACCGGTCCGGAAGCGCGGAGATTCGGTGGCCGAGGGGGCCCGGGTGCCGTTCACCCCTTGACGCTGCCTGCGGCCAGGCCGGACTGCCAGTAGCGCTGGAGCAGCAGGAAGGCGATGACCAGCGGCACGATGGTCAGCAGCGAACCCGTGATGACCAGGTTGAAGACCGGCTGGCCGCCGGCGGTGGACGCCTGCTCGTTCCAGGCGTTCAGGCCGAGGGTCAGCGGATACCAGTCCGGATCCTTGATCATGATCAGGGGCAGGAAGTAGTTGTTCCAGGTCTGCACCATGGTGAACAGCAGTACCGTCACGATGCCCGGGGCCAGCAGCGGGAGCGCGACGCGGAAGAACGTCCGCAGCTCCCCGGAACCGTCCATCCTGGCCGCTTCCAGGAGCTCGGTGGGGACGGCCTCGGCGGCGAACACCCACATGAGGTAGAGCCCGAACGGTGAGATCAGGGACGGGATGATGACGGCCCACGGTGTGTTGGTGAGCCCCATCTTGCTGAACATCAGGAAGGTCGGGACCGCCAGCGCCGTGGCGGGCACGGCGACCGCGCCGATGACGACGGCGAAGACGGCGCGCTTGCCCGCGAAGTCGAACTTGGCCAGGCCGTAGCCGCCGAGGACCGCGAGGAAGGTGGCTCCGCCCGCGCCCACGACCACGTACAGCAGGGTGTTGAGGAACCAGCGGACGAAGATGCCGTCGTCATAGGTGAGCGTCTGCGAGATGTTGTCCCAGAGGGCGAAGTCGCCGCTGAACCAGAGCCCGAAGGAGCCGAAGAGGCCCTTCTGCGTCTTGGTGGCGTTGACGACGAGCCAGGCCAGCGGCATGAGTGCGTAGAGCGCGGTCACGCCCATGAGCACCGTGAGCAGCACGCTGCGGCGGGGCCGGTCGGCCGAGCGGCGTCCGCGCGCGGCTCGGCTCCGCGGCTGGGCACGGTGGGTGGAGCGCCGGGGCGTCTGTTCGGCGGTGAAGGAGGGGGCGCTCATCGTTCACGCCTCCTTTCGCATGCCGCGCAGCTGGACCGCGTAGGCGATGATCATCGTGACGACTCCCATGACGAGGGAGACCGTGGCCGCGTAGTTCTGCTGCCGTCCGGAGAAGGACAGCGTGAAGGTGTAGAAGTTGGGCGTGAAGTAGGTGGTGATCGCGTTGGGCGCCAGGTTCTGCAGGATGCTGGGCTCGTTGAACAACTGGAAACTGCCGATCACCGAGAAGATCGTCGCGATCACCAGCGCACCGCGGATCGCGGGGATCTTGACCGCGGTGATGATCCGCCACTGTCCCGCTCCGTCGATCTCGGCGGCCTCGTAGAGGGACTTGGGGACGACGCGCAGCGCGGAGTAGAAGATCAGCATGTTGTAGCCGATGAACTCCCAGGTGACGATGTTGCCGATGCTCGCCAGGACCAGGGAGGGGGAGAGCGGGTCGGGCAGCGACACGCCGAAGGCGTCGTTGATGTTCCCCACCAGCCCGAAGCGGGTGCCGTAGATGAAGCCCCACATCAGGGTGGCGACGACGGCGGGCACGGCGTACGGCAGGAAGACCGCGATCCGGAAGAAGCTCTTCCCGTAGATCCTGCCGCTGTCGAGGGCCAGGGCTATGAGCAGGGCGAGGCCGAGCATGACGGGCACCTGCACCGCGAGGAAGAGGGTCACGCGGCCCACGGCCGCCCAGAACTGTTCGTCCTCGAAGGCCCGTCGGAAGTTGTCCAGGCCGACGAACGACGTGCCGCCCACCAACTGGTCCCGGAAGAAGCTCAGATAGAGCGAGTAGACGATCGGGGCGAGGAACACCAGGGCGAACACCGCCATGAAGGGCCCCACGAAGATCCAGCCGACCCGCCCACGCCGGCTGCGGGAGCTTCTGGCCGGTGGGCGGCGTCCGGTCGTGATCGGCGTAACGGCCGTCATGGGTACTCCTGTTGATCCGGCGTTGTGCATGGCCCCGGCCGGATGGAGACACCGGACATCGTGGAGGCGCTGTGCTTGAGGAGGCCGATGCCCACGCGAACACCCGTACTGATGTTTACGTAAACATTTATCGGTGAAGTGATGTCTACACGTCTCTCACGTCATGGTCAAGACTCGGTTTCCCTGCTACGCCGACCAGTTGGGTCCCTACGGGCCTCCACGGTGACCCCAGCGGGAGCGTCCGTGCGCGCCCGTGTGTCGGCGCCGGGCGTACGGAGTGGTAGAAATGCCGTTGGCCCGAGCCCTCGGTCCGCACGCGACAACGAGCCGTACGCGCAGCAGAGACAGGGCCGGCCCCGATCGGAACACCCTCACAACGCGCGGCCGAGGACGGCCCCGCGTCCGGAGAAGCGCGCCCACACGGCGAAAGGCTCACACGACACGACGGAGGCGGACGTAGTGCAGGGAAAGGAACAGGCCATGGAGCGGCCGCCCCGCAAGGAGGCCTCGATGGCCGACGTCGCCCGCCTGGCCGGAGTCTCCTCGCAGACGGTCTCCCGCGTCTCCAACGGGCACACGGTGGTGTCCGAGGAGACCCGCGAACGCGTGCTGAACGCCATGAAGGAGCTGAACTACCGCCCCAACAGCGCCGCGCGCGCCCTGAAGAGCGGGAAGTTCCGCACGCTGGGCGTCATCCTGTTCACCCTCGCCACGACGGGCAACGTCCGCACGCTGGAGGCCATCTCCGCCTCCGCCGCGGACGAGGGATACGCGATCACCCTGCTGCCCGTCGCGACGCCGACCAGCACGGGAGTCAGGGGCGCCGTGACCATGCTCGGCGAGCAGGTCGTGGACGGTATCATCGTGATCATGGAAGTCCGCCTCCTGGACGCCGCCATGTCGCTGCCGCCGCACACGCACGTGGTGGTGGCCGACTCGGACGCGGGCGACCGTTACACCGTCGTGGACACCGACCAGTCCGGGGGCGCCAGGGCCGCCGTGCAACACCTCCTCGACCTCGGGCACCGCAGCGTCGCGCATGTCGCCGGCCCGCCCGAGTCGTTCGCCGCGCAGCGCCGCGCCCAGGCCTGGCGGCAGACGCTGGAGGAGGCGGGACGCCCTGTTCCGCCACCGGTGGACGGCGACTGGTCGGCGGCCTCGGGGTACGAGGCGGGCGTCGCGCTCGCGGCGGACCCGTCGTGCACCGCGGTCTTCGCCGCCAACGACCAGATGGCGCTGGGCGTCCTGCGAGCCCTGCAGGAAAGAGGCAGACGCGTGCCCGAGGACGTCAGCGTCGTCGGCTTCGACGACATCGCCGACTCCGCCTCGTTCCTCCCGCCGCTCACCACCGTCCATCAGGACTTCGCCGAGGTCGGCCGGCGGTGCGTGGACGGCGTCCTGCGGCAGATCCGCGACGAGCCGACGGAGCGGGGCACCACCCTGGTCCCGACCCACCTGGTCGTCCGGGAGAGCACGGGCCCGCCGCCTCACGGATGAACGGGGCCCCGGGCCGCTCCTTCAGGACAGATGCCGTCCTGAAGGAGCTCTGCCGTCGCTCCCATGACCTCATCGCAACCGCGCGAAGGAACGGAGAACGCCGTGGCCGGGAACGGGAAGGCGGATGCCACCGGGAAAGCGGGCCCGGAGCCGCTGTTCTTCGAACGGGCCGAGCTGCTGGAGGCCTGGCTGGAGCAGCATCACGGGGATCGGACGGAGCTCTGGCTGAAGATCGCGAAGAAGAGCTCGGGCATCGCGTCCGTCACGGCGCCCGAGGTCGTGGACGCCGCGCTCTGCTCCGGCTGGATCGACGGGCAGCGGAAGTCTCTGGACGAGGTGTACTACCTGCAGAGGATCTCGCCCCGCAGGGCGGGCAGCGCCTGGTCCCTCGTCAACGTACGGAAGGCGGAGGCACTGATCGCGGCAGGCCGGATGCGGGAACCCGGTCTCGTCGAGGTCCGGGCGGCCCGGGAGGACGGGCGATGGGAGTCGGCGTACCCGTCGCAGAAGGAGGCCACGGTGCCCGCCGACCTCGCCGCCGCGCTGGCCGCCGACCCACGGGCGGCGGAACGCTTCGAGCGGCTCGGCAGGACGGACCGCTACCTCGTGATCCTGGAGCTGCTCAGGGCGAGGACACCGAAGCTCCGGGCCGCCCGCCTCGACCGCCTGGTGACGAAGCTGGGATCGGGCGAAAGCACTCCCTGACCGCGGCCGCCCCTCGGGCGGTACCGGTCCCGGGGAGATCCGGCTCCGTGGCCGGGGCGGCGAGCCGCCCTGCCGGATCTCGAAGGCGCGGCGGGTCCGTGTCCGGAGGGAGCCGGGGTGTGGCGGAGGCGCGAGGGCGCGCCTCCGCGACACCGGCCCTGCTCTCACCGGCCGGAGTCCACCCGGCGCAGGGTGCGCAGGAGGTACTCCTTGCGGTTCAGCGGGTCGCGGTCGGTCCTGGGCCTGTGGGGAACAGGACCGTCGACCGGCCTGTAGTCCTCGAACGCCGACTCCAGCACCCCCTCGCCGCGCGTCATCCCCGGGAGCGACTCCTGCAGCTCATGGACCCGGGCGGCGGGGATCACCCCCTCCACGGTGCAGACGCCGTCGCGCGTCTCCGGGGGCCCGGGAACGGCGCGCAGCCGCGCGAGGACCGGCGCGAGCGGGCCGAGGGCGTCGGCCGGGAGCTCGGCACGGAAGCGGTGCATGGGCTCGTACACCGTGGTCCCGGCCCGCTTCAGCGCTTCCATCAGAACCAGTGGTGTCAGGTTGCGGAAGTCGCCCGCCGTGCTGGACATGCTCTTGTCGAACACCGCGTGCGAATGGCTCTGCCGGGGCCAGTATCCGGAGTGGGTCATGGTGACCGCGCAATCGGTGACCTGCCATCCGTGAATTCCCTGGCCGAGTGTTTCCCGCACGGTGTCCTCCACCGCACGCATCAGGGAGTACGGCATGGAACCGAGCTCCACCTCCCGGCGGAATTCCACCCCGCTGCCGAAAGCGGCGGGCCCCACCCGGAGTCCTACGGTGGCGAGAAACGGATTCGGCTCCTTGTCGATGAACTCGACGGCCTCGCCGGTCCCGGACGGCCGTTCCAGACAGATGGTCGTCGTCTCCCGGAAGCCGACCTCGATGCCGTACTCGTCCGCGAGAGTCGCCTGGATGACCTCCTTCTGCACCTCTCCGTAGAGCGACAGGGACACCTCCTGCCGGAGGTCGTCGGTGCGTACGCCGATCAGCGGGTCCTGCTCCGCCAGGTGTCCGAGCGCGATGTGCAGCGCTCCCCTGTCCTGACGGCGGCAGGGGGTGACGACGGTCTCCAGGGACGGCGGCGCGAAGTGGGCGCGCGCCGGCTCCACGGCTCCCGGTTCGCCGATCCTGTCCCCGATCCGGACGGTGTGGAGGCCTCGCAGTCTGCCGATCCGGCCTGCGGGGAGCGAGGACCCGCGGACGTCCGCGCCCTGGTCGAAGACGGTGATGGCCGAGATCTTGCCCTCGCGGCCCTCCTTCTCTCCGTCGCCCCGCAGCCGGACGCGTTCACGGGTGCGCACCGTCCCCGAGAACATGCGGGCGTACGCGATCTTCTCTCCCGCCGGGCCGCGTTCGACCTTGAAGACCGCTCCCGAGGCCGGGCCTTCGGTGTCCTGGTCCGTCACCGGAAGGAGTTCGGCGATACCGGCCGTCAGTTCGGCCACGCCCGCGCCGGTGGCCGCGGACCCGAAGTAGACGGGGTGCACCAGCGCCTGCCGGGTCTGTGCCGCCAGCCGGTCACGCAGCCGGTCGTACGGAACGCCGGCCGCGCCTTCGACGTACGCCGCCAGGAGTTCGTCGTCGTGCGTGGTGAGCAGGTCGGTCAGCGCGGTGGTGAAACCCCGGTCCGCGGCGGTGAGCGGCCTGGTGCGGGCCTCCCGGGTCCCCAGGCCCTCGACCGGGCCCATGGCGACGACCGCGGGTGACAGCCGGCGGGCGATGTCGGACAGGACGTCTTCGTACCGGGCGCCGGGGCGGTCGGTCTTGTTCACGAACACGAGCGTGGGGATCCGCAGGCGGCGCAGCGCGCGCATCAGGATCCGGGTCTGCGCCTGGACGCCCTCGACGGCGGACACGACGAGTACCGCGCCGTCGAGCACGCCGAGGACCCGTTCCACCTCGGCGATGAAGTCGGGGTGGCCGGGGGTGTCGATCAGATTGACGGTGACACCGTCGATGGCGAAGGACACCACGGCGGATTTGATGGTGATGCCGCGCCGCCGCTCCAGGGCGAGGGTATCGGTCTGTGTGCTGCCGTCGTCGACGCTGCCGACCGCGTCGATGACTCCGGCGGTGTGGAGCAGCCGCTCGGTCAGGCTCGTCTTACCGGCGTCGACATGCGCCAGAATTCCCAGGTTCAATGTCTGCACTGAGCTTCGGGTCCTCGAGATAGGTGTGAATTCCTGTCTGGGTGGACACAGAAGCTCGGCGCATGGACATCTCCCTGTTCGGTCGTTCGGTGCCGGAATTACAGCAGGGGGTCTCGCGAGGGGCAATCGATTAATTCGGCAGGTGCGGGAAACGCAGCTCGGTTCGGCTCCGCGCGGTGTCGCCCGGACGCAGCACGGTGCTGGGCAGGTCCGGCCGGTTGGGTGAGTCGGGCAGGTGCTGGGTCTCCAGGCAGATCGCGCCGTGCCGTTCGTGGCGGCGGCCGGTGCCGTCGGTGAAGGAGCCGTCGAGCTGGTTGGCGGTGTAGACCTGGATGCCGGGCTCCGTGGTCCACACCTCCAGGACCCTGGACGAGTCCGGGGCGGTGAGGCGTGCGGCACGTCGCAGGCCGCCGCCGGAGTCCCGGAGCACCCAGCAGTGGTCGAAGCCGCCCGCGGCGCGCAGTTGTGCGTCCTCGGCGCCGAGACGTTCCCCGAGGAGCCGGGGCGCGGTGAGGTCGAACGGGGTTCCGCGGACCTCGGACGGCGGGCCCAGGGGGATGCCGTCGTCGTCCACCGGCAGGTAGGAGTCGGCGTCGACCTCCAGGTGGTGGCCGAGGATGCCGCTGTGGCCGGACAGTTCGAAGTAGGAGTGGTTGGTGAGGTTGACGACGGTGGGGCGGTCGGTGACCGAGGCGTAGTCGACGGCCAGGGTGCCCGCGGTGTCGAGGGTGTACGTGACCGTGGCGTCCAGGGCCCCGGGGAACCCCATGTCACCGTCGGGGCTGTGCAGGGTGAGGCGGACGGACACGGTGTCCTCGGTGCGCTCCGGGGCCGCTTCCCACACCTTGGTGTGGAAGCCGTCGGGCCCGCCGTGCAGGGCGTGGCCCCGGTCGTTGGCGGGGACGTGGTGTTCGGTCCCGTCCAGGACGAAGCGGCCGTGGGCGATGCGGTTGGCGTAACGACCGACGACGGCGCCGAAGTAGGGGTGCTTGGCCGTGTAGTCGTCCAGCGTCGCGAGCGAGCGGACGACGGAGGCTGCGGTCCCCGTGGTGTCCGGCACGGTGAGGCGGTGCAGGGACGCGCCGTAGGTCAGGACCTCGGCTCGGACCCCCGTACCGCTGTCGAGGGTGTAGAGGTCGGTCCGGGTCCCCTGGACGGAGCCGAACGGGGTGCGGTGCACGGTGGGGCGCGGCATCAGAGATCCTCGGTGTGGCCGGAGTCGGGGCCGGCCGTGGTGGATTCGCGGACGACGAGGCGGTAGCCGGGGCGTGGCCTGCGCGGTTCGGCGACGGGCTCCCCCGAGAGCTGTTCGACGAGGCTGTCGACGGCGAGGCCGGCGATGGCTTCCTTGTCGGGGGCGATGGTGGTGAGCGAGGTGGTGGTGTAGCGGCTCTCCTCGATGTCGTCGAAGCCGACGACGGCGATGTCGTCCGGGATCCGCAGTCCGCGTGCGGTGATGGTCCGCATCGCGCCGATGGCGATGAGGTCGTTGTACGCGAACACGGCGTCGGGCCGGTGCCCCTGGTCGAGGAGCTGCGCCATGCCGGTGGCGCCGTCCTCGCGGCCGTAGCCGTCGGTGACCACGACGAGGGATTCGTCGGGTGCGATGCCTGCGGCCTCCAGTTCCTCGCGCCAGCCCCTCAGGCGCAGATGGGCCGGCTGGCGTTCCTGGCCGGTGCGCGATCCGAGGAAGGCGATGCGCCGTCTGCCCTGGTCGACGAGGTGGCGTACGGCCTCGCGGGCCGCCGCCACGTTGTCGATGGCGATGTGTTCGTAGGGCGCCTCGTATTCGCGCTCGCCCAGCAGGACCAGTGGCGCGGTCTCGGTGCGTGCCATGAGGTCCTCGGTCTCCAGATGGATGGGGCTGAGGATGAGGCCGTCGATGACATGGGACCGGAATCCCTGGCTGACCAGGAGCTCCTTCTCCTTGAGCCCGGCGGTGTGGTCGACCAGGACGGTGTAGTCGTGCCGGGCGGCCGCGTCGATGACCGCTCCGGCGAGCTCCGCGAAGTACGGGTTGCCGAATTCGGGGACGGCGAGGGCGATGATGCCGGTGCGGCCCTTGCGCAGGTGACGGGCGGTGAGGTTCGGCCGGTAGCCGAGCTCGTCGATCGCCTGTTGCACCTTGGCGCGCATGGCGGGTGTGACGTGCTGATAGTTGTTCACCACGTTCGACACGGTCTTGATGGACACGCCCGCCCGTTGTGCAACGTCCTTGAGGCTGACGCCCACGGCACTCCTTGGTTCGGCTCGGCTTGGCTGTTGGTCCGGCCTCGACGGCCGGCTCGTCCTCAGGTGCTTCTGCGACTGCGCGCGAGATAGCGCTGGGCCACCACGACAACGATAAGGAAGCCGCCGCTGACGACCGACTGGTACGAGGAGTTGAGTGAGCCGATCTGGTTGATCAGGTTCTGGATGACGGCCAGCAGCAGGACGCCCCAGAGGGTTCCGCTGATGGATCCCGCGCCGCCGATGAGCAGGGTGCCGCCGATGACGACGGCGGAGATCGCGTCGAGTTCCATGCCCACGCCGACGATGGTGACGCCCGAGGACAGCCTGGCCGCGTTGAGGGCTCCGGCGAGTCCGGCGAGCAGGCCGCTGAGCGTGTAGACGAGGATCTTGGTGCGCGCGACGGGGAGGCCCATCAGCGTGGCCGCGTCGCTGCTGCCGCCCACGGCGAAGAGGGTCTGGCCGAACGAGGTCCGCTGCAGGACCAGGCCGCCTGCGCCGAAGAGCACCAGGGCGATGACGATCGGGTAGCCGAAGCCCCAGACGCTGCCCTGGCCGAGTTCACCGAAGGCCGAGTCCTTGGGCACCAGATAGGTGGTCGCGCCCTCGTCGGTGAGGGCGAGGAGCAGGCCGCGGGCCCCCAGCAGCGTGGCGAGGGTGACGATGAAGGGCGCCATGTTGCCCCGGGCGATCAGGAAGCCGTTGAGCAGGCCGATCCCGCCGCAGACCACGAGGGGTAGCAGGAGCGCGGCGAGGAATCCGTACTGCGAGGCCCAGGCGGCGAGGACTCCCCCGAGGGCGAAGACCGATCCGACGGACAGGTCGATGCCGCCGGTGATGATGACCATCGTCATGCCGAGTGCGACCACGGCGAGGAACGAGGCCTGGATGGTCACACCGCGGGCGTTGTCCAGTGACGCGAACGTCGGGTAGATGAAAGAGGCGGCGATCACGACGGCGAGCAGGACCGCGAGGACGCCCTGGCGTTGCAGGAGTTCGGCGGCGCGCTGCCGGCCGGTCTGCTCGGGGCCCGCGGCGGGCCGGGCCTTGGGCGCCTTCGGAGCGGCCGGGGCCGGGGCGGCGGTGAGGGGCTTGGTTTCGTTCATCGGGACCGACGCTCCCGGGCGACGTAGACGGCGGCGATGATGATGGCCGCCTGGGCGATCTGTGCGGTGGAGTCGGGCAGGTCGTGCTTGACGAGCGTGGCGCGCAGGAGCTGCATGAGCAGGGCGCCTGCCACGGTGCCGAGCACCCGGACGGAGCCCCCGTTGAGGGGTGTGCCGCCGACCACGACCGCCGTGATGGCGGAGAGTTCCATGAGGGTGCCGAGCGAGGACGGGTCGCTCGCGGTCAGCCTGGCCGTGGCGAGGATGCCGGCGAGAGCGGCGAGCACTCCGCAGAGCACGTACACGCCGATGAGGACCCGCTTGACGGGCAGCCCGGCGAGCGCGGCGGCGGAGCGGTTGCCGCCGACGGCGACGATCTGCCGGCCGAAGGTGGTGCGCTGCACCAGGAAGGCCACGGCCAGGGCGAGGATGCCGGCGATCCAGACGACCAGCGGGATGCCGAGGAAGGAGCCGGTGCCCAGCGACAGCAGGTCGGGGTTGACGATCTGCTTGAGCTGGCCGTCGGCCATGACCAGGGCGAGTCCGCGGCCTCCGACGAAGAGCGCGAGCGTCGCCACGATGGGCTGGAGCCCGACGAGGGAGACGAGGGCGCCGTTGACGGCTCCGACGACCGCGCCCGCCAGGAGGGCGACGACGAGCGCGGGGACGAGCCCGTAGCCGAGGTAGAGCGGGAGGAAGGCGGCGGCCAGCGCCATGGTCGAGCCGACGGACAGGTCTACGCCCTCGGTGCCGATGACCAGGGCCATGCCCAGGGCGACGATGACGATGGGCGCGACCTGGACGAGCTGGGTGCGGAAGTTGTCGGCGGTCATGAAGTGGTCGGTGAACAGGGCGTTGAAGAGCAGCACCACGGCCACGGCCACGTAGACGCCGTAGCGCTGGTACCAGGCGGGGTCGCGGAGCCGGGCCAGCGGGCTCACGGACTTCCGGGGCTTGTCGCTCTTCACGGGCGGGGCGACTGCGGTCTGGGTCATCGGGGGTCCTCCTGGGCGGCCGGGGCCCTGTCCGCCGGCTCCGGTGCGTGGTCGGCGAGCACTTCGAGCAGCCGGTCCTCGGCCACGTCGTCGCCCGACAGCTCACCCGCGACCGCTCCGCCGCGCAGGACGACGATCCGGTCGGCGCCTTCGATGAGCTCCTCGATGTCGGAGGAGATGAGCAGGACGGCGAGGCCTTCGCGGGCGAGGTCGTCGATGAGGCTCTGGACCTCGGCCTTGGCTCCGACGTCGATGCCCCGGGTGGGCTCGTCGAGCAGCAGGACCTTGGGCTCCAGGCAGAGCCAGCGGGCCAGCAGGACCTTCTGCTGGTTGCCGCCGGAGAGTTCCCCGACCTTCTGCTCGGGGCTCGACGCCTTGATCCGCAGGCGCTTCATGAAGATGTCGACGATCCGGTCCTGCCTGGCGCGCGAGACGACACCCGCCCGGGAGAGACGGGGCATCGCCGCCAGCACGATGTTCTCGCGGACGGAGAGGCCGGGCACGATGCCTTCGGCCTTGCGGTCCTCGGGCAGCAGGCTGATGCCGGCGCGGATGGCGGCGGCCGGGGTGAGGCGCTTCAGCGTGGTCCCGTCGACGGTGAGTTCGCCGGCGTCCAGGGGCAGTGCGCCGGACAGCGCCTTGGCCGTCTCGCTGCGCCCGGAGCCGAGGAGGCCGCCGAGGCCGAGTACCTCTCCCGCGTACAGCGACATGGATATGTCGTGGAGCTGGAGGCGGCTGGAGAGGCCGGTCGCGGTGAGTACGGGTGTACGGGCGGCCTCGTGCCCCTCGGCCGCGAAGCTGGTGACGCCGGAGCGGCGTACCTCGGAGAGGTCGCGGCCGAGCATCATGGACACGAGCTGCATCCGGTCGAGGTCGGCGAGCTCGCCGGTGTGGATGTGGCGCCCGTCGCGCAGGACGGTGACCCGGTCGCAGATCCGGTAGAGCTCGTCCATGCGGTGGCTGACGTAGAGGACGGCGATGCCCTGGCCGCGTAGGCGTTCGATGACGCGGAAGAGGGTCTCCACCTCGCGTGGTTCGAGCGAGGAGGTGGGCTCGTCCATGATGACGACCTGGGCGTTGACGGACACCGCCCGTGCGAGGGCGACCATCTGCTGGGTGCCGACACCGAGGGTGTGCAGCGGGCGCCGGGGGTCGACGCGTACGCCGAATCCGTCGAGCAGCTCGCTCGTCTCCCGGTGCATGCGGGAGAAGTCGATGAGGCCGAACCGGTTCCGCGGTTCCCGGCCCAGGAAGATGTTCCGCGCCACGCTCATCAGCGGGACGAGGTTGACCTCCTGGTAGATCGTGGAGATCCCGGCCTGCTGTGCTTCGAACGGCCGGGCGAACCGGACCGGTTCACCGGCCATCCGCAGTTCGCCGCCGTCCGGCCGGTACACGCCGGTCAGCACCTTGATGAGGGTGGACTTGCCCGCGCCGTTCTCCCCGACGAGCGCGTGGGTCTCCCCCGCGCGCAGGGAGAAGCTGACGTCGTCGAGGGCGACGACTCCGGGGAACCGTTTGCTCACCGAGCGGGCTTCGAGCACGGTGGAGGCGGAGTCTCCGGCCGCCTCCTGTGCCTGCGGTACTGCTTCGGGTGGTGCCATGGGTCTTCTTGGCCTTCCGCTGTCCAAGGGTGAGGGCCCGGGAGCCGCCGTGGCCGGGTGCGAGCGCCACGGCGGCCGGGGCCGATGCGTTCAGGAGCGGATCAGAACGCCCCGCCGAGCGATTCCTTGGCGTTGGTCTCGTCGTAGGCGCGGTCGGTGATGATGACGTTCTCGGGGATCTCCTCGCCGCCGTAGAACTTCTGGGCGGTCGCGAAGGCCAGCGGGCCGAAGCGGGGGTTGGACTCGATGACGGCGTTGTACTCGCCGTTGACCAGGGCCTGCACGGCGTTGCGGGTGCCGTCGACCGAGACGATCTTGACGTCCTTGCCGGGCTTCTTGCCGGCTGCCTTCAGCGCCGTGACGGCGCCGAGGCCCATCTCGTCGTTCTCCGCGTACACGGCGGTGATGTCGGGCTTGGACTGGATGAGCTGCTCCATGACCTGCTGGCCCTTGTCACGGGCGAACTCGCCGGTCTGCTGGGCGACGATCTCGATTCCGGGTGCCTCGGCCTTGATCTGGTCGACGAAGCCCTTGGTCCGGTCGGTGGTCACGTTGTTGCCGGACGCGCCGAGGAGGATCGCCACCTTGCCCTTGCCGTCGGTCGCCTTGATCATCGCGTCGGCGGCCCGCTTGCCCTGCTCGACGAAGTCGGAGCCGAGGAAGGCCACGTAGTCCTTGCACGCCGTGGAGTTGACCTTGCGGTCGATGGTGAGGACGGGCACCTTCTTCGCCGCGGCCGCCTTGAGCGCCGGCTCCAGGCCGTCGGAGTTCAGCGGCGCGATGATGAGGAACTGGGCCCCCTGCGAGAGCATGTCCTGGATGTCGCTGATCTGCTTGGACAGCTGCGACTGCGCGTTGGTGGTGAGCAGCTTCTTGACGCCGATCTTCGCGGCCTCGTCCTTGATGGACTGGGTCTCGGCGATACGGAACGGGTTGGCCTCCTTCTCCGACTGGGAGAAGCCGACCACTGCGTTCTTGAGGTCGATCTTGGGTGCTCCGTAGCTCTGCAGGGAGCAGCCGGGACCGGAGGAGGCCTCGGGGGACTTGGCCGCCTGTGCACCCTGGCTGCTGTCACCGCCCGCGCTGTCCGAGGTCTCCGACTTGGAGCAGCCGGAAACGGCCAGCGTGGCGGTGGCGGCGATCAGGCAGGCCACGGCGAGGGTACGGGATCGACGCTGGATCATCATGCGCGGGACGCTCCTTGGCGAGGTGACGGCACACCGTTCGGCGTGCGGTCGGGCATGGCGGGAGGATGCGTCAGCCGCTCGGCGGCGGATGACGCTGTATCCCTCACGACCCGTTCCGAGCTGCGAGAACTCTGGTCGTGAGGGCTGGTGCGGCCTCTCGGCGGCTCGGTTTACAACGTTATATAGGCGAGGCGCCGCAGGCGGCAAGAGAGTTGTCGATGCGTTTCCAAAATGTGTCGCCCCAGGGTGCACGCCCGCCCCCGCCGAACGCCGGGTTCGTTCCGCACCAGGTACTGCGCCACCTCTGGACAGCGGCTTGACCGCGTGCTGTCATACCGCCGACATCGATTTTCCAACGTTGCACATGAGGTGTCGTCCCGTCAGCCGCGGACGCGACGCCCGCCTTCGCCATGCGCCGGCCTGTCCGGGCCGGTCCCCCATCCCTGTCCGGCAGAGCAGAAGCGGAGCCCCCACACGATGCCCCTGAACCGCAGACAACTCATGACCGGTGCGCTGGCCACCGTCGCCGCGACCACGGCCGCCGGCCGCTGGGCCACCACGGCGACCGCCGCCGAGGGCGTGATGGCCGCCGCGCGTGGGGGGCACTACTCCCCCAACGCCGCGCCGCTGCACCCGACCGCCTTCCTGAAGCTGCCGCCGGGACGCGTCACCGCCGAGGGCTGGCTCGCGGGCCAGCTCCGGCTCCAGCTGGACGGCCTTTGCGGCCGCTACGAGGAGTTCTCGCACTTCCTCGACTTCGAGAACTCCGGCTGGGTCCGCCCCGACCTGGGCGGCTGGGAGGAGGTCCCCTACTGGCTGCGCGGATACACGGACCTGGCGATCGTCACGGGGGACGCGAAGGCACTCGCCGCCGCACGCCGGTGGATCGACGCGATCCTCACGACCCAGCAGTCCGACGGCTTCTTCGGCCCGAAGGCCCTGCGGACCTCGCTGAACGGCGGCCCCGACTTCTGGCCGTTCCTGCCCCTGGTCCAGGCGCTGCGCTCCTGGCAGGAGTACGACGGGGACAACCGGATCATCCCGTTCCTCAGCAGGTTCTTCCGCTACATGAACGCGCAGGGCCCCGGCGCCTTCGACACCAGCTGGATCGCCCTGCGCTGGGGCGACGGTCTCGACAGCGTCTACTGGCTGTACAACCGCACCGGCGACGCCTTCCTGCTCGACCTCGCCGACAAGATCCACCGTTACGGCGCCGACTGGGGCGACAACCTGGTCAACCCGCACAACGTCAACATCGCGCAGGGCTTCCGCGAACCCGCCCAGTACGCCCTGCGCAGCGGCTCAGCGCAGGACACGCGGGACACGTACGGGACGTACGCCAAGGCCATGGACGCCTACGGGCAGTTCCCCGGCGGCGGATTCGCCGGGGACGAGAACGCCCGGCCCGGGCACGGCGACCCCCGGCAGGGCTTCGAGACCTGCGGGATCGTCGAGTTCATGGCGAGCCACCAGCTGCTCACCCGGATCACGGGCGACCCGCTCTGGGCGGACCGCTGCGAGGAGCTCGCCTTCAACTCGCTGCCCGCCTCGCTGGACCCGTCGGGGAAGGCGATCCACTACGTCACCAGCGCCAACAGCGTCGACCTGGACGACGCGCCCAAGCGGGACCGGCAGTTCCAGAACGGATTCGCCATGCAGGCCTACCTGCCGGGCGTCGACCAGTACCGCTGCTGCCCGCACAACTACGGCATGGGATGGCCCTACTTCGTCGAGGAGCTCTGGCTCGCCACCCCGGACGGCGGTCTCGCGGCGGCGATGTACGCACCCTGTGCGGTCACCGCGAAGGTCGCGGACGGCACGGAGGTCACCTTCACCGAGGAGACCGGCTACCCGTTCACGGACACGGTCACGCTCTCCCTCGCGTCCTCGAAGGCGCTGCGCTTCCCCCTGGTCCTGCGCGTTCCCGCCTGGTGCGACGAGCCGGACATCAGGGTCAACGGGCAGCGCGTCACCGCACCGGCCGGTCCTGCCTTCACCAGGATCGAGCGGACCTGGTCCGACGGCGACCGGGTCACCCTGCGCCTGCCGCAGCGGACGACCGTGCGCACCTGGACGGACAACCACGGCTCGGTCAGCGTGGACCACGGCCCGCTCACCTACTCCCTGCGCATCGGGGAGTCGTACGAACGCATCGGGGGCACCGAGCAGTTCCCGGAGTACGCGGTCCACGCCACCACTCCGTGGAACTACGGGCTCGTCCTGGACGGCGCACGGCTCCCCGCCACGCCGCGCCGCCGCTCGCCCGGCGACAACCCCTTCACGCTGGAGGGCACCCCACTGTCCATGACCGCCCGTGCCCGCCGCATCCCCGAGTGGAGCGCCGACGACGAGCACGTGGTGCGGCCGCTCCAGCCGAGCCCGGCACGCAGCACCGAGCCGGTCGAGGAGGTCACGCTCGTCCCCATGGGCGCGGCACGCCTGCGGATCACGTCCTTCCCGACCGCGAGTCCGGACGGGGCACCCTGGCTCGCGGACCGCTGGTACCGGATCGGCAACCGCAACTCCGGCAAGGTGCTGGGCGTGGACCTCATGTCCACCGAGAACAGCGCCCACGTCGTCCAGTTCGCCGACACCGGGACCGCCGACCACCTGTGGCGGCTCGTGGCCAACGGCGACGGCTGGTACCGCATCCGCAACCAGCACTCGGGCAAGGTGCTCGGCGTGGACCTCATGTCCACGGCGAACAGCGCCCACGTCGTCCAGTTCGACGACAACGACACGGCGGACCACCTGTGGCAGCTCGTGCCCGACGGGGACGGCTGGTACCGCATCCGCAACCGCAACTCGGACAAGGTGCTCGGCGTGGACGGCATGTCCACCGCCGACAGCGCCCACGTCGTCCAGTACGACGACAACGGGACCGCGGACCATCTCTGGCAGCTGCTCTGAGCGGCGGTCCGCCGACGCGCCACCCCCCGCGCCGGCCGGCGCGGGGGCTCCTCGTCATGAAGGAGTCCCTGGGATGACACCCGCAACCGCACCACGCCGCCGCACCTGGTGGAGACGGTTAACCGCCGGCACCGGCCTGCTGGCGCTGCTCGCCACCGCACTCGTCGGAGCGGCCACCGCCCCGGCCGCCGCCGCACCCACCGCGTGGACACCGAAGCCGGCGCCCATGACGACGCCCTGGACGAACCAGGTGTCCGTCGACAACCCGCTCCCCGAGTATCCGCGCCCCCAGCTGACCCGCCCCGACTGGGCGAATCTCAACGGCATCTGGGACTTCGCGGTGACCGGCCGCGACGCCGGGCAGCCCTCGGCGTTCTCCGAGCAGATCAGGGTCCCGTTCGTCGCGGAGTCCTCGCTCTCCGGCATCAAGCGGAAGATCACCGAGAACGACAAGCTCTGGTACAAGCGGACCTTCACCGTGCCGTCGAACTGGAACGGCCGCCGGACCGTGCTCAACTTCGGCGCCTCCGACTGGCAGAGCACCGTCTGGGTCAACGGCACCCAGGTCGGGGCGCACAAGGGCGGCTTCGACTCGTTCTCGTACGACATCACGCCCCAGCTCAACGGTGGCACGAACACGATCGTGGTCTCCGTGTACGACCCGACGCAGACCGGCGGCCAGGCCGTCGGCAAGCAGCGGATCAACGACGTGAACCCCCACCCGGGCGGCGGGATCTTCTACACGGCGGCCTCCGGCATCTGGCAGACGGTCTGGCTGGAGCCCGTCGCGGCGTCGCACGTCACACGCCTGGACATGACGCCGGACCTCGGCAACAGCACCCTGCGGGTCAAGGTGCAGGCCGCGGCGGGCAGCGGCCGGACCGCCCGGGTCACCGTCTCCAGCGGCGGCACCGTCGTGGGGACGGCGACGGGGGCGCCCGGCTCGGAGATCTCCGTCCCGGTACCCGGCCCCCGGCTGTGGAGCCCCGACGACCCGTTCCTCTACGACGTTCGCGCCGAACTGCTCGACGGGGCGGCCGTGGTGGACACGGTGGGCAGCTACGCGGGCATGCGGTCCGTGGGCATCGCGAAGGTCGACAACATCCTGCGCCCGGTCCTCAACGGGAAGTTCGTCTTCCAGACCGGCACACTCGACCAGGGCTACTGGCCGGACGGCATCTACACGGCACCCACCGACGCCGCGCTCAGGTCCGATCTCCAGGCGCACAAGGACCTCGGCTTCAACATGGTCCGCAAGCACATCAAGGTCGAACCGCAGCGCTGGTTCTACTGGGCGGACAAGCTGGGCCTCCTCGTCTGGCAGGACATGCCCGCGATGGACACCGGGAAGACCCCCGACAGTGCGGCGAGGGCACAGTGGGAGGCCGAGTACCACGCGGTCATCGACCAGCACCGCAGCTCGCCCTCGGTGGTCATGTGGGTCAACCAGAACGAGGGCTGGGGACAGTACGACCAGGCCAGGATCGCCGACGAGGTGAAGGCGTACGACCCGTCGCGGCTCGTCAACAACATGAGCGGGGTCAACTGCTGCGGTTCGGTGGACGGCGGCAACGGGGACGTCATCGACAACCACGTCTACGTCGGTCCCGGGAACACC
Organism: Streptomyces sp. QL37; assembly: GCF_002941025.1. Taxonomy (NCBI): domain Bacteria; kingdom Bacillati; phylum Actinomycetota; class Actinomycetes; order Kitasatosporales; family Streptomycetaceae; genus Streptomyces; species Streptomyces sp. QL37. The sequence goes on along the minus strand of NZ_PTJS01000001.1, from coordinate 8,189,787 downwards.
GCGCCGACCGCGACCCGGGCCGCCGTCCTCGGCGAGTTCGGCGGACTGGGCTACAAGGTGCCGGGTCACGAGTGGTATCCGGGCGGCGGGTTCAGCTACGAGGACCAGGCGAGCCTCTCCGCTCTCGGCAACCGCTTCGTGGGCCTCATCGACGCCATCCGCGTCGGCCAGCTGCCCGCCGGGCTCTCCGCTTCGGTCTACACGGAGATCACGGACGTCGAGAACGAGGCGAACGGGCTGCTCACCTACGACCGTCAGGTGGTCAAGGTGGACACCGCCCGGGTGAAGGCCGCCAACCAGGCCCTGATCCAGGCGTCGAGGACTCCCGCGCCGCCTGTCACCCTGCCCACCGGGAACAGGTCGCTCCGGGTCACCACTCCGGGGCACACGAACAAGTACCTGCGCCATTCACAGGCGCTCGCCTACACGGCCGTCGTCGACAGCGGCAGCACCGCGCTCCTGAAGAACGACGCCACGTGGAAGGTCGTCACCGGCCTGGCGAACGGCAACTGCTATTCGTTCGAGTCCCGCAACTACCCCGGTGAGTACCTGCGCCACCGGGACTTCCGGGTCCGCCGAGACGCGAGCGACGGCTCGGCCCTCTTCAAGGCCGACGCCACCTGGTGCGCGGTGGCGGGTCAGGGCGGCGTACGGCTGTCGAGCGCCAATCTGCCCGGCAGCTATCTGCGCCACATCGACTCCGAGGTGTGGCTGGCCACTCCGGGCGGCGGTCACGCGTGGGACAACGCGGCGACCTTCACCGAGGACACGACGTGGGCGGTGGACGCCCCCTGGGCACCCTGAGGTGACCCGTCGGGCCCGGCGGGCCGGCCGCCGGGCCCGACGGTGTCAGGCGTCGCCCATGACCAGACCCTCGATGGTGTGCTTCTGCACGATGGGGGTCAGCTCCTCCACGACCGGGCAGTGCAGGTGGGCACGTACCCGGCCGGGCAGCGACGCCCAGTACTCCCTGGTCACCGCCATGTCGTGCTGCGCGTCGTTGCCGGCCCCCGGTGCGTCGATGCCGAGCACCAGGACGGGCCGGGCGTCGGGCGAGTGGTTGGCCGTCCCCCGGTGGATCGTCAGGGCGGAGCGGGCCGAGATGTCCCCGCGCCTCGGATACTTGCGCTCGGCGAGGGCCTCGTAGCGCGGGTAGGAGTCGCGGGCCGGGAACATCCCGTGGCCGAAACCGGGGTCGTCGTCCCACTGGGTGCCCGGCGCGATCTCGAACGGCCCCATGTCCTCGCGCGTGTCCACGGCGGTGAGGTTGAAGGCGAGCGACGTCAGCCGACGCCGGTGCCGGGTGGCCTCCGGCATGGGGAAGTCCCTGTGCCAGGGCTGGTTCACCGCTCCGGCCAGCGGGACGTCGAAGCCCAGCTCGACGATGCGGTAGTCGGCCCCCAAAACGGCCTCGGCCACCCCACGCACCCACGGATGGTCGACGAGGTCCACGAAGCCCCGCAGTTGCTCGGGGTGTATCTCCACGTAGAAACGGTGCGGCCCCCGGCCGACCGCCCCGCCCTCCCGCCCGCGCGCCTCGGCGAAGGCCTTCTCGATGTCGTCCCGCATCACGTCGGCCCACTCCGGGGTGAAGGCACCCCGGCACGCGGTGATCCCCGCCGTGTACAGATCCTGGACGGCCGCGTCGAGGTGCGGGGCGAGGGAGGTCTCGGGCATGGCAGTGATCCCTTCAAGGGCGGGAAGCGGGCACGACAGAGCGGCGCAGGCGCGGAGCCGCTCTCCTGCGGCCCTGCCGACGCGCCCATGTTGCAACGTTGCAAGCAACGTGGCAAGAGGGAGCACGCGATGTCGGGCGGCGGGCCTGTTACGGTGCACAGCGCAGAGGGCACGGTCCGCCGACCGCCCCCGCAGGCAGAAGGACGGGAGCGCACCGGCTGTGGCAGCGAGACTCAAGGATGTCGCCGCACTCGCCGGCGTGTCCGTCCGGACCGTCTCCAACGTCGTGAGCAACGCCGCGGCCGTCGCCCCGGCGACGCGCGCCCGGGTCATGGCGGCCGTGGAGGAGCTGGGGTACCGCCCCAACCTCGCCGCCCGCAACCTCCGGCAGGGGCGTACGGGCCTCATCGGGGTCGCCGTGCCCGAGATCCACTCGCCGTACTTCGGCGCGCTGACGGGCCTTCTCATCGACGCGGCGCAGGAGCGCGGGTGGACGGTGCTCCTGGAGCGGACGGGAGGGCGGGCGGATCTGGAGCGGCGGCTCCTGGACGGGTCCGAGGGCCACCAGGTCGACGGCATGATCATCAGCCCGTGGTCCACGTCTCCGGCCGACCTGGCGTCCCTCGCCGGTGGTCTGCCGCTGGTCGTCCTGGGCGAGCTGGAGCCGGACGGGTCCATCGACCATGTGGCTCTGGACAACGTGGGGGCGGCGCGGGATGCCGCTCGTCATCTCGTCTCGCTGGGCCGTCGGCGTATCGCGGCGATCGGCCTGCAGTCGGGGCTGGGCCACGGGACGGCCGAGCTGCGCGCCGAGGGCTTCCGGCAAGGGCTGCGGGAGGCCGGTCTGGCTCCGGTGGCCGAGGTGGAGGTGGCCGACCTGCACCGGGCCGAGGGGGCGCGGGCTCTGCGGGAGTTGCTGGCGGCTCCCGGTTCCGTCGACGCCGTCTTCTGCTTCAGCGACGAACTGGCCCTCGGTGCGCTGCGCGTGGCGGCCGAAGAGGGCGTGCGGGTGCCGGAGGACCTGGCGCTCATGGGGTTCGACGACATCGAGGACGGCCGGTTCGCCGCCCCCTCGCTCACCACGATCGCCCCGGACCGGGAGCAGATCGCCGAACGCGCGGTGCAGTGCCTGACCGAGCGTGTCCTGGGGAGGTTCGAGGCGCTGCCCGGCCGCAGGATCGTGGTCCCGCACCGCGTGGTTGGCCGGGAGAGCACCGGAGGCCCGGTCTCACCGGTGTGACGTCCGTAGCGGGACCGGGGCGGCACGGAGCTCCCGGCAGCGCGGCCTGTGCGCACGCTGCCGGGAGCGGTCTCGCGGGGTTGCTCCCTACGGCTGCTCGCCGTCGTGGAGCGCGGTCACCTCCTGGTCGGTGAGCGCCTTGTCGTACACCTTCACCTGGTCGACGGAGCCGTTCCAGAAGTCGGTGTTGCCGCCGGACCACTTGGCGCGGCCCACGGACAGCGCGCCGCTGCTGACGTCGGCGGTGCCGGCCGCCGCGGTGGAGGCGAGCTTGCCGTCGACGTACAGCTTGATCTCGTCACCACTGCGCACGCCGACCAGGTGGTACCACCGGCCGAGCTCGGGCTCGATCTCCAGCCGGGCGCGGTGGGCGCCCGGGGTGGAGAAGGCGAACCCGCCCTGTCCGTACTGGAGGTAGAACGGGTTCTCCTGGCGTCGGCCGTCCTGGCTGACGACAGTGCCGTAGTTGCCCGGAAGCGCGTCCAGCGACGCCCAGGCCGACACGGTGTAGTCACCGGTGGTGTCGACGACCGGGCCGTCGGTCTGCGCGTACTGGCCCTCGCCGTTGAACTTCAGTGCCGAGCCCTGCACTCCCGGCGTCCAGGACGCCCCCTCGGAGAGGGTGAGGTCCTTGTGGTTCGGGCCGCTGTCGGCGGCCTTGGTGCCCTTGTTCTCGTCGAGGGACCACGCACCACCGCCCTTGACCTCGTCCCGCTCGCCCGCGGCCGCGCCGGCCGCGATGACCTCCTGGTTGATCTTCCGCACCTTGGCGGCGTCGACCTTGATCTCCCGGCGGTCGTACGTCCAGAGGCCGTTGAGCTCGTTCTCCAGGTCGGTCACCTGGGTGTAGATGGAGCCGGAGAGTTCCGCGCCGGCCGCTTCCAGGTAGTACGTACGGGTGTTGTCGACGTACTTGGCGGTCAGGGCGTCCTTGTCCGCGACACCGCTGTAGATCGCGGTGGGGGCACCGGGCCACATGCGGCCGGGGATCCGCAGGGTGAAGCCGCCGTGCTCACCGTCCATCGCGGCACGCGTCTCGTCGGGGAAGGCCGGGTCGGTGTTGTTGTAGTCGTGGTGGTCGATGATGTCGCCCTTGCCGGAGTCGCCCTTGGAGTTGCAGCAGTTGACACCGCTGTGGGCGCTGACGACGCGCGACGGGTCGGCGGCCTGGACCTTCTCGGTGATCTTGCCGGTCTCGGTACGGTCCCACTCACCCCAGCCCTCGTTGAAGACGATCCACGCACCGATGGAGGGGTAGTTGTGCAGCTGCTCCATCATCTCGGCGCCCTGGTCGAGGAAGGCCTTCTGGCCCTTCTCGCCGGTGAGGTTGCCGGAGACGAAGTCCTGCCACACCAGGAGCCCCAGCTGGTCGGCGTGGTAGTACCAGCGCGCCGGCTCGACCTTGATGTGCTTGCGGACGGAGTTGAAGCCGAGGTCCTTCTGCGCCTTCAGGTCGAAGACCAGGGCGTCGTCACTGGGCGCCGTGTTCAGACCGTCGGGGTAGAAGCCCTGGTCCAGCTGGGCGAGGGAGAAGAACGGCTTCCCGTTGAGCACCAGCTTCTGGTAGCCGCCGACCTTGGCGACGCCGAAGGAGCGCATGCCGAAGTAGCTGTCGACGGTGTCCTTGGAGCGCCCGTCCTTGAGGGTGACCTCCAGGTCGTACAGGTACGGGTCGTCGGGGGTCCACAGGTGCTGCTTGGCGACCGGCAGGCTGAGCTCGCTGTTGGCAGGGCCGGTGACCGTTCCGACGACCTTGCCCTTCTTGTCGCGGGCGACGGCGGTGACACGGGCGGACTTCGAGGCGTCCTCGGAGTTGACCGTCAGGGCGAGGCGGCCCTTGTCGATGTCCGGTGTGGTCGTCAGCGAGTCGACGGCGGCCGGAGCGACGGGCTCCATCCAGACCGTCTGCCAGATACCGGAGGAGGCGGTGTAGAAGATGCCGCTGGGGTTCGAGGACTGCTTGCCCGTGGGCTGGTCGGCGCCGGTGGTGTCGGTGACCGCGACGACGATCTCCTGGGGGCCGCTGCCCTTGAGGGCGTCGGTGATGTCGGCGCTGAAGGCGGTGTAGCCGCCGGTGTGCTCGGCGACCTGCTTGCCGTTGACCCAGACCCGCGCCTGGTAGTCGACGGCGCCGAAGTTGAGCTTCAGGCGGTCGTCCTTGTCGCGCTTGCCGACCGACCAGCTCCTGGGCACCGTGACGAGCTTGCGGTAGAACATGTGGTCTTCGTGGCGCTCGAGCCCGGAGAGCTGCGACTCGACGGGGTAGGGCACGGTGATGCGCTCGTCGAGCTTCTTCCCGAAGACCGGCTTCTCACCGGCGGTGGCTCCGGCGAACTCCCACTGCCCGTTGAGGTTCTTCCAGTCGTCGCGCACCTGCTGCGGGCGGGGGTACTCGGGCATCGGGTTCTTGGGGTCGACCTTGTCACCCCACGGCGTGGTGAGCCGGTGCGTCGAGAGGTTCTGCGCCCTGCGGCTGATCTCCGGTACGGTCTCGTCGCCGTTCTTGAGGCCGCCCTCACCGTCGTAGACGACCTTGAGCTGCTGGCCCTTCTGGACCGCGGCGCCCAGGGTGACGACGAGCGCCTTGCGGTTGTTCGACGCCTTGGCGACCGACTTCACCGGCATCGGCGTCGTGTCCGCCTCGATGGTGAGGTGGTCCTTGACGTCCTGGATGCCGCTGACCTCGTGGTCGAAGGTCGCCTGCACCTTGAGGCCGTTCTCGGCGACGGTCAGCCCGACCGGGTAGACCTCGAAGTCGGACGGCGGGGTGAAGGCCGATTCGGGCACGATCTGCTTGGCGAGCTTCGCGCTCGACCAGCGCAGGAACATGTTCGCCCCGCCGATGTCCTGGAACATCTCCAGCCGGAACGTGTGCGTCTCGCCGGCCTTCAGCGCGACCGGAGCACTGGTCTGCTCCTGGTCCCAGTCCGGCTCCCAGTGGTCGATGACCGCCTTGTCGTCGATGAAGAGCCGGAAGCCGTTGTCACCGATGGCGGAGAAGGTGTAGTCACCCGTCTCCGGGGCCTCGATCTGCCCCGTCCAGCGGGCGGTGGTGTGCTCGGTCTGTCCGGTGGCCGACTCGAAGGCACCGGTCAGCCCGGGAAAGTTGATGTCCGGGTCGAGCGCGGTCGCGCCCAGCTTCGCGAAGTCACGGGCGCCCGGGGCGGACATGGCGAAGTACTCGCCCTTGAGGCCGTGCACCTCGGTGGACGGGTCCTCCTTGGTGAACGCCGAGGCGGTGGCGGCGTCAGCCGCGGGGGCTGCGGGAGCCGCGGCGGCGGCCGGGACCAGGGTGGCCCCGAGCGGGAGCAGCAGCGCCGCCGTACAGGCGAGTGATCTGAAAAGCGTGCGGGGGCGGGCTAGTTGTCGTATCAAGGCGTCGTCCTCGTCGAAGAAGCCGGAGTGCCCCGGACCGCGGAGCACTGCACATAGTCGAACATTGAGCCACAGCCTCAAACAGCTGACAACGGTCGTGCACGCAGAATTTTCAACGATAGAAAATCGAGACCTCTCCCACCCTCCGCATAGGGCAGGCGGTGCCCGGCGGGCGGCGTCGCGCCGCCCGCCGGGTTCCGGACCGGGGCCGGTTGGCGTGCTATTGCGGAAGACCCGCAGGTCCTGTGGCCCAGGAGGTGTTCGGCCGGTCGGCGAGCCGGTAGGTCAGCGACCCTCCACGGGTGACCAGCCGGGCGTCCGTCCACGACCTGTCGGCCGTCCGTCCGTCGACCCTCACCGCGTCGATGTACGGATGTGTCGCATCGGCCTCCGGGGCGCTGATCCGGATGTCACCGCCCTGCGGCCGGTCCAGCACCGCGGACGGGAACAGCGGCGCGCCCAGCAGCATGGTGGCGCTGCCCGGTGTCTGCGGGTAGAGGCCGAGGGCCGAGTAGACGTACCAGGCCGACATCGTGCCGAGGTCGTCGTTGCCGGGCAGTCCTCGCGGGCCGGTCCCGTAGACGGTGTTCACGATCTCCCGTACGGTCTCCTGGGTCTTCCACGGCTGCCCCAGCGCGTTGTAGAGCCAAGGGGCGTGGATGCCGGGCTCGTTGGTGGGGTCGTAGCGCAGCGCGTCACCGCCCTTGACCGACCAGGAGCCGTCCGCCTTGTGGAAGAAGCCGTCCAGCCGCTCGGCCGCCACGTCCCGGCCGCCCATGGCCTCGGCCAGCCCCTGCACGTCCTGCGGGACCATCCAGGTGTACGTGGCGCTGGTGCCCTGCGCGAAGCCCCGGTCGCTGCCCGGGCTGAAGGGGGTCACCCAGGAGCCGTCGAGGTCGCGCGCCTGGATGTAGCCGGTGTTCCCGGCTCCGTCGCCGGCCTCGGGGTTGAAGACGTTGCGCCACCAGAGGCCGCGCTCCTCGAAGGCGTCGGCCTCCTCGTCGCGCCCGAGCAGCCGGGCCCACCGGCCGAGTGCCGCGTCCGCGACCGCGTCCTCCAGCGTCTCGGCGGCACCGCCCCAGCAGTGGCAGACGTCCTGGGCCGCGTAGTGCGACTCCAGGTACTGGGCGAGATTGGGCCGCTGGCCGGTGCACTGGCCGGGGCACCCCGCGTCGGACAGGCCGTCGGGGTGGGGCACCGTGGCCTGCCGCGCCAGGGATTCGAAGGCACCCTCGTAGTCGAAGTTGCGTACGCCCATCGCGTAGAACGTGGCGAGGGTGGCGGCCGTGGGGTCGCCCGTCATCACGTGTGTGGCGCCGTTGACGTGCACCCAACGGTCCCAGACGCCGCCGTTCTGCCGGGCGAAGTTGTAGAGCGACTGGGCGAAGTCGCCCGCGATCCTGGGTTTGAGGAGCGCCAGGAGCTGGATCTGGGCGCGGTACTGGTCCCAGCCGGAGAAGTTGCTGTACTGGGCCTTCTGGCCACGCGTCACACGGTGCGGCTTGCCGTCCATGCCCGGGTAGCGGCCGTCCCTGTCGCTGATCAGGTTCGGCTGCATCAGCGAGTGGTACAGCGCGGTGTAGAACGCGGTGCGCTGCGCGTCGCTGCCACCCCCGATGCGCGCGGAGGCGAGTTCGCGGTCCCAGGCGGCGGATCCCGCCCGGGCCACGTCGTCGACGCTCGCCCTGGGCGCGATCTCCTGGCGGAGGTTGGCCTCGGCGCCGGCCTGGCTGACGTAGGAGATCCCGATCCGCATGCGGACGTCGTCGTCGGCCGTGGTGTCGAAGCCCACCCAGCCGCCGGAACCGCGCCCGGCGCGGTCTGCCCCGGTGGCGTATCCCTCGCCGCCGCTTCCGCTTGTGGTGCCCGGAGCGAGGGTGCCGTCGCGCCAGGTGCCCGTGGTGGAGAAGGCCCGGTCGAAGGAGGCGCTGAAGTAGAGCCGGTAGTAGCTCTTGCGGTTGTTGGTACCGCCATTGGCGCGCCTGCCGCAGAACGCCCCGGTGAGCACCGAACCGGTCACCTTGCGGTGGGCGGTGTCGATCTCGATCTCGGCGTCCTCGCTGCCGTTCAGGGAGTTGGACACCCGGAAGAGCAGATTGGCGGGCCTGTCCGCCGGGAAGCTGAAGTCGGCCACTCCGGCACGCTCACTGACGGCCAGGTCCGCGGTGGCGCCGGAGTCCAGTCCGACGGTGTAACGGCCGGGAACGGCGCGCTCGTTGTCGTGCGAGAAGCCGGACGCGTAGACCGCGTCCTTCGTGTCGGCGGAGGGCGAGGAGGTGACGTCGCCGACGAACGGCATGATCGGTACGTCGCCCGCGGCGCCGGGGTTGCACCCGGCGCCGTTGACATGGGTGAGGCTCAGGCCGCGCATCCGGGTCACCCCGTACTCGTAACCGTTGGCCGCCCCGGTGCTCGTCTGGTCGCCCGTGGTGCTGGTCGGGGACCAGGCGATCATGCCGTACGGGCGGACCGCGCCGGGATAGGTGTTGCCGCCGTTCGCCGTGCCGATCATCGGGTCCACGTAGGCAGTGGGGCGCGCGACCAGCGCGTCGGCCTCGGCGGCCGGCGGCACGACGGCTCCGGCGAGTGTGCAGGCGAGGGCGATCGCGGCGGCCCGTGCGGCGAGACGCCGGGCCGGGGACGGTCTGGAGGGCATGTTCTCGGATACCTCCGACGGAGAGGGACAACGTTGTCAACACCGTTCGGACCACGGCGCGGCAGCGTTGATCGTTCGCGGCCGAGCGTAGGTGCCCGCGGCGTGCCGGGGAATGCCGCGGACGGATCCGACCGGTGAACGCGTGATGAACGGGGCCGCGAGACCACGCTTTGACACGATGGGAACTGCCGGACGAAGCACCGAGCCACAGCAGAGGAGAACCGTGATCCGCTGGACATACGCCTTCATCGACCGGCCCGCGGCAGTCGCCGGCCGTGCCGCCGGCTTCTGGAGCGCGGTCACCGGCACCCAGGTCTCCACGCCGTGGGGCGAGCGGGGCGAATTCACCACCCTGCTCCCGGAGCGAGCCGACGCCTGCCTCGCGGTGCAGGCGGTGGGGGACGAGGGCGGGGCCCATCCCGATCTGGCGGTGGACGACATGACCGCCTTCACCGAACAAGCCCTTCGGCTGGGCGCGCTGGAAAAGGCCCGACAGCCGGAACTGACCGTCCTGCGCTCCCCCGGCGGCCAGCCCTTCTGCGTCGTGCCCTGGCGGGGCCAGCGGGCGCGGCCGCCGGTCCTGACCGGTCCCGGCGGCACCACGAGCCGGCTGGACCAGATCTGCCTCGACGTGTCACCGGCCCTGTTCGACGCGGAGGTCGCGTTCTGGGCGGCGCTGACCGGCTGGGATGCGCGCCCGGGCGTCCACCGGGAGTTCCACGTGCTCCGCCCGCCGCGGGACCTGCCCGTCCATCTGCTCGTCCAGCGCCTGGTCGAGCCCCGCCCCGCCTCGGCGCATCTGGATCTGGCCTGCTCGGACCTGGCGGCCGGCCGGGCGCATCACGAAGGGCTCGGCGCCGGGTTCGTGCGCGACGGCGACGGCTGGACGGTGATGCGGGACCCGGCGGGCGGCATCTACTGCCTCACCGGGCGTGATCCCGTGACCGGCGAGTAAGCCGGGCGGCCCCGCCCGCCGCCTCGGGCGGGATCCGGAGCGTCCGGCCTTCACTCCGAGCAGACTGTCAGGTAGCCTGACGTTTCAGTCGGAGCCGATCCCGGAGGTTGACCATGACCATGGAGTACGCCACCCAGTACCGCACCCGCTCCCACATCCCCCCTGAGCCGGGCAAGCCGTATTTCATCGAGAAGGGAATGGGCGACCGGGCCCACCTCTTCGGTGACCTCGTGACCGTCTATGCCGGTGGGGAGCAGACCGAGAACGCCTTCAACTTCTTCACCGTCGAGGGGGCAAAGGGGGACATCATCCCCGCCCACATGCATACGGACACCTACGAGGTCTTCTACATCGGCAGCGGCGCGGCGCGGCTCTTCGTCGAGGACCAGGAAGGTGAGCAGTACGAAAAGCTGCTGACCACCGGCGACTTCGGTTTCGTACCCAAGAACTGTCCGCACGCCTACCGCATCGAGCGCCATCACAGCCAGATCATCGGGGTGGCCGCAGGTCCGGGCGGCACCTTCGAGCGCTTCTTCGAGAACCTCGGGACACCGACCGAGGAGCTGACCCTGCCCCGCGAGCCGTACGTCCCCGAGCCGCGGAAGTTCGGCACGGTGCCGGAGCAGTTCGATGTGCACTTCATGCCCGGTCAGCAGTGGCGCACCCAGGACTGACAGGCCGTTCGCTCGCCGCTCTCGTCCCGAGGAACGCCCACACCCACCGAAAGTCAGGTCCATGGCACTGTCTTCCGATCCTCCGTCCGTCCCTTTCTCGCCTCCCGCCCCGCCGGACCCGGCCGCGCTTCCGCTGCCGTCCCCCTCGCGCCCGGCGGCGGGCGTGAGGCTGCTGCGCGCAGCGGTCTACCGGCTGCTGGAGGGGCGCAGGCCACTGGAGCTGGACGTGTGGCTGCCGGAGGACACCGGTACTCACGTCCCCCTCGTCGTGTTCGTGCACGGAGGCGGCTGGCACACCGGCCTGCGGGACAACATGGGGCCCCGCCTCCACTCCTGGCAGCCGGGACCGTTCGCCCGTCTCGTCCGGGCCGGCTTCGCCGTCGCGTGCCTCGACTACCGGCTCAGCGGCGAGGCGCACTTCCCCGCCCAGCGGGACGATGTCGCCGCCGCTCTGCGCTGGCTGAACACCCGCGCCGAAGAGCTGGGAGTGGACGCGTCCCGCACCGTCCTGTGGGGGGAGTCCGCGGGCGCGCACCTGGCCGCCCTCGCCGCTCTCTCGGCGCGGGCGGAGGGCATCGCCCCGGTCCGCGGCTGCGTGTGCTGGTACGTGCCGAGTGATCTGGGCGCCCTCGCCGAGGACCATGGCGGCCGCTACGACGCCCTCGACCCGGGCACGTACGAAGCGCGGCTCCTCGGAGCGCCGGCCGGCGCGGACCCGGAGAGGGCGAGGGCGGCGAGTCCGGTGGCCCATGTCACCGCGCAGGCCCCTCCCTTCCTCCTGCTGCACGGGACGGCCGACACCGCTGTTCCCACCCGGCAGAGCGTCCGACTGGCCGACGCGCTGCGGGAGGCGGGGGTACCCGTGGAGCTGCGCCTGGTCGAGGGGGCCCAACACCTGTGGATGGGTGTTCCCGACGAGCAGGTCATCGACTGTTTCGAACGCTCCGTGGAGTTCACCCGCGCGCGTACCCGCTGATCACGGGCGGGGCGGACGCGGGAGTGCCGGGCGGGCACAGCCGGTCGTTATGCTCGGAGCTCCGCCTGCCCATCGAGGAATCATGACCGCCGACACCGCACCGAACATGCCCCAGCTCCTCAGCGAGGCCAAACGCTGGTTCGACGACGCCCTGCTGGCCGGCATGACGGCCGCCGGTGAGCAGCCCGTGACCGCCGCGCAGGCCGCGGTCTTCGCGACACTCGATCCGGACGGCACCTCGATCTCCGAGCTGGCGCGGCGGATGGGCGTCACCCGTCAGACGACGCACCAGGCGGTGCACAGCCTGATCGGCCTGGGCCTGCTGGAACAGACGCCCGATCCGTCCTCCGCCAGGTCGCGGATCGTCCGCACCACCCCGGAAGGTGCCCGGGCGCACGAGCGGGCGCAGGTCATGCTCGCCCGCATAGAGGCCGTCCTGGCCGAGCGCATCGGTCCGCGGGCCGGGCTGCTGCGCGACATCCTCACGACGCCTTGGGGCGAACCACCCCTGCTGTCGACGCTCTCCTGAGTCCCGAGCGGGCCGTGGCCCCTGGGCAGGGGCGACGGCCCGCTCGTCACGTCACGTCACGGCGTACGGGAGGCGCCGGGAGTGCCCGGCACATGACCGAAGGCGGATGTGATTCTCCTCGCGTCGCCCCCTTCCCGGAACGGCCGACGAGCGGGCGCTCGGGCAGACGTCGGAATTCGCCGTCGGCATCGCCGCCGCGGCGCTCGTAGAGCGGATCCCGACCCGTGCCGGCCGTGCGTGAACGCCTCCCACGTGCGACTTCAGGCATCCGTACGGAGTGTTGCCGAGCTGCGCGGCACAGAGGCGACCGTGCCGCGGGGTGTGAGCGCCTTCGGTGCGGCCAGGCTGGCGGGCGGCAACCGGAAGGCTGCCCGTGGCATCCGTCCAGGACGCGGTCGACACAAATGTCGCCCCCCGCACGTAGAATCGACGCATGCCCACACGTCCTACCGAGCCGGAGCCTGCCCGGTCGCTCGCCGAGCTGAACGCGGAGATCCGCGCGCTCGTCGACAGCGGCCTGCCGTCCCCGGAAGCTCGCCGGGAGTACGAGCGGCTACTGGTCGAGTGGTCGGCGGCTGTGCGGGCGGACGGGACCGAGGCAGCGTGATCCGCGCGCGGGCCGGCGACCGACGGTGCCGTGCCTGCTGAGGTGTCCGGTCCGGAATACGGTCGGGGCCGAAGAGGAGCCGCACGGAACCGCGTTCGTTCCTGACGTGCGCGATGGAGGTCGCGCGATCGCCGGGTGTCGAAGACGTCGCCCTGCAACCGGAGGGCGGGCATGCCCGCACCTCGCCCGCACGGTGCGGAGCCACTGCTCGAACGTGCCTCTCCGCCCGAGGAATTGTCCGCCCCCTTGAGGCAGCCGCCGTGTACGGCCCGTACCCCGGCTTCCTCCTCTGGTTCGTCGAGCCTGCGGTCCGCGCGTTCGGTCGCCGCCGCGTGCGGGCAACGCTGGTGGGCCGCCAGCGGACCGGCACGGAAGCTGAGCGTGCGGGCCTGGGGCCGCACCCCGTGCCTCTGCACGCGGATCGGTACGTGATCCCGCTCCGCACGAGTCACGGGACGGCGAGGACGTCCGGCTGAGAACCTCGATGCGGGTGTTCGCCGGGGCCACCGGTCCACGGATCGGCCACCGCGCCCTGCTGGACCTCCCCGCCTCCCGCCGTACCCGCACGCGCTGTTCGGAGGAGCGCTCGCATCCGCCCAGCCCGTCAGGTCTCCTCAGCCACGCCGAAATCACGACGCACGGCCTCAGGCAGCTCGCCGCTCCGGATGCCGGGGTGCGGGTCGTCCGTCACGCCCAGATCACCGCGCATGGCCTCCCTCATGGCGCCGATCAGGGCCCAGAGCGAATGTTGTGCCTCAGCCGCTGATCGCAGGGTCTCGCCCGGCCGTGACCTCCCCTGCTCCAGGCGCTTGACCTGTCCGTAGACGAGGTTCAGCGCCTCGTTCACGTCATGCGCCGAAGGAACCACCGTGTCGGAAGCGATCATCAACGCCTCGGACCAGCGGTCGCGGTAGGTGTCCTTGGTTTCTTCCAGCGCCCGAATGTCCTCGGCCTCGGCCGTACGGTCCCGCATGACATACAGGTGACGGCTGAGTGCTGTGGAGAACTGCCGCGCATCCTTGTGCAGTTCCGTATAGCAACCGCGCCGCAGCTCACGGTGCTCACGGGCCTGCTCGAAAGCGTGGGTTCCGATCACCAAAATGGCTGCTCCCGAGGGGGCCTTGGCCCCAGGTGCGGGACGGCCGCTGCTGCTCGCGGGCAGAATGCGGGAGCGGGCAGGGCCGCCGCGTCCGAGTCCGGCCGGAGCGGCGGCTGCGGGAGGCCCTCTCGCAGCCGCCGCCCGCACATGCGGAAGGCGGCGTTTCCGCGGCTACGGCGTGGTGACGCTCGGCCGGGGCGCGGTAGCCATCCCGCTGCCGATCGCGAAGCTGGGGTGCGGCGGCTGGTTGTACGCGGTGTTCTGCCAGGCCAGCGCGGTCCGGTACATGGTGTCGTGGAGCAGAGTGGTGATCTTCGTGCTGGTCTCGTACGGCGTGGAGTAGATCCGCAGCGCGGTGTTGTTGGTGGTCGGCCAGACCACTTCCTCGCGCCAGTCGCCGAAGATGTCCCCGGAGATCGCGGGCGTGGCCTTGGTGCCGTTGCCGGAGTGGACGGAGGCCCCGGTCAGCAGGCGGGTGTCGGCCGAGGTGCCGTATTTGTCGATGTGGGTGCCGTCGAGTAGTTCACGGGTCGTGTCGCCGTCCCACCAGGACAGGAAGTTGGAGCTGGACGGCTTACGGCTGGTGACCACGTCGCCCTTCGGCCCGCGCACACCGGAGACGGCGGAGGACCAGGACTCGGCGCCCGCGCTGCCGGACCAGATGTCACCGGACACGCCGCGTCCGTTGTCGCCGCTCGCCGGGGTGGACCAGAGGATCTGACCGGACTTGGCGTCCGCCATCCACGACGAGGGCTTGGAGCTGTCCTCGTCGACCTTGAACTCCTCCAGGCCCGACCTGGACGGGTCGAGGTCCCCCACGTGCATGGCGTCCCCGTGGCCGTTCTTCGTCGTCCACAGCCCGCTGCCGTTGTCGTCCACGGCCATGGCTCCGTAGATGATCTCGTCCTTGCCGTCACCGTCGGCGTCGGCGATGGAGAGCTGGTGGTTGCCCTGGCCGTCGTATCCCTTGCCGGAGTTGGTCGAGCTGTTCGTGTCGAAGGTCCAGCGGCGGGTGAAGGCGCCGCCCCGCCAGTCCCAGGCGGCGATGACGCTGCGCGTGTAGTAGCCGCGCGCCATGATCAGGGACGGCCTGGCACCGTCCAGATAGGCCGTGCCGGCGAGGAAGCGGTCGACCCGGTTGCCGTACGAGTCGCCCCACGAGGACACCGTGCCGCGTGCGGGGACGTAGTCGACGGTGCCCATCGCCGCGCCGGTCCTGCCGTTGAACATCGTCAGGAACTCGGGTCCGGACAGGATGTATCCGGAGGAGTTGCGGTAGTCGGCGGAGGAACTGCCGATGACCTTTCCGGCACCGTCGACGCTGCCGTCGGCGGTCTTCATCGCCACCTCGGCCTGGCCGTCACCGTCGTAGTCGTACACCTGGAACTGCGTGTAGTGCGCGCCCGAGCGGATGTTGCGTCCGAGGTCGATCCGCCAGAGCCGGGTGCCGTCGAGACGGATCCCGTCGATGATCGTGTTGCCCGTGTAACCGGACTGGGAGTTGTCCTTGGCGTTGGTGGGCTGCCACTTCAGCACGAAGTCGAGGGCGCCGTCGCCGTCCAGGTCGCCGACGGACGCGTCGTTGGCCTCGTAGGTGTAGGCGACCCCGTCGGGTGTCGTCCCCCCGGCGGGCGGGCTGATGGGCACGTCCTTGTATCCGGCGCGGAACTGGATCGCGTGCACGGAGTCGCTCTGCTCCACGCCGTCGACGACCGCGCGCACCGTGTAGTCGGCGGTGGCGGGCGCGCCGGAGTGGAAGTAGTTCGTCGAGGCGGTGACCGGCGAGGCGTTGACCTTGGTGCCCGCCCGGTAGACGTTGAACGACACGTTGTCGGGGTCGGTACCGAGCCAGCGCCAGCTGACGAGGTTTCCGCTGTCGGTGTGCACGCTGACGACGCCGCGGTCGAGCGCCTCGGCCTGCCGCGCGGTGGCGGCCTGCGAGGCGGGTCCGAGTGCTACGAGCCCGCCGGCGGCGAGCAGCCCGGCCGCCAGGGCGCCGACCAGCGTGCGGGTGCGGGTGATGCGGCGTCTGCGGCGGGGACGGGAATCGGTGTGGGGAAGCAGAGGCTCCACGGGAGGCACCTTCTGGCAGGGGATGGCTTACGCCCCCTCAGTTGCTCCCGGACGCCGAAAGGTTGCCGCCGGTCTCCTTCTCCGTCATGGCGGGCCGCCCCCGTACCGCACCGGCCGCGGCGTGCAGTGAGCGCAGCGCGAGCAGCAGGAAGCCGATGTCGTCGAGGTAGACGGGATCCGGCAGAAGGTCCACGGGCGACACGGTGTAGATCACCGCCGCCCAGACGAGCGCCTTGTTCCGCAGAGGGATGCCGGCGTCGACGAGGAGCCTTCTGGCCCGGATCACACGTACCAGCAGGACGAGGGCGGCGCCTGCCATGAGCAGGAGTACGAGCGCGCCGATGATGAGCCAGACCGAGGTGTCCATGGCTCATCGTCTCCCGGCCGGGCGGCCGGAGCGCGGAGGCTTCACCCGTGGCTCCTGGCCTGTTGACGGGCGCGACGGCGCTTCAGGGCACGGCGCTCGTTCTCGTCCATACCTCCCCACACGCCCGAGTCCTGTCCATTCTCCAGCGCCCACTCCAGGCACTGTTCCCGCACGGGACAGGTCCCGCAGACGGCCTTGGCCTCCTCGGCCTGTACGAGCGCGGGCCCGGTGGTGCCGATGGGGAAGAACAGGTCCGGGTCCTCTTCGCGGCATGCCGCGTGCATCCGCCAGTTGTCCATGTCTCTCACTCCTTCTCGCCGGGAACGGTCCGTCGGTCTCGACCGGACTCCGCTCGGTTTCGGGTGCCGCACTGTGCGCGTGACCGTCATACGGCGATCGAAACCCCAACGGGCCGGGCCTTCAGGGGTTTCCGGTGCCCCGGCCGGCTTCCGGCAGCGGCGAACCCGGGTGCGGGGCGACCGCGCACGCACTGTCCAGCCGGATGCGGTAGTCCATGACGACGGCCGGTTCGTCGATGATGTCCACCCGGGCCCCCGCGGTCTCCAGGACCGCGCGGTCGCCGATCTCCGGGGCCGGTACGCGCAGCAGGTGCAGCGGTGGCACACCGGTCATCGCGTGCGGTGGGGCGTCGAGGGGCACGACCTGCACCGTGAGGTGCTGCCGGTGGGCCGCCTCCTCCAGCACCGCCCGTTGTCCTGCCATCACGGACGGTCCGCCGACCGTCGTATGGAGGGCGGCGGCCGGGAAGAGCGCCCAGAGGACCGCGCCACGCGCCTCGAGGCGGCGCTGGCGCTCCGCGAGCAGTTCGAGGTGCCGGTCGCGTCGTGGCGGCGGATCGGCGGTCAGGCTGCGGCACAGGGCCGCCTCGTAGGCAGGGGTGCGCAGGAGCTCCGGGACCAGAGCCGGGTGCCAGGTCCGGACGAGTGCGGCGGAGGACTCGATACCGATGACCTCCTGCTGCCAGGGGTCCATCGCGTCCCGCCACGCGTGCCACCAGCCCGGCAGGTTCGCGGCCGCGATGCCCGCCATGATCGGCTCGGCCTCCTCGGCGGTGACGGCGTAACGCTCGAGGAGGACACGGACCTGGTGGGCGTCGAGCCCGGTCTCGGCACGCTCGATGCGCCGGACGGTCGCGGGGTGGGCACCGAGTGCCACCGAAGCCGCCTGGAGGCTGACGCCCGCTCGTTCCCGGAGCATCCGCAGGCGCGCCGCCAGGACACGGTGTTCGACGGTGGGGCCGGACCGGGGCCTCATCCATGTCCCTTCTCGCAGGCTCCGACGGGCGCGGTCGCAGCGGTCCCGGCGCCGATTCGGAACCATCCTGACATTCTGCCTCTTGCAAAGTATGCACTTTGCACGGAGAGTACGTACATGTCGGAAATAGTTACGTGCGCGCGTTCCGCCCCGGAGGGATCGGGCGGGCGGAGCGCACAGAGCTGGTGGATCCCTCGCCTTCCCCGGGCCGTCCCGGTGGCGAGGCACCGCGTGCAGGAAGCCATGCGGAGCTGGGGAGAACCCGACGAACGCGTCGAGACCGCGGCCCTGGTCGTGACCGAGCTGGTCACGAACGCGGTGGAGCACACCGCGGGCCGACGGATCCGGTGTCGCCTCCTGCGGACCCCCGGCCGGGTGCGCATCTGCGTGTGGAACCGCGGCCGGCGGCACGTGCCGAAACTGCCGGGCCCGCGGAACCGGCCGGCCGGCACCCCGGCTGATGGTCCGCACGGCGCGGAGGGCCCCGGCCCGGTGCCACTCGGCGGGCCGGAGGGCACGGACGACGGGTTCAGTCTCGCGTCGGTGTCCGAGGACGGCCGCGGCCTGATGCTCGTGGACGCGCTCGCGGCGCGATGGGGCACGCGCAGCAGCGTGTCCGGCCGACTCGTCTGGGCCGACATCTGAGGCCTCGGGACGCGGTCGTGCGGTCCGCAGGCGGGCCGGGTCCGGCGATAAATGCCTCGACACGGGTCGCGCCGATCAGGGACGCTTCGCGCGATGACCAGAATCGACGACATACCCGTCTCGTGGGACGAGCGCACCCAGCTCACCACGTTTCTCGACTACACACGTGACACCGCACGCGCCAAGTGCGAGGGCGTCTCGCCGGAGAACGCCCGAAGGGCGCTCCTGCCGGGCTCACCGCTCATGACCATGAGCGGAGTGATCAATCACCTCCGCTGGGTCGAGTACTACTGGTTCCAGGTGGTCTTCCTCGGTGAGGAGGACCGGGGCCCCTGGACCGACGAGGACCCCGACCGCGAGATGCGCATCGCAGTCGACTTCCCGCTTTCGCGGTTGCTCGACGAGTACGCCGAACAGTGCGCCCTCAACCGCGGACTCGTCGCCGGGAACGACCTGGACAAGCAGACACAGGGGACCATCCGCGACGGCCTCCACGTCGATCTGCGCTGGATCCTGCACCACCTCACCGAGGAGACGGCCCGCCACAACGGCCATCTGGACATCCTGCGCGAGATGCTCGACGGCACGACCGGCGGCTGACCTGGGCAGGTCCTGGAAGACGTACCCCCGCGCAACCGCGGCCACGCAGGTGGGCCGGGGGTCATCCGGATCCCGCGCGACGCACCGTGCGCGCGTGGTCGCCGACGGCCGGCCTCGGCCTCACGAGCGAGCCGCCATCGAGGAGGGCCGGTGCCTGTCCTCGATGGCGGCGGCCCGCCTCGACCGGGCCGGCGTCCGCCGCCGGCCCGGTCCTACTTCAGGTGCCGGCCGAAGAACCGGTCCCCGTCCTCCACCTCGAACCACGGGGTGCCGGTGTGCCCGCCCGGATTGGCGTGCAGGGTCTTCTCCTTGCTGCCGAAGGCGTCGAACAGGTCCAGGGCCCGCCGCCGCGGGTTCCCCTCGTCGTCCCACTGCACCAGCATCAGCAGCGGAATGGTGACCTGACGCGCCTCCTCGCGCTGGGCGCGGGGCACGAAGCCTCCGGCGAAGAATCCGGCGGCCGAGACGCGCGGCTCGACCGCCGCCAGCCGTACGCCGAGGGCCATCCACCCGGAGTACCCGACCGGACCGCCGATCTCGGGCAGCGCGAGGAGGGCGTCCAGGGTGGTCCGCCACTCCGGGGCCGCCTTCTCGACCAGCGGGCCGATGAAGGACTCGAAGATCTCGTCGACCGGCTCGCCGGCCCGCATCGCCCGCCGGAGTTCGCCGCGGGCCTGCTCGTCGGCGGCGGAACGGGGCCGGTCACCGCACCCTGCGGCGTCGATGGAGGCCACCGCGTAGCCGCGTGCCGCGGAGTACCGGGCCCTGGCCACCAGCCGGGGCTCCCCCTTGGACAGCCCGTTGTTGTGGGCCATCAGGATCAGCGGAGCCGGTGCGTCGGAACCGGGCGTCCAGAGGGTGCCGGGGATCTCACCGAGGGTGAATTCGCGCTCGAGGACGCCGTCGTCGAGGCGTTCCTCGGAAATGAAGTGCATGGTCGTGCCTTTCGGGAGTGCGCTTGAACGGCGCTCCCGGACGACCTATCGCCCGACCGTGACCCCTGAGGGGAGCACCCATGTCGAAACTGCGTTCACGGGTACCACCTCCTCGTTCTCTCGCACGGCCTCCGGGAGATTAACAGCCGGTCTCCGAGGTTCGCCATCGGGTTCTCGCGCGGGCTCCGTGACCCGGATGCCACGGAGCCGCTCCCCTGAGGTGACCCTGATGCCACGGAGCCGCTCCCCCGGGACCGCTCAGGCCGGCGCGGTCCGGCACTCCGGGTGACCCCAGCCGTTCGGGTTCTTGGCGATCATGTCCTTGGCCGCGTAGGGCTTCCCGCAGTGGCACCGGCCCGCGAATTTCGCCCGGATCGTGGCGGCGGAGCGCGCCCGGGACGTGGAGCCGCCGCTGGATCCGGCCTTGGCGGCGCCCGCCGTCCGGCTCTTCGTCGAGCGGGCCGGAGCGGGCACCGGCATGTCGGCTGTGCCGTGCGCGGTCCCCGCCGCCTGTTGGGAGACGGCCACCTCGCTCGCGGCCTGGTCGGCCAGAGCGTTGAGCGGGTCGCCGTCCACCTGATGCGCCGGCACGTAGCGGAAGGTCACAGCGCGGCTGCTCAGCAGCTCGTCGATGCCGACCACCAGCTCCCGGTTGGCGACCGGCTTGCCCGCCGACGTCTTCCAGCCGTTGCGCTTCCACCCCGGCAGCCACTTGGTCACCGCGTTCATCGCGTACTGCGAATCCATGCGCACCTCGACCGGCACGGACGGATCGGTCGACCTCAGCAGTTCCAGCAGGGCGGTGAGCTCGGCGACGTTGTTGGTCGCGGTGCCCAGCGGGCCAGCTTCCCACCGCCGGGGGTTCCCCTGGTCATCGGCCACGACCCACGCCCAGGCGGCAGGTCCCGGATTGCCCTTCGATGCCCCGTCACACGCGGCGATGATGCGCTCGTCCATGCCCCTGATCATGCCAGCCCGGAAGCTCAGGGCACGATCGAGTCGATGTAGCCGCCGTCCACCCGCATGGCGGCGCCCGTCGTGGCCGACGCCTGCGGGGAGCTGAGGTAGACGACGAGGTTCGCGATCTCCTCGGGCTCGATCAGGCGCTGGAGCAGGGATTGCGGGCGGTGCCGTCGCATGAAGACGCGCTGGGCCTCGTCCCAGGGGAGGTCGTCACCCACGAGCTCGTGGACGAAGTCCTCGACACCGCCGGTGTGCGTGGGCCCGGCGATCACGGAATTCACCGTCACCCCGGTGCCCGCGGCCTCCTTGGCGAAACCTCGGGAGACGGAGAGCAGAGCGGTCTTCGACATGCCGTAGTGGATCATCTCGGCGGGGATGACGATCGCGGAGTCGCTCGCGATGTTCTGGATCCGGCCCCACCCCCGCTCGGTCATGCCGGGGAGGTAGCGGCGGATCAGGCGCACCGCGCTGAGGACGTTGGTGTCGAAGTAGGCGCGCCACTCCTCGTCGGTGATCTCCAGCGGCGGCCGGGAGCCGAAGATGCCGAGGTTGTTGACGAGGATGTCCGCCGCGGGCACGGCCTCGTGGAGCTCCGCCGCTCCCTGTTCCGTGGCGAGGTCGCAGGCGACCGTGAGGACGTCGGCGCCGGGCTCGGTGCCGCGCAGCGCGTCAGCGGCGGTGACGAGCCGGTCCCGGCCCCGTCCGGTCAGTACGACGCGCGCTCCGGCACCGGCGAGCCCGGTGGCGATGGCTAGCCCGATGCCCTGCGAGGAGCCGGTCACGACAGCGGTCCTGCCGGCGAGATCGATACGCACCTTGCGGTCCTTCCGTCATATGTCGGTGTGCGGGGTCGAGGAATCTCCACCCTGTCACTCCCCGGCGCGGGACGCCTTCCGGGCCACCCTGGGCTCCGCGCGCCCCGTCCGGTTCAGGCCATGGCGCGGCTCGGAGCTCCCGGCCCGTGAAAACGGCCGGGAGCCCCGTCGGGTGACTCAGAGAACGCCGGACTCGGAGACGGCGATGTTCGCCTTGGTCTTGCCGGTCGAGGAGCCGTACGACTCGATCTTGCGGACGAGTTCCATGCTCGCCTCGTCGGCGACCTCGCCGAAGACGACGTGCTTGCCGTCCAGCCACGGGGTGACGACGGTGGTGATGAAGAACTGCGAACCGTTGCTGTTCGGGCCCGCGTTGGCCATCGAGAGCAGGCCCGGCTTGTTGTGCTTCAGCGTGAAGTTCTCGTCGGCGAACTTCTCGCCGTAGATGCTCTTGCCGCCGGTGCCGTTGCCGTTGGTGAAGTCGCCGCCCTGGAGCATGAACTCCGGGATGACGCGGTGGAACGGCGAGCCCGCGTAGCCGAAGCCCTTCTCACCGGTGGCCAGCGCGCGGAAGTTCTCCGCGGTCTTGGGGGCCACGTCGTCGAAGAGGTTGAACACGATCCGCCCAGCGGGCTGGTCGTCGATGGTGATGTCGAAATACGCCTTGATGGTCATGAGTCCATCCTGACATCACCCGGCAGCTCCCGATGCACAGGCCCCGCCCTGGTGGCGGGCGTGCCGCACGCGGACGGCGTACCACGGGGGTGAGCCGTGGTACGCCGTTTCTAGTCAGGGAGAACGCCGCTTCCCCCTACCGGTGCCGCTCAGCGGTTGCCGCGGTGGCCGCCGTCACGGTGGTGCCGGCCCCAGGACTCGGAGTCGACCTTGTGCCCGCGGTTGTCGCGGAGCGTGGCGGTGTCCCTGCTGTCCCACACGTAGTGGCGGCGGTCCTGGTAGACGTCGTGCCGGGTGTCGCGGCCGACACCGGTGTGGACGCGCACGGAGGAGCGGCCGGGCAGCCGCAGGTCGAACTTGTACGAGCGGCGGCTCTCGTCGGTGAGCGTCCAGCCGCGGAGGTTGACGGAGTGGCGGCTGGTGTTGGTCACGGTGACCCACTCGGCGTTCAGGCTCCGGTTGGAGCCGTTGTCGCGGCCGGGGCTGTCGTACTGGATCTCTCCCAGGACGACCGCCGAGCGCTGTGCCGGCCGGTTGTGACCGTGGTCCCGGCCATCGGCCGATGCCGGGAGGGCCGCTGCGGCGAGCAGGGCGCCTGAGGCGAGGACGGTGGCGGTGATCCGTCGTGCGGAACGGGACATGGAAACCCCTCATCATGCGGGCCCGGAATGGAGCTCCGGGCGTTTTTCCGACCCCGGCGTCGTGCCGGGAACGCAAACTTTGTCCCGCTTCCGAGGTGGCCGAAAGGTGCCCTGGTTCGTGTGACGAAGTGCGGACATTTCTGTCACACACGACTGCACCCGGCACGGATTCCGGCAGTCGTAGACCTGTCAACCGTTGATCGTTGCACCGACCCTTTCGGGGGGCCGTTCACCTGGTCATGGCGCCCCGTTCACCCCCGCCCCGACGCCTCCGGCCGGCGGGGACCGGACGGCTGAAACCCGCCCCACCCGGGGGTCAGGGTCCGGGGGGGGCCCCGGCGCCCACCCCCAGCCGCCACTCCGTCAACCTCCGCGGCTGGACGCTCACCGACGAGAGCCGCCGCTCGTACAAGTTCGACCTGCGGCTGCCCGGCCGCTCCTCCGTGCGCGTCCACACCGGTGTCGGCCGCGACAACGGCCCCCCGAAAGGGTCGGTGCAACGATCAACGGTTGACAGGTCTACGACTGCCGGAATCCGTGCCGGGTGCAGTCGTGTGTGACAGAAATGTCCGCACTTCGTCACACGAACCAGGGCACCTTTCGGCCACCTCGGAAGCGGGACAAAGTTTGCGTTCCCGGCACGACGCCGGGGTCGGAAAAACGCCCGGAGCTCCATTCCGGGCCCGCATGATGAGGGGTTTCCATGTCCCGTTCCGCACGACGGATCACCGCCACCGTCTTCGCCTCAGGCGCCCTGCTCGCCGCAGCGGCCCTCCCGGCATCGGCCGATGCCGGGAGGGCCGCTGCGGCGAGCAGGGCGCCTGAGGCGAAGACGGTGGCGGTGATCCGTCGTGCGGAACGGGACATGGAAACCCCTCATCATGCGGGCCCGGAATGGAGCTCCGGGCGTTTTTCCGACCCCGGCGTCGTGCCGGGAACGCAAACTTTGTCCCGCTTCCGAGGTGGCCGAAAGGTGCCCTGGTTCGTGTGACGAAGTGCGGACATTTCTGTCACACACGACTGCACCCGGCACGGATTCCGGCAGTCGTAGACCTGTCAACCGTTGATCGTTGCACCGACCCTTTCGGGGGGCCGTTGTCGCGGCCGACACCGGTGTGGACGCGCACGGAGGAGCGGCCGGGCAGCCGCAGGTCGAACTTGTACGAGCGGCGGCTCTCGTCGGTGAGCGTCCAGCCGCGGAGGTTGACGGAGTGGCGGCTGGGGGTGGGCGCCGGGGCCCCCCCCGGACCCTGACCCCCGGGTGGGGCGGGTTTCAGCCGCCCGGCCCCCGCCGATCCGTGTAACAGGAGCGACAGCGCTTACCTGGACAGATATGCCATTACCGCCGGGAAAGGAGCTCGTGCGTTCGAGCCTTCAGCATCCACCGCGAAGGGGCGAGCCGGACGCGCTGACCTCCACCGGTGACGAAGGCGTTCACGGATGTCATCGGGTCCAGCGCCATCGTCCTGGCCAGCAGGACGCCGACGGCCAGCGGGAGCAGGGTCACGGCCAGCGCCGTACCTGCGCTGGTCAGGTTCTGGATGCGGGGGCGCGTCGGCGCTTCGGGGAGCATGACCCCCATTCGACCAGCGGGGACACCTGCCGGGATCGGGTCACGTACTCAGCCGTCCCGCTCCCCCGTACTCAGTCCGGCCCGTGTACGCGCCGGGTGGGGCGGGTTTCAGCCGTCCGGTCCCCGCCGGCCGGAGGCGTCGGCCCGGCCGCCGGCCCCGAGGAGCCCAGTGGCCTCGAACGGGGCCGTCCGCGCCAGTCTGGGCAGTTCCCGCTTCGAGAGCGCCGTGACGACCGGGGGCATCGCGGCGCGCACCAGCTGCGTGGCGCGGAGCCACGCCGGCATGTACGCGGCGGCACTGCGGCGCTCGACCGCCCGGACCATGCGGCGCGCCACGGTCTCCGCCGGGTAGACCTTGCGCGCGGGCCTGGGCATGTGCGCCCTCAGCTCGCGCAGCACGGGGTGCTGGTCGGCGTCGCGGATCATGTCGGTGTCGGTCCAGTTCAGATAGCCGATGCCCACCGCGACGTGCTCATGGGCGAGCTCGGCGCGCAGCGAGTGCGCGAACGACTCCACGCCGGCCTTGGAGGCGCAGTACGCGCTCATCATGGGCGCGGCTCCGATGGAGGCGAGCGACGCGATCTGGAGGTAGTAGCCCCGGGTGGCGCGCAGCTGGGGCAGGAAGACCCGAGCCGTGGTCGCGCTGCCGATCAGGTTCACCTCGATCACGCGCCGCCAGGTCGCCGGGTCGGACTCGGCGAAGGGGCCGCCCTCGGCCAGGCCCGCGTTGGCGACGACGACCGAGGCGGGACCGAGCCGCTCCCGTACGTCGTCGGCCACCCGCGCCATTCCCGCCTCGTCGGTGACGTCGGCCTCCCAGCACCGCGCGTGCCCGGGGAGCGAGTCCCGCACCGCGGCTAGGCCGGCTTCCTCACGGCCGATCAGGGCCACCGTGGCGCCGCGGTCCGCCAGCTCGCGTGCGACGGCCGCGCCGAGCCCTCGCGCGGCACCGGTCACGACGGCCACGCGGCCTTCCAGAGGACCAGATGTGCCCGTCATACGCGTCTCCTCGGAATCGACCGCGCCGTCGCCGTGCCGTCGGCTCGCGGACGGTGTGTCCACCCAAGCACTCCTGTGCGCCGGGCGCTCGGCGAGACGGACCGCGCTGCCGCTACTCCGGCGGGGCGGGCGGTCCCCAGTGGGAGAACCGGGGCAGCCACTTCACCCGGTAGTCGGGGTGCCCGGCGTGCTCGGCGGCCATCTGCCGGACGACGAATCCCAGGCCGACGGCGCGGCCCGAGGTGAAGTCCTGGGCCGGTCGGTCCGCGTCCAGGACCGCGATCTCCTCGTACTCGTCCAGGAGGACCCGGGTGGTCTCGACACGTTGCAGGGTGTGGGCCGGGTCCTGGAAGGCGATGTGCCGGTCGTAGGCACGCGACCGTACGACGAACGCGATGCCGCTGGTGCGGTCGTGCACCTCACCGGGTGCGTCGGCCGGAGTCCGCCAGCCGTCGCCGCCCGCCTCCCGCGCGATCTGCTCCTCCTCGGCGAGGCGTGCCCGCACGAAGGCCAACAGGTCCGAGTTGTCTGCCATCTGGTTTCGAATCCTTCTCCGTCACAGACCGTGGCGGAGATCCACTCACCGCCGCGGACCCGTTCTGCCCGACCAGCAGAGGATGCCTCACCGGGGCGCCCGGGGCGCAGTCGGCACGGGGCGCGTTCCGCATGACGGACACCGCCCGGGGCTGTGACCGGCGGATTCAGCCGGACGGATCCCGCCGGGCGGCCATGAGCAGCGCGATGTCGTCGGGCCGGTCCTCGTCCTGCCGGGCCTGTCCGATGATGCGGTCGGCCGTCTCCGCGAGCGGCATGTGGCCCACCGCGTCGAGGGTGCTGCGGAGCCGTTCGATGCCCTCGTCGATGTCCGTTCCCGCCTTCTCCACGAGCCCGTCCGTGAAGAGGGCGAGGACGGCTCCCGGGTCGAGCCGCAGTTCCGTGACGGGGTACGAGGCGTCCGGGTCGACGCCGAGCACCACGCCTCCGGGGAGGTCCAGGACCTCGGTCCTGCCGTCCGGGTGCCGCAGGACGGGCTGGGGGTGACCGGCGCGTACGGCCCGGGTGACACCGGTCGCGGGGTCGAGCAGCACGTAGCAGCAGCTGGCGAACTGCCCGGGGTCGAGGCCGATGAGCAGCCGGTTGGTGGCGCTCATGATCTCCTGCGGTTCGTGCCCGATCAGCGTGAAGGCCCGTACGGCGCTGCGCAGTTGCCCCATGGTGGCCGCCGCGGCGACGCCGTGCCCCTGCACGTCCCCGATGACGAGGGCGAGTCGGCTGCCCGTCTCGATGACGTCGTACCAGTCGCCCCCGATCTCGATGTCCTGGGTGCCCGAGAGATAGCGCCCGACGGTGTCGACGTGGTCGACGACGGGCAGCCGGTGGGGCAGCAGGGCGTCCTGGAGGCCCCGGGCGAGCGCGGCCTCGGTGTCGTAGCGCCGGGCGCGCTGGAGGGCCTGGGCGATGAGCCCTGCCAGCGCGGTGAGCACGGTGCGTTCCTCGGGGCTGAATCCGCGGGGCTGGTCGAATCCGAGGATGCACGAACCGACGGGACGGCCCGACGCGATGAGCGGCAGGAAGGCGCGCGCGCCGACGCTGGCGTCGATGGGCATACCTGGGTAGGCGTCGGCCAGCTGCTCCATGGACTCGAAGAACAGCGGCCTGCCCGTCGTGAGCGTCTCCACCCCGGGGATGCGGGCGTCGAGACCGACGCCGTCGAACTGGTCCAGGAACCCCTTGGGGAAGCCGGTCTCCCAGGCCAGGTAGAGGCGCCGCTCGTTCTGGAGGTAGATCGCCAGCTGTCTGCCTCCGAAGGCGGGCAGCAGTTCCTCCGTGACCACGGCCGAGACCTGACGCGCAGTGACGGCCTCCGTCAGCGCGATGGCCAGGGCGACCGGGCGGTACAGCACCGCGGAGCGGTCCGCCGGGGAGCCGAGCTCCCCTCCCGGAGTGGCGCCCGACTCCGGTGTGCGGCCGGGCCGCCCCGAGGGGCTGAACGTGGCCGTGACGCCGTCGCGGCCGGGGAACATCGCGACGGACAGCCACTCCGTCGGGGTTCGCCGGGCGAGGAAGTACACGGGGTCGTCGGAGAAGAGCGCGGCCCGCCGCTGATCCTCGTAGGCGGGGCTCGCGAGCCAGGGCAGCGCGTCACCCAGGGTGCGGCCGGTCAGCTCCGCCCGGGTGTGGCCGAGGAGCTCCTCCGCCTGACTGTTGACGTAGGTGATCCGACCGAGCCGGTCGTAGGTGAGCATGCCGCGCGGGATCCGGTCGGCCGCGTCCGGCACCACGGGCCCGGCCCCCTGGTCGAGGAGGAGGCCGGTCAGCCGGCCCCGGTGGCCGTCGAGGTCCCCGGTGCCCGAGAGCTCGACCAGGAGCGGACGGCCGTCGGGGCTCCAGAGCCGCATCCGACGCACATGGGGCTCCGCCGACCGCGCGGCTCTGCTCGCCAGCGTCCACAGCCCGTACACGTCCTCGGGCAGCAGCCCGGCCGTGAGCGCCGCCATGGAGCGTGCCGGCCCGTCCGTGGGCTCATGGCCCAGGATCGCGTGCGTACGCTCGTCCGCGGTGACCGTCCCGCTGTCGATGTCCCACGCGAAGTGTCCGACGCGCATCTGCCGCGCCGTGTCCGAAGGAAGCCGCAGGGGCATGGGCACGCCGTCCCACTCGGCCGGCGTGTCCTGTGCGGCGATGTCGGCGCCGAGCTGCCGGGCGAGTGCTTCCAGCCGGCGGCGGTCCGCGCCGCCGACCGGCACGCCCCGGGTGGCGTAGCGCAGGACCACGAGCACGCCCACGGGTGTGGCTCCGCCCGGCACGGGCACGTAGAGCGACCCGAACGGGAACGGAAGGCCGGCCATGAGCTGGGGGAACCGGCGCATGGCCTCCTCGGCGTCGCCCAGATACACCGGCCGGTTCGACCGGTAGGCCTCGGCGACCGGGAAGGGCCGGTTCACGTGCATCCGCCACCAGGGGCGCAGCAGCGGGGGTGGCAGTCCCGCGAGCACCGCCATCAGCAGGAGCCCCGGGGTCCGTGAGCGCAGGTAGACGCCGCCCGCGTACCCCCCGACGGCGTCGACGGCGCTCACCACGGCCTGGGCGAGCACGAGCGACAGTCCGTCGGGCGTTCGGCTGCCATCGGGGCTCCAGGTCACACAGACAGGATGCGCACCCGTGCGCGGGTGCGCATGTCCACGCAGACGCCGCGCCCCGTCAGATGCCGGCGGGGGCCGAGGGCTCCGTGCCCGCCCGCGCGCACACCGAGGCGGCCGTCTCGGAGGCGAACGACAGCATGTCCCTCACCTCCTCCGGATACGGCGTCGCCGTGAAGGAGCCCAGGGCCCCCATGCGGCTCAGCAGGCCCGCGGTGAACGCGTCCCCCGCTCCGATCGTGTTGACCACCTCGACCGGTGTGGCCGCGACGGAGACGGGCGGTGCGGTCGCCGTGTACGCCGTGCTGCCCCGCGCGCCACGGGTGAGGACCACCAGCCGTCCCCCTGCCGCCAGCTCCCGGCAGGTCTCCTCCGGATCGGCGCCGGGCCACAGCGTCTCCAGGTCCTCGTCGCTGACCTTCACGACGTGCGCGAGTCCGCACAGTTCGCGCAGCGCCGCCGCGCCGTGGTCCGCCCCCAGGGTGCGGTCCCGGCGGACGTTGGGGTCCACGACGAGCAGGGAGTGCTCGGCGGCCGCGGCGGCGGTGGCCCGCACGGCCGATGCCGCGGGCCCGACGACCGCCGCGAGCCCGCCCGCGTACACCGCCCCGTATCCGGCGGCCCGCGTGGACAGGTCCGGCAGCCGGAACGTGGCCGTCTCCTGGAGGTGGAAGTGGTAGCCCGTTCCCCCGTCGCCCGGCTCGGCGACAGCCAGTGCCGTGGGCAGGCCGGAGCGTTCGCAGAGCGTGAGGTCCACCCCGGCCGCCCGCAGCCGCTCCTCGATCGTGCGGGCGAAGCCGTCGCCGCCCAGTCCTCCGGCGAACGAGACCGGAGTGCCGAGCGTGGCCAGGCCGACGGCGACGTTGGCCGGGGCCCCGCCGAACTGCGCGGCCCGCAGGCCGCCGTCCCCGGCCACGGGTACGAGGTCGACGAGTGCCTCTCCGAGTACGAGGACGGCGCCGGGCCCGCCCGTCACGGCTCGACCACGATCTTGCGGCCGATGCCGGCCTTGAAACGGTCGATGGCCTGCGGGTACTGGTCGAGCGGCAGCCGGTCGCTGATGAAGACGGCAGGGTCGAGGACCCCCGTGGCGAAGAGCGCGGCGGCGCGTTCGTAGCTGTGCAGGACGGCCATCGAGCCGGTGATGGTGATCTCCTGGTTGTAGATGCGGTACGGCTCGATGACGGCCGTCGTCGCGTAGTCGGCGACCCCGAACTGGAGGAAGGTCCCGCCCTTGGCGACGCGTCCCAGGCCGTCCTGGATGGCTGCCGCGTTGCCCGTCGCGTCGATGACGACGTCCCAGCCGCCGGGGCGGTCCAGCTCGTCTGCGCCGGCCGCCGACCGGGAGCAGCCGAGGAGGCCGGCCGTGGCGAGGCGGTCGGGGTTGACGTCCAGGACGTCCACGCCGGCCGCCCCGGTGCGCTTGGCGAGCTCCAGCATCATCAGGCCCATGGTTCCGGAGCCGTAGATCAGCACCTCGGCGCCGAGGGTGCTGCTCAGTACGTCGTATCCCCGGACCGCGCAGGAGAGCGGTTCGATCAGGGCCGCGTCCTTCACGTCGATGTGCTCGGGCAGCCGGACGCAGTTGGCGACGGGGGCCACGGCGTACTCCGCGGCGCCGCCGGAGACGGTGACGCCGATGGCGGCCCAGCGCTCGCAGAGGTTGCCGCGTCCGCTGCGGCAGTAACGGCACTCGTGGCAGTGCAGTGAGGGGTCGACCGCGACGCGGTCGCCGATGGCGAGCTCCGTGACGTCACGTCCGACGCCCACGATCTCCCCGGCGAACTCGTGGCCGGGGACGAGCGGCAGGGAGGGCGCGAACTCGCCCTGCAGGATGTGCAGATCGGTGCCGCACAGCCCGCAGGAGGCGACGGACACGACGACCTCGCGGGGGCCGGGCGTGGGGTCGGGAACGGTGGTGACGGAGATCTTTCCGGGTGCTTCGACGATGGCTGCCCGCATTATTTCACTGCTCCGAGAGACAGGCCCTGGACGAGTTTGTCCTGGGCGGCGTAGCCGGCGGCGAGCACCGGCAGGGACACGACGACGGACGCGGCGCACAGCTGGGCCAGGAAGAGGCCCTGGCTGGTGACGAATCCGGTGAGGAAGACGGGTGCCGTCTGGGCGACGACGCCGGTGAGCACCCGTGCGAAGAGCAGCTCGTTCCAGCTGAAGATGAAGCAGATCAGGGCGGTTGCCGCGATCCCGGGGGCGGCCATCGGGGCGACGACCCGGGCCAGGACGGTCGGCAGCCTCGCGCCGTCGACCTGGGCGGCCTCGATGACCGACACCGGCACGTCCGCGAGGAAGGACTGCATCATCCAGACCGCGATCGGCAGGTTCATCGAGGTGTAGAGCAGGACGAGGAGCCAGATGTTGTCCAGCATCCCGGCGTTCTTGGCGAACAGGTAGACGGGGAGGAGACCGGCGACGACGGGCAGCATCTTCGTGGACAGGAAGAAGAACATCACGTCCGTCCACTTGCGCACGCGCCGGATGGAGAGGGCGTACGCCGCCGGGAGTGCCAGCAGGAGCACCAGGACCGTGGAGAAGAACGAGGCGCCCAGGGAGTTGAGCAGGGGCGGCCACGGGGTCACGCCGGTGTCGGCGCCGAAGAAGGCGCGGTAGCCGTCGAGGGTGAGCGGCGCGAAGAGGGAGGGCGGGTTGGTGGCGGCGTCGGACTCCGCGTGCAGCGAGGTCAGCAGCATCCAGAGCGCGGGCAGGCAGAAGGCGAGCCCTGCCGCCCAGGCCAGCAGGCCCAGCGCGGCGGAGCGCCGTCGGGCCCGTCGCAGGACGCGTCGCGCGGACGGGGCGGGCGCGGGGACGGTGGCGGTGGTCATGCGCGGTTCGCCTCCTCACTGAAGAGGGACGAGACGGTCCGGAGCGCGAAAGTGGCGATGATGATCGTGCCGATCACCACCACGACTCCCGCGGCGGACGCCAGTCCGTATTCGTGGGCCTGGTAGAAGGTCTGGTAGATCGTGTAGGGAAGGTTGGCGGTGTCCAGTCCGCCCGCGGTGATCGTGAACACCGCGTCGAAGTTCTGCACGATGTAGACGGCCCCGAGCAGGACGCCGAGTTCGAGGTACCTGCGCAGGTGCGGCAGCGTCAGGTAGCGGAAGGTCTGCCAGGCGCTCGCACCGTCCAGGCGCGCCGCCTCGACGACCTCCGCGGGCCGGCTCTGGAGGCCCGCGAGCAGGATCAGCATCATGAACGGTGTCCACTGCCAGACCAGCGCCGCGATGACGGCGAGGAGCGGCATGTCCGCGATCCAGTCCGGCTGGCTCGGGCTGGTGTCGCCGAAGAGGTCTCCCACCCAGCTGAGCGCGCCGTTGAGGAGGCCGTACTCCGGGTTGTACAGCGCGTGCTTCCACAGGAGCGCGGCCGAGACGGGCACGATCAGGAACGGCGTGATGAGCAGGGTACGGACCATGCCCCGGCCGAAGAACGTACGGTCGAGGAGCAGCGCGAGGGCCAGTCCGATGACGACGGTGGCGAGGACGACGCCCACGGTCAGCATGATCGTGGTGAGGACCGAGTCGCGGAGCGCGGCGTCGGTGAAGACGGACGCGTAGTTGTCGAGTCCGTTGAAGGCGCGTTTGTCGGGGTTGAGGGAGTTCCAGTCGAAGAGGGAGATCACCAGGGTCGCCACGAAGGGCAGTTGGGTGACGACGATCAGGAAGACCAGTGCCGGGAGCAGCGGAGCCCTGGTGGCCCAGGCCCGGGCACCGTTCCTCTTACGGGCCGGGGCTGCGGGTGGCCGGGGTGGCGACTGGGGTGTGGTGCCGACTGCTGTGGTCATCGGTACTCCTTGGCGACCTGTTCGGCCAGCTTCTGGGAAGCGGCCAGCGCCTTGTCGACGGACTGGCGGCCGGCGATGGCCGCGCTGATCTCCTGCGCGACCCTGGTTCCGAGATCGGTGAACTCGGGGATGCCGACGAACTGGATTCCCGGCACGGGGCGCGGCTGGACGCCGGGGTTCTTCGGGTCGGCGCCGGAGATGGCCTGCTCGGTGACGTCCGCGAAGGCGCCCGCCGCCTTGCGGTATTCGGGATTGTCGTAGGTGGAGGCCCGCTTGCCGGCCGGGGCGTTGGACCAGCCGCTGGTCTCACCGACGAGCGACTCGTACTCCTTGCTGGAAGCCCAGGAGACGAACTTCCAGGCGTCGTCCGCCTTCTTGGACGCCTTCTGGATGCCCCAGGCCCAGGTGTAGAGCCACCCGGAGCTCTTGGTCTCCTCGACCGGCGCGGGCACGTAGCCGATCTTCCCCTTGACCGGGGACCCCGCCGCCTCCAGGGAGCCGGCGCCCGCCGTGGCGTCGTACCACATGGCGGTCTTGCCCTGCGTCATGTTGTTGAGGCACTCGGCGTATCCGGACTGGGAGGCGCCGCGCTCGCCGTGCTTGCGCACCAGGTCGACGTAGAACTCGGTGGCCTTCTTGAACTCGGGTGAGGTGAGCCGGGGTTTCCAGTCCTCGGTGAACCAGGTGCCGCCCATGGTGTTGACGACGGTGGTGAGCGGGGCGATGAGCTCGCCCCAGCCGGGCAGTCCTCGCAGGCAGATGCCCTTCATGCCGGGCTCGGCGCCGTCGGCCCGCGCCGCGAGTTCCGCCACCTCGGTCCAGGTGGGGTGCGCGGGCATCGTCAGCCCCTTCGAGTCGAAGACGTCCTTGCGGTACATGAGGAAGGACGACTCGCCGTAGAAGGGTTCGGCGTAGAGCTTGCCCTCGGCCGTGAGTGACTCCCTCAGGGGTTCGAGGATGTCGTCCTGGTCGAAGGC
Source organism: Streptomyces sp. QL37 (assembly GCF_002941025.1). Lineage (NCBI taxonomy): Bacteria > Bacillati > Actinomycetota > Actinomycetes > Kitasatosporales > Streptomycetaceae > Streptomyces > Streptomyces sp. QL37. The sequence goes on along the minus strand of NZ_PTJS01000001.1, from coordinate 8,156,519 downwards.
GGTGTCCTCGGCGGCGTAGGTGTCGAGGGGGTGCAGCCACTCGTTCTTCGCGAAGAAGGGCACCTCGAAGTTGCTGATGGTGCCGACGTCGTACTGGCCCGCCTGGTTGGAGAAGTCCTGACTGATCTTGTCGCGGACGTCGTTCTCCGGGAGCACCGTGAAGTGGACCTTGATGCCGGTCTCCTCGGTGAAGTGCTCGGCGGTGAGCTTCTGCAGCTCCAGCATCTGGGGGTTGTTCACCATCAGTACGTTCAGTGCGTCCCCCCCTCCGAACGCGGTGCCGCCTGCTCCGGCGCACCCGGCGGCGAGGAAGGCCATCACTGCCGTGCCCGCGACCGCACGCACGCGGGTCCCACGGCGTCGTTGCTGGTGGGGCATAGATTCTCCTGATCGGTCGTAGCGGCTCGCGGATCGGTGCCCGTGCCCTGCGGCTCTCCTGACGGTTCCGGGCATGGCGGGGCTGCCCTCGGGGAGACCCGGAGGGCAGCCCCGCCATGCCCGGAACCGTCAGGAGAGCCGCAGGGCACGGGCACCGATCCGCGAGCCGCTACGACCGATCAGGAGAATCTATGCCCCACCAGCAACGACGCCGTGGGACCCGCGTGCGTGCGGTCGCGGGCACGGCAGTGATGGCCTTCCTCGCCGCCGGGTGCGCCGGAGCAGGCGGCACCGCGTTCGGAGGGGGGGACGCACTGAACGTACTGATGGTGAACAACCCCCAGATGCTGGAGCTGCAGAAGCTCACCGCTCCGAACTTCGAATGGACGCCGGCGAAGACGCGGCGGCGGGCACTGCGCATGGCCTGCGCCTTGACCTCGCCGACCGCCGGGTCCGGGGTGGTCAGCCCGTACTGGCGGGAGATGCCGTTCGCACCGACGTAGGCCAGGTCGATGACGAAGTCGGCGAGCATGCGGGTGGCCCAGTGGTCGACGGTCGCCATGGTGCTGCCGCGCACACGCCCGCCGAGGAGGAGCACGGCGGTCTTCTCCGAGTCCGCCAGGACGGTGGTCACGGCGTCCCTGGCCGTCGCCACCGTCCTGGCGGACTCGGAGAAGACCGCCGTGCTCCTCCTCGGCGGGCGTGTGCGCGGCAGCACCATGGCGACCGTCGACCACTGGGCCACCCGCATGCTCGCCGACTTCGTCATCGACCTGGCCTACGTCGGTGCGAACGGCATCTCCCGCCAGTACGGGCTGACCACCCCGGACCCGGCGGTCGGCGAGGTCAAGGCGCAGGCCATGCGCAGTGCCCGCCGCCGCGTCTTCGCCGGCGTCCATTCGAAGTTCGGAGCGGTGAGCTTCTGCCGCTTCGCCGGTGTCGGTGACGACGGCCTCGAAGTCGCCGACACCGGCGAAGCGGCAGAAGCTCACCGCTCCGAACTTCGAATGGACGCCGGCGAAGACGCGGCGGCGGGCACTGCGCATGGCCTGCGCCTTGACCTCGCCGACCGCCGGGTCCGGGGTGGTCAGCCCGTACTGGCGGGAGATGCCGTTCGCACCGACGTAGGCCAGGTCGATGACGAAGTCGGCGAGCATGCGGGTGGCCCAGTGGTCGACGGTCGCCATGGTGCTGCCGCGCACACGCCCGCCGAGGAGGAGCACGGCGGTCTTCTCCGAGTCCGCCAGGACGGTGGCGACGGCCAGGGACGCCGTGACCACCGTCAGCGGCCGGTCGCGGGGAAGCGCCTCGGCGATGAGCTGAGGGGTGAAGCCCTCGTCGATGAAGACCGTCTCGGCGTCGCCGAGCAGCTCGGCGGCGGCCGTCGCGATCCGTGACTTCTGCGGTACGTGGTGCGTGGTGCGCATCGCCAGCGTGGTCTCGAATCCGGCGCTCTCGACCGGGTAGGCACCACCGTGCGTGCGCCGTACGAGGCCGTGCTCCTCAAGGGTGTGGAGATCGCGCCTGATGGTCTCCTTGGCGACCTCGAACCGTTCGGCCAGCCGGTTCACGTCGACCGCACCGTCCTGTCGGGCCGTCTCGAGAATTCCCCGGCGGCGTTCCTCGGTTCCCACGACACATCCCTGCGCTAGTGCGAATCAACCGTGGGCCCGGCGTCCGTTCGGGCTCACGCATTGTTTGTACAAGCAGGAACGGTTGTACGACCAGCTTCTTCGCCCCACGGCCTCTGCCCGTTCATGCCCGCTTCCCCGAGGGTTCCCGCGCTGGTGGTCCGCGCTCCGGGGGCGGCGGGGCGCCCGCGCAACGCCTGTTTCGCCCGCTGGAGCGCCCGTTTCGTGCCCGTCAGCGGTCATACAGGCGTGGGGTCGGGGTCTCCCGTGTCGGCCATGCCGGTCTCGCGGGGACCGGCACCCCGCCCCGATCCGGCCCGATCCAGGCGATCGGCCCTAGCACAGCGCTTCCGTGGTCGCAGTGAGAACGGCAGAGAAATGTCTGATTGCGCACCTCCAGGCACGATTTCGGCCAACATTCGAGGCCTCGGGAGTCCGCGGACAACCTCCGGCCGGTTCCCCCTCTCTCATGGGCAAAGCGACTCCACCGCCCCGACGGGGCACCCGGACATCGGAGAACGATGAGCAGCAGAACCCCCCGCAACCGCCTGTGGCGTCCGGCCGTCGCCGCCGCCGCGGCGATCACCGTGACCGCCGGCGTCGTCGCCGCGGCGCCCGACAGCAAGGCGACGTCCGCCCCTCAGCTGGGCCTGGTCGCCGCGTCGAAGTCGGTGACGCTCGACTCGTGGAAGGAGGACCCGGGCGTCTACCTGGACCTCGGGACGTATCTCACCGCCTCCGGAGCCCCGCTGGAACTGCGGGTGACCCGTAAGAGCTACAAGGACCCGGTCGTCGCCACCCAGATCATCCACGAGGGGGACGGGACCCGGACCAAGGCCCTGCCCAAGGGCCTGGTGAAGGACTTCTCGGGGCTTCCGGACTTCGTCCGGATCACGGTCCGGGACGCTGCGGGCAAGGCGGTGGTGAACCGTACCGAGTCGTTCTGCCCGAACAACGCGTCGGGCCGGATCCTGCCCGACGCCCCGTCCACGTCGAAGTATCCCGAGAGCTGCCCGACGAACCCCTTCACGCTCGGATCGGTGTGGGGTGTCGAGAAGGGCTGGGCGTCCAACACGTACGCCGGCTACTACGGGGCGCCGGTCACCCTGGCGGCCGGGACGTACACCGCGGAGGTGGCCGTCACCCAGCGCTATCGCGATCTTTTCAAGATCGCTGACGAGCCCCAGACCGTCAAGGTGACCGTGCGCGAGCGCAGTTGGGAGGAGGAGAGCCCCGTCGGCGCCGCGGGCGCCCGTTCCGCGTCGGAGCACGCGGCCCACGGGGCCGGGCACTCGGGCCACGCCGGCCACACCGCCGCCCGCACTCCCGCCCCGGCGTCCGCGACCACCGGTGCGGGCCCCTCGTACAACGTGGGCCACGGCCCCCACCCGCCGGCGCCCGCCGCCGTGCCGTGGGCCGCCAAGCGCGCGGGACTCCGGTCGGCACAGGGCGACGGGCCGGGCATGACGGACGGCTCCAGGCAGGCGCCCGCCGCGCAGCCGAACGCGCAGCGTCCGACGGGCCGGGCCGCCGTTCCGGACGTCCCCAAGCCCGACCTGCGCTCCCTGCCCGCCTACGGGATCACCATCGGGCAGGGCGACGCGGACGCGCCGGGCAAGGACTATCTGGCCTTCAGCGCCAACGTGTGGAACGCGGGCCCCGCACAGCTGGTCGTGGACGGCTTCCGCAAGCCGGGCAACGAGTTGATGGACGCCTACCAGTACTTCTACGACGCCTCGGGCAAGCAGGTCGGCTACACCCCGACCGGCACCATGGAATGGGACCCCCGTCCGGGTCATGAGCACTGGCACTTCACCGACTTCGCGAGCTACCGGCTGCTGAAGGCGGACCAGAAGGAGACCGTGCGCAGCGGCAAGGAGGCCTTCTGTCTGGCCAACACCGACGCGGTCGACTACACGGTGAAGAACGCCAACTGGCACCCGGACAACACCGATCTGTCGACGGCGTGCGGGCAGGAGAACTCCATCTCCGTACGGGAGGTGCTCGACGTGGGTTCAGGTGACACGTACACCCAGGACCTTCCGGGCCAGTCCTTCGACATCACCGGCCTGGCGAACGGCACCTACTACATCCAGGTGCTGGCCAACCCGGAGAACCGGCTGAAGGAGACCGACCTCGGCAACAACAGCGCCCTGCGGAAGGTGGTCCTGGGCGGCAAGCCCGGTGCCCGCACGGTGACCGTGCCCAAGCACGACCTGGTCGACGCGCCCTGAGACCCGGTCCGACACGCGGCCCCCGGGACAGGTTCCCGGGGGCCGCCGCCGCTGTCGCCCGCCGGAGGTCAACCACTGCCCTGCGCACGTGAGTTGCTGTGGCAGACTTCGCAGGCGGAGCGGTTCACCTCATCTGCGACGGAGCGCGTCATGACCACGACACCCCGGCCCCCGGTCGACACCAGCAGGCCCCACTCTGCACGCGTGTACGACTCGCTGCTCGGCGGCAAGGACAACTACCCGGTGGACCAGGCGGTGGCACAGCAACTGCCTGCCGAGGCGAAGGCCGGGGCGTTCCAGAACCGCGCCTTCATGAACCGCGCGACGGCCTGGCTGGCCGGCGAGGGGATCAGCCAGTTCCTCGACATCGGCACGGGGATCCCCACCGCGCCGAACCTGCACCAGATCGCCCAGGAGATCGATCCGCGGTCACGGGTCGTCTACTGCGACAACGACCCGATCGTCCTGCGGCACGCCGAGGCCCTTCTGATCAGCAGCCCGGAAGGAGCCACGGACTACGTTCACGCGGACGTGCTCGAACCGGCCACGATCATCGAGGCGGCCCGCCAGGTCCTCGACTTCGACCGGCCCATCGCCCTCTCGCTCCTGGGTCTTCTCCACTTCCTCCCGGACGACCAGGATCCGCTGGCCATCGTGCGCACGCTGACCGGCACCCTGGCGTCGGGCAGTTACGTGGTGCTGTCGCAGGGGGCCTCGGACGTGAACCCGGAGCGCGGCGAACAGGGCGCGGCCGAGTACGGCAAGGGGGGTATCCGGCTCGCCCTGCGCACCCGCGCCGAGTTCGCCCGCTTCTTCGAGGGCCTGGACCTCGTCGAGCCGGGTCTGGTGACGGCTCCCGAGTGGTTCCGCGGCACGCCGGCCCCCGAGCGGGAGTTCAGCGGCGTCTACGTCGCGGTCGCCCGTATCCCGTAGTCACGGTCCGGAAGGGGACGTATCCATGACCGAGGACCATCGGCACGCCGCGGCCGAGGCGTTCGACGCCATCGGGGCCGACTACGAGACGGCCTTCGCCGGCTCGGCCGCGCACCACGCCTCGCTGAACCGGCTGCTGGAGCGGCTGGCGCCGCACAGCAGGATTCTGGATGTCGGCAGCGGGACGGGCCGGCCGACCGCCCACACCCTGGTGGCGGCCGGGCACGAGGTGCTGGGTGTCGACGTCTCGCCCGTCATGGTGGACCTGGCGTCCCGCAGGGTTCCCGGGGCGTCGTTCCGCCGGGCGGACATCCGGGAGGTCCCCCTGGAGAAGGCGAGCTTCGACGCCGTCTGCGTATATTTCTCGCTCCTGCAGATGTCGCGCGACGAGCAGCGTGCCCTCGTGCGCCGTCTGGCGGAAGCGCTCAGGCCGGGCGGCCATCTGGTCCTGGCGACCGTGCCGCTGGACGTGGAGGGCGTGAGCGCCGTGTTCATGGGCCAGGAGGTGCGGGTGACCAGCTTCGGGCCCGAGGAGCTCAGGGCGCTCGCCACCGGTGCCGGGCTGACCGTCGTGCACGAGACGGAATCGGTCTTCACTCCGGACCGGCCCGGTGCGGTGCCCGAGCCCCATCTGTTCCTGGACTGCCGTCGGTGACCAGCCCGGTGTTCCGTCACGCGGGGCCGTTGATCTCCGGCTGCGGCAGCTGCTCCGTCCAGATGACCTTGCCGCCGTCGTCGGTGTAGCGGGTGCCCCAGCGTTCTGCCAGCTGGGCGACGAGGAACAGGCCCCTGCCCCCCTCGTCCATGCTGGCCGCCTGGCGCAGATGGGGCGAGGTGCTGCTGCGGTCGGACACCTCGCAGATCAGCGTCCTGTCGCGGATCAGCCGTACGCCGATCGGGCCGTTGGCGTAGCGGATGGAATTGGTGACCAGTTCGCTGAGGATCAGCTCGGTCGTGAAGGCCTCCTCGACCAGATTCCACTCGTTCAGCTTGCGGGACACCTCGGAACGCACCCGCGCGACCGCGGAGGGATCGGAGGGCACGTCCCATTCGGCCACGTTCTCGGAGGCGAGACAGCGGGTGCGTGCGACGAGCAGCGCGATGTCGTCACGGGCCTTGGCGGGCACCAGGACACGGAGGACGGCCTGGCAGGTCTCCTCCGGTGTCCGGTCGGGGTGCCCGGACAGGGTCTCGCGCAGCATCTCCAGCCCTTCGTCGATGTCGCGGTGCCGGTCCTCGACGAGCCCGTCCGTGTAGAGCACCAGACGGCTGCTCTCCGGAAGCTCCAGGTCGAGGGTCTCGAAGGGCATGCCGCCGAGCCCCAGGGGCGGGCCACCGGGGACATCCGCGAACACGGCGTCGCCCTCGGGGCTGACGATCACCGGCTGGAGATGGCCCGCGCGGGCCATGGTGCAGCGTCCGGACGCCGGGTCGTAGATCGCGTAGAGGCAGGTGGCCCCGGTGACGCCGCCGCCTCCCTCCGAGCCCTCGGCCGCTTCGTCCTGGTCGATGCGGGCGACGAGCTCGTCCAGGTGCCACAGCAGCTCGTCGGGGGGCAGGTCCAGGGTGGAGAAGTTGTGGACCGCCGTGCGCAGACGCCCCATGGTGGCGGCTGCGTGGAGTCCGTGCCCGACCACGTCCCCGACCACGAGCGCGACGCGGGCGCCGGGCAGCGGGATGATGTCGAACCAGTCGCCGCCGACACCGCCCAGCCCGCCGAGCCCCGCCTGCGCGGGGAGGTACCGGTAGGCGGCGTCGATGGCGCTCTGGTCGGGGAGCCCCTGCGGCAGCAGACTGCGCTGGAGGGTGACCGCCACGTTGTGCTCACGGGAGTAGCGGCGCGCGTTGTCTATGCTCACCGCGGCCCGGGCGACGAGCTCCTCCGCGACGGAGAGGTCCTCGTCCTCGAACGGCTCGGGGGTCCGGGCCCGCCAGAACAGGGCCGCGCCGAGAAGCACACCCCTGGCCCGCATCGGGACGGCCATCATCGAGTGGAATCCGCTCTCCACGATGCGCTCGGCGCGTTCCGGGTCCTGCTGCTGCCAGCCGGAGCGCCGCGCCAGATCGGTGTCGAGGACGGCTTCGCCCCTGAGCAGGCCGGCCCCGAGGTCCGTGGTCTCGAGGAAACGGACCACCGAGCCCAGCGGATGGAGCCCCGTGTCGTCGCGGGGGCCGCTGAAGGCCGAGCGGCGCAGGCCGTCGGTGGTGGCCCGGGCGGTCGTGGGTTCCTCGCCGCGCAGCACGCCCTCGGCCAGATCGACGGTGGCGTAGTCGGCGAACCGCGCCGTGGCGAACTCCGTCAGCTCCTCGCAGGTCCGTACGACATCGAGGGCGGTGCCGATCTCCGTACCCGCGTCGTAGAGGAGCTTCAGCCTGCCGCGCGCCATGGCGGCGCTGCCCGTGAGGGCCTGAAGCTCCGTGGTGTCGCGCAGGGTCGTCACGCTCCCGGGCGGTCCGCCGTGCCTGTCCGTGGCCCGCTGGCTGATGGACAGGACGCGGTCGCCCACGGAGTGCACCTCGTCGGTCGCGCTCCGTCCCGAGGTCAGCAGTCCGGTGGTGACCGGGTCGAGTCCGAGCTCCGCGACGGGCGTGCCCTCGATGCCCGGGGGCAGGTGCAGGAGCCTTCGCGCCTCGTCGTTGGCCAGCAGCAGCCGCCCGTCGCCGCCGACGATGAGCACGCCCTCCCGCACGGCGTGCAGAACGGCGTCGTGGTGCTCGTACATCTGGGTCATCTCGGTCGGGCCGAGTCCGTGGGTCTGGCGTTTCAGGCGTCTGGTGACGAGTGCGGTGCCTCCCATGGTGAGCAGCAGGATTCCCGCGGCCGAGCCGAACAGGAGGGGGAACTGGCCCTCCGCGGCCCCGCTGACGCTCTTGATGGTGATGCCCGCGGACACCAGGCCCAGGACTTCGCCGTTCGCGCCCTTCACGGGCACGACGGCCTGGACGAGCGGTCCGATGGTTCCGTCGACCTTCTCGGTGACGACACGGCCTTCGATGGCGGGCCCCACGGTGCCCACGAACTTCTTGCCGATCCTGTCGGGCAGCGGATGCGTGTAGCGGACGGCGTCGAGGTTCATGACGACGATGAAGTCGACCCCGGAGCCCTTGCGCGCCGCCTCGGCCCTGGGCTGGAGCACGGCGGTGGGATCGGGGCTCCGCAGAGCCGCGTCCATCCCGGGGGCGTTCGCGAAGGTCTCGGCCACGGCGACGGAGCGATTACGGGCTTCCCGTTCGCTGTCGGCCCGCGACTGCAGCACGAGCGCGGCCACGGAAGCAGCGACGAGCAGCACCACGATCGCCACCTGCAGGAGAAAGACCTGACCAGCGAGGCTTCTCATCCGGAGAAACGAACGCGGGCGGCCGTAGCGTCCGGCCATGCCCCCCTTTCTACACGGCTTCCCGCTTCCTCGCCGCCCCTGCCGTACGCGCGGACGGGCGGATGAAGGAGGCGACCGCGGGACCGGGGCGGGGCGGCGCCCGGACACGGTGGCGGAGGGCGGCCGGAGGCCCGTCAGGGGCAGTGGCTACTGCAGGGCGCGCACCGCGGCGGCGAACAACCGGGGCAGCCGGTGGGCTGCGGGCACGATCAGCCCGGCGGTCCAGGGGTGCCCCGCGGCGCCCAGCAACGCTCCGGTGAGCAGGCGGTGCCGCCGCGTCAGCCTCGCCCACTGCGCGGGGTACGCCTCGGGCCGGCCCGAGGCGAGGCAGTCGACGGCCGCCGAGGCGGTCGCCGCGGCCAGGGCGATGCCCTCGCCGGTGAGTGCGTCGACGTAGCCCGCCGCGTCGCCGGCCAGCAGGACCCGTCCGGCCCTCGGTGCGCTCGCGCTCCGGCGCAGCGGGCCGGCGCCGCGCACGGGGCCCGCCTCCAGGCCTCCGAGTCTGCGGACCAGGGCGGGGAAGGCGGAGAGGTGCTGCTCGTGGGAGCCCTGGTGGCGGCTGAGCACGGCGACGCCCACCAGCTCCTCCCCCACGGGTGTCACATACGCCTCACCGAGCCGCGACCAGTGGACTTCCACGAGGTCCGTCCAGGGGGCGGTCCGGTAGTGCCGGCGCAGCCCGTATCTGCGGGGTGCCGAGCAGGGGCGTTCCAGGCCGAGCGCGCGGCGCAGCGGTGAGTGCAGGCCGTCGGCGGCGATCAGCCAGCGGGCGGTCAGCCCCGCCGCCGTGACGCTGTCGGGGCCCTGGCGTACGTCCACCGCACGGCCTGCGACGACGCGTACCCCGAGATCCCGGGCGCGCCGGTGCAGGGCGGCGTGGAGCTCGGTGCGCCGGACACCGAGCCCGGGACCGCCCCGGAAGGCCGCCTCGGCCTGTAGGGAACCCTCGACGTAACGGATCCCCCGGAGTTCGCTGCCGGCCGGAGTGACTCCCAGGGCGCGCAGGGCTGCCACTCCGCTGGGCATGATTCCCTCGCCGCAGGCCTTGTCCACGGGCATCGGGCGGGGTTCGACCACGACGGCCTCCAGGCCGGCCGCGGCGGCCCGGATCGCCGCCGCGAGGCCGGCCGGTCCGCCGCCGGCGACCAGGATGTCGATCACGCGCGTGCGTCCGCTCCGACGAGGCGGGCCAGCGCGCCGTCCTCGCAGCGGATGCGTACGGTCATGAGCGCCGCGTTGGCCACGGTGAACAGGACGGCGGTCACCCAGGCGCCGTGGACCAGCGGCAGAGCGGCCCCTTCGGCGGCGACCGCCACGTAGTTCGGATGGCGCAGCCACCGGTAGGGCCCGCCGGTCACCAGGGGCAGGCCGGGGACGACGATCACCCGGGTGTTCCAGCGGCGCCCCAGCGTGCGGACGCACCACCAGCGCAGCCCTTGCGCGGCGGCCACCACCGCGACCATGGCCCAGCCGAACCAGGCCACGAACGGGCGCCCGGCCAGCCATGTCTCGGCGAGACACGCGGCGAGCAGCCCGGTGTGGAGGGCGACCATCACCGGGTAGTGCCCACGCCCGGCCTCGGTGCCGCCCCGGGCCAGGCTCCAGCGGGCGTTGCGCAGCGCCACCGCGAGCTCGGCCAGGCGCTCGACGGCGACGGCCAGCACGAGAGCCGTGTACCAGATCATGTGTTCCTCCGGACTACCAGCGCAGCAGCACCAGTTCGCAGCAGAAGCCGGGGCCCATGGCCATCAGCAGACCGGGCGTTCCGGGCTCGGGCCTCCGCTGCTCCATCGTGTCCCGCAGGACGTGCAGGACCGAGGACGACGACAGGTTGCCGACCTCGGCCAGCGAACGCCAGGTGACGTCCAGGGCGCCCTCGGGCAGGGACAGGACGTCCGCGACGGCGTCCAGGACCTTGGGGCCGCCGGGATGGCAGACCCAGCGGGCGACGTCCTTCGGCTTCAGCCCGTGCTCCTCCAGGAAGCCGCTGACGTCCTCGGCGAGATATCGGCGTACGACGTCGGGGACGGCCGGGTCGAGGATCACCCTGAAGCCGGAGCCGCGGATGTCCCAGCCCATGACGTGCCCGGTGTCCGGGTACAGGCGGCTGCGGGTGTCCACCACCGCGGGGCCGTCCCCCGGTGCCCGGTGGCCGTCGCCGACGAGGACCGCCGCGGCGGCGCCGTCGCCGAACAGCGCGGTGGCCACCAGGTTGGCGGGGCTCGCGTCGTCCCGCTGGAAGGTCAGGGAGCAGAGCTCGACGGAGAGCAGAACGGCCACCTGGCCGGGCCGGCCGTGCAGGTAGTCGTGCAGGCGCGCCACCCCGGCGGCTCCGGCGACGCAGCCCAGTCCGAAGACCGGGAGCCGCTTCACGTCGGGGCGAAGACCGAGACGCCCGACGAGCCGTGCGTCGACGGAGGGGGCGGCGATGCCCGTGACCGAGGTGAACAGCAGCATGTCCACGTCGGCGGGGCGCAGTCCGGCCTTGCGCAGCGCGCCTCGGACGGCTTCGGCTCCCAGGTCGACGGCCGCTCCGATGAACACGTCGTTCGCCGCCCCGAAGCCGTCCAGTTCGCCGTAGCGCTCCAGGGGCAGCACCGTGTTACGGGTGCGGACGCCGGCGTTGGCGTGGATCCGGTCCAGCACGCGGCGGTCGGTGCCGGCGGGCAGGCAGGTGCGCGCCACCATGTCGGTGACGTCCCGCTGGGGGTGACGGTGCGTCGGCAGGACACCGTGCACGGCCGCGATCCGGGTCACCCCGGCCACCGCTTCGGAAGGGTCATGCCCCACATCCTGCCTACATAAAGGGGCAAACCTGAGCACATGCGACGCGCGGCTGCCGTGTTTCCGCGCCTCGGAGTCCTTACGATCGCCCCGTGGACACCACGGACCGGCCCTCGGCGCACGTGCCCGCCCTCCGCCTGTCCGGCCCGTCGGCGGGGCTCGCGCTGTCCTGTCACCCGGGTCCGGTGGTGGCGGTGACCGTGCTCGTCACCGCGCTGGCCGTCAGCTCGGGTCCGGGCAGCGGCCGTTGGGTCCTGGTCGCCGCCGCGGTGCTGACCGGGCAGCTCTCGGTCGGGTGGTGCAACGACGCGTTCGACGCCCCGCGCGACGCCGAGGCCGCGCGGCCGGGCAAGCCGGTGGCCCGGGGCGCGGTGAGCCGAGGAACCGTGTGGACCGCGGCGTTCACCGCGCTGCTCCTGTGCGCGGCGCTGTCGCTCGCGTGCGGTGGAGCGGCGGGGGCTGCGCATCTGGCCGGGGTCGTCGCGGCGTGGGCGTACAACCTGGGGCTCAAGGGGACGGTGATGTCCTGGCTGCCGTACGCGATCGGCTTCGGCGCCCTTCCGTGTCTGGTCGCCCTGAGCCTGCCGGGGAGCCCCTGGCCCGCGTGGTGGGCGGTGGCGGCGGGTGCGCTGCTCGGTGTGGCGGCCCATCTGGGCGACGTGCTGCCGGACATCGAGGAGGATCTGCGGGCAGGCGTCCGCGGTCTGCCCCAGCGGCTGGGCCCCGCCCGCACCCGGTTCCTGCTGCCCCTCCCGTTGGTGGCGGCCACCGGGGTGCTGGTCCTGGGGCCCACGGGGGCGCCGGGTGGCCGGGGCGTCGCCGTCCTCTCCGGTGTGGCTCTCTGCGCCGTGGCGGCGACGACTGCCTGTGCGGGCCCACGGCCGGTCAGGGCCTGGCGCAAGGCCGCGCTCGCGGGGACGGTGGTGGTGGCCGCGGCCGACGTGGCGCTGCTGCTCGCGCGGGGCGCGGAGATCGCCTGACGGCCCGTACGGACGGGATGCCGTCCGTACGGGCCGTCAGGTGTGGCGTGCCCCTTATTGGCCGGCGAGACCGGTGTGCGCGATTCCGCGCACGATCTGCCGCTGGAAGAAGGCGAAGACGATCAGGAGCGGCATCCCCGCGATCACGAGCGAGGCCATGATCTGGGCGTACCGCACCCCGAAGGACGACTGGACGTTGACGAGGCCGACGGGCAGGGTCATGCCGCCCGGGTCGGTGGTCACGAGGAACGGCCAGAGGAAGTTGTTCCAGGTGGAGATGAAGGTGAAGATCGCCACGGCCGCGAGCACGGGCCGGGACAGCGGGATGACGATCGTCCAGAACACCCGCCACCGGCCGGCGCCGTCGCAGAAGGCCGCCTCCTCCAGCTCCCGGGGCACGCCCTCGAAGAACTTCACCAGGATGAACACCATGGCGGGCACGGCGACCTGGGGCAGGATCACACCCCAGTAGGTGTCGACGAGGCCGAGTTGCACCATCTCGCGGAACAGGGGCGCGATGAGCACCTGCGGGGGCACCATGATGCCGGCGAGCACGAGCCCGTAGAGCAGCCGCCGGCCGCGGAAGTCGGTGCGGGTGAACCCGTAGGCGGCCATCGCGCACGTCACGACGGTCAGCAGCGTGGTCATGACGGAAATGTACGCCGAGTTCATGAGCCAGACCATCAGGTCGCCGGACTCCCAGACCTTGGTGTACGCGTCGAAGGTGACGCGCGAGCCGATCCAGGACAGCGGCGTCCTCGTCGTGTCGCCCTCCGGCTTCAGGGAGGTGGCGACGGCCCAGGCGAGCGGCAGGAGCCAGGCCGCGGTGAGGAGCAGGGCGATGACGAGGAGGACGATCCTGCCGGGCGTCCAGCGCGGGCGGCGGCCCCCGGCGTCGGCGGAACGCTCCCGCCGTGGGGCGGGTCGGGTGGTGACGGTGGTGGAACCGCTCACTTCGCGGCCTCCTCAGCTCGGCGCCGGGACAGCAGCGGCTGCACCAGGGAGACGGTCAGGATCAGGGCGAAGAAGATGTACGAGACGGCGGAGGCGTAGCCGATGCGGTAGCCCGTGAAGCCCTGCTGGTAGACGTACTGGAGGATCGGACGGGTGGAGTCGTCGGGGCCGCCGCCGGTCATGATGTAGACCTGGTCGAAGATCTTCAGCGAGGCCAGTACCTGGAGGACCACGACCAGCCCGGTGGTGCGGCTGAGCATCGGCAGGGTGATGTGCAGGAGCCGCTTCCCGGCGCCCGCGCCGTCCAGCTCGGCGGCCTCGTACAGATGTGCCGGGATGGCCTGGAGGGCGGCGAGATACAGCAGGAAGTTGAAGCCGACGGTCCACCAGACGGTGGTCGCCACGATGCTGAGCATGGCGTACCGCTCGTCCGTCAGCCATCCGATCTCGGGCGTCAGCCCCACGGCGGCCAGCAGCTGGTCGGCGAGGCCGAAGTCGGACGGCAGGATCATGTTCAGGAAGAGCAGGCACACGACCCCGGACGGCAGCAGGAACGGCGCGAACCAGCTGAGCCGCCACAGCCACTGCACCACCCGCAGCTGGTGGGCGAGCAGGGCGAGCACGAGGCCGACGACGACGAGGGGGACGGTGGACAGGACCGTGAACCAGACGGTGTTCCACAGCGAGGACCACACCTCGGGGTCGCGCACCGCCTCGGCGTAGTTGTCGAGGCCGACGAACTCGCCCCCGGTGCCGGTGATGTTCTCGCTGGTGAGGCTCATGTGCAGGCCGGATATCAGCGGCCAGATCAGGAAGCCGGCGTACACGAGGAGGAAGGGCGCGATGAACACCAGGCCGTGTTCGGTCCACTTCCTGTGCACGGCACGGGACGGACGCCCGCCCGCACTCTCGGCGGGCTTCGCCACGGGTGCCGGTGCCGCCGCGGTGGTGGAGGTCATGACGCGGCTCCCGGGAGGGGGTTGCGGGTGTCGAGGAGTGTCCGCAGCCGGGCCTTGGCCTCGGTCAGGGCGTTGCGCGGGCTCCGGGAGCCGGTGAGGACACCGGAGAACACGGCTCCGAGCTCGATCCACAGCCGGGAGGCGGAGCCGGCGAACCACGCGGGCTCGTCCAGCGCCACGTCGTCGATCACGGTGCGGTACTCGGACTGCGGCTTCAGCGCGAGGTAGGCGGGGTCGTCGAGCACCGGCAGATAGGCGGGCACGTGCCCTCCCTCGGCCCAGGCCACGGAGTTCTTCAGCATCCAGGCGACGAGTGTGTGGGCCGCCTCGTTGGGGGCTCCCCCGCGGTCCGCCTGGTGCGGCAGGACGAAGGAGTGGCAGTCGGCCTGCGTGGCCGCGGTCCCGAAGAGCGCGGGTATGCGGGTCATGGAGAAGGGGAGTCCGGTGGTCTTGAAGGTGGTGATCTCCCATTCGCCGTTGAGGTGGAAGGCGGTCTTCCCCCCGTTGAAGACGCCGATGGACCCCGCGTAGTCGACGCGGCGCACCATGAGCCCTTCCTCGATGAGCCGGGCCAGGTACTCCAGCACCCGCAGCGCCTTGGCGTCGTCGAGGGCGAGGCGCTTGCCGTCCGCGGAGAGCACCGTGCCACCGGTCTGCGCGTAGAAGCTGGAGAAGAGACGCCAGGGCGTGATGCAGTCGGGACCGAGCGTCTCCGTCACCAGACCCGGCTGCCCGGTCGCCTTCTTCGCGGCGCGCAGTGCGTCGGCGAAGTCGTCGGCGCCGCTGATCGGCTTGAGCCGGCCGCCCGACATGAGTCCGGCCTTCTCACAGATCTCGGTCTGGTAGTAGAGGACGAAGGGGTGGGTGTCGAGCGGGACGGCGTACTGCTTGCCGCCCACCTGGCCCCGGCGCCAGATGTCCGTCGGGAAGTCCTTCTCCCGCACGCCGTGTTCGGCCAGCAGGTCGAGGTCGAACGGGTCGAGGAGCCGTCCGGGGGCGAACCCCGCGAGCCTGGCGAGGTGCAGGGCGGCCAGCTCGGGGGCCCGTCCGCCCGCACCGGCCATGCCGAGCTTGGTGTAGTAAGGGGCGCCCCACTGCAAGGTCGAGGCCTCCAGCGCGATCTCCGGGTGCCCGGCCCGGAAGTCGTCCAGCATTCCCTGCATGTTGACGCCGTCGCCGCCGCCGAACAGGTGCCAGTACCGCAGCAGGGTCTGTCCCGGACCCGCGGCGGTCGCCGGTGCGGCGCAGCCGGACAGGGAGCCCAGGGCTCCGGCGGCGGCCAGGGCGCCGGCACCGCCCGCGAGGGCTCGGCGCCGGCTGAGGAGGGGTGGTTGCATGGCGGCTCGTCTCGGCTCGTCTCTGAGGTGCGGGGACGCGTGAAGGGGGGTCGGCACGTTCGATATTTCGACGCGTGACCGCTACTTCGGACGGGACCGTAGGCCCGGGAAAACGTGGCGTCAATGACTCGCGCTGAAATTGCGAACAATGTTCGACATCACGAACGGATACCCCTCCCCGCCCGCGGCTCAGGCGGGCGGGGACGCGTGCGCACGGGTGCGCGCGAGGAGATATCGCGGGGATGCCCACACATTTCTTACTGGGGGGTAGGCCCACCCGGCCGCCTTGCTATACCTTCCGTCTAACAAGGAGGACGGAAGGCAGTCCGGCCGGGTCCGGCGCCGGTCCCTTGCTCACGGCTGCCGTCGTCTCCGGTCGGCGGTCCGGCATATGACGGGCCGTCACCCACATCGCACATGTGACAGCACCAAGGAACATCGCTGACGAACCGAGGAGCCGCACCATGGCAAGCAGCACTGTTCGGCCGGGCGCCGAGGACCGGCCGCCCGAGGACCACCTCACCCGACGCCTGCTCGAATCGGCCGCCACGCTGGCGTACGACCCCGCCACGGAGGTCGACTGGGACACGCCGCTGGACAAGGACTTCCACGGTGCGAGCCCGGAGTGGAGCACCCTGTACGGCACCGCGTACTGGGGCGAGCTGACCGAGGAGCAGCGCAAGGAACTGACGCGCCAGGAAGCCGCCTCGGTGGCCAGCACCGGCATCTGGTTCGAGATGATCCTCCAGCAGATGGTCCTGCGCGATGTCTACGCGAAGGACCCCACGAGTGCGGACGTCCAGTGGGCGCTGACCGAGATAGCCGAGGAGTGCCGGCACTCGATCATGTTCGCCCGGGGCGCGCAGAAGCTGGGTGCCCCGCCCTACCGGCCGCACCGGCTCGCGGTGGAGCTCGGACGGGCCTTCAAGACGCTCGCGTTCGGCGAGGCGGCGTACGCGGCGATCCTCGTCGCCGAGGAGGTCCTCGACGTCATGCAGCGGGACTGGATGCGGGACGAGCGGGTCGTTCCCTTCGTCCGCACCATCAACAACATCCATGTCGTCGAGGAATCCCGGCACATGAAGTTCGCCCGCGCTGAGACCCGCAAGCACCTCAGCGGCGCGGGCCCGGTGCGACGGCGGATCAACGCCCTCGTCATCGCGATCGCGTCGTACGTGATCGTCACCAGCATGGTGAACAAGGACGTCTACGCCAACGCCGGACTCGACGGCAAGCGCGCCCTCGGCGAGGCGAAGGCCAACGAGCACCACAAGTCGATGATGCGCTCGAGCTGTTCGGGCCTCATGGAGTTCCTGGCCTCGGCCCGGCTGCTCACCAAGCCCGCCCTGGCGTTCTACAAGCGTGCCCATCTGATCTGAGCGGACGAGATGACCTACGCCATCACCCAGACGTGCTGCGGCGACGCCACCTGCATCTCGGTGTGTCCCGTGAACTGCATCCACCCGACCCCGGAGGAACCGGACTTCGGCCGCACGGAGATGCTGTACATCGACCCGAAGTCCTGCATCGACTGCGGCGCCTGCGCCGACGCCTGCCCGGTGGATGCCGTCTTCCCGGTGGACAGCCTCCCCTCCTCGCAGCGGGAGTACGGCCCGCTCAACGCGGCGTACTTCGCGGACCGGGAGCCCGCCCGGGCCCCCGAGGGGCCGAACTTCCACGTGTGGGGAGAGCCGTCCTTCGACCGCAGTCTGCCGTCGGACTTCGGACCGCTCCGGGTCGCGGTCGTGGGCACGGGCCCGGCCGGGATGTACGCCGCCGAGGACCTGCTGCTGCACACGGGCGCCGAGGTGACGCTGATCGACCGGCTGCCGGTCGCGGGCGGGCTCATCCGCTACGGTGTGGCGCCCGACCACCTGTCCACGAAGAAGGCCGGAGACACGTTCGCCAGGTTCCACACGCACCCGAGGGTGCGCATGTGCCTCGGCCTCGACGTGGGCAGGGACATCACTCCCGAGGAGCTCGCCGCGCATCATGACGCGGTGATCTACGCCGTCGGCGCGGCGGCCGGCCGCCGGCTCGGGATACCCGGCGAGGACCTGCCCGGCAGCGTCTGCGCGACGACGTTCGTCTCCTGGTACAACGCCCACCCCGAGGTCGCTCCGGACGCCGTGGACCTGTCCGCGGAGCGGGTCGTCGTGGTCGGTAACGGAAATGTGGCCCTCGACGCGGCACGCATCCTGGTCTCGGACCCCGACGCGCTGGCGGCCGGGGACATCGCCGGCCACGCGCTGGACGCCCTGCGCGCGGGCTCGGTGCGCGAGGTGGTGCTGCTCGGGCGGCGGGGGCCCGAGGACGCGGCGTACACCAGGTCAGAACTGCTCGCGCTCAAGCACCTGCCCGGTGTGGAACTGGTCGTCGACGGCCACGACCCGAGGACCGGTGCGGCGATCGACGCCGCGCAACCCGGTGAGCGGGCCGCGCTGCTGGCCGATGTCGCCCGCGAGGTGGTGGACTGGTCCCGCCCGCCGCCTGCGGGGCGCCGTATCGTGTTCCGCTTCCACTCCGCGCCGGTGGAGGCGCTCGGGGACGGCGGCGTCCGCGCGGTACGGGTGACCGGCGGCGACGACGGCCGGGAGATACCGGCCGGGCTGTTGCTGCGGGCCGTCGGTCAGCGCGGACTGCCGGTGGCCGGGCTGCCGTTCGACGAGCGGACGGGCACCGTTCCGCACGAGGGCGGCCGGGTGACGGGCCTGCCGGGGACGTATGTCGTGGGCTGGATCAAGCGCGGCCCTTCGGGCGGCATCGGGGCCAACCGGACTTGCGCCGCCGAGACCGTGGGCACGCTGCTGGACGATGCCGTCGGCGGCACGCTGCCCGCGGCGGAGCAGGGGGCGAAGGCGTTCCAGCGCCTCGTGCGGCGCCGTAACCGGCGGCTCGTGGACGCCCGCGGCCTGGCCGAGATCGAGCGTGCCGAGCTCGCCCGGGGGCGCCGCGAGGGCCGCCCCCGGGTCAAGCTGGCGACGCTGCCCGAGCTGGTGGCGGCGGCTCGGGGCGGCCGGCGGCGGCTTCCCGGCTGAACACCCTTCCCGGCCCGTCGGACTCACCGGCGGGCCGGGCCGCGACGCGGGCCGGGGCGGATGACCCGGCCCCGAGGAGCCCGCCTCAGAGAGGAGCGCCCACCCCTCCGACGGCGTCGTGGGGTCGGCCGGGCGCGTCCTTCTGCCCGTGTTCCACGACCGAGTCGAGGATCTCGCCGACCCTGATCGCGGTGTTCGACAGCAGGGACGACGTGATGCCGTGGGTGTGTTCCGTACCGCCCTGCAGGTAGACCCCGCACCGCAGTGCGGGATCGGTCGCCACACGGTAGTCGCGCTCGACGCGGACCCGCCCCTGGTCGTCGAGCAGGCAGTGCTCCGCGATGTCGCCGAGCAGGCCGAGCGCGTCGGCGGGCTGGTAGCCGGTGGCGTAGACGACCACATCGGCGTCCAGCGTCGTCCGTTCCCCGGTGACCAGCGATTCGACCGTCGTGCGGACCGCGTCGGGCGTCTCGACGGCGTCGACGACCCGCGACACGTTGAGGAAGCGCAGCCGCTCGGTCCCGAGGACCTTCTCCTGGTACGCCGTGCGGTAGAGGTCGTCGATGAGGTCGATGTCCACCACGGCGTAGTTGGTGTTGCCGTGATAGCCCATCAGCCGGCGTTTGGTCTCGTCCGGGGCGGTGAAGTACTCGTCGACCGCGTCCGGGTCGAAGATCCGGTTGGCGAAGCCGCTGTCGTCCGCGGGGCTGTAGCCGTAGCGCGAGAAGACCGCGCAGACCTCTGCCTCCGGGAAGCGGCGGTGCAGGTAGGCCACGTTCTCGGCCGCGCTCTGACCGGCCCCGACCACGACGAAGCGGGACGGCGCCTCGGTCCCGTCCAGGCCGCCCACGCGGGCCAGCAGGTCGGAGGTGTGCCAGATCCGGTCCGTACGCTTGATCCCCTCGGGCATCTGCGGCCGCAGGCCCGTACCGATCACGAGGTTCCGCGCCCGGTGGACCACCGTCTCCGAGCCCGAGCGGGAGGTCACGTCCACGTACTCCACGACACCGTCGTGGACGACGGGCCGGACATCGACGACCTCGTGCCCGTAGGACACCATGTCGTCCACCTGGGCGGCGGCCCATTCGAAGTAGGCGTGGAACTCGACCCGCAGCGGGAAGAGGCTCTTGCCGTTCACGAAGTCGACCAGACGCCCCTGGCTCTGCAGGTAGCAGAGGAAACTGAACTCGCTCGACGGGTTCCGCAGCGTCACCAGGTCCTTGAGGAAGGACACCTGCATCGTGGCGTCGTCGATCAGCATCCCGCGATGCCAGCCGAACCGCGGCTGCTTCTCGAAGAAGTGAGCGGTGACGGCCTCCTGCCTGCCGACGCGTGCGTTGCGCTCCGTGAGCGCTATCGCCATGGCCACATTGGACGGTCCGAAGCCGATTCCTATGAGGTCGTGGACCGGTGGTGCGTCGTCGGGTGAAGCCTGTGACATGTCACTCCCATCGTGCGGGGGCAGCCGCTTCGGCGGCCTGGGGAAAGCGGAACAGAGCACACCGGCTGAGCGGCAGCCGGGGTGAACTTAGGTAAAGCTAACCTCATCATTGCACGCTGTCGACAGCGCGATCCGGACGGCGCCGGGTGGGTCGCCGTCAACTCACCCTGACGCGACAGGCATTGTGTGCTTAGGTTAGGCTTGCTTTACTAAGCTTCATCGTCGTTCCGAGGAGGAACCTGTGCGGGTCGTCATGTTCGGCTATCAGACCTGGGGGCACCGGACCCTGCGAGCTCTCCTGGACTCCTCACATGACGTGGTGATGGTGGTGACCCACCCCAGGAGCGAGCACGCGTACGAGAAGATCTGGAGCGACTCGGTCGCCGACCTCGCGGAGGAGAACGGCGTCCCCGTCCTGATCCGCAACCGGCCCGACGACGAGGAGCTGTTCACCCGTCTCAAGGAGGCGGAGCCGGACATCATCGTGGCGAACAACTGGCGTACCTGGATCCCCCCGCACATCTACGGGCTCCCCCGGCACGGCACACTCAACGTGCATGATTCGCTGCTGCCGAAGTACGCGGGTTTCTCGCCCCTGATCTGGGCGCTCATCAACGGTGAGCGCGAGGTGGGCGTGACCGCGCACCTGATGGACGCCGAGCTCGACGCCGGCGACATCGTGGTCCAGCGCGCGGTGGAGGTCGGGCCCGCCGACACGGCGACGGACCTGTTCCACAGGACCGTCGAACTCATCGCCCCCGTCACCACGGAGGCCCTCGACCTCATCGCCTCCGGGCACACGGCCTTCACCCCGCAGGACCGGTCCCTGGCGACCTTCTTCCACAAGCGCGCCGAGGAGGACATCCGCATCGACTGGACCTGGCCGGCCGAGGACCTCGAACGTCTCGTGCGCGCGCAGTCCGCCCCCTACCCCAGCGCGTTCACCCACCACAGGGGCAGGCGCCTGGAGATCGTGACGGCGGTCGTGTCCGAGGGGCGCTACGGCGGCACGCCCGGAAGGATCTTCTACCGCGAGGGCGACGGAGTGGTGATCGTCGCGGGGGCTGACGCCCGGACCGGCCGGAACCGCGGCCTGGCGGTCACCCGGGTGCGTACGGAGGACGGCGAGGAACTGCCCGCGACCGAGTACTTCACCTCGATGGGCGGCTACCTCACCGGCAGGCCATGACCTCGGGTCTCCTGCCGCACGTCGCCACGTTAGGGAGAACCATGCACCAGCCGAGCGCTCCGGGGACGGCCCACGGGCCCCGGACCGCGGGCGTGACGCCGTCGAGTGTGCTGAGCCTCAACGCCTATCTCATGTACGCGACGGGCAAGGCCGCACGCCGCAGGCTCACCGGCACACTGACGGCTCACGGGCTGCGGCTGTGGCACCTGACCATCCTGGCCATGCTGGACGAGGCCGGCCGGCTGTCCAAGGGCGACCTCGCCTCTCGACTGGACATGAACCAGAGCGATCTGACCAGGACGGTCACGGACCTGGACGCGGCCGGATACGTCGTGTGTGCCCGGGACCCCTCGGACCGCCGCCGAATCGAGGTCGCCCTGACAGCGGCGGGCAGATGCGCGCTGGCACGGCTCGACGCCGATGTGGCCGCCACCGAGGCGGAGCTGCTCGCCCCGCTGAGCTCCGAGGAACGCGAGCAGTTCGCCTCCCTGTTGCGCCGCGTCCACTCGCACCTGGAACGGGACCGGGCGGCCGACGGCCTCACGGCCCCTGCCCCCGGACCGCGGGCTCCGGGGGAGGACGGGGGGCGTGACACGCATCCGGGCGCCCCGCGCCGCGTGTGATCCGGCCCCTCCGGGGGGGTGGCCGCCCTGCTCTCCGGTGCGCGGTGCCGCCGGTGGGTGGCCGGCGGCACCGGCGGCGGTGCCGCCGGATCCGGCCCACTCCCCCGGTGAACCACCCGCCCGGTGTGTCCCTCAGGCTCCGGCCGTCGACTGCGCCTCGGCCGCCGCGCGGTAGAGGCGTCGCAGCCTTACCACGCCCAGGTCGTGCTGGTAGAGGTTCTCCTGCTGGTCGGCGTCCGCCGGCATGGCCTCCAGCATGACGCGGTCCTGTTCCAGGACGTCCCAGTGGCGCTGCTCGATCAGCGTCCGGTACAGGAAGCGCCAGGAGGCGCGCTGCCAGTCCTCGACCCGGCGGTAGCGCCAGAAGAAGACGCCGCTGCGCCGTTCGCCCACCGGGCAGACCATGCCGACGATGCCGAAGGGACCACCGGGGCCGGCCGACGGCGGGTACGGGATGGAGAGGTCGACCCAGTCCACTCCGGTGCGGCAGAGCTCCACCCAGTCGAAGTTGACGCCGCGCTGGTCGGTCTTCTCGAAGAAGTAGCCCCGGCCGGTCTCCCGGATACGGAACTTGGCTGTCGTGTCGCCGTCGAACATGGTGTGCGAGTCGTGGTGCAGGAACGCGCCGTGCATGGGGTCGAGCAGGTTCTCCACGGCGTACCGCCAGGGCGCGTCCCATTCCGCGTAGCAGAGGAACGCGTCCACTCCGGGGTCGGTCAGCGGCTCCGGCAGGGTCAGCGCGACGGGCTCGGGGTGCTCCTCGTCCCCGAAGTAGGCGAGGATCGCGCCCGCGACCTCGCGCACCGGCAGCGAGGTCACCAGCTTCTTGCCCTCCAGGCTGCAGCCCGGCAGGCCGGGGACCGAGGAGACGGTGCCGTCGGGTTCGACCTCGACGCCGTGGTACCAGCAGGCGACCCGGTCACCGAGGTGCTTGCCGAGCGAGAGCGGGGCGCCGCGGTGCGGGCAGCGGTCGGCGAGCATGGACAGGGCGCCGTCGGAGCGCCGGAACAGGAGCCACTGTTCGCCGAGCGCGGTCACCTTGCGCATCGCGCCGGGCGCCACGAAGTGCGAGGGGACGACCGGGTGCCACTGGTTGCGCAGACCGGTGGCGTAGATGTGTTCCGCGGTGGCGGAGGACGACAGCGTCATGGTCAGGCTCCCAGTCGGTTCATCTCGGCGCGGAAGGACTCCTCGGTCCACGGAGCGCCGTCGGCGGCGTGGACCTGGCGGGCGTTGAGCCCGCGCACGACGTCGGCGAGCTCGTGGCCCTCGCGCGTGTAGACCTCTTCGAGGGTGGCTGCGAGTTTGTACTCGTACGGGGTCGGCTCGTGCGTACGGGACTGGTGGACGTCCAGGTACGGCCAGGTGTCGGTCACGGTGTCTCCTGAAAGTGCGGTGGGAGTGTCAGAGGTCGAGGACGAGCCGGCCGGAGGCGCACCGCGAGACGCAGATCATCATCGTGGTGTTCGCGGCCCGTTCGGCTTCACTGAGCAGGAAGTCGCGGTGGTCCGGGACGCCTTCGAGCACCCGGGTCTCGCAGGAGCCGCAGATGCCGTCGCGGCACGAGTTGTCCACGGTGATTCCGGCGCTCTCGGCGGCCTCCAGGACGGAGGTTCCGGCACCGACGGTGAGCGTCGTCCCGGAGGTGCGGCACTCGACCTCGAACGCCTCGTCGTCGCCGGTGCGTTCCCCCGTCGGCGCGGCGAACCGCTCCAGGCGCAGCCGGTCCGCGGGGCAGCGCTGTTCGACGGCCGCGAGCAGGGGCTCGGGGCCGCAGGAGTACACCAGGGTGCCCTCGGGCAGCCCGGCGAGCGCGGAGTCCAGGTCGATGTGGCCGTGTTCGTCCTGCGGGACGAGTGTGACGTCACCGCCCAGCGCGTCGAGTTCGCCCGTGAACGCCATGGAGGCCCGGTTCCTGCCGCCGTACACCATGCGCCACCGGGCTCCCGCGCGGGCAGCCTCCCGGGCCATCGCCAGCAGTGGGGTGATGCCGATTCCGCCCGCGACGAACACGTAGGAGCCAGCGTCCTCCAGCACGAAGTGGTTACGCGGCTCGGAGACCGTGATCTCCTGGCCGGGCCGCAACTGGGTGTGCACGAAACGTGAACCGCCGCGCGAGGCGGGCTCGTTGAGTACGCCGATGCGGTAGACGTCCGGAGTGTGCGGGTCGCCGCACAGGCTGTACTGACGGACCTGGCCGCCGGCGTGGACGTCGAGGTGCGCGCCGGGGGTCCAGGCGGGCAGGGGTTTGCCGTCGGGGTGGGTCAGCTCGACGGACAGGACGCCTTCGGCCTCCCAGGTCATACGACGGACGGTCAGCCGCAGCGATTCCTCGCTCATGGTCTGTTGCCTCCTTGCCGGCGGTTCGGTCGGCCGGGCTACTGGCCCGGGATCCTGACGGGCGGGGTGAACGGGTTCTTCATCGGGCCGAGGGCGTCGAGGTCGACCTCGACAAGCGTGGGGCCGTCCGAGGCGATGGCTTCGGAGAGCACCGGGCCGGCGTGCTCCTCGGCGGAGATGCGGGCGTACGGCAGGCCGCAGGCGCGGGCCAGGAGCTCGAAGTCGGGGGTGGTGAGGTCGACTCCCGAGCGGCGCTCGCCGTGGTGGTCCTGCATGTTGCGCAGGACTCCGTAGCCGCCGTCGTTGAAGACGATCAGGGTCAGCCGGGGCCGTTCCTGGGCGAGGGTGAGGAGTTCGCCGAGGTGGACGGCGAGTCCGCCGTCGCCCGCGATCACGACGGTGGGCGTGCCGGGCCGCGCGAGCGCCGCGCCGATGCCCATGCCCAGTCCCTGGCCGATGCCGCCGCCGCGCGGGAAGACGTTGTCCTTCGGGTCGTACATCTCCAGGAGCCGGTTGCCCCAGCTGCTGGAGGGGATGGTGACGTCGCGGGCGACGACGGCCTCGCGGGGAAGCGCGGCGCGGATCGCGTCGCAGATCGCGGCCTGCGGTCCGATGTTGTCGTGCAGGATCGCGCGCACCTCGGTGCGTACGGCTCCGACGCGGTCCGTCCAGCCGGGTTCGGCGGGGACGCCGTGCGGCAGCAGGCCGTCCAGGGCCAGGGCGGCGTCTGCGTGCAGTGGGTGGGTGGCCGGGTACACCCTGGCGAGGGCGGCCGCGTCGACGTCGATCTGGATGTGGGCCGCGGGGAGTTCCAGGGTGTAGTCGGAGGTCTCGTTCGACCGGAAGTGCGTGCCGATGGTCAGCAGGACGTCCGCGTCGGCGAGCAGGGCGCGCACCGCGGGGGTGGTGGCGAAGTTGCCGATGACCTGCTCGTGGTCCTCGGGCACGCTGCCGCGCCCGGAGTTCGAGGTGATCAGTCCGGCGCCGGTGGCCTCCAGCAGGGCGGCCAGTTCGCCGCGCGCGGTGTTCGCGCCGCCGCCCGCCCAGATCAGGGGGCGCCGGGCGGAGGCCAGGAGGGCCCCCGCGGCGTCGAGTTCACCCTGGGTGGGCGCCACCGGGGCGCTCTCCGCGTGCTCGGCGGGCTCGTCGGTCTGCGCGGCGTACTGGAGGTCGATCGGCCACTCCACGCTGGCGGGGCCGCCGGGCGCGGTCAGGGCCGAGCGGGCCGCCTCGCGCAGGATCCGGCCCGCCTGCGCGGCGTCCGGCACGCTCGCGGCGTACGCGGAGACCGCCTGGAGCATGCCGAGCTGGTCCTTGGTCTCGTGGATGAATCCCCGTCCGCTGCCCAGGAACTCGCTCTCCACCTGACCGGTGACGTGCAGGACGGAGCTGCCCGCGCTGAGCGCCTCGATCAGCGATCCGGCGGCGTTGCCCGCGCCGGTACCGGTCGAGGTCAGGGCGCAGCCGAGACCGCCCCGTGCGCGGCCGTAGGCGTCGGCGGCGTTGACGGCCGACGCCTCGTGCCGCACGGGCACGAACCGCAGTTCGCGGTCGACGGCTTCGACGAGCGGCAGGTTGTGGACGCTGACGATGCCGAAGACGGTGTCGATGCCGAGTTCGCGCAGGACGGTGACGAGGAGATCGCCTCCGTTGTCGTGACGCATGGTGTCTCCTCAGAGGATGGAGCGGCCGACGCCGCCGCAGACGTCGATGCTGGTGCCGGTGATGTAGGAGGCGCGGGGTGAGAGCAGGGCGACGACCGCGTACGCGACCTCCTCGGCCCGGCCGAGGCGGCCCAGCGCGATGCCCCGGTCCCCGGCCAGTTCGGCCTGCCACTCCTCGTAGGTGAGGCCGGAGTCCGCGGCCGCGTGGCGGCGGGTCCACTGGCCGGTGTCGACGAGTCCGAGGCAGACGGAGTTGACCCGGATGCCGTCACCGGCGAGTTCGACGGACAGGGACTTGGAGAGGTTGAGGATGCCGGCGCGTGCGGCGCTCGTCGTGATCAGCCGGGTCTCGGGCTGCTTGGCCAGGACCGCGTTGATGTTGACGACGCTCGCCGCTCCGGACGCGGCGAGGTGGGGGCGCGCCGCCTGGAGGGGGTTCAGCACTCCGGCGAACTTCAGCTCCAGTTCGTCGCGCCAGTCCTCGGCGGTGGAGTCGTCGAGTCCCTTCATGCGGGACTGTCCGGCGTTGTTGACCAGCCCGTCGATCCCGCCGAATTCCTCGGCCGTACGGCGGACGAAGCCGCGGACGGCGTCGGCGTCCCTTACGTCGCAGACGCCGGTCAGCAGGCGGTCGTGCCCGGCGCCGAGGCCGGCGGCCGCCTCGGCGAGCCGGCCGGCGTCGCGGCCGCAGGTGGCGACGCGGGCGCCCTCGTCGAGCAGGGCGCGGACCGTGGCCAGGCCGACGCCCGAGCTGCCGCCGGTGACCACGATGGTGCGGTCGGCGAGGCCCAGATCCATAACTCGTATCTCCTGCGGTTCAGTTCATGGTGAATCCGCCGTTGACGGCGATCACCTGTCCGGTCAGATAGCGGGATTCCTCGCCCAGCAGGAAGGAGACGATCCCGGTGAGGTCGTCGGGCTGCTGCGGCCGTGAGATGGCCCGGTTCATTCGGTAGAGGTCGTGCCGTTCGGCGGGCACGGTCTCGGTCGCCTCGCACTCGGTGAGGCCGGGGGCCACCGCGTTCACGGTGATCCCTCGCTCTCCGAGTTCACGTGCCATGGCGCGGGTCAGCGCGATGACGGCGCCCTTGGAGGCGATGTAGTGGGCGAGGCGCGGGGAACCGTAGAGCGCCGCGTCCGAGGCGAGGTTGACGATCCGGCCGGGCTCGGTGAAGAGCGGGTGGAGGGCCTTCGACACGAGCCAGGGGCTTCGGGCGTTGACCGCCATCAGCCGGTCCCACACCTCGACGTCGATGTCCTGGAACTCGCTTCCGCCCACGCCGTTGGCCAGCGCCGCGTTGTTGACCAGGCCGTACAGGGGCCCCAGGTCGCGCACGGCGCCGGCGAGCGCCTCCACCGAAGCGGGGTCGGCGACGTCGCAGCGTACGAAGTGGGCGTCGAGGCCCTCCGCCCGCAGCTCGGCCGCGGCGCGTTCGCCGCGCTCCCGCTCCAGTTCGGCGAGGACGACCCGGAAGCCGTCGGTGCCCGCCCGGCGGGCCATGGCCAGTCCGAGGCCACGGCCCGCTCCGGTGACGACGACGGTGCGCCGGCCTGCCGGAGGCTGGTCAGCCACGGGTGACGCCATGCATCGGCGAGTACTCGGGGTAGGTCGGCACCTGCGGCTTCTGCGTGCCGATGACGACGCAGAACAGGGCGTCGGTGTCGCCCTCGTTCTTCAGCGACCGGGTGACCCCGGCGGGGACGACGATCATGTCGCGGTAGCCCAGGGTGCGGTACTCGGCCTCGTCGGCGCCGCGGTGGATGCCGACCTTGACCTCGCCCTCCAGGACGAAGAAGGCCTCCTCGACGTCGTGGTGGGTGTGGGCCGGGCCCTCGGCGCCGGGCGGCAGCAGCATGTTCGAGAAGGTGAAGCCGCCGGACGGGAGGATGCGGCTGTCGCTCTCGTGGTTGCCGGTGGCGCCGGAGCCGACGTAGCGGATCTGGCCGCGGCGGAACTGCGGGCCGGCCTTCTCCTGGAAGGACAGGGTGTCGAAGTCGGCGACCCGGGAGGCCTTGGTGGCGATGAGGGAGTCGGTGTACGCGGAGAGGTCGTCGCCGTTGTCGTACGCGTCGGTGGTCAGGGGCATGGTGGTGGCTCCTATTCGGGGATGGAGGCGGTGATGCGGAGGTGGGAGAGCACCCAGGCGTCGAAGTGGCCCGGCTGCTCCTGATTGGCCAGGTGACCGGCGTCCTTGACGATCACGTAGGCGGTCCTGTGGATGGCCCCGGCGATGGCCTGGCTCGCCTCGGGGCCGGTGACCCGGTCCTGTTCGCCGCAGAGCACGAGGGTGGGGGCGGCGATCGAGGGGAGTTCGGCGCGCAGGTCGGCGGAGGCCATGGATTTGGCGGCGTAGGCGTAGCCCGGCAGGCGTACCGAGTCGGCCATGGTGTCGACGACGCGGCGGACCAGTGCGTCCGGCGCGTCGCACGACACCAGCCGCGGGCCACGGGCTTCGGCGAAGGCGCGGGGGCCCAGCTCGGCGAGGTCGGCGGCCCTCGCGCGCATGCCTGCCGCCTTGGCCTCGTCGGTGCCCGAGCCGGGGCTGGAGTCGGCGACGATCAGTGAGGCGACGACGTCGGGGTGGCGGGTGGCGAGGCGGAGCGCGATCACTCCGCCCCAGGAGACGCCGAGGACGTGGGCGGTGGTGGCGCGCTCCCGGATGAGGGCGGCCGCCGCGTCCGCGTAGTCGTCGAGACTCATCGGCCCTGCGGGGTCGGGCGACTTGGCGTAGCCGGGAGCGTCCCAGGCCACGACCCGGACGTACGCGGAGAGTTCGGCGAGCTGCGGTGCGAAGGCGGCCGAGGAGGAGCCGATGCCGTGCAGGCACAGCAGCAGCGGTCCGTGGTCGCCCGCCTCCTCGACATGGACGTGGGCGGCGCTCACAGGATCTGCCCGCTCCGGCCGGCGAGGGCGGCGAGGCTGCGCAGCACGGCGTACGGCACCACCTGGCTGGTGGCCGGGTTGACGGGGTCGGGCAGGTGCGCGACCTCGAAGCGGTAGGTCCCGTGGTCGCCGGACGCCTCGATCACGTGCCGGGTGTGGTGCGCCGCCGGGTCGGCGACGACCTGGACCCGCACAGCGTCCAGGTCGCCGACGGCCAGCGCGACCGAGGCGGCCACGTTCGTCGACTTGGGGAATTTGACCGGGACGTCGCGGGCGGTCCCGGACATGACCTCGACGGGGCCGGTCGCCGTCCGCATGCGTCCCAGCAACTCCTCGTCCATCCAGGGCTGTTCGAGGGTGGAGGGCAGCTTGGTTGTGGTCAGCCGGACGTCGTCGAGCGGGCCGAGGGTGCGGACGGCCTGGAGCAGGTCGAGTCCGCCGACGGCGCCGCCCGTGAAGTACACCCGGCCGGGGCCGGCCGCCAGCAGCCGCTTGGTGAGCTCGTCGTCGGTCAGCGCGCCGGTCGAGGCGATCAGCAGATCGGTGCCGGAGGCCAGGACCCGCTCACCCCATTCGCGTACGACGCCCTGCCCCGCGGCCTCGACGATGAGGTCGCAGGAGTCCATGGCCTCCTCGAAGGTGGCCTGACGCACGGGGGCGGCCTCGCCGAGCGGGCGGTTGTCGACGACGCAGACCAGCTCGGCGCCGGTCACGCGGCCTTCGGCGAGCGCGGTGCCGACGACGCGGCCGATGGCGCCCCAGCCGACGACGGCGACCTTGCGGACGGTGCTCATGCGGTGGCCTCCTGGGCGTCGACGGGAACGAGCGGGCCTGAGCCCTGTGCGTCGGGGGTGGCGAGCGGGCCGGGGTCCGGGGAGCCGGCCATGCTGCAGCGGATCTCCTTCGACGGCGCGCCGGCCGTCCCCCAGAGGTCGGACAGCTCGGGGACCCGGCGCCACACCCGGGCGATCCAGGCGTCCTCGACGATCTGGGCGACCTCGGAGGTGTACTCGCAGACCAGCCCGGAGGGGTCGGTGAAGTAGGAGAAGGTGTTGTTCCCCGGGCCGTGCCTGCCGGGGCCCCACTGGGGGGTGATGCCGTGGTGGCGCAGCCGTCCGAGGCCCCGCATGAAGTGGTCGACCGAGGTCATCTCGTAGGCCACGTGGTTGAGCGAGGTCCACTCGGCCTGGTTGAAGGCGATGCAGTGGTGGTCGCTGTTGCAGCGGAGGAACGCCATCTGGTGCTCGGACCAGTCGGAGACGCGCAGTCCGAGCACGTCGCGGTAGAAGGCGACCGCGGCGTCGATGTCGGTGGTGTTGAGCACGGCGTGCGTCACCCCGACGGGGACGGCGCCGTCCCTGCCGCGCGGTACGATGGCCTCGACCTGGGCGCTGATCTCGATGAGTCGGCCCTCGGGGTCGGTGAACCGCAGCCCGTAGCCGCCGCCGGCCTGGTCCAGCGGTCCGGGTCCGGTGACGGGCACGAGGGAGCGCGCTTCGAGGCGGCGCGCCGCCTCGTCGACCTCGGCGGGTGTGGCGACGGCGAAGGCGATCCTGCCGAGGCCGACCCGGTCCCGCTCGGTCAGGTGCAGGACGTGGTGCTCGTCGCTCGTACCCCGGAGCCAGCGGGCGCCGGTGTCGGACTCGACGGTTTCGAGGCCCCAGACGTCCTCGTAGAAGTCGGCGGCCTCGGTGAAGGCCGGGGTGTGCAGCTCGACGTAGCGGAGCGAGCGGAGCCGGGCGATCGGACCGGGCGGTATCGGGTGCATGGGGTCCCTCCAGGACTGGCAGGTGTGCCGGGTCAGTTGGCCCACGGAAGCGGGTGGTCCGAGATGCCCCAGTACAGGGACTTCTGGCGCTGGTAGGCGCGGATCGCGTCGCGGCCCTTCTCCGTGCCGAGGCCGCTGTCCTTCCACCCGCTGAAGGGGGTGGAGGCGCTGAACTGCTTGTAGGTGTTGATCCAGACGGTTCCGGCCTCGATCCGGCGCGCCAGCGCTCCGGCGGCGCGCAGGTCGCGGGTCCAGATTCCGCAGGCCAGGCCGTAGACGGAGTCGTTGGCCTGGCGGACCAGGTCGTCCTCGTCGTCGTAGGGCAGGGCGACCAGGACCGGGCCGAAGATCTCCTCCTGGCAGGTGCGCGAGGTGTTCGGGAGGCCGTCGAGGACGGTGGGCAGGTAGTACGCCCCGTCCTCGTACAGCTCTCCCTCGGGCGCCGATCCGCCGCAGAGGACACGGGCGCCTTCGGACCGGGCGAGGTCGACGTAGGCGGCGACGGAGTCGCGGTGGCGGTGGTGCACCAGGGGTCCGACCTGGGTGGCGGGGTCGGTGCCGGGGCCGACGCGCAGCTTGCGTACACGCTCGACGAGTTCACCGACGAAGGAGTCGTAGATCTCGCGTGCCACGAAGAGCCGGGAACCGGCTATGCAGGACTGGCCGCTGGACGAGAAGACCCCGAACATCACGCCGGCCAGGGCCTGTTCGACGTCGGCGTCGGCGCGCACGATCGTCGGCGACTTGCCCCCGAGCTCCAGCGAGGCGGGGATCAGCTTCCGGGCGGCGGCCTCGGCGATGGACCGCCCGGTCTCCGTGCCCCCGGTGAACCCGATGCGGCCGACGAGGGGGTGGCGCACGAGGGCGTCACCGACCACCCGTCCGCTGCCGGGCAGCACGGAGAGCAGTGCGGCCGGCAGCCGGAACTCGTCGAGTGCCTGGAAGACGAGCCGCCCGAGCGCCAGGGAGACCAGGGGGGTCCAGGCCGCCGGCTTGAGGATCACCGCGTTGCCGGCGGCGAGGGCGGGGGCGATCTTCTGCGCGTCGCTGGCGACCGGGGAGTTCCAGGGGTTGATCGCGGCGACGACACCGATCGGCTCGTGCGTGCTCACCGTGACGTACGGCCCCCGGGACGGAGTCACCGACTCCTCGGCCGTCTCCAGGACCGCCGCCATGTAGCGGAAGGTGCCTGCCGCGCTGAGCGCGAGCGCCCTGGTCTCGGTGAGGGTCTTGCCGGTGTCGGCGGTCTGCAGGGCGGAGAGCTCGTCGGCGGCCCGCTCGGTGAGCTCGCCGATCCGGTGCAGCAGCCGGGCCCGCTCATGGGCGGGCAGGTCGCGCCAGGCCGGGTCCGCCACGGCCTGCGCCGCGGCTTCGGCAGCTTCGGCGACCTCGTCCGCCGAGGCGGAGTGGACGGTGGCGAGGACGCGGCCGGTCGCCGGGTCGACCGTGCCGACGGGCTCGCCCGCACCGCGCCGCCACTGGCCCGCGATCAGGATTTCGGTGGGGAACTGCTGCACGGGTGGACCTCCGGACGAGGCGGAAAGGGGGTGGACTCCGGGTGCGGACAGGCTCGTTGGGTTACCGCCACCGGACTGCCGAAGTGCTAGAAATCTAAGCGCTTAAGTTTCTCGGCACAAGACCCCGAGGTGAAATCGTTGTCCGGGAGGTCTTGAGCACCACTTCCGCGCGATCGATGATGGTGACCGAGTCGCCGGGAACCGGCTTCCTAAGCTCTTAACTATTGACCGCTTAGATATAGCCCCCTACTGTCTCCGCAACTCATCTGCCCGCGGAAGGACCCCCTCCATGACGACTGTGGCCGGCAAGCCCGCTCTCGGCTCGATCGCCGCGAGACTCGAACGACTGCCGCACTCGCGCTGGCACGTCAAGGTCCGGTTCCTGATCGGTGCCGTCACCTTCTTCGAGGCGTTCGACCAGCTGCTGGCCGCGTCCGCGCTGCCCGTCCTGATGAAGGAATGGCACCTGTCCACCGGGCAGGCCACCTTCGCCGTCACCTCCGCCTCCATCGGCATGCTGCTCGGCGCCCTCGCCGCGGGCTGGCTGGGCGACCGCATCGGGCGCGTGCGGACCGTCGCCCTGGGAGTCGGGGTCACGGGCCTCGCCAGCCTCGCCGTGGCCTTCTCCGGCAACATCGAGACCTTCTCGCTCTTCCGCTTCCTCCAGGGGCTCGGGATCGGCGGCGTCGTACCGGTCGCGGCGACGTACATCAACGAGATCGCCCGGTCCGACAAGAGGGGCCGCTTCGTCCTGCTGTACGAGATGATCTTCCCGGCCGGACTGGCGGCCGCCACCTTGCTCGCCGTCTGGGTGGTCCCTGCCTTCGGCTGGCGCGCGATGTTCCTCGTGGGCGCGCTTCCCGTGGTGATCGCCGCGATGCTGCCGCGCCACGTCGAGGAGTCCCCGCGCTGGCTGCTGTCCCGTGGACGTACGGCCGAGGCCGAGGCCGCGATCTCCCGGATCGAGGCGGAGGTCGCCCGCGCGACCTCCGAGGAGCTCCCCGCGCCGACCCCGTCCGTCGACACCCCGGACGAGCCGAAGGGCACCCTCATGGACCTGTTCCGGGGACGCTATCTGCGGCGTACGGCGGTCCTGTCGGGGCTGTGGTTCGTGGCGTACTACGTGAACCACGGCATCTCCACCTGGCTGCCCTCCCTCTACACGAAGGAGTTCGGCCTGGACCTCACCACGGCGCTCGTCTACACCCTGGTCAGCAACGTCACCGGCCTGCTGGGCACCTTCGTCGTGGCCATGCTGATCGACCGCATCGGCCGCAGGCCCGCCCTGATCGGCGCTTTCGTCGGCACCGTGCTCTCACTCGCCGTACTGGCACTCGCCGGCGCGACCTCGGGCGGCCAGGTGGCCCTCTTCGCCTCGTGCACGACGTTCTTCCTGTACGCGATCAACGCCGGGCTCTACCTCTACTCCCCCGAGCTCTACCCGACCTCCAACCGGGCCAAGGGCGCGGCGTTCGGCGGACTGTGGAACCGGTGCGGCGTCATCCTCGGCCCGGTGGCCGTCGGCGCGGTCATCGGGGCGGGCGGCGGACTGGGGCTGGTCTTCGCGCAGCTCGCCGTCGTGGGCGCGGTGGGCGCCGTGATCGCGTGGTTCGCGGTCGAGACCAAGGGCAGGACCCTGGAGGAACTCAACGCCTGATCACGCCGGTCCGGGGCCGGTGGCCGGGAGCAGCGCTCACCGCTCCGGGCCACCGGTCCCGAGCGTTCGCCAGGGTCTCCAGGAGAGCCGTGAGCCTCCGGCGTTCGGCGTGCCCCAGGCCGGCCGGCAGCTCCCGCTCCTGCTCGGACCGCACATCCGACACCCGGTCGGTGAGTTCGGGCCCTCGGGGGTGAGACACAGCCGGACGATCCTGCGGTCGCCGGTGTCGCGCTCCCGGCGGATCAGCCCGGCCTCCGCCAGCCGGTCGGCCTGCCGGGTGAGCCGTCCGACCTGGCCGATCCCGTCGCCGCGACCTCGCCCGTCGTCAGCCGGTGAGGCGGCGGTCCCGCGGCTGAGCCACCCATCACCTCAGCGGTAAGATTCTCAGTGCCGTGAGAAGCCGGGGGGACGCCGGCCGACGCCGTACAAGGGGATGAGATGGCAGCATCAAGGCCTGGGGACCAGGACGCCGTGGCGAAGGTGGTCGAGGACTGGGCGCGGGAGCGGCCGGAGCTGGACACGAGCCCGCTCGAGGTCCTCGCCCGGCTCCACCGGTCCTTCCTGCGCTACAGCACCGGACTCACCGAGTCCATCGAGCGGCACGGCCTGTCCGTCGCGGGCTTCGACGTCCTCACCGCGCTGCGCAGGTCCGGGGAGCCCTACCGGCTGACGGCCGGGCAGCTCGCCGACTCCGGGCTGGTGTCGTCGGCGGGGGTGACCCTGCGGATCGACCGTCTGGAGAAGGACGGCCTCATCGTCCGCGAGCGGGACACCCAGGACCGCCGGGTCGTCTACTCCCGTCTGACGGAGAAGGGCCTCGCGACGGTGGACACGGCGTTCACCGAACACCTGGACAACGAGAACCGGATGCTCGCGGGGCTGTCCCCCTCCGAGCGCCGGCAACTCGCGCGGCTGCTCCGCAAGCTGGAGATCTCGATCCTCGACGCCGACGAGGAACGGGCCGGCGCGGCGGAGTGAGGGGCCTCGTCGGGCCCTTCGGCGAGCCGGGGCCGGCCGTCAGTCGTTCGTGTGGGAGCACCGGCTGCCCACTGCCTGCCGCGGCACCCGCATCCGGCGCATGAGGTCGCGCGTCCCGCGCCGGTCGAGCGTGGTGCGCCAGACGACTCCCGGATACCGGGCCCTCAGGTGGGAGAGCGCCCGGGTGCCCAGCCCGCTGCGATGGAACTGCTTCTCGATGAGCACATCGGTGATGACCGCCTCCGCGCACGAAGCGCAGAGGCGGAAATTCACGTGCCCCACCACCTTGCGCACGTGCACCAGGAGCAGACACTGCGCGTCACCGGCGCCCCACCCGGGCGACTGCACCAGCTCGACCTCGCTGTAGGCGAGCATGCGCCGGTGCCAGTCGCCCTTTCGGTGCCTGCGCAGTCGGTGGCGGCCCCCGCCACGGTGGTGCGCGGGGTGTTCCACGTCGTCCGGCCCACGGAGGGGCGCACCGTGGGGCGTGTCCGTCTCGGCCTGTGCGTAGCTTCCCTGCATGACACACGCCTGCCCCGCCTGCCGCGACCGATGCCTCCCCGCGGCCGGACGGCCTTCAGGTGCCGGGACCGGGGTCCGGGCGGACGGGCTCGGTGATACCCGCCCTGGCGGCCTCCAGCTGGGCTGCGAACGCGATCCCGAGGAAGAGGACGATGCCGGTCAGGTTGGCCCACAGCAGCAGCGCCACGAACGCGGTCAGCGGCCCGTAGACGGCACCGAACGAACCACTCTTCCCCACGTAGAACGTGAGCAGCCAGGTGGCCGCGACCCACAGGACCAGATGTACGGCGGATCCGAAGACCAGCCACGTGTAGCCGGGCTGCACACGCCGGGGTGACCAGCGGAAGATCACGGCGGAGGCCAGTGCGGCGCAGACCGTCCCGACCGGTATCTCGAGCACCCCCCACCAGCCGAGCCAGGACCGCGACCAGCCGAGTGCCTCCACCACCGAGTCCCCGACGGCCTCGCCGGCGACCAGCACGAGGAACCCCAGCATCAGCGGCAGCCCCGCGGCGACTGCCAGCAGCAGGCCGCGACCGTACTTGGCGAGGAAGGGACGATCGCGCTCGATGCCGTAGATGCGGTTGCAGCCCCGCTCGATCTGGCCCATCGCCGAGGCCAGATTGAGCACGGCGAAGCCGAGCCCGAACCACATCGCCAGCGCCCCTGCCGTCGTGGACCCGGCGCTCCGGCGGGTGTCCCGCAACGCTCCTTGTACGAGTTCCGCGCTGGCACCGGGCACGATCCTTCCGAGCGTCAGCTCGATCACGCGGCCGATGCTCTCGGTGTGCACCGTCGTGGCCACGCCCACCAGCGCGATCACGAAGGGCACCATGCCCACGACCACCTGAAATCCGAGAGACCTCGCGAAGCTGAAACCGTCGGCGTACCGGAACCGCGCGAAGGCGTCGAGGAGCAGCTTGCGCCCGCCGTAGTGACGTAGCGCGCTGAGGGCTTCGTCCCCCGAGAGCTCTTCCCCGATCATGTCCCGCGTCTGCGGCACATGGACGACTGTCCCCATGCGACCTCTCCTCCGACTGCCGGCTCCGCTGTCTCCGACCCGCCCGCACAGTAGTTCGCGCACAGACAGCAGAGCCATCAGCCCCGGGCGCCGCGCACGGTCGACAGCACGGGGAGCGGCGGCGCATACCAGTGGCCCGGAAGGGCAGACGGCAGGACACATCAACCAGGGGAGTCTCTCATGATGATTGTTGGCATCGTCGCTGTCTGTGTTGTTCTGGCCATCCTTGCGTTCTTCGTGCCGCGCTTGTCCCGCCATCCCGAACGTGGCACCCAGCGGACCCTCGGGGCCGGGTCACGCGCCGGCAGCAAGGCTCCCGGCGTGCTGGGCCGCCTCTTCAGCAAGCCGTTCCGCAGCAGTTCCAAGGCCGTGGGCAGCAGCGGCTCCGCCGGACGTCGGGCCCGTGGCCGCATGCCGTTCTGACCGGTTCGCCTCCCGTCACGGGTGAGCGCACCGTGCCGGATGAGGGGATCATGTCCGGACGGCTCCGCGGTCCGTCCGGCGTGGGAAGAGACGGGCCAGTTCCTCTGCCAGGGCGGTGAGTTGGGCGCGCCCGGGGTCCCCGGCGAAGGCCGCGATCTGGAGCAGGGATCCGCCCCCGCGCAGGGTCAGCAGTTCGGTGTCGAGCAGCCCTGGCGCGATCCTGCGGACCGCGTCGGTGGCGGCGGGTTCGGCGATGGGCAGATCGGACAGCTCCCCCGGGACGTCGGTGACGTTCACATGCCCTCCGAACATACCGAACAGGGCCGATGCACGCGGTTGTCGGGCGTCCGATGTCTCGCGCAGCGGCCGGCCCTGCATGTCGAGGGTCCGCTCGGCCCCGAAGCCGCCCACCAGCCCTTCTCCCCCAGCAGATAGCCGGGTCCGTGCAGACGATGAGCTCGTGTCGTCCCGCAGCCCGTGGGCGTCCATCGCGTCCAGGACCCGGCCCAGCGAGTGGTCGCACACGGAGAGCAGTGCGGCGTACTCGTAACGGGCGTGCTGTTCTTGGTCGTTCGTCTAGGTGACCCGGTTGCAGTCGGGCCAGTCGAAGTGCGGGCCCTCGTAGTCGTGCGGGTAGAGCCTCTCGTAGTGGTCCGGTGGCTCGCCTCGGACCGCCTGGAGTTCACCTCGGATGCCTGCCGGACGGTGGTGTACGACAGGGACGGGGAACCGGCCCGGCCTCCCGGGTACCGCTGGGACGCCCCGGTCGACGCCGCCATCCGCTTCGTGGCCGACCACCACGACCGCCCCTGTCTGCTCTTCGTCCCCCTGCCGGCGCCCCATCACCAGAACCCCACCGACGACTGCCCGGCAGGCACGGGCCATCGCGAGCGCTACGGGGCGCCTGGCTCCCGCCGGACCTGGCGGCTCTCGCACCGGGCACTCCACAGAACGGCGCGCACCGCCATCTCGCCGGGCACCTGGGCCGGACCAGGCGGGCCGACGAGCGGATCGGCCGGCCGCGCGACGCGCCGTTCCACCGACCAGGGCACATCAATCCGAGCGGGACGAGCCCGATGGCGGCACCTAGTGCGTGATCAAAATCCGGTGCGGTTAACATATGAGCACCGCCTAGCTCGAAAGATGGACTTGTGACTGCCACCGAGGACTCGTTCACCAATTGGAAGACCCGTGAGGAGATCGCGGAGTCGATGATCCCGATCATCGGGAAGCTGCACCGGGAGCGGGATGTCACGATCCTGCTCCACAGCCGCTCCCTGGTGAACAAGTCGGTGGTCAGCATCCTCAAGACCCACCGGTTCGCCCGGCAGATAGCCGGCGAGGAGCTCTCGGTCACCGAGACGCTGCCGTTCCTGCACGCCCTCATGGCGCTGGACCTCGGCCCGTCGCAGATCGATCTGGGCATGCTCGCCTCGACGTACCGGACGGACGACCGCGGCCTGTCCGTGGGCGACTTCACCGCCGAGGCCGTGGCCGGCGCCACCGGCGCCAACAAGACGGAGCGCCGCGAGGCGCGCGACGTGGTCCTCTACGGGTTCGGCCGCATCGGCCGCCTCCTGGCCCGCCTGCTCATCGAGAAGACCGGCTCCGGCAACGGCCTGCGGCTGCGCGCCATCGTCGTACGCCAGGGCGCAGGGCAGGACATCGTGAAGCGCGCCTCGCTGCTGCGCCGCGACTCCATCCACGGCCAGTTCCAGGGCACGATCACCGTCGACGAGGCGAACAGCCGGATCATCGCCAACGGCAACGAGATCCAGGTGATCTACTCCGACGACCCGACGGCGGTCGACTACACGGCGCACGGCATCAAGGACGCCATCCTCATCGACAACACGGGCCGCTGGCGCGACCGCGAGGGGCTGTCCAAGCACCTGCGCCCCGGCATCGCGAAGGTCGTCCTGACGGCGCCCGGCAAGGGCGATGTCCCCAACATCGTGCACGGGGTGAACCACGACACGATCAAGCCGGACGAGCAGATCATCTCCTGCGCCTCCTGCACCACCAACGCGATCGTCCCGCCGCTGAAGGCGATGGCGGACGAGTACGGCGTGCTGCGCGGCCATGTGGAGACGGTCCACTCGTTCACCAACGACCAGAACCTGCTGGACAACTACCACAACTCGGACCGCCGGGGCCGCTCCGCGCCGCTCAACATGGTCATCACCGAGACGGGCGCCGCCTCCGCCGTCACCAAGGCGCTGCCCGACCTCGACGCGAAGATCACCGGCAGCTCCATCCGGGTCCCGGTGCCGGACGTCTCGATCGCCATCCTGAACCTGCAGCTCGCGCGCGGCACCAACCGCGAGGAGGTCCTCGACTACCTCCGCAACGTGTCGCTGACCTCGCCACTCAGGCGCCAGATCGACTTCATCACCGCTCCCGACGCGGTCTCGAGCGACTTCATCGGCTCACGCCACGCCTCGATCGTCGACGCCGGGGCGACCAAGGTCGAGGGCGACAACGCGATCCTCTACCTCTGGTACGACAACGAGTTCGGCTACTCCTCCCAGGTCGTCCGGGTCGTTCAGCACGTCTCCGGGGTCGAGTACCCGACCTACCCGGCACCGGCGGTCTGACCGAACGGAAGGCCCGACGGCTCCCGGTGTCACGAGGCGGCACCGGGAGTCTCCGCCACGGCCCCGTCAGGCGGTCCCGACGCGGACGGCGCCGACCGCCACCGTGGTGGAGGACATCGTGAAACCGCCGCCCATCGCGTCGATCGCGGCGCCCACCTCCGCCAGCACCTTCGCCAGCGGTTCCGCCGGAAGCCGGGTGAGGGGACCTTGGGTGGGCAGCAGGTCCAGCCATTCGTCCCGGGTATAGGTCCGCTCCCAGTCGAAGCGCCACCGCTGGGCGTCACCGAAGCCGCCCGCCTCACGGATCCCGTCGGCGGCCCTGTCCAGGATCGCCTCGTACGCACCCCCGGACCGCTCGGCCACCGGCCGGCTGAACGGCGAATCGGGCACCTCCCGCCGGTAAGCCGCCACGAAGGCGTCCGCCACCTCGGGCGGGGGCTCGAAGACATGCCAGAACGCCGCCAGCCGCCCGCCGGGCCGCAGCACCTGCGCGGCCTTGGCCGCGCCGGCGACCGGGTCGATCCAGTGCCAGGCCTGCCCGGCGACGACCATGTCGAACCTGCGGGCGCCCGGATCCCAGGCCTCCAGTGTCGCCACCTCGACCTCGATGCCGCTGTGCCGCGCCACGCCCGCCATCCGCGCGTCGGGGTCGACGCCGAGCACGGCGCAGCCGGCCGCCCGGAACTGCCTTGCGCCGATGCCGGTGCCGCAGCCGACATCGAGGACGCGGGTGCCGGGGCAGCCGGCCATCACGGCCCGCACCAGGGCTTCGGGGTAAGGAGGGCGGGCCCGGTCGTAGCGCTCGGCGTCCATGCCGAACGACTCCGCCACCTCCCGGGCCCGATGGGGCTCGCCCCCGGAAGGCGCTGACTGCTTCTTCGGTAGAGTGGGCATGCGCCCACTCTAGTGGGCGCATGCCCACTCATTCAATGGACCGGACGCGAAGCGGGGCGCACGATGCCGACAGGGGTACACATCCACGACGCGCGTCAACAGCTGTTCGATGCCGCGGAGCGTGTCCTGCTCAGGGACGGGCCGAGTGCGCTGACCAGCCGGGCGGTCACCACGGAGGCAGGGTGCGCCAAGGGGGTTCTGCACCGCCACTTCACCGACTTCGACACCTTCCTCGCGGCACTGGTCCTGGAACGGGCCGGCGAGATGGAAACGCAGGCGGCCGCCCTGCGGGACTCCGCGGGGACCGGCACCGTCACGGGCAACCTCACCTCCGCGCTGACGTCCCTGTTCGGTTCGGTCGCCGTGGCGATCATCCCTCTCATCACTTTCCGCGACGAGCTGCGCGCCAGACTGCGCCGGACCTGGCCGGCCGGCGTCCCTGTCCTGTCGGAGGGGGTGACGACGGTCGCCACCTACCTCTCCGCCGAACGCGACCTGGGCCGTATCGACGCGGATGCCGACGTCGACACGCTCGCCCCCACCCTGATCGGGGCCGGTCATCTGTTGTTCGCCGACCGGGACAACCCCTCACCCGATGCCGACGCCGTCCACAGGATGGTGGCCACGGTCCTCGCGGGCGTGATGCGTGAGCGGGCATGACCGGAGCCGTCGTCACCGGCCGCCCGCGATCACACCGGGAGGAACGGCTCCGTCAAGTGCGGTGTCGCCAGGTGCAGCGCAAGGGCGCCTTCGCGGGCGAGCATGCGCTCCCTCGATCGCCTGGCCGCCTCGGGGTCGGCCTCGTGCGCGTAGGCGAGCTCCGGGTGGAGCAGCTGGAGCGCGTGCACCAGGAGGTCGCCGGTGACGAGCGCCGACTCGCGCCCGCCGGCGACCAGCACGCTCTGGTGTCCGGGCGTGTGACCGGGCGTGGCGACCGCGCGCCCGGCGCGCAGCGGCGTGTCCCCGTCGAGGAGCCGCAGCCGGCCGGCGGCCGCGAGCGGGTCGGTGAGGGTCTCGCGCAGCTGCGGGTTGAGCGAGTCGATGGCGTCGAACTCGGCCCGCTGGAGCAGGTATTCGGCGTTCGGGAAATAGGGGCGACGACCGCCGGTCGAAGCGTTGCCGTCCACCGCGCCGCCCGCTGACGGGACGGCCGCCTCGGTCACGACCGCCCACCCGACGTGGTCGGTGTGCAGATGTGTGAGCACCACGGTGTCGACTTCGGCCGGGTCGATGCCCGCGGCGGCGAGCGACTCCGGAAGCACACCGGGCACGGGCGCCCACGAGCCGGCCGGGCTGTCCGCCGGACCGATCCCGGCGTCCACGACGGTGAGGCCCTCGTCACCGCGGATGGCGTACGCACGGAACTTCAGCCGCCAGCGGCCCTCGGCGTCGACCGCGCCGGGGTCGTAGCGGTCGGCCTCGGCCCACTGCGCGTCCGTGGCCTCGGGGAAGGCCTCGGCGCGCGGGGAGAAGAACGGCCCCTCGCCGTCGGCGAGGGCGAAGATCTCGGTCGAGCCGATCCGGAGGCGGGGAACGCTGAGGGACATGACAGCGATCCTGTCATGCCTTCCACGGCGCGAGGCCGCCACGCGAATGATTCGTGACCGGTCGACAGGTGTCGCCAGGCCTTGGTCCGGAGCGGAGAGGCCTGGCAGGTTTCCTCAGACCGCGACGGAGAGCAGGTCCACCACGAAGACGAGTGTCGAGCCCGCCGGGATCGACGGGGAGGGTGACTGGTCGCCGTAGCCGAGGCGCGGGGGAACGATGATCTCGCGCCGGCCACCGACCCTCATTCCTCTGACCCCGCGGTCCCACCCCTTGATGACCTTGCCACCGCCCACGGCGAACTTGAACGTCCGGCCCCGGTCCCAGGAGGTGTCGAATTCCTTCCCGGACTCGAAGGTGACCCCGACGTAGTGAACCTGGACGACCCTGCCCGGCTTCGCCTCGAGCCCGTCCCCGACGACCAGGTCGCGGATGGTCAGCTCGGTCGGAGCGTCACCCTCCGGAAGGTCGATCTCGGGCTTCGTCGGTTCACTCATCGCAGCCTCGTTCGCTCGCCGCCGGAGGCCCTCGTACGGATCAGCCAGGCGCAGTGTCATTCCATGCAGTAGAACATCATGCTGCCGTGCAAGCCGATTCCCTGGAGTCCGGGCCGGGTCCGCACGTGCCGCCGACCGGTTTCAGACCAGGTCGGCATCCCCCGCGTCCGGCAGCGGCTGTTCGGCCCAGATCGTCTTGCCCGTGCTGGTGTAGCGGGTGCCCCAGCGCTCGGTGAGACTCGCCACGAGCAGGAGGCCGCGTCCGCCCTCGTCGAAGATCCGGGCGCGGCGCAGATGCGGGGCGGTGCTGCTGCCGTCGAAGACCTCGCAGATGAGCGCGGTGTCCCGGATGAGGCGGAGTCGGATCGGATCGCCCCCGTAACGGATGGCGTTGGTGACCAGTTCGCTGACGACCAGTTCGGTGGTGAACACGGCGTCGTCCAGGCCCCATGCCCTCAGTTGCGCGGAGGCGCGTTTGCGGGCGTTCGACACGACGGCCGGATCCGCGACCAGGTCCCATGAGGCGTAGTGGCCAGCGTCCAGGCGCCGGGTCCTGGCCAGCAGCAGTGCGACGTCGTCGTCGGGCTGCTCGGGCACCAGTGCGTCCATGACCGTGTCGCAGAGCCCTTCGAGGGAGTGCGCGGGGCGGCCGAGCAGGGAACGCAGCTCGGCGAGGGCGGCGTCGATGTCCCCTCCCGCCGTCTCGATCAGACCGTCCGTGTAGAGGGCCAGCCGGCTGCCTTCCGGGAGATCGAAGTCGGCCGCCTCGAAAGCCACGCCACCCACACCGAGCGGCGGGCCGGAAGGCAGTGTCAGCTGCTCGACGGTGCCGTCGGGGCGGACCAGCATCGGCTCGGGGTGGCCCGCCCTGGCCAGCGTGCAGCAGCCGGCCGCCGGG
This sequence comes from Streptomyces sp. QL37, assembly GCF_002941025.1. Taxonomy (NCBI): domain Bacteria; kingdom Bacillati; phylum Actinomycetota; class Actinomycetes; order Kitasatosporales; family Streptomycetaceae; genus Streptomyces; species Streptomyces sp. QL37. Next base: position 8,113,456 of record NZ_PTJS01000001.1, on the reverse strand, counting down.
TCGTACACGGCGTAGAGGCAGGTAGCACCGGCGACCGTCGCACCGTCGGCACTGTCCGCGGGCTCCTCCCGGTCGAGTGTCATGACCAGGTCATCGAGTTGTGTGAGCAGTTCCTCCGGGGCGAGATCGACATCGGCGAGTGTCCGCACAGCGGTACGGAGCCTGCCCATGGTCGCCGAGGCGTGGAGGCCGTGCCCGACCACGTCGCCGACGACGAGGGCGACCCTGGCACCGGACAGCGGAATGACGTCGAACCAGTCACCTCCGATGCCGGCGCCGCTGGTGTTCGGGAGATAGCGTGCGGTGACCTCGACGGCCTGCTGACGCGCAGCCCGGCGCGGCAGCAGGCTGCGCTGCAGGGCGAGGGCCGTGGCCCTCTCGCGGGTGTACCGGCGGGCGTTGTCGACACAGACGGCCGCCCGCGAGACCAGCTCGGCGGCCAGTTGCAGATCCGCGGCGCCGAAGCCCCCGGGGATCCGGTGGCGGCAGAACAGCACGATGCCGAGAGTCACGCCTCGGGCCCGCAGCGGAACGACCAGTACCGAATGGATCTTGTGCAGGCGCATGCTCCGCGTCCGTGCGGGTTCGTCCGCCATCCATCGGCGCAGGGCCTCTTCGTCGACCGTGTGGCGCGACGGCTCCCCCGCGATCAGGGCGCGCCCCACCACGGAGTCCCGGTCGTACTCATGGATCTCGCCCAGCGGGACGACCGACTCCGGGCATCCGCCGAGCACCGACCGCTGGGCCACCCGGTGGAAGGAGATCGTGTCCCGGTGCAGCACCGAACGCGCTTCGTCGCCCGCCAGCACCTCGGCGAGCAGATCGACCGTCACGAAGTCGGCGAAGTCCTCGATACCGAGCTCCGCCAACTCCTCGGCGGTGCGGCCCACATCGAGGGTGCTGCCGATGCGCATACTGGCCTTGTTCAGCACGGCCAGGCGTCGTCGGGCCCAGAACTGGGCGGTCGTATCCAGTGTGACGACGGACACGCCCTGGACCTCACCCGCGGCGTCCAGTACGGGCGACATGGCGGCCTGCCAGATGTGTTCGCTGCCCTCCACCATGAGGTGCGTCTCGTAGGGTTCGCCCTTGCCCGTCCTCAGCACCCGGTCGATGGCTTCGGCAAGCCCTTCCCCGCCTTCCAGGAACAGCCCGGGCTCGATCTCCCCGGGGAGCAGCCCGATCATCGACGCCTCGGACCTGCTGACCGAAGCGGCGGCCGCGGCATTGGCCATGGCGAGCATCCGGTCCCGCCCGAAGTAGGCCACCGGCACCGCCAGCTGCTCCAGGATCTGGCAGCGCACCTCTTCGGACGGTACGTACGCGGGCCGTCTGTCACCCATGGCCGGCCGGGTGGGATCGCCGTGGTCCGCGGGTGAGCCTCCACTGCCCGTCTCACCTGTGCTCATGGACCCATCACTCGTCCTCCCCGCCTGGGCAGGTCGCCCGCGAACACACGTGGGCCTTTGTTCAAGAATGCCCGCGTGTGTCCCGGCTCTCAACCGCCCCTCTCCCGTGGCACGGCTGTTTGGCCCCGACGCGCCCTTCCGCGCCCGCGTCCGTGACGGCCGCCTGGCGGCGGACCGGTCAGGCGACGGCGAGCGGACCGCCCGCACGGAACGCCAGCCCGGCGAAGCGTTCGCCGATGCGGCGGTGCGTGGCCGCGTCGGGGTGCAGGGCGTCGGGAAGCGGCAGCTCGGCGGAATCCGCCTCGCCGTAGAGTTCGCGGCCGTCGAGGTAGTACAGGTTCGGGTCCTCGGCAGTCCGCTGCTCGACGATGCGGGCGAGTTCGTCCCTGATGATGCTGAGCGTCAGCTTTCCCTGCGCCGTTTCGGCCGGGTCTCCCCCGGCGCTGAACTTCAGCTTCCCCTCGCTGAGGGCGCTGTGGTCCGGTGCGCTGGGGCCGGGGGTCTCCTCGTGGATGGGGCAGAGAATGGGCGAGACGACCAGCAGCGGGGTGGTGGGGTGGCCTTCGCGGATGGTGTCGAGGAAGCCGTGGACGGCCGGGGTGAAGGCGCGCAGGCGCATCACGTCCTTGTTGACCAGGTTGATGCCGACCTTGACGCTGATCCGGTCGGCAGGTGTGTCGCGCAGGGCACGGGCGGTGAACGGGTCGAGCAGGGCGCTGCCGCCGAATCCCAGGTTGACCAGCTCCACCCCGCCGTGGGCGGCGGCCAGCGCGGGCCAGGTGGTGGTGGGGCTCGCGGCATCGGAACCGTGACTGATCGAGCTGCCGTGATGGAGCCAGACCGGCCGGCCGCGGTCCGGCACCGGCTCGACCGGTGCGTCGGTGCGCAGGGCGACCAGCTCGGTGGTCTCGTCGTGCGGCAGCCAGATCTCGAGGTCCTTCCGGTCGGCGGACAGACCGTCGAAGCGGAGGGTACCGACGGGTCCCGGCCGGACCTCGGCCGATCCGGTGGCCATGTCGATGGTCTGGGTGTTGCCACCGGACACGGAGGCCTGGTCCGCGAGGCGGCCGTCGATCAGCAGGTCGTAGACGCCGTCGGGCCGGGGCGGGGCACCCACGTACACCCGCTTGGTGGGCAGGGTGTCCAGCTCCACGACGGTCGCCCGTGTACGTATCAGAAGGCGCACCCCGGAGGGCTGGGCCTCCACCATGGCCAGCTGGCCGTCGGCGTTCAGGGCGCGCGCACGGGCGGGCAGCCGGTGCGGCAGCAGACCGTGCTCGGTGCGCTCCACATCGAGGGCGCCGCGCAGGAGGTCCCCGGTGAGGGGTGTGGTTATCAGCTGGGGCAGGGGGCTCATTCTTCGTACCTGTTCCGTTGTACGTGTCCGGCCGGGACGGGCCGGCCGGGTTCAGCGTGCGGGCCAGTTCCGCAGCAGGGCGTCGAGGGCGTCCAGGACCCGTGACCAGGTCTCCTGTGTGCCGGGGGCGCTGTGGCTGAAGCTTCCTCCCGATTCCAGGCTGATGTAGCCGTGGAAGACGCTGCCCAGCAGCCGGACCGCATGTGTCTGGTCGGGCTCCGTGAGGTCGTAGCCGCGCAGGACCGCCCGGGTCATCTGGGAATGCCTCGCGCCGGCACTGGCGGCGGCCGCCTCGGGGCTGAGCCGGAGCTGCGCTGCGGCGTAGCGGCCGGGGTGCTCCCGGGCGTAGTCGCGGTAGGCGTTCGCGAACGCCTCCAGTGCGTCCTTGCCGGCCCGCCCCGCCAGAGCGGCGGCGACACGGTCGGCGAGTTCCGCCAGGGCCAGCAGGGCGATCCTCGTCCTGAGGTCCTGGGAGTTCTTCAGATGCGAGTAGAGGCTCGCGTCCTTGACGCCGAACTGCCGGGCGAGTGCCGCGACGGTCACGTTGTCGAAGCCGACCTCGTCGGCCATGTCCGCTCCGGCCCGCGTCAGGCGTTCTGCGGTCAGCCCTGCTCGTGCCATGGTCACCCTTCCATCCGGCAGGTTCGATTATGCATTTACCTAGTGGCATTAGGCAAATAATCCATGCGTCTAGGAACGGGTTCCGCGGAGCCGCGCAGACCCGTCGGCTCCGCGTGGCTCAGCCCTCGTGGATACGTGCCGCGGGGAGACCGGCCAGGATCGCCGCGACCGTCTCGTCCGGCGTCTGCCGCGAGGTGTCCAGCCTGAGGCCGATGCCGGGCGTCTCCTCCCGGAGACCGCGGTCGAGCGCCTCGACCGTCCAGGCGCCGTACCCGGTCTTCGCGCGCGCCTCCTCCCTGTCCCGAACGGCCTCGGTGGAGGGCGCCAGCACGACGACGTACAGGGGGCGTGTGCGGACCCTGGCGACATAGCGCTCCAGGTCCGCGCCGAGGACGATGTCCTGGACGACCGCGGTCCACCCGTCGCGCGCGTACTCGTCGGCCACGAGCGCGGAGAGCCGCTGGCGGAGCTCCAGTTGAGCCCTGGCCTCCGCGGTCCCCTCCGGCATCAGGTCCTCCCGGCCGGAGACGGTCATGCGGCGGAACACGTCACCTCGCACATGCGCCGCGCGGGGCAGACGCTCGGCCAGGAGCTGTGCCACGGTCGACTTCCCCGACGCCATCACACCGGTGATCAGGACGACGGCCGGGCCGGGATCGATGTCCACGCGGCTCCTCTCGCTCGGATACGCCACACGCTGACGCGAGAGCGTACTCGTCCGGGGACGGGCGGCCCTGCGGGTCACCGGCGGGGGAATCCGCCCGGCGTCCCGAGCCCGGGACCCGCTGCCCGTCAGGGATCTGTATGGACGGGGCCGCTCCGCGTCAAGGTGCCGTCAGGGCCCCTTGGGGGCCACCCCGCAGGGAATAGCTTCGGTTCACGCCCCGGACCGCCTCCCCGCATCCGGGGCGCCGACGATCGCCGGAGAACCCCAGGAGGGCCCATGTGTCTGTTCCGGTACGAAAGCGAACCCGAGCCCGAGGAACCGCTCCCGGCCGGGCGTCCGTACGTGCCCGTCCGGCCGGGAGACGGAGAGCGGGCGACGGCCAGGCTGTTCCGCGCTCCCCTGGGCACGCGCACGGCCGCCGGTCTCACCAGCGGGGAGCGGCGCGCGGCGACGCAGGACCGGAGCCAGGCGTCCCTCCCGCTGCCGGAGAGCCTGCCGCGGACCTCGGCGCCCGTCCGTTGACGGCCGATCCGGCCCTGCCGGGGCCGTCCGTCGCCACCTCGGCGGCCCGTCGGCCGCCACTGCCCCGCGGCGCCGAGGACGACGACCGTGATCGGCTCGCACAGCGAGGCGGGTGACCGCCCTCGGTTCCCACCGGCGACACGGAACGCCCCGGCGATCCGCTCGCCGTGCCCGTGACGGGCGCGTACCACCTGCCCACGGCCTCCGGACACGACCTCACCGGCCGGCCCCCGGTGGTGGCGGTCGGCAACGACGTCGCCCGGCTGCCCGTGCGCCGGGAAACACTCGACGTTCCCGCGGCCGGGACATCGGGGAGCAGGTGGCGGACCGGAATTCCCTCACGTAAGGCCGCCCACTCGCGCGTACGGACCGCGTCAAGAATTCCGCCCCGCCCGTATGGAGCCCGTCAAGGGCGCTCAACACCCGGCCGGCCGTGCGCTTTGCTTTTCTTCGGCCGCACCGGCCGATTCCATCTCGTTCACTTCATACAGGAGCTCACGATGGCCGATCTGGCCTTCGTCGCCACCACGATCGCGGTTTTCGCGCTGGTGGCTCTCATCGCAAGGGGGGTGACGAAGCTGTGACCGCCGAGAACATCGTCGGCCTGGTCGTGGCCGTCTCCCTGCTGGTGTACCTCGTCCTTGCGCTCGTGTACCCGGAGAGGTTCTGAAGCTCGATATGAGCCCCGTAACAGCTGGTGTGCTTCAGCTGCTCGCGCTGATTTCAGCGCTTGCCCTCGCATACCGTCCGCTCGGTGATTACATGGCCCGGGTCTACTCCTCGGAAAAGCACTACCGGCCGGAGAAGTGGATTTACCGTGCCGTCGGAGCCGACCCGTCGGCATCTATGCGCTGGCCCGCCTATCTGCGCGGTGTACTCGCATTCTCCGCGGTGAGCGTGCTTTTCCTCTACGCGCTTCAGCGACTGCAGGGAACCCTGCCCGGTTCGCTCGGATTCGTGTCGATCGACCCGGACCAGGCGTTCAACACCGCGGCGTCCTTCGTGGCGAACACCAACTGGCAGTCCTACTACGGCGAACAGGCCATGGGCCACGTGGTGCAGACCGGCGGCCTCGCGGTGCAGAACTTCGTCTCGGCCGCTGTGGGTATGGCGGTGGCCGTGGCCCTCGTACGCGGGTTCTCGCGCTCGCGTACCGGCGAGCTCGGGAACTTCTGGACGGATCTGGTGCGCGGCACCGTACGCGTCCTGCTGCCGATAGCCGTGATCGGCGCGGTCGTGCTGGTGGCGTGCGGTGTCGTCCAGAACTTCTCCGGCATCCACGAGGTCGGGCAGTTCACCGGCGGCACGCAGCAGTGGAACGGCGGCGCGGTCGCCTCGCAGGAGGTCATCAAGGAGCTGGGTACGAACGGTGGCGGTTACTTCAACGCCAACTCCGCCCATCCCTTCGAGAATCCGTCCCCCTTCTCCAACCTGTTCGAGATCTTCCTGATCCTCCTGATCCCGTTCGCGCTGACCCGCACGTTCGGCCGCATGGTCGGCAACCTGCGGCAGGGGTACGCGATCCTCGCCACGATGGCCACCATCTGGATCGGCTTCACGGCCCTGATGATGTGGACCGAGTTCGCCCACCACGGCCCGGCTCCCGACCTCGCCGGCGGTTCGATGGAGGGCAAGGAGACACGATTCGGCATCGCCGGATCGTCGATCTTCGCCGTGGCGACCACCCTCACGTCGACCGGCGCGGTGAACTCCTTCCACTCCTCGTACACCGGGCTGGGCGGTGGCATCACCATGCTCGGCATGCAGCTCGGGGAGATCGCGCCCGGCGGTGTCGGATCCGGTCTCTACGGCATGCTGGTCATGGCGGTCATCGCCGTCTTCATCGCCGGCCTCATGGTCGGCCGTACCCCCGAGTACCTCGGGAAGAAGATAGGCACCCGGCAGATCAAGCTCGCGGCGTGCTACATCCTGATCACGCCGGCGCTGGTGCTCTGCTTCACGGCGGTGGCGATGGCGCTGCCGACTCCGGCCGACTCGATGACCAACAGCGGCGCGCACGGGTTCTCCGAGATCCTCTACGCCTACACCTCCGGTGCCAACAACAACGGCTCCGCCTTCGCCGGGCTCAACGCCGACACCCAGTGGTTCAACACCACCATCGGTATCGCGATGCTGCTCGGCCGTTTCCTGCCGATCGTGTTCGTCCTGGCACTGGCCGGCTCACTCGCCGAGCAGCACCCCGTCCCCGCCACGGCGGGCACCCTGCGGACCGACAAGCCCCTCTACTCGGGCCTGCTCGTCGGCACGATCCTCATCCTCACCGGTCTGACCTACTTCCCGGCCCTGGCGCTGGGGCCGCTCGCCGAAGGACTCGCCTCATGAGTACCGTCACCCCCACCCGTGCCCCGCACGAAGACCTGTCCGGCGACAGCGCCGCCGCATCGGGCCGTGTCGGCGGGGGGCTCTTCGACCCGAAGCAGCTGCTCAGGTCCCTCCCGGACGCGGTGCGGAAGCTGGACCCGCGCGTCATGATCAAGTCCCCGGTCATGTTCGTCGTGCTCGTCGGCTCGGTGGTCACCACCCTGCTGGCACTGCGGGATCCAGGGGACTGGTTCGGCTGGGCCATCACGGCCTGGCTGTGGCTGACGACCGTCTTCGCCAACCTCGCGGAGGCCGTCGCCGAGGGGCGCGGCAAGGCCCAGGCGGACACCCTGCGCAAGGCGAAGACCGACACGGTCGCCCGCCGGCTGAACGGCCGTGACGAGGTGGAGGTGCCCGGCACCGAGCTGCGCGTGGGTGACCTGGTCGTCTGCGAGGCCGGCGACATCATCCCCGGCGACGGTGACGTCGTCGAGGGCGTGGCGTCCGTGGACGAGTCGGCCGTCACCGGCGAATCCGCCCCGGTCATCCGGGAGTCGGGCGGCGACCGCAGTGCCGTCACCGGCGGTACGAAGGTGCTCTCCGACCGGATCGTCGTCAGGATCACCACCGAACCGGGGAAGACCTTCATCGACCGGATGATCGCCCTGGTCGAGGGCGCCGCCCGGCAGAAGACCCCCAACGAGATCGCGCTCAACATCCTGCTCGCCTCGCTGACCATCGTCTTCCTGCTCGCCGTGGTGACCCTCCAGCCGTTCGCGATCCACGCCGGCGCCAGGCAGTCCATGATCGTGCTGGCCGCGCTGCTGGTCTGCCTGATCCCGACGACCATCGGCGCACTCCTCTCCGCGATCGGCATCGCGGGCATGGACCGTCTCGTCCAGCGCAACGTGCTGGCCATGTCGGGGCGTGCGGTGGAGGCTGCGGGCGACGTCTCGACGCTGCTGCTCGACAAGACCGGCACGATCACGCTCGGGAACCGGCAGGCGGCGGAGTTCGTGCCGGTGAGCGGTGCGGCCGAGGCGGAGCTGGCCGATGCGGCACAGCTGTCCTCGCTGGCCGACGAGACTCCTGAAGGCCGCTCGGTCGTGGTGCTCGCGAAGGAGAAGTACGGCCTTCGCGAACGCCACCAGGGCGAGCTCACCCACGCCACCTGGATCGCCTTCACCGCTCAGACCCGGATGTCGGGGGTGGACGTGGACGGTCTCAAGGCCCGCAAGGGAGCGGCCGGTTCGGTCATCGCGTGGGTGCGGGAGCGGGGCGGGCACGTCGCCGACGACGCCGGTTCGCTCGCCGCCCGGATCTCGGAGGCGGGCGGCACCCCGCTGCTCGTCGCCGTCGAGGACGCGAGGGGTGCCCGCGTCCTGGGCGTCATCCATCTGAAGGATGTCGTCAAGGACGGCATGCGCGAGCGGTTCGACGAGCTCCGGCGGATGGGCATCAGGACCGTCATGATCACGGGTGACAACCCGCTGACCGCCAAGGCGATCGCCGACGAGGCGGGAGTGGACGACTTCCTCGCCGAGGCCACCCCCGAGGACAAGATGGCCCTCATCAAGCGGGAGCAGGCGGGCGGCAAGCTCGTCGCGATGACGGGCGACGGCACCAACGACGCCCCGGCGCTCGCCCAGGCGGATGTCGGCGTGGCGATGAACACCGGCACCTCGGCCGCCAAGGAGGCCGGGAACATGGTGGACCTGGACTCCGACCCCACCAAGCTCATCGAGATCGTCGCGATCGGCAAGCAACTCCTCATCACGCGGGGCGCCCTGACCACCTTCTCCATCGCCAACGACGTCGCGAAGTACTTCGCGATCATCCCGGCCATGTTCGCGGTGGTCCACCCGGGCCTGGACAAGCTGAACATCATGGGTCTCGCGTCACCCGAGTCCGCGATCCTGTCCGCCGTCATCTTCAACGCGCTGATCATCATCGCCCTCGTACCGCTGGCCCTCAAGGGGGTCCGGTACCGGCCGGCCGGCGCCGACAGGATGCTGCGGCGCAACCTCGGGATCTACGGACTCGGCGGCCTGGTCGCCCCGTTCATCGGCATCAAGATCATCGACCTGCTCCTCTCCCTCGTTCCCGGGCTCTCCTGAGCCAGAAACGGCTGATCAGCCATGAACACCTCTCTCAAGAACACCGCCCGCCTCGTCGGAGCGGGGCTGCGCGCCCTGCTGGTCCTCAGCGTCATCTGCGGCGTCCTCTACCCGCTCGCCGTCACGGGCGTCGCCCAAGCTCTCTTCAGCGACAAGGCCAACGGCTCCGAGATCAGCGACGGGAGCGGCAGGACTGTCGGGTCGTCCCTCATCGGGCAGACGTACAACCTGCCGAAGCAGAACCCCGACGACCCGGACGAGGTGGCGAAGCCCGACCTGAAGTGGTTCCAGCCCCGGCCGTCGAACGGCCTGGGCAGCAACAGCGTGAACCTTCAGTACTCACTGATCCTCTCAGGCGCCACCAACCGCGCCGCGGACAACGCCGACCTGGTCACGTGGGTCAAGGAGGCGAAGGCCGCGGTCGTGGCGGACAACTCCACCCCGTCCTACAAGGTGCGGCCCGAGGACGTGCCGGCCGACGCCGTCACCTCCTCCGGCTCGGGGCTCGACCCGGGCATATCCCCGGCGTACGCGAAGCTCCAGGTCCACCGGGTCGCCGAGAAGAACGGCCTTCCCGTCCGCCAGGTCGCGAAGCTGGTGGCCGACCACACCGAGGGCCGCACCCTCGGGTTCATGGGCGAGCCCAGGGTCAACGTCCTGGAGCTCAACACCGCGCTCAAGGATGTGAGCCAGGGCTGACACAGCTCGCCGACGGCGGTGGTTCCGGCCCGGAACCACCGCCGTCGGCGTACCCCTCCCGGCCGGACCGCATCGCGGTCCGGCCTCGTCAGCTCTCGGGCCCTCCCATTCGAAACTTTCGAAACTTTCGAAGACACCGGACAGGAATTGCCAGCAACTTCTCAGGGAGTACGGCTGTCAACTCACCGCCGATCGAGCATCACCGCCACTGAGCAGGTGGAATAACCTTCAGGGCATCCATTCCTCCAATCGACGGTTTCGTAATCCTTGCCGAAACTATTGACACCCGTCGGGGCCGGTTCAACACTGTTCGCCGTCGACGGACCTCAATCACCGTCGATCCGGGTCCACCCCGATCCGGCACTCCAGGCCGGCCGCCGAGCACGACGGCCGGTTCAGTCCGGCCGGGACGCGCGACAACGACGCGCGCTCGCCGTCACCGCCCGTTCACACCCCCACGGAGGGCGTCCCGCGCTGCCCGGAACCCCCACCCGGCCTTACGAGGACGAGGAGGAAAGCACGCACATGAACAACGCACCCGCACGGTCGACCAGCCGCAGGCCCGGCCGGCTCAGACGTTCCGTCCGCAATGTGTTCGCCTTGGCGATGGCCGCCGTGGCCGTACTGGCCCTGCCCGGTACCGCCACCGCGGACACGGTCGTCAACTCGAACCGGACCGGCACCGACAACGGCTACTACTACTCCTTCTGGACCGACAGCCCCGGCACCGTCTCGATGAACCTGTCGTCCGGCGGGGGCTACAGCACGTCGTGGAGCAACACCGGCAACTTCGTGGCGGGCAAGGGATGGAGCACCGGCGGTCGCAGGAGCGTGACGTACTCGGGCTCCTTCAACCCGTCCGGCAACGCGTACCTCACCCTCTACGGATGGTCGACGAACCCGCTCGTGGAGTACTACATCGTCGACAACTGGGGCACCTACCGCCCGACCGGCACCTTCAAGGGCACCGTCACGAGTGACGGCGGGACGTACGACATCTACGAGACGACCCGCGTCAACGCCCCGTCGATCGAGGGCACCCGCACGTTCAAGCAGTTCTGGAGCGTCCGTCAGTCGAAGCGGACCGGCGGAACCATCACCACCGGCAACCACTTCGACGCGTGGGCCCGGCAGGGGATGAACCTGGGCACCTTCAACTACATGATCATGGCGACCGAGGGCTACCAGAGCAGCGGGAGCTCCAACATCACCGTGGGCGGCACCTCCGGCGGCGGAGGGGGCGGTGGTGGGGGGGGGGGGGGCCCCCCCCCGCCGCTGCCGCCGCCGTCAGGAGCGACGGCGCGTCCGGTCTGCGGTGAGATCATGCCGGCGCACAGCCCTCGGCTCGCCAGGCCCTGCGCTATGCGCGGGATGGCCGCGAGCGTGTTGGCCGGCCAGTCGTGCATCAGGATGATCTGGCCGTTGGTGAGCCGGGCGTTGGCCTGCACGATCGCGTCGGTGCTCGCGTTGTTCCAGTCCTGCGAGTCGACGTCCCAGATGATCTGTGTCAGGCCGTACTTGGCCGCGGCTGCCTGCACCGTCGAATTGGTCTCACCGTACGGAGGGCGGAACAGCTTCGGCGTGCCCCCGCCCCCGGCGGCGATGGCCTGCTGGGTACGGGAGAGCTCCGAGTCGACCTGCGCCTGGCTCTGCTGGGTCAGGTGCGGGTGTGTGTAGCTGTGGTTGCCGACCCACATGCCGGCGTCCACCTGCGCCCGTACCTTGGCCGGGTCGGCTGCGGCGTACTGGCCCTGGTTGAACATCGTGGCGCGCAGCCCGTTCTGCTTGAGGGCGCTGAGCAGGGCCGGGGTGCTGCCCGAAGGGCCGTCGTCGAAGGTGAGTCCGACGTACCCGTTGCAGGCGGCGCTCGCAGCGGCGTGGGAGGGCGTGGTGTCCACGGCGACCGTCGCGGTCGCCGCCGTCGCGGCGACGGCCAGTGCCGTGACCGCCGGCCGCAGGGACAGGCGTGACGTGATGCGCATGCGGGTGAGTCCTTTCTCGTCCTGATGAACAGCGGGCATGAGGGGAGGGACGGTTGGCCGCGGGACGGCGGGCCCCTGCCCGCCGTCCCGCGGCCAACCGTCCCTCCCCTCATGCCCGCTGTTCATCAGGACGAGAAAGGACTCACCCGCATGCGCATCACGTCACGCCTGTCCCTGCGGCCGGCGGTCACGGCACTGGCCGTCGCCGCGACGGCGGCGACCGCGACGGTCGCCGTGGACACCACGCCCTCCCACGCCGCTGCGAGCGCCGCCTGCAACGGGTACGTCGGACTCACCTTCGACGACGGCCCTTCGGGCAGCACCCCGGCCCTGCTCAGCGCCCTCAAGCAGAACGGGCTGCGCGCCACGATGTTCAACCAGGGCCAGTACGCCGCAGCCGACCCGGCCAAGGTACGGGCGCAGGTGGACGCCGGCATGTGGGTCGGCAACCACAGCTACACACACCCGCACCTGACCCAGCAGAGCCAGGCGCAGGTCGACTCGGAGCTCTCCCGTACCCAGCAGGCCATCGCCGCCGGGGGCGGGGGCACGCCGAAGCTGTTCCGCCCTCCGTACGGTGAGACCAATTCGACGGTGCAGGCAGCCGCGGCCAAGTACGGCCTGACACAGATCATCTGGGACGTCGACTCGCAGGACTGGAACAACGCGAGCACCGACGCGATCGTGCAGGCCAACGCCCGGCTCACCAACGGCCAGATCATCCTGATGCACGACTGGCCGGCCAACACGCTCGCGGCCATCCCGCGCATAGCGCAGGGCCTGGCGAGCCGAGGGCTGTGCGCCGGCATGATCTCACCGCAGACCGGACGCGCCGTCGCTCCTGACGGCGGCGGCAGCGGCGGGGGCGGTGGCGGCAAGAGCTGCACCGCCACCGTGACCGCGGGCGACAAGTGGAGCGACCGCTACAACCTCGACGTCTCGGTCTCCGGAGCCTCCGACTGGACCGTCACGATGAACGTCCCCTCCCCCGCCAAGGTCCTCTCCACCTGGAACACCAGCGCCACCTACCCCAGCGCCCAGGTACTCAGCGCCAGATCCAACGGCAGCGGCGACAACTGGGGCGCCACCATCCAGGCCAACGGCAACTGGACCTGGCCCACCGTCACCTGCTCCGCCGGCTGACACCCGGGCAGCCGGTACGTCTCGGCCGTGGGGCGGCGGGCCCCTGCCCGCCGTCCCGCGGCCAACCGTCCCTCCCCTCATGCCCGCTGTTCATCAGGACGAGAAAGGACTCACCCGCATGCGCATCACGTCACGCCTGTCCCTGCGGCCGGCGGTCACGGCACTGGCCGTCGCCGCGACGGCGGCGACCGCGACGGTCGCCGTGGACACCACGCCCTCCCACGCCGCTGCGAGCGCCGCCTGCAACGGGTACGTCGGACTCACCTTCGACGACGGCCCTTCGGGCAGCACCCCGGCCCTGCTCAGCGCCCTCAAGCAGAACGGGCTGCGCGCCACGATGTTCAACCAGGGCCAGTACGCCGCAGCCGACCCGGCCAAGGTACGGGCGCAGGTGGACGCCGGCATGTGGGTCGGCAACCACAGCTACACACACCCGCACCTGACCCAGCAGAGCCAGGCGCAGGTCGACTCGGAGCTCTCCCGTACCCAGCAGGCCATCGCCGCCGGGGGCGGGGGCACGCCGAAGCTGTTCCGCCCTCCGTACGGTGAGACCAATTCGACGGTGCAGGCAGCCGCGGCCAAGTACGGCCTGACACAGATCATCTGGGACGTCGACTCGCAGGACTGGAACAACGCGAGCACCGACGCGATCGTGCAGGCCAACGCCCGGCTCACCAACGGCCAGATCATCCTGATGCACGACTGGCCGGCCAACACGCTCGCGGCCATCCCGCGCATAGCGCAGGGCCTGGCGAGCCGAGGGCTGTGCGCCGGCATGATCTCACCGCAGACCGGACGCGCCGTCGCTCCTGACGGCGGCGGCAGCGGCGGGGGCGGTGGCGGCAAGAGCTGCACCGCCACCGTGACCGCGGGTCAGAAGTGGAGCGACCGCTACAACCTCGACGTCTCGGTCTCCGGAGCCTCCGACTGGACCGTCACGATGAACGTCCCCTCCCCCGCCAAGGTCCTCTCCACCTGGAACACCAGCGCCACCTACCCCAGCGCCCAGGTACTCAGCGCCAGATCCAACGGCAGCGGCGACAACTGGGGCGCCACCATCCAGGCCAACGGCAACTGGACCTGGCCCACCGTCACCTGCTCCGCCGGCTGACACCCGGGTGCGTCCCGGGCCGGTGGGGGCGGTGGCCCTGCCCGCCGCTCCCGCCGGCCCGGTCGCGGCCGCGAAGGGCCCTGCCAGGGACCCGCCCGGCACGTAAGCGACATCACCGACCAAGTGGTCCTGTTCGACAGATGAGTTGAGCTCCTGCCGGCTTCTCAGGCACTCCCGTTGCCTATTCTGTTCGCACGCTGATCATCCGCTGCCGCGCACACCCAGGAGTTCGCCATGTCCCGACCGGAGAACGATGCCCCCGCCCTGCGCATCGACACCAGCAGACCCCATCCCGCCCGGATGTACGACTGGTTCCTCGGCGGCAAGGACAACTACCCGGTGGACGAGGCCATGGGCCGGCAGATGCTTGCCGTCGAACCCTCGGTCCCGGTCATGGCGAAGGTGAACAGGGCGTTCATGCACCGCGCCACCCGATGGCTCACGGAACAGGGGATCCGGCAGTTCCTCGACATCGGCACGGGGATACCCACCGAGCCGAATCTGCACCAGGTGGCCCAGCAGGCCGCGCCGGCCGCACGGGTCGTCTACTGCGACAACGATCCCATCGTGCTGGCGCACGCCGAGGCCCTGCTGAAGGGCACTCCGGAGGGCGCCATCGACTACGTGCAGGCGGACGCCCGCGAGGTGGACGGCATCCTCGAACACGCCGGCAAGACCCTGGACTTCAGCCGGCCGGTCGCGCTCTCACTGATCTCGCTGCTGCACTTCGTGAGCGACGAGGACGGCGCCTACGAGCTGGTGGAGCGGCTGACCGAGGTGCTCGCCCCGGGCAGCCATGTGGTGATCTCGCACCTCACCGCCGACTTCCACCCGGCGGAGGCGGGCAAGGTCAACGAGATGTACAAGGCCAACACGCTCACCCTGGCGCCCCGCACGCGTGATCAGTTCGCCCGCTTCTTCGAGGGACTCGACATCGTCGAGCCGGGCATCGTGGCAGCGGAGGCCTGGCACCCCGGACTCGGTGAACCCGTCCCCGGTCAGGACGACATCATCAGCGCCGGCTATGTGGCGGTGGGCCGCAAGCCGTAGCCCGGCCCATGGAGCCGGACCGTCGCCCGCGGCGGGCGACGGTCCGGGGATGGCTGACAAGGCGCTGTTGACCTCCCCGGCGGCGCCGCCCGATTCTCGGATGATCCGCTGATCCGCCGCGAACCAGGGAGGCAACACGATGACGGCCACAGCCGGAGAGACGCCGATTCCCTATCCCTTCAACGAACCGGACGGGCTCGGTCTGGCGGACGCGTACCAGGAAGCGCTGGAACGGCCCGGCCTCGTGCGCGTACGCATGACGTACGGGGACCCCGCATGGCTGGCCACCCGCTACGCCGACGCACGCCTGGTCCTCGGCGACCGCCGCTTCAGCCGGGCCGAGGCCCTCCGCCACGACGAGCCGCGCGAGTCGGAGGGGAGCCGGGACAGCGGCATCCTGAGCATGGATCCTCCGGGACACACCCGGCTGCGCACCCTGGTGGCGAAGGCGTTCACCGTGCATCAGGTGGAGAAGCAGCGCCTCTGGGTACGGGAGCTGGCCCATGGTCTGCTGGACGAGATGGAGGCCCAGGGGCAGCCCGCCGACCTGGTGGAGCACTACGCGCTGCCGATACCCGTCGCGGTCATCTGCCGCATGCTCGGCGTACCCGAGGAGGACCGCCCGAAGTTCCGGGCCTGGAGCGACGCCGCCCTCTCCACCAGCTCTCTCACCGCCGAGGAGTTCCTGCGCAGCCGTGAGGAGCTGCGCGCGTACATGGCTTCGCTGGTCGACGAGCACCGGCGCAGCCCCCGGCAGGATCTGATGACGGGGCTGATCGAGGCCCGCGACACCGGCGACCGGCTCACCGAACTGGAGCTGGTCGACCTCTGCGTCGCCGTCCTCGTCGCCGGCCATGAGACCACCGCCACCCAGATCCCGAACTTCGTGCACGCGCTGCTCGACCATCCCGATCAGCTGAAGCTGCTGCGCGACCGCCCCGAGCTGATCCGCGGGGCGGTCGAGGAACTCCTGCGGTTCGTTCCGCTCGGCAGCGGTGCCGCGTTCCCCCGTTACGCGACGGAGGACGTGGAGGTCGGCGGCACTCTCGTCCGGGCCGGTGAACCCGTGCTCGTCGCGGTCGGTGCCGCCAACCGTGACGCCCTGAAGTTCGAGGGCCCCGGACGGCTCGACGTCGCCCGGACGGGCGTCCAGCATCTGGGGTTCGGGCACGGGGTCCACCACTGCCTCGGGGCACCGCTCGCCAGGCTGGAGCTTCAGGAGGCGTTGGAAGCGCTGCTCGTGCGCTTCCCCGCCCTGCATGTGGCGGGGGACGTGAAATGGAAGAACCACATGCTCGTGCGTGGTCCGCGTGAGATGCCGGTGGGGTGGTGACCGCCGTGGCATGGACGACGGAGGTGGACCGCGAACAGTGCATGGGGTCGGGCATGTGCGCGGGCATGGCCCCGGATCTGTACGCCCTGGACGACGAGGACCGGGCCCGGCCCGTCCGGGAACGGATAGCTCCCGACGAACGCGCGCTGGACGCCGCGGACTCGTGTCCCGCGGCGGCGATCCTGGTACGTGAGGGGGACCTGCCGATCGGGCCGCGTCCCTGAGCGAGAGGGGATGCCGGGCCGCCCGCGTCAGCCGTCGGCCCGGCCCCCTTCCTCGATCCGGTCGGCCCGCGCCCGGACGCAGGACAGGACCACGACGAGAGGCCAGAACGACTGCGCGAACGTGATGACGCGCTCGGCCGCTCCCGCGGTGTCGAGTACGAGGAGGGCGAGCAGGAACCAGGCGCCGCCGAGCCATATCAGCGCGGCCGCCATGATCGACGGCCCGGGCCGCAGCCCCCACGGCGGAACCCCTCGTGGCACGCCGGCCGCGCCCGGCCCGGTCCGCTGACCGGCGGCGGAGCGTCGCACGGCCAGGACCGGCCACAGCGCGAGCAGCGAGAAGCCCACGGCCACGACGACGCCGTGAGAGAAGGAGCCACCACTGCTCGGAGCCGGGAACAGGGCCAGCAGCATCGCCGAGACCCCGCCGCCGGCCAGGGCCACCCGTCCGATCGGCGCGGCGGGTCGCAGTCCGCACGCGGTGACCACGTGGCAGGCTCCGAGGGCGAGCAGAGCGGACGTCATCACCCAGTAACCGGCGGCGCCGTCGGCGGCCAGGATGCTGATCGTCGCCGTCGCGGGATCGTAACCGGGCCCCTGGAGTTCCGCCGAGACCGCCCAGCCGCCGACGAGAAGGATCGGGGCGCACACGGAGGAGAACAGGACCCACCAGGAGACAGACCGCATCGGTGAACGGTAGAACGCCCGGACCTGCGACGGACGGTGCACACGCAGGAGAGTGCGTACTCCGCTCGCAAGCGGGTACACGCGTGACGGCGGGTCACACGACGGCGTGTACAACCGCACCGCTCGGCCGGGCCGGACGACGGCCCTCGTGTCCCGGCGCACCGCACCGGACGTGGATCTGAACAGAACAGAGGAGAACCTGCTGTGCTGACACCCAGTCCTCAGGACCTGAGAGTCGCTCTGGCCCGCTACGCCGACGCACGGATCGAGGACGCGCGCCGCTCCACGGACGCGACCGCCCGTGCCGCCGAGGACGCCGCCTACACCCTGTGCGTGATGACCGGCACCCAGACGGTTCCGCAGGCCCTCCATGTCGCCGACACCATGCTCGGCATGCGGACAGCGGTCTCCCCCGCCCTCCGCCGGACCGTCGGTACGCAGCGGGACGACAGCCTCCAGGCCGTCTGACCCGCGGCCGGACTCCGGCTCGCCCCGCGTTCCTCTCCTCGACCGCCATGCCCGCCGTCGGCGTAATCCCGCCCGGTGTCGCCTCACCCCCGCGACGCTGGTCGGGTGGACGACAGCCGAGCGGGGACGGGCGAGGAGAGGAACGCGGAACGCCTGACCGCCCTGTCCGACGGAATCTTCGCCATCGCCATGACCCTTCTGGTGCTCGACGTCCGGGTACCGCCGGGACTGACAGCGGACGGCTTCCGGGACGCCGTCCGCGAGGTACTGCCGGATCTCGGCGCCTATGCCTTGAGTTTCACGATCCTGGCCGGGTTCTGGCGGGATCACCGCAGGATCGTGGAGCTGGTCCCGCGGTTCGAGGGGCGGTCGTTGAAGCTCGCGCTCGTCTGGCTCGGCACCATCGCGCTCATCCCCTTCCCGACCTCCCTGCTGTCGGAGTACGCGACCGAGCCCCTGGCGGTCGCCGTCTACGCGGGCGCGGTGTGCCTGACCAACCTTCTCGAACTGGCAGTGCTCCGGACGGGACTGCACGGGACATGGCCCTCCGATCCCGCCACGGAGAGGACCGCCCGCTTCGTGGCCACCGATCTGGGGAACACCGCCCTGGTCTTCGGCGCCACCGCCCCGCTCGCCTACGCCGTCTCCCCGCTGGCCGCCATGCTGTGCTGGTCGGCCCTCGTGCCGCTCAAGGTGACGCTCGGCCGCCGGTACCGCCGCGCCAGGTCCTCCTGACGCGGCGCCGGACCGCGGCTCGGCGCCGTCGTCGTACGTCGACGGCGCCGGCCCCGCTCACCCGTGGACAGCCGTCAGCGATTCGTAGTACGCACCGAGCTGACGCAGATAGAAGAGGTCCCCGGTGTCCTGATCGCGCTCGAAGCGGGGGGCGTCCTTGATCTGTTCCTTGGTGCACCCGACCTTGATCACACGTTCGGCGTCGTCGACGGCGGTCACCATGCCGGCGGGCACGACGACGCTCCTCCCGAACTTCCAGACGCCCGCGTCGATCACGAGGTGGTCGAACCCCGGGACCGGCGAGAGCCTGATGACGGTGCCCACGCTCCCGTCCGGTGCCTCCACGTCATAGCCGATGACGCCGTCACCCAGTTCGCCGTCCGCCTGTGCCCGTCCCGCCCAGACCCTTTCCATGGTCATCTCCTTGCCTGGCAGCCGGCCGTTCCGGCTGCCGGACCTTCCATATGCCCCTGCGAGCGCGGGCGATGCGGGCCGGAGCGGCCCGATACCCGGTCGGCGTCACAAAGACATCTCATAAGCCCCGGACAGGGCCTCGACCCGGTCCCAGACCCGTGCCGACCGGGCGTCGTCCGCGACGGGACGGCGCACCGCGGCGATGGCCCAGCGCTGCTGCCCCTCGGTCGCGGAGTCCTTGCCGTGCAGTTCGACGGCGTTCGCGGAGAAGTCGCGGACGAGTACGGAGAACAGTTCGTCGAGCACGTCCTCGTCCAGCCCGGTCAGCTTCGCCTGCTCCAGGATCAGCTGCCCGTGCACCACCAGTGCGAAGAGCCGGCCGACGGACAGCAGGAAGTCGAGGTCGCGGCTCTGCTCCTCGTCGGGCGCGGTTTCGGACACGAAGTCGCACAGCGCGTCCGCCTGCTCCCGGAAGCGGGCGACGTTGGGGAGCGCGGCGTAGGCGTCGTAGGCAGGCCGCCAGTCGTGGAAGCGTACGGAGCCGAGGCCGCGGGCCGGTCCCTGCCGGAAGAGGAAGGCGTCGTCCGCGGCGTCCAGACGCGTCGCCACGGGTTCGTAGCCGGCGGGGTCCAGCAGGTGGTTGCGCATGAACTTCAGGATGAGGGCGAGGTTGACGTGGACCGTGCCCTCCAGCTTGGGCAGGCTGCGGATCTCCACGGCCGCCTGGGCGAAGTACGTGTCCTTCTCGAAGCCCTTGGCGGCGATGACGTCCCACATCAGGTCGATGACCTTCTCGCCCTCCGTGGTCACCTTCATCTTCGTCATCGGGTTGAACAGCAGGTAGCGGCGGTCGTCGGGGCCGGCCGAGCGGAAGTAGTCGACGGCGCGGTCGCTGAACAGCTTCATGCCGACGAGCCGGACGTAGGCGTCCGCCAGCTCACGGCGGACGTGCGGGAAGGCGGTGACGGGGCGGCCGTAGAGGATGCGGTTCTGCGCATGGGTGACGGCCTCGTACATCGCGTGCTCGCAGATGCCGATCGAGGCGGTGCAGAGGTTGAACTTGCCCACGTTGACGGTGTTGAGGGCGGCGTCGAAGGCGGCGCGGCCGGTGTGCAGGACGTCGTCGGGGCCGACGGGGTAGGCGTCGAGGCGGAACTCGCTGACGTACTTGGAGGAGTCGACGACGTTCTTCACGAGGTGGTAGGAGGGGTGGCGGCTGTCGGCCGCGAAGAAGACGTAGCCCTCCGGGCCCTCGACGTCGGTGCGCCTGCCGAAGACGGAGACGAGACCGGCGGCGTTGCCGTTGCCTATGTAGTACTTGGAACCGGTGGCCAGGAAGCCTCCGTCGCCGTCCGGCTCCAGGAGCATGTCGGTCGAGTAGATGTCGGCGCCGTGCGCCTTCTCCGAAAGGCCGAAGGCGAACACCTCGCCCTCGGACAGGAGTCGTGCCGCGCGGCTGCGGGCGGCGGCGTTGTCGCTCTGCCAGACCGGGCCGAGACCGAGGACGGTCACCTGCCAGGCGTACCAGTAGTCGAGTCCGTAGAACCCGAAGATCTCGTTGAGCGCGGCGATGCGGGCCGTGTCCCAGCGCTGGTCGTCCCCCTCAGCGGCGGAGGCGGGGGTGAGGAAGGTGGCGAAGAGGCCTTCCTTCGCCGCGAATTCGAGGAAGTCGCCCAGCCAGGCGCGCGACCGGTAGTCCTCGATCAGACGGCGCTTGCCGCGGGCCTCGAACCAGTCGACGGTGGCGCGCAGCAGCCTGCGGGTCTCCGGGTCGAAGTGCGCCGGGTCGTAGGTACGCGGGTTGAACAGCAGCGGGTCGGCCATGGTGGCACGCCTTCCTGGAGGTGGTGGGCGGAGGATGCGGGACGGTTTCAGCCGCGCGGGTGGTCCCCGCCGAGCCGGTGGAGAGTGGCGATCACGTCGTCGAGCCAGGCGACCGTCATGCGCTCGTAGGCGATACCGCCGCGCAGCACGACGTGCTGCAGCTCCTGCCCCGCGTCCAGTGGTGCGGGGGCGCCGGGGCCGGTGAAGTCACGCAGTTC
Organism: Streptomyces sp. QL37; assembly: GCF_002941025.1. Taxonomy (NCBI): domain Bacteria; kingdom Bacillati; phylum Actinomycetota; class Actinomycetes; order Kitasatosporales; family Streptomycetaceae; genus Streptomyces; species Streptomyces sp. QL37. The sequence goes on along the minus strand of NZ_PTJS01000001.1, from coordinate 8,092,553 downwards.
CCCAGCGAGGTAGTGCGCGAGCCGGTCGCCGTGCACCCGGTGGTGCCGCTCGACCTCGTGGAGCAGCGCGGCCGGGTCGTCGAAGGCCGCACCACGGATCTTCACGGCGAGGTCGTGGCGGAGGCTCTCGGGTTCGATCGGTTCGTGCAGCCAGCCGGAGAGTGCGGCGCGGCCGGGGCCGGCGACGGAGTACTCCTTCTTGTCCGGCCGGCGTTCCTGCGGGACGTCGCGGACATCGAGCAGGCCGTCGCTCTCCATGCGCTTGAGGACGCGGTAGATCTGCTGGTGCGTGGCGGTCCAGAAGTATCCGATGGACCGCTCGAACCGCCGGGCGAGCTCATAGCCCGAGCCCGGCTGTTCCAGCAGGGAGACGAGGATCGCGTGTTCGAGCGCCATGCCCCGATCGTTCTATGCAACTGGTTGCATAGCAAGCGGCGGCGGGCGGGTGAGACGCTCCTCACCCGCCCGCCGCCGCGTGGACGACCTCAGCGCTCGCCCCACGGCGAGTCGTACTTCTCACCGAGCGCGCCCGCCTCTTCGGGCGTCAGCAGCCGTGGGGACCGCTCCCCCAGGGCGAGGAGCAGGGCGGACACCTCCTCCAGTTCCACCGCCGCGTCGACGGCGCGGGCCATCGAGGGTCCGGCGAGTACGGGTCCGTGGTTCTGGAGGAGCGCCGCGCGGAACGGGAAGGGCAGCCGGGCCAGCCCCTCGGCCTGGTCCGCGTCGCCGGGCGGGGCGTACGGGACGAGCGGGGTCTGGCCGACACGCATCACGAAGTACGGGGTCAGCGGCGGCACCGCGCTCCTCACCGACCACGGGGGGAGGCACGACACCGCGGTGGCGTTCCGGGCGTGCAGATGGACGACGGCGCGGTTGCCCGCGCCGCGCCGGTAGAAGGCGCTGTGCAGAGGGAACTCCTTGGACGGCCGCGGTCCGTCGAGATGGGTGCCGGCGAGGTCGAGCACGCTGAGACCGTCGGGGTCGACGTCGGCGAGGTCGGCGCCGGTGGGGGTGATGAGGATGCGGTCGTCGACCCGGACGCTGAGGTTGCCCGAGGAACCGGGGCTGAGCCCGAGGGCCGCCAGCCGGGCGCCGGCGGCGGCGAGGTCGGTGCGGGGGTCGCTCATGCCAGTGCGCTCCAGGCTTCCGTGAAGATGGTGGTGTCGCCGAAGTTGCCCGACTTGAGGGCGAGGTCCACGGTGTGGTCCCGGTCGTGCACCCGGCCTTCGGCCCGCGCCCAGGTGACCCCGGCGGCGATGGGCGAGCCGATGGACAGGGTGCGGACACCGAGGGCCGTGACGACCGCTCCGGAGGTCTCGCCGCCGGCCACGAGGAGGCGGCGCGCGCCTGCTCCCACCAGGTCGGTGGCGCAGGTGGCGAGGGCCCGCTCGACGAGCTCGGAGGCGGCGGGGCCGTCGTCCGGCACCGGGTGTTCGAGGTCGCCGAGGTCGTCGACCGCGTAGATCAGAGGCGGCTTCGCCGGGTCGTCGTCCCAGGCCCGGCGCGCGAACGCGACGAGCCCGGCGACCGTCCCGGCGAAGTCGGCGCGCAGGGCTGCCAGGTCGAGCTTGCGGTGCGGCAGGCGGTCGCGGGCGTGGGCGACCTGGGCACGCGTGGCGGACGACGCGCTGCCGGAGAGGATGAGACCGGGGTCGCCGGGGCGGGAGGCGGGCGTCGCGCGGGCGGCTTCGGCGTGCGGGCCGGTGAGACCGAGGGCGAGGCCCGCCGCGCCGGTGACGAGGGTGAGGTGGGTGGTGGCCGCGCAGACGGTCACCAGGTCCTCGTCGCTCACGGCGTCCACCACGACCAGGGCCTCGGCGAGCTCAGGGGCGTCGAGAGCGGCACGCAGCGCGTCACTGCCCTTCCGTACGGTGTCGAGCCCGACGAGGCGGACCGGGTGGCCGGTCTGCGGGGTGAGCAGCCGGCCGACGTGGGAGTCGCGCATCGGCGTGAGCGGGTGGTGCCGCATGGGGCTCTCGTCGAGGAGTTCGTCGTGGACGAAGAGGCGGCCCTTGTAGACGGTGCGGCCGGTGGCGGGGAACGAGGGGACGACGACCGTGCGGCGTTCACCCAGTTCCGCGAGGAGTGCGTCGGTCACCGGGCCGATGTTGCCGCGCGGGGTGGAGTCGAAGGTGGAGCAGTACTTGAAGTAGAAGCGCTCGCAGCCGGAACCGCGCAAGGCCCGCAGGGCCGCGAGTGATGTGCCGACGGCCTCCTCCACCGGCGCTGTGCGCGACTTGAGGGCCACCACCACCGCGTCGGCGTCTCGCACAGCCGCCCCCGGGCCGTCGGAGAGGGCGTCCGGTCCCACGGTCACCACGGTCCGGTGGCCCCGGGCGACGAGCATGGTGGCGAGATCGGTTGCTCCGGTGAAGTCGTCGGCGATGGCCCCGAGGGTCGGCATCGGACCTCCTTGCGTTGGGGGTGCGGTCACCGGGTGGAGTTCCCCGGCAGTCAGCGTGTGAAAAAATGTTAACAGACTTTACGCAGACGAGATCTGCTGGTACATCTTGTTAACACGCTCCCCCTGTGGTGCTCGTGCCGTAGCCGAGACCGCGTCTGCCGGAGCCGTTGAACCGAGCCGTGTGCCCGTCTAGGAGAGCCCATGAACCTGCATCACCTGTTCGCCGGAACCGGCGACCGGACCGTGCGCTACGCACTGTCCGGAGCCGGCGGCGGCTTCGCCCGGACCCTGCTGGCCCAGACCCCGCGCATCGGGCGTCTGGCCCCTGCCGTCCTGTGCGACCGTGACGTGGAGCGGCTGCGCGGCATGCTCGTCGAGCTCGGCTACCCGGCGGAGAGCCTGGCCGTCTGCGCGGACGCCGGTGAGGTCGCGCGGGCCGCGGACGAGGGGGTCGTCGCCCTGGTGGCGGACGGCTCGCTGCTGTCCGCCGCGCCCTGGGACATCCTGGTGGAGGCGACCGGAAGCCCGGCCGACGGATACGCGATGGCCCGGGAGGCGCTGACCGACGGCCGTCACGTCGCCATGGTCAGCAAGGAGGTCGACTCCGTCGCCGGGCTGCACCTCGCGGATCTGGCCCGCGACAACGGCGTCGTCTACACCACGGCCGACGGCGACCAGCCCGCGAACCTCATCGCGCTGGTGACCTGGGCGGAGCTGCTGGGCCTCGACATCGTGGCGATCGGCAAGTCCAGCGAGTACGACCTGGTCTTCGACCCCGCGACCGGCTCGGTCACCCAGCTCGACACGACGGTCCCCGCGCCCGAGCTGGCCGGGCTGCTGGGCCTCGGCGACGATGTGCGCGCCACGCTCGCAGCCCGCGCGGCCGCCGTGACCGCTCTGCCGACCGGCGCCACCGCCGACTACTGCGAGATGGCGGTGGTCGCGACCAACACGGGCTTCCGGCCGGACGTCGAGCGCCTGCACTACCCGGTCGCCCGCATCGCCGAACTCGCGGACGTCTACGCCCTGCGCGAGGACGGCGGTCTGCTCCACCGCGCCGGTGCCGTCGACGTGTTCAGCGCGCTGCGGCTGCCGGACGAGGCCTCGTTCGCGGGCGGTGTCTTCGTCGTCGTACGGACCGGGGACCCGGTCACCTGGGAGACGCTGCGCGGCAAGGGCCACGTGGTCAGCCGGGACGGGCGTTACGCGGCGGTCTACCTGCCGTACCACCTGATGGGCGTCGAGACTCCGGTCTCGCTGCTGTCCGCGGTGCTCCACGGCCGGCCTTCCGGCGGCGTCGACCCGCGTGGCCACGCCATGCTCGCCGGCCGGGCCCGGCGCGACCTCCCCGCGGGCACGGTCCTGGACATGGGCGGCCACCACCACGACGTCACCGGCGTCCAGGCCGTCCTGCTACGCGACGAGGACACCCCCGCCGACGCGGCGCCGCTGTACCTCGCGGCGCACGCCACGCTCGGGCGTGAGGTCCGGGCCGGCGCCCTGATCACCCTCGGCGACCTCGCCGACCCGGACGCGGACCTGCTGCACGCCTGGACCTCCGGACGTGCCTCGCGCGTCACCGACGCCCCTGCCTCCCACGTGAGCCGATGATGAGTACCGACCTCCAGAACCTCCTGCTGGGCGCGGCCGCGGTCGTCGTCCTGATCCTGCTGATCACCAAGGCCAAGCTCCATCCGTTCCTGGCGCTGGCACTGTCCGCCCTGGGCCTGGGTCTCGCGGCGGGCCTCGGTCCCGGCGACACCGTCGAGCACTTCCAGGACGGTTTCGGCGACGCGCTGAAGAGCACCGGACCCACCATCGGGCTGGGCACCATCCTCGGCGGCATCCTGCTGGGCTCCGGCGGAGCCGACCGGATCGCCACCGTCTTCATCGGCGCCCGCCCGGTCAAGTGGATCCCGACGGCGATCACCGCCGCCGCCCTGCTCATCGGGATGCCGCACCTCTTCGACGTCAGCTTCGTGATGCTGGTGCCGCTGGTGTACGCCGTCGCCAAGCGCACCGGCACGCACCTGCTGTACGTCGGGCTGCCCCTCGCCGCGGGTCTCTACATCTCGCACGGCCTGCTCCCGCCGCACCCCTCCCCGACCCTCGCGGTCTCGGCGTACGGGGCGAACACCGGCCTGACCATCATGTACGGCCTGATCATCGGCATCCCGATCGCGGTGATCAGCGGACCGCTGCTGACGAAGTTCGCCTCGCGATGGTTCGGCCCGGCCCCGGACCTCGACAAGGGCCCCATCCCGGAGACGAGCCCCGAACCGGAGAACCGCAAGCGGCCGGCCTCCTTCGTGCTCGCCCTGATCACCGTGCTGCTGCCGCCCGTCCTGATGCTGATCGGAACCGTCGGCACCGCGAACACCGCGGAGGGCTCCCTGCCCTACGCGATCTTCGAGGCCTGCGACTCCTCGGTCATATCCCTGCTGGCCGCGGTGATCTTCGCCTTCTTCGCCCTGGGCCTGCGCTCCGGCTTCGGTCTGAACCAGCTCCAGAAGATGGCGGGCAAGGGCCTCGGTCCGGTCGGCGGGATCGTGCTGATCCTCGGCGCCGGTGGCGGCCTCAAGGCGATGCTCACCGCGACCGGCATCGACAAGCTGATCTCCGACTACGCGGTGGACTGGTCGATCCCGCCGCTGCTGCTCGCCTGGCTGGTCGCCGCGCTGCTGCGCATCTGTCTCGGCTCGGCGACGGTGGCCACCGCGGCCGCCACCGGAATCGTCGCTCCGCTGATCGGCGCCTACCCGGGCCTCTCCCCCGAACTGCTGGTGCTGGCGACGGCGTCGGGAGCGGTGATGCTGTCGCACGTCAACGACTCCGGATTCTGGCTGTTCAAGGAGTACTACCAGCTCTCGGTGGCCCAGACGTTCCGCACCTGGACCCTGATGCTGTCCCTTCAGTCGCTGCTCAGCCTCGGCGGAGTGCTCCTGCTCAGCACGTTCGTGGGGTCCTGACACCGCGCCGTGTTGGACGCGGCGGGCCGGGACGGCACAATCGAGCAGCGACCGCGGTGGTCGCGCGAGGAAAGGTAAGAAGCAGTGGCCGACGAAGAGCAGTTGCCCCTGATCCCCGATCAACGGCGCGAGCTCCTGTTGAAGCACCTGCGGCGCGACGGGGTCCTGAGCGTGCAGCAGATCACCCAGCTCTTCGGCGTCTCCCACATGACCGTCCGCCGCGACATCGCCGAACTGGAGCGTCAGGGACTGGTGTTCTCCGTGCCCGGCGGGGCGCGGATCGCCAGTCACCTCCAGAGCGAGCCCAGTTTCCAGGCCAAGTCGGTGATGGAGCAGCCCGAGAAGCAGGCCATGGCCACGGCCGCCGCCGAGCTCGTGCAGGAGGGCATGACGGTCTACCTGGACGCGGGGACGACGCTGCTGGCCATGGTCCCGCTGCTCGCGCGCCACGAGTCGCTGACGGTCGTCACCAACGACTTCACGACCGTCGACCGTCTGATGGCCTCGTCGCACCTCGACGTCATACACATCGGCGGCCAGGTGGACCCGTCCAACCGGTCGAGTGTGGGCCGGCTCGCGGCCACGACACTGCGTCAGCTCGCACTCGACATCGCCTTCATCAGCACCAGTTCCTGGGATCTGCTACGCGGCGTGACCACCCCCTCGGCGGCGAAGGTGGAGGTCAAGCAGGCGGCGATGGAGTGCACGGGGTCGAGCGTGCTGGTCGCCGGGGCGTCGAAGTACGGGACGTTCGGCAAGTTCCGGGTGGCGCCGCTCAGCGCGTTCGACACCATCGTCACCGACGACTCGCTGGCCGAGGCCGCCGCCGAGGGGCTGCGGGCCGGCGGCGCGGACCTGCGGCTGGCGGCCCTCTGAACCCCTCCCCGGAGGGAAGGGGTTCAGAGGCCGTCGGCTCCCCGTCCACCCCGCCCCGGCTGTTCGGAAGACTCCGTGGGTGAGTCCCCGGTCACCCGTGTCCCGGGATGCCGGAGCGCGCACAGGTACCCGATACCGAGCGCGATGGCCATCCCGTAGAACACCCACTGGTTCGCCTCGGCGAAGTCCAGTCTGACCGCGTCCATCGAGTCCCTCATGAGGGTGGCGACCCGGCCTCCGCCGGACGGCTCCTGCGCGTCCGGGTTTCCGGTGACGGCCTCCGCGACCGATCTGGCGGCGTCGTTCGCCGCGCCCGCCGGCACTCCCCCGGACGTCAGAGTCTCCACGACCCTGTCGGTGGTGACGTGGGTGAGGACCGTCCCGAAGACGGCGATCCCGATGCTCGCCGCGTAGTTGCGCACGGTCTGGGTGATTCCGGTGACCTCGCCGTACGAGGCTCCGATCGACCGGTTGACCGCGTCGGTGGACGCGGGGGCGAGAAGGAAGCCGATGCCCGCTCCGGCGAGCGCGGCGTACGGCCACTGGTCGTGCATCGACAGGTCCGTCAGCTTGTTCGCCCACAGGGCGAACCCGACGGCGCCGAGCACCGTCCCGATCTTCATCGCCGGACGGGCTCCGTGCCGGTCCAGGATGCGGCCGCCCCACTGGGACGCGATCCCGAAGCCGACGAAGAAGTAGAGCAGGTACAGGGCGGCCTGGTTCGGCGAGGCGCTCAGCGAGACCTGTGCGTAGACGGAGGCGAAGAAGAAGACCGGGACGAAGGCCAGCATCGCGAAGAAGAGGACGAGTGTGTCGACGGTGAACGCCCGGTCGCGGAAGACACGCAGCTTGATGAGCGGTTCCGCCACCCCTAGTTCGTAGCGGCAGAACACCGCGAGGACGACGAGCCCGCCCACGACGCACGCCCAGGTGGCGACGCTGCTCCAGCCCCACGCGGACGCCTGCTGGAACCCGAGCACACTCAGCCCCATGCCCACCGCGACCAGGACAGCACCGGGCACGTCCAGCTTCTCGCGTCGGCGGGTCTCGGGGATGTGGGCCATGACGGCCAGGACCAGGGCGATGACGGCGATCGGCACGTTCACCCAGAAGATCGCCCGCCAGGTCCAGGCCGTCAGCCAGCCGCCGAGCAGCGGCCCGACCGCGGTGAGCGCACCCGACAGACCGAAGAACAGCGCGAGCGCACGGCCGCGCTTCTCCACGGGGAAGACGGCGATGACCACGGCGAGCGCGGCGGGGAACATGAGTGCCGCGCCGAGTCCCTGGGTGGCACGGAAGACGATCAGCCAGGTCTGCGCGAGATCACCCGTCGGGACACACCCGCAGAGCACGGAGGAGACCACGAACAGGAGGGTGCCGATCAGCATCACCCGGCGGTGGCCGATGATGTCGGACAGCCGTCCGCCGAGCGCGAAGAACGCGGCGAGCGCGAGCAGGTACGCGTTGACGACCCACTGCATCCCGGAGGACGAGAGGCCGAGTTCGTCGATGATGCTGGGAGCGGCGACGGCCACGATCGTCTGGTCGATGAACGTCATCGACACGGCGAAGAGCATCGCCGCGAGGGCCAGCGTCTGGTTCGCCGCTCCCCCTCCGGCAGGGGGGCCGGTCACGCCTGAGCCGGGGGTGTCGGTGCGCATGATCCGAGTGTGAACCGGATGGGAGGAGCTCGCACATCCAGGTCGCTGTCGTCGTACGGCGGATGGCGGTGTCTCAGCTCCTACGCCTCCTCCGCTCCTTCACGGCCGGACCGGCCGTCAGCCCGGGGGGCCGGCTCCGGCACGCGGAGCGGGCCCGTCCCCGGCACGTGAGCGGTGCAGGGCCAGCATGGCCTGGTCGTCCTGCGGCCGGCCGCCGACATGACGCCGGACGTCCTGGATCAGGGTGTCCAGGATCTGCCCAGGAGTGAGGCGTGCGCCGGAGCGCGCCCGTCCGCCGAGGACGAGCGGCAGGCGTGCGACCGGGTCGTAGAAGCGTCCGGCGGCATCGCGGGACTCGGTGACGCCGTCGGTGAAGCAGAGCAGGGTGGAGCCGGCGGGGAAGGGGAAGCTGTCGACCGGGGAGGACCACGCCCCCAGATCGCTCATCCCCAACGGGGGCGCCTCCTCGGAAGCCTCGAGAAGGGTGGTGCGGCCCCGCGCGTCCAGGATCACCGGGGGCGGGTGGCCCCGGTTGACCAGGCGTACCGTCTCCAGGTCCTCGGAGAACTCGGCGATGAGCGCTGTCGTGAAGCCCTCCGACTGCTGCTGGCCGCCGCGCCGGCCGCCCTCGCGCAGGAGGGCCCGTTCCAGCCGGGCCACGAGCTGCGGGAGGTCCTCGGCCTCGTCCGCCGCGTACCGGAAGGCGCCGAGGTCGGCGCTCACGGCGCTGACCGCCCCGAGCCCTTTGCCCCGTACGTCCCCGACCATGACCCGGATGCCGTACGGGGTGCTCTGCACGACGTACAGGTCACCGCCGATCAGAGCCTCGCTCTCGGCGGGCACGTACCGCGCGTCGATGTGCAGGTCCCCCAGGCGCGACGGGGGCCTGGGCAGCACGGCCCGCTGAGCGACGGCCGCGACGTGCTGGGCGCGCCGGGCGCGGGCGTCCTGTCTGCGGAGCGTGCGGTGGATCAGGACGGCGAGCGCGGTGACGGCCGCCAGGGTGATCTGGTTGGCGATGCCGGCGCGCCAGCCGAAGGTTCCGTCGAGCCGTGCGAGGAGCGCGTGGACGACCATCGCCGTGAGTCCGATGCCGATGATCGCGCGGATGCCGCAGAGCGGCGCGGCGGCGACGGGTGCCGCCATGAGCAGCGGCGCGGACGTCACGTCGTGCGGCGTGACCAGGTCGACCACCACGGCCAGCACGATGAGGCCTACGGGGATCCACTGGGTTCTCAGCAGCTGCGGCACTCCCCCACGCTGCCCGCAAGCACGGCCCTCCGCATCCCCTGCGGCCCCGGCCCGGCGTACATGGCGGGGCTTCTGACGGGCATGAGCCTCTTGTGGTCGCGGGGCGGGCCGGTGTTCTTCCCGACGTGATGGTCTTCGGTCCGGCACGCACCCGTTCGCGGGACGGTCGCGTGCACTGCCACGTAAGTGCTCGTACGGAGCAGCCGGTGCCTCATCACAGGGGAACTCATGCGCCTTCGGAAGATGTCCGCCGTCATCGCCACCGCAGTGGCGGCCGCCCTCTCCCTCACCGCGTGCGACGGTGCGGACAACAGCGACGCGGGCGCGGCGGCGTCCGCGCCGGCGGAGACGTCCGCCGGGCCCGGCAGCCCGGGCGGTGCCGGCACCACGGACGCCGCGGAGAGTTCCCCCGGAGGGGGCGGCCAGGCCTCGGCATCCGCCTCGGCCCCGGGCTCAGGGGCCCCGTCGGCATCCTCGGCCGGAGACATGTGCCGGACCGCGGACCTCTCCTTCAGCAGTTCCGGCGGCATGGCGGAGGGCGAGGTGCTGATCGACCTGGAGAACACCGGCTCCGCGTCGTGCTCGATGCACGGATTCCCGGGCCTGGACCTCAAGGGCGAGGACGGCACGGTGAGCGCCGAGCGCACCAGCGGCCGGTCGGCACCGACGGTCACACTGGCCCCCGGGGAGCGCACCAACTTCTCCCTCCGCTTCCCGCCGAACACCACAGGCGGCTCGGGGGTCACATTCACCTCGGCGCTCGTGACCCCGCCGGACGAGACGCACTCGCACAGCGTGCCCCTCTCCGTGAACATCCCCGCGGGCTCGGGCTCCGCCTCCCGTGTCACGGTGACTCCGGTCGGCTCGGGCAAGTAGGCATGACGGCGTCTCAGGACCGGCGGACGGCCGGCTGCTAGGCTCGTCGTGGACAGCGCTCTCTCGGTGAGGAGACCGGACATGGTGGGAGACGACGACATCTCCGGGTGACACCCGGATGTGATCGCCCGTGGGCAGGTGCGCGACAGCGCCGCCGCCGCGAGGCACTTCGTCGTACCCGTTCCCCCTGCCCGCCCCGGGGCGGAAGCCTGTCCGCCCGCACGCCTCATGAGGTCATCTCCCGTGTCCGACACCTCCGCAGCCCTGCTCGCACGCGACATCGTCCGTTCCTTCGGTGACGGGCGCGTGGTCGACGGCTTCTCCCTCACGGCGCCCCCCGGCCACCGCATCGGGCTGATCGGGGAGAACGGCGTCGGCAAGTCGACGCTGCTCCGTCTGCTCGCCGGAGCCGACGAACCCGACGCGGGAAGCATCACCCGCCCGGCCGATCTCGGCTTCCTGCACCAGGAGATGCCGTTCGCCGCCGCCGCCACGATCGCCGACGTGCTGGACGAGGCCCTGAGCGAGGTCCGCGACGATCTCGCCGAGGTCGAACGCCTCTCCGGAGAACTCTCCCGCGCCGACGAGGACTCCCCCGGCTATGCCGCACTGCTCGACGCCTACGGCCGGCGGCTGGAACGCGCCCAGGAGCAGGAGGCGTGGGACGCCGACCGGCGCGCCACGATGGTGCTGGAAGGGCTCGGTCTCGGCGGGATCCGGCGCGACAGGACACTCGGCTCCCTGTCCGGTGGACAGCGCGGGCGTCTGGCCCTGGCCTCCCTGCTCATCCGGAGGCCTTCGGCGCTGTTGCTGGACGAGCCGACCAACCACCTCGACGACAGTGCCGCCGAGTTCCTGGAGGAGCAGGTCCGCGGCCTGCCCGGCGCAGTCGTCGTGGCGAGCCACGACCGGGCCTTCCTCGACGCCGTGTGCACGGACCTGGTCGACCTCGACCCCGCCATGGAGGGGCCGGTGCGGTACGGCGGCAACTACACCGCCTACCAGGCCGAGAAGCGGGCCGAACGGGAGCGCTGGGAACGGCGGTACGCGGAGGAGCAGGAGGAGCTGGAGGCACTGCACCGGTCGATCGGCACGACCACGCATCGGCTGGCCCCGGACCGCGGACCGCGCGACAACGAGAAGATGGGTTACGGCGTCCGGGCCAACCGGGTGCAGAGCCAGATCTCGCGACGCGCGCGCAACGCCGCCCGCAGGCTGGACGACCTCGAACGGCGTCGGATCGCCGAGCCCCCGCAGCCGCTGCGGTTCCGGCGCACCGCCCTGGCCGGACCTTCGGCGGACGGGCTCCTCGTCTCCCTCCGCGACGTGCGGGTGCGGGGCCGCCTCGCCGTCGACCGCCTCGACGTGTCGTCGACCGAGCGGCTGCTCGTGACGGGTGACAACGGGGCGGGGAAGTCCACGCTCCTGGCCGTGCTCGCCGGCCGTCTCGGGGCGGACGGCGAGGTGCGGCGCAAGGGCGGCCTCTCGGTGGGGATGCTGGCTCAGGACACCGTGTTCGCGCGGCCGGACCGCACCGTCCGGGACACCTACGCGCACGCCCTCGGGAGCGAGCGTGCGGAGGCCGTACCGCTGCATTCGCTGGGGCTGATGAGCGAGGCGGACCTGGGCAAGCAGGTGGGGCGCCTCTCCGTCGGCCAGCGCCGCAGGCTCGCACTGGCCCTCCTGGTGGCGCATCCGCCCGAGCTGCTGCTGCTCGACGAACCCACGAACCACCTCTCCCCCCGGCTCTGCGACGAGCTCGAGGCCGCCATGGGGGCGGGCCCCGGAGCGATCGTCCTGGCCGGTCACGACCGCTGGCTGCGGAGGCGCTGGCAGGGGCGCGAGCTACGCCTCCGGCCCTGGTAGGCGGGCAACTCCGAGGGGACGCATTCTGGACAATGTGTCCGAATGGCGAGACGCGCTTGCGGAGGCCCACGCCTGCGGCGTCTCATCGCGCCTGTGCAAAACGAACAGATATCCCCTGATCAACCGGCCTCCGACGACAAGGCGGCGAGGCGCGCCGTCACGGTGTTCCCCGTCCTCGTGCTTGTGGCGGGCGTAGCCGGGCTCGTCACCCCCGGCACGTTCGACGGCTGGACGGAGTCGGTTCCGTACCTGCTGGGGATCGTCATGTTCTGCATGGGCCTGACGATGACTCCGCTCGACTTCAGGGGTGTGGCGAAGCGCCCGTGGGCCGTGGCCATCGGGCTGGTCGCGCACTACGTGATCATGCCGGGGCTGGGCTGGGCCATCGCCCATCTGCTCGGGCTGCCGCCGCAGCTGGCGGCCGGACTGATCCTGGTCGGCTGCGCGCCGAGCGGCACGGCGTCGAACGTGGTGACCTTCCTGGCCCGCGGCGACGTGGCGCTGTCGGTCTCCGTCGCCACCGTCTCCACCCTGGTCGCACCACTGGTGACGCCGCCGCTCACACTGCTGCTCGCGGGTGCGTACCTGCCGGTGGACGCGGGTTCGATGATCACCGACATCCTCAAGACCGTGCTGCTTCCGGTCCTCGGCGGCCTGGTGGTGCGGCTCGTCGCGGGGAAGCTCGTCGACCGGGTGCTGGGCCTCATGCCCTGGCTGTCGTCGCTGGCCATCGCCGCGATCGTCTGCGCCGTCGTGGCGGGCAGCGCCGGCACGATCAAGTCGGCCGCCGTGACCGTCCTGATCGCCGTCGTGCTGCACAACGGTCTCGGACTCGCCCTCGGTTACGGCGCGGGCAAGATCTCAGGGCTGGGCAGGCCCGCGAGCCGGGCCATGGCGTTCGAGGTCGGCATGCAGAACTCCGGGCTCGCCGCCTCACTGGCGACCGCTCACTTCAGCCCGCTGGCCGCCCTGCCGGCCGCGGTCTTCTCCGTGTGGCACAACATCTCGGGCGCGCTGGTCGCCGCCTGGATGGCCCACCGGTCACGGCGTGACGAGTCGGCACCGGCGGCCGCCGGTGCGGCACCGAGGACCGCGACCGCCGAGGAATCCTGACCCTCCACTCCGCCAGGCGGTTCCACCGCACGAAGGCGTTCGTCCGGGTTCCGGACGAACGCCTTCGTGCGTCACGCGACCGGGCACCGCCCGGACGGACTCACGCAGGATCGGCCGCCATGCTCCGTATCAGGCTCTTGGGCCGCAGGTCGGTCCAGTTCTGCTCGACGTAGTCGAGGCAGGCCTGGCGGGTGTCCTCCTGATGGGCCACGGTCCAGCCGCCGGGCACCTCGGCGAAGGCAGGCCACAGCGAGTGCTGTCCCTCGTCGTTGACGAGCACCAGGTAGGTGCCGTTCTCGTCCTCGAAGGGGTTGGTCACCGGAACTCCTTGAACTTAGGTAAGGCTACCTTCACTTAGTTGGTGTCACCTTACCCGGCCCGCTCGCGGTTGACGCCCCACAGGTCACGAACGGCGCTACCCGGACGCTTCGGCCGCGAGAGCGCCGAGGAGGCGCAGGCCGTCGTGGGAGGGCGTGCCGTGCGCGGCGGTCAGCGCGATGAGGTGCTGGTCAGGGTCGGACGCGTCGGCCGGAGCGGACCAGTCGAGAGCGAGTTCGCCCACGACCGGGTGGCGCAGGGCCTTGGTGCCCGCGGTCCGCACGGCCACACGGTGGTCGACCCACCATGTCCGGAAGTCCGGATCCCGCACCGAGAGTTCTCCCACCAGCGTCGTCAGGCGCGGATCCTCCATCCGCAGCTGCTCCACGCAGGCCCGCGCCATGTACTCCCAGTCGGTGTACAGGGCCCGTACCGTCGGGTCGCGGAACACCAGACGTACGAAGTCGCGTCGGTCCCGGGGAAGGAGCGAGAAGTCGGTGAACAGCGCGGCGGCCTGCGGATTCCACGCCAGGATGTCGGTGAACCGGCCGAGGACGAGGGCCGGGGTGTCCGTGAGGTCGTCGAGCAGGCGCTGCAGCTGTGGCCGGACCCGCTGGGCGGGCCGCCGGCGCGGTCGTCGGCCGTCCTTCCCGGAGAGCTCGAAGAGGTAGGCGCGCTCGTCCTCGCTGAGCCGCAGCGCCCGTGCGAGGGAGTCCAGCACCGGCTCGGAGGCCCGGCGTCGCCCTTGTTCCAGGGGGGTGTAGTAGTCCGGGCTGATCGATGCCAGCAGGGCGATCTCCTCCCGGCGCAGGCCCGGGACCCGTCGTCGGCCGTCGTCGGGCAGCCCGGCCGTCGCGGGGCTCAGCTCCCTGCGCCGGGCTTTGAGGAAGTCACCCAGTTCGCTGCTCGTGCGGGCGATTCTCGCACCGGGACACCGCCCCGTGAGGGGGCCGGTTCCGTCCCCTTATCCCCGCGTGCGGCACCAGGGCCGGGAGCATGAAGACGGACGTCACCTTCCTCAGCGGCAACCTCAAGCTTTCCGGCATTCTCTTCCTGCCGGAGGCGCCCACCGCCGCTCGGCTCCCGGCCGTGGTCGTCGGCCATCCGAGCGGTGGCGTGAAGGAGCAGACGGCGAGCGTCTACGCCGAGCGCCTGGCCCGCGGGGGTTTCGCGGCGCTGGTCTTCGACGCCGCCCACCAGGGCGCGAGCGAGGGCGAGCCGCGTGGTCTGGAGGACCCTTTCCAGCGCGCCGAGGACATCAAGTGCGCCGTGAGCTTCCTGACCACCCGCGACGAGATCGACCCGGACCGGATCGGTGCCCTGGGTATCTGCGCCTCCGGCGGCTACGTCCCCTACGCGGCCCAGACCGACCTGCGTATCAAAGCCGTCGCCACCGTCAGCGCGGTTGATCTGGGGTCGGTGATGCGCGACGGTCCCGGCCGCACCCAGGACCCTCCGACCCTGCGCTCGATGCTCGAACTCGCCGCGGCCGCCCGCACCGCGGAGGCCCGCGGCGAGGGCGTCCGCCGCCAGGAGTGGATCACCGAGGCCGTGGACGCGGAGACCTACGAGTACTACCGCACCGCACGCGGTCACCACCCGCGCGCGGTCCGGCCCTGGCCCGTCCGCAGCCTCGACCGGATCATCCAGTACGACTCGTACGCGTTGGTCGGCCTCATCTCGCCGCGCCCCCTGTTGATGATCATCGGATCCGACGCGAATACGGCGTACATGAGCCGCGAAGCCGTCGACAGGGCGGCGGAGCCCAAGGAACTGTTCGTCATCGACGGGGGTACCCACGTCTCCCTCTACGACAGGGACGAGCACGTCACCCCCGCGGTGGCAAGGCTCAGCGCCTTCTACGCCACCCATCTCACCGTCGCCCAGGGGCCGGCAGATCCATCGACGCGAGCTTGACCGGGTCGGTCACGGCCGTGATGGCGGTGATCCGGCCGTCGACGACGGTGAACGCGAGGACGGAGAGCGGGGTTCCGTCCTCGTGCCAGGACATGACCCCCGGGGAGCCGTTGACGAGCACCGCCAGCCCCTGTGCTGCCGCACCGGCGGACAGTCGCGCGCCGGTCGCGACCCGGGTGGCGCCGAGGGCGACGACCACACCGGACGGTGTGTCGACGGTCAGTCGCACCTCGGGGTCGAGCACCCGCAGCAGCTCCTCGAAGTCGCCGTCGCGAGCGGCCGCCAGGAAGGCCTGGACCACCTCCCGCTGCTCCCGTCCGGCACCGGTGGGCCGCTCCGTCGTCCGCACCTTCCTGCGGGCGCGGCTGGCGAGCATCTTGGTGGCCGCGGTGGACCTTCCGAGGATCCGGCCGATCTCGTCGAACGGCACCGCGAACAGGTCGTGGAGCACGAACGCCAGCCGCTCGCTCGGCCCGAGCGACTCCAGGACGACGAGGAGCGCGAGCCCCACCGAGTCGGCGAGCACCGCGTCGTCCTCCGGAGCGGGGGCGTCGTCGAGTGTCACCACGAGATCGGGCAGCCCGTCGCCGTAGGACGCCTCCGGCCGGGCCTGGCGCGACCGCAGGACGTCGAGGCTGATCCGGCCGACCACCGTGGTCAGCCATCCGGAGAGGTTGTGGATGGCCGCCGCGTCCTGGCGGGAGAGGCGCAGCCAGGCTTCCTGGACCACGTCCTCGGCGTCGGCGTGCGATCCGAGCATGCGGTGGGCTACCGCACGCAGCCGGTCCCGCTGGGCTTCGAACGTCTCGGTCATCGGGTTCGTCGGGCTGGTGTCGGACATGCTGTTACCTTCCTCGGCTCTGCTCCGTCATGCGTATGACGAGCCCGGAGGGGCACAGGTAACCGATGAAGGAGCAGGACCGATGGAAGCACGTGTGACGAGCCCGGCCAGCCCCGATGTGATCACTGCGATTCAGCACCTGTACAAGGCGATTCATGCCGGGGGCGTGGACGGTCGGCTGCTGTCCCTGGTGCACCTGCGCACCAGCCAGATCAACGGGTGCAGCCCGTGCGTCTTCGCCTCGGTCGAGGCGGCGAGGAAGACCGGTGAGACGGAGGAGCGACTGCACCATGTGGTCGCGTGGCGCGAGACGCCCTTCTACACCGATGAAGAACGGGCCGCCCTCGCCCTGGCCGAGGCCGCCACCCGGATCCAGGACGGCGCACCGGGCGTCACCGACGAGGTCTGGGACGGCGCCGCCGACCACTTCACCGAGGAGCAACTGGGCGCGATCATCCTGGAGATCGCGACGACCAACTTCTTCAACCGGATCAACCGCACGATCCGGGAACAGGCCGGCAAGACCTGGTGAGCCGGGCCGGTTTCATCCCCGGAGGTCGCGCCTCCTGAGCCGGGGGACGGCGCCCGCCCCGGACCGCGAGCACGGGGTCCGGGGCGGGCGTCGAAGCGGGCGGCACGCGGTCGGGGAGGTCACCGCACCGGGGGCCGCCCGTGTGTGGCCCAGTATTCGGCGGCGGTGATACCGAGCAGCACGACGTCGTGGTGGCCGCCGGCGAAGAACTCGTGCTCGCGGAGCCGGCCCTCCTCGACGAAGCCCAGCCTGCGGTAGAGCGCGAGTGAACCGTCGTTGAAGGCGTAGACCTCCACCTCGCACTTGTTGTAACGCTGCTCGGCGAACATGTAGGTGAGGACGAGCTCCGTCGCCTCGGCCGCGTACCCCCTGCGGCGGTGGTCGCGGCTGATCTCGATGCCGGTCCTGAACCGTCCGGCACGGCCGTCGGTCTCGCCGACGGTCACAGACCCCGCGAAGGCGCCGTCGGCCAGCGCCTCGACCACCAGGCGGAACGCGTCGCCGCCGGGCGGGCGCCCGGCTCGCTCGGCGGTCCAGGACCGGAAGCTCTCGGCGGAGCGCGGAGGTTCGACCAGGTCCGCGTTTCGGGCGTCGAGGGTGTCCCCGGCCAGGTCGCGGAAGCCCTCCCAGTCCTCGGGCTCGACACCTCGCAGACGTACCTTCCCGCCGGTCCACATGTCGCTCATCGTGCCTACCAGTCCGGTGTCGGTCGGTTGCCGCAGGCGCCGAAGGGCCCGCTCCACCAAGGCACCCTACGGGCAGCCCCGGCTCCACTCGCCGGCTATCCCAGAAGAGCGGCGACGGTGATCAGTACGGGGACCGAGGCCACCGTGGACAGCAGGATGGACTCCCGCGCGAGTTGTTCCCCGACCCGGTACTGCGAGGCGTAGGTGTAGAGGTTCTGCGCCGCTGGCAGCGCCGAGGTCACGACGACGTCGAGGAGAGCGGCGCCCTGCAGATGGAAGACGCCCGCCCCGATGCCCCAGGCGATGACCGGCTGGACGGTCGTCTTGAGCGTGGCGGACAGGATGATGGCGGGCCGGTTGTCCCCCCGGGCGGGTATGCCGCTGCCGCGCAGGGAGATCCCGAAGGCCAGCAGGACCGCGGGGACGGACATGTTGCCGATGAGGGTGAGGGGTTCGAGGGCCGGCGACGGGACGGTCCATCCGGTGGCGGCCACGATGACGCCCGAGAGAGAGCCGACAGCCATCGGATTGCGGAGCGGCGTGATCGCACGCTGCCAGAGGGGGCGGGGTTCGCCGGGCCGGCTCAGGTCCAGGATCGTCAGGGCCAGCGGGGTGACGACGATCTGCTGGAAGAGCAGGACGGGGGCGACGAGGGAGGCGTCTCCCAGTACGTAGACGGCGATCGGGATTCCGAGGTTGCCGGCGTTCACGTAGCTGGAGCACAGGGCGCCGATGGTGGTCTGTCCCGTGCCCCAGCCTCGTAGGAGCCCTACGGTGACGAAGAGGGCGGCCGCCGAGGCTGTTCCCGCCGCGGTGACGAGGAGCCGTTGGGAGAAGATGACCGACAGGTCCGCACCCGCCAGGGTCGTGAAGAGCAGGGCGGGGGTCGCCACGTTGAAGGCGAGCCTGGTCAGGACCGTCCGGCCCTCGTCCCCCAGGTGTCCGCGGCGCCCGAGGACGTAGCCGATGCCGATGACGACGGCGATGACCGCGAAACCGGTGAGAACTCCCTGCATGCGCTTCCTTGCTGATGGGTCGTATGCGTCCGGTCAGCGGGCGGGCGGGGGCCGGCCCCCGCGGGAACCGCGGAGGGCTCAGGCCCCCCGCTCCCGCTCGGAAGCCCGCCCGCCAAGGCGTTGACCAGGGCTTAGCCTACGGTCACCGTGGCGCGGTGCTCAGCGCCCGGCCCTCCGGAGCGGGGCTCTGTGCGTGCCCCCGGCCCCTGCGGCCGCGAAACGGGACGGCGGCATACCGAAGGCACGCGTGAAGGCCGCGGTGAAAGCCGCGGGAGAGGCATAGCCGAGGCGCCCGCCGACCTCGCTGACCGAGGCGGTGCGCAGCAGCGGGACGGCCGCGAGCAGGCGGGCGCGGGCCCGCCAGACGGCCGGGCTCTCACCGGTCTCCACGCGGAAGCGCCGGGTGAAGGCCCGTTCGCTCATGTGCGTCCCGGCGGCCCAGTCGGCGTTGGTGACGCCCGCGTCCGGGGCGGCCAGGTACGCGCGGCAGAGCCTCGCGAGATCGGCGGAGGCCGGGATCCCCACATGGAAGGGCAGGGGGGCCCGCTCGGAGATCTCATGCAGGAGGAGCGCGGCGATGACCGCCTCACGCCCCGACAGGCTGTAGTCGGGCTCGAACTCCACTGCGGCCAGGAGCAGTTCACGCAGCAGGGGCGGTACGTCGACCACGGTACAGGTGGCGGGCCACCACGGGACCGCGTCCGGCTCGATGTACAGGCTCCGGGTGCTCACCCCGAGCATGCGGACACGGTGACGGGTGGCGGCCGGAATGAGCACGGCACGCTCGGGCGGGACGGTCCAGGTCCCGTCTGCGGTGTCCACGACCATGACCCCTGTGGCTCCGTAGAGGAACTGCGCACGGCGGTGTTCGTGCCAGTCCAGTACGTGACCGGGCGGGTAGTCGGTGCCGATCGGCAGGACGACCCGGTCGACGTGGTCGACATCGGCCAGGGGGACGTTCTTCACCCCTCCACCGTACTGGCTGGGACGCGAAGGAAGTACGCCGACCATCGCATGCGGGCCGCCCGCCCCAGCTGGTGGAGTGGGGCGCATGGACGTGGTGATGTTGACAGGGGTCGGGCTCCTCACCGGGGTGACGACGGTGCTGTTCGGGTTCGGCGGCGGATTCGTCGCGGTGCCGGTCGTGGTGTGGGCCGACGCGGCACTCGGCGGGGACGCGATGCGGGTGGCGACGGCCACCTCGGCCCTGGTGATGGTGGTGAACGCGGGATTCGCCACGGCCGTCACACCGCGGCGGGTACTCGTCGCCCTCCGGGGCAGCCGCTCACTGCTGCTCCTCCTGTCGGCCGGCGCCGTGGCCGGCGCTCTGGCCACGCGCCTCGCGCCGGCCGGTCCGACCCGCTGGGCGTTCGTCGCCTACGTCGCTCTCACCGTCGCCGACCTGCTGCTGCGCCCGGGCTTCCTGCGTACGGCCACCCGGGCCCGGGCGGCCTCGGACGCTCCGCGACCCCTGCCCGCCGCCCTCGGCGCACCGGTCGGTGCCGTCGCCGCGTTCCTCGGGGTGGGCGGCAGCGTCATGACCGTCCCCGCCATGCGGCGGGCCGGACACACCATGCACACGGCGACCGCGCTGGCCAACCCTCTGACCCTCGCCATCGCGCTGCCGGCGACCGCGGTGTCCCTGGGCGCCGCCGCCGTCCCCGCCGCCATGGACGCGCATGTGCACCTGGTGGGGCTCGTCGACGTCCGAGCCGCCTCGGCGCTGCTCCTCGGAGCCCTGCCGGTGATCGCGGTACTGCGACGCCGCCCGCCGCGGATCCCCGACCGCGCCCACGCGTGGGCCTACATCGGGCTGCTCATCGCCGTGACCGCGGCGATGCTGGGGTCGTCGTAGAGCATCGGCTCCCCCACGGCGCTCCCGGTGCCGCGGGGGCTGCGGCACGGCGAGGACCGCGCTCACCGTCGAGCGGCAGACAGCCGGACGACTCGGCCTCGGCGGCCGGCCGGAGGCCGAAGCCGTCGGCCGGACAGCCGACGTGTCAACGGGTCTCGGGGCCCTCCGTGCTCTCACGCAGGACGAGACGGTGGGCCACCACGCGGTCCTGAGGTTCCTGGACACCGGGGCTCCCGGGGTCGTCCGTCGGCGGGGGCAGCACGGCTGATTCCTCGATGCGGTGGTGCAGGAGCTGGACGGCGACCCTGGCCACCGCCGCCTTGTCCGGCGCCACGGTGCTCAGCGTCGGCACACTGAAGCGACCCCCCTCCACATCGTCGAAACCGATCACCGCCACGTCCTCGGGCACGCGGAGACCGTGTTCGTGGAGCGCGCGCAACGCCCCCAGGGCGAGCTGGTCGTTGAGGCACAGCAGTCCGTCCGGCCGCAGGCCGGCATCGAGTGCACGGCTCACCGCCCGGGCGCCTGCGGGCATCCTGAAGTCGTCCACCGCCAGCAGCGCGTCCGGGTGGCGGGTGAGGCCCTCCTCGGCCAGGGCGGCGAGGTAGCCGCGCGTGCGGGCCTCCGCCGTCCCGAGGCCGGGGGCCTCGTGTCCACCGACCGCGAGGATGTTCCGGCGCCCGAGGGCGATCAGATGCTCGGTGGCCTGACGCGCCGCCTTCTCGTTGTCGATGGCGACATGGTCGGCCCCTTCCTCCAGCAGCTCCCCGAGCAGCACCGTCGGCGGGGCACCCGCCCGCTGACGTACGTCGTCGGCGGTGAGGGCGAGCGGGCTGAGGATGATCCCGTCGACGAAGTCGGAGCCGAAGCCGGCGAGTGCGGCCAGCTCGTGCTCGCGGTCCGCTCCGCTCTGATGGATCAGCACCGTGAGGGAGAGCTGCTCCGCCTCGCGGATCACGTGCCGGGCGAGCTCCGCGAAGTACGGGACGTCCAGCTCCGGAACGACCAGGGCGATGATGCCTGTGCGCCCCTTCCGCAGATGACGGCCCGCCAGGTTCACCCGGTACCCGAGGTGCTCGATGGACTCCTGGACCACGCGCCGGGTCCGTTCGGAGACATGGACGTAGTCGTTGATCACGTTGGAGACCGTCTTCTCCGACACCCCCGCGTGCCGAGCGACGTCCTTGATCCTGGGCCGTGCCACGGCCGACCTCCCTGCCATCGAACGCTGCCGATTCTATGTCCCGGCGTTCCGGGGGCCGTCGGAGGCGTCCGACACGGCACGAGGCACGCCCCGCAGGTCTCGAACACCCGTACCGCTCGAACTCTTTACAGCCAATGTACATCGATGTAAAAACAGGTGACCGCACCGTTTCAGCCAGTGCGGCCACCCACCTGTCGTGTGCGGTGGACCCGCAGGCACGTGCCGGTCCACCGCCGATCCGGCATGAGCGTCCGGCCGTCGAAAGGTCCGCGATGAGTTTTTCGTCCTCCGCCCATGAGGCCTCGGCCACGCCCGGCTCCGGCCCGGCCCCCGGGATCGGCCGTCGCCGGTTCCTGCGTCACGGAACAGCCGGGGCGGGCGCCCTGCTCGCCATGAGCCCACTGGCCGGGTGCTCCTCACCGGCCTCCGCCTCCGGCGCCTCGGCGCTCAGCGTCTGGGACCTTTTCCAGGGCGGTGACGGCATGCTGATGAACGACATGATCAAGGCCGTCTCCCAGGGGCCCGAGGGCTTCCGGATCGACCGCACGATCCTCGACTGGGGACCGTCGTACTACACCAAGCTCGCCATGTCCGCCGCCGGTGGACGCGCCTCCGACGTGGCGGTCCTGCACCTCTCCCGGCTGGCCGGCTACGCGCCCGGCGGACTGCTGGACCCCTTCGACCTCGATCTGCTGGCCGAGTTCGGCGTCACCGAGAAGGACTTCACACCGGCGGTCTGGTCCCGTACGAAGCATCAGGGGCGGGTCTACGCCATCCCCCTGGACGTGCACCCGTTCATCGTCTTCTACGACCGGAAGGCCGCGGGCCAGGCCGGTCTCCTCGACGCCGAGGGCGAACTCGCCCCCATGGGTTCGCCGAAGGCACTCCTGGAGGCGGGAAAGGCCCTGGCGGACGTCACGGGGAAGTCCGGCATCCTCTTCGGCCATGTCACCGACACCGCACAGAGCTGGCGGCAGTTCGCCGCGCTCTACGCGCAGACCGGCGCCGCCTTCACCCTGCCGGACGGCGGTCCCGCCGAGATCGACACCGACGCGGCGGTACAGGTCGTGTCCTTCATGCAGCAGCTCTTCGACGGCAGGACGAACCCCAACAACCTGGACTACAACAGCGCGCTGGCCGGATTCCTGGGCGGTCGCGGAGGCATGGCCATGCTCGGGGAATGGGAGCTGCCGACGCTCCAGAAGTCCGGGATCCCGCTCGGAGCCGCGCCCTTCCCGCAGGTGTTCGGCCGGCCCGCCGTCTACACCGACTCCCACAGCTTCGTCCTGCCGCACCAGAGCGACCCGGACCCGGCCCGCCGCAGGGAAGCCCACCGGTACGTCGCCCGGATACTCAAGCAGAGCCTGACCTGGGCGAGCGCGGGTCACATCCCGGCGTACCAGCCGGTGCTCGCCGAGCCGGAGTACGCGGCGCTGAAGCCGCAGTCCTCGTACGCCGACGCCGGGGACGTCGCGGTCCTCGATCCGCCGAACTGGTTCGCCGGGGCGGCATCGAACTTCCAGAACCGCATGTGCCAGCCCCTCCAGTCCGCGTTGCTCGGCAACACCTCCGCCGAGAAGGCGGTGCGGCAGATGGTCCGTGAGGCGAACACGCTGCTGCGGCAGCCCAATCCGGTGGCCTGACCGAGCAGAAGGAGTTACCGACGTGACCACCACCACGCCCGTCGCCGCCCCCGTGCCCACCGGCGAACGGCCCCTCTCCCCGCCGCCCCGACGCGGCTCCCGCCGGCGCGGCCCGGGCCTGCTCTTCGTCCTGCCCTTCGCGGTCCCCTTCGTGCTCTTCCTGGTGTGGCCCGTTGTCCAGGGCGTCTGGATGAGCTTCACCGACAGTTCCCTCGCGCTGCGCGACACGTCGTTCGTCGGATTCGACAACTACGCCGAGGCCTTCGGCGACCCGGACGTCTGGAGCAGTCTCGGCAACACGGTCCTCTTCACCGCGCTCTCCAGCATCCCCCTGGTACTGGTCGCCCTGGTCATGGCGCTCCTGGTGCACAGCGGACTGGCCGGCCAGTGGGTGTGGCGGCTGTCCTTCTTCGTGCCCTACCTGCTGCCGGTGACCGTCGTGACCCTGATCTGGACCTGGCTCTACCAGCCGGACATCGGCCTCGGCAACGAACTGCTCACGACGCTCGGCTTCGAACCGGTCGGCTGGCTGTCCGACGAGGCCGTCGCGATGTGGTCGGTGGCCGCACTCACGGTGTGGTGGACGGTCGGCTTCAACTTCCTGCTCTACCTCGCCGCCCTGCAGTCCCTGCCGACGACGTACGACGAGGCGGCCGCGCTCGACGGCGCCGGCGCCTGGCGCCGCCTGTGGTCCGTCACCCTCCCGCAGCTGCGCAGGACCACCGTGCTGGTCTCGATGCTCCAGATCCTCGCGTCGCTGAAGGTGTTCGACCAGATCTACATCCTCACCAAGGGCGGACCCAACGGCTCGACCCGTCCCATCCTCGAATACGTCTACGACGTCGGGTTCACCGGTTACCGGCTGGGCTACGCCTCCGCGGTCTCCTACGTCTTCTTCGCCCTCGTGATCGTCGTCTCGCTCGCGCAGCTCCGTCTCTTCCGCCAGGAGGACTGACCGATGGCCACCACCGCAACCGCCGTGCGACCTCGTCGCCGCCCGTCCAGGGAACCTGCCGGCTCCCCCCTGCTCCTCGGTCACGGCCGGCTGCCGCGCGTCCTGGCCGGTACCGCGCTCACCGTGCTGGCGGCCGTCTGGCTGCTGCCGTTCCTCTGGGCGGTGGCCACCTCCCTCCAGAGCGAGCAGGACGTGTCCAAGCCGGGGCTGTCCCCGTTCAAGGGCGCCTTCACCCTGTCCGCCTACGAGCAGATCCTCGAACGCGGCAACGTGGTCCTCTGGGCGGCGAACAGTTTCCTGGTGGCAGGACTGGTCACGCTGATCACCGTCGCGATCTCCACCCTGGCCGCCTACGGCTTCTCGCGAGGGACCTTCCGGGGCCGCCGCGGACTGATGGCCGTGACCGTCGCGGCCGTCATGGTCCCGCCGCAACTGCTCGTCGTGCCCCTGTTCGAGCAGATGCTGATGTTCAACCTCGTGGACACTTATGCGGCGATGATCCTGCCCCAGGTCGTGGCGCCCATGATGGTGTTCATCCTGAAGCGGTTCTTCGACGGCATACCCCGGGAGCTGGAGGACGCGGCCCGGCTCGACGGGGCGTCCGAGGTGCGCGTCTTCCGGTCGGTCGTGCTGCCGCTCTCCCGGCCGATCGTGGCGGCCGTCTCGATCTTCGTGTTCATCGGCGCGTGGAACAACTTCCTGTGGCCGTTCATCGTCATCAACGATCCCGGCCTGATGACGCTCCCGGTGGGGCTGGCCACCGTCAAGGACGCCTTCGGGATCCAGTACGCCCAGTCCATGGCATCGGCCCTGCTGGCGGCGCTGCCGCTGGTCGTGGTGTTCCTGCTCTTCCAGCGCCGCATCGTCAGCTCGGTCGCCACCACCGGGCTCGGCGGATCCTGATCCGCCCCGCACTCCCCTTCCTCCGTACCACCCCGGGGCCGGCGGTCCGCCGCCGGTCCGACGACTCACTGGAGCATGTGTGCCCACTCATTCCGTACCCCGCCCGGAGTACCCGCGACCGCAGTTCGTCCGTCGCGACTGGCTCAACCTGAACGGCCTCTGGCAGTTCGAGACCGACAGAGGCGACAGCGGTCTCGAGCGCGGTCTCCTCACCCGTGAGCTGGACGGGGAGATCCTCGTCCCCTTCCCGCCGGAGTCCGAGCTGTCAGGGATCGGCGACACCGACTTCCTGGAGGCCGTCTGGTACCGGCGGGTGCTCTCGTTGCCCCCCGAGTGGGCGGGACGCCGGGTCCTGCTGCACTTCGGGGCCGTCGACCACGACACGACCGTCTGGGCGAACGGCACCGAGGTCGCACGTCATCGCGGCGGCTTCACCCCGTTCTCCGCCGATCTCGGCGACATCGCGGGCTCCGGGGAGGACGTGGTCGTCACCGTCCGGGCCCGCGACCCCCGCTCGGGCCCGCAGGCCCGTGGCAAGCAGGCGATCAAGTACGCCAACCACGACTGCAACTACACGCGTGTGACCGGCATCTGGCAGACCGTCTGGCTGGAGCCCGTCCACGAGGTGCATCTGAGGCGCTCGCGCATCACCCCGGACCTGGCCGGTTCCGCCTTCCACCTGGAACTCCCGCTGTCCGGCAACCTGCCGGGCCACCGGGTGAGGGCCGTCCTGAGCGACGGGGACGGAGAGGTGTGCCGGGCCGAGGCACGCGCCGACCTCGACCTCGCGCCCCGCCTCCACCTCCCGGTCCCCAAGGAGCGGCGGCGCGAATGGGGTCCGGAGGACCCGCACCTGTACGGCCTCCGGCTCGAACTCACCGACGAGCGGGGAGAGGTGCTCGACTCGGTGGAGAGTTACGCCGGGCTGCGCGCCGTCGGCGTACGGGGCAGGGCGGTCACTCTCAACGGGCGCCCGCTCTTCCAGCGGCTCGTCCTCGACCAGGGCTGGTATCCGGACGGGCTGATGACCGCGCCGACCGACGAGGCGCTGGTCCGCGACATCGAGCTCGCGATGGACGCGGGCTTCAACGGGGCCCGGCTCCACCAGAAGGTCTTCGAGGAGCGCTTCCTGTACCACGCGGACCGTCTCGGATACCTGGTGTGGGGCGAGTTCGGCGACTGGGGCTGCGAGACGGGCGGTTCGTCGGGGAACAACCAGCAGCCCGACGCCTCCTACGTCAGCCAGTGGCTGGAGGCCGTGGAACGCGACTACTCGCACCCCTCGATCGTCGGATGGTGCCCGCTCAACGAGACGTACCAGAAGCTGCACGACCGCATCACCGGGCTCGACGACGTCACCCGGGCCATGTTCCTCGCCACCAAGGCGCTGGACACCACACGACCCGTGATCGACGCGTCCGGCTACGCCCACCGGGTCGCGGAGACCGACATCTACGACGCCCACAACTACGAGCAGGACCCTGAGACCTTCCGGCAGCTGATGGCCGGCCTGGCCAAGGGCGAGCCGTTCGTCAACGCCTACGAGAACGGGGCGGCCTACTCCCAGCCCTACCGGGGGCAGCCGTACTTCGTCAGCGAGTTCGGCGGCATCTGGTGGAACCCCGAGGCCGCGGCCGAGCTGTCGGGTGAGGACCGCACCGTTTCCTGGGGTTACGGCGAGCGGGTGCGCAACGAGGAGGAGTTCCACGAGCGCTTCTCGGGCCTCACGGGCGTGCTGCTCCGGGACCCCGCGATGTTCGGCTACTGCTACACGCAGCTGACCGACGTCTTCCAGGAGGAGAACGGCGTCTACCGCTTCGACCGCTCCGCCAAACTGGACGTGGAGCGCATCCGGGCCGCCCAGTCACGCCCCGCCGCCATCGAGGAGCAGGGCGGCCACTGACGCCGGAGGGGGGCGGGACCGCGGCAGTGCCCCGTGTCAGGAGTCCCGCCCGCCGAACTGCCAGTTGTGCACCTCGACGCCTGCGTACCGGTCCGGGGTCAGGACGGCGCGTGCCGCCTCCGGGTCCGGCGCCCGGACCAGGGCCGCCGTGCCCAGCCAGGTGTCGCCGTCGTCGGACAGCAGCGGCCCGTAGGCGATCAGCTCGTCCCGGCAGGGCGGCACCGCGAGGTCCGCGGCCTGCCCCGTGCCGAGCCCGAGCACCAGGTACCGGTTGCCGCCGGACGGCCCGCCGGGGTACTCCCACATCGTGCGTCCCAGTGTGTTGCTCCAGCGTCGTAGCAGCACGTCCCGGTAGACGCCTGCCTGGTAGTTCGGTTCGTCGAAGGCGAACGCGCGGGCGGCGGCGGGATCGGGCAGGTCGACGACGTGCACGCTTCCGGTGGGTGTGTCGCCGTCGTCGGCGAGAGTCGGGCCCCGGGCGATCATCTCCTTGGCGTACCCGTCCATGTAGGACCAGTGCTCTTCCAGCAGTTCGTCGCGCAGCGTCGAGGAGCCGGGCCGGTCGCGGTGGTAGCAGAGGAACTCCATGGTCCGATGATCTCCTGCCGGAGGTGCCCGCGTCGAGGCTGCGCCACAAGGAGCAGGCGTCAGCGTCGGCGCGGCGACGCCGCCGCGGCACACCGCACACTCGAACTATGGTGAAGCATCGGACCAAGGACGACGAGGGGGACGCCATCGACACCGCAGAGACGGGCCGGCACCCGCTGGACTCCGCCAGCGTCCTCAACGCGAAGAAGACGCTCTTCGAGCTCCTCGGCCGCGTGGGAGTGTTCCGGGGCGAGGCCGAAGAGCTGGTCGCGCTCGTGGAGGCCGGCGCGGTCGCTGACGCGCACAGCGAGGCCGGCAAGGCGGCTGGGGCCCCGGCCGGGCACGCGGAGCTGTACGTCACCGGCTGGCACGACGGCGCCCGGGCCGTCGGTGAGGAGTTCGCCCGCGTCGCCGAGCGCGCCCTCGAGCGTGCCATCGGTCCGGCCGTGTCCGGCCCGATGGGCGGTGCACGAGTCCATCACCCCGTGGGGAGGGTGGACGTGGAGCGTGCCAAGGTGGCCGTGACACCGCTCCACCTCGCCTTCAGTACCACCTCGGACCTCGATCCCGAGGTGTCGGACGAGGTCCTCACCGCTGTGCTCGGCACGATGAGCGTCGTGGGACGGGTGGGGTACGCCGGACAGCTGGAGCGGTTCACCGAGGCCCACCGGCAGCGGCTGGACCGGTTGTACGCGCGGTACGGACCGGGCAGCCCCATCGCCGTCCACGGCCGTTACTCCCTTCTCCACTCCCCCACGAGCATCGCCGTACTCGAACGTCTCACCGGCTCACCGGCGGCGCTCCGGGCGGAATGGGAGCACGCGGAGCTCCCGCCGGCGTGGCTGGAAGGGCTCTCGATCGCCTGGCAGGCGTCGGAGACGCCGCAGGACTGACACGCGCCCCGGGTCCGGGCCGTCCGTCCGGACCGGGGACGCGCGATGCGGGGCACCTGCCGTTCGCAGGTGCCCCGCATCGGCGGTCGCGCCGGGTGGTCAGCTCAGCGGTTCGATCCGGATGTCACGGAACCGCACCTTGTTGCCGTGGTCCTGGAGACGGATCGCTCCGGCCGAGGGGCCCTCCGGCGCACCCGCGCCGGTCGGTCCGTCGATCGCGACGTCGTCGTGGACCTTCTTGCCGTTCCACACCACCGTCACTCGCGCGTCGGCGGTCTTACGGCCGCTGTCGTCGAAACGCGCGGCGCGGAAGGTGATGTCGTACTTCTGCCAGGTCTCCGGGGCCGTGGCCGCGTTGACGTCGGGCGCCCTCTTCTCGTAGATCGCACCGGCCTCGTTCGTGTCGAGGGTGGTGTCACCGAACGAATCGAGGATCTGCAGCTCGTACCGGTCCTGGAGGTAGATCCCGCTGTTGCCCCGGTCCTGGCCCGTCACGTCGTCCGGCAGGAGTGGCACCCGGAACTCAAGCCTCAGCCTGAAGTCCTGGTAGGCGTCCTTGGTACGGATGTCACCGCAGCACACCTCCATGGACTGCTCGGCGGCCTGCGGCCATTCGACCGTCCGGCCGTCCGTGTGCTGCCACTGCGCCTGGGAGGCGGTGGTCCCGTCGAAGAGGGCGACGGGGGCTCCGTGAGGGCGCACGGTGATCAGGTCGAGGTTGACATGGCCGGTGTCACCCGGGTCGAAGCGGTACGAGACGGTGTTCGGCCCCGCGTGCAGGCGTACCCGCTCGGTCCGCGTCGACCAGGCGTCCCAGGTACCGGTCGACGGGAGTTTCGTCTGTCGCAGTTTCTTCCCGTTGACGTGGAGGGACAGGGACTTGGTGCCCTGGAAGGGGTTGGGGCCGTTGGAGTAGCGCAGGTTCACGTCGTAGTCGCCGGCCTTGGGGGCCGTCACGTCGAAGGTCGTGGCGGCCTGGTCCTCGGTGTCGTAGCGGTCGACGAAGCCGCTGCCCGAGTAGCCGGTGTGGTCGGTGTGGATGCCTGCCGTGCCGGTGATCCGCGCCTCCTCGGCCTCGTACAGCGTGGCCGGCGGCGGCTGCTTCCCCGGCAGGGCGTTGAGCGTGTACCAGGCCTCCGTGCTCCACAGGGTCTCGCCGGACTCGGAGGCGAAGGGGCGCGGTGAGCGGAGGTGTACGACGCGGTCCGGCTTGAGTCCGTCGAGACGCAGCCGGACGGTGCGGCCGTCCTCGGAGAGGGTCGCCGAGCTCACGGCGAGCTGTTCCTCGGCGATCTTCGGGCCGCCGTAGTCGGACGTGGGCGTGTAGCGCCACTGCTCCGCCTGGTAGCGGGACGTCAGCTCCGCCGCGGTGGCCTCGGAGAGGGGCTGCGTGTATTCCAGGTCGAAGCCGCCGGGAACGGCGCGCATCTCCTTGATGTCGAAGGTGTTGCCGCCGTTCGGTGTGAGCTTCTGCAGGCCGAACTTCAGCTTTCCTTCCTGGCCCCAGTTGCCGTCGGCGCCGAGACCGCCCGCGTATATGGCGCCGTCGGGCCCCATGGTGATGCGGTTGACGCCCGCTTCGAGGCCCTGCGTGTAGCGGAACACGGCGCCCTGGTACTGCCCCTTCACCTTCTCCAGGTAGCCGCGCTGGAGCCCGCCGTAGGTGACGTCGCCGAACAGCATCTGGCCGGCGAAGCGGCCCTCCGTCAGATACAGCGGTGTACTGGGAGAGTTGGCGATCTCGTTCTGCGGCAGCCAGAGCACCGGCTGTGTGACGGGCCGGTTGTCGAACGTGCCCGTCGGCTGGGTGTAATGGTTGAAGAAGCGGTCCTGCTTGATCTGGACGAGCTTCGACGCGGGCAGCCAGCCGCCCTGGTTGTCGGTGGTGAAGATGGAGTTGCCGGGGCCCCAGCCGATGCCGTTCGGGGTCCGCAGCCCGCCCGCGATCGCATGGATCTTGCCCGTCTTCTTGCTGACCTTGTACGTCGTGCCGCGGCCCTGCGCCGGCTGCGGAGTGGTGGTCGCACCGCCGTAGTCGATGGCGACGGAGAGGTTCACGTAGAAGTAGCCGTCGCGGTAGAGCAGTCCGAACGCGAACTCGTGGAAGTTCCCGCCGTACGGCCAGGTGGCGACCGTGCGGTACTCGTCGGTGACGAAGTCCTTGTCGGTGTCGACGAGTTGCGTCAGCTCGTGCTTCTGCGAGACGTACAGCGAACCGTCGACGTACTTGATGCCCATCGGCTCGCGCAGACCCTCGGCGACCTTCGTCGCCGTCACCTTCTCGCGGGTGGTGTCACCGGTGACATGGTCGAGGAGGTACACCTCGCCGGTCACGTTCTCGGAGCCGCCCCAGGTGGAGAGCGCCAGGCGGCCGTCGGGCAGCCAGTCCATGCCGGTGACCTGCGGTTCGAAGCCGTCCGGGCGCAGATCGGTGAGGTCGAGGTCGGGTCGCACATCGGCGAGGGGCAGTCCGTCACCGGGGCTGTCGGCGCCCGATTCGCACTCCTTGCGGCCCGGCGCGGTGACCCGGACGACCCCGGCGTCGGTGCTCAGGGACTCGCTCGGAATGACGCCGAAGTCGTCCGCACCCGGCGGCCTCCACGCCAGGGTCAGCTGCTGATCGCCCCCGCGCTCGAAGTAGTCGACACGGAACGGGTGCGAACCCGCCGTGAGTTGGGCGGACCCGTCCTTGGGGTCGGCACCGTGCAGACCGTCGTGGTCGATGACCTCCCGGTCGTCGATGGTCAGCCGGGAGCCGTCGTCGCTGTTGAGCCGGAAGGAGTACGTCCCGTCTGCCGGTACGACCAGGTAGCCGGAGACCTCCGCCACGAAGTTGTCGGCGTAGCCGCCGAAGTCGTCGACCGTGGACCAGTCCACGGTGGGCATCAGCTTGTCGTGGTTGGGCGTCTGGCCCGGCTTGAGCGTGCACAGCTTGCTGAGTGGCACCTGGGTGTCGAAGACACGCAGGGTGACGCCGGGTTCCTGGGGCGGGATGTCGTCGGGCGCGGCGGCGGCCGGGTGGCCGGCCCAGACGCCTCCCGCGAGGAAGGCACCGACGAGCAGGGTGGTGAGCCGTTTTCGGGCACGTGACAACAGCCGTGGATGCATCGGTCCTCCAGCAGGGGGTGGCACTCCGGTCGGGCTGTACTGATCCGCGAATTAGCACTACGCCTACGGTGGCGCCGCCACGCTAGGGGACTTCTGCCGAAGAAGTCCATACTTTGTCATCTGCGAGTTCAAAGTTCTGCCCGCACCCCTGCGTCCTCGGGGGGCCGATCCTGACGAGGCGTCAAAGCCCTTTTCAGGAAGCCGTCATGGCGTCCTGACCTGGGTACGGGGCAGTCTCGTGGCACCTGCCGCGGCGAGCAGGCAGAAGCCGAGCACCCACCAGAAGGTGTCGGCGAACGCCGAGGCGATGTCGTGGCCACGGGCGGAGAGCCGGCTCTGCAGGACCACGGCGAGAGCGGCGGTGCCCACCGAACCGCCCACGGTGTTGAGCAGGTTGAGCGCTCCGGACGCGCGGGGCAGCTGCTCCGGCTCGATCCGGCTGTAGACGATGTTCATCACCGGCGCACCGACCATCGCCATCCCGAGGCCGCGGACCGCGAGCGCCGTGGCGATCACGGCGTCCGGGATGCCGTGGCCGAGCTGGGTGAACGGGACGGTGCCCACGAGGATCAGCACGATTCCGGTCACCACCAGGGTCCGCGGCGCGACCTTGTCGATGGTGCGGTTGACCAGGACCGAACCGGCGGCCGCGCCCAGCCCCTGGGGGGCCAGGAGCAGTCCGGCCTCCCAC
This sequence comes from Streptomyces sp. QL37, assembly GCF_002941025.1. NCBI lineage: Bacteria > Bacillati > Actinomycetota > Actinomycetes > Kitasatosporales > Streptomycetaceae > Streptomyces > Streptomyces sp. QL37. Next base: position 8,060,484 of record NZ_PTJS01000001.1, on the reverse strand, counting down.
GCCGAGAGGCCGCGGCCGGTCTGGAAGTACAGCGGGAGCAGGAACATCGTGCCGAACACCGAGGCGCCCAGTACCACCAGCGCGAGGGCGGCCGCACCGAAGGGCGGCCGGGTGAAGAGCCGCGGGTCGACCAGCGGTGTGGCGCGGGTGCGTAGCCCGTGCACGGTGAAACAGGCCAGCATCGCGAGGCCCGCCGTCACTCCGACCGTGGCCGGGAGGGTTCGGCCGTCGGCCACCTCGGTCAGCCCGTAGACCAGCACGGCCAGGCCGGGCGAGAGCATCGCGGCGCCCCGCAGGTCGAACGGCGTCCGACGCGGCGACGGCGGCACCGTGGGCACGTGTCGGCGGGCGAGCAGGGCGGCGGCCACCCCGATCGGCAGGTTGACCAGGAACAGCCACGGCCAGGGCGCGACGCCGAGGATGGAGCCGCCGACGAGCGGGCCGAAGACCGGTGAGAGCAGCGGGACGACCGCGACGACGCTGATCACCCGGCCGGTGCGGTTCGGTCCCGCGACGCGGGCCAGCAACGCCTGCCCGGTGGCGGGCAGCAGCCCGCCACCGAGGCCCTGGATCACCCGGAAGACGATCAGGCTGGTCGCCGACCAGGCCAGCGCGCACAGAAGCGAGCCGAGCAGGAAGACGCCCACGGCGGCGAGCCATGTCCGTTTGCCGCCGAAGCGGTCGGCCAGCCAGCCCGACGCGGGCACCGCGGCGACCACGGCCAGCAGGTAGGCCGTGCTGACCCACTGGATCTCCGCGACGGAGGCGCCGAACTCGGCGGTCAGGGCGTCGATTCCGACGCTGACGATCGTGGCGTCCAGCGTGGCCATGAAGGTGCCGAGCACCAGGATGAACGCGACCCGCAGCAGCTCTCGGTCCACCCGCCCCACGGGAGGCGCCGCCTCCTTGCTCATCGGCCCTCCAGGAGATCGAGCACGTCGGCGTCGAGGTGCTTGTCCAGGTTGCGGAGCAGTTCGAGCAGCTCCTCGGCGAGTCCGTCTACGTCCACCCCCGCCCGGTGGGCGAGCACGCCGGTCCAGCCGTCGCCGTCCGGCATGACCGTCAGGGTCGCCGGGTGGTGCGTGGCCTCGCGGAAGCGGGTCCCGACGACGGTGAGCCCCGGGGCGGGTTCGCGCAGGCGTTCCGGGTCGACGGGGTAGTTCTCGAACACCACCATGCTGTCGAACAGCCGGTTCCGCCCGGTCAGCCGTTCCAGGTCGGACAGGGCGACGTGCTGGTGCTCCACCAGGGCCCGCTGCCGGGTCTGGATGTCGGCCAGTGTGCCGGCGAGTGTTCCGGCGAGCCGTGCCCGCACGGGGACGGTGTTGGCCAGCAGTCCGATGATCTCCTCGACACCGTCCAGCTCCGGGGGACGGCAGGCGACCATGGCCCCGAAGCAGACGTCCGTCCGGCCGGAACGCCTGGCGAGCAGCACCGACCACACGCCCTGGACCAGCGTGTTGCGGGTCAGACCGCGCCCCGCGGCGAGGCGGCTGAGGTCTGCCACCAGGGCCGCGTCGAAGTCGATGACCTCGGGTTCCTGCCATGCCGGGCCCGGCACGCCGCCGCCCAGGTGGTCGCCCTCGGGCAGGCCGTCGAGCTCGGCCTTCCACGCCCCGAGGTCGGGCTCGTGGTCGGCGCACCAGCTCAGGTAGTCGGCGAACGGCACGGGGGCGGGCAGCTCCGGGGCCACGCCTCGGACCCGGGCCGTGTAGAGGGCGAACAGTTCGATGAGGATCCGGGGTGCCGACCAGCCGTCGGAGAGGACGTGATGGGTGGTCAGGACCAGGTCGGAGCGCTCGGCTCCGCGCCTGATCACGGTGAGGCGCACCAGCGGGCCTGCCGTGAGGTCGAAGGGCTCGGCCAGGTCCGCGGCCAGCACCTCTTCGGCCGGTGCGTCGGTCACCCGGAAGTCCGGCCTGGGCGACACGGGGATCACTGCCAGTGAGGCGGGGAACACGGCGCCCAGGTTCGGGTGGCGGGCCAGCAGTTCGTCGCCCGCGGCGCGCAGGGCGTCGGTGTCGAGCGGGCCGGCGAGGGAGAACGCCGACTGCACGGTGTACGGGTCGGGTCGCTCGGTGCGGGAGTGCCGCAGCATCACCTCCTGCAAGGGTGTGAGCGGCTGTATGCCGGCGACCGTACGGCCGGGGCCGAGCGCGCTGATCTCCGGCGCGGCCGCGGTGCGCAGGAGCGCTGTCCGCACGTGCTGGCCCAGGTCCTCGATCTCGGCGGCGGTGAACAGCGCGGACGGCCAGGTGATGCGTACCCCGAGCGCGTCGTCGCGTACGAGGGCGTTGACCATCAGGCTGTGCGGAAGGGGCATGGCCTCGGAGCCCCCCGAGCCGAGCGGGTCGGCGTCCGGGGGTGCCTGCCACGGCGTCTCGTCCGCCGGGGCGCCGGGGTACTGGCCGAGGTAGTTCCAGGCGACCTCCGGTTCCACGGGGTCCAGCAGGCCCGCCGCGGTCAGGATGCCGTGGCCGAGGCCGTCGCCCTGCGCGCGCAGCCGCTCCCTGACGGTCTTGATGTCGTCGTCCGCGTCGAGCAGCACGGGGTGGACGGCCGTGAACCAGCCGACGGTCTGGGACAGGTCGACCTGCCGGGGGCGTCCATGGCTCTCCAGCGCGACCAGGAGCCTCTGAGTCCCGCGCCAGTCCCGTACCGCTTGGGCGAGCGCCGTCAGCAGCACGGCGTCCGGGGTGGTGCGGTAGGCGGCGGGCAGGGTCGTGATCAGGGCGCGGGTCGATCCGGCGTCGAGCCGGATCTCGTGGTGCTTCGCCGTGGCCACGGTGTCCCGGGCGGGGTCGAGCGGTCGGGTGAGTGCCTGGGTGGCGCTCATCCGCTGCCAGTGCGGCAGTTCGGCGCGCCGGTCGGCGTCGTGCAGTGAACGTGCCCAGCCGAGGAACGACTCGCCGTGCCGGGCCAGTGTTCCACCGGAGTGGGCGTGTTCCACGTCGTCCAGCAGCACGCGCCAGGACACACCGTCGACGACCAGGTGATGGGCGATCAGGACGAGCCGGCCCGGCCGGGCCGGGCCGGCGTCCACCCATACCGCGCGCAGCAGCGGACCGGTGCGCGGGTCCATCGCCCCCCGGGCCGCCTCGGTCCCGGAGTCGGACGCGGCCCTCAGGTCGTCCGTCGCCGGTACGCGGGTCAGTACGTCGGCTCCGGTGACCGAGCCGACGGGCGGGATGCGCAGCACGTCCCCGGCCAGCCGGGCGCGGAGCACGTCGTGCCGGGCCAGGAGCGCGTCGAGCACGCCCTGCCAGGCTCTCTCGTCGCCCCCGGGCGGGACACAGATCTCCACCCACTGGCAGAACCCGTCAGCGGCGGCCCCGGCACGGCGCAGCAGGTCCCGCATGACCGGGGTCAGCGGGGCATCGCCGACCGCGGGGGCGTCGCCGGCGTCGAGATCCCGGGCCCGCGCCGCGATCCCGGCGACGGTCTCTCCTTCGAACACGTCCCGTGCGGCGAGTCCGAGCCCTTGGCGCCGGGCCCGCGAGACCACTTGCAGGGCCACGATGCTGTCTCCGCCGACGGCGAAGAAGTCGTCGTCGAGGCCGACCTCGTCGCTGCCCAGGATGTCCCGGAACACCGCGAGGAGCAACGCCTCGGCCTCGGTGGCGGGTTCACGCCGTGCCGCGGCCGTGGTCTCGGGGGCCGGCAGTGCCGAGGTGTCGAGCTTGCCGCTGGGGCTGAGCGGCAGCCGGCTGATCGGCACGAGCGCCGTCGGCACCATGTGGTCGGGCAGTTCCCCGGCCAGGTACTCCCGCAGCCGCGCGGTGTCGAGGTCGGCGTCGTCGGTCGGGATGACGTAGCCGACGAGCCTGCCCTCCCGCATGATCACGGCACAGGCGCGGACATCGGGATGGCTGGTGAGAGTGGACTCGATCTCTCCGAGTTCGACGCGGAAGCCGCGGATCTTGACCTGGTGGTCGGCGCGGCCGAGGAACACCAGCTGCCCGTCCGGCCGCCACCGCACCAGGTCGCCCGTGCGGTAGATCCGCTCCCCCGGGGGGCCGAACGGAGAGGCCACGAACGTCGCGGCGGTCAGGCCGGGACGGCCGAGGTAGCCGCGCGCCAGGCTCGGCCCGCCGAGGTACAGCTCACCCGTCACGCCGACGCCGACCGGCTGGAGCCCGCCGTCGAGGACGTAGGCGCGGACGTCGGGGTCCGGGCGTCCGATCGGCAGCGGTCCGGTGTCCTCCGGGTCGTAGCGCCACGTCGTGGAGTTGATGGTGACCTCGGTCGGGCCGTAGGCGTTGAACAGTGCCCTGCGGCCCTCGCCCCAGCGCCGCGCCAGCTCGGGGTCGAGGCGCTCGGCGCCGACGACGAAGAACACGTCGGGATCGACGGTGCGGTCGTCGGGCATCGCGGCGAGGAACGAGGGGAGCAGGTTCACTCCCGTCACCCGGTGCTCGATGATGTAGTCGAGGAGTTCGTCGCCGGGAACGCGCACCTCCTCGGGCGCGATCACGGAGGTGCCGCCCGAGAGCAGGGGCACCATGGTCTGCCAGAACGCGACGTCGAAGCTGGTCGACGCGAAGTGCAGGTACCGGTCGTGCTCGGTGACGCCGACGACCTCCTCCTGGAGCGCGATCAGATCGGGCACACCCCGGTGGGTCACTCCGACGCCCTTGGGGCGCCCGGTGGTGCCGGAGGTGTAGATGACGTAGGCGAGCGCGTCGTCGGTGAGCGCGGCGCGTGCGTCGGCCGGGTCGGTTGCCGGCGCGGACGCGAGCGCGGCCGGGTCGTCCAGCCGCAGCACCGGGATCTCGCGTGAGACGGGCAGCTCGGCGCCGGTCGTCACGACGGCGGCCGGTGCGATGTCGTCGAACATGTAGGCCAGCCGCTCTCGCGGGTAGCTCGCGTCCATCGGTACGTACACGGCGCCGGCCTTGGCCACGCCGAACAGCGCCACGGTCATCTCGATGTCGCGCCCGAGCAGGACCGCGACCGGGTCCTGGGGCCGGACTCCGCGTGCGATCAGCGCGTGGGCGAGCCGGTTGGCCCGCGCGTCCAGTTCGGCGTAGCTCAGGCTGCGGTCGCGGCAGACCAGGGCCTCGGCATCGGGCTTGCGGTCCACCCAGGCGGCGAACTCCTCCAGCCAGTGGCCCCGGCGCCTGGCGGCGACGATCTCCGTGCCGGTGCGCAGCATCCGCTCGCGCTCGCCGGCGTCGAGCGCGGGCAGCCGGACGGCGGGCCGTGCCGGGTCGTCGACGATCTCCCTCAGGAGGTTGTGCAGCCAGCGGCCGTAGTCGCGTACGGCCGAGGCGTCGAAGGCGCGTGGCTGGTAGCCGAGGCCGATCGTGATCTCGTCGTCGGGAATCACGATGACGGTCAGCGCGTAGTGGGTGGCGTCGGTGATGTCCACCCCGGCCAGGTCGAGTCCGGGGGCGAGCGGGGTGCGCTTCCGGCTGGACAGCGGGAAGTTCTCCATCACGAGCATCGTGTCGAACAGTTCGCCGATGCCCGTGGCCCGCTGGATCTCGGGCAGACCGACGTGGTGGTGCTCGGCCAGGGCGACGCTCTCGGCGTGCACCTGGGCCATGAGCTGACGGGCTGTCATGTCCCGGCCGTGCCGGACGCGTACGGGGATCGTGGTGCCGAGCTGGCCGATCATCGACTCGACTCCGTCGACCTCGGCGGGCCGCCCGGAGACCGGGCAGCCGAACACGACGTCGAGGCGGCCGGTGAGCCTGCCCAGCAGCAGTCCCCACGCGGTCTGGAGGACCGTGGTCAGGGTGACGCCCTCGTCCCGGGCGAACGCGCGCAGCCGGTCGCTGAACTCGCTTCCCAGTCCGATGGTTTCGCGGCCCGGCCGCTCGATGCCGGTCCCGGTGCGCGCGGGTGCCAGCCTGGTCGCGTCGTCGACGCCTGCCAGCGCGTCGCGCCACGCGGCGAGCGAGGCGTCCCGGTCCCGGCCCGACAGCCACCGGAAGTACTCCGACAGCGGCTGGGCGGCCGGGGCCGCGGGCCCGCCGCTCAGCTCGGCGTAGATGGCGAGGAGGCCCCGGCCGACCAGGGGCATCGACCAGCCGTCGAGCAGGGAATGGTGGTTCGTGATCACCAGCTTGTGCTCGGCGGGCCCGACCCGGGACAGCAGGAAGCGGATGAGCGGCGGCCTGCTCGGGTCGAACGGGCGCTCCAGATCGGCGCGCGCGGCCTCGGGGAACCGGTCGTCCTGCCGCCAGTCCAGGGTGACGTCGGCGGGGATCACCTGCACCACGTCGTCGCCGGCCGTGCCCAGGTACACGCGCAGAGCGGGGTGCCGGCGCAGCAGTTCGCGCGCGGCCTCCGCCATGCGGTCCGGGATCAGCTCGCCGGCCAGGGTGGTCACGGCCTGGACGACGTAGACGTCGGTCTCGTCCTCGTCGCGGACCAGGGTGTGGAAGGACAGCCCGACCTGGAGCGGTGTGGCGGGCAGTACGTCGGCGATGCGGCCGGTGCGTTCGAGGGCGTCGATGGCCGCCTGGTCGAGGTGGACCAGCGGGAGGTCGGACGGGGTGAGCCCGCCCCGGGTGTGGAGCGCGTGCTCGGTCAGGGTGTCCAGGGCTCCGGCCCAGGCCGTCTGCAGGGCCGTCACGACGTCGGTGCCGAGCACCTCGGTCGCCGCGGTCCACTCGACGGCGAGCCGGGGCGAATCGCCCTCGTGGACGAAGCAGTTGAGGGCCAGGACCTGTTCCAGGGCCTTGGCACCGGGCTCGGTCACCGAGAAGGCGTCGTGTTCCGGCAGACGCCATCCGGTCGCGGCCAACGGGGCGAACCGGCCCAGGTAGTTGAGCAGCACGTCCGGGGGCGGGGTGGCCGAGAGCTCGGCACCGGCCTCCGGGTCGAGGTGGCGCAGGACGCCGTATCCGATGCCGGCGTCGGGGACGTGGCGCCTGGCCTCCTTGGCGGCGCGCAGCGCACGGCCCGCGTCGTCGGACGCGGGGACGCGGACCGGGTACTCGCTGGTGAACCAGCCGACCGTACGGGAGAGGTCGAGGTGTTCGCGGCCGTGGCCCTCCATCGAGACGGTCACGTCGTCGCCGGAGAGGCCCCAGCTCCGAAGGGCGAGCACGAGCGCCGCGAGCAGCACCTCGTCCACTCCGGCGCGGTAGGCGGCGGGCAGCGTCGTCAGCAGTGCCTCGGTGGCCTCCGGCGAGGCCACGGTGACCGAACGGTGGGCGGTCGAGACCGTGTCACGCGCCGGGTCCAGCGGCCGGGTGCCGAGCCGGGACGAGGTGGCGAGCGCGTCGCGCCAGTGGTCCAGTTCACCACGTCGCGCGCCGGTCGCCCCCTGTTCGGCGAGCAGCAGCGAGTGCCGCCGCCAGGACGCACCGACCGGGGCGAGGGCGCCGCCCGTGCACGCCGTGTGCAGGTCGGGCAGCAGGACGCGCCAGGACACGCCGTCCATGGCGAGGTGGTGCACGACGACGACCAGGCGGTCCGCGGTGTCGTCGCCGGTGCGGAGCAGGGCCGCTCGCAGCAGGTCGCCCGTCCTCGGGTCCAGTTCTCCCGCCAGCCGCCGTGCCAGGGCGGTCGTGTCCTCGCCGCGCACCTCGTCCACGACGGCCCGTACCGTGCCCCGGGGCAGGACCTCCAGGCCGTCGGCCACCCGCAGCCGCAGGGCGTCGTGGTGGTCGAGCACGGCCTGGACGCCGGTGACCAGGGCGTCGCGGTCCAGTTCGTCGACGCTCAGGGCGGTCCACTGGGCGTAGCCGGCGACCACGTCCACATCGGGATGCGGGTCGAGCAGGCCACGCACGATCGGCGGCGCGGGCACGGCTCCGGTGGGGTCGTCCACCGGCTCGGGGACGTCCTGAAGCAGCTCGGCCGAGGCGGCCAGGGCGGCGAAGCTGCGGCGCGCCAGCAGGTCTCGTGGCCGCAGGCCGAGGCCCACGGCCCGCAGCCTGCTGCTGACGGTGATCGCGGTGATGCTGTCCCCGCCGAGGGCGAAGAAGTCGTCGTCCACACCGACCCGTTCGACGTCCAGGGCTTCGGCGAGTACGGCGCAGAGCAGGCGCTCCTGCTCGGTGCTCGGCTCCCGGCCGCCGCCCGCGGCGGCGGGCGCGGGCAGGGCGGCGCGGTCGAGTTTGCCGTTGGGCGTGACGGGCAGTTCGGCGAGCACCACCACCGCCGCGGGCACCATGTGGTCGGGCAGGCGCTCGGCGAGGTACGAACGCACCGTGTCGCCGGTGACCGAGGCGGACACCACGTAACCGACCAGCCGGGACGAGAGCACCCTGGCGGCGGCGGCCGTGACCCCGGGCACGGCCGCGAGGGCCGCTTCGACCTCGCCGGTCTCCACCCGGTGTCCGCGGATCTTCACCTGTCCGTCGCCCCGGCCTCCGTATTCGAGGCCCCGGCCGGGCACCCATCGGGCCAGGTCGCCGGTACGGTACATCCGCTCTCCCGGCGCGCCGTACGGGTCGGCGACGAAGCGGTCGGCGGTGGCCCCCGGCCGGCCGAGATAGCCGCGGGCCAGGTGCGGCCCTGCGAGGTACAGCTCGCCCGTCGTGCCGTGGGGCACGGGTTGCAGCGCGCTGTCCAGCACGTAGGTCCGGGTGCCGGCGAGCGGGTGGCCGATCGTCGGCTCCCCGTCGTCGATCCGGGCGGTGGTGCTGTCGACGGTGGCCTCGGTCGGGCCGTAGATGTTGCGCGCGTTCGTCCCCGACCCGGCGACCTTCCGCCACAGCGCGGGCGGGGTGGCTTCACCGCCGAGGACCAGCAGCGTCGGACGCAGGTCGAGCAGACCGCCCTCGATCAGCGGCGCGGCCATCGACGGCGTGGTGTCGACGACGTCGATGCCGTCCCGGGCGTACGCCGCGAGCAGGGCGTCGGCGTCGCGGATCGTCTCGGCGTCGTAGACGTGCAGTTCGTGGCCGCACAGCAGCCACACCAGGTGGTCGAACGCGGAGTCGAAGGCGAACGAGTAGGTGTGAGCGGCGCGCAGCCGCCTGCCGGCGGCCTGCTCGGCCTCCGCGACGACCGTGGACCGCTGGTGGTGCAGCAGCTGGGCCAGACCACCGACGCGGCCGAGCACGCCCTTGGGCCGTCCGGTCGACCCGGAGGTGTGGATCACGTAGGCCAGGTGCTCGGGGTGCCGGGGCGCGGCCAGTTCACCGGCTTCCAGGGGCGCGCCCGAGAGGCCGGCGGCCTCCGCGAGCAGGGTGTCCCACGGCAGACCGTCGATCGCGCCGGAGGTCACCACCAGCGCGGGGCGGGTGTCGTCGATCAGCTCGCGCAGCCGCTCGGGCGGGTACGCGGCGTCCAGGGGCAGGAACGCGGCGCCCGCGTCCAGCACGGCCAGCAGGGCGACGACCGAGTCGGCGGAGCGGGGCAGCGCGAGCGCCACGACGTCGTCGGCCCCGATCCCGCGGGCCCGCAGTGCGCGGGCCAGCCGGTGCACCCGGTCCGCGAGGTCCGCCGCGGTCAGCCGATCCTCACCGCAGACCAGGGCCGTACGACCGGGTCCGGCGGCGGCGATCGCGTCGAACGCGGTGGGCACGTCCACGGGGGTACCGGGCAGTGGCGGCGGGCACCAGGCCTCCATCAGCCGGTCCACGTCACCTGCCATGGCGATCCGCCCGACGGCCAGGCCGTCGACGAGCCCGGTCAGCAGGGTGCGCAGACCGGAGAGCAGACTGTCCACCGATGCCTGGTCGTTGGTCCGCGCGTCGACCTCGAAGCCGAGCAGCAGCCCGCCGTCCCGGGTCGGCAGGACGCTCAGGCCCATGTCCTCCGGCGGACCTCCCGCGACGTTGCGCATCACACCGCCGGACCCGGCGAAGTCGATCGCCAGGTCGAACGCCTTGAGGTTGATCCCGCGTCCGTGCAGCAGAGCGCCGGCGCCGGGCACGCCGAGGTCCTGCGGAAGGTCCTCGCCCCGGTACCGCTGGTGGTCGCGCATCTCACGCATCGCGGAGGCCACCCGCCGGCTCAGGTCGCCGAGCCCGTCACCGCCGCGCACGCCGACCCGCAGCGGCAGCACGTTGACGGCCATGGCGGGTGTGCGCAGCTCGACGGAGCCGGCCCGGCACATCAGCGGCAGCGCGAACACGACGTCCGTGCGTGCCAGCATGCGGTGCAGGAAGGCGGCGTACCCGGCGATCAGCGCCTCACCCCAGGTGACGCCTTCGGTGTCGGCGAACGCGCGCAGCCGGGCCGTCTCCTCGGGTGTGAGGACGGTACGGGCGGTGAGGGTGCGGTCGGGGGCGCCGACCGCGGCGTCGGGACCGTCGAGGGAACCGAGTTCGGGCAGCGGGGTGAACCGCTCGACCCAGTACGCCCGGTCCTCGGCGAACCGGTCGCTGTCCCGGTAGGCCTGGTCGGCGGCGACGAGGGCGGCGAAGCTGCCGAACGTCGACCTGGCAGGCTCGCTCCCCCGCACCAGGGCGGTGTAGCGGGCGCCGGTGCGGCGGGCGAGCATCGCCGCGGTGTAGCCGTCGAACACCAGGTGGTGGCCGAGCTGGGTGTACCAGACCTCCCGGTCGGAGAGCCGGATGACCGTGCGCGAGCAGAGCGGCCGGTCGACCATCCCCCGGCACCGCTCGGCGGCCCGCGTCCGCTCGGCGTCGACCAGTGCCTGGGCGGCGGCCACGGGATCGGCCGCTCCCCTGACGTCGATCACCTCGGGGGGCTCGACCGGTTCCTCGCTGACCGCCTGGCGCGGCCCCTCGGGGGTGTCGTACACCCGCAACCGCAGCGTCTCGGCCTCCTCGGTGGTCGCCCGGACCGCCTCGACCAGCGCCTGGACGTCGACCGGCTCGTCGCCGGATATCTCCACGACGTCGCCGACCACGTAGTACGGCGAGTCCGGCTCCAGACGCTGCGCGTTCCAGATGCCCAACTGGGCCCGGGTCAGGGGCAGGAGGCCGCCGGAGGAGACGCTTGCGGTGCTCAACTTACTCTCCTTGAAGTGTGGGGACGACCATCGGTGTGCCCGTCACGGGGTCGGGGACGATGACGCTCGGCAGGTCGAAGACGTCCTTCATGAGGGCGGCGTCGACGATGTCTCCGGGGACGCCCTCGGCGACCACCCTGCCGTCCCTCATGGCGACGAGGTGGTCGGCGAAGCGGCACGCCTGGTTGATGTCGTGCAGGACGGCGATGACCGTGCGGCCCTCGTCGCGCAGCCGGGCCAGCAGCCCGAGCAACTGGTACTGGTGGGTGATGTCCAGGAAGGACGTCGGTTCGTCGAGCAGCAGGTAGGACGTCCGCTGGGCCAGCACCATGGCGATCCACACGCGTTGCCGCTGCCCGCCGGACAGCTCCTGCACAGGCCGGTCGGCGAGGTCCCCGACCCCGGCGGCGGCCATCGCCTCGGTGACGGCGTCCTCGTCGTCCGGCGACCACAGCGCCAGCAGGGACTGGTGCGGGAAGCGTCCCCGGCTCACGAGCTGCCGGACCCTGATGTCGTCGGGAGCGAGCGGGTCCTGCGGCAGGAAGCCGAGTTGTCTGGCCAGTGCCTTGGGCGCGTACCCGCCGACCTCCCGGCCGTCGAGTTCCACGTGCCCGGCCTCCGGGCGCAGCAGCCGCACCAGGGCGCGCAGCAGGGTCGATTTGCCACAGGCGTTGGGGCCCACGACGGCGGTGAACGCGCCGTCGGGGACGTCGAGGCTCAGCCGTGTGGACACGACCCGGTCTCCGTAGCGCAGGGTGATGTCCCGCGCGGTCAGGCGTGCGGTCACGCGCGCCTCACCTCCTTGGTCAGCAGCCAGATCAGATAGCAACCGCCGATCGCGGTGCTCACCACTCCCACGGGCAGCGCGACGGGCGCCAGCAGCATCTGGGCGAGCAGATCGGCGCCTTGGAGCAGAACCGCCCCGGTCAGCGCGGCCGGGAGCAGCGGCACGCCGGCCGCGCCGGCGAGCCTGCGGCCGATCTGCGGGGCGGCCAGGGCGATGAACGCGATCGGTCCGGCCACCGCGGTGACCGTGGCCGTGCAGCCGACGCCGACCAGCACCATCAGCAGCCGCAGCCGGTTGAGTCCGACCCCGGTGGTCGCCGCGACCGCGTCGCCGAGCGATGCCTGGTGCATGGCGTGCGCCCGCGTGGTCATCAGGACGAGCAGTACGGCGATCACCGCGAACGGGAGCTGCACGTCGCCCCATCCGACGCCGTTGAGTGAGCCCGCGCTCCAGCCGACGGCGGCGATGGCCACCTCCAGCTCGGCACGCAGCACGATCCACGAGTTGATCGCCGTCACCATCGCGTTGACCGCGATGCCGATGACCACCAGCCGCAGTCCGGAGAATCCCCGTTGGTAGGCCAGCAGGTAGATCGCCGCCGCGACGAGCAGTCCGCCGAGCACGGAGCCGGCGGCCAGCTGCAAGGACGTTCCCGTGAGGACGGTGATGGCGACGAGGGCACCGGTGTAGGCGCCGGCGTCGAGGCCGATCACGTCCGGGCTGCCCATCGGGTTGCGGGTGAGGTTCTGGAAGATCGCCCCCGCCACACCGAGTGCGGCGCCGAAGACGAGCCCGGCCAGCACGCGCGGGAGCCGCCAGTCCGAGATCACCACGGAGCGTTCCGCCCCGGTCAGCACGGCGAACACCTTGCCCGGGGAGGCCCAGGAGGCGCCGTAGCAGAGCCCGAGCAGCCCGAGGCCCAGCATCAGGGCGGCCATGACCGCCACAAGTACGGTCGTACGGCGTTCGATTCTCAGTCCGAGTATGTTCACAGCGACCCCGCCCCGTAGCGCCGGACGGCCCAGATCAGCATGGGGCCGCCGAGGAACGCGGTCACGATGCCCACCGGCACCTCACCGGTCGGCAGCAGCAGCCGGGAGCCGATGTCGGCGACCAGCAGCAGGACGGGACCCAGCACCATCGAGTAGACGATGAGCCAGGGCACCGAGCCCGCCGCCGGCTTGCGTACCAGGTGCGGCACGATCAGGCCGACGAACAGGATCGGTCCGGCCACCGCCGTCGCCGCCGCGCAGAGCACGGTGATCAGCACGAGCGCGGCCACCCGCACCCGGCCGACTCCCGCGCCCAGCGTGTGCGCCACGCTCTCGCCCAGGGCCAGGGCGTTGAGCGCCCTGCTCAGCAGGAGCGCGCCGCACAGACAGACCACGATCGCGGTCAACGGAAGTGCCAGCGGGGCCTGTTCACGTGCCGCCAGCGATCCGACCGACCAGAACCGGTACATGTCGAAGACGTCCGGGAGCATCAGCCGCAGACCGAGCGCGACACCGCTCAGCACCGCCGTCAGGGCGACTCCGGTGAGCACCAGACGGAGCGGGGAGCGGCGCCCCACGGCGGCCACCAGCAGCGCCGCGAGAACGGATCCGATGACGGCGAAGCCGAGCTGGCCCGTCTGCCCGGCGGCCAGCCCGAGCGCCGAGCCGACGGTGATGGCGAACCCGGCACCCGCGGTGACCCCGAGGATGCCCGGCTCGGCCAGCGGGTTGCGGGCCAGCGTCTGGATCAGCGCGCCCGACACCGCGAGGGCGGCGCCCACCGCGACGGCGAGCAGCGAGCGGGGCCCCCGGACGTCACGCACGATCACGTGGTCGTCGGTGCCCTGGTAGTCCAGCAACGCGCGTACGACCTCGGCCGGCGGGACCGGACGGGCTCCGATGCCCATGCTGAGCACGGCGGCCACCGCCAACAGCACCAGTCCCCCGACCAGCAGGCCGATCTGCGGTACGGCGGCCCGCTTCTTCACCGCCGGTCCCGACGCGCGACCCGCGACGGTCACGACTTCAGCAGCGGAGCGAACGACGTGTCGATCGCGTCCAGGGTGTTCATGGCCGACCCGTAGGTCGCGGCCTCGGTGTAGCGGAGAGGGAAGGTCTTGCCGGCCTTGACCGCGGGGAGGTTCTTCCACAGCTTGGAGTCGAGGACGTATTGGACGGCTTCGGAGACGGAGCCGTCGGCGTTGACGGAGTACGTGATGGCGTCGGCCTCGGCGAGCGATGCCGGGAGCTCCTCGAGGGAGGGGTACTCGCTGACCGCGCTCGATCCCTTGCCGGGCTTCTTGACCTTGCCGTAGTACTTCGCGCCGATGTCCTGGGCGATGTTGGTTCCCCACGAGCCGTCGAACTCGCGGTGGAAGTTGCCCTTGGCGACCTCGCCGTACGCACCGACGTGACCCAGCTTGAGCTGGGGCAGCACGTCCTTGTACTTCGTGGCCAGCTCGGCGGCCTTGGCCTCGTACGCCTTCTGGCCCGCGTCGAACTTCTCGAGGGCGCCGGCGGCGTCCGCCTGCTTGCGGGAGAGGTCACGCCAGGCGGACGGCAGGGTCGGGCCGATGGCCACGACGGGGGCGATGGTCTCCAGCCGCTTGACGTCGATGTCGCCGAGCACGGGGGCGGGTACACCGATGACGATCAGGTCGGGCTCGGCCTCGGCGATGGCCTCGTAGTTGGTCTCGGCCGCCTGCTCACCCGCCACCTTGGTGAGCTTCTTGTACTCGGCGAGGTCCTCCTTGCTCATCATCGGCTCGCCGCGCTTCCACGAGGAGATCCCGACGAGCGGCGCGTCGGCCTCGATCAGGGCGGGTACGGCATACCCGGTGGCCACCACACGCTTCGGGTCCGCGGGAATGGTGATCTTCCCGTTGTCCGCGGCGAACACCCGGGTCTTGGCCTCCCCCGACGCGTCCGACCCGCTCTCGCCCTCCGACGAGGACCCGCACCCGGCCAGGATCAAGGCCAGCGACACGGCGCCGACGAGGCCGGAGGTTCTGCGTATGGACATGCGATGCTCCTCGAAAATTTAGGTAAGGCTTACCTTAGTTCAAAAATTCTCATCAAGACACCCGGGGCGGCATCAAGTCCGCTTCCCGACCTGCCCGTCGGTCAGTGGTCGTCCTCGTCGAAGTCCGCGACCCCGCGCTTCCAGTAACCGGTGATGTCGTGATCGGCCTTGCCCAGACCCAGCTCGTCGCGGACCCAGCGGCGCAGAGGCTTGATCTGCCCCGCCTCGCCCGCGACCCACACGTACACCCGCTCACCCTCGGGTACGGTCACCGAGGTCACGGCCCGTACGAAGGCCTCGTCGGCCGCCGTCGACCGGTCGCCGCGGTGCAGCCAGCTCACCTCGACGCCCTCGGGCGCGGAGAGTTCGATCTCCTGTGCGGCGTCGGGGACTTCGACGAACGCCCAGCCCTTCGCACTCCTGGGCAGCTCCTCCAGCCGGCGCGCGATCGCCGGCAGCGCCGTGATGTCGCCCGCGAGCAGGTACCGGTCGTAGGAGTCCGGGACGATGAGCCCGCCGGGCGGACCCGCGAGGTGCATCACCGCGCCGGGCCGGGCTTCACGCGCCCAGTCGGAGGCGAGACCGCCGTCGTGGAGGGCGATGTCGATGTCGATCTCGCCGGAGACCGGGTCGTAACGCCGCACCGTGTACTGACGCGAACGGAGCACCGACCCCGCCCAGCGCAGCATCGTCCCGTTCGGCTCCGGCAGCCTCAGGGTGCCGTCCGTATCCGGGAAGAGCATTTTCACGTGTTCGTCCGGCGCATGGGCCTCGAAGCCCTCGGTCCCCTTCCCGCCGAGGGTCACCCGCAGCAGACCGGCCCCGACCATGGCGGTCCGTACGACCTCGGTCTCCCGGACACCGATCGGGTAGCCCACCTTCTCGGCGTGGAGACCCTCACGGACTTCCGCGATCCGGTCCAGGTGACGGGCCCGGTGGTCGGCGAGGCTCATGCGGGGCCACCCGTCAGAAGCTCCGTCCAGTGGCCCAGTTCGGGCTGCTCGGCCAGGTCGGGGTACTCCAGCGCGTCCGCCCCCGCCCCGCGCCAGCGCTCGATCAGGACCATGGTCCGCACCGAGTCGAGCCCCAGATCGTTCAGGTTGTCGTCGAGCTCGATCTCGGCCGGGTCGCAGCCGATCAGTTCCGCGACGTCGGCGCGTACACGCTCGGGCGTCAAGGTCTGCTGGTTCATGGAATGGCTCCTGAGGGGATGGACACCGGCTGCGGGGTCAGCGCCGGCGATGGTGGTCACGACGTCCCGTCACGGGTGCGACGTACGCGCACGCCCGGCCGGGACACGCAGCCCCGTCCGAACCTAGGCGAGGCTAACCTAACTTCGCACTTCTTGGGGCAGAATACACAGTGCGGATCGATGTGATCCGGCCCTCCCACCACGTGATTCCATCCGGTTTGACCTGCCATCAGAGCCCCCTCCGGTCGAGCCCATCGATCTCGGGTGACCGGCGACCGGCGCAAGTCCTCCCCTCCGGCGGAGAGCCGTGGGCCGGCCCCTCGTGCGGGCGACGGTTACCCGGAACCGTCCTGGTGATCATGGTTGGTAGCCTCGACGGATGACTGCGATCTTTGACGAAGCCGTCCGTGCCCGGCTGCAGGCTGCCCACATCTGGTACGTCGGCACCGTGTCCGCCGACGGTGCACCGCAGGTCAGCCCGATGTGGGTGGACCTGGAGGGTGAGGGCGAGCTGACGTTCAACACCTCGGTGGGCCGGGTGAAGGAGGAGAACCTGCGTCGCGATCCGCGTGTCTACCTCTCCCACGCGGACGCGGCCGATCCCTTCGACCGCGTACAGATCAGCGGTGAGGTGGCCCGTTTCGTCGAGGGCGAGGAGGCGCACGCGCGGATGGACCGGCTGGCTCAGAAGTACCTGGGCAGCGAGCGGTTCGAGTGGCTCATGCCCGAGGAGCAGCGGGTCGCCGTGATCGTGCGCCCGCTCAAGGTGCGGCACATCGTCGGGGTCGAGCGGTTCCGGCCCGGCGGACCGGTCCCGGAGCAGCCCTCGAAGGGATCCCCGTACGCCTGACACATGGGCGAGCCGTGTGAGCGAGGCCGTGACCCGGGCGGGGTCGCGGCCTCGGCCGTGCGGCGACGCCCTGCCGGGGCTCCCGCGCGGTGGATCCCCGGGGAGTGGGAGACGGGGCCGGGACCTGGAGAGCTCCCGCGTGCGTGCCCTCGATGAGCGGGAGGAGGGGGCCTTGACGGTCTCCGGAGCCGGAGTTCAGCGGGGAAGCACCCAGCCAGGGGTCCAGGTCCCGGCGGCACCGTGGCCGGCGGCGGTGGCGGCGAGGTGGGCGCGGAGGGCTGCGAGTGCCGGGTGGGGATTGTCGCGGTGCCAGAGGAGCGAGTGCGGGTAGACGGGTGTGGGGCCGGTCACCGGGATGCGGCGCAGGCCGTGGCCGGCGGGCCAGACGAGGCGGGTCAGCCCGCCCATGAAGGTGGCCAGGGCCGGTGTGTCGGCGACGGTGTCCAGGAGGGCGTCGGAGCCGAAGTTGGGGCCGGTCGCCTCAATGGTGAGGCCGAACTCGGCGACGAGGTCGTCGTAGTAGGCGGCCCACTCGCTGCCGGGCACGATGCCGGGCATCCAGATGCGGTGCCCGGCGAGCTGGGCGACGGTCACCGACCGGGCGTCCGCCAGCGCGTGGGCGGGGCCCGTCAGAAGTTCGAGCGGCTCGTCGAGCACCCGGACGGACTCGATGTCCTCCGGGAGTGGCCGGCCGGGCACGGCGACGGCGCGGAAAGTCGCGTCGATCGCGCCGGACCGGATGGCGGCTACGGCCGCCTCGATCTCGAGCAGCATCACCACGTCGAGGTCGATCCGGGGGTGCGCCCGGTGGAAGCCGCGCATCAGGCCCGAGGCCGCGCCGCGGGAGGCGATCACGTCCACGCGCAGCGGACGGCTGCCGGTGTGCACGGAAGCGACCGCGCGCTCGGCCACGCGCAGCAACTCGCGGGCATGGGGCAGGAACGCCTGACCGTCGATCGTGAGCCCTGCGCCGCGCACGGTGCGGGTGAACAGCCGTACTCCGAGGGTTCGCTCCAGCGCGGCGATGCGCTTGGAGACGGCCTGCTGGGTGACCGCCAGCTGGGTGGCGGCCTCCCGGAACTGCCCCGCCTCCGCGGCGGCGACGAAGGTCCGGACGGCGTCGAGGTCCATGCCGACACCTTACGGCCACAACTGCTGGTTGTTGCTCTCGGTCCTGCGGTTGTTTGACCCCCGGTCACGGGGCTCGCTTGGATGACACCGATCGCGGATCGGTTGTACGGGTGAGTGGCGAGGGGTCGGGCATGAAGAGCGGGCAGCGGCCGGGGCGGCTGCCCGGGCACCGGCTGGGTCGGCGGTTCGGGTGGCTCTGGGGAGCGTACGGAACCAGCGCGCTCGGCACGTGGCTCGCCTTCGGCGCGTTCCCGCTGATCGCCGTCCAGGTGCTGCGCGCCGGACCGGCCGAGGTCGCGGCGCTGTCCTCCGTGGGGGCGGCGGTGGGCGCGGCCGTCGCGGTGCCGCTCGGCCCGTGGGTGGAGTTCCGCCGCAAGCGGCCGGTGCTGATCACGATGGACCTGGTGCGGTTCGCGGCGCTGCTCACGGTCCCCGTGGCCTTCGCGCTCGGTGAGCTCACCTTCCTTCAGCTCCTGCTGGTCACGGTCGTCGTCTCGGCAGCCGACATCACCTTCCGCGCCGCCTCCGGCGCCTTCCTGAAGACACTGCTGCCGCCCGAGGACCTGCTCGTCGCCAACGCCCGGTTCGAGGCCACGAACTGGACGACCACGATCATCGGACCACCGCTGGGCGGCGCGGCGATCGGGCTCCTCGGCCCGATGGCCACGCTGGTGGCCGACGCGGTCAGCTATCTGCTCTCGGCCCTGGGCATCCGTGCGACGGGCGGCCACGAGCCGCCGCCCGCGCGACGGGGGGCCGGTCGCATGCGGGCCGGGGACCTGCTCGACGGCTGGCGGTACATCCTCGCCGACGCGACTCTGCGCGCACTGTTCTTCAACACCGCCCTGTTCAACGGCCTGGTGATGGCCACCCAGCCGCTGCTGGCCGTTCTCATGCTCGGCCGGCTCGGGTTCGCGCCGTGGCAGTACGGCCTCGCCTTCGCCGCTCCCGCGGTCGGCGGGCTGCTCGGTTCACGGCTGGCCCGTCCGCTGACGACCCGGTTCGGGCAGCATCAGGTCCTGGTCGTGGCCGGGACGCTGCGCGCGGTCTGGCCGGTCGGCCTGGCCTTCCTGGGGCCGGGCACCGGCGGGCTGCTGCTGGTGGTGGGGGTCGAACTCGGGCTCATCCTCTGCTGCGCCGTCTTCAACCCGGTGCACGCCACCTGCCGCCTGGAGCTCACCGCCACCGACCGGGTCACCCGCACCCTGACCGCCTGGGCGGTGACGGCCAAGGCTTCGACCGCCCTCCTGACAGCCCTCTGGGGCGTACTGGGCAGTCTGCTCGGCCCTCGTACGGCCATCGGCCTGGCCGGCGTGCTCCTGCTGGCGACTCCTCTGCTGCTCCCCCGCCGGGGACTCGGAGCCAGAATTTTGAGATCCAGATCAGAAAATTAAACTTTTTCGCATTGACGCCTTAAAAAACTCAAGATACAAATAAGAGCGAGAGTCGCGGGAGTGAGGGGCCGATGATGGACTGGCAGGAACTGACGGACCTGACGCGTGGACAGCCGTTCGTGGTCGAGCGGGTCCGCCTCACGGACAGTGGCGTGGCTGTCGAGGGGCAGTTCGAGCCGCCGCAGCTTGCTCAGCTGGGCATCGACGACCAGGTGTTCGTCGCCGCGTTCGTACGGTCGCACGGTTCGATCAAGGAGATGGAGCGGATCTTCGGGGTGAGCTACCCGACGATCAAGTCCCGGCTGAAGCGCATCGCCGAGCACCTCGACTTCGTCGACACCGACCCGGCGCCCACCGGCGCCGCCGACGTCGTCGACCGGCTCCGGCGCGGGGAGATCAACGCCCAGGAAGCGCTGGCCGAGCTGGAGAAGCCCCGGTGATCCCGCAGTTGGTGTCGGTACGCCGCCGCCGTCGGGACGGCCGGTGGCGGCGGCTGCACATCCCGGTCCTGCCGGTCCTGCTGGTGTTGTTCCCGTTGCTGCTGCTCGCCGTGGCGGCCGGGCTGATCGCCTGTCGCGCCACCGGCGTGAGCCCGGGAGGCGCGCTGCGTGGCGCGGGACAGATCGTGCGGGCTCTGCCCGGCACCCGGTTCGAGCTCGAGTACGACGGAACGGCCGTAACGGTAAGCGTCAGATGAGTCGGAGGAGCAGTAGATGAACGAGCAACGCCGCCAGATCCTGGAGATGCTGGCCGAGGGAAAGATCACCGCGGACGAGGCCGAGCGCCTGATCGGCGCCCTCGACCGCGAGCAGCCCGAGTCGCCGACGGGAACCGCACCCCGCTCGAAGTCCCGGCCCAAGTACCTGCGCGTGGTGGTGAACGCGGCAGACGAGTCCGGCAAGGAGGGAGGGAGCCGGGTCAATATCCGGGTCCCGCTGCAACTGCTGCGCGCCGGGGTCCGGCTCACCAGTCTCCTCCCGCCGCAGGCACTGACCAAGGTCAACGCGGAGCTGGGCAAGGCAGGGGTGCCGATCGACCTCGGCGAGCTGAAGCCTCAGCACCTGGAGGACCTCGTCGAGCATCTCGACGACGTCAGCATCGATGTCGACGACCCCGACGCCAAGGTACAGATCTTCTGCGAGTGACACCGCCCCGGTCGGACCGCCCGTCCGGCCCACAAGGGCGGGGCCGGTGTCCGGCCGCGGGCGTTCGACCCGCCCCGACCGGGCGCCGGCTCCGTGGGGGCGACGGCATGGGGCTGCCCGTCGCGCCCCAGCGGGGGCAGACGCTCAAAGGATCTCTGTGGCATCCCGGCGCATGGAGACCTCGGTGGCGCCTCGGCTCACCGCGTTTCGGTGCCGTCCCTCAGGGCGGCGATCCTGCCCTGCGGGGTCCACGGCACCTCGGACGCGTCGACGCGCACGTCGATCACAGCCGGGCCGGCGGAGGTGCTCAGGGCGGTCGTCAACTCCGCCTCGAATTACCGTTGTTCGTCGTCCTCGGCTCCTTTCCGACCCTCACTCACACATATGCCGACCGGAGCACCGTCGGCGCCGGCTCCTGCTTCGTGGAGTCACAAGGCCCGGAGAAACGCACATGTGGGGAGTGAATCCGGCAGCGGTTCCGCTCGTTCTGCACGCGGTCTATTTCCTGCCTGACGCGTCGTCCCCGCGGGCCGTTCCGGTTGCCGAACCCCGTTGAGGAGAGCCATCGAGCGGATCCCTGACGGACGGGAACGAGATCTCGGACGGCTCTTCCATGAACGCCGCACGATGAGTGAGCTCACTCTCTCCACCCGCCACCATGAACGCCTCGGTTCTGTACGCGCTGATGATTTCCGCCAGTACGAAGGGATCGTTCATGGGCCCATCATCAGCTCGATCCACCCGGTTGCGCCTTTTTACCTGCTCCACCCGGTACCGGGCATCAGCCCCGTCGGCACCGGTCACCCCAGGTGCGCGACGATGCCCTCATTCACTCCTGAGTTACCCGCCCGCCTGAGACGGAACACGACGGGCACCGCTGAATACGTGAATGTGTTGAAGACCTGTCCGGCCCGTCCCCTGCTCGGCGGAGACCCGGCGGTCAGGAGTTGCCCAGGCCTGTGCGTACTTCGTCGAGCAGTGCGCGTACGGCAGGTTGCGCGCGGTAGGCGAGGAACAGGCCCCGCAGCTCACGGTCGATGTGGCTCACCTGGGCGGACCGAAGGCCGGACCTGGCCAGCAGGAATTCGCGCCAGCTCGCACTCGCCTCTTCCACATGCCCCTGGCTCATCAGCAGACTCGTCCTGGCCCCGTGCGTGAGTGCGCACCCGCGCCGGTCGTCCGGCGGCCGGTGAAGTACGCAGGAGTCCAGAGCCGCGACTGCGCCCGGGAGGTCCCCCAGCCGGTGCAGTGTCTGTGCCTGCTGGTACTTGAGCGCGGCGACGGGGTAGCTCGCGAAGGGGCCCGTGTCGGATTCGTCTGCGTCCGCTGCCTGCTCGGCTTCGCCCATGGCCCGCAAGGCCGCCCGCCTGTTTCCCACTGCGGCCTGGGCGACCGCGAGCTGGGCGGTGACGAAGGCCCGGGCGGGTGCCGGTGCTGTCCGTGGCAGGGCCAGAGAGGCCCTCTCCCCGTAGGCGAGCGCGGCCCGGCGGTGGTCCAGGACGAGAGCCTGACAGCTCATCCCCCGGTGCACTATGGCCCAAGTGGTCCGGTCGTCAGCTTCGTTCGCAAGCCCGAGCGCGGCGACGAAGTAGCGCTGTGCGATTCCGTGGAGGGCACTGTCCGCGTACTTGCGGGCGAGCAGGAACACCAGATGGGCGGACTCCGTCAGCAGTTCACGGTGGACCGAGTCGCTTGCCGGGCTCCGGAGCCACGGGGCGACGTCGTCCGCCAGGTAGACACAGAGTGCCGTACGGGCATGGCCGCCACCGTGCCGGTCCAGCCCGGTGGTGAACCCGCGGACCGCCAGTTTCAGCGTGTCGACCTCCGGCCGGCCGACCCTCGCCCCCGACGGGGGGCCTGTGCCGCCGGCTGCGGGATCACGCCACTCGGGTATGTGGCGCAAGGCCGACTTGTACGGCGTCCGGTGGAGCGGAGCACGTTGCAGCGGGTGCGCGTCCAGTCCGGCCAGTTCGGCGAGATGCGCGATCGCGCCGTCCTTGGCGGGCGGTCCGGCGGGCGAACTCCCCGCCGCGTTCCTCTGTTCCGGGAATCCGGCAGTGGTCGCCGTGACGCTCCGGCCCAGCCTGCGGGAGAGCACTTCCCCGACGAGCTGAGGCACCGGGTGGCGCGGGCGGGTTCCGGAAAGCCAGTGGGCCACGGATGTCCGGTCGTAGGACAGTTCGATCCCGACCTCCGCGCCCGCCGCGTTCACCGCGCGCGCAAGCGCCGAAGCGGTCCAGGCCGCCTCGGTCAGAAGTGTCCGGAGGTCTCTGTTGGGGCCGCGCGTGTTCGCCATCCGTGCGCTTCCTCTCCTACGCACGTCGCCCCCGCCCTGGGGTTCCCACACGAGGAGCCGACGCCCTGCTTCAGCCCTAGCTTCCCCTGATCGACGGGAAGTTACCGGCAAATCACGGCCCCGTCCGGGTCGGGCGTTCAACGCGTTCACACATCGGTCGCCGCGAGGCCCGGTAGTACACCGGCTCGGGGGCACCTTCCCGTGACGGAGGCAGACGTATCTCCACGGAAGGGCGGCTGCCCCTCGATGAAGGAAGGTGTCCTCGTGGCAGGAATTCCCTACCCCCCGTCACCCCAGGCGGACGAGAATCTGGAGGAGCTGCCGACACCGTTGAACGTGTTCCGCATGCTCAATCACGCACCCCCGCTGACCGGGCCAGCCGTGCACCTCGGGAAAGCGATTCTCGCTTCCACGACACTGAGCCCACGATTGCGCGAGATGGCCATCCTGACGGTCGCCGCACGCACCGGCTGTCGGTACGAACACAGCCAGCACGCACCGATCGCCCTGGCCGTCGGAGTGACCGGCGATCAGGTCGACGACCTCGCCTCGGGAGAAGTCACCGAAGACCTCTTCACCGAGCGGCATCGGACCGCTCTGACCGCGGTGACGGAACTGCTGACCGGCCACACACTGGAGCCGGCGACGCTGAAATCCCTCCAGGAGCGGTACAGCGGTCGGGAAATCGTCGAACTCATCGCTCTGACCGGGTACTACACGATGCTGGCCGGGCTGGCCAACGGCCTGGACGTGGACGTGGACCCCGCCGGTGACCTTCTGACCCCGTTGGTCAACCAGCACGATCCGAGCCCCACCATCGCACCCGGCCCTTCCGGGCCGCCGAACGCCAGGGAGACCTCATGAACCACCACCAGGGAAACCACTCGAACATGCACCTGTTTCCCGGTCAGGGCACGTTCTCCGTGTCCTCACTGACCGCCGCTCTGAACCGTAGCCGCCTCCTGCGGGAGGCGTTCGACGAGATCGCCGGTCAGACCGACCCGGTGGCCGTCGCACATGACCAGGAACCGCTGGGTCCCGAACTGACGGGACCGACTCCGCCGTCGACGACCGATCTGGCTCGCGCGGGCCGGGTCGAGCTGGCCATGTTCACTTCCGCCATGGCGGCCCACCGAGCCCTGAGCCAGGTGTACGGGCCCCCTACAGCCGTGGTGGGGGTCAGTCTGGGGGATCTCCCCGCCCTCACCGCCGCCGGCGCCTTCACCGTGTCCGACGGGGCCCGGATGACACTCGCCGCCGCGCCCATCCAGCGGTCGTGCCCGGGCCGGATGGTCCACCTCGCCTGTTCCACGCGCGTGGCGGACGAGATCATCGACCGCTCCGGGGTACGGAACGCCGCTCCGGCTCTCGTCAACGACGACCGGTCGATCGTGATAACCGCGCCCCGGAGCGGGGTCGACGCGATCCAGGCTGCGGCAGCCGTGCAGGACGTTCCCGCGGCGCTGGTGCCCGTTCCCTTCGGCTCCCACCACCCCGAACTGGGCAAGTACGCGGAGGAGGGCTACGAGGCGATCAGGCAGTTCGAACCCATGCCGGCACGCATCCCCGTCTACTCCGCTGCGGGAGCACGCCGTTACTCCTTCCGGGGCGACATCGCGCGCCAGATCTCGGACAACCTGGTCACGAAGGTCGAGCTGCCCAGCGTTCTGGACCGCGGCATGCGGCACCGGCCGGACGTCGTCCTCGACCTCGACACCAGCGGCAGCCTGGCATCGAGCGCCCGCAAGGTGCTGCCGGACGACCGCTCCGTGGCCGTGTGCGCACCGTTCCAGGAGGAGAGGTTCCCGTGGTGAGTGCCGAGCGGTGAGCACGTGGCCGGCGTAGCGCCCGCCCGCACACCGCTCACCCGAACTATGGTGTCCCGCCACATACGCCCCTGACCTGCCCCTTCCTACGGTATGGCGACACGGAAACGTCCCCGCCAACTGTCCGGAAGTGGTATCCCATGGCCGCCCCAGCAACCGCTCCCCCACCCCCGTCCAACCTCCGCCGCATCGTCGCCGCGAGCCTCGTCGGGACCACGGTGGAGTGGTACGACTTCTTCCTCTACGGCTCCGCTGCCGCACTGGTCTTCAACAAGCTGTTCTTCCCCGAGTCCGACCCGCTCGTCGGCACTCTCCTCTCCTTCCTCACCTACGCTGTGGGCTTCGCCGCACGCCCGATCGGGGCCTTGGTCTTCGGGCACTACGGCGACCGTCTCGGGCGCAAGAAACTGCTGGTGCTGAGCCTGCTGATGATGGGCGGCGCGACCTTCGCGATAGGGCTCCTGCCGACGCACGCCACCATCGGCTCCGCCGCGCCCGTCCTGCTCACCGTCCTGCGGCTGGTGCAGGGGTTCGCGCTCGGCGGCGAGTGGGGTGGTGCCGTGCTGCTCGTGTCGGAGCACGGCGATGCGAAACGGCGTGGGTTCTGGGCGTCGTGGCCCCAGACGGGGGCGCCCGCAGGCCAGTTGCTCGCGACCGCGGTGCTCTCCGCACTCACGGCGCTCATGTCCGAGTCCGCGTTCGAGGCTTGGGGCTGGCGGATACCCTTCCTCCTCTCCGGACTGCTCGTGATCCTGGGTCTGTGGATTCGTCTCTCTGTCGATGAATCGCCTGTCTTCAAGGCTGCCCTGGCCCAGGCCGAGCAGCGGAAGGCCGCGGCCGCCCCCGCCGAGAAGATGCCTCTGGTCGCGGTCCTGCGGCATCACTGGCGCGATGTGCTGATCGCCATGGGTGCGCGGATGGCGGAGAACATCAGCTACTACGTGATCACCGCGTTCATCCTCGTGTACGCGACGACGTCCGCGGACCTGAGCAAGCAGACGGCGCTCAACGCCGTACTCGTCGCGTCCGCCGTGCACTTCGCGGTGATCCCGCTGTGGGGGGCGCTGTCCGACCGGGTGGGACGCAGGCCGGTCTATCTGGTCGGCGCCATCGGGGTGGCGCTCTGGATGTTCCCGTTCTTCGCGCTGATCGACAGCAGGAGCTTCGGGAGTCTGCTGCTGGCCGTCACCGTCGGACTGGTCTTCCACGGCGCCATGTACGCGCCGCAGGCGGCATTCTTCGCGGAGATGTTCGCGACGCGGATGCGCTACTCGGGCGCGTCGATCGGCGCCCAGTTCTCGTCGGTCGCCGCGGGCGCCCCGGCGCCCCTCATCGCCACGGCGCTGCTGGCCGACTTCGGCAGCTCGACGCCGATCTCGTTGTACGTCATCGCCGCCTCGCTCATCACCGTGCTGGCGATCGTCTGCGCGAAGGAGACCAGGAGCCGGGACCTCGCCGACATCGAGCCGGAGACCGGCCGGCAGGCCGCGGACACCGCGACCCTGCCCGCCGACGCCCGTAGCGTCTGAACCGGCCGTGCGAAGGGCCCGGCTCCGCCGCTTGAGTTCTAGTGGTTGTCGCAACACCCCAGTTCAGGGGATGCGATGGACTTCAAGATCCGGGACCGGTCCGCTATCCAGGGGCGCCGTCCCTTGTCCGAGGAACGGCGCCTCTACCTTCAGCTCATGCAGCAGGGTGTGAGCAACAGAGAGGCATGCCGGATCGTCGGCATCAACGAGAAGACCGGGCGGCGCTGGCGTAACGGCCGCGCTCCGTCCGGCGGGCACGTCGGGGCGTCACCGATCACCGCGGTGGCGCCTTTGCCCGGTCTCTCGCGGTATCTGCGCGAGAGCGACCGCATACACATCGCCGACCGGCTGCGGGAGAAGGCAACGGTCCGCGCGATAGCCGCCGAGCTCGGCCGCAGCCCGTCCACGGTCAGCCGGGAGATCCGCCGCAACCGTCACCCGGTCAACGGCCAGTACCGGCCGCACGCGGCCCAGGCCCGCGCCGATGCCCGCCGGCCCCGCCCGAAGCCCGGGAAGATCGGCCAGAACCCACAGCTGCGGGACTTCATCCAAAACCACCTGGACATTCGGTGGAGCCCTGAGCAGATCTGCCAGGCTCTGCGGGCACAGTTCCCCCAGCAGCCGGAGATGCACGTGGTCCACGAGACGGTCTACCAGGCCCTCTACGTCCAGGGGCGGGGCGAACTGCGCCGCGAGCTGGCCCGCGCCCTGCGATCGGGCCGTGCCCGGCGCAAACCCCGCCGCCAGGCCCAGCAGCGCCAGCCGCGGTTCGCCACTCCGATGGTCATGATCAGCGAACGACCGGCGGAGGCGGAGGACCGGGCCGTCCCCGGCCATTGGGAGGGCGACCTCATCATCGGCAAGGACGGCAAGTCCGCCATCGGCACCCTGGTCGAGCGCGCCACCCGCTACGTCATGCTCCTGCACCTGCCCGGCGACCACGGCGCCGAAAGCGTCCGGGACGCCCTGGTCACCACGGTCCAGACCCTGCCCGCCCACCTCCGAAGGTCCCTGACCTGGGACCAGGGAAGCGAGATGGGCGCTCACGGCGCCTTCACCATCGCCACCGCCGTCCCGGTCTACTTCTGCGACCCCGCCAGCCCCTGGCAACGAGGCTCGAACGAAAACACCAACGGCCTGCTCCGCCAGTACTTCCCCAAAGGCACCGACCTCGCCGTCCACCCCCGCGAACACCTCGACGCCGTCGCTGCTGAGCTGAACGGCCGCCCACGCAAAACGCTCGGCTGGGAAACCCCAGCCGAGCGCCTGCATAAACTACTCGCGGCCTGACCAACACGACCACGTGTTGCGACGATCCCTAGAAACCGCCCCGGGGAGCCGGGCCCGTCAGGCCTCGGGAGTCCGCTCGAACCAGGTGGGACCGTCCGTGAGGGACTGCTTGATCCGGAAGACCGAGAACTCGCTCAGCGGCGGCAGCGCGTCGACGTCGAACCACGCGACCTCCAGCGACTCGTCGTCGTTCACCCGTGCCTCGCCGCCGGTGGCCCGGCAGCGGAAGGTGATGTCGACGTACTGGCAGCGGTCGCCGTTGGCGTACTGCACCGGCTTCAGCGCCTGGGTCAGCACGACCCGCTCCGCGACGCAGCGCACCGCCGTCTCCTCGTACACCTCGCGCTCGGCCGTCGCCGCGGGCTCCTCGCCCGGCTCGCCGATCCCGCCGATGACCGACCACTTCCCGGTGTCCGACCGCCGGCCGAGCAGCACCCTTCCCTGGTCGTCGAAGACGACGGCGGTGACTCCCGGCAGCAGGAGCAGCTGGTGGCCGGCGGTGGCACGGATGTCGCGGATGAAGTCTGGAGTAGCCATGCGACCGAGCCTACGTGGCGGCCGGGACGTCCTCCGGACCGGCCGGCCCGTCCTGCCGCACCTTCCTCGCACGCACCGAACGGGCGGTCGCCCAGCCGAGACCGGCCACCGCGAGCAGCGCCAGGATGCCCTCGGGCAGTGCCCCCAGACGGGTGGCGGGGGTGAGTGAGGACCGCAGCGGCACCTCGTCGACCAGGGCGTCCGGGGTGAACATCCTCGTCTTCTCCACGATCGTCCCGTCCGGCCGGATCACCGCGCTGACGCCGCTGGTGACGGGCACGACGACGGACCGCCCGTGCTCGACCGCCCGCACCTGGCTCATCGCCAGCTGCTGGTAGGTCATCTCGCTCCGCCCGAAGGTCGCGTTGTTGCTCGGTACGGCGATCAGCTGTCCGCCGTCCTTGACCGTGTCGCGTACGGCGTCGTCGAAGGCGGCCTCGTAACAGGTCACGAGCCCGACCTTCGTGCCCGCCAGGTCGAACACGCCTACCTTGCTGCCGGGGCCGAAGTCCCGCTGCACCCGGTCGACGTCCTTGCTGAAGATCCGTGCGACCGACCTCATCGGCATGTATTCGCCGAACGGCTGGATGTGCCGCTTGTCGTAGGTGTCCACGGGGCCGCTCTCCGGGTCCCACTGGATCAGGGTGTTGCGGAGCGGTCCGGTGTCGGGGGTGAGGACGGCACCGATGACGGTGGGTGCGCCGATGGCGCGCACGGCACGGTCGATGGCCTCGCGGGCGTCGGCGTTGCGGTAGGGGTCGAGGTCGGACGAGTTCTCCGGCCACAGCACGAAGTCCGGCCGGGGCACCTTCCCGGCCTGCACGTCCCGCGCGAGCTGTTCCGTGCGCTCCGCGTGGTTGTCCAGGACCGCCCGGCGCTGGGAGTTGAAGTCGAGCCCCAGGCGCGGCACGTTGCCCTGCACCGCCGCGACGGTGGCGGTGCCGTCCTGGGGAGAGTCGTCCACGAGCGGGAGGGCCGCCAGCGCGGCGGCGACCGGAGCGGCCAGGGTGACTGCCGCGGCGACGACGGCGGAGCGGGGCACGGTGCCGCCGGCCCGGTAGTCGCGGACCTGCCGGGCGGCCTCCAGGAGCCCGAAGCCGCACAGCACGACGGCGAACGTGAGCAGGGGGGTCCCGCCCAGCGCGGCGAGCGGCAGGAACGCGCTGTCGGCCTGGCCGAAGGCGATCTTGCCCCAGGGGAAGCCGCCGAACGGGACACGGGCGCGGAGCGCCTCGTCCAGGGTCCACACGCCCGCCGCCCAGACGGGCCAGTACGGGAGCCGGGAGACCGCGGCGATCCCGACGCAGCCGACGGCGATGAACAGCGCCTCCGCCAGCGCGAGGGCGAGCCAGGGTACGGGGCCGACCTCCTCCCCCGTCCAGTGCAGCAGGGGCAGCATGAAGCCGAGGCCCGCCAGGAGGCCGAGACCCAGTGCCGCGCGCAGCCGCCGTGCGGTCAGGACCCACCCCAGCAGGGCGAAGCCGGGCAGCACCAGCCACCAGAGCGGCCGGGGCGGAAAGCTCGCGTAGAGCAGCACACCGGACAGGACGGCTGCGGCAGGCCGGACGAGCCGCGGCCACAGCTTCCTGCTGCGGGACACGGGGGCGGGCGGCGGTTCGGCGGTGGTGATGGTGGCGCTCACCTGCCGGAGTCTACGGTGGGCGGCTGTGAGGGCGGCAGCCGCTCCTGCCGTCCAGGGTCCGGGCCGGGCTCAGCTCCCCGGGGCCCTCCCCGGGGCCGTGAGGTGCAGGCGGTCGCGGATGAATCGTACGGCGGCCTCCGCGTCGTCCACCGTGACGGTGAAGGTCATGCCGTCCCCCAGCCGGAGCACCAGTGCCTCCCCTCGGCGCACGACCACGGCCGTGCCCTGCTCGGGGCGCCAGCGGTAGCCCCAGCCGCCCCACTGGCGCGGAGTGACCTTGGGGGCGAAGTCCGCGCCCACCACATGGGTGAGGAGGATCCGGCGCCGGGGCAGCCCGGCGTGACCGCAGCGCACCTCGAGGGCGTCACCGTCGACCTTCACGGCCACGTGGACGAAGGCGAGGGTCCCGAAGAGGATCAGGAGCCCTGCGGCGACGCAGCCGATGACGGACATGAGCAGCGGCGCGAACCCGCCGCCCCAGGCCGAGTCGACCGCGAGTTCGATGCCGAGCGCCAGGCACGCTGCGCCGATGGCCGCGAGCAGCCATTGGAAGCGGTTGGTGGCCCGTCCCGTCCAGACCGTGCTCGGGGCCTGGCTCGAACCGTGCCACGTGTTACCGGGGTGGTCCGTCATGCCAAGCAGCGTACCCACGTTCCGCGCCGCGGGGAGGGCCGTGCGTCCCCGCGGGGCGCCGGATACGCTCAGAGCGCGGGGGTGACCGCCTTGAGCAGCAGGCCCTCGGCGTAGGCCAGGGCGGGTTCGGGCAGGTCGCCGGCGTGTCCGGCGAGCAGGACGGCGAGAGTGCCGACCGGTTCGGCCGACGGAGCGGGCACCGCCCCGACACGGCGCAGCGCCTGCGCCGCGACCGCGTCGGCGGAGCCGTGGAGCACGAGCGGCGCGCGGTTGGGCCGGTTGCTCTCGACGGCGGCGCGAATGCGTTCGGCCACCAGTTCGTAGTGGGTGCAGCCCAGGACGACGTCCGTCACTCCGGCGGGGGTGAGGGCGGCGGCAGCGGCCACCGCGCGGTCGATCGCCTCCTCGTCGGCGTGCTCCACCGCGTCGGCGAGACCCGGGCAGGGCACTTCGGTGACGTCCACGGAGCGGGCGAATTCATTGATCAGCCCACGCTGATAGGGGCTCCCGGTGGTCGCCGGCGTGGCCCAGATCGCGAAGGGTCCGCCGCCCGCGGCGGCCGGCTTGATCGCGGGCACGGTGCCGATGACCGGCAGTCCTGGCTCCAGTTCGGCCCGCAGGGCGGGCAGGGCGTGGACGGAAGCGGTGTTGCAGGCGACGATCAGGGCGTCCGGCCGGTGGGCCGCCGCCGCGCGGGCCACGGCGAGCGCGCGCCGGGTCACGTCCTCGGGCGTACGGGGCCCCCAGGGCATCGACCCGGGATCCGACGACACCACCAGATCGGCGTCGGGCCGCAGCCGGCGTACCGCGGCCGCTGCCGCGAGCAGGCCGATTCCCGAGTCCATGAGTGCGATCTTCACCCGGTCACCATAGTCGACAGCCCTTGCGGCACCGCCGGAGTGGGGCACACTTCGACGGATGAGCGCCGTTGCCTGGATCGCCGTGGGTTCGCTGATCGTGTGGATGTGGCTGTTGCTCGGCCAGGGCTTCTTCTGGCGGACCGACCAGCGGCTGCCCTTGCGCGGGGACCCGGCGCGCTGGCCCTCGGTGGCCGTGGTCGTACCCGCGAGGGACGAGGCCGAGGTCCTGCCGGTGAGTCTGCCCTCCCTGCTCGCCCAGGACTATCCGGGTGACGCCGAGGTCTTCCTGGTCGACGACTGCAGCGGCGACGGCACGGGCCGGCTCGCCAGGACGCTGTCCGAGCGGTACGGCGGGCTGCCGCTGACCGTGGTGACGCCCGGCGAGCCGGCACCGGGATGGACGGGCAAACTCTGGGCCCTGCGGCACGGGATGGAGCTGGCCCGGCAGCGGAAGCCCGAATTCCTGCTCCTGACGGACGCCGACATCGCTCATGAGCCCGACAGCCTGCGCGAACTCGTCGCCGCGGCCGGGAGCGAGGGCGCGGACGGGTTCGACCTGGTCTCACAGATGGCCAGGCTGCGGGTGACGAGCACGTGGGAGCGGCTGGTCGTGCCGGCCTTCGTCTACTTCTTCGGACAGCTCTACCCGTTCCGCCGGGTGAACGGCAGGAGGTCGCGGACGGCCGCGGCGGCGGGCGGCTGCGTACTGCTGCGGGCCGGTGCTGTCGAGCGGGCGCGGATCCCGGAGTCCATCCGTTCGGCGGTGATCGACGATGTGTCGCTGGCGCGCGCCGTGCGCCGCAGCGGCGGCCGCATCTGGCTTGGACTCGCCGACCGGGTGGACAGCGTGCGGCCCTACCCTCGGCTGGCGGACCTGTGGCACATGATCGCGCGGAGCGCGTACGCCCAGCTGCGGCACAGCCCCGCGCTGCTCGCGGGCACGGTCCTCGGCCTGGGCCTGGTCTACGTCGCGCCGCCCGTCACGCTGGGAGCGGGGCTGCTGACCGGCGATCCGGTGGCAGCGGCGGCGGGTGGGGCGGCCTGGGCGGTGATGGCGGGGACGTACATGCCCATGCTCGGGTACTACCGGCAGTCGCTGTGGCTGGCACCGCTGCTGCCCTTCACCGCGGTCCTCTACCTCCTGATGACGGTGGACTCCGCGGTGCAGCACTACCGGGGGCTCGGTGCGGCCTGGAAGGGGCGTACGTACGCCCGTCCCGAGGCCGCACCGGAGCCCTGAGCCCGGCGCGCGCCGCGGGTCACTTGCGTCCGGGTGTCCAGTTCATGCCCCACCCGTAGGCGGCGTCGATGGTCCGCTGGGGGCTGACCCCGCGCTGGGGGACGAGATAGCGGGCCTCGCGCTGCACGGTGAGGTCTCCCCCGTCGCTGGTGATCAGTGCGAGCGCGCACACCGTGGAAGGCACGGTGCATTCATCGAGGGAGAAGTCGATCGCCGCCCCGTTCTGCGGCTGGAGCGTGACCGTGGCGTGCAGGTCGGCGAAGCTCCGGGCGCCTTCGTAGATCGTGACGAAGATCAGGACACGGCGCAGCCGGTCCTTGTGGTCGAGGTTGACCGTGAGGTTCTCGCCGGACGAGACGGCGCCCGTGCGGTCGTCCCCGTCGAGGTGGATGTAGGGCGGCTGCCGGAGAGAGCCGAAGGCGTTTCCCAACGCCTGCACGACTCCCTTGCTGCCGTCCGTGAGCTCGTACAGCGCGCAGAGATCGAGGTCGAGGTCCGCGTGCATGGCGACGGCCCTGCCGAGTTTCGCGCCCCAGCCCTTGAACTGCTTGCGCACTTCCCAGTTGAGATTGACGCGCAGCGCTCCGGACGTGCCGCCCTGCTTGGACAGCGACACCGTGGGGGCTTCCTTGGTCAGCGTGACCTTGGTCAGCCGCACGGCCTGCACGACGGGCGGGGCGGGCGGCGGGGTGGGGGCCGTCGCAGGTGCGGCCGGGTGCGCGGACGGCTGCGGAGCCGTCTGCGGCTGCCGGGGCGGAGTCGCCTGCTTCGGTTCGTCGACGGAGATGCCGAAGTCCGTCGCGAGGCCCGCGAGTCCGGTGTCGTATCCCTGCCCTACGGCCCTGAACTTCCAGGCACCCTGGCGCAGGTAGAGCTCACCGAGGATGAACGCGGTCTCGACGGTCGCGTCCGCGCTCTCGAAGCGTGCGATCTCGGTGCCGTCGGCCGGGTTCACGACCCTCACGAAGAGGCCGGTCACCCGTCCGAAGGTGCCGCCGTCCGCCGAGGCCGCGATCACGACACGGTCGATCGCCGGTTCCATCCGCGCGAAGTCCACACCGAGGCTGTCCGTGACAGCGCCCCCGGACGTCCGCTTGCCTTCGTGGCGCACCGCGCCGGACCCGTGCGCCGGCTGGTTGTAGAAGACAAAGTCCGCGTCGCTGCGCACCTTTCCGGACACCAGAAGGAGCGCCGAGGCATCCACGTCCGGTGTCCCGGGTGACGCACGCCAGCCCAGTTCGACCCGCACGGCCTGAGCCGGCACCGCGACATTGGTTCCCTTTTGCATGGTCATGCTCGCCCCCATCACGAGTCCGGCTGCCCGGAGAGTCTCCCGACAACCTAATCCCCGGTTCCGTGGGGAGCCCACACTCCCGACGGGGCGGCTGCCGGCGATCCTCCGGGAGCCGTCCCGCACGAGGTGCGCTCACGGGCCGCGGAGCGGCCCTTCCGCCGATGTCGTCATCGTCGGGCCGAGGACGCGAGCATCGGCAGCGAGAGCGTGTCGGCCAGGGCCTGCTGTCCGGAGATGTTCACGTGGACACCGTCACCGGTGTCGTAGGGCGGGTTGATGGCGTTCGGCTTCAACGGGTCCTTGAGAACCTGGTCGAAGCCCATGATGCCGTCGCAGGTGCCACCGCAGTCGTTCCACTTCGAGACGAACGAGTTCACGGTGTGGCGGACCCGGTTCTGCTCGTCGGTGTAGCCCGGACGGGGGGTCACCGGAGTGACGTACACCTTGATGCCGGCCGCGTGCAGACGCCGGAAGGTGTCGCGGTAGCTCGCCAGCACCTGCTGGGCGTCGCATCCGGCGGGCAGGTCGTTGGTGCCGTAGTAGTAGAGGACCCCGGTGACTCCGTGGAGGGCCAGGACGTCCCTCCGCAGGCGCGCCCCCGCGTCCAGACCGCGCAGGTGTTCGGCGAGCTTCGGGCAGTCGGGGGCGCTGGTGGTGCCGTTGACGCCGGCGTTCGCCACCGCGAGCTGTCGTGCGGGGGGCAGCTCCGTGGTGATCCGCCGTGCGAGGTCGTCGGTCCATCGGCGGTTGGCGCCGAGTTGTGTGCAGCCGGGGCCGCAGTCGGTGGATCCGACCCCGTCGACCACGGAGCTGCCGTAGGCGACGAGACCACCCTTCAGGCGCGGGTTGTGCACGTCCACGGCGGTGACCAGGTAGGTGGACTCCGTCGTCTCCGTGTAGGCGGCGGAGCTCGTGTCGCGGGTGTGGTCCCCGGTGCCGGGAGCGGTCAGGTAGTTGGTACGGAACGCCGTCCCGTGGCGGCCCGGGAGGACGGTGCCGGAGACGGACAGGGAGACCGCGACGTCCGTCCGGGCGCGGGTCGTCAGGGTGGTGGCGTCACTCCAGAGTTCGCCGCCGGCCGGGACGACCGCCTCCGGCCGGCCGTCGAAGGTGACGGGCCGGGGACTCCCCTGCGTGGCGGCGCTCCTGCCGTCCGTGAGTCCCACGGTGGCGGCGTCCACGGTGAGGGGGGTCGTACCGAATGTGTTCTGGATCCGGATGCGGAGCGCGTCACCCCCCTGGCTGAGGTGGCTGACCATGCGCACGGTCTGGTCGCGCAAGGGAGTGGGGGCGAGGTCGTGCTGCGAGTTCGCCCAGGAGGTGAACCAGCCGCGCGAGCCGGTTTGTTGCCCGGACGCGGTGTCCCCGGCGGCGTTCGTCGCCGGTGCGGAGACGGCGAGGGCTGCGGCCAACGTGGTGGCGGCCAGCGCGATCGAGGTGCGTCCGGCCCGCGGCACCCGGAGGCGCCGGGCTCCTGAGAGAAGGGAGTGGATCAACGGCTTGCCTTTCCGTGGGGAGAGGACGGGTTTCCGTGCCGGGGCCTCCGGCCGCGCTCCGACGGGGGTTCAGGGACCCGGTCGCCTACGCCCGCCCGTGCCGACGCGTCAGGCGCGGAGAGCCCGTTTCATGATCTTGCCGAGGTCGTTACGGGGAAGTTCGGACATGTATCGCACGGTCCGCGGACGCTTGTGCGGGGCGAGCCGGGCAGCGACGTGATCGGCCAACTCGGTCACGTCAGGACGGTGTTGCGCGTCCTCCGGTACGATCCACGCCACGATCCGCTGGCCGAGGTCGGCGTCCGGCTCGCCCGTCACCGCCGCGTCCCTCACACCGGGGTGCTCCATCAGCGCGTTCTCGATCTCGCCCGCTCCGATCTTGTAGCCGCCGCTCTTGATGAGGTCGGTTGCCTTGCGGCCGACGATCCGGACATAGCCGTCCGGATCCCGCACCGCCATGTCCCCGGTGCGGAACCAGCCGTCCTCGGAGAACGCCTCGGCGGTGGCTTCGGGACGGTTGAGGTACTCCGTGAAGAGGTTCGGACCGCGCACCTGGATCTCACCCACGGCGTCCGGGCCCGTGCCGACCGGCCGGCCCTCCTCGTCGACGACCCGCAACTCGACGCCGTGCAAGGGCACTCCGACGGTTCCGGCCCGAGGTTCGCCGTCCGCGCGCACGCTGGTGTTCATCAGGGTTTCCGTCATCCCGTACCGCTCGATGACGGTCCGGCCCGTCGCCTCCGCGATCCGCTCGTGGTCGCGCGCCGGAAGCGCGGCCGAGCCCGACACGAGCAGGCGCGCACCGGACAGCGCCCGGGCGAGGGCGGCGTCACCGTGCCCCTCGGAGAGGGCCTCGGCGATGCGGTGGTACATGGTCGGGACCCCGAACAGCATCGTGGCCCCGGCGTTCAGCTCCCGTGCCACCCCCTCGGTGCTGAACCGGCCCAGGTGACGCACCGATCCCCCGCGCCGCAGGGGTCCGATGATGCCGAGGATGAGCCCGTGCACGTGGAACAGCGGCAGCGCGTGCACCAGCACGTCGTCGGCGTCCCATTCCCAGGCGTCCCGCAGGGCGTCCAGTGTGCTGGTCAGGGCACGACGCGGCAGGACGGCGCCCTTGGGCGGACCGGTGGTGCCGGAGGTGTAGACGATCAGCGCCGGGTGGCCGGGGCCGGGCTCGACGGGTGGCGCGCCCGCCGGTCCCGCGGTCGCGTCGATGTCGACGCGAGGCAGTCCGTCCAGCGCGGCGGGGAGTTCGTCGCCCGCTGCGGCCAGGACCAGTGACGGCGCGCTGTCGGCCACGACATGGGCCAGTTCCCGGTCGCCGGTCCGTGGATTGAGCGGCACCGCGGGCACTCCGGCGAGCAGGGCCGCCACCACAGCGACGGCGGTCTCCAGCGTGGGCGTCGCCCACACCGCCACCCGTCGAGCCGTACCCAGGGTCGCGGCGAGGGAGCCGGCCGACGCCGCGAGTTCCGCGTACGACAGGGTGCGGTCCCCGAACCGCAGGGCGGGCCGCGAACTGCGCTCGGCGAGTGCGGGGAACAGGGCCGTGGGGGCATTCACGCGTCGTACTCCGATCGACGGAACGGCGGCAGGAGGAAGGCCGCGGGCAGGGATATGCCGAGAATCATCCGAATCCAGGCACCACCAGGACGAGCCAGGCCACGGCGGGCACCACTGCGACGACGACCCCGCCGTACACCATCAGCTGCCTGAAGAAGTGTTCCCGGTCGACGTCCGGCGCCGCGGCGAGCACGAGTGCGCCGTTGGTCGAGAAGGGGCTGACGTCCACCACGGTCGCCGACACGGCCAGCGCGGCGATCATCCCGACCGCCCCGATCTCTCCCTGGGCGAGGAACGGCACGGCCAGCGGGATCAGCGCGCCCATGATGCCGACCGAGGAGGCGAACGCCGAGACGATCGCGCCGATGTAGCACAGCAGCAGCGCCGCGAGCAGCGGTACTCCGATGCCTCCGACTCCCTCCCCGGCCCAGGTGATCGTGCCCATCTCCTCCAGCACGCCGACGTAGGTCAGCACCCCGCAGATGAGCAGCACGGTGGGCCAGGCGATCGCGCCGACCGCCTTGCGGCTGGTGTCCGGCCAAGCGGCGCTGATCAGCACGGCCAGCGTGATCGCGGTCAGGCCCGCGTCCAGATCGAAGCCGAGCACGGCGACGACCAGGGCGATCAGCGCGAGCAGCGTGGCCGCCCGGGGCGTGTCGAGCCGGGCGGTCACCTCGTCCGCGGGAGGGCGGGGCGAGTCGTCGCCCTCCGCTTGACGCTGCCGGGCGAGCTTCAGGCCGCCGAAGAGTACGAACACCACACCGGCGATGACCAGGTTGGCGGCCAACGAGGCGAGGAACAGGGCGATCTCGTTGCCCGGCAGGTTCTCGCGCTCGACGATGCCGTTCACGATCGAGCCGTAGATGCTGATCGGGGAGAAGCCGCCGCCCTGCGCCCCGTGCACCACCATCGCGCCCATCAGGAGCGGGCTGATGCCGTAACGCGCGGCGAAGCTCAGAGCGATCGGTGCGACGATCGCCACCGCGGCGGGACTGACCGCGCCGATCGCCGTCAGCGCCCCGGTGATCACGAACATCACCCAGGGAATCAGCGCGACGCGCCCGCCGACCAGGCGTATGGACGCGTGCACCAGCCAGTCCGTGGTGCCGTTGGCCCGGGCGATCGCGAACAGGTAGGTGACGCCCACCAGGACGACGAAGAGGTCTCCGGGGAACCCGGCGAAGATGCCGTCCGCGTCCAGGTCGGCGACCAGCTCCCCCACCACGAACGCGGCGGCGAAGGCCAGCGCGCCCATGTTGATGGAGCGGGTGGTGGCGATCACGAAGACCACCACGAGTACGAGGATTGAGATGAGTTCCGCGGACATTGCGGGCTCCCGTCCTGGGCCGACCCTCATTGGTCTGGTGGATGAGCCACTTCGCCTGTTGACGGCACTCAGAGTCCGGGGAGCGGCAACAGCCGTCAAGGGGGTGCGCATGAATTGGTCCAGCCTCCGGACCACTGGGCGCTGCTACGCTGCCGGTGCCAAGAGGGCGCGGGGGCCCTCCGGAACAGGGGCAGGGGATGTCCGACGCACTGCGGCCCATGGGGCGCACACGACTGTACGAGCAAGTGCTCGACCGACTGCGCACCTTCGCCGCCGAGAGCGGTCTGGTGGCCGGCGACCGGCTTCCGCCCGAGCGCGACCTCGCTCAGCGCCTGAGAGTCTCCCGGGCCTCGGTGAAGCAGGCCATCGTCGTCCTGGAGGTGCAGGGGCTCGTCGAGGTACGGCACGGCGGTGGCACCTATCTCCTCGGGGACGGGCTGGACGCCGAACCCGTCGAGCGGCTCGTCGAACGCCGGCGCAGACTGCCGGACGTGCTGGAGGCGCGCGAGGCGCTGGAGACCAAACTCGCCGAACTCGCGGCGGAGCGGCGCACCGAGCGGGATCTGACCGCGCTGCGGGCATCGCTCGCCCACATGGCCGCGGAGATCGCCGACGGCGGCCACGGCATCGAGGGCGACCGGCGCTTCCACGCCGCGGTGACCGCGGCCGCCCACAGCGCGCTGCTGGCCGAGTTCATGCGGTCGATCGCCGACCAGATCACGGAGAGCAGGCACGAGTCCCTGCGCCAGCCGCGGCGGCCCGGCCGCTCCCTGACCCAGCACCAGGCGATCCTCGACGCCATCGAGGAGCGGCGCGGCAAGGCCGCCGCCGCGGCGATGCGGCGCCATGTCCGCACCGTCGCGAAGGTGAGGCTCCTGGACTGGAACCCCGAACCGGACACCACGGACGAGGCGTCCTGAACCGGCGCGGGCGAGGGCCCGGCGGGTGTCGCCCTCCGCGGCGCGCACGCCGCTTCTCCCGGGCCATGGGAAAAGCCCTCGCTGTTGACGGAAGCTTGAGCATTGTTTTGGCAGGTCAGACGACCAGAACCGGCTTAAAACGGATAACCCTAAGATTGGGGCTCCCCAACCGGCACATCGTGGGCTTAACTTATGTGTCATGACCTCCCCCCGCTCCACCTACGGCAGCGGCTACTACGCCACGCCGTCGTTCCCCGACACCCCGATCTACGACTCCCTCGTCGCCGAGCGGGGGACCCCTCAGATCGCGCCGATCCGGGTTCCCGCCGCCTACGACACCGGGAACAGCTATCTGCCGGCTCTGCCGTCGGCTCTCCCGGCGCTGCCCGCGGCCCCGTCGCAGCACACCGGGTCCTACGGCTACCCGCAGCAGGCGCCGCAGCCGCAGTACCAGAACGCCGGGATGCAGCAGGCGCCGGCGATGCAGCCCGCACAGCTTCAGCACGCACCGGCGCCGTACATCCCGCAGCAGCCGTCGGCGCCCCGCGGCTACCAGCAGCAACAGCAGCAGCAGCGGCCGGGCACGGGGTACGAGGCGATG
Organism: Streptomyces sp. QL37; assembly: GCF_002941025.1. Classification (NCBI taxonomy): domain Bacteria; kingdom Bacillati; phylum Actinomycetota; class Actinomycetes; order Kitasatosporales; family Streptomycetaceae; genus Streptomyces; species Streptomyces sp. QL37. The sequence continues at coordinate 8,021,028 of NZ_PTJS01000001.1, read as the reverse complement.
CGTCCCGCGTCGCCCCGGCCCGTACCCGCTCCCTCGCAGTCGCCGTACGAGGATCCGTACAACCGCCCGTACCAGAGCCGAGGGTACTGACGGGCACCGCCTGCCGTTGTCGGTGACGGCTGGCAGGATGAGCGCATGCTTTCGCCCGCGCTCAGTGCTGTACACATCCACCCGGTCAAGTCGCTGGCTGCCCGCGCCGCCGACGAGGCCGTCGTCGAGCCATGGGGACTCGCCGGCGACCGCCGCTGGATGCTGATCGACAGCGGGAGCAGGGTTGTCACCCAGCGTCAGCAGCCGCGTATGGCGCGGCTGTCCGCCGAGCCCGTGCCGGGCGGTGGACTCGTGCTGTCGGCGCCCGGGAGCCCGTCCCTGACGGTGGAGGTGCCCGACCCGGCCCGCACGGTCGTCGCGGAGCTCCACCGGAGCAAGGTCACGATGGTTCCCGCCGCGGACGCCGCCCACGCATGGTTCGGCGCGCACCTCGGTGCGGAGGTCCGGCTCGTCCATCTCGACGAGCCGTCGCACCGCAGGCCCGTCGATCCGGAGTTCGGCCGGCCGGGCGAGACGGTGTCGCTCGCCGACACGTTTCCGCTGCTCCTCACGACGCGTTCCTCGCTGGACGCGCTCAACTCGCTGGTGGCCCAGGGGGACCATGCGGACGAGGGGCCGCTGCCGATGAACCGGTTCCGGCCGAACGTGGTCGTGGACGGGACCGAGCCCTGGGCCGAGGACGACTGGAAGCGGATCGCGATCGGGGAGGTCGCGTTCCGCGTCGCCAAGCCGTGCGGACGGTGTGTCATCACGACCACCGACCAGCGGACCGGTGAGCGGGGCAAGGAGCCGTTGCGGACGCTCGGACGGCACCGCCGGGACGGGAAGCTCCTCCTCTTCGGCCAGCTCCTGGTCCCGGAGGGCACCGGTGTGATCCGGGCCGGGGATCCGGTGCGGTGCCTCGGCTGACCACCGGGCGCGCCGGAAGCCGAGCGGATCGGAACTCGGGTGGGCGTGGGGGCCGTTGGCGGCGTGAGGTTGCTCTCTCTTCGCCGTCGGAGGACGTAATCGACCGCCTCCCGGGTTATCACGGACAGGGAAGGGGGTGCATGACTGTGCGAGCGGTTCTGGGAATCCGGCGGTGGCGGCACAATCCGGTGTGCCGGGCCACCGACCGGCATGAGGCATGGGTGGCGCTGACCGCGCTGCTCCTGATGCTGCTGGCGGCACCGGCCATCGGCTGGAAGGTCGGCGCGCTCACGGACGACACACTCCGGCGGACGGTGCGGACCCAGCACGAGCAACGCCATCCGACCGCGGCCGTCGTGGTCCGCGCGGCCGCGGGCACGTCCCGCTTCGCCCAGGACCCCGAGGCGGCCGTCGCCGAGGGCTCCATGCGCGCGTCGGTGGTGGCCGACTGGCTCGCCCCGGACGGTACGGCACGCACGGGCACCGTGTCGACGGGGTCCACTCAGACCGCGCCCGGCACCCGGATCCGGATCTGGACGGACGACCGGGGACATCCCGCGATGCGTCCCATGGACATGTCCACGGCCCGCACGCACACGGTGCTCGCGGGCATCGGTGCGGCGCTGGTCGCGGGCGGTCTGACCGAAATCGCCCGCAGGCTCGTCGTATGGCGCATGATGCAACGGCGGTACACCCGGCTCGACCGTGCCTGGGCCGAAGTCGGCCCCGACTGGGGCAGAACGGGTACGGGCAGCTGAACCCGGGGGCGCAGGTTCCCCTCGTATCCGGCTGACCAGTGGCCTTCGGCGGCCGACCCGTCAACTCGCGCCCGCCACGCGCGCTACGGTGGACCGGCCCGCCCGACTCCTCGGCAGGCGGGCCAGAGGGCTGCCGGCTACCGGCGGCACCGCGGACAGGCACGAGGCAGCGCACACGGCACGAGGTGGGGGCACAGCAGCACCATGGCACAGGGCACGGTCCAGGTGACGCACACCGGCACATCGCGATGGCGGCGCCGTACGGGCGAATACGCATCCCTCACCGCCGCCCTGGAGGCCGCAGCGGACGGTGACGTCCTCACCATCGCCCCCGGCACCTACCGGGAGAATCTCGTCGTCCACCGCGCGGTGACGCTGCGCGGCGCCGAAGGGTCGGCGGGTTCGGTACGGATCGCGCCGGTCGACGGTGTCCCCCTGACCGTCCGCGCCTCCGCCGTCGTCCAGGACCTGCACGTCGAGGGCCAGGATTCGGCAGCGCCCGCGCTGCTCGTCGAGGAGGGCGCCCCCGAGCTGTCGGATCTGCGCATCGTGACCAGGTCGGCCGCCGGCATGGAGGTGCGGGGCGCAGCCAGGCCGACCGTGCGCCGCTGCACGGTGGACAACCCGGCCGGGGTGGGCATCGCCGTACTCGACGGCGCCGGCGGCGTGTTCGAGGAGTGCGAGATCGTCTCGGCGGGCCAGTCCGGCGTCTCGGTCCGCGACGGCGCGCACCCCCGGCTCGATCGCTGCCGCGTGCACCATTCGTCCGGCGCGGGGCTGAGCGTGACCGGGGAGGGAAGCGGCCTGGAGGCGGTGGGCTGCGAGGTGTACGAGATCAAGGGCAGCGGGGTGCAGGTCACCGCCCGCGGGACCGCGCACCTCACGGACTGCAGTGTGCACCGCACGTCCGCCGACGGGGTGACCCTGGACACCGACGCGGTCCTCACGCTCGCCGACTGCGACATCCACGACATCCCGGAGAACGCGGTCGACCTGCGCTCCCGTTCGGTACTCACCCTGACCCGCTCCACCGTCCGCAGGTTCGGCCGCAACGGCCTCTCGGTCTGGGACCCCGGTACCCGCGTGGACGCCAACCAGTGCGAGATCCACGACAGTACGGGCGACTATCCGGCCGTGTGGGTCAGCGACGGGGCCACGGTGATACTCGACTCGTGCCGCGTCCACGACGTGCCCGACGCCCTCTTCGTCCTCGACCGGGGCTCACGCGCGGATGTCGTGGACAGCGATCTGACCCAGATCCGCAACACGGCGGTCTCGGTGAGCGACGGCGCCACCGCCCAGCTCGACGACTGCCGTATCCGCGAGGCCTCCACCGGAGCGTGGTTCCGTGACCACGGCAGCGGCGGCACACTGAACAACTGCACCATCGACGCGGCGCAGACCGGGGTCATCGTGACCAAGGGCGCCGACCCGACCATCGAGAGGTGCACGGTCACCTCGCCCGCGGAGGCCGGTTTCTACGTCTCCGCGGAGGGCCGGGGCACCTTCGACAGCTGCCGGGTCACGGGGAGCGACGGCTACGGCTTCCATGTGATGGACGGCTGCCGCTCGACCCTGACCCGGTGCCGGACCGAGCGGTGCGCACGCGGCGGATACGAGTTCGCCGACGGCTCCGGGGGCGACGGCAGCGCCGGCGGTCCGGTGGCGCGGGACTGCACCAGCGACGAGAGCGGCCTGCGCAGCGCCACTCCCCCGCCCCCGCCGGTCCTGACGGCGACGCAGACCACGCCCGGGCTGCTGGGCGCGATGCCCGGACAGCGCACAGCCGAACCCGCCGCCGTGCCCGCGGCACCCGCCGAGCCGGCCCGGGACTCGGGTGCCGTGCTGGGTGAGCTCGACGCGCTGGTGGGCCTCGACAGCGTCAAGCGTGAGGTGCGGGCGCTGACCGACATGATCGAGGTGGGCCGGCGCCGCCGGCTGGCCGGCCTGAAGGCGGCGTCGGTGCGCCGGCACCTGGTCTTCACCGGCTCCCCCGGCACGGGCAAGACGACGGTGGCCCGGCTGTACGGGGAGATCCTGGCCTCGCTCGGTGTCCTGGAACACGGCCACCTCGTGGAGGTGTCGCGCGTCGATCTGGTCGGCGAGCACATCGGGTCCACGGCCATCCGCACCCAGGAGGCGTTCGACCGGGCGCGCGGCGGCGTCCTGTTCGTCGACGAGGCGTACGCGCTCTCCCCCGAGGACTCGGGCCGCGACTTCGGCCGGGAGGCCATCGACACGCTGGTGAAGCTGATGGAGGACCACCGCGACGCCGTAGTGGTGATCGTGGCCGGGTACACACACGAGATGGAGCGCTTCCTCACCGTCAACCCCGGTGTGGCGTCCCGTTTCTCACGGACCATCACCTTCAGCGACTACGAGCCCGAGGAGCTGCTGCGGATCGTCGAGCAGCAGAGTGACGAGCACGAGTACAGCCTGGCGGAGGGGACGGGGGAAGCGCTGCTCAAGTACTTCACGGCGCTTCCCAAGGGCCCCGCCTTCGGCAACGGCCGGACGGCCCGTCAGACATTCGAGTCGATGGTGGAGCGGCACGCGGGCCGGGTCGCCCAGCTCCCCGAACCGACCACCGAGGACCTGACCATGCTCTACCCCGAGGACCTTCCGGCGCTGTCCTGAGCGGTGCTGTCCCGGCCTTCCGCACCCGCCTGCTGGGGCACGACGGGTTCGAGCCGTTCCAGGAGTGCGGCACGCTCGACGGCGAAGACCGGGTCGGCCTGGTAGTCCGAGTGCCCGAGGATGGGCTCCGGCAGCGGGTGTTCGGCGGTGCGTCCGTACTCCAGCGGGTCCTTGAGCGGGCCCCGGTCCACTTCGTGGCCCTGCCCCTCGTCGATCCGGACAGGGCCGCCGATCGGGTCCGTGGAACGCCAGAGGTTGCGCCAGCAGTGGACCGAACGTTGCAGCCCTTCGAGGGGGACCCGGCCGAAGTAGGCGGGGAACCAGCGCCCGTACAGCCGCTCGATCGGGGAACCGTACGTGAGCAGCGCGACCCGGCGCCGGGCTGAGTCGGGGAGCTGCCACACCGCTGCCGCGGCGAGCACGCTTCCCTGGGAGTGGCCGGAGATGACGAGCCTGCCGCGGGTGCGCCCGGTCCAGGCGCACATCCGGGACGAGAGGTCCGGGACGGCCCGCTCCGCGTAGCAGGGCGGTGCGAACGGATGGGCGGCACGCGGCCAGAACGTACCCACGTCCCAGAGGATGCCGATGGTGCGCCGGGCGGAGACGTCACGGTAGGCACGGCGTCCCCAGGTGACGAGCAGTATCACGCCGAAGCCGGTCATCCAGGAGCCGGTCGACTGGGCGGTCTCGGCGACCGACTCGACGAACGGACCCGTGCCGTCCGTCGCGAGGCCGGGAACCTCGCCGCTGAGCCAGGACCCGGTCACCGCTCCGGCGCCGAGCAGCAGTGTGGCGGCGGAGAGCAGTCCGAGGATCCCGGGCGCGGAGTCGGTGAGCGCGGCGGTGGCCCGGGTGCGGGCGATCCGCCGGGTGCGTCCGGGCTCGGGGCGCTTCTCCTCGTACTCCGCCTCGATGGCGGGTCCCATCCGACGGGCACGGCGCACGGTGCGGACCGCCAGCCAGATGACGGGCGGGAGCAGGAGCAGCAGCAGGACCGGGATGACGGAGGCCTGCCAGCTGAGGAGCACGGGCGGCCCCTCTATGTCCGCGCCCGCCCCCATGCCGGGCGTTCCGGGGCCGTCGAGCCAGTCGGCCACGCGCTGGGCGATCCCGCCGGTCATCACCCCGCCGAGCGCGCAGGCGAGCATGGCCACCGCCGGGCCGCCGAGACCGTGGAGGGTGGTGCGCGGCTCGGGGGCGCGCCGGTACAGGCTCAGGGCCGCCACGGCGAGTACGACGACGAGCAGGCCCTGGCTCACCGCGAGGGTGCGGAAGACGGCCTCTCCGGAGAGGGCGCCCGAGGACACCCAGCCGGGACGCGACCAGCCGGCGTACACCACCGCGCAGAGCAGCAGGGCGAGGGCGGTGCCGGGCAGGAAGGTGGTGAGGGCCCGGTCGATCCGGTTGTCGAGGCGCCGCTCGCTGCGTCCCCGGTGGCAGACCACCGCGACGACGACGAGTCCGCACAGGGCGAGGACGGTCTCGAGGAGGACGCCGGTGACCGCGGGCACGGGGCTTTCGGCGGTCCGGTCGTGGCGGGCCGCCGTGCTGCCGACCGCGGTCGCGACCGTGAGGAATCCGGCAGCGGTGTGCGCCGCGCGCAGCCGGGCCACCAGCCTGCGTCCGTACCAGAAGCCGGGCCTGCCGAGGGCCGGGCGGACGACGGGGGCGCCGGACCGCGCGGCCGCGTCCGTGTCCGCCTCCTCGTCCGTCTCCGCGCTGTCCGGTTCGTCCCAGGTGAGGGAGCGCTGCGACTCGTAGGCGGTCCAGGTGCGGTTGGACAGGTACCAGAGGAGTCCCACCAGGGCGGCGGGCACGAGCGCCGCGACGGCGAGACGGCGTCCGGGCTGGGAGAACCAGCCGTCCTGCCGGCTGGAGAGGAAGCCCAGCCAGGAGCGCTGGACGGAGCACTCCGGCGTCCCCGCGCACTGCCAGGCCACCAGGTCGAGGGCGACCTCGCAGACCGCGGCGGTCAGCAGCACGGTCAGGCTGAGCGCGACGAGCCGCACGAGCACGCCGTAGAGGCGGACCGTCCGCGTACGCCCCCGTGCGGCGGGCCGCATCCAGTGGGCGAGGTTGACCACCATGAAGGGGAGCAGCAGCAGCCACAGGGCTCGGGAGCCGTTGCCCGAGGTGAGGTTGGACCAGCAGTAGGCCTCTGCGATGGGCCCGTCCCGGTGGCGCTCGGGGTGCTGTTCGGCTCCGACGTCCTCGGTACGCCGGTGGATGGCGGCCGTGGCGTCACCGGTGATCCTCGTCGTACGCGGGTCGCCGAGCATCTCCTGCGGAGTGGTTCCGCCGACACCGTGGACGAGCAGTTCCAGTGCGACGCCGCTGCTCTGCGCGGCCTCGGCCTGGTGGGCAGGGGGCAATGTCGTCGACTCGCTCTCTGATCCGTCCGGCTCGCGGCCGGTGGGGAGGGGCGGCTGGGGGCTTTCGTCTGGATCGTGCTGGGCTGATGCGCAGTCACCACCATCCCCGACGGGAGGCGCCCGCCGCACGGCTCTCACCGAATCTCCCCAGTGGGACGGTTCGCAGGCGTGCGTGGGAGGATGTGGGCGTCCCGCAGGACCGCTGCCGGACCGTGCGGACAGAGCGAAGGACCGGGGCCCGGCGTTGAGCGAGAATCAGAACCTGCTCGCGGAGCAGCGGCGTGCGCTCATTCTGGACGACGTGCGCAAGCGCGGCGGGGTCAGGGTCAACGAGCTGACCCGCAAGCTGAGCGTCTCCGACATGACCATCCGCCGGGACCTGGACGCGCTTGCGCGCCAGGGAGTCATCGAGAAGGTCCACGGCGGAGCCGTGCCGGTCGTCGAGGCGAGCACGCACGAGCCCGGTTTCGAGGCCAAGTCGACCCTGGAGCTCAGCGCCAAGGAGGACATCGCGCGCACGGCGGCCGGGATGGCGTCGCCCGGCAGCGCGATCGCACTCTCCGGCGGTACGACCACGTTCGCGCTGGCCAGGCATCTCCTGGACGTACCGGGCCTGACCGTGGTGACGAATTCGGTGCGGGTCGCCGATGTGTTCCACGGTGCGCAGCGGCCGACGGCGGCGGGCGGTGCGCGGGCCGGTGCGGCCACGGTGGTGCTGACCGGCGGGGTGCGCACGCCTTCGGACTCGCTCGTCGGGCCGGTCGCGGACCGCGCGATCGGCTCGCTCCATTTCGACGTCCTGTTCCTCGGTGTGCACGGGATCTCGGTCGAGGCCGGTCTCTCCACGCCCAATCTCGCGGAGGCCGAGACGAACCGCCGCTTCGTGCGGGCGGCCAGGCGTGTCGTCGTGGTCGCCGATCACACCAAGTGGGGCACGGTGGGCCTGAGTTCGTTCGCGGCGCTCGACGAGGTCGATGCCTTCGTCACGGACGCGGGTCTGCCGGACCCGGTCAGGCAGGAGATCGAGGAGCACCTGCCGGGCCTGGTGGTGGCGGGCGGACCGGCGGACGAGTAGTCCGGCCGCGGGTGCCGCCCACGCCTTCCGTTCCTGTGCCCGCGGGCTGCGGACGTCCTAGGATCGGACTGTGGCCGTATTCCGCATCGAGCGCTTCACTCCCCTCCCCGCCGCCGAGGCGTGGCGACGGGTGACCGACTGGGAGCGGCACGGCGGGACCGTTCCGTTCACGTCGGTCACCGTCCCCGCGGGCGTGCCCACCGGGGCCGGGACGGTCTTCGTGGCCCGTACCGGCGTGGGGCCGCTGGGTTTCGACGATCCGATGGAAGTGGTGCGGTGGACCCCGCCGGCCGCCGGCCGGGCGGGGCTGTGCCGGCTGGAGAAGCGGGGTTCGCTGGTGCGCGGCCGGGCGTCGATCGACGTATGCCCGACCGGTTCGGGCTCGCATGTGATCTGGGTCGAGGAGCTGCGTGTGAGGCTGCTGCCCCGCTGGACGGATCCGCTGCTGGCCGGGGCGGGCCGGCGGGTCTTCGGCCGGGTGCTCGGCACTCTGCTCGACGACTGAGGCCCGACGGCGGGACCCGGACCCGGCGGAGCGGTCTCTCATGGGCCTTCGCGCAGGAGGGGCGCCGGGGAGTGCGATGCGGTATCCCGGACTCATGGGTGTGCGGCAATCGATACACGGACTCCGGCACGGTACGGGGCGGACCCGGGCCTTCGTCGCGGTGCCCTTCGCCCTGATCGCCACCGTGACCGTGGTCGACATCGTCGTTCCGCCCGAGGTGCACCTCGGGCCGTTCCTCGTGGCGGCCCCGGCGCTCACCGCGTCGTTCGCCGGTCCGCGCCTGACCGCGTTCGTCGGTGCGGTGGCGGTGCTGGCCCAGGCGGTGGTGGCCCTGGCGCGCACCAGCATCACCGATCTCAACCACATGTACCAGATCGCCGCTCTCTTCCTGATCTCGGCGATCGTCACGTTCTTCGCCCACCTGCGGGAGCGCCACGCGGCGGAGATGGTGCAGTTGCGCACCGTGGCCGAGGCGGCCCAGCGGAGTGTGCTCCGGCCCCTGCCCGGCCGCAGTGGCCCGCTGCGCCTCGCCTCGGTCTATCTGGCGGCCGAGGAGGGCGCCCAGCTCGGCGGTGATCTGTACGCGACCGCGCGCACGCACCGGGGAACCCGGGTGATCATCGGTGACGTCCGCGGCAAGGGCCTCGACGCCATCAGCGGCGCCGCCGGCGTGCTCGGCGCCTTCCGTGCCCTGGCCCGCCAGGAGGACCATCTGCCCGGTCTGGTCGCCCGGCTCGAGTCGAGTGTGGCCGCCCAGCAGATCGACTCCCTGACCGAGGCGGAGGATCCGGACGATGACCAGCACGTCGCCGAGGCTTTCGTCACCGCGGCCGTGCTCGACCTCCCGGACGCGGTGCAGGAGCTCCGTCTCGTCAGCTGCGGTCATCCGCCGCCCCTGCTCCTGCGGGCGGGCCGGGTGGAGAACCTCGACGCGACGGAGCCCGCTCCGCCCCTCGGGGTCGGTCCGCTGACCGCCGGGGGCCACACCGAGGACGTGTTCGCCTTCCGGGCCGGTGACGTGCTGCTGCTGTACACGGACGGGGTCACGGAGGCGCGGAACGGCTCGGGAGTCTTCTACCCGCTTGCCGAGCGGGTGGCCTCATGGCCGGGTGTGGGTCCCGAGACTCTGCTGGAGCGGGTCTGCGCCGATCTGCTGCGCCACGCGGGCGGTCGCCTGGGCGACGACGCGGCCCTCGTCGCGGTGGAGCGGCTTCCGGGTTCGCGGTGAGCGGCCGCCCGGCTCAGGCGGGCCAGGTGCCGGTGGCCAGGAAGTGGTCGATCGTCTCCGTGTACGGCCGGATGTCCAGGCCCTGGCCGCTCAGCCAGTCGTCCGAGTAGTACTTGTCGAGATAGCGGTCGCCCGGGTCGCAGAAGAGAGTGACGACGCTGCCGGTGTTTCCCCTCTCCACCATCTCGGCCACCAGCTTGAAGGCACTCCACAGCCCGGTGCCGGTCGATCCGCCCGCCTTGCGGCCGATGGCGCGCTCCAGCACCCGCACGGCGGCGACGCTGGCCGCGTCGGGCACCTTCATCATGCGGTCGATGGCTCCGGGCACGAAGCTCGGCTCCATCCGGGGTCTGCCGATGCCCTCGATGCGTGAGCCGCAGTCGCTGGTCGCCAGCTGGTCGTGCCGGGTCCATCCGTCGAAGAAGCAGGAGTTCTCCGGGTCCGGCACGCAGATCCGTGTGTCGTGCTGCATGTAGCGGACGTAGCGCCCGATGGTCGCGGAGGTCCCGCCGGTGCCGGCGGTGGCGACGATCCAGGCGGGTTCGGGATACCGCTCCAGCCTCAGCTGCTGGTAGATGGACTCGGCAATGTTGTTGTTGCCCCGCCAGTCGGTGGCGCGCTCGGCGTAGGTGAACTGGTCCATGTAGTGGCCGCCGGTCTCGGCCGCGAGGGCCGCCGACTCCTCGTACAGCCGGCGGGAGTCGTCGACGAAGTGGCACTGCCCGCCGTGGAATTCGATCAGGCGGCACTTCTCCGGGCTGGTGGTCCGGGGCATGACGGCGACGAACGGCACACCGATCAGCTTCGCGAAGTACGCCTCCGAGACGGCCGTCGAGCCGCTGGAGGCCTCGATGACGGGTTTGCCGCGGCGGATCCAGCCGTTGCAGAGTCCGTAGAGGAAGAGGGAGCGGGCCAGCCGGTGCTTGAGGCTGCCCGTCGGGTGCGTCGACTCGTCCTTGAGGTAGAGGTCGATGCCCCAGTGCTCCGGCAGCGGGAAGCGCAGGAGGTGGGTGTCCGCCGAACGGTTGGCGTCCGCCTGGACCTTGCGCACCGCTTCCTTGAGCCAGGCCCGGTAGTCCCGGTCGCTCCGGTCGACGTCGACGGTCTCCATGACGCCACCGCCAGGTGTGTGCTCACTGGTGTCCATCAGCGGTCTCCTCAGGGTGACGGCGGTTCTCCGTGGGACCCACGATATTCCCCCCACCTGCGCAAACGTTTACTTTGGCGACCCATAGGCCTCCCTTGGCCCGGGCGTCCCGCGAGCACGCCCGGACGCGTACGCGATTCCGGCCGCGGCCGGAATGGATCGCGGTGAGGCCTGGCATACGGGCCCTGTCCACGGGCAGAATTGCAGAAGCCGGTACAAGGGGGGCGAAGTCGCCATGGCCGAGACAGAATTCAGCCCTGCGGATTTCGGCGCGCGGGAGTTCGGCGCGGTGGAGTTCAGGGCGAGCGACGTCAGGATCCGCCGTTGGGCGCGGTCGCTGACCAGGGCAGGCCAAGTGATCGTCGAGGACGGCCGGATCCTGCTGCTGACGAGCAACGGGCGGGAGATCGCCAGCGCCCCCGTGACCGCGGTGAGCGCCGGGAGGCCGTGGTTCCTGGCCGCTGATTCGGCGGTCGCCCGGATCAACGGCGTGCGGTACCGGCTCACCATGGGCCAGCGCAACCGCAGGCCCGGCGGGGCCGCGCCGGTCCGAAGATTCCTCGAGGCGCTGCGCAGCGCCGCGGGACGGCGGGTCTGACTGTACGACCGGGTACGGACACCGCGAGTTGCGGAGCCCAACCCCCTGAGTCACGCTGGTCACACGTCACTGATGGTGCACCGGCGGTGACAGCGAAAGCCGCCCCCGCCGGGAGCCACGCAGGGCGGACCACGCATGACCAGAAACAGCAGTCAGCCATCTGCTGGATCCGTTCCTTCGTCTTCTTCCGGACCTATTTCGGGGAGTCGCAGCCGTGATCAGCGAGCCAAGCAGGCACTGCGCGGTGGAGCTCCAAGCCCTGCCGTCGCGGATCGGTCAGGTCCGCAGAATCATTTCGGCGCAATTGCGCTACTGGCATCTCGATCCTCTGATCGACCCGGCAGCGCTCGGTGTCACCGAACTGCTGACCAACGTCCACCGGCACGCACAGCCGGACAAATCATGCACCGTCGAGATCGAGCTGCTGCTCGACCGGCTGACGGTCTCCGTCCACGACCACGACCCCCGGCTGCCGACCGTGTGCGACGCCGATCAGTCCGCCACCTCCGGGCGCGGGCTGGCGATGATCGCCGCGGTCAGCGAGAGCTGGGGCGTACGACCGAGTGACGACGCGGGGAAGGTCATCTGGTTCACCCTGCCCGCACCGTCGTTCACCACCGCTCTGCCCCCTCTCCCGGTGTACGGGTCGACGACCGACGGCCCGTTCGGCTCGGACGTCGCGGGGCTCATGGAGCCGACAGCGGTACGGACGCGGGCCCGGTCGGCCGTCGTCGGCTGACCGGGCAGGCGGCCCCGCACACACAGGAGCGCGTCGGTCCATCCGGACCGACGCGCTCCGCTCCGTTCGCGCCCCGAGCCTCACCCGCCTTCCGCGGTCACGCCGGGCCGTCCTTGTCGTAGCGGCCGTAGGGCTCGTCGAGGACGGAGAGCCTCCGCCAGTACTCGTCCTCGTCGATCTCCCCCGCGGCGAACCGCCGGCCCAGGAGATCGATCGGCGAGTGCTCACCCGTGGGCCCGCCCCGCCGGACGCCGTGCGGCTGCCGGGGCCCCGGGCGGCGGCCGCGCCGGACGGTGCGGCGCAGCAGCGTGATGACGCCGACGGCGACGGCCGCCCAGACGAGGGGGAGGAAGAGGATCCAGGGGCCGGGCCCTCCGTGGTTCGCCAGCGTGTTCATCTCGGTCAGCTCCTCGGTCAGCCGCGGCTCCGTGCGTTCCTGTCACCTTCGAGCCTGTCTCCGGGAGACGGCCGGAGCGTCGTACGGCCGGCGGCAGTTCGCGTACGGCGGTGGGAGTACGCCGGCGCCGGGCATCTGCTTCCACCGGGCCTCGTAGATTCTGTACCTACTGGTATGTACAGTGAACTCATGAGCACTCCGGACCGGTTGGTCGAAGCCACCCAGGAGCTCCTGTGGGAGCGCGGCTACGTCGGCACCAGCCCCAAGGCGATCCAGCAGCGGGCCGGGGCGGGCCAGGGCAGCATGTACCACCACTTCGCGGGCAAGCCCGACCTGGCGCTCGCCGCCGTGCTCCGCACGTCCGCGGAGATGCGCGAGACGGCGGGCCGCCTGCTGGACGGCCCCGGATCGGCCTACGAGCGGATCTCGGCCTATCTGCTGCGCGAGCGTGACGTGCTGCGGGGCTGTCCGGTGGGGCGGCTGACCATGGATCCCGACGTGGTGGCCAGCGATGCGCTGAGGGCACCGGTGGACGAAACGATCGGCTGGCTGCGCGGCCGCCTCGCCGAGATCCTCCAGGAGGGCCTGGACGCGGGCGAGTTCTCCCCGGACCTCGCAGCGCAGGACGTCGCGGCGGCCGTCGTGGCCACGGTCCAGGGGGGCTACGTCCTGGCCCGGGCGTCCGGATCACCGGCGGCCTTCGACTCGGCCGTCCAGGGGCTGCTCTCCCTGCTCGCCCCGCACGTCCCACCGAACCACCAGGCCTGAGGTGGACGCGATGCACGTCATGCAGTACGAGATCACCCTGCCCTCCGACTACGACATGGGGATCGTCCGGCAGCGGGTCGCGACCAGGGGGCATCTCCTCGACGGCTTTCCGGGGCTGGGCCTCAAGGCGTACCTGCTCCGCGAACGCGGTGACACCTCACCGGTCAACCAGTACGCACCGCTGTATCTGTGGTCCGCACCGGAGGGCATGAACGCCTTCCTCTGGGGCCCCGGATTCCAGGGCATCGTCGACGACTTCGGCCGCCCCGGGGTGCGGCACTGGACCGGACTCCTCTTCCAGGAGGGGGCGGCCTCGGAGGCGCTCCCCCGCACCGCCGTCCGCCGCCGCGAACTGATCGCCGACACCGTGGCCCCGGCCGTCGCGGTGGAGGCCGCCCTGGAGGAGAGCCGCCGGCGCGCCGCCACCCCCGGGGCCGTCGCCACCGCGCTTGCCGTCGACCCGCGCCACTGGGAGCTGCTCCACTTCACGCTCTGGGAGGACGAGCCGTCGGGTGACCCGGGCGACCGCTACGAGGTGCTGCACCTGTCGTCGCCGGAGCGTGACCGGCTGAGGCGCGGGAAGCAGTGGTGAGACTGGTCCGCACGGTCCTCGGGGACGTGCCCGCGGAAGAGCTCGGAGTCTGCGACGCGCACGACCACCTCTTCATCCGCAGCCCGGTGCTGCCCGGGCTGGAGCTCGACGACCCGGAGGACGCACGTGAGCGGCTGAGGAGTTTCCACGAGCTGGGCGGGCGGACCGTCGTCCAGTGGACTCCGTACGGAATGGGCAGGCGGGCCGGGGACCTGGCGGCGCTCTCCCGAGCGGGCGGGACGCGGATCGTCGCGGCGACCGGGCTGCACCGAGCCGCCCATTACGCGCCCGGGCCGCTCGGCCGGATCATGCCGGAGCTGGAAGAGCTGTTCGTCTCGGAGATCACGGAAGGGATCGGGACCACGGGGGTACGGGCCGGGCTGATCAAGGTGGCCGGGGCGTTCCACGGCATCGACGCCCACGCCAGGCACACCATGACGGCTGCCGCCGGCGCCCATCGTCGTACGGGGGCTCCGGTCGCCGTCCACCTGGAGCTGGGTACGGGCGCGGGGGACGTGCTGGATCTGCTGTGCGGGGAGCTGGGGGTGGAGCCGCGGCGGGTGATCCTCGGCCATCCGGGCCGGTTCCCGGACGGCGTCGCGCAGCTCGATGCCGCCCGGGAGGGTGTGTTCCTGGCGTTCGACGGCCCTTCCCGGGCGAGTCACGCCACGGACTGGCGGCTGCCGGAGCAGCTCGCCGGGCTCGCGGAGGCGGGGTTCGGCGGGCAGTTGCTGCTCGGCGGCGACACCACGGTGCCCGGGACGCCCGGCATGCCGTACCTGTTGCGGCGGCTGCGTCCACGACTGGCGCGGTCGCTCGGCGAGGAGCTCCTGGGGGCGATGTTCGTGGCCAACCCCGCGCGGGCGTTCGCCCTGGCCGCGCGCTGAGTGTGGCCGCGCCCGGGCCCGCCGGTCAGGCCAGTGCGGCCAGCGGGTCGTCGAGTACGGGCTGCCAGGCCAGTTCGGCCGCGCCCACCAGACTGTTGTGGTCGAGCGTGCAGGACAGGATCGGCACGCTTCCGCTGCGCCCCCAGAGGCTGCGGTCGGCGACGACCGCCCGCAGGCGTTCGGGGTCGGCCTCCAGGAGGTCGCGGTGCAGGCCGCCCAGGATGATCCGGTCCGGGTTGAGGATGTTGACCAGCCCGGCGAGGCCCAGGCCGAGGCGGTCGATCAGCTCCTCGGCCGCGGCCCGCACATCGGGGTCGCCGTACTCCGTGCGCAGCAGGCCTCCGGACTGCTTGAGCAGCGACTCCTCGGGGCCGGGCTCCCGGCCGGCCGCCGTGAGGAAGGCGAGGGGGTCGGTCTCCACGTCGAGGCAGCCTCGTCCGCCGCAGTGACAGGGGCCGCCCTCGGGGTTGACGGTCAGATGCCCCACTTCCAGGGCGAGTCCCGAACTCCCGCTGTGGAGGCGGCCGTCCAGGACGAGGGCACCACCCACCCCCCGGTGGCCCGTGGCGACGCAGAGCAGGTGCTGGGCACCACGCCCCGCGCCGTGCCGGTGCTCGGCGAGGGCGGCGAGGTTGACGTCGTTGGCGGTGAACGCGGGTCCGGTGATGCCCGCGGCGCGTACGCAGGTGGAGAAGATCTCCCGGACCGGCGCGCCGGCCGGCCAGGCGATGTGCAGCGGGTTGAGGGCCGTGCCCTCGGGTTCGGCCACGGCGGAGGGCACGGCGAGTCCGGCTCCGACACAGCGCAGCCCGGTCTCACGCAGGAGACGGGCCCCGGCCTCCACGACCTCGCCGAGGACCTGGGCGGGATCGGCCATGACGGCGACACAGCCGGGCGCGGTGGCCACGATCCTGCCCCCGAGCCCCACGAGCGCGGCACGGAAGCCGTCGGAGTGCACCTGGGCGGCGAGGGCCACGGGCCCGCTGTCACGGATGGACAGCCGGTGCGAGGGGCGGCCCTGCGAGCCGGCGGCGGAGCCCGGGCTGGAGTCGACCCTGATGAGCCCGAGCGCCTCGAGCTCCGCGGCCACCGCGCCCGCCGTGGCACGGGTGACGCCGAGTTCGGAGGTGAGTACGGCACGGGTGGGGGCACGCCCGGTGTGCACGAGCTCCAGGGCGGGCCCGAGCGCGCTGCGGCCCCTCTCCAGCTTCGTCCGCGTGGTGGTCGACTTGCCGTTCATGGGGGCGAGTCTCCCATGATCCGGAGCCGTTGCCGACGCTCCGGCGCCCCGCACCGTTCACCGGACGGTCACCGGCGCAGCGGCCTTGCGCACGCCCTCGGGGCGACCCTATCCTCACTTTGTGCCGCAAGTAAACAAACTGCGGACGGCCCTGCCGGGGGGACGTGGCGGAGACACCGCTCCACCTTCCCCGGCCCGCCTCCGTACCGCGCTGACCGTGTTCTTCGCCCTCGACGGTTTCCTCTTCGCCGGCTGGGTGGTCCGCATCCCGGCCATCAAGCACCAGACAGGGGCCAGCGCCTCCACCCTCGGACTCGCCCTGCTCGGTGTCTCCGCCGGCGCTGTGATCACGATGATGCTCACCGGCCGGCTGTGCCGGCGCTACGGAAGTCACGCGGTCACCGTGGGCTGCGGTGTGCTGCTGTCACTGAGCATCGCCCTTCCGGCACAGATGGGTTCGGCTCTCACCCTCGGCCTCGTACTCCTGCTCTTCGGCGCCGCGTACGGCGGGTTGAACGTGGCGATGAACAGCGCGGCCGTCGAAGTGGTCTCCGCGTTGCGCCGCCCGGTGATGCCGAGCTTCCACGCCGCGTTCAGCTTCGGCGGCATGGCGGGCGCGGGTCTCGGAGGGCTGGTCGCGGGCAGTCTCTCCCCCGCGGCCCATCTCTTCGCCCTGACGGGCATCGGACTCCTCGTCACCGCGGTGACCGGCCCGGCGCTCCTGCGTGGCCGGACCGCCGCGCCCCCGGTGGAACGGCGGGCGACGGAGCGGCCGAAGGGGATGAGCCCCCAGGCGCGCCGGGTCGTCGTCCTGTTCGGCGTCATCGCCCTCTGCACGGCGTACGGCGAAGGGGCGCTGGCCGAGTGGGGCGCGCTGCACCTCAGCCAGGACCTGGACGCCGGTCCCGGTCTCGCCGCCGCCGGATACTCCTTGTTCGCGCTGACGATGGCCATCGGCAGGCTCACCGGCACCGCCCTCCTGGAACGGTTCGGGCAGACCCGCACCCTGGTGACGGGCGGGGCCACGGCCGCGGCGGGGATGCTGCTCGGCGCGCTGGCTCCGGCCGTCTGGCTCGTACTGCTCGGCTTCGCCGTGGCCGGTCTGGGCCTGGCCAACATATTTCCCGTCGCGGTCGGCCGGGCGGGCGCGCTGGCGGGGCCCAGCGGGGTGGCCGCCGCGTCGACCCTCGGCTACGGCGGGATGCTCCTGGGGCCGCCGGTGATCGGGTTCCTCGCCGACTGGATCTCCCTCCCGGTGGCCCTCACCACGGTGACGCTGCTCGCCGCCACGGCGGCGGTGCTGGGCGGTGCCGCCCGCAACGTGAGCGAACACCTGAGCGGTTGAGTAGCCGTACTCAGGCACCGACGGCTCCCCCGGCGCAGGATGGAGGCATCAGCCATCCACGGGGAGCGGGACATGAGTCATCAGGTGACGGACAACCGGCGGCTGCGCACGCTGGCACGGCTGACCTTCGGCAACACGGCTTCGCGGATCTACCTCGGCCTCGTACTCGCGGCCTCGGTGTTCGTCGCGGTGGACACGCTGTTCGTCTCCCACGACGACGCCTCGTTCGCCGGTGTCTGGGTGTTCTTCCTCGCCGCCCCGACCGTGTTCGCTTTCCTCCTCGGCGGCTCGATGGCCGGCGCGGACGCCGGGGGTCCCGCCTGGTTCACCTATCTCGCACTGGTCGTGTCGGTGCTCGTGCAGGCCTGTGCGCTGGGCTGGTTCTCACGGCTCCTGTCCCACGGGCCTGGCCGGGGTGGTTCCGCGCATCCCCAGGGCGCCTGACGCGACTCTGGCACAATCCCGATGTGGAGACCGCCGAGTACCTGACAGCACTCACCTCGGAGGGCCACGCACTCCTCCGGGCCGCACGCGAGGCGGGGACGGACACCCCGGTCCCGACCTGCCCGGGATGGCGGGTGCGCGATCTCCTCAAGCACACCTGCATGGTGCACCGTTGGGCCACCGCGTTCGTCGTCGTCGGGCACCGGACGCACCGCCCGGCGGCCGAGGAACCCGACCTCGACGGCGACGCGCTGTTCGACCGCTTCGCGGAGGGCCACCGCCTGCTCGTCGACGAGCTACGGGCCGCACCGGCGGGCCTGAAGTGCTGGACGGTCTTTCCCTCGCCCGCCCCGCTCGCGTTCTGGGCGCGCCGGCAGGCGCACGAGACCAGGATCCACCGGGTGGACGCGGAGTCGGCACGGGGCGGCCGGCTCACCTCCGTGGCACCGCCGCACGCGGTGGACGGCATCGACGAACTCCTGGCCGGCTTCCACGCCCGCGCCAGGAGCCGTGTCCGTACGGAGGCCCCGCGCACTCTCCGGGTGCGGGCGGTGGACACGGACGCGGTGTGGACCGTACGCCTGTCGGCCGATCCGCCGCTCACGGTGCGTGGAGCCGCCGGCCTGGAGATACCCGCCGACTGCACGCTCCGCGGCACGGCCGAGGAGCTCTACCTGGGGCTGTGGAACCGCGCCCCGCTGTCGTCCGCCGACCGGTCCGGGGACCCTGGGGTCGTCGCGCTGTGGGAGAAGAACTCCGCCGTCGTCTGGTCGTGAGCGGGACCGATCCGCTCAGCCCCCGACCCGGCTCCCGGCCCTGTCCCGCGTCGGCCTAGTCCAGCATCCGGGCCAGCACCGCCCGCTGAACGGGCCTGGCCTCCGTATGGCAGGCCCGGCCGGTTTCCGTCAGCTCGACACGCACACCGCGGCGGTCCTCGCTGCACATCGCCCGGCGCACGAGGCCGTCCCTCTCCAGCCGCGCGACGAGACGCGACAGCGCGCTCTGGCTGAGATGGACCCGCGAAGCGATCTCCTGAACGCGGAGGCAGCCGTCGCGGCCCTCCGAACCGGCCTCCGCGAGGATGTCCAGGACCTCGAAGTCACTGGCTCCCAGACCGTGCCGGTCCAGCGCCCGGTCCAGCTCACCCAGGGTCCTGGCGTGCAGTGCGAGCATCTCGCGCCACTCGCCGACGAGCGCCTGCTCGGACTTCTTCGCTGCCATGCCCGCACGCTAGCAGAGGCGCGAACCATTCATGCACGCACATTTAATGCGTACGCATGAGAACAACCGAGGTCGGCGCCAGGGCGGCGGGAAGCGTCGGGAGACCGTGGAAATCACGCGGAAACGCATCCTTGTCGTCGGCCACGACTCCTGTGACACTTCGGACATGTCGCGACGCACTCAGGCGGAACGGGACGCCATGACCGTGGAGATCGGCTACGCCCTGGTCAGCGGAGTCCTGGTGGCCGCGGCCACCTTTGCCGGGGTCTGCCTCCCCGCGCTGCTCCTCCAGCTGCCGGCCGGTGCGGAGCGCGTGCTGTTCCGGGTGGGGGCCGTGCTCGGCGCGCTGGTGTTCATCCTCCGGGTGGTCCATGTGCTCCGGCGCTTCCCCCGCGCGGCCGGGGAACGCCGCCTGCCGGCCGTTCAGCCGAGCCAGCCGGGCCGCACGAGCCCCGACTCGTAGGCGAGCACGACGAGTTGCGCCCTGTCCCGGGTACCCAGCTTGACCATGGCGCGGCTGACGTGGGTCTTCGCGGTGAGCGGGCTGACGACGAGCCTGCGGGCGATCTCCTCGTTGGAGAGGCCGATACCGACCAGGGCCATGACCTCCCTCTCACGTTCGGTCAGTTCGTCCAGGACCGTCGCCGCCGCGGGCGCCTTGGAACGGGCCGCGAACTCCGCGATCAGACGCCGGGTGACCCCCGGTGACAGCAGGGCATCCCCGGCCACCACCGCACGCACCGCGCGCAGCAGTTCGTCCGGTTCGGTGTCCTTGACCAGGAATCCGGAGGCTCCGGACCGGATGGCCTCGAAGACGTACTCGTCGAGTTCGAAGGTGGTGAGCATGACCACCTTCACCTCCTGGAGAGCAGGGTCACCGGTGATCGCCCGGGTCGCGGCCAGACCGTCCAGCGTCGGCATCCGGATGTCCATGAGCACGGTGTCGGGGCGCAGTTCGCGCATGAGGCGTACGGCCTCCGCCCCGTCGGCGGCCTCACCGGCCACCTCGATGTCCGGCTGGGCGTCCAGAAGCGCCCGGAACCCCGCCCGGACCAGCGACTGGTCGTCGGCGAGCAGTACGCGGATCACGATGCCCACTCCGTTCCCGTCTCGTCCCGTGCGGCAGGACCGCCCAGGCCGGGCCGCAGCGGGAGTTCCGCCGTGACACGGAATCCGCCGTCGGGACGGGGCCCCGCGTCGATCGTGCCGCCCAGGGCCGCCGCCCGCTCCCGCATACCGATGAGCCCGTTGCCGCTGCCTCCGGCGTCGTCTCCCGTGGCCGGCCCCTCATCGTCGACCAGCAGTCCGAGATGCTCGCGACCGTACGCGATCCGGACGCGTGCGGTACGCGATCCGGAGTGCCGCACCACATTCGTCAGGGCCTCCTGCACGATGCGGAAGGCCGCGAGGTCGGTACCGGGCGGGACCTGCCCCCGACCGCCGTCCGTCTCGACGGTCACGGTGAGCCCCGCTCCCGCTGCCTGGTCGACCAGCTCGGGCAGGCGGTCGAGGCCCGGGGCCGGGGCCCGGGGAGCGTCGCCGGGTGTCCGGAGGTTCTCCAGTACCTGGCGCACCTCGCCCAGCGCCTCCTTGCTGGCGGACTTGATCGTGGTGAGTGCCGTACGGGCCTGTTCGGGATCGGAGTCGAGCAGGGCCAGCCCGACCCCGGCCTGCACGTTGATGACGGAAATGCTGTGGGCCAGGACGTCGTGGAGTTCGCGGGCCATCCGCAGCCGCTCCTCGTCGGCCCGCCGCTTCTCCGCGGCCTCCCGCTCCGCCCTGGCCGCCGCCCACTGCTCACGGCGCACCCGCAGGAGTTCGGCGGCGGCGACGACGGCCACGACCCAGGCGGTGATGAACGCCTCCTGGCCCCAGGGCGCCGGACCGTCGCCGTCCGGCGGCAGCCACCGGTACAGCCAGTGCGCGACGAGCAGGTGCCCGGCCCACAGGGCGCCCAGGGACCACCATGCCGCTGTGCGGTGCCCCGCCACGATGGCGCTGAAGCAGCCGACGGCGACGGCGAGGAAGACCGGTCCGTACGGATAGCCGAGGCCGAGATAGACGAGCGTGGCGGCGGCGGTGCCGGCCACCGCGACGACAGGGTGGCGGTGGCGCACGAGCAGCACGGCTACGGCGGTGAGAAGCAGCAGCCGGGCGACGAGGCCAAGCGGCTCGCGGCCCTGGCCGTGCGCGGCGACGGTGGTGCCCACCATCACGATCACGCCGACCACGACGGTCGACGGCCATGGCAGCCGGTCGCCGCGCCCTACCCGGCGGGCGAACCTCCCCAGGCCGCCGGGCCCCTCCTCGCCGCCGTGGCCTCCGCGCCATGGGGGGCCGTGGCCGGCCCGTCGCCCTCCCGGCCCCCGGCGGGGGCCGGCCGCCGCACTCGGCCGCGCTCGCTGATCCTGCATACCGGCCACGCTAGACGCGCGGCCCCCCGGCGCACGTCGGCCGGGCGTGGTGATCCCGCGTACTCCCTGCGGAGTACCCGTCCGGGGGCGCCGCCCCGCCTGTCCGCCCCGGGCTCGGCGCCCCCGGCCACGCCCCGCGCGCCCTCCCCGCCCCGCGTCAGCCCGTGCCTCCGGCACCGGCGGAGCGGCCGTCCAGCAGGCCGACCGAGCGCCCGAGCTCGTGGACGGCGTGCCGGAAGAACTGTTCGCGTGCCTCGACCACCCGGTTGAACTGGCCGAAGAGCTCGAAGGAGATCAGCCCGAAGAGCTGCGCCCACGCGGCCACCAGAGCCACGACGACGGCGGGCGGCAGGTCCTCGGCCAGGTCGGCCGCCATCCGGGCGCCCTCGGTACGCAGTCCGGCGTCCTGCCGGGGGACGGCGAGGCCGTCGGCGAGGTAGGCGTCGCGCACGAGACCGATCAGGACCTGGCCCACACGGGAGGCGGGACCGACGGTGTCCTGCGGGGCGGTGTAGCCGGGAACGGGCGAGCCGTAGATCAGGGCGTACTCATGGGGGTGGGCCAGAGCCCAGTCGCGTACCGCGCAGGCGACCGCCAGCCAGCGGGCCGGGTGGGGGACGGCAGGCTCGCCGGCCTTCCCGCGCGCCGCCTCCGCGGCTTCGCCCACCGCGTCGTAGGCGTCGACGATGAGTGCCGTCAGCAGGTCGTCACGGCTGGGGAAGTAGCGGTAGAGCGCGGAGGACACCATCCCGAGTTCACGGGCGACGGCGCGCAGGGAGAGCTTCGCGGCACCTTCGGCGGCGAGCTGTCTCCTGGCCTCGTCCTTGATCGCCGCGGTGACTTCGGCGCGGGCGCGCTCTCGGGCTCCTCGAATGGTGCTCATGACGTCAGTCTGCCATGCGATCGGAGCACTGAACATAAATGAGAGCACTGCTCTTGCTTTGGCGCACCGCACTCGTGCACACTGATCTCAAGCGAGAGCACCGCTCTCTCAATGGCACTCGATGACACTCGACGGCAGGAGCCACCCATGTCGCAGCAGCCGTACTACCTCCGGGCCAACGCCTTCGCACAGCGGATGAACAGCGTCGTCGGCTGGCTCGCACGACACGGCGTCAGCCTCCTCGGATCCGCCGAGATGTCGGTACGGGGCCGCAAGAGCGGCCGGATGCAGCGCATCCCCGTCAACCCCCACCACCACGATGGCGTCCAGTACCTGGTCTCCGCCCGCGGCCACTCCCAGTGGGTGCGCAACATGCGCGTGGCCGGAGGCGGAGAGCTGAAGCTCGGCCGGAAGGTGCGCGCCTTCACCGCCGTGGAGATCGCGGACGACGAGCAGAAGGTGCGGATCGTCCGCGCCTACCTGAAGCGCTGGGGCTGGGAGGTCAACCAGTACTTCCAGGGGATCACGGCGAAGTCGACCGACGCCGAGCTCCTGGCCGCCTGCCCCGACCATCCGGTCTTCCGGATCACGGTCGAGAGCTGACCCCGCCCGTTCCCTGGCGGTCCATCACATGCATCGCCCGTTGCGCCAGCGGATGCGTGCGGACCAGCTCGGCCAGTGATGTCGTCCCGCGGGTCACTCCCGCGAACGCGTTCCAGGCAGGGCGGAACCCCGTCAGCACCGCGTGCAGGACCCCCGGGCGCCGCTCGAACAGCCTGAGCATGCGGCGCCCGACGCTCATCTCCACACCCAGACCCGCCTTGATCGCGAACGCGTAGTTGAGCGCCTGCCGACGGGCGTCGACCGCGTCGTGCGCCTCCGCGATCCGTACGGCCCATTCGCCTGCGAGCCGCCCGGACCGCAGGGCGAAGGAGATGCCCTCCCTGGTCCAGGGCTCCAGCAGCCCGGCCGCGTCGCCGCAGACCACGACCCGTCCGCGGGAGAGCGGCGAGTCGTCGCTGCGGCACCGGGTCAGATGGCCGGAGGAGACCGTGGGCTCGAACCCGGCGAGGCCCAGCCGTCCGACGAAGTCCTCCAGATACCGCTTGGTCCCCGCACCGTCACCACGCGCCGAGATGACCCCGACGGTCAGTGTGTCGCCCTTGGGAAAGACCCAGCCGTAACTCCCGGGCATCGGACCCCAGTCGATGAGCACCCGGCCCGCCCAGTCCTCGGCGACCGTCTCCGGTACGGGAATCTCCACCTCGAGCCCGAGGTCCACCTGGTCGAGCTTCACGCCGACATGAGCCCCTATGCGGCCGGCACTGCCGTCCGCGCCGACGACGGCCCGGGCGAGCACCGTCTCCCCGCCGGCCAGCACGACGGCGACCGTACGCCGGTCGGGCACGGCCGTGCCGTGCTGCTCCACCCGGGTCACCGCCACGCCTGTGCGCAGCTCGGCGCCGGCCTTCTGGGCCTCTTCCACCAGACCGGCGTCGAACTCCGGCCGGTTGATCAGCCCGAAGAGCATCCGCTTGGACCTGCGGGTGCGCGACAGCTTGCCGTTGAGCGAGAAGGTGACCGCGTGGATACGGTCCTTCAGGGGGAGTTCGAACCCGGGGGGCAGGGAGTCCCGCGAGTACCCGATGATTCCGCCGCCGCACGTCTTGTAGCGGGGGATCTCCGCCTTCTCCAGCAACAGCACCCGGCGGCCTGCGACGGCCGCCGCGTACGCCGCGGAAGCTCCGGCCGGGCCCGCGCCGACCACAACGACATCCCATACCGAGGACTCCTGCGGTACCGACGACGTCTCATCCGGCTCACGTCCGGCGTCTGCGTTCTCGCTGCTCACGATGTGCTTCTGCTCCTGATCCGACCAGTGGCCCCAACTGCTCACGGCATCCTACGGCGCGTCGCGGCCGAACTCCGCTGTGGGAGGATCAGCCATGAGTGCGTTGTACACGCGTCGCCGCGTCCACGGCGTCGCCCCCGCCGCGTACACACCGCGCCATAGTCCTAACGTCGCACCCACGAGGAGCGTGCCCATGACCGCCCGTCCGATTTCCGAGACCGTCGCCTCGCTGATGCCCCGCGCGAAAGCGGAGCTCGCCGAGCTGGTGGCCTTCCGGTCGGTGGCGGACCCCGCGCAGTTCCCCAGGAGCGAGTGCGAGGCGGCGGCGGGCTGGGTCGCGGACGCGCTGCGCGCCGAGGGCTTCCAGGACGTCGCCCTGCTCGACACCCCTGACGGCACCCAGTCGGTGTACGGCTACCTGCCGGGCCCGCCCGGCTCGCCCACGGTGCTGCTCTACGCGCACTACGACGTGCAGCCGCCGCTGGACGAGTCGGCCTGGCTCTCCCCGCCGTTCGAGCTGACCGAGCGCGACGGCCGCTGGTACGGCCGGGGTGCCGCGGACTGCAAGGGCGGCTTCATCATGCACCTGCTCGCGGTGCGCGCGCTCGTGGCGAACGGCGGCGTCCCGGTGTCCGTCAAGGTGATCGCGGAGGGCTCGGAGGAGCAGGGCACGGGCGGTCTCGAACGGTACGCCGAGGCGCACCCGGAGCTGCTGGCCGCCGACTCGATCGTCATCGGTGACGCCGGCAACTTCCGCGTCGGGCTGCCCACCGTCACCGCGACGCTGCGCGGCATGACGATGCTGCGGGTGCGGCTGGACACCCTCGAAGGGAACCTGCACTCCGGACAGTTCGGCGGCGCGGCACCGGACGCGCTGGCAGCGATGATCCAGCTGCTGGCGTCCCTGCGGGCCGAGGACGGCACGACCACGGTCGACGGACTCGCGGCGGACACGGAGTGGGACGGACTGCAGTACCCGGAGAGCGAGTTCCGCGAAGACGCCAAGGTGCTCGACGGCGTGGGGCTCATCGGCACGGGTACGGTCGCCGACCGCATCTGGGCGCGGCCCGCCGTCACCGTCATCGGCATCGACTGCCCGCCGGTGGTCGGAGCCACTCCGTCGCTCCAGGCGAGCGCCCGGGCGCAGATCAGTCTGCGGGTGCCGCCGGGCCACGACGCCTCCGAGGCGACGAAACTGCTGACCGCCCACCTCGAGTCGCACGCCCCCTGGGGAGCGCGCGTCTCCGTCGAACAGGTCGGCCAGGGGCAGCCGTTCCGCGCCGATGTCACCAGCCCCGCCTACGCGTCGATGGCCGAGGCCATGCGGGTCGCCTACCCGGGTGAGGAGATGCAGGCCTCTGGCATGGGGGGCTCCATCCCGCTCTGCAACACCCTGGCCGCGCTGTACCCCCAGGCGGAGATTCTGCTCATCGGGCTGAGCGAGCCCGAGGCCCAGATCCACGCGGTGAACGAGAGCGTGTCCCCCGAGGAGCTGGAGCGGCTCTCGGTCGCCGAGGCGCTGTTCCTGCGGAACTACGCGGAGGCAAGGAACGGCTGAGGTCCGCACCCGCCCCCGGAGTACGCGCTGAGCGAAGTCGCCCGGAGCGGAACTCCGGGCGGCGGGCCGCCCGCCGCCCGTACGTTCACCGTATGGGCGGTGTCGAGGTGCTCCCGCGGCCGCACGTGTTCCGTTTGCGGCCGTAGCGGTCGGGGTGGCCATGGGTGAGGACGATCCGCCGGGTCCGCACCGAGCCCGTGTACGCCGCCCTCGACGGCGGCCGCCGCGTGCACATCACCGGCGTCGGTCAACGTGAGGTCCGCGCCGTCACGCCGGAGAACGCCTGGCCGATCGGGCCCGAACCCGGCCTGCACGACTGGGAACGCCCCCTGCACGCCGGTGCGCCGACCGTCCCGAGGCGCCGCCATCAGGGTCGGCCACGAGCTGACGGGCGGCGAAGAGCTCCCGTTCGGGGCCGTGGCCGGGGTGGACCGGGTGATGCCGGGTGTGTTCGACCGGCATCACTCCATCGATTCCAGAATGCGGTCGAGTGTCCGACGCCCCATGCCGCTCATCGTCGGATTGCTCCCGGCGTAGTACCAGACAACACCCATCGCCTGTTCGAACGCCCATGCCTTGCCACGCTCCCACTCCAGATCGTCACGGACCAGTGTCCGTCGGAGCACTTCCCGCGGGCCCGGCCGCAACAAGTGCCAGGCACCGACCAGATCGAGCGCGGGGTCGGCCGGGCCGAAGCCGCCGGTGTCGAGTACGCCGCCGAGCCGGTCCCCCGCGACCAGCACATTGCCGGGAATCAGGTCACCATGGCTCATCACGTCGGCACCCGTGCGTGGCAACTCCCGGAAGTGGCTCCACACCTGGCGTAGCAGGGGCACGTCGAGCAGCCCCTCACTCTCCGCGAAGCACCTCGTCATCCAATCGTCGTGGTCGGTGAGAACGCCGCCCCGATTTCCGCCACTGAAAAGCCGCCCCCGCGTCCCGGCGGCCCGCAGGGTGGCGATGAAGGCCGCGAGGTCCTCGGCGAAAGCGTCCGACCCACTCGGGTCGGCGTCGAAGGCGACCGTTCCCGGCAGCCATGTCTGGACCGACCACGGCATGGGGTAACCCGCTCCGGGCTTTCCCAGGGCGACGGGTTCCGGGACGGGGAACCGGGACACCTGTGCCAGTTCCGCGCTCGCCCGGGCTTCCTGCTCCAGGACAGCCAGCGCCTCGGCAGCATCGACCGGACGCAGTGGGAAACGCGCGGAGAGGTCGTTCCCGATACGAAAGATGGCGTGGACCGTCCCGGTCGACGCCAGGGGTCGGACCGGCTCGCCGCTCCACTGCGGGAACTGTTCTTGGATCAGGGTCGCAACGGTGTCGGTGGTCAGGTCCACCTGGCCATCGTGCATAGTCATGCTCGCAGCCCTCTCCACTGGCCCGATTCGAGATGCCGGAGGCAGACCGGATCGGCTGGGACGACTGCCAGTATTCACTCCCCAGGGTTCAGATCAACTGAGATCTATTGCCCCCAGGTGGCTCAACCGGCCTTTCGCCTCGACGGAACCGAGTCGACCCGTTTCGTCGAGGCGGGACAACCACGCACGGGCCCGGGCGTCCTTCCACGGCCGTCCTCCCTCCGCCCGGCAGTCACCTGCCTCGGCGGTGCCCCGTGCACCGCCGACACGGCGTCCGTCCTGCGGGCCGCCGTACGGTGAACGGCGGCCCGCAGGACGCTATCGGCCGCCCACGGGCACTCCGGCCTCCAGATTCAGCACGGTGGACCGCTCGCGGGCGCGCAGTGCCCAGCGAAGCCTCTCGAAGCGGGTCGGCGGGAGCAGGGCGGCCGCCTCCTCCTCGGTGACGAACCGCCAGCCGCGCAGCTCCGAACCCGGCAGCAACAGCCGCGCGGCGTCCTCGCCCCGCAGCCGGCCGCCGTCGAAGAGGAAGCGCAGCCCTCCGTACGCGGGCGGCTTGGGCGCCTCCCAGTCGATCACCAGAAGCCCCGGCACCGTGTCCAGGTGAAGCCCGAGCTCCTCGGCGACCTCTCGTATCCCGGCCTGGGCCGGGGCCTCTCCGGGTTCCACCACACCGCCGGGGAACTCCCAGCCGGGCTTGTAGGTGGGGTCGACGAGCAGCACCCGGTCGTCCTCGTCGAAGAGCAGCACCCCGGACGCGACGGTCTCCGCACGCGGTTCGGGGGTCTGGACTATGCCGCACTCCCTGGCCTCACCGGTGCGCAGCGCCTCGGCTATCCGCTCGGCCGTCTCGTACGGGGTGAGGTCGCTGGTGTCGATGGTGTGGGCGTCCGCGGTGATCCATCCGAGAGCCGCCCGGTAGGGCTCGATGTGCTCGTAGGCCCACTGGCGGACCCGATCGCCGTGCTCTGGATCGTCGGCGTACTCCTCGCGTTCCTCGCGCTGGGCGATCCGGGCTCGCAGGATCGTTTCCTCAGGTGAGAGCAGTACATGACGCACCGGTATGCGCCGGGACGCGAGCCCGCCGAATATCTCGTCGCGGTACTCCTGCCTCAGCAGTGTCATCGGCACGACCAGTACCCCGGAGAGTTCCGCGAGAAGCGCGGCCGCCGTGTCGACCACCAGGCGCCGCCATATCGGCAGGTCCTGGAAGTCGGTCACTTCGGCGAGCTTCTTCTGGGGCAGTAGCCGACGCAGTCCCCCGCCGGTCAGTCCGGGGTCGTAGAAGGTGCTGTTCGGGATCAGATCGATCAGTTCGCACGCGGCGCTCGTCTTGCCCGCACCGAACGCACCGTTGATCCAGACGATCACGGGTCCCCCTCTTCCGTAGCCCCCTGTGGCTTGCCCGCAACACCCCGCTCCGGAAACCCCGCAGGGGTGACGCGGTTGCACCGGCGCGGCCGCCGGGGCGCGCGCCACTGTACGAACCCGGCCCTGCGCACTGTGCCGTGACGAGTGACGGCCAGACGTCGTTGGAGCGGACAGTCACCGGTACGACGA
Source organism: Streptomyces sp. QL37 (assembly GCF_002941025.1). Lineage (NCBI taxonomy): Bacteria > Bacillati > Actinomycetota > Actinomycetes > Kitasatosporales > Streptomycetaceae > Streptomyces > Streptomyces sp. QL37. The sequence goes on along the minus strand of NZ_PTJS01000001.1, from coordinate 7,992,490 downwards.
GAGGAGACGCGGTGCGCCGCACGGTACTCGGGCAGTTTCCCGCAGGAGGGCCACGGGGCAGCCGGCCCGCGGAGGAGTTCGCCGCCGCCCGCCGCGGCGAGGGAATGGCCGCCGAGGTGGTGATGGACCTGGACCAGGACGCCTTCCTGGTGGTGGTCCCCCAGCAGCCGACGGACCGGGGCCGCTGACCTGTCCCCGGTCGTCCCTTACGGGGTGGCTACGGCCTGCACGCCGTTCGAGGCGCCGTGGCGGACCGTCGAGGCCGCGGCCGCCGCGCCGACCAGGCCCGCGTCGGTGCCCATCACCGCGGAGGTGACGGTGAGGTCCTGGACGAAGGACAGGGTGGCGTAGTCGCGCAGGGACCTGCGCAGCGGCTCGAAGAGCACCTCTCCCGCTCCCGCCACTCCCCCGCCGATCACGGCGATGTCGATGTCCGTCAGCGTGGCGGTCGCGGCGATCCCGGCGGCGAGAGCCTGGGCGGCCCGCTCGAAGGAAGCGGCGGCGACGGGGTCCCCCGCCCGCGCGGCCGCGGCAACCGCGGCGGCTGTGGCGTCGCCGTCCGGGCCGGGACGCCAGCCGTTCTCCAGGGCCCTCCGCGCGATGTTCGGCCCGCTGGCGATGCGTTCCACGCAGCCGCGCGCTCCGCAGGGGCAGGCGTCGCCGTCCAGGTCGACACTGATGTGGCCGATGTGACCGGCGTTGCCCGAGGGGCCCGGGTGCAGCTTCCCGCCGAGTACGAGACCGCCGCCGACACCGGTGGAGACGACCAGGCACAGCGCGTTGTCGTAACCCCGGGCGGCACCCAGCCAGTGCTCGGCCGCCGTCATGGCGACCCCGTCACCGACGAGGGTGACCGGCAGCCCACCGGTCGCCGCGGCCACCCGGTCCACCAGCGGGAAACCGCGCCAGCCAGGGACGTTGACCGGGCTGACCGTGCCGGCCGAGGCGTCCACGGGTCCGGCGCTGCCGATTCCGACCGCACGTGCCCGGTGCCACAGCGGGGAGGCCGCCAGCTCCGCCAGGACGTCGCTCACCGCGCCCATCACGGCCTCGGCGCCCTCGCGGGCCGGCGTGGGGCGCTGCGCCCGTACGAGAAGGGATCCGCCGCCGTCCACCAACGCCCCGGCGATCTTGGTACCGCCGATGTCGAGCGCGGTGACGAGGTCGGTATGCATCGGTGTGGACTCTCCGGAGGGGGTGAGGCGCAGGACCTGCGACTTCAGTCAGATGATGCTCCCAGTCTCCATTCTCTTGACAACGTTGTCCAGGGCCTATGCTCGACGCCACAGCATCCGGCCCCTTCCCGGCACCGCCGAGAGGGCCCGGAATCACCCGTTCCCGACGACAGGACAGCGCACCGTGGCCGAGACCGCCCGCCATTCCGAGTCCCGCTACGGCAACAGGCCGACCATGAAGGACGTGGCAGCCCGTGCCGGAGTGGGCCTCAAGACGGTCTCACGCGTGGTCAACAGCGAGCCCGGAGTCACCCCCGACACCGAACGCCGGGTCCAGGAGGCCATCGAGGCGCTCGGATTCCGCCGCAACGACAGCGCACGCGTCCTGCGCAAGGGCCGCACCGCCTCGATCGGCCTCGTGCTGGAGGACCTCGCGGACCCCTTCTACGGCCCGCTGAGCCGCGCCGTGGAGGAGGTGGCCCGCGCCCACGGTGCGCTGCTGATCAACGGCTCCAGCGCGGAGGACCCGGAGCGCGAGCAGGAACTCGTCCTCGCGCTCTGCGCCCGCCGGGTGGACGGCCTCATCGTGATCCCGGCGGGCGACGACCACCGCTATCTGGAACCGGAGATGAAGGCCGGTATCGCCACCGTCTTCGTCGACCGTCCGGCGGGCCGGGTCGACGCGGACATGGTCCTGTCGGACAGCTTCGGCGGGGCGCGCGCGGGCGTCGCCCACCTGGTCGCGCACGGCCACCGCAGGATCGGCTTCATCGGGGACCAGCCGCGCATCCACACCGCCACCGAGCGACTGCGCGGGTACCACGCGGCCCTGGCCGATGCGGGGATCGAGGTGGAGGACGCCTGGGTCTCCCTGGGCCCCACCGACCCTGCCCGGGTCAGGTCCGCCGCCGAGGCCATGCTGGCCGGGCCCGAGCCGGTGACCGCCCTCTTCGCGGGAAACAACCGTGTGACGGTCACCGCTGTCCGCGTCCTGGCCGAGTGCGAGCGCCGCATCGCCCTGGTCGGCTTCGACGACATCGAGCTGGCCGACCTGCTCGGCATCACGGTGATCTCGCAGGACGCCGCGGCGGTCGGCCGCACCGCGGCGGAGCATCTGTTCCGCCGCCTCGACGGCGCCGCTCACGCCCCCGCGAGGGTGGAGCTCCCGACGCGGCTCATCCCGCGCGGCTCGGGAGAACTCCCGCCCGCGTGAACGCCCGGGGCGGGTGTGCCCCGGGCGTTCCGGACGGGAGACCTCAGGGGGCCGTCACGGTCAGCCCGCCGCGGCGGGGCGAGGCGAAGCCGTCGAGGTCCGCGCGGCTCAGGCCGGTGAGCTCCGTGACCTCACCGGTGTCCAGGGCGCCGCAGTCGATGCCACGGAGCAGGTAGCCGCTCAGCGCCTTCGCGGTGGCGGGCTCGTCCATGACGTCGCCGCCGGCCTTGGCCACGTAGGCGGCGAGCCGGGAGGCGGCCGGGCCTAGGCCCTCGCGGTAGAAGCTGTAGACGGCGGCGTAACGGGTGGGCAGGTGGCCCGGGTGCATGTCCCAGCCCTGGTAGTAGGCACGGGCCAGGGCGCGGCGGGTGAGGCCGTGGTGCAGACGCCAGGCGTCGTGCACCTGCTGCGTGGGGCCGACCGGGAGCACGTTCGTGGAGCCGTCGCAGACCCGCACGCCGGTGCCCGCGGCGGCGACCTGCATGACGGCCTTGGCGTGGTCGGCCGCGGGGTGGTCACTGGCCTGGTAGGCGGGGCTGACACCGACGCAGGCGCTGTAGTCGAAGGTCCCGTAGTGCAGGCCGGTCGCCCGGCCCCGGGCGGCGTCGATCATGCGGGCCACCGCGGCGGTTCCGTCCGCCGCCAGGATGGACTGGCTGGTCTCGATCTGGATCTCGAACCCGAGGCGGCCGGAGGGCAGCCCATGGGTCTCCTCGAAGGCCTCGAGCAGCCGCACGAAAGCGGTGACCTGCTCGGGGTACGTCACCTTGGGCAGCGTCAGGACCAGCCCCTCGGGAAGGCCTCCCGCCCGCATCAGACCGGTGAGGAAGATGTCCGTGGTGCGGATCCCCCGGTCGCGCACGGCGGCTTCCATGCACTTCATCCGGATCCCCATGTACGGGGCCGCGGTCCCGTCGGCGTAGGCCTCGGCGACCAGGCGGGCCGCGCGGGCGGCGGCCTCGTCCTCCTCCGCGTCGGGGCGCGGGCCGTAGCCGTCCTCGAAGTCGATGCGCAGGTCCTCGACCGGCTCGCGCTCCAGCTTGGCGCGCACGCGGTCATGGACGGGCTCGGCGAGTTCCTGCGGGATCCCGAGGACCGAGGCGAGGGCGGCGGCGTCGGGGGCGTGCTCGTCGAGCGCCGCCAGCGCCTGGTCGCCCCAGGTGCGGAGGGTGGTGGGGGTGAAGCTGTCGGCGGGCACGTAGACGGTGTGTACGGGCTGGCGCGTGCCGGGGTCCCCCGGGTAACGGCGGGCGAGTTCGGCGTCCACCGATGTGAGGGAGGCGCTGATCTCCTCACCGACCGTGCCGGCGAGGCTCGTTGCCACCTTCTCCTGCTGACCCATGACCGTACCCTCCACGTATTCAGTAATTCCGCTTCCCGGAATCTTTCATCCGCATAGTGAAGTTATAAGCCTCCCGGTCCTGCGTCAATGGTGATCGGAAACAGCCCGGGGCCGCGCGGTGGAAACACCGCGCGGCCCCGGGCCTTCGTACGGGCGAGCTCCTGCCGGGTCAGCCCTTGCGGGTCTTGACCTCGTCGGTGAGCTGCGGGACGACGTCGAAGAGGTCGCCGACGACGCCGTAGTCGACGAGGTCGAAGATCGGGGCCTCGGCGTCCTTGTTGACCGCGACGATGGTCTTCGAGGTCTGCATGCCGGCCCGGTGCTGGATCGCGCCGGAGATGCCCGAGGCGATGTACAGCTGCGGGGAGACCGACTTGCCGGTCTGGCCGACCTGGTTGGTGTGCGGGTACCAGCCGGCGTCGACGGCGGCACGCGAGGCGCCGACGGCGGCACCGAGGGAGTCCGCGAGCGCCTCGATGATCGCGAAGTTCTCCGCGCCGTTGACGCCACGGCCGCCGGAGACGACGATCGCGGCCTCGGTCAGCTCCGGACGACCGGTCGACTCGCGCGGGGTGCGGGAGAGGACCTTGGTACCGGTGGCCGTCGCCGAGAAGGAGACCGTGAGGGCCTCGACGGCGCCCGCGGCGGGGGCGGCCTCGACGGCGACCGAGTTCGGCTTGACCGTGATGACCGGGGTGCCCTTGGAGACACGGGACTTGGTGGTGTACGAGGCGGCGAACGCGGACTGCGTGGCGACGGGGCCCTGGTCACCGGCCTCCAGGTCGACGGCGTCGGTGATGATGCCGGAGCCGATGCGGAGCGCGAGGCGGGCCGCGATCTCCTTGGCCTCGGCCGAGGAGGGCAGCAGCACGGCGGCCGGGGACACCGCGTCGTACGCGGCCTGGAGCGCGTCCACCTTCGGTACGACGAGGTAGTCGGCGAACTCGGGGGCGTCGGCGGTGAGGACCTTGACCGCACCGTGCTCGGCGAGCGCGGCGGCGGTGTCGGCGGCGCCGTTGCCGAGGGCGACGGCGACCGGCTCGCCGATGCGGCGGGCGAGCGTCAGCAGCTCCAGGGTGGGCTTGCGGACGGCACCGTCCACGTGGTCGACATAGACGAGAACTTCAGCCATGGGACTTCAATCTCCTGCGTGCGAAAGAGGCGGGGCGGCGATGGGGACGGGCGGGGCTCAGATGAACTTCTGGCCCGCGAGGAACTCGGCGAGCTGCTTGCCGCCCTCGCCCTCGTCCTTGACGATCGTGCCCGCGGTGCGGGCGGGACGCTCGGCCGCGGAGTCGACCGCGGTCCAGGAGCCGCCCAGGCCGACCTCGTCCGCCTCGATCTCCAGGTCCTCCAGGTCCAGCGACTCGACCGGCTTCTTCTTCGCCGCCATGATGCCCTTGAACGACGGGTAGCGGGCCTCGCCCGACTGGTCCGTCACCGAGACCACGGCCGGCAGGGACGCCTCGAGCTGCTCGGACGCGGAGTCGCCGTCACGACGGCCCTTGACCGTGCCGCCGTCGACCGAGACCTCGGAGAGCAGCGTGACCTGCGGGACGCCGAGGCGCTCCGCGAGCAGCGCCGGGAGCACGCCCATGGTGCCGTCCGTCGACGCCATGCCACAGATGACCAGGTCGTAACCGGTCTTCTCGACAGCCTTGGCCAGGACCAGGGAGGTGCCGATGACATCGGTGCCGTGCAGGTCGTCGTCCTCGACGTGGACGGCCTTGTCGGCGCCCATCGACAGCGCCTTGCGCAGCGCGTCCTTGGCGTCCTCGGGACCCACCGTGAGCACGGTGATCTCCGCGTCGTCCGCCTCGTCGGCGATCTGCAGCCCCTGCTCGACCGCGTACTCGTCGAGCTCCGACAGCAGACCGTCGACGTCGTCACGGTCCAGGGTCAGGTCATCGGCGAAGTGCCGGTCGCCGGTGGCGTCGGGCACGTACTTCACACAGACAACGATCCTCAAGCTCACGCCGGCTCTCCTACGTCATTTCTGGGCTGCCTTGTTGCACGCAGCATAGGCGCCTTATCGGGCGGTTTCCGGTCGGGGTGACCCGGCTCCCGGTGAAATATTACTCGTCAGTACATCCAGAACGTTACCCATAAGCAAGCGCTTGGAACTGTGACGTAGCCAACGAGGCCCGCTTCGGCGCCGCCGACTCGCCCTCAGTCTCGCAGAGCCGTGAAACGACCCTGGTGGTAGACCAGCGGCCGGCCGCCCTCCGACGGGTCCCCGGCCACGGCCTCGGCGATCACGATGCGGTGGTCCCCCGCCGGGATCCGGGCCACCACCCGGCAGACCATCCAGGCGACCACACCCCCGAGCAGCGGCACCCCCTCGGGGCCCCTGCTCCAGTCGGTGGACGGGCCGAACCGGTCGGCGCCGCTGCGGGCGAACGTCGCGGCGAGCTCCTGCTGACCCTCACCGAGTATGTGCACGCCCACGTGCTCCGCCTCCGCGACCACGGGCCAGCTGGAGGACGAGGTGCCCACACCGAAGGAGACGAGCGGGGGCTCGGCGGCGACGGAGTTGAGTGAGGTGGCGGTGAAGCCGACCGGCCGCGCACCCGCGGCGGTGATCACCGCGACCCCGGCGGCGTGCTGCCGGAAGACGGAGCGGAGGAGTTCGGGGGAAGCCGTCCGGGTGGTGCCGAGACCGGGCGAGGCCGTCATGGGAGATCCTTCTGCGAGGGGGCGTACGGGGCCGTGGGTTCTTCAGGCACCCGGACAGCGCGCACTCGCGTGGCGCACGAGGTCGACATGGACCCGGCCGAAGAGAAGGAGTTCTGGCGGCATAACGTCAGAGTGACGATGCGTGGTGTACACAGTCAAGTGCGTCCCGTCATGTGGGAGATGCGTCACGGTCCGTCACATCGCCTGCCCCAGCGCGGCGACGACATCCGCCGTACGCGGCTGCCCCGCCGCCCGGCGGACGATGCGGCCCGCCGCGTCGAGCACCAGGACCGTGGGGGTCCGGCTGATGCCGAGGCTGCGCACGAGCGCGAGATGCGCCTCGGCGTCGATCTCGACATGGGCCACGCCCTCGACCATCCCGGCCACCTCCGCCAGGGTGCGGCGAGTGGCACGGCACGGCTGACAGAACGCGCTCGAGAACTGCACCAGAGTGGCCCGATCCCCCAGTTCCGCGCCGAGTTGGGCCGCGTCCAGCGTGCCGGCGGCCGTCCGCCCGTCCATCCGTGCCTCCCTCTCAGAGCTCTGCGCAAAGGGTCAGCACCCTGCGACCGCATTACATTCCCGGAGGATTCACGTGACGAGAATCTCTCGCCCCGGGCCCTTTGGGGCTGGCCACGGCGTCGCACATGGGGCACGATCGCCACAATGCCGAAAACCTACGGCTGCGTAACTTCCGCCGGGAGAACCCTCCCCAGGCATTGAAGAAGGGTCTTCATCCAGATGGCAGAACTCGTCTATCGGCCGGTCATCGGCGCCGCTCGCACACTGTTCAAGGCGCTCGACCTGAAGATCGACACCCAGGGTTCGGAGCACATCCCGAAGACCGGTGGCGCGGTTCTGGTCAGCAATCACATCAGCTATCTGGACTTCATCTTCACCGGACTCGGCGCCCTGCCGCAGAAGCGGCTCGTCCGCTTCATGGCGAAGGAGTCGGTGTTCCGCCACAAGGTGTCGGGGCCCCTGATGCGCGGCATGAAGCACATCCCCGTCGACCGCGACCAGGGCGAGGACGCCTACGCGCACGCGCTCGCGTCGCTGCGCGCGGGCGAGATCGTCGGCGTGTTCCCCGAGGCGACGATCTCGCAGTCCTTCACGCTGAAGAGCTTCAAGTCGGGCGCGGCACGCCTCGCCCAGGAGGCGGGCGTACCGCTGATCCCGATGGCCTTGTGGGGTACCCAGCGGCTGTGGACCAAGGGGCGCCCGCGCAATTTCCGGCGCAGCCACACCCCGATCACGATCCGCGTGGGCGAGGCCCTGGAGGCCCCCACCGACCAGTACGCGGGTGCGATCACCCGCCGGCTGCGTGAGCGGGTCCAGGAGCTTCTGGAGGCGGCACAGCGCGCCTACCCGGTGCGCCCCAAGGACGCGGCCGACACCTGGTGGGTACCGGCGCACCTCGGCGGTACGGCTCCGACACCCGCCGAGGCGCGCGAGCTCGGCTGATCCTCCGCGCGGCGGAGGAAACGTCACGTCGGGTCGTGGAGGGGGATCGGAGCTCCGGGCCGATCCTCCCGAGCGACTCGGCGAGCCCGGCGGCTGCGGCCGCCGGGCTCCGTGGCGGGGTTCAGAGCGCGGTCGGAAGGTTCCGGCTCAGCTCCTCGCGGTCACGTGCGCTCCGCAGCGCGGCGAGCGTCGCGGGGTGCGGTACCGCGTGGACTGCGGGATAGTCCATCTCGTCGAACTCCGGCCGCGGCACCCAGGCCAGCCGCTCCTCGTCGGCCGAGAACCGGGCGTCGATCCCGCCCACGTTTCCCCGCGGATCCTGTCGCACCCACCGCTCCCACCCGGGGAGCCGCACCGCGACCAGGCCGTGGACGACAGGGTCCCTGCCGTCGCTCCCGGCGAGCCGCTGGTAGCAGAGGCCGGCATGGATGCCCGCGGCCCGCAGCAGTGCGGTCAGGGCATGCGACTTGGCGTAGCAGATACCGGTACGGGCGGCGAGGACGTCGGACGCTCGCCAGGTGACCCGTGGGTCCCCCGTGTCCATCGAGTGCGGGATGGTGTCGCGTACGAACGTGAAGGCCGCGGAGGCGTATGTGTATGCGTCGGCCGTCTCGGCACCGAGACGGTCGGACGTCTCCCGCACCAGCGGATGACGGTGGTCGATGACCTCGTCCTCGGCCAGATAGGCGGAGATGTCCGGGTCCTGCTGGATCAGCTTCATGCCGGGGAGCGTAGCGATGCGGCCGACCGGATGCGATACATTTCCGATCAGCCGCATAGATATGCCGCTACTGCCTGGCCATCTCCTCCTTGAGCGCCAGAACGAAGGCGTCGACGTCGTCCTCATGGGTGTCGAAGGCACACATCCAGCGGACGTCGCCTGCCTTCTCGTCCCAGAAATAGAACCTGAACCGCTTCTGCAACCGCTCGGTCACCTCGTGCGGCAGTCTCGCGAAGACGGCGTTGGCCTGCACCGGGTAGAGGATCTCCACCCCGTCCACCGCCCGGACGCCTTCGGCGAGCCGCTGGGCCATGGCGTTGGCGTGGCGCGCGTTGCGCAGCCAGAGATCCCGCGCGAGCAGCGCCTCCAGCTGGACCGAGACGAAGCGCATCTTGGAGGCGAGCTGCATCGACAGCTTGCGCAGGTGTTTCATGGCCCGGACCGCGTCCGGGTTCAGGACGACGACGGCCTCACCGAAGAGCGCGCCGTTCTTGGTGCCGCCGAAGGACAGGACGTCGACGCCGACCGCGTTGGTGAACGTACGCATCGGCACGTCCAGCGACGCCGAGGCGTTGGCTATCCGGGCGCCGTCGAGGTGCACCTTCATGCCCCGCTCGTGGGCGTGCGCGCAGATCGCGCGGATCTCGCCGGGCGTGTAGACGGTGCCGAGCTCGGTGTTCTGGGTGATCGAGACGACCTGCGGCATCGCCCGGTGCTCGTCGTCCCAGCCGTGCGCCTCCCGGTCGATGAGCTCCGGTGTGAGCTTGCCGTCCGGGGTCGGGACGGTGAGCAGCTTCAGCCCGCCCACCCGCTCCGGAGCCCCACCCTCGTCCACGTTGATATGGGCGGACTCGGCGCAGATGACCGCGCCCCAGCGGTCGGTCAGCGCCTGGAGGGCGACGACGTTGGCGCCGGTGCCGTTGAAGACCGGGAAGGCCTCGGCGGTGGGGCCGAAGTGGCTGTGCATGATCCGCTGGAGGTGTCCGGTGTAGTCGTCCTCGCCGTAGGCGACCTGATGGCCGCCGTTGGCGAGGGCGAGGGCCGCCAGGACCTCCGGGTGGGCACCCGCGTAGTTGTCACTGGCGAAACCGCGCACCTGCGGGTCATGATGACGTCGCGCGTCGGTCCTTACGGTTGCGGGGTCAGCCACAGACGCTTTCCGTTCACTTCTCCGGCGGGCTTGTCCCAGACCCCGGCGATGGCCTCGGCCAGCTCCGTGACGTCCGTGAAGCCCGCGAACTTCGCATTCGGGCGCTCGGCGCGCATCGCGTCGTGCACCAGTGCCTTGACCACCAGGATCGCAGCAGCCGACGTCGGGCCCGCTTCGCCCCCCGCCTTGCGGAAGGCGTCCGCCAGGGCGAGCGTCCAGGCCTCGGCCGCCGCCTTCGAGGCGGCGTAGGCCGCGTTGCCGGCGGTGGGGCTGCCGGCTCCGGCCGCGCTGACCAGCACGTACCGGCCTCGGTCGCTGCGCTGGAGGACCTCGTGGAAGGCGAGCGAGGTGGACTGGACCGTGCGGATGAGCAGCTTTTCCAGATAGTCCCAGTCGGACAGGCTGGTGTCCCCGAAGCCGGCGCCGCCGCGCCAGCCGCCGACGAGGTGGACCAGGCCGTCGACACGGCCGAATTCCTTCTCCGTCTTGAGGGCCCACTCCCGCGCGGCTCCCGGATCGAGGAGGTCGACCGTGTCGCCGGTGACGGTCGCGCCGCCGTGGGCGTAACGCGCGGCGTCGACCGCTTCCACGAGCCTCTCGGGATTGGCGTCCGACGCGACCACGGTCGCCCCCGCCTCCGCGAGCCTCAGCAGAGTGGCTCGGCCCGCGGGCCCCGCCGCCCCGGCCACCGCGATCACGGCGCCCTCGAGCACACCGCTGTCGGCCCTGCCTGTTCCGTTCATCGCCACCGCCTCCTCAGAACCCGCGCTCACGCAGCTGCCCGCCCGGCGTCCGCCGCGGTGATCCCCTTGGTGGAGGCGATCACATGCTTCAGCTTCTTCGAGAGCGCCTCATAGAACATGCTCAGGGGAAACTCGTCCGGAAGCACGTCGTCGACGAGTTTCCGAGGAGGCTGATCGAGGTCCAGGGCCTCGGGGCCCTTCGCCCAGCGGGAGCCCGGGTGGGGTGCGAGATAGGAAGAGACCAGATCGTACGCCGCGAACCAGTGCACGAGCTTGGGGCGGTCGATGCCCTCGCGGTAGAGCTTCTCGATCTCACCGCAGAGCTGGTTCGTGACCTCGGGGGCGCGGGCCCAGTCGATCTTGAGCGTGTTGTCGGTCCAGCGGACCACGTCGTGCTTGTGGAGGTAGGCGAAGAGCAGCTGACCGCCCAGACCGTCGTAGTTGCGCATGCGCTCACCGGTGACGGGGAAGCGGAACATCCGGTCGAAGAGCACGGCGAACTGGACGTCGCGGCCCTGGCCGAAGCCGTCGGCCTCCAGCTTCACGGCCTCCCGGAAGGCGGTGAGGTCGCAGCGCAGCTCCTCCAGCCCGTACATCCAGAACGGCTGGCGCTGCTTGATCATGAACGGGTCGAACGGGAGGTCACCGTGGCTGTGGGTGCGGTCATGGACCATGTCCCAGAGCACGAACGCCTGCTCGCACCGCTTCTGGTCGCCGATCATCTCGCGGACGTCGTCGGGCAGCTCGACGCCCAGCAGGTCGACGGAGGCCTCGGTCACGCGGCGGAAGCGGGCGGCCTCACGGTCGCAGAAGATGCCGCCCCAGCTGAAGCGCTCCGGCGCCTCGCGTACGGCGATGGTCTCGGGGAAGAGCACGGCGGAGTTGGTGTCGTAGCCCGAGGTGAAGTCCTCGAAGGTGATGCCGCAGAACATCGGGTTGTCGTAGCGCGTGGCCTCGAGGTCGGCGAGCCACTCGGGCCACACCATCCGCAGCACGACGGCTTCGAGGTTGCGGTCCGGATTGCCGTTCTGCGTGTACATCGCGAACACGACCAGGTGCTGGAGGCCGTCCGCGCGGCTCCTGGCGGGCTGGAAGGCGAGCAGGGAATCGAGGAAGTCCGGGACACCGAATCCGTCCGCGGCCCAGCGGCGCAGGTCCGCGACGAGCGCGCGGTGGTAGGCGCCGTCGTGCGGGAGCAGCGGGGAGAGCTGCTCGACCGCGGTGATCACACGCTCGATGACGGCTCCGGCCGCTTCGGCGGAGGGCGCGTCGTCGGACCCGAAGTCGATGGAGCCGTCCTTGGACTGCCACGGGCGGAGCTCCTCCACGGCACTCTTGAGCGCCGGCCAGGCCGGGTGCTCCACGACCCGCTGGGCAGAAGCTATCGCGCCGGTGGTGGTGGCGTGCTCAAGAATTTCCGTCATAACACTTCCTTCACGGGAGAACCTCGCGTCAAGCAACCGTATCCATCCACGGTTCCATCGGACAAGTGGAGAGCTGAAAATTATCCTGCCGACTCACATGTTCACCGTTATTTTTCCTGCCACACATCCATGCGACAACTTCTTCCGCAGGACTGGCAGGGCAGGGGCCGTCCTGCGGGCGAGAACTGGTTCCCTGGGGGTAGGAGCAGCACGCGGGGCGTACGACGGACGGAAGCGGGAGTGCCTTGACTTTTCTCACCATCGGACATCGCGGGGTCATGGGTGTCGAGCCGGAGAACACGCTGCGTTCGTTCGCGCACGCGGAGCAGGCCGGCATGGACTCCGTGGAACTGGATCTCCACCTGAGCAAGGACGGCGCGCTCGCCGTGATGCACGACGCCGCCGTGGACCGCACGACGGACGGGCGGGGGCTCATCGCCGAGAAGACGATGGCGGAGCTCCGCGAGCTCGACGCCGGGCAGGGCGAGCGGGTGCCCGTCTTCGAGGAGGTGCTCGACGCGATCGGCTCGCCCGTCCAGGCCGAGATCAAGGACGTGGCGGCGGCGAGGGCACTGGCCGAGGTGATCCTGCGACGCGATCTGGCCGCCCGCGTCGAGGTCTCCTCGTTCCACGACGAGGCGGTCGCCGAGATCGCGCAGCTCGTTCCGGGCGTGCGCACGGTGCTCATCGCCAGCCGCTGGGAGGGCGATGTGGTGGACCGGGCGAAGGCGGTGGGCGCGGCGACACTCGCCCTGAACATCCGCCGTCTCACCCTGGAGGTGGTCGAGCACGCCCACGCGGAGGGGCTGAAGGTGATCGGCTGGGTGGTCAACACCCCCGACCACCTGCGTCTCGTCCGCGCGCTGGGCCTGGACGGCGCGACGACCGACTATCCGGAGATCCGGCGCGCGGGCCGCTTCACCGCCTGAGGCGCCCCGCGCACATCCCGCCTCCTACAGCTCCTTGACCAGGAGCTCGAACGCGAGATCGTCGCGCTGCGGGATGCCGAAACGCTCGTCGCCGTACGGGAAGGGCGTCAGCTCTCCCGTACGGCGGTAGCCCCGGCGCTCGTACCAGGCGATCAGGTCGTCGCGGACCGATATCACCGTCATGTGCATCTCGCTCAGGCCCCAGTCCTCCCGGGCCGTGCGCTCCGCCTCGGCGATGATCGTCTTGCCGAGGCCCGCGCCCTGTAGCTCCGGACTCACCGCGAACATGCCGAAGTACGCGGCCCGCCCTCGGTGTTCGAGCTGGCAGCAGGCGACCGGCCCACAGTCCCGCTCGGCGACGAGGACCCGGCCCCCGGGGGCCGCGAGCACCTCTCGCACCCCGTCGGCGTCCGTACGCTGCCCCTGGAGGATGTCCGCCTCGGTGGTCCATCCCGCCCGGCTCGCGTCGCCCCGGTAGGCGGACTCGACGAGGCGCACCAGGACCGGCACGTCGTCGTCGGTCGCGTCTCGGAAGGTGAGTTCTGCCCCTGCCGTGGCCGATGCGGTGTCCATGTGGCTCTTCTCCGGTGGTGTACTGCCGACGGTGTCCTCCCGAGACTAACCCGCCCCCGGCCGCGCCCCCGCAGGTTCCGGCGCGCTCCCCCAGTACCCCAATGCGCCCCGGTAGCAGCGGACGGCACTGGGCATCGATGGGACGACACCGGCGTGATTCGCCGTAGGGGGAGGTGCACCGTGCACGGACCGGCGCTGTCCGGCTGGCTGCTCATGGTGTTGTGCGGGGCCACGGGGGCGTACTGCCTGCTGCGGACCCGCGACGGCACGGAGCGGGAACGCAGATCGGCGCGTGCCGAGGCGCTGATGGGGTTCGGGATGGCCGCGATGGCCGTGCCCGGGGCCCTGTTCACGCTCCCGGAGTGGATGTGGTCGGTGTACGCGGTGGTGTTCGGCGCAGCCGCGCTGCACGCGGTCGTGCACGCCCGGGGTGGGGGTCACCATCTGCACCATCTGGTCGGCTCGCTGGCCATGGTCTACATGGCCGTGACCATGGCCCCGGGAGCCGGTGGCGCCACGGGAGGCGGTCACGCGGGCCACGGAGCGGGGGCGGCCGGAGGCGTCCCCGTGCTGACGGGAGCGCTCCTGGTCTACTACGCGCTCTACGTCCTGCACTCGGCGGGACGGCTGATACCGGCTCCCGCACCCGTCGGTGTCGCGGCCGGCGGAGGTGGTGACGGCCACGGCGGCATGGCGGCGGCCCCGGCCTGGCGCGCGCGTCCGGAGCTGGCCCTGGCGTGCAGGCTGACCATGGGGATAGCCATGTTCGCCATGCTGCTCACGCTGTGAGGCGGCGGACCTCGCGCCGTGTCGTGCGTCACTTGGCGCGCGCGGCCATACCCGTGGGTACCGCGGCACTCATAGGCTGACGCCATGTTGGTCTCCCTCGCGCTGCTGCTGCTCGGTGCACTGGCTGCCGTCGTGGCCCCGGGCCTGATGGCGAGGGCCCGGTGGCCGGAACGGGAGCCGGTCGTCGCCCTGTGGGTCTGGCAGTGCGTGGTCGCGGGCGTCCTGCTGTCGTTCGGACTCTCCATGACCTTCAGCGCGGCCGCTGCCTGGCAGGCGGTCCGCGGCCATGTCTTCGCACCCGCTCCGCACGCCGTGGTCGAGGCGTACGCCCTGGGCGCGTACGGGCCGTGGTCGGCGGTCATCGCGGTCCTGCTGGCGCTCGGCGGGGTATGGACCGCCGCCATGCTCGTACGGGAGATCCACCGTGCCCGGGCCCGCCGTCGGCAGCGGCGCGGCGAACTGCTGGTCCGCTCCCCTCTGATGCCCGGTGAGGAGCCCGGCAGCGGGCGCCTCGTGGTACTGGAGGGCGAACGTCCCGACGCCTGGTGGCTGCCGGGGGCCGCTCCCCAACTGGTCATCACCACCGCGGCACTCGGCCGGCTGAAGGGGCGTCAGCTCGATGCCGTGCTGGCGCACGAGCAGGGTCACGCCCAGGCACGTCACGACTGGCTCCTGCACTGCTCCGACGCGCTCGCGACCGGATTCCCGCAGGTGCCGGTGTTCGCGGCGTTCCGCGACGAGATGCACCACCTCGTCGAACTGGCCGCGGACGACATGGCGTCACGGCGCTTCGGGCGTCTCACCATCGCACTCGCCCTGGTCGAACTCAACGAGGACCGCGGTGTGTTCGGCCCGGCACCGGCCTCCGGAGCCCATGTGCCGCTCAGGGTGAACCGGCTGCTCGCACCCGTGGACCGGCTGACCGCGGGGCGCCGGCTGCGGCTGACCGCCGCCGCCGCGCTGGTGCCCGTCGTCCCGTTGCTGGTGGCCTTCGTACCGGGTCTCCGAGCTCTGGGATAGCTTCGCGCGGGGATCATGCACGAGGATCACCCCCATGCACTCCCCTCCTCCCCTCCTCCCGCGCACCCGGCGCCCCTCGTTGATCACGGGGCTCGTCTGCGCCTCGCTGTCCCTCGCCCTGCTCGTACTGGTCGTGGTCCGCTGGTCGCCCCTGATGTCCCTGGACACCTCGGTGGCCCGGGCTCTGCACCGCCGGGCGGTGACCGAACCGGGACCGGTCCAGGTCAGCCGGGTGCTGACGGACTGGGTCTGGGACCCGTGGACCATGCGTGCGCTGACCGCCGTCGTCGTGGTCGCCCTGTGGTGGCGCGGCTTCCGTCTGCTCGCGGGGTGGGTCGCCGCGACCAGTCTGCTCACCTCGCTCGTGCAGCAAGGGCTGAAGGCCGCGGTGGACCGGGAACGCCCCCGGTGGATCGATCCGGTCGACTCGGCGCAGTACGCGGCCTTCCCCTCGGGTCACGCCATGACCGCTGCGGTCACCTGCGGGCTGCTGCTGTGGCTGCTGCGTCTGTACGGCGCGCGGCCACCCCTGTGGTGGGGCTCACTCGTGCTCGCCGCGGTCTCGGTGACCGGCGTGGCCCTCACCCGTGTCTACCTGGGCGTGCACTGGCTGAGCGATGTGGTGGGCGGCACGCTCATGGGTGTCGCCCTGGCCTCGCTGTCGGCGGCCGGCTACACGGAATACACCAGGCGCAGCCGGCGGACGGCAGGTGCCGGCGGCACGCCCTTGTGATTCCTCACCGGACGCGACGAAGATCGGCTCATGCCATTCAAGGGTGTACTTTTCGATTTCTCCGGGACCCTCTTCCGGATCGAGTCCGTCTCCGCGTGGCTGCGCGCGGTCCTCGACGCACGGGGCACGGCCGTCGAGCAGGCGGACTTCGAGCACTGGACGCGCCGGCTGACCGAGGCCGGAGCGCTGCCCGGCGGCCCGGCTCCCGAACGGATCCCGCCGGCGCTGGCCGCCGCTTGGGACGACCGTGACCGCACCGCGTCGGCGCACAGGGAGGCGTACACCGGGCTGGCCCGCCAGGTGGCCCTTCCGGACCCGGGCCTGTACGACGCGCTGTACGACCGCCATATGAGCCCTGCTGCCTGGCGGCCGTACCCCGATGCGGCGGAGGTCCTGAGCGGGCTGCGCCGCGACGGCATCGCGGTCGGGATCCTCAGCAACATCGGCTGGGACCTGCGCCCCGTCTTCCGCGCGCACGGGCTGGACGAATTCGTCGACGCGTACGTCCTGTCCTACGAGCACGGCCTCCGGAAGCCGGATCCGCACCTGTTCCGCACGGCATGCGAGCTGCTGGAGCTGGATCCCGCGGATGTGGTCATGGTGGGTGACGACCGCCACGCGGACGCCGGGGCGGCCGCCGTGGGCTGTGAGGTGCGTTTCGTGGACCATCTGCCCGTGGCCGAGCGGCCGGACGGGCTCCGGGCGCTGGGGCTTCCGGAACTCGCCGCGGAGGCGCCCGGCACGCACCGTCCGTGAAGGATTCCGGGAGACGGTGTGAGGGATATCCCTGTCCCGGAGTGGGTCGGACGGTCCGGCGGGGGTTTAGCTTGGTGGACATGTCCCCGTATCCGAACCCGTCCGCCACCGTGCGCCCCGCCTCCGTGGTCAACGAAGAGATCCGCACCCTGTGGCAGCGCTCGGGCGGACTGCTGTCCCCGGACGACGAGACGGAGTACCAGCGCCTGCTGGTGGAGTGGGCCGCCGCCGCGGGTACGAGCGTGCGGCCGGCCGCCTGAACGGCCGGGCGGCGCGCCGCCGCCCCGCGTCTGATTCCGGCGATCCCCCGCATCGCCGGAACCAGGGGTACAGCATGTCCCCGTGCCGCCCACGGGTCAATGAGATAAACGTGCCCCGCCGGGCGGAGACCGTCCGGCGGGGCACTCGCTTTCACCTGCGGGAGGAACCCGTGGTTCAGCGGTCGAAGTAGTCCGGCTGCGTCTGCACGTTGAGCTCCTTCAGCCGCACCTTCTTCGCCGGGTCGGTCCGCCGGTCGTCGAGCTTCAGGACGTCGAAGCCCTTGGCGATGTCGTTGGAGTAGATGTAGCCGTTGTAGTAGTAGGCCGACCACGGGCCGGCCGTGGTGACCGCGTCCGTGGAGACCGGACCGCGCTCGAAGTACGCGATCTCCTTCGGCTTCGAGGAGTTGGTGAAGTCCCACACCGAGACGCCGCCCTGGTACCAGGCCTGGACCATCAGGTCCTTGCCCTTGACCGGGATGATCGAGCCGTTGTGCGCGACGCACACCTCGGTGTCCGCCTGCGGGCGGTCGATCTTGAAGTAGCTGCGGAAGACCAGCTTGCGGTGGTCGCCCCTGCCCTTGATGTCGTAGACGCCGTCGGCACCGCGGTTCGGTCCGATCTCGTCGTTGCAGGTGGCCGCACCGCCGCCGCCGAGCTCATCGGTGAACACGACCTTGTCGGCGTCCTGGTTGAAGGTCGCGGAGTGCCAGAACGCGAAGTTCACGTTGTCCTGGACCCGGTCGATGATCTTCGGGTTCTCCGGGTCCTTGATGGAGAACAGCAGGCCGTCACCCATGCACGCCCCGGCCGCCAGGTCCTTGGACGGCAGCACGGTGATGTCGTGGCACCCGGTGGTCTTGGAGACGCCGGGGTTGGCCGGCGCGCCGGGGTTGCCGCCGTCCGGGAAGAGCACCGGGAAGTTCACGATCCGGGAGTCCTCGGGGGCGCTGCGCGGCACCTTGATGACGGAGATCCCGTCGTGCGGCGGCTGGCAGTCCGGGAACGTGTCGTTCGGCGAGTACGAGGAGACGTACACGTACACGTCCCTGCGCTCGGGGACGATCGTGTGGGTGTGCGAACCACACGCGGTCTCGACGGCGGCGACGTACTTCGGGTGGCGCTTGTCGCTGATGTCGAAGACCTTCATGCCCTCCCAGGAAGACTTCTCCGTGGCGGGCTGGGTGGTGCTGGCGCAGGAGTTGTCACTGCGGGAGGAGTCGGTCGACAGGAAGAGGAGATTCCCGGAGACCGAGATGTCGTTCTGCGAGCCGGGGCACAGAACCTGCGCGACGGTCCTCGGCTTCTTCGGGTTGCGGATGTCGAAGATCCGGAAGCCGTCGTAGTTGCCGGCGTAGGCGTAGCTGCCCTGGAAGGCCAGGTCCGTGTTGTTCCCCTGGAGCGCGTCCTTGGGGACGTTCGTGAGGTGCTCGATGTTGGCGCTGTGGACGATCTCGTCCACGCCGGGTATCTCGCCGCTCTCGATCGCGGCCCGTGCTTCGGCCTGCTCGCTCGCGGAAACACCGCTGCGGGTGGTGGCGGTGTCACCGGGGTCCGGTGTAGCGGCCGCGGGTCCGGCCGTGAACAGCGTGGCGATGAGCCCGGCCGCGGCTGCCGCCACGCCCAGACGTCTGCGCCGCACGCTGGTGATGTGCAACGAGGTCACTGCGTCCTCCCTTGTGTCCGTTCGTCGACGAACGGTCCTTGGACCCCGGCAGTATCGTCCCTCTCATGTACACACCAACAGATGGCAACACGAACGTAATTAAAGTTTTTGATCACGCGCGGGTGGAAGGTGTTAGGACAGTCTGCGACAGACTCATGTCCCAATGGAGGTGGCCGTGTTGATGCCCCGTCGGACCACGCGCGTGCGCGCGGTAGCTCTGGCCACGGCCGTCGTGGCCGCCGTTCTCGGTCTGGGAGGCTGCGACGACGGCAGCGGCGAGGCGGCCGACGCGGGGGCGGACAAGGGCGTTTCGGTCGTGGCCCCCGGGAAGCCCGGTGAACCGGCCAGGACGCTCTCGGCGGACGAAGCGGCGAAGGCCGCCCGGAACGACACGCCCAACTCCGCCGACTTCCGCTACGCCCGCATGATGATCGAGCATCACGAACAGGCGCTCGTGCTCACCGCCCTCGTTCCCGGGCGGGCATCCTCCACATCCGTCGAGCGGCTCGCGAAACGCATATCGGCAGCCCAGAAGCCGGAGATCGGAGCCATGGAGGGCTGGCTGAAAAACAACGGTGGTGACGACCGCGAGGAGACGCACGACCACTCCGCGATGCCCGGCATGGCGACCGACGAGCAGATCGAGAAGCTGCGTGCCTCGAAGGGCAAGGCCTTCGACAGGCTCTTCCTCGAGCTGATGATCACCCACCACCAGGGCGCGGTCACGATGGCGACCGAGGCTCTCGCGGACGGCA
This sequence comes from Streptomyces sp. QL37, assembly GCF_002941025.1. Classification (NCBI taxonomy): domain Bacteria; kingdom Bacillati; phylum Actinomycetota; class Actinomycetes; order Kitasatosporales; family Streptomycetaceae; genus Streptomyces; species Streptomyces sp. QL37. The sequence goes on along the minus strand of NZ_PTJS01000001.1, from coordinate 7,973,101 downwards.
ACAACGTGCTGGTGGAGGAGATGGCCAACGACGTCGTCGCGCAGCAGACCGTGGAGATCGACCGGATGCGCGGCCTGATGACCTGAAGGGCCCCACCGGGACCTCCGGGCCCGCGAGCCTCTCCCCGCTTCCACGCGGCGGTGCCATGCTGGAGGGAACCTGCCGGAGGAGGTGCGCCGTGCTCCGTGTCGCCGTCGTGGGTTCGGGCCCCAGCGGGGTCTACACGGCCCAGGCCCTGCTGGAGCAGTCCAGGGTGCCGGACGTGCGCGTGCATGTGCTGGACCGGCTGCCCACACCGTACGGACTCGTCCGCTACGGCGTGGCGCCCGACCACGAGAAGATCAAGTCGTTGCAGAGCAGTCTCCGGGCGGTCCTGGAGGACGACCGGATCACCTTCGTGGGCCATGTCGGGGTGGGTGGCGCGGGCGAGCTGTCACCCGCCCGGCTCAAGGAGCTGTACCACGCGGTGGTCTACTGCGTCGGAGCCGCGGCCGACCGGCCTCTCGCCGTTCCCGGTGAGGGCCTGCCCGGGAGCTACTCCGCCACCGAGTTCGTCTCCTGGTACAGCGCCCACCCCGACGCGGCCGCCGGCGGCTTCGCGCTCCGGGCCCGTTCGGCCGTGGTGGTCGGCGTCGGGAACGTGGCGGTCGACGTCGCCCGGATCCTCGCCCGCGGCGCGGCCGAGCTGCGGGGCACGGACGTCCCGCGGGCCGCGCTCGACGCGCTGGGGGCGAGCAGGGTGCGTGAGGTCCATGTCGTCGGCAGGCGCGGCCCGTCACAGGCCAGGTTCACCACGAAGGAGCTCCGCGAACTGGGCGCGCTCCCCGGGGCGCGGATCGCCGTCGACAGGGCGGAGCTGGCACTGGATCCGGCGTACGCGGTGGCGGCGGCCCCGCTGCCTGCCGTGGTCCGGCGCAATCTGGACGTGCTGCGTGGGTGGGCGGCGGATCCGCCGCCCACCGCACCCGACCGGGAGCGCCGCATCCGGCTGCGGTTCTTCCTGCGGCCGGTCGAGGTTTTGGAGCGGGACGGACGGGTCGCTGGAGTGCGGTTCGCGCGCACGGCTCCGGACGGTGCCGGAGGCGTACGGGACACCGGGGCGTACGAGGACATCGAGGCGCAGCTCGTGCTGCGGGCCGTGGGGTACCGCGGAACGCCCCTGCCCGGTCTGCCGTTCGACCCGGTGAGCGGCACCGTGCCGCATCTGGCAGGCCGGGTGGTCAGGGACGGGGCCGCGTCGCCCGGGGAGTACGTCGCCGGGTGGATCAAGCGCGGCCCCACCGGAGTGATCGGTTCGAACAGATCGTGCGCGAAGGAGACGGTCGCCTCGCTGGTCGAGGACGCGCCGCTGCTCATCGGCCGGGAGGTGCCCGCCGACCCCCTGGGTGCTCTCCGGGACCAGGGGCTGCGTCCGGTGGAATGGGACGGCTGGCTGTCCATCGAGCGTGCGGAGTCGGCGCTCGGCCGCTCGCTCGGCCGCGGACCGGTGAAGATCCCCGACTGGCCGGGGCTGCTGGACGCGGCCCGGGACGGGTCCCGGTAGCGCGTCAGCCCAGGCCGAGGCGCTCGGCCTGGGACTCCACCCCGCCGAGAACGCTGTCCAGCAGTCCGGGGAAGAGCGCCTCCAGATCCTCGGTCCTCACGCAGCTCAGCTTGGCCGTGCCACGGTAGAACTGGGAGATGACGCCGTTCTCACGGAGCACCCTGAAGTGGTGCGTGGTGGTCGACTTGGAGACCGGGAGATCGAAGCGGGAACAGGCCTGCTCGTCGGTCGCTCCCGCCAGTTGGCGCACGATCCGGAGCCTGATCGGATCGGACAGCGCGTGGAGCACGCCCTCGACGCGGATCTCCTCGCGCGAGGGGTGGGCGAGCACACGAGCGGCGTTCGACGTCACGGTGCCTCCACTTCGTACGGGGACGTCCATGGTACGAGAGTCGTCGTAATTTTATCCACGAGCCGCCGCCACGAGCCGGACGCGAGGACTGCCGTCCGGTCTCCGGCCGAACTCCTCCAGCGGCAGCAGCCGCACGGTGAATCCCGTCCGTACGAGGTCGTCCACCACTCCGGCGAGCGGGAACGTGCGGTAGTACATGACGAAGGGCGGACGCCACAGCGCGTTGCGCGCCCGCATGGCCAGGTCGAAGCCGAGCATCGACCAGTAGGCCCGGGAGCCCACCGCGGGCGGCGCGCCCACCGGGAAGACGAACATGCCGCCGGGGCGCAGCGCCGCGTACACCTGGTCGAACAACGCGGGGCGTTCCTCCGGCAGGAAATGACCGAACGCCCCGAAGCTCAGGGCCAGGTCGAACGCCTCGGTGAACGGCAGGGCCAGGGCGTCGGCCCGGACCCAGTCCACCGCGGGACCGCCGGGGTCCGCGGCGTACGCGGCCCGGGCGACGTCGAGCATGCCGGCGCTGAAGTCGACGCCGGTGGCCCGCTCCCGGCAGAGCCCGCGCAGCACGCCCACCCCCGCTCCGGTGCCGCAGCAGACATCCAGACCCCGGTCGAAGGGCCCGAGGGGCCGCACCGCGTCGGCGACGGCTCCGAGCACCCGGTCCGGGGTCCGGTAGGGCGTCCGGTCGAACTTCGGCGCGAGCAGGTCGTATCCGCGCATCGTCGAGGAGAGCGCCTGTACGGTCAGTTCGCGCAGCGTGGGGCCCTGAGGAGTGAACATCGCCGCTCAGCGTACCCACAGACGCGGTGTCACACCGACCGGGCGTACTGGTCGGGCGTCCGGATGTCACCACCGAGTTCACGCGCGGCCTTGCGGGCGAAGTAGGGGTCACGCAGCAGCTCGCGGCCGAGCAGGACGGCGTCGGCGCTGCCGTCGGCGAGGATCTTCTCCGCCTGCACGGGGTCGGTGATCAGCCCCACCGCGGCCACGGGAAGGCCGGTCTCGTCGCGCACCCGCTCGGCGAACGGCACCTGGTAGCCGGGCTCCACGGGGATGCTCGCCTTCGGCGCCAGACCACCGGTCGAGACGTCCAGCAGGTCGACGCCGTGGGCGAGCAGCTCACGCGCGAAGCGGACCGTGTCGTCGGCGGTCCAGCCCTCGCGCGGGTCGTCCGCGTTCTCGGTGAGCCAGTCGGTGGCGGAGATGCGGAAGAACAGCGGGAGCTCCTCGGGCCACACGGCGCGCACGGCGTCCACGACCTCCAGCGCGAAGCGTGTGCGGTTCTCGAAGGAGCCACCGTAGGCGTCGGTGCGGTGGTTGCTCTCCGGGGACAGGAACTGCCCGATCAGATAGCCGTGCGCTCCGTGGATCTCGGCGACCTCGAAGCCCGCGTCGAGCGCCCGGCGGGCGGCATCGGCGAACTGCCGTACGACCTGCTGGATGTCGTCGACACCCAGCTCGGCGGGCACCGTGTGGCCCTCGTCGTACGCGAGGGGGCTCGGGGCGACCGTCTGCCAGCCCTCGGGGTCACCGACGTCGATGGAGGCTCCACCGCGCCAGGGGCGGTCCGTCGACGCCTTGCGTCCGGCGTGTGCGAGCTGGATCCCCGGGACGGTTCCCTGGGAGGCGAGGAAGCCGGTGATCCGGCGGAACGCCTCCACCTGACGGTCGTTCCAGATGCCGAGGTCGGCGGGGCTGATCCGGCCCTCCGGGCTGACGGCGGTCGCCTCGACCAGGACGAGCCCGGTACCGCCGACCGCGCGGGAGGCGTAGTGGGCAAAGTGCCATTCGTTGGGCGCGCCCGCGTCCGGGCCCGACGTCTCGGCGCTGTACTGGCACATGGGGGCCATCCAGACCCGGTTGGGAACGGTCAGCGACCGCAGGGCGTATGGCTCGAACAGTGCACTCACAGGAAACTCCGATTCCTCGGGACGTGACGGGCGTGGCGACGGCACGGGCCACGCCCGGCCGTCGCTTCGTACGAGATTCACCGTACTACGAGATTCACCGTACTACGGCAGATGTCGAAATACGAAGTGGCCCGTACGACGCCTTGCTCACCTCTCCGGCCGCGACCGCCGGCGGAGGCTGATGTCGGCATCGGCCTCGTACAGCTGGCTCCAGCTGCGTCCGCCTCCCGATGTCCAGGTCACCTGGACGTTCGCGCCGTCCGTCCGGACGGACTCCACCGTCATCAGCCGGCTGCCCTCCCGTACGTCGCCGCGCAGCAGCTCGCGCGCCTTGACGGTGACGGGCTCCGCCGACCGCGCGTTTTCCGCCTCTCCGGCCGCCGAGACGAGCGCCGCGGCCAGCTCCCTGGCCGCGGCCGGGGTGCAGGACCAGGAGGCGTGCGCGGAGGGGCCCTCGATCAGGATCGCGACCTGGAGGGGCCCCTCCGCAGGCCCGGGGGCCACCTCCAGCGCCGCGCCCTGCCCCTCGGGGTCCCGGATCTCGATGCTCATCCCTGCCGCCTCCTCGTCCCGCTCCGGTCAGCTCAGCCGGAGACTCTCCGGCGGGCCCAGATAGCTGGGCTTGAGGCCGCCGGTGTCCACCACGAGGTTCTGAAGTACCACGGTCGGGTCGACCATCCAGAATTTCAGCACGTGGAGGCCCGCCCGGCCGATGTGGTGCGCGGTGCCGGTGCGGTTGACGTTGTCCGACGTGTTGCGGGCCCACTGCGTGTTCATGGTGCCGTCGTCCGCCCCCGTGACCTCGGTGATGTCGACGGACTGCGGGGCGTCGTCGTCGAAGGAGACGGCATACGTGAGTCCGTCGGTCGCCAGGGCGTTGTTGCGGGGCGACAGATACGCCTGGACGGTCACCGGTCCGGTGGTGAACAGGCTGACCCGGTACTCCAGCCGGGGCCCCCGGCCACCCGGGTCCTGCCGTGGCGCGGTGACGGGGAAGGGCTCCATGCCCGATCCCGTGCGGCCGATTCCCGGGATGCGGCGCCAGGAGATCCCGTCCCCGCCGACCGCCCGGTGGAAGTGGTCGGCCTCGATGGACACGTAGCCGTTGGCCTCGACGAACCCCTTGAGCTGTGACCGCTCCAGCCGGGGCCGGTCGACCACGGCACGCACGGTGACCTCACTGCCGCCGGGGCCCGAGACGGTGACCGGAACCCGCGTGACGCCCTTCGGGGCCCGGGACCAGTCGACCCGGAAGGTGACCCGGGTCTGGGCGTCCACCCTGCCCCGCGTCCGGTCGGCGATCAGCCAGGAGGCGCCCGTACGGATGCGGAAGTCGAAGGGTTCGGTGCCCCGGTTGAACACCTCCACGTACTGCGCGGGCTGGCTCTGGTACGGGCTGAAGACGGGCAGGACCGCCTCTGCGCCGGACGCCGGCCACCAGTCGGGCGAGCCGTCGACGGCCACGCCCATCTCGGCCTTGCGCGGTAGTTCGATGCGCCGCACGGCGGGGAAGATCTCGTCCGCGATCGCCACGTCGTTCAGCTCGGGCTGCTGCCAGGGGGCGTTGGGGCCGTAGCGGTCCACATCGCCGTAGCCGATGTGCGGCTGGGTCTGGAAGCCTTTCCATTTGCCGTCGGCCACCTCGGTGCCGAAGCGGCGCGCCAGCGCGAAGTCCTCGGCCAGCCCCGCCTCGGCGGTGTCGGCGAGCTGGTTGGTCAGGGCGCGGCCCTGGGGCGCGTAGTGCAGGTTGGTGAACTCCGCCTCGCGCAGGGCGTACAGATTGGCGGTCGCCCGGACCGCGTATCCGACGAGCTCGTACCAGGCGTCCTCGGCGGACGCGGGCAGGCCCCGCCGGACGCGTTCCGCGGCGGCGTCGAGGCGCTGCCAGTCCTCGGTGACCCGCTCCAGTTCGCGGTAGTCGACGATGCTGAAGGGCGTGGCCCGGTCGTCGTAGACGATGGCGGAGGAGTCCGTGGCCGGGTCCTTGGCCGGGTCGAGGGTGATCTTCCGGTTGAGCAGCTCGGGCTTGCGGCGGGACTGCAGCCGGGCGTACGTGCGCAGGATCCCGGCGATCTCCTCGGACTGCCGCTCGCCGAAGTTCTGGGCGGCGTAGCGCTCCTCCCACTCCGGGAGCGCGTCCAGGGGCCAGCGGTCCGGGTCCCAGGCGTACTCCAGGAAGAACTGGGTGGGCAGTTCGTTGCCCTTGAGGTCGCCCACGTTGGTGACCCAGAGGCCTCGGTTGCCGTAGGCCGCGCTCTGGTGGAGCTGGTCCCACATGTTGGGGAGCGAGGCGGTGTCGACCCACTTGTAGTTACGCCCCACCCCGACGTAGTCGAAGTGGTAGTAGAGGCCGTAACCACCGCTGCGGGCGTCGTTCTTCAGGTCCGGAAGCTTGCGGACGTTGGCCCAGTTGTCGTCGGTGAGGACGACCGTGATGTCGTCCGGGACCCGCAGTCCGCGGTCCCAGTAGTGCTGGACCTCCTTGTAGAGGGTCCAGACCTGCGGGACGGCGTCCTGAGCGCCGAGCTCCTCGGCGAGTATCCGGCGCTGGGTCGCGATGATCTCCGTCATCAGGTCGATCCCGTCACCGTCCGGCAGGCTGACGTCGCCGTTGCCGCGCATCCCGAGGGTGACCACGCCCTCGAAGTCCTCGCGCGCCATGCGGCGGACGCCCTCCCGCCAGTAGGCCTCGATGGCCTCGGCGTTGCGGCGGAACGACCACTCGCCGGTGCCACCGTACGGGTCGTGGCCAGGCTCGGTGATGTCTCCGGCGCTGTCGCGGACGGCTGCGACGGCGTGCCGGTTCCACTCCTCGATGCCCCGCATCATGGGCGCCTCGTGCGAGGTCCCCATGACGACCCCGTACGCCTTGGCGGTGGCGTGGTTCTCCGGGTCGTCCTCTGCGAATGCGCGGCCCCAGACCGCCGGCCAGAGGTAGTTGGCCTTGAGCCGCAGCATCACTTCGAAGATCCTGGCGTAGAAGGCGGCGTTGAAGCCGCCCTCGAAGCCGGGCGCCTTGCCCGGGCCGAAGAAGGCGGGTGCCCAGGTGCCGAGCGCCGGATTCTCGTCGTTGATGAAGAACCCGCGGTACTTCACGGCGGGCGTGCCCTGGGTGTGCCGGCCGGGCAGGACGTACAGGGCGTCGCGGTGGACGGGGATGACGTCGTCCCACCAGTACCAGGGAGAGACCCCGATGCCCCGGGAGACGTCGTACACGCCGAAGATCGTGCCGCGCTGGTCGCTGCCGGCGATGACGAACGCACGGTCCACGCCGGGCAGGGGCTTCTCCACCACCGTCTGCAGGCTGGTCTCCCACTTGCCCGCGACCCCCGAGACCTTCAGCCTGCCCGCGGCGATGAGGCCGTCGATCAGCGGGCTGCGGCCGATGGTGCCGACGAGGACGATCTCCCGGGCGCGGGGCGCCGCGTCCCGGGAGAGCGCGGGGCGGACGCCGGTGACGCGCTCGATGTCGTCCCGGAGGTCGCCCGCCACCCGCACGACGCCGTCGTGATCCTTGTCGCTGACCACGACCGGGGCCGCTCCACCGGCCTTGACCAGAGGGAAGGCGCCTGGCCGGGGGGTGAAGGAGATGTACGCGCCGGGGTCCGTGGGACGGACCGCCGGGGAGCGTCCGGGGCCGGCGGGCATCGCGGCGGCCTCCCCAGCCAGCCCCATCAGCGATCCGAGGGGCGTCGCCGCCAGTGCCGTGACGCCGAGTCCGGCCCCGAGGACCGCTCGGCGGCCGGTGTGCTTGTCCATGTCGCTCTCCCCATTTTGTTCACACGCATGACAAATTGAGTGGGCGTGAGCCCTTGGCAGATGTGCGGTGCGGGCGCCACCAGGTGTCAGTCGGTGACGCCGGGCGCGGTCGCGGGCCGCGGGGCTGCGGGCACCGGCCCGCCGTCCTCGCCCGGGTCGGGCGAGAGCGCGGCGACGATGGCGTCGGCGGTGTCGTCCGGCTCCGGACCGATCAGGCCGACGACGATGTAGACCACCAGCGAGGTGACGAGCGGTGTGACGATCACGAGCGTCTGGTCCGTGCTGTCGAGCACGAACTTCACGAGGAGGTACCCGAGCATCCCCAGCGCCCAGGAGGACAGCGCGGCCCGGGGTCCGAACCGGCGGAAGGCGGGCAGCAGTCCGAGCAGCATCGGAATCGATATGGGGCCCATCACGGCCGCGACCAGTCCGACGATGATGCCCAGCACCCCACCGAAGTGGTCCGCCTCGATCGCGACGATCATGCTGACGCCGATGAAGACGACGGTGCACACCCGGGCGACGAGCAGCCCGGTCGCCGGGGAGAGGTCCCGGGCGCGGCGGACCACGGCGGGGATGATGTCGCGGGTGACGACCGCGGAGACCGCGTTGGCGTCCGAGGACGCCATCGCCATGGTGTGCGAGAACATCCCTGCCAGCGTCAGCCCGACGAGCCCCGCGGGCAGGTAGGACTCGGCCATCAGCGCGTAGACCTTCTCCGGGTCGGCGATGTCCGGCAGCAGCACGGCCGCGGCGACGGGCGGGAAGAGCAGCACCGCAGGCCAGAACACGTACAGCAGGGCGGAGAGTCCGGCCGAACGGCGGGCCGCCTTCGGGGAGTCCGTGGCCATGTACCGCTGGGCCAGGTTCCACATGCCGCCGTTGTACTCGAAGAGCTTCACGACGACGTACGCGCCGAGGAAGGCGGCGGTGTACGGACCGACGAGCGGCTGTCCGTGCCCCTCGGGCAGCCTGTGCCAGATGGTGCCCAGTCCGGCCAGGCCGTCGCCGAGTCGGTCCAGCACGACCCAGAGCATGGCGAGTGCGGCGGCGCCCTGGATGACGAACTGCCCGAAGTCGGTGAGCGCGTCGGCCCACAGGCCTCCCACCGTGCAGTAGAGCAGGGTGACGATGCCGGTGATCAGGATGCCGGTGGTCATCGACATGCCGGTGAAGACGTTGAGCAGCACGGCCACGGAGGCCCACTTGGCGGCGACGTCGAACACCTTGAGCAGAGCGCCGCTCCAGGCCAGCGCCTGCTGGGTGGGCACGTTGTAGCGCTTGGCGAGGTACTCCAGGGGCGAGGCGACCGCGTAGCGCTCCCTGAGCCGCTGCCAGCGCGGGGCGAACAGCCAGGCGCCCACGGCGGTGCCGAAGGCGAGCGGCAGGAAGGCCCAGACGTAGACGGTGATGCCGTAGCTGTAGGCGATGGCGGCGTACGCGACGAACACGGCGGCGCTGTAGCCGGACATGTGGTGGGAGATGCCGGAGAGCCACCACGGCATCCGGCCGCCGCCGGTGAAGTAGTCGCTCACGTTGCCGACGCGGCGGTGCGACCAGAGGCCGATGAGCAGCATCACCAGGAAATAGCCGCCCAGGGCGGCCCAGTCGAGCGGGGCCATCAGAACTCCTCGATGTGCGTACGTGACCGGGGCCGCGCGGCGCGGAACCGGCGGCCCCGGCGAAGCGCCGTCTTTTCGTGGTCACCCGGCGAGCGGGGGCCCGCGGGGCCGCCCGGGTTCAGTGCCGGCCGGCGGCGAGTGTCAGGGTCTGGCGCAGGGTGCCGTAGGCGGGCTTGGGGACGTGGTTCTCGTCGAAGATGTTGGCCGCGCCCTCGCCGGGGAAGGTGTCCGGCACCCAGGAGTAGGTGTCGGAGAAGCCCCAGACGGTGAAGTCGTCGCAGCCCGGGGTGAGGAGGCAGCCGCGCAGCAGGACGGCGTACCCCTCGGCCTGGGCCTCCAGCTCCGTGCTGTCGGCCGGCATGGGGATCCGGACGTCGGCCTCGGTGATCGCGGTCCCGAGACCGAGACGGTCGAAGCGCAGCATGTTGTCGGCGATGTCGTGCGGTGCGCTGTACTGGACGCCGAGGTGGCCCTGGATCCCGACGCCGTGTACGGGCACGCCCTGCTCGCGCAGCTCGGTGACCAGCTCGAGGAGCGCCGTGCTCTTCGCGTTGACGCCCTCGATGTTGTAGTCGTTGATGAACAGGCGGGCCCCGGGGTCTGCCCGGTGGGCCCAGCGGAACGCGTCCGCGATGTAGCCGGGGCCGAGTTTCCGCAGCCAGATACTGTCCCTCAGCGTGCCGTCGTCGTCGAAGGCCTCGTTCACGACGTCCCACTGCCAGATTTCGCCCTTGAAGTGCGTGACCTGGTCGGTGATGTGCCGGCGCAGGATCTCCCGGAGCTCGGCGGTGGTGAAGTCGCCCTCGTTCAGCCATGCGGGCAGCTGGTTGTGCCAGACCAGGGTGTGGCCGCGGACCAGCTGTCCGTTCTTCTTCGCGAAGTCGACGAGCCCGTCGGCGGCGGCCCAGTCGTGGGTCCCCCGCTGCGGCTCGACCACTTCCCACTTCATGACGTTCTCCGCGGTGACGGAGGAGAACTCCCCCGCGACCTTGGCCCGGTAGGGCGCGTCCTCGGCCAGGGCGGAGGTGTCGACCGCCGTCCCGATGCGCAGTCCCGCCTTCTGGCCGAGGGCGCCGAGGCTCCGCGGAGCGGCGCTGTGCCCCTTCCCGCCGTGCCGTCCGGAGTCGTTGCCGGCGGCGGAGGCGCTGGAGAGGGTGAACGCCGAGACCAGGAGCACGGCGGCCGCGGAGCCGACCGCGATCGCACGAGTTGCCTTGAGCATGACAGGTGCCTTTCCGTGTTGGCGCGGGGACGCGAAGCCTGCGCCCGGGCGCGCCGAGGTGGCCTTCGAAAGTTTCGACGCCCGCCCCGCGCCCCCTCGGGGGTACGCGGGGCGGGTGTGTGGGAGCCGAGGCCCCCACGCGTCACGCCCGGGCGACCAGCGGGTCGACCGACGTGGCGCACACCATGCGGCGCCGGTGATCGACGGTCCGCTCGGGGCCGGTGAGACGCAGCCGTACGGTGTGCTTGACGTCGGCCAGGTCGCTGGATGTGGCGAAGCGCAGCTCCAGGTCGCCGGGCTCGACGATCCGGCGCCCGTCGGCCCCGGTGAAGGAGACCAGGTCCGGGTGGAATCGGAAGCTGACCTTCCGGGACTCCCCCGGGGTGAGCTCCACCCTGGCGTACCCGATGAGCCGCGCATCGGGGCGCGTGGTCTGGGCGACCGGGTCATGGACGTAGAGCTGGACCACTTCGGCCCCTTCCCGGCCCCCGGTGTTGCGGACGGTGACCGCGAGATCGGTCTCGCCGTCGGTGGGAAGGTCGGCCGGCACCTCGGCACCGGCCTCCCAGGCGAACGAGGTGTACGAGAGCCCGTGACCGAAGGGGTAGAGCGGGGTCGGATCCAGATTGCTCACCCCGTTGGCCCGCCCCAGCGGCGGCTGCAGATACGTCCAGGGCTGGCCGCCGGCGCCGTGGGGCACGCCCACGGGCAGACGCCCGGACGGGTTGACCCGCCCCGAGAGCACACCCGCGAGCGCCGGTCCGCCCTCCTCACCGGGGAAGAACGCCTGCACACAGCCGGCCAGCCGGTCCGCACGCCCGCCGAGCGCGTACGTCCGTCCTGTGAGCAGTACGAGGACGACCGGGGTGCCGGTCGCGAGCAGCGCGTCGAGGAGCTCGCCCTGGAGGCCGGGCAGCGCCAGATCGGCCGCGTCGCAGCCCTCGCCGGAGGTACCGCGGCCGAACAGCCCGGCCCGGTCACCGAGCACGGCCACGCAGACGTCCGCCCCGGCCGCCAGCGCGGTGGCCTCCTCGATCCGGGAGGCATCCGTGCCGTCCACGTCACAGCCCTGCGCGTAGTCGATGCCCGCGCCGGGGAACTCCTCGCGGAGCGCCTCCAGCACCGTCGGCACGTCGATGCCCATGGCTGCCTCGGGGTGCTGGACCCCGACGTGGCTGGGGAAGGAGTAGCAGCCGAGCATGGCCAGCGGGTCGTCGGCCCGGGGCCCGACGACCGCGATCCGTCCGGTGCCGCGCAGCGGGAGCGCGGCCTCCGGGTTGGCCAGCAGGACACAGGACCGCTCGGCGAGCAGCCGGGCCAGGGCCCGGTTCCGCGGCGGGTCGAGGTCCACCGTGCCGCGGGCCTGCTCGGGATCCACGCCGTTGAGCACGGCGGGCAGGACCTTCCGGTCCGGATCGAGCAGGCCGAGCTCGCACTTCTGCAGCAGGACCCTGCGCAGGGCGCGGTCCACCAGTTCCTCCGCCACGAGTCCGTCGCGTACGGCGGCGACCAGGGCGTCGCCGTAGCTGCGCACCGTGGGCAGCTCCACGTCGACGCCCGCGGTGAGGGCCAGGCGCGCGGCGTCGCCGCGGTCCGCGGCCACCTTGTGCAGGGTCTCGAGGAAGCCGATGCCGAAGTAGTCGGCGACGACGGTGCCGGTGAACCCCCAGGTGTCGCGGAGGAGCCCGGTGAGCAGGGACGCGTCGGCGGCGACGGGGACGCCGTCGATCTCGGCGTAGGACAGCATCACCGAGCGGGCACCGCCGTCACGGACAGCCATCTCGAACGGAGGCAGGATCACGTCGGCCAGCTCCCGGGCACCGGCCCTGACCGGGGAGAGGTTGCGGGCGCCGGCCGACGCCGAGTACCCCGCGAAGTGCTTGAGCGTGGCGACGACCCCGGAGGACTCCAGCCCCCGGACGTAGGCCGTACCGATGGTGGCGACGAGGTAGGGGTCCTCGCCGATCGTCTCCTCCACGCGGCCCCAGCGAAGGTCCCTCACCACGTCCAGGACCGGAGCGAGGCCCTGATGGACACCGACGGACCGCATGTCACTGCCGATGCGGTGGGCCATCTCGGCGACCAGCTCCGGGTCCCAGGCGGCGCCCCAGGCGAGCGGGACCGGATAGGCGGTGGCGCCCCAGGCGGTGAAGCCGGCCAGGCACTCCTCGTGGGCGAGGGCGGGGATACCGAACCTGCCCGCTGCGGAGATCCTGGCCTGCGCCCTGGCCAGCGAGACGGCGCCGACGCCGGGGTCGACGGGTGCCGTACCGAACGGGCGGGTGAGCTGGCCGAGTCCACGCGTGGTGATGTCCTCGAAGTCGACCGGATCGACCATGTCGTTCTGGTGCGGTGCGACTCCGTCGCCCTCCGCGTCGGCGCCCACCCAGATTCCGTAGAGCTGGGCGGTCTTCTCCTCGAGCGTCATACGGGCAGCGAGGTCGGCCACCCGCTCCTCGGGGCTGAACGAAGGGTCGCTCCACGGGCCGTCGACGATGGTGGGCGGGTCGGCTCGGCGGGTGTGCGGGGCGGGGTGGATTGCCATGGCGGCAGGGGTTCCTCTCATGAGTGCGGTGGTCCGGAGCGGCGTCGATGTGCTATTTGCCGCCCACCCCCATCAGCCCGTCGATCAGCGCCCGCCTCGCCACGAGGTACACGGCGAAGATGGGTATGACGGAGAGGACGATCGCCGCCAGTACCGCGGGGATGTTCACGCCGAACTGGCTCATGAAGTTGAACAGTCCGAGCGTCAGCACGCGTTGCTCCTCCGACTGCGTCAGGATCAGCGGGAAGAGGAAGCCGTTCCACGCCTGCAGGGCGGAGAAGATCGCCACCGTGCTGATCCCGGCCTTGGACAGCGGCACCGCCAGCTGCCAGAGCATGCGCACGGGCGAGGCACCGTCGAGGGCCATCGCCTCGTACATCTCCTCGGAGACGTCACGCATGGTGCCGCTCAGCACGAGGACCGCGACGGGCATCGCGAAGGCTGCGGTGGGCAGGACGATCGCCCACAGGGTGTCGTACAGCCCCATCTTGCCGATCATCAGGTACAGGGGCACGATCACCGCCTGCGCCGGGATCGCCACACCCAGCAGGAACGTCCGGAAGGCCAGCGACGAGAGCCGGCTGCGGGTGCGCACCGCCACGTACGCCACCGGGACGGAGAGCACCAGCACGATGGCGACCGTGGCCACGGCGACGATCGCGGTGTTGCCGATCAGCGAGAGGAATCCGCTGTCGAGCACGAAGTCGTAGTTGTCGAGCGTCGGATCCGAGGGGATGGCCAGCGGGTCGCCGTTCAGTGCCTCGTCCTGCCGCATCAGCGACGCGGAGACCAGCGTGTAGAGCGGCACCAGGACGATCACGAGCCAGATCAGCGAGCCGATGCCGGCCACGGGGTTGCCCGGGGACCTGCGCCGGCGGACCGGGCGGCCGCGACGCGGCGGTGTGGGTGCAGTGCGCTGCCGAGGCGAAGCGGGGCGGGTGTCGATCGACATCTCGTCACATACCTTCCCGGGTGGACCGCATGGTCCCGAAGCCGCTGAGGCGGACCATGATCAGCGAGATACTGGTGGCCACGACGACGAGAGCCGTGGCGATGGCCGCCGCGTAGCCGAGGTCGTACGTCTGGAAGCCGGTCCGGTACATCAGGTAGGGCAGGATCGTCGTGTCCGTGCCGGGGCCGCCCTTGGTCATGATGAGCACGGTGTCGAAGTACGTCAGCGAGCCGACGATCATCAGGATCGACGAGGTCGTCATCGTGTGGCGGAGCTGCGGCAGGGTGATGTGGAAGAACTGCCGCACCATGCCCGCGCCGTCGATGGAGGCGGCCTGATAGAGGACCTCCGGGATCTGCCGGGCGCCGCCCTGGTAGATCAGCGTGTGGAAGGGCATGAACTGCCAGCCGCCGACGAACGCCACCACGAGCAGGGCGCCGGTGGACGATCCCATGACGTTGGGGTCGATGCCGAGCCAGGGCCCGATCGTCTGGATCACCCCGAAGTTGGGGTCCAGCAGGGCGCGGAACAGCATCGCGATGGCGGTGGTGGAGAGCAGCAGCGGGACGAAGAAGATCGCGGACAGGAAGGCGCGGCTGCGCTGGCGGCCCGCTGCCCATACACCGAGCAGCAGGGCCACCGGGGTCTGGAAGACCCAGCTGATCGTGGTGAGCAGGAGGCTCAGCCAGGCTGCCTGGCCGAATTCGGAGTCCTTGAACAGCCGGGTCCAGTTGTCCAGGCCCGTGAAGACCGGGGAGTCCAGCCCGTCCCACTCGCAGAAGGAGAGATAGACGGCGATCGCCAGAGGGACGATCGCGAAGACGGCGAAGAAGAGGATGCCGGGAACGGCCCAGGCGACCGGCGGGCGGCCGACGTTGCCGACGGCCGCCTTCCTGTCTCCGTGGCTCTTCGCGACCGGAGTGTGGTGGGACATCGTTACTTCGCGGCCTTCATCGCTTCGACGAACTGCTCCGGGGTCGTCTTGCCGGCGAACAGCTTGCTGATCTCCGTGAGCAGTGGCGTGGCGTACTGGGATTCGAGCGCCTGGTCCCACGAGAGAGTGAAGCTCGGGGCCTTCTGCACCATTTCGTACTGGTCGGTGGCGAACTCCGGGTTGGGTGAACCACTCAGCATCGAGGCCGCGTTGGACGTGGTGGGCACGTCACCGTTGTCGACGAGGGCCTGCGCGTAGGTCTTCGACGCCATCGCCTTCAGGAAGGCGATCGCGGTGTCCTTGTGCTTGGTCCGGGCGTTGACCGACCAGTAGTTGGTGGGGTTGCCCACCACGTTCGCGGGGTCCCCCACGCCGCCGGCGACCGTCGGGAAGGCGGTCCAGCCGAGGTCCTTCTTGGCGAACTCGGGGGCCTTGCCCAGCTGGGTCGAGTACTCCCACGAACCCATGAGGTGCATGGCGGCCTTGCCCTTGCTGAGCAGTGTCGGCGCCGCTCCGCTGCCGTAGTCCACGGAGTTGAAGTTCCTGCCGAAGGCGCCCTGGTCGATCAGCTCCTTGACGGTCTGCGCCGTCTTGAGCACTGCGGGGTCGCCCCAGCCTTCGGTGTCGCCGTCCTGGATCTTCTTGAAGACCTCGGGGCCGGCGATCCGGTCCAGCAGGTATTCCATCCACATCAGCTCGGGCCACTTCTCCGAGCCGCCGAGCGCGAAGGGGATGATCCCGGCGGTCTTGAAGGTCTTGATCGCCGCCTGGAGGTCTTCCCAGGTCTTCGGCGGCTCGATCTTGTGCTCGGCGAAGAGGGTCTTGTTGTAGAAGAGCATCACGGGCTGCATGCCGCGCATGGGCACCCCGTAGATCTTCCCTTCGAGACCGCCGGCGGTCATGATCGAAGGAATGAAGCCGTCCTTCAGCGTGGCGTCGTTCTTGACCGTCGAGGTCAGATCGACCAGGTCGTCGGAGTCGACGTACGGCTTGATGGACCCGCCGCCCCAGTTGAAGAAGACGTCCGGGGCGCTGGGCGAGCCCATGGCGCTGCGCAGCTTGTTCACGTAGTCGGCGCCGGGGACCGGAACCAGCTTCACCTTGACCTTGGAGGTCTTGTTGAACGTGTCGACCGCCGCCTGCTGAACCTTGACCGCGTCGTCCCCGTAGACGTAAGCGGTGATGGTCCCGTCGTCGCTCCCGCCGCTCCCGGATCCGCAGCCGGCCAGCACACCGGCCATGACCATCGCCGCGCCCGCCGCGGCCCATCTCGTCGTACGTGTGCCCTGAGTGAATATCCCCGACCGCATGACCGCACCCTCTGTCGAATGTTTCGGCGTGGCTTTCGAATGTTGCCGGAACCGTACGGTCGTGTTTCGGGCGCGTCAAGAGGGCAGGAGCAAGGATTTACCAACCTTGCCCAGACGCCTGTCCAGGGCTGCGGGGGAGCTACGATTCGTGCATGAGCCCTGCAAAGGTCCAGCCCCAACAGGAGAAGGCGCCCGTCGACGAGTCGTCGGAGAGCACCGCCACGCTGGCGGAGATCGCCCGAGCGGCCGGAGTTTCGGCTCCGACAGTTTCGAAGGTGCTGAACGGCCGCGCCGATGTCGCCCCAGGTACGCGTACGAAGGTGGAGGAGCTGTTGCTGCGGCACGGCTACCGCCGCAGGCGCGGCGCCTCCCAGCAGTCCCAGCTCATCGACCTGGTCTTCCACGAGCTGGACAGCGCGTGGGCGATGGAGGTCGTCCGGGGAGTCGAGAACGTCGCGAGGGAGGAGGGCCTGAGCCTGGTCCTCTCGGAGAGCGCGGGCCGTCTCACCCCGGGCCAGACGTGGGTGGACGGTGTGCTGGCGCGCCGCCCGGCAGGAGTGATCCTGGTGCTCTCGGACCTCGACGCGGCGCAGCGTGCCCAGCTGACGAGCCGTTCCATCCCCTTCGTCGTCGTCGATCCGGCGGGCGACCCCGGGGACGACATCCCCTCGGTCGGGGCGGCCAACTGGCAGGGCGGGCTCGCCGCGACCCGCCATCTGACGGGCCTGGGCCATCGCCGGATCGGTGTCATCGGTGGGCCGGCCCGCATGATGTGCAGCCGCGCCCGGATCGACGGCTACCGTGCCGCTCTGGAGACCTCGGGCGTCCCGATGGACCCCGAGCTGGTCCGGGAGGGCGAGTTCAACCACGAGGGCGGCTACACGGCGGCCCTGGAGCTGCTGCGTCTGCCGGAACCGCCCACGGCCATCTTCGCCGGGGACGACCTGCAGGCGCTCGGTGTCTACGAGGCCGCGCGCGAGCTGGGACTGCGGATCCCGGAGGACCTCAGTGTGGTCGGCTTCGACGACCTGCCGCTCACCCGCTGGATCGGCCCGCCGCTCACCACGGTGCGCCAGCCCCTCATAGAGATGGCCGAGACCGCGGCCCGGCTGGTCCTCGACCTCGGCCGGGGCAGGCAGCCGGCGACCACCCGGGTCGACCTGGCGACGAGCCTGGTGGTGCGCAGCAGCACGGCCCCGCCGGTGCGCTGATCGGTGGCCACGACCCCCGAGGTGAGGACGGACCGTCTGCTGCTGACCCCGTACACGCCGGGCGACGAGGAGGCGTTCGTCGCCCTGTTCCAGGATGTGCGGGTCTCCCGCTGGATGGGCGAGGGCCCGTCCACGGAGGCCGAGGACCGTGCCCTCTTCGGGCGGGTCTTCACCGAGGTGTACGCGCGCGGGCTCTTCGACGTGTGGGCGGTCCGGGAAGGCACCGCGACCGTGGGCCACGCGGAGATCAAGCACACCCCGGAGTCCGGCGGGCACGAGATCGTCTACGCGCTCGCCCCGGACGCCTGGGGCCGTGGGCTCGGCACCGAGCTGGCCGCGGCGCTCGTCGGCCAGGGTTTCGGCCGGCTCGGACTGCGCGAGGTGTACGCCACGGTGGCGGCCGGGAACGTCCCCTCGCTGACTCTGCTGCGGCGTCTCGGTTTCCGGCACGTCCGGGACATCGAGGAGGCGGACGGCAGCACGACCCGGCTGCTGATCCGCACTCGCGAGGCCCCTCCGGAGCAGCTGGACGGGTGACGGTGGCGCCGCCCTGCCGAGCGCCCCGGCAGTCCCGCGCCGTTGGCTCGCGCTCTCCCGCCGGGCGTTGTGAGGTGGGCCGGCGCCGCGTCTCCCGGCCGTTGTCAGTGGCCGGGTGCAGACTGGCCCCAACCGGCACAACGGCGTTTCGGGAGGCCCTGTCATGACCGACGTACTGCTCACCGTAGGCACCCGCAAGGGACTCTTCATCGGCCGCGGACACCGCGGCTCCTGGACCTTCGGCGATCCGCATTTCAACGCGCAGGCGATCTACTCCATCGCGATCGACACCCGCGGTGAGAAGCCCCGGCTGCTGGTCGGCGGCGACAGCGCGCACTGGGGCCCTTCGGTGTTCCACTCCGACGACCTGGGCGCGACCTGGGTGGAGCCGAAGCAACCTGCCGTGAAGTTCCCGCAGTTCACCGGGGCTTCGCTGGAGCGGGTCTGGCAGCTGCAGCCGGCGGGGCCGGAGGCCCCCGGCGTCGTCTACGCGGGAACCGAGCCCGCGGCGCTGTTCCGGTCGGACGACCGCGGCGAGTCCTTCGAGCTGGTCCGCCCTCTCTGGGAGCACCCCACGCGGTCCAAGTGGGTGCCGGGCGGGGGTGGCGAGGGGCTGCACACCATCCTGACCGACCCGAGGGACGCCGGGGCCGTGACCGTCGCCGTCTCCACGGCGGGAGTGTTCCGCACCGAGGACGGCGGCGAGCGCTGGGCGCCGTCGAACAAGGGCGTCTCCGCCGTCTTCCTGCCGGACCCTGACCCCGAGTTCGGCCAGTGCGTGCACAAGGTGACCCGGGACGCGGCCGACCCCGACCGGCTCTATCTCCAGAACCACTGGGGTGTGTTCCGCAGCGACGACTCCGGGGAGCACTGGAAGGACATCGGCGCGGGCCTTCCCTCGGACTTCGGTTTCGCCGCCGCCGCGCACCCGCATCGCGCGGACACGTTCTACGTCTTCCCGATCAACGCCGACGCGGACCGGGTCCCCGCCGGGCGCCGCTGCCGAGTGTTCCGTACCCAGGACGCGGGAGAGACCTGGGAGCCTCTCACTCAGGGCCTTCCGGACGGTGACCACTACGGCACGGTGCTGCGTGACGCGCTCTGCACCGACGACGCCGACCCGGCGGGAGTCTACTTCGGCAATCGCAACGGCGAGGTGTACGCGAGCGCGGACGACGGCGACACCTGGGAGCAGCTGGCCTCCCATCTGCCCGATGTGCTGTGTGTACGGGCGGTGGTGCTCCGCTGACGGGCTGCCGGACCGGCGGCGGAGCACTGCGGTCCTGCCCTGTCAACGAGCCGGACCGGCGGCTGACAGGGCGCTCTCCGTCAGCTGAAGACCACGGAGCGGACCTTCAGACGCTCCGAGGCACCCCCGCCCGGGCGCAGCGTGTAGTGGACGCCGCCCTCGCAGTCGGCGCCGAGGAAGACCGTCGCTGTGGCGTCCGTGAGGTTCTTCGGCGCGTAGGCGGGAGGCAGTCCGTCCGACCCGGCACCGGGGAGGTTGATGCACTGCCGGCTCGCCGGGGCGTTGAGGAATCCGACCGCCTCGTAGCCCTCGTCGGTTTCGTACGTGTACCTGAACTGGCCTGTGGCAGCCGACGCCGAGTTGGGCAGAGTGATGATGAGCGCGAGCGCCCCCAGGGCAGCGGCGGTGTGGTGACGAAGGCGCATGAAGTCAGTCCTTTGAGCATGGGTTCGGGTTCGGGTTCGGTCCCACGCTGCCCTGCGCGGCCCGTCGGGCGATACGTCCCCCACTCCAACGGCCCCCGAAAAAACGTTCCCCCCTCACTCCGTCGGAGGACCGATCGTCCCCCTCACTCCGTCGGAGGACTGGGCTCGCCCGACCGCGCGCCACGGAAGGCGCTGCTCATTCCTCGGTCGGTACGCACAGCACCGGCACGGTCGACAGGTGCAGGAGCTTGTGCGGTGTGGAGCCGAGCAACGCCCCTCGCATCGGGCTCTCGCCCCAGCTGCCCACCACGATGACTCTCGCCGTGTGCCGTGCGGCGGCCTCGATCAGCGCCTGTGCGGGACTGAGGTCGATGACCTCGA
This sequence comes from Streptomyces sp. QL37, assembly GCF_002941025.1. Classification (NCBI taxonomy): domain Bacteria; kingdom Bacillati; phylum Actinomycetota; class Actinomycetes; order Kitasatosporales; family Streptomycetaceae; genus Streptomyces; species Streptomyces sp. QL37. The sequence goes on along the minus strand of NZ_PTJS01000001.1, from coordinate 7,953,149 downwards.
CGGTGGTCGGCACATCGGCCTCCTCGGCCGCGGCGACCGCGCGTTCCAGGCCAGTGCGCCCGGCCTGGCGGATGGCGTCGTAGTGGGCGCGGTACTCCTCACCGGTGGGGCCTGGGGGCGCCGCACCGTAGACCAGGACGAGCCGCTCACCGAACGCGCCGGCCACCTCGATCGCTGCCCGCAGGGCGCGGGCGGCACCGGGCGACTCGTCGTACCCGAGGACCACGGACATCTCAGGACTCCTTGCCGTGTACGAGACCGGGGTCGACCACACCTCGGCGTTCGGCCCAGAAGGGTGACGAGCGGAGCCGCAGCACCACCATGATCACCACTCCGACCAGGCTGATGCAGATGCCGATGACGAGCGGCGGGCCGAGCCCGAACCACGAGGTGCCGCTGTAGGAGTTCGCGGGGTCGGACATGTCGATGACCGACCGCACGAGCAGCCAGGTCAGCAGGCCGGCTCCGACGAGCGGGCCGAGCCCGATGAGGAGGAAGTTGCGCACGCTCTCGGTCAGATGGCGGCGGTAGTAGACCGCGCACGCCACACCGGTGAGGGCGTAGTAGAAGGCGATGAGCAGGGACAGTGCCGTCAGCGAGTCGAAGAGGGCGTTCTCACTGATCTGGTTGACGACGAGATACCAGGCGATGGCGATGCCGGCCACCCACCATGTGCTCACGTCAGGGGTCCTGAACCGCGGGTGGATGCGTGCGAAGTGGGCCGGCAGCGCGTGACGGCGGGCCATCGACAGGGCGGTGCGCGACGCGGGAATGATGGTGGTCTGGGTCGAGGCGAGCGCCGACGTGGCGACGGCGAGCAGCACGATCCAGTCCCAGCCCCCCATGACCTCGCCGGCGAGGAGGGCGAAGATGAACTCCTCCTCCTCGGCGTTGTCCGCCAGGTACGCCGTCCCGGCGAACGCGACGACCGCGAAGCCGACCGACAGGTAGGTGACCACCAGGATGACGGTCGACCACACGCCGGCCTTTCCGGGCGCGGTCGCGGAGTCCTCGACCTCCTCGGTGAGATTGACGGCCGACTCCCAGCCCCAGTAGATGAACACACCCAGCAGCAGACCACCCGTGAGGGCCGCGCCGCCCGCTCCGAAGGGATTGAGCCACTCGACGGAGGGCCTGACGGAGTCGAAGGAGGTCGTGCCCGCGTAGACGCGGTAGAGCGCGACGATCACGAAGACGAGGAGAAATGCCACCTGCGCCAGGATCAGGACGTTCTGCACCTTGGCCGACAGCTCGGTCCCGATGACACACAGCCCCGTCATCACGATGATCAGAAGCACGGTGAGCAGCTGGCGCACGAATGCGTTCTCGGCCCAGCTGTCGAGGCCGACGGCCAGGAGACCGAAGCTGACGGCGACATCCGCCAGCGATCCCACCACGAGCACACCGGTCATCGCGATGGCCCATCCCCCGAGCCATCCGGTCCAGGGGCCCATCGCGCGGGTCACCCAGGAGAACGTCGTCCCGCAGTCCTGGTCGACCTTGTTCAAGTAGTAGAAAGCCGAGGCGATGAGAAGCATCGGCACGAAGGAGGCGAAGAGAGCTCCCGGTGCGTAGATGCCGACGAGCGCCACGATCGGGCCGATGACGGCGGCCACCGAATAGGCCGGAGACGTGGCGTTCAGTCCGATGACGAGCGCGTCGACGAAACCGATCGCGTTCGGCTTCAAGCTTGCCGGAGGTGCCGATCCGGCACGGTCCTCTGCCATGCTCCCTCGCTCGGGTCACAGGCCTGAAGAGAAGGCGGAATATGTCCCTCCACATGCTATGGAGATGCTTCCGGGCGCGCATGCCCGGTCAGGTTCTGTCCGATGGGTCGGGTGACCTGTCCACCCGAGAATCGTTCCGACATACGTGGGACGAGGTGATCTGTCGGATCAGGAGTGGGCGCGGTTGGAGCCGCATCTGCCGATGAACGTAGGGCGGGGCGGTCGCTGAAAGAGTCACCGCAGGGTGATCAACGACATTCTCTTCCGGCAACGGACCGGGATTCCTTGGCGTGATCTTCCAGCGCGCTTCGGGAAAGGGAAGACGGTACATGACAGGCATCGGCGGTGGTCAGGGGACGGCACATGGGAGAAGATCCTGCGGGCCGTTCAGGCCGACGCCGATGTGGACGGACGGATCGACCGGAGCATGGTCAGCGTGGACTCGACATCCTGTCGTGCCCACCAACAAGCCGCCGGTGCTCGTGCCGCAGCGCCGCGTATCCCAGGTCGCCCTGGCCATCCTGTTGCGCATCGTTCCGATGAAGCTCTGGGCCGTTCTCGGGGCGGGCCGACATGCAAGATCCACCTGGCTGGTGAGGGCGGCCGGCATTTCTGCTGACGCCAGGCCAGTGGGGTGACGCTCCGCAGATGATCCCGACCCTTGAACGCATCCGTGTCCCACGCACCAGTGGTCGACGTCCGCGCACGCGCCCTGATCACGTGGGCGGCGACAAAGCGTACTCATCCCGTCAGAACCGCCGGTATCTGCGGCGGCACCAGACCAAGCACACCATTCCCGAGCGCATGGACCAGCGGGCCAATCGCCAGCGCCGTGGCAGCGAGGGCGGTCGGCCTAGCCACCCGTTTCGACAAGCGTGCCCACGTCTCCCACGGAACGGTGACCGTTGCCTCGCTCCGCCTACGGCTCCGCTCGTGAGGCCTCAGCAACCCTGTCAAGGCCCTGTCCTCCCGAACTGCCGCGAAACGACAAGTAGCTCTCTGTCATCCGAGTGACGCTCGGTCAGACGTTACGGGGCGGGGCCCGGGGATGCCGTCGGCCCGGAGGGCGTCGACGTCGGCGTGGGCCTGGGCGACAGCTTCGGGGTACGCCTCCCGCTTGGCGTGCTCGACAAGAGCCCGGTAGCCGCCGGCCACCGAAGGGTCGTGGTCCTTGCGCTTGCCGGTGGAGATGAACAGGTCAGGCGGAATCCGCTCGGCGGACTCGCTGCCCGCGCGGCGCCGCACCAATGTGGGGAGCCGACGCCGCGTCGCAGTCGACTTGACCGCTCACTGGCGTGCCCGTGCAGGGCGTGGTCCAAGGGCTATCGGAGCAGGGGTATGAGAACGCCGTCGACGATCTGTGCGATGTCCTCGTCACTGATCGGGCGATCGTGGACGGCTCCCCAGTGGACGAGGAGGGCGATGGCGGCGGAGACCGCGATCGTGTGTCCGTCCTGGGGGTGGTCGGGTCGGGAGGGCAGGTCGCCACGTTGCGCCGCGTGGTCCAGCACGCCGGCGAGTGCCTGGTGCAGGGACTCGACGTAGCGCACTCTGATGAGGCCGCACAGCTCAGGCTCCTGGCGAGCGGTGTCGAGCAGGGCCGAGACCAGGTCGACCCGGGAGGTGTCCTGGTTGCCGATGGCGCTGGCCAGGGTGGCGAGGAGTTCGTCGCGCAGGTGCCCGCTGCCGAGGGTGACCGGCATGACGTCGTCGGTGAGTCCGGCGTGGCCGAGGGCTTCCGCGGCGAGTTCGGCGCGCGAGGGCCAGCGCCGGTACACGGTCGCCTTGCCCACCCCGGCCCGCGCCGCGGCCTTGTCCATGGTCATGGCCGGGTAGCCGCCTTCGGCGAGCAGCTCCGTCGCGGCGCGCAGGATCAGGGCGTCCCGGGCGGGATCGCGGGGCGGTCCGGAGAGGCCGGAAGGCCGCCGCAGCGGTGCACCGGGTTGTGGCATGGGGCTCTCCTTGTGAACTAGGACCGATTTGTTTCGAGTATAGCCAGGCTGTTAACGTCGCGAAGTACCCGGAACATTTGCGTCTCGGGTTGGGGGTGCTCGATTCCGACAGTGAGGTGCGTAGTGAAGGCCGTAGGTTTCACCGAGTTCGGCGGCAGCGAGGTCATGCGGGTGCTGGAGCTGCCCGAACCGCACGCCGGACCGGGGCAGGTACGGATCAAGGTGGCCGCCGCCGCCGTCCACCCGGCCGACGTCAACATCCGCACCGGGCTCTCCGCCAAGTACAGCCCGGAGATGAACCCGCCCTCGGACGTGTACGTCGTGGGGTGGGAGATCTCCGGGACGATCGACGAGGTCGGGGAGGGAACACGTCCGGAGCTGACCCTGGGCACCGAGGTGGTAGCGGTCACGGAGCCGAAGCTGGACCAGGGCGGACAGGCACAGTACGTGGTCGTGCCGGCGGAATCGGTGGTCCGCGCGCCGAAGAACGTCGACCTGACGGCGGCCTCGACCTTGCTGATGGCCGCGCTGACCGCACAGATGGGCCTGGACGCGCTGGCCCTGGCCCCGGGAGCGACGGTAGCGGTGACCGGCGCCGCCGGCGGGATCGGCGGCTACGCCGTGCAGCTGGCCAAGGCGGCCGGGCTGACGGTCATCGCCGACGCGGCGGACAAGGACCGCGACCTCGTCACGAACCTGGGCGCCGATCACGTACTCCCCCGCGGGGACGACTTCCCCGACGCGGTCCGCCGGCTGCGCCCCGACGGTGCGGACGGAGTCATCGACGGCGGTTCGGTGGGCGAGGCGGTGGCCGCGGCGGTGCGCGACGGCGGCGGGATCGCGACCTTCAAGGGGTTCACCGGTGCCACCGACCGGGGCGTGCGCTGGTTCCCCGTCTTCGTCTACGACCGCATCCGCGATACAGCAGCTCTGATGCGGCTGCGCGACCAGGCCGAATCCGGCGCCCTCACGCTCCGCGTCGCGGGGACCTACCCGCTCGAACAGGTCACCGAAGCGCACCGGCTCATCGAGGAAGGCGGGGTGCGGGGACGGCCCGTGCTCGTGTTCTGAGCCGAGACCCCAGTACCCCGGCCGTGTCAGTCCTGGCTGACCCGGGGTGCCGTGCCGCATCCGACAGTCCCGTGCCCAGATCCCAGAAAACACGATCAACCGAAAGCAGGCTCACCATGACATCCAACGACAAGGCCAAGGTGCTGGTCACCGGGGCGACCGGAATGCAGGGCGGCGCTGTCGCCCACGCGCTCCTGCGCGCGGGACACCCCGTCACCGCGCTGGTGCGCAACCCCTCCTCCGCTCCCGCCCAGGCCCTGGCCGCACTGGGCGCCGTCCTGGCCACCGGGGACCTGGAGGACGCCGCCTCCCTGGAAGCGGCCGGCGCCGGACACGACGCGGTCTTCTCGGTGCAGCTGGCCAGTATCGACCCGGCCGACCCCGCCGAAAGCCGCCAGGCCGGCAACATCGTCACCGCGGCCCAGCGCGCCGGCATCACCCAGCTCCTGCACACCTCGGTGTCGGCGACCAGGTGGCGTGCCCAGCACCCGGACTTCGAGATCAACGATCCGGTGATGAAGGAGTACTGGATCCAGAAGGAAGAGACCGAGGAAGCGATCCGGCGCTCAGGGCTGCAGCACTGGACCATCTTCAAGCCTGCCTGGTACATGGAGAACTTCCTCCTGCCCCGCCGGGAGTACATGGCCCCCGAGCTGCCTCACGGCAAGCTGGTCACCGCCATGAGCCCGCAGACCGAGCTGGCGCTCATCTGCGCCGACGACCTGGGTACCGCTGTCACCGCCGCCGTCGCCGAGCCCGACAGGTTCCACGAGGCCGAGGTCGACCTCGCCGGCGATGCGCTGACCTACCCGCAGATGGCCGACGTCCTCTCCCGGGCCACCGGCCGCGAGATCACCACCGACTTCATCTCCCTGGAAGAGAAGACGCAGCGCAGCGGCGTATCCGCAGCGTTCGGCGACCGCTGGAACGACCGTGTCGGCTACCCCGCACGCCCCCACCACGCCGCCGCCTACGGCCTGACCACGACGACCTTCGCACAGTGGGCAGCACGGCAGGACTGGAGCACCCTGACTGCTGAACGCAACTGAACCGACGCAGCCCTCCAGCGGGCAGCCGGCCATCACCTGACTGAACACGCCTCGTCCTCGTCGTCGTCTTCGTCAGACCGTGGCCGGCGCGCCGCTGCGTGGGCCGGGAAGCCCGGACAAGACCTCCCCAGCTTTACTACGGAGAGCTACTTTCACGTCGCGGCAGCTCTCCGGAGGACAGCGCCGTTAAGGAATGTCCTGGCCGATCGCCCGCATCACGTCCGCGAGCCACACCAAGTGGTAACCCACGGCCCGATCCTGGCGAGCAAGCAGATCCGACACGTGCTCCCATGACTCCGAAAGCGGCCCAATCGTGAGGGCCAGGGGTTCTGCGTCAACGCTGTACAGCTCGTCGGCTGAGACGAACCGGAAGAGCCTTCCCTGGTGTCACGATAGGGATCTGCACGGGTGCAGTGACCATGGGCGCCGTCTCTACTCAGTCACGCCGGCCACGACCCGTCGGACAGGCCCTAGGCCCTCGGACCGGGCGCGGCAGCGCACGGCGGCCGTCACTGCTCGCGCATGCCCCACGGTGCCCCGTACTCGGTCAGCAGATCGAGGAACGGCCGGGGCGGCATGGCTTCCGGTCCCAGCACTCCGCTGCCGCCCCAGACGCCGCTCGCGACGAGTTCAAGAGCGGCGACCGGATTGATCGCGGTCTGCCAGACCACGGCCTGGGAGCCGTACTCCCGCATCGACCACTGGTTGTCGACCACGTGGTAGAGGTAGACCTCTCGGGGCCGTCCGTCCTTGCTGCCCTTCACCCAGGTGCCCGCACATGTCTTCCCGTGCATCCGCTCGCCGAGTCCTGCCGGGTCGGGCAGGCAGGCGGCCACCACGTCACGCGGCGAGACGTCGGCGGTCCCGGCACCGCTCTTCACCGACACGGGGTCCGTGCGGTCGAGGCCCAGCTTGTGGAGCGTGCGCAGCACCCCGATGAACTCGTCGCCCAGCCCGTACTTGAAGGTGACGCGCCGGGCCTTCAGCCGGCGCGGGACGAGCAGCACTTCCTCATGCTCGACGTTGACGCACTCCACGGGCCCGATGCCTTCGGGGAAGTCGAAGACCTCCGGTTCGCTGAACGGAGCAGTGGTGAACCAGCCGCGCCCCTCCTCGTACACGACCGGTGGGTTCAAGCACTCCTCGATCGTCGTCCAGATGCTGAAGGACGGCGCGAAGCCGTATCCCTCCACCGTCAGATCCGCGCCGTCGCGGATCCCGATCTCCTCGATCTCGTCGAAGAGCTCGTCGGAGGCGTACCGGGCGAACACGTCCGAGAGCCCGGGTTCCACGCCCATCCCCACCAGCGCGAGCCGGCCGGCGGCCTCCCACTCGGCGGCCCGGGCGAACTGCTCGTCCCCCAGTTTGACGCCGCACTCCTCGTAAGGGCGGGACGGATGTGGCCGGGAGAGGGACATGGCCATGTCCAGGTAGTGCGCGCCGCGGGCGAGAGCCGCCTCGAAGAGGGGCATGACGAACCGGGGGTCGGTGGCGTTGAGCAGGACGTCGCAGCGGTGTTCGGCGAGAGCGGCGCGCACGGCTGCCGGGTCGGAGGCGTCCAGCCGGACCGCGTCGAAACGGTCCCCGCGCTCCCCGAGGGCGGCCACGGCGCTCTCCGCACGGCCGGGGTCGTAGTCGGCGACCGTGATGTGCTCGAAGAAGGACCGGCGGGCCGCGATCCTTGTGATCGCCGTGCCCACGCCTCCTGCGCCGACCAAGAGGACACGCATGGGGACCACTCCTTCGCCGTGGCGCCGGCGGCGGCCGGCCGGCCCGTCCGGTGGAGTGGGGACGCTAGCAGCCGCGTCGGCCGGCGGCGGGCAACCGTCCGGGCATGTCCCGCGTCCGGTCCGCCCGTGCCCCGGACCGCCACCCGGACGGGGCTCTCGACGCGGTGCGGGGCCCGTCCGTGCTCACTCCGGTGGCGCGAGCCCGGTGGTCGAGCGATCGGGTGCGGTGACGGACTCCCCGTTCCTGGGCTGATCGCGTCCGCGCCCGAACCCCTGCCGACGGTCCGGCGCCCCCTACGGCAGACGCCAGTCCACCGGCTGCTCCCCCGCGCGCGCCAGGAAGTCGTTGGTGCGGCTGAAGGGCCGTGAGCCGAAGAAGCCGCGGTCCGCGGACATGGGGGAAGGATGGGCGGATTCGATCGCGGGCAGGTCGCCGAGGAGCGGCCGCACATTGCGTGCGTCCCGTCCCCACAGCACGGACACCATCGGCTTGCCCCGTGCGGCCAGGGCGCGAATGGCCTGCTCCGTCACTTCTTCCCAGCCCTTGCCGCGATGGGCTGCGGGTTTGCCCGGCGCAGTGGTCAGCGCCCGGTTGAGCAGCAGCACGCCCTGCTTCGTCCAGGGTGTCAGGTCCCCGTTGGAGGGCCTGGGGAGGCCGAGGTCGGAGTGGAGTTCCCTGAAGATGTTCTCCAGGCTGCCCGGCAGGCGTCGTACGTCGGGCGCCACCGCGAAGCTGAGCCCGATGGCCATGCCCGGGGTCGGGTAGGGGTCCTGACCCACGATCAGGACGCGGACCTCGTCGAAGGGCTGCTGGAAGGCACGGAGAACGTTGTTCCCCGCCGGCAGATACGTGCGGCCGGCTCCGATCTCCGCACGGAGGAAGTCCCCCATCGCCGCGATCCGGCCCGCCACAGGCGCCAACGCCTCGGCCCAGCCGGGCTCCACAAGTTCACTCAACGGTCGCGCTGCCACAGCCATCACTCTACCGGCCTACACGGCCCCGAGTGATCATGCGGCCCCATGAAGCGGTCCCGAGGGATAGGGTGCCGCTCGTCGTCAGTTCCCCATCCTCTCGGAGTCCGCCCATGAGGTCGCACAGGCGTTCGTTCACAGGCGGTGCCCGTTGCGTCAGTTGACCGCGCCGACGAGGCTCCGGCCGGGCGACCGGAGGCTGCCGTGACCGCCACCGCGCCGGGCGCATTCGTCCTCGGGGTGGACTCGGGCGGGTCCGGTCTGAGGGTGGCCCTGGGACCCGTGGACGCAGAGCACCCGGCTCGCACGGCCGTCTGCGCGGAACCGGTGCGTACGGGCGCGGACGGCATCGACGCCGGGCATCTGCTGGACCAGCTGCTGCCCGCTGCCCGCCGGCTGCTGGAGGAGGCGGGGCCCGGGGCGGCGGTCACCGCTGCGGCGATCGGGGCCGCGGGCATGGCGACGCTCGGAGACCAGCTGCGCGCGCGGCTGCCCGCCGCGCTCGCGGACGCGCTGGGCGTACGCCGACTGGCGCTGGCCGCCGACGCGGTGACCGCGTACGCCGGCGCGCTGGGGCAGCGCCCCGGAGCGGTCGTCGCGGGAGGCACCGGCATGATCGCACTCGGCACCGACCTCACCTCGTGGCACAGGGCGGACGGCTGGGGGCATCTCCTGGGCGACAGCGGCGGCGGTGCCTGGATCGGACGGGCGGGACTCGACGCGGCGATGCGGGCCCACGACGGCCGGCGCGGTGGTTCGCGCGCGCTGCTGGCGCGGGCCGAGACGGTCTTCGGCCCCGTCACCGGCCTTCCGGGCCTGCTCTATCCGCGTACGGACCGCCCCGCACTGCTCGCCTCGTTCGCCCCCGAGGTCGGGGCCTGCGCCCTGGACGACGATGTCGCGGCGGGGATCCTGCGGGGGGCGGCGGCCCACATCGCCGAGGCGGCCGCTGCGGTGTGCCCGCGCACCGCAGGAGAAGTCGCTCTGACCGGTGGGCTGTTCCGCATGGGCGAGCCTCTTCTCGGCCCTGTGCGGGAGGAGCTGGCGCAGCAGGTCCCGCTGGCACGGGTGGTCCCGGCTGACGGTGATCCGCTGCGCGGTGCGCTGGAGATCGCCAGGGCCCTCGCAGGACCGGGGCTGCGGCTTCCGACCCACCCGTCCCTGCTCTCCGTACCGGGAGTAACGTAGACGATTCGAGCGACCGTCCGCCTGGACAGAGCAGGTCAGTTGCCTGCTATGCCACTCAACAGACATATACGGACAGATAACGTCTGACGGCCCCCTCCCCGAACAGAGGGGCACCCAAAACCAGTAGCATGCGGCGCCATGAGCACCCCCACTGGGCCCGCTTCCGGCCTGCCTGTACGAATGCCGCGACCTCGCCAGTCCGGACGGCACCGCCGCCCGGAGCCCGTGGTCGCACCTGAGGGCGCTGCCGCGCTCGTTCTTGCCCTTCCCGGTACCCCTTCCCCGGCCTCGCGCAGCCTGGCCGAGGAAGTGATCAGCATCGCCCGCTCCGAGCTGCCCGGTCTGAACGCGCAGATCGGTTACCTCGAGGGCGACGACGCCGAATATCCCACTCTTGTCTCCGCGCTCACGCACGCCGCCGCCGAGCGCACGGCGCGCTACGAGCAGGCCGTCGCCGCGGGCCGCGAGGTCACCGAGCCCTCGGGCCCGTCCGCCGTCGTGGTGCCGCTGCTCGCGGGCCCGGACAGCGCTCTGATCCGGCGTATACGGCAGGCCGTCATGGACAGCGGCACACAGGCCGAGCTGACCGACGTGCTGGGTCCGCACCCGCTGCTCGCCGAGGCTCTGCACGTGCGGCTCTCGGAGGCCGGCCTGGCGCGCGCGGACCGCGCGAGGCTGTTCACCGTGGCGACCGCGGCCGACGGCATCGTGCTGGCCACGGTGGGCGGCGAGGAGGCCGTGCAGGCGGCCGGGATCACCGGCATGCTGCTGGCCGCCCGTCTCGCCGTGCCCGTGATGGCCGCGGCCCTGGACGTGGAGGGTTCGGTCGCCTCGATCGCCGCGCAGCTCCAGAACTCCGGTTCGGCGCAGCTGGCGCTCGCGCCGTATCTGGTGGGCCCGGAGATCGACGCCGCGCTGCTGGACGCCGCCGCGAAGGAGGCCGGGTGCTCGGCCGCCGAGCCGCTCGGCGCGTACCCGGCCATCGGCAAGCTGGTGCTCTCGCTCTACGCGACGACGCTGGGCATCACCCCGGAGACCCCGCAGGGGGCCCAGGCGCACTGATCAGCGCCACATACGTGCCGGGCGATGCGGCGCGGACCGGTTCCCTCCGGTCCGCGCCGCATGCCGTCGCGTGCCGGGCGTCAGGCGAAGACCACGCAGGAGGCGGCCGGGACCTCGATGGAGCCCGCGTGGGCCGGGATTCCCGTCTCCGCGTCCACGGCGAACCAGCTGACGTTCCCGGAGTGCTCGTTGGCGGCGTAGAGCCACTGCCCGGTGGGGTCGAGGGTGAGGTCGCGGGGCCAGCGTCCGCCGCAGCCCACGGCCGCCGCCAGGGCGAGCTTCTCGGCCGTCTCGTCGAGTGTGAGGACGGAGATGCTGTCGTGGCCGCGGTTGGCGGTCCACAGGAACCGGCCGTCGTGCGAGACCACCACTTCCGACGGGTACGTCCGCACGGCAGCGCCCTCGTCGTAGTCCTGCGGAAGCACCTGCGTCTCCCCGAGCGGCTCGAGCACGCCTCCGGCCGCGTCCCAGCGGCACACCGTGACCGTCGGCTCGAGCTCGTTCAGGACATACGCGTGTCCCCCGGACGGGTGAAAGGCGAGATGGCGCGGTCCGGTCCCCGGCCGTAGCGCCGTCTCGTTGTGCAGCCGCAGGGAGCCGGTGGCGGGGTCGAGCACGCAGACGCGTACGGAATCCGTACCGAGGTCCACGCTCAGCACCCAGTCCCCCGAGGGGTCGGCCAGCACCTGGTGCGCGTGCGGGCCGGCCTGGCGGCCGTCGTCGGGACCACGGCCCTCGTGGCGCAGCACCCCGGCCGCCTGGCCGAGTGAGCCGTCGTCCCGGACCGGCAGCGCGGTGACGCTCCCCGATCCGTAGTTGGCCGTCAGGAGACTGCCCGCCGCGAGGGCCAGATGCGTCGGACCGCCGCCGCCGACCGGCCGCACCTCGCCGATCAGCCGCGGCGTGCCGTCGTCGTCGATGCCGAAGGCCGCGGCGGCGCCGTCGGAGGTCTCACTGACCGCGTACAGCACGGGGGCGCCCGTCCCGGGGGCACGGCCGACCGCGAGGAAGGAGGGGTCGGCGACGGCGTCGGTGGACGCGAGCACGGACGGTGCCCCGGTGTCCCGGTCGACGGCGGCGACACTGATCCCGAGTCCGCCCGCCGAGGTGAACGACCCTATGAATGCCCGCTTCTCTTCGTCGGCGCCCATCCCGCTACCCCTTTTCGCGTCCGTCACGATCTTCCCGGCCGACGGTAGCAGGCGACGTTTGCCGGTCCGGGCCTGAAAGCGGGGAGGGTCAGGCGCCGGCCGGAAGCCGGCGAGGTCTGCGCAGGGGCACGGCGAGTTCGAGCAGCGCCTGCTCCAGCGCGTGGAGGTGGGCGAGCATCTGTTCGGCGCCCGTCGGCTCCGTAGCCGTGTCGTCGTCGGGTCGGAGACGACGCCCGCCGGCCGGCGCGTCGGTGAGGGCTTCGACGGCCGCCTCCACCCGCCAGCACGCCGCGGCGAGCCGGACGTCGTGCGAGGCCTCCGGGTCGGCGGCGACGGAGGCCAGGCCGCGCACCTCGCGTACGCAGTCGTCGAGCAGGGCGAGCACCTGCCGTGCCCGTCGTTTGCGGGCCTTCAGCGGGTTGAGCGGGTGCACCAGCGGCGCCAGCGACAAGCGCACCCGGCCGAGGATCGCCTCCAGCTCGGCGACGCGCCGGGGTGGGTCGGCGTCCTCGCTGCCGGCGAGCCGGGCGGCTGCCTCCTCCGTGCACGTGTGCACGCATCGCAACGCCCGCTCCACCCAGGCCTCGGTCACCGAGTGCGTGGTCACCGGCAGCACGATGAGCACCGCCAGTACGGCACCGAGCGACCCGACCGTCGTCTCGGTCACCCGCAGCACGAGCAGACCCGTGTCGAGCACGCCGAGCAGCCCGTACAGCATGCTCGCCATGACGGTCACGGCCAGCATCATCCAGGTGTAGGAGACGGCGGCGGTGTAGAAGATCCCGAACACACTGATCGCCACGACCACGGCGGCCACGACCGGCTCATGGTGCAGCGGCACAGCCACGGCGAAGCCCAGACCGATACCGAGCACCGTTCCCAGGAATCGCCTGAACCCGCGGACGACGGTCTCGCCGCGCGAGGTCGTGGCCACGAACACCCACCAGGTGGCGCCGACGGCCCAGTACCAGCGCTGGTCGGAGAGCACCTGCCCCACCGCGAGCGCGAACCCCGCCCCCAAGGTCGCCTGCACGGCCTGCCGCGTCGTGATCCGCCCGAGCCCGGACGCCCCGGCGGGGAGGGCGACCGCCACGGGGGCCCCGAGCCGCCGCTCGTAGCACCAGGCACCGAACCGCACCGCCGACGACGCGAGGAGCGACAGCAGCACGGCCGCGTACAGCTCGGGCAGCTGACCGGGCACGGTGTGCAGGAACTGGGCGGAGAAATAGGACATGAAGCCGAACACGCCCAGCGAGTGCCCGCGAGGCCCCCAGCGCCTCGCGTACACCCCCGCCCCCACGACGGCGAGGAACGCCAGGTCGCGGGCGACGGGCACATCGTGCAGCACGGCGGCGAGCGTGAGTACCGGGAGACCGACGACGGGGAGAAACGCGGTCGTGACCGCCTGCCCACGCACCGTCGCGTCGGTCACGGTGAACAGCGCGAGCAGCGCGGCAAGGCCGCCCGTTACGGCCGCCGCCAGCGAGTGCCCGGCGACCCCGCACAGCGCGACGGCGAGTCCGATGCCGAGCACGGCCCGGGAAGCGAACCGCAGCCGCATCTGTCCCGGATCCGGTGCCACGAACGCCCTCTTCAGCAAGTTGCCCCCGCACCTTTCGTACATAGACCAGAGCGGACATGGAAATGGCGCCGCGGAGATCCCCGGAGGGACCCGCAGCGCCATTGATGCCTCTATCTGAACACCTGGGTGGCTGATGGTTCAAACGATGCCTAATCCTCTGGACCAATGGACCATAAAAGATGCACCTCGATGGGCCACCGCAGAGCCAACGGACCAGCCCGGGGCGAAACCCTCGCACGAACTGCCCGGACTTCCTGGACGACGAAACTCCGACTCGGGCCACCGACGGCCTGCCGTCAGCTCCCGACCCCACCGTCACTGTTGAGCAGCTGCCCGTTGATCCAGCCGCCCCGCTCGGAGCAGAGGAATCCGACCAGGTTCGCGCAGTCGCGCGGGAGACCCAGGCGACCCAGCGGTGTGGCCTCGGTCAGCTGCTCCTTGAGCGGGGCGGCCATCCAGCCGTTGTCCACCGGCCCCGGGTTGATCACGTTCGCGGTCACCCCGAGCCCGGCGAACTCCCTGGCGGCGGCCAGGACGATCCGGTCGAGCGCCCCCTTGCTTGCCCCGTAGGGCAGATTGTGCGCCGTGTGGTCGCTGGTGAGGGCGACGATCCGGCCGCGCCCGGGGGCGCGCCCCAGTCCATACGGGCGTCGTAGGAGGTCAGGTAGGTGAGGGCCTCGTCCCACCCGCCGCCCGCGGGTTCGAGTGCGACGGCGTACGCGATGCCCTCGGGGCGACCGGCTCCGGTGACGAGCGCGAGGGGGCGGGCCGCCGACGGCACACCGGCCGCGTCGGTCGACCGTGACGCGGCCCGGGACCGCTGCGGCGGCCTCAGCGGCTGACGGCGGCGAGTGCCTCGGCGTACTGCTCGTCGGTCACCGGTTCCAGCCACGTGGTGCCGTCACCGTCGGCATCGCCGACGACCATGGCGATGTGGGCCATGAGAGTGGTGTCGGTGCCTCCGTGCCAGTGCTCCTCTCCCGGCGGGCACTTGACGGTCTGCCCGGCGCCGACCCGCACGACCTCGCCTTCGCGGGTGCCGACGAGGCCGACGCCGTCGGTGATGTAGAGGGTCTGGCCGTTGGCGTGCGAGTGCCAGTTGGTGCGGGCGCCGGGGGTGAAGCGGACCAGGGCGGTCGCCAGTCGGGCCGGTTCGACGGGGGCCTCGATCATGTTCAGGTAGACGTCGCCGGTGAAGCGCTCGGCGGGGGCCTTGGCCGTCGGGGTCTGTGTGATGTGTTCCACGAGGTGTTCCTTGCTGTGCTGTGTGCGGCGGGGGCTGTGTGGTGGTGTCAGGTCAGGCGGCGCGCTCGTCGGCGAGCTTCTTGAGCTGGTTCACCGCGGTCATGGCGTTGGGCCAGCCGGCGTAGAAAGCCAGGTGGGTCAGGGCCTCGGACAGCTCTTCGACGCTCAGGCCGTTCTCCAGCGCCACGCCCAGGTGGTAGGGCAGCTGCTCGCTGCGGTAGAGGGCTGCCAGGACACTCACGGTCACCAGGCTGCGGTCGCGCGGTGAGAGCCCGGGACGCTCCCAGACGTCACCGAAAAGCACCTCGTCGGTGACCTCCACGAGCTTGGGCGCGATCGCCTTCAGCTCCTCGGGGGCGGACTGCTTGGGCATGCGTTACTCCTTGTCACGTATCGGGCGCCCGTACGTCAGTCGGGCATCGGCTCGGCGTAGTGCCGGAAACCGTCCCGCTCGGCGTGCAGGGCGTACAGGCGCTCGGCCAGCACCTGAGGACTGCTGTGCTCGGCACCGGGCCGGATCGCGCCGGGGATGATCAGCTGCGCGGCGTGGATGTTCTCGGCGGCGAGCGCGTCGTGGAGCATGCGGGCGTACGCGCTCTCGGCGGCGAAGGCGATCGAGGTACCGGCACGCTGGGGGTGGGGCCGTACCGCGCTGCCGCCGTTGACGAAGAGCAGGGTGCCGCGACCCAGGTCCCGCATCCCGGGCAGAACCGCGTTCACGCAGGTCACCGGGGCTTTCAAAGAGAAGGCGAGCGGGTCCTCCAGGTCGTCGGCGGTCGTGTCGAGGACCGGTTTCATGAAGTCGGCGCGAGGCACCGGGCTGTACTGCAGGATCTCGACCGGCCCGAGCGCCTCGGCCGCGTCCTGGAGGGCGCCGGTGAGCGCGTCCGGGTCCAGGACGTCCGCGGCGAACCCGCGGGCCTGGATGCCGTCGCGGCGGAGCTCTCCCGTCAGGTTCTCGAGGTGTTCGGCGTTGCGGGCGATCAGGGCGACGTCGTGGCCGGCGGCGCCGAAGCGCCGGGCGGTGGCCAGTCCGAGGCCGGGACCGGCACCGACGAGAACGTACGTGGTCACGCTGGATCCTCCTCCGGTGGGCCGGGGCCGGGCGTCCGGCCCCGGGCGAACGTGGACGTGCGGGTCAGGGCTTGAGAAGTGCCTTGATGGCGCGGCGCTCGTCCATCGCCTTGTATCCCTCCGCCACCTGGTCCAGAGGAAGGGTGAGGTCGAAGACCTTGCCCGGCTCGATCCGGCCGGTCAGGACGCGGTCGATGAGGTCGGGAAGGTAGCGGCGCACCGGGGCGGGGCCGCCGCGCAGGCCGACGTGGGAGAAGAAGAGCTCCTGGCCGTCGACCGCGACCTCGTGCGGGACGCCGACGAAGCCGACGTTGCCGCCGGGCCGGGCGGAGTGGAGTGCCTGCTGCATGGCCTGCGCGGTACCGACACACTCCAGGACGCTGTCGGCGCCGATTCCGCCGGTGAGGTCCTTGATCCGGGCGATGCCCTCGTCGCCGCGCTCGGTGACGATGTCGGTGGCGCCGTACTCCCGGGCGAGCCTCTGCCGGGACTCGTGGCGGCTCATCGCGATGATCCGCTCCGCGCCCATCTCCTTCGCCGCGATCACCGCCGACAGACCGACCGCACCGTCGCCGACGACGACGGCGGTCGAGCCGGGCTTCACCTCGGCGGCGTCGGCCGCCCACCAACCGGTACCCATGACGTCGGACACGGCCAGCAGACTCGGCCAGAACTCCTCGCCCGGGACCTCGTCGGTGGCGACCAGGGTGCCCTGGGCGTTCGGGATGCGTACGTAGTCCGCCTGGCAGGTGCTCATGAACTCCCTGTGGAGGCAGTTCGACTGGAAGCCGTTCCGGCAGTTCGCACAGGTGTTGTCCGAGGTCGCGAAGGAGCCGACGACGAACTGGCCCGGCTTCACCGAGGTCACCTCGCTGCCGACCTCCTCGACGAAGCCGACGTACTCGTGTCCCATGGGGTGCGGGTCGCCGATCGGCTCCAGACCGCGCCAGGGCCACAGGTCGGACCCACAGACACACGAGACGGCCGTGCGGATGATCGCATCGGTCGGGTGGAGGATCTTCGGGTCGTCCAGCGTCTCGAAGCGGACGTCACCGGGGGCGTGGATCACTGCGCCGCGCATGAGGGGGTTTCCTTTGCCTACGTGGTCCGGACCGCTGCTGCGGTCCGCGTGCGGCCGGCCGGGACGCGCGTAGTCGCACGTCAGGACCGGGTGGCTTCTCCCCCGCCGAGGGACGGCAGGGGAAACACCACGTCTTCCAGGTAACCGCCCCTCGTCGCGGGCAGCCAGTCACCGTCGATGGGTGTACCCGCAGTACATCCCTCCCGCGGCCCGCTGCACGTACGGTCGAAGGGTGGACAACCATCAGGAGGTCCGCGAGTTCCTCACCTCGCGGCGAGCCAAGATCACCCCCGAACAGGCCGGACTGCCCTCCGGGACCCGGCGTCGCGTTCCCGGCCTGCGCCGCAGTGAGGTCGCGGCGCTGGCCGACATGAGCGTGGAGTACTACGCCAAGCTCGAACGCGGCAACCTCGCCGGCGTCTCCCCCGCCGTTCTCGAAGCCGTCGCCCGCGCCCTCCGGCTCGACGACGCCGAACGCGCCCACCTGCTCCACCTGGCCCAGGCGGCCGACGGCTCCGACGCCCTCAGCCGTCCCCGGCGCCGGCGGCCCACCCGTCAGTGGACACCGCACCGCAGCCTGCAGTGGACGCTCGACGCGATCACGGCCGGCCCCGCGTTCGTCCGGAACGGCCGCATGGACATCCTCGCCGTCAACGCTCTCGCCCGGGCCTTCTACGGCGACGTCTACGCCACCGCCCACAACCAGGAGAACCTGGCCCGCTTCACCTTCCTGGACCCCGCCTCCCGCCACTTCTACCCCGAGTGGGACCTCGCCGCCGACGTCACCGTCGCGATCCTGCGCACCGAGGCCGGCCGCAACCCCCACGACAAGGGGCTGCACGACCTGGTCGGCGAGCTGTCCACCCGCAGCGACGAGTTCCGCACCCGCTGGGGCGCCCACAACGTCCGCCACCACGGCACCGGCACCAAGAACTTCCGTCACCACGCCGTCGGCGACCTCACCCTGGCTTTCGAGGGGCTGGAGATGGCGGCCGAACCCGGCCTCACCCTCACGATCTACACCGCCGAGCCCGGTTCTCCCTCCGAGGAGGGCCTGCGCCTGCTCGCCTCGTGGGCAGCGACGCAGGAGGCTCTCGCCCGCCGCCCCCTGAACAGGTGACCGCACGGCGGTCCCAGCGGGTCCCGAAGCCCGGTCCGGGGGGTGAGGCATGCGACGCAGGGGCCCGCGCTGCTCCGGGCCGCCCGGGCATGACCACTCGTCATGGCCGGGGTGGGGGCGCCAGGACGTCGGAGAGGTCGCGGCCGCGAGTCTCCGGCAGGCCGATCGCGCTGAGCAGGCTGATCAGGCAGAGGAAGGCCAGGAAGAGACCGAACGAGAAGGCGCCGTGGGCAGCAGTCATCGCCCCGCCGATCAGCGGGGGCACGGCGCCTCCGATGACAAGGCCGATGTTGTAGGCGAACGCGGAAGCCGTGTAACGGTATCGGGTGTCGAAGAGTTCCGAGAGCATGACGTTGATCGGGCCGATCTCCAGCCCTGCGAGGAACATCGTCACGCACAGAAGCAACAGGTAGACGCCGCCCGACGCGGACTGGAGGACGGTGAACACCAGGAGAGCCCAGACGACCGCGGTCGCGGTCGCCGCGAGGAGGACCGGGCGTCTGCCCAACCGGTCGGACGCCGTCGCCCCGACCACCACGCCTGCCGCCCAGCACAGCCCTCCCGCGATCCCGGCGGCGAGCACCGTGTTCCGGGTCAGGCCGAGTCGCACGGTGCCGACGTTCGCGAAGTACGTCGCACCGAGATACGTGAACGCGGCCTGCATGATCGAGATTCCGGCCACGAGGAGCATGTGGCGCGGCTGATGACGCCACGCTTCGACGAACGGCACCTTCGAGCCGCGCCGGTCGGGCTCGTCCTCCTCCACCGCGGCCTCGGCTTCGGCTTCGGCTTCGAACACCGGGCTCTCCTCGATCTTGAGCCGGATGTACAGGCCCACCACGACGAGCAGGGCACTGGCCAGGAACGGAATCCTCCATCCGAACGAGACGAACTGTTCCTCGGACAGTCCGGTGCCCACCGCGAGCAACGTCGCGTTCGCGAGCACTATCGAGAAGCCGCCACCCAGCGAGGTGAACATCGTCCAGAACCCGCGCCTCGCCACCGGGGCACTCTCCGTGCTGAACAGTGCGGCCCCCGCCAACTCACCTCCGGCAGCCACGCCTTGAACGATGCGCATGAGGACTATCAGGGCCGGGGCGGCAGCACCTATCCGGTCGGCAGTCGGCATGGCTCCCACCACCACGGTCGCTCCGCCCATGAGGAGCAGCGTCGTGACCAGCATGCGCTTGCGCCCGAGCCGGTCACCGAAGTGACCGAAGACCATCGCACCGATGGGCCGTGCGACGAACGCCACTCCGAGTGTGCCGAACGACGCGATCGTGCCGGCCGCCGGTCCGAGCGCGGGAAAGAACAGGTCGGCGAAGACCAAGGACGCGGTCACGGCGTACAACGTCAGGTCGTAGAACTCGATCACCGTGCCGGTGAAACCCGCCAGCGCGATCCGGCGCATCTGTTTGTCGTCGCGGGCGGGCGCGGACTCCGACGGCTCGGCCCTCAGCCGGTGGGGCAAGGTCATCGATCCTCCTCGACGGGTGGGTACGGCAGACCGGCCCGAGACATTCCAGGCACACGGCGCACCGGGTTCCCCCGCTCCCGGGCCGCGGGGGCCATGGGTGTCAATAGCCGAAGGTCGCCCGCTCGACCACGGTGTGGTCATGGCTGGGCAGAGGCGTGCAGCCGCTGTTCCTCAGGTGTGCGAGGCTGGCGCGGAAGGCGTCGAGATCGGTGAACCGGCCCGACGGCAGCGGCAGTTCCGCTCCTCCGTTGTCCCAGTTGTCGAAGGTGTCCACGCAGTCACCGGTGATGACGAAGGTTCCCGCTCCGGTGTCGACGCGCACCCCCTGCGACCCGGGCGAGTGTCCGGGCAGCGGCAGGACCCCCAGCCCGGGCGCGATCTCACCGGCCCCGTCGAGAGCGCGGAAGCGCTCCGCGCACCGGGCGAACGCCGGCACCGAATCACCGTGGAACCCGTACGCCCGCGCGGGCTCCGGGCAGGGACCGGTGGCGTGGCCCAGCTCGGCACGCTGGACGAGTATCTCGGCATCGGGGAAGGCGTCGTTGTTCGAGCAATGATCCCAGTGGAGGTGGGTGTTGACGACCAGGTCGACATCTCCGGCGCGCACCCCCAGACGGGCGAGCGCGTTCTCCACGCGCTCCTCCTCCTTCACCGCGTAGCCGAAGGGAATCATGCGGCGGATCTCCTGCTCGTCGGCCGGGCCGCCTGTGTCCACGACCACGGTCCTGTCGCCCGACCTCAGCACGAACATCACCAGCGGCATGCTGACGAGCCTCGGACTGTGGTCGCCGAGGTACACCTCTCCTGCGGGCACGTCACGGAGTTCGCCGAGCTTCACGGCATCGATGACCCACTTCGTCGTCATCTGCGGGCGGCCTTTCCACTTCGTTGTGGTCCTGTCCGGAAAGCGGTGTCGGTACGGTGACTCAGCCGGTCGCCATGGTCGCGATGTCGATGACGTACCGGTACCTGACCTCTCCGGCCGCGACCCTGTCGTAGGCCGCGTCGATCCCGTCGGCCCCGACGAGCTCGACCTCGGCGGTGATCCCGTTCCCGGCGCAGAAATCGAGCATCTCCTGTGTCTCCTCGATGCTTCCCACCAGGGTGCCTGCGAGCGATCGCCGGTTGTTCAGCAGTGAGAACACGTCGAGTGAGATGCGCTTCTTCGGCACTCCGAGGTTCACGAACGTCCCGTCGAGTGCGAGCAGCCCCAGAAAGGCGTCGTGGTCGAGGTCACCGGGGACCGTGGAGAGGATGAGGTCGAAGGTGCCGGCGAAGTCGGTGAAGATCGCGGGGTCGGTGGACAGCCTGTAGTCGTCTGCTCCGCGCCGGTAGGCGTCGGCCTTCTTATCCGTCGTGAGGTCGAGGACGGTGGTGTGCGCCCCCAGTGCCGCGGAGATCGGTACCCCCACGTGCCCGAGGCCGCCGAATCCGATGATGGCGACCTTGACGCCGGGCCCGGCCTTCCAGTGCCGCAACGGGGAGTACAGCGTGATCCCCGCGCACAGCAAAGGCGCGGCCGATTCCAGCGGGATGCCGTCCGGGATCCGGAGGACGTAGTTCTCGTCGACGACGATCTTCTCGCTGTAGCCGCCCTGGGTGTACTGCCCGGAGCGGTCCAGGCAGTTGTACGTCCGGATGTGGCCGTTGCGGCAGTAGGGTTCCATGCCGTCGCGGCAGTAGTCGCACTCCCGGCAGGAGTCGACCAGGCATCCGACGCCCACCCGGTCACCGACCGCGAATCTGCGGACTCCGGGACCGACCGCGGAGACGATGCCGACGATCTCGTGGCCGGGGACGAGTGGGTAGTGCGTCCGGCCGAACTCGCCGCGTGCGCGGCTGACGTCGGTGTGGCAGATTCCGCAGTAGGCGATGTCGATCAGGACATCGGCCCGGCCGACGTCCCTGCGCTGCAGTGACATGGGTGTGAACGCCTCACCGGGGCCCGCGATCGACCGGGCGGTGACCTTGATCATGTCGCTCCCCCGGTCAGCCGACGGACTTGTACTCGAGGAACTCCTCGATGCCGTAGCGGCCGAATTCGCGTCCGATGCCGGAGAGTTTGAAACCGCCGTGCGGCGCTCGCTGGTTGACCGCTGAGCCGTTGATCCGGATGCGTCCGGCGCGCAGCCTGCCGGCCAGGCCGCGCGCACGCTCGTCGGTCGCGGCCCAGATGGCTCCGGCGAGTCCGTACTCGGTGTCGTTGGCGATCCGGAAGGCGTCGTCCTCGTCGTCGAACGGGATGATCACCACGACCGGGCCGAAGATCTCCTCCCGCGCGACCCGCGAGGTGTTGTCACCGGAGAAGACCGTGGGCCGGACGAAATAGCCCCTGTCGAGTCCTTCGGGGGCGTCCGGGCCACCGGTGAGAAGGCGCACGCCCTGGTCGAGCCCGGATCGTATGTAGTCGCGGATCCGCTCGCGCTGGTGGACGTTCGCCACGGGGCCGAGGGTGGTTGCCGCGTCGTAGGGATCGCCCAGGACGTAGCTCTCCGCCTTGCGGACGGCGATCTCCTCGGCCTCGGCCAGCCGGGAGCGGGGGACGAGGACTCGGGACAGCCCGCCGCACACCTGCCCGGAGTTCCTGAAGGCGTCCTCCATGCCGACTTCGATCGCCCGGACGAGGTCGGCATCCTCCAGGATGACGTTCGCCGACTTGCCGCCGAGTTCGAGGGCGACCTTCTTGACGCCCCGCGCGGCCAGTTCCATCACCCGGCGGCCGGCCCGGACGGATCCGGTGAGAGAGACCATGTCGACCAGCGGATGGGTGACGATGGCCTCGCCGACCTCGGGCCCGGTGCCCGACACGAGGTTGAACACGCCGTCGGGCAGACCTGCCTCGGCGACCATCTCCGCGAAGATGAACGAGCTCAGCGGTGCCACCTCGGTGCCCTTGAGCACGACGGTGCACCCGGCCGCGATCGCCGCTCCGGCCTTCATGCAGACCATCCGCATCGGACCGTTCCACGGCGTGATCGCGCCGACCACACCGGCCGGCTCCCGGGCGACGACGGTGCGATCGACCTGCTCCTGCCAGGTGACCTCGGGCAGGCTCTCGGCGAGGCTCACGAGATCCGCCACCGCGGAGGCCCCCTGGGCCTCCGCGGCGATCGCGTAGGGCTGGCCGATCTCGCTGACGATGGCCCTGGTGATCTCGTCGGAACGCTTCTCCGTCAGTTCGGCAAGCTTGCGCAGGAACTCCGCACGCTCTGCGACCGGGGTCCTGGACCAGGCCGGGAAGGCCGCGGCCGCAGCCTCGGCGGCAGCGTCCACGTCCGCCGCCGTGCCGGCCGGAACGGTGACAACGGCCTCCTCGGTGACCGGATTGATCACCTCGATGACATCGGTGCCTGCCGAGGGCACCCACTTGCCGTTGATGAAGATCTGGTCGCGTTCGATCACCGAACACACTCCTCAAGCATCGTCGCAGCAGCCAAGTCGTTCGTATATCAGAACTGTTAATCGTTATTACGTCCGTACGCTACGGACACCAGCCCGAAGGTGTCAACGCCCGGACCGATCCCGCTTCGGGCATCCCGACACCGAAGCGCCACGCACCCGTGCGGCGCGTGGCGCTCGTGTCCGTGGCCCGGCACAGGAGAGGGAACGGCCTGCCGGAGCGGGGATCAGCGGCCGTACGTCCCGCTCCGAATGGTCAGGCGGCCTTCTCCGGTCGTCGCGGGAGAACGGCCGTGGCGGTGCCGGGCATGCAGTTCTGCTGACGCTGGTTGTACGCCCAGGTCTCGAGGTGCACCACGGCGTCACCGTCCGCGTCGATCTCCTTGCCCACGACCTTGCCGCCCAGCCGCACCACGTCCGACAGGTAGACGTGCGCCCTGTACTGACCGTGGATCGCCTTCACCGCGCCGGTGTCGCCGATCCAGTGCGTGAGGGTGTGGATCTGCCAGCAGGTGCGCTGGATGCCGACGTCGTAGGCGATCTGCGCACCCTGGAGCCGAGCCGCGTAGTCGTTGTAGTGCACCGAGTACACCGGCTCGAGGGCGTGCGTGTTGGGGTCGCGGAAGGCCCACTTCGGGTGCTTGCGGTACCGGCGCAGTGCGACACCGTGAGCGGACAGGCGCGGGATGGGCGCGGCACCGGAAGCGACGTAGGCGATCTCGTCGGTGAGCCCGATCGGGCCCTTCGTCAGATTGTCGAGCTCGTCGCCGACCTGCACGTCCTCCCAGTACCGCGGCTCGGCACCGCGCGGGGTCTCGGCGAGGATGTCCTCCTCGATCTCCGCGAGTTCCTCGTCCTTCCACGGGTGCGGGAGCTCGATCGCGCGGGAGCTGCGGCGCTTCTGCATCTCACCGCGTTCGAAGCGCATCCGCGAACAGATGAACCTCGCGACCAGCTCGCCGTCCTGGTTCCAGTACTCCTGGCGCAGGTAGTCCTTGATCCTCCGGCCACCGAAGGCGCTCTCGACAGGTTCGTCGAACCCGTCGAACCAGACGCGCGCCGTGATCTTGTCGCCGACGCGGATGGGAGCATGGAAGGTCACGTCGGTCTCCGCGTGGAACCCACCGAGCCCACGCCATCCGACTTGGACCGAGCCCAGGCAGGCGAAGATGAAGCTCGGCGGAGCGACGATCCCGCCGAACGGGCTCGCAGCGGCGTACTCCTCGTCCGTCCACAGCGGATTACCGTCACCGATGCCTTCGGCGAACCGCAGGATGGCGAGCCGCGTGGCGTACTCGTTGTTCACGCACGCGTCCGTGCGGAGCTCGGTCCCGATCAGGTTCCGCATGCTCGTGAGCATCTCTTCGGTGAACTTGCCGGTGGCGAGCTCCTTGCCGAACTCCGTGCCCTGTGGGCTCTCCGTCGTCGTCATGGCACTTTCCTCTGTGATCGTGAATCGTCGTGGTGGTTCGGGGCCGGCCTCTACCAGGCCCCGGTGATCAGCTCGCGCACGTCCTGGCCCTCGGGCGGCCGCGGTACGGCAGTGATGGCCCAGTCGTCCATGGCGTGTGAGACGGCTTCACCGAGCGCTCCCTGCTCGACGCCGATGTCCTGGAGACGCCGGGGCGCCTCGAAGACCTCCAGCAGGCGCTCGACCTCGGTGACGACGTCCTCCGGGCTGCTGGTGCCGGCCAGCCCCAGGTAGCTCCCGATGGCTGTGAGCCGGCCGGGGACCGCGCTCGCGTTGAAGCGCATCGCATGCGGCAGCAGAAGAGCTTCGACGACGCCGTTCGGCGCCGATGACCTCGGGCCGATGGCATGGGACAGCGCCTGCGCGAGTCCGCCGCCGCTGTGATCGCTCCCCTGGCCGCTCAAGATCGCCGCGAGCATCAGCTGCAGGCGTGGGGCCGGCTGATCCGGATTCTTCAACACCCCGGGCAGCCAGGCCACGACGGTGCGCAGCGCATGGGCCAGCTGAGCGTCGGCGAGCGGGTCCACCCGGCGGGACTGCAAGCCCTCGACCGCCATCGAGAAGATGTTGAGGGCGGCCGACCACGCCAGCCGCGGAGGAGCCGTGAGTGCCATCCCCGGGTCGAGGACGACTCCTTGGGCGCGGGCCTTCGGGTCGTAGAGCGCGAGGCGTTCGCCCGTCTCAGGGTCCCTCACGGCAGCGCCCGCCTTGGCGTAGGCCGTGGTCGGAGAGCTCGGCACCACCCACTGCGGCAGCTTCGGCGCGGCAAGCTTCGGGCTCACGAGCCGGCCGCCCTCCCTACGGGTGCACAACTGCCGCACGTCCGTGCCCTCGCCCAGCAGAATGGTCGCCGCGCGGGCGGTGACGACAGACGATCCGCCGCCGACCGCGATCACCGCATCCGCCTCGTGTTCGGCCAGAAAGTCCCTGGCCCGCTCGACGGAGGGCAGTGGACTGTGTTCCTCGACCCCGTCGAACTGCCCCACCAGACGCTCACCGAGCGCCTCGTGGACGCGTCCCATCACCCTGGTGTGCGCGGCAACCGCGGGGATGCAGATGATCGCCGCGCGGCGTGCGCCCACCCGCTTCAGCTCCCGCGGCAGGGATTCCAGTGCCCCCTCGCCGCAGAAGGTACGGAAGGCCGGGCTGACGTGCCGGATCCCCGGATCGGTGTCAACGCTCACGTGCTGTCACTCCTCATGTCGTGTCGCGTCGCAGGCGCGCGGTTGCTCAGATGGCCCCGGCGTCGCGGAGCTTTGCGATGTCGTCCGCGGACAGACCGAGTTCCTCGCTCAGCACCTGGTCGGTGTGCTCGCCGAGCCCGCCCGACCGGGTGGGCTCGACCATCGGCGAGTCGGAGAGGAGCAGCGGGCTGCCGAGGGTCATGAACGATCCCTGTTCGTCGTCGACCGTGCGCACCACCCCACGCTCGCGGATGTGCGGGTCCTCCAGCAGCTCCGGCAGAGTGACGACCGGAGCGCACGGAATCTTCAGGTCCTTCAACGCCGCGGCGAGGTCGTCCTTGCTGCGGGTCCCGGTCCAGCGGGCGACGACGGCGTCCACCTCGTCCATGTGCGCGCATCGCCCGGGCATGGTGGTGAACCGCGGGTCGTCGGCGTCCGGGTCGTTCATCAGCTCACGCAGCCGGTCCCAGTGCTTGTCGGTGGGGCAGAGCACGGTCACCCAGCCGTCCGCGGCCGGATAGGCGTTGTAGGGGGTGACCGACATGCCTCCGTGCCGATTGCCGGTGCGTTCGAAGTTCGCGGTGTTCTTGCTGAGCAGTCCGGCGATGTTCGAGGTCAGGGAGGGGAGGACGGCGTCCTGGAGAGCGACCTCGACGTGCTGGCCGCGCCCGGTGCGGGTCCGCTGGAACAGAGCGGCCAGCACTCCGGCCAGGATGTGCGTCCCGGCCATGAAGTCCACCATCGAGGGCCCGGTGCGGACAGGGGCTCCGTCGGAGAAGCCCGTGGTGCTCATGATGGCGCTGCGGGCCTGGATGGTGAGGTCCATGGCGGATTCACCGGCGTAGGGACCGAAGGTTCCGAAGCCGGTGCCGGAGGCCATGATCAGGCGGGGGTTGATCTCGCTGAGCTGCTCGTAGCCGAGACCGAAGCGGTCCATCGCGCCCGGTGAGAGGTTCTGCACCAGGACGTCGGCGTTACCGACGAGCTTGCGCAGGACGTCCTGTCCGGCGGGGTGAGCGAGGTCGAGACGGATGTTGCGCTTGCCGGAGTTGAGGAAGCGGAACTGGATCGGGTAGCCGTCGTCGTCCACGGTCGGCAGGCGCCGGTAGGGATCGCCCTGGGGTGCTTCGACCTTGATGACGTCGGCACCGAGACGGGCCATCAGCATGGTGCAGTACGGGGCGAAGTAGAACTGTCCGACACAGATCACCTTCACGCCTTCGAGGGCGGTCATGCAGAGCCTCCGTCACATCGGGCGTCACTCAAGTCGTGGAGGACCTCACTTCGCCCGCTCTCTGCGGCCTCTTGCGCCGCGGCGTGACGGGCGAGGCCGAGGACCACTCCACTCCGGAATGCCCACGCCTCAAGTCGTTCGTCATTACGAACCACTGTCCGTATTTACAACCCCGAGGCTAGGGTTGCACCTCGCCGATGTCAACGGCCGGTACCCCGCCGGCCTCATTGACACCCCGACGCTCGAGTCCTACCGTTCATTCGCCTATATGGTCAATGGTTCGTCATTACGATCCACTGGGGCAAGGGCCCGCGGATTTCACATCGCAGCGGCCGCCCGTTCATCGACGAAAGGACAACCATGAAGGTCGGCTTCATCGGGCTGGGTTCCATGGGTCAGGGCATGGCTCTCAACTTGCGGCGAGCGGGCTACGACCTGGTCGTGCACGATCTCGACCGGTCGAGCGCCGCCCCGCTCGAGGAGGCTGGGGCGGTCTGGGCGGACTCCGTCGGGGACCTCGCGGGTTCGGTCGACGTGGTGTTCACATCCCTGCCGGGCCCTGTGGAGATGCGTCAGATCGGCGTGGGCGAGGGAGGGTTGCTGGATGGGCTCAAGCCGGGTGCGACCTGGTTCGACCTGACCACGAACTCCCCCGCCGTGGTGCGCGAGGTCCATCGGACGTGCCGGGAGCACGGCGTCGAGCTCTTCGACGCGCCGGTCAGCGGCGGCCCCAAGGGCGCACGCTCGGGAAAGCTCGCCATCTACGTGGGCGGGGACCCCGAGGCCTTCGAACGCGTGGGCCCGGTCCTCGACGCCATCGGTGACCAGATCCTGTACGTGGGAGAGATCGGCGCCGGCAACACCGCCAAGCTGGTGCACAACTGCGCCAGCATGATCATCCGTTCGGGGATCGCCGAGGTCTTCACCATGGGGGTCAAGGCGGGCGTCGAACCCGACGCCCTCTGGAACGCCCTGCGGCAGGGCGCCATCGGCAGGGCCCGGACCTTCGACCGGGTCGGTGACCGGTATCTGCAGGAGGCCTTCGATCCCCCGTCGTTCGCGCTGGCCCTCGCGAACAAGGACCTCCGCCTGGCCCTGGAGCTGGCAGACCAGCTCGAAGTCCCCATGCGCGCCGCGCGGCTGGTCCAGGAGGACTTCGCGGAGGCCTTGGACCGGGGGTGGGGCAAGCGGGACTCGCAGACTCCGCTGCTCCTGCAGAACGAACGAGCGGGGGTCACCATCAAGCTCACCGCCGAAGAGGTCCAGGCCGTTCTCGACCGCGGCTGATCGACGCGCAGTTCACCGACGACAGGGAGACGGCACATGGACACCACAGACCCGAAGACCACCGGCCGGCGCATCATGGACGAGCTCATGGGTGACGGCTACGTGGAAAAGAAGGACCAGAACCGGAACAGCTTCAACGACGTCATCCAGGACTACTCCGAGGAAGTCTGCTTCGGGCGCGTCTGGGCCCGTGACGGCATCGACCGCAAGACCCGCAGCATCATCAACCTTTCGGTGCTGACCGCCCTGGGCCGGCCCGCCCAGCTCGCACACCACGTCGAGGGAGCGATCAACAACGGCGCGACGGTGGACGAGATCAAGGAGGTCCTCCTGCAGACCGCGGTCTACTGCGGCCTGCCCGCGGCCGGTGAGGCCTTCAAGGTCGCCGAAGGCGTCCTCAAGGCCGGGGGCCACCTCGACTGACCCCTCCTCCAGCTCTCGTCAGCGGGGCGGCCGCACGGATGCGGCCGCCCCGCTGACGAGCCGTACGAGGACTGCCGGGGAGAACGACGGACGCACCCCCGGCCGGACCACCCCACGGCGCACGACGACAGCGGCGGCGGGCACCTGTGGTGCCCGCCGCCGCTGTCGTCGTGGTCAGGAGAGCTGCGACACCACCGACTTCGTCTCGAGGTAGTTCTCCAGCGCCTCGGGCCCGCTCTCCCGCCCCCAGCCCGACTGGCGGTAGCCTCCGGCCGGCATGTACGACCCGCCCGCCCGGTGCACGTTGATCCCGACCCGCCCCGCACGCAGTCGGCGCGCCACCGAGTGGGCCAGCGCGCCGTCGCCGGTCCAGACGCTGGAGGCGAGACCGTACGAGCTGTCGTTCGCCAGCGCGACGGCCTCGTCGGTGCCGGAGAACGGCATGATGCCCAGCACCGGCCCGAAGATCTCCTCACGCATGACGGTCATCGACTGATCGACGTCCACCAGGACGGTGGGTTCGAAGAAGAAGCCCCGGTCCCCGACACGGCTGCCACCACTGACGACACGGGCGCCGTCGTCGATGCCGCGACCGACGTATCCCGACACCCGGTCCAGTTGCTTCTGCGAGATGAGCGGGCCGAGGTCGGCGGCGGGGTCCGATCCTGCCCCCAGCCGCATCGAACGACCGATCTCCGCCACTCCGCGAACCACCTCGTCGAACACGGACTCGTGCACGAACAGCCGGGTTCCGGCGGCGCAGACCTGGCCGGAGTTCCAGAAGACCGCTGACGCCGCTCCCGGGATCGCGGTCTTGAGATCGGCATCGCCGAACACGATGACCGGGGACTTGCCGCCGAGCTCCAGCGACAGCTTCTTCATGTTGCCCGTGGCCGCCCGCACGATGAGCCGGCCGACCTCGGTCGACCCGGTGAACGAGACGGTGTCGACATCCGCGTGCTCCGCCAGGGCGGCGCCCGCTCGTTCACCGACTCCGGTCACGACGTTGACCACACCTGCCGGAACGCCCGCCTCGAGCAGGAGCTGCCCGAGCCAGAGAGAAGTCAGCGGCGTCTCCTCGGCAGGCTTCAGCACGCAGGAGCACCCGGCCGCCAGCGCCGGAGCGAGCTTCTTGGCCGCCATGCTCAACGGGGCGTTCCACGGCGTGATGAGCCCGGCCACTCCCATGGGCTCGCGCAGGGTGTAGCCCTGAACGCGGCGGTCCGCCGGCCCCAGATCCACCGTCCGGCCGTGGATCTTGTCCGCCCAGCCCGCGTAGTACCGGAACTGGGAGGCGGCCTCGATCACCATGCTCCGCGCCTGCCCGACCGGCAGGCCGAGGTTCAGGCTCTCCAGCCGGGCGAGTTCGTCGGCCTGCTCCCTCATGAGGTCGCCGACGCGCCAGAGCACGGCGCCTCGGTCGGCCCCGGACAAGCCGCGCCACCTCCCCTCCTCGAAGGAGCGCCGGGCCGCCGTCACCGCCGCCTCGACGGCCTCCGCGCCCCCGTCGGGCACAGCCGCGATGGCTTCTCCCGTACTGGGGTCGAACACCGGAGTGAAGGACGTCGAGGGGCTCACCCACTCCCCGTCGATGAGCATGGCGACAGGGTCGTCGCCCTGGTGGAGTTGTCGGGGCCAGGCAGTCGTGGGTACGGACATCGCTGTCGCCAAACCTTCCAGATATCACCGCGGCCGACTTGACGGCCGCGTCAGTGACCGCCCCGATGCGTGACGACGCGGTCAGCGTCATGGGGGCCGGATCACATCTGTTCCTTATTCAGAACGTCCGATCGCCATTATGAATCGTCCCGACCATGGGGTGTCAACGCCACCGACCGGCCCGGACCCCCGTCCCCCCGCCGCCGTACGGACTATTGACCGCGAGTGACCAGCACGGTTACGTTCACCCAAGCCGTTCCCAATTACACATTGAAGTCCGTATATACGAACCATCGACCCTCCGTCGACGCTTCGTGGGGCGCGCCCGTCGTCTGCCGGTCGCCGCATGGTCTTCGCCGTTGCCGGCAACGAACGAACCGCCCCGATCCGCCTCGCCCTCAATGCCGAGCTTCCGAGGAGCTGGTCCGATGCCCACACCACTTCCCCCCGAGGATCTGGCACCCCCGAGTCCCGGGCCCGCGGAGCCCACCGCGGTGTCCGCCCGTCCGGCCGCGACGCCGGTCAAGATGCGCAAGGTCGCGTCGGCCAGCTTCATCGGCACCGTCATCGAGTTCTACGACTTCGGCACCTACGCGACAGCCGCGGCGCTCGTCTTCGCCAACACCTTCTTCCCGGCACTGGGTGAACACGCCGGCACCGTCGTCTCCTACGCGACTCTGGGAGTCGCCTTCGTCGCCCGCCCACTGGGTTCGATCCTCTTCGGACACTTCGGCGACCGTCTCGGACGCAAGCGCACCCTCGTCGCGACCATGTCGATCATGGGCGCCGCCACTGTGCTCATCGGCCTGCTGCCGACCGCTGCGAGCGTGGGCGTCGTCGCCCCCGTGGCACTCGTCGTACTGCGGATCGCCCAGGGCCTGGCCGCCGGAGGCGAGTGGGCGGGCGCCGCACTCTTCACCTCGGAACACGCACCGCAGGCCCACCGTGGTTTCTGGGCGATGTTCACCAACCTCGGCGGAGCGTTCGCGAACATCCTCGCCCTGGGAACGTTCCTGGTCACCGACCTGTACATGAGCGACGAGACCTTTGCGGACTGGGGCTGGCGACTGCCCTTCGTGCTCAGCGTTCTGCTCGTCGCCGTCGGGCTCTTCATCCGGCTGCGGATCGACGAGACCCCCGCCTTCCAGGCAGAGGCCAAGCGCCGACGGACAGGCGGAGGCCTGCCGTTCAAGGATGCCTTCACCCACCAGTGGAAGGAGATCCTGCTCGGCGCGGGCTCCCTGGTGATGGCCTTCTCCCTCGGCTACATCGGCATCGCGTTCCTCACCAACTACGGCACGGCCACCCTCGGTCTGCCACGGCCCCAGGTGCTCGGCGCCGGTATGTTCGGCAACCTGCTGAACTGCCTGGCCATCATCGCCGGAGGCATACTGACCGACCGGTTCGGGCGTCGCCAGGTCCTGCTCATAGCCAACATCGTGGGCATCCCGTGGGCCCTGGTGCTGTTCCCGCTGCTGGACACCGGAGCACTCGCCGCCTTCTGGCTGGGCATATCGGTGACCTTCATGATCGCCGGTGTCGGATTCGGCGTCGCGGGGTCGTTCCTGTCCGAGCTCTTCCACACCCGCTACCGCTACACCGCCGCCGGACTGTCCTACAGCCTCGCCGGTGTGCTCGGCGGCGCCGTCCCGCCGCTGGTGGCGGCGACCCTGATCGGCAGCTACGGCGGTTTCGTGTTCGGTGTCTTCCTCGCCGTCTACTGCCTCATCGGTCTGATCTGCACGCTCGCCCTGCGCGAGACCCGCCACCGGGAACTCACCGAACCGTCACTGCCCGCAGGAGAGCACGCATGACACTCACCATCACCGCCCTGTCCGTCGGCCGCGTCTTCGATCTCCAGAAGCCGTCCCTCACCTACTTGCGGG
This sequence comes from Streptomyces sp. QL37, assembly GCF_002941025.1. NCBI lineage: Bacteria > Bacillati > Actinomycetota > Actinomycetes > Kitasatosporales > Streptomycetaceae > Streptomyces > Streptomyces sp. QL37. The sequence continues at coordinate 7,921,125 of NZ_PTJS01000001.1, read as the reverse complement.
GGTGGGGCGAAACACTGGACATCCCGCTCATCATGTTCGTCATCCAGGGCGGAGACGCCCCGGTGGTCGTCGACACCGGTGCCGACTTCGCCCGCGCCGTGACACATCACGGGATCAGGATGGAGCAGACCCCCGAGGAGCACCCTGAAGCGGCGCTGAGGGCGCTGGGCGTGGACCCGGCGGACGTGGGTGTCGTCATCAACACCCATCTGCACTGGGACCACAGCTCGAACAACCATCTGTTCCCGAACGCCCGGATCGTCCTCCAGCAGCGTGAGATCGACTACGCGAGCGACCCTGTTCCGTGGCACCGCCGTCAGTTCGAGCACCTGCCCGAGCTGACCGCGGCGTGGCGGCGCGCCGAGGACGCGATCGACCCGGTCGACGGCGACGCCGAGGTGGCTCCGGGCGTCTCGGTGGTCGCTCTCCCCGGACACACACCCGGGTCGCAGGGGGTCGTCGTGGAAGCTGAATCGACGCGCTACCTCCTGGCCGGCGACTGCATCGATCTCTACGAGAACTGGGCGGGCGACGCCGAGTACGAGCACATCCCGTCGGGGTTCTTCACTGACATCGTGGCTTACAAGCACAGCCTGGGTCTGATCGAGAAGCTCGGGTGCGAGGTCGTTCCGAGCCACGACCCGCTCGTGGTCGAGCGTCGCGAGTTCCGTTAGGGGCCCACCGTCCCGCGGCTCATGGGTGAGCCTCGGGGGTATGCCACCGGTGCGGTCCAGTTCACCTGGTCCTCAGCAATCGCATACGGCCGGACGGGAGTTGCTTCACACTGAGCCACCCGCGAGGGATGAGCCGGTGGCGCCCCACCCCACCGAACCGGGCCCGCACCAGGCACCCGCGACCGGGGAGCGCGCACGCCCCGCCTCGTGCTGTACACATTCGGCGTCCTGCACTCTCCGAGGTCCGGGCCGGCGGCGCACTCATCGCTGCCGTCAGGAACGTGGTCGCCCATCGCCGGGCCGCCTCGCACGATGGACGGCGACACGGCACTACGGGGCGAACGTGCCTCGATGCGGCACCGGTACAGCCGCGGTTCGGTGCCATGCGACTGTACCGGTGTCGAGGTGCCCGCGCCCCGGCCGGGCCGAGCAGCCCGGGTTCGGCCCGGCCCGTTCCTCGGCCGCGCCCGGGAGTCGGGCCGGCTGGACGCCGTCCTCAGGTCGCGGCGATGGTCGCCGTGTCGAGCACGAACCGGTATCGGACGTCGCCTGCGGTGAGGCGGTCGTACGCCGTGTCCAGTTCCTTCGCCGAGATCATCTCGACCTCGGCCTTGATCCCGTGCTCGGCGCAGAAGTCCAGCATCTCCTGGGTCTCGGGCATGCCGCCGCTCATCGAGCCGGCCAGCTTCCGGCGGTTGGTCAGCAAGGTGTAGGGATCGATCCGCAGCGGCTCGTCGGGAACTCCGAGATTGACGAACGTCCCGTCGAAGTCGAGCAGTTCGAGGTGGGCCGAGAGGTCGAAGTTCGAGGGGACCGTCGACACGATGAGGTCGAACGAGTCCCGCATCGCCTCCAGGTCGCCGGTGGTGCGGAAGTCGTCCGCTCCGAGGCGCTCCGCGTCGGCACGACGGTCCTCGGTGAGTTCGAGGACCGTCGTGTGTGCTCCGAGGGCATGCGAGATCTGGACGCCGATGTGGCCGAGCCCGCCGAAGCCGAGGATGCCGACCCGCCTGCCCGCTCCCGCTCCCCAGAAGCGCAGCGGCTGGTACATCGTGATGCCCGCGCACAGCAGGGGCGCTGCGGACTCCAGGGGCAGCGCGTCCGGGATCCGGGCGACGAACCTCTGGTCGGCGACCGTGCGTTCGCTGTATCCGCCGAGCGTCACCTGTCCGTCGCGGCCGACCCCGTTGTAGGTCAACACCTTGCCGCGGCGACAGTAGGACTCCTGGCCCGCCCGGCACACCGCGCACTCCCGGCAGGAGTCGACCAGGCATCCGATGCCGACGCGGTCACCTGCTGACAGCCGGGTGACCTCTCGTCCGACCTCCCTGACGACACCGGCGATCTCGTGGCCCGGGACGATCGGGTAGCGGGTGTGCCCGAACTCGGCACGGGCGTGGTGGACATCGGTGTGACAGACGCCGGCGTAGGCGATGTCCAGCAGGACATCTGTCGGTCCGAGATCGCGGCGTTCGATGGTCACGGTACTGAAGGGGGCGGTCGGGCCCGTCATGGCCCTGGCCTGTGCGGTGATCAACGCTCACTCCTTTACTGCGGGTTGGTCGGCACGTGCGGCGGTCAGCCGATGAGGGACTGGTACTCGAGGTACTCCTCGATCCCGTACCGGCCCATCTCGCGGCCGATGCCCGACAGCTTCAGGCCGCCGTGGGGAGCGCGCATGTCGATGGGCGCACCGTTGATGCGGACACGCCCGGTGCGGATGCGCCGTCCGACGGCGCGGGCCCGCTCGGGGTCGGCGGACCAGACGCCGCCGGCGAGCCCGTAGTCGGAGTCGTTGGCGATCGCGACGGCGTCGTCGGCGTCCTCGTACGGGATGATGACGTTGACCGGTCCGAAGACCTCCTGCCGCGCCAGCGTGTGATTGTTGGTGCCGCTGAACACCGTCGGCCGGACGTAGTAACCGCGGTCCAGGTGCTCCGGCGCCTCAGGGCCTCCCGTGACCAGCCGCATCCCCTCGTCGATGCCCGTCCGGATGTAACCGCGCACGCGTTCGCGCTGGACGTCCGAGACCACCGGTCCGAGGGTCGTCGCCTCGTCGAAGGGGTCGCCGATGACGAAGGCGGCGGCCTTGGCCGCGGCGATCTCCTCGGCCTCGGCCAGTCGCGACCGCGGCACGAGTGTCCGCGAGAGTCCTCCGCAGACCTGGCCCGCGTTCCGGAAGGCGTCGGTGAGTCCGTCCGTGAGGGCCCTCTCCAGGTCGGCGTCGTCCAGGATGATGTTGGCGGACTTGCCTCCGAGTTCCAGAGCCACGCGCTTGACCGACCTGGACGCGAGTTCCATCACCCGGCTGCCGGCGCGCACCGAGCCGGTCAGCGACACGATGTCGATCAGCGGGTGGGTCGCGATCGCCTCGCCGATCTCCGGCCCCAGTCCGCTGACCACGTTGAACACGCCGTCCGGCAGGCCCGCCTCGGCGGCCGCCTCGGCGAACACGAAGGAGCTCAGCGGCGCGACCTCGGTGCCCTTGAGCACCATCGTGCATCCCGCCGCGAGCGCGGCGCCCGCCTTGAGCGTGATCATGCGCATGGGACCGTTCCACGGGGTGATCGCCCCGGCGACGCCTGCGGGAATGCGCCGCACGATCGTGTCGTCGAAACGCTCCTCCCAGAGGATGTCCTTGATACTCGCCGCCGCGATGCGCAAGTCGTTGATGGGGGCGGCGACATGGGACCGGCGCGCCAGCGCGATCGGCGTGCCGATCTCCCTGACGGTCGACCGCGTCAGCTCCTCGGCCTTCGCTTCGAGGATGTCGGCGATGCGGGTGATCACCGCGGCCCGCTCCTCGGCCGAGGAGTGCGACCAGGTCTCGAACGCCCGGGCCGCGGCCCGGGCCGCGCGGTCGACGTCGGCGGTATGGCCGCGTGGCACCGTCGCGATCGGCTCCTCGGTCGCCGGGTCGACCACGGTGAGCACTCCGTCGCCCTCCGATTCGACCCACTTGCCGTCGATGAAGATCGCGTCCCGCTCGATCACGACTCTCTCCCTCGCGCGAGCACCGACGAGACTCCCGAGCCTCACGGTGTTCGCATATAGGAACCAATATTCCTTATTACGACTCCGGACGCTACAACCCGCCACTGCGCGTAGTCAATGGATACGACCGCTTCAGCGGGCCGCGACGGTCCAGCGCTCCGGCTGGCCCCCGCTCCGCCTGATCCGCCCGCCCTCACCCAGTCGCATCAGATGGGCCGAGGTCTCGGCCAGCGCCGATCGCATCGAGCGCGGAGTGAACGCCGAGAAGTCCCGCGCCCACGACACCGCCTGCGCCACCTCCCACACCGTGCCGCACCCTCGCGCGACGGCAGACTCGACCTCCGCGAGCCGGTCGTCGTGATGCCGGCGCAGAACATCCGCGCGGTGGGACACGCTGTCGAACGGCCATTCGTGTCCGGGGAGCACCACCGTTCCGGGGTCCGCGAACCGGTGCAGGCGAGCCAGGGAAGCCAAGAAGTCCCGAAGGGGGTCCGGGTCCGATCCCGGCCTGCGTGCGACGTTCGGGGTCACCTTCGGCAAGATGTGATCACCGGTCAGCAGCATGTTCCGCTCGCGCTCACGGAAGCAGAGGTGCCCTGCGGTATGACCAGGCGTGTGCACGGGGACCAGCGCTCCGCCCGTGCCCGGCACCGGGACGCCGTCATGGAGCTCGACGTCCGGCTCGACCGACGGCAACACCGAGTCGAGAGCGCGCAGTTCGCCATCCAGTTCGGCGAGCAGCGACCTCGGTACGCCGCATTCCCGCAGCCAGTCCGCGATCTCCGCGAGCCGATCACCGCGCTCCGCCTCGCCGACCCGGATCTGCGCACGCTCGCCCGGGTGGGCACCGATCCACGCGGACGTGTGCTCCCGGATACGGGAGGCGAGCCCGTAGTGGTCGGGGTGGGCATGGGTGACGACGACACCCTTCACCTCGTCCAGGCATGCTCCCGCCCGCGCGAGCCCGGCGACGAACGCCTGCCAGGCCTCGTCGGAGTCCCATCCCAGATCGACGACGACGATCCCGTCGGGATAGCGCAGCGCGTAGGAGTACGAGTACGCCAGCGGACTGGGGAACGGGACCGCGGTCGCCCAGACCCCGCCCGCCACCGCGAATCCCTCGATCCGGCGGGTCGGCCGCTCCTCCGGACGACGGTAGGTGTCGGCAGGCTCGACTTGCCAGGACATGTGCATCGCACCTCTCCAGGCGTCCGTGGAGCAGCTGGTCGGCATCGCTCGACCGGGCGCGCCTCCCCCGGACACCTCACTGTCGATGGGTTCGTATTATCGAACCCGCTTCCTGAAATACGATACCCATGCGGAGCGTCTGTACCCGACGGAAGGACCGTGCCAGATGACCGGGACCCGCGAGAGCAGTGGCAAGGACTCCGAACATCGGCTCCTGCTGCCCTCTTTGATGTTCACAGCGCTCTCCGTCTCCGCGATCAGCACCCTCGGCGCCCCCATGGTGCCGACCATCGCCCGGGAGCAGCACGTGTCTCTGAGCGCTGCCCAGTGGGTCCTGACCGCGACACTGCTGGCCGGGGCGATCGCCGGACCCGTTCTCGGCAGACTGGGCGACGGCCCGCACCGGAAGGGCGCCGTTCAGGGAACGCTCATCGGCGTGCTCGCCGGGAGCGCCCTGGCCGCACTCGCCCCCACTTTCGGCCTGCTGCTGGCGGGTCGCGCACTGCAGGGCCTGGGCATGGGGCTGATGCCGCTGACCATCACCGTGGCTCGCGACCACCTCCCGGCCCCGCGCATGGGCAGCGGCATCGCGTCCCTCTCGATCACGACGTCCGTCGGGGCCGGTCTCGGTTACCCCGTGACAGGCCTCATCGCTCAGCACCTCGACTACCGCGCCGGCTTCTGGTTCGCGGCCCTGCTCAGTGCGGTCGCCCTGATCGTGGTGACGCGGGTGGTGCCGGTGGGCTCCTCGGCCCCCCAGCGCCCTCTTGACGTCTCCGGTGCCGCACTGCTCTGTTCAGGGCTGGCCGCGATCCTGCTGGCGTTGAGTCAGGGTGTGGCCTGGGGCCCGGCATCGGCTGCCACGCTGAGCTGTCTCTGCCTCGGCATCCTGCTCCTGGCCGCATGGATCGTGCAGGCGCTCCGCACCAGGCACCCGCTGGTCGACATCCGGCTGATCCGCAACCGCGCGGTCCTGGCCGCCAGCACGACCGCGCTCCTCGTGGGCATAGGCATGTACGCCGTGCTGTCCCTGGTCAATCTCTACACGCAGGTCCCCGCCACCGCCGGGTACGGCTTCCATCTCTCGCTCCCCGCGACCGGACTCGTCCTGATGCCCATGTCGCTGGGAAGCATCACGGCGAACCGGCTCGCCTCGGCGCTGGTCTCCCGCATCGGTCTCTACCGCGTACTCCCCCTCGGCGCACTGGTGGTCTGCCTCGACCTGGTACTGCTCGCGCTGTGGCGGGACCATGTCGCCGTCCTCGTCCTCGGCACGTTCCTTCTCGGCAACGGCGTCGGGGCCGCCTACGCGGTGATGCCCATCCTCATCGTGCGTCACGTGCCGGCGTCCGAGACCGGCAGCGCCACGAGCTTCAACCAGGTACTGCGCACGGTAGGAGGCTCCGTGGGCAGCGCGGCGATCTCAGCGATCATGCTGGCCTACACGCCGCCTGCCGGGGACGCCCCTGGCGATGCCGCGTACACCACGGCGTTCCTGGTGACCGCCGCGGCGTCCTTCCTCGGTGTCGTGGCGGCGGTCGTGCTCCCACCGCGCCGCGGTGAGGAAGCCTGGGTCAAGGGTGGCAGCGCGGCAAGGAAACACGAGGCGGCCGGGCCCCAGCACACCGGAGCCGGACCCGGAGTGGATCCGCGCCAGGAGGAAGCTCCCCGCTCAGATCGGTTCCCTGGCTGAGACCTTCTGCGCCGACCAGGAATCCACGTGCTTGAGGAGGACCTTACGCAGCTTCGCCTCACGGGGCTTCATCTCGGCGGCCTGGCCGATGAGAATCGCCGCGCCGACGCTCTCGCCGGCATGATTGCGAACGACGGCCGCCAGCGCGAGCTGAGCTCCGTGGTGGAGGAGGTTGGTCGCCACACGGCTCTTGCTGATGTCGGCGAACTCGGAGAGGAACTCCGAGACGAGCTCCGGGCTCTCCGCCTGCTGTCGGCGCAGGTGCGCCTCGCGGTCGACGTCCGCGCGTGCCACCAGCAGAGCCTTGCCGCCCGCGGTGGCAAGCAGCGTGCGCCGGATGTTGCTGCGAGCCGCGAACCCGGTGAGAGCGTCCGTGCCCGACTCGCCGATGTAGATGAGGTGGTCGCCGGCCTCGACCCCCAGGAAGACGGTCAAGCCGGTCGCCTCGTGCAGCGCCTCGAGGTCCGCCTGTGTCACCTGCCCCGCACGGATGCGGCCACTGGCCAGGGTGAGACCGTACACGGCCGGGCCGAGGTAGAAGCGGTGGTTGTCCTCGTACAGCCACCCCTTGGCCTGCAGCCCCCGGATGAAGCCGTGCACCGAGCTCTTCGGGGCGCCGAGCGCCCGCGCGATCTCGGCGAAGCCGATGCCCGGGTTGTAGACGACCTCTTCCAGGATCTGGGTCACCCGGTCGATGGTCCGGTGGCTCTTCGGGCCGTTGTCATCGGGGTCTGAAGCCGTGTCTGTCACACGACTCAATGTAGTCGATTTCGACCAGGGATTCATAATGACGAACTCATAAAGTGATGCCGCCATTTCCCGGCGGGCGGCGATCCGCGCGACGAAGCCGGCGGCCGGTCCGGGATCCCGCCCCGCCCCCACCCATCGGGGACTCGGCGCCACAACCCCCGAAATGCCCTGTGCACGAGCATTGACACACCCCAGGCCGAACCTTACGGTCGATCGCACATGCGCTCAATGGTTCGTATATACGAATCCTGCATATCGCGGAAGCCCCCAGGAGCCCCTGGTTCCTGGCTGACCGCTCAGCAGAGCATGCGCGGCACCTGGCCGCACCCTGCCGACAGCTCTCCATCTGTCGGTCCCCTGACGCGGCGACGAGGCCGCGTCACCAACAGGGAGACGCAATGACGCACTCGCAGGAAAAGACACTCGGGCCGGTGGAAACACCCGCCCCCGTCGAGGAAACAGCGTCCCCGCCAGGGATGGGACGAGTCGCCACCGCCAGCTTCATCGGCACCGTGATCGAGTTCTACGACTTCGGCATCTACGGCACGGCCGCCGCACTGGTCTTTCCCGAGGTGTTCTTCCCCGCCCTCGGCCCGGCCGCCGGTATCACCGCATCGTTCGCCGCCCTCGGAGTGGCCTTCGTGGCCCGCCCCTTCGGCAGCCTTCTGTTCGGGCACTTCGGCGATCGGCTGGGACGCAAGAAGACCCTCATCGCGACGATGTTGCTCATGGGGGTGTCCACCATCCTCGTCGGCTGTATGCCCACAGCCGATCAGATCGGCGTGGCGGCCCCCGTCCTGATCGTGGTCCTGCGCGTTCTGCAGGGCCTGGCCGCGGGGGGCGAGTTCGCCGGAGCGGTCCTCTTCTCCTCCGAGCACGCGCCCAAGGGCAAGCGCGGCTTCTGGGCCATGTTCCCCAACTTCGGCGGGGGCGGGGCGATCACACTCGCCAACCTCACCTTCCTGCTCACCACGGTCTTCATGAGCGATGAGACCTTCCTCAGCTGGGGATGGCGCGTCCCCTTCCTCGCCAGCTTCCTGCTCGTACTGGTCGGGCTGTGGATCCGGTTGCGGATCGACGAGACGCCCGTGTTCAAGAACCAGGTGGCGCGAGCGGGCACCTCACGGCTGCCGTTCCTCGAAGCCCTCAAACACCAGCCGCGCCAGGTCCTGCTCGCGTCCGGCACCGTGATGATCGGTTTCGCGCTCACCTACATCGGCGGTACCTATCTGGTCAGTTACGGCACAACCGTTCTCGAACTGCCGCGCGCCTTCGTCCTGAGCATGGCCATGGTGGGTGGGCTGACGATCTCCGCCGGAGTCGTGCTCGGCGCGGTCCTCTCCGACCGCGTCGGCCGTCGATGGGTGATCGTCGGCGCGGCCGGTGTCGCCGTCGTCTGGGCGCTGGCCCTGTTCCCGCTCCTCGACCTCGGCTCGCGCGGGGTCTTCGCCATCGGGGTCCCGGTGACCCTGTTCCTGTCGGGGATCGCCACGGGTCCGCAAGGGGCGTTCCTCTCCGAGCTCTTCCACACCCGCTACCGCTACACCGCGGCCGGCCTCAGCTACAGCCTGGCAGGCATGATCGGCGGCGGTGTTCCCCCTCTCGTCGCACCGTCCCTCATCGACTCCTTCGGCAGCTTCTTCTTCGGCTGCGTCCTGGCCGGTGTCTGTCTCATCAGCCTGATCTGTGTGCTCGCCGTCGGCGAGACGCGTCAGCTCGACCTCGATCGGGCCACTGCGGACCCCGCTTCCTGAAGCCGCCCTTCCAGCCCCTGGACCCAAGGAGATGAGCTGCGATGCCGGCAGCACCGACCTCGGAACTTCCCCCCTTCGTGCTTGTGCACGGCGGCCGACACGGCGGCTGGTGCTGGAAGCACGTGGCCTCCGCGCTACGGCGGACCGGCCACACCGTGCACACCCCGACCCTGACGGGCCTCGGGGAGCGAGCGCACCTGCTGGACCGGACGATCGGCTTGAACCACCACGTCCAGGACCTCGTCGCGGTCTTCGAGTTCGAGGACGTCCAGGATGCCGTACTCGTGGCCCACAGCTACGGCGGCATGGTCGTGGCCGGGGCCATGGAGCACATCGCGCACCGGGTGCGCCGTGTCGTCCACCTCGACGCGCACCTCCCCCGGACCGGGGAGTCCGTCTTCGACGTGATCGGTCCCGACCGCGCGGCGAAGCACCTGGCGAACGCCGAGGAGAACGGCGAGGGCTGGTTCATCCCACCGGCCGACGCCTCCTGGTACGGCGTCACCGACCCGGACGACGCCGCATGGGTCAACAGCCGCGTCACGGCCCAGCCGCTGAAGACGTACCAGGACCCGGTCGGCGACACCGACCGGGCATCCGCCCACCCGGGCCTGTTCATCGAGTGCGTCCCGTCCTCCCTGGAGCCACACGTCCTGGACCGAGCACGCAGACGGCACGCCGACGATCCGGACTTCTCCTACCACGTCCTGCACGCGACGCACGACGCGATGGTCACGGCGCCCCGGGCGGTAACGGACCTGCTGCGCAAGGCGGTGGACCTGTGAGCAGCTCGCCGACCCAGGTGCTCGCGGAGTACGCGGCCTCGACGTCGCTCGACGCCCTGCCGCACCGTGTGAGGGAACGTGCGAAGCAGGTGGTACTCGACGAGCTGGCAAGCGCCCACTTCGGCCGGCGCCGGCCGGCCGGCGCCCTGGCCGCCCGCTACGTCGCCTCGATGGCGGGGCCGCCGGAGGCACGGGTCCTGGGGACCGCACTCCGGACTTCCGCGCCCCTGGCCGCTCTGGCCAACGGGACGGCGGGGCACGCGGACGAGATCGACGGCGCGCACGTCGTGGGCGGTCACCCCGGCGCAACTCTCGTCCATGCGGCGGCCGCCATGGCGGAACGGCAGGGTGGGACGGGCGGTGACCTGCTCAATGCCGTCGTCCTGGGCTACGACGTGGGCGTCCGGCTGATCGCGGCGTGCGGCGGCCTGTTCGGTGTCAAGGAACGCCACCATCTGAACTCGGACTTCCTCCACGCCCTGGCCGCCGCCGTGGCCTGCTGCCGGATCATCGGATCGGCTCCGGAGCAGTACCGCCACGCGATGGCACTGGCGACGTTCCAGGCGAACGGGTTGTGTGCGCTCTTCCGGGAACGGCAGCACCTCAGCAAGGCGTTCTGCAACGGCCAGTACGCCATGGCGGGTGTCAGTGCCGCCTTGCAGGCCGCCACCGGGTTCGAGGGGTGCGACGACATCCTGGGAGAGCGGCACGGCGTGTTCGACGCCTGGGGGGCGGGCGACGCCTCGGCCACAGTGACGCGGGACCTCGGCAGCGACTTCGCCGTGATGGGCGCCAACTTCAAGTTCGTACGCGCCGGATACCCCATCCACGCCCCCGTCGAGGCGGCACTGTCGTTGATGGCGGCCCACGGCCTGACCGGCGACGCCGTCTCCGCGGTGGAGGTGGGGATGCCGGCTCGGGCGCTGCGCGTCGTCGACAACCGCCGGATGCACAACATCTGCGCGCAGGACATGCTCGCCGTGGCGCTGCTGCGCGGCGAGCTCGCGCTGAAGGAGGACCACTTCCCCACGGTGCTCGACGATCCCGCCTTCTCCGCCCTCCGGGCCCGTATCACTCTCGTCGAGGACCCACAGCTGGAGGCACGGGCCCCCGACGGCCGGGGAGCCGTCGTGACCATCCGGACGCGGGACGGCAGGCAGGTGTCCGAACGGGTCGATCACCCTCGTGGGCACAGCGCTCGGGGCGGGGTCACCTGGGACGAACTGTCCGTCAAATGGCGCGGCGCGTCCCCGGACCAGGACGTGGACACCTGGGTCGCCCGCGCCCGGTCGCTCGAGGACGTGGGGCAGGTGGAACAACTCACCGGGTTGTTCGCCCGACAGCACTGAGCAGCGGAGCGGGTGACGCACCCCGGGCACGGGAGAGGAGACTCCGGCGCCCGGGGCGGTGCCGGTGCGCACACCCCCGCATCACCGCCCACAGCGTCGGGCTTTTGGCGCCATTCGGAAAAGCAGTGCACGGGCGTTGACATGCTCCGTTCGACATTCCTACCTTCGATCGCAGATACGGCCATTCATTCGTATATACGAATACCCCCCATCCCACCGGCATCAGGTCTGCCAGGTCGCAAGGCGCAGGTACGAGGCAATCCACCTTCGGCCGACGCACCGGTCCCACCGGCAGTCGGCCTCCTGACGCCGCGGCGAGACCGCGGCGACACCAGGGAGATGCAATGACGCACTCACACGAACAGACCGCTCCACGGACCGCCGGGTCCGAGCCCGCGGAGGCGAAGGCCCCCGGGATGCGACAGGTCGCGACCGCCAGCTTCATCGGCACCGTGATCGAGTTCTACGACTTCGGCATCTACGGCACGGCCGCCGCCCTGGTATTCCCCCAGGTGTTCTTTCCCGCCCTGGGCGAAAGCGCGGGCACGATCGCCTCGTTCGCGGCACTCGGCGTCGCGTTCCTGGCACGCCCGTTCGGCAGCATCCTGTTCGGTCACTACGGTGACCGGCTGGGACGCAAGAAGACCCTCATCGCCACCATGCTGCTCATGGGGCTGTCCACCGTCCTGGTCGGACTCATGCCCACAGCCGGCCAGATCGGAGTCGTGGCGCCCGTCCTGCTCATCGTGCTCCGCGTCATGCAGGGGCTGGCGGCCGGAGGTGAGTTCGCCGGCGCGGTGCTCTTCTCGTCGGAGCACGCGCCCAAGGGCAAACGCGGCTTCTGGGCCATGTTCCCCTCCCTGGGCGGGGGCGGCGCGATCGTGCTCGCCAACGCCACGTTCTTCCTCACCTCCGTCCTCATGAGCGAGGAGACCTTCGTCGGCTGGGGATGGCGGGTCCCGTTCCTCGCCAGCTTCCTGCTCGTCATATTCGGGCTCTGGGTGCGCCTGCGCATCGACGAGACCCCGGTGTTCAAGAAGCAGAAGGAGGACTCCGGCACCTCCGCGGTGCCGTTCGTCGAGGCGTTCAAGTACCAGCCGGTCCAGGTCCTCCTGGCGACCGGCGCGGCGACCGCGTGCTTCGCCCTCACCTATATCGGCGGAACCTACCTCATCAGCTACGGCACCTCGGTGCTGGACCTGTCGGGCACCTACGTCCTGGGAATCGCGATGGCCGGAGGGCTGGCGATCTCCGCAGGGGTCGTCATCGGCGCCGTGCTCTCCGACAGGTTCGGACGGCGAGGGGTCATGGTCTGGGCCACCTGCGCGGCAGTCGTGTGGGCACTGGCCCTCTTCCCCATCCTCGACCTGGGATCCCGCACCGTCTTCGCGATCGGCCTTCCGGTCACCATGTTCCTCTCCGGGCTGGGCCGGGGGCCCCAGGGAGCGTTCCTGTCCGAGCTCTTCCACACCCGCTACCGCTATACGGCCGTCGGCCTCAGCTACAGCCTGGCCGGAATGATCGGTGGCGGGGTACCGCCCCTGGTCGCCGCCTCCATCATCGGCTCCCTGGGCAGCTTCGTGTTCGGCATCATCCTGGCCGCCAGCTGTCTGCTCAGCCTTGTCTGCATCCTCCTGGTCGGGGAGACCCGGCAACTCGACCTCGACCGGCCCACGACGAACACAGCGCCCTGACAGCCGTGCGGGCCTCCCCGTCCGGGAGGCCCCACCTCCCCCGCTCCCTGGAACAGAAGGTGCTCCGCAATGTCGACGAACCCGGCCTCGGCACGTCCCCCCTTCGTGCTTCTCCACGGCGGCCGTCACGGTGGGTGGTGCTGGAAAAACGTGGCCTCCGCGCTACGGCGGGCAGGCCTGGAAGTGCACACGCCCACACTGACCGGCCTAGGCGAGCGATCACATCTGCTCGGCCCTGGCATCGGCCTGGACGTCCATGTGCAGGACCTCGTCGCGCTCTTCGAGTTCGAGGACATCGAGGACGCCGTCCTCGTGGCCCACAGCTACGGAGGCATCGTCGCGAGCGGGGCCATGGAACGGATCGCCGACCGCGTCAGGAGGATCGTCTACCTCGACGCGCACCTCCCCCGGACCGGGGAGTCGCACTCCGACCTGGTGGGCCCCGCCCGGGCGGCTGAACACACAGCGATGGCGGAGCGCGGTGGCGATGGCTGGTACATCCCGCCCTCCGAGGCCTCCTGGTACGGCGTCACGGACCCGGAGGCCGCGGCATGGGTCAACAGCCGCACCACGTCGCAGCCGTTGAAGACATACCAGGACCCGGTGGGGAGTACGGACCGAGCCTGGAGCCACCCCGGCACGTTCATCGAATGCGTGCCGTCGTCCCTGCAGCCTCACGTCCTCGAAAGGGCGCGTAAGCGGCATGCCGAGGACCCGGCGTTCGCGTATCGCCTCCTTCACGCGACGCACGACGCGATGGTCACGGACCCGGAAGCGGTGACCGAGCTGCTCCTGGAGGCGATGAACGGGTAGTGGGCCGGGCGGGAGATCGCCGACGCGGCGGGCGGGGCCGGGCGCCCCGGGGACGGATGCCGGCCGGCGATGGGGGCCCTGTCATACCCCCCATTGCGTACCCCCGGGAACGACCCGGCCTGCCTCTGTGACGCGCGAGGGGGCAAGGTGGATCGTGGGACCGATGATCACCTTCGAACAGGAGGGGTTCGTCGCGTGTCCCACACGGCGGGGAAGGCCGGCCCCGCCCGTTTCGTACGAAAGCCCGGCCGACCTCAGCACGACCAGGAGACTCTCATGCAGCACGTGACCCTGAACAACGGTGTCGAGATGCCGATCCTTGGCTTCGGCGTCTACCAGATCCCCGCCGAGGACACCGAGCGCGCCGTCTCGGAGGCTCTCGCCGCCGGCTACCGCCTCCTGGACACCGCCGCCTCGTACGGCAACGAGGAAGCGGTCGGCCGGGCCATCAGGAACAGCGGCGTCCCGCGCGAGTCGCTCTTCGTCACCACGAAGCTGTACGTGCAGGACGCGCCCGCGGAGGAGAACACCGTGCGCGCGTTCGAGACGTCGCTGCGCAAGCTCGGCCTCGACCACGTCGACCTGTACCTGATGCACCAGCCCTACGGCGACGTGTACGGCCAGTGGCGGGCCATGGAAGCCCTGAACCGTGAGGGCCGCGCCAAGGCCATCGGCGTCGCCAACTTCTACCCCGACCGCCTCCTCGACCTGATCATCAACAACGAGATCACGCCGGCGGTCAACCAGATCGAGACGCACCCCTTCTTCCAGCGTGCCGACTACCAGGAGCTCATGCGCGCACACGATGTGCGGATCCAGTCCTGGGGCGGCTTCGCCGAGGGGAGGAACGACCTGTTCACCAATCCGCTGCTGGCCGGGATCGGCAAGGAGCACGGCAAGTCCGTCGCCCAGGTCGTGCTGCGCTGGCTGACCCAGCGCGATGTCGTGGCGATCCCGAAGTCCGTCCGGGCCGAGCGTATGGCGGAGAACCTCGACATCTTCGACTTCGAGCTCACGGACGACCAGATGGCCTCCATCGCGACCCTGGACACCGGCGCGTCGCTGTTCTTCGACCACCATGACCCGGAGATCGTCGCCTGGCTCGCAGGGCGCCGCCTCGACTCCTGAGCCTGCCGCCGGCGGTCAGCGGTCCCACCAGTTGCGCGGGTGCCCGGCCGGCACCCGCGCGGAGGGGGCGCCTCGGTCCACGCTCACAACGGCGGGGCGGGGTGATGGATCGGGCCTGTGCGCCGGGTGAGAGGTGTTCCTGTGCCCTGATGCGTGACGGCGATGATCTCCGCTGTGATGGAGATGGCGGTCTCCTCGGCCGTGTGGGCACCGAGGTCGAGGCCGATCGGGGAGCGCAGCCGCGCGAGGTGCTCCTCGGGGACGCCGGCCTGCCGGAGAAGTCGCAGGCGGTCCGTGTGGGTACGTCGAGAGCCGAGTGCGCCCACATACCCCACCGGCACGCCGAGTGCGAGCCGGAGCAGAGGGATGTCGAACTTGGCGTCGTGCGTGAGGACGCAGATGGCGGTTCGCTCGTCCACGTCCACGGTGGCCAGGAAGCGGTGCGGCCAGTCAACCACGACCTCGTCGGCGTGCGGGAAGCGCGCGGAAGTGGCGAAGACGGGGCGCGCGTCGCAGATGGTGACCCGGTATCCGAGGAAACGGCCCACCCGGCTCAGGGCACCGGCGAAGTCGACGGCTCCGAAGATGAGCATCCGTGGGGGTGAGGCGTGGGCGTGGACCAGCACGGACAGTCTCTCGGGGCAGGTCGACGCGTCCCCACCGACCTCGACCCGGCGTGTACGGCCTGTACGCAGCTGCGCGCGGGCCTGCGCGGCCACCGCCCGGTCCCGGTCCTCCCGTCCCGTGGTCCCGTCAGGCGCTTCGTCGTCCCCCGTGACGCACAGGGTGCGGCCCAAGAGGTGGTCGGGTCCGTCGACGATCTGGGCCACGGCGGCGGGCAGGCCGGACGTCGTCCCGCCGAGGAACGCGGTGAGGTGGGGCTGGAGCGTGGGGTCGATCCGTTGCACCAGGACGTCGATCTCTCCGCCGCATGTCAGACCGACGGCGAAGGCGTCGTCGTCGGAGTAGCCGAACCGTGCCCGGGTCGGTGGTCCGTCCGACGCGAGCACCTGTTGGCACAGCTCGTAGACGGCGCCTTCCACGCACCCTCCGGAGACGCTGCCGACAGCGTTGCCGTCGGCGTCAACGGCCAGGGCGGTGCCGACGGGCAACGGCGCGCTGCCGCTGATCCGGACGACGGTGGCGAGGGCGAAGGGGCGGGCTGCGCGGCACCAGGTGTGCAGCGTGTCCGCGATGTTCAGCATGGGTGGGGTCTCCGGGTGGGGCAGCGGTCCGGACCTGGGCAACGGTGACCGGTGCACCGCTGCCCAGGGGCGGACTCAGAGCAGGGACTCGGCGGTGATGGGCAGGTCGCGCACCCGTCGGCCGGTGGCGTGGAAGACGGCGTTGGCGACGGCGGGTGCCACGCCGACCAGAACGACCTCGCCGAGGCCCTTGACGCCGATGGGGTCGGCTTCGTCGTCCCGGCCGTCGACGTAGATGGCCCTCAGGTCCCTGACGTCGGCGTTCACGGGGACCAGGTAGTCGGCCAGGTTCGCGTTGACGATCCTGCCGTCGCGGTGGTCTGTGACCGTGTGTTCCAGCAGGGCTGTGCCGATGCCTCCGACCATGGCGCCGATGGCCTGACTGTCGGCGAGCTTGGGGCTGATGATGCGGCCCGCGTCGAAGACGCCCAGCATGCGCCGCACCCGCACGAGCCCGAGACGGGCATCGACAGCGACCTCGGCGAACACCGCACCGTAGGCGTACATGGAGGACCGTGACTGGCCCGGGGTATAGGAGCCGAGCGCCTCCAGGGACTCCCGGTCGTTGCGGGCGAGGAGTTGCCGGTAGGTCTCCCCGCGGGCGGGGTCGTCCTTCATGTGCAGCCGTCCGCCCCGGACGACGATGTCGTCGGTACTCGCGCCGTACAGCGGCGAGCCCTCGTCCCCGACGGCGAGTGTGATCGCCTGCTGACGGAGCTTGTCGCAGCCGTCCTGGACGGTGGAGCCGACGCTGGCCATGGTCAGCGAACCGCCGTGGATGGGCGCCGGGGGCAGGTCGGTGTCGCCGAGCCTGAAGGTCACGTTGCGGACGGCGAGACCAAGGGCGTCGGCGGCGACCTGGGTCATGGAGGTGTACGTGCCCGGGCCCATGTCGCTGGTCGCGGACTCGACCAGGGCGGTGCCGTCGGCGTCCAGCCGGACCCGGGCCTGGCCCGGGAACCGCAGGGTGTCGTAGAGCGCGGTGGCCATGCCGGTGCCGAT
Source organism: Streptomyces sp. QL37 (assembly GCF_002941025.1). Taxonomy (NCBI): domain Bacteria; kingdom Bacillati; phylum Actinomycetota; class Actinomycetes; order Kitasatosporales; family Streptomycetaceae; genus Streptomyces; species Streptomyces sp. QL37. The sequence continues at coordinate 7,904,096 of NZ_PTJS01000001.1, read as the reverse complement.
CAGCCAGTCACCATCGCGGGTGGAGCGGGGCTTCGGGTTGCGGCGGTTCCAGCCGAACTCCCGGGCGCCGGTGGTGTAGCACTCGCGCAGCCGACGGGTGGAGAAGGGCCGGCCACTGGCCTGGTCGTTTTCGGGTTCGTTGCGCTGCCGCAGCTCGATGGGGTCGATGCCCAGTTCGTGGGCGAGCTCGTCCATCGCGCTCTCGACCGCGAAGGCGGCCGTCGAGTACCCCGGTCCGCGCATAGGGGTGGGCGTGTTCACGTCCAGGGGCACCGTTCGGTACGTCTGGGAGACGTGCGGGGTGGTGTAGAGCATCTGCCCCGGGGAGAGGACACCACGTTCCGAGAAGGTCTCGTAACGCGAGGTCTCGCCCCGCAGGTCGTGGGCCATCGCGGTGAGCCGGCCGTTCCGGTCGCTGCCCAGGCGTATCCGGTACTCGTACCCGGGCCGGTAGCCGACTCCGGAGTACAGCTGCTTGCGCGCCAGTACGAGTTTGACCGGGCGCTTCGTCTCGCGCGCGGCTAGGACGGCGACCGTGATGTGCGGCCAGGCCCGAGCAGAGTTGCCGAACGCGCCGCCGACGAAGGGAGAGACGACGCGGATGTTCTCGGGCGGTATCCCGAAGTTGGCGGCGATCTCGGCGCGAGGGCTCTGTACCCACTGGGTCTTGTCCCAGAGCGTGAGCCGGTCGCCGTCCCACTGCGCGACGGTGGCATGGAGCTCCATCGCGTTGTGGTGGTTGCGCGCGGGGCGGTAGGTCATCTCCATCCCTACGGCGGCTGATTGCAGGGCGGTCTCCGCGTCGCCGCGCGCATAGGTGACGGGCTGGCCCGGCGCCGGGGCATCAGTCAGGTCCGTGACGGACAGTTCTGCGTCGTACTCGATCTTCACCAGGGTCGCCGCGTGCTGGGCGGCCTCCAGGGTGGTGGCCACGACGACGGCGACCGGCTGGCCGTGGAAGTGCACCTCGTCGTCCTGGAAGACGCGCAGTCTCGCACCGGGCAGGTTGAGTGACCCGGGGTTGGGCCCGTAGGGCAGCGTCGGAGCGTTGCGGTGGTGAATCACCTTCAGGACGCCCGGCTGGGCATCAGCGGCGCGAGTGTCGATGGAGGTGATCCGGCCCCGGGCGACACGGCTGTCGACGACGACGGCGTGCACGACCCCTTCAGGCTCGTGATCGGCGGCGTACTTCGCCTGACCGGTGACCTTCAGGCGCCCGTCCACGCGGGAGAGCGGCGCGCCGACGGCTGCCTGCGGCTGGGGGCTCATGTGTCGTCTCCTACGATGCGCAGCTGGCGTTCGACGGTCCGCTTGAGCAGCTCGATCTTGAAGCGGTTGTGCGTGAGGGGTCGCGCCCCGTCCGCCGCCGACTCGGCCGCCCGGCCCCAGAGCCGGTCCGACGGGCGCTCGCCGAGGAGGGCTTGCTCGACGGCGGGCAGCTTCCACGGCACCGTCCCCACGCCGCCGACGGCGACCTTGGCCTCGCGGATGACGCCACCGCGGACGTGCAGGGCGACGGCGGCCGAGGTGAGGGCGAACTCGTAGGACTGACGGTCGCGGACCTTGAGGTAACCCGACTTCAGCGGGCGCGGGTACGCCGGGACCTCCACGGCCGTGATCAGCTCGCCCGGGCGGATGTCCTGTTCGCGCTGGGGTGAGCGGCCGGGCCGGAGCAGGAAGTCGGCGAAGGGCACCGTTCGCTCCCCGCCCGGGCCCAGCAGCACCACGCGCGCCTCCAGGGCGGCGAACGCGACGGCCACGTCGGAGGGGTGGGTGGCCACGCACTCCTCGGAGGTCCCCAGAATCGCGTGGGTACGGTTGTGGCCTTCCCGCGCCGCGCAACCGGAGCCCGGCTCGCGCTTGTTGCAGGCCGCGGTCACGTCGCGGAAGTACGTGCAGCGGGTGCGCTGCATGATGTTCCCGCCGACGGTCGCCATGTTCCGCAGCTGTGCCGACGCGCTCAGCTCCAGTGCCTGCGAGATGACCGGGTAGGTGGTGCGTACCTTGCGGTGGGCGGCGGCCTCGGCCATGGTCACGAGCGCGCCGATGCGCAGCCCGCCGCGCCCGGTGACGGTGACCTCGCGCAGGGGCAGGCCGCTGATGTCGACCAGCGTGTCCGGGCGTTCGACCGTCTCACGCATCAGGTCGACGAGAGTCGTGCCGCCCGCGATGTAGCGTCCGCCGCGCCTGCCCGCGTCGACGGCCTCACGTGCGGTGGGCGCCTTGGTGATGGAGAAGGGATACATCGGCACTCACTTCCGGCCTGTGGCCTGCTCGACCGCGCGCACGATCTTGACGTAACAGCCGCAGCGGCAGATGTTGCCGCTCATCCATTCCCGGATCTCCTCCTCGGAGCCGGTGTGGCGCTCCTGGATGCAGCCGACGCCGGACATGATCTGTCCCGGCGTGCAGTAGCCGCACTGAAGGGCGTCCTGGTCGATGAACGCCTGTTGCAGCGGGTGGAGTTCGTCGCCGTCGGCGAGACCCTCGATCGTGGTCACCTCGGCACCGTCCAGACGCACCGCCAGGGTGAGGCAGGAGTTCACACGGCGCCCGTCGACCAGGACCGTGCATGCTCCGCAGGCACCGGCGTCGCAGCCCTTCTTCGAACCGGTCAGACCGAGATGCTCGCGCAACAGGTCCAGCAGGGAGGTGCGGTTGTCGACCGTGAGGGTGTGCCGCCGGCCGTTGACGCTCAGGGTGACACCGCTGGAGGGTGGCGTCTCGGCGGCCGCTGCCGGCTGGGCGCCGAACAGCGCGGAGCCGGAGGCCAGACCACCTGCCGCCACGACTCCGCCGACCGCGGAGGTCGTCGCGATGAAGGTACGGCGCGACGTCGCGGTCCGCATGGGGGGAGAGACAGACGTCTCGGAAGGTTCGGTAGACATACCCACTCTTTCGGCACTGGAGAAGATGGCGTCGTACTGACCTGTCCGCATCCGCGACACGAAAGTCGCCTCGCCCGCTCCTCGGCGACGCAGATGATGCGGGTTCCGTACAGCCTGAGGGGTGCTTCGGAGCAGCAACAGGCCGTGATGTGCCAGGGGTTGGCCAGCCGGGGTGATGACACGGCCCCCCTGGCCTCTGTTTCGGGCGGGGCTGGACTGTCACACTGGGACGTTTGAGGTGACGCCCCGGAGTGTTCCCGCATCACGGACTTGAACGGCGCGCGGAGGCTCGGCCGGGGTCCTCGTGCGCGTGACTCAGAAAGCGAGCACGAGTCGGCCCCGCACTCCGCCCGCCTCCAGCCGGCGGTGTGCTTCGGCGGCTTCGCCCGCGGGCAGCACCTCGGCGGCACGCAGCGTCAGCAGGCCTTCCTCCGCCTGCCGGCGAAGCGTCTCCAGTCTGCCGGCCTCCCGGGCGTGCTCGGAGACGACCACGGGATGGAAGGTCACGCCCCGCTCGCCCTCTTCCTCGAAGCGGCGCAGTGTGGCGATACGACCGCCGTCCCGCACCGCCGGCAGCAGTCTTCTCTCCAGCAGCGCGGTGTCCACCGCACCGTCCACGCCTCCCGGCACCTCCGCACGCACACGCCGGGGGTAGTCCTCCCCGCGGGGCAGCACGACATCGGCCCCCAGCCCGCGTACCAGCGCCTCGTCCTTCGGTGCGGCGTCCGCGATGACGCGCAGGCCGTCCGCCTTCGCCAGTTCGATCACGTATCCGCCCACGGCCCCTGCGGCCCCCGTGACCGCAACCGTGTCCCCAGGACGAAGGCGGAGGTCGTCGAGGGCGAGCCGCGCGGTGAGCCCGTTCATCGGCAGCGTCGCCACCTCCGCGTCGCTCGCATTCGCGGGTGAACGCGCCACCGAGTCGGCGGGCACCACGATCTGCTCGGCGTAGGCACCGTGGCTGCCGACCGGTACGACGACGGCCATCACCCGGTCACCGACCCGCAGATCCGTCTGCGTGCCCTCACCGATCCGCTCCGCCGTGCCCGCCGCGTCCATCCCCGGCACGTAGGGCGGTTCCTTCTGCCGCCAGGCCGAGATCGCGGCTCCGCCGCGCAGCATGGTGTCGGTCGGATTCACCGCTGCCGCGCGCACACGGATACGCACCTGCCCGGGCCCGACATCGGGTACGGGCAACTCCAGGACCTCCAGCACCTGCGGGCCACCGAACTGCTTCGCTCCTACTGCCTTCATGCCCTCACCCACCAAGACTGGACTCCCATACTTCTCGCGCCCCCCGGCCGCCGGGCAGCCGGGGCCCCGATCCTTCCGACGCGCCGGTCAGCCGGCGAAATCGGTCGTCCTGCTCACGGCCTCCCAGGCCTCGACTTCGTGGAGACGAGCCGTGAGTTCCTCGCGTACGACCGTGACGGCGTCGCTGCCGAGGAGAAGCCGGAAGGGGGTGTTCTCGGACTCCAGCGCGTCGATGACGGCCTGCGGGGCCTTTTCCGGATCGCCGGGCTGGGTGCCGTGGGTGGTGTCGTTCTCCTTGCGGCGCAGCCCCGCGGTCCGGGCGTAGTCCTCGATGGGGGTGCGGGCCTGCTGCAGCGAGCGGCCTGCGAAGTCGGTACGGAACGCACCGGGCTCGACGACCAGCACCTTGATGCCGAGCGGGCCGACCTCCTTGCTCAGGGCGTCCGACATCCCTTCGAGGGCGAACTTGGTCGCGGAGTAGTAACCGGAACCGGGCGACGAGTACTGCCCCGCGATCGACGAGACATTGACGATCGCGCCGCGCCGGCGGGCGCGCATGCCCGGCAGCGCGGCCTTGATCAGCGCGACGGGGCCGAAGAAGTTGGTGGCGAACAGCTCCCCCACCTCCGCGTCCTCGCCCTCCTCGACGGCCGCACGGTATCCGTGCCCCGCGTTGTTGACGAGCACGTCGACCGCACCGAAGCGTTCCTCGGCCTGTTCGATCGCCCGGGCGATGCCGGCGGTGTCGCCGACGTCCAGTGCGAGCGCGAGAGCGGTCTCGGGATGGGCGGCGGCGAGGTCCTGGACCTTGGTGACGCTGCGCGCGGTGACGACCGCGTTCCAGCCACGCTCCAGGACGGCCTCGGCGAGGGCTCGGCCGAGACCGGTGGAGCAGCCGGTGATGAACCATGTGGGCACGGGGGACTGCCTTTCTGTCGTACTGCCTGACGCGTCCGGGCGGGGGCCATGGGCGGGTCCGGTCCGAACGCGGTTGTCTCGAAGGGTTTCTCCGGGCTCAGTCCCGGAGAAGGCCGGTGCGTCGCAGCCAGGACCTGACTTCGCCCTCGGCTTCCCGGACTTCCTCACCGCGTACCGCGAGTCCGTCGCCGATGGTCGCGCCGGGGCACGACCGGGCGTAGTCGCTCCCTGTCGTGCCGAGCCCGCTCATGGCGTACGTGGTGACCGGGAGGACCGTCCTGCCGCCGAAGTCGAACTTCTCCGTGAACGTCGTCATGATCATGGGAGCGCGAACGTTCCAGATGGGGCTGCCCAGCAGCACCGTGTCGTACGGTTCGATCGAGGCCGGGAGATCCGCGATGGCCGGCCGGGCGTCGCTCTCCTGCTCGCGGACGTTGCGGGCGACGGTCTCCTCGTAGTCGTCGGGATAGCGGTCGACGGCTTCGATGCGGTGGACGTCACACTCGATGTGCTCACTGATCATCCGGGCCAGGACTTCGGTGTTGCCCGTCCTGAGGTTGGTGCGCCCTCCGTACGAGTAGTTCTCGCCCGCCCGGGAGAAGTACGCCAGTAGTACCCGCCGCCCGGACAAAGAGGTCGGGGCGGCGGCCTCGGTGGTCCTCCGTGTGGTTCCGCCGGATGTCTCCGGTGCGCTCCCGTCGTCCTTCGACGCGGAACAGCCGCTGATCTGGGCTCCGGTCATGAGGGTCGCTCCTGTCAGAAGGGCGCCGCGCAGGAGCGCGCGGCGCCCCGTGGCGGCTGAAGGACGTTCTCCGGCCCCACGCCCGCCGGGTGTCATCGTCCGCCGGTCCTGCCGAGCGCAAGGATCGCGTCGAGATCGGCGCGGATCCGGCGGGGTTCGGCTTCGACCGGGAGACCGGCCGGGTCCAGCGCACCGTCCGTGGAACGGGGGCCGTCACCCTCCAGAGCGCCGAAGAGACCGGCCCAGTCCGCCTGGTCGGAGGGCTCCTCGCCCTCGGCGGCGATCAGCTCGAACGTCTTGCCCAGGGCGGTGTCGGTCAGCAGGCTCCGTACGAGCGTCTCGGCGATCTGGTCACCGGCGATTCCGCCGTCGGCCGTCCCGCCCTGTTCCAGGACGAGTCGCCGTTGTGTGGGGCCGGCGTGGTCGAACCATCCGGGGCGCACGATCGTGTAGGACAGCCCACTGGCTCGCAGGAGGCGCTCGGAGCGTCGTTTCCACGGGTTCGCGCCGGGGACGTCCTCGCGGGTGGCGTAGATGGAGGTCATGAGAGCCACCCGGGGCCGGGCGCCGTCGAGCGCCGTGAGGATGTTGCGGACACCTCCGTAATCGATGTGTTCACGGGCATCCGGGCGTGGGTCGCCGCCTGATCCATGAGTGAGGACGACCGCATCGGCTCCGGCGACGGCGTGCCGCAGGGAGGCGGCGTCCTCCAGGTCTCCCTGCACGAGCTCGATGCCGGGCAGTTGGCGTGCGGCTCGCTCCGTGTCGCGGACGAGAGCCCGCGGACGCAGGCCGTGGCGCTCGGCGGCCCGAACCGCGAGCTGCCCGATGGTGCCGGTCGCACCGACCATGAGTACGTCGGTGATCTGCTGCTTCTGGGACATGGTGAACCTCTGGTCGGTGGGGTGGGGTGGCCCCGGTCAGTCGGTCAGGCGCCGCTTGCCCAGCTGCCCGGCGACCGCGGGGTCCCGGTGGTCGAAAAACAGCGAGGAGCCCGTGTCCAGGGTGGCGATGGAGGCCATCTGGTCGTCGGTGAGCTCGAAGTCGAAGACGTCGAAGTTCTCCGCCATGCGCTCGGCGCGGACGGACTTGGGGATGGTGACGACGTCGCGCTGGATGAGCCAGCGGAGCACGACCTGGGCGACGGACTTTCCGTGGGCCTCGCCGATGTCGCTCAGGACCGGGTTCGTGAAGAGGCTGTTCTTGCCTTCGGCGAATCCGCCCCAGGACTGGATCTGTACGCCGTGTTCGCGCATGACGTCCTGGTCGGCGGTGCGCTGGAAGAAGGGGTGGGTCTCGATCTGGTTGACCGCGGGGGTGACGTCGTTGTTGCTGATGAGGTCGACGAGCCGGTCGGGGTAGAAGTTGGCCACACCGATCGCCTTGGCACGCCCCTCGTGGTGCACCTGCTCCATGGCCCGCCACTGCCCGTAGACATCGCCGAAGGGCTGGTGCATCAGGTACAGGTCGACGTGGTCGAGGCCGAGCTTGCGCAGCGAGGTCTCGAAGGCGCGCTTGGCGTTCTCCTCCGCAGGAGCGTCCTGGATCCACAGCTTGGTGGTGACGAACAGGTCCTCGCGCGGGACGCCGCTGTTCTTGATGGCGCGGCCGACTGCTTCCTCGTTGCCGTACGCGGCGGCCGTGTCGAGCAGCCGGTAGCCGGCGGCGAGCGCGTCGGTGACGGTCCGCTCGGTGTCCTCCGGCGGGATCTGGAACACTCCGAAGCCGAGGATGGGCATCTCGACGCCGTTGTTCAGGGTGACGGTCTGCACGGGGGTCTCCTCTGTGCTGTGCGTTGAAAGGGATCGGGTACGTCTTCCGGGTGCCGGGCGTCCTCTGCCGCCGGGCCCGTGAACCGCTTCGGTCAGCGTTCGAGCAGCTGCTGCTGGGCTTCGGTGTGGGTGTCCCCCGCGGCGGGGGGCAGGCTGCTGAGCGCGGTGAGCTGTCCGGTGGTGAGTTCGAGGGCGTCCGCGGCGGTGTTCTCCTCGACCCGGGCCACCCGCTTGGTGCCGGGGATGGGAGCGATGTCATCGCCTTGCGCGAGCAGCCAGGCCAGCGCGACCTGCGCGGGTGTGGCGCCTGCTTCGGCGGCGACGGCCTGGACCTCGTCGGCCAGGCGAAGGTTCCGCCGGAAGTTCTCGCCGGTGAAGCGCGGGTTGCCGTGGCGGAAGTCGCTCTCATCGAAGTCGTCGGTCGAGCGGATCTTTCCGGTGAGGAAGCCGTGCCCGAGCGGCGCGAAGGGGACCAGGCCGATGTTCAGCTCCCGCAGGACCGGGAGCACCCGTTCCTCCACACCCCGGGTCCACAGGGAGTACTCCGACTGGACGGCCGTGACGGGGTGAACGGCGTGGGCGCGGCGAATGGTGTCCGGGCCGGCCTCGGACAGGCCGAATGCGCGGACCTTTCCCTCGGCGATCAGCTCGCCGACCGCACCTGCGGTCTCCTCGACGGGAGTGTTCGGATCGACGCGGTGCTGGTAGTAGAGATCGATGTGGTCGGTGCCGAGCCGCTTCAACGAACCTTCGACAGCGGTGCGGATGTTGGCCGGGCTGCTGTCCGGATTCCAGGCGCCCTCGCCCGCATGCGAGACCAGGCCGAACTTGGTCGCCAGCACGACCTCCTCGCGGCGGCCCTTGAGCGCGCGGCCGAGGAGCTCCTCATTGGTGTACGGACCGTAGATCTCCGCGGTGTCGATCAGCGTCACCCCCAGCTCCAGCGCTCGGTGCAGGGTGCGGACCGACTCCGCCTCGTCCGTCCCGGAACCGGTATAGCCATGGGACATGCCCATCGCACCGAGACCGATCCGCGAGACCTTCAGATCGCGTAGTTTGATGTATTTCATTCTTCCTTCTCCTATTCGTTCACCATGGCAGTCTGCGTCACCGGCACGTGCTCCACGAGTCACACGCGGGCGACCGGCCGGAGCAGAAAAGTCGCCGCGGTGGTGCACACGACCGCGGCAGCGGCGATGAGCAGGCTGGTCTCCAGCCCGTCCGACAGATGACCGGGCTCGGCGATCAGCGCTCCGAAGACCGCGATCGCGAGGGCCCCGCCGATCTGACGCGAGGTGTTCAGCACCCCGGTGGCCGTGCCGGCCCGGCCGGGCGCCACGTGATCGAGCAGGAGGGAGGTCAGAGCGGGAACGGCCAGTGAACCGCCTGCTCCGACCGGGATCATCGCGGCGACCAGGAGCCACGTCGGCGCCGTGGCCGGTACAAGGGCCAGCAGTACCAGGCCGGCCGCCATGGCCACCTGACCGGTGATCACGGGCATACGGGCGCCGAATCGTGCGGCGAACCAGGCAGCGGTGGGGCTGACGGACGCGGTCAGCAGGGTCATGGGGACGAATGCCAGCCCCGTGGCCAGTGAGGACATCCCCTTGGCCTGCTGCAGATACAGACTCAGAAGGAAGATCATGCCGTAGAAGCCGACATTGAGCGCGAAGCCGATGGCCGAGGACAGCACCATGGTGCGGTCCCGCAGCAGCGCCGTCCCGACCATGGGATGCCGGCCGCGGGCCTGGGCTCCCACGAACACCGCGGCCGCGCCCAGGGCCAGGAGGAACGAGCCGAGCACCTTCGGATCGCCGAAGCCGGCGCTGCCGGCTTCGATCACCGCGAAGGTCAGCGCGCCCATCGCCACGACGGCCGACAGCTGTCCCGCCCAGTCGAACGGCGCTTTCGCCGACCTCGGCGAGCCCTGGGCGCGCAGAAGCAGGAGCAGGGCGATCAGGCCGACAGGCAGGTTGACGAAAAAGATCAGCCGCCAGTCCACCTGACTGAGGAATCCACCCGCGACCGGCCCCGCCGCCGAGCCGACCGAGCCGCCCAGGGCCCAGATGGAGATCGCCTTCGCCCGCCGGCCCGCGTCCGGGAAGGCCTCCCGGATCAGCGCCAGGGAGGACGGCACGATCACCGCGGCACCGGCGCCCTGCACCAGCCGGGCACCCACGAGCATGCCCAGATCCGGCGCCGACCCGCAGACGGCGGAGGCGGCGAGAAACAGCGCAAGGCCCGCACCGAAGGTGCGCCGCGCCCCGAGCCGGTCGGTCAATGAACCCGCCGACAGCAGCAGAGCGGCGAACATCAGCGTGTAGCCGTCGATGACCCATTGCAGTCCCGTGATGCCCCCGCCGAGACTGCCCCGGATGGACGGCAGCGCCACATTGACGACCAGGGCATCGAGCGTGATGACGAAGAAACCGAGCAGCGCGGCCCCCAGCGCAGCACCGGCGCCCGGCCGGCGCGGTGATACCGCGGCCTGATCCGCCACGAGGACGGCCGTGTCGGTGGGGGTGGACATGAGGGGACGCTCCTGCGGGGGGTGGGTGAGCCGGTGTTGTCATCCACCGTGCCGCCTCGCGCGGCGTACAGGCAGGCCGGGTTTTGCCGGGGAGCGGCCACCGGGGGTGCGACAGGGCCCCCCTCGCCACAGGCGTGCCGGGGCGAGGAACGCCGCGAGACCGGGTGGGCCGGCGACGCGTTCGCGGAGCACCCTCACCTCGAAGCTTCGTCCCTGATCTTCGTGAGGGCGTCGTTGAAGCCGTCCGGTGTGCCGCTCGACCCCGCGACGCGCTCCAGTCGCACCTCGTCGATGCGCTTGCCCTCGACGAGTTCCGGGACGGCGGCCGCGAAGCGCTCCTGGTAGTCGAGGGAGGTCTCGTCGGTCGCGTGCGGATCGACGTCGACGTCGGTGATCACTCCGTCGTCGAGGGTCAGGGAAACGCCGATGCTCGAGTCCTGCGTTCCGTACTCACCGTCGGCGCTGTAGTCACCGTCGGCGTAGGAACGCTCGCCTGCCGACTTTCCGGTGGGTGCGGCGGCGCTCTCCGACGTGGACGTGGTGCTCGTCGGGGCCGCGTCGTCCGACGACGAGCAGCCGGCCAGGACGGCCGTGACGGATGCGACCGTCATCGCCGCGGTCAGGATCCTTCTGTTCAGGTGGGCCATCTCTGCGTTCCTTCCGGAGGAGGAGGGGTCCCGTCGTCCACGGGCATGAGCCGACGCCGACAAGGCGGTGGGAACGTCGTGCGACACGCACCCTCCGTGACTCATGGACCGGGTGAACCGGCGGCCGGAGGGATCTCCAACTGTGACGCAGCCTGCCGGTCCGGCCGCCCGGCCGCCAGACCGAGTCGTGCCAGGGAGTGACGAGCGGGGGTGTGACACGGCCCCCCTCACGGCTGTCCCGAAGGTCAAGAGAATGCAAAGCTGCATGTAGTCGCCCACCTCGGCCCACCCGCCGGCCGGGTCCGCCATTGCCGCCCCCTGAGCGCGCCGTCGACGCCGCCGCTTCGGATACACGAGCCGGGCCCCGAGGATGCCAGGCCGCCCGTCACACCCCCGAGAAGACGTCGCCAGCAGGGAGCACCCACTGTGAGTCACAACGAGCCGGAGAGGGAACGGCGGAGTTCAGCCGCTGCCGGTGAGGCGAATCCGAGAGGCAGCCGGTTCGACTTCGATGCGATCGGAACTCGCTGGATGATCGAGACCGAAGACCCTCTGAGCCCGGGCCTTCGCTCCTCTCTCCTCGACCGGGTCGAGCGGTTCGACGCCACGTACTCCCGCTTCCGCCCCGACTCGCTGGTGTCCCGGATCGCTTCCGCTCCCGAGGGCGGAAGATTCGAATTCCCCGAGGACTCGCGCGAACTGTTCGGCCTCTACGACCGTCTCTTCGAAGCCACCGACGGCGCGGTGGACCCACTGGTGGGGCGGGAGTTGGAGCTTCTCGGCTACGACGCCTCGTACTCGCTCACCCCCGCTCCCGATGAAGTGCGGGCCGAGGAGCGCGCCCGGGGGCGGGCGGCCTGGGCCGCGGACGTGACCCGGGACGGCACGGCCGTCGTCACACGGCGTCCGCTGGTCATCGACGTGGGAGCGGCCGGAAAGGGATACCTGGTCGACATCCTCTCGGAGGCACTCCTTGAGGCAGGCCACCCCCGGTCCGTCGTCGACGCGAGCGGTGACCTGCGTCATCGGGGCGAGCGTGCCACCCGCGTCGGTCTGGAGCATCCCTTCGATGCCCGCCTGGTGATCGGCGTAGCGGAGCTGCGGGGCCGAGCTCTCTGCGCCTCCGGTGTCAGCCGGCGCGCCTGGGGGGACGGGCTTCACCACGTGCTCGACGCGAGGACCGGTGAGCCCGTGAGCGAGGTGACCGCCACCTGGGTCGTGGCCGACGAAACGGCCCTTGCCGACGGCCTCGCGACGGCCCTCTTCTTCACCGAGCCACCGCGACTCCTGGACTCCTTCGACTTCACGTACGTGCGGATGCGTTCCGACGGACGCGCCGAGGCGTCACCCGACTTCCTGGGCGAGCTCTTCACCTGAGTGGCGGCCGCCCGCGACGCACCGGAAAAGCAAGAAGCAAGGAACCGAGGAAGCCGAGAAGACATGTCAGTCCTGAGTAAGAAGTTGACGACGGCCCTGCTGGGCGTCTCCGTCACCGCGGCGCTGGCCAACTGCGAGTCACCGGACGCAGACGACGCGAGCTCGGCCGCGAGGTCCCCGGGGTCGCCTGCCGTCTCAAGCTCCCCCGGCTCGGCCCCGCCGGGCCGGGGTTCGTACAAGGACGGCGAGTACACCGTCGACGGTGAGTACGGGACCCGCGGCTCGAGCATCGGGGTCAGTCTCACCCTCGAGGACGACGAGATCACCGCCGTCGAAGTCACCCCGCACGCCACGGACGAGACCTCTCTCGCATTGCAGAAGCGCTTCGCCGAGGCGGTTCCTGAGCTCGTGACCGGCAGGGACATCGACGATGTCGAACTCGACCGCGTCGCGGGGAACAGCCATACGCCCGAGGGATTCAACGACGCGCTCGAAGAGACCAAGGCAGCAGCTTCCAGGTGATGTGACCCTCCGGTCGCACCCTGCCCGCAGGCGTGAACCCGGCCGATGGCCCGGCGCGGTCCCGCAGCCAGGAATCCCGCCCACGGGATGCGCAAGCACATTTGATGAAATCCGGCATCGCGACCGGTCGATCGAACGGCTCGAATTCCGGTCCGCAGTCCGTTGTTTCCCTTTACCCAGAAGGACTGTCGCGTGAATCCGAAACGCAAGACAATAATTCTCGTGACGGTCGCCGTCCTGACCATGGCGGCACTGATCTACGTCAACCTGCAGAACGTACGCGACACGGGACCGAGCTCATATACCCGGTCGGCGGAGATGGGGCATCGGTCGTGATACGCAAGCTGCTCTTCTGGAGCCTCACGGTGTTGTTCCCGCTCCCGCTGGTACTCACCTACGACGCCCTGGCCACCGAACCAGACCAGCTCAAATTCTATATTTTCCTCGGCCTGATCGCCTACACATGGTGGCTGCTGGCCATCGCGCTCAGCACGAGACCCCGGTGGCTGGACCGGTTCGTCGGACTCCCAGCAATCTACGGACTCCACGGAATGCTGGGCGTACTGGCGATCACCTCGGCCTATCTGCACAGCGAAAACTCCTACTCCCCCAGCCGCCTGGCTCGTGATCTTGGCGATTGGGGATTCTATGGATCACTCACGGTGCTGTGTTACGCAGTATTTTTCATGAGCGGCTGGATCGTCGACAGGTCGCGACTGCTCCTGAAGACGAAGAACCTCCTCGAGACGGTATTCCGCCACCAGCTCTCCGTGTGGATCCACCGGCTCAATCTCGTGATCGTGGCCATGATCTGGCTGCACGCCCACCTGCTCCTGCGGGTGAATCAGCACTTCCCCTTCATGGTGCTTCTCGATCTGTACACGGTGTCGGTGCTTTCTTTCTACGCCTGGAATAAGTGGGTCGCTCCCGACACGTACCTGACGGGTACGGTCACAGGAAATGACCCTCTCGGCGAATCGACTCGCAGAATCACGGTCGACCTCGGAGGCGACACGGCTTCCTCGCAGCCGGGAGACTTCTTCTTCCTCAGCTTCCAGGACTCCTCCGCCGTGGGCAGGGAGTGGCACCCCTTCTCCCTCACCGGCGACAGCCGCCAGGCGCTGTCCTTCACCATTCGTCAGCACGGCGATTTCACCAGGCGTCTCGACAACCTCGAACTGGGGAGCCGTGTGCGCCTCGAAGGGCCTTTCGGACGCTTCGAATCGACCATCCAGGGCCGTGACCGAGAAGCACCCCTGGTCTTCGTCGGGATGGGCGCCGGAGTGGCGCCGCTGCTCAGCCTGACGGCAGCCCACCACACCACCCGAAGGATCCACCTCCTGTGGGCCGTGCGCCGCCCGGAGGATGCCTATTACCGCAGCGTGCTGGAGGAATACCAGGCGGCGTCGGGTGGCCGCTTGAAAGTCACCACGAAGGTCGGACGGTTCCGGCGCACGGATCTCGACGAAATCCTGACCGCGGAGGAGATCTCCGACGGTGGTTTCTTCATCGTGGGCCCCAACCCCGCTGTGCTGGCCAACCGGCGCCTCCTGTGGCGAATAGGGGTCTCTCCCCGCCGAATTCACCAGGAACGACTCACCATGTGAGGAACCCACCACCATCTCCCTGATCCTCTCCTTCAAGGGGTTCCGGGTAGTCGAAAGAAACGCACACCGAAAACAGGGAGTCTTGTGACATGACCAGCATTACGCGCCGCAATTTTCTCACGCTTGCCACCGCCGCACTGGCCGGGACCGCCGTCGCGGGCTGCTCCCTCGTGGGGGGTGCCGACGCCTCCGAAGAAGCGGCCCCCAAGAAGATGACTCCGCCGCAGGACGAATCACGCATACTGGTCGCCTATTTCTCGGTGCCGGAGACAGACAACCCCGACGGCATGACCGAGGACGAGGAGAACAGCACACACGTCGTCGACGGAAAAGTCCTGGGAAACACCCAGTACGTCGCGCAGATCATCAGCCGACGTACCGGCGCCGAAGTCTTTCGCATCGAGACCGCCGAACAGCTTCCCCTTGATCACGACACGCTGGAAGACCTCGCACTCGAACAGCAGGAATCAGACGCACGACCGAAGCTCAAGTCACCCATCCAGAACCTCGAGGACTACGACACGATATTCGTGGGCTACCCGATCTGGTGGTACGAACTACCGATGCCGATGCACACGTTCTTCGAGGATCACGATTTCTCCGGAAAGAACGTCATTCCATTCAGCACTCATGGCGGAAACGGCCTTTCGGGCACCGTGGAAACCATCACCGATATTGTCTCGGACTCTGCCGTTGTGGGAAATGCGTTCACCATCTCACGGGATGACATGGGTGACGCCGAGGCCGAGGTGGGCGGCTGGATCGAGCGAATCGGAATGGCCCGCAAATGACGGGACGCCGGTGGCGACACTGAAGGGTGCGGCGCCCGAGCCGGTCGGCCAGGGCGCCCTCCCCCGTCGACGACGAGCACGCCGGTCCCTTCGGGGGGTATGACACGGCCCCCCTCGCGGATTCCGCTCCGACGGCGGCGTTGCGACACTGGATACATGGCAGCAGAGCATCACATCAGCGGCGACGAACTGGCGCGCTTCCTGCGCGCTCGCCGCACCCAGACCAGCCCCCAGAGTGCGGGCCTCACCCCCGGTCCCGGCACTCGCCGCACCCCGGGGCTCCGCCGCGAGGAGCTGGCGACCCTCGCCGGGGTCAGCATCGACTACTACACCCGCCTCGAACGCGGTAAGGAGACCCGGCCCAGCCCCGGCGTCGTCGATGCCCTCGCCCGCGCCCTCAACCTCGACGACGACGAGCACCACCACCTGCGCGAGCTCGCCGCCCGCGCAGCCCGCTACGCCCCCGAACCGCCTCCCCCGCCCAGCCGGACGGTCCGCCCGCACCTGAAACTGCTCCTGGAGACGATGCGGCCCAACCCGGCCTACATCGTCAGCCGCAGCATGGACCTCCTCGCCTGGAACCCCGCCGGACTCGCCCTCTACGCGGGCCTCGGCGACTGGCCGGCCAAGCATCGCAACCTCGCCCGCTATCTCTTCCTCCACCCGACCGCGCACGAGCTGTTCCCCGACTGGGACACCCAGGTCCGTACCTGTGTCGCGCGCCTGCGCGCCGAGGCGGGCACCAACCCCGACGCCCCGGACCTCACCAGCCTGGTCGGAGAGCTTCTGCTCAAGAGCCCCGACTTCGCCAGGCTCTGGGAGCGTTACGAGGTCATCGGACGCAAGAAGATCCAGAAGACCTTCCACCACCCGCAGGTGGGCGTCCTGACTCTCAGCGGACAGAGCATGAACCTCGAAGGCACCCCCGGCCAACGCCTCGGCGCCTACACGGCCGAACCGGACAGCGCCGACTACGACGCCATGCTCCTGCTCGACATGACCGCGCCCCAGCCCACCAGGTCCCCCGGTGTGAAGGCCGACCCGTCGCCGCCCGTCCAGCCCTGACATCGGCGGCCCGGCCGGACGCGGATCGTCGCGCACGGCACGATCCGTGACGCCGAGATCCGGCGGAGCCCCCGACACCGCCCTCGGCCGCCCCCAGGCATGGACCCGCTCCCGGACCGCAGGAGCGAGACCCCCGAGGTCAGATCGGTTCCCGCGCGGAAACGGACTGCCGCGACCAGGCGTCGACGTGCTTGAGGAGCGTCGCGCGCAGCGTCTCCTCCCGGGGCCTCATGCCGGCCGCCTGCCCGATGAGGACGGCCGTCGCGACGCTGTCACCCGCCTGGTTGCGTACGACGGCCGCCAACGCGAGCTGAGCGCCGTGGTGCCGAAGGTTTGTCGCCACCCGGCTCCCGCTGATGTCGGCGAACTCCGAGAAGAACTCCGAGACGAGCCCGGGGTTCTCCGCTTGCTGCCGGCGCAGGTGCGCCTCGCGCTCGGGGTCCGGGCATGCCACCAGCAGAGCCTTGCCACCCGCCGTGTTCAACAGCGTGCGCCGGATGTTGGAGCGCGCCGCGAACCCGGTGAGGGCATCGGTACCCGACTCGCCGATGTAGATCAGCTGATCACCGGCCTCCACGCCCAGGAAGACGGTGAGGCCGGTCGCCTCGTGCAGCGCGTCGAGGTCCGCCTGGGTCACCTGCCCGGCCCGGATGTGTCCGCTGGCCAGGGTGAGCCCGTACACAGCCGGACCCAGATAGAAGCGGCGGTTGTCCTCGTAGAGCCATCCCCTGGCCTGCAGGCCCTGGATGAAACCGTGCACCGAGCTCTTCGGAGCGCCCAGCGCCCGGGCGATCTCGGCGAAGCCGATGCCCGGGTTGTAGACGACCTCCTCGAGGATCTGGGTCACCCGGTCGACGGTGCGGTGGTTCTTCGGGCCATTGTCATCGGTAGCTGAAGAGTCCGTCACGGAGCCCAATGTACTCGATTCCGATCAATGATTCATAATTACGAACTCGTGAAGCGGGGTTGCCGCTTCTCGACGGAGGCCGCGATCCCTTCCGCGAAATCAGCGGTACCCAGGAGTGCGGCCTGGGCGTTCGCCTCCACGTCGAGGGCCGCCGAGACCTCCGCCACCAACGAGCGTCGCATCGTGGACCGGATCGCCGGCAGCGACAGCGGCGCGGAAGCGGCGATCTCCGAGGCGAAGGCGATCGCCGAGGTGCGCGGATCTTCCGCGACCCGGTCGCACAGACCGAGGTCGAGGGCCTCGGCGCCGTTGACCGACCGGCCCGTGTACAGCAGCTCCAGAGTGCGCTGCTGCCCGATGGTCCTGGGCAGGGTCACACTCAGGCCGAAGCCGTGGTGGAAGCCGAGGCGGGCGAAGTTGGCGGTGAACCTGGCGCCCGGAGCCGCAACGCGGAAGTCCGCGGCCATGGCCAGTCCGAGACCGCCGCCGACGGCGGCTCCGTGGACGGCGGCCACCACCGGTTTGCGTCCGGAGAAGACCCGGAGAGCCTGGCGGTAGAAGCGGCGGATGCCCGCCGCCCCGATGCCGCGGAGGTCGACTCCCGCGCAGAAGTGCTTGCCCTGCGCGGCCATGACGAGACACGAGATGTCGTCGTCATCGTCGTATGCCAGCAGTGCGTCGGCCAGGTCGGTCAGCAGTTGCTCATCGACGAAGTTGTGCGGTGGCCTGCGCAGTTCCAGGAGCGCGACTCCGTCGGCGACCTGTTCGTGGAAGATGTCGTTCATCGTCGGCCACCGTCCTGTCCGGCGAGATCCGCACGCGCCTGTGCCGCCAGTTCCTTCTTGTCGATCTTGCCCGAGTGATTGGTCGGCAACGGGTGGTGCTGAAGTCGCCACCGGCTGGGGACGGCGAAGGACGCCAGTCCGGAGCGCAGTTCCTCGGTCAGCCTCTCCTCGGTGAGTCCTTCCTCGACGACCACCGCGGCCATCACCTCCTCCCCGAGATCGGGGTGAGGGACGCCGAAGACGGCGGACTCGACCACACCGGCGACGCCCGCGAGCGCCTCCTCCACGGCCGCGGGGGCGATGTTCTCCCCTCCCCGGATGATCAGGTCTTTCGCCCGCCCGGTGATCCACAGGTAGCCCGCCTCGTCGATGCGTCCGAGGTCACCGGTGTGCAGCCATCCGTCGGCGTCGATGGGCGACTCGTCCACCCCGAAGTACCCGGTCATCTGGGTGGGGCTACGGACCAGGATCTCGCCTTCACCGTGTTCGTCTCCCTCGTGGACCTTCAGTTCGACGCAAGGCAGCGGCCGGCCGCTGGTCCCGGGGTGCTCGCTGGTGTCCCGGCCGGAGGCAGCTGTCGCCTGGCCACCGTTCTCGGTCAGGCCGTACCCCGTCGGAACACGCGGCTGGACACCCGGCAGGCCTGCGCGCAGCCGGTCGAGGAACTCTGCGTGCACCGGGGCGCCGCCAACCGTGACGGAGCGCAAGGAGGTGACATCACGGCGGTGGACGTCGGGGTGTTCCAGGACCCGGGAGACCATCGTCGGAACGGCGCTCCAGCGGGTGATCTTCCACTTCTCGACGAGGCGCAGGGCCTCCTCGGGGTCGAACTTGCCGGCAGGCATGACCAGTGTGTCACCGACCGTGATCGCGCGGATGAGCGTCTGCACGCCGCCGATGTGGAACATGGGGCCGGTGTGCAGGCCGGCGTCCCCGGTCGACTCGTCGACCTGCTGGGGCAGCCGCCGGGTGATGTGCAGGAGCATGTGGAGGCCGGCCAGGAGGGAGCGGTGTGAGAGCACGACCCCCTTCGGGCGGCCGGAGGTCCCGGAGGTGAAGACGACGGCCGCGGGGCCGTCCTCGTCCTCGTCCTGCTCGCCGCCCGCTCCGGTGAGGGCCGGCACCGTCGGAGTACCGGCGGGAATGCCGCACTCCCATCGGCCCGTCGCCGTGCCGCCGGGGAGGTTTGCCGCTCCCCGTGGATCCGCGAGGGCCAGCTTGAGGTCCAGCAGAGCGACGGCGTCGGCGAGTTCGCTCCTGCCCCACCAGGCGTTGGCGAGCACGGGAACGGCCCCGACAGCCGCGCAGGCCCAGAAGTTGATGATCCACTCCTGGCTGTTCCAGCCGAGGAGCAGCACCCGGTCGCCGCGGCCGACTCCCGCTCCCACGAGTTCCTCTGCCTTCGCCGCGACCGCGGCACGCAGTCCGGCGAACGTCATCACCTTCCCGCCCTGCGCGAGGTGCGGCCGGTCTCCCCACCGGTCGGCGAAGGCCAGCAGGCTGCCGATGGTGCGGGGACGGTGCCTGTACGTGCGCAGGGCGATTCCTCGCACCTCCTCGACGACGATCTCGTCGCCCCAGACGGTTTTCGTGGTGTTCATGCGTTCCTCCATGGGCAGCGGAAACTCCGGGTGTCACGCACCCGTTCGGTGCTGGACGGTGGGCTACTGCACGGTCCCGGCATCACATCGAGCAGGTCATCGGTGGACGTGCCGTCACCGGTTCATCGCCGATACGGCGCTCTGCTACCAGGCGTTGCTCAACACCGCCAAGGCATCGGTCCGGTCGGGCACCCGTGGTGCGCCCGTGATGGCCCAGTCCTCCATGGCGTGGTCCGCCGCCTCGATGAGGTCCTTCTCCACGATGCCGAGATCCCTGAGGCGGGTGGGCACCTCGAACAGCTCCAGCAGCCGCTCGATCTTTCCGGTCACGGCCTCGGAGGTCCGTTCTCCGAGGTTGAGGACGTCGGCGAGCAGCGCGATACGGTTGCCGGTCACCGGCGCGTTGAAGCGCATGGTGTGCGGCAGCAGCAGTGCTTCCACGACGCCGTTGGCAGCGGACGAGCGAGGTCCCACCGCATGCGAGAGCGCTTGGGCGAGTCCTCCGCCGGTGTGGTCGCTCCCCTGGCCGCTCATCAGCGCGGCGAGCATCAGGTGCAACCGAGGCCGGGCAGCATCCGGATCGGTGTGGAGGTACGGGAGCCACGCGACCACTGTGCGCAGAGCGTGCGCGAGCTGTGCGTCGGCCAAGGGGTCGGCATGACGCGACTGCAGTCCCTCCACGGCCATGGAGAAGACGTTGAGCGCGGCGGACCACGCCAGTCGCGGAGGTGCGGTGAGCGCCATCACGGGATCGAGGACGATGCCCTGGGCGCGGGTCCTGGGGTCGAAGAGGGCCAGTCGCTCACCGGTCTCCGGGTCGCGCACCGCGCTGCCGGCCTTCGCGTAAGCGGTGGTCGGGGTACTCGGGACGACCCACTGCGGCAGTTTCGGAGCGGTGAGCCTCGGGCTCACGAGCGTGCCGTCGGCGCCCCGTCGTGTGCACAGCTCCCGGACGTCACGCTGTTCGGCGAGCAGGATCGAGGCCGCGCGTGCGGTGACCACCGCCGATCCGCCGCCGACAGCGATGACGGCGTCCGCGTCATGGTGGGCGAGGAATCGCCGCGTCTGTTCCACCACAGGGAGTGGGCTGTGCTCGGCCACACCGTCGAACTGCCCTGCCAGGTGGTCCCCCAGAGCCCCGCGCACACGGCTCAGGGCATCGGGGTGCTTGATCATCGACGGCCCGCAGACGATGACCGCGCGTCGCGCGCCCACCCGGGCGAGTTCGCGCGGCAAGGCCGCGAGGGCGTCCTGTCCGCTGAAGGTGCGAAACGCGGGGCTCACATGGCGGAGCCTCAGGTCGGAACCCGTACTCATCGCCTCATCCCTCGAGTTCGACGACGGCACGGCCACGGACGCGGCCCTCGTGGAGCGCGTCGACGGCGGTGTTGAGCTCGTCCAGCGTGAACCTGTCGGTGACGAGCGCGCTCGGGTCGAAGCGTCCGTCGCGGGTCCACTCCACGAAGGTCTCGAAGTCGCGCGCCGGGGCACAGCTGCCGCCGACGCAGCCGAGCAGACTCTTCTCCCCGTTCAGCAGGTCCATGCTGTCCAGCTGGAAGGGGACACGGGGGATTCCGACGAGCACGTCGGCGCCCCCGCGGATGCCGGCGCCGCGTATTCCCGGGCGCACTGATGCGAGGCTCACCGGGATGTTGGTGCCGATGCCGGTGCAGTCGAAGGCGAAGTCCACGCCCCGTGTCAGGTCGTCGTGCGGGGTCAGGGCGCGGATGGCCGCCACCGGATCGGTCTTCTTCGCATTGATCACATGGGTCGCGCCGAACTGCTGCGCGAGCTTCAGTTTGTCGTCGTCGACGTCCACGGCCACGACCGGCGACGCCCCGAGGACGGCCGCTGCGGCCAGGGCACACAGCCCCACGCCCCCTGCGCCCCAGACGGCGACGCTCTGGCCCGCCCGGACGGAGGCGCTGTTCATCACCGCGCCGGCGCCCGTCATCAGCGCGCACCCGATGATCGAACCCAGATCGGCCGGGGTGCCTTCCGGCGCCTTGACGAGGTACTGCTCGTCGACGACGGCATGCGTCCCCCACGTGAAGACGTTGTGCGACGCGACCAGGCTCCCGTCCGGGAAGGGGACCTGCGAGGGCACGGGTGGACGGCCTTCGAGGGGCGTACGAGGTATCCAGGTGGTGAGCACCTCGTCCCCGGGCGTCACGTAGCCGACTTCCGCACCGACCTCGATCACCGTTCCGACGGACTCGTGGCCGAGCAGCATCGGCTCGGTCCGCGAGGGGTCGAAGATGCGGTCCAACTGACTGTGGCAGACCCCGAACGCCTTCTGGCGTACGACGACTTCGTACGGCCTCAGGGCCTTCAGCGTCACATCCCGGAATTCCAGCTTCTGCCGTCCGGCCGGGAGGACGGCGATGCGTGCTTCAACTGCCATGGTGGTGCTGCCCCTTCGGTTCCAGTGACATTCAGATGGCCACGGCTTCGCGCAGCTCGCCGACCCCGGTCGGCCCCAGGCCGCATCCACCGGCAGCGACCGGCCTCACGGGCACCTGCCCCGTGACCGGGCCCACGCCCTCGCCTGCTCCGTCTGCGGCCGACGGCGCCCACTCTCCACGGACGGGCACTTCATGACGTCCGAGCACGCCCAACCTCCAATGGTTCGTACATGCGAACCTGAGTGCGTATTTACACACGTGAGACTAGGAACGGGCGCCCTTGATGTCAATGGGACGGCCGATGGGCGCAGCCGCACGAAGGGCTGCGCGCCACGAAGCAGTCGCCGGCGACGTCCGGGGTGGCCTCCGCTCGCGGCCCGCGGGGTGCGGAACGAAAAACGGACGTGAGCCCCGGAACACCAGGGCTCACGTCCGTGAGTGCCTCACCGGGGTGACCGGCTCGCCACCTCGCACATACAGGAACCGATCACTGCCGCGTGGGGCTCGCGGCGGCCCTCCCGGGGCACGTCACGCCGCTGCCCGCCGGGTACGTCTCCGACGAGCCGGACGGCGGGGGCCCGGCGAGCCCGGTCATCGGGCGGCAGCCGCAGGGTAGGCGTAGAAGCCCTTCCCGGCCTTGCGGCCGAGCTGACCGGCCTCGACCATCCGGGACAGCAGCGGTGGCGGCGCGTAGAGAGGCTCCTTGAACTCGCCGTACAGACACTCCGCGACGGCCAGCGTGGTGTCCAGGCCTATGTGGTCGGCCAGTGCCAGCGGGCCCATCGGGTGCGCACAGCCTCGAACCATGCCCTCGTCGATGTCCTGGGCGAGGGCGAATCCGGACTCGAACATACGGATGGCTGCGAGCAGATAGGGGATCAGCAGGGAGTTGACCACGAATCCCGCTCGGTCCTGGGAGACGATGGCATGTCGCCCCAGCACCTTCGTGACGAAGTGATGCGTTCTCTCCCACGCCGTGTCGGTGGTGACCAGGGACGGTACGAGCTCGACGAGGTCGAGCACCGGCACGGGATTGAAGAAGTGCAGTCCCATCACCTGGCCCGGGCGGGAAGTGGCCGCGCCGAGTCTCATGACGGGTATGGACGAGGTGTTGGAAGCGAACAGCGCGTCCGGCCGGAGAACGACCCGGTCCAAGGTGGCGAAGACGTGCACCTTGAGTGCCTCGTCCTCGGGAACGGCCTCGATCACCAGGTCCCGATCGGCGAAGTCGTCCAGGTCGGTCGTGAACGTGAGTGCGTTCACTGCGGCCTCGTGCTCCTCCGCCGTCAGCTTGCCCCGGTCGAAAGCTCGGGCGAGGGACCGGGTGGTCCTGGTCCGGCCACGATCCAGCGCCTCGGCATCCACCTCGTGGACAAGCGTTTCCAAGCCGCTCCGTGCGCATACCTCCGCGATTCCGGAGCCCATCAGTCCGCAGCCCACGACGCCGACCCTGCGTATGGACGAGTCGGTCGCAGTCATCGAGCACTCCCGTGGGTGCCGGGCAGGTTGCGGGCCATGACGATGCGCTGGACCTGGTTCGTGCCCTCGTAGATCTGCGTGATCTTCGCGTCGCGCATCATGCGCTCCACCGGGTAGTCACGCGTGTAGCCGTAGCCGCCCAGCAGCTGGACGGCGTCGGTGGTGACCTCCATCGCGACGTCGGAGGCGAAGCACTTGGCCGCGGCGCCGAAGAAGGTGAGGTCACCGTCGAGGCGCTCGGACTTGGCGGCGGCCGAGTAGGTGAGCTGGCGGGCCGCCTCCAGCTTCATGGCCATGTCGGCGAGCATGAACTGCACGCCCTGGAAGTCACCGATCGGCTTGCCGAACTGCTTGCGCTCCTGGACGTAGCCCTTGGCGTAGTCCAGGGCACCCTGGGCGATGCCGAGCGCCTGCGCCGCGATCGTGATGCGGGTGTGGTCCAGCGTCTTCATCGCGGTGGCGAAACCGGTGCCCTCCTCGCCGATCATGCGGTCGGCGGGGATACGGACGTTGTCGAGGTAGACCTCGCGGGTCGGGGAGCCCTTGATGCCGAGCTTCTTCTCCGGGGCGCCGAAGGAGACACCCGGGTCGGACTTCTCCACGACGAACGCCGAGATGCCCTTCGAGCGCTTCGTCGGGTCGGTGACCGCCATGACCGTGTAGTACTCGGACTCACCCGCGTTGGTGATCCAGCGCTTCACGCCGTTCAGGACCCAGAAGTCGCCGTCACGCACCGCCTTGGTCTTCATGCCCGCCGCGTCCGAGCCGGCGTCCGGCTCGGACAGGGCGTACGAGAACATCGCCTCACCCTTGGCCAGCGGACCCAGATACTTCTTCTTCAGCGCCTCCGAACCGGACAGGATCACCGGGAGCGAACCCAGCTTGTTCACCGCCGGGATCAGCGAGGACGACCCGCAGACCCGGGCCACCTCCTCGATCACGATCACCGTGGCCAGCGCGTCCGCGCCCGCGCCGCCGTACTCCTCCGGAACATGGACCGCGTGCAGATCCGAGGCGACCAGAGCGTCCAGCGCCTCCTGCGGGAAGCGCGCCTCCTCGTCCACCGCCGCCGCGTACGGGGCGATCTTCGCCTCGGCGAGCGAACGGATCGTCTCACGGAGCATCTCGTGCTCCTCGGCCGGACGGTACAGGTCGAAATCTGACATGACATCTCCCATGCGTGGCACTAAGTACCCTCATTATGCATATCGAGTGCCACACGAGGTGGGAGACTGTAGTTTCGTGACCATGAACGAGCAGCGCGACGGTTCAGGGCAGGGCGGGGCGAGCACACCCACGTCCGCGGACGACCAGGAGAAAGCGCCCATCAGGGAGCTCCTCGTGTCGGCCGCTTTCGAACTCTTCACCGAACACGGCTACGACAGCACGACCATCGATGACATCGTGCGCCGCGCCGGCGTGGGGAGGCGATCCTTCTTCAGGTACTTCCCCACGAAGGAGGAGGTCGTCTTCCCGGACCACGAACGAGCCCTGGCCGACATGGTCCGCTACCTGGAGGAAGGCGACGAGGAGCCCGACCCGGTCGGCCGCGCCTGCGGCGCCGCCCGGCTCGTCATGCGGATGTACGCGGAGAACAGCGAGTTCTCGGTGAAGCGGTACGCCCTGACACGCAAGGTGGCAGCGCTCAAGACCCACGAGACGTCCGTGGTCCGGCGTTACGAGCGAGCCCTCGCGGCCTATCTCAAACGACGGTTCGCGCTCCTGCCCGACGGTGACGTGCGGGCGTACACGATCGCCGCGAGCGTCGTCGCCGCGCACAACTTCGGACTGCGCGCCTGGCTGCGCTCCGGGGCCCGGGGCGACGCGGCGGCAGCCGTGGACCAGGCCCTCGACCTCGTCCACCGCACGTGGAGCGACACCGGCGAGACGCTCGTACTGATCACCAAGAGCAACACCCCGCGGTGGCAGATCATCCAGCGGCTGGAGGGAATTCAGCGGGCGGAGGAAACCAGGGAAGGGTACTGAGTTCCTCGTTAACCTGCATTCAGTACCCTTCCCTCTGGAGCCGCTCGCCTGGTCCGTCCGATGCCCGGTCCGTCCGATACCAGGACCGGACGGGCCTCGGGTCCGAGGGAAGGCCCCGTCGCCTCTACCGGTGCGGCACCGGGGAAGGCGGTGCTCGGTGACGATGCGTTCGACGACTTCGACAACCGGAAGACCGCATCGACGAGACCCGCCGACTACACCGCTTCCACCTCCCCCTCGCCGACCCGCCGTGCCGGGCAGCGCCCTCGGCGAGGACGAGGGCGAAGCCGTGGGAGACGTGGGGTGCCCGAGCGCGGGCCCCGTCCGACGTGCGGTCAGCGGCCGTACGTGACGTGCGGTCAGCGGCCGTACGTGGTGCGGCACAGGTCGACGATGTCGGCGGACGCCACCCCCCGCCCCGTCGCGCAGACGGTGCGCATGTCATACGTCTGCCGGGGCTGGGCCCGGCGGGGCACACCCGCGCGACGCGGCGGCCCGGGGCGGGCCGGAGCCACGCGTCGCGGCCGGTTCCGCGCCTCCTGGCCTGCCGGTGGCGCGACGCCCGCCGGGGGCCCGACCGCGTCCGCGCGCCGGTCCGGCACACGCGCCCCGTCCTTCTTCTTCCGCTTCTTGCCGCTCGCGCGATCCGTCCCCTCCTCGGCCTTCCCCAGGGCGTCGTGGACGGCCGGGGGCGCGGCGGGCGGCGTGGACGCCTGCGCGGCGGGGACGTTTCCGGAGCGTACGGAAGCGGAGGGCGCGGGCCTTTCCGCTTCGGCCTCGACGGAGACGCACCCGGCCGTGCTCAGCAGGGCGACGAGCGCGAGGGAGATGGGCCGCAGGTTCATGCCCTGGTCAACGACGGGCCGCGCGAGCGGACACGAGCCTCGGCCCCCGCGCGCTCAGTGGGACAGACCCGACCGAGCGATGCCCAGCGCGCGGTGGATGGTGCGGGACAGCGAAGCCGGCTGCGGGTCCGCGCTCCACGCCCACTGCTCGACCGCGATCCGGAGCGCGCCGTTGAGCAGCGTGGCCTGGACCCGGGGTTCGAGGTCGTCCGGCCGGCGGCCCGTCCGCTCGGCGATGACCGCGGCGAAGGCCGGCTCCGCGTCGTGGTGGACCTGGAGCCACACGGCACGGAGCCCGGGCTCGGTCCGGGTGAGCAGGACCAGGTCACGGAGTGCGTCCGCGTCGGTGTCCGCCGACGCGTCCTGACGCGGGGACGAGGTCCCCACGACGGCCTCCACCAGTGGCCGGTCGCGCGGCCACGAACGCATGAGCGCGATGACGAAGTCCAGCGCGTAGGTCAGCAGGGGACGGACGCACAGTTCCTTGGACGAGGTGTAGCGCCACAGGGTCCGCTGCGAGATCCCGGTGGCGGCGGCGATCTCCTCGGCGGTGGTCGCGGCCACACCCCGGTCGGCGAAGAGGCGTACGGCTTCGCGGGCGATCTCCAGCCGGGTCGCGGCCTTCCGGCGCTCGGTCAGCGGTGGGCGTCCGAGGCGGGCTCCGCCACCGGCTCCGGTTCCGGCGGTGTCCGCGGCGGGGTCGTGCACCCCTCCGGCGTGTGAGGTTTCCACGGTTTTCGGCCACCTTCCTTCCGGCTGCGGCCATCGTAGCGATATCTTTTCTGGCACCACTCGCCATTTTGGCACTGCCCGCCATAAAGGTAACGTTCCTCCCCTGTCACCGAGCACGAGGAGCATCACGTGAGCGTCACCACCAGCGGCCCGGGCCGCAGCGTCATCGTCACCGGCGCCGGATCGGGCATCGGCCGGGCCACCGCACTGCTCTTCGCGAAGGAGGGGGCGCGCATCGTGATCGCCGACGTCGACGAGGCGGCCGCCCGAACCGTCGCGGAGGAGGCGGAGCAGGCCGGCGGGACCGCGGTGACCGTGGTCGGGGACCTGCGGGACCAGGCAGTCGTCGACCGCGTGGCCGCGACGGCGGCGGAGGAGTTCGGCGGCATAGACGTCCTGGTCAACAACGCCGGGATCATGGACAGCATGTCGGCGGCCGCCGACACGGGCGACGACGAGTGGGAGCGCGTCATCGGCATCAACCTCACGGCTCCGTTCCGCCTCACGCGAGCCGTGCTGCCGCACATGCTCGCCGCGGGGAAGGGCGCCGTCGTCTTCACCGCCTCCGAGGCCTCCCTGAGGGGCAGCGCCGCGGGTGCCGCGTACACGGCGTCCAAGCACGGCATCGCGGGCCTGACCAAGTCCATGGCCGTCATGTACCGCGACAAGGGCATCCGCTCCAACGCCATCGCGCCCGGCGGCACCATCACCAACATCCGGGTCGACGCGGACCGGGGTGCCCACGGGCCGGCCGCCCTCGCCCCCTACATGGGCAACGTCGGGTCGCCCGCCCGGGCGGAGGAGCAGGCCGCGGCGATCCTCTTCCTCGCGTCGGACGCGGCGAGCAACATCAACGGGGCGGTCCTCCCCGTCGACAACGGCTGGTCCGCGGTCTGAGAGCCCTCATCCGCGAAGGCCTACGGCCGACGGCCCGCGTCCGGACAGCGGGCCGCCGCTCCGTCATGGCCCACCCGCGTGCCGGGCGGAACGGGTTCCGTCCGTTCCGCCCGGCGACGCCCTCAGGCCGTGGGTGAGCCGTCCGCGAGGCGAACGCCCAGGCCGAGGTCCT
This sequence comes from Streptomyces sp. QL37, assembly GCF_002941025.1. Classification (NCBI taxonomy): domain Bacteria; kingdom Bacillati; phylum Actinomycetota; class Actinomycetes; order Kitasatosporales; family Streptomycetaceae; genus Streptomyces; species Streptomyces sp. QL37. The sequence continues at coordinate 7,876,174 of NZ_PTJS01000001.1, read as the reverse complement.
CCACCAGCACCGGGAGCCCGGTGACGAGTGACTGGTTCGCCGCCGCGCCGACCGCGACGGCACGCACCCCGTCCAGGTACCCGGCGGACCGGCTCAGGTGGTCCGGCCCTACGCGCAACTCGCGCCGGAAGACGTCCTTGAGGAGGATCGCGTCGCCGCCGCCGTGGCCTCCGATGCCCTCGGGAACGGGCACCTCCTCGGCGCGGCTCCAGTGTTTCTGCAGGACCAGCCTGTGGCCCGTCGGCCGGACGTCGTCGGCGAGTTCGGCGTTCGCGGCGGACGGATCGAGGTCGATGCCGCCGTCCGCGCCGAGCTGGAGGAAGCCGCGTTCCACCACGTGGAGTTCCGCCCTGCCCTGCGTGCCGTTGACGGTGACCCTGTAGCCCTCCCACGGGCTGTGCGCGTTGAGCGAGTAGCTGAGCGTCGCTCCGCCTTCGTAGTCCACCAGGACGGACAGGTTGTCCTCGATGGTGATGCCGGGCGCGAAGGGGTCCTGGTCGCGGAGGTACCCGTCGTGCTCCTCCGCGCGCAGGTACAGCGCCTCCAGACGCGGGTCGTCGCGCAGATCGAGCGAGAAGGCGTCCCCCCGCGCGCCTGTTCCGCGTTCCGGACGCGGGCCCATGCCTCTTTCGGCGGCGTTCTTGTCGCCGTAGAAGCGCAGTGCGCCGGAGGCGAAGACACGGACGGGGACGTCGTCCAGCCACCAGTTGACGAGGTCGAAGTGATGGCTCGCCTTGTGCACGAGCAGGCCACCGGAGTTGGCCTTGTCGCGGTGCCAGCGCCGGAAGTAGTCCGCGCCGTGCATCGTGTCGAGCGCCCACTCGAAGTGCACGCCCGTCACCTGCCCGATCGCACCGCTCCGGATCAGCCGGCGCAGCGATGAGTTGCGCGGTGCGTAGCGGTAGTTGAAGGTCATCACCACGTCCCGGCCGGTGTCGGCGACCGCCTCGGTGATCAGCCGGCACCCGGCCGCGTCCGTCGTGAGCGGCTTCTCCACCACCACGTCCGCCCCGGCCCGCAGGGCGCGGTCCACCAGTTCGGCGTGCGTGCGGTCGACACTCGTGATGACGACGGAGTCGACGGCCTGCTCGGCGATCATGGCCTCCAGGTCCTCCGGCCGGTAGCGCGGCAGGCCCGCGGGGGCCCCGGAGCCGAGCGCCTGCCCGACGTACGCGTCGTAGTAGTCGATCCTCGCGGGATTCGGGTCCAGCCACGCCACCAGCTCGCCGACGTCCGCGTGCTCCCCGGTCAGTGCCGTGACGTACATGCCCGCCCGGTGGCCGGTGCCGGCCACCGCGTAGCGGGTCCGGCGGCGGTCCGGGGGCGGGGCGGCGAACTCCGGGACCACGCCGGGGTCGGCTCGGGTGCCGGTGCTCGACGCCGGCGCGGGGGCCGTCGGGTTCTGGTCCACCGGGCTGTGCTTGGTCACCACGTTTCCTGTCCCTCCGTAGGAATGGTGTGCGGTCACTCAAGGTGTCAAATCATCGTGCGGCGCCCAACCCCCCGGGGACCCCGGGCCGGACGCGCGTCCGCCGCCGGTGCCGTACGGAGCGGCCCTGCCCTGGGTAGAGTCGGGCGACCGATCACCGAGCCTGGAGGAGCGCAGCCGGACATGGCGGTGGACACCCTCGACACTCGCATCCTTCGGCTGCTCATCGAGCAGCCGCGCACCAGCGTGCGCGAGTACGCGCGCATCCTCGGCGTGGCACGCGGCACCCTGCAGGCCCGGATGGACCGCCTGGAGCGGGACGGAGTGATCACGGGCACGGGCCCCGCGCTCTCCCCCGCGGCCCTCGGCCACCCGGTACTCGCCTTCGTGCACCTGGAGGTGACCCAGGGGCACCTGGACGAGGTGGGTGACGCGCTCGCCGCAGTCCCGGAGATCATCGAGGCGTTCTCGACGACCGGGGGCGGCGACCTGCTGACCCGCGTCGTGGCCCGCGACAACGGGCATCTGGAGGACGTGATCCAGCAGCTGATCCAGCTCCCCGGTGTGGTCAGGACACGGACCGACGTGGCTCTGCGCGAGCGTGTGGCACACCGGGTCCTGCCACTGGTCGAATCGGTGGGGCGGGCAGCGGGCCCCGGCTGATCACCGTCGGGCATGCTGGAGGCCATGAAGACCGCACCCCTCCCCGCGCCTCCCGTCCTCTTCGATCTCGACGGCACCCTCGTGGACAGCGAGCCGAACTACTACGAGGCGGGGCGCCGGCTCCTCGCCAGGTACGGCGTGCGGGACTTCAGCTGGGAGAACCACACCCGATTCATCGGGATCGGCACCCGGGAGACTCTCACCGTCCTGCGGGAGGAGTACGGGATCGAGGCGCCGGTCGACGAACTCCTGGCCGGCAAGAACGCCCTGTACCTCGAGCTCGCCGGGGCATCCACCGAAGCCTTCCCCGAGATGCGCGCCCTCGTCGAGCGGCTCCACGCGGACGGGGTGCCGATGGCCGTGGCGTCGGGCTCCTCCAGGGCGGCGATCGCGGCCTCGCTCGCGGTCACGGGGCTGGAGGCGTATCTCCCGCTGTACGTGTCCGCCGAGGAGGTGGCGCACGGCAAGCCGGAGCCCGACGTGTTCCTGGAGGCCGCCAGGCGGCTCGGTGTGGCGCCCGGCTCGTGCGTGGTCCTGGAGGACGCCGTCCCCGGAGTCCGGGCGGCTCACGCGGCGGGCATGCGGTGCGTCGCCGTTCCCGACGGCCACGCGACGGCGGACGGGACGGAGTTCGGGAAGGCGGAGTTGCTGTTCCCCGGCGGGCAGGCGGAATTCACCGCTGCCGCCGTGCTCGACTGGCTGCGCAGGGGATGAGAACAGGCCGGTCCGGCCCGCCGATTGGCCGGATCCGGCGTCTCGTGCTCCGGCCGGGCGAGCGGTGCCTCCGGGGGCGGATATCCTGATCACGCCGCGCACCCCGACGCACCGTACCGAGGCGATGAGCCCGACGAGGTCGCCGCCGCGGCAGTCGGAGAGGGCCATAATTCGAGATTGGTGTGCACAGGTGCTGGTTGCTGGGCGGTACCGGCTGATATCCCCCATCGGCCGTGGCGGTATGGGTGAGGTGTGGCGCGCCACGGACGAAGTGCTGGGCCGGGCCGTGGCGGTGAAACTGCTGCTCGGCGACCAGGCCGATGCCTCGTCGACCGCGCGCTTCCGCCTCGAGGCGCAGACCGCCGCACGCCTGAGCCATCCTCATCTGGTGGCCGTGTTCGACTTCGGTTCCTGGGAGGACCGCTTCTATCTCGTGATGGAACTGGTCGAGGGAAGGAGCCTGGGGGATCTGCTGGAGGCTCAGGAGACCGTCCATCCCGAGCAGGTCGCCCGCATCGCCGGCCAGGCCGCCGCCGGTCTGGCCGCCGCTCACCGGCAGGGCATCGTCCACCGGGACATCAAGCCCGGCAACCTGATGCTGGACGCCGACGGGTCCGTCAAGATCGGGGACTTCGGCATCGCCCAGTTCGTCGACGACCCCTCCACGGCGCTGACCACGGCCGGCCACATCGTCGGTACGAGTCTCTATCTGGCTCCCGAGCGTGCCCTCGGGCGTACGGCGGACTCCGCGTCGGACATGTACTCGCTGGGCTGCGTGATCTACCAACTGCTGGCCGGGCAGCCACCGTTCCGCTCCGACACGGCGACCGCGACGCTCTACCAGCACGTGGACACGCCTCCGGTGCCGGTCAGGCAGCGAGGGGTGGACATCTCCCCCGCCTTCGACTCGTACCTCCTGGGCCTGCTGGCGAAGCAGCCCGAGGACCGGCCGAGCGCGCAGCAGGTCTCCGACTGGTTCCGTACGGATGCCTGGCGTGGCAGGCCCGAGCCGCTGCCGCACCACGCGGCGGCCGCCCCGCGGCCCGCCGCACAGGTCCCTCCCGCTCCGGCCCCGGGCGCCCCGGCCGCCGGGGGCCCGTCGACGTACCGGCTGCCGCAGTCCGGCGGCGGCCGCAGGCGGGCGGCTCCCGCGCCCCGGACGTCCAGATCCGCGGCCAGACCGGCCACGACGCGCCGGATCAAGACGAGCGAGGCCATCCGCCGCCGCCCGCGCGTGGCGAGTGCCGTGGCCGGTACGGTCGCCTTCCTGGCCGCGGTGTACCTGGGCACGATCCTCTTCGCACCGGACACCGGGGCGGCGGACACCCCCGATCCCGGCGCCTCGCCGACCGCGGGGCTCGAATCGCCCGCGCCGACCGGACCGGCGGTGGAGCCGGCCCCGGACGGCGAGGGCGAGGACGACTGAGCCTCCGGTTCACCAGCGCGCGTGGACCTCGGCGCGGATCCGGCGGTCGTACAGGTCGCGCACCGCGTCGAGAGTGCGCTGCGGCAGCGCCGGGAGAGCGGCGGCCGACGCGTTGGCCCGGGCCTGCTCCACCGACCGCGCACCGGGGATGACGCTGGTGACACCGGGCTGCTGGATGATCCAGCGCAGCGCCGTCTGTGCCGGGGTGGCGCCTTCGGGAGCGAACCCGGCGAACTCCGCCGCGGCGGCCACGCCCGTCGCGTAGTCGATGCCGGAGAACGTCTCGCCCTGGTCGAAGGCCTCGCCGTGGCGGTTGTACGTGCGGTGGTCCTCGGGGGCGAAGACCGTGTCCGCGGTGTACGTGCCGGACAGCAGCCCGGAGGCGAGGGGAACGCGCGCGATGATGCCGACCCCGGCCTCCGCCGCGGCCGGGAGGACCTCGTCGAGGGGCTTCAGGCGGAAGGGGTTGAGGATGATCTGGACGCTTGCGACTCCGGGCCTGGCGATGGCCGTGAGCGCCTCGGCGCAGGTCTCCACGCTCACCGCGTACGCGGCGATCCGCTGCTCGGAGACGAGCGTGTCGAGGGCGTCGTACACGGCCTCGGAGGAGTAGACCGCCGTGGGCGGGCAGTGCAGTTGTACGAGATCGAGGGTGTCGACGCCGAGGTTGGCGCGCGAGCGGTCGTTCCAGGTACGGAAGTTGTCCAGGACGTAGTTCTCCGGAAGCTGTTCGGCCCGCCTGCCCATCTTGGTGGCGACGAGGACGTCCGCGTCCGGGCGCTCCTTCAGATAGCGGCCGATGAGCTGTTCGCTGCGGCCGTCGCCGTACACGTCGGCGGTGTCGAAGAAGGTGACTCCCGACTCGACGGCGGCGTCGAGGACGCCGAAGGCATCGGCCTCCCGCACCTCGCCCCAGTCCCCGCCCAGCTGCCAGGTGCCCTGTCCTACGACCGATACGTCACGGCCGGTCCTGCTCAGTGTCCGCTGCTCCATACGGATCATGCTACGTCCGCACGCGGACCGGCGGCGGTGGCCGGCGCCGGTCCGCGTCCGCGTCCGCGCTCAGTCGGCCGTGGTCACACGGACGTAGTCGACGACGAGCTGCTGCGGGAAGCTGGTGCTGCCGTCGGGGTCGCCCGGCCAGTAGCCGCCCACGGCGAGGTTGAGGATGAGGAAGAACGGCTTGTCGAACACCCAGGCGTTGCCGTTGAGGTCGGCGGGTGTCCTGCGCTGGTAGACGGTTCCGTCGACGGACCAGGTGATGGAGTCGGGGGCCCAGTCCACCGCGAAGGTGTGGAAGTCGTCGGCGAAGGCGGCTCCGCCTGGGAGGGTGTAGCCGGCGCCGATGCCGCCCGAGCCGGAGTAGCCGGGCCCGTGCAGCGTGCCGTGGACGGTGCCGGGTTCGAAGCCGACGTTCTCCATGATGTCGATCTCACCGCTGTTGGGCCAGCCGACGCTGCCGATGTCGGCCCCGAGCATCCAGAAGGCCGGCCATATGCCCTGTCCGCGCGGGATCTTCATCCTGCTCTCGACGTGCCCGTACGTCGCGGTGAACTTTCCGGAGGTGTTGAGGCGGGACGAGGTGTACTCGCAGGTCCCGTACCAGCACTGGTAGTTGCCGGGGTTCTCCTTGCGCGCGGTGATGACCAGGTTGCCCTGGCCGTCGAGGGCGGCGTTGTCGTTGCCCGCCGTGTAGTACTGCCGCTCGTGGTTGCTGACGTTGTCGCCGGTCTCCGTCAGCCACTTGGCACCGTCGACGGCGGAGCCCGCGGGGCCGTCGAACTCGTCGGCGAAGGCCACGGCCGCCGTCCGGGAGTTCGTGGAGGACGCAGCCGTGTGGGGGGCGGGTGCGGCCGAGGCTCCGGCGGGAAGTGCGGTCATGACCACGGAGCAGCAGAGCAGGGAGAGCGCCGCGTACAGCGTCGTACGGCGCCGCTTCGGAAGGCGGCGGCGCACGGCGTGGTGGGGAGAATGCACGGTCATCACTTCTTTTCGGGGTGGGGGGATGACAGTCATGCGCATGACAGATGTACGCCGAGAGGTGAACGCTTGGCGCGCTCGCTCCGGGCGGCATCTTTCAACAGTTGATTTAAGGGAGTGGCCCGAGGCCCGTCAAGGATCTGGTCCAGACCGGGCGGGTACGGGTAGAAGTCGACGCGGCAGGGAACGGACAACTCATGCGCATCCGTACCGAAATCGCCGTTCCCGCCGCCCTGGCCCTCGCCCTGCTGGCTCCGGCCGGCGCCGCGTCGGCGTCCTCCGCCGCTCCCGCTCTCCCGACCTGCCGGGAGAGCGGTCTGAAGGTGGCCGCCTCGGCCTCCGGCCAGCCCGAGACGCTGCGCGTCAGCGTCACCAACCACAGCCGGCAGGCCTGCGTCGTCGACCGCATTCCCACGGTCGTCTTCGGCGACCTCGACGGCCCGGCCCTGCCGGTACCCGAGGGCGACAGCGGTCCGTTCCGTCTGCCGGCGGGCGGATCCGGCTACGCGGCGGTGCGCACCCTGGACCCGGCGGCCACGGAGCTGCGGGTGGTGGACCGGCTGACGGTCGCCGGGGATCCCTCGCACCGCGGACGGACCTTCGACGCCGCTGCGCTGGGGGCGCCGGACGGGGTGCGGGTCTGGGAACCGGTGACCACCTGGTGGCACCGCTCGAGCGCGGCCGCCGACGCGACGCTCGACCGGTACACCGACTGACCGGGCTCTGCCGCTCCCGGCCGCCGCCGTGCGGCGCGCGGCCGGGAGCGGCAGAGTGGAGACATGGACTGTGCGGGGCCCGCGCGGCCTCGACCGGGCAGGCGCGCACCGTCCGACCGCATCCCGGCGGAAGGATCAGGCGTGGACACCCAGAGCACACGGCGTTTCGTGGTGCAGATCCACGACGCCCGGCGCATGCATTTCGATTTCCGCCTCGAGGTCGGTGGCGTCCTGAAGTCCTGGGCCGTACCGCGAGGCCCGTCGGACAACCCCAGCGACAAGCGGCTGGCCGTGCCTACGGAGGACCACCCCCTGGAGTACCGCGAGTTCGAGGGCGTCATTCCGCGGGACGAGCAGGGCAGCGGCACCGTGATCGTCTGGGACCAGGGCACCTACACCCCGACCAGCCACGACCTCGCGGGCGACCCCGTCCCGTTCGCCGAGTCCCTGGAGCGCGGGCACGCCACGTTCCGGCTCGAAGGGGCCAAGCTGCACGGGGAGTTCGCGCTCACCCGGTTCCGGATCGACGACGAGGAGGGGACCCGGGGGCCGGAGGCCTGGCTGCTGATCAAGGCCAACGACCGGCAGGCCGTCCACGACAGGGCGGGCACCCCCGATCCGTACCACGCACGCTCGGCCCGCACCGGCCGCACGCTGCACCAGGTGGCCGTGGCCGAGCGGGAGGGCGCCCACTGAGCAGTCACCGGAGGGGCGGCGCGTCCTCGGATCCGGTGAGCCGCTCCAGCACGCCCGTGTAGCGGGAGCGCTTGTCGGGACGCGCCTGACCGGCGGCGTGCCGCAGAGCGGGGACCGCGGCTCCGCCCATCAGCAGGAGCCCCTCGGCGGCCTCTCCGCGGACAGCCGGATGCGTGTGGTCGAGCAGGGCGACCAGCGCGGGCACGGCGGGTTCCCAGGCTGCGTGGCAGAGCGTCCTGACGGCCATGCGCCTGATGTCCGGCTGCGGGTCGTCGAGCAGGACGGTGGTGTGGAGCAGGTGGGCCTGCCGGTCCAGCATGGTGCGCGAGATCCGGTGGGCGTGCAGCCTGACCTTGGGACGGGGGTGGGTCAGCAGCTCACCGATGACCTCCCGCAGGGCGGGGTCCGGGTCCGGGGCCCGGCCGGTGTGCTCCTCGGCGAGGCGGGAGAGGGACCTGCGTATCTGCTCCGGGCCCCCGGTCCGGGCCAGGCGCAGCAGTTCGCCGCGCCCCGGCCGGTGGACCGCTCCGTCGGGAGCCGCCGTGCGGGGGACGGGGACCGCTCCGGCGGGAGCGGTCGTGCCGGGGACGGAGCCCGGCCCCTCGTCCAGGAGGAGTGCCCCGGCGAGGTCCTCCCGCCCCTCGGCGCGCAGCCGCTCCCGGATCCTCGTCCTGTCCGGGGAGCCCAGCAGCGGCCGTCCCGCGAGCAGGTCCATGAGCCCCCAGGCCCCTGCCTCGATCCGGGGCAGGAGGTGTTCCGCCAGGACTTCGGCGGGCGCGGTCCGCAGGGCGTGAGCGGCCTCCGTTCGAAGAGCGGCGGGACCGTGCTCCCACCATCCGAGCAGCAGCGGGATCAGAGGCACGAGGTCCCAGGGGTCCAGGTGCGGGGCGAGGCGGGCCACCCTGGCGGGCATGATCCCTCCACCGCCCAGCTCCGCGGGAGTGACGGTGGCCAGCGCGCGCGCCAGGCTGCCTCCGGGGGGCAGGTCGATACGCCCTCGGAGGTACGCGTCGAGGACCGCGCGTGCCGTCTCCGGCTCGGGCCAGTCCAGGAGCTGCCGGGCGGCGTCGGATCTGCGGCGGGGGTCGGGCGCGTCCAGCATGTCCGTCAGCCGGGTGCGCCGCTCGGCGGAACGCGGCGGGCCGGGGTCGTCGCGTACGACTTCCGAAGCCGGACCGGCTGTCTCGGTGAGCGTCCACGGGGGCGTTCCGAGCGGCTGAAGGTGTGTCATCCAGTCGACGAGAAGGGCGCGTACCCCGTCGTCGGCGGCATCGGAGTACGCGTCGACGAGGGCGCCGAGGCGCTGCCTGGAGTCCGGCGGGTACGGGGCGCGGCGCCGGAACTCCTCCAGGGCGCGGCGGGTGCGGAGAGCCGGGCGCAGCGCGGACCGCCACGGTTCCGTCTCCTCGCCGGGCGTGGGCGGCTCCGGCACGCCGAACGCCTCACGCAGTACGGCGTTCTCGGCCTTCTGTGCGTCGTCGTCGAGGCGGGCGGCTGCGAGGGCCCGGTCCAGGTCCCCTCTGACCGGCACGGCATCGCAGGCGCGGAGCAGCCGCAGCGCCTGCACGTGCTGAGGGGGTGTCATGGCGCGTACGGCACCGGCGAGCGCCATGCGCTCCGGCCAGGGCAGCCGGGGCGCGACGGCCTGGAGCAGGGCGAGGAGCCCCGGCCGGTGTGCCCGCTCGCCCGCGAGACCGTCCGTCAGCACCTGGACGGAGTCCGCGATCCTCTCCAGCTCGTCGGCCGGCCACGGGGCGGGGCACAACCGCAGGACGAGGCCGAGGACCCGGTCGCGGGCGGCCTCCGGTACGGACCGGGCCAGGCACAGCCACTCCGCCAGCATCGGCCGCAGCTCCCTCAGGCGCCGTGGCCGCAGAGCGTCCGGGCTGTCCGCGAGGCGCAGGGCGACCGGCGCGCTCCAGCCGTGGTCGACGAGCCGCGCGGCCCAGGAGTCGGCGTCTCCGGACAGCTGGCCCGACAGTGTGATCCCGTACCCGGCGGCGAGCTCCGCGAGGTCGGCGGCGCTCCCCGCACCGAGGCGGATACGGCCGTCCGCCACCGCGGCGAGCAGATCCGGCACGAGCGGGGAGCCCTGATCGGCCAGGGCGACCACCGTGCGGGCGGTGAGGGTGCCGGTGAGGGCACCCAGCAGCAGCGTGCGCTCACGGGGGGCGCCGGTGCGCGCCGCGGCCGCGAGGACTGTGGCCGTGCAGGCGTCACCCAGCACGGCGCGGAGCGCGGCGACCAGTCCGGCGCGCAGCCCCGGGTTGTCGTTGCGGCCGAGTGCGCGCAGGAGGCCGGGCACGGCGGCCGGCGTCCCGGCGCGCGCGAGGGCCGACGCGGCGGTCTTCCTGATGTTCATGGTGGGGTGTTCCAGGAGCGCGGTGATCGCCGGGCAGGCCCAGCGGGCCTCCGCGTGGCCGAGGGCCAGCAGCGACTGCCGCACGGTCTGGATGTCCTCGGCCCTGGTCAGAGCGATCAGCGTGGCCGACAGGGCCTGGGCGTCCTCACCCGCCGCGCCCGCGGCCAGGAGCGCGATCACCTGCTTGCGCACATGCGGATCGCGGTGGCGGAGCAGCCGGTGCACGCGGGGGCGGGTCTCCGCGGACGGTACGCGCCGCAGGACCTCCAGGAGGACGGACTGCTGACGGGCGGACAGGTCCGGCCGGTCCAGCAGGTCCAGGACGATTCCGGCCATCAGCGCGTCGCCGGCCTCCCGGGCGTCCCGGGCTCCGAGCAGGCAGGACGGCCTGATCCTGCGGCGCGCGTGCAGGCGGCCGCCCAGACCGCGTACGGCGTCCACGATCTCCTGGGGGACCACGGGTTCCCCGGCGCGGGCCGGTTCCGGCTGCGGGCCCGTCTCCACCGTCTCCCACGACGCCGCCAGTTCGCACACGACCCTCAGCAGCAGGCCGGTGAGAGCGGGCAGGGTGGCGGAGCCCCCGCGGGCCGCGAGCGCGCACAGGGCGGCCACCGGGTCGGCCGGCTCCGGGCCCGCGGCCAGCAGGGCCAGTTCGCGCTCGTCGGGGGCTCCGAGGTCGGCCGCGACGGCCGGTGGCGGCGCGGTGGCGTCGATCCGGGCGAGCAGCTGGCGCCGGAGGTCCGGGTCGGTGTTCAGCTGCCACAGGAGTTCGAGCGCCCGGTGGCGTACGGGGCGGAGGAAGGGCGCGATTCCACGGCCGTCGGGGTCCGGACCGAGCGCCTCGGTCAGCACGGCGACGGTGCGGTCCCCGCCGATGGCTTCGAGCGTGTCGAGGGCGGCGGCCGGGACGTCGGGCAACAACGCGAGGACGGCCTCCTCGGCCTCCTCGTGGCGGAGTGCGCGGATGGCTCCGAGGAACGGCGCGGGTAGGCGTGCGGAGGGGAGCAGCCGGGTGACGGCGGCCCCGATCGGCAGGTCTCCTGTCCCCTGCCCGGCCAGGGCGACGAGCAGGTCGAGCCGGCGCGGCGCGCCCGGGTCGTCCGCCGGGGGTTCGACGAGCAGGTCCAGGACCGTGCGGCGGCAGGTGTAGAGGATCGTCGCGACCGTGCGGGGGTCGATCGAGTGATCGGCCAGCGCCAGGCCGACGACGGCCGGTGCCTGCGACGCGTCGGGGAAGTGCCCGCGTCTGTGGAGCCCTTGCAGACAGCTCATCGTGGGTCCGCCGAGCAGCAGTGGGTCCTGGGCCGCGATGTCCAGGAGCGCGCCGATGTCACCGCGTCCTGCCAGCTCACCGAGGAGTTCCACGGCGAGTCGGCGTACCGTTCGAGGCGCGGCGGTGTCCGCCGCCGTACGCGACAGCAGCGCCCCGTGCCCGTGCCGGGCCGCGGCGGTGAGCGCGGGAGCCGCGACCGCAGCCGGCTGGGCGGGATCGAGGTACGGGGCGAAGAGGGCGGCGGGAAGAGGGTCCGACGCCGCCCAGGGCTCGGCCAGTTCCTCCAGTGCGGCGGCCGTGACGGCCGCGCCGTCCGGGTCGGCGCGGAGCAGCCCCGCCAGATGGTCCCTGGCCGGGCCGGGGGCCAGCAGACCGGCGTGCAGGCCCTGCCGGATCAGCCGGACCGCCTCCGCACGCAGGGTTGTGTCATGGGCGTCCAGGACCTCCGCGACGAGCCGGTCCGGCCGGTGGGCGTCCCAGGCGTCGATGGAGCGGACCGCCTGGTGGAGCGCTTCGCCGGGCGGCTCGTGCCGCAGCACGGAGGGGTCCGTGAGGATGTCGGCCCGCAGCCAGGCGGTCCGCACCCGCTCCGGCAGCGGGACCGCACGCCAGGCGGGCAGCCCCCGCGGGAGGTGGTTCCCGAGACGCCCGTGGAGCCCGGCCATGAGGAGCGACTCGTCCGGCGGCTCGGGAACGTCCCGCGGCAGCAGTTCCGCCAGCTCGGCCGCTTCACCGGCCGGCAGGTGGGGCCCGGCCGCCCGCTCGGCGAGGAGGGCGAACCCCAGATGCCTCGTGCGACGGTCCGCGTGTCCGACGAGCCGCCCGAGCTCGGAGACCGGGCAGAGGTCCACGGCCACGTCACGCCCCGGGCGGTCCGTGTGTCGCTGCTGTATCCGCGCGTCCGCGGGGCTCGTGGTCACCCCGGGATTTTACGGGCCGTACGGGACGGCTCAGCCAGTGAATATCCGTGCCGTCAGCGGACCGCCGGGCCCACCGCCCCGACCCGCGAGGCCAGTTGCTCGCCGAACCAGGTCAGCCGGGCGATCTCCGCGTCGAGGACGGCACCGCCGCGTACTCCCGCCGGCCGAGGAAGTGCGAGACCGTCGCCCCCACAGGCGGTGCCGGGCCGCGGCTCGGCCTCGCCGACGGCCGGACCGAACAGCGCTTCCTCAGGGTTCGGACCGGAGAAGGGCGCGCCCTCCACCCCACCGCCGATGAGGGTGCGCAGTGCGGGGAGGGCCTGGAAGTCCGTGTTGCGCACCAGCGCCTCCCCCGCCCCCGGCCGGGGAAGGGGCTGCTCCACGACGCGGCGCTCGGGGCGCGGCAGCCCCTCGGGTAGGCCGCGAGCCGCACGTCCCGGGGGACGGACGGCGGGCTCGGGCGGCCGGTCACGGGCGGACTCCTCGTCCGCGCGCTCCGGGCCGCGGGTGTCCGGGAAGCACGCGGACGCCAAGCCCTCACCCGTACGTCAGGGGCAAGGGCCGGACATCACGAGTTCCTGGTGGAGGCGAGGTGGGCGAACACCACCACGTTGTCCTCGTAGTCCTTCTTCTTCTTGTCGTAGACACCGCCGCAGGTGATCAGCCGCAGCTGGGCGGTGCCTTTGTCGGCGTACACACGGTCGTCCGGGAAGTCCTCCTTGCTGAAGGTCTCGACCGAGTCGACCTCGAACGTGGCGACGGTGCCGTCCCGGCGGGTGATGTCCACGGTGTTGCCCGCCTTGAGCGTGCTGAGCAGCAGGAACACGGCGGGACCGGTCTTGGTGTCGACGTGCCCGGCGACCACCGAGGTGCCGCGCTCGCCGGGGGTGGCACCGTCCTTGAACCAGCCCGCGAGATTCGCGTCGTGCGCGGGCGGCGCGTCCAGCTGCCCGGAGGGGCCGATCGACAGCGGCGTGAAGGGGGCGTCGACGGCGATCGACTTGATCGAGATCCGTTCGGGCTCGGACCGGGGCAGCCCGAGGCGGGCGGAGGACACGGAGGCCGTCGGTGCCGGCGAGGCGGGCGCCGAGGCCGCGGGGAGTGACACCACGGCGGGGGCCGGCGGTACTCCGGCCGACGCGTCGAAGGAGTTGTAGACGAGGAGGAAGCCCAGCCCCACCGCCGCGACGGGCCACAGCAGGGAACGGCCGAGGGCAGGGGAGGCGGGGGCTGGTTCTGTCGGCTGCGGGGCGGCCATGCGCATGCTGCCTTTCGCGTACGGGAGGGACGGGCGGCTGTACGGGGAAATCGGCGCGGCCACCGCCCCGGAGAGGGCGGCGGCCACGACAGATTCGATCAGCGGTGCGGAGCGCCGGTCAGGCGGCCGCCGCACCCGAGGCGTTGCGGCGGCGCAGCTTGTACGCGGCGGCACCCAGGCCACCGAGCATCAGCACCGAACCGGCGGCCAGGCCGCTGCCGGAGAGCGCCATCGCTCCACCGCCGGTGTGGACGCCGCCCTCGGGCTTCTCGTGCTTCCAGGTCTGCTCGCTGTCGCCGGAGCCGGAACCGGAGCCGGACTCCTTGTCCTTCTGCCAGTCGTCCGCCGACACGCCGGCGAGCGCACCGCCACCGGCATGGACGCCGCCCTCGGGCTTGTCGTGCTTCCACGAGTCCGGCTTCTCACGGTCGTCGTTGCTGCCGGACCCGGACTCCTTGTCCTTGTCCTTCTCCCAGTCGTCCGCCGACAGACCGGCGAGCGCACCGCCACCGGCGTGGACGCCGCCCTCGGGCTTGTCGTGCTTCCACGAGTCCGGCTTCTCACGGTCGTCGTTGCTGCTGGCGGAGGAACCGCTGTCCTTGTCCCAGTCGTCCGCCGAGGTCACGGCGTATGCGGCGGGAACGGAGACCGCGAGGACCGCCGTGACGGCGGCCGATGCGAACAGGGTGCGGGCAGAGCGCATGGATACACAGTCCTTTCGCCACCCCCGCGCTGGCCGGCTGGTTGTCGGCTCATCGGATCACGGGTGCGACGTGATCCACCGTCAGCTGAAATCCGGAGGCTCACCACTCGGGAAGGCCGCATTCGAGGGATGCGGTGGGCTCATCGTGTGACAGGGAGCCAGATGTCACCCGTTGGACGGCACGCCACGCCGGGAGGAGGTTTGGGCGGCGACGATCATCGGTGTAGAGGGCTCCGGGCTGCTCGTAGGATCACGGCATGAACGACATAGCGCCTGCCGGCTGCTGCTCACCGGGCCGTGGAAGGCCTGACGGCCCGTCCGGGGCCGCCTCCGTCCGCCCCGGCCACGACCGGGCCTCCCACGCGGTGTCGGCGTCGAAGGACGTCGCCGACGGGATGGTGCTGCTCCCGGGCGGACCGTTCCTCATGGGGACCGAGGACCCCGACGGGTTCCGGGCGGACGGCGAGGGTCCGGTTCGCGAGGTGCGGGTGTCCGCCTTCCGTATCGACACCCACGCGGTCAGCAACGAGCGGTTCGCGGAGTTCGTCTCGGCCACCGGTCACGTCACGGAGGCCGAGCGCTTCGGCTGGTCGTACGTCTTCGCCGGGTTCTTGCCGGCCGCGCTCCGGCGCGGCGCCGGCCGTCCGGACGGCGCCCCCTGGTGGTGCGGGGTGGAGGGCGTCCGGTGGGACACGCCCGAGGGCCCCGGCAGCGGGATCGAGGACCGCGCGGACCATCCCGTCGTGCACGTCTCCTGGAACGACGCGCGCGCGTACTGCCGTTGGGCGGACGCCCGGCTGCCGACGGAGGCCGAGTGGGAGTACGCGGCCCGGGGCGGCCTGGTGCAGGCACGCTTCCCGTGGGGTGACGAGCTGACCCCGGACGGGGAGCACCGCTGCAACGTCTGGCAGGGGCACTTCCCCACGAAGAACACCGCCGAGGACGGCTACGCGGGCACCGCACCGGTCGACGCATACCAGCCGAACGGATACGGCCTGTACAACATGGCGGGGAACGTCTGGGAGTGGTGCCAGGACTGGTGGGACACCGACCATCGGGCGGCCCGCCGGAGCGACCCGCGTGGCCCGGGCGCGGGTGACGCCAAGGTGATCCGGGGCGGCTCCTACCTGTGCCACCGCTCGTACTGCAACCGGTACCGGGTGGCCGCGCGCACCCGCAACACGCCGGACAGCACGACGGGGAACCTCGGCTTCCGCTGTGTGCGCTCGGCCTGAACCCGCCGTCATTGCGGCAACATGAATATTTTTCCGGGTCATTGACTAAAAAATCGCGCGGTCATCATGCTGGGCGCCATGCACTCACACGGTGGACCTCTCTCGCGGCTGAGGCGCGGGCACGAGGAACGCGTACTCGGTCTGCTGCGCCGTCACGGACCACAGAGCCGGGCCGAGCTCGGACGCCAGGCCGGACTGTCGCGTACCACGCTGTACGACATAGTCGGGACCCTGGTCGCGAGCGGCGCCGTCGTGGCGGCCGCGGCGGAGCCGGGTCCGCGCCGGCGTGGCCGCCCGGTCGAGCACCTCACGCTCAACCCCGCGGCCGGCCAGGCCGTCGGCATCGATTTCGCCCGCCGCGCCGTTCATGTGGCCGCCGCCAACGTGGCGCACGAGGTGATCGGATCGGCGAGCCGGGCCCATCCTCCCGGGCTCTCCTGGGAGCGGCGGGTGGAGCTGGCCGAGCGGCTGGTCGCCTCGCTGGCCGGCGGCACCCTGCGGCTGGCCGCCCTCGGCACGACCGGTGCGGTCGGGGTCGGTGTCGTGGGCCCTGTGCGGACGGCAGCGGGCGCGCCCGAGGAACCGCTGGCGAACCTGGCCGGGCTGCTGGGCAAGCGGTTCGGGGCCCCGGTCCTGCTGGACAACAACACCCGGCTCGCGGCCCTCGCGGAGTCCACCTGGGGGGCTGCGGCGGCGAGCCAGGACGTGCTGTACCTGCGGCTGTCGCACGGAGTGGGCGGCGGCCTCGTGGTGAACGGTTCGCTCCACCGGGGTGTGGACGGACTGGCGGGCGAGCTCGGGCACATCACGGCCGACCCCGGAGGCCGGCCGTGCGAGTGCGGGGGCACGGGGTGCCTGGAGACGATCGCTTCGATCGGTCCCGTACTCGCCGCCTTCCGCGCCCTGGGCGGACGCGCGGACGACGTCCCGACCCTCCTGCGAGCGGTGGACAACGGCGACCGGGCGGCACACGAGGTGCTCCGGACCGCGGGCGCCCGGACCGGAGCGGTGCTCGCGGGGGTCGTCAACGCGGTCGGCCCGGGCGTGATCGTGCTGGGTGGTGAGCTGGCCCGGGCCGGTGATGCGCTGCTCGCCCCCGTGCAGGAGGCACTGGACGCGCATGTCATGCCGCTGGCCCGTGGGCGCGTGACGCTGCTGCCCGCCGGGCTCGGCGAGGCGGGCGGCGCGCTCGGCGGGGTCGCCCTCGCCCTCCACGAATCCCCTCTGCTCGCCCGCTACCCGGGTCCGGGCGCCGACGACCTTCCCGAGGACGCCACATGAGTTCCACGGAGACACCCCTGAAGCAGGACGAACCCTTGATCGAGGACGCGGCACCTGCCCGCGAGCCCCGGCGGAAGGGCGCCCGCGTCCCCGCGCTCGTCCTGAATCTGATCGCCCTGGCCGCGGGCATCGGCGTGTGGGCCTGGCTGGCCTCGCTCGGGGTGCAGGCGCTCCCGGGCCCCGCCGCCGTGGCGGGCAGGGCGGGCGAGCTGATCGCGGACGGCACCCTGGCCGACGACTCGCTGGCCAGCCTGCGCCGGGTCCTGACCGGCTTCGCGCTGGGCACCCTGCTGGCCGTCCCCGTGGGCTTCCTGATGGGCTGGTACCCGGTGGCCCGCGGGCTGCTGGAGCCGTACGTCCAGTTCTTCCGCACGGTGCCTCCGCTGGCCATGATCCCGCTGGCCATCGTGCTGCTGGGCATCGGCGAGGTGCCCAAGGTGTTCGTCATCTTCCTGGCGGCGTTCCTGTCCAGCGTCGTCGCGGCCTTCCAGGGCGTCGTGGGGGTCGACAGGACGCTCATCGACGCGGCGCGGGTGCTCGGCGCCCGTGACGGGACGATCTTCCTGAAGGTGGTCGTCCCCGCCTCCGCGCCGTTCATCCTCGTCGGGATGCGGATCGGCCTGGGCGCCGCCTGGGGCACCCTCGTCGCGGCTGAGCTGATCGCCGCGCAGGAGGGGCTCGGCTTCCGGATGCAGAACGCCCAGCTCTACTACGACCTCCCCACCATCTTCGTCGGTCTGATCACCATCGGTCTCCTGGGCCTTCTGATGGACCGGCTGCTGCTGCTCGCCGAACGTCGCCTCACCCGCTGGCAGGAGACCCGATGACCGCCAAGATCTCCTTCCGGAACGTGTCCCGGACGTATCCGCTGAAGAGGACCACCTTCACCGCCCTGGACGAGGTGTCGCTGGACATCGGTGACGAGGAGTTCGTCACCGTCGTCGGCCCGTCCGGGTGCGGCAAGAGCACCCTGCTCAATCTGGCCGCCGGCCTCGCCGTCCCGACCTCGGGCGAGGTCCTCGTCGACGGGCGGCCCGTCGACGGTCCCGGACCGGACCGAGGGGTGATCTTCCAGCAGTACGCGCTCTTCCCCTGGCTGACCGTGCGCGGCAACGTCGAGTTCGGGCTGAAGCTGGCGTCCGTCCCGGCCGCCGAGCGGAAGCGGCGGGCGGAGCGCGCCATCCACCTGGTCGGCCTCACCGACTTCGCCGACGCGCTGCCCAAGACGCTGTCGGGCGGGATGAAGCAGCGCTGCGCGATCGCCCGTGCCTACGCCGTCGATCCGCGGGTGCTGCTGATGGACGAACCCTTCGGGGCGCTGGACGCGCTGACCCGGGTCCAGCTCCAGGACCAGCTCCTGGACACCTGGAGCCGGGACAAGCGCACGGTCCTGTTCGTCACGCACGACGTGGACGAGGCCGTGTACCTCGCGCGTCGCGTCGTCGTGATGGCCGCGAGGCCGGGCCGGATCCAGTCCGTCATCGATGTGGACCTGCCGTATCCGCGTACCGAAGCCATCCGGCTCTCCCCCGAGTTCGCCCGTATCCGCAATGCCGTGTGGACCTCCGTCTACCACCAGGCCCCGGCCGCCTGAGCCTTTCCCCGTCCACCACCCGCTCCCCCGGACTCCCTTAAGGAACCCTGCGTCATGCGTCTACCTCAGCGCGCCCTGACGGCGGCCGTCGCCGTGTCCGCCCTGGCACTCTCCGTCACCGGTTGCTCCGGTGACTCGTCGTCCGACGGAGCCTCCACCGTCCGCTTCGGCTACATCAGCGACTACAACGGCGCCAGCCTGCTGGCCATCGCGGACAAACAGGGGCTGTGGAAGGAGGAGGGGCTGAACCCCGAGTACAAGACGTTCACCAACGGACCGCTCCAGATCCAGGCGCTCGGGTCCGACAACCTCGACTTCGGGTACATCGGCCCCGGCGCCATGTGGCTGCCCGCGTCCGGCAAGGCCAAGGTCGTCGCGGTCAACACGCTCGCCCGCGCCGACCGGGTCATAGCCCAGCCCGGCATCACCTCCATCGAGGGCCTCAAGGGCAAGAAGGTCGGTGTGCCGGAGGGCACCTCCGGTGCGATGGCACTCGATCTAGCCCTGCAGAAGGCAGGGATGTCGGAGAAGGACATCGAGAAGGTGCCGATGGACCCGTCCACGGTCGTCTCGGCGTTCGTGTCCGGGCAGATCGACGGGGCCGGCCTCTGGTATCCCCTGATCGACACCATCAAGACGAAGAAGCCGAAGCTCAACGAGGTCGCCAGCACGGCGGACTTCAAGGACCGGGCCTTCCCCACGGCCTTCGTGGCGCCCACCAGGAGCGACGAGAAGCTGAACAGCAAGGTCGTCAAGGTCCTCCAGAAGGCCAACGACTGGCGCGCCGCACACCCCGACGAGGCCATCGACGTGGCCGCCTCGCTGCTGAAGATCGACCGCGACAAGGTGGCGGCCGACGCGGCCAACGTGGAGACGCTGTCGACGGCCGATCTGGTCGCCAGGACCGAGGACGGCACCGTGGACGGCTGGCTGGACGGGCTCGGCGAGTTCTTCGTGGACACGGGCCGGCTCAAGAAGGCCCCGGCTGCGGACACGTACTACGAGGGCGATCTCTACACGAAGGCGTACAAGAAGTGAACCTGCTGTTCCTGATGACCGATCAGCACCGGGTGGACACCCTCGGCTGTTACGGCAATCCGCACGTCGCCACACCGAACCTGGACCGGCTGGCGGCCACCGGCACACGCTTCGACCGCTTCTACACCCCCACCGCGATCTGCACCCCGGCACGCGCGAGCCTGCTCACCGGACAGGCACCCTTCCGCCACCGGCTGCTCGCCAACTACGAGCGCAACGTGGGTTATCTGGAGGACCTGCGCGAGGACGCCTTCACCTTCCCGGCGGCCCTCGCGGAGCGCGACTACCGGCTGGGGCTCATCGGCAAGTGGCACGGCGGCACGCACCGCAACGCCGCCTCGTACGGTTTCGAGGGCCCGGACCTGCCGGGCTGGCACAACCCCGTCGACCATCCGGACTACCTGGCGTATCTGGAGGAGCGGGGGCTGCCGCCGTACCGCATCTCCGAACCGATCCGGGGCACGGCCCCGGGCGGGAACCCGGGGAATCTGCTGGCCGCCCGGCTGCACCAGCCGGTGGAGGCGACGTTCGAGCACTACCTCGCCACCCGCGCCATCGAGCACCTGGAACGGTACGCGGCCGGTGAGGAGCCGTTCTTCCTGGCGACGCACTTCTTCGGCCCACATCTGCCCTATCTGCTCCCGGACGCCTACTTCGACCTCTACGATCCGGAGCTCGTCGAGCTGCCGCCGTCCATCGCCGAGACCTTCGAGGGCAAGCCACCGGTGCAGCGCAACTACAGCGCGCACTGGGCCTTCGACACCATCCCGATCGAGACGACCCGCAAGCTGATCGCCGTCTACTGGGGCTATGTGACCCTCATCGACGAGCAGATCGGGCGCATCCTCACCCGCCTGGACGAGCTGGGGCTCAGCGAGGACACCTCCGTGTTCTTCACCGCGGACCACGGCGAGTTCACCGGCGCCCACCGGCTCCACGACAAGGGTCCGGCGATGTACGAGGACATCTACCGCATCCCCGGCATCATCCGGATCCCCGGCGCCGCCCCGCAGGTCAGGGACGAGCTGGTCAGCCTGACCGACTGCACCGCCACGCTCCTCGAACTGGCGGGCTGCGACCCGTCCCCGGCCGTGGACAGCCGCAGCCTGGTCCCGCTGGTCAAGGGCGAGACCCCGGACTGGCCGGGTGAGCTGGTCGCGGAGTTCCACGGCCACCACTTCCCCTATCCGCAGCGGATGATCCGCGACGGACGCTACAAGCTCGTCGTCAATCCGGAGTCGGTCAACGAGCTGTACGACCTGGAAGCGGACCCGCACGAGCTCGGCAACCGGTACACGCACCCCGAGTTCGGGGCGGTCCGCGCCCGGTTGATGCGGCGGCTGTACGAGCTGCTGCGGGACAGGGGCGACAACTTCTACCACTGGATGACGTCGATGTACGACATCGGCGCCTCCGACTACGACCCCAGCCTCAGCGCCTTCGAGACGGACGACACGACCTGGACCGCGAAGGCGGATCCGGGCGGGACACTCACGGAGACCCCATGAGACGCACGCGAAGGACCCTCCGCACCCGCCTCCTTCCCCGGTGGGCGGCCGGAGCGGCCGCCCTGGTCTGGATCCTCACCCTCGCCTCCGCTCCGTCGCACGGTGCACAGGACCGCCCGACGGCCGGGACGACGTACACCAACCCGGTGTCCAGCGGCGCCGTCGACACCTTCCCCGACCCCGCGATGATCCGCGGCAAGGACGGTCTCTGGTACGCCTACGGCACCCAGAACCCGGTCATGCAGAGCAAGGGCGAGGACGGGGAGCGCATGCTGCCCATCCTGCGCTCGGCCGACATGGTGACGTGGGAGTACGCGGGCGAGGTGTTCACGCCCGGGAACAAACCGGCCTGGCACGAGGGGTCACGGCTCTGGGCGCCCGAGGTGCGCTACGCCCTCGGCCGCTACCACCTCTACTACTCCGTGCCCGGGCGCAACACCGTCGGCCTCGTCACGTCCACCACACCGACGGGCCCGTGGACCGACCGGGGAGCCGTGCTGCCCTCGCCGAGCGGCTGCCCGGCGGGCAACATCGACCAGGCGCAGTTCACCGACACGGACGGCACCCCCTATCTGTACTGGGGCAGTTACGACACGATCTGCGTCGCGAAGCTGAACGCCGACCTGTCCCGGACGGAGGGTGAGGTCACACAGGTGGCCCGTGGCCGCCGGGTCGAGGGCGGCTTCGTCGTGCGGCGCGACGACTTCTACTACCTGTTCTACTCCGACGCCGGCTGCTGCGACGGCGCGTACAGCGGCTACCAGGTGAAGGTGGGCCGCTCCACCAGCCCCACCGGTCCCTTCACCGACGACGAGGGCACCGACCTGATGGCCCTCACCAGCAAGGCGGGAGTGGTCGCCGGGGCCAACGGCAACCGGTGGATCGGGCCCGGCCACAACTCCCTCCAGACCGACCTCGCGGGCCAGGACTGGCTGGTCTACCACGGCATCCCGGCCGAGTCGCCCGATCTCGCCCCGGCCTCGAACGGCACCTTGAAGCTGACCAGGCGCCCGATGCTCATCGACCGGCTCGACTGGATCGACGGCTGGCCCGTCGTGCGGGCGGGCGCGGGTCCCTCGGACGGGCCGACAGCCGCACCGGTGACCTCGTGGGCGACCGGCGGGTCCTTCGGTACCGGCGGCCTGTCGGGCTGGCGCGCGAAGGGCGACGCCCCCACCGGCTGGTCCACCGCGACCGATCCGGACTCGGGCGGCCACGCCGTGTACACCCCCGGGGCCTCCCGGACAGGCACCTCCTATCTCGTCGCCGACGGGCGCGCCCCCGCGGACCTGCGCGCCGAGGCGGATCTGAGGGTGACGGCGGCGGATGGAGCGGCGGGGCTCACCGTCGCCTACCGGGACCCCGGCAACCGGATCGTGGCCTGGCTCGACCGGGCGCGCGGCGCGCTCGTCACCGACGTACGTGTCGGCGGCAGGAGTCGTGGCGAGCAGGTCACCGCGCTGCCCTCCGGATTCTCCTGGGACACCTGGAACAACGTGTCCGTGGAACTGCGCGGCACCCGGCTGACGGCCGAGGTGACCGGTGACCGGCTGCGGGACCCGGTGGCCCTCCAGTCCCGTGACCTCCCGGCCGCGGCTGTGCGCAAGGGCGCGGTGGGTGCCGCCGCGCGGGGCGCAGGCGCGGCGGCGGACAACGTGGGGGCGGCCGCCCTGTACCGGCCCCCGACGAAGCGGGTGACGGTCGATCCGCCGGGACGTCTGCTGCGGGAACACAGCGACGAGTTCGACACGGCCACGGTCCCGGGCACCGGTGCCGCCTCCCCGTGGCAGTGGGTGCGCGGGCCGGCGGCAGGGGTCACCGTGTCCGGCGGCGCGCTCTCCTGGCCGACGCAGAACGCCGAGCTCCATCTCGGCACCAACACGGCGTCCGTGCTCCTGCGGGACGCGCCGAAGGGTAACTACACGGTCGAGACCAAGTTGCGCTTCGCCCCCGGCCAGGCGGCCCAGCAGGCCGGTCTCGTGCTGTACGAGAACGACGACCGGTGGTTCAAGCTCGTCCACTCGGTTCTGCCGCTCACCAACGGCGACGGCGCCGTGCTCGATGTCAGCGAGTTCGGCAAGGAGGGCGAGCGCCCCACCACCACCCCGCCGACGGCGGTGGCCAACGCCCCCATGTTCGGAGGGCCCACTGCCGACACGATGTGGCTGAGGATGGCGTACCACCGCGACACCGCGCACGGGGAGCACGAGGTACGCGCGTCCACCAGCCGCGACGGCGTCCACTGGTCACCGGGAGGCACCTGGACCCTCCCGGTGCGGGGCGAGCTGAGGATCGGCCTGGTGTCCCACAACCGGGCGGGTGCGACAGCGGACTTCGAGTACGTACGGACGTACGGAGCCTCCTGAACCAGCCGTCATTTCCTGAACCGACGACCCGTCAGTTATTACAGTCAGTCATGGAGGAGGGCGATCCGGAGGGGCGTTCACCGCGTCGCAGTCATCAGTTCTTGTCGGCAACAGGCCCTGAGATACACGCTGTTGCACATCTCTTGACGCGTCCGTAACCAGGGTGGAGTATCTCGCACAGCCGGAGAGAGCGCTCTCTGGCTGTGCGCGTCGTGTACCCGCCCCACGACTCAGGAGACCCCATGTACGCACCTCCGAACCTCCACAGACCCGCGCTCGCACCGCTAGGGAGACGCAGCGGCGTGCTGGCCGTCATCGCCGGCCTCGTCCTCTCGCTCCTGGCCTTCGTCCCCCAGTCCCCCGCGAGCGCCGCACCCTCGCTGCTCTCCCAGGGGAGGACGGTCACCTCGTCCAGCCAGGAGAACGACGGCACCCCTGCCACCGCCGCGGTGGACGGCGACAACGGAACGCGCTGGTCGAGCGCGTTCTCGGACCCCCAGTGGCTCAAGGTCGATCTCGGCACCGCCGCCTCGGTGAGCCAGATCGTGCTGCGCTGGGAGGCGGCCTATTCCACCGGCTACCGGATCGAGTTCTCCTCCGACAACAGCAGTTGGAGCACCGCCTACTCCACCACCACCGGCCCCGGCGGCACGGAGACCCTGAACGTCTCCGGCACCGCGCGCTACGTCCGGCTGACCGGCACCGCCCGCGCGACCGGATACGGTCACTCGCTCTGGGAGTTCCAGGTGTTCGGCACCACCGGCGGGGGCGACCCGCAGATCCCCGGCGGCGGTGACCTCGGCCCCAACGTCCTCGTCTTCGATCCCTCGACCCCGGACATCCAGGCCAAGGTCGACACGATCTTCAAGCAGCAGGAGTCCGCGCAGTTCGGCACGGGCCGCTACGCCCTGATGTTCAAGCCGGGCACGTACAACAACATCAACGCGCAGATCGGGTTCTACACCCAGATCGCCGGCCTCGGCCTCAAGCCCGACGACACCACCTTCAACGGTGATGTCACCGTGGACGCGGGCTGGTTCAACGGCAACGCCACCCAGAACTTCTGGCGTTCGGCCGAGAACCTCGCCCTCAACCCGGTGAACGGCACCAACCGCTGGGCCGTCTCCCAGGCCGCTCCCTTCCGCCGTATGCACGTCAAGGGCGGCCTCAACCTCGCCCCTGACGGCTACGGCTGGGCCAGCGGCGGTTACATCGCCGACAGCAAGATCGACGGCCAGGTCGGGCCCTACTCCCAGCAGCAGTGGTACACCCGCGACAGCTCCATCGGCAGCTGGGGCAACGGCGTCTGGAACATGACGTTCTCCGGCGTCGAGGGCGCCCCCGCCCAGAGCTTCCCCGAGCCGCCGTACACCACCCTGAACAACACACCGGTCTCCCGCGAGAAGCCCTTCCTCTACCTCGACGGCAACGACTACAAGGTCTTCGTCCCGGCCAAGCGCACCAACGCGCGCGGTGTCTCGTGGAACGGCACCCCGCAGGGTGAGTCCATCCCGCTGAGCCAGTTCTACGTGGTCAAGCCCGGCGCGACCGCGCAGACGATCAACGCGGCCGTCCGCCAGGGCCTGCACCTGCTGTTCACCCCGGGCATCTACCACGTGAACGAGCCCATCGAGATCAACCGCGCGAACACCGTCGCCCTCGGGCTGGGACTCGCCACGATCATCCCGGACAACGGGGTGACCGCGATCAAGGTCGGCGACGTCGACGGCGTCAAGCTCGCCGGACTCCTCGTCGACGCCGGTACGCAGAACTCCTCGGTGCTCGTCCAGGTCGGTCCCGAAGGTGCGGCCGCCGACCACTCGGCGAACCCGACCAGCCTCCAGGACGTCTTCGTCCGGGTCGGCGGCGCGGGCGCCGGCAAGGCGACCACCGGCATGGTGGTCAACAGCGACGACACGATCATCGACCACACCTGGCTGTGGCGGGCCGACCACGGTGACGGGGTCGGGTGGGAGACCAACCGGTCCGACTACGGACTCCGGGTGAACGGTGACGACGTGCTGGCCACCGGCCTGTTCGTCGAGCACTTCAACAAGTACGACGTCCAGTGGTACGGCGAGAACGGGAAGACGATCTTCTTCCAGAACGAGAAGGCGTACGACGCTCCCAACCAGGCCGCCATCCAGAACGGCGACATCAAGGGTTACGCCGCCTACAAGGTGGCCGACTCCGTCACCACCCATGAGGGCTGGGGCATGGGCAGCTACTGCTACTTCAACGTCGACCCGACCATCCGCCAGCAGCACGGCTTCCAGGCCCCGGTGAAACCCGGAGTCAAGTTCCACGACCTGCTCGTCGTCTCCCTCGGCGGCCAGGGACAGTACGACCACGTCATCAACAACACCGGATCCCCCACATCCGGCACGTCGACCATCCCCTCCCAGGTGGTGTCCTTTCCCTGAGACGGGATGAGATGAGCGGAGTCGGCTCATCGGACGGCGCGGGGCCCGGCGGTCACTCCCTGCCGGGCCCCGCGTCACGTCCCGAGGAGCGTTGTCAGATACGCGGGCAGCTCCGGCCCGTCCGCCGGGACCACGCGCAGTCCGAGATGGCCGTCGGGCCGTACGAGGACCGCCTCGCCGCCCCGCGCGCCGTACGTGCGCCGGAACTCGTCGAGGCTGTCGTGGACGGCGGGCAGGCGCAGCGCTGGCGCGCTCACCTCCGGGGCGAGCACCGCGCAGGCGTTCAGCATGCCGTGGGCCGCGTGCACCGCCGCGCCCGCCACCTGGTCGAACGACGCGAGCTGGTCCTCGTGGCCGGCGTAGAGGATCAGGGTGTGCTCGCGCTCCCGCAGCAGGCTGAACATCCGGACGGGGAAGGCGCCCAGGGCGTACCGGAGTCCACCGCAGTCGGGCGCCCGGTCACCCGGTGCCGGGCCGTCGTGCGCGGAGCCGTCCGGCCCCACGATCGCGCTGCCCCGGTAGCCGACGAGGAGCTGGGCCTCGCGGAGCATCATCGTCGCGGGGTCCTCCGGGTCGGCCTGGATGCCGCTCCGCGCGTGGCGCAGTGTGCGCGCCACCACTTCCTCCCCGACCGGGCGGCGTTCGGCGTCGTAGCTCTCGAGCAGCCCGGGAGCCGCGTGGCCCCGTACGGCGGCGGCGAGTTTCCATGCCAGGTTGTAGGCGTCCTGGACCCCGGTGTTCATCCCCTGCGCGCCCGTGGGCGGATGGATGTGCGCGGCGTCCCCCGCCACGAAGACCCGCCCCCGGCCGTACCGGCCGACGATGCGGTGGCTGATGCGGAACACCGAGGACCAGCGCAACGAGGAGGCGGTCGTGGGACGGGGGGACAGCCGGTCCAGCACCGCCTGGATGTGTTCGATCCCGGGCGCCGGGCCGTGTGCACCGCTCAGGCCGTGCGTGACGCCGTCGGCGTCCTTCCGCCCCGCACGGGACAGTTCGGGCGGGGTCGCCATCGACATCCGGTACCGGTGGTCGCCGGGGAGCGGGATGCACACGAGGAGGTCGTCCGGGTGCCCGTCGACGACGTGCGAGGCGCGGATGCCGTATCCGGCCGGCAGGTCCCAGTCGACCTCGACGTCTCCCAGCATGTACTCCTCGGGAAGGGCCGCGCCGTCGAAGGACAGACCCAGCCCTTTTCGTACGGCGCTGTGCGCGCCGTCGCAGCCGATGAGGTAGCGCGCCGTCAGTTCCTCGGTGTCTCCCGACGGTGCGGAGAGAACGGCCCGCACCTCGTCGGAGTCCTGCTCGAAGGAGACGAGTTCGGTGCCTCGTACGACGTCGCCTCCCCTGCGCCGGAGGAGCTCCTCCAGGAGCCGCTCGGTCTCGTACTGCGGGAGGGCGGCGAAGCCGTAGGGCGCCTCCGGTGGCAGTTCGAGATCGATCCGCGGGCCTTCCTCGCCGTTGACGTAGGTCAGTTGCCCCTTCAGCGGGACGGCTGTCTCCAGGGCCTCGCGGACCATCCCCATCCGGTCCCAGATCTCCAGTGTCCGGGGCTGGACGCCCACGGCCCGGGCATAGGGAAGCCGTGCCGGGAGCCGGTCGACGATCCTGCACGACACCCCTCGGCGGCACAGCTCGGCCGCGGCTGTCAGGCCGACCGGACCCGCCCCTGCGACCAGCACATCGACGTCGACCACGGGTGCCTCCCAGGGCGAGCTGCGTTCACTCCAATGCAGCACGCCCTGGGCGGTATGTCCATTCGGCGCGGCCCGTGCCCTGTGCGGGGTGCGCTCCCCGCACAGGGCCCGCCTGCTGTCAGCCGACGGTGCAGGCCTCACCGCCCAGCGTGAACGCGTCCGGCTCGGTGCTGCCGCCCGGTGACGTGCCGGTGAAGCCGAAGCCGGCCGAGGAACCGGGTGCCACCTTGCCGTTCCAGCCGACGTTCGTCACGGTCACCTTCGTCCCGTCCTGCCGGTGGGAGGCGTTCCACATCTGGGTGACCTTCTGGCCGCCCGGGAAGGACCAGCCCAGCTGCCAGCCGTCGTAGGCCGTGGTGCCGGTGTTGGTGACCGTCACGTCGGCCTGGAAGCCGCCGGACCACTGGTTGGTGACCTTGTACGTCACCGCGCAGTCGGCGTCCGCAGGCGGATCGGTCGGGTCAGGGTCCGGATCGGGGTCCGGGTCCGTGCCTCCGCCGCCGGTGTCGGAGGACTCACCGACCTGGATACCCCGGCCGTTCGTGGACACGTACACACGGCCGTAGACCCGGGGGTCCCCGGTGATCGCCGCGCCGGTCCAGGCCCACTGCCGTGAGTCGTCGTTTATCCGCGTCCAGTTGGCGCCCGCGTCCGTGGACCGGAAGATGCCGCGCACCCCGCCGATCTTCGCGCTGACGAAGACGGTCTGGTACGAGGCCCCGGAGGCCGCCTTGCCGAAGCCGACGCTGTCGGCCTGTTCGACCCCGGAGAACTTGGTGAAGCTCGTACCGGAGTCGGTCGAGCGCCAGAGCCCGTACGCGCCCGTGGCGGCGCCGCCCGCGAGCCAGATGTCGCCCTCCTTGCCGGGCAGCGCCTTGAAGCGGATGTTGCCCTCGGCCGGGAGGCCGGTCGCCTTCGCGGTGAACGTGGCACCGCCGTCGGTCGACACGTAGAAGGTGCCGGCCTTGAATCCGTAGAACTTCTTCGGGTTCTTCCGGTCCGACTCGACCGTCGCCCCTGCCGGGATGCCCGTGGAGGCGGTCCACGAGTTGCCGTAGCCGGTCGTGCGGTGGACGGCCGCGCCGTCCGGGCTCCAGACGAATCCGCTGCCGTCCGCCGCTGCGGCGACGGTGCCTCCGCCGGTGACACCGGAGGGTTCGGAGCCCTGGAACCAGTTGGCACCGTTGTCGGTGGAGAAGCCGATGTGCGGAGCGGTGTCGGCGTTGCCGACCCGCACGACCGTGCCGGGGGACGCCTCCGCGAAGTCCAGGCTGGTGGTCGAGTCCAGGTTCGGCGAGGTGAACATCATGGCGGGCACCGCGTCGAGGTCCGTGTGCCGGAAGCCCCCGATGTCACCGAGCGCGCTCAGCAGGGGCGCGCCGGAGGGCGGGCTCGCCAGGTCGTTGACGGCCGTCTCCTCCAGCCCCTTGACCATGGGCGTGATCTTGAACTGGCCGCCGGTGTCCCAGGAGGTGAGGTTCTCGGTGCCGTACACCGTCGCGCCCGTGCCGTACATCATCCGGTTCGAGTCGAACGGGTCGATCTCCAGGGACTCCGTCATCCAGCCCAGCTTGGGCGCGGTCTCCGGCGGGGACGGGTTGGCGCCCCAGCTGAGCCAGGGCACGGAGGAGACGTCCAGGGTGTAGCGGTTGGAGCGGTTCGGATAGCTCGTGTAGTCCCACGCCTGCGTCCATGTCGCACCACTGTCCGTGGAACGGAAGATCTGGGTGTCCGGCCACCAGGAGCTGTAGGCGGTCGCCATCAGGGTTCCGGGCTTCTGCCGGTCGACGGAGATGCCGCTGAAGCCGTAATAGGTGTCGGCCTCCGCGACGGGACTGACGTCCGTCCAGGCGCCGGACGCCGTGTCGTACCGCCAGACCTGTCCCTTGCCGCCGTCGTACGGGCCGCCCGTGTCGCTCAGCGTCAGATAGAGGTAGCCCGTCGAGGAGTCGAGCACGCCCTTGTGCGCGAGGTATCCGGTCGGCTGGCCGGCGATCCTGGACCAGGTGGAGCCGCCGTCCGTGGAGCGGTAGACGGTGTTCTCCTTGTCGGCGACCCCGACGTAGATGTCCTGCGTGGCGCTGCCCGCGCTGCCGGAGCGCTCGTCGAAGGTCACCCACACGATGCCCTGGTTGTCGTTGCCGTACCCGCTGGTGTCCGTCGGGTCCTGCGCGTAGTTGCCGGGGTTCGGGAAGGCCGTCACCTCCGACCAGGTGACGCCCGAGTCGGTGGACCGCCAGAGCCCGTTGCCGCTGGGGGCGCCGAGGTACAGCACGGAGTTCTTGTTCGGGTCGACCGCGAGCCGCTCACCCATCCCGCGACCCGGCATGTTGCCGCCGAGCTTGAAGGGCAGCGAGGCCGCCTTCCAGGAGGCGCCACGGTCCGAGGAGCGCAGGACCGCCCCGTTCGTCGGGTCCCAGTCGTTGGTGTACGTGCCGACGGCGGCGTACACGTTGTCGGGTTCGGCCGTGTCCGAGGCGAGGCTCACCACCCCGGACCAGCCCCACCGGTCCCAGTCCACCCAGTCCAGCAGCGGTGTCCACTGCTTGCCCGCCTGGTCCCAGCGGTAGGCGCCGCCGATGTCGGTGCGCGCGTAGGCGAGGTTCTTCTCGGACCGGTTGAAGACGATGCCCGGCACGAAGCCGCCGCCGTCGATCCGTGCGTTCTTCCATGTGTACGTGTCCGCCGCGACGGACACATCCGATGGTTCGGCCGCGGGTGACCTTTCGTCCGAGCGTGCCATGGCCGGGGTTCCGGCGGCCGACAACCCGGCTGCGAGGGCAAGTGCCGCCAGTAGGGCGGCGATCGGTCTGGCGCTCAAGCGCACGGAAACGTCCTCTCCGAGCTGGACCGCCGCACAGCGGCGGTACGGGACTGACACAGAGGTGGGAGCGCTCCCATAGAGCATCCCGATGGTAGCGCCGCACGTCGCCCTGGAGAAGGGTGGTGCGGACGTTTCATCGGATGAATCAGACCCAGCCCTCTCACCCGGCCGACCGGGAACGCGCACGCCACCTGCGGCGCGAGAAAAGGCAGCACAGGTTCTCCACATACCCGGAGGTCGCGTGACGCGGTGAACACCTGGATGCGGAAAACACTTCATAAACGCGCCGTTCATTCATGTGCCGGGCACAGAGAAAAGAGAGACCTGTTCATCTTTTACAAACGCGTGAATACCGATACCTTCCGAACTCCGCACGGCTGCCGACACCAACTGCACCCGAAATCGGGAGGGCCCCCGAATCGAAGAAACCTGCACACGGCGTGCGCACACCGATCACGCGACCTGGCGCGGAACACCAGGTCCAGACCGGCCCAGGGGGTGATTGGGGCGGGAGTGCCCCAGTTGGGGGGCGTGAAGTCGCGGCGTCACAGAATTCATCCGGTGAAGCTCGTGAAGGATTCGCCGCCATGGAATGGACACTTCTGCACGTAAGTCGATTCCAGCGGGCCGATAACCACAGATCCACCGCAGTTCGATTGGCTGTGCGAGGCACAGGCGTGCTTTGATCCTGGCCCATACGGAAGCCGCACCACGGGTTTCCGTATATAGGCAATTTCCACACGAAGGGCAGCGCTCATCATGAACTACACCCCCCAGGTCGAGACCGCCGAGATCTCCGACAGCGACCTCGACAACGTCTCGGGCGGCCTCGTCGGCGGCGTGCTCGGCAACGTCACGGGCACCGTTGAGGGCATCGTCCCGGTCGCCGGCGTCGTCGGCTCGGTCACCGGTCTCGTCGAGTCCGCCACCGGCGTGAACACGGGCGCGGTCACCGGCCTGGCCACCGGCCTCACCGCCGGTCTCTGAGACACGGCAGTACCCCACCGAGCCCCGGAACCCGTCGGTTCCGGGGCTCGGTGCCGACCGCTGACAGGTGAGGGAAGAGTTCCGTGCAGTTCCGCCAACAGGCCCTTTCCAAGCTGCAGTCGCCCGAACAGCTCGATCTTCCGGTGCGCTTCGCCCGCCCGCAGGGCCTGCTCGTCCTCTGCGTCACCGTCGCCGTGATGGCCGCCGCCTGCTTCTGGGCCGTGACGGGCTCCGTCGCCAGTACCCTCGACGCCCCCGGCATCCTCACGCACTCCCGCGGCAGTTACATCCTTCAGAGCCCCGTCGCCGGACAGATCACCGAGGTGCTCGCCGACGAGGGTGAGACCCTGCCCCGGAACTCCCCCCTGCTCAAGGTGCGTACGGCGCAGGGCGAACGCGTCGTCCGCACGATCGACGCGGGCCGGCTCACCTCGGTGACGGCCACGATCGGCGCCGTGGTCACCACCGGCGCGGACGTGGCGAGCGTCGAGCGGATCGACGGCGCCGACGACCCGCTGGTCGCCCTGCTCTACGTATCCGGCAGCAGTGCCGCCTCGGTCCCGGTGGGAGCCTCCGTCGACCTCACCGTCCAGTCCGTGCCCGCCCAGCAGTACGGGGTGCTGCGCGGCAAGGTGGCAGCCGTCGGCAGGGCCGCGCAGACACAGCAGCAGATCACCCGCTTCCTCGGCGACGCCCAGCTCGGCGAGCAGTTCTCCCGGCACGGCAGGCCGTTGGCGGTCCTGGTGAGGATCGAGCCCTCGGCCTCCACGAAGTCCGGCTACCGGTGGTCCTCGGCCGACGGCCCTCCGTACGCGATCGGCTCCATGACCCTCGCCACCGGCTCCGTCCGTCTCGCCGACCAGCGCCCGATCGATTGGCTGCTCCCGTGACCGCACCGCACCCGTCCCCCGCCGCACAGCAGCTGCCGCCTCCGGGCCGTGGCAGGCACCGCCCGGAGGGGGCCCCGGGCGGCAGGCGGCGGTCGCGTCCGGCGCCGAAGCCGGGGCGGACGAAGACCGTGCACACCCCCACCGTGCTCCAGATGGAGGCGCTGGAGTGCGGTGCGGCCTCGCTGGCGATGGTGCTCGCCCACTACGGCCGCCATGTGCCGCTGGAGGAACTGCGGATCGCCTGCGGCGTCTCGCGTGACGGCTCGCGCGCCAGCAACGTGCTCAAGGCGGCCCGCAGTTACGGTCTCCGGGCCAAGGGCATGCAGATGGAGCCCGCGGCCCTCGCGGAGGTCCGGGCGCCCGCCATCCTGTTCTGGGAGTTCAACCACTACGTCGTGTACGACGGCGTGGGGCGCCGTCTCGGACGGCGGGGCGTGTACATCAACGACCCCGACAAGGGGCGCCGGTTCGTGCCCGCCGAGGATTTCGACACGAGCTTCACCGGGGTCGTCCTCGTCCTCGAACCCGGCGAGGACTTCGAGCGCGGCGGACGGAAGCCCGGAGTCATGGCCGCGCTGCCGGCCCGGCTGCGCGGCACGACGGGCACGATGCTGGTCGCCCTGCTCGCCAGCCTGCTGCTGGTGGCGGCCGGAGCGACGCTCCCGGCCCTGAGCCGTACCTATATCGACATGTTCATGATTGGCGAACAGACCTCGCTGCTGGGCGTGCTGTTCGCCGCGATGGGCACCATGGTCGCCCTCACCGTCGTACTGACATGGCTGCAACAGGCGAATCTGCTGCGTGGGCGCGTCATCGCGTCCACGCTCGGCAGCGCGCGCTTCTTCCGGCATCTGCTCCGGCTGCCCGTCACCTTCTTCTCGCAACGCAGCCCGGCCGATCTCGTCCAGCGCCTCCAGTCGAACGACGCCGTGGCCGAGACCCTCGCCCGGGACCTCACCGCGGCGGGCGTGGACGGCATCGTCGTCCTCCTCTACGCGTTCCTGCTCTGGACCTACGACCCCCAGCTGACCGTGATCGGAGTGGGGATCGCGCTGCTCAACGTGGTCGCCATGCGCGTCGTCGTACGGATGCGGGCCGTCGGGACGCAGAAGCTGCGGGCCGACAGCGCGCGGCTCACGAACACCTCGTACACCGGCCTCCAGCTGATCGAGACGATGAAGGCCACGGGGGGCGAGAACGGCTACTTCCGCCGCTGGGCAGGGCAGCACGCCACGACGCTGGAGGAGCAGCAGCGTCTCGGTGTGCCGAGCGCCTGGCTGGGCGTCGTCGCCCCCGCCCTCGCGACGCTCAACAGCGCGCTGATCCTGTGGATCGGCGGACTGCGGGCCGTCGAGGGGCACATCTCGATCGGTCTGCTCGTCGCCTTCCAGGCTCTGGTGACCCGCTTCACCGCTCCGGTCACCCGGCTCAACGGGGTGGCCGGCAGGGTCCAGGACTTCGCGGCCGACGTGGCCCGGCTCAAGGACGTCGAGAACTTCCCGGTCGACCCGCTGTACTCCCGCCGTGAGCCGGCGGCGAGCACCCGCCGCCTCAAGGGCCATGTGACGCTGGAGGACATCACCTTCGGCTACAGCCCGCTCGACAAGCCGCTGCTCACCGGTTTCTCGCTCTCCGTGGGACCCGGTCAGCAGGTGGCGCTCGTCGGCGGTTCGGGCAGCGGAAAGTCGACCGTCTCACGGCTCATCTCTGGTCTCTACAGCCCCTGGGAGGGCACGATCCGCATCGACGGGCAACGTCTGGAGGACATACCCCGGGGGGCGCTGGCCGCGTCCGTGTCCTTCGTCGACCAGGACGTCTTCCTCTTCGAGGGGACGGTCCGGGACAACGTGGCGCTGTGGGATCCCTCGGTCCCCGACGAGGCCGTGGCCGAGGCCCTCCGGGACGCCGCCCTGTACGACGTCGTCGCCCGCCGTCCCCGGGGCATCCACAGCCGGGTGGAGCAGGACGGCCGGAACTTCTCCGGCGGGCAGCGTCAGCGCCTGGAGATCGCCCGGGCGCTCGTGCGCCGCCCCAGCATCCTGGTCCTCGACGAGGTCACCAGCGCGCTGGACGCCGAGACGGAGCGGGTCATCATCGACAACCTGCGGAGGCGCGGCTGTGCCTGTGTCGTGATCGCCCACCGGCTGAGCACCGTACGCGACAGCGACGAGATCGTGGTCCTGGACCACGGGACCGTCGTGGAGCGCGGCCGGCACGAGAACCTGGTGGCCGCCGGGGGCCCGTACGCCGATCTGGTCAGGGAGCACTGACGTGGCATCCGTTCATCCTCTCGCGGGCACGGAGGCACCCGGGCAGGACCCGGTCATCGGCGCGCTGGGAACTCTCGGCGAGCCGGTCGACTGCGCCGGGCTGCGAAGCCTGTCCTTGGAAGGGCCGCAGGTGCTGTGGCTCGTCATGGGCGGTGCACTCGACCTGTTCGCCGTGGACGCGGTGGAGCAGGGGCACTGGCACTTCCTGGGCCGGCTCGAACCGGGAACGCTCGTGCTGGGTCCGGTCGAGGGGCCGCAGCACACCCTGGTCGGGCGGCCGCTCCAGGAGTGCGTGCTGCGCCGGATCCCGCTGCGTGAGCTGTACCGGCCGGAGTACGCCGACCCGGGGGCGTACGAGGGCCAGTACCGCAGCCATTACGACACCGGGGACGCGACGCTCAGTCTGCTGGAGCACGCCTTCTCGCTCGGCGTGGGCCGTGGCCGGCGGGTGCTGTTCGAGGCCCCGTTGGACGGGCGGACCACCTTCGACGAGGCGGTGGGCGAC
Organism: Streptomyces sp. QL37; assembly: GCF_002941025.1. Taxonomy (NCBI): domain Bacteria; kingdom Bacillati; phylum Actinomycetota; class Actinomycetes; order Kitasatosporales; family Streptomycetaceae; genus Streptomyces; species Streptomyces sp. QL37. The sequence goes on along the minus strand of NZ_PTJS01000001.1, from coordinate 7,841,416 downwards.
GACGACATCCTGTGGCTGCCGGTGTCGCCGGGCAGTGTGCAGTACGGCGCCGCGTTCAGCGCCGAGGCGGCGGGTGACCTGCTCGTCGAGCCCGCGATGTGGCAGGGGATGGTCAATCAGCAGTACCGCCTGCTGTCGGCGCTGGACCGCTGGATCGAACAGCTGGAGCGAGCGCACGAGGACCGGACCGCGGCCGGCATGAAGGCGGGCGAGGCCGTCCGCAAGGAGGCCGACCAGGCGCTGCTGACGTCGATCGGCCGGTCCCGGAGGGGCTCCTCGCCCGCGACGGGGGCCTCGGACGACGCGGTGTACGCCGCCTGCCGCCTGGTGGCACGGGACTCCGGGATCGTCCTCGGTGAGCCCGCGGCGGGCGGGGCGGTGAGCAACCGGATCGACCCGGTGGAGCGGGTCGCGGTCGCCTCGCGCGTCCGCACCCGGGCGGTGCGGCTGGACGGACGCTGGTGGCGGGAGAACTCGGGGCCCCTGGTGGGCCGTCGGGCCGCGTCCGGAGCTCCGGTCGCCCTGCTCTGGCGTCGTGGCCGCTACGAGGCGGTCAACCCGCTGACGGGGCGGCGCAGCCGTGTCGACAGCTCCTCCGCGCAGGAGTTCGACGAGCGCGCCGTGATGTTCTACCGGCCGCTGCCGGAGCAGCCGCTGAGCAAGCGGCAGCTGCTGCGGTTCGGCCTGTTCGGCACCCGGGGCGACCTGCGGAGACTGGTGCTGGCGGGGCTGGTGACGGTGGCGCTGGGTGCGCTGGTGCCGATCGCCACCGGCAAGGTGCTCGGCGTGTACGTGCCCAACGCGCAGAACGCCCTCATCATGCAGGTGTCACTGGCCGTCATCATCTCCGGTGTGGTCTCGGCGGCCTTCATGCTGCTGCAGAACCTCACGATCCTGCGGATGGAGGGGCGGATCGAGAGCACGCTCCAGCCCGCGGTCTGGGACCGGCTGCTGCGGCTGCCGACGAAGTTCTTCACCGAGCGCTCCACGGGCGAACTGGCGAGCGCGGCGATGGGGGTGAGCTCCATCCGCAGGGTGCTGTCCGGCACCGGTCCGGTCGTGGTGCAGGCGGGCACCCTCGGGGCGATGAATCTGGGCCTGCTGCTCTGGTTCAGTGTGCCGCTGGCGCTCACCGCCGTCGCGATGCTGGTGGTCATCGCCGGGGTGTTCCTCACCATGGGCATGTGGGAGCTCCGTTGGCAGCGCCGTCTGGTCGTGCTGGGCAACAGGCTGAACAACCAGGCGTTCCAGACGCTGCGGGGGCTGCCCAAGTTGCGGGTCGCGGCGGCCGAGAGCTTCGCGTACGGGGCGTGGGCCGCGGAGTTCGCCCGCAGCCGCGAGCTGCAGAAGCGGGCGGGCCGGATCAAGAATCTGACGACGGTCCTGAACGCCGTCTATCTGCCTCTGTGTTCACTCGTCATCTTCGTCCTGCTGGCGGGACCGGCACGCGGGTCGCTGACGGCCGCCGAGTTCCTGACCTTCAACACGTCCGTGACGATGCTGCTGACGGCCGTCACCCAGCTCACCGGGGCCTTCGTGTCCGCCGCCGCCGTGCTGCCGATGTTCGAGCAGATCAAGCCGGTGCTCGACGAGGCACCCGAGGTACGCGGCGCCAGCACCCAGCCCGGCGAGCTGTCCGGGGGGATCGAGGCCAGGGGTGTGTCCTTCCGCTACTCCGACGACGGCCCCGTCGTCCTCGACGACGTGTCGCTGACCGTGCGCCCCGGCGAGTTCGTCGCGGTCGTCGGCCCGAGCGGATGCGGCAAGTCGACCCTGCTGAGGCTGCTCATCGGCTTCGACAAGCCGGTCTCGGGCAGTGTCCTGTACGACGGCCAGGACCTGACGGCGCTCGACCAGGCGGCGGTGCGCCGTCAGTGCGGGGTCGTCCTGCAGAACGCCCAGCCGCTGTCCGGGTCGATCCTGGACTGCATCTGCGGAGCCGAGGTCTTCACCCAGGAGGAGGCGTGGGAGGCCGCGGCGATGGCGGGGCTGGCGGAGGACATCAAGCGGATGCCGATGGGGCTGCAGACGATGATCTCCGGCGGCGGCTCGGTCTCCGGGGGGCAGCGCCAGCGGCTGATGATCGCCCAGGCGCTCGTCCGGCGCCCCCGCATCCTGTTCTTCGACGAGGCGACCAGCGCGCTGGACAACGAGACCCAGCGCACCGTGATCGAGAGCACCAGGTCTCTGCGGGCCACCCGTGTGGTGATCGCGCACCGGCTGTCCACGGTGATGGACGCCGACCGCGTGATCGTCATGGCGGACGGCCGTGTCGTCCAGGAGGGGCCGCCCGCCGAGCTCCTCGCGGACACGGGCGGGCGGCTCCACGAACTGGTGCGCCGTCAGATGAGCTGAGGGCTGTCCCGTGATTCCTGGCGGGCGCGCGACGGCAGCCCTCGGGGCCCCTCGTCCCTAGGACCGGCGCCCGCCCGGCACGGGGGGCTCCACCGCGTCGCGGATGCTGGCGCGGGCCGCCGCGGCGACGGCCTCGGCGGTGATGCCGAACTCGTCGTACAGCCGCTGGTAGTCGGCGGAGGCGCCGTAGTGCTCCAGGCTGACGATCCGGCCGGCGTCCCCGACCACCTCGCGCCAGCCCTGGCCGACGGCGGCCTCCACGCTGACCCGGGCGCGGACGTCCGGGGGCAGCACCTCGTCCTGGTAGGACAGCGGCTGTTCGGCGAACCATTCGCGGCAGGGCATCGAGACCACGCGTACGGACAGCCCCTCGTCGACCAGCAACTTGCGGCCGTCGAGGGCGATCTGCACCTCCGACCCGGTCGCCACGAGGATGACGTCGGGGACGGTCCCGGCGTCCTCGACCAGGATGTAGGCGCCGCGCGCGGCTCCCTCGGCGGGCGCGTGGACGCCGTCGGCGCGATCGAGCACCGGCAGGTTCTGCCGGGTCAGGACGAGACCGGCGGGCCGGTCGGTGTGCTCCAGGATCGTCCGCCAGCAGGCGGTGGTCTCGTTGGCGTCACCGGGGCGCACGACGTCGAGTCCGGGGATGGCGCGCAGGGCGGCCAGGTGTTCGACGGGCTGATGGGTGGGGCCGTCCTCGCCGAGACCGATCGAGTCGTGGGTCCACACATACGTGGCGGGAAGCTTCATCAGGGCGCCGAGGCGGACCGCGGGGCGCATGTAGTCGCTGAACGTGAGGAACGTACCGCCGTAGGGGCGGGTCAGGCTCTGCAGCGCGATGCCGTTGAGCACCGCACCCATGGCGTGCTCGCGGATGCCGAAGTGCAGGGTGCGCCCGTAGGGGCCTCCGGAGAACTCGGCCGTCTGCCGGTCGGCAGGGATGAAGGAGGGCTCCCCGTCCATGGTCGTGTTGTTGCTGCCCGCGAGGTCCGCGGAGCCGCCCCACAGCTCGGGCAGGACCGGTGCGAGGGCGGTCAGCACCTTCCCGGACGCCTTTCGGGTGGCCATGCCCTTGGGGTCGGCCGGGAAGTCCGGCAGGGCTTCGGTCCAGCCGTCCGGGAGCTCCTGCTCCCGCAGCCGGTCCAGCAGGGCCGCACGCTCCGGGTCGGCGGACCGCCAGTCCTGGTAGGTCCGCTCCCAGCGCTTCCGGGCTTCCCTGCCCCGCTCGCCCACACCCCGGGTGTGGGCGAGGACCTCGTCCTCGATGGGGAAGTACGCCTCGGGGTCGAAGCCGAGGAGCCGCTTGGTGCCGGCGACCTCGTCGTCCCCCAGGGCCGCCCCGTGCGCCTTGCCGGTGTTCCTCTTCGTCGGCGCGGGCCACCCGATGATCGTGCGCAGCATGATCAGTGAGGGCCGGGACCGCTCCGCCTTCGCCGCCTCGATCGCGGTGAGCAGGGCGTCGACGTCCTCGACGTAGTCGCCCGTACGGGTCCAGTCCACGGTCTGCACATGCCAGCCGTACGCGGCGAAGCGGGCCGGGACGTCCTCGCTGAAGGAGATGTCGGTGTCGTCCTCGATGGAGATGTGGTTGGAGTCGTAGAAGGTGATGAGGTTGCCCAGCTGCTGGTGCCCGGCGAGCGACGCGGCCTCGGAGGCGACGCCTTCCATCATGTCTCCGTCGGACGCGAGGACGTAGACGTGGTGGTCGAACGGGCTGGTGCCCGGTGCGGCGTCCGGGTCGAGCAGGCCCCGCTCCCGGCGTCCCGCCATCGCCATGCCGACGGAGGCGCCCATTCCCTGGCCCAGCGGACCCGTGGTGATCTCGACGCCGCGGGTGTGCCGGTACTCCGGGTGACCGGGCGTCGCCGACCCCCAGGTCCGCAGCGCCTTCAGGTCCTCCATCTCCAGGCCGTAGCCGGCCAGGTAGAGCTGGATGTACAGGGTGAGGCTGGTGTGGCCGCACGAGAGGACGAAGCGGTCCCTGCCCAGCCACTGGTCGTCGGCGGGATCGTGCCGCATGACCTGCTGGAACAGCAGGTAGGCGAGCGGGGCCAGGCTCATCGCCGTGCCGGGGTGGCCGTTGCCTGTCTTCTGCACGGCATCGGCGGCGAGCACCCGTACGGTGTCCACCGCGCGCAGGTCCACGTCGTTCCACCCCGCCCGCTCGGCCAGTGGCCGGGCGAGGCCGGGGTCTCGTGATGCCGTGAGGCCGGAAGAGGATCGCTCGGGCGCCATGGTGTTGTCTCCCTCGGACGTCGCTTCTCGGTACGACGGGGCCGGCCGGTGCGGCTCGCCACCTTTCGCATCCTCTGTTTTCCCGCCGCCTTCCGCACCCGGAGTGGCGGCGGGAAGGGGCCCCGCCGACCGGTCGCCTACCCTCTCCGGCCCCCGACAGGCACGACGAACTTGTTCGTGACGAACATGTTCGTTACCGTTCAGGAGTGACCCCGCGATCCCCGGAGCCCCGAAGCCGCCGCGAGCGGCCGGCCAAGCCCGCCCTCACCCACGCGACCATCGTCGCCGCCGCCGTCCGGCTCATGGCCGCCGAAGGACTGCAACGCGTCACCATGCGCAGGCTGGCCCAGGAGCTCGACACCGGCCCCGCTTCGCTGTATGTGTACGTCGCCGGCACGGCCGAACTGCACGCCGCGATCCTCGAGGAGCTCCTGGGCGAGGTCGACCTCACCCCGGCCACCGGCGACGGCGACTGGCGCGACCGGCTGGCGCAGGTACTCCTGTCGTACACGCGCGTCCTGTTCGAGCACCCCGGCCTCGCCCATTCCGCGCTGCTCGCCCGGCCCGCCGGGCCGCACTACCTGGCACTCGTCGAGACGGTCCTCGCGATCCTGCACCAGGGCGACGTACCCGACGCGCAGGCCGCCTGGGGAGTGGACGTACTCCTCCAGGTGGCCACCGCGACCGCGGCCGAGCAGTCCGGGCGTGCGGGCGATCCCGACGCCGAGGCCGAGCACGACGCGCTCGTGGAGACACTGCGGCAGGCGTCCTCCCGAACCCATCCGCGTATCGCCGCGCTCGGCGGCGACCTCGCCTCCGGCACCCCGCAGCAGCGGCTTGCCTGGATCTTCCGTGCGGTCGTCAACGGCACGGCGACCACACCCCGCTGAGCCCGGCAGGAGCTCCCGCACCCGCACGACAGAAAGCGAAGGCATGCCCATGGACACCACCCCGCACCACCCCGTAACCATCGTCGGCGCCGGCATCGGCGGCCTGGTTCTCGCCAGGGTTCTCCACGTGCACGGCATCGCGTCCGCCGTCTTCGACCTGGACGCCGATCGGCATGCCCGCACCCAGGGCGGCATGCTCGACATCCACGGGGAGACCGGCCAGGCGGCGCTGCGGGCCGCGGGACTGTACGAGGAGTTCCGGGCCCGGGTGCATCCTGGCGGCGAAGCCGCGCGCGTGGTCGACAAGCGGGGCCGCGTGCTGTTCGACCACAAGGACGACGGCAACGGTGACCGGCCCGAGATCGACCGGGGTGATCTGCGCGATCTGCTGCTCGACTCGCTTCCTGAAGGCACTGTCCGCTGGGGGGCCAAGGTCTCGGGCGCCGAGCCGCTCGGCGACGGGCGCCACACCGTGACGCTCGCCGACGGCACCACATTCACCACGGGCCTGCTCATCGGCGCGGACGGTGCCTGGTCGAGGATCCGGCCGCTCCTCTCCGACGCCCGGCCCGCCTACACCGGCATCTCCTTCGTCGAGCTCGACCTCCACGACGCCGATGCCCGCCATCCCGAGTGCGCCGAGCTGATCGGGGGCGGGATGTTCTTCGGTCTCGGCGAGAACAAGGGGTTCCTCGCCCACCGCGAGACGGACGGAAGTCTGCACGTCTACGTGGCGTTGCGCGCAGCCGAGGACCGGCTGTCCACCATCGACTTCACCGACACCGAGGCCGCGAAGGCCGCGCTGCTGGCGCACTTCACCACCTGGGCGCCCGGCCTGCGCAGACTGATCACCGAGGCGGACGGCCGTCTGACCCCCCGGCTCATCCACGCGCTGCCCACCGGGCACAGCTGGCGGCGCGTTCCCGGTGTCACCCTGCTCGGCGACGCCGCGCACCTGATGTCCCCGTTCGCGGGTGAGGGCGCCAACCTCGCCATGATCGACGGCGCCGACCTGGGGCGGGCCATCGCCGCACACCAGGAGGACACCGAGGCCGCGCTGTCGGCCTACGAGGCGATCCTGTTCCCCCGGAGCGAGCGGACCGCACTGGAGTCGGCGCAGGGCCAGGAGACCCTGTTCGACGACCGGGCGCCGCAGCCGCTGATCGACATGTTCACCTCTCACGGGGCGTGACCCGCGCGGAGCGTCGACTCCGTGGCCACGAGGCGATCGGCCGAAGCGGCGGAGCGTTCGCGCCAGGGCCCTGCCACCCTCTCGGCGCCCGGCGCGGACGGGAGCACGTCCAGGACACGGTGATCAGGTGAACCGCGGGACGGGGAGCCGGCGGATGGATCGCCCGGAACCCGGCCGCCCCGGCTCACATCACCGGCACTTCCGTGAAGCGGGCCGCGGTGTGGAGTTCGGACTCGATGTCCCCCGCGGTGCGGCGCAGTTCCGGCAGCACCTGCTCCAGGCATTCATCGATCGTCCGGCTGCTGCTGTGCATGGCGACGTTGATGGACGCGACCGCAGCACCCTCCCGATCCCGTACGGGTACGGCGATCGAGCGCAGGCCCACCTCCAGTTCCTCGTCGACCAGGGCGTATCCCTCGGCGCTCACGCGCTCCAGCGCGGCTTCGAGTTCGGTGCGGTGGGTAAGGGTGTGGGGCGCCAGAGGGCGCAGCTCAGCGTTGTCGAGGAGGGGCCCGAGCTCACCCGCGGGCAGACCGGCCAGCAGGGCGCGGCCCAGAGAGGTCGCGTAGGCCGGGAAGCGTGTGCCGACGGTGATGTCGACGTTCATGATGCGGTGGGTGGCGGCGCGCGCCACGTACTGCACGGAGTCGTCGACGAGGACGGCGAGGGAGGCGGAGTCCTGGATCCGTGCCGCCAGCGCGGCGAGGTGGGGGTCGGCTATCCGTGCCAGGGTCGTGCGGGAGAGCGGTGCGTAGCCGAGTGCCAGGACGCGTGGTGTCAGCCGGTGGTCACGGCCGTCGGCCGTGACGTACCCGAGGTGTTCGAGGGTGATCAGGGCGCGGCGTGCGGAGGCGCGTGAGAGACCGGTCGCGCGCGCGACGGCGCTGAGCGTCAGGGCGGCGCCGTTCTCCCCGAAGGCGGTGATGACTGTCAGGCCCCGGGCGAGGGACTCGATGAACTCCCGGCCGAGCTCCCGCTTCGAGGCCGCGGTCCAGGAGGCGAGGGCCCCGGAGGCCGGGGCCGGGGAGGGGCCCGCCGGGGGCTCGTCACGCAGTCGGCGCTCCATCGCCGAGGCGGCGTCGAGCATCCGGGGCAGGAAGTCCTCGCGGAGGCCCCGCCCGGTGTGCCTGCTGGTGTGACTGACCACGCTGAGCACGCACGCGAAGCCTCCGGCGTGATCGCGGACGGGCACGGCCAGGGCGAGGAGGCCCGGCTCGATCAGCTGGTCGTCCACCACCCAGCCGTCCGCCCGCGCCGCCTCCACCCGCTCCTCGAACAGGTCGTCCGCGGGGCGGGGACGCGGAGGCAGGGACGGGAAGCCCTCTCCGTCCGGGTCGGAGGCCCGACGCTCCCGCCAGGTCCTCCACTCCTCCGCTCCCCATCGGGTGGCGAACAGGGTGCCCGGCGCGGTGCGTTCGGCCGGGAGCAGGTCACCGATGCGGAAGCGCAGGGACATCGCGCGCCGGCGGGTGGCCTGGTGCACGAAGCGGACTCCCCCGCCGTCGGGGACGGCGAGGGACACGGACTCGTCGAGCTCCTCCGCGAGGTCGTCCACCCGGCCGCCGAGGAGGCCGGGAAGGCGTGCCGACGAGAGGTAGGCGTTGCCCAGCTCCATGAGGCGCGGCGCGAGGGTGACGACCTTGCCGTCGAGGCGGACGTATCCCGTGCGGGCGAGCGTGAGCGTGACCCGGTCGACTGTCGAGCGGGCGAGCCCGGTGTCGCGCTCCAGATCGCTGAGGGCGAGGGACCCGTCCGCGTCGGTCAGCCGGCGCAGGACGGCTATGCCGCGCATCAGCGGGGTCACGGCCTCCGGGGGCGTCTCCACGCCCGGCTGTGACGTGCTGGTCGGTGCCATCTGTTCTCCGTCGGGTGAGGGCGGCAGGTGCCGGGACCGTTGACAGAGCTCCGGCCCTGGCGGCAGACTCACACCATCATAGTGAAGGAAACTTCACTATGCGAACACTACTGGATGGACGGTCCCATGGACAAGGTGGTCGCGTCAGCGGCGCTGGCCGTCGCCGACGTGCCGGACGGCGCTTCGGTGGCGGTGGGAGGCTTCGGTCTCAGCGGTGTGCCCAACGTGTTGATCGATGCTCTGTTCGCGAGCGGTGTCAGCGGACTCGGTGTCGTGTCCAACAACTGCGGAGCGATGGACTCGGGTCTCGCGGTGCTGCTCTCCGCCGGCCGGATCACCAGGGTGACCGGCTCGTACATCGGCGGGAACAAGGAGTTCGCCCGGCAGTACCTCGGAGGTGAGCTGGAGCTCGAGCTGATCCCCCAGGGCACCCTCGCCGAGCGCCTCCGGGCCGGCGGGGCGGGGATACCCGCGTTCTACACCCCCGCCGGCGTGGGCACGCAGGTCGCCGACGGCGGGCTCCCCTGGCGCTACGACGGGGACGGCGGGGTGGCCCTGGCCTCCCCCGCCAAGGAGGTGCGCGACTTCGACGGCACCGAGTACGTCCTGGAGCACGGCATCCGCACGGACTTCGCCCTCGTCAGGGCGGCGAAGGGCGACCGGCACGGCAATCTGGTCTTCAACAAGTCAGCGCGCAACTTCAACCCACTCGCAGCCATGGCCGGCCGCGTCACCGTCGCCGAGGTCGAGGAGCTGGTCGAACCGGGCGAGATCGACCCGGACCACGTGCATCTGCCCGGCATCTTCGTGCAGCGGGTGGTCGCGCTGACTCCCGAGCAGGCCGTGGACAAGAAGGTCGAGAAGCGGACGATCACGGAGCGGGAGACACAGGACTGATGGCCTGGAACCGGAACGAGATGGCCGCCAGGGCGGCCGCGGAGCTGCGCGACGGCGAGTACGTCAACCTCGGCATCGGACTGCCGACGCTCATCCCGAACCACCTGCCCGAGGGCGTGCACGTCGTCCTGGAGTCCGAGAACGGCATCCTGGGCACCGGCGCCTTCCCGTACGACGAGGACGTCGACCCCGATCTGATCAACGCGGGCAAGGAGACGGTGACCGTGCGTCCCGGCGCCTCGTTCTTCGACTCGGCCCTTTCCTTCGGCATGATCCGGGGCGGTCACATCGACGCCGCCGTCCTCGGTGCCATGGAGGTCTCGGCCCGGGGCGACCTCGCCAACTGGGCGGTGCCGGGGAAGATGGTGACCGGCATCGGCGGGGCCATGGACCTCGTGCACGGGGCCCGCCGCGTCATCGTGACCATGACGCACACCTCCAAGGACGGCAGCCCGAAGATCGTCGAGGAGTGCACCCTGCCGCTGACCGGCAAGGCGTGCGTCCAACGCATCATCACGGATCTCGCCGTGCTCGACGTGACCGACGACGGCCTGGTCCTGGTGGAGACCGCACCCGGGGTGACTGCCGCCGAGGTCCTGGAGAGGACGGCCGCTCCGGTCCGTACGGCCGAGAGGACCGCGTCATGAGCTTCCGCCCCCGCGACGTGTACATCGTCGACGCCGTCCGCACCCCGATCGGCAGGTACGACGGGGCACTGGCGCAGGTGCGGCCCGACGACCTCGCCGCCCACACCATCCGCGCGCTGCTCGACCGCACCCCGGAGCTCGACCCCTCGCGCATCGGTGACGTGGTGCTCGGCAACGCCAACGGCGCGGGTGAGGAGAACCGCAACGTCGGCAGGATGGCCGCGCTCCTCGCGGGTCTGCCGGTCTCCGTCCCCGGTGTGACCGTCAACCGGCTCTGCGCCTCGGGCCTCGAAGCAGTCGTGCACGCGGCCCGTGCCGTGGCGCTCGGGGACCACTCGCTCGTCGTGGCCGGCGGCGTCGAGTCGATGACCCGCGCCCCGTACGTGCTGCCCAAGAGCGACCGCGCCTTCCCCGCCGGGCACGCCGAGATGTACTCGACCACCCTGGGCTGGCGCATGGTCAACCCCCGGATGGATCCGCAGTGGACGGTGCCGCTCGGGGAGAGCGCCGAGCTGATCGCCGACAGGCACTCCATCAGCCGGGAGCAGCAGGACGAATTCGCCCTCGCCTCCCACCGGAAGGCGTCGGCGGCACGGGCGGCGGGGCTGTTCGACGGGGAGATCGCGCCCCTGACGATCCCGCGCCGGAAGGGCGAGCCGGTCGTCGTCGACCGGGACGAGTGCATCAGGGAGGACGCCTCGCTGGAGGCCATGTCCAAGCTCCGCCCGTCGTTCCGTACGGAGGGCGGCACCGTCACGGCGGGCAACTCCTCCCCTCTGAACGACGGCGCGGCGGCCCTGCTGCTGGCGGACGAGGAAGGCCTGCGTGCCACCGGCCGCGAACCGCTGGCCCGGATCACCGCCTCCGCGGTGTCGGCCAACGAACCGCACCACTTCGGGCTCGCCCCCGTCGAGGCCGTGAACAGGGCGCTGGACCGGGCGGGCAGGAGCTTCGCCGACCTCGCGGCCCTCGAACTCAACGAGGCGTTTGCCGCGCAGGTCCTGGGCTGCGTCGCCGAGTGGCCCGACCTCGACCCGTCCGTCCTCAACCCGCGCGGTGGAGCCATCGCGATCGGCCACCCGCTCGGCGCCTCGGGAGCCCGCCTCGCCGGGTCCGTCGCGCACCAGCTCAGGGCCGCCGGGTCCGGGACCGGCGTGGCGACACTGTGCATCGGCGTGGGCCAGGGCTCCGCGCTGGTGCTGGAGAGGTAGCCGGGGGCTGCGGGGGCGGCCTCCTCCCGAGCGGCGGAACGGGCGTGCCGGATGAATGATGGACGGCATGACCTTCCAGACCGTGATTCCGGCGGCGGACACGATGCCGCCCGTGCGGCCGCCGCCGCCGGGCGGCCCGGAAGGCGCGAGGACGTCGGGCACGGGCCGAGGGGGCCACCCGGGAACGGCGAGGGCCGCTCGATGAGGTCCACGGACGGGCTGCTGGAGATCGGCTTCATGCGGACGGTGTTCGACAGCCTGGGGACAGGGGTCTTCGTCACCGACGACACCGGCCGGCTCACCGCGTGCAATCCGCGTGCGCAGCAGATCCTCCGCCGTCCGCAGGAGCGGATGCTCGGTCATGACATGCACGATCTGCTGCACCGCGGACCGGACGGCGCCACGGTCCCGCGGGACGAGTGCGTCATGCTGACCGTCCTGGAGAGCGGCCGGCCCGCCGAGGGCAGCGAGGAACTCTTCCTGCGCGGGGACGGCACCCTGGTGCCGATCATCTGGGCGGCCACTCCGTTGCGGCACGAGGGACGTGCGCAGGGCTCGGTGGTCGTCTTCCACGACTTCAGCCTGCACCGTGAGGCGGCCGAGCAGACCGCGGCCTATCTCGCGGCCCTGGAGGGGCTGACCGCCCGTCTGACGATGGTGGCGGAGGTGTCGACGGTCCTGATCTCCGCACTGGAGACGCCGGAGATGCTGGACAGGCTGGCCGGCCTGCTCGTGCCGGACATGGGTGACTGGGCCGCGATCGACGTGCACACCGCGAGGCAGGCGGGCGGGATGCAGCGCGTCGCCGTCCGTGCCCCTCGCGACCACCGGGCGGCCGAGGCGCTGAAGGGCCCGCTGCCGCCCCTGCCCGAGTCAACCCGTTCAGCCGTGGTCCAGGCCATGCGGAGCGCCGAGCCCGTCATTCTCGACGCGCGCGCCCTCGCGGAGCGGCCGGACAGCCCGCTCGCGCGCGCCCACCGGGAACTGTTCGACCGGCTGGGAGGCAGCTGCGCCGTCGTGGTGCCCCTGCACACCCGGAGGCAGGTCTTCGGCGCGCTGACGGTGGCGCGGGTCGACCCCGACTCCTCCTACAGCGAGGCCGAGGTCTTCGTACTGGCCGACATCGCGCGCCGCGCCGGCCTGGTCATGGAAGCCGCCGTACTGTTCGAGCAGCAGCGCCACGTCGCCGAGACCATGCAGCGCCAGCTCCTCACCCCCCTGCCGCAGGTCGACCACCTCACGATGGCGGCCCGCTACCGGCCCGCCGAGAGCGCCGCCGAGATCGGCGGGGACTGGTACGACTCCTTCCTCCTCGGCGACGGCGTCCTGACGATGGTCATCGGGGACGTCGTCGGCCACGATCTCAAGGCCGCCGCCCACATGGCCGAGGTCCGCAACATGCTGCGCGCCCTGGCCTGGGACCGGACGGAACCACCCAGCCTGATCATGCGCCGGCTGGACGAGGCCATGACCCATACGAGTGATGCCCCCATGGCCACCTGCGTCTTCGCCCGCATCGAAGGCGAGGAGGGCGGGCCCTGGCAGCTCCACTGGGTCAACGCCGGTCACCCGCCGCCCCTCCTGATCACGGCCGACGGGCACACCCGCTTCCTCGAAGACGGTCACGGCCCGCTCCTCGGTCTCAGCTCGGCCCTGCACATGGGGCTGGGGTGGCCCGACGCCCATGTGGACCTCCCGCCCCGGTCGACACTGCTGCTGTACACGGACGGACTCGTCGAGAGTCGCACCCGTGACATCGAAGCCGGCCTCGCCACGCTGCGCCGGCATGCGGCGGCCCTGGCCCGTCGCGACCCGGAGGACTTCCTCGACGAACTGCTGGTCCGCATCGACCCCAGCGGCGACGACGTCGCCCTGCTGGTCCTGCGCACCCCGGCGGCGGGCGTCGGGGCCGGCACCGACGAGGCACCGGCGCAGCACGCGCACAGTCCGGCCGCGGACAACCGTGGAGCGCCCGGATCCCGCGTCGAGGACGCGCCCGTCAGGGACACCTCCGAACCGGCGTGACGCATACGACGGGCGTCCCGGCAAGGGGGGTTGAGGACACCCTCTATCCGGGGCCGGGACGTACTGATCTTCCGGCGGGCGCCTGGCAGGGTCATCGGTGAGCGACCGATCGGTCCGCGGAATCCGGGCCACGTCTCAGGGGGAACCTTCATGCACCGCAAGCACCTCGCCGCAGCAGTCCTGCTCGCCGCCACACTGACCGGGGCCCTCGCCCCCGTGGCGGCTGCCCGTCCGTCGGACCCGGTGCGGCGGCAGCTGGACCTGCTCGTCGACGGGGACGGTGTCCCCGGCGCACTCGCGTACGACGGCAGGACCACCCGGACCGCGGGGGTCGCGGATCTGGTGTCCGGCCGTCACATGCCCGGCGCGGAGGGGCGGTTCCGGCTGGCCAGCAACACCAAGGCGTTCACCGCGACCGCCGTCATGCGCCTGGTCGCGGACGGGCGGATACACCTCGACGACCGCGCCGGGGCCTATGTGCCCCAGCTCGCCGGAAGCGCCATCACCGTACGTCAGTTGCTCAAGCAGACCAGCGGCCTGCCGGAGTACTCCGCACTGGTCGACTGGTCCGAGGCGGGTACGTCGCAGGAGTATCTGGCGCTGGCGCTCGACGCGGAGCCCGTCTTCGGGCCCGGGGAGGACTGGGGCTACTCCAACACCAACTACCTGGTGCTCGGGATGGTGATCGACAAGGCCTCGGGTGTCGGCTTCCGCACCTACGTCGAGCGGACGATTCTGCGCCCGCTGCACCTGGACGACACCTACTGGCCGGCCCCGGGCGAGCTGACCCTGCGTGGCCCGCACGCCCGCAACTACGGCGTGCACCCCGCGGCCCCGGAGGCAGGCGTCGTGGACGTGACGGACCTTCCCGGGTACGAGTTCGGCGCGTCCGGCGGGCTGGTCTCCACACCCGGAGACCTCAACGCCTTCTGGGACGGCCTGCTCGGGGGCCGGCTCCTGCCCGCCTGGGCGCTGCGCCTGATGACGCGGGACACCACCGACATCGGGGGCAGGGACGTCTACCCCTCGGGCAGCCGCTACGGCTACGGCGTCGCCTCGATCCCGCTCAGCTGCGGCGGCGTCTACTGGGGCCACGGCGGCGACCTGCCGGGCGGATCGGTGGGCGGCGGCCGGGCCACGGGCGGCCGGGGCACCGTGACCGTCTACACCACGACGTGGGCGGCCGAGGGCGGGAGCCTGAGGCATCTTCAGGGCGCTGTGGACGCCGCGCTGTGCGGCAGGGACCGCGGGTGAGCCCGTCCCCACGCCCGCCGGTGGCCGGCGGGCGTGGGTCCGCGACCCGGCACACGGTGAGTTCGACGTACGCCCCGAGAGCCACCCGGACTTCTTGTCCCGACACCATGACCGGTCGACAGCGTGGCTGAGGGGCGGGAGGCCGAAGGCCTCGACGCGATCCTGGGCACACACAGACGGACCGCATCAGTAACGGGCGGCCGGCTCCTGGCGCTGTTCACGCCAGTGGGGCCACCGGGCAGCGGTACCAGCCGCTCCGGAGCGGCTGGTAGGTCCTGCGGGCTCAGCCCGCCGTACGCGCGGCCATGTCGAGCAGTTCCTGTATGTGCAGGCCGTGGGCGGCGTCGATGCCGGTCCCCCGGCCGGTCCTGACGGCGGTGGCGAACTCGCGCCGGAGGACCGGCCAGCATTCCTCGTGGTCGATGCCGGCCGTGTCGTACACCAACTCCTCCCCCGTGCCGAACAGTTCGATCCTGGTCCTGGCCTGCGGGAGCCGTACGCAGCCCGAGAGGGATGCCTGGCTGACCGCGCCGTTCTCGTGCTCGCAGGTCAGCTCGACCCAGCGGCGCGGATCCCCGGTCGCCCGTACGGAGACGATGGGCGCGACCGCGCTGTCGAGGAGGTCCAGGAGGTGGGGGCCGAGGTCGAGCAGCGCGCCGTGTTCCAGCCGCCAGGACGTGGCGAACTCCCCGCCGAGGAAGGCCCCGTGCAGATAGCAGGAGCGGGCTCCCGTGACCTCGCGGGCAGCCGCCTCGGCGAGGAAGGCGCGGGTGGCCGGGTGGTACCGCTTCGTGAGGACGAGCTGGGAGACCACCCCGTGGTCGCGGACGGCGTCCGCCACGGCGCGGGCCGCGTCGAGATCGGCGCCGAGCGGCTTCTCCAGCAGAAGGGCGCGGCCCGCGGCCGCGGCACGGGGGGCGAGGACGGCCTGCACTGCGGGCGGCACGGCGAACGCGACCGCCTCGCAGCGGTCGAGGAGCTCCTCGAAGGAGGCGGCGACCGGTGCGCCGTAAGGCTCGGCGACCTCGGCCGCGGCCTCGGGGCGGCGCGCCCAGACGGCCGCCAGCGAGGTCTCCGGCCCGGCCGCGAGCATGCGGGCGTGCATGGCCCGGGCCCAGGGACCGGCGCCCACGAGGCCGACGCGGACCGGTTCATGGGGCCGGCTGTCCGGGAGGGGGGCGGTGGACATGGTGCTCTCCGTCGTTCTGCTGTGGGGGCGGTGTGCTCAGGCGCCGGTACGGGCGAGGGCCGCGAGGCGGGCGTCGGCGCGTTCGGGTGCGTACAGGTGGTCGATGACCATGCGGGCGGCTCCGACCAGGGCGGCGCGGTCGCCCAGTTCGGAGGTGACGACCTGGAGGTGGGCGGTGGTGCGCGGCATGGCGCGCTGGTAGATGAGTTCGCGGACGCCGGTGAGGAACGGGGTGCCGGCGAGGTCGCCGCTGAGCATCAGCACGCCGGGGTTGAGCAGCGTGACGACCGTGACCAGGACCTCGCCGACGCGCTGCCCCGCCTCGCGGGCGAGCCTGACGGCATCCGGCTGGCCCGCGGCGAGATGCTCGCGTACGTCGGATCCCGAGGCGGTGGGCACCCCGGCCGCGGTGAGCTGCCCGGCGATCGACCGGCCGCTGGCGACGGCGGCGAGGCATCCGTAGGACCCGCACATGCACAGTGCGTCGGGGCGGTCGTGCAGGCGGATGTGGCCGATGTCGCCGGCTCCGCCGTCGATGCCCCGGTAGACCTCGCCGCCGACGACGACTCCGGCGCCGATCCCCGTGGACGCCTTGATCAGGACGAAGGCGCTGCAGTCCGGGTGACCGGCCCTCTGTTCGGCCAGAGCCATCAGGTTGGCGTCGTTGTCGACGAAGACGGGCAGGGGCCCGGTGGCCGGCATCGGTCCGACGTGCTCGGTCCAGGCCTCGCGCAGTCGTTCCCGTACGGGGAAGCGGTCCCAGCCGGGCATGATCGGCGGCTGCACGATCTGGGCCGACTCCCAGTCCACCGGCCCCGGCACGGAGAGCCCGACGCCGCAGACGCGCTCGGCTCCCACCCCCGCCTCGGCGAGCAGGGGGGCGAACCAGCGCGCCAGTTGGTCCAGCGCGCGGTCGGGCCCGTCGGCGATGACGAGGGCCCCGGTGTGCTCGGCGAGGACGGTCCCGGAGAGGTCGAGCACGGCGACGCGGGCGTGCCGGGTCTCCAGGTCCGCGACGAGCACCACGGCGTGCGCCGGGTCGAACTCCAGCCGGGCGGAGGGGCGTCCGCCGGTGGAGGTGCCGGTGGCGTCGCGCAGCCAGCCCGCTCCGAAGAGCAGGTCGAGCCGGTGTCCCACCGTGGAGCGGGACAGGCCGGTCGCCTGCTGGAGCTCGCCGCGCGTGGTGGCCTCGCCGCTGCGAATGAGCTGCAGCAGATGCCCCGCGCTGGCCTGGTTTCCTGCCATCCCCGCCGTCCTCGCCCTGTCTGTCGCGTCCGTGCCTGCCCCGAGGGGCGTTCGGTCCATCCCCGCCGCCGGCCTCCCGGCTCCCGGCGTCAGCCCTTGTCCGCACCGCTGGTCAGGCCCTCGGTGAGGAGCCGTTCGGCGGAGAAGAACAGGAGTACCACAGGGATGGTGAGGACGACCGACCCGGCCATCAGCACCGTCTTGGACACCTCGATGCCGTTGGCCAGTTGCTGGAGACCGAGGGAGACCGTCCACCGTTCGGGGTCGGCCGCCAGGAAGAGGAGGGCGAACAGGAACTCGTTCCAGGCGATCATGAAGACGTAGAGCCCGGTGGCCATGAGGGTCGGCAGGGCGAGCGGCAGGATGATCTTGCGTACGGTCTGCAGCCGTGACGCCCCGTCGATCGCCGCCGCCTCCTCGATGCTGAACGGGATGGTGACGAAGTAGTTCTTCAGCATGTAGATCGAGACGGGCACGGTCTGCGCGATGTAGACGATGGCGAGCCCGACGAGGCTCCCCGACAGTCCCATCTTCGCGAACATGACGAAGAGCGGGACGGCCAGCAGCGTGGCCGGGAACAGATAGACGGCCAGGAAGACCGCGCTGACCTGCCGGTTGCCGAAGAACTTCAGCCGGCTGACGGCATACGCGCCCGGTACCGCGGCGGCCAGCGTGAGCAGGACCGTGGCCATGGCGACGAGCGCCGAGTTGAACAGCATGCCGAGGAAGCCCTGGCCGCCGTCCTCCGAGGACTTGAGGACGCTCTCGTACGTGTCGAGCGTGAAGTCCTTCGCCGAGACCCAGAGGTTGCCCGGATCGAGGAGGAGTGCGTCGATGGGTTTCACCGACAGCATCAGCATGTAGTAGAAGGGCACGATCGTGATCGCCGCGAGGAAGGCGATCACCACCCAGCGCAGGACTCCGAAGAACCGTTCCTCGAACTGGGCGCGGGTCAGCCGGGGCCGTGGCGACGCGGGCAGCGGGCCGGCCGTGCGCTCGGCCGGCTCGTGGGTCATGGTCGGTGTGGAGGTCATGCCGACTCCTCCTGCATCTTCTTGCCGAAGAACTTGAAGTAGACGCCCAGGAGGGCCATGAGTACGACGGCGAGGACGAGCGCCTGCGCGGAGGCGGCTCCGACGTCGAAGCGCGAGGTGAGGAAGTCGTAGACGCGGACGGCCACGACGTCCGTGCCGGAACCGCCGCCGGTGAGCAGGTAGATGTCGTCGAACTTGTTGAACGTCATGATGAAGCGCAGGACGGACAGCAGGGCGATGACGGGCATCAGCTGCGGCAGCAGGATGTGCCGGAAGCGCTGGGACAGCGTGGCCCCGTCGACCTCGGCCGCCTCCTCCAGGCCGGCCGGAACCGCCTGGAGGCGGGCGAGCATGAAGAGGAAGGCGAACGGGAAGTAGCGCCAGGTCTCGAACGCGATGACGGTCAGCAGTGCCAGCGGGATGTCGAAGTGGACCCCGAGCACACCGACTTCGTAGGACCGGGTGGAGAGGAAGGCGATGGGGTCGTCCCACCCGAAGAGCTTGCGGCCCCATTCGTTCACGATGCCGTACTGCGGGCTGAGCGCGACCTCCCAGACGAAGGAGACCGCGACCACGGGGGCGACGTACGGCAGGAGCATGGCGGCGCGCAGAGCGCCCCTTCCGCGGAAGGGCCTGCGCAGGGCGAGGGCGGCGATCAGCCCGAGGACGACGGAGCCGGCGGTGGCGCCGACGGTGTAGAGGAGCGTGGTGCCGAGGCTGCTCCAGAAGCCGGGCGAGCCGAAGACCTGGGAGAAGTTGTCCAGGGTCCAGCGGCCGAAGAGGCCGTTCTCCTGGATGTCGACCAGCTTGGCGTTCTGGAAGGCGAGCAGGACGGTCCACAGGATCGGCAGGATCACCACGACGAGGACCACCAGGAAGGTGGGGGTCACGAAGGCGAGGCCCGCGCGGTTCTCCCGCCTGCTCGTACTCTGCGGTGGGACGCGGCGCTTCTTCGCGCCGCTCGTGATTGTGCTCATAAGTCGGTTACCTCGGGAGGGAGCGGCGGGCGGCTACTGGAGGGACTTCTGGAGGGCGGCCACTTCGTCGTTGGCCTCCTCGGCGGCCTCGTCGGGTGAGAGCTGGCCGCTGGTCATCGCGCCGATGGCCTTGGCGACGGGGAGTTCGCCGTTCGTGGCGCCGACGAGGGCGCCCTGCCCCTGGGTCAGGCCCCACCGGTTCATGCCGCCGACGCCGGTGACGAGCCGGTCGAGGAGCGCGGAGGGGTAGGCCTTCTGCATGGACTCGCGGCGGTCGACGCCCATGACGCTGGCGCGCCACGCCTGGTCGAAGGAACCGGGCTTCTCCGCCGTGCCGGTACGGACGGGGATCTTGCCCTCGGGTGCCATGCCGAACCAGTCCGCGTACCCCTTGCCCATCATGTACTCGATGAACTTCTGGGAGGCGCCCGTCTCGGCGGTCCGGGTGACGGCCCAGGACGTGATCTCGCCGAACTGGGCGGGTTCCTTGCCGTCTGGGCCCTTCAGGGAGGTGACGACGCCGGTGTTGCGGGCCAGGAACTTCGGGTCCTTCTTGCACTCCGGGCAGCTCGGCAGCGCGTCGGACCGCAGGCCCGCGAGCTCGTCCAGCAGGAAGGACGACCAGACCATCATCGACGACTGCCCGGCGAAGTAGGTGGCGCGGGTGGAGTCCACGCTCTGGGTGCCGGGCGCTCCGTGCTCGCGGGCGAGGTCGTCGTACGCCGCGAAGGCGTTGCGGCACGCCGGTGAGTCGAGAGCGGGGTCGCCCGCCTCGTCGACCAGCTGGCAGCCGTTGGCCAGGGCGAGGTCCTCGAAGCTCTGCTGGGTGAAGACGTCCGAGGGGTCGGTGGCCAGCGACATGCCGTCCCGGCCGCCCTTGTCGAGGGCGGCGGCGGCCTTCAGGGCGCTGGGGTAGTCCTCCGGGGCGTCGAGCCCGGCCTTCGCGAACAGGTCCTTGCGGTAGACGAGGATCTGGAGCCAGGCGTCGGAGGGGACACCGAGCCTGGTGCCGCGGTCGGAGGTGAGCTCCAGCGCGTTGCTGTTGAACGTGTCGGGCCGCAGGTCCTTCACGATGCGGTCCGCGACCTCGGTGTTGAGCAGGCCGTTGCCGTACATCTGCCAGACCTGGCCCATCGGGACCGCCCCGATCACGTCCGGGAGCTTGCCGGCCGCGGCGGCGGACATGATCAGCTGCGGCAGCTGGGCCTCGTCCACGCCGACGAGGTCGACCTCGACGCCGCTCTCCTTCTCGAAACGGCTGATGACCTTCCTGGTCGCCGCCATCCGCGGAGGCAGGTTCTCCTGCGACCACACCGTGATCCTGTTGTCGGGCCGCTCCGCGCCGGAGCTGCCGGAGCAGCCGGCCAGGAGGCCCCCGGCCAGGGTCGCGGCGAGCCCGAACAGGGTCGCCCTCGACCGTCGGGTCTTCATCACCATGCTGTGTCCTCACGCCACTTACGCACTTTCCTGACGCATCTCAGCATCACTTTTGCTTATTGACAAGACATAACTCTGAGATATCTTCGACTGAAGTCAGCGAGCAACACCCCTCCAAGCGCTACCGGAGCTCCCCGTGGAACGCGTCGTCCAGTTCACCGGCCCCCGTCAGGTCGAAGTCGCCGAGCACGAGAGCGCTCCGCTCCCCGCGGGGCACCTGCGGGTCCGCACCCGCTACTCCGGCATTTCGGCGGGCACCGAACTCACCGCCTACCGCGGGACGAACCCCTACCTGACACGCACCTGGGACGCCGAGGCCCGGATCTTCCGTGACGGGGCTGCCGGGATCGAGTACCCGGTGGCCGGCTGGGGCTACTCCGAGGTCGGCGAGGTCACCGAGGTCTCGCCCGAGCTCGTCGGCACGCCCGGTATGCCGGTCGCGGGCGATCTGGTCTGGGGCATCTGGGGACACCGCAGCGAGGGCATCGTCCCGGCCGAGCGCATGGTCGGCCACACCCTGCCGGCGGGCCTGGAGCCTCTCGCCGGGGCATTCGCCCGGGTCGGCGCCATCGCGTACAACGCGATCCTCGCCGCCGACATCCACCTGGGCGAGGACGTGGCCGTCTTCGGCCAGGGCGTCATCGGGCTGCTCACCACCCGCCTCGCCCAGCTCAACGGCGCACGCGTCACCGCGGTCGACGCGCTCGACGGCCGGCTCGCGACGGCCCGTGAGTACGGGGCACGGCACACCCTCAACGCCCGTACCGGCACCGTCGCCGAGAGCATCCGGGCCGCCACCGGCGGGGCGGGCGCCGATGTCGCGATCGAGATCAGCGGCGTGTACCCCGCCCTGCACGAGGCCGTGCGCTCCGTCACCGTCGGCGGCCGCGTCGTGGCGTCCGGCTTCTACCAGGGCGACGGCGCGGGTCTGCGCCTCGGCGACGAGTTCCACCACAACCGGGTGCAGCTGATCTGTTCCCAGATCGGCGGAGTGCCCCCGCAGCTGGCGGGGCGCTGGACCGTCGAACGGCTTCAGCAGACCTTCCTCTCGCTGGTCGCCGAAGGCCAGGTCGATGTGAAGTCCCTGGTCAGCCACGTCGTGCCGGTGGCGGAAGCCGCCGACGCGTACGTACTGCTCGACAAGACGCCCGCCGACGCCCTCCAGGTCGTCCTGGAGTTCTGAGCCCTCGCGGCCAGGACCGACCCACCCACCGGAACTCCCGAGCGCCCTCCGACGGCGCCGAAAGGCACACCCATGCTGAAAACCGCCTGCCAGGAACAGCTGCTCCCCGGCGACACACTCCAGGAGAAGTGGGCCTTCGCCCAGGACGCCGGCTACGACGCCGTGGAGCTGCGGTCGAAGGGGGACTTCCACTTCCGCGACCGCCTGCCCGAGCTCAAGCAGGCCCTCGCCGACGGCGTGGTCATGCCGACCGTCTGTGTCGACATGCTGCACTTCTTCGCCGCGTTCGACGACGGCCTGCGCCGCGACGCCCTGGAGCAGATGAAGTCGCAGCTCTCCGTCGCCGCCGAGATCGGAGCGCTCGGCGTCCAGACCCCCGCGTCGTACGGAATGTTCTCGCGCAGGCTCCCTCCGTTCGAGCCGCCGCGCACCGAGGAGCAGGACCGCGAGGTGCTGCTGTCCGGCCTCTCCGAGCTGGGCGAGCACGCGCGCAGCGAGGGCGTCACCCTCTACCTGGAGCCGCTCAACCGGTACGAGGACCACATGGTCAACCGGCTGGAGCAGGCCGTCGACCTGATCCGTACGGTGGGCCTGGACTCCGTCCGCATCGGCATCGACAGCTATCACATGAACATCGAGGAGGCCGACCCCTCGGCCTCGATCCTGGCGGCGGCCCCCTACATCGGCCACGCCCAGGTCAGCGACTCGAACCGCTTCCAGCCGGGGGCCGGCCACCTCGACTGGCCCGCCTGGATCGGCGCGCTGCACAGCATCGGCTACGACGGCTACCTCGCCGCCGAGTGCAGGCTGACCGGCGACCCGCTCGCGGCCGTGCGCTCCGTCCCCGCGTTCCTCCGGAGGTCCGGCGCGTGACGTCGCTGCTCGAAACCCCCGTGCCCGCCGCCGATCGCCTGGCCCTCCGGCGCGGCGCGGCACGGGTACTCCTCACCAACTGGACGGGGTCCTCCACCGTCCCGTCGCGCGGTCTGTATCCGCATCAGTGGAGCTGGGACTCGGCCTTCATCGCGATCGGTCTGCGCCATCTGTCGGTGCGCCGGGCCCAGCGCGAGCTGGAGAGTCTGCTCGGCGCGCAGTGGACCGACGGACGCGTCCCCCACATCGTGTTCAGCCCCGCGGTACCCCTCGACGCCTACTTCCCCAGCCCCGACTTCTGGCGCTCCTCCACGGCCGGCGCCACGGCAGGTGCCCCGGCCGGCACCGAGACCTCCGGCATCGTGCAGCCCCCGGTGCACGCGCTGGCGGCCTGGCTCGTCCACCAGGCGGATCCGGAGACGTCGCGCAGCCGCGGTTTCCTGCCCCGTCTCTACGACCGGCTCGTGGCCTGGCACGACTACCTCACGGGCCCCCGCGACCTCGGCGGCGGCGGGCTGGCGGCCATGGTGCACCCGTGGGAACCCGGTATGGACAACAGCCCTTGCTGGGACGGCCCGTTGGGACGTGTCGAGCCTGCCGCCCCCGGTTCCTACCGGCGCGCGGACCTTGACCACGGGCAGGCCTCGGAACGCCCCACCGACCTGGACTACGGACGGTATGTGCGGCTCGCCGCCGACTACCGCGACAGCGGCTACGCGGACGTGCCGGGCGGGCACGCCTTCGCGGTCGAGGACCCCTGTGTCAACGCGCTGCTGATCGTCTCCGAGCACGCGCTGGCCCGGATCGCCGCCGAGACGGGGGCGGACCCCGCCCGCCACGAGGCCCGGGCGGCACGCCTCACCGCGGCCCTGGTGGAGCGGCTCTGGTCGCCCGCCGACGGCATGTTCCTCTGCCGTGACCTGGTCGGCGGCGAGCTGATTCCCGAGCGCAGCGTCGCCGGGCTCGTCCCGCTCATGGTCCCCGGACTCCCCCAGGACGTCGTGGACGCGCTGCTCGACACGGCGGCGGGCAGCGGCTTCCGCCTCGGCGAGGTGCCGATGGCACCGTCGTACGACATCACCGGGCAGGCCTTCGACCCCTCCCGCTACTGGCGCGGTCCCGCCTGGTTCAACACCAACTGGCTGCTGGAGCGCGGTCTGCGCAGGTGCGGGCACGCGCAGGCCGCCGACTCCCTGCGCGGGGCCATGCTCGACGCCGCCGGTGCCAGTTCCTTCGCCGAGTACGTGGACCCGTTCACGGCCGAGGCACGCGGGACCCGCTCCTTCGGCTGGACGGCCGCCCTCACCCTCGATCTGCTGGCTGCCACGCGGCCGGCCGACGGCTCCCCTCACCACACCCCGATCGGAGCACACACGTGAACGGCAAGGCGGAGAGCACGCTGGTCCGCGCGGGCACCTTCGCGGTCCTCGGGGCCGACGGCGGTGTGAGCGGCCGTCGCGGCACCTCCCCCGACGGACTGTTCCATCGTGACGCCCGGCATCTGAGCCGGTGGACACTGACCGTCGACGGCACCGAGCCGGCCGTGCTGGTGCCGTCGGAGGGTGAGGCGTCCGCCCGGTGCGTGCTCACGCCGCCGGGCACCCGGGACGAGCCGGCGGGTTACACCGTCTTCCGTGAACAGGCCGTCGACGCGGGTGTTCTGACGGAGTCCCTGCGCCTGGTGAACAACCGCCCGGCGCCCGTGACCGCGGTCCTCTCGCTCACCGCCGACGCCGACTTCGCCGACCAGTTCGAACTGCGCTCCGACAGGCGCCGGTACGAGAAGGCCGGTGCACTGCGCACGGCGAGCGCCCATGCCGAGGGGGTCACCTTCACCTACGAGCGCGGCGCATGGCTGTCCCGTACGGCGGTCTGCGCCACCCCCGCCCCGGTCGCCGTCCGGCCCGTCGGCGTGCAGGAGACGGCCCACCGGCTGGACTGGCACCTGGAACTGCCCGCCCACGGCACGGCCGAACTCCTGCTCACCGTCACGGCGTACGCGCACGGGGCGCCCGCGCCGGCCCTCGTCGGCACACCGGCCGAAGCGGTCGCGGAGCGCGCGGCGGACACCTCGGCCTTCACGGGTGCGCCGCTGCCCGTTCCGGCCGGGGCACCCGAGGGTCTGGCCGCCGCCTGCGCCCGTGGGCTGAGCGACCTGGCGGCCCTGCGGGTTCCCGCCACCGGACCGGACGGCGAGCGCGTGCGCGTACCCGCGGCGGGGATCCCCTGGTTCCTCACCCTCTTCGGACGCGACTCCCTGTTCACCTCGCTCTTCGCCCTGCCGTACCGGCCGGAGCTCGCGGAGGGCACCCTGCGCGCCCTCGCGGCCACCCAGGGCACGGAGTACGACACCGGCCGCGGCGAGCAGCCCGGGCGGATCGTCCACGAGATCCGGCACGGCGAACTGGCTCACTTCCGCCAGGTGCCGTACGGCCGCTACTACGGCTCGGTCGACGCCACCCCGCTCTTCCTGGTTCTGCTGGAGAGCTTCACCGAGTCCACCGGCGAGCGTGCCCTGGCCGCCCGCCTGGAGCACCATGCGCGGGCGGCCGTGGACTGGATGTTCCGCGACGGCGGCCTGGACGACGGCGGCTACCTGGTCTACTCGCCCGACCCGCAGGGCCTGGTGAACCAGAACTGGAAGGACTCCGACGGCGCCGTCTGCTTCCTCGACGGCACCCAGGCCGAGGGACCGATCGCGGTCGCGGAGGCTCAGGGCTACGCCTACGACGCGCTGGTGCGCACCGCGCGGCTGGCCCGCTCGGTGTGGGAGGACGACGAGTACGCCGACCGGCTCGACAGCGCCGCCGCCGGTCTGCGGGCCCGGTTCCTGCGGGACTTCTGGATGCCCGGCCCCGACTTCCCGGCGCTCGCCCTGGACGGCCGGGGCAGGCAGGTCGACTCGCTGGCCTCCGACGCCGGGCACCTGCTGTGGTCCGGCATCCTGGACGCCCGGCACGCGCAGCGCGTGGGGCGGCGCCTGCTGGAACCCGACTTCTTCTCGGGCTGGGCCATCCGCACGCTGGCGTCCGGCCAGCCCGGCTACCACCCGCTCTCGTACCACCGGGGCACGTCCTGGCCGCACGACAACGCGGTCATCCTGCTCGGCCTGGCACGGTCCGGTCTGCGGGACGAGGCGCGCACCGTCGCCCTCGGTCTGCTGGAGGCGTCGGCCCACCACGGTCACCGGCTGCCCGAGGTCATGGCGGGCTACTCGCGGGCCCAGCACCCCCGGCCCGTCCCGTATCCCCACTCCTGCTCACCGCAGGCCTGGGCGGCGGCGACTCCTCTGGCCATCCTCACCGCGCTGCTGGAGGAGGACGACGACAGTGTTTCTGCCCGCCACGGCGCCCCCGGGGTGGCACAGTCGTCTCCCGGGGACCGGAGGCCGCAGCGGCCTTGACGCCGGCGGGAAGAGAGTGGAGCGCGATGAGGCTGGTCGTACAGGAGTTCCTGTCCCTCGACGGTGTCTCCCAGGGCCCCGGATCCCCGGACGAGGACCGGAGTGACGGATTCGACCAGGGTGGCTGGTTCGTACCGCACCTGGACGAGGAGTTCGAGGAGGTGGCTGCCACCTGGCTCGGCACAGCGGACGCGTTGCTGTTCGGCCGCCGCACCTACGAGAACTTCGCCCGGGACTGGCCGACGATGACCGACCATCCTTTCGCGCCCCTCATGAACGGCCTGCCCAAGTACGTCGCCTCCCACAGCCTCACCTCGGCCGCGTGGAACCCGACAACGGTCCTGGACGGGGATGTCCCCGCCCAGGTCGCCGAGGTGAAGGCCCTGCCCGGCCGGGACCTGCAGATCCATGGCAGCGCCCGGCTGGCCCAGTCCTTGCTGGCAGCGGGTCTGGTCGACGAGCTGCGTCTCGTGATCGCCCCGGTCGTGGTGGGCCGGGGCCGCAGACTCTTCCCGGACGGCGGCGCCCCGGCCGGCCTGCGGCTCGTCAGTCACAGGACGACCGCGCGCGGGCTCTCGGTACACATCTTCGAATCGACGGGGCAGCCGGAGAAGGGCGTCTACGGGGCCGGGGCCTGAGCCCGGGCCCACGCAGAAAGGAACGGGCTGCTACCGCCGGCCGTGCACCTGGTCCTGCAGGCGGCGGCCCTCGTCCCGCAGCCGCTGGTCCTGCAGGGCCTTGCCGTCCGCTTCCATCTTCCGCCCTCGCAGCAGCTTGAGCGCGGAAACCATCTTGCCCATGAGACCACCTCACGATCTCGATACCGCCGGACCTGTGCACGACAGATCCTTCCGCCCGGCCGGCCGGGCGGCTCCGAAGAGCCACCCCGGTCCGCCTTGCCCCAATTTTTCCCACCTGTCCAAACCGAATGCAAGTGCGGAAAGTCCCCCGCGTCCGGACAGGGGGAAGACGCACGGGTGTGCGGTCAGCGCGGTGCCCGGATCCTGTCGATGATGCGCGTCCAGTTGTCGCTGCCGTGCCCGTCCTCGATCGCGTGCCGGTAGTGGGCCCGCACGGCCAGCGGGAGCGCGAGGTCGAGTCCGAGTGACGTGCTGGTCTCGACGATGTGGTCGGCCGTCGCACCCATCATGGTGACCGTGCTGAGGTGGCCGGGATGCTCGCCGGCATCGAGCGCGGCGCCGGGACGCTCCTCGCCGGCGCTCATGATGTCGCCGATCGTGCCTGCGGCGGCGAGCAGCTCCGGCAGCGATTCCTCGGCCTTCATCCCGGCGGTTCCCAGCATCGCTGTGGCGTGCATCAGCGCGGAGAGGGTGGTGAGGAACAACGCGAGCTGGGCTTGGTACATCATCTGGGCGAGGCCCGGATCGTCACCCAGATACCTGGGTGCGCCGAGCGGCGCCAACGCCGCCCGGTGCCTCTCCATCACTTCACCGGGACCGCTGTAGTAGACGTAGGACGCCTCCGTGCCGACCATCGGCGCCGGGGTCATGGCCCCGCCGGCGAGGAAGGCGGCACCGTGGCCCTCCGCCCAGGCGGCAGCCTCGCGTGTCCGATCGGGGGTGTCGGAACTCAGGTTCACCAGCGTCCGGCCGGCCAGCGATCCGGTCGCATCGCCGAGGATGTCGTACATCGCCCGGTAGTCGGTGAGGCTGAGGATCACGAGGCCGCTCGCATCGAGGGCCTCGCCCGGTGTCGCCGCGCGCGTCGCCCCGTCGGCGACGACGCCGTCGGCGCGGCCGGCGGTGCGGTTCCAGACGGTGACCGGGCGGCCGGTGGCGAGGAGGGTGCGTGTCATCGCCTGGCCCATCGGGCCGAGCCCGATCACGGTGACAGCGTCGTCTTGTCGGGTGTTACGGGTCTGTTCGTTCACCCCTCCATCCTCGGAGGGCACCATTACTCTCGGAAGTACCCACTAATTTCTGCGGTACTTACCTTTTAGTAAGGGAGCCACTGATGACCAAGGCGCCGAGACGCGGGCCCTACATCTGCGGGATCGACGCCGCGTTCGACGTGGTGAGCGGCAAGTGGAAGGGGCTGATCCTCTGGGAGCTCGACGCCCATCGCGTACGCCGGTTCGCCGAGCTCCGCCGCGGACTGCCGGGAGTGAGCGAGAAGATGCTCACCCAGCACCTGCGTGAGATGGAGGCGGACGGCCTCGTGCACCGGGAGGTCTACGCCGAGGTGCCGCCACGCGTGGAGTACTCCCTGACCGAGCACGGACACACGCTCAACCAGGCGCTGGGCCCGCTCGGCGCCTGGGGCGCGGAACGCATGCGCCGCGAAGGCTCCGACAGGGCCGACGTGGTGAAGACTCCACACGGTTGACCGGAGACCCCACCGGTCGCTCACAGGTCGCCGGGGCCGTCGACCCTGTGGAAGGGGATGCCCAGCAGGTCCGCCGCGGCCTTGAAGTCCTTGGCGCGGTGGCCGGTGCAGAGGGTCCAGTGATGCCCGATTCCGGTCGAGGACCAGGCGTCCGTCCACTCCCCGGGGTCGAAGCCGAAGTCGACCCGGGAGGTGGTGTTCCCGATCTCCAGCAAGGGCCCCGGGACGACTTCGCCCTCGGAGACGATGAAGCTGAAGGTGCCGTCCGCCTCCTGGCCGATGCCGAAGGTGGTGACAGGCCCGTGCGTCACATCGAATTCCACGCTGACTCCCCAGCCACGCTTGCCGTGGTAGACACCGAGCCCGCGCAGGAGCGGGTCCCTGGACGAGATGGCGAGGTGGGCGGGCCCGTCGTGTCCCATCTCCACCACCCCGTCACGGAAGTTGAGGGCCTGGAGCTCGGTGAACGACCCACCCGCACCGAGGGTGTCGGCGATCAGCATGGCGAGGCTGGTACGGAGTTCGTACTCGCCGGCGACCGGTATGCCGCGGGCGGTCAGCAGAGAGGCGCCGAGGATCATGCCCGCGCCGAGCCGCTCGTGGATCTCGCCGTCGAGGCCGCGGTGGTAGTACGCGAGAGTGTCGAGGCCGAAGTCCTCCACCAGGCGGTCGAGACCCACCGAAACCCGGGCCGCCCAGTCGAGGTCCTCCTCCTTGACGGAGCCGTCGAGAGTGAAGACGCGGTGGGCCAGGGCGACGCGTTCGGCGGCCTGCTCGTCCGTCACCGCCGCGACCCTGACCCGCAGGTCGTCGAATTCCAGCACCTCCACATGCCCGCCGAGTTGGCTGGACACCAGCGTCATGTCCGTGGAGACGTCCAGCATCCCGGGGTAGAGGTGGCCCATCAGGCCGTGCCGGCCATGACGCATCGCAGCACGCACACCGGCCGAAGAGATCCATCTGCCGATCCGGGTCCAGGCGTTGCGGTCGTGCAGGTACCCCGAGACCGAACGGAACGGGATGCCGCTGCGCCGGAAGACGTTGGCGACCTCCGGCAGGGGGCACTGCCCGCAATAGGCCAGCCACTGCCCCGTGCCGGTGTTCTGGTGGTCCATCGCTTCGGTCGGCTGGAGGTCGATGACCAGGACGGGGGCGTGCGTGCGCTGCGCGATCGGCAGCACCATCGACGCGGTCAGATAGGTCGTCAGGAACGTGACGACGATGTCGCAGTCGGCCTTGCGCAGCACCTCGGCGGCCTTGGCGGCTTCCTGCGGGTCCGAGATGAAGCCGGCGTCGACCACCTCGCAGCCCATCTCCTCGAAGCGCCGGGTGACGAACAGCGCCGAGTCCCGCAGTTGGCCGAGGAGGCCCGGGAACTGCGGCCAGTAGGCACCGAGTCCGCCGGAGACCAGCCCGACGCGGGTACGGCGCCGCCGCACCGGGGTGAGAGCCCCGTCGAGCACGGCGGGGGAAAGGTCGTCGGCCATTCAAGCGCCCCTTCCTGGAAGTTCCACGGCTGCGAGGTTAAGCACGGGCGACGCAGGCCGACAAGGGGTTGAAACGTATCAATCAATCGGCGGGCGGGCTGCCCGGAGGGCACGCCGCGGGCACGCGGTCACGGTTCGGTGGACGAGGTCACCGTCGGCCGAGGTCGCCGCTCCCCCGGCCCGCTCGCGCCGTGGCGAGCGGGCCGGGGACCGGGCGCGGTCCGGGGACCCGGCTGATCTACTTCCGGGCCGGCGCCGTACCCGCGCTGCCGTTGATGACGAACTGCGATCCGGGTTCGACCTCGACGTCGCCGTCCGCCGAACCGGTGATGGTCACATCGGTCAGCGTCGCACTGCCCCGCGCGCCTCCGTGGGCCAGGATCCCGGACCCGTTGACGGAGTTTTCGATGCGGACGTCCGAGATCCGCGCTCCGGGCACGGACCCGCCGCCGGACTTGAACTGGATCCCGTCGTAGGTCGAGTCATGGATGTCGGTGTCCCGGATCGTGACGCCCGGGATGTCCTGGCCGGCGGCGAACAGCGTGATGGCGCCGAACTCCTGGGCCTCCCCCCAGAACGCCCCGCCCGTGCGGTGGAGAGCGTTGTTGGCTATAAGCGTCTCCCCGGAGAAGGGCAGCGGGTCATGGTCCGTCGCCAGCATGATGCCGGGGTAGTTCATCGTGTCGGAGATGATGTTGTTCTCGATGGTGTTGCCGTGACCACCGTAGACCGCGATGCCGTTGGCCCTCCACGGCAGTTGGATCGTGTTGTTGCGGAAGTGGTTGTCGTGGCCGACGTCCACCGACGGGTTCTTCACGTACTTGCTCGACCACACGGCCAGCGAGTCGTCCCCGGTGTTCCTGAAGGAGGAGTTGAACACCGTGGAATTGCGCGTCCCGTTGGCGAAGTTGATGCCGTCCGCGTAGGTGTTGCGTATCCGCATCCCCGTGAACTCGACGCCGTCGCCGGGCCCCCAGAGGTCCGGGATGTTGTCGTAGTCGCGGCCGACCCAGACCCCCACGTTCGCGTGCTCCAGCCAGACGTTGGTGATCCTGGTGTCGTCACCGAAGCGTCCGTTCAGGCCCACGCCCCCCTCGGCGTTGCCGTCTCCGCCGCGGATGGTGCCGGAGCCGAAGATCGCCAGGTCGGAGATCTTGGTGTTGTCGTCGATGTCGAAGCCGAAGTTCCCCTCGTGGGGGTGGTTGATCCCGCCCGCGTTCTGCGGCTGGGTGAGGGTGTACAGCTGGGAGTGCCACATGCCCGCGCCGCGGATCGTGACGTCCCTGATGCCGACCTGGTTGAACTGCCCCCGGTTCAGCGGGTCGTCGGTCAGGATCTTCTGCTCCTGCCGCCACTGCCCCGGCGGGATCCATACGCAGTCGATGTCACCGTTCTGATCGGCCGTCACCGCCCGCTGGATGGCGTCGGTGTCGTCGATCCCGTCGTTCGGGACGGCTCCGTAGGCGGTGATCGAGGTGCATCCGGCCGGCTGGCCCGCCGCCGGCGCCACCTGCTCCAGGTCGACGAGGTCGATGATGTAGAAGGACGCCGTGTCGCCCGCGTCCCGCTGGAGGCGGAACTTCGTCCCCGCGGGGTAGGTCCGGCCGAGCAGGGCGTTGGACTCGTCGAACAGCCTGCGGGCGTCCGCCTGCGGCTGGTTGGTCAGACCCTCCGGACTGTCGGTGTCGCCGTAGAGCCAGCTGTGCTTGGAGGAGAGGGTCAGCTTCCGGGCGAAGGCGCCGTCGACGTACAGGCTGATCGTCGCCTCGGTCCCGCCGCCGCCGGGGGCGTCGGGGATGGAGTTGCGGACCACGATCGAGTTCGTCGGCACGGTCGAGGTGACTTCGACGTACTCACCGGTGGAGTTCAGCCGCACGGACTCACGGCCCGAGGACTCCGTGGCGAAGTTGGTGTGTCCGAAGGTGCGCTTCCGGTCGGACTTCAGCAGAGTCCCCTCGTACGCTCCCTGTTCGGCCTCGTACTCGGTGTACGGGACGGCGGCGCCGCGGCCGACCACGATGGCGCGCGAGAAGACGTTGTTGTTCTCGTTGGTCTCGGTGACCACACCGGTCGCGTCCGCGGTGGCGGTGAGGTTGGCCCCGCCGCTCCTCGCGGTCCAGCTACCGCCGATGGGCACCGTGACCGTGCCCCCGGCGGGAACCGCCCCCGCTGTCCCGTTCAGGGTGGCGCCCTCCACCAGGAGCCGGGTCACTGTGGACGAACTCACTGCGGCTGTACCGCGGTTGTGGAGGGAGACGGTGAAGCTGACGGCTGCGCCCACAGCGGGACTCGACGGGCTGGAGCTGATGCCGAGCACCTCCAGGTCGGGGCCGGGGCTCTGGCCGACGACCAGCTTCGACGAGGCGGTGAGGCTGTTGTTGCTGTTGTCCTGCTCGACGACCGTGTCGGTGGGATCGACCACGGCCGAGACGCTGTACGCGCCCATCGGCCGCTTGCCCACGTCGACCGGCACCGTGGCCGACGCTCCTGCGGCGAGACCGTTCACCGCCGCGCTGCCGGCGACCACGCCTGCCAGGCTCACGTCGACGGCGGTCGCGGCGGCGGCGGCCGTACCCGTGTTGCGCACGGTGGCGTTCACGGTGACGTCGTCCGTCTCGGAGGGCGTGGCGGGTGACCAGGTCAGTCCGGTGACGGTCAGGTCGGGGTTGGGAGCCGCGGTGCCGACGACCTGGATCTCGGCCACCTGGGCCCCGGGGGCGCCGGTGTTGGCGAAGAACTTGAGCTGCACGTCCGCGTACCTGCCGCTGACCGGGATGGCCACCGTGTTCTCGTTCCCCGAGGGGTTGAACACGTGGTCGGCACGGTCCTTCAGCGAGGTGAAGCCGGTGGACGCCCCGGCGCGGCCGAGCACCTGAAGACTCTGCGTCCGGGTGGCCCATGCCTGGTCCGGGGAGAGCTTGACGACGACGGCCTGGATGTCCGCGTCGGCGCCGAGCCTCACCGTGAGCGTCGAGGGGTGGCCGTTCGCCTCCCAGTACGTACCGAGCTTGTCGTCATTGGCGTTGGCCGCCACATAGGTCTGCGTGGACGACGACGCCTCGATCGGCTTGTTCAGCGCCAGGTTGGAGCCGTCGCCGGGAAGCGGACCGGAGCCGCCCTCGCCGTGGACCTCGACCTGGGAGAGCTGTGCGGCGTTCCAGCCGGTGTTGGCGGTCACCTGGACCCGGATGTACCGCACCTGCTTCGCGGTGAAACCGACGGTGACGGTGTTGCCCGCCGACGGGGTGAACTCGCGGGCGGCCGACGCCGACAGGGTGCTGAAGCTGCTCCCGTCCGTACTGCCCTGGACGCCGAGCGTCTGTGTCCGGGCCTCCCAGGTGGCCGGCAGCTTCAGCACCACCTGGTCGACGTCGAACCGGCTGCCGAGGTCGATCCGGACCCACTGCGGGAAGGTGCCGGGACTCTCCCAGTACGTCTGCTGGCTGCCGTCGGTGACGTTCGACGCGGGGTAGGCGCCGTGCGACCCGCTGGTGGTCACCTGCTTGCCCAGGGCCAGGTCGGGGCTCCGGTCGGCCGCCGTGGCGGCGGCGGGCAGGAGCCCGACGGTCGTCAGTGCGGCTGCCACCGCGCCGACGACGAACCGCCGTCCGAATTGCTTCCATCTCATGCTGTCCTCTGTTCCGTGCGGCCGCGGGACCGGAAGCGCACGGCGACACGTCGCCGCCCGCGCGACGCCTGAGGCATCGGCGGTCGAGGACGGGCAGGTGCGGGCTGCCGGTACACCGACGAGGGGGCGATCAGGGACGCCGACAGGAGAGGGAGCAGGCCACCTGCCGGAAACTCACGCGCGTTGCCTAGATTTTTGAGTGAACCAGTCAATATTTTGCGGTGTCGAGGTGACAGGTTTCTAGCAGGCCGCACTTTTGTCAACGGTCCTCACACCGGGGGCCGCTCCCCCCCGTGACATCCGGGCGGCAGGCCCTCAGGCGCGCCGGTCCCGCCGGAGCGCGACGAGCGGGAGGAACAGCAGGTCCACGACTTCCTCCAGGTCGGCCTCGGAGGGGGTGCGGCGGGCCATGAGGAGGTCGTGGAGGACCAGGACCACAGGGAGCGCGACCAACCGGCCGGGAAGCGGAACCGCGGGATCGATCTCACCGCGGCGGGCGGCACGCTCCAGGACCGTACGCATCCAGTCGCCGCCAGGGTTGCGGTTGCGTGAGGTCAGGTACGCGGACAGCTCCGTGTCCTGCCCCTGCTCCGCGGCGAGCGCCTGTCGCACATGGGCCAGACCGGCCGTCTGCCCGACGACGAAGCGGAGCAGGGCGAGCACGTCACCGCGCAGATCCCCCGTGTCCGGCGGCTCGTCCGGGACGGGTGGTGCCTTGCTGCGCAGAGCGGCCAGGACGAGCTCCCGCTTCGTCGGCCAGCGACGGTAGAGGACGGCGCGGCTGGTGCCGGCGCGGCTCGCGACCGCTTCATAGGTCAGCTGTTCGTAGCCGGCAGCGGTCAGTTCGTCCCAGGCCGCTTCCAGGAGCGCCGCTTCCAGCTCGGCCCCTCGGCGGCGCTTGCGCGCATGCTCTTTAGACACGTCGTGTATCTTAAGCCAGCCATAAGATACACAGCGACTCTTATCGGAGGCTTGGAATGCGCGGCAGAGGCATCCACTACGACACCGGCATGCACGTCCTCGGCAAACACTCCAGGCCGTCCTTCGACCCTCGCGTCGTCGAACGGGAGATACGCGTCATCAGCGAGGACCTGCACTGCAACGCGATCCGTGTCATCGGTGACGACCCCGACCGCATCGACGTGGCGGCACGGTGCGCGGCGGCCGCGGGGCTCCAGGTCTGGTACTCGCCGTTCCCCTGCGAGATGACGGACGAGCAGATGCTGCCGTACTTCGCCGACTGCGCCGAGCGGGCCGAACGGCTGCGTCTCGACGGCGCGGACGTCATCCTCGTCACGGGCTGCGAGCTGAGCCTGTTCGCCCGGGGGTACCTGCCCGGCGACACCTTCGCGGCGCGCATCCCGGTCCTCGCCGGCCCCGACCGGGAGTCCGCCCTCCAGGGCATCCCCGACCGTGTCAACGCCTTCCTCGGCGAGGTCGTCGACGCCGTGCGACCCGTCTTCGGCGGCCCTGTCACCTACGCCTCCAACCCCCTGGACGGCGTGGACTGGAGCCCGTTCGACATCGTCGGCCTCGACGCTTTCCGCGGCCTGCGCAACGCCGCCACCTACCGCGACGACCTGCGCCGGGAGTTCGCCCACGGCAAACCGGTGGCAGTCCTGGAGGTCGGCTGCTGCACCTTCCGCGGAGCCGGCGACTACGGCGGCGCCGGATGGTACGTGGCCATGGAGCCGGACGGCGTCACGCTCAAGTCCGACCTGGTGCGCGACGAAGGCGAGCAGGTCCGGTACATGGACGACCTCATGCCCGTCTTCGAGGAGGAGGGTGTCGACGCCGTCTTCTGGTTCAGTTTCACCGACGGCCGCGCGACCCACCGACCGGACGGCGGCCCGGACCTGGACATGGCCTCCTACAGCATCGTCAAGCTGCTCGACGAGGACCACGGCATCCCCGCGTCCTCACGCTCCTACCCCGACATGCGCTGGGAACCGAAGGAAGCGTTCCACGCGCTCGCGGGCCACTACAAGACCCTCGCCGCGTCCTCCGCCGCTCCCGCCGCGAAGTAGGCGTCCGTGGCGGGTGGCACGGCGCCACCCGCCACGGGTCAGGGGGCAGGCGTCACCACGACGACTTGGTCACTCCCGGCAGAAATCCGGCATGCGCCTGCTCCCGCATCCGGACCCGGGACAGCCCGAACTTCCGCAGGTACCCACGGGGCCGTCCGTCCACGCTGTCCCTGTTGCGGACGCGCGTGGCACTGGCGTCACGCGGCTGTCGCCGCAGTTCCCCGACGGCCGCCCTCCGGGCCGCCTCCGGCACCCCCGGGTCACGGATGATCTCTTTCAACTCGGCCCGACGGGCCGCATGGCGCTCGACGGTCGCCCTGCGCTTCTCGTTCTGCGCGATCTTGCTCTTCTTCGCCATCAGACCTTGCCACCTCGCGCCCTGATGCGGGCCACCGCGGCCTCGATGCCGATCGCGTCGACGGTCTTGATCGCCTTGGCGGCGAGCGTCAGCCGCACGTACCGCCGCTCGCTCGGCAACCAGTAGCGCTTGCGCTGGACATTGGGGGCGAACCGGCGCGAGGTGCGCCGGTGCGAATGGGAGATCTTGTTGCCGAATCCCGGCCGGGAGCCGGTCAGTTGGCAGTGGGCGGACATGGGACTACCTGCCTCTCGTCGACTTCGGCCCCCGTATTGAAAATGGAAACCATTGCCATATAGTAGCGCCATGGCCCGCAACGAACTACGCCCGATCATCAAGCTCCGCTCCACAGCAGGAACGGGCTACACCTACGTCACCCGCAAGAACAGGCGGAACGACCCCGACCGCCTGGTACTGCGCAAGTTCGACCCGGTCGTACGCCGCCATGTCGACTTCCGCGAAGACCGCTGACCGCGCGCTCCCCCCGCACGCCATCCCGATCCGGAGGACCTCACCATGAAGCCGGGCATCCACCCCGCGTACGGCCCCGTCGTGTTCCGCGACAAGGCGGCCGGTTACGCCTTCCTCACGCGCTCCACCCTGACCGCCGAGCACACCGTCGAGTGGGAGGACGGCCGCACCTACCCGGTCGTCGACGTCGAGATCTCCTCGGCGAGCCACCCGTTCTACACCGGCACCGCACGCGTCCTGGACACGGCCGGACGCGTGGAGCGGTTCGAACGCCGCTACGGCAGCCGGGAGGACCGATGATGACGGACGGCCACAGGCTGCCCGTGGTCCTCGTCGCCGGGCTGCACTCGGACGCCCGCCGCGAAGTGGTGGAACGGCTGCTCTGCACGGTGCCCGGAAGTGTCGCGCTCCACCACGATCTCAGCACCGCGGACCGGGGAACCGTCCGCCGCACGGTCCGTGACGCCTCCGGCGAGCTGTCGCACGGGGAGGCCCCCCTCGTGAACGACTGCGCCTGCTGCGCGCTGAGGGAGGACCTGCTCCCCGAGCTGGAGAGCGTAGCGGCAGGGGCGACCGGGCTCGCCGTCGTCGAACTCTGGGACTCCGTCGAGCCGAAGGGGATGGCAGAGGTCATCGCCGCGCACGGGCGGGGGTGGGCCGAGGTGACCGGTGTGATCACCGCGGTCGATCCCGCCCTGGCCCTGCCCTGCCTGACGAACGGAGACGACCTGGCGGAGGCGGGACTGGCAGCGGCGCCGGCCGATCAGCGTACCGTCGGCGACACCTGGGCCCGGCAGTTGGAGTACGCGTCCGTCATCGCCCTCGTCGACAGCCAGAGGGCGGACGCCCAGGACCTGGCACTCATCGGACAGTTGCACCCGACAGCGCCACAGGTCCCGGCAGCTTCGGACGCGCTGGCGCAACTGGCGCTCGCGGGCTTCGACGTGGAGACAGCGGGCGCCGCCCAGCACCCCTCGTGCGCCCTCCTCCCCCAGGAAGCGGAGGAGGCCGGCGTCGCCACGCTGGTCTGGCGCGGACACCGCCCCTTCCATCCCGAGCGCCTGTTCGAGGCGCTGGAGGACCTGAGCTGCGCCGCCGCCCGCAGCCGCGGCCGCTTCTGGCTCGCGGACCGCCCGGACACCCTGCTGTCATGGGACGCGGCGGGCGGCGCGCTCCGCGTCGAGAACACCGGCCCCTGGCTCGCCTCCCTGCCGGAGGCCGCCTGGGACCTGATCCCTCCGTTCCGCCGCGCAGCCGCCGCACTCGACTGGCATCCCGTCCTCGGCGACCGCTGCCAGCACCTCGTGTTCGTCTCCCCCGGCCTGGACCGCGACGGCCTCACCGCGCTGCTCGACTCCTGCCTGCTCAGCGAAGCCGAGTATGACGCGGGCCGGGAGGCGTGGAAGAGGCTGCCCACCGCGTTCGGACCTCTCCTGGACCCGGCCCACTGACCGCCCCACAACCGTCGGGTCAGCCGCACCACGGCAGCGCCAGGTGGCCACCGCGGGCGAGAACGCCCGGGAAGCGGCGCTTCCCCCGCACGCCGGCTCCGGCAAGTGGACCGGCGCCGGCGTCGCCTTCCGGTCACGATCGCGGGCGCGGTGCCGCTACCCGAACCTTGGAACATGGGTTAGGTTAGGCATACCTAAGTAACTGCAATGAGGTCTCCCCGCCCGCTCCTCTGGAGAACTTGGATGCGTCCTTTCAACTCCCGCGTGACCCGGCCCACCCCCGCCGAACGTGTGCTGTCCATCCTGACCGCGGCCCATTCGATGACGGTGGTGAGCGACGGGCTCGACCCGGTCGAGGTGCACCGCCTCGACGGCACGGCCGCGATGGGCCACATCCACCTGCACGAACCGTCGGATGCGGGCTCCCCCCAGCCGGGGCCACGGGTCCCCGTCCGGCTGGAGTTCACCGACATCGCGCCCACGCCCGTACGGGACCGCATGCGCGCCCGTGTCACGGTGACCGGCCTGCTGGCGGCGCCGTACAGCACGGACGCCGCGGAGAGCACCTGCATGGAGTTCGGCCAGGCGGTCTTCGAGGACCACAGGGGCCGCACCTTCGTCACGCTCGACACGCTGCAGGAGACCGACCCCGATCCGATCGCCACGAGCGAGGCGGCGATGCTGACCCACCTCGTGGACGATCACGGCGAACTCGTCCCGCTGCTGCTGCGCCTCGTTCAGCCGCAGCCGGAGAAGGGCGCGACGCGCGTCCTCCCGCTGGCGATGGACCGTTACGGCGTGACGCTGCGCCTGGAGTACCCGGGCGCCCACCGCGACGTGCGCCTGCCGTTCGCCAAAGCCGTGACCCGGCTCGACCAGGCCGGTCCTCAGATCCACGCGCTGCTGGCGGCCGCCCGTCGCGCGTCCCACCGGAACCAACTGCTCACCTGACCTCGGCCCCGGGGGCTTGCCCGGTGATACGGCATCAGGGCCGCACGAGTCGCCGCCGGCACGCGGCCCGGACCGGAGAACCCCGCGGACAACGACGAGGCCGGTGCACGTCATCCGACTCCGCTGTCGGACCCTGGCGCCGGTTCCACTCCGGTCGGCGGAGCGCCTGGACATCGAAGGCGCATGACGCGGTGGCGTTACCCCGACACCCTCAAGGCCCGGGCCTGCCTCACCCGTCGCCAGGACCACTCCAGGAAGCAGGGTCGTGCGTCAGACCGGCCACGGCACGGCGTCCAGCCGCATCATCGGCGCCCAGGATCGCCGGAACTCCCGGACCGCACGGCCCGACCGGGACACACCGTCAGGAACGCGTCCGGGGGGTGGCACATGCCACCCCCCGGTCATGTCGGCGCGTCCTCAGCTCTGCGGACGGCTGCCGTGGTTCGCGCCGTTCTTGCGGCGGGCCTTCTTCTTGCGACGTCGCTTCGAGGACATCGAACCTCCTGGATCAACTGGTTTTCACACACTATCCACCGGATTGTCGGCTCCGGCGGCCAATGAGCCCCTTACCCACCGACGCCTCGGCAAACACCCGATGCTGATCCGGACAGGTGGCGTACGTCACGGCGTGCGACAGCCGGTTCACTCCCGGTCGGTGCTCCGCGTCGGCGCTCCGGCCTCCATGGACAGTCGCCGACCCGCTGTGATGTGATCCGTGCGGCGGAACGGCGCCGTCTGGCGCTGCCCACCGGGCGATCCTCAGGTGCGTCGCGCGAAGGCGGCCCGGGCCCCTCGTCCCTATCCACCGACGCTCGATCACCCGTGGGTCCCCGCATCGCCACGGCGAGCGCCCGGGTCCGTCCCCCCAGGCTCGAAAGTTCCGTACACATGCAGAAGACCAAGGCCGCACTCTGGGAATTCCTCCAGGGGCTCGGCAAGACGTTCATGCTCCCCGTGGCCCTGCTCGCGTTCTGCGGCATCATGCTGGGCATCGGCTCCTCGCTCTCCAGCGAGGCCGTCACCGACAATCTGCCCTTCCTGAAGGGCGAGGGCTTCCACCTCGTCTTCACCTGGATGGCCAACACGGGGCTGGTGGCCTTCACCTTCCTCCCCGTCCTCTTCGCGATGGCGATTCCCCTCGGCCTCGCGCGCGAGGACAAGGGCGTGGCGGCGTTCTCGGGTTTCGTCGGCTTCGCCGCCATGAATCTCGCGGTGAACTTCTACCTCACCGCGAAGGGTGTCGACTTCGAGGACGAAGCCGCCGTCGAGCACTACGGCATAGCCGATGTGCTCGGTGTGCAGTCCATCGATACGGGACTCCTCGGAGCCGTGGCCGTTGGCATCGTTGTCAGCCTTCTCCACCAGCGCTTTCGTACACAGCGGATGCCCGACGCACTGGCCTTCTTCGGCGGGCTGCGCTTCGTCCCGATCATCTCCGCTCTCGTCCTGAGCGTGCTCGGTCTGCTCATCCCCCTCGTGTGGCCGACCTTCAACGGCTGGATCACCGCGGTGGGCCGCGGCATCGGGCACACCGGTGTCTTCGGGCCGTTCTTCTTCGGCATGGGAGAGGTGCTGCTGCGCCCCATCGGCCTGCACCACATCCTGGTGGCCATGTTCCGGTTCACCGACGTCGGCGGTTCGGGCGCCGTCTGCGGGGACAACGTCTCCGGGGCCCTGAACATGTTCTACGCGCACCTCGACTGCGCGGGCGCGCCGAGTGCCGCCGTCACCGACGCCACGCACTTCCTCTCCCAGGGCAAGATGGCGTCCTACCTCGGCGGCCTGCCGGGCGCCGCGCTCGCGATGTACCACTGCGCGAACAAGAAGATGCGCCCGGAGATCAAGGCACTGCTCGTGTCCGGCGTGGTGGCCTGCGTGGTCGGCGGCATCACGGAGCCGCTGGAGTTCCTGTTCCTCTTCGTCGCGCCGTGGCTGTACGCCATCCACGCGGTCCTGGTGGGGCTCGGCTTCCTCACGGCCGCCCTGCTCGGTGTCTTCATCGGGAACACGGACGGCAACGTCATCGACTGGCTGGTCTTCGGAGTCCTCCAGGGATCGACCACCAAGTGGTACCTGGTGCCGGTGATCGCGGCGGTGTGGTTCGCCGTGTACTACTTCCTGTTCCGCTGGGCGATCAACCGCTTCGACCTCAAGACCCCGGGGCGCGAGGAGGAGCAGGACGACGAGGACGGTGAGCCCGTCGCTCCGGACGCGGCGGAGGAGCCCGCGCGTGAACTGGTCGCGGGGAAGTACGACGCCGTCGCCATGCTCGACGCGATCGGCGGCGCCGGCAACATCCGGTCCCTGGACAACTGCATCACCCGCCTGCGCATGACGGTCGAGGACGCCGCACAGGTGGACGAGGCGCGGCTGAAGAAGCTCGGCGCCGTAGGTGTGATCAAGCTCGACGGCCACACCGTGCAGGTCGTCATCGGGCCGCAGGTCCAGTCGGTGAAGGACGCCATCGCCACCATGATCCCGGTGGGCTGACCATGACTTCCCCCTCCCCCGCCGCGCGGGATCCGTACGGCTTCGACACCGTCGTGGACCGGCACGGCACCTGGTGCACGCAGTGGGACTACGTCGAGGACCGCTTCGGCGTGCCGGATCTGCTGCCCTTCACGATTTCCGACATGGACTTCGAGACCGCCCCGGAGATCATGGCCGCGCTCCACGGCCGGCTGGACCACGCCGTGCTCGGTTATTCGCGGTGGCGGCAGGACGACTTCCTCTCCGCGATCGTCCACTGGTACGCGACGCGGCACGCGACGGCCGTGGACCCGGCGTCGATCGTCTATGCGCCGTCCGTCGTCTACCAGCTGTCGCAATTGCTCCGGCTGTGGTCGAACCCCGGGGACGGCGTGGTCGCCCACACCCCCATGTACGACGCGTTCCCCAAGACCGTGGCGGCCCACGGGCGGCAGCTCCGGGAGTGTCCGCTCGACGACTGGACGGAGCTGGAGCGGCTCCTGTCGTTGCCCGACACGGCCGTGCTGCTGCTGTGCTCGCCGCACAACCCGACGGGGAAGGTCTGGTCCGCCGACGAGCTGGACCGGATGGCGCGGCTGTGCGCGGAGCACGGTGTGGCCGTCGTCAGTGACGAGATCCACGGCGACCTGGCCCACCCGCCGCACGTCCACCGCCCCTGGTCCGGTCTCGGCGGCGCGGGCCGGTGGGCTGTGATCACCTCGGCGTCGAAATCGTTCAACATCCCTGCCTTGACGGGGAGTTACGGGATCATCGGCGACCCCGCGTCGCGCGACGCCTATCTGCGGCAGCTCAAGGAGGCCGACGGCCTCTCCTCCCCCGCCGTCCTGTCACTGGTCGGGCACATCGCCGCGTACAGGGAGGGGGCGCCCTGGCTGGACGCCCTGCGTACATACCTCGCGGGCAACCTCGCGATGGTCGCCGAGCGCCTCCGCCGGGAATTCCCGCAGCTTGGCTGGGAGCTCCCGCAGGCGGGGTACCTCGCCTGGATCGACCTGCGGCCGCTCGGTGTCGACGACGACGCGCTGCAGCGCGAGCTCGTCGAGGTGGAGAAGGTGGCCATCATGCCCGGAGCGGCGTACGGCTCCCCGGGGCGGGTCCGGCTCAACGTCGGATGCCCCCGGTCCAAGGCGGTCACGGGCGTCGAGGCACTGGTGCGCGCGCTGCGCCGACTCACGCGGCCGGGCGGGTGACCGGGCCCCGCCCCGGTGGGGTCCGACCCACCGGGGCGGGGCGGCGGCCTCTCGGGGGCGGCGGGGCATTTTGCCCGCACATGGTTCCGGGCCAACTCTTGACATCTATATAATTGCTATATGCATCAATCGTCGTCCCTGGCAGGACCCACCGACGAGCAGCGCATCGAAAGCGCTGCCCGGGGCCTCCTCAGAGGCATCGGACGGCTCTCGCAGACGCTGTTCCGCACCGGGGACTTCGGGCTCAGCCGCAGTCAGGTGGCCGTACTCGACGCCCTGGAGGACGGACCAAGGCGGGTGACCGCTCTTGCCGCGTACACGGGTATGTCCCAGCCCCGCGTGACCGTGGTCCTGCAGAGCGTCGAGGAGCGCGGTCTGGCCACGCGCGAACGCCGCGCCGCCGACCGACGTGTCGTCGAGGCCTCCCTCACCCCGGCCGGCCGGGAGCTGCTCGACCGGGGGCGCCGGCGGATGGCCGCGGCGCTCCTGCGGGGCCTCGACGCCGGCGTGGACGACTCCGAGCGTGCCGTGGGCGCCGCCCGGAACGCACTCACCACCCTGCTCGACGCGATGGATTCGGAGCCCAGTTGATCAGCCCAGGTACCGCGCCGTCGGACACGGCTTCGGAACTCGCACCCCGCGCCCGCCCAGAAGGTGCCGCGCGCGCCGTCGCACCTCACCGGGTGGGCGGGCCACGGCGGCGCTGGGACTGGATACTCGCCGCGGACCCCGGCCTCGGGCAGCTCCAGGCGGGCTGGCGCACCCTCGTCGCGATGGTGACCTCGCTCGTGGTCGGCTACGGGATGGCGCGGGCTCTGGACGTTCCGGCCATGATCGGCATGATCGTCGGCGGGATGATGGGCCTGATGAGCGCCTTCGCCGTCGCCGAGAACACCTGGCAGCGGCTCGCCCGCGCCATCCTGTGGATGCCGTTCCCGTACGCCGCCGTCCTGTGGGCGGCCGCCGAGCTGCACGGCGACCGCGCCCTTGAGATCAGCCTGATGGTCACGGCGCTGGCCCTGACCTTCTTCCTCGCCCGGTTCGGACAACTGTCGCTGCTCACGGGCATGATGCTGTTCAACGGCCTGATGGTCGGCATGATGGCGGACATCCCTTCCGCCATGTGGGGCAAGGCGTTCGCCGTCGCCCTGGTCTCCGCCGCCGCGGTGCTCCTGACACGGCTGCTGTTCTGCTACCCGATGCCGCGCGAGGACCTGCTGCGTACCCAGCGCGCCTTCGTCGTGGAAGCCCGCCGGGTGGCCGACGCGGCCGTCGAGACGCTGGACCCCGACGCCGATCAGGAGCGGGCCGTGCGCCGGATGGCACGTGCCCTGCACCACCTCAACGTCACCACCGTCACCATCGACGGCCGCCTCGCCCAGCCGGAGGTCGCCGCGGACCCCGGCATGGCCGAGCTTCTGCACCGCCACCTCTTCGACGCGGAGCTGGCCATGCGCGGTATCGGCCGGGCCGTGCAGGACCTGGCCCGCCTCGACGTACCGTCGCACCTGCGCGAGGCGATGGCCGTCGGCCTCGTCATCGCGCGGGACACCCCGCTCGGCTGCGCGCAGGGCCTGCGTCCGGCCGCCGAACGCATCCGCCGCCAGGCGGACCTGGTGCGCGAGCAAGCCGACACGGGCGACAGCCGGGCGGAGACCGCCGAGCTCGCCCGTCGCGTGGCCCATCTCCTCGACTCCCTGGCCGGTTCGCTCTCCCAGTGGCTCTCGCT
The DNA here is from genome assembly GCF_002941025.1 of Streptomyces sp. QL37. NCBI lineage: Bacteria > Bacillati > Actinomycetota > Actinomycetes > Kitasatosporales > Streptomycetaceae > Streptomyces > Streptomyces sp. QL37. The sequence goes on along the minus strand of NZ_PTJS01000001.1, from coordinate 7,797,383 downwards.
GGGCTGGAGCTCCCCGGAGTCCCCCGCACAGGTCCCCTTCCAGCCGACCGTGGCCCTGGAGCGCAACCGTCCCGCCGGGTCGGCGGGCGCGACACAGCGCGTGCTCGCCGCTCACACGGAGAAGAGCTGGCGGCGCGCCGTCCCCTTCGTACGCGCGCCACTGCACGCGGGGGTCGCCGCCGCCATCGTCTGCCCGATCACCGACGCGATCGACCCTCAGCGCTTCTACTGGGGTCTCGTCGGCGTGATGATCACTCTCTTCGGCACGAACACGACGCACGAGCGGCTGCGCAAGTTCGGCCACCGCATGGCGGGCACGGTGATCGGCGCCGTGCTCGGCATCGCCCTGCTCCATCTCCTGGGCCACGGCCACGTCTACGGGACGCTGACGGTCATCGTCGCGGGTCTCACCCTCGGAGCCTGGGGGATGCAGCGTGCGTACGCCCTCTGGGTCGTCGGCCTCGTCGTCGCGCTGGTGCAGTTGTACGGACTGACGACGCCCTACGGCGGCATGGACCACCTGCTCGGCGAGCGACTCCTGGACAACGGTCTCGGGATACTCGTCGCGACGGCGTGTGCCGCACTGATCTTCCCGCTGTCGAGCCGCAGGATCACACGTGAGGCGGAGCGCGGCTACGTGTCCGCCGTCGACACGCTCGTCTCCCAGCTCGCCCTGCGCTGGGAGGACCCCGACGCCCCCGTACGGCTCCGTGGTGCCGCCCGTGGGGTGGACTCCGCCCTGTTCGAGGTCCTGAGCCTGGCCCGTCCGCTGGTCCGGATGCCGCGCGGTCTGCGGGGGCGTGACGCGGACAACCGCACCGCGCTCCTCACCACGGCGACGGGCCATGCCCGCGCCCTCGCGGCTGCGGCGGACATCGACATCGACCTGGCCCCCGGGCCGGCCGAACTCTTCGCCGGCATCACCGCGACGCTGAGCCGTTCGCTGCGTGCCCTCGACCGCTCACTGACGACCGGTGAGCCCGAGGGGGGCTGGCAGCGGGTGGGGCCGCTGGTACGGGAATTGAGCGCGGACCTGGACAAGGCCCCACCGGGGCCACGGGCCTCGCGCATCCGCACGACACTGCGGGAGCTCTCCGCGCTCGACGAGACGCTCGCCGGCTACGCGGAGCGGTGCGGGCTCGACGTGCACGACAACGCTCCCGAGGTCACGGGGGGTTCACCGATGGAACGCCGCACCCGGGCGCTCGTCGCGGAGTGGTCCCTGCGGCCGGCGACACGGACGGCGGGCACTCCGGCGACCGCCGTTCGCACCGCCACGGCCACTGCCGCACCACGGACGGCCACGGGTCCGGTGACCGGCACGGAGACGGCCGGAGTGAGCGTCGCGGGCACCGTCCGGTGCGCGGCGCATCCCGCGGGGTGCGCGGGATGGATCACGGTGATCGACGCGCGGGGGAAGCGGGTCGCGGCAGGGCCGGTGCGATCGGGCCGCTACCGGGTCGACGGGCTCCGGCCGGGGAGCCACACGCTCATCGTGTCGGCGACGTCCCACGCCCCGCACGCGGAGTTCCTGTACGTGCCGGAGTGGCGGGAGGCGGGCCGTATCGGCCACGACATGCGGCTCTAGGACCTCTTGTTCGGATCATCCCGGGCTCGCGGGGTCCGGCCTGATCCGAACGGAAGGCCCTGGCGAGCACGACGGAGCGCCCGTGCCGTCACCGGCCCTGTCAGTGGCCGGCGGCCGTCTTCACCAGCGCGACCGCGACACCGATCACCGCGTCGGCCAGGCCCGCCAGCACCGCCGGGAGAACGCCGCCTCCCATGCGCAGCCCTCCCGCGCAGCCCCAGGCGAAGAGCGAGGCGATGCCCACCCCGGCGGCCGTCATCAGGGCGGCGGACAGGGACAGGACGTCCAGCGCGGCGAGGGTGATCATCACAGCCGGGCCCACCGCGCAGGACAGCAGCGGGCTGCTGACGTACAGCATGCGCCGCAGGTCGTGGCCGGTCGCGAGATGGCGGTGGACCGTGCGGTGCGCCTGCTGGTCGGCGACGAACGCCGCGAGCCACAGCCCCAGAGCGGTCGTCAGCACCGTGGCCAGGGCGCCTGTGGTGCCGACTTCGCCCAGGGACAGGCCGATCACCACGGCGATCATCGTGATCGTCGCGTAGATGCGCTCCTTGAGCCGGTCCGCCGCCACGCCCGCGGCCTGCTCGGGCGGCAGTCCTGACAGCCGGTCGTCCGCCATGTGGTTTCCCTCGTACGTCACGGGACGGCGGACGTCGCGCGTCCCTGCTCCGGCACCGCGGCAGGCCCACGGGAAGCGCCGTGGCCACGGCCACCAGCATGCCCTGTCAGCGGTCCGAAACCCGGAACCACGGGGCCTTGGCGGCGGGTGTCACGCCTCGGGCCGCCCGCTGCCCGTCGGCGGCGAGGTCGCGGAGGAGTGAGGCCGGCGACTCCTGTGGCCGCTCCCCCGCACCTGCTGCCGGTCGGGCGGTGTCGGGCAGGGGATGTCGACGGACCGCGAGGTCACCCGGTGCCGGTGCTCGTCCCGGTCCGAGCAGATGACCTCCGCCTCGACGGGGGGGACGCTCCGGTGGCCACGTTCCGCCGGCTGTTCCTTGGTGACTGCGAGCGGATTCACGGATTCCGCGGTCACGGTGAGCTCTTGCCGCAGACGGTCGTCTGCCAGGGCGTCTCCCACGGCGTACCTGACCGGAACGATGACGATGAGCATGCGCTCCCACGCTGTCACCGGGTGCTGTCCGATCCGGGCTGCCGGACGGTCAGCCGAGGACGAGCGGGAGTCTCGCGGCGAGTTCGCCCAGACCGGCCTCCTCCGCGTCGGTCGGGTTACGCCGCCCCGTGCCGACCAGCAGCGCGTCCTTGTCGGGGAGGGAGGCGGGGAAGGCACTCCCGGCGATCTCCTCCAGCAACTGGCGGGAGCGGGCGAGCCCTTCCTCGGGTGCTTCCGGGACATCGGGGAGGTGCGCGGCGAGATCGAGGTGGTGCAGCGTCCACTCCAGGACGTACGTGGTGAGGTAGTCGCTCACGCTCATGACCTCCCCGCGGGTGCCGACCCGGAGGCCGGGGGCGGCGAGTCCGGCGGCACGGCCGGCTGCGGATCCCACGTCGTCGAGGTGGAACTTGAGCAGCGAGGGCTGTTCGTACGCGGCGGCCAGCCGTACGGTCAGCGCGTCGAGCGGGTCGTCGCCGCTCGGCGGAGTCCCGGTGACCTCCCAGTAGGTGACCGCGTCCCGGGTCGGCTCCGTCGCGGCGGGAGTCGCGAGGGTGATCAGGACGTCCTGGGCGTCGATGACCAGATGGCACACCAGGTCCCGCACGAGCCACCCGGCGCAGCCCGACGGCTGTGAGAAGTCCTCGTCCGGGAATTCGGCGACCGCCGTGCGCAATGCCGTCCACGAGCGTGAGAAGAGATCCACTCCGGCAACGCTAGTGCAGCGCCGCAGGGGCTACAAGGACGTTCCCGCCAGGGCGCGGGTCCCCCCGACCTCACTGTGACTCTCGCGACCCCTCCTCGAGCCGGGCCCGGAGGGACAGGGCCAAGTCGTCAGCACGGTCAGCCGTTACCCGCTCGGGCTCCGGCCGGCCGAGCAGCCCGAAGATGCCTGCCCCTCGTTGCTCGGAAGGCAGATCCGCCGTGCGCGGCACGATGTGGAAGTGCGCGTGGGCGAAGCCTTCGGCTTCGGCGAACTGGATGACGTAGGTCTTGGCGCAGCCGGTCACGCTCCGGAGCGCCCGGGAGAGCCTGACCTGCCATGTCCCCAGGGCGGCCGCCTCGGCGTCGGTGAGGTCGTGGACGGCGGTGACATGGCGGCGGGGCAGGAGCACGAGCCAGCCGGGCAGCGCCGTGTCGAAGGCGTGGGCCACCCGCCAGTGCTCGTCGGACGCGACGCGCTCGCGTGGCGGGAGTTCGCCGAACTGTGCTTCTCTGCCGCACGCGTAGCAGTCGGGAGCCGTCATGGACCCAGATCGTAGAACCATCTGCCGCCGCCGGTCGGGGGTTCGGTCACATGGGGGAGGAGGTCCGTGTGTACTTACCTGATACAAGGGCGGGTTCACCGCGACGCGAGCAGAGAGGCATCGCCCATGGGACGGCCGACGACGTCAACACCCCTGCCGAGGAACACGAAGGTGCTGTCCATCGGCCTGGATCCGGGTGCGCTCGACTACAGCCGGATGCCCGGAGGTCTCGACGAGGCGGCGCTCACCGCCCGGGTCGAGGCCGGGAACGCGGCGCTGCGTGAGGCGGGGTTCGATGCCGTGCCGTGCCTGATCGACGCCTCTCCGGACAGCGCCGAGGCGACGGTCCGGGAGCGTCTCCAGGAGGGTGCGTTCGGCTTGGCGATGATCGGCGGTGGCGTACGCATGGCGCCGGAGAACACCCTGCTGTTCGAGCGGCTGGTCAACGTGCTCACCGAGGCGGCGCCCGGGATCCGGCTCTGCTTCAACACCTCGCCGGAGACCACGGTCGATGCGCTGAGGCGGTGGATCGGGGAGTGAGAGGGAAGAGCCTGCGGTCCGGCCCCCGTCCTGCCGCCCGGCTCGGTCGTACCGTTCCGGGCGGCAGGCTCCCGGGTGTCAGAGCGACGTCATGACGTGCTTGATCCGCGTGTAGTCCTCGAAGCCGTACGCCGAGAGGTCCTTGCCGTAGCCGGACTTCTTGAACCCGCCGTGCGGCATCTCGGCGACGAGCGGGATGTGGGTGTTGATCCACACGCAGCCGAAGTCGAGCTTCTTGGACATCCGCATCGCCCGCGCGTGGTCCTTGGTCCACACCGAGGAGGCCAGGGCGTATTCCACGCCGTTGGCGTACTCGACGGCCTGGGCCTCGTCCGTGAAGGACTGGACGGTGATGACGGGCCCGAAGACCTCGTGCTGGATGATCTCGTCGTCCTGCCGGAGGCCCGAGACGACGGTCGGGGCGTAGAAGTAGCCCTTGTCGCCGACCCGGTGGCCGCCCGCCTCGACCCTGGCGTGCTCCGGCAGGCGCTCGATGAACCCGCTGACCTGGGCGAGCTGGCCCGCGTTGTTGAGGGGCCCGTACAGCACGTCCTCGTCGTCCGGGAGGCCGGTCTTCGTGTCGGCCGCCGCCTTGGCGAGCGCGGTGACGAACTCGTCGTGGACGGACTCGTGGACCATGACGCGGGTCGCGGCCGTACAGTCCTGACCGGCGTTGAAGAAGCCGCCGACCACCAGGTCCTCGACCGCCTTCGCCAGGTCGGCGTCGTCGAAGATCACGGCGGGAGCCTTGCCGCCGAGCTCCAGGTGGACGCGCTTGACGTCCTTGGCCGCGGACTCGGCGACCTGCATCCCGGCCCGCACCGAGCCGGTGATGGAGGCCATCGCCGGGGTCGGGTGCTCCACCATCAGCCGGCCGGTCTCACGGTCGCCGCAGACCACGTTGAAGATTCCGGTGGGCAGTTCCAGCTCCGTCAGGACACCGCCGATGATCTCGGCCAGCAGCACCGTGGACGCCGGGGTGGTGTCCGAGGGCTTGAGGACCACCGCGTTGCCCGCGGCGAGCGCGGGCGCGAACTTCCACACCGCCATCAGCAGGGGGTAGTTCCAGGGCGCGACCTGGGCGCAGACGCCCACCGGCTCGCGGCGGATGATGGAGGTGAGGCCCTCCATGTACTCGCCGGCCGAGCGGCCTTCGAGCATCCGCGCCGCGCCGGCGAAGAAACGCACCTGGTCGATGGCGGGAGCGACCTCCTCGCTGCCGGTGAGGTGGAGCGGCTTGCCGGTGTCCCGGCTCTCCGCGGCGACCAGGTCGTCCGCCCGTGCCTCCATCGCGTCGGCGATCTTCAGCATCGCGCGCTGGCGCACGGACGGTGTGGTGTCGCGCCAGACGGGGAACGCGGCGGCCGCGGCCGCCATCGCCGCGTCGACGTCGGCCGCCCCCGAAAGCGGGGAGGTCGCGTAGACGTCACCCGTGGTGGGGTCCACCACATCGAGCGTACGGCCGTCCGAGGCGTCGGCGAACGCACCGTCGATGTAGTTGCGGAACGTGGTGCTCATGGGGGTCTCTCCCGGTCAGGCGGTGGTGCGGGCGGAAAGGGGGGCGTGGACGTGGGTCCGGCGGCCGCCCTCGGCGGGGCGAGGCCGAGGGATCGTCCGGAGCGAGGGAATCAGTGGGCCGTCGCGGGTTCGGTGACGGAGCCGTCCGCGCCGCCGGTGATCGGAGGCACCGGGGAGTCCGAGGCCCGGACGAAGCGGGGTCCGTCCGGTCCGTACACGGCGCGCGGTTCGGGGAACAGGACGAGCAGCGCGAGGTGGAGGACGGTGGCGAGGACGAGGCCCACCGGCAGGGAGATGTCCGTGCCGTTGGCGAGGTCACCGAGCGGGCCGACGAACTGGCCGGGCAGGTTGGTGAAGAGGAGCGCCACGACGGCCGACACGAGCCAGGTGGACAGGCCACGCCAGTTCCAGCCGTGCGTGAACCAGTAACGGCCGCCGCGCTGGCGGCGGTTGAAGACCTGGAGCGCCTCGGCGTCGTACCAGCCACGGCGGGTGACGTAGCCCAGTGCCATCACGATCATCCACGGTGCGGTGCAGGTGATGATCAGCGTCGCGAAGGTGGAGATGGACTGCGTGAGGTTGAGCGCGAAGCGGCCGGCGAAGATGAACGCGATCGACAGGACGCCGATGAAGAAGGTGGCCTGGACGCGGCTGAAGCGCGTGAAGACGCTGGAGAAGTCGAGGCCCGTGCCGTACAGGGCGGTGGTACCGGTGGAGAGACCGCCGATCAGGGCGATGAGGCAGAGCGGCAGGAAGTACCAGCCGGGCGAGATCGCGAGCAGTCCGCCCACGTAGTTGGGGGCCGCCGGGTCGACGTACTTCGCGGCCTTCGACGCGATGATCGACGCCGTGGCCAGGCCGAAGAGGAACGGCAGCAGGGTGGCGATCTGGGCGAGGAAGGCGGCCCCCATCACCCGGCGGCGCGGGGCCCCGGCCGGGATGTAGCGGGACCAGTCGCCGAGGAACGCGCCGAAGGAGACCGGGTTGGAGAGCACGATCAGCGCGGCGCCGATGAACGACGGCCAGAACAGCGGGTCGGCGGTCGAGGTGAAGGCTCCCGCGTAACCGGGGTCGAAGTCGCCCGCGAAGGCGAACGCGCCTAGGACGAAGAGGGACGACGCGGCCAGCACCGCGATCTTGTTCACCAGCAGCATGAAACGGAAGCCGTAGACGCAGACGACCAGCACGAGTCCGGCGAAGACCGCGTACGCGACGCCGTACGTGAGATCCGATTCGGGGAGGCCGACGAGACGGTGCGCGCCGCCGACGAGTGCGTCCCCCGAGGACCACACCGAGATCGAGAAGAAGGCGATGGCGGTGAGCAGGGAGAGGAACGAGCCGACGACCCGCCCGTGCACGCCCAGGTGCGCGGAGGAGGAGACGGCGTTGTTGGTGCCGTTGGCCGGTCCGAACAGCGCCATCGGGGCGAGCAGCAGCGCGCCCGCGACGAGGCCGAGGACGGTCGCGGCGAGCCCCTGCCAGAAGGAGAGGCCGAAGAGGACCGGGAAGGCGCCCAGCACACAGGTCGCGAAGGTGTTGGCGCCGCCGAAGGCGAGCCGGAACAGATCGACCGGGCGGGCCGTGCGGTCCTCGTCCGGGATCCGCTCGACACCATAGGTCTCGATTTCGGTGATCGAGGTCGTCACGGACGCTCCACCTTCCGTTCATGCGTCGGGGCGTCCCAGCAGTCTGTGGCCCGCAGATGATCAGCGACAACTGTGTTCGCCACAAAGCTGTAGGCTCCCGACTGTGGCCGGCAACAAACTCACCGTCGAGGATCTGCTCTCCTTCCCGGCGCTCCAGCTCTCGGTGAAGGCCGGCAGCGGCGGCCTGGGCCGGTCCGTGTCATGGGCGCACGCCAGCGAGCTCACCGACCCGACGCCCTGGCTGCTGGGCGCCGAGCTGATCATGACGGCCGGTCTGGCGGTCCCCCGCAGCGCGGCCGGGCAGCGCGCCTATCTGGAGCGGCTGGACGACGCGGGCGTATCGGCTCTGGCGCTCTCGGCCCAGCTGCACATGCCACCCCTTCACGACGCGCTCTTCGAGGCGGCCGAGGAGCGCGGCTTCCCGGTCCTCGAAGTCCCGCTCGCCGTCCCCTTCATCGCCGTCGCCCAGGAGATCGCCGCCTCGGTCCAGGAGGATGCCCGGCACCGGCTGGGCGCGCAGCTCCAGGTCTTCGGCTCGCTGCGCTGGCTGGTCGCCGAGGATCTCGACACCCCGGCGCTCCTGCGCCGTCTCGAAGGACTGTCGGGCTACGACATCTACCTCTGCACGCCGCAGGGCCGCCCGCTCCTGCCGGGCGTTCCCACCCCGGACCCCGGTGTCCTGCCCGCGTCCGTCGACGCCCCGCCCACGATGCCCGGCGGCTTCGTCATCCCGGTGCCCGCGCCCGGCGGGCCGGCGGGCTTCCTCGTCGCTTACGAGCGCCAGGGCGCACAGCCGGCGGGCCTCGCGGTGGTCCAGCACATCGCCACGGTGGCGGCGCTGCGGCTGGCCATGGTGCGCAACGAGCGCGAGGTGCTGCGCCGCGAGGGCGCGGAGACCCTGGCCGAGCTGTTGCAGGAGGTTCTCGATCCGGAGGCGGCCCGCCGTCGGCTCGCCCGGCATTCGATCGAGGGTGACGCCGTGCTGCTCGTGGTCCGCCGCACCACGGACGAGGCGCTGCTGAACTGTCTGGAGGGCCACCCCCATCTGTTGCTCACCTGGGGCGAGGACCGCTACCTCCTGGGAGCGCCGGACCTGGCGGAGAGCATCGGTGAGCTGCCGGCCGTGGCGGCCGGGATGAGCCGTCCCTTCGCGCCGGGTGTCGCGCTGAAGGTCGCCGAACGCGAGGCGCTCTGGGCGGTCTCGAAGGCGGTGGAGTCGGGCCGCCCGGTCGTCCGGTACGGCGACGACGCGACGGGCCGGTGGCTGCCCGACGACCCCGCGGTCCTGACCGCCCTGGTCGAGCATGTGCTCGGCGAGGTCCTGCGGTACGACGAGGCGCACGACTCGCATCTGCTGGTCTCCGCCCGCACCTGGATGGAGCGCGACCGCCGCACGGAGACAGCCGCGGCGGCGCTCCACATCCACCCGAACACCCTCGCCTACCGGCTGCGCCGCTTCGGCGCTCTCTCGCACCGCGATCTGACGTCGACGGGCGCCCTGGCCGAGGTCTGGCTCGCGATCCAGGCGGCGGGTGCGCTGGGCCTCACCGACTGACGTCGCCCCCATCGGCCGGGCCCGGACAGCCCCCGGCGGGAACGGCGGCACCGGCTCTGTTTCCCGTGATTTCTCCTGGCCTGAAATCCGTGACGGGGGGTAGGCGGACGGTGTACTGAGCTGCGTGGTGCGGCTGACGAACGGGGGAAGTGGCATGGAACGGCTGGCGAAGAGGTGCGGGACCGAACAGGACAGGCCGCAGGCCGACGCGGGCGTCGTGGCAGGTAGCGCCGCCTACGACATGGAGTCCGGGGAGATTTCCCGTGCCCGTGGTTTTGTCCGGGATTTCCTTTCCGATGCACGGTCCCTGCGAGGTGTGGCCGTTCCAGCGCGCGCCTTGGAGGTCGCGCAGCTGGTCGTGAGTGAGCTGGCCACGAACGTCTGCAAGTACGCGCCGGGCCCGTGCCTGCTGGATCTCGAGGTGGACGGCAGCATGCTGACCATCACGATGTGGGACTCGGGCTCCGTGCTCCCCAGCCCTCTGCAGGGCGACCCCTCGCGCGCGGGGCAGCACGGCCTGGAGATCGTTCTCGCCGTCTGCCAGAGCTTCGAGGTGCGCCGCGAGCCCGTGGGCAAGCGGGTGCGCGTACAGATCTCGCTGCTCGACGGCCCGGACGGCGACCCTGCGGGCCAGTCACCCTGGTGAGGCCGGTGTATGACAAGCGGCGCGGCCACGCCCCCGGGAGGGGCGTGGCCGCGCCGTGTGTGTCTCGCGCTCAGTAGGCGGAGTCGACGTTGTCGATCGAGCCGTACTTGTCGGCCGCGTAGTTGGCGGCCGCGGTGATGTTGGCGACCGGGTCGGTCAGGTCCTTCGGGGTGCCCGAGACGTGATAGGCGTCGAAGGTCGGCTGGATGACCTGCAGCAGGCCCTTGGAGGGCGTGCCGTTCTGCGCGTTGACGTCCCAGTCGTTGGACGCTTCGGGGTCACCGCCGGACTCACGCATGATGTTGCTGTGCAGACCCTCGTAGCTGCCCGGGATCCCCTTGGCGTCCATGATCTTGAGGGACTCCCGGATCCAGTCGTCCAGATTGTCCGTGTCGGCGGCCTTGCCGGCCTTCTCGCCGATGGCGTCCGCCTGCGCGGCGACTGCGGCGGCCGGGGCGGCCGCACTGTGCGAGGCCGGCTCGGCGGCGTGCGCGGGGGACGGGGCGAGGGTCAGAGCGGCTGCTGCGGCTCCTGCCGCGCACAGTCCGGAGACCGCGAACCTGCGGGTCCGGGCGGTACGGGCGGTGGGGGCCAGGGACTGGGCGGACGTACGGATAAAACACTCTCCTTGCGCTGATGTCAGGAACGTCCCGGGGTGGGGACTGGAGCGGAAGGGCGTGGCGCGGTCCGTACGGAACGTGCCGTGCCCGGCCGGTCCGGAGCGTCGGCTCCCCGGGGCTCGAACCATGGTTAGCGGCACGCCGGGACGGAGGCAACGACCCGCTCTACTAGGCCCTTACGTAGACCGCGGGCGGGGGTGCGGCGGGTGCGCTCGAACACCGCGACCCGGGGACCGACTCCTACTACCGCGTCTCGTATGTGACCTGGGACCTATGGGCCGACTCACAGAGCGACCCCCGACGGCGCCCGCATCCGGACCGGCGCAGGTCGACGCGATGACCCGCCGGCTCGATCTGCCGGTGCCCTCGTCCACGCCCTGTCCGGTGTCGCCGTCGCGCCGCTTCCCGATGCCCGGTCAGGTCGTCGGCGGCATTGACGCTCCCCGACGTCGCCCCTAGGGTTCCGGCGGCATGACGAACGATGTTCGAAATCACGAACACGACAGGCACTCCCCCGAGCGCAGAAAGGGCCGCACGATGTCCCCCTCCATCAGCAGACGGCACCTCCTTCGGACGGCCGGGGCCACAGCCGTCGCCTCCGCCGCCGGAGCCCTGGCCGACAGCTCCCCCGCCGGAGCGGCCGTGCCCCCGCGCGTGGCCGGCATCGGGGTGTCCGCCTCCCCCTTCGCCCTCGGTCAGGTCCGTCTGACCGAGAGCCGGTGGCTGGACAACCAGAACCGCACCCGCGCCTACCTCCACTTCGTGGACACCGACCGGCTGCTGTACAACTTCCGCGCCAATCACGGGCTGTCCACGGGAGGAGCGGCTGCCAACGGCGGCTGGGACGCGCCCGCCTTCCCCTTCCGCACCCACGTCCAGGGCCATTTCCTGACGGCCTGGGCGCAGTTGTACGCCGTCACCGGGGACACCACGTGCCGGGACAAGGCGCTCCACATGGTCGCGGAGCTGGCCAGGTGCCAGGCCAACAACGATGCGGCCGGGTTCAGCGCCGGATATCTCTCGGGCTACCCGGAGTCCGAGTTCACCGCCCTCGAGGAGCGGACGCTGGACAACGGCAACGTGCCCTACTACACGATCCACAAGACGCTGACCGGCCTGCTGGACGTGTGGCGGCTCATCGGCAGCGTCCAGGCCCGGGACGTGCTGCTGGCCCTGGCCGGCTGGGTCGACCGACGTACGGGCCGGCTCAGCCGCGGGCAGATGCAGACCATGCTGCAGACCGAGTTCGGCGGCATGAACACCGTGCTCACCGACCTCTATCTCCAGTCCGGCGACGCGCGATGGCTCACCGTCGCCCGTCGCTTCGACCACGCCGCGGTGTTCGACCCGCTGGCCGCCGGCCAGGACCGGCTCGACGGTCTGCACGCCAACACCCAGGTACCGAAGTGGATCGGGGCCGCCCGCGAGTACGAGGCCACGGGGACCACGCGCTACCGGGACATCGCCACCAACGCCTGGAACGCCTGCGTGGGCACTCACACGTACGCGATCGGCGGCAACAGCCAGGCGGAGCACTTCCGCGCCCCGAACGCCATCGCCGCGTACCTGAAGCAGGACACGTGCGAAAGCTGCAACACGTTCAACATGCTCGCCCTCACCCGTGAACTGTTCACTCTCGACCCGGACAGGGCGGCGCTGTTCGACTTCTACGAGCAGGCGTGGCTCAACCAGATGATCGGCCAGCAGGACCCGGCCGACAGCCACGGCCACGTCACCTACTTCACCCCGCTCGAACCGGGAGCCCGGCGTGGTGTGGGACCGGCCTGGGGCGGTGGCACCTGGAGCACCGACTACGACTCCTTCTGGTGCTGCCAGGGCACGGGCCTGGAGATGCACACCAGGCTCATGGACTCCGTCTACTTCCACAGTGACACCACACTGGTCGTGAACCTGTTCGTGCCCTCGGTGCTCAGCTGGCCGCAGCGTGGGATCACCGTCACCCAGACCACGTCGTTCCCGGTCGGCGACACCACCACCCTGCGGATATCCGGCGACGCCACCGGCACCTGGGCGATGCGCATCCGCATCCCGGGCTGGACGTCCGGGGCTACGGTCGCCGTCAACGGCGAGACACAGGAGATCGCCACCACGCCCGGAAGCTATGCGACCGTGACCCGTTCATGGGCAGCCGGCGACACGGTCACCGTCCGCCTGCCCATGCGGGTCGTCCTGAGAGCGGCCGCCGACGACCCGAGCGTGGTGGCGGTCACGTACGGCCCGACCGTGCTCTCCGGTGACTACGGCGACCGCTCACTCGGTTCCCTCCCGGTGCTCGACGCCTCCTCGGTCGCACGGACCGGCAGCGGTTCGCTCGCGTTCACCGCCGTCGCCGACGGCTCCACGGTCGGGCTGGGACCCTTCCACGATGCGCACGGCCACAACTACACCGTCTACTGGAAGAGGGCGGGGAGCTCCGCCGCGGCCGGGTCCGTGACGTCGCAGCCCGGCGCACGCTAGGGCTTCCGCGATCTCGACAGCGCGTTCCGACCGCGGCGGTACGCGCGGCGTCCGGCGGCCCTCCTCCGCTTCGACGGAGGAGGGCCGCCGGGTGACATGGAGCAGGCTCGGCGGGCAGAACCGAGCCGCCGCCGTGTCGGGGAGGTCCCTCGGATCGTGCCTGTCAGCCCTTCAGCGGTTCCTTCGCGGTCTCGGGCAGGACCAGGTAGAAGCAGGCGGATACGAGGCACAGTCCTGCCACGTACCAGGGAAACCCTCCGGCGTGACCGGCGTCCTCGAACCAGGTGCCGACATAGGGAGCCGTCCCGCCGAACAGGGCCACGGTCAGCGAGTAGGGGAAGCCGATCCCCGCCGCCCGTACGCGTGCGGGAAAGATCTCGGCGTTCACAGCCGCCGCCACAGAGGTGTAGCCGGTGAGCAGGACCATGCCCGCGCACTGCACCAGAAGCAGGGAGAGGAAGGTGTCGGTGACCGAGTCGAGCAGGGGAACGACGAGCGCCGCGAAGCCGATCGCGAAGAAGAGCAGGAGCGGCTTGCGGCCGATCCGGTCGGACAGCGTGCCGCCCAGGGGCTGGAGCAGCGCGAAGAAGGCGAGGGAGATGGTGCTGACGACAAGGGCGTCCCCTTTGTCGAAGTCCGCGTTCACCTGGGCGTAGGTGGGCAGGTAGGTCGTCCACGTGTAGTAGGCGATGGTGCCGCCCGCAGTGATGCCGCAGATCAGGAAGGACTCGCGGGGGTGGCGCCGCAGGGCCTCGAAGAGACCGGGGCGGGCACCGGCTCGCTGTTCCGCGGGGCGGGTCTCGTGGGCTCCTCCGCGGATCCAGAGGCCGACGAGGCTGAAGAGCGCGCCGAGCAGGAAGGGAACGCGCCAGCCCCACTCGTTCATCCGGTCGTCGGTGAGGAGAAGCACGAGAAGGGCGGCGACGCCGGACGCGATGAGCTGGCCGACGGTGGTGGAAATGTACTGGAAGCTGGAGAAGAGTCCGCGCCTGCCAGGACCGGCCGACTCGACGAGGAAGGTCGTCGAGGCGGCGAACTCGCCGCCCACCGACAGCCCCTGGATCAGCCGTGCGGTGACGAGAACGACGGGAGCGAGGACGCCGACGGAGTGGTAGGTGGGGGTCAGGGCGACGAGAAGGCTGCCGGCACCCATCAGCAGGATGGTCGCGGTGAGGGCAGCACGCCGGCCATGGCGGTCGGCTACGGCTCCCATGAGCAGGCCGCCGACGGGCCGCATGAAGAAGCCGACGGCGAAGACGGCGAAGGTGGCAAGCAGAGGAACCAGGGAGTTGCTCGCGCTTTTCGGAAAGACCTGGTCAGCGATGTAGACGGCGAGGAACGAGTAGGCGTACCAGTCGTACCATTCGGCCGCGTTGCCGACGGAGGCGGCGGCCAGCTGGCGGGCCGACGAGCCTGGTGGCGCCCCTGGGGGCCGGCTGTGACCGTTCGCGACATGATCGGTACTCGTCATGATCCGCTACTCCCCCGACGCGGCGGTCCACTAACCCGACAAGTTGTAGACGACACGAAGACGAAGTACTTCTCGAGTCGGCGGGGCCGCGCGTGTGTCGCGGCCCGGCCGACTTCCCGCTGGAGCCGTGGCGGGTCAGCGCCTGCTCGGTCCCAGGGCTCCGGTCCGCACCGGCAGTCCGGTACACAGGCACTGGTCGACCGCCACGGCCGCGGTGACCCTGTGCAAGCCGTCCTGGTATCCCGCCTGCCTGCCCAGCGGGGCGTTACTTCATCGGGCAAACACCTCCGGGGTGTGGTCGAAGAGCCGTCGTGCGTCAGCGCGGGAGGATGCCTGAGGGGCCGGAGGAACGGTGCTTGCCTCGGTCACGGTGACGGTGGATCAGCGGCCTCTCGTCGACGAGCTCCAGGTCGGCCGCCTTCATTGGGACGTTGGGGGGGACGGGGCCCGAGCGTGCTGCCGGCCCCCGGCGCGGGCGGCGGAGTTCCGTCAGATGCCCGGGTAGACGTCCAGGCGGCCGCACATGCCGAAGCGCCCGCGTGCGGTGGGGCCGGTCGAGGTGACCCGGGCATCCGCCAGGTGCCGCCCGTCCCCGTCGCGCAGGGCGCCGAGCTGGGCCTCGGTGGCCGAGGAGGCGGCATGTGCCCCGTCCCGCCAGCGCTGTTCCCAGCCGTCGAGGCGGGGCCGCACCAGCTCGGCGGCCGCCCGCTGGAAGGCCGCGAGCGGTTCCGGGTCGCCGTTCTCGGTGGCCTCGCGCAGCTCCAGGAAGCGGCGGGTCGCCAGATCGCGGCGGGCGCGGGCGGCGTCCGCCTGCTCGGCATCGGAGACGTCGGCCGGGATACGGACGGCCTCGGCATAGGTGTCGGGGTCGGTGAGGCGGTCCTGCGGCAGCGTGAGGACCGCGTCCCCCGCTTCCGGCAGGCCGCTGTTCTGCATCACCACGACGATCTCCAGACCGCCCTCGTTCACCAGGCGGTGAATCGTGCCGGGCGTGAACCAGGCCACGGAGCCCGCCTCCAGGGGCGTTTCCTGGTAGCCGGAGGTGGTGAGCGTCTGCACGGAGCCGCGGCCTGCGGTGACCACGTAACCCTCGCTGCAGGTGAGGTGCAGATGCGGGGTGCCGCCCCCGGGCAGGCCCTCGACGGTGGGCCAGTCGTAGACGCTCAGTCGCGAGACCCCGACCGCGGCCGGGAACCCGTCGTACGTCGCGCTCACCACGTCCGCGCCTTCAGGTGTGCGGCGACCTGTTCGCGGTCCCAGGCGCCGTCGGCCACGAGCACGCGGTAGGTCCGGTCGAGCGTGTCGCCGGGGGCGAGGACAAGCTCCTCGTGGAACGCCCAGGACGGGGCGACCGCGGCGAACGGGGCGCTGCGCACGAACCAGTGAGCCGGGTGGGTCCCCTGGTCGCCCGCGTGGTCGTTGGTGGGGGCGTGCTCGAAGACGACCGTGGCATGGCCGTCACGGCCGTCGTGCTCGCCGACGTATGCCAGCCAGGGCGCCTGGCTGCCCATCAGGTCCTCGCCGTCCGAATCGGCGGTGAAGACCTTGCCGTCGCGGAAGGCGCGGGGGCCGCGCCAGAAGAGTCCGGTGTATCCGGCGGCGGGCCTGCCGTGAGTGGTGGGGCTGCCGAAACGCAGCGGCTCCTCACGCCGGTTGGTGACCGACGAGGTCCAGCTGAGCGTCCAGCTGCCGGCCTCCGCGTCGACGTCGCACACCTCGATGCGGCGCTCCTCCTCGGCCCACAGCTCGCCGCCGTGCGGGTGCCAGGTCAGCCGCTCGGCGATGACGGCCCGGTCACCGGCCGCGGAGACCTCGCCGAAGGCCACGTGGGCCATCGAGCCGACCCTCTCCGGCAGTGCGAGGTACCCCTCACCGTGCACGTAGGTGTTGCCGCCCCACAGGTTCTGGCCCGACAGGTGGGAGGCCGTCAGCTGCAGCCCCTTGTGCCAGCGGTGGTCGTTGGGCCGGTAGTCCGTGACGAGCCCGCCGGAGAGGGTCCTGACGGGGTGCAGGTAGGGCTTGGGCGCCTCCCATGGAGCCTCGGGACGGTACACGTAGGCGAACAGCTCCGTGCCGGTCCCCTCGTGGGCGACAGTGATCCGGTCACCGTGGGCGTGGGTCAGCGAGAGCGTCATTCGTGGTCCTCTTCCATACGGGTCGTGCGGTTCGGTGCAGTAGGGGTCGCCGGGACCGATGTCACCCGCGCGCACGGGTGTGTCGGTGAGCGTGGACTCGTACAGGGCGGTGACGCGGGGCCGCCGCCCTCGGTGGCCCGACGGCCGCGCCACGGAACCGCGTAGTACGCCGTGTCCCGGTACCAGGTGGTCCGAAGTGCGCCACGAGCGGCCGGCCGGACGCACCGCCACGCGGCGGTGGGCGGACGTGACGCGCGCCCGAACCGAAACGGTGCTGGAGGACGATGGCCGCGTCACCGCCCTTCCCCGCCGCGACGGACTGCTCCCGGTGCACCGGCGGCGGCTTGCACAGCACCACGAGATCCGGGCGCACGGCGTCGAGGTCCGTGCCGGCGCAGGGGATCGCGGCCTCGTCCGCGCGCGGTCGGACGGCGTTCCCGTCCACGTCGGCCGCGCCGACGACCTCCGCCTCACCCTCCGCGGCCAGGGCCTGAAGGGCGTGCGGCTGACCGGAGCGCGCGATCCCTCCCCTGCCGACCACGGCTGTGCGCGGCGGGGCGCCCGGACGGTGCGGAGACATGCGGACCTCTCGTGAAGCGGGTGGGCGGAGCACTACGGGCCTCGGGCCGTAGCGACGGGCCGGGCAGCGGCTCCGGGGAGGGCGGCCCCGACCGCGCGCCGCAGCCGTTCCCGACCCCGTAGAAAGCGCTTGCTATCGTGGCCGTCGTCGACGTGCTCCAACGTTGTAACCGCCACGAGTCTCCGAGGTCAACCCATCGGACCCAACTTGCTGGAGATCCACTCCGGCAATCCGACGTTGCGCGTGGCGCCCCCAGGGTGTCCCGGGCCACCGGGAATGGGTGATGCGTGCCGTGGGCGATCCCGGCCACCGCCCGAATCCGACGGCGCGCCTCCGTACGGAACGCGGCGGCCCGACCGGGCTCGCCGCCCCGGACCTCGCGACGTCCGGCTTCGCGGAGCCTGCCCACCACGTCAGGGCCGATGACACACGGCGGCAGCCCGCCCCGGAGCGGAGCAGCCGAAGGCGGGGCGCTCGCCCCACTCAGGCCACCCGCCGTCCACGTGGGCCCGTGGAACCACGACGCCGACAGGTGGCCGTCCGGACGTCAGGGAATGAAGACGCTCCCCGCGGTTTCGGAGTGATAGGTCTCGCCCGGTTGGACGAGCTCCTCCACCCGTCCCGTGCAGTCCTGACCCGTGTACACCTCGGCGACGGCGTCGGTGCGGTTGGTCACCGACGACGGATACCACTTGATCGAGTAGCAGCCGGACGGGTCCTTGTGCTCGCCACCGTTGATGACCAGCACGCCCTCGGCCGCGTACGCGGAGCCCGGGGCCGTGAGGGCCATCGCCGCGGCTGCCGCGAACACCCCCAGGCTTGTCGCCATGCGTCTCTTCATGCGCGTCGCTCCTCCCGATGCCGCGAGCCGCATCTGCAACGACTCACTGTCATCACGCAAAGTATCGACGATCGAACGAATAGTGAATGCGACGGACCCGGGCCGCCCGGTCCGGCGACCTGACCGGGCGCCGACGGATTCTGTTATAACTCCGTTGCCCGGTGGCACACTTGGTGTGCGGGTGGTAATTGCGACGCCGGCCGCACCGGCTCAGGGAAGGTGGCTCCACGTGATCGCCATTCGTCGTGCGCTCGCCCCTCTCCGTAAAGTCTTCACCGCCCATCCACCCGTCCCCGTCCCGCCCCGGGACCCGACCCGGCCGCGGCACAACGTCTTCGAAGCCGCCGCGACGTACGTGACCGCAAGCGCCGAGGAGGACACGGACCGCCTCGACGACGCGGCGGGCTGGGTCGCGCCCGACGCCCTGGCCTTCGGGATCAACGAGCTCGCCTGCCGAGCCGTGATCGCACTGGCCAGGGAACGCGACGAGCCCGTGGAGGCCGTGGCACGCGGTCTCCTCGGCCTGCCGGGAGCACAAGCGGCGGGAGCGGCACCGGAGCGCCCGGACCCGACCCGGCGACAGGGATGAGCCGATGACACTGCGCTCCGATGTGGCCGAGTTGCTGGCGGGGGCAGGCATCGTCGACGTGGACGTCGACGACGCCGTCGCGGACGAACACGTCCGGTCGTCCGCGTACCGACGCGTCGTCTCGGTGACCGCTTCCTCGCGGAGCCGCGACCGGGACCGCGCGGTGGCGGCCACGATCCTGCGCGATCCCGTCGAGATGACGTCGAAGACCGCGGTGGTCGACCTCGTGGACCGGATCGCGATGAAGGTGACCGGCCCTGCGGAGTTCCGCCGGTGGTCGGCCGGACTACTGCCGGAAACCGACCGGCTCGGGACGGACGCGTACCGCGAGTTCATCCGCCGCCGCGTGGACGACTGGACGTTCTACCTGTCCGTCCAGGATGGTCACGTGTCGACGTCGGCCGAGTTGGCGCAGGTCACGAACTGGATGCAGCGCCTCCTCGCCACGGGGTCGACGTCGCCGGAGGTACTCGCCCTGCTCGCCGAATCGGGCGGCAGCAAGAAGATACGGAACATCGCGAAGGACCGAGCCGGAAGCCGCGATCCGAGCATGCGATGAGTCGGCGTAGGCAGCCCGCAGGCGCCGGTCACCCCGTCGGCAGCCGCGGCACGCTCTCGATCAGCCGGCGGGTGTAGGAGTGCGCGGGTTCGCCGAGCACCTGGGAGGTGGCTCCCTGCTCGACGACCCGGCCGCGCTCCAGCACGGCCGTGCGCTCGCACAGGGAGGCCACGACCGACAGGTCGTGGGAGACCATCACCAGCGTCAGCCCCCGCTCCTCCTTCAGTTCGGCCAGCAGGTCGACGACCTTCACGCGGGTGGTGACGTCCAGCGCGCTGACCGGTTCGTCGGCCAGGAGGACGCGTGGGTCGCAGACCGTGGCCCGGGCGATGGCGATGCGCTGGCGCTGGCCGCCGGAGAACTCGTGCGGGTAGCGGTCCACGGCATCCGCCTGGAGGCCTACGCGCTCCAGCGCCGCGGCCACCTGGGGCGCCGCCGCGGCGCGGGTGGCGAGCCCGAGGGAGCGCAGCGGTTCCGCGACGATCGCGCCGACCTTCCGGCTGGGGTCGAGGGAGGAGTACGGATCCTGGAAGACGCACTGCACGCTGCGCCGGAAGCGGCGCACCTGCTCGCGGTCGCGCGGGTTCAGGCCGGCCCCGTCGAACCGGACCGTGCCGGCCGTGGGGCGGGCCAGACCCAGCAACAGGCGCAGCAGCGTGGTCTTGCCCGCGCCGGACTCGCCGACCAGCGCGAGGCTCTCGCCCGCCTCGACGGCGAGGGACACGTCCCGCACCACGTCGGCGGAGGCCCCCCGGTAGCGCACCGCGGCGTCCTTCAACTCCAGCACCGGTGTCATCGCGGGCTCCTCAGGTCCAGGGCGGACTCCAGCTTGCGGGCACTGGCGACCAGAGCCCTGGTGTACTCCTCGCGTGGCGCGCGCACGATGTCGTGGACCGCTCCCTGCTCGACGGCCCGGCCGTCCTTCATGACCAGCACCCGGTCGGTGACCCTGGCCACGACGGCGAGGTCGTGGCTGACGAACAGCACGGCCATCTCCCGTTCACGCACCAGGCCGTCGATCAGCTCCAGCATCTCCGCCTGCACGGACACGTCCAGAGCGGTGGTGGGCTCGTCGGCGATGAGCAGCTTCGGCTCGCAGACCAGCGCCATCGCCAGGGCGACGCGCTGGCGCTGGCCGCCGGAGATCTCGTGTGCGAAGGCGCGGGCGATGCGGTCGGGTTCGGGCAGCCGTACCTGTTCGAGGGCGTCGTGCACGGCCCCGCGAAGCTGCTTGCCCTTGAGGCCTGTGCGGCGGGCGAGCGGCTCGGCGATCTGGCGGCCGAGCCGCATCAGCGGGTCCAGTGCGGTCAGCGGCTCCTGGAAGACCACGGCCGCGTCCCGCCCGCGTACGGCGGTGAGCCGCTTCTCGGCGGCGCCCACGGTCTGCGTCCCGGCCAGCTCCACGCTGCCGGCCGAGGTCATGCCGTCGGGCAGCAGACCGAGCACCGCGAGCGTGGTCAGGGACTTGCCGGAGCCGGATTCGCCGATGAGGCCGAGCCGTTCACCGCCGGCCACCGCGAAGGACAGGTCGTCGACCAGGGTCCGCCCGTCGGGGGCGTGGACGGTCAGTCCGCGTACGTCGAGGAGAGTCACGTGCGCCTCCGCCGGGTGGCCGGGTCGAGGGTGTCACGCAGGCCGTCGGCGACGAGGTTCACACCGATGACGAGCAGTACGAGCAGGATGCCGGGCGCGAGCGCGCCGGCCGGCGCCGTGGTGAAGGTGGCCTGGGCCTCCTGGAGCATGCGGCCCCAGGACGCGTTGGGCGGCGGCGCTCCGAGTCCGAGGTAGGAGAGCCCGGCCTCGGCGAGCACGGCGAGGCCGAACTGCAGGGCGAGGTTGACCACGAGGGTGGGCCAGATGTTGGGCAGGACGTGGGAGCGGACCGTACGCGGCCAGGAGGTGCCGGAGGTACGGGCCGCGGTGATGTAGTCCTGGGCCAGGACCCGCTTGACCAGGATGCGCACCAGCCGCGCCACGACCGCGCTCTGCGCCAGGCCGATCGCCAGGACCGCCGAGCCGAGCGTCGCCGATCGTGCGGCGACGATGAGCATTGCCAGCAGCAGCGTCGGGAAGGCGATGAGGATGTCGAGGAACGCCGAGAGCGTGTCGTCGATCCAGCCCTGTGCGAACGCCGCGAGCACGCCCAGGGTGACCCCGATGACGGCGGCGATGGTCACCGAGCCGAGCCCTGCCTCGACGGCGATGCGGGAGCCGGTCATCACCTGGGTGAACAGGTCGCGCCCGAGCTTGTCGGTACCGAGAAGGTGACCGCCGCCGGGCCCGGCGAGCCGTCCGCCCGAGGTGTCCTCGGCGTCGTAGGGCAGCCAGAAGAACGACACCAAGGCCAGCAGGGCGATCAGACCGGCCAGTACGCACCCGACGGCGAGGGTGGCGGAGCGCCGTGAGCGCCGCTTCGTGGAGGGCTTCGTGGGGGTGAGCAGGTCCGTGCCGGTCATCGGGCACCTCCCGAGAGCCGGCCGCGCAGCCGCGGGTCGATGATGCGCTGGACCAGGTCGGCCACGAAGCCGATCACCAGCACCGCGAGGGTGGATACGAACAGCACGCCCTGGATGACCGGGTAGTCGTGCTGCGCGATGCCGGTGGCGAGCAGTGAGCCGAGGCCCGGCAGCGCGTACACCGACTCCACGACGACGGCGCCGAGCAGCGTCGAGGCGAGTTCGATGCCGAGGACGGAGATCACCGGCACGGCGCCGTTGCGCAGACCGTGCCGCCACATGGCCCGGCCGAAGGACGAGCCGAGGGCACGCGCTGTCCGCAGGTAGTCGCTGCCGAGGACGTCGAGGGTGGCCGAGCGGACGTAGCGGATCAGGGACGCGCTCATCACCAGGGCGATGGTCACGACCGGCAGGACGAGGGCGCGGAACGCCTCGGCGGGGTCGGCCCAGCCGTCCTGCGGGAACCCGCCGGAGGGCAGCCAGCCCGCGTTCAGCGCGAACACCGCGATGAGAATCATGCCCAGCCAGAACACGGGTATCGCGATGCCCAGTTGGGAAACGCCGCTGAGCAGCGCGCCGTACCAGCTGTGCCGCTTGTACGCGGCCACGAACCCCGCGGGTACGGCGACCAGGACGGCGAGGACGAACGCGGCCAGGGTGAGCGGCACGGTGACGTCCAGCCGGGCGGTGACCTCGGGTCCCACCGGGAGCGAGCTGACGAACGAGGTGCCGAGGTCACCGCTCGCCAGCTGCCCGATCCAGTGGGTGAACTGTTCGGGCAGCGGGCGGTCGGAACCGATGGAGTGGCGGGCCGCGGCTATCTGCTCGGGGCTGGCGCCCACCGCGGTGAGCGCGTTGGCCGGGTCGCCGGGCAGCATGCGCAGCAGCACGAACAGCACCACGCTCGCCAGGGCCAGCGATACGGCGAGGAAGGCGAGCCGGCGCAGCAGATAGCGCGCCATCAGCCCGTCTTCTTGATGTCGTAGGCGAAGAACTGGGAGTTCAGGCCGTTGAGCGGGTAGCCGGAGAGCTTGTTGTTCGCGACGACGATCTGGGGGTAGAGGTACAGCCAGTCGCTGGCGGCGTCCTCGGCGGTCTTCCGGTTGACCTCCTTGAGCAGTTCGGTCTGCTCGGCGGTGCTGGAAGCCTCCTCGGCCTGCTCCACCCACTTGCTGACCTGCGGGTTGTCGTAGCCCCAGTAGAAGTCGGGGTTGCCGTACCAGACCAGGTCCCGGTCGTTGACGTGCTCCTGGAGCGTGGCCGTGAAGTCGTGGTTCTTGTAGACCTTCGTGTACCACTCGTCCGGAGTGATCGTGTTGATCTTGACGGTGATGCCGACCTTGGCGAGCTGGGACTTGATGAAGGTCGCCGCCGTCGGGTGCGGGTCGTAGTTGGGGGTGTCGAGGGTGAAGCTGAAGCCCTTGGCGTAACCGGCCTCGGTGAGCAGCTTCTTGGCCTTCGTCACGTCGTGGGCGTCGACGTCGGTGAGGTCCTCGTACCAGGGGTCGGTGGGCGGCACCATCGAGCCGATCTGCTTGCCGTAGCCGCCCCAGACGGACTCCAGGAGCTTCTTGTCGTCGATGGCGGCGGAAACGGCCTGGCGCACCTTGACATCGGTGAAGGGCTTGGCCTTGTCGTTGAACGCCAGCAGCAGCTTGGTGGTGGAGTCGCCGTCGTTCACCTTGTAGTTGCCGTTGCTCTTGAACTGCTCCAGGGCGTCGGGCGACTGCTCGCTCGTGACCACGTCGACTGCGTTCGTCAGCAGCGCGTTGTTCAGCGCCGTGGCGTCCTTGTAGTAGTGGAAGACGACCTGCTTGTTGGCGGCGGCGTCGCCCCAGTAACCGGCGAAGCGGTTCAGGCTCAGCGCGGAGCCGCGGGTCCACTTGTTCAGGGTGTACGGGCCGGTGCCGTCCTCGGTCGTCTTCAGTTCCTTCGCCTGGGAGTTGATGATCCAGACGTAGGAGAGGTTGTAGACGAAGGAGATCGACTTCTTGGACAGCGTGATCTTCACGGTCCGCGCGTCCGGGGTGGCGATGTCCTTGACGACCTCGAGATTGCTCTTGCGGGCGGACTGGGAGTCGTCCGCGAGCACCTTCTCCAGGCTGTACTTGACGTCCTGGCTGGTGAGTTCCTTGCCGCTGTGGAACTTCACACCGTCGCGGAGGGTGAACGTGTAGGTGAGGCCGTCGGCGCTGGTCTCGTAGTCCTGGGCGAGGAGCTTGTCGACCTTGCCGTCGTCGGCGAGTCCGAACAGGCCCTCGTAGACGTTGCCGTTGAGCGCCTCGGTGACACCCTGGCCGCCACCGGCGGTGTTGTCGAGGTTCTGCGGCTCGTAGAGGGAGCCGATGTTGACGACCGCGTCCTTGTCCCAGGTGCCGCCCGAGGCGCTGGAACCGCCGGAGCCGCCGCATGCGGTCAGGGTCAGGGCGAGGGCGGCGGCGGAGGCGGTGCCGTACAGGACGTTCTTCTTGGTGCTCATGGAGTGAGGGCTCTTTCGGTGCGGGAAGCTGCGGGGCGATCAGTGCTGGGCGTCGAAGCCGTCACGGAAGACAGGGAGCTTCTCGCCGGCCTCGACGGGCAGGTGGAAGCGGTTCTGCCGCGGCGGCATCGGACAGTTGTACTGATCGGAGAATCCGCAGGGCGGCACGAAGGCCTGGTTGAAGTCGAGGACGACCCGGCTCTCGTCGTCCGTACGCCGCACGAAGAGGAAGCGGCCGGCCCCGTAGGTGATGTCACCGTTGGTCGGGTCGCCGAAGACGAGCAGCAGCGTGCCGTCGTCGTCGAAGGCGCTGAGCGTGTACGCACGGCCGTCGACGGTGAGCGTGATGTCGCCGGGGACGACCAGGTCGCGGCTGCCGCCGTTGTCCCGGATGTGCTCGAAGGCGATGCGCCGGGCGCCGGCGACCGGTGTGTACGAGGCTTCCAGGACCCAGGCCGGGTCGTAGGGGAAGGTGTCGACCCGGTCGAAGTGGCGGATGGCGGGCGCGTCGGCGTCCCAGAACCGCAGACCGTGCTCGTCCTCGCCGGTGACCCGGTCGGTGCGCTGGAGTGTGGTGACGGTCACGGTGCCCGGCAGGCCCGCGCGCGCCTCTTCGACGTCCGGGACCTCGCCCGTCGGAGCCCAGCGGGTTTCGACCAGGGCGAGATTGCCGGTCGGGGACGTGAGCGCGCGGTGGCGCTCGGCACGCCAGGCGTCCCATCCCTCCGCCGGGTCGATGGGTGCGCGGTCGGGGGCGGCATGGGACACGGCGTTACTCATTCGTCTAGGTGGAGCAGCCCTCACAGCCTCTGGGTAGCAGGACGTGAATATATGGCCAAAGCATCACCTTTATTGTCCATAAGCACATCTAATGTCAAACGCCGGTGCCACATTGTGAGACGAACGTCCCGCTCGGACGGGTGACACCAAGGTGCGGCGCCACCCGTCCGGGCGAGGTTCACGGGCTGCGGCGCGTCAGTAGAGGTAGGCGAACGATTTCACCTGGGACGCGGTGAGAGCTCCGCTGAAGACGCGGACGGTGTCCGCCCCTCCGTGGAAATACTCACCCCAGCCACCGTCGGCAGTGTGGCCGCGGCCGATCTGGAGCGCACCGGGGGCGCTCCAGGATGCGTTGAACGCAGCGGTCGCCACCGCCTCACCGTGCACGTACAGGGTGATGTGCCCCTCGGAGTCGTCGTACACGACGACCACTTCGTCGGTGTGGGACGTGGGCGCGCCAGGAGCGGCGACGACGGTCTCCGCGGAGCCCGGCTCGCCGCTGTGAGTGACGACCAGCTGCCATTCGGACGCGGCCGGGTCGTATCGGACCTTGAAGACGTCTCTGTCCGCATCGCCCTGGGACAGAACGGTCATCGGACGGTCGGGGGTGGTGTCGGCGAACCGGACCCGTAGGCCGACGCTGAAGCTGTCGGCGGTGTCGACGACGGGGCCGCTGCTGCTGGCGTAGTCGTCGGCGCCGTCCAGAGCGAGGTGGTCGTCGCCGTCGAGGGCGTTCGCCGGGAACTCGACGCACTCCGGGTCTTCGAGACACGCCTCTATGTCGGGGGTATAGAAGCCCGGGCCGCCGTGCAGGCTGAGCGGCTCGTCGTCGTCCCGGCCGGGGATGACAACGTCATCGGTCCGCTCGATGTCCCAGGCCGCGGCCAGTTCGGCGGGGCGGGAGCCGAGTTCCTCGATCTCCTTGCGGGGCACGACCCGGTCCCAGACCCGGATCTCGCCGATCTCACCCTTCCAGCGCGCGCCGGCGCCACGGGCGCGACCGATCTGGAAGGCGCCGGGGGCCGCCACAGAGGCTACATCCGCCTTGGAGGCGACCTCCTTGCCGTTGACGTAAAGGCGCAGGGTGTTGTCCTCGGTGTCGTACTGGCCCGCCAGGTGGGCCCAGCCACCGGCGGTGGCGCTGCCGCCGGTGAGGGTGGTGGCGCCGTAACGGAACGTCCAGGTGGCCGGGCCGTCGCCGGCCGGGCGCAGCCCCAGCGCGAAGGCTGAGGTCTTGCCGGCGGTGCCCTGGCCGGCAAGGGTCATCGCGGCGTCGGTCGCGGCAGGGCGGGCCCAGGCGGAGAGGGCGAAGGTCTTGGTGGTGTCCGTCGCCGGGACGCCCGGGGAGAGGTAGCTGTTGCCACGGCCGTTCAGGGTGACCGTGGAAGTGAGGTCGGTGCGGGAGGGAGCGGGGGCGCCGAAGACGACGCCGCCCCCGGCGCGGGCCACGGGGCCGGTCTCGGCAGCGGCGGCGTCGGATCCGGCCGGATCGGCGAGTGTCCAGTGTGCGACGGGGGCGCGGCCGGCGGCGACCCGCGTGAAGTGAGTCGTCTGGGAACTGGACCGCCCGGCACGGTCGACGGCGCGGACCTGGATGGAGTAGGGCCCCTCGCTCTCCGGCATCCAGCGGACGGTGACCGGACCACCCGGCTCCTCGGGCCGGACCCGTGTGGGTGCGGAGCCGAGGACGGTGTACACGTACTCGACGACGTCCTCGGACGGGGAGTCGAAGGTGAAACTCCCGTAGACGCCGACACCGTCGTGCCAGCCGCTGTCGTCGTCCGGATACTGCTCGGAGACGACCGTCGCCGGCTCGGGGCCCACCGTGTCGATGACGAATCGGCAGGTGATGCCCGGGGCCCGGTCGCTCCATGCGGAGGTGGCACCCTCGTCGTCGACGGCCCGGACGTGCCAAGAGACGACGGTGTCGGCCGGAAGGTCGGCGGGGGTTCGCCACAGCTGGGTAATGGGAGAGCTCACGACGCGCGACGTGTGCGTACGACGCTGCTCGGTTCCCTCGGCGTCGGTCCACCAGGCCTCGAATTCGGCACCGGCCCCGTTGGACTCCCATTCCTCGTTGTCCTCCGCCGGGTCCTCGACGAGGGCACGCAGTTCAGGCGCGCGAGCGACGTACACGGGCTCGTCGGAGCACGCCTCGGACCACTCGACGGTGAGGTCCTCGGTGCGGGGTTGAAACGGGGGAAGGTTCTCCCCGGCCGCCGTAGCGATGGCCGGGGTGGCTGCGAGCAGCACAGCTGCCAGCCCCGTGGCCGCGGCGGCGGTTCTCGTGCGCCGGCCGGATTTCGTGTTCATTCGTTCGGGTCCCCCCACTCGGTTGTCCGGTTCCGCGCGGGAGTTGTCGTCACCTCGGCCCGCGCGGGTGCCACGCGAAGACCTGTAGCTGTCATGCTCACCTTCGGCCTCGGGGCCGCATGAATATAGAGCGCTCTTCGAACGCATTCACAACACTTTTACGGGTCGCCACCGAACTGTGACACCGCTGGGGTGCCGCCCCGCGGGACCGGTGCGCATCGGGGTCGTTGATCACACAGTGGACCAGCTCCGCTGCCGCCTCGCCCAGGCGGCGGGCCGGCCGGCTCCTCGTGGACAGGTCCCACGGCTCCGCCGTCGAGTGACCGTCGAACCCCGGCACCGACAACCGCTACGGCCCCGGGACGTTGACGCCGCGCAGCACCGTGGCGCCGCTTCCAGGCTCGGCCACCGCCGGTGGGCGGCCTGGCGGGCGAGTTCGTCGTCCCGCGCGACGCCCGCCTCCGCCGGCCCCGCAAGGTATCCGTCGAGGCACGCCTGCGGAGGTCCGGTCGCCTCTCCCCCAGCGGCTCGGACGCCTCCCGTGAGCGTGCGCTCCGGTCACTCAGCCGGCCCCGCCGTCCAGCAGCCGGCTGTAGCGCAGCCGCAGCGCCCGCTCGGTGCTGGCGACCGCAGCGCCGATGCCGACGGCGATGTCGAGCCATCCCGGCAGGTCGATGGGCGAGGTGAAGCTCCCTGTGCGTTCCGCGACGGGCTCCACCCGGGTGACCACTCCGATGAGCTGCGAGACGAGGAGAGCCAGGGCGAGGACGAGCACCACCGACGACATCACACCGACACAGCGGCTGAGTGCGGGGTGCGCCCTGTCGAAGTGCGCGCGGCGGCCTTCGGCGGAGCGGGGGTCCGGGGTGAGTTGGTACTCGTCCCCCTCTGCGGTGACGTAGTGGCATCGCTTGATCCCGAAGGCGCTCATCCTCACTTCGACGGTGCCGCCCTGGACGGGGAAGAAGGCAGGAAGTCCGGACTGGGCGTGCTGTCTGCCGTCGAGGTACAGGTGGGCCTTGACCTCACCGGACGACTGGTTCTGCCCATGCCTGACGTCGACGGCGTACACCGCCTGCCGGCCGCCGTCCTGCGGCAGCCGAAGGTAGAACAGTGCGCGGAAGAGCAACTGCCACCAACGGAAGCGCTTCAGCGCCCGCCCGTCCCCCGGCTTGACCCGCTGCGCGGCCCTGCGACGCCGCCATTCCTCGAACATGCCGCCCACTCCCTCCACCCGCCCGGCTCCGCCACACGGACGAGGCCCTGCGACGGTCGTTGTCCGACGGTCAGGAATTCGAGTCTGTCCGTGTGGACCGCCCCGCACATCAGCCGCGTGGTCCGGAGGCTCTTCGCCCGCGGGCGAGGCAGTGATTCGACTCAGGTCCAAGGCGGTCTCCGCCACAGGTCCGACTCGCCCGCCGCACCGCCTGGCGATAATGAACAGGTGAACACGGACGGAGCGCCGCAGCTCGGATGGTGGCAGCAGACCTGGCGGCTGGCAGCGGCCGCCGCGGTGGGCATCCCGGCCTGGCTCTACACCGGTGTGCTGCTGCACTGGCAGGGCACCGGGACGGGCTCCTGGTTCGTCATCGGTGATCCGCTGGTGGCTCTCGGCTGTCTGGCGGTGCTTCTGTGGAGGCGGCGGTTCCCGCTCGCCGTCGCCCTGGTGGTCACGATCGCCTCGGCCGCGTCGGCGCTCGCGGCCGGCGCCGCACTCGTGGGGCTGGGCTCGGTCTCCACCCGCCGTCGTCCGCTGGAGATCGCTGCCGTCGCACTGGCCTACGTCACCGCCTCGCAGTTCGCCGTCGGGTTCTACCCGGTCCAGAGCCCGCCCGGCTCGTTCTGGCTCCAGGTCGCCTTCCCGGCGCTGACCGCGGGCATCGCGGTTGCCTTGGGCATGGCCGTCGGCGCGCGGCGCGTCGAGGTGCGGTCCTTGCGGGACCGCGCGGAGAGCGCGGAACGGGAACAGGCCGCACGAGCGGCGCAGGTGCGGGCCCTGGAACGCAACCGGATCGCCCGCGAGATGCACGACGTGCTCGCGCACCGGATCTCCCTGGTCGCCATGCAGGCAGGTGTGCTGGATCACCGCAGCGATCTCGGGGCCGAGGACAGCCGCGTGCTGGTCCGCGGCATCGCCGAGGCCTCCCACAGCGCCCTGGAGGAACTGCGGGATGTCCTCGGTGTGCTCCGGGCGGACCCGGACCGCCCCGAGCCGCCGCAGCCTTCCCTCGACCGGATCCCCGACCTCGTCGCCGATGCCCGCGCATCCGGACTGGACGTCACGCTTACCAGCACGGTCACGGGAACTCCGTCCGACGTCGCCGGGCGGACCTGTTACCGGGTCGTCCAGGAAGGTCTCACCAACGCCGCCAAGCACGCCCCGGGCGCACACATCCACATCGTTCTCGCGGGTACGGCGGCCGCCGGACTCGATGTCAGCGTCCACAACTCCTCGGCGACCACGAGGCCCGTACAGCCGCCGGCGTCGGGATTCGGACTGCTCGGCCTCGCCGAGCGGGTCGGCCTCGCCAGCGGGAAGCTCGACCATCGCCCCGCCCCCGGCAACGGTTATGTCCTCACCGCGCGACTGCCCTGGCCGAACCCCACCCACGAAAGGAGAACATGAGTGGACAGCGAGCGGGTACCGGTGCGTGTCGCGATCGTCGACGACGAACAGCTCGTGCGGATGGCACTGCGGCTCGTCATCGACGGCGAACCCGACCTGACCGTCGTCGCGGAGGCGGCCGACGGGAACGCCGCGATCACCGTCGTGGACGAACAGCGGCCGGACATCGTGCTGATGGACGTACGGATGCCCGGCCGTGACGGTCTCAGCGCGACCCGGGAGCTCCTCACCCGGCCGGCGCCGCCCCGGGTGCTCATGCTGACCACGTTCGACTCCGACGACCTGGTCCTCGGCGCACTGCGCGCCGGAGCGCTGGGGTTCGTCCTCAAGGACACCCCGCCGTCACAGATCCTCGACGCCGTGCGGGCCGTCGCGGACGGCAACCCCGTGCTCTCTCCCGCGGCCACGGCACGGGTGATCGCCGCGGCCACCGGCCCGCAGTCCTCCCATGCCCGCGACTCGTCCCGCGACGCCGCGCGCAGGCAGCTGTCCACACTGACCGAACGTGAACTCCAGACGGCTCGGGCCATCGCCGACGGCCTGGGCAATCCCGAGATCGCGCGAAGGCTGAACATCACCGTCGCGACCGTCAAGGCGCACACCGGCGCCCTGTTCGCCAAGCTGGCGGCCGAGAACCGGGTGCAGATCGCCCTCCTGGTCCGCGACGCGGAGGAGTGACCGGGTCAGTCCCGGGTGATCACGATGACATCGTCGTTCTCGCTCCAGCGCCGGACGTCGGTCTGGCCGGGGTTGACCCGTACCCCGTAGCCGGGCCCCGTCGTCGCCCGGTCACGGCACCGGTAGCCGATGGCGCACTCACCTCGGCGCGAAGCCGACTCGACGACAGTGGCGAAGGAGGCCACACACCCCGCCCTCACGTAGTGGCCGGCCGGCTTGAGCTGGATCGTGTTGCCGCCGGGAGCGAGGAGTTCCTCGAAGAGCTCGGCGAGATGCCAGTTCTGCGAGATCTGGGAGATCAGAAGGCCGACCAGCTTGCCGCTGACGACGAAGTCGGCTCCGGGGCCGACCGGCGCGATCGCCCTGTTGCGGTCGTCGGTCATCTCCGTGACCACGGTGACCGGGCTCCCCGACGTGCGTTCCAGATCGCGCAGGAGCAGCAGGGTGACGAGGGTGCGGTCGTCCGGCGCGCCGCCACAGGTCGCCCGGTCGGGGCCGAGGACGATGACACCGTCGTACGCGGCGAGGTCCAAGCCGTTCACCGTCCCGGGCAGGGTGGGATCTCCGGGGCGCAGGACGACCGTGAGGCGGGCGGCGGCCTCCGCCTCCACGGCGCGCACCTCGGCGGCGGTGGGCTCCCCGCCGTCCGCCACCACGTGGAGGACCGAGCCGGGGCCGACGTGGTCGGACAGGTGGCGGACGATGCGGGGTGCGCGGCGGTTCCACCCCAGCAGGAGCATCCTTTCGGACCGCGCCGCTGCCGGTGGCCGGGGCACGATCACCGACACGTCGACGGGCACGGGCTCAGGGGCCTCCACGGTGGTGTCGTCGTCCTCCGCGATCACGACGAGCCGGTCGCCCGTACGGACGAGCGAGTCGGGTGGCGGGTTGAGCCGCAACTGCCCGTCCGCCCGCACGATTCCGACCACCGTCGACATCGGATAGGCCGTCAGGACCTCGGCGTATCCGCGTCCGGCCTGCGTCGGCGCCTCCACGACGTAGAACTCGTCGCCGGCGAAGTCGAGCAACTCCTGGTACACGGTCGACAGACCGGGCTGCCGGGCGCACTGCGCCACCAGGCGTGCGGTGATGTCGTCGGTCTCCAGGATCACCGCGCCCGGGCCGGCGGCGAGAGTGGCAGCCAGCCGGTAGCGGCCGTCCCGGACCACGGCGAGGATCCGGGCGCGGCAGTCGTCGTCGATCGCCGCGCGGAGGGACAGCAGGTTCTTGACGATCTCGGCGTCCTCGTCGGGTTCGTCGCGCGGTAGCACCAGGACGACGTCCGCCGTGGCGGGGCTGACCCGTTCGAGCGCGGCCGGGTCCGTCGGGCGCCCGTTGCGGCAGATGATCCGGGTGCCCCCTGTGTCTCCCACTTCGGTACGCAACTCCTCCTCCATGTCCGTCTTGTCCCGGTCGGCCAGGACGGCGATGGCTCTCCGCCCCTGGTTGGCGTTGGCCTCCACGATCTCGGCCACGACCGTGAAGATCTGGTCGGACCAGCCGAGTACGACGGTGTGGCCGTCCTCCAGGACGGTGGAGTGGCCTCGCCGGAGATCGAGCAGCTTCTCGGTGATCGCGGCGGTGATCAGACTGACGAGGGTGGACACGTAGAAGAGGGCGACGAGGGCGAGGAAGACCGACAGGAGGACGCGCAGGGGTGATCCGGGCTCTCCGCCCAGCCGGAGGGTCTGTCCGACGCTCCGCCACACCGCGGCGGCCTTCGCCCAACGGTCGTCGGGCGCCTGCTCGTCCGTCCATACCAGGATGGCGCTGGCCGGGACGACGATGACCAGGCACGCGACGGCGAGCCAGCCGATGAGGGCCGCGGCACCACCTGCGAGCGTGCTGTCGAACCAGTACCGCGCCTGCTCTCTCAGCGCTGCCCGGCGGGCCACGCCCGCGGCGGGGCGCACCGGGGCCGTGGGGGCGGCCTGACCTTGCCGTTGCTTCCCCACCCTGACGGCCCCGGGCCTCCGGCGCCTGTCCTGATCGTTGCTCGTCTTGTGCACAGCAGCAGCGTGAAGAGTCGTTGACCACGGCATACGCGTATCCGTTTGCGGTTCATCCTTTAGAGGGCCAAGACCGGCGCGCCTTCTCCCCCTGCCCTGCTCGACCGGCCGGCCGCCGCGCGGGTCCGCCGCACCCGGACCGTGACGCCGGCCCTCAGGACAGCCGGAACACCGGGCCGCGCGGTGTGAACGGCAGAGTGGCACCCCGCGGGATCAGAAAGGCGTGATCGCGCCGGATCCGCAGTGTGTCGCACCAGCCGTCGGTGATGACGAGCACCGGGGCCCTCGGCGGGAAGTCGTCCGCCCTCCGCAACAGGTCGATCCCCGGTTGCAGTTCGGTGCCGCCACGGCCGCGTACCCGCACCCGGCCCGCGATCTCGGCCGGGGGCAGGTACCCCGCGTCGTACGCCGCCGCGTCGCAGAACACCACACGCGCCGCCGGCACGTCGCGCGCCTCCGCGTACGAGGCGATCGCCCCGAGCGCCTTGCCGAGCAGAGTGCTGTTCATCGAGCCGGAGGTGTCGAGCACGACTCCGAACGTGCAGCGGGCCGTCTCCTCGGGAGGGAAGGCCCGGCCGGCGCGCGGGATGTCCGGGGTCGACGCCTGTCTCCGGGCAGGACGGGCGTACGAGCGTACGGGCTCCGGCCGGGGTACGTACTCGTCGAACCAGCGGGCGAGTTGGGCGTCCCACGGCACGGGCGGGTGGGCCAGCGCCCGGATCTCCTGGATCAGTCCGGCGGGCAACAGCCCTCTCTCGCCGTACTGGTGCAGGTCGAAGCCCTGGACGAGGCCCCGCCGGTAGAAGTCGTCCAGATCGGTGTACGGGCGGGCGCCGGCGTGCGGCAGCGGCTCGCCGAGGATGTCGCCGACCCCCTTCCCCCGCAGGGTCGCGAGCCGGCGCCGGCGGCGCAGGTCGCCCACGATCCGGTCGTACACCTCCTCCGCCGACAGGCCGCGCAGCTCCGGGTCGTACAGCAGGCCTTCGGGCATGTCGCCCACGCGCATCTGGACGAGCCAGTCGTTGACGACGTGGTCGGCCGCGACGTTGAAGAGGAACGGGTCGCGGCCACCGCGGCGTTCACCGTGGCGCAGGGCGGCGTGCAGCATCTCGTGGGCGAGGACGAAACGCCATTCCTCGTCGGTGAGCTTCCGCAGCGGGTTGACGTAGATCTCACCGGCTGCTGGGCTCACCGCGGCGATCACGATGCCCTGCGCATGGGCGAGTTCGGCGTCGGCCACGACGGAGAGTCCGGCGGCGAGCCCTCCGAGCAGCGGATACGAGGACACGAACCAGTTGAGGGCCCGGTCCCACGGCTGCTGCGGCGCGCGCGCCCCGGTCTCCCGGTCGAGACGGCCGCCCGCCGCGTCCATGGCGGAGGAGACACTTCGCGTGAGCGCGCGGGCGAAGGCGGTCTCCCAGTCGGGGACAGCGGTGTTCCACATCCTCCAGGTCGTGAGGACCTGGTCGGGTTGTCCGCCCGCGGTGCCGCACTCCTCGTAGGCGGCGGGGATCCCGTCGCGTCGCCAGCGGGCGGCGAGCTGCTCCTCGTCACCGCCCGGGTAGGCCGCCGGCAGGTGGTCGGGCGGACGGCCCACGGGGACGGTGAGCAGGAAGCGGTTGACGACCGTGCAGCGGGCCGCGAGCTCGTAGCGGTCGGGCTGTGCGCGCGGATCGTCCTTGGAGGCGGGCACATGCCCGAAGCCCAGATGCAGCGCGCAGTGGGCGAGGACCCACGCCCATTCGGCCGGCTCCGCCCGCTTCGTAGGATGTGCGTGGACGACGCCGCCGGAGGTGACGGCGGCCAGTCCCCCGGCCGGGGTCCGGTCGCACTCGGCGTTCCGGCATACGGAGAAGTCGACCGCCCGGAAGGCAGGGTTCTGGTTGAGGAGCAGGAGGCCCGCCGCGAACGCCTCGGCGGCCGGGTCGGGCTTGTCGCCCTTGCCCTTCTTCCCGTTCCGGCCCCTGCTCCGACCCGTCGGGGCGTTCACCGCCGGGCCTCGACCAGCCGGGGCATGTCGCGTGCCGCTTCGACGAGGAACCAGGCGGGCAGCACCGGCTGTCCGTCGGCGTCGTCCGCGATGACGGTCTGCGCGACCTCGACCGATATCTCGGCGAGCCGCACGAGCAGCGACTTGGCCCGGTAGGAGGTCTGCCGCATCGACTCGGAGACATGCTCCTTCTGCCGCGGGAGTTCCTTCACCAGCCGTCCGCGGAACGCCTCGGCCAGGTAGTAGAGGAGGTCGCGGTCCTCGATGCGGGCCGGCCAGGAGGCGTCGCCCTTGAGGATCGCCTCGATGCCGAAGGTGTGGCGCACGATCTTCGCGTAGCCGCAGAAGGAGACGGCGTGCGGGGGCGTCAGTGTGCCGTGCGCGATCACCTTCAGCGTGTCCTCGCCGATGCCCGGGCCGAAGGAGTGCAGGGCGTCGGACAGCATGTGCCAGGAACGGGGCGTGGAGAAGGGTTCCTCGGTCTTGGGCGGCTGCGACCACAGGTGGTCGGGACGGTCGGTGAGGTAGTCCGTCACCCACGGGTGGATGCCGTTCTCCCCCGCCCACACCAGCCAGTCCGCGGCCGTGGCCCGCAGGTGGACGTGGGTGAGCCGGTTGACCAGGGCGGACGCGATGGGCCTGGCCAGTGCGTTGTCCGTGGCGCGGTTGCCGGCCCCGATGACGATCGAGCCGGCGGGGAGCTCGTACGACCCGATCCGGCGGTCCAGGATCAGTGAGTAGAACGCCTTCTGGACATCGGGGGTGGCGGCGTTCAGCTCGTCGAGGAAGAGGCAGTACGGCTCGTCGCGCGCGATGCTCTCCGGCGGGCAGAACACGGACCGCCCGTCGCGGATCTGCGGTACGCCGATCAGGTCCTCGGGCGCGAGCTGCGTCCCGAGGAGGCTGACGCACTCCAGCCCCAGCGACTCGGCGAAGCCCCGTACGAGCGACGACTTGCCGATGCCCGGCGCTCCCCAGAGGAACACCGGCCGCACGGTGGCGAGCCCGAGCAGCAGGTCGGGGATCTGGGCGGGAGTGACGGTGACGGCAGCCTGCACGCGGAGGTTTCCTTCGGGACACGGGAGAGTGAGCCCGCTCAGTATGGGAGCCCCCTCGGACCGCCCGCAGCCGATTATCGGGCCGGTCAGCCCACCAGGTCCGGCGCTCGCAGCATCTCCGGCGGGATGCCCCAGGCGTCGACGAAGCCGACCGCGAGGGGACGGACCTTGCGGCAGAGGTCGTTCACCTCGCGGCTGATCGCCTTGGAACGCTGGACGGTCAGCCGGCCGTGCTCCATGAACCAGGCCCGGTCCGCCTCGATCGTGGACAGGGCGAACAGGTCGCACAGCAGGCCCAGCGCGACCTTGTTGCCGCCCTCCGGAAGTGTGCGCACCTTGTCGACGAACGCCTCCAGCACCAGGCGCTCGACGTGCGCGTGGGCGACCGCGATCACGTGGTCCTGGACCTGCGAGAAGACGACGCCCGGACTGCGCTTCTGGTCGACCCCGCGCTTGAGCCGGCGGGCCACGCCGGCGAGCATGTGCTCCTCGCGGTAGCGGAGCATCGCGAGCTGGTACTCCGAGTCGAGCAGACCGGCTTCCTGGTCCCACTCGTCGCCGCCGGGCAGCAGGTCACGGACCCGCTCGAGCAGCTTGTGGGCCGAGGTCTTCTCGATGACCGTCTCGACGGCGAGGCCGGTGACGTAGCGGACCATGCCGAGCTGGTCGAGGTCCTCGAACTCGGCCGCGTAATGGGTGAGCAGGCCCTTGGCCACGAGCTGCAGCAGGACGTGGTTGTCGCCCTCGAAGGTGGTGAAGATGTCGCTGTCGGCCTTGAGGGCGGCGAACCGGTTGACGGTGAGGTAGCCCGCGCCGCCGCACGCCTCGCGGCATTCCTGGATGACCCGGGTGGCGTGCCAGGTGCCGAGCGCCTTGGTGCCGGCGGCCCGCGCCTCCAGCAGGCGTCGCGCCTGCGCGTCGTCCTCGATACCGGAGAAGACCTCGTGCAGTTGCGTGCGCACGACGTCCTGCGCGAAGTGCAGCGCGTACGTGCGCGCGACGAGCGGCAGCAGACGCCGCTGATGCAGACCGTAGTCGAGGAGCAGTTGCTCCTCCGCGTCCGATGCCGCTTCGAACTGCCTCCGCCGCACGGCGTACTTCGTGGCGATCGCGAGGGCGACCTTGGCGGCGTTGACCCCGGCGCCGCCGACGCTGACCCGGCCCTGCACCAGCGTGCCGAGCATGGTGAAGAAGCGGCGGTCGGGGTTCTCGATCGCGCTCTCGTAGACGCCTTCGGCGGTGACGTCGGCGAACCGGTTGAGCAGCGCCTCGCGCGGTACCCGTACGCCGTCGAACCGGATACGGCCGTTGTCCACGCCGTTGAGGCCCATCTTGCGGCCGTCGTCCTCGATCCGGACGCCGGGTGCCACTTCGCCGCCCACCCGGATCGGCACGACGAACGCGTGCACCCCCTTGGGCTCCCCGCCGACCTCGAGCTGGGCGAAGACGACCGCCAGCTCGGCGTGGCGCGCCGCGTTGCCGATGTAGTCCTTGCGGGCCCCGTCGCCGTCGGTGGTGATGACGAACTCCTGGCGGGCGGCGTCGTACGTCGCGCGGGTGCCGAGCGCCTGGACGTTGGAGCCGTGCCCGGTCTCGGTCATCGCGAAGCATCCCATCAGCCGCCCGGTGATCAGGTCCGGCAGATAGGCGTCGTGGTGGCGTTCCGTGCCCAGCTGCAGGATCGCGCCGCCGAAGAGCCCGAACTGCACGCCGACCTTCACCAGCACCGAGAGGTCACCGAAGGCAAGCGTCTCGAAGGCGGCGATCGAGGCCCCGATGTCGCCGCCCCCGCCGTACTCGGCCGGGAAGCCCATGCCGGTCTGGCCCGTCGCGGCCATCTCGACCACGAGCTCACGCACCCGCTCGCGGAACGCGTCGAAGCCGAGCTCTTCGGCCTCCTCGAGTACGGAGGCGTACGTCACCAGGTTGGTCCGGACGAGGTCTCGGATATCGGCGTACTCGCCGTCGAGCACCTCGGTCAGCGCCCGGACGTCGAGCTCCGGCTGCACGTAACCGCTCGGATCGGTGGATGTGTTCTCAGTGGCCATGCCATTTCGCTACCCCGCCCCGGCGCGATCAAGCGGTCGGCCCGGGCTCCCGGAGCCGTACGAGGGAGGCACCCCACGGCTGCCGCGCGCAGTGACGCCCCCGTTATGTTTTTCGCGGTCCTGCAATGGGGCCGCTGGCCTCCGGGCCCGGTATGACTGTGTCCCCTCTGTCGAACAGATGACCTGGGGGGTGGTGTCGCCGGGTCCGTGGGGTGTCGTCGGCCTCGCACCGCGGATCGCCGAGGACGAGCTGAACCCGCACCGGCTGGAGGCACACACCCGACGGCGCATGGCGTGACGAAGTGTTCTGGAAGAGGAAACTGGCCGGAGGGCTGGCCCCCCTCAGCCGTGACGACCGGGGGGCGATCGAGGTCCGGGGAGGGCAGGGCGGTGCTCCCGCGCCGACTCGACGGACCTCTCACCCCCTGCGTGAGATGACCGCGGGCGGAGTCGTCCAGGCCCGGGCGTCCGCCCCTGAACACGGCGCCCGACGCGCACCCCTCACGTCCCGGCCCTTGGCTGCCTCGCCTCCCTTTTCACCAGCGCCTCATATCTTTTGATGAATCATCAGAAAGTTCAAGAGATTCGCACCGAACCTCTGGACAGTCCCCCGGGCCGCGCCCTAATCTCTCGGCGCATCGAGACATACGTTTCGCCCAGGTAACACCGCACCGGTCGGCGTTCCCCCGAGCGCCCCTCACCGCACGAATCTCTCCAGGTCTCTCCCCCCACGGCCGGGCCCCGCCCGTCACGAGGCACCGCGCGATCGCAGACAAGCGGTCGTCGCGCACGCACCGTCTCAGCACCCCGTCATCACGGGGAAACCGGCCGGGTCTCCGACCCCGCCGTGAACGCAGTGGAAGGGAAGCGACATGAAGATTCGCACGTTCATCGCGACGGCCTCACTGGTGGCATCCGGGACCCTGGTGGCCTTCTCCGGCTCGGCCCAGGCCGCGCTCTACACCACCTGTGTCGGTGACGGCGGGGCCGTGACCGTCAGCAACGACCTCGTCGTACCGGCCGGGAAGTCCTGCACCCTCACCGGCACGAAGGTCAAGGGCACGGTGACGGTCGAGGCCGGCGCCGACCTCGTGGCCGCGGGTGCCACCTTCAACGGCGCGGTCACCGTCGAGGAGAACGCCTATCTCGACCTCACCGACTCCACGGTGAAAGGCGCGCTGACCACCGAATCCGCCTTCGGCGCGCACCTGGAGAAGAGCACCCTCAAGGCGGTCGACGCCACCGAGGGGTTCGTCTACGTGGTCGACTCGACGCTCGGCGGGAACGTCACGACCGGTGCCGGCGAGCTGTACGTCTCCGGGAGCACGCTCAGCGGTTCACTGACGGGCGACGGCAACCAGTACAGCGATGTGTACGACACCACCGTCAAGGGCGCGCTCACCGTCGACGGAAACACCCTCGGTGGCGTGTTCTGCGCGAGCGAGGTGTACGGCGCCGCGAAGTACGCGGGCAATGCCGACAACCTCCAGCTCGGCGGCGAAGGCCTTCTCGGATCCTGCGCGGGCGCCTCCTACTTCGGCGGCAACCTCGCGGTCACCGACAACACCGCGAAGGCCGTGCTCGACAACGCCATCGTGCGCGGCGGGCTCACCGCGACCGGAAACGACCCCGTCCTGGTCGTGGGCGAACTGGCCCGTGTCCGTGGCGCCGTCACCGGCGAGACCGCCACCGCCGCCGCCTCGTCCTCCCGCTCGGCGAAGGAGGCGGCGCCGGAGGACCGGGGTGCCGGCCTCGCCGAGAAGTCCGCCGCCCGCTCCGCCGAGGCCCGGGCCGAAGCCCACGGGGCAGGCAGGTCCAGCCTCTGACACCGAGCGGTGCGGCCGGCGGGACACGCGATGGTCAGCGGTGGCACCGGCCGTTGGCGGGCGGCCCGCACCGTCGCCGTGCCTCCGCACTGCGCGTCGGCTTCCCCGTCGCCGCCCACGCCCGGTCTCCGGAACCCCGGGGACCCACGTCGCCGGGCGCAGACCACCCAGCGCCCCCCGCGCCCCGACCCGTACGCCCTTCTCCTCAGTACCCAGGAGTGACCGTGAGTCATATCCACAAGTCCTTCGACCGCAGGGACTTCCTGCGCGCCACCGTCGGCACCACCGTGGCCATCGCCGCAGCCTCCGTCACCGGGGCCGCGGCGACCTCGGCCGCCGCCGCACCGAGCGGTCTGTCCATCCCCAAGGACCGCATCGGCATCCAGCTCTACAGCATCCGCGACAAGGTCAGCGCGCTCGGCTTCGCCGTCGTCCTCCCCGAACTGGCCCGGATCGGCTACAAGGAGATCGAGTTCGCCGGATACACCCAGTCCACCTCCATCCTGGGCCGGCAGATCACTCTCCCGGAGATCCGCACGCTGCTCGACGACCACGGACTGCGCGCGGTCGGCAGCCACGTCGGCATCGGCAGTCTGCGGACCAACCTGCAGGCCGAACTGGACGCCGCGCAGATACTCGGGATGCCGCACGTGGGCACCGCCAACGCGCCCTCGAACGTCAACACCGTCGCGGGGTACCGCGCCGCCGCCGACGAGTTCAACGTCTGGGGCGCGGCGGCGACCGCGCGCGGTCTGAAGCTCTACCAGCACAACCACGCGGGTGAGTTCGCCTTCGCCACCGACCAGCCGTCGGTACGGCTGTACGACGTGTTCCTCAGGAACACCGACCCCCGCCATGTCTACCTGGAGCTGGACATCTACTGGGCCTACGTGGGCCAGTACCGCTGGCCCGGATTCGACCCCGCCGCGTACGTGCGCAACCAGCCCTACCGCTATCCGCTGTTCCACATGAAGGACGGCGACGCCAACGCGGCGAACGCCAACGGCTTCGACATCGTCGAGTTCGGCGCCGGTGACCTCCCGTACGAGAGGTTCATCCGCGACATCGGGCCCCGCGCCTCGCACGTCGGCATCTGGGAGCAGGACACCGCGCCCAACACCCAGCCGAATCCGCCCGGTTCGCTCGGTGCGGCGGAGCGCAGCTTCACAGCACTGGAAGGGCTCCTCGCCTGAACAGCGCCCACGGCAAGGGAGGCTCCTCCGCGTGAGGCGCCTCCGTGTCCGCTCCTCCCTGCCAGCGATCAAGGAGACGCATCACCGTGCACCGCACTCTGAGACGCCTGATCACCGGGGTCCTGCTCATGGCACTGCCCGCGCTGGGCGGTGTGGCGCTCGCGCCCGCCGCCCAGGCACACCCCGGCCATGAACACGCCCTGGACTGGTCGAACTACGAGAAGGTCACCCTGACGAAGGACACCGGCGAGCCGATCGACCTCGCCGTGCTGCCCGACAACCGCGTCCTGCACACGGCCCGCAACGGCGACGTACGGCTCACCGACCCCGGCACCGGCGTCACGAAGGTCGTCAACCACGTCGACGTGTACCAGAACTCCGAGATGGGGCTGCAGACCGTCACGCTCGACCCGGACTTCGCCACCAACAAGTGGGTCTACCTCTACTACTCGCCGCCGCTGAACACCCCGGCCGGCTCCGCACCGCTCCAACTGCCCGCCGGGCAGGACGACTCGTACTGGAAGCAGTGGGAGGGGTACGACACCCTGACCCGCTTCAAGTGGACCGGGGACAAGCTCGACCTCTCCACCGCGCAGGAGATCATCCGGGTCGACAGCAACCGCGGCCAGTGCTGTCACGTGGCCGGTGACGTGGACTTCGACGGGGAGGGGAACCTCTACCTCGCGACCGGTGGCAACACCCCGGCGTCGGGCCCGAACGTCAACGGCTACACGCCGATCAACGACGCCGCCGGCTACAACCCCGGGCTCGACGAGCGCCGCGGCTCGGGCAACACCAACGACCTGCGGGGCAAGATCCTGCGCATCCACGTTCAGGAGGACGGCAGTTACACCATCCCTGGCGGGAACCTCTTCGAGCCCGGCACGGACAGGACCCGTCCGGAGATCTTCGTGATGGGTCTGCGCAATCCCTTCCGGCTGGCGGTGGACCCCGAGACCGACGCCGTGATGTGGGGCGACTACGGCCCCGACGCCGGCACCGCCGACCCGAATCGCGGGCCGATGGGATACGTCGAGTGGCAGACCACGACCAAGGCCATGAACAGCGGCTGGCCGTACTGCACGGGCGACAACAGCAAGCCCTACCGGGACTTCGACTTCGCCACCCTCACGCCCGGCCCCGCCTTCGACTGCGCGGCGCCGGTGAACGACTCGCGCTGGAACACCGGCCTGACCGAGCTGCCCGCCTCCGCGCCGGCCACGCTCTGGTACGGCGACCGGGACAGCGACCAGCCCTGGCCCGAGCTGACCGCCTTCCGCGGCCCCGGCGGCCCGGGCGGGCAGGCCCCGATGGGTGGCCCGGTCTACCACTACGACGCGGACAACCCCTCGCCCGGCAAGTTCCCGGAGTACTGGGACGGCAAGGCGTTCTTCGCCGAGTTCTCCCAGGACTACGTCGCCGCGCTCACGCTCGACGGGCCGGACGGCCCCGTGAGCAAGCTGGAGAACCTCCTGCCCAACAGCGAGCGTTCGCAGAACGGCATCCCGCAGTGGGACAACCCGATGGACCTGGAGTTCGGCCCGGACGGCGCGCTCTACGTCCTCGACTACGGCGACGGCTTCTTCCGGCAGAACCCCGACGCCGGCCTCTACCGGATCGACTACGCCGAGGGCAACAAGGCGCCCACCGCCGTGATCAAGGCAGACAGGACGTCCGGCCAGGCCCCGCTGGAGGTCTCGTTCGACGCCAC
This sequence comes from Streptomyces sp. QL37, assembly GCF_002941025.1. Taxonomy (NCBI): domain Bacteria; kingdom Bacillati; phylum Actinomycetota; class Actinomycetes; order Kitasatosporales; family Streptomycetaceae; genus Streptomyces; species Streptomyces sp. QL37. The sequence continues at coordinate 7,755,092 of NZ_PTJS01000001.1, read as the reverse complement.
CGGCTCCAGTGACCCCGAGAACGGCGACCTCACCTACCAGTGGGACCTCGACGGCGACGGCACCTTCGACGCGACCGGGCCCACCGCCACCCGTACGTATCCGGAGAACGGGCAGTTCCAGGCGCGGCTGAAGGTCTCCGACCCGCAGGGCAAGTCCGGTCTGTCGAGCCGCCAGGTCACCGTGGGCAACACGGCGCCGACGGTGCGGATCACCTCGCCGCCCGACGGCGGGTTCTTCAACTGGGGCGACGCCGTTCCGTACGGCATAGCCGTCGAGGACCCGGAGGACGGCACCACGCCGGACTGCGCCAAGGCTGCCTGGACCTTCGGCCTCGGGCACAACCAGCACGGCCACCCGGTCAACAGCGGCACCGGCTGCAAGGGCGGTGTCGTCACCCCGACCGACGCGGGGCACGGCGACACCGAGAACGTCTTCGGCGTGCTCGGAATCACCTACACCGACAAGGGCGCGGGCGGCGTTCCGCCGGCCACCGGCGACGCCCAGGTGGTGCTCAACCCGGCCCTCATGCAGGCCGAGCACTACGACTCGGCGGAGGGAGTCACCGTCTCGGACGACACCACGGCGTCGGGGCAGCGCAAGCTGACCTCCTTCGACGCGGGTGACTGGATCGCCTACGACCCGGTGTCGTTCGCCGGGATCACCGGCGTGCAGACCCGTGCAAGCGGTGCCGGCACCCTCGCGCTGCGCTGGGGCGCGGCCGACGCGGAGCCGTTCGCCACGGTTTCGGTTCCCGCCGGTGAGGGCTGGAAGACCGTCACCACCGCCCTTTCCGGCGCGCCTTCGGGGAGCGGCGAGGTCTTCGTCACCAGCTCGGGCGGTGTCGAGCTGGACTCGCTGACCTTCCAGGGCGCGGGCGTCGCGGACCGGACCGCGCCCAAGGTCACCGCCACGCTCAACCCTCCCCGGCCCGACGGTGACGACGGCTGGTACACCGGCAACGTGTCGCTCTCCGTCTCGGCGACCGACAACGGGACGGTCGCGAGCCGTCAGTACTCGGTCGACGGAGGGACGACGTGGCAGTCGGCCAACGCGGCCGTCACCCTGTCCGCCGAGGGCGCCACGACCGTCCGCTACCGGGCGACGGACAACGGCGGCAACGTCTCCGAGGTGGGTTCGCTCACCGTACGGATCGACCGCACCGGTCCCACGGTGGCGTTGACCGGTCTCGACGCGGACGGCGTGTACGGGAACTCCGGGAGGCCGACGCCGGTCTTCTCGGCACAGGACGCGGTGTCCGGCGGGGCCACCGCGACGGCCACGCTTGACGGCAGGCCCGTCACCTCGGGCCAGATGCTGGAGCTGTGGCGGCTGCCGCTGGGGAGCCATGACCTCACGGTCAGGGCCCGGGACAAGGCCGGCAACACCACCACGAAGACCGTGGCCTTCACGACCCGTACGTCCTATGCGGACATCCGCGGGCTGATCACCCGGCTGCGGGCCGACGGCCTGATCACGGCGCAGGGACAGCAGCGGCTGACCGTACGGCTCTCCCAGGCGGAGGCGCACGCCGACGCGGGCCGCACCGGTCAGGCCGCGGCCGTGCTGGAGTCGTTCGCCGGCCACGCGTCCGACACCGCCCTGGTGCCGGACAGCGAGGCCGGCACGGCACTGGCACGGAGCGCGCGGGCGCTGAAGGGAGGCGCCACCGGCTGACGCCGGGACGGACCCGAGCTGCCCCGCTGTCACCGGCGGGGCAGTTCTGTGCCCGGGCTCCGTGAGTGGTGGGTGCTGCCAGGTGGCGGGGCACGGGAGTTCCGTCAACCGTGCCGCAACTTTCCGCGTTCTATGGAAAAGTTACCGGAAGTCGCCCGCGCCTCGCCCTGCGGCGCGCGAGCGCGGACCCAGCCGGTCGTTCCGTTGCCGGGGCTCCGTGCCACCTCCGCGACAACTCCCCAAGCTCTCCGAGGGCGTTCAGAGGAAGTGAGTCCGTGAACCTTCAGTACCGCGTGTTGAGCCTATTGCGTGACAACGGACCGCTGTCACGCGCCCAACTCGCGGACCGGCTGGAGGTTCCGCGCCCGCGGCTGCTCGGTGAACTCGACCGCATGGTCTCGGCCGGGCGGGTCCGTGAGGCGGGCCCGGCCGCGTCGCGCGGCGGGCGGCGCTCCACCCTCGTCCAGCTCGACCCGGGGGTGCGGTTCGCCGCCGTCGACCTGGGGGCCAGCTCCATCGACATCGAGATCACCGACGGCGCGCTGGCACCGGTGGCCTCCTGCTCCGAGCCGGCGGACATCCGTTCCGGGCCGGTCGCCGTGCTCGGGCGCGTCAGCGAACTCCTGCGCGCGCTGGCCGACCAGGGACACTGGACCCGACTCGACGCGATCGGCATCGGACTGCCGGGGCCGGTCAGCTTCCGCGAGGGCGTGCCCGTCTCACCGCCGATCATGGTGGGCTGGAACCGCTTTCCGGTACGCGACACCCTCGCCCGTGCGCACGGCTGTCCCGTCGTGGTCGACAACGACGTCAACGTGATGTCCCTCGGGGAGCAGCACAGCGGGGTCGCGAGGACCGTCGACCACCTGCTCTTCGTGAAGATCGGCAGTGGTATCGGCTCCGGCATGCAGCACCACGGCCGCATCTACCGGGGCGCGGAGGGGTGTGCCGGCGACATCGGGCACGTCCAGGTCGAGGCCGAGGCCGACGGGCCCGTCTGCTCCTGCGGGAACACCGGCTGCCTGGAGGCGTACTTCGGCGGGGTGGCGCTGTCCAGGGACGCCACGGAGGCCGCGAGATCGGGTCGTTCACCCGCCCTTGCCGAGCGGCTCGCCGAGCGGGGGGTCCTGACCGCCGTGGACGTCGGTGAGTGCGCGGACGGCGGCGACAGCACGAGCGTCGGCCTGATCCGGGCCGGCGGCCACCGGGTGGGTCAGGTCCTCGCCACTCTGGTCAGCTTCATGAACCCGTCGATGATCGTGATCGGCGGAGGACTGACCGGGCTCGGCTACCCCCTGCTCGCCGAGATCCGCAGCGTCGTGTACAAACGCTCGCTTCCCCTCGCCACCGGAAACCTGCCGATCGTCATGTCCGGACTCGGCCCCCGCGCGGGGGTGGTCGGGGCCGCTCTCCTGGCGAGCGAGCTCGCCTTCGGCGAGGCGTCCGTGGCCGGGGACGACCGAGGGGCCGAGGCTGCCGGATAGGCGCTCCGGCCGGGAGCGTGCCTGGCTCCGGGGCGCCCCTGGACGGCGGTCCCTCCGGACGGGGGGTGGACGTGGACCGGTCCGCGAAGGAGGACCGGACCCGGCATCGGAGCGCCTGCTCGTCCTGGCGGACAAGGCCTCGTAAGGGGGACGGCGCGGGGTTACCAGGTGAGGTCGGCGAATCCCGGGGAACAAGGGGCGACAGACGATGGGAGGTTGCCATGGATGGCAGAGATCTGGAACTTGGCGAGCTTCTGGCCGCCGCGGAGTCCGCGCCGCCCGGGGAGTCCGTCGGCGTGGTCGCGCACGATCTGCGCAAGCGCTTCGGGGCGGAGAGTGTGTCGTTCCTGTTCGTCGACCTCTTGGGGGAGCGGCTGCTACGCCTGACCGCGCCCGTGGAGGGTGACATGGCTGACGTTCCGGAGCGGATCGGTCTGCGGGGCAGCATCTACGACACGGTTCTCCGCAGCCAGCGCCAGCACGTGGGGCCGGACGGCCAGGGCGGACGGCGGGTGATCTCGCCGGTGAGCAATCGGGGCGACTGCATCGGTGTGCTGGAGGTGACACTGCAGTACGCCGACGAGGTCGTGCTCGGACAGATCAGCGACGCGGCCCACGCGCTGGCCTACATCATCGTCACGGACCGCCGCTTCACCGACCTGTACCACGCGGGCCGGCGGACCACCCGGACCAGCCTCGCGGCCGAGATCCAGCATCAGCTGCTCCCGTCGTCCTCGTGCTGCGAGGCACCCCAGTTCACCCTCGCCGCAGGTCTCGTCCCGGCCGACGACATCGGCGGCGACACCTACGACTACACGCTCGACCAGGACACGCTGCACCTCTCCATCACCGACGCCATGGGCCACGACACCGACTCCGCGCTGCTGGCCACACTGGTCACGGGCGCGCTGCGCGGCGCCCGTCGCACGGGCTGCGACGCGCTGCATCAGGCCCGTCGCGCCCACGAGGCCCTGCTGAGCCACAACCGCGGGCTGGCGACCGGACAACTGCTGTGCGTCCGACTCGAGACGGGCACCTGCGAACTGGTCAACGCGGGACACCCCTGGCCCCTTCGTCTGCGGGACGGCGCCACCGAGGCCGAGGAGGTCCCGCTCGCCGTCAACCTGCCGTTCGGCGTCGCATCGCCCGTCTCCTACCAACTCCAGACGCTTCAGTTGCACCCGGGCGACCGGCTGGTGCTGCTCACCGACGGCATGCAGGAACGCGGGGCCGCAGCGGTCGATCTGGCCTCTCTCGTCGGCGACACCCGCGACTCGCATCCCAGGGAGGCCGTCCGCACCCTGACCACAGCGGTGCTGGATGCCTGCCGGGGCAACCTCAAGGACGACGCGACCGTCCTCATACTGGACTGGCACGGAACCGGGAAGTCCGCCCGGCGAGGCGCGCTCGCGGCGCGATGAGCCGTTCAGACCGTGATGGTCTTGCACTCGACGTACTGGGAGAGGCCGGCAGCCCCGTACTCGCGGCCGATGCCGCTGGCCTTGAAACCTCCGAACGGGCCGTCGAAGCCGACGGAAGCCCCGTTGACGGTCACGGTCCCGGTCCGGATCCGACGCGCCACAGCGAGCGCGCGGGCCTCGTCGGAGGACCACACGCCGCCGGAGAGGCCGTACTCGGAGTCGTTGGCGATGCGTACGGCGTCGTCCTCGTCGTCGTAGGCGATGACGACCAGGACGGGGCCGAAGATCTCCTCCCGCGCGATGCGCATGGAGTTGTCGACGTCGGCGAACAGCGTCGGGGTGACGTAGTTGCCCTCTTCGAGGCCCTCGGGGACCTGCGGGCCGCCGGTCACCAGGCGGGCGCCTTCCTCGATACCCAGTGCGATGTAATCGCGCACCCGCTGCTGCTGGTCCCGGCGGATCATCGGGCCGATGAAGGTGTCCGGGTCCTCGGGGTCGCCCACCTTCAGGGACTCCACGAGCTCCTTCAGCGCGGCCACGAACTCCTCATGACGGGAGCGGGGTACGAGGATGCGGGTCTGGGCGATGCAGGACTCGCCGTTGTTGAGGAGTGAGCCGAACTTCAGCCCTTGCACGGCCCGGGTCACATCGGCGTCCGGAAGGATGACCGCCGCCGACTTGCCGCCCAGCTCCAGGCTGACACGCTTCAGCTGTTCACCCGCGATCGAGGCGATCCGGCGTCCGGCCCGCGTCGATCCGGTGAACGCGATCTTGTCGACGCCCGGGTGTGACACCAGGTACTCACTGGTCTCCCTGTCCGCCGGCAGGACGCTGCTCACACCCTCCGGCAGACCGACCTGAGCCAGCAGGTCTGCCAGCAACCCCATGCTCAACGAGTTCTCCGGCGACACCTTCAGCACGACCGAGTTTCCCGCCAGCAGTGCCGGAATGATCTTCGCCGTCGCCGCCGAGAACGGTGAGTTCCACGGAATCACGGCGGCCACCACACCCACCGCCTCCCGGCGCACCACGCTGCGCACCGTCGAAGCCGGGTCGGAGGGCTCGACGGTCTCCTCCCACCCGAACTCCTCAGCCGCCTTCAGGTACGCGTTCGCCTGCCGCGTGAGGCCCGGCTGACCGGCCAGCGTAAACCACGCCGCGGAACCGTTCTCCGCCGAGATCAGCGCGGCGATCCTCTCCGCGTCCGCTTCGCGCAGGGCGTTGAACTCGCGTAGTACGGCGATCCGTTCGGCCGGCTCCACCCCTTGCCACACCCCCGAGTCGAAGGCTGCGCGCGCCGCGGCCACCGCACGGTCCACATCGGCCGGCAGCGCCTGCGCCGCACGGCCGATCACGGTCCGGTCGTGCGGGGAGCGGATCTCCCTCAGCCCCGGTCCACTCGGGTCCGTCCAGGAACCAGCGATGAAGAGCTTGTCATAGGTGATCATTCGCTCCCGCCTCCACAGGATCGCTTACATGTCTCATCACTGTAGCACTTTGCAAAATTAGTGCCACGCTCATGCGCAGCTCTGAGCGCTCGGCGCGGCCCCTTCCCCCGCCAGCGCGCACATGACATCGTGAGTTCCCATGTCACAGAGCACGCGTATGCGATTGGGCGTCGCCCTTCCGACATTCGGTCCGGACGCGGAGCCGGAAGGCATCATCGAAGTCAGCCGCACCGCGGAGGACATGGGCTACGACTCCCTGTGGACGGGGGACCGCGTTCTCGCCCCGCCCGTGCCGAGCGTGCCCTACCCGGGCCGCGACGGCGTGATGCCGCGCACCTACGAGAACCACCTGGACCCCCTCGTGGCCCTGACGTTCGCCGCGGCCCACACGAGCAGGGTCCGTCTCGGGACCAGCACGCTGAACGGCCTCTGGCAGCCGCCGATCATGCTCGCCCGGTCACTGACCACGCTCGACCTGGTCAGCCGGGGGCGTCTCGACGTCGGCCTCGGGCTCGGCTGGATGCCCGAGGAGTACGAGGCGGTCGACGTGCCGTGGAAAGGCAGGGGCTCAAGGCTGGACGAGACGCTCGACGTCCTGGAGGGGTACTGGGCCGGCGGTCCCTTCGCCCATCACGGGACGCTGTTCACCGTGCCGGAGACGGAGGTGGGGCTGAGGCCGCATCAGCGGCCCGGGCCTCCCGTGCTCCTGGCCGCGTTCACGCCCCGGGGCTTCGCCCGCATCGGGCACCGGCTCGACGGCTGGCTGCCCGGCGCCGCGCCGCTGACACACCTCATGGACATGTGGGGCGTCATCGTGAGGGAAGCCGAGAAAGCGGAAAGGGACCCGGCCACTCTGCGTATGGCGCTGCGCGTGAACCTCGAACTGACCGACAGCGAAGCGGAGTCGGAGCAGGTGCCACGGCGGGGGACGCTCCAGCAGTACGTCGACTACGCCCGGGCCGCAGCCGAGCACGGTGTACACGAACTCTTCGTGGACTTCGGCCAGACGCCCGTCACGCTCGACGAACGAGTCGACCTGGCCGGCCGTTTCCTCACCGGGTTGCGTGCGGGGTGACGGCCCGGCCGCGGACGCACTCGCTGCGTCAGGACCTTCCCAGCCCTCGCAACAGCGTGTCGACGACGAGGTCGGCCGCCCGGGCGGCCGACAGGTCCGGCATCTGCCGCGACGCGAGGTGCATGAGCTGCGGCAGCAGGACACCGGCCCATCCCGCCGGCGCGTCGGAGCGGAGCAGGCCCTCGTCGGTGGCGCGTCGGAGGAATGAGTCGACCTCACGGACCGAGGCGTCCCTCCGGGCGCGGACCTCGTCGTCGGCGAGCATACGGGCCAGGTCCACGGGCCAGGTCCGGTTCACGGCGATGATGTTCTCGACGTACCGGTGCAGAGCCACCGCTACCGGGGCCTCCCGCAGTCGTGCGTCCTCGATGGCCTGCTCGACGGCCTCCAGCCGGGACGCGTAGACGGCCGCGAGGAGTTCCTCGCGGGAGGCGAACCGCCGGTAGACCGTGCGCCGGTCCACCCCGGCCTCGGCGGCGATGCTCGCGATACTGGCGCCCGGATCGGCGGCCAGCATGCGCGCGCCGGTGGTCAGGACCGCTTCCACGTTGCGTACGGCGTCGGCTCTCACACCCTGGAGTTTACCCACACCCGAGGAACCTGCGAGGGTATCTGTCTCATGCATGCGCGGGTATCACGCCGTAGAAGCCACATCGAGGTGGTGGGTGATGCGCCCCGGGGCGCACAGGACGCGGAGCCCGGGGCAGCGCACGACACCGCGTGGCGTCGTCCGCAGGGCAGGCATAGCCTCGTAAACAGGACGAGATCCGACACGCGGGATTCCGCGTGCACCGATCCGACTTGCCGGGAGGTCACGGCATGGTACGGGGTATCCGCAACACCATCGGGCTGATTCTGGCCGTCCTGGGCGCTGCCGCGGCATTGTGGGCGCCGTTCCGCAACTGGTACGACGGCCGGCTCGGCCACGACTTCCGGGTCTGGGAGCTGTTCACCGGGGCCGGGGTGACGGACTCGGGTGCGGGGTTGTTCGCCTCCATGTTCCTGCCCCTCCTCGTCGCCGCCGTGCTCACGATCATCGGAGTGGTGTGGCGCTCCCGGCTGCTCGTCCTCATCGCAGGAATCATCGCCCTCGGGTTCGCGGTCCTGTGGATGGTCAGGCAGGGGCAGGCCCAGGGCAGCCTGACGGTCTCGGGGGACGGCAACGGTCTCGGCAGCGGAGTGGGGCTCGCCCTTCTCGGCGGCGTGCTCATGCTCATCGGCTCGGCGGTCATGGGCGGGCGTGAGCGCCGGGCGGAGCGCCGGGCGCGCCACGAACGGGATCAGCGGGAGCACGAAGTGCGCGACGAGGACCGGGACCGCCATGGTGTGGAACCCGAATCCCCCTACGGCATGGCAGCCCGCAGCGAGCCCGAACCGACGGCGCCAGGCCGTGGGAACGACGAGGAAGACCGGCGCACGGGCCCCGACTCCAGGCGGGCACCGGGAGAAGCGGCGCCGCCCCGGCCCGCCCGGCAGCCACAGCGGCAGCCGTCCGCACCGCGCGGGAAGCCGGTGCCGGCCAGGGAGGCCGGATCCGACGACGCGGGGCGCGGGGACCGGGACCGTACGCAGTACGAGGAGGGCGGCCAGGCAGGCGGCTCGCACTCGTCGGACGACCGCCCGGGCCGATGGCACCTGCGCGGCGACCGATAGCCCGGATCAGCCCGACTTCGGCGGCTTCCGCGCGTCGAAGGCGAAGAGGGTGTTGTCAGCCGCGGCCACGACCACCACGCGCCCCGCGACGGTCACGCGCGGGCTCTCGCCCTCCCCGCCCGACGGGCCCTCGGCCTGCGGATCCGTCGTCCACAGGATTCTGCCGTCGTCCGGCGAGAGCGCCACGACCCGGCCGGTGGCCGAGCTGAAATACAGCGCGCCCGCGCCCGCAGCGGGGCCCGAGGCGCCCTCCACGGGCGTCTGCCGCGACCACTTCTTCCGTCCGGTCGCGGGGTCGAGCGCCGTGACGAGGCCCGTCTGTCCGCTCATGTAGACGGTGCCGCCAGCCATGCCGGGCGTCCCCCCGTACGTCTTGGCCAGTCGGAAGTACGTGACCTTCCGCGAGGCCGGGTCCACCCGCGCCACACCGTCGTACCCGGTCAGCGCCGCGCCCTCCCGGTGCTCCTGAAGGAGTACGAGACCGCCCTCGTCGACGCCCACCGGCCTGGCGGGCCCGTCGACCGCGATGGGCGCGCCCAGTGCCCCCGAGGCGCGGTCGAGCGTCCGCAGGGTGGGGTGGCGCACCTCCAGGGCGTCCACCTCGGCGTCCGTCGAGCACATCGCGAGGAGCCGCGGTCCGGCGGGAACGGGAGCGCACCGCGTACCCGCGGGGAACGGCGTCTTCCAGGTCACCTCACCGCTGTGCGCGTCCCGGGCCTCGAAGCGGGAGTTGGAGGCGTCGACCGTCACGACGTCCGAACCGGCCACGACGGCGTCCTGGGTCCGGCCCGTGATGGCCGTCGACTGGGCCCCGGACGGCACGGACCACAGCTCCCGGCCGGTCTCCGCGTCGATGGCCACCACCTCGCTGGGAGGGCCCTGGGGGGCGTCCTGGGAGGCGAAGCGGTAGCCGAGCACCGTGTCGTCGGTGGCGCCCACCATGTGCATGCCCTGGACGGGAACGCCCGGACTCTTCGCCGTCCACGCCCTCGTGCCGTCCACGGCACTGACACGGGTCGCGACGACACCGCCACCCCCGCAGAACAGCGCGTCGCCGCGCGCGACGCAACGCAGCTCGTCGGGTATGCCCTCGTCACCACCCCGCACGGTCCCGCGCCACGGCTCGAAGCCGTCCGGAAGGGCGGCGGCCGGAGCCGCGACGCCGTCGCCCTTGCCGTCGCCGCTCCCTCCGAGGCTGCCCGTCTTCATGGCGGCGACTCCCCCGCCGATCGCCGCCACCGCGACCGCGGCCGCGAGCACGGGCCGCCATCCGCGACGCAGGCGGCGGCCGGCCGGGGCGCCGCCGCCACCCGCAGCGCGACCGGCCGGGGCGGCCGGAGCCGGCGTGGCCTCCGCCCCGGAGTGATGCTGGGTGATCATGTCGCGGGTCCGGCTCGCGCCGGTCGCGGGCGCCTCGGTCCCACCGAGGTCGGACGGCAGGTCACGCAGCAGCACGAGCAGTTCGTCCGCCGAGGGGCGCCCCTCCGGCTCCTTGTCCAGGCAGGACTCGACGACCGCGCGCAGAGCCGCCGGCACGGCGCCCAGCGACGGCTCCTCGTGCACCACCTGATACGCCGTCATGTAGGGGCTGTCGGCGTCGAAGGGGCCGTGGCCCGTCGCCGAGTACACCAGCAGGGTCCCCAGCGAGAAGACGTCGGACCGCGGACCCACACCGCGCGGCGCCTGCAGCTGCTCCGGCGACATGAAGGGCGGCGTACCGATGACACGCCCTGTCATCGTCAGCGTCTGCTGGTCCGCGGCGCGTGAGATGCCGAAGTCGATGACGCGCGGGCCCTCGGGCGAGAGCACGACGTTCGAGGGCTTCAGGTCACGGTGGACGACCCCCACCCGGTGGATGTCGCGCAGCGCCTCCGCCAGCCCGATGGCCAGCCTCCTCAGCTCCGCACCGTCCAGCGGGCCTTCCGCGGCGATGTGCTGGGCGAGGGTGTTCCCCTCGATGTAGGTCGTCGCCATCCACGGCTGCTCGGCCTCGGGGGCGGCGTCGACCACGGCGGCGGTGAACGCGCCGCTCACCCGTCTCGCGGCCGCCACCTCCTGCCGGAAACGGATGCGGAACTCGTCGTCCCCCGCGAACTGCTGGTGGATCAGTTTGATCGCGACCGGCCGCCCCGAACTCGTACGGGCCAGGAAGACCGTGCCCATACCGCCGGAGCCGAGCCGCGCCTCGAGCGGATAGCCGCCGATCTCCGCTGGATCACCTCCGCGCAGCGACACTCTTCCCGACCTCCCGTCCCCCGTGCACCTCGCCGCCACGGGCCCGCCTGCCTGTCCTGCACCCAAACTAACCGCAGGGCGGTACGGCAGAGCAAAGCGGGTGACGAACAAGGAGTCCCGGACCGCTCCCGCGCCTCGCACGGCGAGACCCCGCCAGGAGTGCGGCGGGGCTTCGCCGTGTCCGGAACACCGCACGGTGCGGCCTGTCGCACACGCGTCGCCCCCTGGGCGCGGGCCGGCCTCGCCGCCCGGTTCCGCTACCAGCCGGCCTTCGCCCCTGTGTAGGCGGTACGGCAGTCGGCGTTGGTGGCCTCCGCGGCCAGCTTCTCCATGGAGTTCTTCCAGACCTTCTTGGCCAGCTTCTCCAGCTCCCGGGTCGCGGCGGGCACATTCGGGGCGTACTTCTTGATGGTCGCCAGGGAGGACTTGGCGAACTTGTTGCACACGGGTCCCGCCGCGTTCCGGTAGCGGGTGTCCAGGTCCGCGGCGACCGCCTGACCGTTCTGGGTCGCCCAGGTGTTCCAGGCCGCGCAGGCCGCCTCGGTGAGGACCGCCTGGTCGGCCTCGCTCAGCCCCAGGACCTCGGCCAGCATCGTGTTCTGTGCCTTGTCGGGGACCGTGAAGTCGACCACGGGGAACTTGTCGAGGGTTTCGAGCAGCGCCTCCTGACAGGCCGGGGGCAGCGGGGCGGCCTGTGCGGGTGAGGGGACGGCCAGGGCGGAGACGGACAGGACAGCTGCGGTGAGGACGGTGCGCCGGACGGTGCGCGAAAGGGTCATGAGGGTGGTGCTCCTTGCACGAAGAACGTGTCGGTCCGGGCACCGCGTCAGCGCCCGCGGCTACAGAACGATCAACGGCTTCCCTTGGTCACGGCCGTTGTGGGCGCGGGCCCTTGGGCTCCTTCGGCCGGTGTGGGCCCGGAGGGAGCCGGAACACCGGGCCTGCCCGGTGGAAGGGCGTCGCGGGTGCGGCGGCGGAAGACCAGGAAACCGGCGAACGCGGCGCCGGTGAGCCAGAGGACCTGGATCAGGAGGCCCTCATGCACCGACGCGTCGGAGAAGGCCGCGGACATGCTCGCCTGCACGGCTCCGTACGTCGGCAGGAAGCGCACGACGGCGCTGTCCGACCCCGAGCTGGAGAGGGGGTTCTGGAGGGCGACGTCGAGGATGCTGATCATCAGAATGGCGAACATGCCCTCCACCTCGCGACGGAGCACCGATCCGAAGACCACTCCGAAGGCGCCGTAGGTCAGGGCGGCGCAGAACAGGGCGGCGGCGAGCATGAGGGGCTGGCGAGGTGCCCAGGCGAACCCGGCGGCTGCCGTGGCGTACGCGGCGACGGCGGCACAGACCAGCGTGAGCGCGGAGAGCTTGGCGAGGACGAGGTGATATCTCGGGTATCCCGCCATGGCCAGGCGGCGGTCGAACGCACCGCCCGTGAAGGTGGCGGCGAACATCATGAACCCGGCGATCAGGGTGACCGCGTTCAGCGCACCGGTGATCTGGGTGAGGTGGTTCCCCGGCGGGGACAGGATCTCGCCCGTGGCCCGCAGCCGGAACGGCGCTGGCTCGTCGGGGATGGTCACATAGGCGAGGCCGATCCACACCGGGATGTACGCGACCACCAGCAGCATCGCGAACCGGTTGCGGGCATGCCCGATCAACGCGTACTTGGACGCCGTGGTGAAGAGGGACCAGTGCCGCCTCATGCCGTCGCCTCCGCACGCGGTTCCTGAAGGGTGAGGCGCCCGCCGTCCAGGCGCCACAGCACGTCCAGCCGGCCGATGTCGTACGCGAGATGCGAGACGACGAGCACCGAGCGTCCGGCGTCGCGCAGACTCGTCGCCAGCTCCCAGAAGCGCAGATACGTCTCCCAGTCGAAGCCCTGGTAGGGCTCGTCCAGCAGCAGCACGTCCGGATCGTGCATCAACGCAAGGGTGAGGTTCAGCTTCTGCCGCGAGCCGCCGCTGAGTTGCCCGGCACGCCGGTCGAGGTACTCGGTGAAGGCCAGGGTCTCCATCACCTCTCCGGCCCGTCGCAGGTCCCGGAGCCCGAACGCGCTCCGGAAGAAGTCGAGGTGCTGGCGGACGGTGAAGGAGTCGTCGAGGACCACGGTCTGCGGGCAGTAACCGAACCTGCCGGCATGGTGCACCGACCCCCGGTCCGGCCTGAGTTCACCGGCGAGGGCCTTCAGCAGAGTCGTCTTGCCGGCGCCGTTCTCCCCGACGATCCCGGCGAGCGTGCCGGGCCGCAGCCGAAGGTCGACGCCCCGCAGAACGGCGTGCTTCCGGTAGGAGTGGTGCACATCTCTGACGTCCATCGCGCTGCTCCGTCGTGCCAGGTCTTCCCGATGGCCGCGGAACCGGTCCGCGTCTTCCAGTCGGCGAGTTCGTCCGGCCGGCCCTCGGCGGCTCGACCGGTCCGCTCGTGGTCAACGAGCGGACCAGGCAGCGGAAACGGCGCCGGAGACACGTGGGCGTCAACGCGTTGCACGACATGTCACGCGTGCGACGGGTTCACCGCCGCGCACGGGCCCCGAGCGGGCTGGGACGACTAGCGTGACCGGGGCCGGGGTGCACGGCCGGGCACCGTCGTCCGGGCCGGCCCGACGGACCACGCCCACCCTCGTGCGGTCCCGTGCACGCGCGTTCCGGCGCAGTCACGTCCACCCGAGGGAAGGTCGGTCAGCCATGCGGAGAACGTGCGTGATCGGTGCGGGGCCGTCCGGCCTGGCGGCGAGCAAGGTCCTCGCCTCACGGAACGTTCCGTTCGACTGCTTCGAGGCCGGTTCGAAGATCGGCGGGCTCTGGCGGTACGGCAACGACAACGGCATGTCGGGGGTGTACGCGTCGTTGCACGCGAACATCTCGAAGGAGAGCATGTCCTTCTCCTCGCTGGCCATGCCGGAGACCTATCCGGTCTTTCCGCACCACAGCAAGGTCCTCGCCTACCTGGAGGACTACGCGACGTCCTTCGGCCTGCACCGCCACATCACGCCCGGTACCGAGGTCACCTCGGTGCGGTCCCTGGACGACGGCGGCTGGGAGGTCTCCCACCGGCGCCGCGGGGGCACGGACGCGGAGGCGGAGACGCGGCGTTACACCGAGGTGGTGGTGGCCAACGGTCACCACTGGGACCCCCGTCTCCCCGACCCGGCCGTCCCCGGGGCCGAGGGGTTCGAGGGGCCCGCTGTGCACTCGCACGACTACCGCTCCCCCGAGCCGTACGCCGGGCTGCGGGTGCTGGTGATCGGCATGGGCAACTCCGCGTGCGAGATCGCGGCGGAGATCTCCCGTACGGCCGCGCGTACGTACCTCTCCGCACGCGACACGGCACATGTGTTCCCCAAGATGCTGCTCGGCCGGCCGGCGGACCACCTGGTGTGGAGCCCGCTGTCCCGCCTTCCGCTGCCCCTCAAGGGGCCGGCGATGGCGCTCCTCCTGCGGCTCACCCGTGGCGCCCCGGCCCACTACGGGCTCCCCCGACCTGTCCGGGGCCCGCTCGCCGCCCACCCCTCCACCTCGGACGAACTCCTCGTCCAGCTGGCCCGGGGCGCGGTGACCCCCAAGCCCGGCGTCAGCTCCTTCGGCCGGGAGACGGCGGCCTTCACGGACGGCAGCCACGAACCCGTGGACGCCGTGGTGTACGCCACCGGTTACTCGATCTCCTTCCCCTTCCTGGAGCCCTCCGTCTTCGCCGCCCCGGCCGGCCGCACGGAGCTCTATCTGCGCACGGTTGCGCCGCGGCTCCCCGGGCTCTACTTCATGGGACTCGCCCAACCCGCCGGTGCGGCCTTCCCGTTGCTCGAACCGCAGGCGGAATGGATCACCGACCTGATGGAGGGGAAGGTCGCCCTTCCCTCACCGGCGGACATGGAGCGGGCGATCGCCCGTGAACGGCGCCGCCATGACAAGACATACGTGTCCACCTACCGTCACGGCATCGAGATCGACGTCCGCTCCTACCGAAGAGCCCTCCGCCGGGAACTCCGGGCGGGCAGGCGCCGAGCACGCGGTGCTCTCCTGCCGCTGCCCGGGGTGGCCGGACCCGCTCCGGCGGCCGACGCCGCCTGATCCCCGCCGTCCGAGGGCCCGGCAACCGTGCTCACGCGGGCGCCGAGCTCTCCTCCAGCTCCCCCACGGCCTGCTCCCAAAGCTCCGGCAGCAGTTCGCCCATCGGAAGGGCGCGGTCGGCGACGAAGGACACCTCGGCCCAGTCGCCGAAGAACGACAGCCCCACCCCGAAGAGGTGCCCGGGCACGAGCAGGGGCAGCAGTGCGGTGCCGGTCACCTGCGTCTCCCCCAGGCTCCCCTTGTCGGCGAGCGGCATGGAGGTCGCCATGACGTTGGTGACGCGCGGGGAGAGCACCCTTCGCAGGTACCAGTCGGTGGGGCGTCCCGGCATGAAGCGGACCAGGTCCTGAATGGCCTGCCGCCACGCCTCGCCCCGCAGCTTCCGGGTCGTCGTCATGACGTCGTCCAGTCGCCGCAGGGACGCCTCCCCGTCCCGCGACCCGTCCGGGCGCCGTGAGGCGGCCCGCACGGGCAGCTCCAGCGGCAGGGCGAAGCAGCGGTTCCCCCACGTCTGGTCCTCGTCGCTGCGGCGCGCGTCAACGGGCAGCACGGCCGTCACCCGTGGGAGCGGTACGCCGGAGCGGTCCGACCAGACCGACAACGCCCCGGCGAGCGCGGCAAGATGTACGTCATGGGCCGATCCGCCGCGCGCCGTACCGATCCGGCGGAGGGTGTCCACCGGTACGCGGCCCCGCCACAGCCGTTGCTCCCCTGAGGGGACGAAGGCGACCCCGGGGCGGTGTCGTCGGCCGACGAGGGAGCCGGCCACGAACTTCGTGGCCAGCCCGACGGCCGCACCCACCCGCCGTGGCACCCCGGTCCCCCGGCTCCTGCCCGGCACCGGGCGGGCCGAGAGCTCTCCCCCTCCCAGCATCGTCCGGAAGGTCATGGCGGCGGCCGAACCGTCCTGGCAGGCGTGGCGGAAGCGGTAGCACACCGCGTACGCGTCGGGTGCGTGACCGTGGACCAGCCAGACCCCCCAGTACGCGCCGGGCGCGAAGGGGGCGTTGAGCGCGGTGTGCAGGGCGGCGTCCCACCCGTCGGGGCCGTCGGCGACCACCTCGTGCACGTGCCGGTCGACGGAGAAGTCGGCGTCCGGCTGCCACCGGAGCCGCCGCCCGCCCTCGACACGGCTGGTGAGAAGGGGCAGTTCGCCCAGGCGGAAGCCGACATACGCGCGGAGGTCCGACAGGGCCGGGGGCGGACCGCTGAGGTACGCGACGCCACCGGCGTCCCAACGGACGTCGGGCCGGCGCCGTTCCAGGTTGAGGAAGGCGCGGTCGACGGAGTGGGTCGGGTGGCGGGGCGAGGGAACGGACCGACCGGGCCGGACGGACGTGTCCGACGGGGCGGACCGGGTGGACCGGTCGGGCTGATCGGAGACGGTCATGGGGCTTCAGGGCTCCTGTTCGTGCCAACGGCGGGCGGGCCGACGGGAAGAGGGGACGGGCGGAGCGCGGCGGACCGGCCGGCAGGCCGGGCACCGGGCCGGGCAGCCCGGCCGCACCCGCCCGACCACTCAGGATGACCACCGCCCGCGGTGGCGCCGGCCGGCACCGGAATCCCGTCGCCACCGTCCGCCGTGGACCGCCACATCCGCCTCCGGACCCACGAGCAGCCCGTCCACCTTGCGGTGACTGGCCTGCTGCCGCCCGCACCCCGCCGCCGGCGGCGCGGACGCACCCAGGAAGGCCGTCCCGGAACACCGTCCGCAAGATCCCTCGAAGGGGGGACGGGGCTCCGCCCGCCTCCGGCTCTGTGGCATCACCCCCGAGCGTCCCGACGCCCCGGCCTGCGACGGGATTCCGCCGGTCGGTGCAGGTCGGCCCGTCACGACGCGGCGTACTTCGTTCGGGTGAGCAGGTCGGATCGAGGCTTCCGCCCGGCCCGCTGTCTGACATCGTGTGGCGTGCCGCTGGAGATCATCTGGCCCCGGGGAGGGGCCCGAGAAGCCCCCGGCGACGCTGGGGGCGTCGGGGGGACCGGCGGGTACTCGCCGCACCGGACCGGCCGGACGGATCGAGCCGCTCGCACCACGGCCGCCGGGTGACGCTCCGCACCGTGGGACGGCCGGGCGTCCCGTTCCGCTCCCGTCGCCGCAGCAGCGGCAGCCCGTCCCCGCCCGGTCGCGGGCCAGTCCCTTTCGAAGCCTTGGAGCCATGGTCGTGCATGTCGCCCTCACCGGCGCCACCGGATTCCTCGGACTGCGCCTGTTGCGCCGCCTGCTCGACACGAACCGGTCGCTCACGGTCCTGGCCCACGCGGGGTCGGGAGACGCTCTGCACCGCATCACCCGGTTCTTCGAACTGACCGGCGCCACCGAGGCGTTCACCTCCGGGCTCCCCGCCCGGTTGCGGGTGGTGGACATTGATCTCGCCCAGCCCCGGCTGGGATTGTCCACGCGGGCGTTCCAGGAGCTGGCCGACGGCATCGACGCGATCTGGCACAGTGCGGGCAGCATCAACCTGGAGGGCGACCTCCCCGAACTGCGCCGGACCAATGTCGAAGGGACCCGGCACCTGCTGGAGCTGGCCGCCGCGGGCAGCCGGCGACCCGTGGTCCACCACGTGAGCACGGCCTTCGTGGCCGGGGCACGGCGTGAGGGGGTGGCGTACGAGGACGAGCTGGACGATGCCTGTGGCTTCGAGAACGCCTACGAACGCTCCAAGTACGAGGCGGAGCTGCTCGTCCACACGTGGTGCAGGGAGCACCGCCGCCCGGCGCTGGTCCTGCGGCCGAGCATCCTGGTCTCCGACATGCCGCCGCACCCCGAGCTGCCCTCGCATCCGCTGCTGGTCATCGAGCGGATCCTGCGTGACGCGCGCGGTGCCGCGGACCCTCACGGCCCCGGCCGGCCACGCGTCCGTACGGTGGGGCACCCGCACGGCCACCTGAACCTGTTGCAGGTGGAGCACGCGGCTGAGGTGATGGTGCGGCTGGCCGGCCGGACGCCCTCGGGAGGGGTCGACACGTACCACGTCGTCCATGATCGCGACGTGCCCGTACCCACGGTCGTGACCTTGCTGGAACAGCTCGTCCCGCTCTCGATCGAACTGGTCGCCACCAAGCCGGACGCCGCGTCGGCGCTGGAGGCGCTGCTGGACTTCTACCCGGGCATGACGGCCTACCTCGCCCACCGGAGGCGGTTCGACGACACCCGTGTCAGGTCGTCGCTGGGACCCTCGGCCACGTCCGCCCCGGTGGACCTCGACTACCTCTGGTCCGGTCTGGCCCCGCCCGGCCGGGCGCTCGCCGGCTCGCCGGACGCATCCGTGACCGCCTTCCCGTCCGCCCGGAACGCCTGACCAGCAGACGTCCTCTCCCGTTGGAGCCTCTCCGTGTCCGTCCTCGCAGCTCCCGGCTCCCCCGCCGCGTCCCCGCCGTCCCTCTCCCCGGAGGGGATCGCGGCCTGTGCCCGGCGGATCAGGGAACCCGTCCACGTGATCAGCGGGCCGGACGGCCGTGAGCTGGGGCTCGCGACGGGTCCTGTGCCGGGAGGGCCGGTGCTCGGTACGCTGCCGCCGCTGTATCCCGAGTGGCTCGGCGGCCGCACCTTCTGCGAGGCGCACGGCGTCCGCTTCCCCTATGTCGCGGGCGAGATGGCGAACGGCATCGCGACCACGGAGATGGTGTCGGCGATGGCCCGGGCGGACATGCTCGGTTTCTTCGGCGCGGGAGGTCTGGCGTACCCCGAGGTGGAGCGGGCCGTGCACGCACTGGGCCAGGAGCTGGGGCCGCGCGGGAACTGGGGCGTGAACCTCATCCACTCACCGGCCGAACCGGAGCTGGAGTGGCGCGTCGCCGAGCTGCTGCTGCGCTGCGGCGTCCCCCGGATCTCCGCGTCGGCGTTCATGGAGCTGACCCCTGCCGTCGTGCTGTGCTCGGCCCGGGGGCTGCGCCGGGGCGCGGACGGCGACGTCGTCCGGCGTACGAGGGTGTTCGCGAAGGTCTCCCGGCCCGAGGTGGCCGAGAGGTTCCTCTCCCCCGCCCCGGCCGCGCTGCTGAGCTCGCTGGTCGCCCAGGGCGAACTGACCCGGGAGGAGTCGGAGCTGGCGGCCCGGGTGCCGGTGGCCGAGGACATCACCGTGGAGGCGGACAGCGGCGGACACACCGACAACCGGCCGTTGTCGGCCCTGTTGCCGCGGATCACCCTCCTGCGTGACGTCCTGTGCCGGCGGTTCGGCTACCGCCGGCCGGTCCGCGTCGGTGCGGCCGGCGGCCTCGGCACACCGGACGCGGTGGCCGCCGCCTTCGCCCTCGGTGCGTCCTACGTGGTCATCGGGTCGGTGAACCAGACGGCCGTCGAGGCCGGCCTGTCCGACGAGGCGAAGGCGATGCTCTGCGACGCGGACATCGCGGATGTGGCCATGGCGCCGGCGGCCGACATGTTCGAACTCGGTGTGAAGTTGCAGGTTCTCTCGCGGGGAACGATGTTCGCCCAGCGGGCGGGCCGGCTCCACGCGGCGTACCGGGCGCACGGTTCGCTCGAGGAGATCCCGTCCGAGCTGCGCGTCCCGATCGAACGTGACGTGCTGCGCGCCCCGTTCGGCGAGATCTGGCAGCGGACCCGCATGTTCTGGGAGCAGCGCGATCCCGCGGAGATCACCCGCGCGGAGGCCGACCCGAAACACCGGATGGCCCTGGTCTTCCGCTGGTACCTGGGCGGTTCGAGCCGGTGGGCGATCACCGGGGACGTGTCCCGGCGGGCCGACTACCAGATCTGGTGCGGGCCGGCGATGGGCGCGTTCAACCGGTGGGTCGAGGGCACCGTGCTGGCCGACCCGGCTAACCGGTCAGTGGTGCAGATCGCGCTCAACCTGCTCGAAGGCGCCGCAGTGCTCACCCGGGCCCACCAACTGCGGACCTACGGCGTCCCGTTGACGCCCGATGCGTTCACGTACACGCCGCGCGAGCTTGCGTGAGCGGGCCCGGCGCTCCGAAGGCGCCCACGACGACAGCCCCACTCCGAGGAGAGACCGTGCACGATTCCCCGTCCCACCGGATTCCCGTCGCCGTGGTCGGTGTGGGCGCTGTGGTGCCCGGTGCGACGGACGCTGCGGGCTACTGGAGGATCGTGACGGGCGGCCGGGATCTGATGACCGAGGTCCCCCCGTCCCGCTGGCGGGTGGAGGACCACTACGACCCGGACCCGGCCGCCCCCGACAAGACGTACGCCCGTCGGGGCGCCTTCCTGCCGGAGGTGGACTTCGAACCGATGGCCTACGGGGTGCCTCCCGCCAACCTGCCGGCGACGGACACCTCCCAGCTGCTCGCCCTGATGGTGGCCGACCAGGTGCTGGCCGACGCGGGCGGTCCGGCCGGGGTGGACAGGGAGCGGACCGGCGTCGTCCTCGGCGCGGCCGCCCTGGAACTCCTTCCGCACATGTACGGGCGCACCCAGCGCCCGCTGTGGCTCGCGGGGCTCCGGGAGAGCGGACTGGGTGAGGCCGAGGCTCAGGCCGTGTGCGACCGCATCTCGGCCCGTTTCGAACCGTGGCGGGAATCGACCTTCCCCGGGCTGCTCGGGAACGTCGTCGCGGGGCGCATCGCCAACCGCTTCGATCTGCACGGCGTCAACCACACCACCGACGCCGCCTGTGCCAGCTCCCTGGCCGCCCTGTCCACGGCCGTCGGTGAACTGGCGCTCGGCCGGGCCGACCTGGTGATCAGCGGGGGCGTGGACACCGGGAACGACATCGGCATGTTCCTGTGTTTCTCCAAGACCCCCGCGCTGTCCCCGAGCGGTGACTGCCGCCCGTTCTCAGCCTCGGCCGACGGCACCATGCTCGGCGAAGCGGTCGTCATGTACGCGCTGAAGCGGTTGTCCGACGCGGAGCGTGACGGCGACCGGATCCACGCGGTGATCCGGGGCATCGGCACCTCGTCCGACGGCAGGAGCACGGCGATCTACGCGCCACTGCCCGACGGCCAGGCGCGGGCCCTGCGACGCGCCTACGAGGAGGCGGGTTACGGACCGGAGACCGTGGAGCTGGTCGAGGCGCACGGGACCGGCACGAAGGCCGGGGACACCGCCGAACTGGCAGCCCTCGGGGAGGTGTTCGGCGCGTCTGGCCGTCCGGACGGGCAGTGGTGCGCGATCGGCTCGGTGAAGTCGCAGATCGGCCACACCAAGTGTGCGGCGGGCGCGGCGGGGCTGCTCAAGGCGGTCATGGCCCTGCACCACAAGGTGCTGCCGCCGACCGTCAAGGTCGACCGGCCGAATCCGGCGGCCGCCGCCCCCGACGGCCCGTTCTACGTCAACACGGAGACCCGCCCGTGGGTACGGCCCGCCGGGCATCCCCGCCGGGCCTCGGTGTCGAGCTTCGGCTTCGGCGGCAGCAACTTCCACGTCACGCTGGAGGAGTACGTGCCCTCGGCGCGGGGCGGCCGCGCGGCCCTGCGCCACCGCTCGGCGCCGAGCGAACTCGTCCTCTTCAGCGGCGCCTCCGTGTCGGATCTGGTACCGCCGACGACGGAGGACGGCCGTCCGCTGGCCGCCCTGGCACGGGAGAGCCACACCTCCTTCTCACCCACCGACCGGGTGCGGCTGGCCGTCGTCGCCGCCGACGGTGAGGACCTGCGGCAGAAGTACGCGCAGGCGGTCGCGTCGATCCGGCGGCGGCCCGGCACGGCCTTCTCCACCCCCGCCGGCGTCCGGTACGCGTGCGGGGAGCCCGCTCCGGGCCGTATCGGCTTCCTGTTCCCGGGGCAGGGGTCCCAGTACGTCGGGATGGGAGCCGACCTCGCCATGCTTGCGCCGGCCGCCCAGGCCGTGTGGGACCGGCTCGGCTCCACCCGCTTCGACGGACGGCCGCTGCACCGGGTGGTGTTCCCGCCGCCCGCCTTCACCGACGAGGAGCGCGCGGACCGACGGGCCCTCCTGGACGCAACCGAGTGGGCGCAGCCCGCCCTCGCCGTGCACGCGCTCGCGCTGCTGGAGGTGGTGCGGGAGCTGGGCCTGCGACCGGACTGCGTGGCGGGCCACAGCTTCGGTGAGCTGGTGGCGCTGCACTGCGCGGGTGTGCTGGAGGCGGAGGCGCTGGTGGGTCTGGCCCGCCGCCGAGGTGAGCTGATGCGGGACGCGGCGGTCACACCGGGCGCGATGCTGGCCGTGGCGGCGGACCGCGCGCACGTGGCGGAGGTGCTGGGCGGCGGCGGGTTCGGCGAGATCTGGACGGCCAACCACAACTCCCCGCGTCAGGTGGTGCTCTCGGGTTCCGAGGAGGCTGTCCTGCGCGCCGAGGACGCGTTCGCGGCCGAGGGGACGGGCACCCGGCGGCTTGCCACGTCGACCGCCTTCCACAGCCCGCTGGTCGCCCCGGCCGCCGAACCGCTCGCCGCGTACCTGCGCGCGGTGCCGCTCACGGAGCCGGGGATCGAGGTCTACGGCAACGCGGACGCGGAGCCGTACCCGTCACACCCCGACGAGGTGCGCCGCCGGGTCGCCGGGCATCTCGCCTCACCGGTGCTCTTCCAGGACCAGATCGAGGCGATGTACGCGGCGGGGGTGCGGACCTTCGTCGAAGTCGGCGCGGGCGCCGCGCTGACCGGCCTGGTCGGACAGATCCTCGGCGACCGCGAACACGCGGCCGTCCCTCTGGACCGGCCCGGCCGGTCCGGGGCCGGCACCCTGCACACCGCGCTCGGCGAACTCGCCGTACGCGGTGTCCCCCTCGATCTCGACAGCCTCTGGGCGCCGTACGGCACGCCCGGAGCCTCACCGAAGGAACGCGAGCCCCGAATGACCGTGAAGATCAGCGGAGCCAACTACGGTCAGCTGCACCCGCCCCGCGCCGCAGCCGCCGAACCGTCGCCCGCACCGGAACGCGGACCGGAAGGCCGGCCGAGGCCCGCCCCCGTGCCCGCGTCCGGCACACCGGCGGTCCCCCTGCCCGCGCCGGAGCCCGCACACGATCCGGTGAGCGCCCGCGACGTGGCACCGTCACCGGGGCCGGGGCCCGTGCACGCGGCCGTCTCCCCTTACGCCGCCGAGGCCGTCGGAGCCGACTGGTACGCCGCGGTCGAGAGCGTCCAGCGCCACACCGCCGAGGCGCACGCGGCCTGCCAACGCATGCTGACGGACAGCCATGTGGCCTTTCTGCGGATGACCGAGACGACTCTGGCCGCGATGCTCGGGGTGCCCCAGGCGGGTGAGGCGCTCGACGCGGCGGCTCCCCCGGTGCCGCTGCCGCTGCCCCGGCCTTCGTCACCGGTGCGCGCGCCGGCGTCCGTGGCACCCGCTCCGGTCGCGACCGGTGTCTCGGCGGCCGTGCCCGCCCCGGTCGCAGCTCCCGCAGCGCCCGCGTACGCCGGGGCGGGAGCAGCGCCTTCGCCGGCGGCGGCTCCCGCTCCCGCTCCCGCTGATGATGTCGTGCCCCTTTCGCCCTCGGAGCTGGAGGAGTTGCTGCTCTCCGTGGTGGCCCGGCTCACCGGTTACCCCAGCGACATGCTCGACATGGACATGGAGCTGGAGGCGGACCTGGGGGTCGACTCCATCAAGCGCGTCGAGATCCTGTCGGCCGTACGCCGCCAGGTGGGCGATCTGGGGGCGGGAGACGTCGGCCACCTCGGCAAGCTCCGCACACTGCGCGAGATCGTCGACGCGCTCACCACGGGCGCCCGCCCCGCCGGGGCCCCGGCGCCCGCCCCCCAGGACGCGCCCGGCCTCACCGCCGACGTGGCCGTCCCCGCCGTGCCGGAGCCCCGCACGGGATCAGGGTCCTCCGGCACCGAGGAGGACGCCGGACTCACCGCCACGCGTACCGGGGCCGGTGGGACGGCGGTGCTGACGAGGCTGGTGCCGCGTGCGGTGGAGTCACCGGCCTGCGGCCTGGCGACGGCTGGGCTGCTGGACGGGCCGGTCGTGGTGACCGGCGGGGGGACGGGCGGAGGCGGGCTGACCGGTCTCGTCGCCCGGAAGCTGACGGAGCGCGGCGTGGACGCCACCGCGGCGGCGGAGGTGCCCGAAGGCACACGCGGGGTCGTCCATCTCGGCGCGCTCACCGCGAGGGACGGGCAGCAGGAGGCGGCGGAGGTCCACCGGTCGGCGTTCCGCGCGGCGCGTACGGTGGCGGCGCGAGCCGCCGCAGGCGGTGCGCTGTTCGTGACCGTGCAGGACACCGGGGGCGACTTCGGGCTCGGTGGCCGCTCGCCCGGCCGCGCGTGGCTGGGCGGCGTCGCGGGTCTGACCAGGACCGCGGCGAAGGAGTGGCCGGACGCCTCGGTCAGGATCGTCGACTGCGAGCGGGGCGGCCGGGACGACGAGGAACTCGCCGAGGCGCTCGTGCGGGAACTGCTCGAAGGCGGGGCCGACTTGGAGGTCGGCCTCCGCGCGGACGGCACCCGCACCCTCCCGCGGACGGTGCGCGAGCCGGTGACTCCGGGCAGGACGCGGCGGATCACCTCCGCCTCGGTGATCGTGGCCACCGGCGGCGCCCGTGGGGTGACCGCGGCCGCCCTGCTGGACCTGGCCAGGACCCACGGTCCCCGGATCGTCCTGGTGGGCAGGACCGACCCGGCCGCAGAACCCGCCGAGCTGGCTTCGGCGTCCGACGAGCCGGCGCTCACCCGGCTGCTCGCGGAGCGCTCCGACAGGGACGCGGCGGACTCCTCGCCCGCCCGGATCGCGGCGCGGGCCAGGGAGATCCTGGCCGCACGCGAGGTACGCGCGACACTGGCGGCGCTGGAGTCGGCCGGGTCCCCCGTCCGGTACGTCCAGGTCGACGCCCGCGACGCCGGCGCCCTGGCCGCCGCCCTCCGCGACGTACGCGACACCTGGGGTCCGGTCACCGGCATCGTGCACGGTGCGGGGGTCCTGGCCGACAAGCTGATCGCCGACAAGAGCGTCGAGCGGGCGGAACTGGTGATGTCCACCAAGGTGGACGGTCTGCGTGCGCTGCTGGCCGCGACGGCGGACGATCCGCTGGACATGATCTGCCTGTTCTCGTCGGTGGCCGCCGTGTTCGGCAACACGGGGCAGAGCGACTACGCCATGGCCAACGAGGTCCTCCATCAGGTCGCGTCGGCCGAACAGACCCGCCGCCCCGGCTGCCTGGTGCGGTGCATCGCCTGGGGTCCCTGGCAGGGCGGTATGGTCACGCCCGCCCTGGCCGCGCACTTCGGCCGGTCCGGGGTCCCGCTCATCCCCCTGGAGCAGGGCGCGGCCGCCTTCACGGCCGAGCTGGACGGCACCGTCGGTGAGGCCCGCGTCGTCCTCGCGGCCGGCGACGACCCGGCGGCTCTCTCCCCGGCCGCCGGCCGGCCCCGGGCACAGGTGCTGGTCCGCTCGGACACCCTGCCGCAGCTGGCCGACCACGCTCCAGCCGAGGCCCCGGTGCTGCCCGTGGCACTGGTGCTGAACTGGTTCGCGAGCGCGGCCACGGCCTGGTTGCCGGCCGCCGGACCGCTCGTCCTGCGCGATCTGCGTGTGTACAGGACGTGCGCCCTGCCGGAACTGGCGGGTGCGGGCCACCGGCTCACCCTGTCCGGCAGCCGGGGCGCACCCGGTTCACCTTCGGCCCTGGAGGCGGAGCTGCGGGGCGAGGACGGCCTGGTGTGCTTCCGGGCCGTCCTGGACGCCGGGAGCGAGGAGCCGGATCCGGCGACGTGGGGCGCCCCGGACGGCCTGAGGCCGCTCGGCCGGGCCGATCTGTACGACGGGAAGGTCCTCTTCCACGGTCCGCGGTTCCACGCCCTGCGCACGGTGCACGGCGTCTCCGAGCAGGGCGCCGAGGCGACCGTCGCGGGTGTGCGCGCCCTGGACTGGCAGGGCGCGCACTGGCCGCTCGACCCGGCCGCCGTGGACGGCGCGCTCCAACTCGCCCTGCTCTGGGGCGAGGAGGTACTCGGGGCGGGGACGCTGCCCATGGCCGTCGCCGAGTGCAGGGTGCACAGGCGCGGCCCGTCGGACGGCAGCGTGCGGTGTGTCGTGCGGGGACGCAAGGCGCACGACACGGGGGCGCGCTGCGACGCGGCACTGATCGACGCCGACGGGTCCGTACGGCTGGAACTGATCGGTGTCGAACTCGTCCGTCGCCCCTCCTGACCTCGTCCCCGGACTCCGCCCCGCTGTGAAGTGAGTACCCGTATGGATTTCGAACCGATCGCCGTCGTCGGCCGGGGCTGCGTGCTGCCCGGGGCGCTCGACCCGGACACGTTCTGGGAGAACGTCGCCGCCGGCCGCACCACGGTATCGGCTGCCCCGGCGGGCCGTTGGCGGTTGCCGCGCCGCTGGGCCATGGGCTCGGTCGACGACCACCTCGACCGCACCTGGACCGATGTCGGCGGTTACGTCGAGGGGTTCGAGTCCGTCTTCGATCCGAGCGGCTTCGGGATCCCCCCGGAGCGGATCGCCTCGCTGGACCCGCTCTTCCACTGGGTCCTGTACGGGGTGCGGCAGGCGCTGACGGAGGCGGGCCGGTCGGGCCCGCTGCCGCGCGGGGGTCTGGTGATCGGGAACCTCTCGTACCCCACTCAGGCCGGGGCCGTCTTCTCCGAACACGTCTGGCTGTCGGCGCAGCGGCCCCCGCTCCGTGACGCCCTCCTGAGGGGTGAGCACACGGCGCGCCCCGACGCACGCAACCGCTTCTCCTCCGGGCTGCCCGCCCGGCTCGCGGCCCGTGCGCTCGGGCTCGGCGCGGGGGCGTGGGCCCTCGACGCGGCCTGCGCGTCCTCGTTGTACGCGATCAAGCTGGCGTGCGACCGGCTGCACGACGGAACGGCCGACCTGATGGTGGCCGGCGGGGTCAGCCGACCGGATCCCCTCTATCTGCACGTGGGGTTCTGCGGGCTGTCCGCGACGAGCCGCACGGGGCGCAGCCGCCCCTTCCACCGGGACGCGGACGGGCTGGTGCACGGCGAGGGCGCCGGGTTCGTCGCGCTGATGCGGCTGTCCGAGGCGCGCGCCGCCGGACTGCCCGTGTTCGGGGTGATCCGCGGTGTGGGGCTGTCGAACGACGGGCGCGGTTCCGGGCTGATCAGCCCGTCGGAGGAGGGTCAGGTACGGGCCATGCGCCTGGCCTACGACATGGCGGGCATCGCTCCTGAGTCGGTGTCGCTCGTCGAGTGCCACGCGACGGGGACGCCGGTCGGCGACGCGGTGGAGGTGCGCGGCATGGCCCGGGTCTTCGGGGCCGCTGACGACGTGCCCATCGGCTCGGCGAAGTCGAACGTCGGGCACCTGCTGGCTTCTGCGGGCGTGGCCGGGCTGCTCAAGGTGCTCGGTGCGCTGCGCGCGGGGGTCCGTCCGGCGACGCTCGGCGCGGATCGGCCGCTGGACGCGCTGGCGGGCACGCCGTTGCGGGTACTGACCGCTCCGGAGGAGTGGGTGGGGCCACGCAGGGCGGCGGTGAGCGCCTTCGGGTTCGGCGGCACCAACGCCCACCTGGTCGTGGACCACGCGGAGGACGCTCCCCCGGTCTCCGTGCCGCGGCCGCCGCACCGCGCGACGACTGCCGTACGGCGGCCGGACGGACCTTCCGGCGGCCGGGCGGTGGCGATCGTCGCTCTCGGCGCCCGGGTCGGCGACGGGACCTGCGTCGAGGACTTCCGCCGGGCGGTGCTGGGCGGTGAACGACGCGGTCCCGCCACGGAGATCGCCGTGGAGCTCACGGGCCTGTGCTTCCCGCCGTCGGGACTGGAGCGGACCGTACGCCACCAGCTTCTGGTGCTGGAGGCCGCCCGGGAGGCCGCACGGTCGGTGGCCCTGCCTCGCGAACGGACCATGGTGGTCATCGGCATGGGGGTGGACCCCGAGGTGGCCCGGGCGGGCGCCCGCTGGCGGGTCCCGCACTGGCTGGAGCAGGCGGCCGGGCGGGGCGTGACCGTGCCGCCGGCCGGCCCCGCCCAGGACGCGTTCGTGCCGCCCATGACCGCGGAGGGGGTGGTGGGCAGCATGCCGAACCTCGTGGCGAGCCGGATCAGCACCCAACTGGACCTGGCAGGACCGTCGTTCGCGGTGTCCGCGGAGGAGGCGTCCGGGCTGGTGGCGCTGGAGGCCGCGGCGCGGGCCGTCCGGTCGGGCGAGGCCGACGCGGCGCTCGTCGGTGCCACCGACCTGTCCTGCGAGGCGGTCCACCGGGCCGCGCTGGGCGAGCTGGGAAGCGAGGGCGATCCGGGGGACGCGGCCGTCGTGCTGGTCCTCAAACCCCTGGATACCGCTCGCGGGGACGGCGACACCGTCGTCGCCCTGCTGGACGAGGGGGCCTCCGACGAGCCCGACATGGTCATCGGCGACGGCCCCGGCGCGGCGTTCGATCCGGCGTCGGCCTTCGGGCGTGCTCATGCCGCGTCCGGGCTGGTCTCCGTGGCGGTCGCGGCGCTCGCGCTCCAGCACCGCGCCGTGCCGCGCCCGGGCGGGCCCGCGGACACCGGGGCCGTCGCCCACACCGCGCGGGCCGTGGTGACCCCGATGGAGGGGCCCTCGGCGAGCGTGCGCCTGCGTACGGGTGATCCTCGACCGTGGCTGCGGGGACCGGCTCCGCGTCTGCACGTCTTCTCCGGGGCCGACCGCCGGGAGGTGCTGGCCGCCCTGGACTCGGGTGTCGAGTCCGGCGCGGGCCCGGCCCGGCTGGCGCTCGTGGTCGGCGGCGGCACCGCGCTGCCGGACCGCAAGGCGGCCGCCCGGCGCTGGCTGACGGAGGGCGGGCCCCGTCCCGCCGATGTGCTGTACCGGGACCGGCCGGTCGACGGGGGGACCGCGTTCGTGTACACCAACGGCTCGGCCGCGTACCCGGGGATGGGCCATGAGCTGGCGCTCGCCCTGCCGTCGCTCGGGGAGGCCGTCCGGGACGCCCACAGGGCGCTCGGCACGCGGTTGCGCTCCGGGCCGGAGCCGGAGCGCGGGGTGCTCGGCCAGATCTGGGCCGCCGCCGAACTGTCCGCCGTCCACACCGTGTTCACCCGTGAGGTGCTCGGCCTGCGGCCGGACGCCGCGCTCGGGTACTCCTCGGGCGAGTCGGCCGCCCTGGTCGCGCTGGGGGCCTGGCCGGACGCCTCGGGGCTGTACGAAGCCACCCGGGACAGCGGTCTGTTCACGACCGAACTCACCGGTGAGCTCCGGGCGGTCCGGCGCTACTGGCAGCGGCGGGGCATCCAGGGCTCCCGTTGGTCGAGCTACCTGGTCGGCGTCCCGCTGGACGTGGTCCGTGCGGAGCTCGCCGCGGAGGCCGCGGTCCATCTGATGGCGGTGAACGCGCCCGGGGTCTGCGTCATCGGCGGCGAGTCCCGGGCGTGCGCGGCTGTCGTGGCCAGGCTCGGCGCCGACCGTGCGATCGAGCTGGACTACGACATGGCGGCCCACGCACCGGAGTTGGCCGAGGTCCGGGAGGTGTGGCGCGAAGCCCATCACCGTCCCACGGTCGAGGTGCCCGGGGTGCGGTTCTACAGCGGAGCCACCGGGCAGGCGTACCGGCCGACGGCCGAACGGGCGGCCGAGGCGATCACCGCCCAGGGCCTGGGCACGATCGACTTCGCGGCCACGGTCGAGCAGGCGTGGGCCGACGGTGTCCGGGTCTTCGTGGAGCACGGGCCGAGGAGACTGTGCACCGGCTGGATCAAGCGGGTGCTCGGCGACCGGGAGCACGTGGCCGTCGCGCTGGACTCCCCGGAGGACACCGGGCTGAGGCAGCTGTGCCTGGCGGTCGCCGAACTCGTCGTCGCCGGGGTGCCGGTGCGGGCCGACGAGGTGTTCGCCCGGCTCGCCGAGGCCGCCACGGATCTCCCGCGGCCCGGCCCCACCGTCACCCTTCCCATGATCGGGTCCCCGTGCCTGCCGCCCCTGGAGTCCGTCGTGACCGTCCTGCCCCGGGCTCCCGAGCTGGCCCCGGTACCGGACGGGGGGCCCGGCCGGCCCTCCGCCGCCGCCGTTCCGCAGGACAGCGGGCCCGGCCACTCCGCCGCACCGGCCGTCCCGGCGGCACGTGACTCCGGCGGGCTCACCACCCCGTCCGCTCCCGCCGTTCCCGCCGGAGGCCCAGGGCAGCCGGGGCCGGTGGGTGTCCGGGCCGCGGTCGCCCGGCAGAGTCTGCGGGTCGCGGCGCTGCACCAGGAGGTCATGGCCGGGCACACCGAGGCCCATCAGCGGTTCCTGCGGGTGTCGGCGCTCGCCGTCACCGCGCTGACGGCCGCCGTGCCGCCGAATCCCGCTCCGGCACGACAGCCCCGCCCGGTCACACCTCCTCCGGCCGTCCGGTCTCCACCGGCGTCTGTGCCGGCTCCGAGGCCGGGTCCGGCATTCGACCGCGCCCAGTTGGAGCACCTCGCCTCCCGTGAGGTCTCCGTCCTGTTCGGCCCGCGCTTCGCCGAGCAGGACGAGTACGCCGTGCAGACCCGGATGCCCGGGCCGCCCATGCTGTTCGCGGACCGGGTGACCGGCATCGACGCGGTGCCCGCGGCGCTCACCCTGCCGGATCCGGTGCGAACGGACGGAAGGATCTGGACGGAGACCGACGTCCTGCCCGACAGCTGGTACCTGGACTCCACGGGACGCATCCCGGCCGGCCTGCTGATCGAGGCGGGCCAGGCCGATCTGCTCCTGCTCAGCTGGCTGGGTGTCGACCTCCTCAACCGGGGCGAGCGCGCCTACCGGCTGCTCGGCTGCGAGGTGACGTTCCACGGCGAGCCGCCGCAAGCCGGTGACACGCTGAGCTTCGAGATCCATGTCGACGGCCATGCGGAGGAGGAGGGCGTCCGCCTGGCCTTCTTCCACTACGACTGTCATGTGGACGGCGAGCTCCGGCTCAGTGTCCGTGAGGGCCAGGCAGGTTTCTTCACCCCCGCGGAGCTCGCCGGCAGCGGCGGTGTCCGGTGGGATCCCGCCGAGCACCCGCCCGGTGACGACCTGCCGCTCGACCCGCCTGCCGTGCGCTGCGAACGGACCCGTTTCGGAACGGACCGGGTGCGGGCCCTCGTGGAAGGGCGGCCGTGGGACTGCTTCGGCCCCGGCTGGGAGCCCACGGCGGCCCATGTCCGGTCGCCGGTGCTCGACGTGGACCGGCTGCGGCTGCTGGACGAGGTGACCGTCTTCGACCCGGCCGGCGGCCCGTGGGGCCGGGGCTATCTGCGCGCCGAGACCGCGTTGTCGCCGGACGACTGGTTCTTCCCCGGTCACTTCAAGAACGACCCCTGCATGCCGGGCACTCTGATGCTCCAGGGCGGCCTCCAGGCGATGGCGTTCTACCTGACGGTCATGGGCTTCACCGTCGACCGGGACGGCTGGCGCTTCGAACCGGTCAGCGGGATCCCCTACAAGGCCATGTGCCGGGGCCAGGCGACCCCGGAGGGCCGGCGGGTCGTCTACGAGGTGTTCGTACGCGGTGTCTCGGCCGGTCCGGAACCGACGCTCTACGCCGAGGTGCTGGGTTCGGTGGACGGGACGAAGGCGTTCCTGGGCCGTGGCATGGCTCTCAGGCTGGTACCCGACTGGCCGCTGGCTCACTGGCGGCATTCGGGCCCGCCCCTCGTCCAGGCCGGCGGAGCCCCGGTGCCGCTGCCGCGGCTCGGCGGGCTGGCCGGACACCAGGAGGAGAGGCCGGTGGCTGTGGCAGCCGACGGGTTCCCCTTCGGCTACGCCTCGCTGCTGGCGTGTGCCTGGGGCAGGCCGAGCGAGGCGTTCGGCGCCATGTACGAGCCCTTCGACGGCACCCGCAGGGTGGCCCGGCTTCCCGGGCCGCCCTACCACTTCATGAGCCGGATCGCCTCGGTGGACGGGCCGCAGGGCGGCATGCGGGAGGGCAGCACGGTCGTCGCGGAGTACGACGTACCGGCGGAGGCCTGGTACTTCGAGCAGAGCGGTGGCCACACCGTGCCGTTCGCCGTGCTCATGGAGATCGCGCTGCAGCCCTGCGGGTGGCTCGCCTCGTACGTGGGCAGCGCGCTGACGACCGGCATGGACCTGCTCTTCCGCAACCTCGACGGGTCGGGGACGGTCACCGGCGAGGTGACTCCGGCGACGCGTACGGTCCGTACCCGTGCCGAACTGACGCGTGTCTCGCGCAGCGGGGACATGATCATCGAGTCGTTCCGGGTGTCGTGCACGGCCGACGGTGTGCCCGTGCTCGAACTCTCCACGGTCTTCGGTTACTTCCCTCCGTCGGCCTTCGAGGACCAGCAGGGGCTCGCGACGTCGGCGGACGACCGGGCACGCCTCGACGAACCGTGCGGCCGTACGGTCGATCTGACCGCCCGGCCCGCCCGGTACCGCGCCGGGAAGCCGTCTCTCCCCGGCCCCATGCTGCTGATGCTGGACCGGATCACGGGCTACTGGCCGGACGGGGGGAGCGCGGGACTCGGCCGGCTGCGGTCGGAGAAGGACGTCCGCCCGGACGCCTGGTTCTTCCGGGCACACTTCTTCCAGGACCCGGTGCAGCCCGGCTCCCTGGGCCTTGAGGCCATGTGCCAGCTGCTCCAGTACCACCTCGTCGAACGGGGAGCGGGCGACGGCATCCCGCACCCCAGGTTCGAGCCGGTGCTGCCCGGCCGCGAGACGGCCTGGACCTATCGTGGCCAGATCACCCCGGCCAGCCGGCTGATCCGGGTGGACATGGACATCGTGGAGAGCGAAACGGACGAGTGTGGCCCCTATGCGGTGGCGGACGCGTCGCTCTGGGGCGATGACACCTGCATCTACCGGGTGCGTGGGCTGGGTATGCGTGTGGTGTCCGGGGCGGACCGGCCACCACACACCTCACCCGGTGTTCCGCCCCGCGCGGACGGCCCACGGCATTGACGGTGCGCGCAGCCCGTACCCGCTCCGTCCGCGCAGCGCCGCACGCGCGGCGTTGGCGCCGGGGGCTCCGTGCACGCCGCCGCCCGGGTGGGCCGAGGCCGAGGCCAGGTACAGGCCCTTCACCGGTGTTTCGGGCCGCCCGGTCCCGGCCGTCGGGCGGAACACCAGCTGCTGGTGCGCGGCGGCGGTCCCACCGTTGATCGCGCCGCCGTGCAGGTTGGCGTCCATGGCCTCGATGGTGGGTGGTGCGAGAAGACGCCGGGAGGTGATGCGGGAGCGGAACCCCGGTGCCCAGCGTTCGACTTCGTTCTCCACGCGGTCGGCCATGGCTTCCTGCTCGCGCCGGTCCCACAGACCCGTCAGGCCGTCCTCGCCCGCGTCCCCCTTGATGTGGTGCGGGACGTGGGTGTACGCCCAGGCCGACTCCGTTCCGGCGGGTGAGCGCGTGGCATCGGCGGTGGTCATCTGCCCGAAGAGGAGGAAGGGGCGGTCGGGCACCCGGCCTGTCGCGATCTGGGCGGCGAAGCGGGTGAGACCGTCGACCCCGTCGGCCAGGTGGACCGTTCCCGCCGTGGACGCGTCCCCGGCGGTCCACGGCACGGGGCCGTTCAGCGCCCAGTCGACCTTGAACGTCGCGAAGTCCCACTGGAACCGGCGCAGGTCGCTCAGCATGCCGCCGGGCAGGTGCCGTGCGTCGACCAGTTCGCCGTACAGCGCCGGCGCGGACACGTCGGCGAGGACGGCACGGGAGGCCGGTACGGCCTCGCCGCCCGCGGTACGTACTCCGACGGCGCGTCCGCCGCGTACGACCACCTCGGTCACGCGCTCCCCGCAGCGGACCGCGCCGCCGTGCCGTTCCAGCCGGCGCACCAGGGCCGCCGTCAGTGCACCGGCTCCCCCTACCGGCACCGGGAAGCCGTAGGTCTGTCCGAGCATGGACATGAGCCATCCGTAGCCTCCGCTTCCCGCTGCCTCGGGGCCGAGGTCCGCGTGGAGCGCGTTGCCCGCGAGGAGGAGCCTGCCCCCCTCGCCGCGGAACTCCTCCTCCCCGAGGCGGCGCACGGGCAGCACCATCGTCCGTGCCATCCGGAGACCGCCGGACGCCCGGAGACGGGCCGCGAGGCGGAGAGCGGAGCGTACCGGCGGGAAGGGGGTGAACAGGGCCCGCAGGATGTCGGGACCCAGGCGACTCCATGTGCCGTACAGATCGAGCCAGGCGGCCCCGTCGCCCGCCGCGAACGTGTCGAGCCCCGCCGCTGTGTCCTCCGCCCCGCGTTCGAGGACCGCGCAGCGGCCGTCCGGCAGCGGATGCGCCAGCACACGCGGGGCGCGGCTCCATCTGAGCCCTTCCTCCTGGAGCTCCAGGCCTCCGAGGATCGGCGAGGCCGCGGCCAGTGGGTAGAAGGCGCTGAAGAGGTCGCTCACGTAGTCGGGGTGGACGCCGCGGTCGCTGCGGACCGCGCCGCCCGGCTCCTGCTGCGCCTCCAGCACCTCCACGCTCCATCCCGCAGCGGCAAGGAGATTCGCGGCGACGAGGCCGTTCGGCCCCGCCCCGATGACCACCGCGTCCGGCATCGATACCTCCACGTGTTCCCGGCGTTCCCGGTCACCCGGCCCCGCTGCCGTGTCCTGCGGACAGCCGCGGTGGTCCTCCGGATCTCGTCGGATGCGCCGGCTCCCGTACCGGACCGTTCGGACCTCCTCACTCTCGCAAGCATCCGGGGGTTCCGCCGCCTGCCGGGCACCCGGCCGGGTATACGGGATCACGTGAAACATCCCTCTGTGACGCCCCCGGCGGCGGACTCTCCGGCACCGCTCAAGAAGACCCTGACCACCCCGCTGCTGTACTTCTTCATCCTCGGCGACGTCCTCGGGGCGGGGGTGTATGTCCTGGTGGGCCAGGTGGCCGCCGAATCCGGCGGTGCCGTCTGGGCTCCCCTGCTCGCGGCCCTGTGTCTGGCCCTGCTGACAGCGGCCTCCTACGCGGAGCTGGTGACCAAATATCCGCGAGCGGGCGGTGCCTCGCATTACGCCACCTTGGCCTATGGACCGTTCGTCGGGTTCTTCGCCGGTTTCTGCATGCTCGCCGCAGGAGTCGTGTCGGTGGCCGCTCTGGCCCGCGGGTTCGGCGGCGACTACCTGTCCGAGTTCGTCTCTCTCCCCGTGGTGCTGGTGACGATCGTCTTCCTGGTCGCGCTGGCGCTGCTGAACGCGCGAGGGATCAGCGAGTCGACCCGGGCCAACGTCGTCGCCACGGTGATCGAGGTCGGCGGGCTGCTGCTCGTGATCGGGCTCGGAGCCTGGGTCGTGCTGCGCGGCGACGGGGACGCGGGGAGGCTGACGGAGCTGGGGACCGCGAGCGAGGGGCCCGTGGCGGCCCTGCTGAGCGGAGCGGTGCTCGCCTACTACTCCTTCGTCGGGTTCGAGACGTCCGTCAACGTGGCTGAGGAGACCCGTGACCCCCGCCGCTCGTATCCGAGGGCGCTGTTCGGTGCACTGGTCACGGCGGGCGCGGTGTACGCGCTGGTCGGAGCAGCCGCCGCGGCGGCCGTGCCGACCGGAACGCTCGCCGGGTCGAGCGGGCCGCTCCTCGAAGTCGTCCGGGCCGCCGGCGGGGTCCCCACGGAGCTCTTCAGCGCCATCGCCCTGGTGGCCGTCGCGAACGGTGCCCTGCTCACGGGCATCATGTCCTCACGACTGGCCTACGGCATGGCGCGGGACGGTCTCCTGCCCCGTTTCCTGACGAAGGTGCTGCCCGGCCGGCGCACACCCTGGGCCGCCATCGCCGTGACCACCGGCCTCGCGCTGGGCCTGGCGCTGACCGGCGACGTCTCCACCCTCGCCTCAACCCTGGTCCTGCTCCTCCTCGTGGTCTTCTTCCTCGTCAACACCGCGCTCCTGGTGCTGCGTCGCGATGCCGCCCCCCGCGAGCACTTCCGGGCGCCGACGGCCGTACCCGTTCTCGGAGCTGTGTCCTGCGTGGTGCTCGCGACCCGGATCGAGCAGGAGGTCTGGCTGAGAGGGCTCCTCGTACTGGCTGTCGGCGCGGCGCTCGGTGCCGTGGCCGCGGCGCGGTCACGGCGCGACCGCTGAACGGTACTGACGCGGCGCGGGGGTCTCGCGGCGGCTGGAAGCCCTCACGACCAGTTCGGGTGTCAGGACGACCTGGCAGTGGTCGTGCTCGCCGCGCAGACGCGTGGTCTCCGCCTCCAGCAAACGGACGGCTCTGGCGCCCATGATCCTTCCCGGACGCCGCAAGGACGTGAGGGGGACGCCTGCCGAGGATGCGTACTCGACGTCGTCACAGCCGACGAGGGCCAGGTCGTCCGGCACCCGCAGCCCTGCCTCGCCCAGTTCCTGGAGCACTCCGAGGGCGAGCAGGTCACTGGCGCAGAACAGGGCGGTGGGCCTGTCGGGGCCGCTGAGCAGACGCCTTCCCGCTTCCCTCCCCGCGGCGACGGTCATGGCCGGGCAGACCAGTTCCCACACAGTGGTGGGGTGACCGGCCTGTGCCAGCGCCTCGAGCGCGCCTGCCCGGCGCTGTCCGACCAGCGGGAGACGGAGCGGACCGCTGATGAAGCCGACGTCGCGGTGACCGGCGTCCAGGAGATGCTGTAGGGCCAGCCGTCCACCGGCGACATCGTCGATGGTGACGGAGCACCCGCTCGGAGGCCCCTGCCGCACGTCGTTCCCCATCAGGACGAAGGGAATGCCGGAACCCTGAAGAGCAGCCGTGAAGGACCGGGATTTGTCGGCCGGCGTGATCAGCACGCCCCGGACCTCGTGCTCCTTGAGCAGGTCGAGGTAGCGTGCTTCTTCTTCGGCGTTCCGGGCACTCCTGCTCACCAGGACGGCCAGCCCCGCCTCGCGCGCCGCTTCTTCCACTCCTTGGACGAGGGTCGTGCAGAAGGGATCCGTGAGGTCGTGCACGGGGAAGGCGATGAGGCGTGAGGGCTGCCCGCGGAGAACTCGGGCGTTCTCGCTGCGTACGTATCCGAGGCGCTCTATGGCTGACAGCACACGGATGCGTGTGTCCACCGCGACGATGCCGGGCCTGTTGTACACGTTGGAGACCGTGCCGATGGAGACGCCGGCTTCCCGGGCCACGTCCGCGATGCCCACGCGCGACTTCATCCTGACCTACTCCTGTCGGCTCGTATCGCCCGTCGTGCATCCCTCACCGGCCCCCATCGCCCTACGGCTCCCGGCCTCGGGCGGATCCGGGAAGACCCCGCGGCCACAGCCGGTGGCCGGCCGCGAGGCAGGCCACCGGTCCCCGTGCCGTGACCGCTCCGGAGCCTGATCTCAGCGGGGGTCGGGCTCCGCCGGGTCCGCTCCGACGGTCACCGCGGGTCGACGTCCTCGATCCGCCATTCGTCCTGCCACTCGATCACCGGCGTCTCCCCGTCGAAGCGGATGGGAAGCCACACGTAGTCGGCGATCGAGGTGTCGGCCTCCGGCAGCGGCAAGGGCGCGACAGCCTTGCCGGCCTCCTTGGCGGAGTAGTGCTCGTGGAAGGGCCTGTCCTGGTCCGATTCCTCTTCCGACAGTTGCGGGAGCCATCGGTCCGCGAGGGCTATGTAGAGGTCCTCCTGCGTCGGGTGCTTGAAGACCGAGCTGATCTGCGACCGGTAGGAGGTGCGGGTGGCGGCCTGCGGGTGGGGATCCCCGATGACGGTGTAGGGCCCGTGGTAGGTGTCCGCCACGGCCACCTCCGAGGGGTTCGGGTAGTACCACGTCGTACCGGAGGTGATCAGGTAGTGCTTGCCGTTCCGCCGGAAGTAGGCGGGTGCCTCGCGCACCAGAGGAGGGTGGGGCTGGGGGAAGTGCGTCGAGTAGTAGCCGGTGACGTCCGTGAAGTCGTCGCTGAGGTCGGCACAGATCATCTCGCTGTGGACCCGCTCGAAGTAGTAGTAGCCCTTGCCGTCGACCGGGTCGACGACGAGATCGAAGTCGCCGGCGAACATCCCCAGCGGACTGAATCCCGTGCGGACGATCTCGTAGGGGCCCAGCAGGGAGTCGGCGGTGAGGACGGTGCAGAGCTGCTGGTCGCCCTCCCCCATGATCTTGAGCCAGCAGACGTACTTCCCGGTGCGCGGGTTGCGGACGATGTGCGGGCGGTCGATCAACTGCGAGGGGTGCAGCGGCGATTCAGGGTCGTCGAGATCCGGAGGGATGATGAGACCGAGATCCGTCCAGTTGTAGAGATCGGTCGAGGAATAGCACCGGATCCCCCACGTCCAGACGTTGTCACCCGGCTTCGAGTGCTCCTTGTTCTCCCCGTACCAGTAGTAGGTGCCGTCCTCGTGGAGCAAGGAACCCGCGTGTGCGTGGATGCGGTTGCCGTTGGTGTCCAGCCAGATCTGGCCCGGGCGGATGGAGTCGTACATTCCCTGCTCTTTCATTGCGTCGATCGTGAACGGCAATCCCGTGGCAGTGGGATTGTGTGAGGTAGCGGGTCAGGTCCTGTCGACCTGCAGCCTGATCGCGTCGTACATGACGCCGGCCATGGGCTGCATCCAGTTGTCGGCCGTGGGAGCCTCGGCCGGGCTCACGGGCGCGAGGGTCAGGACGTTCTCTCCGTCGTGGATGAGGCCGGCGGGGAACGTGATGGTGGGGAGTTGGCGGTGTGCTGCCCGGGCGGCGAGACGGTAGGAACTGCCGTCTCCCCGTACTCCTGGTACGGGTGCGAAGGAGGCGATCTCCTTCCCGTTGAGGGTCACGGCCAGGGTGCTGAAGACCGAAGCGGCCAGGGAGATGTCGAGGTAGCCGGTGCCGCGCCGGTAACGCCGGGCGTCGAAGCGGATCTTCCAGGTTTCGAGCGTGCTGTCGGGGGTGGTTCCGCGCCACTGCAGCTGGGCGGGGGTCCCCGGGGTCCTGACCGCCGGATGGAAGTAGTTCCAGTCGGTGGCCGGGTCGTCGACGCCCACCTTGAAGTCGACTCCTCCGGGGAACTCGTACGGATACTCGAGCCAGGAGAGGGACCTGTAGTAGCCGTTGTCGCCGCCATGGATGTGGAACTCCTGGGACGTGCGGTCCGGGGTGCCGATCTGCCAGAGTGTCTTGCCGTGGCTGATCGGCTTCCAGACGTGCGTACCCACGTCCACGGTGGCGGCGGCCGGGACCTTGAGGTCCGGGTGCCGGTACTCGCCCATGGCGCCCTTCACGAATGCGGCGAGTGTGTACGTTCCGGGCCGGACGGCCGGGATGCTGAATCGGCCGTTCGGGGCGATCTTGGCGGCGTAGACGTAACCGCGGCCGGCGTACTGCCAGTCGTCTCCGTCGAGGGTGATCTCCTGGTACTGACGATCGGGCTCGGGCTGGTAGAGCACGGCCCAGCCGTTGGCGACGGTGCCGAGCGAGGCGACGGTCAGCTTGCCGCTGACGGTGGACCGCTCGGTCGCGGCGTAGGTGGGGTCGGTGATCCACCTGTACGGCCATTCCGCCTGCTCACGTGCGGCGGCCCGCTTGGCGTCCTTCCACAGCGCTTCGACGTTCGCCCGTTCGTCTCCGGCCGCGGCCCCGCCGACGTGGAGGTAGGAGGGCCCGTAGACCTTCGCCCAGCCCTTGGAGACCTCCACGTTCGCCGTGTAGTGGCTGGCGATCGGGTGCCAGAGCAGGATCATGCCGTCGTAGTAGTCGTGGCAGGTCAGTTCCTGGCGTGTGGGGCTGCCGAAGGACTCCTTGCTGGCCTGCACGAGCGAGAGTCCGACCTTGCCGTCGGAGATCATGAAGACGTGGTTGTCGCCTTCGAGGTTCGACTTGTTCTGGTACTTGGAGTAAAGGGTTCCGTCGGGGAGGACGGCTGTGGAGTCCTGAAGGGTGACGGCCTCCTTGAGCTCAGCCGCGGACGGGCGCTGCTGGACACCGCGCTCGTCGTCCACGACGAACCAGCGGAAGGCCGGCGTGTCCGCGGCGTAGGCGTAGCGGAGCTGGGTGAGGGTGAGGCCGTCGGGCATGTCCTCGGGGTACTTGACGAT
Organism: Streptomyces sp. QL37; assembly: GCF_002941025.1. Lineage (NCBI taxonomy): Bacteria > Bacillati > Actinomycetota > Actinomycetes > Kitasatosporales > Streptomycetaceae > Streptomyces > Streptomyces sp. QL37. The sequence continues at coordinate 7,715,324 of NZ_PTJS01000001.1, read as the reverse complement.
CCAGTAGTTGTAGATGCCGGACCGGCCGCGTTCGATGGCCATCCGGATGTCCACGTAGAAGCCCAGGCGCGACGGATCGTCGGCGAGCATGGAGATCTCGACGCGGTCGGCGGTCCGGGAGACGATGCTGAAGACGGCGCCGGTCAGCGTCACGGCCTTCGGCGCGCCGGAGTAGTTGAATTCCGTGTAGCCGTTGCCGTGAGCGCCGGCGAACAGGTTGACGCCGCTGTCCGCCTGGGGCCCGGCGAGCAGCCGCAGGTCCGTGATCCGCGCGGTGCTCTTGACGACCGTGAACCGGATGAGGCCGTTCGACAGGGTGACGGAGCTGCCGTTGTCCACCAGCGTGACGTCGGGTCCGGCTGCGACCGGCTTCGGCCCCGAAGCGACAGCGGCGGTGGCCTGCGGCAGCGACAGCGCTGCCGCGCCCATCAGGCCGAGGACTGTGCGTCGGGCGATCGGAGAAGACATGGGTGATTCCCTTCGAGCGTCGTTGCTGCGATGAAGGAGGGCGCCGGCATCCGGCGCCGAGGAGGCTGTCCGGGGGCACTGACTCAGCAGGTGTCGCCGGGAGCACGGGCGTGATCCCCGGGGGCGGGTCCGTCCGGGTTCAGACCGCCCATGGCTCGGCGAGTTCCGCGAACGTGGCCAGTCGCTCGGCGGACGCACGCACGGCTGCCTCCACCCCCGGGATGTGAATGCGGTCCTGAGGCCCGTCGCTTTCGTGCGCGAGCCATCGTTCGCCGATGAGTCGGGGGGCGGGCGTGGCGTTGATGTGTTCGAGTACCCGGGTGAACGCGCCGCACGAGGCGATGTCGCACTGGAGCGGCGCCCCTTGGTCCAGATGCGTGAGGAGGTTCCGCAGCGGTGAGATGCGACCGTGGTGCTCGGACTGCCCGTCCAGCACCAAAAGGTCGCGCGTGTAGTGCAGTTCGGCTCGGCCCTGGGTGCCGTGCACGACGATGACCGGTTCCGCGGGCGTCCTTGCGGCCAGGGTGACCGCGACGGTGATCACCGTGCCGCGTGCTGTCCTCAGCCGCAGACACGAGGTGTCGTCGACCTGGATGTCGCGGACCCGCAGGAGTTCCGTTTCCAGGTCGGCTATGTCGTCCCAGCCGGTGCTGCCGTCCAGGGCCAGGGCCGTGGCCACCGCGTGGGCGAAGGGGTTGGTCAGCGCGCCGTCCGCCACCGGGACGCCGTTGAGTTCCCGTCGGCCGGCCCAGGCCGCGCGCCGGTAGTACGCGGCGTCGCGTGACCAGGCGCCGTAGCAGCCGATTCCCCGGATCTCGCCGAGCTTTCCGGCGGCCATCAGCTCGGCGAGCCGGGCGTACGCCCCGGAACCGAGGCTCTGGAATCCGACCTGGCAGCTCAGTTGCCTGCTGCGGGCGAGCGTGAGGATTTCTTGCCACTCGGCGGCGCTCGGGGCGGGCGGTTTCTCCAGCAGCAGGTGGCTGCCCGCCTCGAGAACCTGCCGGCCCAAGGGCAGATGGGTGTGGATGGGGGTGGCGACGACAGCCAGGTCCGGCCGGGTCTCGGCGAGCAGACGGTCGAGGCGGGCGTCGAGGGCGCGGTCGCCGAACTGTCTGCGGGCGTCCCCGTCCAAGGGCTGCAGATCGCACAGGCCCACGAGGCGGACGAGTCCCCGGGCTTCGAGCTCGGCGATCTCACGCACGTACGTGGCGCCGTATCCCGACGCGCCCGCGAGCACGATCGTCCAGGTCACTTGGCCCTCCTTCCTTCCACGGCGACCGCGGCCAGCACCAGCAGGCCAGGAAGGATCAATGTGAACGCGGGTACCTCGAAGGCCACGAGGCCGAGCACCACGACTGCGCCGACCAGCATCAGGCTGCCCCTCCAGTCGCGTGCCACGATGTCGGCGGCGGGCGCCAGGGCGGTTCGCCAGGCCGTACCGGGCCGCCACCGGGCGGCGCTGCGAATGCCGACGAGCGCGACGAAGGTCAGTGCCAGCGCGGTCAGTACGGCTGTCGGCCGCCCCCCGGGCACGCCTGCGGCCAGCGCCAGCAGGTCCATGCCCGCCACCGCTGCCGCGGCGGTGGGGGCGAGCAGGACGACCGGCTGCCGGAAGGACTCCGCGAGCAGCGAGACGAAACGCCGCACGGTAGGAGTCCGCTCCGTCTCGGTCATCTCGCGCAGCAGAGTGGCGCCGGCACCCGCTGCGGCGAGGGAGGTCACGAGAGGCAGCGAGGCGATGCTCACCAGCACGCCGATGAAAAGGACTTCGGCGGGCAGCTCCAGATGGCGCATCAGACCGGTACGCGGCTCACGGCCGGCGGCCCGTGGGGCAGTGGTCTGCATGGTCAGCCCTTCAGACCCGAGGTGGAGACCCCGTCGACGAGGAATCGCTGGAACGCCACGAAGAACAGCCCGATCGGGACGAGAGCCAGGACCGACATGGCGAACATCGGCCCGAACGCCGACTGGCTGGTCTGGTCGACGTAGATCTGCAGGGCGAGCGGCAGGGTGAACTTCGAGGGGTCGTTCAGGTAGATCAGCTGGCTGAAGAAGTCGTTCCACGTCCAGATGAAGGTGAAGATCGACGTCGTGATGACGGCCGGTCGCAGGAGCGGAAGGATCACGTACCAGAAGGTACGGAACGGTCCGCATCCGTCGATGGTCGCGCTCTCGTCCAGCTCCTTGGGAAGGCCGCGTACGAACTGCACCATCAGGAAGACGAAGAACGCTTCCGTGGCGAAGAACTTCGGCAGTATCAGCGGCCAGAAGGTGTTCACCATGTCGAGCTTCTGGAAGATGATGTACTGCGGGATCAACACGACGTGGTGCGGCAGCATGATCGTGGCGATCATGAAGGCGAAGAGCGGGCCGCGCCCTCGGAACTTCAGCCGGCCGAAGACGTATCCGGCCAGTGAGCAGGACAGCACGTTTCCGATCACGGAGAGGCCGGAGACGAGCAGCGAGTTACCGAAGTACTGCCAGACGCTGTAGCCGGCGACGCCGCCGAACACTTGGCTGTAGTTGGAGGTCGTCCCGTTGTCGGGGAGCAGTGCGAGGTTGGAGAGGACCTCGTCGGCCGGCTTGAAGGAGCTGGAGACAAGCCACAGCACGGGATACATCAGCACCAGGACCAGTGCGATGACGGCCACGTGCCACAGTACGGTGCGCGCGGTGGTCCCCCGCGGTCCGGCACCTGTGGTGGAGGGGGCTGGGGTCGCAGCCTGGACGCTCATCGGGTTCCCTCCCCGGCGTAGAAGACCCACTTCCGCGAGCTGCGGAACAGCAGGACGGTGATGATCGCGATCACGACGAGCAGCACCCAGGCCATGGCGGAGGCGTAGCCCATCTCGAAGTTGTTGAAGCCGCGCTGGTAGAGGTACAGCGTGTAGAGGAGCGCCGAGTCACTGGGACCGCCGCGTCCGCTGCCGATCACGAAGGCCCCGGTGAAGGACTGGAACGCCTGGATGATCTCCAGAACGAGGTTGAACAGCAGCACCGGAGTGATCATGGGCAGGGTGACGGAGAAGAACCGCCGGACCGGTCCGGCACCGTCCAGGGCAGCCGCCTCGTACAGTTCGCTCGGCACCTGCTTCAGGCCCGCGAGGAAGATCACCATCGGTGCGCCGAACTGCCAGATCGCCAGGGCGATCACGGTGAGCAGTGCGTAGCGTGGCTGGTCGACCATGCTGCCGATGTGGATGCCGAACATGCCCAGGAAGTCGTCGACCACACCGTTGGAGCCGAACAGGGACCGCCAGACGAGGGCGACGCTGACGCTGGCACCCAGCAGGGACGGCGCGTAGAAGGCGGAGCGGTAGAAACCCGTTCCGCGTCGCGACTTGTTGAGGAGCAGCGCCACGCCCAGAGCCGCGGCGAGCTTGAGCGGCACGGAGATCACCGCGAACTTCACGGTGACCCATACGGAGTTCCAGAAGCGGTCGTCCTGGGTGAACATGCGCTCGAAGTTCTGCAGGCCGACCCACCGGGGGGTGTTGAAGAGGTCGTAGTCGGTGAAGGCCAGGTACAGCGAGGCCAGCATGGGGCCGACGGTCAGCAGCGAGGCGCCGATGAGCCAGGGTGACAGGAAGACGTACGCTGGTCCGCTCCGCTGTCGTCGGCGCCGGGGCGGTGCCGCCGGCGCTTTGCGCGCGGGGGCCTCGGTTCGCTCGCCCGCGGAGCGAGCCCGTGCGATGGTTGGCATCGCGTGATCCTTTCTGCGCCTCGCGGTCGCGGCCGACCGCGAGGGCGCATGTCTTACTGTCCGAGGGACTGCTTGGCGTTTCCGACGACCTTGGCCGCGCCTGCGGACGCGCTCGTCTTACCGAAGATCACGTCGTCGTAGACCCGCTGGAAGTCCGTCTTGACGGCCGAGCTGCCGCTGGGCCACAGCCAGGTGTCGGAGGGGCTGAGCTTGTCCTTCACCTTGCTCTGGAAGTCACAGGTGTCCTTGTCGGCACCGGTGGCCGAGGCGCAGACATCGGCCGCGACCTCCGAGTTGGGCGGCGTGCCGCGGGTGGTCCCGAGCACCTTGCCGGCCTCGGGATCGTTCAGGATGAAGTCGAGCAGCAGCGCGGCGGCGTCCTTGTGGGGCGAGGTCTTGGCGATGCCGTAGTAGACGGGGGGCAGAGCGGCCATGCCGGATTCGGTCTTGCTGTCGCTCGGCAGTGGCGCGTAGCCCAGCTTTCCCTGGTAGGTCGAGACGTAGCTCGTCACGCTGGAGTCGTATGCGATCTCGGAGCCGGACTGCTTCGCGACGAGTGCCGAGTTCTGTGCGGAGCCGTCCATCTTGGTGGTGTCCTCGGCCGCGGTCACGCCCTTCTGCTTCCGCATCGAGGCCAGCATGGTCCAGTACTGCTCGAGGTCGTCCTCGGTGAAGCCGAGCTTGCGGTCACTGGTGTAGAGCTGTTTGCCGTTCTGGTGCAGCCAGCTCTCGAACCAGTCGACGGCCCAGCCGAAGTCGGTGGTACCCGCCCTGCCGCTTTCGGCCTGGACCCTGGCCATGTCGGTGGCGAACTGCTTCCAGGTCCAGCCGTCCTCGGGGACGGTGACCCCCGCCTTCTTGTACAGGTCCTTGTCGTAGACGAACAGCTGCGTCGTCAGGCCGGCGGGCATCGCGAACTGCTTGCCGTCGGCCTCGCCCCCCGCGAGGAGGCTGTCGGAGATGCCCTCGGTCTTCAGCGTCCCGCCGACGTAGGGGGTGAGCTCGGCGAGCTGACGCTTCTGCTGGTACTCGCCGAAGGTGGGGCGGTCCAGCTGGAGCAGGTCGGGCGCGTTGCCGCCGGCGATCTGCGTGGTCAGCTTCTGCACGTAGGCGGGGTAGCCGCTGAACTCGGTCTGGACCTTGATGTTCGGGTGTTCCTTCTCGAACCTCTTCACCACCTTCTCGGTGGCTGCGGCCCGGTCCTCGTTTCCCCACCATACGAAGCGGATGGTCTGCTCGGCGTCGCTGCCTACTTCGTCCGGCGACGACGAGCACGCGGTGAGCGTGCCCGCCAAGGTGAAGGCGGCTGCTGCCAGCACGCTCCAGCGGCCCCGGCGGGGGGTGCGACCTGTCATGAGAGTCCCTTTGTGCGCAGGTGGATCGACAGAATGAGCAGAAGGCCCTCGTCCGCCTCATGGGCGAGTTCCTCAATTCCGTGAGCGTTCACGTGAACGCTCACGGTAAGCTGGCGGAGACGTTACGTCCGTGCGTCGGCAGCGTCAATAGATGTTGCGAAGGACAGTCGGCCGACGCATCGCGCGCCTGCATAATGAACGTCATCCATCAGCGGGGAGAGACAGTGCCCAGACAACGGATCACGATCGAGGACGTCGCCCGGGCGGCCGGAGTCTCACGCCAGACCGTCACACGAGCCATGAACGGCATGACGGAGATCAGCCCGAAGACCCGGCAGCGCGTGCTGGACGCGGCGGACAGACTCGGTTACCGCCCCAGCCGGTTCGCCAGCAACCTCGCCTCGCGCCGGAGGAGCCACGCGATCGGCCTGGTCATCGCCTCGTTCCGCAATCCGTACTACACGGAACTGGCCGCAGAGGTCCTGGACGTCGCCACGGCGCGCGGCTGGCAGGTGGTCGTGTGCTCACGCGAGCAGGGCACCGATCTTGAACTGATCTCCACGCTGGCCGGGCAGGTGGACGCCATATTCGGCTACTTCGTCGCCCCCGACCAGGTTTCCCTCGCCGCCGCGGCCCGGGGGGTTCCCGTGGTGATGTTCGAGCGGACAGCCGCCGTGCCCGGGCTGCACTCGGTCGACCTGGACTTCGAGCAGGGGATCGAGGCGCTGCTGACCGAGCTCAGAGACCGCGGGGCCTCCCGCTTCGGTCTCATCGAGTCCGACGCGGCGGCGGACCCCAATCCCTATCAGCCCACACAGCGCCGCCGGGCGTACGAGAAGCTCGCGGGCCCCGGCTCCCTCGACTCGATCGTCGTGGCCGAGGAGTCGATGCGCGGCGGCGCCGACGGCTTCCGACGGTTGTGGAACGCGGCCCCCGGACTCGACGCGGTGCTCGTGTTCAACGACCTCATGGCGATGGGAGCCGTCCACGGCGCCCATACGCTCGGCGTCTCCATCCCCGCCGACGTGCGCATCGTGGGCATCGACGGACTCTCACTCGGAAGCGTCACCACCCCCTCGCTGTCCACGCTGTCCATCGACCGGCTCGCCGTGGCGAAGACGGCGGCGGACATCGTGGACACCCTGCTGGAGGCGCATGACGCCGGGCCCCACGAGTCGATCGTCCGTACCGTCATTCCACAACCGCTGTGGCGCGAGTCCGCTTGAGACGACCCGGACCACGACTGCGGGGGCGCGCGCGATCGCGATCATCACTCCGCGTCGCCCGGCGGCCCCGCCTCGGCGGCCCGTCCGGAGCCACCGTGCCGCACTCCTGGCCGCCGGCTCCAACGGCGGCCAGGGCCTCTCGCCCGTGGACAACGGTGACCCACTCCCGCTGAACGACGACGGATCGCGGGCATGCCGGAGAAGCTCACGGCCAGGGCACCGACCAGCGCTTCACCTGCGACAACCGAGCAGTTCGACCACCGGCGAGCGGGCACCCTCCACGCGGGGCCGGCCGGCCCCGCGACTTCGGCCGGCCCCCCAGGCGATCCGCACAGGCGCGGCCACCGTCGAAGCGGCGCTCAACGTCGTCAACTCGGACCTCTGATCAAACTATTGACGCTGCCGACGCACGGACGTAACGTCGCCGCCAATCTTCCGTGAGCGTTCACGTGAGCGATCACGGATCGGGTTGCATCCGGTCGGTGCGAGGCACTCCCACTGATCGAACCGATACACCGTCGAACCCAAAGGGACTCCCATGAGAGGTCGCACCCCGCGTCGGGGCCGCTGGAGCGTGGTGGCAGCAGCCGCCTTCACCCTGGCGGGCACGCTCACCGCGTGCTCGTCGTCGTCGGACGAAGTAGGCAGCGATGCCGAACAGACGATCCGCTTCGTCTGGTGGGGAAACGAGGACCGGGCCGAAGCCACCAAGGAGGCGGTGGCACTGTTCGAGAAGAAGCACCCCAACATCAAGGTCCAGACCGAGTTCAGCGGCTACCCCTCGTACGTGCAGAAGCTGACGACCCAGATCGCCGGCGGCGCCGCGCCCGACCTGCTGCAGTTGGACCGCCCGACCTTCGGCGAATACCAGCAGAAACGCCAGCTGGCCGACCTGTCGCCGTACGTGGGCAAGTCGCTGAAGACCGAGAAGATCCCCGCCAGCCTCCTCGCCGGTGGCAAGGCCGACGAAGGCCAGTACGCGATGCCCGCCGGGCTCACGACCGAGCTCGTCGTCTACGACGAGCAGCTGTTCGCCGAGGCCGGGGTGAACATTCCGGACGACGGCTGGACCTGGGACCAGTTCGCCGCCGACATGGTCAAGGTGCAGAGCAAGACCGGCCGCGCCGGTGCGTCCGACTTCGGCTGGTCCGCGGACCTGTTCGAAGCATGGCTGCACCAGCGGGGCAAGGCGCTCTACGCCAGCAAGGAGAAGCTCGGCTTCGGCAAGGACGACCTCGCCGAGTACTGGAGCATGCTGGGGTCCTTGCGTGCGAAGAAGGCCATCACCTCACCCGAGGTCACCACCAAGTCGGACGGCTCGGTACAGAACTCCCCCATGGTTGCCAAGGAATCGGCCTCCGAGACCTCGTACGACTCGGGTGTGTCCAGTTACGTCTCCAGCTATCAGGGCGGCACGGTCGAACTCGCGCCTCTCCCGACCGACAGTACGACCGCGTCCGGCATGCCTGCTCTGCCACCGGTGTACTACGGGGTCAGCCAGCGCTCCTCCCACAAGGAGGCCGCGACGCTCTTGCTGGACTTCCTTGTCAACGATGCGGAAGCCGGCGAAATACTCGGCACGACCCGTGGCACGCCCCCCAACTCCGACAACAAGGAAGCGGTCTGTGCTCAGGCCACCGGCCCCGACAAGCAGACATGCGACTTCCAGACGAAGATGGCCGACCGGCTCATGCCGTCGGATTCCTGGTTCTGGCCCAGCGGCAGCGCCGCCCTCAAGTCCGACTTCCAGCGGGTCTACGACGACGTGATCTTCGGCAAGACCAGCGCGTCCGCGGGTGCGGCCAAAGTGGTGGAGAACGCCGAGCAGGGTCTGGGCCGCTGAAGACCGCTTCCCCGGGCCCTCGCGGCCTGGGGAAGGACGACGCCGGCGGCGAAGAGACCGTAGCCGGTGGCGATCGGGCGCCGCGAAGGCCGGCGACGAACAGCAAGGCCCCGACCGCTCCGCACCCGTGACGTCCGCGTCATGACCGGTCGGGCCCGAGCAGATGGCCGGCGCCTCTGCGCTGCGTGACCTCCATGACCGGCCCGACGGGCCCTCGATCGTGCTGTGGAGCGGCATCCCGCTTGCGCCGCCCTCGCACACGGGCCTGCGACCGTCAGGCGCGCGGAGCCGAGCAGACCATCGCGTCGAACGGTGGCTGAGGTCCCCCCGCGAGCCTACGTTCCGGCGCCGCTCGAACGGCCATGCCGGGACAGCGACCGCAGCGCCCGGCGTCCCCTCTCCGGCGCCCCGTTCGCCTCATCCGGCCCCTGGCGCGTCCGCCCGCATGAGGCCCGACCTGCCCGGCTCAGCACAGGTTCCGGGCCGCGCTGCCGACACGAATTCCGGCTTCCGGCAGCTCTCCGGACAACAACGAAGTTCGAAGGGAAACAACCATGCCCAGCTCCGTCACCCGGCGCGGTGCGCTCGGTCTCATCGGCGCAGCCGCCGGAACAGCAGCCCTCTCCCTCCCTGCGGCCGCCGCCTTCGCATCGACCGCCGAGGACACCGCTGCGGGACCCGACGTGACGCTCGTCGACAACGGCACCACTGCCACACTCGCCAACGGCGTCATCCAGTTCACCGTCGTCAAGGCCACCGCCGAAATCACCGACCTCCGTCTCCTCGCCAGCAGCCACGGCAACGGAGACACCAACCTGCTCCCAGGCGGCCGCAGCGGCCACGGTTACACGACCATCAACTACTCCGGAGCGCCCGGCGCCGTCGGCCTGAAGGGCGCCACCTTCAGCGTCATCACCGAGACGGCCGACCGGGTCGAGATCTCCATGCTCGACAACGACCCCGCTCTGCTGGGCTTCTACCTCGACATCCGCCTGGTCCTCGAACGCGGTAGATCGGGCCTGTACAACTACTGGATCATCAAGTACCCCGAGAACATGCCCGACGGCCTCTCACTCGGGCAGCTGCGGTACGCCTACTCCGCCGACGACCCGGCCTTCCGCTGGTTCGTCGTCGACGACGACCGCGGTGTCCAACGACGCCCCGCAGCGGAGGAACTGGCCCAGGGGGTCACCCTCCAGGACTCCGTCTACGCCCTGCCCGACGGTTCCATCTACTCCAAGTATCAGAACAAGTCGAACCTCGAAGGGGACAGCAATGTCTTCATGATGTCCAACGGGCGGGTGGGCCTCTCCCTCATACAGGCCGACAAGGACTGGTTCGGCGGGCCGACCCGGCAGGAGCTGACCACTCACGACTACTACAAGGGCATGATCCTGCTCTGGCACCCGGTGTCCAGCCACTACGGCATCGACGTCCAGCCGCCCAAGGGCTGGGAAAAGGTCTACGGCCCCTCCTACCTCCACGTCGGCGAAGTCGCCGCAGGCGACGAGGAGACGAACGTCGCCGCCCTGTGGCAGGACGCCAAACAGGAAGCCGCGCGGGAAGAGCGGTCCTGGCCCTACCGGTGGATCACCGACCCGGCCTACGGCGCGACCACGCGCTCCGCCGTCAGCGGCAAGCTCGTCGTCTCCTCCCGCGGTCCCGTCGACAACGGCTGGGCGCTCCTCTACCAGCCGGAGCCCGACCGCGAATGGCAGAGCGCCACGCTCGACGGCAACGACTGGCAGCACACCGGGCACGGCTACGTCTACTCCGCGAAGATCGGTACGGACGGCCGGTTCACCATTCCCGCCGTCCGCCCCGGCACCTACACGCTGGCCACCTTCTCCGAGGGCGTCCTCGGAGAGTACCGCCGCCCCGGCATCAAGGTGCCGGCGGCCACAGCGGTCAGCACAGGCACCCACGTCTGGGCCCCGACCAGCCACGGCACCACGCTCTGGCAGATCGGCAACCCCGACCGCTCCGCCCAGGAATTCCACATCTCCGGCGGCAGGAGCGGCTACAGCGACACCCTGACATGGCTCGAGTACCCGTACGACTTCCCCAAGGGTGTCGACTTCAAGGTGGGCGTCGACGACCCGGCCACCGACTGGAACTACTTCCACCCCGCCGTCAGAACACCGGGCACGCCCGCTCAGCTGGCGTGGCGCGGAACCACGGCCGACAGCTCGCTCGAGACCTGGAGGATCCGTTTCGACTCCAACGGCTACCGCCGTGGCACCGGCTACCTGGACATCCACCTGACGGGCGCCGTCTTCGGCACACTCGCTGTAGCGCTCAACGGCACCGAGATCGCTTCCTTCGCACCGCTTCCCGGTGTGAACCGTGACGCCTGCAGTTACCGGCTGGCGGTCCGCGGCATGCACCGTCAGCTGAAGACCATCAGCTTTCCCGCCCGCCTCATCCACCGTGGCGAGAACGTCCTCACTCTCGCCCCCGCCGCCCCGGCGGAGGCACCCACGTCCGACAACTGGATGCAGCCCATGGCGGGTGTCATGTACGACACCATCCGCCTCCAGGTACACCGCTGACCCCCGCCGTCTAAGCATGAGCGCCGCGGACCCCGGCCGGGGTCCGCGGCGCCGTCTTCTGAGAGGGGTCAGCAGACGTCCTTCGTGGTGTTCACCAACTCGACGTTCCTGATGACGGTGTTCTCACCGCACGGGCTCTCCTTGATGAATGAGTCCGTCACGGTCAGGTTCTCCAGAGTGACGTCGCTCGTGTTCGCGAATTCGTCGCGGGCCGCGATCCGGATGCCTCCGGCCCCCGAAACGGTGCCGCCCTCCGCCGCGATGGTGACGTTGTAGCAGTTCTCCACCAGGACGGCGTCGTTCCCGGTGTCGGCGATGTCGACGCGGTCGATCACCGCTCCCCCGCTCTCGGAGACGCAGAAGATGCCACGTCCGCCTCCCCGGGCGATGACCTCCTCGACGTGGATGTTGGTTTCGTAGCCGTCACCGATCCGGCCGTTCCGATTGGCCATACGGAAGGCGGCGTAGCCGGTTCCGGCGCCGACGTTCTCGGCGTCCACGGTTCCCACCTCGGCGTTCGTGGTGGTGTTGAGCAGCAGGCCGGCTTCACCCACGTCGCGGGCGGTCACCGTGCCGATGGTGACGCCGTCGAGGCCTGCGGTCTCGACGGCGTGCGAGCTGGCGCCCGAGACGTAGACGTTGTCGATCCGTGTGTTGGTCGCAAGGGCGATCTCGCTGCCGTTGTCGATCCGGATGCCCAGGCCGCCGCTGAGGCGCATGTCGATCTGCCCCAGAGTGAGGTTGCTGACGCTGCGGAAGAACATCCCGTACATCGGTGCCCCGGTGATCTTGGCGTGCTGCACCTCGACGTCGGTCGTGTCCCTGGAATAGATGGGCCCGGTATCCGTGGCGACGGCGCCTGTCGCGTTGATGGTGCCGCAGACGTCCAGGACGGTGTAGCTGGGCAGCTTGAGCCGCTCCGATGCGCTGATCGTCCCGGACCCGAGGACGACCATGCGCTCCTTGGTGGTGCGGTTCGGCGTCAGGCTGTCCAGGCCGGCGTTCATGGCGGCGAACATGTCGTCGCCCGTGTAGAGGACGGTGTCGCCGTGACGGGCCTTCCAGGTGTCTCCCGTCTTCGCGACCCGGGCCTGGAACGCACCCGCACCGCACTCCTGCGCCTCGGCCGCCGACTGCGAGGCGGCGGCCGGCTTCTCCTCGGTGCCGAAGGCGTTGCTCTGGACAGCCGCGGTCGCCGCTACGACGGCCAGCACCGTGGCACTCGCCGCCGTGATCGAGACGGTCTTGCGCCGGCTCCGGTGCTGGTTCGTGTTGTGTCGCATCATTCGGATTCCTTGAAGTCGTGGGGGGACAGTGGGGGTGCGGGATGTTCGTGGGGGGCTGCCGCACGTCCGCACTCTGTGCGACCAAGATCGCCCACCCGGATGGCGTTCGAACTGCCGCACCCGTGGGCGGTGCCTTACGCATGGGTGACCGACGCGCGCCTCGGGTCACGGAAACCTGGGCTACCTCATGTGTGACGTGGGTCTCTCCACGCAGGGAACAGGACATGATGTGCAGGTCGGTGGAGTGCGTGTCGCGTGCTCGCCGATCCTTCCGGCCTCGACCACGCCCTACTGGACGTGCAGACGTCGATGCCGGGTCGTCCCTCGGCGATTGGGATTGTCAGATCGGCGTCGCAGACCGTGCCGGCTGGAGGAGCTCGACGAGATCGGAGTCGAACGGGGCGAGCGTGAAACCGTCCTGGGCGTGGGCGTGGTCGTGCAGCACACTGCGGGAAGGCCCAGGGGTGACGATCTGCTTGTTTTCGCCGTCGAGGTTCACGTACAGCAGGTGTGTAGCGTCGATGGCCCGCGCCAGGACACCCTGCGGCACCGCGAGGTCGGGGCGTAGACCCCTCAGCTCGGTCTCGGAGTCGAGGACGAGGTCGATGAGCGCACGCCGCGCCGGTGTACCGACGTAGATGGCGCGGCCCTTTCCGTACGCGTTGACCGTGACCACCGGGTAGTCGCGGTCGAGTCCGACTGCGGAGGCCACTACGCGTGCCGAACGAGGGTGGATCTCGTCGATGCGCGGGGCTTCGACGCGAAGGTGCCTGTCCCCGTGGACGATGTCCAGTTCCTCGCCCGTCCGTTTGCCTCCGGTCAGCTCGTTGAGCACGTGCGGCTCCTGGTAGGACCCGAGCCTGATGCCGAACACGTCGTCGAGGAGGCCTGGCCTGGTGGTGGCGAAGACCTGGCCGGTCACATCGACGAGTGCGGAGTAGGAGGTCATGACGGCCGTTCCGCCGTCCGCGACGAAGCGCCGGATGCGCGCTGCCGACTCGTCATCCATGAGTACGACGCCGGGGAGGACGAGGATCTGGTACTGCAGGCCGCTGCGGCTCACATCGACCACACGCTGGTCGAGATTCCGGTCGAGGACCGCGTCGAAGCAGGTCTGGAGCTGGTCGTCGTGCTTCTCCGGCAGGGAGGCGCTCGCGAGCTGGCTCGGAAAGGAGAAGGCGAGTCCGATTTCGGCCCGTGACCGGTAGGGGAAACCGCAGTCCTGGATCTTGGCGAACTCATGGGCGAGTTGTCGGTACTCGTCGTACTTCCGGTTGGGTTCGCCGTCCCAGTCCACCATCCCCTGCAGGTACTGCTCCTCTCCGCCGTGCATCGTCTGCCAGGTCCAGCCGCAGACCATCTGGTTGCCCATGAGCAGCGAGGCGTAAGCGCTCCTGCGCACCGAGCCGGGGGCCGCGGTCATGGTCGTGAACTCCGTGCACCAGAACGGGGTGTCGGTCTCGAAACGAATCCGGGCGATCCCCAGCAGGGCTTCGTGGAGACCGGTGTCGTCCACGAGGGACGGCCCCGGGTAGAAACCCATGCCGTCGCGGTTCATCCGCCCTGAGTAAGCGATCTCGGCATAGTCGAAGTAGCGCCCGGCTTCGGTGTAGTACCAGGAGTTTCCGGTCCGGAGAGCCTCGGGGGCGTTCTCCTCGACGCTGCTGACGACGGAGAGCAGGAATTCGTTGATCTCGCAGGAGACGAAGCGCCGGAAGTCCAGCAGTCGTTCCGGGGCGCCCTTCACCTTCCCTGACACCGGTAGTCCGACTTCGTCGAAGTCGCCGATGCGTCGGGACCAGCGTTGTCCTGCCCAGGCCTGGTTGAGCTTCTCGACGGTGGAGTATCGGTTCCGCAGCCAGGACACGAAGCGGGAGCGAACCGTCTCGGAGTACGAGTACGGTCCGTCGCCCGGCTCGTTGTCGATGCCGAAGGCCAGCAGAGCCGGGTGCTCGGCGTAGCGGCGGGTCAGTGTGTCGGCGAAGCGGAGCGCGTGTTCACGGTACGCGGGGTCGCCGACATCCACCATGTAGCGGGTGTTGGGGTACAGCCGGTTGCCGCTCGAATCGGTAATCCCGATGCTCGGGTGTTTCCGGTGCAGCCAGAGCGGGGCCGGCCGGACGGCGATGTCGAGAATCACCTCGATTCCGGCATCGTGCATCTGATCCATGACGGGGTCGAACCAGGTGAACTCGAACTTGCCGTCCGCGGGTTCGAAACTGTCCCAGGCCAGGTGCCCCAGGCGCACGACGGTGAGCCCAGCCCCCTTCATCATGCGGATATCGCGTTCCCACTGACGTGGATCCGAGTCGTGCGGATGGTAGTTGGCTCCGACATACAACGTGGCGGGCGAGGACTCACTCCGCTCGACCTGATCGGTCATCAAGAAGCTCCCAACAGCTTGTGGTCGGTCAGCTCGGTGCTGGTGCAGATCCGCATCGCGAGGCTGTCCCGCGTTGCCCCTGCTCACTGCGGTTGCCCCACGGGGGACCGTGAACGCTCCCGTGAGCGTTCACGGTCAGGGTACGCAGACGCTACGACGGGGTTGCACGGCCGTCAAGACTTGTCGCAGCGGCATGGATGCGTCGCCGGGCGATGGCGGGACACCGCATGCCGACCATCGACGCGGACACCGTCGACACCTCCGGAAAGGACGGTGCCTCTCGGGGAAGAGGGGACCTTGGCCCTCTCGGGTCCGCCTCCGGAACGGGATGACGCTACGAGCGTTGCCGACCGCCGCACGACCACGAGGGCCGAGGCCTCCCCCAGGGTGTCAAGGCGTCGTAAAAATGAAGGACGTGGCCCGCGCGTACCCGGCGTCGGCCCCTTCTCCGGGTTCGAGCCACAGCTCCCCGTCTTCGCGGTAACGCAGGTGCGAGTGCGGGCTGTTGAAGGCGAACAGGGACTTGGAGCCCTCCACCGCTCCCCCGCGTACGCAATAGGTGGCATCAGCCCGGAAGCGGGCACTTCCGTCGTTCGTACCCAGTTCCACCGACCCCTCGTGGTAGCCGGTGTGGCGCAGGTACGCGCCGCCGGGCTCCCGGAACGAATAGCAGCCTGTGCCCATGAGGCCCCGCGTGACGGTGAAGACCAGTCGCTGGGAAGCGAGCGATGCTCCCTCGCGTGCGGTCTTCACCACTGCCCGTCCGTCCACTGCGGCTATGTACCGGCCAGGTTCGGCCGCTGCCTCCAAGGCGTGCGGACCGAGCATGCCCGACACCGGAGCGGGGGTGGACGTGGTGGTGGGACTCGTGGACGGCGCTGGAGAGGTCGTGGGCGGCGGAGTGCTCGGCCGCGAGGACGCCGCCGGAACGGAGGCGGAGGCTGAGACGGAAGCCGGCGTCGGCCGGGGCCGGGCTTCGGGAGCGCCCTCGGGCCCCGAGTGCACGGTCAGCCCGTACCAGAGGCCCGCACCGGCCAGGGCGAGTACGCCGGATGCCACCGCCGCGGCGGTGCCGTGCGCCTGCCCGGCCGCCCGGATGGCCTGACGTGGGCCGGAAAGCAGCCCCTCAGCCTTGACTGCCGCGGCGCCGCCCTGCGCGCCCGTGAGGGCTCCCGCGACCAGGTGGGCACCGAGGCCCAGCGGCAACGGCACCAGGGCCAGCCGGCCCAGCAGCCCCTCCGCAGGCATGAGTACACCGCGGGCACTCAAGCAGTACGGGCACTCACGGACATGACGGTGCAGCCGCTTGCGCCACAGGGCACTGGGGCGGCCGTCCCAGGAAGGCAGCAGGCCGGTCAGCTCGGCGCAGCGGGGCGAGGCGGTCAACGCACGCAGCACGGACCGGGCCGCCTCCAGGCGCTCCTTGACGCGAGCCACGCGTACCGCCGCCTGATGGGAGTCGAGCCCGTCGGCGGCCGCCCAGTCGCCGCGGCTCAACTGCCCTGTGGCTTCCATCCACCACAAGGACAGGATCTCCCGGTCCGTCTCCTCCAGCCATCGTGTCGCCTCCACGGCTTCGCGGCGCTGCCCGGACAGTTCCAGCCGGAGGATGGTGAGGTCGGCGAAGTCCGCCTGGGGATCGGTCCGAGCGGCGACGTCCTCGGGCAGCCCTGACCGCGGCCGGGTCTGCCGGGCCTGCCACGAGTCGCGCACCTGACGCACCGCGATGGCGACGAGCCAGGAACGGAAGCGTTCCGGCTCGCGCAACGCGGAGAGACTCTTCACCGCGCGGAACATGGTTTCCTGCACGACGTCGTCGACGTCCGGGTGGCCGTCCATGGCCCGCCCGACGACGTTGTAGATCAGCGGCAGATAGTCCGCCACCAGGGCGTCGAGGGCCTCCGGGTCTCCCCCTGCGGCAGCCTTTACCCGGGCGGCCTCCGAATGCGCCTCCGGCTCGCGCGAGCGCACCTGCGCCACCGTCCCCTCACCTCTCACTTCGTGCGGCCGTGACGTGGGCAGCCCGAGACCGCCCGGCACGAGGCCGCCGTCACGCTGCGACAGTGTGCCATCGTCGGCGGTCAGCGACGTAACGCAAGGGCGCCGGGACGGCGTTCGGGTACCGATGGCACAGGCCGTGCCCGGGCCGTACGGGCCCGACCGGGCCAGGGCGGTTGTCCCGCGGATCGTCAGTTCCACGACGCCTCGGACGACGGCACCGGCGGTCGTTCCCCGCCGGTGCCGTCCAGGGCACCGTCCTGCTCCGGTCGCCGGCCCGCGCCCGCCGCCGCTTACTCGGCAGGCTCACCCACGTAGCTGATGTCGGGCCGGGAGGGTGCGGACATGCCGTTGCCGAGGTAGTAGTCCACCTGATGCGACTGCATGTAGCCCTTGACCGTCATGTCGTTGCGGTAGGCGGGGTTGTGCGCCAGCGTGTACAGACGGGTGTCCGTCGCCCGGTCGGTCGAGAGGATCACCAGTTCGTTGTTGTCAGCATTGGTGAAGACGGCCTCTTCACGCCAGTCACCGAAGAGATCGCCGATCAACGTGGGGTTGTCGGTGGATCCGAAGCCCGTCGCACCGAGCTTCCAGACGGTTTCCAGGCGGGGGAGACTCCTGGCCGTGCTCGGGGAGGCCGGGTTCCATTTCTCTATCTTGCCGTCGTTGAGGAGTTCCATGCCCAGGTCGCCGTCCCACCACAGTCCCAGCGCCGGCCAGGGCTGCAGTGAGGTGTTCTTCGCCAGGAGCTTGTTGGACCTGGCGTTGTAGAGGCCCGAGAAGGACCATGCTTCCAAGCCGGGCTCATCGGGATCGATGTCGCCGACCAGGCCTCGTCCGACGTCGACAACGCCCTTGGCACTGTGCTTCCAGATCATGCTGCCGTCGGTCGCGTCGTAGTAGTACTCGCGCAGCCCGCTGGTGTTGTCCTGCTGGACGCCGTAGCCCTGAAGCCCGGGGCGCTCAGGATCCATCTTTCCGATGTACCAGCGGTCCCCGTGGCCGATACCCTGGTCCGCCAGCGAGTAACGCAGGGTGCCGTCACCATTGAGGACGAACCCGATCTCGGCGACCTCGTCCTTGCCGTCTCCGTCGACATCGATGACACGGGTGTTGTGCCCGTCCGCGGCGGACTGCTTGCCACGCAGCCATTTCCACTTCTGTTCGACCTTGCCACCGTCGAAGGTCCATGCGCCGATCATGAGGTTGAATCCACCCCTGCCGACGCGGTTCTTCATGAAGGACACCAGAGTGGGGGTGTGGCCGTCGAGATGGCCCACGGCGAAGCGCGCGGCCAGCGGCCCGTCGGCGATGTAGTCGTCGGGGACGGGGGCCGTGGCTCGTGGGGCTCCTGTCAGGCCGTCGAGCATGGCGATGGCCTGGTGGTCGCCTTCGGCCCGGGTGAATTTCGTACCGTCGCCGAACGTCACACCGCCGGCGATACGCGCCGCCACCTCCGCCTTGCCGTCACTGTCGAAGTCGTAGACGGTCACGCCGTCCCAGTTGCCGGTGTCTATGCTCGACGATCCCCCTTCGATGTTGTTGACGTTCTCTCCGTTCGGCCCCATGTTCATGGACCACAGGAAGGTGCCGTCGCTGCGGTAAGCCTCGATGGTGCGTGGGGCGGTCTGCCTGTCGACGACGTAGTCGAACTCGCCGTCGCCGTCCAGGTCCCCGACCCACGTGAACTTGATCGGGGCACCGTCGCGCAGAGGAATCCGGACCACAGGCTCCTGGGCGTGGTCGGCGGAGAGCTCGAACGCGTCGCTGGGCGCTTGCGCCTTGCCGTCGACGACCGGGCGGACCTGGTAGCTGTTGCTTCGGGTCAGGTCGGCCGTGGTGTCCGTGAAGTTGGTGCCCTTGGTGAGTACCTGCGAGTTGAGCTTGACGTAGTCATCGCTGTCACCCGTGGACCGGTAGACGTCGAAACCGATGCCCTCGGAATCCAGTCCCAGCAGCCGCCAGGAGACAAGAACATCGGTCGGACTGCTGCGTACGGCCACGACTCCCCGGCCGAGCTTCTCCATCGGTCGTACCGTCGAGGATTCCGCGTCGGCGGAGGAAGGATCCTGAGCGGCAAGGCCCATCGGGGTGAAGTCGGTCAGCAGGGCCGCGGACAGGACCAGTGCGGTCGAGCCAACGCCTGTGACCCACCAGCCGATCTTGCGACGTCGGTGCTTGGGGTGCACGTGAATCTCCTGTGGCTTGTGACACGGAGGTGATGCGCGACCGGGCAGGCCCCGGCATCACCTCCTGGTTGAGCGCCTGACGATTGGGAGACCGGCCCGAGGGGCGGCTGTCACAGAAAGCACGGCTGCTTTCCGAGTGGCGCGCGTCACACGTGCGTTCCTGGGCTCTACGTCTTCGGCTCGGGAAGCGACGGCCGTCACCGCGTAGACAGTGACACGAGATGCCTCGTACAGGCCGCGAACCGGAGCCGCACCGTTGCCCGACTCAGCGGCCCGAGGCGGGACTCCGCGTCACCGAGCTGTCGGAGTTCGCGGTTATACGGTCGAGGTCGTGCGCCGCCTTGGCCAGGAGGTCGAGCATGGCGAGCTCCGCCCGCGCCGGATCCTGCTCCCGGACCGCGTCCAGTACGGCCTGGTGGCTGGGTACCGGGTCGTCGGCCGCGGCATGGGCGTGGACGAGCCGGTCGCGCTCCCGGAGACCCGGTTCGAGCAACATGTCCATGCGGGTCAGCATTTCGTTTCCGGTGGCGGCCAGCAGGGCCCGGTGGAAGGCCGCGTCGGCCTCTGCCGCGGCGGCCGAGTCGGCCTGTGCCCGGCCCATGGCGTCGAGGGCGTCCTGGAGCGCGGCCAGGTCCGCGTCCGTCCGGCGCAGAGCGGCTCGGTGCGCGGCCGCGGGTTCGACGATGGACCGGACGTCCGCGAGGTCGCGCATCAGTTGTTCGCCCCCGCCGCCATCGACTCGCCAGCGGATGATGTCCGCGTCGAGGAGGTTCCAGCGGCTGCGCTCGGTGACGAATGTTCCGCGCTTCTGGCGGGCGTCGATCAGCCCCTTGCTCGCGAGGACCTTGAGCGATTCGCGCATGACGGTGAGGCTCACGTCGAGCTCCTCGCCGAGGGCGCGAATGTCCAGGGTCGCCCCCACGGGGATGCCGCCGCTCACGATGCGTGCGCCGAGGACGTGCACAACCTGACCGTGGACACCTCGCCCACTGTAGGACGCCATGTCGCGCTCTCCTCTCGATGCGCGCACCTTGGTGCGCGCGGTGTGGGTGCTGCCGCGCATGCAGAGTGATCGCATCCTACCGGCACGCATTAATTATGAATACATCTTGACACTGTTGAGGCTCGCGCTCACGATGAAGCCACTTCACCGAGCCGCACACGCAGGAGCCGCCTGTCATGTTGTCGTCGCCCGTCCGAAAGTCGCGCACACACTCCTTCGGGCGCCTTCCGATGTGTAGTTCGCCCCGGCGCGAGGGACTGTGACCGGCCTCGGCCGCAGAGCCCTGCTGCGCGGCGCGGGCGGTCTCGGCCTGGGCCTGCTGACCGCCCCCGCCCTGGCCGCGTGTGGCACCGCCGGCGCCGGGCCGGTCCGGTCCGGCGGGGTGGGCATCAGCGTCTGGACTCATGACCCTGGCTACATCAAGACGTTCGAGACGGCGGTGAAGGACCCCGCGCTGATGCGCGGCTCCCGCTTCGACTTCCGGATACGGTCCACCAGCACGGCCCCCAGCGACGTCGTGACCCGGTTGGTCGCGCAAGCGGTCGCCGACGGGAACACCCCCGACCTCGCCGGCATCGTCGTGGACCAGTACTCCCGCGTCATGGGCTCGTCCATCGCCGAAAACCTCTTCGTCGACCTGACGGAGACCGTACGGCCTCTGGGCGACGAACTCCTGAAGCTCGCCCCCTATGTGGTCGACGGCGTCCCCTACGGACTGGACTCCGACAACTCCATCACCGTCCTGTACTACCGGCAGGACGTGTTCGACAAGTACCGCGTGCCCGAGGACGTCGGGACGTGGGAGGAGCTGGCCGAACACGGAGAGCGGCTGCACTCCGACCACGGCATCAGCCTGGGCATGGTCTCCACAGGCGACAACATGTCCGTCGTCAACGGATTTCTGCAGCTTCTGCTCCAACGCGGCGGGGGGTTCTTCGACGCCGCCGGCGAACTGGTGCTGGACTCCCCCGAAGCCGTCGAGGTGCTGGAGTTCATGAGCCGCGGTGTGCGCACCGGAGTCCTGCTCGCCCTGCCGGACCCGTACGGCAGCGCGTGCGCCGCGGCGCTCAAGTCCGGGCGGCTGGCGGCCACGGCCATGCCCAACTGGTACAACGCCTACGGTCTGCAGGCCAACGTGCCCGGCCAGAAGGGCAAGTGGCGGATGCGGACACTGCCGCCCTTCGCCGGCGGCGGCCATCTCGCCTCCACCCTGGGTGGCACCGCGTTCACCGTGCTGAAGGACAAGCCCAACACGGACGCGTCCCTGGAACTCCTGCGACGGGTCTACCTCAGCCGTGAGGGGCAGATCCTGCGCTACAGGTCCGGGGGCTTCCTGCCGACCCTGAAGCCGCTGTACCAGGACCCCGAGCTGCTCGGAGTCAAGGACGAATTCCTGGGCGGTCAGAAGGTGTTCGACGTCTACGGCCGTGCCGCTGCCGACCTGCCGCTCTTCTACCAGGCGCCCGGGATGCAGATCCTGAGCGACGTTCTCGGCGGCCCCGTTCTCGACGCGCTCAAGGGCCGTACCTCTCCGGCCGCCGCGATCAAGGCCGGACTCGCCGCCTACCGGCAACAGGTGAAGCGCTGACCACCTCGTCCTCCACCCCTGTCACCGTCTCCCGCCCCCGCCTGGGCCAGGACNAAGCTGACCACGGAAGGCGCGATCCACCATGCCCACCCCGCTGCCCGCCCATCTTCCCGCCGCCCTCACCATCTCCCTGTGGGACTTCACCTGGTACACCCGCACCGGCCCCGACGAGCCCTTCGCCGACCTCGACCGCGCCTTCGCCGAAGCGGTCGAGCGCGGATACAACACCGTCCGCATCTGTGCCATGCCGCTGCTCCTGTTCGGCACCGGCCTGGACACCACCAGGCTGCGGCTCGGCCCCCTCGGCGGGGACTACGGGCAGCGGGTGCGCTGGTACGACGTGCGCGGGACCACCGAGATCGACGCCCGCGCCCACCTGCTCGCCCTGTTCGAGGCGGCAAGGCGGCACGACTGCTTCGTCATCCTCTCCAGTTGGGAGTACCAGCAGTCCCCCTCCTTCGCGGGTGACCGGGCCTGGTTCGACGCGATCATGGCCATCACCCCCGAGCGCCGTGCGGAGGCACTCGCCGACGCGCTGGCCGACCTCATCGACTTCCTGGCCGCCCACGACGGCCTGGACGACCGGATCGCCTTCACCGAACTGCACAACGAGGTCCAGGCGGGCCGCCTGGCCGAGGGGCTCACCGGTGACGACACCGTCGTGGCCCTCCGCCCCCGCCTGCAACGCGGCCTGGACCGATTCCGCAAGCGGCACCCCGACCGGCCGGTGACCGTCAACTACGCCCAGGTACCCGTCGGCTCGATGCGAGGTATCCCCCGCGACGTCGACGTAGCCGTCTTCCACCCCTACGTGTACGGCGTCCTCGACGAACTCCTCGACACGTACGCCCTGCGTGACTTCTCGCGGCCCTTCCCCCAGGAGCGCGCGGCGCGGGAACTTCTGCGTGCCGGAGCGCCCGCACTGGAGGACTGGGCACCGCCGGAGGAGGAGCGGTGGCGCCTCGAAGCGACTGTGGTCGGCCTGCGTGAGGTCTACGTCCACGACTGGTGCGACCCGGACCTGTTCGACGCCTGGCTCTACGACCGGTACGCCGTCCACCGCACCGCGATGGAAGCGAAGCTCGGCATCTGGATCGCGGCGGCCGCCGACTGGTCCGCCGAGGCAGGCGTGCCGTTCCTCTTCGGCGAGGGCTGGGTCGGATACACACCCCTGTACGGCACCTTCGAGGAAGGCCCGGTCGGTGCCGCGTTCTGCCGCCGCGCCGTCACCGAAGCCGCCCGGGCCGGAGCACGCGGAGCCGTCGTGTGCTCCAACGCCGCCCCGCAGCACCCCATGTGGCAGGACATCCGCCTCCAGCAGGAGTGCAACGCCCTGCTGCGCGACCGGCCCGTCCTCTGACACGCCCCTGACCGTGCGGGCCGGGCCCGGCCCGCACGGCCCACGCCCGGCTGCCCGCTGCCGACTGTCCCGGGGCAGCGGGTCAGAGGCCTTGACCGGCGAAGACGGAGGAGGCGGGGCAGGCGGCCGGCGCAGTGGCATCGCACCGCGCCATCAGTACCGCCCCGTCCAGCGGCCCCGGCTCCTCCAAGCCGACAGCCGCCGTGGTCACGACCACGTGCTCACCGGTCAGGCAGATACTGGACGGCTGGACAGCCGGCACCGGGACCGCCAGCAGCAGCGTGCCGTCGGGGGCGTAGCAGCGGATCTGCCCGGCGCCCCAGATCGCGCTCCACAAGCGGCCCTCGGTGTCCACCGTCATGCCGTCCGGGCTGCCTACCGCCGGGTCGACCCGGAACAACGGACGGCGATCGGACAGCGTGGCGTCGGTGAGGCCGACGGTGAAGGCGTCGACGGTGCCCACCGCGCTGTCCGCCAGGTACATCGTGCGGCCGTCGGGGCTGAACGCCGGTCCGTTCGGGATGGTCAGGCCCCCGAGCACCGTCCGCACCGAGCCGTCGGTGTCGAGCAGGTGCAGGGCGCCCGCCCCCGGGGTGCCGTCGTAAGCCATCGTGCCCGCCCACATCCGCCCGGCTCGGTCACACACCGCGTCGTTCATACGCAGCCCGGGACCGGCTCCTTCGGGCTCGCCGACGCGCCGGACGACCTGCCCGGAACTGTCGAGCACCACGAACGCGGTCCCGGCTGCTGCCAGCCACCCGGTTCGGCCGGGTGCTCCTGACACTCCGCCGTCCAGTGGGGCCACGGCGCCGAGCGGTACGTCGAGCCGGGCCATCTCCTCGAACGGACGGTCGCCTTCGGCCGGTGCCCCCAGCAGCCTGCCCGCCAGGATGTCCACCAGCACCAACGTCCCGTCGGCGAGGAGGCGCGGCCCCTCGCCGAGTTCCAGTCGGTCCTCCGTCCTCGGCCGGAATGGGCCGACTTCGGGCACGTCGTACGCCGTCATGGCACAACCTCTCGGTCCGCCCCGCGGCTCTGTCACCGCGGGGCGTGTTCGCTCGGTCGGGGTCAGCGGATGGCGCTGCCCGGGGTGACGTCCAGCAGGGCCAGTTCGTCACGGTGAGGCAGCCCTTCCCAGTCGCCGTCGGAGGCGACGGCGAAGGCCGCGGTGGTGGTGGCGCGCCGGAGCCTGGCCTCGGGATCGAGGGCGTCGATCAGGCCGGACAGATACCCGGCGCAGAAGGCGTCGCCCGCACCGACGGTGTCGGTGACGGGCACCGGGCGGGCGGCCGCGCGCACCGGGGCCGCCCCGGGGAGGTGCAGGTCGGCGCCGTCCGCACCGCGTTTGACGACGACTTCTCCGATGCCGGCCGCGAACAGTTCCGCGATCAGGTCTGCCTCTCCTCCGGCGGAGACCGTCCCGGGCTCGGTGGAGAGCAGGGGAAGTTCGTCGTCGGACGCGATCACGACATCCACGTAGGGAAGCAGAGGGCGCAGCGCCGCCGCGGCAGCCTCCTGGCTCCACAGCCGCGTACGGTGGTTGACGTCCAGGGAGACCGTCCATCCGTGCTCGGCGGCGTAGGCCGCGGCGGCCCTCACCGCCGCCAGAGGGCCGTCGCCCAGAGCACAGGTGATGCCGGTCACATGCAGGATGCGGGCCCCCGCTTCCAGGGCCGGGGCCAGGTCCTCGGGCCGCTGGCGGGAGGCGGCGGATCCTGAGCGCCAGTAGTGCACACGTGCCAGGTCTGCGACGCGTCGCTCCCGCAGCATGGCACCGGTCGGCGCCTCCGGGTCCGTCGTGGCGTGGCTGGTCTCCACGCCCTCGCCGCGCAGGGTGCGAAGGATCACCCGGGCCGGTTCGTCCCTGCCGGTGCGTCCGGTCCACGAGACGCGGTGGCCGAGCCGCGCCACTCCCACCGCGACATTGAACTCCGCCCCCGCCACCGTCGTCCGCGCCGTACCGCCCGCGCCCAGAGGCCCGTCGGTCTGCAAGGAGAGCATGGCCTCACCGAAGGTGAGGACGTCCACGGCCGGAATGCTCACGAGTGCGCCTCCGTACGGCAGACGCTCAGGAAGTCCTTCGCCCGCTCCCGCAGGGCGGCCAGGTCGCCGCCGTGGGGGGCGTCACCGGCGAGCGGGCTGCCCACTCCGACGGCGACAGCCCCCGCGGCGAAGTACTCCGCCGCCGCCTGCGCGTCCACGCCGCCGACCGGTACGAACGGCAGGTCGGGGAAGGGGTCGCGCAGGGCCCGAAGGTATGCGGGGCCGCCCAGCGAGGCGGGGAACAGCTTGACGGCGCTCGCGCCTCCGGTGCTCACCGCGACCGCTTCGGACGGGGTGAGCGCGCCCGCCAGCACGGGCAGGTGGCGGGCCACGGCCTCCTCGAATCCGCCGCCGATCGCGGGCGTGACGATCCAGGTCGCGCCTGCCTCCTGGGCACGCCGGGCGTCGTCCGCGGTGACGACGGTCCCCGCCCCGATCGCGGTGGAGGAGCCGACGGCGCTCGCCGCTCGGGAGATGACCGTAAGGGCGTCGGCCGTGTTCAGGGAGACCTCGATGAGCCCGATGCCCTCGTCCGCGAGGGTCAGAACCGTGCGCAGCGAGGCTTCGGCATCGCGGCCCCGCACGATCGCGACGAGGCGGTCGCGGCGCAGCCGGGTGGTGAAATCGTCTGTTTCCATGGGTCTTACGGCTCCGGTGAGACGGTGATATTACGTGTGCGTCCGGTACGGACCTCGGGGCGGTCGGCGGGCAGCGCTGGGCGCCGCTGCTCACCACTCGGCGAAGGAACCATCCGGGTGGCGCCAGATCGGACCACGCCAGTCCGGCGTTTTCCCATCGGCCGCCCGTACGACTCTCTCATCGACCTCGATCCCCAGTCCCGGCCGGGTGGGACGGTTCAGATGTCCTTCGTCGAAGCGGAACACCTCGCGGTCGACGACGTAGTCGAGCACCTCGGCGCCTGCGTTGTAGTGGATGCCGATGCTCTGTTCCTGGATGAGGAAGTTCGGTACGGAGAACGCGATCTGCAGGCTCGCGGCGAGGGAGAGGGGCCCCAGCGGGCAGTGCGGGGCCACCAGTACGTCGAAGGTCTCCGCCAGGGCCGCGATACGGCGCACCTCGGAGATGCCGCCGGCGTGCGAGAGGTCCGGCTGCAGGACGGCGATCCCGGCCTGGAGCGCGGGCAGCGCGTCGGTCCGCGAGTAGAGACGTTCGCCCGTGGCGACGGGGACGGTCGTCGCCGTGACGACATCCCGCAGCAGGTGGGTGTGCTCGGGCAGCAGGGGTTCCTCGACGAACAGCGGATTCAGCGGTGCGAGGTACGGCAGGACCCGGCGGGAGTTCGCCATGTTGAACCGGCCGTGGAAGTCCATGGCGAAGTCGCGGTCCGGGCCGAGGACCTCGCGGGCCGTCGCGGCGCGCTGGACGACGGCGTCTATGTCACGGGTGCTCGCGATCCGGTTCATCCTGCCGGAGGCGTTCATCTTCACCGCGGTGAACCCGGCCTCCACCTGCGCCTGGACGGCGTCGGCGATCTCCGCCGGTTCGTCTCCCCCCACCCAGCTGTAGGCCCGCACCCGCTCCCGTACCGGCCCGCCCAGCAGCACGTGGACGGGTACCCCCAGCGTCTTGCCGGCGATGTCCCACAGCGCCTGGTCCAGTCCGGCGACGGCGCTCGACAGGACGGGACCTCCTCGGTAGAAGGAGCCCTTCGTCATGACCTGCCAGTGGTCCTCGATACGCATCGGGTCCTTGCCGATGAGGAGTTCGGCGAGCTCGTGGACGGCGGTGCGTACTGTCGCCGCTCGTCCCTCGACGACCGGCTCGCCCCAGCCGACGACTCCGTCGTCGGTCTCCACGCGGCAGAAGAGCCAGCGAGGTGGTACGGCGAAGGTCTCGACGCGTGCGATCTTCAAGAAGGTGCTCCAGGAGATGGCCGCGGACAGCGCGGCGTCGGTCGGGGCCGGGCGGTTCAGGAGCGCGACAAGGGCTCCTGAGGACTGCCGGTCAGGATGAGTTCTTCATGACGCTCCATCCGCCGTCCACCACGAGTGACGCGCCGGTCATGAAGGAGGCGTCGTCGCTGAGGAGAAAGCCGATCGTCGAGGCGATCTCCTCCGGCCGGCCGAGCCGCCGTGCCGCGGTCTCCTCGGCCGCGGCCCGCCGGTCGGTTTCGTCGATGTCCTCCCACGCCTGGGTGAGCACTGGCCCGGGCAGGACCGAGTTGACTCGGACCTGTCCTCCGTACTCCACGGCGAGCTGCCGGGCCAGCCCCGTCAGACCGGCCTTGGCCGCCGCGTACGCAGGGCGCCCGGGCAACCCGACGAGCGCGTGGACCGACGAGACCAGGACAGCGCTCCCGCCGGTCGTACGCAGATCGTCGAGGCAGGCACGGAAGCCCAGGTAGGAGCCGGTGAGCGAGACCGCGAGCTGCCGGTTCCATTCCGCCGCGTCGGTCACATCGGCCGCCCCGATCCGCACGGTGTAGGCGTTGCTCACCAGCGAGTGGACCGGACCGAACGCCTCGCGGGCCGCGTCGACCGCCGTCTGCCACGACGATTCCTCAGACACGTCGCAGTGCTGGAAGAGCGCACGGCCACCGGCGTCACGGATACCTTCGGCGACCCGCTGACCGGCGTGCGCGTCGATGTCGGCGAGCAGGACACCGGCCCCCTCGGAGGCCAGCCGCCGGGCTGTCGCGGCACCGATGCCGGACGCACCGCCGGTCACCAGGACACATCGTCCTTCGAAGCGCCTGCTGCAGGTCGAATGCAGATGATCCACGAACAGTCTCCAGGTACGGCGGGCGAACAGATCAACAACATTAAATATTAATTATTGCTTCGCGCCAAGTGCTGCGCAGTGTGTTCGCGCGTGCACCTGCCGACCGCGGAAGGCGCGATCCGAAACCTCGCCGAGCCGTCGATCACGCACTGAAGCAATCTGTCCCAAGATATTGACGAGCGTTCACCCCTGCACCAAAGTGCTCGCGTTGGCGCAGCCTGCTCGATCGGCTCCATCGCATCTTTCCGGTCGCAGTCGCAGTCCGGCACCCGCGCCCTACGGGGCTCCGTGAGTCAGTGAAGGGACAGTCATGCCTTCTTCTGTACCTCGTCCACGCAGAGCAGCCCGGCGAACGGCTCTCCTCAGCGCCGCTGTGGGGATCGCCACCCTGCTCGGGGCCCCCGCACAAGCCCGTAGCTCCGATCGGGGACATGCCCTGCCGAGCGAGTGCTCCGGGACATCCCCCGTCGTCTGCCACTTCGACGTACCCCCAGGCAACTACACCGTCTCCGCCCTGCTGGGGGGCGGCACTCCGGGAAGCACCAGCGTCCTGGCCGAGGCACGGCGGACGATGCTCGCCGAGACGCCGACCGAAGCCGGACGGCACGCACTGCGCACGTTCACCGTGAACGTGCGCGAGCCGGAGGGCCAGCCCACGGACCCGACCGGAACCCCCGGCCTCGATCTCCGCTTCGAGGGTGCCGCACCCCGGCTTTCCGGACTCGATGTGACCCCGGCGCACCGCACTCCGCAGATCCTGCTGGCAGGCGACTCCACGGTGTGCGACCAGTGGTACGTCCCGTACGCGGGGTGGGGGCAGGAACTCACCCAGTTCCTCCGACGCGGGATCTCGGTCGCCAACTACGCGGACTCCGGTGAGTCGACACAGAGCTTCCTGGACAATCCCGTGCTGTTCGACGCCCTGGAGGCCCGGATCCGGCGGGGGGACCTCGTCCTCATCCAGCTGGCCCACAACGACAAGACCACGACAGCGACCGCCTACCGTGCCAATCTGACCGCCATGGCCGAGCGGGTCACCGCCAAGGGCGGACGGCCCGTGTTCGTCACTCCCATCGTCCGGCGGCGCTTCAACAGCGACGGGACGCTCAACGATGTCGCCCTCCACGTCACCGGGCAGGCCAACCTGCCGGTCGAGATGCGTTCCCTGGCGCAGGAGCTCGACGTCCCTCTGGTCGACCTGACGGCGATGTCGCAGGAGCTCGTGGAACGCCTCGGCCCCCTGGAGTCCCGCGATCTGTACCTGACGGACGTCAACGGTGACAACACCCACACCTCCGTCCACGGGGCGACCCGTTACGCGGCCCTCGTACTCGGGGACCTGAAGGCCCAGCGGCTCGTCCCCTCGCGACTGATCCGCTGAGACCGTGCGGCCGGCCGGTGAGGGATCACGTCGGCCGGCTTCGGCACTCCTGCCTCCGGTGTCCCGGGCGACGCCGCCCGGGACACCGGAGGTCTCGTCCCGCGGGAACTCTCAGGAACCGGTCGGCGCGTAGGAGATGTCGGGCCGGGGCGGCTCGGCCATGCCGTCGCCGAGGAAGTAGTCGACCTCATGGGACTGCATGTAGCCCTTGACCGTCATGTCGTTCCGGTAGGCCGGATTGTGGGCGAGGGTGTACAGCCGCGTCTCCGTGGGCCGGTCCGTGGTGAAGACGATGAGTTCGTCGTTGTCGGCGTTGGAGTAGACGGCTTCCTCCCGCCAGTCGCCCATGATGTCGCCGACCATGGTCGGGTTGCCGGCGCTGCCCACGCCCACGGCCCCGAACTTCGAGGTGGTCAGCACCCTCGGCAGGCTGTTGCTGGCCGTCGGCGCCTCCGGGTTCCACTTCTCCAGCTTGTGGTTGTTGAGCAGTTCCATGGTGAGGTCCCCGTCCCACCAGAGTCCCAGGGCGGGCCACGGGCTGAGCGAGGTGTCGGACTCGGTCAGCTTCCCGGCCGGTGCGTTGTAGATGCCGGAGAAGGACCAGGCCTCCATACCGGGGTGGCCCGGGTCGATGTCCCCGACCAGCCCTCGTCCCACATCGGCGACGCCGTCCGCCTCGTGCTGCCAGATCATGCTGCCGTCGGCGGCGTCGTAGTAGTACTCGCGCAGGCCGCTGGGGTTGTCCTGCTGGATGCCGTAGCCCTGGAGGCCTGGGCGGTCGGGATCCATCTTCGCCAGGTAGAAGCGGTCGCCGTGGATGACGCCTTCGGGCGCCAGTGAGTAGCGAAGCGTTCCGTCGCCGTTCAGGACGAACCCGATCTCGGCGATCTCGTCCTTGCCGTCACCGTCGACGTCGACGATCCGCGTGTTGTGTCCGTCGGGAGCGTCCTGATCTCCCCGCAGCCACTTCCATTGCCGGTCCACAGCACTGCCGTCGAACTTCCAGGCGGTCATCATGAGGTTGAAGCCGCCGTTGCCGACCCGGTTCTTCATGTAAACGACCAGGCTCGGCGTGGAGCCGTCCAGATACCCCACACCGAAGCGGGCGTACATCGGACCGTCGGCGAGGTAGTCGTCGGGTACGGGAGCGGTGGCCCTCGCGGCTCCCGTCCGACCGTCGAGGATCGCGATGAACTGGTGCGTGTCATCGCCGTAGGAGAACGTCTCGCCGTCGCCGAAGGTGACACCGTCGGCTATGCGGACGGCGACCTCGGCCCGGCCGTCGCCGTCGAGGTCGTGGACCGTGACGCCGTCCCAGTGCCCTACGTCGATGGTGGCCGAGCCGCCTTCGATGTTGTTCTGGTCCGTGCTGTTGTGCCCCATGTCCATGCGCCACAGCAGCGTGCCGTCGCTGCGGTAGGCCTCGATCCGCTGGGGGGAGGTCTGGCGGTCCACCACGTAGTCGTAGCGGCCGTCACCGTCGAGGTCGCCGACCCAGGTGAACTTGATCGGGCCGCCCTCCTGGAGGGGGATGCGGACCACGGGCTCCTTGGCGTGATTCGCCGACAGCGTGAAGATCTTGCTGGAAGCCTGCTCCTTTCCACCCCTCACCGGACGAACGCGGTAGCTGTTCGTCTTCGTGAGGTCGGCGGTGGAATCGACGAAGTTCGTCGCTCCGGTCAGCACTTCGGCGTTGAGCTTGGTCGAGGCGGCGCCACCCGTGGACCGGTACAGATTGAACCCGATGTCGTCGGGGTCGAGCCCGAGCAGGCGCCATGTGACGAGTACGTCGGTGTCGCTGCTGCGTACGGCCACGACCGCCCGATCGAGGTTCTCCATGGTCCGCGCGGCGGCTGCCACGGCGGGTCGCCCCTCCTGCGTGACGGAGGTGGCGTCGGCTCTGGGCGGGCCGGCGACCATGGCCGCGGCACCGGCGATCACCGCCGCCATCGTCCCTACCGCCCACCGGACCCTGCTCCGGCGGTGCTTCTGCTGCTGGTGCACGAAAACCTCCTTGGCATCGCCCTACGCGTGCCGGAGCGCCTTCATCGTCCTGTCCGCGCATGCTGTTCCGCCCAGCATTCGCGCACTCGACCGCCCCGACGCTTCAAATTGCTTCGTTTCGACGCATGCTGCTCATTTGATCGGGACACGTCAATAGCTACGACCAAAACGGTCCCTCGGCATGCCTCCGATCCCGGTAGCGGGCTACCGGGATCGGAGGGAGGAACCGGCTGTCAGGATCCGGCCTGCGTACCGCAGGACGCCCTGATGGTGAGGCGGGGCTGCATGAACAACTGCCGTACGGGGACCGAGTGCGGGTCCGAGGCGTCCAGACGGTCCAGGAGCAGTCGCGCCGCCTGCTGTCCGATTTCGTGTTTCGGGGGTGCGACAGCCGTCAGGGGTACATCCGCGAGCGAGGCGATCTCGTCGTCGTAGGCGATGAGGGCGAGGTCCTTCGGCGCGTGCAGATGGCGAAGGCGCATGCGTCGCATGAGCTCGATGGCATCGTGATCGGAGTGCACGAGGGCGGCGCGGACACCGCCGGCCAGGCACTCCTCGATGAACTGGTCGTACTGCGCGGCCGCTTCCGTCGAGCCCAGGGTCGGCCGCCCGCTGTCGAGCACGGGCGCGCCCTGTTCCAGCTGCAGTCGGCTGACCGCAGCCTGATGGCCTGCCTGCAGCAGGGACGCGGTGGGACTGCCGTTGGTGAACAGCGCCACCTTCGCGTGTCCGAGTCGCACCAGATGGCGTACGGCGGCGAATGCGCCCTGCCGGTGGTCGGTGGCGACGAACTCGCAGGCGGCGAAGGGGTCCTGCGGTTGCCGCTCGAGCAGTACGAAGGGGAGGCCGGTCCGCTCCAGCTCGTGGAGGGTCTTGTCAGGCAGCTCGTGTCCGCCCGGCGAGGCGACCAGCAGACCGGACGCGCCCGACTCGGCGAGTTCCTCGATGCGCTGTGCGTCGCTGTCGCGGGTGTAGTCGGTCAGGCTGATGACGACCCGTGCGTCGTGCGCGGTGGCGACCTCCCGGACACCGGCGACCACACGCGGGTAGTAGTAGGTCGCGGACGGCACGAGGAGCCCCAGCGTCCGCTCCGGCTTCGCGATCGAGCCGCCTGCCGAGACGGACTGGGCCACCGCGGAGGGTGCGGGCGTGGCGAGCATCGCACCGCCGCGCACCCGGCTCAGCACACCCTCGTTCTCCAGGTCGAGCAGATCTCGCCGCACCGTGGCCCGGGAGACTCCGAGACGCGCGGCGAGTTCGACGACCTTGAGACCACCGGACGCCCGCAGCTCACTGAGCAGCCGCTCGCGTCGCTGAGCGACGAGCATGTCGGTCATGGCACCCCCTCCGGTGGACAGATCTCAACGATCCTAGAGGAGGTTGATCGATCTTGCTCCGAGCTGGAGCGCTCCGGTGTCCGACCTCAGGCCCTGTCTCCCACCAGGGCCAGGCACTGGATGGCGGCGAGCCCGAACTGTGCGCTGGCGTTGGCGGAGAATCTTGCCTCGTCCACGGGGTTGAGCACGTCGGGGCCCTCGAACCGACGAGAGGTGAAGTCGTGGTCGGCGGGGTATCCCGCGTGCCCGGTGCGCAGCTCCTTCCAGGCGCGCAGGGCCAGGGCGTCGTCGTCGAGCTGGTGGGCGGCGTATGCGGTGGCCCGGGAGTAGGCCTGGCGGAGATTGAGGTTTCCCCAGTCCGAGCCCGTGACTGCCCGCTGTTCGTCCTTGGTGGCGTTGTACAGGCGGCAGAACATCAGCCACTGCTTCCGGACGTTCTCGTCGTCGACCAGGTCCACCACCTCGGTCATGACTTCGATCAGCCCGAACACGGAGCTCAGGGACCCTATGTACACACTCGGCTCCGTGGGACCGATGAACCTGCCGTCAGCGAGGTCGTAGGTGATCGCCCCGCTCTGCACCCATCCGTTGGGCATGGCCGCAATGGTCGTGGCTCCGTTGACCAGCTTCGTACGGGCGATGGACCTGCCGTGCCGCTCCCACTCGGTGAGCCAGGCCATGGCCAGTGATCCCCAGTCGGTGGTGGTTCCGACGGGCATCGCCTTCGGCTCCGGCTCGAAGGGGTCGCCTTCCCTGATCTTCCGTACGGGATCGAGGACGAGGAAGCTGCGGTCGGCGTCGACGAGATCGTGCAGGACGTCGCCAACGCGTTCGTCCGCGGTGAGGAAGTAGAAGATGCGCTTGTAGCCGGCGTTGCTTATGCGTACCTGTTTGGCGCTGTCGCCCCAGTGCATGACGCCGTGCCGGGTCCCCAGCCCCTGGTACTTGCCGATGTGGTACATGTCCACCTCCCCGGTGTGGCGGGTCATGGCCTCCGCGAAGCGGAAGGCGGAGGCGTCGCCGGTGCGCAGGTAGTGGTACCAGAGCCACAGGTCGGTGGAGAGCTCGGAGTTGTCCCAGGCGTGCCCACCGACGTCGTAGGACCAGGTGTGCCGGTCGCCGTCGTAGTTGTGCATGATGTCGCCGTAGTCCCAGAAGCCGTACCAGGAACGCTGGTCCACCTGCTCGCGGTGGTAGCGGTGGATGGCCTGGAGCTTGTCCTCGATCTCCGCCTTCGCCGGGACCGAACGGTCCACCGGGCTCCACGAGCCGAAGATTCTCGCGCTGTGGTTGTGTTCGGGGCTGCTGGCGAGCAGTGGTGGTGTGGAGTTGGCCGCGGCGAGCGAGGCGAAGCGCTCGGCACTCGGTGTCGCCTCCAGGGCCCAGAAGGTCATCTCGGTGGTACGGGCGACGCCGTAGGGAGTCCCGAAGCCCGGTTCGTAGTCCTCGTAGGTGATCTCAAGGCCTTCGAGCTGTTCGGGATAGGTGTCCTGGCCCATGCCGTCGTGGTAGAAGCGCAGGTCCATGGCGCTCGCACGCGGGGACCACATCCACACGGTGACCTGGGCCGTCTCGCCGGCCGCACCTGC
This sequence comes from Streptomyces sp. QL37, assembly GCF_002941025.1. Taxonomy (NCBI): domain Bacteria; kingdom Bacillati; phylum Actinomycetota; class Actinomycetes; order Kitasatosporales; family Streptomycetaceae; genus Streptomyces; species Streptomyces sp. QL37. Next base: position 7,681,274 of record NZ_PTJS01000001.1, on the reverse strand, counting down.
GATCTCCAGCTCGGTGGGGTGCAGTTGCCAGAAGTTGCGCATGCCGAAGGCGAGTCCGCCCGTGGGTGAGCCCACATAGCCGAGACCTTCCGCGCGCTTGCCTCCGTCCACGCGGATCCATGAATGGCCGGGCTTCGTCCGCTTGTGGATCTCGAACCCATGGGCGTTGAGCTGCCGGAGGCTGTAGTCGCCGAACGCGGGGATGTACTGCAGGCGGGACGTGACGCGGCTGTCCCAGGTGCTCGGGTCGGGAGTCGCCCTGCCCTCGTGCTGCGCCGCACGCACGGCCGCGCCGGGGTCACGTCGCAGCCCTGTGAGGCCGCGGACCGCCTCGGAGAGGACACCCTGGTCCTGTCCGGCGAGGCGGACGTGCCGGTCGTGCGGCTCACCGCGCATCGGTACGCCGAAACGTATACCGAGACCGTTGATGAAGTCCTTCTTCTCGTCACCGTCGAACACGAAGTTGTGCACGGTGCGGATGCCGTCCGATCCGGCGTACAGGTAGAAGCGCACCACGAAGGGCAGCCAGGCGCGCCGTGCCTTCTTGTGCTTCCCCTCGACCTTGATCACGGCACGTACCGGCCCGTCCTGCTCCACGGTCACGGCACTCACGATGCCGGTGAACGACTCGGTCTTGACCACCGGCGACGGGTCCGTACTCGGCTTGTCCTGGCGGGAGGCGATCAGGTGGCCGTTCTCCGCGATCACCGTGCCTCCGCGCCGGATCGACTTGATGACCAGGCCGCCCTTGCGAGGGAACACCACCTCGATCACACCTGTGTTCACAGTGATCTGATCACGTCCGCTGTGCACCTTGAGGGCGGATTCCGGCTTCGCCGCGGTGCCGGCCGCGAGCCGGTAGCTCTCACTCCGCGCGGCCGTGCCGCTGATGGCATGAGCGGTCCACTTCACGGAGCCGTCCGGCCACCATCCGGTCGGCCAGCTCTGCACCGGGACGTCCTGTCCCGACTCCGTCGTCAGCGAGAAATCCTGGTCCTCGGCGAACGAGCCCGCAGGCCAGGGAACGCCCCAGGTGGTGCCGGCCGCGAGTTCGGCCGGCACGTCCTTCTCCAGCCAGCGCAGCGTCACCGGATCGTGGCCGTCGGCCTGGACCGGGACTGCCCGAGGCTGTTCGAGCGGGCTGCTCGCGGCGGCGCTCGCCGTCGAGCTGAGCCACGCGACCGCTCCTCCCGCAGCGGCGGAGGTCAACACGGACCGTCGACTGATCTGTCCCACAGTATTCAGCTCCTCTGGGCGGCGGGCGCCTGGACGCTCGTCGATGGACGTTCGGGATGAAGGGGGGTATGGCACCGGTCCACGCGTCGTCGCGGGCCGTCGGCTCGGGAACAGGCGCGCCGCCCCACGCAGGCAGGCGGCTCACCTCACGGCGGCACGGACGAAGGACGCGTGGAAGAAGTGGCTCGCCGGGCAGAGTTCTGCCCCTGAGTCCGGCCCATGGCCTTCAGCGGCCACGCCGCGGTCACATGCTTACACCAGACGATTCATATGAACCAGAGTTGCAACAATCTGCACTTCGGTTGGCCCGTCAATCGCCTCACCCGTACGCCGAAGCACATCGAGGCGGATGAAGAGCTGCACAAAATGGGCTCACCAGGGCGGACTTGGGGCGGCGGGAGCACCGTGACGCCGCTGCCGCCGCTCTCGCACACCACACCCGTGATGAAGCAACTTGATTCTTTGTGAAACCTATTGTTTCGATCCTGGTGGCCGTGCACAATGCAGGACGTCGTACCGGCCGGAAGGCCCTGTGAATCGTTCCATGACGCCGATCCATCCGGCTGTGGCCCCGGACCGCGGATGCCCGTCGGCGATGTGGCGGGCCGCAAGAACATGTTGCAGCACCACTTCTCCAAGGAGCCGAGTTTGCCCCCGACGCGAACCACCCGCCCCCGCGCCGCCGTCGTGTTGAGTCACTCGCTCAAGCACGAACTGTTCGGCCCGGCCGACTGGGCAGACCTGGCCGACGTCGCCGAAGTGGTGGCCGAATGCGAGGACAGCACGGCGCTGAGCGTGCACCCTCGCCGTCACGAGGCCGAGGTACTGGTCACGTCGTGGGGCATGCCCCGCCTGACGGAGCAGGTCCTCTCGGACCTTCCGGCACTCCGGGTGGTGGCCTATGCCGCCGGCTCGGTGCGCGGACTCGTCAGCGAAGCGGTCTGGGCCCGGGACATCGTCGTCGTCTCGGCGGCCGAAGCGAACAACGAGCCCGTGGCCGAGTACGTCTACGCCCAGACGGTTCTGGCCCTCAAGGACGTGCACCGCAGGGCACACCGGATCAGGACCGCGAGGGAGCTTCCCACACTGGACGGCATTCCCGGCATCTACGGGCAGCGGGTGGGCCTGGTCTCCTTCGGTTCGATCGCGCGCAAGGTCGCGGCCCGTCTGCGCCACCTGGAAGCCCACGTGATGGCGTGGGACCCGCACATTCCTCCCGAGGCCCTGGGCCGGCTGAGCGTCGAGCCCGTCGACGAGCTGGAGGACTTGTTCGCACGCTCCCTGGTCCTGAGCGTCCACGCCCCCCTGATACCTGGTCAGACAGAGAAGCTGATCACGGGTGAGCTCCTGAGGCGCCTGCCTCACGGTGCCACGCTCATCAATACGGCACGAGGCGCCGTGGTGGACGAGGACGCGCTCGTCGACGTACTGCGCGAGCGTCCGGACCTCTACGCCGTCCTCGACGTGACCACCCGTGAACCGCTGTCCCCGAGCTCGCCTCTGTACGCCCTGCCCAATGTCATGCTCACCGGCCATGTGGCCGGGACCGTGAGCGGTGAACGCCGGGCCATGGGCCGCCTTGTCATCGAGGAACTCCGTCGCGTCGCCGACGGTACGTCGCCCCTGCACGCCGTATCGGCGGACTCCTCGCTCCTGCGCGCCTGAGGCCCGCCCGGGCCGACGCATCTTGTCACAGGTGTTGACCACACCCTGAAAACGTTTTAATTTTCCGTCCACTTCACACCACAGCCGAGGAGGCTCCGTGGCAGCGCTGCTCCGTGAGCGCCCCGGGAAATCGGCCCACAGCCGCGCTTCCCATTCACCGCCAGGCGCTCAGAACAAGCGAAAGCGTTTCCAGAACAAGCGAAGCATCGCGCTGTCTCTGCTCATGTTCGGCAGCTTCGCCTACTTCGTCGTCTTCCACTACGGCGCTCTCGCCGGCAACATCATCGCCTTCAAGGACTACGTCCCCTTCGACGGCATCTGGGGCAGCGCCTGGGTCGGCGGCAGCAACTTCGAACGGATGCTGGACGACGGGGAGTTCTGGCACTCCGTCGTCAACACGATCGTGATCGCGGTCCTCCAGCTGGTCTTCTACTTCCCCGTACCGCTCGCCCTGGCCCTGCTGCTGCACAGCCTCACCTGGGGCACGGTCCGCCGCTTCGTCCAGTCGATCGCGTATCTGCCGCACTTCGTGTCGTGGGTGATCGTCGTCGCCCTCTTCCAACAGGTGCTCGGCGACACCGGCATGGTGAACGGCTACCTGCAGGACGCCGGGATCCACACGGTCGACATCATCGGCAATCCGGACGCGTTCAAGCCCCTCGTGGTCGCCCAGGTCATCTGGAAGGACGCCGGATGGGGCACCATCATCTTCCTGGCAGCGCTCTCCCAGGTCGACGAACAGCAGTACGAGGCCGCGGCCATCGACGGGGCCGGCCCCTGGCGCCGCTTCTGGCACGTCACACTTCCCGCCATCCGGCCGGTCGTCGTGCTCCTGCTCATCATGCGGCTGGGTGACATCCTGTCCGTCGGGTTCGAGCAGATGCTGCTCCAACGCGACGCGGTCGGCCCCGAAGCCGCCGAGATCATCGACACCTTCGTCTACTACCAGGGCATCGTCGGCGGCGACTACGGCTATGCCGCGGCAGCCGGTCTGTTCAAGGGCCTCATCGGGGCCGCACTCGTCTACGCGGCCAACAAGGTGGCACACCGCCTCGGCGAGCAGGGGGTCTACAAGTGAGCACGCAGGCACGCCCCGGGTGGATGGAGAAGCCCAAACCGGTCACGCAGGTCGGCAAGGCGATCGCGCTCGTGGTCGTGGTCGCTCTGGTCTGCGTCCCCTTCCTGACGATCCTGTCCACCTCGCTCGCCTCGCAGCGCGAGGTGGTGGAGAACGGCGGCTGGGTCCTGTGGCCGACCGAACCCACTCTCGACGCCTACCGCGACATCCTGAACGGCGGCATCGTCACCCATGCCCTGGGGGTGAGCATCGGCGTCACCGCGATCGGCACGGCGCTCAGCCTGCTCTGCACGGTGTTCCTGGCCTACGCACTGGCCCGGCCCAACGTGTACGGCAGCAAGCCCGTACTGCTGCTGGTGCTCTTCACGTTCCTCTTCCCACCCGGCATGATCCCCAGCTTCCTGGTCGTGAAGGAACTCGGCCTGCTGGACTCCTACGCCTCACTGGTCCTGCCCGTGCTGGTCAACGTGTTCAACCTCGTCGTCCTGCGCGGCTTCTTCCAGGGCATACCGGAGGAGCTGTACGAGGCCGCCCGTCTCGACGGCGCCGGGGACCTGCGCATCCTCTGGACCATCGTGCTGCCGCTGTCCAAGGCCGCACTCGCCGTGGTCGGTCTCTTCTACGCCGTGGCGTACTGGAACTCCTGGTTCTACGCCTCGCTGTACATGGAGAGCGACCACTGGCCACTGCAGCAGGTCCTGCGCACCTACGTCGTCGCCGGCGAAGGCCTGACCGACACGACTACGGGTGAGGGCACGGTCAGTGCTCCGCAGACCGTGCAGATGGCGGTCCTGGTGATCGCCACGGTCCCGATCCTGATCGTCTACCCGTTCCTTCAGAAGTACTTCACCAAGGGCGTGCTCACCGGCGCCATCAAGAGCTGACCTTCCCCTTCACGAGCCGCACTCCGAAAGGTCGAACAGCCATGCCCAGAATGTCCCGGCGCACCGTGCTGCGCACCATGGCAGCCACGGGCGCTGCCGCCGCCGTGCCGTCCCTCCTCACCGGTTGCTCCAGCTCTTCGAGCGGCGGCGACGTGTCGAACGCGGGCAAGAAGCTCGCCGCCTGGCCCGAATACGAGGCGGCACCGGGCGCGAAGCCCGATCTCGCCCCGACGGAGTCCGGGGTCCAGGCCGGGTACACCAGCTACCCCGCGGATCTCACCACCGCGGTCAAGCGCACGCCGGGCGACGGCAGCACCATCCGGGTCATGTCCGTCACCTTCGGCACACCTCCGAAGGCGGCGGCGGAGAACCAGTACTGGCGTGCCGTCGAGAAGGCGCTCGGCGTCAAGATCGAGTTCACGGTCGTCCCGCAGGCCGACTACCAGAAGAAGATGGCCACGGTCATGGCCGGTGAGGCCGAGGCGCTGCCGGACATCATCAACATGTTCTCCGGCTACACCCTGCCCCGCGAGGCACAGTTCGTCCAGAAGCGGGCCCAGGACCTCACCCCCTACCTGTCCGGGGCGGCGATCCACGACTACCCCAACCTGGCGGGAATCCCCACACCCGCCTGGCGCGACATGGGCCGGGTCGGCGGCCAGATCTACGGCATCCCCCTGGAACGCCCGGTGACGGGATCCACCCTCTGGCTCAACCAGGGGCTGTTCACCGACGCCGGTATGAAGGACGGTTGGACCTCTCAGGACTTCGCGGCGGTCGCGCAGAAGGCGACCCGTGGAAAGACCTACGCCCTGGGCGCGGCCGCGGGGTCGTTGTTCGGACACGCTGTGCACGCCGCTGCGCACAATGTCTCGGCCTGGTCGGTGGGCAAGGACGGAAAGTTCCGTTCGAGCTTCACCGATGAACGGTTCAAGGCGACCGTCGCGTTCCAGACCCAGCTGCGCACGGCGGGCTCGTACCACCCGAACGCCACCTCGATGTCGTCCCCGGACCTCAGCACACTCTTCCTCAACGGCACCGTCGCCTCGGCGCAGAACGGCTTCGGGGCCTACCAGGTCCTCTACCCGGACACGAAGGGGCTGTTCACTCCGGCCCCCGCCCTGCCCTACAGCGTCGACGGCACACCGGGAGGAGTCGTCGCCGCCCGCCGTTCCTTCGGCTACACCATCCTGAAGAAGGCCAAGAAGGAACGCATCGAGATGCTGCTGCGGGTCCTCGACTATCTGGCGGCGCCGTTCGGCTCCAAGGAGTGGGAGCTGCTGCAGTTCGGCTCGGAAGGCGTTCATTTCACCCGCGGCAAGGACGGCACGCCGCAGCGCAACAAGCTCGGGGAGGTGGAGAACATCACTAATCTCCCCTTCCGCTACCTCGCCGAGGGTCCCCAGGTGCTGTTCGTGGCCGGGCGTCCCGAAGCCGTGCGCGCCCTGCACTCGTGGCAGCGGAAGGTCGTACCCGTCGCGATCCGCAGCGCCTCCTTCGGACTGCTGTCCCGGACCGAAGTCACGCAAGGAACGACCCTGCGGGCGCTGATGGACGACACGGTCACGGCAGTGATCGCAGGCCGGTCGTCCATGGCCGATCTCGATGCCGCGGTCAAGAAGTGGCGCAGTCGCGGCGGCGACACAATGGCTGAGGAGTACGCGGAGGAGTACGCGGCCAACAGCTGACGGCGACACAGGCGGCGGGCACGGCGACGAGAGGAAACGGCATGGCGGCAAGGGAACGGGTCACCATTCGCGAGGTGGCGGCGCAAGCGGGGGTCTCCCCAGCTACGGTCTCGCGCGTGCTGAGTGGCAACTACCCGGTGCCGCCCGCCACTCGCGCGCGGGTACTCAAGGCGGCCCGTTCCCTGGACTATGTCGCCAATGTCCACGCCAGGGCTTTGGTCGGCGGCGGCCGCAGCATGGTGGCCGTCATCCTGAGGCAGGTCACCAACCCGTTCTACGCGCAGGTGGCCGAGGGGGTGGAGGCCGAGGCCTCCGACCACGGCAGGCTCTGCCTGGTCGGTTCCACCGGCGGGGATCCGCGCCGCGAGATGGAGCTTGTCAAGCTCATGCGCGAGGAGGGCGCCGGCCTGGTGATTCTCGTGGGCGGGATCGTCGAGGACGAGGCCTACCGTGCGCGGGTGACACGCTATGCCCATGCGCTGCAAGGGGCGGGGTCGCGGCTCGTGTTGTGCGGACGCCCGTCCTCCGACCCCGAACTGCCCGCGATCGTCGTCGAATTCGACAACGAGGCCGGTGCTCGCGCCCTCACCAGTCACCTCGTCTCCGCGGGCCACCGACGCATCGTGTTCCTCGGCGGCCTGCCGGGCAACAGCGCTCTGGACGCCCGGGTGGCCGGCTACCGCGCGGCTCTGACGGCGCACGGCCTCGACGACGAGGACGCACAGGTCATCGACTGCGGACTCGGACGCGGTGCCGGACACCGCGCCATGGCGGAGCTGTTGGCCCGACGCGGCGACTTCACCGCCGTCTTCGCGGGTGACGACATGGTCGCGGCAGGAGCCCTGCGCGCCATCGCCGACGCCGGACTGCGTGTCCCTGACGACATCTCCGTCGTCGGCTACAACGACATACCGCTCGCCCAGGACTTCAATCCCCCGCTCACCACGGTGCGCACCCCCGCCGAGGAACTGGGACGCGCAGCAGTGCGCCTGGCCCTGCGCGACTCGGAGGAGCTGTCGGCACCCGTCCACCACGTCCTCGGGACACACATCGTCGTACGGGACAGCGTCGGTCCTCCGGCACCGCACCGTGAAACCCGCAGCACTGGAGGAACCACCCCCGCATGACCGCGCCACATCGTCCGACCGACTCGCCCCCTTCGCCACTGCCGGAACCACGCGTCTCCCCGTTCACGGGCTACACCCGTGCTCACTGGGAGGCCCACGCGGACAGGCTGCTGGACGGTCTGCTGCCCCACGCCACACCCGGTCTCGCCCAGTACCGGCTTCCCGGCCGTACGGGAATAGCCGGCGCGTGGTCGGACGGCCTGGAAGGGTACGCGCGCTCGTTCCTGCTGGCCTCCTTTCGCGTCGCCGGCGCTCGGGGTCGTGACGTGCCGGGGCGGACCGTGATCGGTGACCTCATCACCCGTTACGCGGAGGGTCTCGCCGCGGGTACGGATCCGCGTCATCGGGAACACTGGCCACGCATCACCGACAGGTCGCAGCCCATGGTGGAGGCCGCGTCCATCGCCGTGGCCCTGCACGAGACACGCCCCTGGCTGTGGGACCACCTGGCGGACACCGTGCGACAGCGGGTCGCCGCGTGGCTGGGGGGCTTCGTGGGGGCTCGGGCCAACGACTCCAACTGGCGCCTCTTCCAGGTCATCACCGAGGAGTTCCTCGCCTCGATCGGTGCCCCCTACCGGCGGAGCGAGATCGACGCCGGCCTTGCGCGGCTGGACGACTGGTACCGCGGCGACGGCTGGTACACCGACGGTGACGGTCGCAAGTTCGACTACTACAACGCCCTCGCGCTCCACCTCTATCCAGTGCTCTGGGAACGCATCGCGGGAGACCGCGCGGACCCCGCCCTGGTCGCCTCCCACCGGTCCCGGCTGAGCGCCTTCCTCGAAACCCACCAGTACTTCTTCGGCTCCGACGGCGCTCCCGTCCACCAGGGCCGTTCGCTCACGTACCGCTACGCCACCGCGGCCCCGCTGTGGGCCGGAGCGCTGGTGGGTGCCTCCCCACTGCCTCCCGGCCGCACCCGCCGCCTCGCCTCAGGAGCCCTGAAACACTTCGCCGACCGCGGCGTACCGGACGACGACGGCGTGCTGAGTCTCGGGTGGTACCGGCCCTTCCTGCCCGTCACCCAGGCGTACTCCGGCCCGGCCTCTCCCTACTGGGCGAGCAAGGCGTTCCTCGGCCTCCTGCTGCCCCCGGAGCATCCGGCGTGGACCGCCCCGGAGGAGCCGTCCCCTGTCGACCTCGCCGACCGGTGTCTCGCCCTGCCCGCTCCGGGCTGGCTCATCCACTCAACGGCCGGCGACGGAATCGTTCGCCTCGTCAACCACGGCAGCGACCGGCTGCCCCCTTCACCGGCCCCCTCCCATCACAGCCCGCACTACAGCCGGTTCGCCTATTCCAGTGCCACGGCTCCGGAAACACCACCGGAGGGCGAGCCCGAAGCGCCGGACAATCACATCGCGCTGATCGAGCCGGCCGGTTCGGCAACTGTCCGGGGCAGGATCCATCCCCTGCACGCCCGTGGTCACCACGCCGCGTCCTGGCACGCTCCGTCGACGGAGGAGGGTGAGGGGCCGTCGGTCATCGTCACGACCAGCGTCGTGCGCGGCCCGTGGGAAGTGCGGGTGCACCGCGTCCAAGGGCCGGCCGGAGCATCCGTACGGGAAGGCGGTTGGGCCGTAGCCTGCGACGAGGCTCCCCCGGTCGAGGAGACCGGCGCGGGCAGGGCAGTGGCCCGCAGAGCGGATGGGCTGACCACAGCGCTCTTCGGCCTGCTCGGATGGAACGAGGGCGGCCATGCGCCGGCCGGGGAGGTGGACCAGGCACGTAACAGGAACGCGGTCGGGGTCTTCTCGGCCACGCCCTTGCTGCGTCTCTCCCGGTACCCCGGCGGATCACTCCTACTGGCCACGCTCGTCGTACTCACGGCCGACCCGGAACTGCGCGACGCCGTGTCCGAACTCGCAAGCCTTGCGTACGCCCGCCCGACGCCCGACGGATCGGTCGAGGTCGGCTTCCCCGACGGCACCAGCACCCGCGTCGGAAGTGACCTGTTGACCGCACGTCCGGCCTCCTCGGATGGCCGGCACGACGACAGGCATTAATTATGAATACATATTGACATCCCCCAGGCCCGCGTCGACGATTGACGCAGTCGGCCGAGCCGCTCGGGCGGGGGAGCGACCGGGTCCTGCACGTCCCGCACCGACCGCGCGGGTCTTGAACGTGCCGCATGAGCATCCATCGACGACTGCCGGACCCGAGAAACCACAGCTCAGCCCCTCTCCCCCGGCCCCACGCCGCTGCCGCAGCGCGTCACCACGACTTGGAACGGACGGCATGAACGAAGCCACTGGAGAGGGCCTGACGGGCCCCGATCTGTTCGACTACTCCCCTTGGAACTACTGGACCGAAGCCGACGACGACGATCGCGACCGGCAGCGAAGGATCCAGTCCGCCCTGCGGAAGGACAACGACGGTCACCGGTTCGGCGAGGACTGCTTCGTCTCCCGGCTGGCCGCGGTGCAGAACGAGCGTCTGGTTCTCGGACCGCGGAGCTACGTCGCCGCCGGCGCCTATCTGACCGGCACCCTGGACGCGGGACGGGACTGCACGATCAACGCCTACACGGTGGTGCGCGGCACCGTCGAACTCGGCGACGCCGTCCGTATCGGTGCTCATACCTCCCTCCTCGCCTTCAACCACGGGTTCGACGACCCGGACACGGAGGTCTTCCGCCAGCCGTTGACCTCGCAGGGCATACGTGTCGGCAACGACGTGTGGATCGGCTCCCACGTCGTCGTCCTGGACGGCATCACCATCGGGGACGGAGCCGTGATCGGTGCGGGCAGCGTGGTGACCAAGGACGTACCGGCGGCCGCTGTGGTCGGCGGAAACCCCGCCCGCGTCCTTCGCCGGCGGGGTGCCGGTCGTTCGACGACGGCGAAGGGCGGCACGGATCTGGTCGGTGCGGTGGCCACGTTCGCCGACACAGCACGCGCCCAGGCCGAGGAAGTCCTCGCCCGGTGCTTCTCCCCCGATGAGGAAGACGGACTGTTCACGGACGCACCGGGCGGCGACCCCACCGTACGGGCTCAGTGCGACGCGATCGAGATCGCGGACCTCCTGCTGGGGCACGCTCCCGGTCCTCTCTCCGCCGACAGGCAACGCGAGCGACTGCGGTCGTGGCAGGACCGGGACACCGGGCTCGTCCGCCCGCTGGGACCGGGAAGCCCCCGTCTCCCCTACGGCGAGGCGCCCTTCAGCGATGAGACGAGCTACCACATCCTGTGCGTGGGCTACGCCCTGGACCTGCTCGGCAGCGCTTTCCCGCATCCGCTCCGCAACGTCGACAGGATGAGTGCCGCCGATGTCACCACAGCGCTCGGCGCGCTCCCCTGGCACGAAGAGCCCTGGCACTCCGGCGCCTGGGTCGACACGCTGGGCACCGCGTTCCTGTGGAATCGACGCCATGGTGCGACCGGGCAGGGCGGGGCGGTGGAAGCGCTGCTGGGCTGGCTGCTCACTCATGCCGACCCCCGCACCGGCCTCTGGGGGAAGGAGAGCGCGGTCGACGGGCTCCTCCTCCCGGTCAACGGTTTCTACCGCGCCAGCCGGGGCACGTTCGCCCAGTTCGGACTTCCTGTGCCCTACCCCGAGCGCGTCATCGACACCGTCCTCGAACACGCGCGCGACATCCGCTACACGCTGCCCGAGCGGCAGACGGCCTGCAACATCCTCGACATCGCCCAACCGTTGTGGCTCACCCGTACGACCGGCCACCGCACGGAAGAGACCGTGGCCCTGGCCAGGCGCCTGCTGTCCGACGCCCTGGGCCGCTGGGTCGACGGCCAGGGCTTCGCCTTCAGAGCACAGCACCCGTCGACCAGGAGTGCCCGGGAGACACAGCCCGGCCTGCAGGGCACCGAGATGTGGCTGGCGATCATCTGGTACCTGTCCGATCTCGCGGGCATCTCCGACGCGCTGGGATACCGGCCCCGCGGAGTGCACCGGCCCGAACCGGCCGCGCCCCCGAGCTGAGGCTCTGCGCCCCACACGGGCACACCCTGACTCCAGGTGCGCGCATGCCTTCGGATGATTGGGTCCACCGACAGCCGCCACACGGACGCTCGGCCGGGAAGTTCCGGCCGAGCGTCCGTCTGCCCCGGTGGAGCGCCGAACGTACGCCGAAGGCGCTGCGACCAGAGCTCACGATGCCACCCCGGCGCGGCAGCCGCCTGGAGTGGTCAGGCACGGCAATGCCTCGCCCCGGGCAGGGCGAGGCATTGCCGTAGGAGTCCGGGTTCCGCTGCTACGAACGCGCGAGCGAGAGGCCGTCCACCGACAGTGTTCCACCTGCGGTTGCCGAAGCTTCGACCGTGATCGTGACGTTTCCAGGCCGCAACTTGATGGGCTCCGACGCGATCGTCGTCCAGCTGGAACCGACGGCTCGGAGGTCGAGGACCGTCTCGTTTCCGCGCGCGTCCGTGATGTGGACACGGGCCGTGTCGAGGCCTGGTGTCGTCTTCGCGGAGAGCGACAGCGTGTAGGTACCGCCCGGGATCGAATCCTGCTGGGAGACGCCGCCCGCGAACCCTTCCGGGTTGCCGAGCTTCAGAGCGTGACGGGTGCCGTTGCCGGCCGGCGTCGGGTTGGAGACGAACTGCGTCGACGGTGAGTCGTCACCGACGGTCGTGGTCCATCCGGTGACAGTCGTCACCGGTACGCGGTCCGCCTCGAAGTCCGGGTTGAGAACGAAATTGTTGTCCCTACCCACAGCCCAGCGCCCGGTCCTGGCATCGAGTCGCCAGGAACTGAGCGAATTGAACACCGGCGCCTCGTCATCGAACGAGAGCGGGACCCACTGGTTGTAGCCCGTTCCGTTCCACGCGAACTCGGACCATCGGTCGCCCGCGTAGATCACCGTATCCGTCTTCCTGCCGTGCACGGTGAAGAAGAACCCGGACTGCGAGACATGGCTGTAGTCCGCCTCCGTACCCGCCATGACGGTCTCCGGGCCGTAGGGGCCCTGCGGATCGTCTCCGGCGGATTTGATGACGTGCGTGGCCGAGGAGTTCCATCCGTGCAGGTCGGAACTGGCGATGTAGTAGTGCCCGTTCGCCTTGAACATCGCGTTGCCCTCGCGGCCGGCCGCGTTGTAGGACACCTCGACGGCAGGTTCGACGCTCAGTGAGTCGGAAGGATCGAGACGCGCGACATAGGTGTGGTTGCGGCCGTTCCGGTTGGAGAAGACGAGGTAGTCCGTGCCGTCGTCGTCGGTGAACACGGTCTGGTCACCTGTGCCCTGGTAGAGCACTCCCGGGATCTGCGTCTGCAGGTCGGCGTACGTGAAGTCTCCCGTCGGGGACTCACTCTCGAGGAAGAGCACCCCGGCGTTCGTCTTGCTGTCCGTGTCGAAGGTGGTGGACATCTGCGTCATGAGCACGTACTTGTGCGTGACCTCGTTGTACACCACCCCCATTCGTCCGACCCAGCCCGCGTCGTCGAGGGACGCCATCCGGGAGAAGGCGTCCCCGCTGACGTCCTTGGACGGCGGAATGGCGAGCGGCGTCGACCGGTCCGCGACCTCGTTCTCGAAGTCCCAGTTCACCAGGTCCTTCGACGAGTACACCCTGATCGAGGCGAACGTCGCCCGTGGGTGTTTGCGGGTGGGAGACACCGCGTAGAGGTCGGCCTCCGCGTAGTGGACGCCGTACCAGTAGTAGGTGTTCCCGAACTTGAAGACGCCACCGCCCTGCGAAGCGATCAGGTTGCCGTCGGTGTCCTTCCAGAAGGCGTCGTTCCGGATGGTCTGTGCACGGGGCGATGGCTCCGGGGCGCCTGCGGCGGCCGATGCCGGAGCGGCGGGTGCCGCCCCGACGAGGACCGTCGCCGCAATCGCCATGACGGAGATGATGTGACCGAGTTTTCGGATGAGATGCATTGATTCCGTCCCCTTGTCCGGACACCTTCGTCCGATGAGAAGCCGACATGATGCGGTGTCATTACTCATGCGCCGTTCCTCGCTGCCCCGCCGGGCAGACGCTTGCCGTGCCGGCCGCGGCAGTCGGACCACTCGGGCGCTTCGGCACACACCTCCCGATCCGGTGAGCCCGGGCGGAGGGCACGGGTCAGCTCTTGACCGCTCCGGCGGTAAGTCCTTCCAGGAGCTGCTTACGCAGGAGGAAGAAGACCAGCAGGCTCGGGATGGCCGCGAGGACGGAGCCGGCCAGGACCAGGTCGTACTGCCGGTTGGTCGCACCGAACAGGGCCTGGATACCCAGCGGGAGGGTGTAGTCGCCCGGGTCGCTCACCACGATGAGAGGCCAGATGAGGCTGTTGAAGCTGTTCAGGAAGGACCAGACGCCGAGGGCGCCCAGGGCCGGCCGCAGCAGGGGCAGTACGACGCGCCTGAACAGTCCGAACTCGGTGCAGCCGTCCACACGCGCCGCGTCCAACAGAGCGTCGGGAATGGACTGTTCGGCGAACTGGCGCATCATGAAGATGCCGAAGGCGGGTGCCACCCAGGGCACGACCAGTGCGAAGTAGGGCGTGGTCAGGTGGGCCTTGGCCAGCATGACGAACAGCGGAACGACGATCACCGCGAAGGGCACGGCCAGCGAGCTGAACATCACGTTGAACAGGACGTTCTTGCCGCGGAAGCGGTATTTGGCGAACGCGAACCCGGCCAGCGCGCACAGCAGCACCGCCGCGACGGTGGAGATGACGGCGACCACCGTGCTGATCAGCAGCCAGCTCCAGAACGGGTTCTCGTCAAGCAGGCCTCGGTAGTTGTCGAGGGTCGCCGGTGAGGGCAAGAGCTTGGGCGGGTAGCCGAAGATGTCACCGCGGGCCTTGAAGGAGGACGACAGGGCCCACAGCAGCGGCAGGGCGAACACCAGCAGCAAGGCGATCAGGAACGTGTAGAGCAGGGCCCGGCTCGCCCTGCGGCGACCTCGGCGGGCCCTCGGGCCGAGCTTGGCGGTGGAATCGAACGCACCTGTTGTCATCGGTCATCCCTTCCGACCCCGAGCACCCGCATGGCCAGCTGACCGAGGGCGAAGACGGCGACGAAGAGCAGCACGCCGGCCGCCGCCGCGTAGCCGAGCTGCTGGCGCTGGAATCCGGCGCGGAAGATGAACTGGGCGACGGACAGAGTGGATTCACCCGGGCCGCCCTGGGTGAGCAGGTACGGCTCCTCGAAGATCTGGACCGAGCTGACCAGTACCGTCACCGCGACGAACGCGGTCACGGGACGCAGGCAGGGCAGGGTGACGTTGCGGAAGCGGCTGACCGGTCCGGCGCCGTCGATGTCCGCGGCCTCGTACAGCTCCTTCGGGACGTTCTGCAGTCCTGCCAGGAAGAAGATGGTCAGGTAGCCGGTCCAGCGCCACAGCACGAGGATCACCACCGTCACCCGCGCCCAGCCGGGCGAGCCCAGCCAGTCGATGCCGCCGAATCCGAACACGGCGTGACCCACCGCGTTCAGAAGCCCGAATTCGTTGTCGAAGAACAGCCCGAAGACCAGGGTGATGACGATCGGGGAGATCACCACGGGCATGAAGTAGGCCAGCCGGAACAGATCCCGGCCGCGCAGGCCGCGGGCGTTCAGTGCCTGGGCGATGAGCAGGGCGGCGGGCATCACGACGGCCATGGTGAAGACGACGTACAGACCGGTGTTGCCGACGGCGGTCCAGAAGCTGTGGTCGGCCAGCAGGTCCTGGTAGTTGCGCAGGCCCACCCACTTCGGTGTGCCCAGGCCCGCCCACTCGGTACAGCTGAGATAGAGGCCGACCAGGATCGGAACGAGCAGGAACAACCCGTAGAGCAGGTAGAAGGGTGAGATGAACAGGTAGGGCGCCAAGGTCCGCTGTCGGCGCATCCACCAGGAGGTGCGGGGTGGGGCGGCCTTGCCCGGGGTGCGGGCGGGGAGGGATTCCAGGACGGGCGCGCGGGTCGGCGGGGGCGCGGTCATCGTTTCACCTGCTGTCGGTATGCCTTCAGGCCGGCCTTGAGCGCCGCGGTGGGCGACGTGCGGCCCTTCAGCGCGTCGAGGATCTGGCCTCCGAGTACGTCGGACAGAATCTGCATGCTGGCGGCCTGATAGAAGAGGGGAAGGTCGGCGGCTGCCGCGCTGTAGATCCCGAAGGCCTTCTGACCGCCGAGGTACCCGTCCTCGGTGGCAACGAGTTCGGGGTCCTCGTACAGAGACGCCAGTGTGGGCAGATAGCCCCCGAAGCGGTAGCGAAGGATTTGCCCTTCGCGGCTGAGGTAGACGCGGCGCAGCAGTTCCAACGCGGCCTCGCTGTTGGGTTTGTCCTTCAGCACGGCGAAGGCGGTGCCGCCCATGGTGGAGGCGATGTGGCCACCCCCGGTGAAGCGAGGCAGGGTCCGGATCCGCCAGCGCCCCTTCTGCTCCGGTACGTTGGCCTGAAGTCCGGCGGTGTTGTACCAGTTGGGCATGGCGGTGGCGGCGAGCCGCCCGGACTTCAGAGCAGCGGCACAGGCGCTGCCGTAAGGGTCCGGGAGAGCCATCAGCGCGCCTGAGCGGACGCCGCGGGTCATGAACTCGAGGACTTCGAGGGCTTCGGGCGAGTCCAGGATCAGGTCGCCTGCGGCGTCGAAGAATCCGCCACCGCGCTGCAGCAGGAACTGCAGGAAGCCGTTGACGATCGATCCGTTGTCGCCGGTGGAGATCATGCCGACGCTCACCTTGTGATCGGTGCTCAGCCGCGCGCCGTGTTCGAGGAAATCCTCCCAGGTATCGAGATCCTCGGGGACCCGGTACGTGTCGAACAGGTCCTGGCGGTAGTACAGGACCGTGATCGCGTTGCCGGATTCCAGGCCGTACGGGACGCCGTCGACCGAGTAGGGCGACAGCTTGAGCAGATCGTCGCCGAGCGGACGGACCGTTCCGGTGAGGTCGACGAAGAGGTTCTCCGCTATGGACGACTGCATCACCCGGGGGAACTGGTCGACGTTGAGGCCCGCGAGATCGGGTGTGTTCCCGTCCGCCACGGCCTGAGCGATCATTCGCGTCATGATGTCGGCGGGTGCCGAACTGGTGATGTCCAGCCCGAAGTCAAAGCGGGAACCCCGCATCAGACCCACGTCCTCGATGGCGGTCCGGAACGTCTTGATGTAGTCGGGGTCGTGGGTCCACAGGCTGATCTGCGCGCGTCCTGACCGCAACGGGGCGGCCGAGGACGTGCCGCACGCCGCAAGGGCGGGGGCCGCGAGCAGTCCGGCCCCCGCAACGCCCGCAGCGCGTAGCAGACTCCTGCGGCTGACGTCAGGCACGTCCGTCCTCTTCCAGGCGCAGGCTCCTGCGAGGTACGGCCACCAGTTCGGCCGACTCCACCATGGCGCAGGTCCGGCCCGTGTCCAGGCCTTCGCGTGCCGAACCGTCGACGTGGATGCGGGCTGCCGGGTCCAGCGGCAGGATCCGGATTTCCACGCCGTGCCGGGTCGCGGCGTGGGCGAAGCGGCGCAGTCCGATCTCCCAGTCTGGCCCGTACCAGAAGTGGTCGGCGACGAGCTTCCCGTCGATGTAGGCCCGGGCCACGTCCCCGCTGTATCGCAGTCGCAGCAGCACCTCCCCGTCGCCTTCCAGGGCAGAAGCCGGGATGGTGATGTGGTGGAGGGCGGCCTTCTCGAAGTCCTCGTCGCGGGGCGCCGAGGCCCGCTGGTGGGAACCGCCGGTGCGGGCCTGCGGGGTGACGGCCTGTGCTCGCAGGGTTTCGACGGAGGGCTGCGGCAGCCGCGGTGCGGGTGCCAGCGGCCAACGCGTGAGGATTCCGTCCGGCAGGGGCCGGCCGACTTCCGCGCCGAGCAGGGAATCCGGTGCGGGAAACAGGGCGACGGAGGGTGCCGGGGAGGTGGTGTGCAGGCGCAGTTCGTCTCCGTCCGCGAGCACCAGGTCGTCGCTGAGTACGAGCCGGTCCTGTCCGAAGACGCGCAGCCGGTTCAGGCGGAGCGCCTCGGCCTGGGAGAGCACCAGGACACGTACGCTGCCGGTCGGAGCCTGCAGGGTCAGCAGTGCCCCGGTGCCCGGCTCGGTGACCGTGACGAGCGTGGCTTCGGCGCCGAGCGTCACCTGGGCGGGACCGGCGACGTCCACGCCCGCAGGCAGGGCCAGGGAGACCGGGATCCCGTCGGTGGCCGCCAGCACGGTGAGCGGAACGCCGTCCGTCTCCAGGCGGGTAACCGGCTGGGCGCTGGCCCAGTCCAGTCGCAGCCCGGCGCCGAGGTCCAGGCCGATCGGCCACACGAAGTGCGCTCCGCAGGGCACGCCGACCGGGTGCGCGGGCAGGGTCACGGTACGGCCGCCGTCCAGCTGGACCCGGAACTGGACACCCTTGTGGTCGGGCAGCGTCTCGTGCGGCTGGTGGTTGTTGACGAAGAGGAAGCCCTGCTCACCCGCCGAGCGGACGGCCCAGCGCAACGTGGCACGGTCGTCGAGCGACTCGGGTTCGGTATCGGGCAGCGACAGTGGCATCCGCGCGAGTTCCGCACCGTAGCCGTGCAGGAACAGGTGCTGGAGTCGCAGGGCGTGGAAAGCGGGCCGGGCCTGCCCGTACTCCCCCAGCGGCGCCTGGAAGTCGTAGGTGACCGTCGGCAGGTCGTTGGGGTAGCCGGTGTCGTGGCTCTCCTGGTTGGGTTCCTTGAGGTCCAGGCGCTGCGAGCAGCCGTGGTAGAGGTAGTAGCCCTGCCAGACCGAGCCGCTGCCCAGCTTGGCGAGGGCCAGCGAGGTGATGTCCTCGCTGGGCACGATCGGACGGCGGTGGTAGGCGATGGCCATTCCGCCGCCCACCTCGCATGTGGCGTACGGGTAGCGGCGATCGTCCGGGCCGCTGCCGGTCGGTGCCGAGGAGCGCAGGTCGGCGCCGATGGCGTGGTCGTCGCGGATCGGCGTGAAGAAGTAGTGGCGCCGCATCTCCCGCGTCCACCCGTCGTACGCGTCCTCCCAGAACGCCTCCGGGTAGCCGCCGTACAGCGGCAGCAGGGTGTCGCGCGGGATGTCGGCCGCGCCCCAGCCGGTCGCCGTCCACAGTGGTGCTCGCATGCCGGCGCTCTCGGCCATGCTGCGCAGAGTGGCCAGGTGCGCCGGCTGGTCGTAGAGCTCGTTCTCCACCTGGACAGCTACGATCGGCCCGCCGTCGTCGTGGAAGAGGCCTCGCAGTTCGTGGGCGATGCGCCGGTAGTACGGCTCGACGAGGGCGAGATAGGCCGGGTCGTCGGTGCGCGGGGTGCAGCCGGTCTCCTCCAGCCAGTCCGGGAACCCGCCGTTGCGGCATTCGCCGTGGGACCACGGCCCGATCCGCATCGCTACGGCCAGACCGGCCTCTCCGCACAGCGTCACGAAGCGGCGCACGTCCAGGTCTCCGTCGAAACAGAAGACGCCGGCCTCGTTCTCGTGCTGATTCCAGAACAGGTAGGTGGCCACCAGATCGATGCCACCGGCCTTGATCTTGAGCAGTTCCTCACGCCACCCGGAAGCCGGGTACCGGCTGAAGTGGAACTCCCCCATCACGGGAATCCACGGGCGGCCGTCCCTGAACAGGCTCCGGCTGTCGACCGTCACCGGGTGCGGTGTGGAGGCTGAACTCCCCATGGGCAGATGACCTGCCAGGGGCACGGAGGGGGCACGGACTTGCAGAGACAACATGACAGGCGGCTCCTGCGACAGCGGCTCGGTGAAGTGCGTTCATCGTGGGCGGGCCATCACACCCTGTCAAGATGTATTCATAATTAATGCTTGCCGCTAAGCTCAAGCCGCACCAAGGGACGGCACGCCGCTCACCTCCAGAAACCCACGCTGCATCCAGCACCGGCAGCAGTCACCCGCATCCGGGTTGCCAGTACTCGACCTGCGGCCCTGGCGCGAGGGGCGCTCCGCCGAGGCGGCCGGCACCTCCTCCACCCGCGCGACGAAGGCCGCCCGCCGAGCGGGCCGCGGCGAAAGCCCGTAGGGCGTGACGACTTCGGGCCGCCGATCGGGGCGAACAGCCGGGGAGCCCCGGCCGCGTGTCTGCGGGGCAGTCGCACCACCGGTGCGCACAGCCCGGGCATGGTGCGCACTCGCGTGTCGCCAGGCGTGCGGGCGTGCGCTCCACCGTCGCGGTCTCCGCGCGCACCGCCGTCGGTCACACGGGGCGTGTTCCTGACACCGAGCGGGCCGAAGGAAAGGCCGAGGAGGCGCGACACGCTTTCCCGGCGGTCTCCTTCCGCTCCGGGCGCCCCCGCCCGGAGTTCAGCTGACGTCCTCGCCGTGCCGGGGCTTCGGAGCGCCAGGTGGTACGAAGCAGGCGGTGACGGTCTTGCCCGACGCCTGCGGATGAGTGGCCCAGCCGTCGGCGAGCGCGTCGACGATGGCCAGTCCGCGCCCGCCGGTCGTCGTGACGTCCTCGGGCTGCTTGGCGGGGGGCAGGGAATCGGAGTCGTGGACACTCACGTGCAGGCAGTGGCTGTCCCAGGTGAGAACCAGCTGGGCGTCGCTGTGCGCGTGCACGTGGGCGTTGGTGATCAGCTCGGAAACGCTGAGCAGTATCGCGTCCACCGTCTCCGGGGCGTCCTTGGTCCACTCCAGGGACGCCAGATGCTCCCGCGTCCACCGACGGCCGGCCCGCACCCCTTGCGTGATCGGGAACGACTGCGCCCACCCCATCGCACGCAGCGACGTGTCCTTCGCCATCGGTTCTCCCTCACTCGGCTCTCCTCACCGCCTACCCCCGCCCTCGACGCGCACCCCCACGACCCTGGCACGGAGCCGGGCCGGCATCCCGACGCCGAAGCGGGGTCTGTCCGCGGGATACGTGGGCACACGGACCCCACACCCTTCGAGAGGAGCACCCCATGCTCGGCATAGCCGCGGCCGTCCTGTTCGCCATCGCTTTCCTGATCAACGCAGCAGACATCACCACCAACGACGTCTTCTCCTCAGTGAACGTCATGCTCCTGGGCCTGGCACTTCTTGCCCTGCACGTCGCGGGCATCGGAGCGGGCCGCCCGTCCCGCAGACGCTGACGACACCGCCGGCCGACCGGCGCGGGCGGGGGCTCATCGGGCTCTCCCCCGCGTCGGGCGACCGACCGGCAAATGCGTAGCATGTTGCCGCAAGCGCCGGGATACTGCCTCGATGGTCCGCGCCGCACAGCCGAAACTGCTTAGACCCCGCGCCCTGGTGCCCGGGGATCTCGTCGTCATCGCGTCGTTGTCCGGGCCGCTGGACGTCGGATACGCGCCCGCACTCGACCACGCGGTGGCCGTGCTCGAAGGAATGGGATTCCGCGTGCGTCTCGCGCCGCTGCTCGAAGCGGGACGGCGGCATTGGTGGAGCGCGGCCCGGCCGGAGGAGATCGCCGAGGAGTTCAACGGGCTCCTGCGTGACCCAGAGGTACGCGCGATCATCGCGCATGACGGCGGGACGACGGTGCTCGGTTACCTCGACCTCATCGACGTACAGGCGATCACCGCCGACCCCAAACCGATCCTCGGATACAGCGACATCTCGCTGCTGCATCTGGTGCTCCACGCGCGTACGGGCCTGGTCGGCTTCCATGCCGACGTGGCCACGCCCGGTCTCGGCGGGCACTGGCAGGCTGTGACCGCTGCGCGTCGGGCAGAGCTCGAGACGCTCTACTCGACGCTGCTGACCGGCCCGGAGGCCATCGGTCCGCTGCCCGCCACCCCGGCGTGGGAGTGCTGGCGCGCCGGCCGTACCGAAGGCCGGCTGATCGGCGGATTGCTCAATCGCATCGTGCTGGCACAGGCGACGTCCTACGCGCTGCCGCTGGAACGGTTCGACGGCGCGGTGCTGTTCTGGGAGGAGATGGGCAGCCACGCGGCGCACGTGTGGAGCTACCTCCAGGTGCTGCGGCACAGCGGCGTTCTCGATCGGATCTCCGGGATGGTCGTGGGCGTTCCGCGCGAGATCGGCGGACTCGCAGCGCCCGAGGCGCCTTTGACCCTGCCCGAGATCGTCCTCGACGTCCTCGGCGACCGTGACATCCCGGTCCTGGGCAACGTCGAGTTCGGACACGCGGGCCCGAATCTGCCCATGCCGGTCGGCATCCGCGTCGCCCTCGACGCGCAGCAGCGGACGTTGTCGCTGCTCGAACCAGCGGTTGCGCCGTAGTCCGTCATCCGCCGGCAGGCTGTCACGGCTGCGTCCTGCGGGATTCCCGCGCGGCGGTGTACTCCGACAGCATGGACTCGAGGTGGCTCACCGCGACGAAATTCCTCGTCCAGGGCGGCGTGAGGAGCGATCCGCCGTCCGGCGAGAAGGCCGCCGAGGGACGGACCGGCCCGCGTAGGCTCCGGATCATCCGGCGTCCCGCTGCCGGGTGCACCAGGAGGGCACCGTGGATCATCTCTTCACCGTCACCGGCGCGACGGCCATGCCGGTCTCGCGCACCGGACTGGCCGCGGAAAGTCTCCTCGAGAGACAGCACCTGCAGGAGTGGGTGATCGCCCACCCTCAGGTGCTCGGGGAGTCGGTGCTCGTCATCACCGCGGAGTACGACCGGTGGGCTGACACGGACGGCGTGCCGGCACGCGACCGGCTGGACGTACTGGGGCTGGACGCGACGGGGCGCCTCGTCGTGGTCGAGCTGAAGCGCGGGGCGGCCGACCGGGACGTACACCTCCAGGCGATCACCTACGCCGCTCTGGTGTCGCGGTTCGACCTCGGCACCCTCGCCGAGGCGCACCGCGACTTCCTGTCGCGCAGGGGGCAGGACGTCGACACCGAGGCGTGCACGCAGCGCCTGCTCGACCATGTGGACGGGGAGTGGAGCCCGGAGCTGCTCCAGCGCCCCCGGCAGGTGATCATCGCCGCCGACTTCCCCAAGCAGGTCACCCACTCCGTGGTCTGGCTGTCGGAGATGAGCCTCGACATCGACCTCATCCAGGTGGGGCTGTGGAAGGTGGAAGGGCACGTCGTCGCCGGCTTCACCAAGGTCTACCCGACCCCGGAGGTGGAGGAGTTCACGCTGGCACCGGCCCGGGTCGAGGGTGAGGCGGCAGCCAAGAAACTGCGGGAACGCTCACGCTCGCGGAACGCCGTCCACGTACTGGTCGGTGCGGGCCTGCTGCCCGAGGGCACCAGACTGCGGATGACACCACGCCACGGCACGACGGAAGCCATACGCGACGCCATCGACGCGTGGGTGGAGGACGACAGCAGCCGAGCAACAGCGGTCTGGACGAACAACACAGCCAAGCCGCTGATCTGGGACGCCGACGGCGCGTCCTACTCCCCTACCGGACTGGCCAATCACATCTTCACGAGCGTGACGAGCCGCACCGCCGACGGCATACAGGGGACGACATGGTGGGACGTCGACACGAGTCAGGTTCCCAGCGATGTCGACGCCGAGGAATGGGCCACGCTGGCGGGAATCAACCTCGCCGGTCTGGCCAGGCAGCTCAACGGCACCCGAAAGGACTGGACGCAGCTGCACACCCTGCTGGGCGCGGTTCCTGCCGGACGGTGGACCACCTACGGCGACGTGGCGGCGGTGATCGGCAGCCATGCCGTACCGGTGGGAAGACACCTGAGTGCCTGCGGCCAATGTCCCAGCCCTTGGCGCGTCCTCAACGCGGCAGGACGTGTCAGCGACGGATTCCAGTGGCCGGACCGGACGCGAACGGACACCCCCAGGGAGATCCTCGGGGCTGAGGGGGTCCGCTTCGACGGAGCCGTCGCCGATGCCGAGATGCGCCTCGGGCAGGACGACCTCCGTCAGCTGATCGACGATTGAGAGGGCGCAGCCTCCTGGGACGACACGAACTTGTGCGACGGAACGTCTTCTTCGCACACCGGGCAGTCATCAGGAGGAGTTCGACCGCCGATTCATCGCCATCGCCACCGACTTCGCGGAAGCGCCTGCCAACTGGTCGAATTACCTGCCGAGTTCGCCCGGCGCGCCAGGTGCACCCCCTGGTGCACCACTGCCCCGAGTCGGGGGTTGGATCCAGGCGTTCAGCGCAGGGGCGGCCTGCGGCCTGCGTCTTGTTCACCGTCCGGATCCGCGACTCCTGGGGGCAGGCCCGTGCCCTCGTCGGACGGCTCTTCTCACGTACCGGTGCAGGCGCGCCACTGTCGCGGACCTGGACGCCGACCGAGCCAGACTGCTGGCCGGGGGACGCCGCCGACACGCGAAGCGGCCCATCCGGCACCCGTTCACAACGTCTCAGCGGCGGAGTTCAACACTGCCCTGTGGTCCAGTCAGGCCGGATCACAGCGCTCACCTTCCACGTCAACGGCTCCGACCTCCCCGTCCAGGAATGAATGCGTCGATATGAGACCACCGGATGCCACATCGGCCGGTTGCCAGACGCACGGCATTGCTGGCTGGTGTCGAGACCTTGCCGAGGCCCTGGTGCGCGGGGTGGCGGCAGGGCAGGCTAGGTTGCTCGGATGAGTCTCCTTGATGATGTGGCCGAGCGCGACGGCTGGCGGTGCTGGGTGTGCGACGAGGCGGTCGATCCCGCCGAGTCGGTGAACGACCCCCGGGGGCCCAGCGTCGACAGCCGGACCGCCGACCGGAAGGCAAAGGTCGCCGAACGGCTCGCACACCGCGCATGCAACACCCGCAAGGGCGCGGTCAAGGTGGTCATCGCCTGGCCGGACCACCTGTACGTGGTCGAACCCGCGCCGTTGATCACCGTTGCCGGGAGGCTGGAGCGCAAGGGGGGCCGCGAGATGGTGGGCCGCTGTCCGACCGAGCAGGACGCCCAAGAAGCGGCGGATTGGCTGGTGGACCGGTTCTCCCGGCTGGTGCCGGGGCTGCCCGTGACCGCCGCCATCGAGCCGGGCGGCGGCCAGTTCCTCGTCACCCTGGCCACCGGCCGCCGCTGACCAGGGCTCACCGGCGCACGGATCTCGGAGCCGTCGGTGATGCCGGTCTTCCCGGCCTGGCCGAGGTTCGTCGACGGCCTCGGCCAGGGTTCGCAGCTGCACTTCGGGGCCGACCGTGCATCCTCGCCCCGCAAGCAGGGGCCGCACCTTGCCGATGGCCCGGGTGACGGTCGAACGCTCCACGGCGAACCAGCAAGGCCAGGACGTCATGAGTGACCCCGTGGCGAAGGGTGCACCAGGTTGGCCAGAAGCCGGTCGACGAAGACCGTGCGGTGCTTCGCACGGGCGCCCACGTCACGCTTCCGCGGCCTGGATGCAAGCCTCGGCTACGGCCTCGCCATGCAGGGCGCCGCCCGCTGAGCGCGACCGCCCTGCCACCCGAGGCGCTGAAGCTGATCGGGCACTCGGTGCCGCCGGAAGATCACAGCTGAGCATCGAGCTCCCGTCGAACTGGTGTGGTCCCCGTATTCCGCGCCCCGCACGCCGCAAGCGCCCGACCGTACGAACTGGTTGTCGGCCCACTCACTCCTTCTGGTAGCCGACGTCTCCTCACCGTCACGTTCCTCCCCCTACGCGGTTACATGGGAGCACTCATCGAGCCCGAGTCCGGGGTCGAAGGACCGTAGGAGAGAAGCGATGGACATGCGAACTGAGGCCACCGAGAGGGCCGAGCTGGTCTTCTCCCTCTTTGACGCCAACGGCAACGGGGTCCTCGACTCCGAGGACTTCGACCTCATGACGGAACGTGTTCTGGAGGTGGCGGTCGCATCGGACGACGGCGCCAGGGAGGCCATCCGGGCCGCGTTCCGCCGCTACTGGACCACACTGGCCACGGAGCTGGACGCCAACGGCGATGGTGTGATCTCCGTCGACGAGTTCCGCCCGGCCGTGCTCGACCCCGAGCGCTTCGGTCCCACGATCACCGAGTTCGCCGAGGCGCTCGCCGTACTCGGCGATCCCGACGGCGACGGCCTGATCGAGCGCCCGCTCTTCGTAGCGCTGATGAGGGCGATCGGCTTCGCGGAGGCGAACATCCATGCGCTTTTCGACGCCTTCGGCCCGGACGCCGAGGACCGCATCACCGTGAACACGTGGGCCAGGGGCATCGAGGACTACTACGCGCCGGACATGGGTGGAATTCCGGCTGACCAACTGGTGGCTGTCCGGGCCGTCTGACACGGCCCGGACGTGAGCGTTCCGTAGCGGCGCGGGGCGTCCTGGGGCGCCCGTGGCGGCGCGGGGCGTCCCGGGGCGCCGCCGGTCGGGCCCCGGGTCGCCCCCATGCGCGCGGGCGCCGGCCCCGTGAGGTCAAGGCGGTGCCAGGCCCGTGCGGACGCCTTCGTGAGCGGACTTCAGGATCGGGTCTTGTGCGCGAAGACCCACCGGTTCCCCTCCAGCGCGTCGTTCGGCTCGGGGAGGGGACCACGTCCCCTCTGACGGGTGAAGTCGAAGGGCGTGTGCACCGAGGTGGACCAGCCCTTGGCCGCCAGGTCACCCGCGGAGTCGGGGCGCGGCCCCCTGTCGAAGAGGTCGAGCAGATCGATGCCGATCTGCTCTCGCGTCGCCGTGTAGATCGAACTGTCGCGGTACGCGAGCAGGTCCTTCTCCAGCTTGGCCTCGAAGGCCAGGGCGCTGCCCCCGGTGGTGAGCCGGTCCACCGTGTCGATGAGGTACGTCTCGGCGGGGCCCGGTAGGTAGAAGAGCAGTCCTTCGGCCAGCCAGACGCTGGGAGCGGCTGGGTCGAAGCCGACAGAGGTGAGGGCGGTGACCCAGTCGGCGCGCAGGTCGACCGGTACGGGGACTCGCTTCGCCTTCGGGGCGGCCGACAGGTCCTTCAGCACCTGTTCCTTGAAGGCCAGCACGCCCGCCCTGTCGATCTCGAAGACGACGCAGTCGGACGGCAGGTCCAGCCGGAAGGCGCGGGTGTCCAATCCCGCCCCCAGCAGGACCGCTTGGCGAACGCCTGTACCGACCGCCCGGTGGAGGAAATCGTCGAGGACTCTGGTCCGCAGACCGAAGTAGCGGGCGAACCTCCCCCACAACGGGTTGTCGTCCCCATCCGGAACCTGCTGGATGCTCACCGGCCAGTCCGCGCAGACGGGGGCCGCGCGGACGAAGTGCTCCGCGTAGACGTCCCGGGCCAGGCTGTCGTGGCGGTGGGTCTCGATCGCCCGTGCGGCGGCGACCAGGAGGGCGGTCAGTCCGACGCCTGCGTCCACGCCTTCCGCGCCGGTCCGCTGCGTCGCCGTGGTGGTCGTGTCCCCTTCGGCGGGGGCGAATTCGGTGGGGGCGAAGAACACGGAAGGGTCGCTGGTGGGATGGCGTGGGTCTCCGGTGGTGGAGGTTTCACTCATCGGTCTCTTCTTTCCGGCAGCAGGACGGGCTTGATCACGCGTCCGGCGTCACAGTCGTGTTCGGCCTCGTTGATGTCGGCCAAGGGATATCTGCGGATCAGTTGGTCGAAGGGAAAGCGGCCGGTCTGCCACAGACCGATCAGCCGGGGTATCAGCAGTTCGGGTACGGCGTCCCCCTCGCAGATGTGCCGGATGCTGCGGCCCCCGTCGAGCGTGCCCGGTTCGAGCGGCAGTGCGGTGTGGAGGCGTGCCACGAGACCGAGGGTCCCGGTGGGGCGCAGCGCGCGGAGGGCGTCGTTGATCAGCGGGGCGGAGGCCGTGGTGTCCAGGGCGTACTGCGCGCCGCCGTCGGTGTGCCGACGGATGCGCTCGGCCAGTCCGGCCGTCACGGCGGGCAGCGGGACCGCGCCGAACCGTTCGGCCAGGTCCAGGCGCCCCGGATGCCGGTCGACGGCCACGGTCCGTACGCCGGCGGCGGTGGCCGCCATGACTGCGGCCAGACCCACCGCTCCCGCACCGAATACGGCGAGGGTGTCACCGGGGCCGGCACGGAAGGTGTTCAGCACGGCTCCGGCACCGGTGAGGGTGCCGCAGCCGAGTGGACCGAGCAGTTCGAGCGGCAGGGCGGCGTCGACCCTGACGGCGTTGCGCGTCGGGACGAGGGCGTATTCGGCGAAGGAGGACTGGCCGAACCACCGCGGGGCCAGCGCTCCCCCGACGGCGTCGGTCAGCCGGGACGCGTCCTTCTCGCGTCCCCCGAAGAGGTTGAGTGAGGCGAAGGAGTCGCAGTAGGCGGGGGCAGCGCTGCGGCAGTTCCGGCAGTCCCCGCAGGAATCGAAGCTCAGCACGACGTGGTCACCGACGCCGATCGCGCTGTCCGGGCCATCGCCGGACGCCACCACGACTCCGCTCCCCTCGTGGCCGAGGACCGCTGGCAGCGGGGTGCGGCCTGCTGATCGCCGGACCGCGAGATCGGTCCGGCACATTCCGCATCCCGCGATCTCGACGAGGATCTCGCCGGCGGCCGGGCCGGTGCTCAGGACGACCTCCTCGACCGCGAACGGGGTCTCGTAGGAGCGCAGCACGGCGGCTCGGAACTTCATCGCCCTTCCTCCTTCGGCCGGTGCACGACGAACGGACGGAGGTTGCCGTAGAGACCCCACGGCCCGCCCGCGACACCGACCCCGCTGTCCTTGACGCCTGCGAAGGGCTGGGCAAGGGAGAGTTCGGCGTGGTGGTTGACCCAGGCCGTGCCGCATTCGAGCCGCTCGGCTGCCGCCGCCGCCCGGTCGAGGTCGGTGCCCCACACCGAACCGCCCAGCCCGAAGCCGGTGTTGTTGGCGGCTTCGACGGCTTCGTCGAGGTTTCGGTACGGCAGCACCGGCAGGACCGGCCCGAATTGTTCCCTGGTCACCACCGGGTCGTCGGGAGGGACGTCCGTGAGGATCGTGGGAGCGAAGAAGTAGCCCGGTCCGTCGAGCCGGTGACCACCCGCCGCCGCCCGGGCGCCGGCCGTCATGGCCCGTTGCGTGACCCGCTCGACGCGGGCCAGCTGGGGGGCGTTGTTGACCGGACCGAGCCGGGTCTCCGGGTCCAGGCCGGATCCTACGACGACGGTCTTGGCGCGGTGCGCGAGGGCCTCGACGACCTCGGCGTGGAGCCGGGCCGGTGCGTAGACGCGTTTGACCGCCATGCAGACCTGCCCGCAGTTGCGGAAGGCGGCCCAGAACAGCCGGTCCGCGACCCGGTCCACGTCGACGTCGTCCAGGAGGACGGCCGCGTCGTTGCCGCCCAGTTCCAGGGTGACACGGGCGAGGGAGGCCGCCGCAGCTGCGGCGACGGCCCGCCCGGTCGGCACCGAGCCGGTGAAGGTGACGTGGCGGATACCCGGGTGGGCGGCGAGGTGGGCACCGAGGGGTTCCCGGCCGG
Organism: Streptomyces sp. QL37; assembly: GCF_002941025.1. NCBI lineage: Bacteria > Bacillati > Actinomycetota > Actinomycetes > Kitasatosporales > Streptomycetaceae > Streptomyces > Streptomyces sp. QL37. The sequence continues at coordinate 7,652,548 of NZ_PTJS01000001.1, read as the reverse complement.
TGACGACGGTCAGGACGTCCTCGGGCAGGGCTGTGGAGAGGACGGCGCCGAGCAGTCGGGTGGCAAGGGGGGTGTACGGAGACGGTTTGAGGACCACGGTGTTGCCGGCGGCCAGTGCGGGAGCGAACTTCGCCGACGCGAGCTGGAGGGGGAAGTTCCACGGCACGATCGCGGCAACGGGCCCGAGTGACTTCCAGCGGATCTCGCTGTGTACGGGCCGGCCGTCGTCGATCCGGCGGGTGCGGGGAGCCAGAGCGGCGAAGTACCGCAGCCGGGCCGCCGTACGGGCGACCTCGGCGTACGACTCGGCAAGAGGCTTGCCCTGTTCCCGGGTGAGCAACGGAGCGAGGTCGTCTCCGGCAGCGTCCACGGCGTCGGCGGCGGCGTTCAGCATGGTGGTGCGAGCGCCCGGGTCGGCGCGCCATCCGGTCCAGGCGCGCCGGGCCCGGTCAATCGCGTCGTCCAGCTCGTGCGGCTGCTGGTCGGGGGTTTCGTCGAAGGTCTCCCCGGAGGCCGGGTCGATGACAGGAAGGCCTGGGGCGCGGTGTGCGGGGGCGCGGCCGGTTTCCGGCGTCGGCATCCCGGTGGTCAGTTCAGGGCCGGGACGTCGGTGGCGTGCTCCCGGGCCTGCCGGTCCATCTCGGCCCGGAAGGCGGCGACCAGATGTGGCTGGATCCTTCCGGCATTCCGGTCACCGCCCGAGCAGACCGCTCCCCGCACGCCCACGATGTCCGTGCCGATACGGGTCAGCTCACCGAGGTCGGCCTGCTTGACGCTGCCCGCGAGGGCAGCGAGCAGACCGGACGCGTGGGCGCGGCGGACGAACTCGGCGCAGACGTCCGGCGGAACGTGGTCGAACAACCGCGTGCCGTCCTTGATCGCGGTGTCCAGCATGGCCGCGTCGGCACCGGCGCGGGCTGCGATGTCGGGCAGGGCAAGCGGATTCACGCAGCCGACGCGATGGGCGTCGGCATAGCCCGAGGCGACGACCAGCGCGTCCGGGCGGTGGTCCTTCACCGCCCGGACAACCGCCCGCATGACCTCGACGCCCTGCTCGGGAGTCGTGCACCCGTACAGGCCCACCTTGATGTACGTGGCGCCGGAGACGGCCGCACCGAGCGCGGCCTGCGCCACGGTGCCGGGCTTGTACGGAACGTCGCCGACGGTGGCGGACACCGGCTTGTCCGCCGGCACCGCGTCGCGGATCTCCCGGATGACCCAGGGAAAGTTGGCGCCGAGAGAGCCCTCATCGGGCTTCTTGACGTCGACGATGTCGAGGTGATCCGCCGCCTTCGCGCAGGCGAGCGCTTCCTCGATGCCGTCAGGGGAGATGAGAAGCAACACCGTGAACTCCTTCCGCCGCGAGTCCGCCCGGCCGGAGGACGGGGAACTGCGGATCACCTGGTTCATGTGCGGTGTGCTCATCTTTTCCAGTGCCCGCGCGCACCGGTAGGGCGTGCGGGGTTCCCCGGGCGGCGCGTGTACGCACGCATACGACTCCGTGCGCACCGGCGCGAACCAGAGCCTGTTGAGCCGCGCCGAAACACCTGGGCGCACCCGCCGTGCGTCACGCGCACCGCACAGCAGCGTTTGGGCACGGGTGCCGCCGTCGTCGTATCGCACCACTGATACGGGCCGCCGGGCTCCGAGGCCGGCACCGCCCACGACAGCACGTGACCACGATCCCCGACCCCAGGGCGCAGGCCGGCGGACGCCCCTGCCCATCACTCAGTCGGTTCGGCCGGCTTCGCCTCTGCGGTCCCGGCGAAGCGACTGGCTAACCGAGGAACGACAAACGCACCTGACGGTCCGCATTGTCGACGTTCGTGTCGACCAGACAGACGGACTGCCACGTCCCCAGTTCCAGCCGCCCCCCGATCACCGGCAAGGTCGCGTGCGGCGGCACCAGCGCCGGGAGCACGTGGTCGCGGCCGTGGCCCGGGCTCCCGTGGCGGTGGCGCCAGCGGTCGTCGGCCGGGAGCAGGGTCTGCAGGGCGGTGAGGAGGTCGTCGTCGCTGCCGGCGCCGGTCTCCAGGATCGCGATCCCGGCGGTGGCGTGGGGGACGAAGACGTTGAGCAGGCCGTCCCGCCCCTGAGCGGTGCGGTCGAGGAATTGCGTGCAGTCCTCCGTCAGGTCCATGACCATTTCGGTCCGTCCCGTGGTGACGCTCAGCAGGTGTGTGGCAAAGGTGTCGGGCATGGCCCCATTCTCCCGCCGTCGGGGCGGACCGCGCGCACCGGGAAGATCCGGGGCCGGGCCAGGGTTGGTAGAAACGTGAACAACTTCGGGACACGCGAGCTGGACGTGGTCGTCATCGGCGCCGGGCAGGCAGGGCTGTCCGCCGCCTATCATCTGCGCCGCGCCGGCCTGGGCCCCGACCGGGACTTCGTCGTGCTGGATCACGCGCCCCGGCCCGGCGGCGCCTGGCAGTTCCGCTGGCCCTCGCTCACGTACGGCAAGGTGCACGGCATGCACTCCCTGCCCGGCATGGAGCTGACGGGCGCCGACGGAAACCGTCCCTCGTCCGAGGTGATCGGGGCGTACTTCGACGCGTACGAGAGCCGCTTCGGCCTGCGGGTGCACCGGCCTGTCGAGGTGACCGCCGTGCGCGACGGCGAGGACGGGCGGCTGCTGGTCGAGACCTCCGAGGGTACGTACGCCACGCGCGCCCTGATCAACGCCACCGGCACCTGGGACCGTCCGTTCTGGCCGCGCTATCCGGGTCAGGAGACGTTCCGGGGGCGGCAGCTGCACACCGCGGGCTACCCGGGGCCGGAGGAGTTCGCCGGCCTCAGGGTCGTCGTGGTCGGCGGTGGCGCGTCGGGTACCCAGCACCTGATGGAGATGGCCGAGGTCGCGGCGGAGACGTACTGGGTGACGCGGCGGCCCCCGGTGTTCCGCTACGGGCCGTTCGGCGAGGAGGAGGGGCGGGCCGCGGTGGCCATGGTGGAGGAGCGCGTACGCAGCGGACTTCCGCCGCAGAGCGTCGTCAGCGTGACCGGGCTGCCGCTCAACGACGCCGTCCGGCGCGCTCGCGAGCAGGGCATCCTCGACCGGCTCCCCATGTTCGAGCGGATCACACCGAACGGGGTCGTCTGGCGCGACGGCCGAACTGTTGACGCCGACGTGATCCTCTGGGCGACCGGCTTCCGCGCCGCCGTCGATCACCTGACACCGCTGAAACTTCGCGAACCGGGCGGCGGCATCCGCGTCGAGGACACACGGGCGGTGCGGGATCCCCGCGTCCACCTCGTCGGTTACGGCCCGTCGGCCAGCACCATCGGCGCCAACCGGGCCGGACGACAGGCCGTCCGTTCGGTCACCCGGCTGCTGGACAGCGTGCCGGCCTGATCGGGCACGGCTTCCGACGCCAGAAGCAGAACACGCGAACATGGGATCGGATGTTCGCTCGAACGCGTGGTCGTTCACGATCTGATTGCCCAACTACCGTGCGACACCGGATGATTACTACACGCACACAGCGGGCTGCAGACCGCACCTCTGCGTGTCCCACAGATGCACCACGCACAAGGAGAATCACCGGATGAACTTCCTGACCAACCTGCTTGCCGGCGTCGTCCACTTCGTGGGTTGGCTCGTCTGATCGTTTCCGCACAACGGCGCCGCCGCTCCCCGTCCCACGGGAGCGGCGGCGCTTCCGTGTCCCCACCCCTCAGGACCGGGGTACCTGACGGTGGGTCCGGTGAACGAGCGCAGGCCCGCGAAGCACGGATCCACCATGACCGCCTCGGTGAGCGCGCCGAGCGTACGGCGCACCCGGCTGAGCGGGTGGTCGGGGAACTTCGAGTATCGGGGGCTCCGCAGCCGGATGCCGCCCTCAGGTGGCAGCCGGGACCGGCGGGCTGTCGCGGCGGATCAGGGCGGCATAGCGTCCGTCCTGCGCGAGCAGTTCCTCGTGCGTGCCGCGCTCGACCGTGCGTCCGTCGTCCAGGACGACGATCTGGTCGGCGTCCCTGATGGTCGAGAGCCGGTGCGCGATGGTGAGCGTGGTGCGGCCCTTCGAAAGGGAGTCGATGGCTTGCTGCACGGCGTGCTCCGTACGGGTGTCGAGGGCGCTGGTCGCCTCGTCGAGAATCAGCACGGGCGGGTCCCGCAGAATCGTGCGGGCGATCGCCAGCCGCTGCTTCTCGCCGCCGGAGAAGCGGTATCCGCGTTCGCCGACGAGGGTGTCATAGCCGTCGGGCAGCCCTGCGATGTGCTCGTGGATCTGGGCGGCGCGGGCTGCGGCCTCGATCTCCTCGTCGGTGGCGTCCGGTTTGGCGAAGCGGAGGTTCTCGGCGACCGAGGCATGGAAGAGGTAGGTCTCCTGCGAGACCACGCCGACAGCACGGGCGAGGGTGTCGAAGTCCAGATCGCGCACGTCGACGCCGTCGATGGTGACCCGGCCGCCCGTGACGTCGTATAGCCGCGGCACCAGGTAGCTCAGTGTGGACTTGCCCGATCCGGTGGGGCCGACGACGGCCAGGCCGGTCCCTGCGGGCACGGTCACATCGATCCCGCTCAGGGTCGGGCCACTCTTCTCGTCGTAGCTGAAGGTGACGTCCTCGAAAGCGATCTCGCCGCGGATCTTCTCCAGCCGGACGGGCTTCTCCGGCTCGGTGATGTCCACCCGGAGATCGAGGTACTCGAAGATGCGCGCGAACAGGGCGAGGGACGTCTGCATCTGGACACCGGTGGCGAGCAGGCTCACGGCCGGCCGGAAGAGGCCCTGCTGGAGCGAGACGAAGGCGACCAGGGTGCCGATGGAGACCGCCGTGGCTCCCGACTGGAGGGTGAGGCCCGCTGCCCAGTAGATGACGGCGGGCATGGCGGCCATCACGATCCCGATGGTCGACATCCTCCAGCGCCCCGCCATGTTGGAGCGCACCTCGAGGTCGACGAGCCGCTCCGATTCCTCGGAGAAGGCCTTGGTGAGGGAGTCCGAGCGGCCCATGGTCCGGCCGAGCAGGATTCCGCTGACCGACAGCGATTCGGTGACCGTGGCGGCCATGGCGGCCATCTGCTTCTGACGCTGGGTGGTGATCTTCTTGCGCTCCCGGCCGACTCGCCGGCTGATCCAGACGAAGACGGGCAGCAGGAGCAGCGAGACGACGGTGAGCCGCCAGTCCAGCGCGAGCATGGCCACCACGGTCGCGATGACGGAGGTGAGGTTGGAGACCAGGGAGGTGGCGGTGGAGGTGACCGTCGCCTGCATGCCGCCGATGTCGTTGGCGATGCGGGACTGGACCTCGCCCGTGCGGGTCCGGGTGAAGAAGGCGAGCGGCATCCGCTGCAGCTGGGTGTAGACGGCGGTGCGCAGGTCGTGCATGACGCGCTGGCCGACCGTCGTGGAGATCAGGGTCTGCAGGACGCCGAAGACGCTGTTCATCACGGCGGTGAGGATCATGCCGAGCGCGAGCAGCGTGAGCAGTCCCGTGCGCCCCTGGGGGATCGCGGTGTCCAGGATCTCGCGGAGCAGGAACGGGGAGGCGACCGACACCAGGGAGGAGGCGCCGACCAGCAGCCCGACCACGGCGAGTCTGCCGCGGTAGGGCCGGAAGAGCCGGAAGATGCGTCGCAGCTCGGCGGGCGGCTGCCCCGCCCCTGCGGCTGGAGGTGTCCAGACGGGTTCGTCGGGTTTCATGGGCTCCTTCGAGAGCGTGCGTGAATGAGGGGCGCCCGTGCGTCCGGCAGCCGGCGCGGAGGACCGGTCGAACTGACGGAGAGGGCGAACTTTCAAGAGCCTAGCTCATTGTTACCCCTACTCACAATGAACAAGGTCCTGATATTGTTCCCTCATGGACTCCCCCGACTCCGACGGCATGCTCGCCGAGCAGCTGCTGCGGCTCACCCGCCGCCTCCAGCGCATCCAGAGCCGGCAGCTGGAGCCGATCGGCATCACCCCGGCCCAGTTCCGCCTGCTGCGCACGACCGCGCACTACGACGGCGCGCCCCGGATGGCCGATCTGGCCGAGCGTCTGGACGTCGTCCCACGGGCCGTGACCACTCTGGTCGACGGCCTGGAGGCGAGCGGCCGGGTGCGGCGCGCCCCTGATCCGGCCAACCGCCGCGTGGTCCGTATCGAGATCACCGAGGAGGGCCGGGCGGTGCTCCGGTCGATGCGCGACGCGCGCAAGGCGGCCGCGGAGGAGATCCTGGCCCCATTGACCGCCGAGCAGCGTGAGGTGCTCGGCGGACTGCTCACCGCTCTGGTCGACGGGATGCCGGAGCGCCGCCGCTGCTGAGGCACGCGGTGCGGCCCCCGCACCGCGCCGTCGAGGGGACCTGACATGCCGCTGCTGGAGCCGAAGCCGGAAGCCCTGCGCCCCGGAACCGCACGCCCGCCGTCCCCCGATCGGGTGCCCGGATGGAAGGCGTCGGGGACACCCGCGGAGCTGCGGGCCGGCCTGACCGCCCTGCTCGGCCCGGAGAAGGTTCTGTGGAAGATCTCCGACCTGGTGCGTTACGCCTCGGACGCCAGCCCCTACCGCTTCCTTCCGCGGGTCGTCGTGGTCCCCGAGGACATCGACGACATCTCCGCGATCCTCTCCTACGCGCACGGCAAGGGCCGTGACGTCGTCTTCAGGGCGGCGGGCACCAGCCTCAACGGTCAGGCGCAGGGCGAGGACATCCTCGTGGACGTGCGCCGGCACTGGACGGGGATCGAGGTCCTGGACGGCGGGGCACGGGCCCGGATCCAGCCGGGCACCACCGTCATGCGGGCGAACATCACGCTCGCCCGGCACGGCAGGCTGCTGGGCCCCGATCCCGCCAGCGCGATCGCCTGCACCGTCGGCGGGGTCGTCGCGAACAACGCCTCGGGGATGACCGCGGGGACGACGCGCAATTCGTACCGCACGGTCTCCTCCCTCACCTTCGTCCTGCCGAGCGGCACGGTGGTCGACACGGCCGAGCCCGATGCCGACGAGCTGCTGCGCCACGCGGAGCCGCGCCTGTGCGACGGGCTGATGGCGCTGAAGGCGGAGATCGAGGCGGACGCGCCGCTCACGGCCCGGATCCGCGCCAAGTACGAGATCAAGAACACCAACGGCTACCGCCTCGACGCGTTCCTCGACGGATCGACCCCCGTGGAGATCCTGCGGGGACTGATGGTCGGCTCCGAGGGCACCTTCGGCTTCATCTCCGAGGTCGTCTTCGACACCCTGCCCCTGGACCGGCACGTCTCCTCGGCGCTGCTGTTCTTCCCCTCCCTGACCTCGGCGGCGGCAGCGGTGCCCCGGTTCAACGAGGCGGGTGCGATCGCCGTGGAGCTGATGGACGGCAACACGCTGCGCGCCTCGGTGAGGGTCCAGGGCGTTCCCGCGGACTGGGGCGGTCTCCCGCGGTCCACGGCTGCGCTCCTGGTGGAGTTCCGCGCCCCGGACGAGACCGCGTTGGAGGCGTACGAGGAGGCGGCGGCCTCGGTCGTCACCGGTCTCGACCTCGTCGTACCGGCCGTCTCCGTCACCAACGAGTTCACCCGGGACGCCGGGACCGTCGCGGGGTACTGGACGGCGCGGAAGGCGTTCGTCACGGCCGTCGGCGGCTCCCGTCCGTCGGGCACGACGCTGATCACGGAGGACTTCGCCGTTCCGCCGTCCCGGCTCGCGGAGGCCTGCGAGGCGCTGCTCGAGCTCCAGGCGGTGCACGGTTTCGACGCCGCCGTCGCCGGCCACGCGGCACACGGGAATCTCCACTTCCTGCTCGCCTTCGACGCCGCGAAGCCCGCCGACGTCGAGCGGTACGCGGCGTTCATGGACGACTTCTGCACGCTGGTCGTCGACCGTTTCGACGGGTCGCTGAAGGCGGAGCACGCCACCGGCCGCAACATCGCCCCGTTCCTCGAGCTGGAGTGGGGGCCGAAGGCGACCGAGCTGATGTGGCGTACGAAGCAGGTCATCGATCCCGAAGGGGTGCTGGCGCCGCGGATCGTCCTGGACCGCGACCCGAAGGCACATCTGCGCGGGCTCAAGACGATCCCCTCGGTCGAACCGGTCGCCGACCCGTGCATCGAGTGCGGCTTCTGCGAACCGACCTGCCCCAGCGAGGATCTGACGACCACTCCGCGCCAACGGATCGTGCTGCGCCGGGAGATGATGCGTCAGGCGGACGGTTCCCCCGTGGAGGCCGGTCTGCTGGACTCCTACGGCTACGACGCCGTGGACACCTGCGCGGGTGACTCCACGTGCAAGCTGGCCTGCCCGGTCGGCATCGACACCGGCGCGATGATGAAGGACTTCCGCCACCACCGGCACTCCGCCCGCGAGGAGCGTGTCGCGGTGCTCACCGCGAAGTACTTCACGGCGGTGGAGACCTCGGCACGGCTCGCGGTCGCCGCTGCCGGCACCGTGCCCGGACCGGCGCGTGACCGGGTGCTCGGGGCCCTGACCCGGCTCGCCCGCCGGGCGGTCCGTCCGGATCTCGTGCCGGAGTGGCTGCCGGAGATCCCCGGCGCCGCCTCGCGCAGGCTCCCACCGACCTCGCGGGCGGGGGCGAGTGCCGTCTACTACCCGGCCTGCGTGAACCGCATCTTCGCCGGACCCGAGGACGAGGGCGCGCTGTCGCTCGCCGACGCCGTGGTCTCCGTGTCGGCGCGGGCCGGGAAGCCCGTGTGGATCCCCCAGGACGTCGCGGGGACGTGCTGCGCGACGATCTGGCACTCCAAGGGTTACGACGCGGCCAACGCGGTCATGGCCAACCGCATCGTGGAGGCCGCCTGGGGCTGGACCGCGGGCGGCAGGCTGCCGCTGGTGGTCGACGCCTCCTCCTGCACGCTGGGACTGGCGCACGAGGTCGTGCCCCATCTCACCGAGGCCAACCGGGAGTTGCACCGCGAGCTGACCGTCGTCGACTCACTCGTCTGGGCGGCCGAGGAGCTGCTTCCCTCCCTGACCGTGTTCCGCAGGACGGGCTCAGCCGTGCTGCATCCGACCTGCTCCATGCAGCATCTCGGCGATGTGGCACAGCTGCGTACGGTCGCGGAGGCCTGCGCCGAGGAGGTCGTCGTCCCCGACGACGTCGGCTGCTGTGCCTTCGCGGGCGACCGCGGCATGCTGCACAAGGAGCTCACGGACTCGGCGACCGCCAAGGAGGGTGCCGAGGTGGCCGCCCGGAAGTACGACGCGTATCTGTCGGCCAACCGGATGTGCGAGATCGGCATGGACCGGGCCACCGGCCACCCCTACCACTCGGCGCTGATCGAGCTGGAGCGGGCCACACGGCCGGTCCTCTGACACCGGCGCACACACGCGCGTCCGGAACCCGGCACACGCCCGCACCCTGATCCGCAGAGCCGGCAGCCGCCGCCCCGTCGGCCGCTCCCCCGTGCCTTTGCCCCGCCGCCGCACCGTCGGCCGCAGCAAAGTCCATGGTTTACGCGCGAGAGTCCAATCGCATCCCTTGCACAACAACAGCCCCACCGTTCAGGGTCCTTACCAAGGTCCGGGCGCCCGCCTCGTCGTGGGTTCCCGGATTCGTCTGCGCACCGTCGGATCGCCCGTTCTGGAGGCTCGATGAATGACGACGCACCACAGGACCTGGACCCTCTGAACACGGACGACGGCTCGATGAGCCGTCGTTCCGTGCTTCGCACCACAGCCGGGGCAGCCGGAATCGCCGGCGTCGGACTCGGCTTCGGAACCCTCGGCAGCGGCACCGCGGCGGCGGCGGAGAACGCGCCGGCCGCCGCCTCCCCCGCCCGGAAGGGCGCCACCATGGCCGGCGTCCCCTTCGACCGCCGCTCCACCGTGCGCGTCGGCATCGTGGGCCTCGGCAATCGCGGCGGCAGCATGATCGACCTTTTCCTCGCCGTGGCCGGGGTGCGGGTCGTCGCGGTCTGCGACCCGGTGAAGGACAAGGCCGAACGGGCTGCCGCGAAGGTCACGGCGGCGGGCCAGCCGGCGCCCGCCGTGTACACGAACGGCGAGGACGACTACGAGAACCTCTGCAAGCGCGGCGACATCGACTTCGTCTACGTGGCCACGCCCTGGGACTTCCACTTCGAGATGGCGAAGACCGCCATGCTCAACGGCAAGCACGTCGGCGTCGAGTGTCCGGTCGCCCTGCGGCTCGACCAGCTCTGGCAGCTGGTCGACCTCTCCGAGCGGACCCGGCGGCACTGCATGCAGCTGGAGAACTGCTGCTACGGCCAGAACGAGATGCGGGTGCTGCGGATGGCACACGCCGGCCTCTTCGGCGATCTGCTGCACGGCGCGGGCGCGTACAACCACGATCTGCGCGGGCTGATGTTCGACCCCGACTATTACGAGGGGCCGTGGCGACGGCTGTGGCACACCCGGCTGCGCGGTGATCTCTACCCCAACCACGGATTCGGGCCGGTCGCCAACTACATGGACGTCAATCGCGGCGACCGCGCGGTGTCCATCACCAGCGTCGGCTCCCCCTCGCTCGGCCTCGCCGAGTACCGCGAGAAGCACATGCCGAAGGGCGACCCGAGCTGGAAGGAGACCTACATCGAGAGCGACCGGACGATCAGTCTCGTCCGGACCGCCAAGGGCCGGGTGATCCGCCTGGAGCACGACGTGTCGACGCCCCACCCCTACTCACGGATCAACAGCCTCGGAGGCACCAAGGGCGTATTCGAGGACTACCCGGCCCGTATCTATCTGGAGCCCGATCACACCGACGACCAGTGGGCGGACTTCTCCGCGTACGCCGACTGGGACCACTGGCTGTGGAAGGAGCACGCCGACCCGCCCGGAGGTCACGGCGGGATGGACTACATGCTGGTCTTCCGGCTGATGCAGTGCATGCGCCTCGGGCTCGTACCCGACTTCGACGTGTACGACGCGGCCACCTGGACCGCGCCGGTCCCGCTGAGCCACCTCTCCATCAAGGCCGGGGGCGCCCCGCAGCAGATCCCGGACTTCACCCGCGGCGAATGGAAGAAGGCACGCCCGGGCATGGACTCACAGCAACCCGACGAGTAGGCCGGATCGGGCCCCGGCGCCGGGGCCCGATCCCCCGCACCGGAATAATCGGTTGCCCCGGGAGGGGTCAGGAAGCGAACCTTGCACGGTTTGGTCCCCCACTGTTCCACGAGGTCCTTCACGGATCTCCGCTTCCGATCCTTGGGACGTCATGCAGATTCGCGATCTTCCGTACTCGGATCCCGGCGATCCCGATGTGAGGTCGGGCCCCCGTTTTCTCATCTGGCTCGGGCGGAACCAGCTCACCGGCCAGCTCAAGTCCCTTTTCTGGGGGCTGCTCTTCCACTGCGCGATCGCGGGCCTCCCGCTCGCCGTCGGCCTGGCGGTGGAGGCCGTCATCGACCGTTCCGGCCGGGACCTCGCGAGGGCCGGCGTCCTCCTCACCGTCCTCGGCATCCTCATCGCCCTCGGCGACACCATGCTCCACCGGACGGCGGTCACCAACTGGATCACCGCCGCGGCTCGGGTCCAGCAGCTGCTGGCGCGCAGGACCGCCGAGCTCGGCTCGGCGCTGACCCGGAGGGTGGCGGCCGGAGAAGTGGTCGCCGTGTCCACCGGCGACGTCGAGAAGATCGGATGGTTCGTCGAGGCGCTGTCGCGCTTCCTGGCGGCTGCGACAGCGCTCGTGCTGATCTGCGTCGGGCTGGTCCTCTACCTGCCCTCGCTCGGGGTACTGGTCGCGATCGCCACCCCGGTCCTCGCCCTGACGGTCCTCCCGCTGCTGCCCCGGGCCACGCGCCGGGCGGATCTCCAGCGTGAGAAGGCGGGCCGGGCCACGGAGCTGGCCTCCGACACGGTCGCCGGGCTGCGGGTGCTGCGCGGCATCGGCGGCGAGGAGCTGTTCCTCGACCGCTACCGGCGCGCGTCCCAGGAGGTCCGCGAGGCGGCCGTCCGCAGCGCGCGGATGTGGGCACTCATCTCGGCGATCCAGGTGTTCCTGCCGGGAGTTCTGCTGATCTCGCTGGTCTGGTACGGCGCGACGCTCGCCCGGGACGGCCGGATCGACGTGGGCCAGCTGGTCACCGTGTACAGCGCGGCGACCCTGATGCTCTTTCCTCTGCGCAACGTGGAGGAGATCGCCATGGCGTACTCCTTCTCGCGGCCGTCGGCGCAGCGCGCGGTCCGGGTGCTGTCCCTGCGTCGCAGTACACGTCCCCCGACGGCGGACACCGCCGCGCCCCGGGGCGATCTGTACGACCCGGTGACCGGACTGATGGCACCGCAGGGCCTGTTCACCGCTGTGGTCTGCGGCGATCCCGACGAGGCGGGACGGCTGGCGGAGCGGCTCGGCGGCCACACCGAGCCGGACGACGACGCGCCCGTGCCGGCCCCCTCGGTGCTGCTCGGCGGTGTGCCGCTGGACGAACTGCCGCTCGCCACGGCACGCGCGGCGGTGCTGGTGCAGGACAAGGACCCCGTGCTGCTCTCCGGGACGCTGCGGGAGCTGCTGGACGTACCGTCCTCGGGCGGCGTGACGGCCGGGGACGCGCTCGACGCCGCCCGGTGCGGTGACGTGCTGGACGCGCTGGCGCAGGCCTCCGTCGACGCGGACGGGGACCCGATGAACACCCGGATCACCGAGCGCGGCAGATCCCTGTCCGGCGGTCAGCGGCAACGGCTGGCGCTGGCCCGGTCGCTGGTCACCGACCCGGAGGCGCTCGTGCTCGACGAGCCGACGTCGGCCGTGGACTCCCACACGGAGGCCAGGGTCGCCGCCGGCGTCGAGCTGCTGCGCCGGGGCCGTACGACGGTGGCGTTCGCCTCGTCACCGTTGCTGCTGGACGTCGCCGACCGCGTCGTGCTCCTGCACGGGGGCACGGTCGTCGCGGCGGGAACGCACCGCGAACTGCTGCGGGACGACCACCGGTACCGCGCGGTCGTGACACGTGACACCGAGAACGAGGCAGCGGCGCGGGACGGGATCCCCGCGGTCGACGGCCCCCGGCCGGCCCGGGCGGCCGAGGAAATCGAGGAGACGGCATGATCGGCCTGGCCCCACCGGAGTACGACCCGGCCGCACCGCGGTCGGCGACGACGCTGCCGGTCGGTACGCCCACGACCGTACGGACGTATGTACGCACCCTGCTGCGGCGCCACCGCCGCCCGTTCGCGGTGCTGATCGCCGCCAACGCGGTCGCGGTGATCGCGTCGATCACCGGGCCCTACCTGCTCGGCGGGCTCGTCGAGGACCTGTCGAACGGTGTCACCGACCTCCATCTGGAGCGCACCGCCGCGGTGTTCGCCCTGGCGCTGGTCGTGCAGACCGTGTTCACGCGGGCGATGCGGCTGCGCGGGGCGATCCTCGGTGAGGAGATGCTTGCCGATCTGCGCGAGGACTTCCTCGTACGCTCGGTGGGCCTGCCTCCCGGTGTCCTGGAGCGGGCCGGTACGGGGGATCTGCTGTCCAGGATCACCACGGACGTCGACCGGCTGGCCAACGCGATGCGTGAGGCCGTGCCGCAGCTGGCGATCGGGGTCGTCTGGGCGGGGCTGCTGCTCGGCGCGCTGACCGTCACCGCCCCGCCGCTGGCGCTCGCCGCCCTGATCGCGCTTCCGGTGCTGGTCGTCGGCTGCCGCTGGTACTTCCGGCGGGCGCCCTCGGCGTACCGCTCGGAGGCGGCCGGGTACGCGGCGGTCGCGTCCGCGCTCGCGGAGACCGTGGACGCCGGGCGGACCGTCGAGTCGCACCGGCTCGGGTCCCGCCGGGTCGCGCTGTCGGACCGGCGGGTCGCGGAGTGGACGGCATGGGAGCGGTACACCCTGTTCCTGCGTTCGGTGCTCTTCCCGGTCATCAACACCACGTACGTCACGATTCTGGGCGCGGTGCTGATGCTCGGCGGCTGGTTCGTGATCGAGGGCTGGATCACCGTGGGGCAGCTGACGACGGGGGCGCTGCTGGCGCAGATGATGGTGGACCCGATCGGTCTGATCCTGCGCTGGTACGACGAGCTGCAGGTCGCCCAGGTGTCGCTGGCCAGGCTCGTCGGCGTACGGGAGATCGAGCCCGACGCAGGTGACGACCTCGTCGGCCCCGACGGCCGGGAGGTCAAGGCCGAGGAGGTGCACTTCGGCTACCGCGCGGGCGTCGACGTCCTGCACAAGGTGTCCCTGGACGTCGCCCCCGGCACGCGGCTGGCGCTGGTCGGGCCGTCGGGTGCGGGCAAGTCCACGCTGGGGAGGCTGCTGGCGGGGATCTACGCGCCGCGGGCGGGTTCGGTCTCGCTGGGCGGTGCGGAGCTGTCCCGGATGACGGCCGAGCGGGTACGGAGCCACGTGGCCCTCGTCAACCAGGAGCACCATGTGTTCGTGGGTTCGCTCCGGGACAACCTCCTGCTCGCCCGTACGGGCGCCGGGGACGCGGAGCTGTGGGCGTCGCTCGCCGCGGTGGACGCGGACGGCTGGGCGACAGCTCTCGACGCGGGTCTGGACACGGAGGTCGGCTCGGGCGGCCTGGCCCTCACCCCGGCTCAGGCGCAGCAGATCGCCCTGGCGCGCCTCGTGCTGGCGGACCCGCACACGCTGGTGCTGGACGAGGCGACGTCGCTGCTCGACCCGCGCGCGGCCCGGCACCTGGAGCGGTCGCTGGCGCAGGTGCTGGACGGCCGCACGGTGGTGGCGATCGCGCACCGGCTGCACACCGCGCACGACGCGGATGTGATCGCGGTGGTCGAGGACGGCCGGATCAGCGAACTGGGCAGCCATGACGAACTGGTGGCCGCGGACGGGGCGTACGCGTCGCTGTGGCGCTCCTGGCACGGCTGAGCGGCGGGCGGCCGCTCAGCCGTCCCTGGCGGGGTCCTGCCGGGGGCGGCCGCTCAGCCGTCCCTGGCGGGGTCCTGCCGGGGGCGGCCGCTCAGCCGTCCTGGCGGGGTCCTGCCGCGTGTCACCGTCCCGGCGGCGGGCCCCGCCGCACAAGAGGCGGACTCGGTCCCCTCCGGTGAGGATGAGGGAGTGACTGGCCTCGGATACGGGGCAGGCGAGCGATGACCGCGTAAGCCCGAGAAGGGACGCACACCGTGGCACGACCCAGGATTCTCGTTGTCGGCGCCGGCTTTGCCGGGGTCGAGTGCGTACGCCGGCTGGAGCGCACCCTCGCTCCGGGCGAGGCGGAGATCGCGCTCGTCACCCCGTTCTCGTACCAGCTCTACCTGCCGTTGCTCCCCCAGGTCGCCTCCGGGGTGCTCACCCCCCAGTCGGTCGCCGTCTCCCTGCGCCGCAGCCGGCGCCACCGCACCCGGATCGTGCCGGGCGGGGCCATCGGGGTGGACACGAAGGCCAAGGTCTGCGTGGTCCGGAAGATCACGGACGAGATCGTGAACGAGCCGTACGACTACATCGTGCTGGCCGCGGGCAGCGTCACCCGGACCTTCGACATCCCGGGGCTGGTCGAGAACGCCCGGGGCATGAAGACCCTGGCCGAGGCGGCCTACATCCGGGACCACGTCATCTCGCAGCTCGATCTGGCCGATGCCAGTCACGACGAGGAGGAGCGGGCGTCCCGGCTGCAGTTCGTGGTGGTGGGCGGCGGTTACGCGGGCACGGAGACGGCCGCGTGCTTGCAGCTGCTCACCAGCAACGCGGTCAAGCACTACCCCAGGCTGGACCCCAAGCTGATCAAGTGGCACCTGATCGACATCGCGCCCAAGCTCATGCCGGAGCTCGGCGACAAGCTCGGTCTCAGCGCCCTGGAGATCCTGCGCAAGCGGGGGATCGAGGTCTCGCTGGGTGTGTCCGTGGCCGAGGCGGGGCCGGACAAGGTGACGTTCACGGACGGCCGGGTGCTCCCCTGCCGCACGCTGATCTGGACCGCGGGCGTCGCGGCGAGTCCGCTCGTCGCCACGCTCGACGCCGAGACGGTGCGCGGCCGGCTCGCCGTGACGCCGGAGATGACGCTGCCCGGCAGCGACGGCGTGTTCGCGCTCGGCGACGCGGCGGCGGTGCCGGACCTGGCCAAGGGCGACGGGGCGATCTGCCCGCCCACCGCTCAGCACGCCATGCGCCAGGGCCGCAAGCTCGCGGACAACATCATCGCGTCGCTGCGCGGCCGTCCGCTGCAGCCGTACGTCCACAAGGACCTCGGGCTGGTCGTGGACCTCGGTGGCCGGGACGCGGTGTCCAAGCCGCTGGGCATCGAGCTGAAGGGGCTGCCGGCCCAGGCCGCGGCGCGCGGCTACCACTGGGCGGCGCTGCGGACGAACGTCGCGAAGACGCGGGTCATGACCAACTGGCTGCTCAACGCGATCGCCGGTGACGACTTCGTGCGGACGGGGTTCCAGGCCCGCAAGCAGGCCACCCTGCGCGACTTCGAGTACACCGACGCCTATCTCACGCCGGAGGAGATCCGCGCGCACACCGCGGGCACCGGCGCCCGCGGCTGAACGGTCCGCCCGGCCCCCGTCCCCGCGTCCGCCGCGGGGCGGGGGCCGGGGTCATGTCCGGCGGGAGAGCACCGTGTCGACGGTGTCCGCCTCCTCCGCCCGCTTGTCCTCGCGGTAGCGCAGGACACGGGCGAACCGCAGCGTGACGCCCGCCGGGTAGCGCGTGGAGGCCTGGAGTCCGTCGTAGGCGATCTCCACGACGAGCTCCGGGCGTACCGTCACCACGTGCCCGTCGTCGCCGGTGGCCAGCTCCTGGAGCCGTTCGGTCTGCCAGGCGAGCACGGTGTCCGTGAGCCCCTTGAAGGTCTTGCCCAGCATCGCGAACGTGCCGTCCTCGCGGCGTGCCCCCAGATGCAGGTTGGAGAGCTTCCCGGTGCGTCGGCCGTGGCCCCATTCGGCGGCCAGCACGACGAGGTCCAGGGTGTGCACCGGTTTCACCTTGAGCCAGGAGGCGCCCCTGCGGCCGGCGCTGTATGCCGCCGTGTCGCCCTTGACGACGACACCCTCGTGGCCGCGGGCCAGCGTGGCTTCGGAGAACGCCACGGCCGCCTCGCGCTGCGCCTCGTCCGCCGGGTCCTCCACGACGACGCGGCGTACGCGCATCGGCTCGGGGACCAGCCCGGCCAGTTCCTGGTGGCGTTCGGCGAAGGGGAGGTCGAGCAGCTCGCGGCCGTCGACGGACAGCACGTCGAAGAAGACCGGGACCACGGGGACGGCACCCGCCGCGGTGGCGACGTCGCGCCGGGACCCGACCCGGCCGGCGGTCTCCTGGAACGGCCGTGGCCTCCCGTCGTCCCCGAGCGCGATCACCTCGCCGTCCAGGATGAACCGGTCCGCGGGGAATCCGGTCGCCGCCGCCGCGAGTTCGGGGAGGCGGTCGGTGATGTCGTCGAGGGTGCGGGTGTAGACGCCGACCCGGTCGCCGTCGCGGTGCACCTGTACGCGAATGCCGTCCAGCTTCTCCTCGACGGCGCAGGCCCCCAGCCGGTCGATCGCTTCGGTCACCGAGCGGGCGGTGTGGGCGAGCATGGGCTGGACCGGCCGGCCGACGGTGAGCCGGAAGGACGCCAGGCCCCCGGGGCCCTCCGCGAGGAGCGTACGGGCCACGGGTCCGAGCGACCCGGCGAGCATGACGGCGCGACGCACGTCGGCGGGCGGTGCTCCGGCGGCGTCGGCCAGGGCGTCGACGGCGACGGCGTCCAGGGCGCCCTGCCGTACCTCACCGGTGAGCAGTGCGCGAAGGAAGCGCTGCTCGTCGGCGGTGGCGGCACCGAGCAGGCCGGTCAGGCGCTCCTTGCGGGCTGCCTGCGAGCCCGGGCCGCCGAGGGCGCCGATGGCCGTCAGCTCCGCGTCGGTCTCCATGACGGTCAGCGTGGGCGCGCCGGCCGGCGTCACGTCGTGGCGCAGGGCGCTCCAGCCGATCCCGAGCCGGCCCTGCGGAAGGCGCCCGGCGAGGTAGGGGATGACGACCGGGACGTCGTCCGGTCCCGCCTCCCGGAAGAGTTCGGCCAGCAGGGCCGTCTTCCGGGTACGGGCCGACGTCGCGGCGACCTCCAGGGACACATGGGCGAGCCTGGCGAGCAGCATGCCGCCATGGTGCTACGGCGCGGGGCTCGCCGCCCCCGGAAGAGCGAGCCGGCGTCAGATGACGTTGAGCGCCGCCGCGGCGCCCACTCCCCCGAGGATCATGAAGAGGGGCATCAGCACCTTGAGCTCCACCCAGCTGCCCGCCCTGAACCGCATGGCCTTCGGCGGCCCGAGCGGGTACCAGCGCTTACGGCCCAGCGGTATCGGCCACAGGATCGGGCAGCCCGAGACGGTCAGGGCGTCGCCGATGTCGTGGACGAGGGCGCCGAGCACGATCGGGAGTCCGAGCCAGAGGTACTCCTGGCCGGGATCGCTGAACAGCCAGTGCGAGCCGTTGCCCGGCTGGTCGAGCACTCCCGCGAGGATCCAGGCGCTGGTCGCGCCCAGCAGCCATACGAGGACGTCGCTGGAGACCCTGGCCGCCCGCCACAGCAGGCCTTCCACGGCGAGCACGAGATGGACGAAGAGGATGCTCAGGACCGCCCACCGGCCGCCGAAGACGGCGGCGGCCGAGGCTCCGGCTCCGATCAGCACCGCCCAGAGCCAGGTGTGGGTGAGGGTGCGGTGGCCGCCGTTCCTGCGCGGGTCGCCGGGGCCCCGGGTCGCCTTGTAGACGGAGTACGAGAGCTTGTCGACTATCTCGCAGACGCCCTTGGAGATCGGCCCGAAGGCGCGGGAGATGGTGGCCGACTTGTGGTCGAGGTCCGGGGCGAGCGCGGCGCCGGCGGTGATCAGGGCCCCCACGACCAGGACGGGCCAGGGCATCGTGTGGCCCATGGCGGCGGCCGCGGCACCCACCCCCAGCCAGGCCGCTGCCCCTGACAGAGAGTGCGCCGGTCCCATCATGGCTGTTCCCGCCCCCATCGTGATTCGGCCGTGTGTCCAGGCCGGGCCGCCATCGTCTGTGTGCGGCGGCCGAGTTGAGTGGGAAGCGTATCGTCCGTGATCTTCGCGGGATCCTCCGGTTCCCTCATCCGGGCCGGAGGCATGCAAGATGGGGGCGTGACCCTTATCGATCAGCTGCCCCCGACCGCAGACCCGGACGCCCTCTTCGAGTCCTTCTCGTCATGGACCGAATCGCAGGGCATCACCCTCTATCCGGCTCAGGAGGAGGCGCTGATCGAGGTGGTCTCCGGGGCCAACGTGATCCTTTCCACCCCCACGGGATCCGGAAAGAGCCTGGTCGCGGCGGGTGCGCACTTCACGGCGCTGGCCCAGGACAAGGTCACGTTCTACACCGCGCCCATCAAGGCGCTGGTCTCGGAGAAGTTCTTCGACCTGTGCAAGCTCTTCGGCACGGAGAACGTCGGCATGCTGACCGGGGACGCCTCGGTCAACGCCGACGCCCCGGTCATCTGCTGCACCGCCGAGGTGCTCGCGTCGATCGCGCTGCGTGACGGCAGGTACGCCGACATCGGCCAGGTCGTGATGGACGAGTTCCACTTCTACGCGGAGCAGGACCGCGGCTGGGCGTGGCAGATCCCGATCCTCGAGCTCCCGCAGGCACAGTTCGTGCTGATGTCGGCGACTCTCGGTGACGTCAGGATGTTCGAGGAGGACCTGACCCGCCGTACCGGCCGCCCGACGTCCGTGGTGCGTTCCGCCACGCGGCCGGTGCCGCTGAGCTACGAGTACCGGCTGACGCCGATCACGGAGACGCTGACCGAGCTCCTGGACACCCGGCAGTCTCCCGTCTACATCGTGCACTTCACGCAGGCCGCCGCGGTGGAGCGGGCCCAGTCGCTGATGAGCATCAACATGTGCACGAAGGAGGAGAAGGAGAAGATCGCCGACCTGATCGGCAACTTCCGCTTCACCACGAAGTTCGGCCAGAACCTCTCGCGTTACGTGCGGCACGGGATCGGGGTGCACCACGCGGGCATGCTCCCGAAGTACCGCCGCCTCGTCGAGAAGCTCGCGCAGGCGGGCCTGCTGAAGGTCATCTGCGGCACGGACACGCTGGGTGTCGGCGTCAACGTCCCCATCCGCACGGTGCTGTTCACCGCTCTCACCAAGTACGACGGCACCCGTGTGCGCACCCTGCGGGCACGTGAGTTCCACCAGATCGCGGGCCGGGCCGGCCGGGCCGGGTTCGACACGGCGGGCTTCGTCGTCGCGCAGGCCCCCGAGCACGTCATCGAGAACGAGAAGGCCGTCAAGAAGGCGGGCGACGACCCCAAGAAGAAGCGCAAGGTGGTCCGCAAGAAGGCCCCCGAGGGCTTCGTCGCCTGGTCGGAGACCACCTTCGACAAGCTGATCCAGTCCGAGCCGGAGCCGCTGACCTCCCGCTTCCGGGTCACGCACACGATGCTGCTCTCCGTGATCGCCCGCCCGGGCAACGCCTTCGAGGCGATGCGTCATCTGCTCGAGGACAACCACGAGCCGCGCAAGGCACAGCTGAGGCACATCCGCCGGGCCATCGCGATCTACCGCTCGCTGCTCGACGGCGGTGTGGTGGAACAGCTCGACAAGCCCGACGCCGAGGGCAGGATCGTGCGGCTCACCGTCGACCTCCAGCAGGACTTCGCGCTGAACCAGCCGCTGTCCACGTTCGCGCTGGCCGCCTTCGACCTGCTGGACGCCGATTCCCCCTCGTACGCCCTGGACATGGTCTCGGTCGTCGAGTCGACGCTCGACGACCCGAGGCAGATCCTGGCCGCCCAGCAGAACAAGGCGCGGGGCGAGGCCGTCGGGCAGATGAAGGCGGACGGTGTCGAGTACGAGGAGCGGATGGAGTTGCTCCAGGAGGTCACGTACCCCAAGCCGCTGAGCGAGCTGCTCTGGCACGCGTACGACGTGTACCGCACGAGCCACCCGTGGGTCGGCGACCACCCCGTGTCGCCGAAGTCGGTGATCCGTGACATGTACGAACGGGCCATGACCTTCACGGAGTTCACCTCGAACTACGAGCTGGCCCGCACCGAGGGCATCGTCCTGCGGTACCTGGCGAGCGCGTACAAGGCCCTTGAGCACACCATCCCCGACGACCTGAAGTCGGAGGACCTGGAGGACCTGATCGCCTGGCTGGGCGAGATGGTGCGTCAGGTGGACTCCAGCCTGCTGGACGAGTGGGAGCAGCTGGCCAACCCGGAGGTGGAGACGGCCGAGCAGGCGCAGGAGCGGGCGGACGAGGTCAAGCCGGTGACGGCCAACGCCCGTGCCTTCCGCGTGCTGGTGCGCAACGCGATGTTCCGCCGGGTGGAGCTGGCCGCGCTGGACCGGGTGCGTGACCTGGGCGAGCTGGACGCCGACTCCGGGTGGGACGAGGACGCCTGGGGCGAGGCGATGGACGACTACTGGGAAGCGCACGAGGAGCTGGGTACGGGCCCGGACGCGCGTGGCCCGAAGCTGCTGAAGATCGACGAGGACCAGGAGCACGGTCTCTGGCGGGTGTGGCAGGCCTTCGCCGACCCGGCTGGGGACCATGACTGGGGAATTCGTGCGGAGGTCGATCTCGCGGCCTCCGACGAGGAGGGCCGGGCGGTCGTCCGGGTCACGGCCGTGGGCCAGCTGTGACGGCGCACCGGCCAGGAGAGTGGAGAAGAACCGCATGACGAACCCCGCCGACAGCCTGGTCGATCTGCTCGACCTGGAGCGGATCGAGGTCAACATCTTCCGTGGCCGCAGCCCCGAGGAGTCCCTGCAACGGGTCTTCGGCGGGCAGGTCGCGGGCCAGGCGCTGGTCGCGGCCGGCCGCACGACCGACGGGGACCGTCCCGTCCACTCGCTGCACGCCTACTTCCTGCGTCCGGGGCGTCCCGGCGTGCCGATCGTCTACGACGTGGAGCGGGTGCGGGACGGCCGGTCCTTCACCACGCGCCGGGTCACGGCTGTGCAGCAGGGCCGGACGATCTTCAATCTGACGGCGTCCTTCCACCGCCCGGAGGAGGCCGGCTTCGAGCACCAGCTGCCGCCGGCCCGCGTCGTGCCCGGTCCGGAGGAGCTGCCGACGGTCGCCGACGAGGTGCGCGAGCACCTGGGCGGTCTGCCGGAGGCGCTGGAGCGGATGGCCCGCCGCCAGCCCTTCGACATCCGCTATGTCGACCGGCTGCGCTGGACGCCGGACGAGGTCAGGGACGCGGACCCGCGCAGCGCGGTCTGGATGCGCGCGGTCGGCCCCCTGGGTGACGACCCGCTCGTGCACACGTGCGCGCTGACGTACGCGAGCGACATGACGCTGCTGGACGCGGTCCGGATCCCGGTCGAGCCCCTCTGGGGCCCGCGCGGCTTCGACATGGCGTCGCTGGACCACGCCATGTGGTTCCACCGGCCGTTCCGTGCGGACGAGTGGTTCCTCTACGACCAGGAGTCGCCGATCGCCACGGGTGGCCGCGGGCTGGCCAGGGGGCGGATCTACGACCGTCAGGGGCAGCTGCTGGTGTCCGTGGTGCAGGAGGGGCTGTTCCGCCGTCTCGACGGCGCGTAGGCCCAGCGTCCGGGTCGGTCAGGTGCCGGGCAGCGTGTCCTGGTCGACCTCGTGGCGGCGGGTCCGGATGTCCGGGCCCGGGGGGTGCAGCTTGGCGTCACAGGCGGGGCCCAGCCCCGTGCGGCGTGATTCGGCTCCGGTGAGGGGCCGCCCGCAGAGGGCGCACCTCACCGGGCGCCGGCCCTCGCGACGGGCGGCTTCCGGCCGCGGTCCGGGGAAGAGTTCGGGAAAGGGCTCGGGGGGTTCCACGCACGGATCCTCTCAGGCCGGTCTGACACACCACGGAGGGGCACAGCGGTGAGCAGCGTACTGAGGATGGTGCCCGCGCCACGGGGCGAGGGGCCGGCCGGGGGCGGCGCCGCCGGTCCGGTGGGGCATCAGGTGCTGTGCGCGGACGGCCCGGGCCCCGAGTGCGTGGCGGCGTACGTGGAGCGCGAACTGCCGCCGGGCGGGATACCCGCCTACCGGGCGGCACGGGGCAGCGGTGCGCGCTCGTTCGTGCTGTGGGCGGACGAGCACCGCCGGGAGCGGCTGGCCACCCTGGTGACGGTGTCCGCGGGGAGCGGTGTCGCGGCCTACCAGGTGCTCGGGGCACGGGGAGAGCTGATCGGCACGGTGGTCCGCGAGAAGGCACTGCGGGGCCGGGGGCTGCGTACCCGCTGGACGGTGACTCCGGCGGGTGGCGAGGAGGCGGTGGGATTCAAGGGCCGGATCCTCTGGTGGTGCGTGTGGTGGCTGCTCTCCCCGCTGCAGACGTTGATCATCGTGGCGAGTCTGCTCAGCGGCGACGGTGACGCGGCCCGTGGGCCCCGCCGCATCCTGTGGCGTGCGGGCGGGCGGGTTCCGGTGGAGTTCAGGTCGAAGGGCGACACGGTGCACCTGCACGCGCCCGGGTACGACCGGCGGCTGGGTGCGGCGCTCGTGGCCGTGCTGCGCACGTTCGACAGCCCGCTGCTCGGCAACGAGTGGGACGACGGGAAGGACTGACGGTCGGTCCCGCCGGCGGCCGGGCGCCTCGTCGAGGATCCGCTCCGCTGTGATCAGTGACAGGTGGGTGAACGCCTGCGGGAAGTCGCCCGGTTGCTCGCCGCGGGGGGCCGATCTCCTCGGCGGAGGGACCGACGTCGGGCGACAGCCGCCCGTCGCGTCCGCGGTCGGGGCGAGCAGCCCGGCGGAGATGTCCGGTGCGCCGAAGCGCGGGGCGGCGAACCGGTCGACGCCCGCTGCGACGGGATCGGCGCTCCTGTCCGCAGGTCGCCCACCGGACCGGACGCCGCTGTGGGAGGGTATCGGTCCATGACCGCCCAGTCTCCCCCATACCCCCGCGTATGCCACCGTCCGTCAACCGCGGGCGGGCTGCCCTCCCGGCCGGCCGGAGGCGCCGAGTGGACATGATCCATGTCCGTGCCGTCAGTCCCCCGGACCTGACCGAGCGGGCCGAGGAGCTCCTGGGCGGAAATCCCTACGTTCTCAACCTGATCGTGCAGCGGGGCGCCGCGCGCAACCCCGACGGTGACTCCGTCGCGTGCGACGTGCTGACGGGGGCGGCGAACGACGTCCTGCGCGGCCTGCGGGACCTCCAGATCGATCTGCGGGGCTCCGTCGTCGTCGAGCCGGTCGACATGGCGTTCTCCGGACGGGCCTCGGAGGGCGCGTCGCGGCGGCTCGGCGCGCTGTCGAACGCTCCGGTCTGGGACCAGGTGGAGGCGCGCATCCGGTCGGAGGGGAGGTACGCGCCGAGTTTCTATCTGTACCTGGTGATCGCGGGACTCATCGGCTCGGTCGGAATCGTCACCAACTCCCAGATCCTGATCGTCGGGGCGATGGTCGTCGGTCCCGAGTACGGAGCGATCGTCGCCGTGGCACTGGGCTTCGACAGGAGGGACCGGGCCATGGTGCGCAAGGGGCTGTCCGCCCTGTGCGCGGGTCTGCTGCTGACGATCGCGGTCACCTTCCTCTTCAGTCTGCTCATCCGCGGATTCGGTCTGCAGTCCCAGGCCTTCGATCTGGGGCTGCGACCGGTCTCCGATCTGATCAACACCCCGAACTTCTTCTCCGTCGCCGTCGCCGCCCTGGCCGGCGTCGTGGGCATCGTGTCGCTCACCGAGGCACGCGCGAGCGCCCTGCTCGGGGTGTTCATCTCCGTCACGACGATCCCTGCCGCCGCGGCCATCAGCGTCTCCACGGCCTTCGGCAGCTGGTCCGAGGCGAGGGGTTCTCTCATTCAGCTCCTGGTCAACATCACGGTGCTCATCGTTGTGGGGGCGGTCGCGCTCAGATGCCAGCGTGCGATCTGGCGAAGGGTGGGCCGGGCCCGGCACGGCGGACAGGCCTGAGGAGCGGCCGCTCCGAGCGGCCGGAACCCCGCCGGACCGGGATGATGGGAAGCGGGGCCGCACGGCCCCGCTCTCGCCAGGAGGGCCGACATGCCCCGGGAAGCCGTTTCACCGCTCCGAGCCCTACCGGGCGCGACGCCCGAGGAACGGGCCGCTCTCGGCAAGGCTGCCCGTGGAAGGGCACCCCGTTCGAGCCACGGCGTCTTCGACCCGCCGCCGGACCGGCCCGATCCGCTGACGGTGCTGGAGGCGCAGTCGGCGGCCCGCGTACCGGAGCTCGTGCCCATCCGCTACGGGCGGATGACGGAGTCGCCGTTCCGCTTCTACCGGGGCGCCGCGGCCGTCATGGCAGCCGATCTCGCCGGGACACCGGACTCCGGTATCAGGGCCCAGCTGTGCGGTGACGCCCACCTGCTGAACTTCAGGCTGCTCGCCTCCCCCGAGCGCCACCTGCTGTTCGACATCAACGACTTCGACGAGACGCTGCCCGGCCCCTGGGAGTGGGACGTCAAGCGCCTCGCGGCCAGCTTCGTCATCGCGGGGCGCGCGAACGGATTCACGGACCGTGAGCAAAAGCGCATCGTGCTGGCCACGGTGCGGTCGTACCGGGAGTCGATGATCAGGTTCGCGGGCATGCGGAACCTCGATGTCTGGTACGCGCGGATCGACGAGGGCCACCTGCGGGCGGTGGGCGCCGGCAGACTGGCTGCCGGTGGCCGCGAGCGCCTGGCCAGAGCGACCGCGAAGGCCCGCACCCGTGACAGCCTGCAGGCGTTCGACAAGCTCACCGAGGTGTCCGGTGGACGGCTCCGGCTCTCGGCGGATCCGCCGCTGCTCGTGCCGATCGCGGATCTGCTGCACGACGCCGAGCGCGACGCCACGGAACGGGAGTTCCGCAGACTCGTACGGCGCTACGGCCGCAGCCTCCCGTCGGACCGGCGGGCCCTGCTCGCCGACTTCCGGCCGGTGGACATGGCCCGCAAGGTCGTGGGGGTGGGCAGCGTCGGAACCCGCTGCTGGGTCATCCTCCTGCTCGGCCGGGACGGCGGCGATCCGCTCATCCTGCAGGCCAAGGAGGCCGACACCTCGGTACTCGCGCCGTTCGCGGGGCCCAGCGCGTACCGGAACCAGGGCGAGCGTGTGGTGGCCGGACAGCGCCTGATGCAGGCGGCAGGCGACATCTTCCTCGGCTGGGAGCGGGTGGACGGGATCGACGGGCGGCGCCGGGACTTCTACGTACGCCAGCTGCGCGACTGGAAGGGCATCGCCGAACCGGAGCGGATGGCGCCGCGTGGGATGGCCGCCTTCGGCGAGTTGTGCGGGACGACCCTGGCCCGTGCCCACGCGCGCTCCGGTGACCGGATAGCCATCGCCGCCTATCTGGGGCACGGCGACGTGTTCGACCGGGCACTGGCGACCTTCGCCGAGCGGTACGCCGACCGAAACGAGCGGGACCACCGGGCGCTGGTCGACGCGGTGGCGGCGGGCCGTCTCCCCGCAGCCGGGGCCGACGCACGGTAGCGGACGCCCGAATCGCCGAGCGTGGACAGCGGGTACATCACGGACAGAACGCCACATCGTGGTATCACCGTGTGGATCCCGGCGGGACAGCGTGTTCCGGCAGGGATCCGACGCCGAGGAGACCATGACGATGCCGGCCGAACCCGGGGCAGCGCCCGGGACCGAACACCCCGACCCTCTCACCGTGGTCCGCACCCGGGGATACGCCGTACTTCTGGTCATGGTGGCGGCTCTCGGAGTCCCCATCTCCGCGGCGGCGTTCGGTTTCCTGGCGCTCGTCCACGAGATCCAGTCCCTGACCTACAAGGATCTGCCCCACGCGCTGGGCTTCGGGAGCACGCCGTCGTGGTGGCCGGTACCGCTGCTGGCCGTGGCGGGCCTGCTGACGGGGCTGGCCGTCCGTCACCTGCCGGGGACGGGCGGTCACAAGCCGGCCGAAGGGTTTGTTAACACCGGGGCGCCGACGGCCGCGGAGCTCCCGGGGGTCGCGCTCGCCGCGCTGGCGTCCCTGGGTCTCGGCGCGGTCCTCGGGCCCGAGGCCCCGCTCATCGCCCTCGGCGGGGGGCTGGCCGTCCTCGCGGCGCGCCTGCTGAAGCCGGGCATCCAGCCGAGTGCGGCCGCCCTGGTGGCGGCCGCGGGGAGCTTCGCCGCCGTCAGCGCCCTCCTGGGATCGCCGCTCCTCGGCGCGTTCCTGCTGATGGAGGCGTCGGGCCTGGCCGGAATGACGCTCGGCCTGGTGCTCGTACCAGGACTGCTCGCCTCCGGCATCGGGTCGCTCATCTTCATCGGCCTGGGCTCGTGGACCGGCCTGGGTACGTACTCCCTGACGCTCCCCCACGTCCCTCACGCCCCCCAGCCGACCGTCGCCGAGTTCGGCTGGGCCCTCGCGCTCGGGGCCGCGGCCGCGCTCCTGGGCACGGGCATCAGGAGGCTTTCCCTGGCCTTGCAGGGGCGGGTCGAGCGACAGCGGGTGATCGCGACCGTGGTGATGGGCCTGACCGTCGGTGTACTCGCCCTCCTCTACGCCGAGAGCACGGGAAGGGACGCGTCCGAGGTGCTGTACTCGGGCCAGGACGCCCTCGGCGGCCTGCTCGCCGAGGACGCCACGTACACGGTGGGGACGCTCCTCGTACTGATCATCTGCAAGGCGCTCGCGTACTCGACCTCGCTGGGCGCCTTCAGGGGCGGCCCCATCTTCCCGTCGATGTTCCTGGGCGCGGCGGGCGGGCTCGCCCTGTCGCACCTGCCGGGCCTGAACGACACCTCGGGTTTCGCGATGGGAATCGGGGCCATGTGCGTGGCGATGCTCAGGCTGCCGATGACCTCGGTGCTGCTCGCCACGCTGCTGCTGGGATCCGAGGGCATCACGGTCATGCCGCTCGTGATCGTCTCCGTGGTGGTCTCCTACGTCCTCACGCTCAGGCTCGGACGCTCTTCTGAGGACCCACGCACAGCGCCCAGATGACGAAGATGTTGATGGCGATGAGCACCAGTGACCAGAACGGGTAGTAGGGGAGCCACAGGAAGTGGGCGACCACCAGGAGCCCGGCGAGCACGACACCGACGGCGCGCGCCCACAGCGCTCCGCTGAAGAGCGCGAAGCCGGCGAGGACGACGACGATCCCCAGGATGAGGTGCACCCAGCCCCAGCCGGTGAGGCTGAACTGGAACACGTAGTTGCGTGTCGAGACGAACAGGTCGTCCTTTGCGATGGCGGCGATGCCCTCGAGGACGGCCATGGCCCCACCGAAGATCATCATCACCGCCGCGAAAACGGTCCAGCCGGACTGGGCCGCATGCCCACCGGTGGTGTCGTGCCCCACCTTCGTCCCGCTCGCACTTCCAGCCATGTCGGCCTCCTCGGTCCGCAGCCGATGAGCGACCCGGTCGAGCCACTTCACGGCTTATGTTCCGTTTATCAGCCTGACACGTCATCACCCGATCGGCACTCTTCTCCGAACAGAGATAGAATCCCGGATATGAGAGAGCCCAGCGTGCCACCCGACAGCGTCGACGACCGCCTCGCGGCACGGCTGGGCATGCTCCGCACCGAACGCGCCTGGTCGCTGGACGAGCTGTCCCGCCGCACCGGCGTGAGCCGCTCGACCCTGTCGCGGCTGGAGCGCGGGGAGCTGAGTCCCACCACCGCCGTACTCGGACAGCTGTGCACGGTCTACGGGCGCACGATGTCGCGGCTGCTGATGGAGGTGGAGGCGGAGCCGCCCCAGCTGGTCCCGGCCGCGCGACAGCCCGTATGGCGGGACGAGGCCGCCGGGTTCGTGCGCCGCTCCGTGTCGCCGCCGCACCCCGGTCTGCGTGCCGAGGTCATCGAGGGCACTCTCGACGCCGGCGCGGCGCTCTCGTACGAGAACGCGCCGGTTCCCGGTGTGGAGCAGCACATCTGGGTACTCGAGGGCACGGTCGAGATCACGGTCGGCGGAACCACGCACACCGTGCGCGAGGGCGACTGCCTGCGCTTCCGGCTGCGCGGCCCCTCGCACTTCCACTGTCCGGGCCCGCCACGCGTCCGTTACGCCCTGATGATTGTCCTGCCGTGAATGTGAAAGGACCCGCTTCATGACCGAGATCGTCCCCGTGTCCGGCCCCGAACTGATCACGTACGCCGATGAGCTCGCCGCCCTGCTGATCGAGGCGGTGGAGGGCGGGGCCTCCGTCGGTTTCCTCGTCCCGCTGGACCGCGCGGCGGCCGCCATCTGGTGGCGGGAGCGGGCCGCCGCCGTCGAGGCGGGGAGCCACCAGGTGTGGATCGCCCGGGACGACGAGCGGCTGGTGGGCACGATCGGCCTGGTCAGGGCGGCCCTGCCCAACGCCCGCCACCGCGCGGAGGTCGCGAAGCTCGTGGTCAGGCCCTCGGCGCGGAACCGGGGGGTCGGCCGGGCGCTGCTCACCGCGGTCGAGCGGTCCGCAGCCGCCGAGGGGCTGACGCTGCTGGTCCTGGACACCGAGACGGGAAGCGATGCCGAGAGGCTCTACCGCTCGGCGGGGTGGACGCCCTGCGGCTCCGTACCGGACTACGCGGCGGACCCGTACGGCACGCTCAGGGCGACCACGTTCTACTACCGGGCGCTGGACCCGCGGGAGGCTCCTGCGCAGGGGCCGTTCACAATGAGGGGGACGCCACGCCACCGAGGAGACATCCCATGACGCTGCACGACATCCCGCTCCGCACGCTCGCCGGCGAGCCGACCACCCTGGGCGCCTACAAGGGTTCGGCGGTCCTGCTGGTGAACGTCGCTTCCCGGTGCGGACTCACTCCGCAGTACGCCGGCCTGGAAAAGCTTCAGAAGACGTACGCGGACCGCGGATTCACCGTTCTCGGAGTGCCCTGCAACCAGTTCGCGGGCCAGGAGCCGGGCACCGCGGAGGAGATCCAGACGTTCTGCTCGACGACCTACGGGGTCAGCTTCCCGCTGCTGGAGAAGATCGACGTCAACGGCGAGAACCGGCACCCCCTGTACACGGAGCTGACGAAGCTCGACGACGCCGAGGGCACGGCGGGGGACGTCCAGTGGAACTTCGAGAAGTTCCTGATCTCCCCGGCCGGTGAGCCGGTCGCGCGGATCCGCCCGCGCACCGAGCCGGAGGCGCCCGAGGTCGTGGCGGCCGTCGAGGCCCATCTGCCGCGGTAGCGGTACGGACAGCACGCGGGGCCGGACCGGTGCACGGTCCGGCCCCGCTGCCCGTGGCTAGCGGATCGGCATGCCCGACAGGGTGCGGGCGATGACCAGGCGCTGGATCTCGCTCGTGCCCTCGAAGATGGTGTAGATCGCGGCGTCCCGGTGCATGCGCTCGACCGGGTACTCACGGGTGAAGCCGTTGCCGCCGAGGATCTGCACGGCCTGGGCGGTGACGGTCTTGGCCGTCTCGCTCGCGTAGAGCTTCGACATCGAGCCCTCCGCCGCGGTGAACGGCTTGCCGGCGCTCGCCATCCAGGAGGCGCGCCAGACGAGCAGCCGGGCCGCGTCGATCTGCGTACGCATGTCGGCCAGCTGGAAGGCGATTCCCTGGTTGTCGATGATCGGGCGGCCGAACTGGGTCCGCGTCTTCGCGTAGTCGAGCGCGACCTCGTAGGCGGCGCGTGCGGTACCCACGGCCATGGCGCCGACGGCCGGGCGGGACGCCTCGAAGGTCGCCATCGCCGCGTTCTTGACGCGTTCACCCCCGGACCTGGCGCGCTCGCGGGCCCGGGCGAGGCGCTCGTCGAGCTTCTCCTTGCCGCCGAGCAGGCAGTGGCCGGGGACGCGGACGTCCTCGAGGACGACCTCGGCCGTGTGCGAGGCGCGGATGCCGTGCTTCTTGAACTTCTGTCCCTGCGAGAGGCCGGGAGTGGCCGGCGGGACGATGAAGGAGGCGTGGCCCTTCGAGCCCAGTTCGGGGTCGACCACGGCGACGACGACGTGGACGTTGGCGATCCCGCCGTTGGTCGCCCAGGTCTTGGTGCCGTTGAGGATCCACTCGTCCTTGGCCTCGTCGTACACCGCGCGGGTACGCATCGAGGCGACGTCGGAACCGGCGTCCGGCTCGGAGGAGCAGAAGGCCGCGACCTTCACGTCGTCGGCGTCCCCGTACATCTGCGGGATCCAGGTGCCGATCTGCTCCTCGGTGCCGTTGGCGAGGACGCCGACGGCCGCCAGGCCGGTGCCGACGATCGACAGGGCGATACCCGCGTCACCCCAGAAGAGCTCCTCCATGGCCATGGGAATGCCCAGGCCCGTAGGGTCGAAGAACTGCTGGGCGTAGAAGTCGAGGGAGTAGATGCCGACCTTGGCCGCCTCCTGGATGACGGGCCACGGCGTTTCCTCACGCTCGTCCCACTCCGAAGCGGCCGGCCGGATCACCTCGGCGGCGAATCCGTGCAGCCAGTCACGGACCTGCTTCTGGTCGTCGTTGAGCTCGAGCGTGAACTCGGCCATGTTCCCTCCATGCACTTCCGGAAAACCCGTTACTAGCGGTAACACCAGTCTGTTACCAGCAAGTAGCCTCTGTCAACCAGTCAGCTGGGGATCCGCGCACGGCGGACGCAGGGTGTTACGTTGCCCGGGCGTGACGAGATCGCAGGACAGCTGGGTGGGGCGGGAGAAACGACATGGAGACCACAAGAGGGGCCGAACGGCAGCGGACAGCGGCCGAACGCCGCCGCCGGGAGCTGCTGGAGGCCGCGGACCGAGTGGTGCTCAGGGACGGTCCGAAGGCGTCGATGAACGCGATCGCCGCGGAGGCCGGGATCACCAAGCCCATCCTCTACCGGCACTTCGGCGACAAGGGCGGCCTCTACCGCGCGCTCGCCAAACGCCACACCGACGCACTGCTGAGCGCCCTGCGGGCCGCGCTCGACGCACCCTCCGAGCGGCGCGAGCGGGTCGAGTCGACCCTGGACACCTACCTCGCGGCGATCGAGGCGCGCCCCCAGGTCTACCGCTTCCTGATGCACCCGTCCGACGACGCGGCCCCCTCGCCCGAACAGGGCTTCGACGTCGGCCGTCACTCCGCGCCGCTGCTGCGCCGCCTCGGCGAGGAGCTGGGGAAGGTGATCGCGGAGCGGGTCGATCTCGGCCCGGACAGCGAGCAGATGGCCCGCATCTGGGGTCACGGCATCGTCGGCATGATGCACGCGGCCGGCGACTGGTGGCTGGGCGACCGGCCGTGCTCGCGGGAGCAGCTGGTACGCAGCCTCGCCGACCTGCTCTGGGGCAGGCTCGCCGACGCCGGCGACCTGCCCGGCGGCCAGGGGTTCTGAGCGACCGCCGGGCCCGGGGGCCTCAGCCGTCGGCGGCCGTACGCGCCCAGGGCGCCCGCCGGGCC
Source organism: Streptomyces sp. QL37 (assembly GCF_002941025.1). Lineage (NCBI taxonomy): Bacteria > Bacillati > Actinomycetota > Actinomycetes > Kitasatosporales > Streptomycetaceae > Streptomyces > Streptomyces sp. QL37. The sequence continues at coordinate 7,620,527 of NZ_PTJS01000001.1, read as the reverse complement.
GCGCGCAGCGCCCTGGCGCGGCGCAGCCCCGTCAGCCGGTCCGTGTAGACGCGGCCGTCGAGGTGGTCGCACTCGTGCTGCAGACAGCGGGCGAACCAGCCGGTGCCGACGATCCGCACCGGCTCCCCCGTCACCGTCCGGCCCTCGACCACCGCGTGGTCGAAACGCGGGGTGGCGGCTTCGAGCCCCGGAAGCGAGAGACACCCCTCCGCTCCGCGTACGGTGATGCCGTCCGCCTCGACGAGTACCGGATTGACGACGTGGCCCAGATGCCGGACCTCGTCGTCGTCCGGACAGTCGAAGACGAACACCTTGAGGGGGAAGCCGATCTGGTTCGCGGCGAGCCCCACACCGTTCGCGGCGTACATGGTGGCGAACATGTCCTCCACCAGCCGGGCGAGCGACGGGCCGAACTCGGTGACGTCGTCGCACGGACTGTGGAGCACCGGGGCGCCGAGCAGAGTCATGGCGCGAACGCGTCCGGAACTGCCGGGGATCGGGCGGTTTCGCATGGGGAGAAGCGTACGTTCCACGTGACCTCCACGTTCCCCGTGGTGCCGAGGTGCGGTCGTCGCGCCGGACATCGATAGGCTGGGCGCGGACTTACGCAAGGAGGATCTAGGACGATGGCAGGCAACACGGAGCCGTTGTCGCCGCGGGCCAAGCTCGCCGTGACGGCGGGCAAGGCCGCGGCGGCGGTGTCGCGCGCTGCGGGGCGCGGCAGCGGATCGGTGATCGGCGGCCGGGTGGCGCTCAAGCTCGACCCCGACCTGCTCGGGCGGCTGGCGCAGCACCTGGACGTGATCCTCGTGTCAGCGACGAACGGCAAGACGACCACCACCCGGCTGATCGCGGAAGCGCTCACGGCCGCCGGTCCCGTCGTGTCGAACGCGCTCGGGGCCAACATGCCCGCGGGGATCACCTCCGCGCTGGCAGGGGGCTCGGACGCGCGGTACGGCGTGATCGAGGTCGACGAGAAGTACCTCGCGGGTGTGGCACGCGACACGACGCCGAAGGTGATCGCGCTGCTCAACCTCTCCCGCGACCAGCTGGACCGCGCGGCGGAGACCCGGATGCTGGCCGAGAAGTGGCGTGAGGGCCTGTCGGGCTCCAAGGCCGTGATCGTGGCCAACGCCGACGACCCGCTGATCGTGTGGGCCGCCTCGTCCTCCCCCAACGTGGTGTGGGTGGCGGCGGGGCAGGCGTGGAAGGACGACGCCTGGTCCTGCCCGTCCTGCGGCGGTGTGATGCAGCGTCCCGGCGACGACTGGTTCTGCGGGGAGTGCGGCTTCCGCCGTCCCGCCCCGAGCTGGGCGCTGAACGGCGACTACGTCCTGGACCCGCACGGTTCGGCGTGGCCGATCCACCTGCAGCTGCCGGGCCGGGCCAACAAGGCCAACGCCACGAGCTCGGCCGCCGTGGCCGCGGTCTTCGGCGTGCCGCCGCAGGTCGCCCTGGAGCGCATGTACCAGGTGCAGGCCGTGGCGGGCCGCTACGACGTCGTCAGCTTCCTCGGCCGCGAGCTCAGGCTCCTGCTGGCGAAGAACCCGGCGGGCTGGCTCGAGACGTTCTCCCTGATCGACCCGCCGCCCACTCCGGTCATCCTCTCGGTGAACGCACGCGGCGCCGACGGCACGGACACCTCGTGGCTGTGGGACGTCGACTACACCCAGCTCTACGGTCACCCGATCTTCGTGCTCGGCGACCGCAAGCTGGACCTGGCGGTCCGGCTTGAGGTCGCCGGTCTCGACTTCCGTGTCTGCGAGACCCTGGACGAGGCCGTCCAGATGGCTCCGCCCGGCCGCATCGAGGTCATCGCCAACTACACCGCCTTCCAGGATCTGCGCCGTCGTGTCGGCAACTGACCCCCGCGCGGGCAACCCCCGGAGAGGACGAAGCATGAGCAACAACAGCCTGCGGCTGGTGTGGGTCTACCCCGACCTCCTCAGCACCTACGGCGACCAGGGCAACGCCCTGGTGGTGGAGCGCCGGGCACGCCAGCGCGGCCTCGACGTGTCGCGCGTGGACGTGCGCAGCGACCAGCCCATCCCGACGTCGGGCGACATCTACCTGATCGGCGGCGGTGAGGACCGGCCGCAGCGGCTCGCCTCGGAGCGGCTGCGCCGTGACGGCGGACTGAACAGGGCAGCGGCGAACGGCGCGATCATCTTCTCGGTCTGCGCCGGCTACCAGATCCTCGGTCACGAGTTCATCAACGACCTCGGCGAGCGCGAGCCCGGCCTCGGGCTGCTCGACGTCGTCTCGACCCGTGGTGAGGGCGCCCGGTGCGTCGGCGACGTGCTCGGCGACATCGACCCGAACCTGGGGCTGCCGCCGCTGACCGGTTTCGAGAACCACCAGGGGGTCACCCACCTCGGCCCCTCGGCGCGCCCGTTCGCCCGGGTGCGACTCGGCCGGGGCAACGGCACGGGTGACGGCACGGAAGGCGCGTACAACGACACCGTCTTCGGTACGTACATGCACGGGCCCGTCCTGGCGCGGAACCCGCTGATCGCGGATCTGCTGCTGAAGCTGGCCCTGGACGTCAACGCCCTGCCTCCGAGCGACGACCGGTGGTACGAGGCGCTGCGCGCCGAGCGGATCGCCGCGGCGACCCAGCCCGCCTGAGGCAGCCCGTACGGACCGGCCCCTCGGAGGGGCCGGTCCGCGTGTGCCGGGCCGGTGTACATCCGGTGGACGTCCAGCAGTCGGACAGTGGGTTCGGTCCGGCCACCCCGCGCCGGTAGGGTGGCGGGGATCCAACCGGACGACGTGGTCCGGCGTCGGCCCACGTTGCAAAGGTTTCCCGGGCAATGCGAATTGGTGTGCTCACCTCCGGCGGCGACTGCCCCGGCCTCAACGCCGTCATCCGTTCCGTCGTGCACCGCGCGGTCGTCGACCACGGCGACGAGGTCATCGGCTTCCACGACGGCTGGAAGGGCCTCCTCGAGTGCGACTACCGCAAGCTCGACCTCGACGCGGTCGGCGGCATCCTCGCCCGTGGTGGCACGATCCTCGGCTCCTCCCGTGTCCAGCCCGCGCATCTGCGTGACGGCGTGGAGCGGGCGAGGGGCCATGTCGCCGATCTCGGCCTGGACGCGATCATCCCGATCGGCGGCGAGGGCACGCTGAAGGCCGCCAACCTGCTCTCCGAAGCGGGCCTGCCCATCGTCGGTGTGCCGAAGACCATCGACAACGACATCGCCTCCACCGACGTGACCTTCGGCTTCGACACGGCCGTCGGGGTCGCGACCGAGGCGCTGGACCGGCTGAAGACGACGGCCGAGTCGCACCAGCGGGTGCTGATCGTCGAGGTCATGGGCCGACACACCGGCTGGATCGCACTGCACTCGGGCATGGCTGCCGGTGCGCACGCCATCGTCGTGCCCGAGCGGCCCTTCGACATCGACGAGCTGACCGAGCTGGTCGGCAAGCGCTTCTCGGACGGCAAGAAGTTCGCGATCGTCGTCGTCGCGGAGGGCGCGAAGCCGCGGGAGGGCTCCATGGAGTTCAACCAGGGCACGAAGGACATCTACGGCCATGAGCGCTTCGCCGGCGTGGCGACGCAGCTCTCCGGCGAGCTGGAGCAGCGCCTCGGCAAGGAGGCCCGCCCGGTGATCCTCGGCCATGTGCAGCGTGGCGGCACCCCGACCGCGTACGACCGCGTCCTGGCTACCCGCTTCGGCTGGCACGCGGTGGAGGCCGCTCACCGCGGTGAGTTCGGCATGATGACGGCGCTGCGCGGCACGGACATCACGATGGTCCCCCTGGCGGCGGCCGTGGAGACCCTCAAGACGGTCCCGGCCGAGCGCTACGCCGAGGCGCAGGTCGTGCTCTGACCGTCGCGACACCCGCTGAACCGCCCCCGGCCGCACCCGCGCCCGGGGGCGGTTCTAGTCTGGACCGGACAACCGGCACGAAACGGGGACGTCCCCAGCGGGAGTGAACAGATGGATCACGGCGGGCACGGCATGAACATGGATCTGCCGCCGTTCACGCTGGGACGCGGGCTGGAGTTCTCCGCGGACCCGTTCTTCCTCATCGGCTGCGTCGCCGCACTCGCCCTGTACGGCTACGGGGTCGCGCGGCTGCGCGCCCGGGGCGACGACTGGCCGGTGAACCGGATCGTGTTCTTCGTCATCGGGGTGCTGTCCATCGCCCTGGTGATGTGTACGGGACTGAACGACTACGGCATGGTCATGTTCAGCGTGCACATGGTGCAGCACATGGTGATCAGCATGGTGTCGCCGATCCTGCTGCTCCTGGGCGCCCCGGTGACCCTGGCCCTGCGGGCCCTGCCCGTGGCCGGGCGGGACCGTACGGGACCGCGCGAGCTGCTGCTCAAGCTGCTCCACAGCCGCTACATGAGGATCATCACGCATCCGGTCTTCACGATCCCGCTCTTCATCGCGAGCCTGTACGGGCTCTACTTCACTCCGCTGTTCGACTTCCTCATGGGGTCGAAGACGGGGCACATCGCGATGATGGTGCACTTCCTGGCGGTCGGCCTGGTGTTCTTCTGGCCGATCATGGGCGTCGACCCCGGCCCGCACCGGCCCGGCTACGTGATGCGGATGCTGGAGCTCTTCGCGGGCATGCCGTTCCACGCGTTCTTCGGGATCGCGCTGATGATGGCGAGCCAGCCGATGGTGAAGGCGTACGAGAATCCTCCGGCCTCGCTCGGTATCGACGCCCTGGGCGACCAGTCCGCGGCCGGCGGGATCGCCTGGGCCTTCAGCGAGATCCCGTCCGTGCTGGTCCTGATCGCTCTGGTCTTCCAGTGGTACCGCTCCGAGCAGCGGACGGCCAAGCGCTCCGACCGTGCCGCCGACCGGGACGGCGACCAGGAACTGAAGGCGTACAACGCCTACCTCGCCTCATTGCAGGCGCGCGGCCAGTAGCGGTGGGCGCCCCCGAGGGGTGACCATGGCTGCACCGGCCGTGCGGCCGGGTGAGGAGCGTGCGCTCATGCCTGGATCCACGAAAACCATGGGAGTGCTCACGATCGGCGCGCTGGTCGCGGTGACGGCGTACACGGTGGCACTGGGGAGCAACGGCTGGCTCTGGTTCGGCTGGGTGGTCCTCGGGCTCGCCACGCTGGGGATGCTCGCCACCCGCGACACCTGAGGGGAGGAGGGGGCGCGGGCCGCCCGCCTCCGCACACACCCGGCGTGCGGTGGCGCTCCCCCGGTGCCACCCTGGTGGCACTGTGTGGCGCATGACGACTGCTGTGGACGGCAGGGTCATGTCTGTCACGCGTCTTCGTCGGCGGGAAGCAGGTGCTTCGCATGGACAGGTCCGGGCTGATCGAGGCGGTCGGACGCAAGACGACGGAGGGCGGCGAGGTGCCGGCCGATCAGATCGGCCGGGTGGTCGATGCCCTGTTCGGCACGGTCGCGGAGGCGGGAGTGATCGCCGAGGCGCTCCGGGCGGGCAGGGCGGTCACCCTGGTGGGCTTCGGCAGCTTCCACGACGTGGGCGGCAAGGCCTCCTTGCGGCCGGGCAAGGCCCTCGACGAGTTCATCCACGACCGGGCCGGATGAGCGGGGTCCCGGTCCGATGGCAGCTGTGACGCTACGGGCCGAAGGCCGCGCGGCGGCCGAGGACGTCTGGCTGCGCTACGTCGCACCGGCCCGATGGCCGTCGTGGTCGCCGCAGATCAGGGCGGTGCGCGTGGACGATGAACGGATCAGGCCCGGCACCCGGGGTGAGATCGTCTCCGTGTTCGGTGTCACGGCAGCGTTCTTCGTCGAGTCGGTGGACGAGGAACGATGGCGGTGGGCGTGGAGGGTCCGGCTCGGTCCGGTGCGGTTGCGGCTGCGTCACGAGGTCCAGCACCGACCCGGCGGATCGGCCACGACCCTCCGCATCGAGGGCCCTGCTGTCGCCCTCGCCGCCTATATCGGTCCGGCGCGGTGGGCGCTGGGGCGGCTGGTCAGGGGATGAGGGCCGGCAGATCGCCCCGCCCGGAGCTCGCGTGAACAACGCTCGGGGACACAGCCTGCTCGGCCCCGGAAGGCTGCCCCACCGGTCCCGCCTGTAAGTCGCGGTCGCTTCCGTCTTGCCCGGTTCGGGCCAGCCGCCGTCGAGGCGCGTTTTCACATTGCCAACTTGCCTTTTATTGCGGACAGTTGAGAGCTCCTGTACCGCCTTGCACGTGAAGGGCAGCAAAGATGAGAGTGACACTGGCCGTCGACGCCGGGGACAGAGACGGGGCCGGGGCCTCGGACGATCTCTACCGGTGGCTTCGCCAGGACCCTGATCTGCGCGTATTCGTCCGCCGGGAAGCGCCTGGCACACCGTCGGGCGGAGCCATGGGAGCGCTGGGAGAGCTGATCTCGCTGCTGCTGGCTCCCGGCGGTCCGACGGCAGCCGTGGGAGCGGCCGTGGTGGTGTGGCTGCAGGGCCGGCGGGGCAATCAGACGGTCACCCTCACGCTGCCGGACGGTACCCAGGTCGTGGTCTCCTCGGAGAAGGTGCGAGGGCTCACCGCCGAAGGCACGAGTGAGCTGGCCGAGCGGGTGGCCGCAGCGCTCCGGCAGGAGCAGCGGACGCAGGCGGAGCCGGGAGGGATACGGCCTCCGGAACCGCCGGGAAGCCAGGAGACAGCAGGCGCGACGCAGGACGCCGGGCGTACCGGCCCTTCCCCTGAAGCGGGCTGACCGTGGCACGGGGGGACGTTCCGGATCTGCCGGTGAGAGCCGACCTGGCTGCGGGCGGCTGCCACGCGCTCGTGGTCGGGACGGCGAGCCACCCGGGGCAGCAACTGCCCGCTCTGCCGTCCGCCCTCCGTTCGGCGCGCGATGTCGCCGAGACACTCAGCACGGTGTGCGGCATGGGCGATCGGGTCACGCTGCTCACCGATCCGACGTCACCGAGCGATGTCCTGGAGGCACTCGCGACGGCCATCGGCCGGGCCGAGCCCACCGAGGCGCGGTACGAGCGCGGTACCGTCCTCCTCTACTTCGTCGGCCACGGGCTGCGCGGCCCCGGTCAGCAGCTCTACCTGGCGACGGCCACCACGAAGTCCCAGGCCGACGTGGCGCACTCCGTCCCCTACACGGAGATCGAGCGCTACCTGAGCGACGCCGCAGCCGACCCGGTCGTGATCCTCGACTGCTGCTTCGCGGGGAACGCCCAGGAGCCCCGCCGGCCGGCCGGCACGGACCCGTTCGCCGGCGCCCGGCCCACCGGCAGCTACCTGCTCGCCTCAGCCATGCGCAACACGCTGGCGTACGCCCCGCCGGACGCACAGCACACCTTGTTCAGCGGTCAGGTGCTCAGCCTTCTGCGGGAGGGTGATGCGGGCGGCCCGAGGTGGCTGACGCTGGGTGGCGTCTACCGGCTGCTCGACCAGCGACTCCAGGGGAGCGCCGCCCGCCCGTACGGCGGTGGCACCGCGCGCTTGAGCGAGCTGACCCTCGCCGTCAACCCGCGCTACGAGCCGGTGCCGGGGCCGGGCACGGGACAGCGGGCGGCCGACGCCCCGAACGCGGATGCCGCCTGCCCCTACCCCGGCATCCTCCCCTTCCTCCCCGAGCAGCACCGTCTCTTCTTCGGCCGGGAGGCGCTGACCCAGGAGCTGCTGCGGCGTGTCCAGCGGGCGCAACCCGGTGAACCGGTGGTCCTGGTGGGGCCCTCGGGGGTCGGCAAGTCCTCGCTCCTGCGGGCGGGGCTCACCGTCGTCGCGGAGCAGGCGGGGCTCGGTCCCGTCCGGCTGGTGCCCGCGCCTGGTGAACGCCCCTTCCAGACGCTCGCCGAGGCTTGGGCGGCGGCAGTGGGCAGGGCCCCCTCCGACGTCGTACGGGATCTTGAGCGGGGACGCTTCAGCCGGCCGGCGGGGGCCGTGGCCGGGCAGGCCCCGCGTCTCCTCGTCGTCGACCAGCTCGAGGAGTACTTCACTCTGTGCTCGGACGAGGCCGAACGTGAGCGGTTCGCCGCCGCTCTCACCGCAGGAACGGACGAGGAGGGGGCCGGGGACGCGATCCCCGGCCCTCGCCTCGTCCTCGCCCTGCGCGCCGACTACTACGGCGAGGCCCTGAGCGACCCGCGTCTGGCGCCCGTCGTACGGCCGGGCCACTTCGCTGTGCCCGCACTGGCCGACGAGGAGGTCGAGGACGCGATCGTACGCCCGGCGGAGTACGCGGGCCTGCGGTGGGAGGAGGGTGTGCCGCAGCTCCTGCGGCGCGACGTGAACGAGGAACGAGGCGCCACGGGTGACGCCGCAGCGCTGCCCTTCCTGGCCTACGCCCTCCCCGAGATCTGGCTGCGGCGCCGGGGCACGACCCTGACCTATGCCGGATACGCCGCCGCGGGAGGCATCCGGGGCGCGGTGGCCACGGCCGCAGACAGGATCCACGACTCTCTCGACGACGGCGGGCGCGCGGCTCTGCGGAGCCTCCTGCTGGCCATGGTCCACGTCGCAGACGGTGAGGGGCGGCTGTTCCGTCGCCGGGTGTCGCCGGGCGAGCTGTCCGGGAACGAGGACCTGCTGCGCCGGCTGGCGGATGCCCGTCTGGTCGTCGTCGACGAACAGGACGGCGCGCAACTCGGCCACGATTCGCTGCTGCACGCGTGGAGCAGGCTCAGCGGCTGGATCGACGAGGTGCGGGACGACCTGCTGAGACTCCGGCGCCTGAGCGCGGCGGCGGAAGGCTGGGCCGAGGGCGGACGGAAACCGAGCGGCCTCTACCAGGGCGACGCCCTGGAGGAGGCGAAGAAGCTCACCACCGAGACCATCCGGCCATCCCGGAAGACTTCGCGGGCTCCGGACGGTCTTCCGTCCGGGGGGACCACCCATGTGGCCGCCGACGGCCCGCCCGTGACAGCCGCACCGGCGGTGGTCCGTGTGCCCGTTCCGCACGTGGTGGGGGAATTCGTCACCGCGAGCGACCACGCGCAGCGTCGGCGGCGTCTCGTCACGCGGGCGTGGATCGCCTCCCTTTCGGCCCTGACGCTGGTGGCGGCTTCCCTCTTCGGGTGGGCGTTCCACGAGAACGGACAGGCGGCGAGCCGGGAGAAGAGCCTGATCGCCAGGGAGCTGGCCGCCCGGGCCGACGCCATGCGCGAACGCGACCCGCAGATCGCGCTCCCGCTCAGCCTGGCCGCGTACCGGACGGCGGTGACTCCGGAGACCCGCTCCAGCCTGTACGCGGCGTCGATGACCGTCACCCCGGCCCGTCTCGCGCCGGCGACGCCACATCGCGAGGCGGTTCTCAACCTTGCCTACAGTCCGGACGGCGAGGTCCTGGCAGCCAGTCACCGGAGCAACAGGGCCAAGGGCGGCGGCAGGGTCCAGCTGTGGGACGTGTCCTCTCCGACCGACCCCGTGGAAGCGGGACGCTTCGCCCTGAAGAGCAGTCCGGTCATCGCCTACCATCCGCGCTCGCGGATCCTCGCCGCACAGTCGGCGGACGAACTGACGTTGTGGGACACCGCCGACCCGCAGAAGCCGAAGCGGCTCTCCTCGGTGCCACTCACCCACCGGGTGACGTACACGCTGGCCTTCAGCAAGGACGGCCGCACCCTCGCGGCGGGCAGCCACAACGGACTGCTACGGCTGTGGAACGTGGCCGATCCCGTGCGTCCGGCGTTGCGTGCCCAGCGGACGGTCGCCGAGGCGCCTCTGATCTCTCTGGCCTTCACCCGCGACGGGGGCCGTCTGATCACGGGCAACGGCAGCAGCGGGGACGCGGACAGCGGACAGCCTGCGCAGGTACGGCTCTGGGACATCGGCGACCCGGACCGGCCCGTGCTGCGGGACACGGAACCGGCCGAGACGGTCATGGCGGTGGCCGCCGCCCCCCGCCGGAACCTGGTGGTCGCAACCGGCGCAGCGGGCAGGATCGCCTTCTGGGAGGTGGTGAACGGGCGGGATCTGCGACGCGTGGAGGTGAAGGATTACGGGGACACTTTCGGCAGGGACCACCTCGGCGTGCCCTCGCTGGCCTTCAGCGAGGACGGCCGGTTCCTGGCAGGCGCCGACCGCGACAACGGTGTCCACCGGACCGACGCGGCCGAGAAGTTGTCGGACCTGGTGGACGGCATGTCCGGGGTCGACCTGCCGACGGGCGAACCGTCCCAGTCGGTCGCGTTCAGCCCGGACAGCAGGTACCTGGCGGCCGGCGAGGTGGGCGGAGAGATACGGGTGTGGCCCGACCGGCCGTTGGCACCGGGGATCGCGGGCGGCATCCACGTAGCGCCCCAGACGGGCACCAGTCCGTTCAGCGCCGACGGTGACCTGGTCATCACCATGGAGACGGAGTCGGACTTCACCCGCACCACCAGGGTGTGGGATGTGAGCGACCTGAAGAAGCCGAAGGTCCGGTACGCCCTGCCCGGCGGATGGGAGGCGAAGTTCTTCCTGAACCGGCGCGAGTCGCCGGTGTTCCTCGCCCACCACTGGGCCGGAAAGCTGGACCACACCCTCCAGATCTGGCAGTTGCGGCCCGACGGCAGCGTGAAGAGGAGTTCCGGCATCCCGTTCACCGCCGACGTCCCGAGCATCGCGGTGAGTCCCGACGGCATGCTCCTCGCGGTGGGCTCGCACGAGGAACCGGACACCGCTCTCTGGGACATCCGGGACCCGGCGAGACCCGTGCTCCGGGGCACGATCGGAGTGAGGGCGAGCAGCTCGCTCGGGAGCACGGGAAGCCTGTGGTTCGCGGGAGAACGCTCTCTGGCCACGGTGGAGGACGGCGAGCACATCAGGTTCTGGGACGTGTCCGACCCCACCCGGCCCCGCAAGGGCGGTCTTATCAAGGACGCGGCATTGATGAGCGGCGCCATGTACCACGAATCGTCCCAGCTGCTCGTCACGGAGGCGGCGGGTGACGACATTCAGCTCTACGATCTCTCCCGCCCCACGCACCCCGTCAAGGGAGCTTCGCTTCCGGCAGCTCCCGGGGGCTACTTCCCCATGGGAAAGGATCAGTTGGCGGCGGCCAGGGCCGACGGAAGCGTCGAGTTCTGGGACGTCTCGGATCCGGCAGCTCCCCGGAAGCAGGACCACGACCTACTGTTCGACCGCGAGGTCAGCTCGATCAGTATGACCTCTGACGCCCGCCACGCCGTGACGAGCGAGCCCTACCGCGTCTATTCGGTCGGGAAGGACGGACGGTGGAAGACCCCCGAGCTCTTCACCGTGGAGAGGGCGAGCGACGTCCGGGTGCCGCCGGGAGACCCGGCGCAGGGCCCCCGGTGGCTGGCCGTCACCGGCTCCGACACCTCCGGCCTGACGCCGGAGACGACCTATGTGCTCGACTTCGCCACCGACGGACTCTACGAGGACCTGTGCACGTCCTATCCCTCGAGCGTCCCCGAGGACCGGTGGCGGCAGTTGTTCCCGCACCTTGCCTACCGCGCGTCCTGCGGCTGACGCCCGGGCCCCGGACGCACACAGCCCCGGACCTCCGACGGTCAGGAAGGCTCGAAGCGACCGGCAGGGGTCTTCCGGCGCACTGCGGAGGACCCTTCCGCGCTGCTTCCCGGATGTGCCCGGAACAGGGCTACGATCGATCACCGGCAGAAGCGACGTGCCTGCACGGACCGCCGACTGTCGACGCGTCAGGTGAGGCGACGAGGAGTGGGTACCAGTCCGATGAGGCCGGTCCGCGGCCCGCTGCGCCGTCGATTCGGCCAAGAGCGACAACACCGTGTGCGACCTGGCAGAACGCGGCCACCAGCCCGGTCCAGAAGGATAGGAGAGATGCCGTGTTCTATTACGTCCTGAAATACGTCGTGCTGGGCCCCCTGCTCCGGCTGGTGTTCCGGCCCCGCATCGAGGGGCTGGAGCACATCCCCGACGACGGTGCCGCCATCGTCGCGGGCAACCATCTCTCCTTCTCCGACCACTTCCTGATGCCCGCGATCCTCAAGCGCCGCATCACGTTCCTCGCGAAGGCCGAGTACTTCACCGGCCCCGGTATCAAGGGCAAGCTGACCGCCGCGTTCTTCCACAGCATCGGGCAGATCCCCGTGGACCGGTCCGGCAAGGAAGCGGGACAGGCGGCCATCCGCGAGGGGCTCGGGGTGCTGAGCAAGGGTGAACTGCTCGGCATCTATCCCGAGGGCACCCGCTCGCACGACGGGCGGCTCTACAAGGGCAAGGTCGGGGTCGCGGTGATGGCGATCAGGGCGGGCGTGCCGGTCATCCCCTGCGCGATGGTCGGCACGTTCGAGATCCAGCCGCCCGGACAGAAGATGCCGAAGGTCAAGCGGGTCACGATCCGGTTCGGGGAGCCGCTGGACTTCTCGCGCTACGCCGGCCTGGAGGACCAGAAGGCCGCGATCCGGGCGGTCACGGACGAGATCATGTACGCCATTCTCGCCCTCTCCGGACAGGAGTACGTCGACGAGTACGCGGTCAAGGCGAAGGCGGCGCAGGCCGAGGAGACCAGGAAGTTCCCACGTCGGCCACGCTGAGCGGGGAATCTGCTGAGGGCCGATTTCACTGGTCCGGCAGCTGAGGCCGCCATAGCGTTTCCCGCATGAGCAGAGGACGAGCTTTCGTGCTGGGAGCCACGGGACAGATCGGCCGCCCCGTGGTGCGGGCTCTGGCCGAGGACGGCTGGGAGGTGACCGCGGCCTCACGCGGAGGCGGCCGGGACAGCGGCTGGGACGAGGGGGTCCGCACCGTCGCGGTGGACCGCGAGGAGAAGGGGGCCCTGGAGGCGGCGCTCGGCGACGGCTGCGACGTCCTGGTCGACATGGTCGCCTTCGGCCCGGACCACGCCACGCAGCTCGCCGGGCTCGCGGGCCGGGCCGGCTCCGCGATCGTCATATCCAGCGGCGCGGTGTACGAGGACGACAGGGGCCGGAGTTTCGACACGCAGGGCGAGCCGGACGGCTTCCCGGAGTATCCCGTGCCGGTCCCGGAGACCCAGGGCACGGTCACCCCGGGGGACGCGTCGTACGGGACGCGGAAGATCGCGCTGGAGCGGGAACTGCTCGCGGTCGGCGACGCGTTGCCGGTGACGCTGCTCCGGGCCGGCGCGATCCACGGGGCGCACTGCCGGACGCCGCGCGAGCTGTATTTCGTCAAGCGTCTGGTGGACGGACGCCGGCGGCGGGTCCTCGCGTACGAGGGGGCGAGCCGCTTCCATCCGGCCCATGTGTCCAACATCGCCGAGCTGATACGCCTCGCCGCTCTGCGTCCGGCTTCCCGGGTGCTCAACGCGGCGGACCCGGGGGCGCCGACCGTCGCCGAGATCGGCGCTGCTGTCGACGACGTGCTCGGCCTGGAGACCGAAACGGTGCTGGTGGCCGGTGCCCCGCCCGAGGGTGGCATCGGGGAGACGCCGTGGAGCGGTACGCATCCCGTGGTCTACGACATGTCCGCCGCCGAACGGGAGCTGGGCTACCGCCCGGTAACGGATTATGTCCAGTCGCTGCCGCAGACCGTCGAATGGCTTGTCGCACAGCTGCACGGACGTGACTGGAAGCAGGCCTTCCCGAAGATGGCCCGCAACTACGGCGAGGCGCTCTTCGACTACGCGGCCGAGGACGCCTGGCTGGAGCGCTACGGCCGGGGGGCGTGAGCGGCAGTGCACCCCGCCCGGGGGTGAGCGGGCGGCCGCCGGAAGACATCGGCCGCCCGCTCACGTCAGGTGGTGATCACGGAGTCGGTGTGGCGTGCGGGGTGCACGTCACATCGCGCCGGTCGGTCTTCCCGGTGAGCAGGTAGGTGTCCACCCGCTCGTTGACGCAGGGGTTGACCAGGCCCGTGACACCGTGCGAACCGGCGCCCTTCTCGGTGATGAGACGGGAGCCCTTGAAGCGCTTGTGCAGCTCGACGGCGCCCTCGTACGGGGTGGCGGCGTCGCGTGTGGACTGCACGATCAGTACCGGAGGCAGGCCCTTGCCGGTGCGGACGTCCAGCGGAGTCTGCTGCTTGGACGGCCAGGTCGCACACGGCAGGTTCATCCAGGCGTTGGCCCAGGTCATGAACGGGTGGTCCTTGTGCAGCCGGGTGTTGTCGCGGTCCCATTTCTTCCAGCTGGTGGGCCACTTGGCGTCCGCGCACTCGACCGCCGTGTACACGGCGTTGCTGTTCTCCGAGCTGATGTTGCCCGCGGTGTCCGACAGGTCGGGTGCCGCGGCGTCGATCAGCGCCTGGGTGTCGCCGCCCAGGTAGTCGCTCCAGACCTGGGCGGTGGGCGCCCAGGCGGAGTCGTAGTACGGCGCGCTCTGGAAGAATCCGGTGAGCTCGGCGGGGCCGAGGACGCCGCCGATCGGGTGCTTCTTGGCCGCGGCTCGCAGGGTCAGCCACGCCTGCTCGACCTTCTCCGGCGTGTCACCGATGTGGTAGGCCGAGTCGTTCTCGGCGACCCACGCCTTCCAGTCGTTCCAGCGGGTCTGGAAGGCGATGTCCTGGTTGAGGTTGGCCTCGTACCAGATGTTGTCCTTCGCAGGGTTGACCACGCTGTCGACGACCATGCGGCGTACGTGCGACGGGAAGAGCGTGCCGTAGACGGCGCCCAGGTAGGTGCCGTAGGAGACACCCAGGAAGTTGAGCTTCCTCTCACCGAGCGCGGCGCGGATGACATCCAGGTCGCGTGCGGTGTTGGGGGTCGTCATGTGCGGCAGCATGTCGCCGCTGCGCTCGGCGCAGCCGTCGGCGTACTCGGCCGCGAGCTTGCGCTGGGCCCGCTTGTCGGCCTCGCTGTCCGGTACCGGATCGGCCTTCGGGGCCTTCACGAACTCCTGGGGATCGATGCAGGAGATCGGCGCGGAGTGGCCGACGCCGCGCGGGTCGAAGCCGACGAAGTCGTACGCCTTCGCGGTCTTCGTCCAGAGCGGGTTCTTGGTGACGATGCGCTTCGGGAACGCCATGCCCGAGCCACCGGGGCCTCCGGGGTTGTAGACGAGCGCGCCCTGGCGTTCGTCCTTCGTGCCCGTGCTGACGTGCCGGTCGACCGCGAGCTTGATCTGCTTGCCGTTCGGCTTGGCGTAGTCGAGCGGAACGCTCACCCAGCCGCACTGGATGGGCGCGGCGATCGCCCAGTCGGCGGGACAGTCCGTCCAGTCGATTCCGGCCTTCGTGGCCCGGGCCGCGGCGATCTGGACACCGCGCGCCTCCTGGTCGCCGTGGTGCCGGCCGGCGGCACCGGCGGCCGGTGCGGCTATCGCCCCCGCTATGAGCGTGCCCGCGATCAGAGTGCCGGCCGAGCCGAGCACTGCCGTGCGCTTCAAGTGGAACCTCCCCCTGCGTGATGCGCCGCGCGTGGCGGCGCAGTGGTTCATGTGTCCAGGCGGATCCTTTCGTCTGTGGGGTTGCCGAGAACAGGGCGTACGCATGTTTCTTTACCGAACCAATAACCGGTGCCCCCTGTCCCGCTGAGCGAACTCACGGCTCCCGAAGGGCCTTTGTCTCCTTCAGCAGACCTTCCAGCGCCTCGTCCAGCACCGCGCGCAGCAGCCGCGCGTCGGCGGCGAGTGCCGTCACCAGGACAGCCGGCCCGGCCAGAGGGGTGAGCGCGGCGGTGGGGCCTAGCAGCCGCGGCGCGGGAAGACCGTCGTCGAACGCGGGGTCGACGACGAGCAGCTGCCCGACAGCACGATGGCCGCCCAGGACGGCCGCGCCGTCCCAGCCTCCTGGCGTTCCCGGCCCGTAGGCCAGTTGCTGGTCGAGCAGCGGCCGGCCGGCCCTCCGCACGGTCAGACGCGTCGAGAGCCTGCCGGTGCGCTCACCGTGCCGGCCGAGGATCTGTTCCTCACGGAGCACCAGGCGCGCGGTCCCGGCGAGTTCGGCCCGGGTGGTCATGTCGAGATCGCTGCCGTGCGCGGAGACGATCTGTTCGGGGAGCCAGTGGAGTTCGGCCCCCTCCCCCACGCTCAGCCGCACGTCGTACGAGGCGGGGCGGGCATCCGGGCCGGCCCCGGGGAGCGCCACGGTGGCCGCGGCCGAGTCCACCACCACCCGTGCGCCGTCCTCGGCCAGAGCCTCGACCGCGAGCCGGTCCCCGCCGAGGGGCGCGCTCATCGCGCCCACCAAGGTGACACGTGCGTACGCGGGATCAGGGGATCTGGTCCGGCGCAGGGCCAGCGGCCCCTCGCTCTCCAGGACCGGCAACACGGTGGATCCCCGTCCGTCGGCCCGCGCCGTCATCCGGGCGGTGGCCGTGACGCTCATGCGGTCCAGTCCGCGAGCCGGGCACGTACCCAGTCGGCGACGGGCCCGACACCGTCGGCACCCGTCAGGGAGGTGAACACCACGGGGAGGTCACCGCGCTGCTCCGCGGCGTCGCGGGCCATCCGGTCCAGGTCCGAACCGACGTAGGGGGCGAGGTCGGTCTTGTTGATGACGAGCAGATCGGCAGTGGTCACACCGGGGCCGCCCTTCCGCGGGATGTCATCGCCTCCCGCGACGTCGATCACGAAGACCTGGGCGTCGACGAGCCCCTTGGAGAAGGTGGCGGTGAGATTGTCGCCGCCCGATTCGACGAGGATCAGATCGAGGGGGCCCACGGAGTCCTCCAGGTCCTCGACCGCTTCGAGGTTGGCGGAGATGTCGTCACGGATCGCGGTGTGCGGGCAGGCGCCGGTCTCGACGGCCTGGATGCGCTCGGGCGGCAGCACCGCGTTGCGGAGGAGGAAGGCGGCGTCCTCGCGGGTGTAGATGTCGTTGGTGACGACGGCGATGGAGACGCGGTCGCGCAGGGCGCGGCAGAGGGCGGCGACGGTGGCCGTCTTGCCTGATCCGACCGGCCCTCCGAGGCCGATGCGCAGGGCGCGACGGGTGCCGTCGGGGCGTGCGGCGTCGGCGCTGACGGCCGCGGGACCGTGGTGTGCGTGGTCGAGATGCATGGGTGTGGCTCCTGGTGGTCACGGGCGGGGGCGGGTTTTTGGGGCTTCAGGACGCGAACAGGCGGACGGGCCAGGCCGCGTGGGCCTCGGCGGAGATGTCGAGCAGCGGGGCCGAGGCTGCGGGCAGGGCGTCGATGCCGTGCCGGGCGGCCTCGGCGGCCTGTTCGGCGACCTGGTCGAGCGCGGGCGCGAGCCGGGCGAGGACCGCGGTGGCCTCGAAGGGGTCCAGGGACAGCAGGCGGACCACCGCCGTGGCCGGGCCGCTGACCGCCTCGTAGGCGACGCAGTGTGCGGCGTCCGCGGGTTCGAGTCCCGCGGCCCGTGCCGTGAGCCCGAGGACGACGGGCTGGTGGGCACCGCGCGGCCGGGCTTCGGCGAGCGCGGCCAGTTCCGCGCTCGGCCAGGTGGCTCGCGCCGCCCTCATCAGCTGCCGGCCGAGCTTACGGGCGACGTTCCTGAGGGCCGGCGAGGGTGTCCGGGCGTCGGCGGCCTCGTCGAGGGCGAGCGGGTCCAGGCCGTGGGCGGCCGCGGCGGCCAGGGCGGCGGACGTGAGCCCGGTGGTGTGAAGCCGGCCCAGGCAGAAGTCCGCCAGGTCCTCGGCGTTACGGATGCGTCCCGCCTTGACGGCCGGCTCGGCACCGCCGGAGTGGGCGTGCCCGCCTGCGGGGAACCGGCCGTCGGCGAGGACGAGCAGGGCTGCGCGCGTCGTCATGAAGTGCTGTCCCGCCCTCAGAAAAGGAAGTACCGCTGGGCCATGGGCAGTTCAGCGGCGGGGGCGGGTTCGACCGGATCACCGTCGATGGTGACGGCGAAGCTGTCGGGGTCGACCTGGACCCGGGGCAGGGCGTCGTTCTCCCGCATGTCCGCCTTGGTGACTCCTCGGGTACTGGTGATCGGCACGAACCGCTTGCCGAGCCCCAGGCGCTCCGGCAGTCCGGCCTCGACGGCGGCCGAGGACACGAAGTTGAGTGAGTTGGCCGACGGTGCCCGGCCCACGGCGCCGAACATCGGGCGCGGCATGACCGGCTGCGGGGTGGGGATCGACGCGTTGGCGTCGCCCATCTGCGCGTACGCGATCTGGCCGCCCTTGATCACGGTCTGCGGCTTGACGCCGAAGAACGCGGGGTCCCACAGCACGAGATCGGCTAGCTTTCCGGTCTCGACGGAGCCGATCTCCCGGTCCAGCCCTTGGGCCACCGCCGGGTTGATCGTGTATTTGGCGACATATCGACGGGCTCGGTGGTTGTCGGCGGGGCCGTCGCCCGGCAGCGCTCCGCGCCGCCGCTTCATCACATGGGCGGTCTGCCAGGTACGCAGGATCACCTCGCCGATGCGGCCCATCGCCTGGGAGTCCGAGGAGATGATCGAGATCGCTCCGAGGTCGTGGAGGATGTCCTCGGCCGCGATGGTCGAGGGCCGGATCCGGGACTCGGCGAAGGCGAGGTCCTCCGGCACCGTGGGGTTGAGGTGGTGGCAGACCATCAGCATGTCGAGGTGTTCCTCGATGGTGTTGACGGTGTGCGGCCGGGTCGGATTGGTGGAGCTGGGCAGGACGTAGGGCTCCGAGACCACGCTGATGATGTCGGGAGCGTGCCCGCCGCCCGCGCCTTCGGTGTGGTACGCGTGGATGGAGCGCCCCGCGATGGCGGCCAGCGTGTCGGCGACGAACCCGGCCTCGTTGAGCGTGTCCGTGTGGATGGCGAGCTGGGCCCCGGTCTCCTCGCACACGCTCAGGCAGGCGTCGATGACGGCAGGGGTCGCACCCCAGTCCTCGTGGATCTTGAACCCCAGCGCCCCCGCACGGAGTTGGGAGTGCATGGCCTCCCGGGACATCGTGTTGCCCTTGCCGAGCAGACCGATGTTGACGGGGTACGCCTCGAGCGCCTCGAACATCCGGGCGAGGTGCCAGGGGCCCGGGGTGATCGTCGTGGCCCTGGTCCCCTCGGCCGGGCCCGTACCCCCGCCGACGAGGGTGGTGATCCCGGAGGAGAGCGCCTGGTCGACGAGGGTCGGCGAGATGAAGTGGACGTGCGCGTCGATGGCACCGGCGGTGACGAACTTGCCGTTGCCCGCGATGATCTCGGTCTCGGGGCCGATGACCAGGTCGGGGTGGACGCCGTCCATCGTGTCCGGGTTGCCGGCCTTGCCGATCCCGGCGATCCTCCCGTCACGGATGCCGATGTCGGCCTTGACGACGCCCCAGTGGTCGATGATGACGGCGCCGGTGATGACGGTGTCCGGGGCCCCTTCGGCGCGGGTGGTCCGCGCCTGGCCCATCGATTCACGGATCACCTTGCCGCCGCCGAACACCGCCTCGTCACCGGCCCGTCCGGGGCCGCCGGAGCGGTCCTCCTCGATCTCGACGACGAGGTCGGTGTCGGCGAGCCGGATGCGGTCGCCGGTGGTGGGCCCGAACAGGTCGGCGTACACGGGACGGCTGAGCTCAGGCATCGAGGGAACCTCCGGTGTCGCCGCGCAGTCCGGGGACGATGCGCAGGCCTGCGAGCGGGACGAGTTCGACGTCGACGGGGATACCGGGCTCGAAGCGCACAGCGGTTCCGGCGGCGATGTCCAGCCGCAGCCCGTGGGCGGCGCGGCGGTCGAAGTCCAGGCCGGGGTTGGCCTCGGCGAAGTGGTAGTGCGAGCCGACCTGGACGGGCCGGTCAGCGGCGTTGAGGACGGTGAGACGGGTGACGGGGCGCCCCTCGTTGAGCGCGATCCGCCCCTCCGCGAACAGGATCTCTCCGGGAATCATCGGCCGTTCCCCCGTCAGACGATCGGTTCGTGGACGGTGACGAGCTTGGTGCCGTCCGGGAAGGTGGCCTCCACCTGGACGTCGTGGATCATCTCGGGGATGCCGTCCATGACGTCGTCGCGGGTGAGGACCTTCCTTCCGGAGGCCATCAGTTCGGCCACGGTCCGGCCGTCGCGGGCACCTTCCAGAAGGTGCGAGGTGATCAGCGCGATCGCCTCGGGGTGATTCAAGCGCAGTCCGCGCGCCCTGCGCTTCTCGGCGACGTCGGCCGCCACATGGATGAGCAGGCGTTCCTGTTCGTGCGGAGTCAGTTGCACGCTTCCACCCTCTTCGTCTCCCGCCCGGTACCTGCCCCGGACGCAGCGGGACCCTATCCCGCCTTCAACACTCTGTTGAACGATGAAGAGGATTCCGCGACCAGGTATTGCACGTTAGGGCGGAAGTTTTTCCGGCGCGTTAACTGATCTTTGACCGGTCCATGGACATCAGCCCGCGCAACCCGTTCTCCAGGACGGCGGGTTCGACTCCACCGAAGAGGGCCTCCTGCGCCATGAACCCCTGAGCGGTGGCGATCATGGTGCGGGCGACATCGTCGGCCGGGACGTCGGAGTGCATGAGACCGGCCGCGCGGTAGGCGTCCACCAGCTTCGCCCAGGCCGCGCGCATGCCTGCGTAGCCGTCCTCGAGCGTCCTCGCCAACTGGTCGTCGCGCAGGGTCTCCGCCCACACCTGGACGATGAGCGCGGCGCACGTACGGCGCTCCATCCCGTAGATCCGCCCCTCGAAGACCCCGCGCAGCACCCTGCCGAGCAGTACGTCGGGAGTGGGGGGCGGGGCGAGCTCCGCCGCCTCCTCGAAAGCGCTCCGGATGAAGCTGAACGCCTCGTCGGCGATGGCCCCGATCAGGTCCTCCTTGCCCGCGAAGTAGCGGTAGACGGCTCCGGCCGACAGCCCGACCTCCTTCAGCACGTCCTGCATCGAGGTGCCGTGGAAACCGTTACGGGCGAAGCAGAGCGCGGCGCCGGCGAGGATCTGCCGACGGCGGGCGTCGAGGTGCTCCTGGGATACACGTGCCATGGCCCCAATCTAAAACGAACGTTCCTTCTTGACAAGCGCCCAGGGCGGGGAGACAGTATGGCCGACGTAAAACGAACGATCCTTCTCTTTGAATTGAGGCAGTCGTCATGCCTGCTGCGCCGAACCGCCGCGCGGTCGCGGTCATCCTCCTCGTCCCGCTGATCGTGACACTCAGCCTCTGGGCGTTCTCCTGGCCCGCTGCCCGGATCGCCCCGCGCGACCTGCCCGTGGGTGTCGCGGGCGCCGCACCGGCGGCCGACCAGCTGCAGAGGCAGTTGGAACAGCGCGCGGGAGCCTTCGAGATCCACCGTTACGACGACGAGGCCTCGGCCCGCGAGGCGATCGAGGACCGGGTCGTATACGGCGCCTTCGTCGTCACCGGGGAGGGCCCACGGCTGCTCACCGCCTCGGCGGCGAGCCCCGTCGTCTCGCAGCTCCTGACCGAGGCGGCCAAGGGGGCGGCTCCATCGGGAACGGCCGTGACGGTCACCGATGTCGTCGCCGCGCCCGAGGCGGATCCGCGCGGCGCCGCGCTCGGCGCGAGCATCCTGCCGCTGGCGCTCGCCGGTGTCGCCGCCGGGGCCTTGGTGACCGTGACGGGGCTCAGGGGCGCCAGGGCGGCCGTGACTCTGGTCGGCGCGGCGGGGCTGGTGGGTGTCGCCGCCACCACCGTCGCCCACAGTTGGCTGGGCGTGGTGACGGGTGACTGGTGGACGGAAGCCGGCGTCGTCGCACTCACCGTGCTGGCGATCTCCTCCGGCGTCGCAGGGCTCGCGGCACTGTTCGGCCCGAAGGGCATCGGCATGGGCGCGCTGCTGATGGTGCTGCTCGGCAATTCCTTCTCGGGCGTCACGAGCGCACCTGAGCTTCTCCCCGAACCGGTCGGCATGATCGGCCAGTGGCTCCCGCCGGGCGCGGGCGGCTCACTGCTGAGGTCGGTCGCCTTTTTCGACGGCGCCGCGGCAGGCGGGGCCGCGCTGACCCTGACGGCGTGGGTCGCACTGGGCCTGACGGCCGTGCTGATCGGCGGCCGTCGACGGCCCGAAACGGACATCCCGGCCGGGAGCACCCCCGGCCTTCGCCGGGAACCGGTCCTCGCGGACTGACGCACCACCCGGACGAACCGAGCCCCCGCCAGGACAGGCGGGGGCTCGGCTTTTGGCGGTCCCGCGGCAGCCGGGGACTCAGGGTTGCGCGGGCGGCGTCAGCGGTTCCGGTCCTCGTAGCCGCGGTGCTCCGCCGCGAGCCCGAAGCGGTGCTGTTCGCCCTGAGCAGACGAGACGGAGCGGAACGAGGAGACCGAACTGATCACCTGCTCCTCGGCTGCCGCCTCCTGCGCCGCCTCCTCTTCGCTCTCGAGCCGTTGCAGGTCAGCGGCCGAAACCAGGGCCACCAGAGGCTTTCCGTGCCGCGTCACCACGACCCGTTCACCCCCGTAGACGACGCGGTTGATCAGTTCGGCGAGCTCCGCCCGGGCTTGCGTCACCGGAATCTCGTAGGCCATAGCCCCATCATAACCTCCTGTACGTCCTGTACATTTTTTACGTCCTGCGATTCGCTGTGGTCCGAGGAGAGGCATCGCCATGTTCCGTCCCGCCGCCCGCTACGTCCTGCCCGAGTTCACCGAGCGCACCGCCTACGGCTCCCGGAGCATGGATCCGTACTCGAAGCTGCTGTCCGAGCGGATCGTCTTCCTCGGCACGCCGGTGGACGACACCGCGGCGACCGACCTGATCGCGCAGTTCATGTATCTGGAGCACGCGGACCCCGACCGGCCCCTGTCCCTCTACATCAACTCGCCCGGTGGCTCCTTCAACGCCATGACCGCGATCTACGACACGATGCACTTCCTCGCCTGCGAGGTGGAGACCTTCTGCCTCGGCCAGGCGGGCTCCAGCGCCGCGGTGCTGCTCGCGGCCGGCGCACCCGGACGCCGACATGCCCTGCCGGGCGCCCGGGTAGTCATCCAGCAACCCGCCCTGGACGAACCGGTGCAGGGCCAGCCCTCCGATCTCGAGATCCAGGCCCGCGAGTTGGAGCGCGAACGCGAGATGCTCACGGCCATGCTGGCCCGTCACACAGGGCGTTCCACAC
Organism: Streptomyces sp. QL37; assembly: GCF_002941025.1. NCBI lineage: Bacteria > Bacillati > Actinomycetota > Actinomycetes > Kitasatosporales > Streptomycetaceae > Streptomyces > Streptomyces sp. QL37. Next base: position 7,597,795 of record NZ_PTJS01000001.1, on the reverse strand, counting down.
GGGAGATCAGCGCAGACATCGAACGGGACACCATTCTCGATGCCAAGGCCGCCCTGGCGTTCGGGCTGGTGGACCACGTCGTGGAGAACCGCACACCGCCCCAGCCGCCGCATCCCACGAGGTGAACGCCCGATGCTCTCACCCCAGTTCCCGCCGCTCCCCGCCCTGACCCGCGCCGAGGCCGAGTTCATCGACTGCTATCTGGAGGTGCTCGACCAGCTCGGCCGCATCAACCCCGCCCGCGGCAGCGACACGTACGGGGCGCTCCGGGCGGCTCAGGCCCTCGCGTCCCGGGCCACCGCCCTCCGCGACGCACTCGTGCTGATGCACGATCGGGGTGAGTCGCAGATCCACGCCGCCACGTTGGCCAGGGCGCTGCGGCTGCTGGACGGCGAGCGTCGCGCCGGACGGGTCGCCGTGCCTCCCGAGTCGTCGAGTTGAGAGCTCCGCGCCCGACTCGCCGCGCCCCTTCTTCTGCGCCGCTTTTCGACACGCCCGGCGTGCCGACGAGTTTTCCTCGCTCGATCGGCGTAGGAGGTCCCCCGCCCGAGGGACAGGCCAACTTGCGCGAATGGCGCGGACACTGAACGGAATCTGCTGTTCCGCCGCTGGTGCGCGGCTGGTCCGGTGTGGCCGCCCCGGCTCCGGCCCGGCCCCGTCCACCCGATCGGATCAGTCGTGACGACTCTCACATATCGGCACTTCAGCGAGGAAATCCGGCGGCGCGTGCGTAAAGATCCCTGGGACGACAAGCCCCCGCCACCGCGGCGGGGCGGTCCGGGCGGACGCCGAGTCCTGCCGCCGTCCGGATGCCTGGTCGACAGGAGTGGATCGGCAGGAGTGGAGGACCCGAGCACAACGGGCCGACCGGAATTCCGGACGGCCCTCGGGGTGAAGCCGCTTCGCGCGGCCGGGCAACTTCGCCAGCCCGAACCCGACAGGTCATCCTTCACAGGCGGCTGACGAAGGGTTGCGCATGACTGCGCAGGTTCATGTCCCGTCTCTGTTCGCCCGGGTCGGTACGGCCTCGGTTCTGACATTCGCCGTAGGCACCACCATGATGGCCCCCGGTCTCGTGAACGACGCCGAGGCCGCCGCCCACTCGACGAAGGCACTCAAGATCGCGGCCTCGAAGAAGGGCGCGCCCTACAGATGGGGCGCCACCGGCCCCCACAGGTTCGACTGCTCCGGGCTCACGCTCTACTCGTTCAAGAAAGCCGGCAAGAAACTACCCCGCACGGCTCAGCAGCAGTACAACAAGACCCGCCATATCTCCAGGTCGCAGCGGAAACGCGGCGACCTCGTCTTTTTCCACGCGGGCCGCAGTGTGTACCACGTCGGCATCTACGCCGGCAGCGGGAAGATCTGGCACTCGCCGAAGACCGGTGCCGTGGTCCGGCTGGAGAAGATCTGGTCCGGCAACGTCCTGTACGGGAGGGTCCGCTGAGGTCCCTCCCTTCTCCGTTCAGTGCAGCAGGGGGCCCGTCACCAGCACGAGTCCCAACGCGGTGAGCGCCGTGCCGCTGCCACCCTCGATCACCCGGGTGGCACGCGGCCGGCGAAGCCCGCGGCCCAGGCGGTCCACCAGCAGGGCGACGGCCGGAAACCAGACGAGCGCGAGCAGGACGACCACCGAGGCCAGCAGGAGCGTCCTGGGCAGCGGTGGCTGCCCCTCGGGGACGAACTGGGGCAGCAGGCTGAGGAAGAGCACGGGCGCCTTCGGGTTGAGGGCGTTGGTCAGGAAACCCTGGCGCAGTGACCTTCCGGCCCCCGGCAGCGCCCTGCCCTCGCTCTCCTCCCCGGCGGCGTCGCCGGCGGCGGCGGGCCGCCGGCGCATCGCGTACAGGCCGCTGAGCCCGAGGTAGAGCACGTACGCGCCGCCGAGCAGCTGAACGCCGCGGAACAGGGCGGGCATCGTCACGAGCACGGCGGCGAGTCCGGCCGCTGCCAGCGCGGTGTGCACCACGAGCCCTCCGGCGACCCCCACGGCGGTGGCGAGACCGGACCGCCGGGATGCGAGCGCGTTGCGTACGACCACGGTGAAGTCGGCGCCGGGAAGGGCCACCATCCCCGCGGCAACGGCGACGAAGGCGAGCAGTTGTGCGTCCATGGGTCCACCCTGGCCCATCACAGCCCTTAGCATGTACTTGCAATCTTCTGGGTCTGCCAAAAGGAACGCTTAATGTTCGACCCGACACGGCTGGCGGCGCTGGTCGCGGTTTCCGAGGCCGGATCGATCACGCGCGCAGCCGCGCGGCTGGGTTACACCGCACCCGCCCTCTCGCAGCAGCTGGCCAAGCTGGAGAAGGAGACCGGAGCCGCCCTCCTCGTCCGCCACCACCGCGGGGCACGGCTGACGGCCGCCGGTGAGCTGCTGGCAGGGCGGGCCCGGCGCGTCCTGGACGAGATGGACCAGGCGCGGCACGAGCTGGCCGGTCTGGCCGGACTGTCGGGCGGGCGGCTGCGGGTCGGCACGTTCGTGACGGCCGGGATCCATCTGCTGCCGCCGGTACTCACCGCGTTCCGGCGCGCCCACCCCGACGTGGAACTGGCCGTCACGGACTACGAGCCGCCCGCCGGTGTAGCCGCCGTGGCGGCCGGCGAAGTCGACCTCGCGCTGACCCACGCGTACGAACCCGCGGCCGTCGAGCCGCTCCCGGCGGGGGTGTCGGCCGAGCCGCTGCTCGTCGAGGAGCTGGTGCTGGTCACGGCGCTCGGGCAGATGCTGTCCGAGGGCAGCGGCCCGCTGCCCGTGGCCGAACTCGCGGGCCGCCCGCTGATCAGCAGCGCCCCCGGCCATCCGCCCCGTCGCGGCGTGGAGCGTGCGCTGGCGGAGGCGGGGGCCACCCCCGCCGTGGTGTGCGAGTCACCCGGCTACGCGCTGGTGTGTGCCCTGGTCAGCGCGGGGATCGGCGTGGCGGTGGTGCCGGAGATGGTGGCCGCGATGTCCCCTGCACCGCTCGCCGTCCGCCGTCTCGAACCCGCCGCCTTCCGGCGGACGATCTCCGTGGTGCACCGGGGGGACCGGGACACCGCGGCGGCGACGACGCTGATGGCGCTGCTGCGCAGCGGCTTCGGCCGGGCGTCCGCCGCGTGAGGGAACGGCCCCGCGCAGCACGCCCCGCACCACCGGCACGCGCAGCACGCCCCGAACCACCGGCACGCGCAGCACGCCCCGCCCGCACCGCACGGAGGCCCGCCGGACGGCGTCAGGTCTGGGCGGGAACCGGCCAAGGCAGAGCGATCGACACGGTCTTGCCCCCGTCCGGGGTGGGGCTGACGCTGAGCCGCCCGCCGTGCTCCTTCGCCAGGGCCCGGATGATCACCATGCCGCGGCCGTTGTCCTGCCGGACCGCGGCGGGCAGCCGCTGGGGCCAGCGGGGGTGACTGTCCGTCACGCCGAGATAGAACTCCACGTCCCGGTCGAGGCGCAGGTCCACCGTGAAGGTGGGCGACTGCCCGAAGGTGTGCTGGACGGCGTTGGTGGCAAGCTCCGAGACGATCAGCCGGATGGTGTCGGCGGTGTCGCTGTCCTCGGCCAGGCCCCATTCGGTGAGCACCCGGGCCACATGTCTCCGGGCCGTGGAGACCGAGGCCGGATCGCTCGGCAGAGTGACGGTTGCTTCCTGATGGTCTGCCATGGCGACGCCGTCCCTTTCCCGCCCTGACCGACGCATGGCCGGCCTGGATTGTGCTTCGCGCCAGAGTGCCACCGATGCCGCCCTCCATGACGGCGATCCACCAAGATATGCATATATCTGTCGCTCATTACGGTGAACTCCGCCCCCTGAGCCGTGTACGGACGTAACACTGGCCCCTTTCCGAGCCGGCCCCACCCGGGCGGCTCTCCGTACAACGGGAGGAGGCCGCCATGCGGAACGGCCCTGCGGTACGCCGTCGCAAGCTCGGGGAGGAGCTGCGCAGCCTGCGTCACACGTCGGGACTCACGAGCCGGGACGCCGCCGGGATGCTCGGCTGGCACCAGTCGAAGGTGAGCCGGATCGAGACGGGGGCGAGCGGCGTGACGCCCGGTGACGTGACCCGCCTGCTGGACGCCTACGGTGTGGACGACCGTCAGCTGCGCGCCCTGCTCCAGACGCTCGCCGGATCGGCGGGCGGAGGCGGAAACGGGTGGTGGCACGCGTATCGCGGTCTCATCCCGCCCCAGTACCGAGACTTCATCAGCCTGGAGTCCCAGGCCGATACCGTCCGCACACTGGAGACCTCGGTGGTGCCGGGCCTGCTGCAGACCGCCGACTACGCGCGGGCGGTGACCCGGTCCTCGCTGGACGGACTGCCGCCCGCACAGCTCGATTCCCTGGTCGAGGTCAGACTCGCCCGGCAGAGCGTCCTCCACGCGCCCCGGCCGCTGCGACTCAGCGCCGTACTCGACGAGGCGGTCCTACGACGAGGGGTGGGCGGCTCCCGGGTGATGGAGGAACAGCTGCACCATCTGTCACAGGTCGCTCAACTTCCCCACGTGACACTCCAGTTACTGCCGTTCGGGGCCGGGAGTTATATCGGCCTCACGGGCCCTTTCGTTATTTTTTCATTTCCGACCACTTCTGATCTAGACGTGGTCGTTCTTGACCACTTGACGAGTAGTCTCTACCTGGAGCGGAAAGAAGACCTTGAGGCGTACAGCTCGGCCTTCCGCACGATGCAGGCTCACGCGCTGTCGCCCGAGCGTTCGCTGGACCTCATCGCCGCAGTAGGCCGCGGTGATCAGGCGGAACCTTCAGACTGCCCGAGGGGGCCACGATGTCCGACCGTCTCGCACAGCCCGCACCCACCTGGCGGCGCAGCAGCCGCAGTACCGGAATGAACAACTGCGTGGAGACCGCGCCGTACGGCGACGACGAGCTCGCCGTACGGGACTCCAAGGACACGGCCATACCGCCGCTTCGATTCTCCGCGACTGCGTGGATGTCCTTCGTCGCCGGGCTGGACGGCCGACCGGTCAGCTGAGGGGCTCCGGCGCGGTGGCGAGGAGCGTGCCCACGGCGGTCGCGATCTGATTTTGCGTCAGATCCGCGCGGGCTGTCAGCCTCAGCCGGGAGATCCCGTCCGGCACCGACGGCGGCCGGAAGCATCCCACCGCGAGACCCGCCGTGCGGCAGTCGGCCGCCCACCGCACCGCGGACTCCGCCGAGGGCGCTCGGACCGACACGACGGCTGCGTCGGGGCGCACCGCGGTCAGTCCGGCCTCCGTCAGCCGGCCGTACAGTTCGGCGGACACCGCGCCGGCTCTGGCCGCTCGTCCCGGTTCGCGGCGCAGCAGGCGCAGGGCGCCCAGGGCGGCGCCGACGGCCGCCGGTGCGAGTCCGGTGTCGAAGATGAACGTGCGTGCAGTGTTGACCAGATGGCGGATGACCCGGGCGGGACCGAGAACCGCTCCGCCCTGGCTGCCGAGCGATTTCGAGAGGGTGAGGGTGGCGACGACCCCCTCGCCACCCGCCAGTCCGGCTGCCGCGAGCCCGCCGCGACCGCCCTCGCCCAGAACCCCCAGTCCGTGCGCGTCGTCCACGAGGAGGGCCGCGCCGGCGTCGCGGCAGACACCGGCGAGTGCTGCCAGCGGGGCGGCGTCCCCGTCCACCGAGAAGACGGAGTCGGTCACCGCCAGAGCCCGTCCGTCGTGGTCGAGGAGCGCCTTTCGCACAGCCTCCGGATCCGAGTGCGGCACGACGGCGGTGGCGGCACGGGCGAGCCGGCACCCGTCCACGATCGAGGCGTGGTTGCCGGCGTCGGACACGATCAGCGAGTCGTGCCCGGTGAGCGCGGTGAGGGCGGCGAGGTTGGCCGCGTAGCCGGACGAGAACACCAGGGCGTCCTCGAATCCGCAGAAGTCGGCGAGTTCGCGTTCGAGTTCGGCGTGCAGCGCGGTGGTTCCGGTGACGAGCCGTGAGCCGGTGGCACCCCCTCCCCAGGTCCGTGCCGCCTCGGCGGCGGCCGAGGTGACCTCGGGGTGCCGGCTCAGACCCAGGTAGTCGTTGCTCGCGAGGTCCAGAAGTTCCGTATCGGCGGGCCGGGGGCGCAGCGTCCGGACGAGTCCGGCGTCGGCACGGCGCCGGGCCTCGTCGTCGATCCAGTCGAACGGGGCGTAGGACATGGGCGGGTCCCTTTTGTAGGCAGCTCACAGACCCTAACCGGGTGCGCAACAGGCCAGGGTGTGGCAATACACACAGCATCGACCGGCTCTACTGTCCGGTTCCTCCTTGGCCGATGACGGTGCCGTACGTCAGGATCAAGGCCATGGACCTGCTGAATACGCTGGTGGACAAGGGGCTGCGGCGCGAACTGCCGACCCGTGACGAAGCGCTCGCCGTGCTGGCGACGTCCGACGACGAACTGCTCGACGTGGTGGCCGCGGCCGGGAAGGTACGCCGTCAGTGGTTCGGGCGGCGCGTGAAGCTCAACTATCTGGTGAACCTGAAGTCCGGGCTCTGCCCCGAGGACTGCTCGTACTGTTCGCAGCGGCTCGGTTCCGAGGCCGGGATCCTGAAGTACACCTGGCTGAAGCCGGACGAGGCCACGAAGGCCGCCGCCGCCGGGGTGGCCGGCGGCGCGAAGCGTGTCTGTCTGGTGGCGAGCGGCCGGGGGCCGACGGACCGGGACGTCGACCGGGTGTCGCAGACCATCGAGGCGATCAAGGAGCAGCACGAGGACGTCGAGGTGTGCGCGTGCCTGGGCCTGCTCTCGCAGGGCCAGGCCGACCGGCTGCGGTCCGCGGGCGCCGACGCGTACAACCACAACCTCAACACCTCGGAGGGGACGTACGGGCAGATCACGACCACCCACACGTACGCCGACCGGGTGGACACCGTGCAGCAGGCACAGGCCGCCGGCCTCTCGGCGTGCTCGGGGCTGATCGCGGGGATGGGTGAGAGCGACGCCGATCTGGTGGACGTCGTGTTCTCGCTGCGTGACCTGGATCCCGACTCGGTGCCGGTGAACTTCCTGATCCCGATCGAGGGCACCCCGCTCGCCAAGGAGTGGCACCTCACCCCCCAGCGGTGCCTGCGCATCCTGGCGATGGTCCGGTTCGTCTGCCCCGACGTCGAGGTGCGGCTCGCGGGCGGCCGTGAGGTCCATCTGCGTTCGATGCAGCCGCTGGCCCTGAACCTGGTCAACTCGATCTTCCTGGGTGACTACCTGACCACCGAGGGCCAGTCGGGCCAGTCCGACCTCGACATGATCGCGGACGCCGGTTTCGAGGTGGAGGGGGCCGACACCACGACGCTTCCCGAGCACCGCGCCCCGGCGGGCAGCGGCTGCGGTTCGCACGAGGGCGGCTGCGCTCCGTGCGGCGACACCCCCGAGGCCGCTCCGGAGACGTCCGAGGTCCTGGCGGCGCGTACGGATCTCGTGACGGTCCGCCGTCGTGGAACCGGGACGGACCTCGCGCCCAATGCCTGATCCGCTCCGCCCCGCAGAACTCCGCGCCCTGGACCGGGCACACGTCTGGCATCCCTACGGTCCCATGCCGGGCCGGCAGGAGCCGCTGGTCGTGGAGTCCGCGTCCGGGGTGCGTCTCCGCCTCGCCGAACCCTCCCACGGTCAGCACGAGTTGGTGGACGGCATGTCGTCCTGGTGGTCCGCGGTCCACGGCTACAACCATCCGGTGCTCAACGAGGCCGCCCGCGGCCAGCTGGACCGGATGAGTCATGTGATGTTCGGCGGGCTCACGCACGAGCCCGCCGTCCGGCTGGCGACCCGGCTGGTGGAGATCACTCCGGAGCCGCTGCAGCACGTCTTCCTCGCCGATTCGGGTTCGGTCTCCGTCGAGGTCGCGGTGAAGATGTGCCTGCAGTACTGGCGTTCGGCGGGGCGGCCCGCCAAGAACCGGCTGCTGACCTGGCGTGGCGGCTATCACGGCGACACGTGGCAGCCGATGTCGGTGTGCGACCCCGAGGGCGGGATGCACGAGCTGTGGTCGGGGTCCCTCCCCCGGCAGATCTTCGCGGACGCCCCGCCTGACGGCTTCGACGCCGAGCCCGACGAGACCTACGTGAGGCATCTGCGCGACCTGGTGGCAGCGCACGCCGACGAGACGGCGGCGGTGATCGTGGAGCCCGTGGTGCAGGGGGCGGGCGGGATGCGCTTCCACTCCCCCGCGTATCTGCGGGTGCTTCGCGAGGCGTGCGACGCGAATGACGTGCTGCTGGTGTTCGACGAGATCGCGACGGGCTTCGGCCGTACCGGGCAGTTGTTCGCAGCGGGGCACGCCGGGGTCTCACCGGATGTCATGTGCGTCGGCAAGGCGCTGACCGGGGGCTATCTGACGCTCGCGGCGACGCTGTGCACCTCACGGGTGGCGGAGGGCATCTCGAGCGGGGACGTGCCGGTGCTCGCGCACGGGCCGACGTTCATGGGCAATCCGCTCGCCTCGGCGGTGGCCTGCGCCTCCGTCGATCTCCTGCTGGGCCAGGACTGGGAGCTGGAGGTGAAGCGCATCGGCACGGGGCTGCGCCAGGGACTGGCGGAGGCCGCCGGCGCACCGGGCGTCCGGGATGTCCGGGTGCTGGGTGCGATCGGGGTCGTGCAGCTCGATCACGAGGTGGACATGGAGGCCGCCACACGGGCCGCTGTGCGCGAGGGCGTCTGGCTGCGCCCGTTCCGCGATCTCGTGTACACGATGCCGCCCTACGTGACCGGCGACGACGATGTGGCAAGGATCTGCCGGGCCGTGTGCGCGGCGGCGAGGGAGGGCTGAGATGACGATCCTCGTGGTGACCGGTACGGGCACCGAGATCGGCAAGACGATCGTGACGGCTGCGGTGGCGGCCGCCCACCGGGACCGCCGGGTCGCGGTCCTCAAGCCCGCACAGACGGGTCTCGCACCGGGCGAGCCGGGGGACGCCGCCGAGGTGGCACGGCTGGCCGGCGCCCACGTGACGGCGGTCGAACTGGCCCGTTTCCCCGAGCCGTTGGCACCGGAGACTGCCGCACGCCGGGCAGGCCTCACCCCCGTACGCCCGCACGAGATCGCCGAGGCGGCCCAGAAGCTGGCGACGGAGCACGATCTGGTGCTGGTCGAGGGAGCGGGCGGGCTTCTCGTCCGCTACGACGAGCAGGGAGCCACGCTCGCGGACGCGGCGCGGCTGATGGCGGCGCCCGTGCTGGTGGTGGCCCAGGCGGGTCTGGGCACCCTCAACGCCACCGCCCTGACGACGGAGGCGCTGCGGGCGCGAGGACTCCTGTGTTCCGGAGTGGTGGTGGGGAGCATGCCGGCCGATCCGGACCTGGCCTCGCGGTGCAACATCGACGACCTCCCGGTCGCCGCGGGCGCCCCGCTGCTCGGTGCGGTACCGGCCGGTGCCGGGGCCCTGGAACCGGCCGACTTCCGGGCACGGGCGGCGGGTTGGCTGGCACCGGAACTCGGCGGGCGCCGTATGAGCGGCTGAGCGGGCCCGTACGGGGGAGAATCCGAGGAGAGCCGTATCCACGTGCCCTCCGAGGAGGCCCGATCATGCGTCGGCGCAGCACACCTGTCCCCCGGGACGCGGTGCACCACCCGGTCTTCGCACGCTTCTACGCCCGGATGAGCGTGGCGGCCGACCTCAAAGGGGGTCTGGCGGACCGTCGCGACGAGCTCCTCGCTGGTCTTTCCGGCCGTGTCATCGAGATCGGCGCGGGCAACGGTCTCAACTTCGCGCACTACCCGGGGGCCGTGTCCGAAGTCGTCGCGATCGAGCCCGAGCGCAGCCTGCGGCAGTTGGCGGCCGGTGCGGCGCTGCGCGCGGAGGTGCCGGTCGATGTCGTGCCCGGCACGGCCGAGGCGCTGCCGGTCAAGAGCGAGGCGTTCGACGCGGCGGTGGCCTCACTGGTCCTGTGCACCGTGCGGGACCTGCCCCGGGCGCTGGCGGAGCTCAAACGGGTGCTGAGGCCGGGCGGTGAGCTGCGCTTCTTCGAGCACACGCTGGCCCCGGGCGGGGCGCTGGCGACCGTGCAGCGGGCGGCGGACCGCACCCTGTGGCCGTTGCTCTTCGGGGGCTGTCACACGGCACGGGACACGGTGGCGGCCATCGAGGAGGCAGGCTTCGAGCTGGGGATGTGCCGCAGGTTCCGCATCCCGGACAAGGGCGTACAACTGCCGAGCTCGCCGTGTGTGCTCGGCGTGGCCCGCCGGTCGGCCGTGGTGGACCGCCCGGCGGAGGCGGGCTGAGGAACCCCGGTCACAGGCTCCACCGGCGGAGCTCTTCGGCGATGGTCCGGATGTCCGCCTTGCCCTCCTTCACCAGCCGCGCGAGGTCGCGCACCTGCTCAGGAGAGGTGATGACCTTCAGCCCCGAGGCGACGAGATAGCCGTAGGCGACGGCGGAGGCGAACATGGCGTTGGAGTGCTCGAGCGCGGGCACGTGCAGGAGCAGCTGGAGCAGGGCGGCCGCCCGGGAGTGCGGGTCGCTGTAGACGGGGCTGCCGAAGATCTCCGCCTCGTGCCGGCTGACGGCGGCGACGAGCGCACCCCAGTCGACGACCTGCGGATCACCGGGCGTCTTGTGCTCGGCGACCATGAGCAGCCAGGAAAGGTCGATCTGCAGGTTCAACGGGTGCCTTCGCGCTCCGGGCCGAACTCCTCGGCGAACACCGACTCGTACTGCTTCATGAAGTCGGCCGCGGCCTCGACGAAGGTGTGTCCCACCTCGCCCGCATCCTGTTTGACGAGCTCCTCTATGTAGCGGTTCACGCTCATCCCCCGCTGAAGGGCGCGCTGTCGCGCCGCCTCGGCGGTGGCCTCGTCCACTCGAACGTTCAGCTGCGTCTTGGGCACGCCATCACGCTAGCGCGCGTGCGCTAGCACTCGCAAGAGGAGCGAGGGCGGGACCACGCACCCGACGGCGCTCGGGGACGAAACCGCTGGCCCCGCCCCCGAGCGCTCTGATTGGCTCTGGCCATGACCGATCTCGACATCCGTCGCGCCACCCTGTCAGACATCGACTCCGTGCTGCGGTTCTGGCGCGAGGCCGCGGAGGGCACCAGCATCACCGACGACCACGACGGGGTCGCCCGCCTGATCACGCGGGACCCCGAGGCCCTGCTCCTCGCGGAACGCGACGGCCGGATCGCCGGCACCGTCATAGCCGGCTTCGACGGGTGGCGATGCTCCGCGTACCGGCTCGCCGTGCACCCCACCTGCCGTCGGCAGGGCGTCGCGACCGCGCTGCTGGAAGCCGCGGAACAACGGTTCCTCGCCCTCGGCGGCCGCCGGGTGGACGCCATGGTCCTGGAATCCAACGAGCGGGCGCATCACGCGTGGGGCGCGGCTGGCTACCATCGCGAGGACCACTGGCGGCGCTGGATCAAGTCCCTGTGACCACCCCCGAAACCACCGAAAGCCCCTGTCCAGCCACGCACCGTCCGCCCGTACAGGGTATTTTGCCGATCCTTTACTATGGATCCTCGACCGTCCGACCCTTTCGAAAGGTGTGAGCGTCCGCCCATGGGCGAGCCCCCCAGTAGTAGACACCGCCGACATCGCGCGAACCTTCTGCCCCTGCCCGATCATGGGACGGAGGTGAACCGATGACCGAAGTGCTCCTGCTCCTCGTGGCGCTGCTGCTCTCCCTCGCCTGTGGAGCGTTCGTGGCGGCGGAGTTCTCCCTGACCACCGTGGAGCGCGGCGATCTCGAACGGTCCGTCGAGCGAGGGGACCGAGGTGCGGCGGGAGCACTCAAGGCCGTACGCAGCCTCACCTACCAGCTCTCCGGCGCACAGCTCGGCATCACCGTCACCAACCTGATCGTCGGCATGCTCTCCGAGCCGTCCATCTCGAAGCTGATCCGAGGGCCGGTGGAAGCGACCGGACTGTCACCCGGTGTGTCCTCCTCGCTGGCACTCGTGATCGGTACGGCGCTGTCCACCGTGGTCCTGATGGTGGTCGGCGAGCTCGTCCCGAAGAACTGGGCGATCTCCTCCCCCCTGGCGGTCGCCCGGACGGTCGCAGCGCCGCAGCGTGCGTTCACCGCGGTCTTCCGGCCCTTCATCAGCCACCTCAACAACACCGCCAACCGGATCGTGCGGCGTTTCGGCCTCGAACCGGCCGAGGAACTGGCATCGGCTCGCAGCCCCCAGGAGCTGGTGGCCCTGGCGCGCCACTCCGCGAAGGAGGGCGCGCTCGAGGCGGACACCGCCGAACTCTTCGTACGCACCCTCAACCTGTCCGAACTGACCGCGGAGAACGTGATGACCCCCCGCGTCCAGGTCACCGCCCTCGAGGTCCAGGCGACCGCCGAGGACGTCGCGAACGCCACCCGGGCGACCGGCCTGTCCCGGTTCCCCGTCTACCGGGGCAGCCTGGACACCGTCGTCGGCGTCGCCCACATCAAGGACGTACTGGCCATTCCCGCGGACCAGCGGCCCCGCAAACGGGTGTCGGACATGCTGCGTGAACCACTGCTCGTGCCGGAGACGCTCACCGTGGACCGCCTGCTGGACCGGCTCTCCGGAAAGCTGGCCATGGCCGTCGTCATCGACGAGTACGGCGGCACGGCGGGAGTCGTGACGCTGGAGGACATCGTGGAGGAAGTGGTCGGCGAGGTGCGGGACGAGCACGACCCGCACGAGACCCCCGACCTGGCGGCCGCGGGCGAGGACGCGGACGGACGCACCCTGTGGTCCGCGGACGGAGCCGCCCGCACGGACCAGCTCCGCACCATCGGGCTGCGGGTACCGGACGGGCCGTACGAGACACTGGCCGGTCTGATCGCCACGGAGGTCGGCCGCATCCCGGTGGTCGGCGACACCGTCGAGCTCACCGGGTGGCGCATCGACGTGGTGGACGCTTCGGGGCATCGCGCCGCACGTGCGCTGCTGCACGCCCCGCTGCCCGGCAGCGACGAGCCGGCGGAGGACGAACGATGATCGCCGTCCAGCTCTTCATCGGCCTGCTGACCCTGGTCGTCAACGCCTTCTTCGTCGGCGCGGAGTTCGCGCTGATCTCCGTACGCCGCAGTCAGATCGAGCCCGAGGCCGAAGCCGGTAACCGGCGGGCCCGCAGTGTCATCTGGGGGCTCGAGCACGTGTCGGCGCTCCTGGCGGCGGCACAGCTGGGCATCACGCTCTGCACCCTGGTGCTGGGCATCGTCGCCGAGCCCGCCATCGCCCATCTGCTGGAGCCGGTCTTCGACGGGGTGGGGGTGCCGCACGGGCTGGTGCATCCGATCTCGTTCGTCATCGCCCTGACCGTGGCGACGTATCTGCACATGCTGCTCGGCGAGATGGTGCCGAAGAACATCGCGCTGGCCGAGCCGGCCCGAACGGCGCTGCTGCTCGGACCGCCGCTGGTCACGCTCGCGAGGGCGCTGAAGCCGGTGATCTTCGCGATCAACGCCTTCGCGAACACGCTGCTCAAGCTGTTGCGGGTGGAGACCAAGGACGAGGTCTCCGCGACCTTCTCGGACGACGAACTGGCGCGCCTCGTCAAGGACGCCGAGGACTCCGGGCTCGTCGACGACCGCTCGGCGGACCGTCTGCGCCACGCGCTGGAACTGGGCCGCCGCCCGGTCCAGGACGTGCTCCTCCCGGTCGACCGGGTGCTCTACACCAGGGTCGGCACGACCCCGGAGGAGCTGGAGCGCCTCTCGCACGAGTCCGGGTTCTCGCGCTTCCCGGTGATGGACAGCGAGCAGCGCATCATCGGGTACCTCCATGTGAAGGACGCCCTGGACGCCATGCCGCGCGATGTGCCCTTCCCGGTGACGGCCCTGCGGCCGATCGCCCGGGTGCGTGCGGCGACGCCTCTGGACGACGTGCTGACAGCGCTGCGGCGGAGTCGCACGCATCTGGCGGCCGTACTCGACGAGGACGGGCGGCTGGCCGGCATGATCACGATGGAGGACGTGCTGCGTGAGCTGGTGGGCAGGCCGCAGCCCCGCTGACGTCCGCGTCGGCGTCGGGTGACGGCACGGGGAGGGGCGGGACTGCGGTCCCGCCCCTCCTCCGTGCTCCCGCGGGCCCCTGGTGAGGGGGGCGGTCGCGGTACGATCGGCAGCGCCATGGAATTGAATGCCTCCTACACCAGTTTTGTCGCGGTCGGTGACTCGTTCACCGAGGGCATGTCGGATCTGCTGCCCGACGGTTCCTACCGCGGCTGGGCCGACGTCCTCGCCGCTCGTCTCGCTGTACGCGCACCCGGATTCCGGTATGCCAACCTCGCCGTACGGGGAAAGCTCATCGGGCAGATCGTGGACGAGCAGGTCGCTGTCGCCGCCGCGCTGCAGCCGGATGTGATCACGCTCGTCGGCGGGCTCAACGACACCCTGCGGCCGAAGTGCGACATGGGCATGGTCCGGGGCAGGCTGGAGGAGGCGGTCGAGCGACTCGCGCCGGCGTGCAAGACCCTGGTGCTGATGCGCAGCCCGGGCCGGAACGGTCCGGTGATGGAACGTTTCCGTCCGCGTATGGAGGAGCTGTTCTCCCTGGTCGGCGACTTGGCCGAGCGCCATGGCGCGGTGGTGACCGACCTGTACGGCGCGGCGTCGCTGGGAGATCCGCGGATGTGGGACGTGGACAGGCTCCACCTCACGGCCGAAGGGCACCGCAGGGTCGCGGAGGCGGTCTGGCAGACGCTGGGGCTGCCGGCGGAGAGCGACTGGCAGACCCCGATGCCGGTGTCCGCCCCCGCCCGGTGGGCGCAGCGGCGGATCGACGACGTACGGTTCGCCCGCCACCATCTGATGCCCTGGATCGGGCGGCGCCTCACGGGGCGCTCGTCCGGCGACGGCCGGGCAGGCGCGCAGTTCGACTCGGAGCTGGGGAAGGCCTACTGGATCACTCCCGCGGACACGGCGAGCCCGGGACCGGTGACCGGCTGGCGTCGGCTGGACGGCTGACCGGTTCGCGTCGACCAGGCGTGGCTGGACGGCTGACGGGTTGGCGCAGTTGCTCCTGTTGCACGTGTGGCAGGTGGGGCAGCATGGGCGTTCAACGCACAGGAACACCTGGGCGTACAACGCGCAGGAACACCCTGGGCGACGGAGCGGGGGTGCCCATGAGCGGCGTACCGGAGATCCAGGACCCGGTGGACGGGACCGACACCGGCACGCCTCACTCCGCACGGGTCTGGAACTACTGGCTGGGTGGCAAGGACAACTACGAGGTGGACCGTCGGCTCGGCGCGACGATGGAAGAGCTGTATCCGCAGATCATCGACATCGCCCGGGCTTCCCGCCGCTTCCAGGCCCGGGCGGTGCGCCATCTGGCCGAGGAGGCGGGGATCCGGCAGTTCCTCGATCTCGGCACCGGCCTGCCGACCGCGAACGCGACGCACGAGGTCGCGCAGGCTGTCGCCCCGGCGGCGCGCGTGGTGTACGTGGACCACGACCCGATCGTGCTGGCCCACGCGCGCGCACTGCTGACAAGCAGCCCCGAGGGCGCCACGAACTACGTGCACGCGGATCTCAGGGACACGGGCGCGGTGCTTCGGGAGGCCGCCCGGACCCTCGACCTTCAGCAGCCGGTGGCGCTGATGGTGCTCTCCACCTTGGGACACATCGCCGACCCGGGTGAGGCTGCCGCCCTTCTGCGCGGCTACCTCGACGCGGTCCCCACCGGAAGCTTCCTGATGCTGTGCGACACCATCGAGACGGAGGAGACCCGGGCGGCTTCCGACGAGTACGCCAGCGGTGGTGCCATGCCGTACATCTCGCGCCCCAAGGAGGTAGTGCGTTCCTTCGCGGACGGGCTCGATCTCGTCGAACCCGGATTCGGGTCGATCAGCCTGTGGCGCCCCGAGGAGCCTCCGGCGGGTGAGCCCGTGGACCAGTGGGGCTTCGTGGCCGCGAAGCCCTGAAGCCCGCCGACCGGAGACCCGCCCCGGTCTCGTAGGAAGCCACATACCGGCCCGCGGCGCGGACCTGCAGAAACCGCCAGTAGAATCCGGACACGTGACTGCTGTGTCTGCGAAGCCTCGCATCCCCAATGTCCTGGCCGGCCGCTATGCCTCTACGGAGCTGGCCGTCCTCTGGTCCCCCGAGCAGAAGGTGAAGCTGGAACGTCAGCTGTGGCTGGCGGTGCTGCGCGCTCAGAAGGACCTCGGGATCGAGGTACCCGACGCGGCGCCGGCCGACTACGAGCGGGTGATCGACCAGGTCGACCTCGCCTCGATCGCCGAGCGCGAGAAGGTCACCCGGCACGACGTGAAGGCGCGGATCGAGGAGTTCAACGCTCTCGCCGGCCATGAGCAGGTCCACAAGGGCATGACCTCCCGGGACCTCACCGAGAACGTCGAGCAGCTGCAGATCCGGCTCTCGCTGGAGCTGATGCGCGACCGCACGGTGGCGGTTCTGGCGCGGCTGGGCAAGCTGGCGGCGGAGTACAGCGAGCTGGTCATCGCGGGGCGCTCGCACAACGTCGCCGCGCAGGCGACCACGCTCGGCAAGCGCTTCGCCACCGCCGCGGACGAGCTGCTGGTGGCCTACGGGCGTCTGGAAGATCTGCTGGGCCGGTACCCGCTGCGCGGCATCAAGGGCCCCGTCGGCACGGCGCAGGACATGCTGGACCTGCTCGGCGGAGACGCGAGCAAGCTCGCGGACCTGGAGCAGCGCGTCGCCGGCCACCTCGGCTTCGCGCACGCCTTCACCTCTGTGGGCCAGGTCTACCCCCGTTCCCTCGACTACGACGTGGTCACCGCGCTGGTGCAGCTGGCCGCCGCGCCGTCGTCGGTCGCCAAGACCATCCGGCTGATGGCCGGACACGAGCTGGTGACGGAGGGCTTCAAGCCGGGCCAGGTCGGCTCGTCGGCGATGCCGCACAAGATGAACACGCGCTCCTGCGAGCGGGTCAACGGGCTGATGGTGATCCTGCGCGGTTACGCGTCGATGACGGGCGAGCTGGCGGGCGACCAGTGGAACGAGGGCGACGTGTCCTGTTCCGTGGTCCGCCGGGTCGCGCTGCCGGACGCCTTCTTCGCGTTCGACGGTCTGCTGGAGACCTTCCTCACCGTGCTCGACGAGTTCGGCGCGTTCCCCGCTGTCGTCGCACGTGAGCTGGACCGCTACCTGCCCTTCCTCGCCACGACCAAGGTCCTGATGGGCTCGGTGCGGGCAGGGGTCGGCCGCGAGGTCGCGCACGAGGCCATCAAGGAGCACGCGGTCGCCTCGGCGCTCGCCATGCGGGAGCAGGGAGCGGAGCGCAACGAGCTGCTGGACAAGCTGGCCGCCGACGAGCGCATCCCGCTCGACCGCGGTGAGCTCGATGCCCTCATGGCGGACAAGCTCTCGTTCACCGGCGCGGCGGGCGATCAGGTCGCCGTTCTGGTGTCCAGGATCGAGGAGATCGCCAAGCAGCACCCGGAGGCCGCGGCGTACGCCCCCGGCTCCATTCTCTGACGGCCGGCTCCACAGCCGTATGACACCCGATGAGCTACAGGCCGCCCGCGACCGCGTCGTACCCGACGTGGTCGCGGGCGGCCTGCGTGTGCTGTTCTGCGGAATCAATCCGAGCCTGATGACCGCCGCTACGGGGCACCATTTCGCTCATCCCGGCAATCGGTTCTGGCCGGTGCTGCACCTGTCGGGCTTCACATCGAGGCAGCTGAAACCCTCGGAGCAGGATCAGCTTCTGGACTACGGCCTGGGCATCACCAATGTGGTGGCGAGAGCAACGGCACGGGCGGACGAGCTGGAGCCGGAAGAATTCCGCGCGGGCGGAGAAGCGCTGTCGGCCAAGGTGGAAGCTCTGGCCCCGCTGTGGCTGGCCGTGGTGGGGGTGACCGCCTATCGCTCGGCCTTCGGCGACCGCCGTGCGCGGATCGGCCCTCAGGAGCGGACCATCGGCGGTGCGCGTGTCTGGGCGCTGCCCAACCCGAGTGGCCTGAACGCACACTGGACCGTGAGCACCATGGCGGAGGAGTACGCCCGACTGCTGGCCGCGGTCGACCGGGACGCCTCCGGCTCGGCCACTCCGGTCCCGACTCCGTCATGAGCCGCTGCGGGACCGCCGCGCAGCTCGGGGCCCCAGGGCCGTAACCCCTTGCCGCTCAGGGTGGGTCGATCGCGGTGACAAGGACACCCAACTCGCAGCCCGGCCCGCCTTCCTCGAGGTAAAGCACCACGGCAATCCAGCGGCCTTCCGTATTCCACAGCTGGAGATGGTCGCAGCTGGCGACGGCCTCAGCCCATGGTTCGGCCATCACCTCCCCTCTCATCGTCCGTTCCTGTGCGCTCCAGAGACTGATGTGCTGCGGCTCGCCCCAGCGCAGGGTGAGCAGCGTGAGCAGCGCATCGTGTTCCGCGAGACATTGCGCTCGGTGTTCCAGCCGGTCTGCCCCATCTCTCCCGTCGTGGCCGTCCTCACCGAAGAGGACCGCCGTGTGGTAGCCGGGTCCGCTGACTCCCGTGCCTGACGCAACACGCTCCGGAGGGAAGTCCTTGGTGCGCATCCCGTCTATGAGGAGGAGGTGGTGTGCGGTGGTCATACCGTCAGTAAACCTCCTTGCACTGACACATGGCCCCGGCCGGATACTCTCCCTCCCACTCCCGAGGCGCTGTGGGCCCGGCACTCGGCGATTCCGGGAGCCCGGTGCGATGCGGCGATGCGGCGATGCGGCGATGCGGCGATGCGGCGATGCGGCGATGCCGGAAACCCGCCACGCGGGTCGTGGTTGCGGGCCGTGCCCATTCCGGCGCCGCGCCCTCAGGCGTCCCGCTCCCGGAGGGCCCACCAGCCGGTGACCAGCGCGACCGCCGCCCACCCCGCTGTGACGGCCAGCCCCGTCCATGGTCCGAGGCTCCCCTCATGTTGTCCGCGGAGCACCAACTGCCCTGCTCGGTCCGGGAGGTACTGGGCGACGCCTCCCGCTATGTCGCCGACCACGAAGGAGACGACCAGGATGAAGGGGATGAGCAGACTGAGCACGGCAACCGCGCTACGCAGCACCGCTGTCAACCCGGCCGCGAACAGCGCCATCAGGGCGAGATACACGCCACCACCGAACGCGGCGCGCAGGGCGCCCGGTTCCCCCAGACCGATCCTGTGGTCGCCCATGAACAGCTGCCCCACCAGAAAAGCGGTGAAGCTGGCGATCAGCCCGACGACCAGGGCGAGTCCACCGACCATCGCCATCTTCGCTATGTAGAGGCGGCTGCGGCTGGGGACCGCCGTGAGCGATGTCCGTAGGGCGCCGTTCAGGAACTCGGCCGACAGGGCGGTCGTGCCGAAGCTGATGGCCGCGATCTGGCCGAAGTTCAGCGCGTAGAAGGCGGAGAAGAGAAGGTCGTCACCCGGGTTGTCCGCTTCTGCCTGCCCGACGGTGGAGGAAACGAGCACGGTGACGAAGAGGGTGGCGACGAAGACCGCTATCAGTGAACCGGAAATGGATCGCACCGATTTGATCTTGATCCACTCGGAGCGCAGCACCGCGGTCGTTGACATGGCCATGAATATCAGATCTCCTTGCCGTCGGCGGGGGTCGTGGTGGCGGCGAATTCCGCCTCGGTCGTGGTGAGATCGAAGTAGGCCTCTTCCAGCGTGGCCTGCTCATCGATGAGTTCGAGAAGCGGGACGCCTTCGGAAGCGGCCAGGACACCGATCTCTTCTGCCGTGGCCCCGACGACTGTCCAGCGGCCGTAGTCGTCCTGCGCAGGTTCGAGCCCCCTGCGGGTCAGTGCGTCGTGCAGCCGTGCGGGTTCCGTCGTACGGAACCGGACGCCGGGCCGGCTTCGGGAAGCAAGGAACTCCTGCATCGGCATGTCCACCAGGAGCCTCCCCTTGCCGAGGACGATCAAGTGGTCGGCGAACGAAGAGGTCTCGTTCATCAGGTGGCTGGAGACCAGAACCGCACGCCCCTCGTCGGCCAGCCTGCGCACCAGCTCGCGGACCCAGACGATGCCTTCCGGGTCCAGTCCGTTCGACGGCTCGTCCAGCATCACCACCTCCGGATCACCGAGAAGAGCCGCGGCGATACCGAGCCTCTGCCGCATTCCGAGCGAGAACGTCTTGATCCGCCGCTCGGCCACCGGGCCGAGGCCTGCCGCGACGAGCACCTCCTCAACTCTGCTCTTCGATATGGCGTTGCTGGTGGCGAGCGCGAGCAGATGGTTGCGTGCGGTACGGGAGCCATGGGCGGCGTGCGCGTCGAGCAGTGCGCCGACACATCGCAGCGGGTTGCCCAGAGACGCGTACGGCTTGCCACCGATCGTGGCGGAACCGCCGGTCGCCCGGTCCAGACCGAGGACCAGGCGCATGGTGGTGGACTTGCCCGCGCCGTTCGGCCCGAGGAAGCCCGTCACCAGGCCAGGTCGCACGCTGAACGTGAGGTGGTCCACGGCACGGGTGGGTCCGTAGTCCTTGGTGAGTTCATGCACGTCGATGCTGGTCATGACCTCAGCCTGGTCGCCGGTACCGGCCTGTGGCCTCCCCCGCCCGAGTGGACCGTCTCCCTCTCCCGGGGGAGCCGGCCCCCCGGCCGGCCCTGGCACGATGGCAGCATGCGCCGCTTCTTCTCCATGCTGGCCAGACCGGCCACATACAGTCGCTGGCTGCACCTGCTCATTCCGGCCGCGGTGGGCAGCGTGTGGTTGTTCATCTCCCCGAGCAAGCCGTGGCTGCCCATCCTCTTCGCGATTCCCGTCGGACTGCTTCCGGCGATGCGTCTGGCCGAGGGGATCCAGGCACAGTTACTCCTCACGCCCGATCAGCGGGGCCGCCCGGACGCCACGATCGCCGCCGCGCCCGCCCTGACCTGGGCTGCCCGCTGGCGCACCGTTGCCTGGCTGGAGGTGCGCCTGGTCCTGGGGGCAGTCGTGTGCTTCGCGACGGTGTGGCTGTCGGCGACGGCGGTCGATCTCGTGCGCGGCGCGTTCGGAACGCGTCCGAGCGATGCGTGGCTGGCCGGCGATGCCGAGCCTGGCTGGTGGTGCGCTCTGCTGGCACCCCTGCCGGTCCTTGCACTTCTCGGGCTGGTCGTCCTGTGCGGTGAGGTGGCCACCGGGGCCGCCCGCGGCCTGCTGGGGCCCTCACCGACGGAGCAGCTGACCGCTCTGGAGGAACGCACGGAGCAACTCCTCGAGCGTAACCGCATGGCTCGCGAGCTTCATGACTCGATCGGACACGCGCTGACGGTCGCGGTCGTGCAGGCGGGGGCTGCCAGGACGGCGGGCAATCCTGAGTTCACCGCGCGGGCACTCGCCGCCATCGAGGAGACGGGGCGCCAGGCACTGGACGATCTGGAGCGTGTCCTGCGCGTGTTGAGAGAATCGGACCCTCCTTCCGGGGCTCGCCCGACCCTGGTCGAAGCCGACCGGCTGCTGGATTCGGCCCGCGGCTCCGGTGTGAAGATGGACGTGGAGATGACCGGGCCGCTGGATCAGGTCCCCGGCCCGGTGTCCCGCGAGGGCTACCGCATTCTGCAGGAGTCGCTCACCAACGTGCTGCGTCACGCCGGCGCCGTTCCCGTACGGGTGAGGATCGCCGTGGCGAAGGAGAGGCTGGAGCTCGAGGTGGCCAACCCGTTCGCGGCATCGAGGCGCGCCCCGGGCGGCGGCAGCGGGCTTCGGGGTATCCGGGAGCGGGCCGCCCTGCTGGGCGGCCAGGCCAGAACCGGCCCCCATGAAGGGGAGTGGATCGTGCACGCGAGCCTTCCGCTGGACCGCATACGCTGACCGGATGCCGGTCACCGTACTTCTCGTCGACGACGAACCTCTGGTGCGCGCGGGACTCCGCGCGGTCCTGGAAGCGCAGGACGACATCGAGGTGGTCGGTGAGGCCGCCGACGGTGCGGCCGTGATCCCGCTCGTCAGCAGCCTCCGGCCCGACGTCGTGGCCATGGATGTGCGCATGCCCCTGATGGACGGCATCGAGGCGACCCGGCTGGTGCTGCGCACCGTCGCCGATCCGCCGAAGATCCTGGTGGTGACCACGTTCGAGAACGACGAGTACGTCTACGAGGCGCTGCGGGCAGGGGCGGACGGGTTTCTGCTCAAGCGGGCCCGCCCCGCGGAGATCGTCCACGCGGTGAGGCTGGTGGCAGAAGGCCAGTCGCTGCTGTTCCCCGCCGCGGTCCGGCAGCTCGCCGCTGAATACGGCACGCGCGAAGCGCGGGACGCGATGGTCCGGGCGTCGCTCACGGACCGCGAAGCGGTGGTGCTCCGCCTGATGGCACGGGGCCGGTCCAACGCGGAGATCGCCACCGAGCTCGTCGTGGGGGTGGAGACCGTCAAGTCACATGTCAGCGCCGTGCTCGCGAAGTTGGGTGCCAGGGACCGCACACAGGCAGTGATCGCGGCCTACGAGTCAGGCTTCGTAGCTCCTCGCTGACCCGCACAGCTCCGCTCCGACCGAGATCGCGCCGGGGCCGGGACCGGTTCCGGTTGTCTCTCTCCGGGTGCTGGTCGCCGAGGGCGGGGTCAGCGAGTACGATCCGGCAGACATGGGCACGACCTGGGAGGACACACGGTGGGCAGGCTGACCGGTGGGGACCCGTCTCTGCTGCGGAGGATCAATTCCGCTGTGGTGCTGCATGCCCTGCGAGGGGCGGATTCGCCCACGCTCACGGACCTGACCCGCATCACAGGTCTGTCACGTCCCACCGTCGAAGGTGTCGTCGAAGGGCTTTTCGCGGCGGGCCTGGTGGTGGAGGCGCTGCCCGACGGGAGCGGAACCAGGCGCCAGGGCCGGCCGGCCAGGCGGTTCAGATTCCGTGCCGAGGCCGGGTACCTCCTGGGCATCGAGATAGGCCCTCACCGGGTCTCCGCCCTGCTGTCCGGGCTGGACGGCCGGATCGTCGGCGCGGGCTCACGGGACGTCTCCGAGACCGCGTGCGCGGATGACAGGCTCGACCAGGTCAGAGGCATGATCGCCGATGTGCTGCGTCGCACCGGGGTGCAGCGCAGCAGCTTGCGCGCGGTCGGAGTGGGCAGTCCCGGCATCGTGGAGGCCGACGGCACCGTCCGGCTGGGCACCGCCCTGCCGGACTGGACCGGCCTCGCGCTCGGCGAAAGGCTCCGGCGTTCCTTCCGGTGCCCCGTCCTGGTGGAGAACGACGCCAACGCGGCCGCGGTGGCCGAACACTGGAAGGGCGCGGCGGTCGAGTCGGACGACATCGTCTTCGTCCTGGCGGGCTTGAGCCCCGGCGCCGGGTCGCTGATCGGAGGGCGGCTGCACCGCGGGTTCGGTGGTGCGGCCGGAGAGATCGGTGCGCTGCACCTCCTCGGCCGTGATGTCACACCGGAACACCTGCTCTCCACGACGGACACCCCCCTGGACCCTCTGGACGAGCACGCCGTCGCCGCGGTCTTCGCCAAGGCCAAGCACGGCGACGCCGGGGCCCAGGCCGCGGTCGCACGGTTCATCCAGCGTCTGGTGCACGATGTCGCGGCCCTGGTGCTGGCGCTCGATCCGGAGCTCGTGGTCATCGGCGGTTGGGCCGCCGGCCTGGACGGGGTTCTCGACCCGCTCCGCGACGAGCTCGCCCGCTACTGTCTGCGGCCGCCCCGGGTGACACTCTCCCTCCTCGGGGAGGCGGCTGTCGCCACCGGCGCGCTGCGGCTGGCCCTGGACCACGTGGAGGAACAGCTCTTCGCCGTGGAAGGGACGGTGACGGCCCGCCGCTGACAGCGACGGGCCGTGCGAAGAGGATCTGGCCGCGGCTCCGGGCCAGGAAGTCCGGGTGGACACCCGCCCCGGGAAGCAGGCCTCCCGAAAGCGTCGGAAGGACCCCCTGATACGTCAGGAGGCCTTGCGCTCCTGCTCGTCGTGGGTGATCTCCAGCGCGCCGGAGTCCCCGAAGGTCAGCCGGCAGGTGTCGGCCCTGTACGTGGCCACAGAGACCGCTGCCGTGCCCGCGGCGGCGAAATGCCGGGTGGTGACCACGAGAACCGGGGCGCCGGGGAGCCGGTCGAGCTCCCTCGCGTCGTCCGCGCGGGCCGAACCGAGTTCGACCGAGCGGTCCTGGCCGTCGAGGTCGAGGCGGTGCAGTTCCCGCAGGACCTTGCGGGCCCGGACAGGCCCTGACGGCGCTTCGATGGCTGACAGCTCGGGCACGGACGACGTCGGCACATAAAGGAGTTCGGCCGCCACTGCCTGCCCTTGAGCCACCCGGATGCGGCGCACCACATGCACAGGTTCCCCGGCGTCCGTGTCGAGCAGCGCGGCTACCGAGGCAGGAGCGGTGTCCGTGACGCACTCGATGGGCTGCCACGCCTCGTCCGTGTCGCCGCCGGCCCAGCCCTGCTGTGCGGTGGCGACGGCCACTCCGACCCGGGGCGGGGCGACGGTCGTCCCCACGCCACGGCGCCGCTGCAGCCTGCCTTCGAGTTCGAGCTGCTCCAGCGCCTGGCGGAGGGTGGCTCTGGCGACGCCGAAGCGCGCCGCGAGGTCCCGCTCGTTGGGCAGTACCTCTCCCACCGCGAAGTCCGAGTCGAGTGCCTCACTGAGCACGGTCTTGAGGTGCCAGTACTTCGGCTCCTGCACCGATTCCAGCTGCGTGGTCCCCACCCTGTCCTCCGCATCCGCCCGGTGGCCTGTATTCCGCGACGTTATTTATTAAAGGTTCCTGCCTTATCGTTCAGACCTTAGGACGGCGAACCACCTTGGTCAAGACCAATCCTCGCCCCGTGACGCAGCGAAACGATCCACCGCCGCAGAGCGTTCACGGGACGTTCGCGTGAAGACGGGCGCAGGCAACACGAAGCCCCACGGCCGACACCGTCGGTGAAGGCCGTGGGGCCGGGCAGGGCGCGCGACGGCCCCGACTTCCCCCGGGCCGCTAACCCGCGTGCACCGCGCCGAGTTTGTCCGGGTTGCGGATGATGTAGACACACCTGATGACTCCGTCGCCGACCTCGGCCTGGAACACCGTGTCCACCTCTCCCTGCACGCTGAGCACCAGGGCGGGGGCGCCGTTGAGTTCCAGGATGCGGACCTCCGTCGCGGCCGGCCAGTCCTGGCCCACGGCGATGAGGAAGCGGCCGACCTTGTCGGCCGTCTCGATGATCCGCCGCGGCGCCTTCGCCTTGCCTCCGCTGTCACTGACGAGGCGCACGTCGGGAGCCAGCAGGGCGAGCAGTTGCTCCAGGTCCCCGCCCGAAGCGGCGGCGAGGAAGCGCTCGGTGAGATCGCGCCGCACGGCCGGGTCCACGTCGTACCTCGGCTTGCGCTCCTCCACATGCCGCTTGGCGCGGCCGGCCAGCTGTCGTACGGCCGCCTCGGACCGGTCGAGGGCGGCGCCGATCTCCGCGTACGGGAAGCCGAAGGCCTCGCGCAGGACGAAGACGGCCCGCTCCAGCGGGGACAGGGTTTCCAGGACGACCAGCACGGCGAGGGACACGGAGTCGGCGAGCACCGCGCGCTCGGCGGAATCCGGGACGGCCGGACCGAATTCGGTGACCACGGGTTCGGGCAGCCACGGCCCCACGTACGCCTCGCGCCGTGACCGCAGGTGTCGCAGCCGGTCGATGGCCAGACGCGTGGTGATCCGCACGAGAAAGGCCCGCGGCTCCCGCACCTCGTCACGCTCGGCCGACGACCAGCGCAGCCACGCCTCCTGCACCACGTCCTCGGCGTCGGCGACGCGGCCGAGCATGCGGTAGGCGACCCCGGTGAGGAAGGGCCGGTGTTCTTCGAAGACATCGGTCACGGTGTCGGCAGTCACTTTCCCATCCCAGCCCACGCGCCTGAGGGTGTCCAGCGGGAATCGCGCTCGCCCCTTGAACTGCGAGCTACCCGGCGGTAATCATTGTTGACGAGGCGTCTCATTTCCTCCGTCCCTACCCGTCAGGCTCGTACCGAGGAGCAGCATGGCCGCCACGATCTCGTTCACAGTGGGCTCCCCCGCAGGCCGGCGTACGGTCGACGTGTCGTACGAACGGACCGGTTCGGGGGAGCCGTTGGTGCTGCTGCACGGCATCGGTCATCACCGTCAGGCGTGGGATCCGGTCGTGCGCGTCCTGGCGGCCGAACGGGATGTCATAGCGGTGGACCTGCCAGGGTTCGGCGCCTCTCCGGCGCTGCCGCAGGGGCTCCGCCATGACCTGCGGACCATGGTGCCGGTGCTCGGCTCATTCATCGACGCACTCGGCGTCCAACGGCCGCATGTGGCCGGCAACTCACTGGGAGGCCTGCTGGCGCTGGAGTTGGGCCGCGAGAAGCTCGCTCGTTCGGTGACGGCGCTGTCCCCCGCGGGTTTCTGGACACGGAGTGAGCGCCGCTACGCCTTCGGCGTGCTGCGGGCGATGCGCGGAGCGGCCCTCTCGATGCCGATGCCGCTGATCGAGCGGCTTTCGCAGAGCTCACCCGGCAGGGCCGCGCTGACCAGCACCATCTACGCCCGTCCCGGACGTCGTTCACCGGGCGCGGTCGTGGCGGAGACCGTCGCCCTGCGCGAGGCCACCGCCTTCCGGCAAACTCTGGAGGCCGGTCTGACCGTCGCGTTCACCGACGACGTACCGGACATCCCCGTCAGCATCGCCTGGGGCGACAAGGACCGTCTGCTTCTGCGCCGGCAGGGCGTCAGGGCCAAGCACGTGATACCGGGCGCGCGGCTCGTCCGCCTCCCGGACTGCGGCCATGTCCCGATGAACGACGACCCTGCCGCCGTCGCGCGGGTCATCCTCGACACGAGCCGCCGACGCGCCGGCGCCGCCTCGTCCCAGAACGCCTGAGCCCAGCGCCACCCCCAGCCCCACCAGGAGACTGCCCGCGCCCTGGCCCACGCCGTACGTCCCCGTGCCGACCAGCGGTGCGGTCAGCGCGGCGGACACGGGGATCAGCCCGGAGAACAGCGTGGCCCGCTCGGCCCCGATGCGCCGCATGCCGCTGTACCAGCACACGAAGCCGATGACGGTGACCACTGCCGCCTGCCAGAGCAACGCCAGGGCCTCCCCCACGGTGGGCACCGCGAGAAAGCCTCCTCCGTCGAGCAGGACACCGAGCAGCGCGGATTCCACGGCCGCCACGGCGCACACGACCGCCGACAGCAGTCCCGGTCCGAGGGGACGCAGCACCGGCACGGCCAGTAGCGCGAAGCCGACCTCACCGCCGAGTGCGCCCACCGAGTAGAGGAGACCTGCCAGGTCGGTCCGGCCCCATCCCTGGACGGTGAACGCGCCGACGGCCACAAGACCCGCCGCGCACAGGACCGCCCGGGTGGGGCGGCGTCCTTCCAGGGCGGGCACGAGGACACCGACGACGATGGGCGCGCACCCGACGAGCACTCCGGGTACGGCCGGTTCGGCCGTACGCTCCGCGGCCAGGACGGCGAGGTTGAAGCCGACCATCCCGATGGCGGCGAGAGCCCCCAGACGTCCCCACTGCCTCCGGGTGAGCGTCCTCAGCACCGCGGCGGGCCTGGGGCCGCCGCCGGAGCGCAGGAACGGCAGGAGCAGCAGGGCGGCCAGGCCGTACCGCACCGCCTGGCCGCCCGCGTACGGGTAGTCGCCGAGGACGCTGTTCGCCGTGAAGGAGGCGCCTACGAGGGTGCAGGCGAGGGCCGCGAGAAGGGCTCCGCGCAAGGGAGTTGCGTTCATGAGGGCGACGCTAGATTCCGTGGCGGTCCCGTTTAAGGTCCACTTCCATGACATCTTCGGGGACCAATTCACCGCCCGGTCCGGCCGCGTCCGAAGGGGACGGAGGCGCTTCCGCCGCCTGGGAGCTGCTGCTCCCCGCCGCATCCGCCCCCGCACGCCGACGAGGACGCGCGCTGCAGTCGGCCCTGCGCGATGCCGTGCGTTCGGGCCGTCTGCCGGCCGGTACCCGGTTGCCCGCGAGCCGTGAGCTCGCCGCCGATCTCGGGGTGTCGCGTGGCCTGGTGACCGAGGCGTACGAGCAGCTGACGGCGGAGAGTTACCTGCGTGCCGGCCGGGGCGCGGGCACCTGGGTGAGCGGAGCGGTGCGGCCCGCCGCGCGGGGGGAGCGGGATCTGTCACCGCGCGCGCCGGGCCCGGAGGTGGACTTCCGTCCGGGCACCCCGGACCTCGCGCTCTTCCCGCGGAGTGCCTGGGCCGCGGCTCATCGCACGGTCCTGGACCGGCTGCCGCACAGTTCCCTCGGCTACCCGGATCCGCGCGGCCTGCCGGAGCTGCGCGTCGCGCTGGCGTCCCTGCTCACCAGGCGCCGGGGCGTGGTGGCCGATCCGGAGCGGCTGGTGGTGTGTTCGGGGGTGGCCCAGGCGACGACCCTGCTGGGGTTCGTCCTGCGCGAGCGTGGAGAGGCAGAGGTCGGCGTCGAGGATCCCGGCAGCCCCGAGCACGCCTCGTTGTTCGCCTCCACCGGTCTGAAGACCCTTCCGCTGCCGCTCGACGGCGAAGGGCTGGCGGTGGAACCGCTGCTGCGCTCCGGCGTGCGCGCCGTGGTCACGACCCCGGCGCACCAGTTCCCCACCGGCATCGCGTACTCCTCCGGCCGACGCGGCGAACTGCTCGACTGGGCCCGGCGCACCTCGGGCGTGATCATGGAGGACGACTACGACGGTGACTTCCGCTACGACCGGGCGCCGGTCGGGGCCTTGCAGGGTCTGGACCCGGAACATGTCGTGTACACCGGCTCGGTCAGCAAGTCCCTGGCTCCCGGGCTGCGCCTCGGCTGGCTCATCGCCCCCGCGTCGATGACCGACGCCATCGTCGCCCGCAAGCGCACGATGGACCTGGGGAACCCGTCGGTCGATCAGGCGGTACTGGCGGACTTCATCGCCGGCGGCGGTTACGACCGTCAGCTGCGCCGATGCCAGCGCGCCTACCGGGAGCGCCGCGACGCCCTGACGGGAGCCCTGGCCGGGCACTTCCCCGGGACGGAGGTCAGCGGGATCTCCGCGGGTCTGCACATCATCGCCCGGCTGCCGGAACGATACGGTCCGCAGGACGAGTTCCTGCGGCGGGCGACGGCCGCCGGTATCGCGCTGCGTCCCCTGAGCGACTGCACGGCGGGCGGAGCGCGGGACAGCACGGTCCGTCTGGTACTCGGCTACGCGCATCTGGCGCCCTCCGTCGTCCAGCACGGGGTCCGGCTCCTGGCCGAGGCGGTCCGGCACGGTCAGGCATCCCGGGTCCCCGCGCCCCGGGCCCCGGTGGTCGAGACGTAGGGGTGGACGGCCGGACCGACCGGTTGTTCATCTGCGGTTGGCGTGCCCGCCGCCGCCGGGTACTAGGCATGGGTCTGCAATCAGCCTGTACGCCCCCGCTGTCCCTGCAGCTCTCTCGCCCATGGAGGCGCATCGATGTCGAACCGTCCGCCCGTCCCGGCCCCCGGCCGCCGCACCGTGCTGCGTGGCTCCCTCCTGGCCTCGGCGGCGGTCGCCGTGCCCGCCGCGGTCACCACGGCTCCCGCCTTCGCGCTGTCGGGCAGGCCGAGCGCTTCCTGGGGCGTGCAGGTCGGTGATGTCACGGCCTCGTCCGCCCTGGTGTGGGTCCGTTCGGACCGCCCCGCGCAGATGGTGGTGGAGACCTCCGCGACCGAGTCCTTCCGGCGCGCCCGCACATGGCACGGCCCGCTGGTCGACGCCCGTACGGACTTCACCGGCACGACCCCGCTGTACGGGCTGCCGGCCGGTGAGCAGGTGCACTACCGCGTCACGCTGGCGGACCCGCACGACCCGCGTCGCACGGGCAGGCCGGTGTACGGAACCTTCCGCACGGCACCTGCCCGCCGGCGTGACGGGGTGCGTTTCCTGTGGTCCGGCGACATCGCGGGGCAGGGCTGGGGCATCAACCCCGACATCGGCGGCTACCGGGTGTACGACGAGATGCGCCGCCTGGACCCGGACTTCTTCCTCTGCAGCGGCGACAACATCTATGCCGACGGAGTGATCGAGCCCAGCGTGACGCTGCCCGACGGGCGGATCTGGCGCAACATCACGACCCCGGAGAAGTCGAAGGTCGCGGAGACCCTGGACGAGTACCGCGGGAACTTCCGGTACAACCTGCTCGACGACAACGTGCGGGCGTTCAACGCGCAGGTCCCCTCCGTCGTCCAGTGGGACGACCACGAGGTGCGGAACAACTGGTACCCGGGGCAGATCCTCGACGACGTCCGCTACACGGAGAAGAACGTGGACCTGCTCGCGACGCGCTCGATGCGGGCGTTCCGGGAGTACTTCCCGGTGACGACGCTCCAGGGATCGCCGGCCGAGCGGCGCATGCACCGCGTCGTGCGGCACGGCCCGCTGCTCGATCTGTTCGTGCTGGACATGCGGTCCTTCCGAAACGCCAACTCCCCCGGCAGGCAGCCCGACGACGCCCAGGGCATCCTCGGCGGGGAGCAGCTGCGCTGGCTCGAGCGCGAGCTGTCGCGGTCCCGTGCGGTGTGGAAGGTGATCGCCGCCGACATGCCGCTGGGGCTGGTGGTCCCGGACGGAGCCACTGACTTCGAGGCGGTCGCCCAGGGAGACCCGGGCGCACCGCTGGGGCGCGAACTGCAGATCGCCGAGCTGCTGCGCTTCATCAAGCACCGGCGAATCACCGGGACCGTCTGGCTGACGGCCGACGTGCACTACACCTCCGCGCAGCACTACTCTCCCGAGCGGGCGGCGTTCAAGGACTTCGCACCGTTCTGGGAGTTCGTCTCGGGCCCGCTGGCCGCGGGCAGCTTCCCCGCCAACGCGCTGGACGGCACGTTCGGCCCGGAGCGGGTCTTCGTCCGGGCGCCCGACCGGCAGAACGTCTCCCCCATGGAGCAGCCGCAGTTCTTCGGAGAGGTCGACATCGACGGTGGGAGCGGGGAGCTGACCGTGCGGCTCCGGGCGCAGGGCGGCACGGTCCTGTTCAGCAAGGTGCTGCAGCCGGGGCGCACCGGGCAGTGAGCTCGTCGGGCTGGAGCCGGCGGGTGCCGGACAGGCTCGTCGGGGTCGCTGGGACGAGGACATGAAAAGGTGCTGAAGGCGACCAGATCCACACGTAACCCATCAGTCACAATGCGTTCGTGATCAGGCAACACCGTTCGGTCACAGTGAAGGCATGACTGATGTGACATCCGCGAAGAGTGCCCGCCGTCCGCACCACTGGCGGCGGGACCTGATCGAGCTGGCCGCGCTCTTCACCGCCGTAGCCGTGGCCGACGCGATCGCCAACCTGATCGGGCACCAGCCCGACGGGCCCTATCTGCTCATCGCGTCGGCCGTGGCTCTGGTGGCCACGGCCGCCTTCCACACCTGGTGGGCGCGGCGGCACAGCCACGCACCACCCCCGGACGCCGATACCGGCACCGGCGCCGGTCCGGAGCTTCTCCACGCCGACGCCGACGCCGAAAGGGCCGAGGAGACCGAGGAGTCCGCCGAAACGGTGCTCTGGCGCATGCGGACGACCGTGCGGGACACGCCGGGCGCCCTGGCCGCCCTCTGCATCGCCCTGGCCCGTCACCGGATCGACATCCTGACCCTTCAGACCCACCCGCTGGCCGAGGGCACCGTCGACGAG
The DNA here is from genome assembly GCF_002941025.1 of Streptomyces sp. QL37. Classification (NCBI taxonomy): domain Bacteria; kingdom Bacillati; phylum Actinomycetota; class Actinomycetes; order Kitasatosporales; family Streptomycetaceae; genus Streptomyces; species Streptomyces sp. QL37. The sequence continues at coordinate 7,566,455 of NZ_PTJS01000001.1, read as the reverse complement.
TTCCTGCTGCGCGCGCCCGCCGCGCTGCCGGCCCAGCGGCTCACGCGGGAGATCTCCGCCGCCGGCGGGTCCGCCACCTGGATCGAGCGCGCGGACGCCCACGACCTGGTGGACACGCCCACCCGGGTCCTCGGCCTCGCCACCCGCACCGCGCTGGACGCGGCCGAACTCCCGCTGGCCCTGCGCCAGCTCCTGGGCAGGTGCACCATCCACTCGCTGCCCGCGCTGTCCGTCACCGGCCGCCCCACCGGGGAGAGCGCACCGGTGGAAGGGGTCCTGGAGGACACCGTGATGAGGCTGCGCGATCCGTCGGGCGGTGTCATCACCGTGGAGCGTCCCTATCTCCCCTTCACTCCGACGGAGTTCGCCCGCGCCCGGGCACTGGTCGAGCTCGACGCGCGGCTCGGCCCGCGCGTGCCGCGCAGTGAGGACGTCCTCACGCTGCCGGAGGGCAACGAGATCACCGTGCGCCGCGCTGACCGCGCTGACCTCGACGCGGCCCTCGCCATGCACGGCCGCTGCTCCGAGCAGACCCTCGGCCTGCGTTACCACGGCCCGGTCCGGGACGCCGACCGGTATCTGGACCACCTGCTCAGCCCCCGTTTCGGCCGCACCCTCGCCGTGCAGACGGCCTCCGGCCGGCTGGTGGCACTCGGCCATCTGCTCTGGGACGGGGACGAGACCGAGGTCGCCCTCCTCGTGGAGGACGACTGGCAGCGCCGCGGCATCGGTTCCGAGCTCCTCGGCCGGCTGGTGGCCCTGGCCGTCGAGGCGGGCTGCGAGAGCGTCTACGCGGTGACGCAGGCCCACAACACGGGGATGGTGGCCGCCATGCGGGCGCTCTCGCTGCCTCTCGACTACCAGATCGAGGAAGGCACCCTGGTCGTCACCGCGCGGCTGGCCGCGGCTCCTGCACAGCGGTTCGTGCCGCAGGCGGAACAGCGCTTCCGTCACTGAGCGCCTGGCACAGATCCGCCCAGAGGTCCTCGACGTCCTCAAGACCGACCGACATACGCAGCAGACGGTCACCGACGCCGGCGGCCCTCCGGTCTCCCTCACCCACGACGCGGTGGCTGATGGAGGCCGGATGCTGGATGAGGGTGTCCACGCTGCCGAGGCTCACGGCGGGCGTGATCAGCCGGACTCCCGCGATGACCCTGTGCGGATCTCCGAACACCTCGAAGGACACCATCGCGCCGCCCACCTCCGGGTAGTGCACTCGGACGACCCGGGGGTCGGCCGAGAGCCTGCGGGTCAGTTCGGCGGCGGAGGCCGAGGCGGCCCGGATCCGTACCGGCAGGGTGGACAGCCCGCGCAACAGCAGATATCCGGCCATCGGATGCAGCACACCGCCGGTGGCGAAGCGAACCTGCCGCAGAGTCGCGGCGAGCTCCTCGTCACAGGCGACGACTCCGCCCATCACATCGCCGTGACCGCCCAGGTATTTGGTGGCGCTGTGCAGCACGATCCGGGCCCCCTGTTCGAGGGGCCGCTGCAGCACGGGCGTGGCGAAGGTGTTGTCGACGAGGAGCGGAACGGAGCCGCAGGAGTGCGCCACGGCCCTGACGTCGATCTCGGCCAGCGTCGGATTGGCAGGCGTCTCGACCATCACGAGACCGGTGTCCGGGCGGATCGCGTCGGCGATGCCCGCCGGATCCGTCCAGGTCACCTCGGTGCCCAGCAGTCCCGCGTTCAGAAGGTGGTCACTGCAGCCGTAGAGCGGACGCACCGCGACCACGTGCCGCAGCCCCAGGCTCGCGCGGGCCAGCAGGACTGCGGTGAGCGCTGCCATTCCACTGGCGAACGCGACGGCGCTTCCCGCTCCTTCCAACCGGGCCAGTGCCGTCTCGAAGCGGCCCGTCGTCGGGTTGTCGAGCCGGGCGTACACGGGCGGGCCGTCGGGCCTGGCCCCGGTGGCGGCGAAGGCGTCGATGCGCGCGGCCTCACCCCGGGAGTCGTACGAGGGATAGGTGGTGGAGAGGTCGATCGGCGCGGCGTGCAGGCCGAGAGAGGCGAGGTCGTCGCGTCCGGCGTGCACGGCTTCGGTGGCGAGCGCCCTGGACCGGAAGGAGGGCTGGGATGTCAGCGAGGAGGCTTCGGTGTCCATGTCACCAGCCTGAACAGCGACCGGGCCGAGGCATCGAGAAGCCGTGCTACGTTCGCCCGATGGCTGAATCCGTCGTTCTTGATCCGGTTGATCTGCACATTCTGCGTCTGCTCCAGAACGATGCGCGGACGACGTACCGGGAGCTCGCCGCGGAAGTCGGAGTGGCCCCGTCCACGTGTCTGGACCGTGTGGCACGGCTGCGCCGGTCCGGTGTGATCCTCGGACACCGGCTGCGCCTCGATCCGGCGCGGCTCGGCCGGGGACTGGAGGCGCTCCTGCTGGTTCAGGTCCGGCCGCACCGCAGGGAGCTCATCGGCCCCTTCGTCGAACGGATCAGGGCGTTGCCCGAGTCCAGGGCGTTCTTCCACCTCACCGGACCCGACGACTACCTGGTGCATGTGGCCGTCGCCGACCCGACGGACCTTCAGCGCCTGGTGCTGGACGAGTTCACCTCACGCCGCGAGGTGGCGCGTGTGGAGACCCGGCTGATCTTCCAGCAGTGGGAGTGCGGCCCGCTGATGCCGCCCACGGCGGGCGTGTGATCCCGAAGTCCGCTTCCCCGTGACGTGGAGGCCCTCTCCGTACGAGGATGTCCCACATGTCAGACACATCGAGCAGCGCACTGCCGCGCCAGGTCGCCGACGCCTACGTCGACGCGTACATCGAACTCGACCCGATCACAGGTACCTATCTCGGTGTCGCGGAAAGCTCCCGCCGGCTGCCCGATTTCTCGCCCGCCGGCCAGGCTGCCATGGCCGGACTCATCCGCAGCACTCTCAGGGAACTCGACGCCGCCGAGCAGGTGCCGGGCGCGGACACCGACGAGGAGAGGCGGTGCGCGCGCCTGCTGCGGGAGCGCCTGACGGCCGAACTCGCCGTCCACGAGGCCGAGGAGGGGCTGCGCGCCGTCTCCAACATCCACTCCCCCGCGCACAGCCTGCGCGACGTCTTCTCGGCGACGCCGACGGCGACGGACGAGGACTGGGCGGCGGTCGTGGACCGGCTGCGGGCGGTACCGGCGGCTCTGGAGGGGTATCGCGCCTCGCTCGCCCTCGGTCTGGAGCGCAAGCTGTACGGCGGCCCCCGTCCGACCGCGACGTTCATCGGCCAGCTGGGCACCTGGGCCGGGGAGGACGGCGGCCCCGGGTTCTTCCAGGACTTCGTGGCCGGGGGACCCGCGTCACTGCGCCCGGAGCTGGACGAGGCGGCCGGGCAGGCCGCCGCGGCGCTGGTCGCCCTGCGGGACTGGATGAGGGACGTCTACGCCCCCGCGATCGAGGGCGCCCCCGACACGGTGGGCCGGGAGCGGTACGCCCGCTGGGCCCGCCAGTTCAACGGCACGGACCTGGATCTCGACGAGGCGTACGCCTACGGCTGGTCCGAATACCACCGGCTGCTGGCCGAGATGAGGACCGAGGCGGACAAGATCCTCCCGGGCGCGGGCCCCTGGGAAGCACTCGCCCATCTCGACGTGCACGGCAAGCACATCGAGGGTGTGGACGAGGTCCGGGTCTGGCTGCAGAGCCTGATGGACGAGGCCATCGAGGCGCTGGACGGCACGCACTTCGAACTCGCCGAGCGCGTCCGGAAGGTGGAGTCCCGGATCGCTCCCGCGGGCGGCGCGGCGGCTCCGTACTACACCGGGCCGTCGGAGGACTTCTCGCGCCCGGGCCGCACCTGGCTCCCCACCATGGGCGAGACCCGTTTCCCCGTGTACGACCTGGTGTCCACCTGGTACCACGAGGGTGTTCCTGGCCACCACCTGCAGATCGCCCAGTGGACCCATGTCGCGGACAGCCTCTCCCGCTACCAGGCGTCGGTCGGCCAGGTCAGCGCCAACGCCGAGGGCTGGGCGCTGTACGCCGAGCGGCTCATGGACGAACTGGGCTTCCTGCCCGACGCCGAGCGCCGTCTCGGCTATCTGGACGCGCAGATGATGCGTGCCTGCCGGGTGATCGTCGACATCGGCATGCATCTGGAGCTGGAGATCCCCGCTGACTCCCCGTTCCATCCGGGTGAGCGGTGGACGCCGGCCCTGGCCGAGGAGTTCTTCGGCAGCCACAGCGGCCGGCCGGCCGACTTCGTGGAGAGCGAGTTGACCCGCTACCTCTCGATGCCCGGGCAGGCCATCGGCTACAAGCTGGGCGAACGCGCCTGGCTGCTCGGCCGGGAGAACGCCCGGAAGGCACACGGCGACGCGTTCGACCTCAAGGCCTGGCACATGGCGGCCCTCTCCCAGGGCTCGCTCGGCCTGGACGACCTCGTGGAAGAGTTGTCCAGGCTCTGATCCCGGCTGTGCGGGGGCCGGTGTGCGCCACCGGCCCCGGCACGCCGTCCGTCCCCCGCCGACGACCCGAAGGACGATCTGCGCATGCCCGCGCCCGGCTTCCTGTTCTGCCACGACCCTCTCCGGCCGCGGCACCCCGATGCGGCGTTCGCCGGGGAGGCGGCCGCGGCACGGCGCGCCGGTGCGCGGACCGTCCTGGTCGACCACGACGCGCTGCTCGCCGGGGATCCGGAGGGCGCCGTAGGCCGGGTGCCGCAGGACTCGGGGCCGTACTGGTACCGGGGCTGGATGATTCCGCCCGCCCGCTACGCGGAGCTGGAGCACGCGCTCGCCGCTCGTGGCTGCCCGCTGCTCACCGATGCCTCGTCCTACCGCACCGCCCATGAACTCCCCGGCTGGTACGAGGTGTTCGCCGGTCTCACCCCGCGCAGCGTCTGGCGCGCCCTGGCCGCCGGAGAGGCGTTGCCGGAGCCCTCCGTGTGGTCGGGCCTCGCCCGAGGTCTCGGTTCAGGCCCGGGAATCGTCAAGGACTTCGTGAAGTCCCGCAAGCACGAATGGGATGAGGCGTGCTTCGTCCCGGGACTGGGGGACGAGGAGCGGCTCGCCCGCGTCGTCGGGCGGTTCGTCGAGTTGCAGGGGGAGTTCCTGGCCGGCGGCGTGGTCCTGCGCGCGTACGAACCGTTCGTGCCGGGCGGGGAGGCACGGGTGTGGTGGGTGGATGGCGAGGCGGTGCGGGTGACGGCTCATCCGGACACGCCGGGCCTGCTCCCCGCGCCCGCCCTGGACGCCGTCGGCGAGGCCGTGCGCTCTCTCGGCTGCCGGTGGGTGACCACCGACATGGCGCTGCGGGAGGACGGGGAGTGGCGGGTGGTCGAGGTCGGTGACGGTCAGGTCAGCGGCCTGCCCGCCGGGGACGACGGTGACGGCCTGTTCGAAGCCCTCACCGTGGCCTGACGGCGGCCGGGGCCGAGCCCCGCTTCAGCACCCGCAGTCGTCGGCCCCGACAGGCGCGGTGAGGGGGTCGGCGGTGCGACGCTCCGGCCCCTCCCAGGTCTCGAAGGCGAAGCCCTCGCGCACCCAGTACTCGAATCCACCGAGCATCTCCTTGACCTGGTAACCGAGTTCGGCGAGGGCAAGGGCGGCCCGGGTGGCGCCGTTGCAGCCCGGCCCCCAGCAGTACGTGACCACGGGGACGGCCGGGTCGAGGAGACGGGCGGCCCGCTCCGCGACGACGGCGGTCGGCAGGTGCACGGCGCCGGGGACGTGCCCCTGGTCCCAGGACGCGGTGGACCGGGAGTCCAGGACGACGAATCCGGGGTCGCCGTCGGCCTCCAGGGCGGCGGCGACGTCGGACACGTCCGCGTGGAACGCGAGCGAGGCGCCGAAGTACGCGGCAGCGGCCGCCGGGGAGGCGGGCGGTGTCCGGAGGACGGGGTTGCCGGTGGTGAGTGTTTCTGAGGTCATGCCCAGAAACCTACGGCCGGTCCACCGCCGCCGGAAGCGGTGATCCCCGGCACATCGCTTGATCCGCGGGGCATTCCCCTGTTGCCTTACCCCATGACCGAGTATTCCCCGGATGCCACCGACTGGCACATCCTCGACGTCCTGCAACGCGACGGACGCGCGACCTTCGCCGAACTGGCCCGCGCGGTGGCGATGTCCCCGAGTGCCGTGACGGAGCGCGTACGCCGCCTCGAGGAGGCGGGGGTCATCAGCGGGTACGCGGCGGTGGTGGACCCCGAGCGGCTGGGCCTGCCGATCCTCGCCCTCGTACGGCTGCGCTATCCGAACGGCAACTACAAGCCGTTCCACGATCTGACGGACACGACACCGGAGATCGTGGAGGCGCACCATGTGACCGGGGACGACTGCTTCGTACTGAAGGTGACCGCGAGATCGATGCGTCACCTGGAGGAGGTGACGGGGCGGATCGGCGCCCTCGGCTCCGTGACCACCAGCATCGTGTACTCCTCTCCCCTCCCCCATCGGGCGATCAGCCGCTGAGCGTGCCGGCCGCCCGGTGGACCACCGCGGAGCCGTGCCGCTCCTTCACCACCTCGAGCTGGGCGGGAATGCGACGGCGCAGGTCGGCCACATGGCTGACGATGCCGACACTGCGGTCGCGTTCGCGCAGCGAGTCCAGGACGTCGAGAACCTCGTCCAGCGTCTGGTCGTCCAGGCTGCCGAAGCCCTCGTCGATGAAGAGCGTGTCCAGACGGACTCCGCCCGCCTCGTCCGTCACCACGTCGGCGAGGCCGAGCGCCAGGGCGAGCGAGGCGAAGAAGGTCTCCCCGCCGGACAGCGTGGCCGTGTCGCGCTCCCGGCCCGTCCAGGAGTCGACCACGTGCAGTCCGAGTCCCGCCCGGCGGCCCCCGCTGCGCTCGTCGGAGTGGACGAGCGTGTAGCGGCCCGCCGACATCCGCTGGAGGCGGGCCGTCGCCGCGGCGGCAACCTGTTCGAGGCGGGCCGCCAGTACGTACGCCTCCAGCCGCATCTTGCGCTCGTTGTCCGCGGAGGTGCCCGCGGTCAGGCCCGCGAGGCGGGCCACCCTCTCGTGCTCCCGGCGCAGGGGGCCGAGGGCGCGGACCTCTTCCTCCGCCCGACGGGAGAGCCTGCCGAGCTCCGCGCGGCGCTCCTCGGCGGCGGCGTGCACGGCGGTGCTGTCGCGCAGCACCTTCGCGGACCGGTCGTACGCCTCCTGGGCAGCGTCCGGCTGCGCGGGCGGCCGGTCCGCGGCGGCCCGGGCGTCCTCCTCGGCCAGCCGGTCGGCGACCGTGGCGGCCTCCGTCTGCCAGGCGTCGACGCGGTGCTGCAACTCCCGCTGCGCGGCGTCGCCCAGCAGCTTCGCGGCGGCTGCCTCCGGAGTGTCGAAACCGGCTCTGAAAGCCGCGTCGGCGAGCCTGCCGTCCGCCTCCTTGAGCCGCTGGGCCGCGGCCTGCTCCGCACGGAGCGCCTCGGCGGCGCCGGCCAGCAGCCCGGCACGCCGCTCCAGCAGCGCGGCATGTTCGGCCACGGAGTCGCAGGCACCCCGCGCCTTCACCAACTCGGCTTCCAGTGCGGACTGTTCACGGTCGAGCGCTTCCCGCTGCGAGGTGCGGGCGGCTCCACGCCGCTCGGCCTGCTGCCGGTCGTCGAGGCGGCCGAGGTGCTCACGCTCGGCGGCGGCGAGTGCTTCCCTGGCCGCGTGCGTCCCCGCGGCCAGGCGGTGCGCGTCCGCGTGGTCCTGGGCCAGGCGGTCGACGGCGGCCCGCAGCCCGGCCACGGAGGCGTCGGACCGGCCGGCCTGCTCCGTGACCCCGGTTCCGTCCTCCGGGCCGACCGCCTCCGCCCGGGCCGCGGCGAGGCGTTCGCGCACCACCCCGAGCTCGTTCTCCGCCTCGGCACGGTCCCGGTCCGCCCGCTGGTGGGCGGCGAGCGCCGCCTCCTCCGTGGCCCGGTCCACGTGGCCGGCCTCCGCGCGGGCCGGCTCCGGGTGCTCCGCCGAGCCGCACACCGTACAGGCCACGCCGTCGACAAGCTGACCCGCCAGTTCCGCCGCGATGCCCCGCAGCCGCTGTTCCCGCAGCGCCAGCCACGTCTCGTGCGCCTCCACGGCACGCTCGCGGGCCTCGGTCAGGGCTGCCGCCGCGGTCTCCTCCCGGACGGCGAGGGCGTCACGGCGGCGTGCCGCCTCCAGCCTCCTGCGCGCGGGGTCGAGGCGGCCGGCCAGCTGTTCCGCGCGGGTCGCGGCCTCCTGAGCCGTCTCGACGCGTTCCCTGAGGCTCCGGTGCGTGGCGTCCCAGCCGGCCAGCCACTGTGCCGCCTCCTGGATCAGTTCGTCGTCGGAGCGGGACTGCCTTTCCAGGCCGGAGCGCTCGGAGTCGATCTCCCGGCTGCGCCGTTCGGCCCGGCGGGCGGCGTCGAGCGCGCCCAGCTCCGCACGCAGTCCGCGTTCCGCGCCGGCCAGTTGTTCGAAGCCCGCGTCGGCCAGTTCGGGAGGCAGCTCCGCGCGGGACCGTTCGCGTGCCGCGACAGCCGTGCGGTGGGCCCGCTCCGCCTGGTCGCGCAGGTCGAGCGCCGGCGCGACCAGGTCCGCCTTGCGCGCGCGGGCCAGCTGCTCGTGGCAGCGGTCGCGTTCCGCGCGGCGGTCCTCCAGCCCCGCGGCACGGCGTCGGGTCTCCTCGTAGCGCTGCTGGAGCCGGGAGAGCTCACGCTCGGCCTCGAGTGCGTGGCGCGCGGCGGCGGCCCGGTCCTCGGCCCCGGCCAGGAGGCACCGGGCGATGTCTGACCGTTCACCGGCTCCGCCGCGCGCGACTGCGGCCCACCGCAGTACGCCTTCGGCGAGACCTGGCTCGCCCGGCCGCGCTTCCGGCAGTGCCACCTCGTCCGCCGCCGGACCCGCCGCCTGGGCGATGCGCTGGGCCAGGGCGAGGATCTGCTCGTCCCCCGTCCTGACCCGGGCTTCGGCCGCGCGTCGCAGTTCGGCCAGGCGTTCCTCGACGGCGGCGAAGCGGCGGGTGTCGAAGAGCCGGCCGAGCAGCTTTCCGCGGGCCTCGGCGTCGGCGCGCAGGAACCGCGCGAAGTCGCCCTGCGGCAGGAGCACCACCTGACAGAACTGGTCCCGGCTCATCCCGACGAGGCCGCCGATCTCCTCGCCGATCTCCTGGTGGGAGCGACTGAGAGCCTTCCAGCCCCGTTCCGGTTCGTACTCGCGCAGCCAGCTCTGCGCCTTCTCGGTCGTGAATCCGCCGCCCCTCTTCTTGGGGCGGGGCTGGGAGGGCCGCCTGGTGATCTCCAGGCGGCGCCCTCCGACGGTCAGCTCCAGGCACACCTCGGTCGGCAGGTCCACCGGGGCGTGGTCACTGCGCAGTGAGGTACCGGGGCTCTGCCGGGCACCGGGCACCGCCCCGTACAGGCCGTAGCAGACAGCGTCGAGGACCGAGGTCTTGCCCGCCCCGGTGGGGCCGTGCAGCAGGAAGAGCCCGGCCGAGGACAGCGCGTCGAAGTCGATCTCCTGAGTGGCGCCGAAAGGCCCGAACGCGGTCAGGGTGAGCTTGTGCAGCCTCAACGGGACACCTCGTCCACTCCGTCGCCCACCCGTACGTCGTCGAAGACGGCGCGCAGCACCGTCCGTTCCTGTGCGCTGGGTCCGCTTCCGCCGCGTACATGGGCCACGAAGTCCTCCGCCACCTGCTGGTCGTCACGTCCCTTCAGCCGCTGGGCGTACGAGGCGAGGGGGTCCTGCGGGGAACGCTCGGGGTCGAAGACCAGGCTGAGGGTGTACGGGAAGCGCTCGGTCAGGCGGGCCATCGGTTCGTCCGGCCGCACCGGGTCCGTGAGCGTGGCCTCCACCCAGGACTCCTGGTGGCGTTCGAAGGCCGGGTCCTCGAGCAGTGTGCCGAGGCGTCCGCGGAGCCGTGCCAGGGGGCGCGGCGCCGGGCAGTCGACGCGTTCGGCGTCCAGGTCCCCGCCGGGGCCGAGGTCGATCAGCCACATCGTCTTGCGGTGCGTGTGCTCGGAGAAGGAGTACGCGAGGGGCGAGCCCGAGTAGCGCACACGTTCCGTGACCCTCTGGCAGCCGTGCAGGTGGCCGAGTGCGACGTAGTCGACGCCGTCGAAGACTCCGGCGGGGACTGCGGCGACACCGCCGACGGTGATGTCGCGCTCGCTGTCGCTGGGTTCGCCGCCGGCCACGAACGCGTGGGCGAGAACCACGGACCGGGTGCCGTCCGGCCTGGTGGCGAGATCGGCCCGCACCCGGTCCATGGCCGCGGTCAGGACGGCTTCGTGCCCCGCCTTCGAGGCGCCCAGGCTGTCCCTGACCAGTGCCGGCTCCAGATAGGGGAGGCCGTAGAACGCCACGTCGCCGTGTGTGTCGTGCAGCACGACCGGGGTGGCGCAGTCGGCGGGGTCGGTACGCAGATGGATTCCGGCACGGGCGATCAGCCCGGCGCCGACGCCGAGCCTGCGGGCCGAGTCGTGGTTCCCGGAGATCATGACGGTCGGTACGCCGGCGGCGGCGAGCCGGTGCAGCGCGTCGTCGAACAGCTGGACCGCCGGGAGCGGCGGCACGGCCCGGTCGTAGACGTCGCCCGCCACGACGACCACGTCGACGGCGTGCTCGCGCACCGTCCCGACGAGGTGGTCGAGGTACGCGGCCTGGGCGTCGAGCATGGACACGCGGTGGAAGGACCGCCCCAGATGCCAGTCCGAGGTGTGCAGAATCCTCATGCCATCACTCCGACTGCTCCGACCCGCATGTCCACTTCCTCCGCCCCCGGACCGGTCCGGTCCGCACGCCGCCCGCCGCGGATTCCCGCTGCCGGCCCGACCACGCTAATGCCGAGCGGCCCCGTACCCCTCATCCGCCCGGGACGTCCCCGTACGCCTCGCCACCCAGTTCCAGCGTCGCGGAGCCTGCCGTGGCGTCGGCCAGCCACGCCCTGAAGCCGTCGACGTCCGCGTCCGGCACACCGATCGCGATGGTCACCGCCTCCGCGTAGGTCACGTCGCGGACGTCCACTCCGGTGGCCCGCAGATCGTTCTCCAGCTTGCCCGCCCGCTGGTGGTCGACGGTGACGGTGGCGAGGCGGAACCGGCGGCGGGTGGTCGTGCCCAGCGAGTCGAGGGCCTCGCCGACCGCTCCTCCGTACGCCCGGATCAGTCCGCCCGCCCCGAGCTTGACGCCGCCGAAGTAGCGGGTGACCACGGCGACGGCGTACCGCACCTCACGGCGCAGGAGCATCTGCAGCATGGGAACGCCGGCCGTCCCGCCGGGCTCCCCGTCGTCACCGGCCTTCTGCACGGAGGCGTCGGCGCCGATGACGTAGGCGAAGCAGTTGTGGTTGGCGGTGGGGTGCTCCTTGCGGACGCGCGCGATGAACTCCTGCGCCTCCTGCTCGGTGGCGGCGGGGGCGAGTGCGCAGAGGAAGCGCGATCGGCTGACCTCGGTCTCGTGCACGCCCGCGCGGGCGACTGTCCGGTACTGCTCCTGCATCGGTCCACCCTATGCGCCGGGCCGCCCCGACTTTTCACCCTCCCGTGGGGAATGGTCCGGCGGGACCGTCCGTTGTCAGGGCATGTACGCAGACGACGAGACAGTTCGCAGGATCCTCCAGGACTCGGGCGACACCTGGGCGGTGGTCGGCCTGTCCACCAACCGCTCCCGCGCGGCCTACGGGGTGGCGGAGGCCCTCAAGCGCTTCGGCAAGAGGGTGGTGCCCGTCCACCCCAAGGCGGAGCCGGTCCACGGCGAACAGGGATACGCCTCTCTGGCGGACATACCCTTCCCCGTCGACGTGGTGGATGTCTTCGTCAACAGCGACCTGGCGGGCGGTGTCGCCGACGAGGCGGTGGCGGTGGGCGCGAAGGCGGTCTGGTTCCAGCTCGGCGTGATCGACGAGGAGGCGTACGAGCGCACGCGCGCCGCCGGTCTCGCCATGGTGATGGACCGCTGCCCCGCGATCGAGATACCCCGTCTGGACCCCCGCCGCTGACGCCTGCCTCAGGACGGCTTCCAGCACGGGTGCGGCCTGTCTCCGGCAGCCCCGGCGTCCGGCGCCCGGGAGGCGTGGTGTCGCGGAAGGACTCCGGCGGGGAGAATGCGCGCTGTGACACAGCATCTCCTCCTCGGCCCTGGACGCACCGCCACCCAGCTGTGCGAGCTCGGCGTGCGGCGTGGCGGCGTCCTGCTGGTGCATGCCTCGATGCGCTCCGCCGGCGGTGACGCGGGAGGCATGGCCGATGCGCTGTGCCGGTTTCTGGGTCCGGAGGGGACTCTGGTCGTCCCTGCCTTCACCCCGGAGAATTCCGACACCTCGCGCTCCTACCTGGACCGGGTGCGAGGCCTGAGCGACGAGGCCCGCGCCGAGGTGCGTGCGTCGATGCCCGCATTCGACCCGGCGGCGTCTCCCGCCCCCACCATGGGCGCGCTCGCCGAGTCGGTGCGGCTGACTCCGGGTGCGCTGCGCAGCGCCCACCCCCAGACCTCGTTCGCCGCACTCGGCCCGGCGGCGGAGAAGGTGCTCTCAGGCCACCGGCGGGACTGCCACCTGGGCGAGGACTCCCCCCTCGCCCGGCTGTACGAGGCGGACGCACAGGTCCTGCTGCTGGGCACGGGCTTCGACAGCTGCACCGCCTTCCACCTGGCGGAGTACCGCCGCCCCGCGCCGCCCCGCCGGCTCTACCGCTGTGTGGTGGCCTCGGAGGGCGGACGCCGCTGGTGGGAGTACGAGGACACCGCCCTGGACGACAGCGACTTCGCCGCGCTCGGCGCCGACTTCGTCCGGGCGCGGGCCGAAGTGGTCGGCAATGGCCCGGTGGGCAATGCGCGGAGCCACCTGTTTCCCCTCCGTGCCGCTGTGGACTTCGCCACGCGATGGCTCAGGGACCGTCGGCCCGGCGGCTGTTGAGCGTCCCCGCCGACTGCCGCCCTCTCAGACTCCGAGACCTTCCAGCACGACCGCTCCCGGCAGCGCGGCCAGTGCCTTGCCGGGGACGATCAGTTTGCCGCGGCGGCGGCCACTGCCGATCAGGACCCATTCCTCGTCCACCACGGCGGGGTCGACCAGAAGGGGCCAGGCCGCCGGGAGGCCGATCGGGGTGATCCCTCCGTACTCCATGCCGGTCTCGCCGACCGCCACGTCCATCGGGGCGAAGGAGGCCTTACGGCTCCCGAGGTGCTTGCGCACCACCCCGTTCACATCGACCCGGGCGCGCGACAGCACCACGCACGCGGCCAGGGTGATGTCACCGCCCCGCTTTCCCGCCACCACCACACAGTTGGCCGACGTGTCGAGCAGCTCCGGTCCGTAGTGCTCGGTGAACACGGCCGTGTCGGCGATCTCGGGGCCGGTGTCGACGTGGAGGACCGACCCGGCGGGGATGCCGCCCCAGCCTGCCGCCACCGCTTCCGCGACGGGAGGGGTGAGCTGGTCCAGCTGGTCGGCGGCGGGGGTGGCATCGCTGAAGATGCCCAGGAGTGAGCGCATGGCGCTCACGCTAACAGCCCTCGTGAGCCGCTCACTTGCCCTCTCGGCGGACCGGTGGGATCGAGACCGCCATGGTCAGGTCGACGGGCTCGGAGCCGTCGTTGCGGTAGCTGTGCGGCACGTGCGCCTCGAACGTCGCGGAGGTGCCGGCGGGCACCGCGTGGGCCTCGCCGTCGACGATCAGGGTCAGTTCGCCCACCGTGACGTGCAGGAGCTCCACCGTCCCCTCGGGGTGCGGATCGGAGGCGCTGCTGTCGCCGGGCATGAGATGCCAGGACCAGAGCTCCATCGGCCCCCTGGCCTCCGTGCCCACCAGAAGCGTGGTCGAGCTGCCGGCCTCCGTCGACCACATACGCACCGCCTGGGCCTCGGGCACCAGCCGTACCTGGGCCCCCTGCTCGTAGTCGAGCAGGGTGGTGATGCTGACGCCCAGCGCGTCGGCCAACTTGACGGTGGTGCCGACGCTCGGGTTCGTACGGGCCTGCTCGATCTGGATGATCATGCCGCGACTGACCCCCGCCCGTGCCGCGAGAGCGTCCAGGGTGAAACCGCGTTCGCCCCGCCAGCGCTTGAGGTTGCGGGCGAGCGACTGCGTCAGCTGATCGAGGTCAGACACATTCCGTCCAATATCCTGGATGACAGAGTCGAAAATACTGCACTACCGTGTGGTGTCCCCACCGGATCACCAGACTGTACTGCGAGGCACCCGATGACAGCACTGTTCGCCCTGGCCACCAGCCTGCTGTGGGGGTTGGCCGATTTCGGCGGCGGACTGCTGACCCGGCGTACGCCCGCCCTCACCGTGGTGGTCGTGTCCCAGTGCATCGCCGCCGTCGTCCTGGGGATCGTCGTGATCGCGACCGGCGGCTGGAGCGAGGCCGGGGACCGCCTCTGGTTCGCGGTCGCGGCGGGGGCCGTCGGTCCGGTCGCGATGCTGAGCTTCTACAAGGCCCTGGCGCTGGGCCCGATGGGCGTGGTCTCCCCGCTCGGCTCCCTCGGAGTGGCGGTCCCGGTGGGGGTGGGGCTGCTGGTCGGCGAGCGACCCGGGCTGCTGCAGTTCGCCGGGGTGGCGGTCGCCGTCGCGGGGGTCGTCATGGCCGGTGGGCCGCAGCTGCGCGGCGCGCCGGTGCAGCGCCGGGCGGTCGTGCTGACCCTGCTGGCCGCTTTCGGCTTCGGAGCGGTGATGGCCCTGATCGCGGAGGCGTCCACCACCGTGACCGGCCTCTTCCTCGCCCTCTTCGTCCAACGGCTCACGAACATCGCGGTCGGCGGAACGGCTCTGTACGTCTCCGTACGCCGGGGCGGCCGGGCCCTGCCCGAGGACGGCGGGGCAGGCGTCGTCCGGGCCGCGCTCCCCGCACTTGCCTTCGTCGGGCTCGCCGATGTCGCGGCCAACGGTACGTATGCGATCGCCGCCCAGCACGGCCCGGTCACCGTGGCGGCCGTCCTGGCCTCGCTGTATCCGGTGGTGACGGCACTGGCGGCGCGAGGCGTGCTGGGTGAGCGACTACGCGGGGTCCAGGCGGCGGGCGCGAGCCTGGCCCTGCTCGGGACGCTCCTGCTGGCGACAGGCTGAAGAGGTCCACGGGCGGGCGGGCCCGGAGGGCGTCACGCCCCGTCGGCCGCGTCCTCCAGCAGCAGTGCCACAGCGGCGAGTTGCTCGGGCGTGACCCCGTCGGGGATCGGCACCGGCGCGGGAGTGCGCAGCGGTGGCTGCCAGCCCTTCTCCGGATCCCAGCTCCGCACCACCCTGGCGGGCGCCCCGGCCACCACCGCGTGGTCGGGCACCTCTCCGCGTACGACGGCTCCCGCCGCGACCACCACGTTACGGCCGAGCCTGGCCCCCGGAAGGATCACCGCCCCGGTGCCGATCCAGCAACCGGGCCCGA
The DNA here is from genome assembly GCF_002941025.1 of Streptomyces sp. QL37. NCBI lineage: Bacteria > Bacillati > Actinomycetota > Actinomycetes > Kitasatosporales > Streptomycetaceae > Streptomyces > Streptomyces sp. QL37. The sequence continues at coordinate 7,551,203 of NZ_PTJS01000001.1, read as the reverse complement.
TCTCCACCGGTTCCATGCGCGGCCACTGCTTGCCGACCGGCTCGTGGGGATCGTCGTAACTGTGGTTGGTGGAGGTGATGTAGACGTACGGACCGCAGTAGGTGTCCGAGCCGATCGAGACGCTGGTGTCGGCGATGACATGGCTGCCCCGGCCCAGCACCACGCCGTCGCCCAGGGTCAGGACGGTCTCGGACCCCAGGTCCAGATCGGGCATCAGACCGGCCGTGAGCGTCACCTGTTCCCCGATGATGCAGTGGTCGCCCAGTTCGATCCAGGGTTCCCCGAAGACGGTGCCCTGGGGGAAGGCGAGCCGGGTTCCCGTACCGATACGGCGGAACCGGAGGCGCCCGGGGTGCTGCGCGGTGACCGCTCCGGTCTCCTGCACCCAGGCCCAGACGCGGTGGACGGCGCGGGACGCGAGGCCACGCCGCCGGAGGGCCAGGGAGGAGAACGAGTTCCGGTTCTTCGGCACCCGCTCACGGTAGTCCGCCCGGGCGGAACGGGTCCGCGCGACGAGCTGTGATGTTCACCCCACCTGTCCGGCGCACCGGGACCGTCCATTACGGTTCGTGCGGAGCAAGGGGCCCCGAGCGCACCACACCCCACCGGAGGAGCAGGCGATGGCATTGCAGGCATTGGTCACCGGTATCGGCGGCAAGGAGCCGGACATCGATCCGGACGCCTTCCTCGCCCCGACGTCCGTCGTGATCGGCGACGTGTCGTTGGCCGCGGGCTCCAGCGTCTGGTACCACGCGGTGCTGCGCGCCGACGCAGGCCCGATCTCCCTCGGCCCCGACAGCAACATCCAGGACAACTGCAGCGTGCACACGGACCCGGGCTTCCCGCTGACGGTGGGCGCCAGGGTCTCGGTCGGTCACAACGCCGTGCTGCACGGCTGCGTCATCGAGGACGACGTCCTGGTCGGCATGGGCGCCACCGTGCTCAACGGGGCGCACATCGGGGCGGGTTCCCTGATCGCCGCACAGGCACTCGTGCCGCAGGGGATGCGGGTGCCGCCGGGGTCCCTCGTCGCCGGTGTGCCCGCGAAGGTCAGGCGGGAGCTGACCGCCGAGGAACGCGAGGGCATCGCCTTCAACGCGGCGGGTTACGTGGAGCTGGCGAAGGCCCACCGCGCGGCGCACCAGGAGGACTGACGGCCACGGGGCCCGCGCCGGCGGGCCCGCGCCGGGTCAGTCGGCCGGGACCGCGTCCGGCTCGGTTGCGGGCACCGGGTGGTCGGCCCGCTCCGCGGCCTTCTTGGCGCGGTTCTTCAGCACCAGCATCGAGACCAGACCGATGAGCACGGCGGCCAGCAGCCCCAGCCATGAGAAGCGCTTGAGCCACGCCTCGGCGACGACTCCCACCGAGTAGATGACGGCGGTGGTGCCGCCGGCCCAGACGATCCCGCCGAGCACGTTGGCGACGAGGAACTTCCAGTACGGCATGTGCAGGACACCGGCAAGCGGTCCCGCGAAGATCCGCAGCAGTGCGACGAAGCGGCCGAAGAAGACCGCCCACATGCCCCACTTCTCGAACGACCGCTCCGCCATGGCGATCTGGGGCGCCCCGAAGTGCTTGGGGAACTTTCCGCCGAGCCAGGCGAGCAGGGGGCGGCCTCCCTTGCGGCCGATGGCGTACCCGATGGAGTCACCGATGATCGCTCCGGCGGACGCGCAGGCGCCGAGCACCACGGGGTCGATGTCGCCGTGCTGGGAGGCGAGGAGCGCCGAACTCACGAGGATGATCTCGCCGGGCAGCGGAATGCCCAGGCTCTCGAGTCCGATGACGAGCCCCACCAGGAGGTAAATACTGACCGCGGGCACGGTCTCGAGCCACTCCTGGACGTGCAACGCGGGGTCCTTCCCGTAAAAGATCTGCGGCCGTGCACCACGGGTGGTGCACGGCGGGCAGCCTACCGGGCCGGACGGCCGGAGCGGCCCCCGCGCTCTCCGACCGGGACCTGCGGGGACCTGACGGCGGTCAGCGGTTCGGGCGCAGTGTCCAGACCACGCTCATCTCGCTGGTGACGGCGCCGTCGGCGCGCCGGATCTCGACGCTCACGGGAAACTCCGGGCGCTTGCCCTCGTCGAGTTCGGCGACGACCTCGGCAGCCGGGCGGCCCAGCACCGCCGTCGCGGTGAGTTCGCCCATCGCCACCTTCTTGAAGGCCATCTCCGTGGTGACGGGCAGCGGAACGGCCCGGGCCATCTGGTCGCCGAACGCGGCGACGACGATCGCGCCGCTCGCCGACTCGGCGAGCGTGAACATCGCACCGGCGTGGGGTCCGCCGAGGTGGTTGTGGTAATCCGCCCGGTCGGGGAGCGAGAGGACAGCGCGCTCCGCGGTCGTCTCGAGGTACGTGATGCCAAGGGTCCGGACCATCGGGACGCTCGCGGAAAGGATCTCGCCGACTGTCATCTCTTCTGTGCTCATGGCGGCGATGTTACTAGCGGGTAGCACTCTTTGACCATCCCCTCACAGGGGCGCCCGTGGCAGAGGGCTCCCCGCCCCTCTATGGTTACTGGCCATGTGGCCAGGACAGCAGCCGCCCGGGGGCGAGCAGAACCCGCAGGACCAGAATCAGAACCCGTACCAGCAGCCGGGGTACCAACAGCCGAATCCCTATCAGCAGCCGGGATACCAACAGCAGGGTCAGCCGGGCTATCCGCAGCCCAACCCGTACCAGCAGCCCACGGTGCCGCAGTACGCCGTACCGGGCGGGCCGGGCGGGCCCCAGCCGGACGACAAGAAGAAGACGACGATCGTCGCCGTCGTCGCGGCCACCGCGGTCGTCGTCGCGGCGGTCGTCACCGGTGTCGTCGTGATGAACAAGGACGACGACAAGGGCGGCTCGGACGTGGCCGACGGCAAGGCGTCCTCGTCGCCGTCCGCCAAGGCGTCGGAGTCCGCGTCCTCCTCCCCCGCGGCGAACCCGCGGGGCGGCGAGGACGCGGCGCCCACGGTTCCGGGCTGGAAGGTCGTGACCAACCCCAAGTGGGGCACCCAGTTCGACGTGCCCGGCGACTGGGAGGTCTCCGGCACCGGTGTGATCTCGGGCTTCGAGGACGTGAAGGACCCCACGGGTCCTCCGGCGGTCGGCTTCTCCGCACCCGCGCACTACAAGACCAAGTGGTGCACCGACGACCCCGACAAGGACGGCACCAAGGACGACACCAGCCTGGCCGGTGTCGGCACCAAGGGCGGGCAGGGCGCAAAGAACACGGACGAGGCGGCGACGAACGAGGCCGCCAACTGGGTCTGGGCCGCCTATGCGCAGGAGGACCCGAAGGACAAGGTGAAGATCGGCAAGCCCAAGCCGTACACGACCAAGTCGGGCCTCTCGGGCAGCGTCGTCACGGCCACCGCCACAGGGCTGGCCAACAAGAACAAGTGCGACACCGACGGCAAGTCGATCGCTTTCACCTTCAAGAACGCCAAGGACGAGTACTCGTCCTGGATCCTCTACGCGAACGCGGGAATCGACGACGAACTCCCGGACGCCACCATCCAGAAGATCCTCAGCACGGTGCGTCTGGCGGAGGGCGCGGAGACCGCGTCCTGAGCCTCCGGCACACACCGCCGGGACGATCCATTTGGCGGGAGGGGGTCGGGCCGGGGATAGTCCCTTGGTGACTTCCGCCGCCCCCTCCCCCTCGCCCGCCCTCCGCTCCCTGCCGGAAGGCCGCAATTTCGGTCTGCTGACCGCCGCCGCGATCATCACGAGCCTGGGCACCAACGGCGCTCTGATCGCGGCGGCGTTCGCGGTTCTGGAGTCGGGCGGCGACAGCGGCGACGTGGGCCTCGTCGCCGCCGCGCGTACGGCGCCCCTGGTGCTCTTCCTGCTGATCGGCGGCGCGGTGGCGGACCGGCTGCCGCGCCACCGGGTGATGGTGGCCGCGAACACGCTCAACTGTGTCTCGCAGGCGGTCTTCGCCTGGCTGGTGCTCGCCGGCGACGCCCAGCTGTGGCACATGATGCTGCTGACGGCGCTCTGCGGCACCGGGCAGGCATTCTTCGGCCCGGCGGCCGAGGGCATGCTGATGTCCAGCGTCAGCGGTGAACAGGCGGCCCGCGCCTTCGCCTTCTTCCGGATGTCGATGCACGGCGCGGCCATCGGCGGCGCGGCGCTCGGCGGGGCGATGATCGCGGCCATGGATCCGGGCTGGGTGCTGGCGGTCGACGCGGCCGCTTTCGCCGTCGCAGGTGTCCTCCGGGCCTTCCTCGACGTGAGCCACATTCCTTCGCGCGCACCCGGCGGCGGGCTGCTCGCCGATCTCCGGGACGGCTGGCAAGAGGTCGTCGGGCGTCCCTGGCTCTGGGCCGTCGTGCTGCAGTTCTCCGTGGTCGTGGCCGTCGTAGGGGCCGCCGAGGCGGTGTACGGACCGCTGGTGGCGCGGGACGAGCTCGGAGGTGCCCGCCCCTGGGGGTTCGCGCTCGCGGCGTTCGGAGTCGGCACGCTGGGCGGGGCCCTGCTGATGATGCGGTGGAAACCCAGGCGGCTGCTGCTGGCCGGGACGCTCTGCGTGTTCCCCCTGGCCCTGCCGTCGGCGGGGCTCGCGATCCCGCTGCCGGTGGCGGGCCTCTGCGCGGTGATGTTCGTGACCGGGGTCGCCATCGAGGTGTTCGGCGTCTCCTGGATGACGGCCCTTCACCAGGAGATCCCGGAGGAGAAGCTGTCCCGGGTCGCGGCGTACGACTGGTTCGGCTCGGTGGCGATGGTGCCGCTGGCCACGGCCGCGGCCGGCCCGGTGGAGACGCTCGTCGGCCGCAGCCAGGCCCTCTGGGGCTGTGCCGCTCTGATCGTGCTGGTGACGGCGGGCGTGTTGTTCGTCCCGGACGTACGGAATCTGACGCGCCGCACCTCGGTGAAGCAGGTCAGCGTCCCTGAGCGGTCCCGGGAATCAGCCGATGCCGAAGGCGCCCTCGGGGGGCTCGGGTGAGGCCACCGCCTCGCTGTCCCGCACCGGTTTCGCACCGCGCGTGAACCGGGTGAGCGCCGCACCGTGCTCGACGCGCGCGGGGAACGCGTCGGCGGCGCACAGCCGGGTGAGCGGAGCGATGTCGATCGGGGCGCGGGAGGCGAGCAGCACGGCGTTCCCGAACCGTCGGCCGCGCAGGACAGCCGGTTCGGCGATGAGGGCGAGCTCGTCGAAGACCTCCGCGAAGTTGGCCAGTTGCGACCGGAGGAAGGCGAAGGGGGCACCGTCGGCCAGGTTGGCCGCGTAGATGCCGTCCTTCCGCAGGACGCGTCCGGCGGCCCGCGCGTATTCCACGGAGGTGAGGTGCGCGGGCACCCGCGCTCCGCCGAAGACATCGGCGATCAACAGGTCGGCGGAGTCCTCCGGCGCCCCTTCCAGCCACCCCCGGGCATCGGTGCCGTAGACGGTGACGCCCGCCCCCTGGGGCAGCGGCAGATGCTCGCGGACAAGGTCGACGAGGCCCAGGTCCGCCTCCGCCACGTCCTGCCGCGAGCCGGGGCGGGTGGCCGCGACGTACCGCGGCAGGGTCAGCGCGCCGCCGCCGAGATGCACCGTGTCCAGTGGCGCGCCCGGGGCGCCGGCCAGGTCCACGACATGGCCGAGCCGGCGTACGTACTCGAATTCGAGGTGCTCCGGCTCGTCGAGATCGACGTAGGACTGCGGGGCGCCGTCGACCGTGAGCAGCCAGGCCCGGTCCCGGTCGACGTCGGGCAGCAGCCTGGCGGTGCCGCAGTCGGTGTCGCGGATGACGGGTATCGGCTCGTTCACACCCCCATTGTGACGGGCACCGTGCCCTGTTCCCGCCGGATCAGCCGTTCCACACCGCGGCGACCGCTTCGGTGTGGGCGGCGGACTGTGCGAGGCCGGCCCTGGCCGCCGCGGGCCGGCGTGCGGGGTCCAGGGAGTCGCGGCCGATGGCCTTGCGGGTTCCGGCGTCCGGGGTGATGACCTCGACGCGGGCGCCCGCTGCCTCCAGTTCGGCGGCCTGCGCGCGGGGCGAGGCGATCACCTTGTTGCCACTCGCCGTGGGTGCGATCACGACGACGCGTTCGTAGCCGGAGGCGAGGTGGGCGTTGGCCGGGGAGTGCACGCCGCCGTCGATCCAGCTCCCGCCGCCGGCGCTGACCACGGGCCAGACCGCTGGGACCGCGCAGCTGGCGGTGACGGCGTCGGTGAGCGCGACCGTGCCCGTCCTGTCGAAGGTGTGCAGAGCGCCCGTCAGCGCGTCCACGGCGGTGATCAGCAGATGCCGTTCGGGCCATTCGGGCGACGGGAGCCTGCTCGCGATCGACTCACGCCGTTCGTCCGCGGTCGCTGCGAGGCGGCTGTCCCGGGCCAGGGCGCCCAGCCTGCGTCCGTACTCGTCGGGTGTGCGGGAGGAGAGCACGGCTCTCGCGTACCGCAGGATGGTGACGGGGCCGAGCCGGCCCGCCGCTCCCTTCTCGCTCTCCGGGGAGGCCACCTGCCGCTCGTAGAGGTCGCCGACACCGGCGAGGCCGAATGCCAGCTGCGCCCCGACGATGGCCCCCGCCGAGCTCCCGACGATCAGGTCGGCGGTGGAGAGGTCGACGCCCGCCTTGGCGAGGCCGTGCAGGATGCCGGTTTCCCAGGCGGTGCCGGTGACGCCTCCGGCACCCAGTACGAGAGCTGTGTCTGCCATGGCACCCAGTCTGCTGCACGGCGCGCGGCCCGCCTCCCCGGGGTGGGGAGACGGGCGCGCCCGGGCCGTCAGAGCAGACCGGTGACCGTGCCGGCGCCGACCGTGCGGCCGCCCTCGCGGATCGCGAAGCCGAGGCCGGACTCCAGCGGGATGTCACGGCCGAGCTCGACGGTCATGGTGACCGTGTCGCCGGGCCGTGCCACCGCCGCCTCGCCGAGGTCGACGTCACCGACGACGTCCGCCGTACGGATGTAGAACTGCGGCCGGTATCCCGTGGCGACCGGGGTGGTCCGGCCCCCTTCCCGAGCCGACAGGACGTACACCTGCGCGGTGAAACGCCTGCTCGGCGTCACGCTGCCGGGCGCCGCCACCACGTGGCCGCGGCGGACACGGTCGCGCTCGACCCCGCGCAGCAGCAGGGCGACGTTGTCGCCGGCCTCGGCGGACTCCATCGGCTTCCCGAAGGTCTCCAGCCCTGTCACGACCGTCTCGACATCCGCGCCGAGCACCGACACCCGGTCCCCGACGCGCACCGTCCCGCGCTCCACGGCTCCGGTGACGACGGTGCCTCGGCCGGTGATGGTGAGCACGTTCTCGACGGACAGGAGGAACGGCGCGTCGGTGTAGCGCACCGGCATCGGTACGTACGTGTCGACCGCGTCCAGCAGACCCTCGATGGACGCGGTCCAGCGTGGGTCTCCCTGGAGCGCGCCGAGCCCCGACACCCTTACGACGGGCACGGTGTCCCCGCCGTATCCGTGCGCGGACAGCAGCTCACGGACCTCCAGCTCGACCAGGTCGGTGAGCTCGGGGTCGCCGGCGTCGGCCTTGTTGAGGGCGACGACGATGTGGTCGACGCCGACCTGACGGGCCAGCAGGACGTGCTCCGCGGTCTGCGGCATGATGCCGTCGAGCGCGGAGACGACGAGGATCGCCCCGTCGAGCTGCGCCGCCCCGGTGACCATGTTCTTGATGTAGTCGGCGTGCCCTGGCATGTCGACGTGCGCGTAGTGCCGGGTGTCCGTCTCGTACTCGACGTGCGCGATGTTGATGGTGATGCCGCGCTGGGCCTCCTCGGGGGCCCGGTCGATCCGGTCGAACGGCACGAAGGTGCCGGTGCCGCGGTCGCTGAGCACCTTGGTGATGGCGGCGGTCAGGGTGGTCTTGCCGTGGTCGACGTGGCCCATGGTGCCGATGTTGAGATGCGGCTTGGTGCGCACGTATGCCGTCTTGGGCATGGCTCGTTCCTTGGATTTCGAAGCTGAGAGAGAAGACCCCAGGGCCCCGCCGACCCTCCCCTTGCGGGGTCCGCCGGACTGTCGGGGGAGGGTCAGCTTCGGGCGCCGCCGAAGGGCGCTGCGGCAGCGGCGAACGCTGCGTCGAGTGCTGCTGCTGCGACAGCGGTCGCAGTGCTCACGGCAGCCTTCGGCGTGTCCGCGACTGCGGACTGCGCTGTGAGGAAGGCGTACCGGAACATGCCCTGATCATGGCGGAGCGGCGGCTCGACGTCGAACGATTTTCACGCTGCCCGGACCCCCTGCCGCGCGGCACCGCGGAGGCAACCGGCTGATCCGACGGTGCGTCACACGCAGGATCGCAGCGCGAAGGGGAACGGGGCCACACCGTCGAGCAGAACGACGCCGGTGTGGACACACTTCCCGACCTCGGGGTAGTCACCTCGGTGGACTTCCGGGGTCCGAGCGGCGACCGGCCGCGGCCTGCAGCACGGCGGCGAACGGGTGTTCCGTGCTCCGGAGCGCTCCTCGCGGCCGGCCCGGAACAGGGGCGACCGCGCCTCGTACGGGCCGGTTGGGCCCCCGGGGCCACCGCCGGGAGGGACCGGGGTGCGTGACGAGTGACTCGTCGTCCGCGCCCGCACATTACAGCGATCACACACCTGTTTCGGTTACGCTCCCCAGATGTTCGACCCCGTCCCCGCAACACGGCCCTCCGGTGGCCTCGCAGTGCGCTGTACGAGGGCGCTACTGTCCCCCTGGTCCCGGTTCTCCCTGCTCGTGGCGGTCCTGCTGGCCGCTGCCACCACCATGCTGCTGTTCGAACCACAGCGACTGCTGGCCTCCGGCTGGCCACCTCAACTCACGGGTTCCGCCGCGGCGATGCTGTTCGGGCTCGTGTACGGCGTGTGCACCGTGGCCTTCGTGCCGCGTCCGCTGCTCAACCTGGCCGCCGGTGCGCTGTTCGGCGCCCAGGCCGGTCTCGCGGCGGCTCTGGCCGGAACCGTCCTCGGTGCCGGCGTCTCCTTCCTGCTCGGCAGAGTGCTGGGGCAGGACGCGCTCCGGACCCTGTTGCGCGGCAAGTACCTCAAGGCGGCGGACGGTCTGCTGAGCCGGCACGGGTTCAGGTCGATGCTGGCGCTGCGGCTCTTCCCCGGGGTGCCGTTCGCCGCGGCCAACTACTGCGCGGCGACCTCCCGCATGGGTTACCCGCCGTTCCTGCTGGCCACCGGACTGGGCTCGATCCCGAACACGGCCGCGTACGTCATCGCGGGCAGCTCGGCCTCCTCCCCCACGTCTCCGGTGTTCCTGGCCGCGATGGGCTTCATCGTGCTGTCCGGGGCGGGTGCGGCGCTCGTGGCCTGGCGCAGGCGGCACAAGCTGGGCGGCGCGGACGGTGCGCCCTCGTCCGGGGCGGGCGGCACGGCGTAGCCAGGGGCAGGCGGGAGTCTGTTCACCTGCAGGCGATACGCTGCGCGCAACCGACAGAGGATGACCGGGGCCGTGGCGTCCCGTCCCCCTTTCTGACCGCATCCGCACGCCGCCGACGGCCTTCGCGTCCGTCGGCCGTTGCATGAGTACCTCCGGGATGGCCTAAGCCCCATGAGCTGGTTCGAATCATTCGTCCTGGGCCTTGTTCAGGGACTGACCGAGTTCCTGCCGATCTCCTCCAGCGCGCATCTGCGGCTGACCGCGGCGTTCGCGGGCTGGCACGACCCGGGCGCCGCGTTCACCGCGATCACGCAGATCGGCACGGAGGCCGCGGTCCTCATCTACTTCCGTAAGGACATCGCCCGAATCGTCTCGGCCTGGTTCCGGTCTCTGACCAACTCGTCGATGCGCGGCGACCACGACGCCCAGATGGGCTGGCTGGTCATCATCGGATCGATCCCCATCGGTGTGCTCGGGGTGACCTTCAAGGACCAGATCGAGGGCCCGTTCCGTGATCTGCGTCTGATCGCGACGACGCTGATCGTCATGGGCATCGTCCTCGGCATCGCGGACCGGCTCGCGGCCCGCGACGAGACCGGCGGCAAGCACCGGGCCATCAAGGAGCGCAAGTCCCTGAGGGAACTGGGTGTCAGGGACGGTCTGATCTTCGGCGTCTGCCAGGCGATGGCCCTGATCCCGGGCGTCTCCCGCTCGGGTGCGACGATCAGCGGTGGCCTGCTCATGGGATACACCCGTGAGGCGGCGGCCCGCTACTCCTTCCTGCTGGCGATCCCGGCAGTGCTGGCCTCGGGCGCGTTCGAGTTGAAGGACGCGGGCGAGGGGCATGTCTCCTGGGGCCCGACGATCTTCGCGACGATCATCGCGTTCGCGGTCGGATATGCCGTAATCGCCTGGTTCATGAAGTTCATTACGACGAAGAGCTTCATGCCGTTCGTCATCTACCGCGTGATCCTGGGCATCGTGCTCTTCATCCTGGTCGGAGCGGGTGCGCTGAGCCCGCACGCGGGCGAGTCCGCGGGCTGACGGGAGCTCTCGCGACTCCGGGACGGCGAGGGGCGGCGCCACCCAGCCACGGCGTCGCCCGGTTCCGGCGTCACAGCGGCCGGCCGAGGGAGTCCAGTACCCGACGCCAGGTCAGTTCGGCTGCGGCCGGGTCGTGGTCGGGGAGGTCACGGTCCACGTAGAAGTGGCCGGCTCCCGGGTATCGGAAGACCTCCAGGACGACCCCGGCCTCCCGTGCCGCCCGGCGGAGGGCGGCGACGCGCTCGTGGGGCGCGAAGTCGTCCGGCCGCGCGACGTGCGACTGCATCCTCGGGCCGGGCCGAACGGATGCGGGAAGGGCCACAGCGGCGTGCAGGAGGAGCACACCTGCCGTGGCGGGGCGCTCGGGCAGGAGATCGCCGACAACGCCGGTCCCCAGGGACACACCGGCGAGCACGGTCTCCTCCGGTATACCTCCAGGACTTCGACGCCCACCCTGACGGGAAGTGGCGGACGGGGCGCTGGACTCACCCGTTGATCTCCACACCCTGTGGCTCGGGTCCGTCGAGCGATCGCGTGAGCTGGTGGCCGAGGTCGTCGAGGAGCGTGGGCTCGACGGGCCCGCCTCCTTCACCTGGCCCGACGGACGCACGTCCCACCGTCCGCGACACGCTCCTGGACATGACCGAGGAGTACGCGCGGCACACCGGGCACGCGGACATCCTCCGCGATGCGGCGGACGGGCGCGTCGGCGAAGGCGCCCCCGGGACTTCGTCTTCTGAATTCCTGAGGGAAGTCAGGCGTCGTCCCGCCTCCGCCCGTAGCTCCATGCCTCGCCGAGGTAGTGCTCCTCGTCCGGACGGCCGGGCTGCGGCGGGCCGAGCCGGCGGGCCCCTTCCACGCACCGATCGTCGTCGTGGCGGGCGAGTCCGTACGCCGCGATGACCCGGACGTGGCGGTCCTCGTCGTCCAGCAGAGCAGCCATGGCGTCGATGAGGACGGGATCGTGGTCCTTGCCGTCGGCGAACGTGAGGCAGGCGTCCTGCCGCACCCCTGCCTCCCGGTCGCGCATCAGCTCTCGCAGCGCCGTGCGAACCGCGCCGGAGAATACGGGCGGCGGGGGCCAGGCACCGAGTCCGCGCGCCACCGCGCGCCGGACCCGGCTCTCGTGGTGGCCTGCGTGGGGCAGAAGAGCCGCTTCCGCTCCGGCACCGGAGTGCTCTCCGAGAGCGACCAGCACTTCGGTGAGGACGGCGGGATCCGGCTCCTCGGCCGACCAGTCGGTGAACGTGTCCAGGGCCGGTCCGGCGAACGCGTCCTCGTCGCTGCCGTCGAAGAGGTGGGTCAGCCGCAGTACCTCGGCGCCGAACAAGCGGTGCAGCGGATCCGTGCGCGTGCGCAGTGCCGCGGCGGCCGTCCAGGTCGCCCGGTCGCGCCGGTGAGCCAGCAGCAGGGTGGCAGCGGCCCATGACGCGTGGTCCTGACCGGCGTGGGCCGTCGCCCGGGCCATGAGCTCCTCGAACGGGGTACGGACGCAGAGGAGCTCCTCCAGTCGGATGAGGATCGCCCCGTGACCGTCCCTCACAGTCGTACCGTCGAGGGTGAACTCGTCGACGCTGTCGTACTCGTCGTCCTGGACCCGGGTCCGGGTGACGACGTCCTCGGAACCGGTGCGCCGCCGCAGTTCGTCCTCGACACCCGTCTCGCACCAGTAGCGGGCGAGGTCCCGCGCGTCCAGCAGCTCCGACTCGGTGTGGCGTCCCAGGATCCTGTCGTCCAGGAGGGCATGGACCAGAGCGGGCGACCCCGAGTCGACCGCCTCGCGCAGCGGCGGCAGGCCATCCGGTGCGCACCGCCGGGGATCCGCGCCGTACTGCAGCAGGAGTTGGGCGATGGCTCCGGAGTGCGTGCGGACCGCCAGGCAGAACGCGGCGTCGTCCACGTAGGGGCCGCGGTGTTCCCGGAGAATCCTCCGCACCGCGGTGGTGTCCCCGGCCCGGACCGCGCCGATCAGCGGGGACTCGGTCTCCGCACCCGGGCCGATGCCTGCATCCGTAGCCATGCTCCGCTCCCCCGTCGCTCCTGCCGCAGCCTCATTGTGGCAGGGCGGGCCGAGCATGCCTCGATCCGAGGGCAGGGCCCCGGCAGCTCACCGGGGACGGGTCATTTCACCGATGACGAGGGCACGCTGGAGCGGGAGGTTGGGCGTGGTCACGGCCGTCCCGCGCGGCAGCCGTGCACCGGCCGTGTCCCCTCCCACACCACGGAGAACCCCATGTCTCTGCCCCGTACCGCCGGTGCCGCACTGCTGGCCCTCGCACTCGCCCCGGTCACCGTCTCCACGGCGGCAGCCGCCCCGCGGGCCGCGGAGGTGAACTACGTGGCCCTCGGTGACTCGTACGCCTCCGGTACCGGCGCCGGCAGCTACTCCGACATCGCCTGCACCCGCAGCCGCAACGCCTACCCCGCTCTCTGGGCGAACGCCAACGACCCGGCCTCGTTCTCGTTCGTCGCCTGCGGCGGTGCGAAGATCCCCGACGTGCTCAGCGACCAGGTGGGCGAGCTGGACGAGGACACCACCCTGGTGAGCCTGAGCATCGGGGGCAACGACTCCGGCTTCGCCTCGACCATGCTCAGCTGTCAGTACTCCACCCAGTCGGCCTGCGAGCGGGCCCTGGCGACGGCCGGGGAGTACGTCGTGAACGAGCTGCCGGGCGAGCTGGACAGCCTCTACGCGACCGTCCGCGCCCGGGCGCCCCACGCCGAGGTCGTCGTCATCGGTTACCCGCATCTCTACAAGGAGGGCGGCCTCTGCCTCGGCGGGCTCAGCTCCGCCAAGCGCACGGCCGTCAACCGGGGCTCGGATCTGCTCAACGAGACGATCGCGGGCCGTGCGGCGGCTGCCGGGTTCGCGTTCGCGGACGGGCGGCCGGCGTTCGCCGGGCACGAGATCTGCACGAGCGACGCCTGGATCAGCAGCTCGAACGTCCACCCGACGGCCGAGGGCCACGAGTCCGCGTATCTGCCCGCGTTCAGCGCCGCCGTGTCGGAGAACTGAGCTCAGTACACGTCGCGCACATACCGTTTGTCGGCGGCTAGCTGCTTGACGTACGCGGCGGCGGTGTCCTCCTGGAGTCCGCCGTGGGCCATGGCGATGTCCCGCAGCGCCCGGTCCACGTCCTTCGCCATCCGCGAGGCGTCGCCGCAGACGTAGAAGTGGGCGCCGTCCTGGAGCCAGGACCACAGCTGGGCGCCGTGCTCCCGCATCCGGTCCTGGACGTAGATCTTGGCCCGTTGGTCGCGGGAGAAGGCGGTGTCCAGCCGGGTCAGGGTGGAGTCGCGGCGCAGGGAGTCGAGTTCGTCGCGGTAGTAGAAGTCGGTCGCCTCGCGCTGCTCGCCGAAGAACAGCCAGTTCGCGGCCCGGTGTCCGAGGGCGCGCCGTTCGTCGAGGAATCCGACGAACGGGGCGACCCCGGTGCCGGGACCGACCATCACCATGGGGGTGGCCGGGTCGGCCGGCGGACGGAAGTGCGGGGCGCGCTGGACGAACACGGGGACGGGGCTGCCCGGCTCCGCGTCGGCGAGGAAGGTGGAGGCCACGCCCTTGCGGACGGCGCCGTGCCGGTTCTCGTAGCGGATCACGGAGACGGTGAGGCTCACGAGGCCGGGGTCGGTGAGCGGGCTGGAGGATATGGAGTAGAGCCTGGGCCGGAGGCGCGAGAGGGCCGCGGTCCACTCGGCCGCGGAGGCGCGGGCGGAGTGCTCGGCGATGACGTCGACGGCCTGCCGGCCCCAGGTCCACTGCGCGAGTTCGCCTTTGTTGTCCGGGCGCAGGAGCTTCTTGAGGGTGCGGTCGTGGGTGCGTTCGGCGACCAGGCGCAGCAGCCCGGGGGTGATCCGGGCGATGTCCAGGTGGCGGTGGAGAGCCTCGTCCAGGGGCACGGACCCCACGCCTGACACGTCGACGCCGTCCGTGGGGTCCAGGCCGGTGACGGCTAGCCATTCCGCCACCAGTTCGGGGCAGTTGAGCGCCTCCACGCCGAGGGCGTCGCCCGCCTCGTACACGAGCGGTACGGGACCGTCCTGCGTGTCGAAGGTGAACCGGCGCACTCCTTGGTGGCGCCGGGAAGGCTGAGCAGCTGGTTCCCCACGAGCCGCCCGGTCGCCGTCCTGGTGGGACGGGCCGGCGCCGGGGGAGGCACGGGAGCGGTGGGTCCGGCGGCGGGGGCGGCCGGGGCGCCCAGGGCGGCGAACACCTCGTCGATCCACCGCCCGGCCGGCTCCTCGTAGTCCGGTTCGCAGTCCGTACGGGGGACGAGCCGCACGGCGCCCAGTTCACCGAACCGCTCGTCGAGCCGCCTGCCATGGCCGCAGAAGTCGTCGTACGAGGAGTCCCCGAGGGCGAGTACGGCGTAGCGGACACCGTCCAGCCGGGGCGTGTCGGGGGCGTTGAGCGACTCCCAGAACCCGGAGCCGTTGTCCGGGGCGTCCCCGTCGCCGAAGGTACTGGTGACGACCAGCAGATCGGCTGGGCGCGGCAGACGGTCCAGGGCGCTGTCGTCCATCCCGAGGAGGGTCGCCGTCCTTCCTCCGGAGGCCAGCCGCCGGGCCGCGGCGGCGGCGACCTCCTCGGCGTTCCCGGTCTGCGAGGCCCACAGGACCACGACCTGCCGGCCCGGTACGGCGCCGGTCCCCTGCAACGGCCCGGCGGCCTCCGGGGCGCGGGAGGCATCGCCGGGCGCGCGCGAGAACATGCCGGCCAGCACGCCGTTGACCCACAGGGCGTGGCCGGGTTCGAACGGCGCGTGCACCGGCAGTACCGGGGTGCCCGCCGGCTCCGGGCCGAGTCCCGCGAGGAATCCGGACAGATAGCGCCGCTCGTGCTCGGCCAGTACGGGCGGGGCCGTGTCCGCGATCCCGAACACCCCCGCGAGGGCGGCGACGGGGCCGCCCACGGTGGCCGGGACCGTCGGGACGGTGACGGCGGGGGCCGGGCAGGCGGCCGGCACGACGGCGGCCACCTTCACCAGCGTCACCGCGCAGACCTTGAACTCGGGCTGGAAGGAGACCGGGTCGACGGCGTCGTTGGTGACGGCGTTGACGCTGAGGTACTCCCCGAAGAGATCGTTCCAGTGGAACGGCGCGAAGCAGTCCCCCGGCCGCACCCGGTCGGTCACGACGGCCGGCAGCACGGCCCGGCCACGCCGCGAGGCGACCTCGACCGCGTCACCCTCCCCGATCGAGAGGGCCACCGCGTCCCGCGGGTTGATCTCCACGAAGGGCCCGGGGTTCAGTCTGTTGAGCTTGGCGACCTTCCCGGTCTTCGTGAGGGTGTGCCACTGGTGCTGCAGGCGGCCGGTGTTGAGCACGAAGGGGAAGTCGTCGTCGGGCATCTCGGCAGGCGGCAGGTGCGGGCGGGCGAAGAAGACCGCCCGCCCGCTCGCCGTGGGGAACGCGAGGCGTGGCACGCTCCCGTCGGGGCGTACGGCCAAGGTCTGGCTGATGCCGTCGTTGAGGTAGCGGACCGGGTTGCGCGCGGGGCCGTCCGGGGTGGCGCTGGGCCACTGGACGGGGGTGCGGCGCAGCCGGTCGTAGCTGACTCCCCGCAGGTCGTAGCCGGTCTTCGGGTTGTGCGCCCGCTTGATCTCCTCGAAGACCTCCTCGGCGCTGCGGTAGCCGAAGGCATCCTCGTACCCCATCTCACAGGCGATCCGCGCGATGATCCGCCAGTCCGGCCAGGCCTCGCCCGGCGGATCGGCGGCCTGGCCGGCGAGCGTGAGGTTCCGTTCCGAGTTGATCATGATGCCCTCGGCTTCGCCCCAGAGCGCGGCCGGCAGGGTGACATCGGCGTACGCGTTGGTCTCGGTGTCGGCGAACACGTCCTGGGTGACCACGAATTCCGCCGATTCGAGTCCCTCGATGACGGTCCGGCGGTTGGCCACGGATGCCACCGGGTTGGTGCAGATGATCCAGCAGGCCTTGATCGCTCCGTCCGACATGCGCCGGAACATGTCGACGGTCCCGCCGCCCACCGCGTCCGCACGCAGGGTCCCGGGCGCGACGCCCCACAGCTCCTCGGTGAAGGCACGGTCCTCGTCGGACTGCAGGCCACGCTGCCCGGGCAGACCCGGGCCCATGTAGCCCATCTCGCGGCCGCCCATGGCGTTGGGCTGGCCGGTGAGCGAGAAGGGGCCGCTGCCTGGGCGGCAGATCGCCCCTGTGGCGAGATGCAGATTGATCAGGGCGTTGGTGTTCCAGGTGCCGTGGGTGCTCTGGTTGAGACCCATGGTCCAGCAGCTCGTCCACTCACCGGCCTCGCCGATCCAGCGGGCGGCCAGGCGGATGTCCGCCTCGGGGATGCCGGTGATCTCCGCGACCGCGGCAGGCGCGTAGTCCCGCAGGAAGCCGGGCATCGCCTCCCAGCCCTCGGTGTGCTCGGCTATGAACTCCGCGTCGGTGTGGCCGTTCTCCACGAGGAGGTGCATGAGGCCGTTGAGCAGGGCGAGGTCGGTGCCCGGGCGTATCTGGAGGAACAGGTCGGCCTTGTCGGCGGTGGCGTTGCGCCGGGGGTCGACGACGATGAGTCTCGCGCCGGCCTTCACGCGCTCCAGGAGGCGGAGGAAGAGCACGGGGTGGCAGTCGGCCATGTTGGAACCGATGACGAAGAACGCGTCGGCGTGCTCGAAGTCCTCGTACGACCCGGGCGGGCCGTCCGCGCCCAGCGAGAGCTTGTAGCCGCTGCCCGCACTGGCCATGCAGAGCCGGGAGTTGGACTCGATCCAGCTCGTGCGGACGAAGCCCTTGGCCAGCTTGTTGGCGAGGTACTGCGCTTCCAGTGTCATCTGCCCGGAGACGTACAGGGCGAGTGCGTCGGGCCCGTGTTCGTCGACGACCGCGCGCAGCCGCCGCGCGGTCTCCTTGACGGCTGCCTCCATGGGCAGCGGCGCCGGCTCCTCGCTGCGGTCGGCCCGCACCAGGGCCGTCGTCAGCCGGCCCGGTGCGGCCGGCAACTCCGCGCTCGTCGCCCCCTTGGTGCAGAGCCGCCCGCCGTTCGCGGGGTGCGCCTTGTCTCCCGTGGCCTTGAGGACGGTGCGCCGGCCGTCGGGGCCCATGCCGATGTCCAGGACCATCCCGCATCCGACACCGCAGTACGAGCAGACCGTCCGCACCTGGGCGGGAGTGTCCGGCTGCGGATTCGGCACGGTCATGGACGGCCTCTCATGGGGGACGCTGATGTCGCGACGGTACGAAACGTCCGTTTCCCGGGTGTCACGCCGGACGATCAAGCGTGGTTACGTCCGCTGCACAGTCGTCCGCGACCGCCGGTGAGGCCCGCCGGGCCCCCGGCGCGCAACCGGGCCATAATCACCATTCAGGGCGGTCCCGCCCCGGCCCGGAAGCTCTCCGAACCCGTGGAGGCTTGCATGACCGCCGACGACCTTCCCGTGATCGCGGCCGTGGACGGCTCCGCCCACAGCTGGGAGGCGCTCGACTGGGCTGCCGCCGAGGCGGTGCGCACCGGTCTGCCGCTGCTGATCGTGCATGTCAGGCCGCCCACCGGGCGTGCGGAGGAGGAGACAGGACTGCGGGAGGCCGAGGAACTGCTCGCGCAGGCCGTGCTGCGGACCTCCCGGTCCGCCCCCGAGTTGCCCACCTCGACGCTGGCCCCGCCGGACTTTCCTTCGGCGGCGCTGACCTCGCTCAGCCGTGACGCCTCTCTGGTGGTCGTCGGCTCGCGTGGTCTCGGCGGATTCCGCTCGCTGATGATCGGCTCCGACAGCCTGGCCACCGCCTCGATGGCGCACTGTCCGGTCGTCGTCGCACACACCGGCAGGACGGACGAGGGCGAGGTGGAGCCGTCGGACGCCTTCCCGGACGTGGTCGCGGGGGTCGCCGCCGACGAGAGCAGCGGCGCGGTCCTCGATTTCGCCTACGCGGCCGCCGCCTCCAGGCCTGGTGCACGGCTGCGGCTGGTGCACGGGTGGACGATGTTCTCCTCGATGCTGTCCGGCGGACCGGTGTTCGACAGCGACGCGGCGGCGGACTCGGCCGAGCGGGTGCTCGCCGAACTCACCGTGGGCCGGCGCGAGAAGTACCCGCGGGTGGAGGTCGTGCGCGAACCTGTCCGGGGTTCGGCGTCCCGCACCCTGGTCACGGCATCGGCCACCGCCGCACTGACCGTGGTCGGGCGGCGCCGGGGCGGCGAGGCCCTGGGGCTGGGCCTCTCCCCCGTCGCGCAGACGACGGTGACGCACGCCCTCGGCCCGGTGGCCGTCGTCCCCACGTGACACCTGCCCCGGGCCGGGGCCGAGAGGCCCTGCCCGGCCCCTTGGCGTGCGGCGTGCGACGGCCGAGACTTGGGCGATGACACAGCGCGTGGCTCTGGCAACGGTGATGGACCGGCTCTCCATCGATGCAGTGATCACCGATTACGCCGTGGCGTGGGGCGACGGCGCCTGGGAGGACTACGGCGCGCTGTTCACGCCGGACGGACGCGCCGACTACCGCGGTGCGGGCGGTGCCGAAGGGCCGGCCGCCGAGGCCACGGGGTGGCTGGCGGAGAGCCTTCGGCCTCACCCCGCCCGCCAGCACCTGATCGTCAACAGGCGCCTCGATCTACAGGATCTGGGCGGCTACCCCGGTGACCGGGCGCGGGTGCGGGCCGACTACCTCAGCCCGACGGGTCCGGTGGCCTGGGACGGGGAGACGGCTCCGGTCCTGGTCACCGGCGGCGGGTACGTCTTCGAGCTGGTGCGTACGGAACCGGGCTGGCGGATCCTGACCGTCACGGCGCACCGGAAGTGGCGGTACGCGCCCGGCTGATCCGCGGCCGGCGTGGGGCGCCCGCGGCACGCCCCCTGTGCGCTGCTGATCTTCTGCACCACACTGGGGATCAGGCGCACGACCGGCGAGGAGGGCATGTATGCCGATGCTGCGCGGGCGGCTTCGCGACGGGCCGGCCGGTGAGGAAGGCGCACGGCCTTACGAGCGGCTGCTGCGGTCCAGGACCGGGCGGGGCGCCGTGGCCCTGTGCGCGGGGGCCCTGCCCGCCCTGGCGTTTCCAGCGCCTTCGCTCTGGTGGTTCGCCTACGTCGCCCTGGTGCCCTGGCTGCTGCTGATCCGCTCGGCAGGTACGGGACGCCGAGCGGCGGTCGACGGCTGGCTCGGCGGTACGGGCTTCATACTCGCCGCGCACCACTGGCTGATGCCGAGCCTCCATGTCTTCATTCTGGTGCTGGCCGCGCTGCTGGGACTGCTCTGGGCGCCCTGGGGCGTCCTCGTGGCCCGTCTTCTCGGCGGCTCGCCGTCCGTCCTGCGTTCGGTGGTCGCGGTGGCCGTCGTGCCCTCCGGATGGCTGATGATCGAACTGATCCGCTCCTGGGAGGGGCTCGGAGGCCCCTGGGGGCTGCTGGGTGCCAGCCAGTGGGACGTCCCGCCGGCGCTGCGTGTCGCCTCGGTGGGGGGTGTGTGGCTGGTGAGTCTGGGGCTCGTGGCCGTGAACACGGCGCTCGTGCTGCTGCTGGCCGTACCGGCGGGCCGTACGGCCGGGGTCGCGTGTCTGCTGGCAGGGGCGCTGGGTGTGGGCGCGACAGCGCTCTGGGCGCCGCGCCCCGAGGAGACCGGTACGACCCGGATCGCCGTGGTGCAACCGGGTGTCGTCGAAGGCCCCGGCAGCATCGAACGCCGCTTCGCCCGTGGCGAGGAACTGACCCGGGGCCTCGCGGGCCGGGACGTGGACCTGGTGGTGTGGGGCGAGAGCAGCGTGGCCGTCGATCTGTCCCGGAGCAGGGCGACGGCGGACCGTATCGCCGCGCTGTCCCGAGTGGTCGGGGCCGATGTGCTGGTCAACATGGACGCCCGGCGCACGGACGGCCCCGACCGCGCCGGAATCTTCAAATCAGCGGTACTGGTGGGCCCGGACGGCCCGACCGGGGACCGCTACGACAAGATGCGCCTGGTGCCGTTCGGTGAGTACGTCCCGGCCCGCGCGCTGCTCGGCTGGGCGACCTCGGTCGGCAAGGCCGCGGGTGAGGACCGGCTGCGGGGAAGTGAGCCCGTGGTGATGGAACTGCCGGACGGACTGCGGGTGGGCCCCCTGGTGTGCTTCGAGTCGGCGTTCCCCGACATGAGCCGGCAGCTGACGAAGGACGGGGCCCAGCTGATCGTCGCCCAGTCCTCCACCTCGACGTTCCAGCAGAGCTGGGCACCCGAGCAGCACGCCTCGCTGGGGGCGCTGCGGGCGGCCGAGACGGGCCGCCCGATGGTGCACGCCACGCTGACGGGGGTCAGCGCGGCGTACGGCCCCCGGGGCGAGCGGGTGGGGGCACCGCTGGGTACGGACGCGAGCGGGGCCGCCGTCTACGACGTACCGCTCGCCCAGGGCACCACCCTCTACGTCAGGCTCGGGGCCTGGCCCGTGTACGGCGCGCTGGCGGTGCTGGCCGTCTACTTCGGAGCGGCGGGGCTGCGCTCCCTCAGGACTCCTGCTCCGACGCGTCCAGGACCACCCGCTCGCACAGCCGGTGGGTCTCCAGGGCGTCCCGGGCGCTGAGCACCTCGCCGGACCGCACCGCGTCCAGGAAGGACAGCACGCTCTGTTCGAT
This sequence comes from Streptomyces sp. QL37, assembly GCF_002941025.1. Taxonomy (NCBI): domain Bacteria; kingdom Bacillati; phylum Actinomycetota; class Actinomycetes; order Kitasatosporales; family Streptomycetaceae; genus Streptomyces; species Streptomyces sp. QL37. Next base: position 7,530,292 of record NZ_PTJS01000001.1, on the reverse strand, counting down.
GCCGCGCTGGCGGGCGACCGGCACCCAGTCCCCGCGCCGGCGCAGGGTCGGCTGCCCCTTGTGGTCCACGACGTCCGCGAGATTGAGGACCTGCCGCTTGGTGTCCTGTCCCGAGACCTCCAGGATCTCCTCCGTCGATCCGTTGAGCCGGTTCATCATGCCGATGGCCGTGAATCCGTCGCCGGACAGCTGGAGCACCACATGGTGCATGAGCCCTTCGGCGATCCGCGCCCGTACGACGACGTTCGAGACGGGGCCGGGGACCAGGAAGCGCAGGGTGTCGACGACATGGATGAAGTCGTCCAGCACCATGGTGCGCGGGTCCTCGGGCAGGCCCACCCTGTTCTTCTGCAGGAGGATCAGCTCCCGCGGGTGCTCGGCGCACTGCGCGTACGACGGGGCGAGTCTGCGGTTGAACCCGACCGCGAGAGAGACCCGGCGCTCCTCGGCGAGGGACACCAGCCGCTCGGACTCCGCGAGTTCGTAGGAGAGGGGCTTGTCGACGTAGGTGGGGACGCCCGCTTCGAGCAGCCGTCCCACGATCTCCGCGTGGGCGGCGGTCGGCGCGTGCACGAAGGCGGCGTCCAGTCCTTGGTCCAGCAGCGGGCCGAGATCCTCGTGGCACTGCCGCGCGGGGATCCGGTGGGCCCCGGCGACGGCCGCCAGCGTGGCCGGGGTGCGGGTCTGCAGATGCAGTTCGACGCCGGGCAGGGTGGTCAGTACCGGCAGATACGCCTTCCGCGCGATGTCTCCGAGCCCGATGCAGCCGACCTTCACGAGATTCTCCCTGTCGCCTTGACCAGGGCCTTGTCACGGTCGCGTCGTCTGTCCTTCCCTGGTCACGGCAGCATACGTGCGCTGCGGCGGCTCCCAGTCGCAGATCCCGTCGAACGTGCGCAGGACGAGGCCGGGGCCGAGACGGGAGACCGCGGACATCAGCCCGTTCCTGAGGGCGACGGCCGGCGCGCTGGACAGCCCGGTCATCCGGGAGACCTGCGCAGCCTTGCGGACCATGGCGGTCGTACGAGGATGCCTGGCCGCGCTGTAGGCGGCCACACCCGCTCCCAGGTCGCCGTCCGGCGTGACGTGGTGGGCGAGCACGACGGCGTCCTCGATGGCCTGGTTACCGCCCTGGCCGAGGAACGGCACCATGGCGTGCGCGGAGTCGCCGACGAGGACGGTGCGCCCCCGGTGGAAGGAAGGCAGCGGATCGGCCAGCTGGTACACGTCGTGGCGCAGGACCTGGTCCGGCTCGACGGCGTCGATGATCGCGGGGATCGGGTCGTGCCAGTCGCCGTACCGGCGCAGCAGCTCGGCCTTCTCGTCGTCGGCGGCCCGGGCTCCGGCGGGGACGGCTGCCGCGGCGTAGGCGTAGATCCCGCCGTCCTTCAGCGGATGGCTGCCCCACAGCGCGCCGCGGCCCCAGGTCTCGTGCGAGCTGAAGGTGCGGCCCAGCCCCGGGGCGAGGACGCGCCAGGTGGTGAAGCCGCTGTACGAGGGGCCGGGGTGGCTCGGGTACAGCTCGGTGCGCACGGCTGAGCCGATGCCGTCGGCACCGACCACCAGTTCGGCCTCGATGTCACCGGCGGCGGTCCTGACGAGGGCCGGGCTTCCGTCGGCGCGGCCCGGATCCACGAGCCGCGCCGGTGTGCCGGTGCGCACGGCGTCCTCGGGGAGCCGTGCGCGCAGCAGGTCGACGAGCGCCGAGCGGTGCAGCAGCACGAGCGGCCCGCCGAACCGCTCCGCCGCGGCGGCGCTGTCCGTGCGGGCGAGCCAGCGCCCGGACGGTGTGCGCATGCCGCCGTCCCCCTGCCAGGCCGCGAGGGACCTGACCTCGTCACCGAGTCCGATGACGTCGAGAGCGCGCTGGGAGTTGGGGGCGAGGCTGATGCCCGCACCGACGGGTTCCAGTGAGGCGGCACGCTCGAGCACGGTGACCTGCCACCCGCCCCGGTGCAACGCCGCCGCGGCGGTGAGTCCGCCGATTCCGCTGCCGATGACCACCGCACGGGACGTCGTCATGACTGACTCCTCCTCGGAACTACATCTGTAGTAGGTGAGCTCCACCGTACTACAGCTGTAGTGAGAGCGGTAGATTGGTTCCATGCCCACACGCTCCACGACCGCCCGGACCGCCACGGCCGACGCCGCCCGGCCGCCCGCGCCCTCCCGTGCCGAACTGATCGCCGACACCGCCCTGACCCTCCTCGCCGAGCGCGGGCTGAGGGGTCTCACCCATCGGGCGGTGGACGAGCGGGCCGGGCTCCCCCAGGGTTCGACGTCCAACCACGCCCGCACCCGGGAGGCCCTGCTGGAGGCCGCCGTCCGCCGTCTCGCCGAGCTGGAGGCGCGGGTGCTCGCGCCCAGGGAACTGCTCACGAGCAGCGACCCGGCCGGAGCGGCCGGGGCGGCCGCCGGGCTGGCGAAGGCGCTGCACCGCTATCTGACCGGCTCCACCGATCTCCTGGTCTGCCGCTACGAACTGGCCCTGGAGGCCACCCGGCGTCCCGGCCTCCGGGTCTTCTACGACGACGCGGGCCGGCGGTTCCGCGAACCACTGGTGGCTCTGATGAGCGCGGCGGGATCGTCCGAACCGGAGCGCCACGCGCTGTCCGTCGTGGCCTGGGCGGAGGGAATGATGTTCGCGTGCGCCGTGGGCTCGTACCACCGGGCGGTGCCGACGGAGGAGGAGCTGCGCAGGGGCTGCGCCGAACTGCTGCGGGGGATGCTCGGCCCCGGGGCCGACGGATGAGCGGGGGACCCGCCGATACGCCGGGTACGACGGCCGCGCCGGCCTCCCGCGGGGACGGGTCGGCGGCGCGACCGGTGCGTGAGCCGCCCGCCGCGGAGCCGCGCCGGACCGGCCCGCGTCACCCTCCCGCCGCGCTCCCCCGCATGCGCTGTTCCATGCGCCCGATGGCGGCGCGGATCCCTCCGCCGTACCCGTCGTCCTCCAGCACCCCCACCGCGTCCCAGGCACGGTCCAGATGGACCCGGGCGGACTCGAAGCGCTGGAGCTTCAGATAGTCCGCCGCCAGATTGAGATGCAGGGAGGGGACGAGGGCCCGCACGGCGGTCACCTCCCGGCGCTCACCGCCCGGCTCCGGATCAGCGCCCGCGCCATGGCCCGCGCCTCGGCTCGTGTCCGGTGCGGCGCCCGGGTCCGCGCCGCCCGCCCCGGTCACACCTTCCGCGGCTGTCAGCGCCCGGAGGTCCCAGGCGAGCTCGTCCCCGGGATCGTCCTGGGTGTCGGCCATGTAGTGGGCGAGGGTGCAGCGGTGCAGAGCGGCACCGCGCTCGCCGATCTCCGACCAGATGATCCCGAACCGGTTGCGGGCCTCCTCCCTGTCACCGGCGTGGAGCAGCATGATCGCCTGGCCGATCCTGGTCATGACGGCGTCCCCCGGCACTTCCCGCTGCTCCACTACAGAGGTCTCCCATGATCACCGCCGGCCTGTTCCGGTGGCTCAGACGCTAGCCGCAGCCACCGGAAATCGCGCTCAGGCGCGGGCCCCGGCGGTCGGCCGGGTCGTCCCGAGGCCCAGGTCCGGGATCCGCCAGTCGATGGGCTCGTGGCCCTGCGCGGCCACGGCCTCGTTGATCTGCGTGAAGGGGCGGGAGCCGAACCACTTCTTGGCGGAGAGCGGCGAGGGGTGCGCGCCCTTGACCACCACATGACGGTCCTGGTCGATCAGCGGGATCTTCTTCTGGGCGTAGTTGCCCCAGAGGACGAAGACGGCCGGGTCCGGCCGCTCGGCCACGGCACGGATGACCGCGTCCGTGACCTTCTCCCAGCCCTTGGCCTTGTGCGAATTCGCCTCGCCACCACGGACCGTCAGCACCGCGTTGAGCAGCAGGACGCCCTGCTCGGCCCACGGCATCAGATATCCGTTGTCCGGGACCGGCAGGCCGAGCTCGTCGTTCATCTCCTTGTAGATGTTGCGCAGCGAGGGGGGCGTCTTCACTCCGGGCCGGACCGAGAAGCAGAGGCCGTGGCCCTGGCCCTCACCGTGGTAGGGGTCCTGGCCGAGGACGAGCACCTTCACCCGGTCGTACGGCGTGGCCTCCAGCGCGGCGAAGACCTGCTCGCGCGGCGGATACACCGGTCCCCTGGCCCGCTCCTCCTCGACGAAGTCCATGAGCTCCTTGAAGTAGGGCTTCCGCAGCTCTTCGCCGAGGACGCCGCGCCAGGACTCGGGCAGCAGGTCGGTGTCGGTCACGTGCACAACCTCCGGTAAGCAATCGGTTCTTGACCACAGAACCTACCGGGGCCCACCGACAACCGGCCCGCCGAGCCCGCCGTCGACCTCCTACCAGCTGGCCTTGCGGTACAGCTCCCACATCTGCATGACCGTCTGCGGGTCGAGCGCGCGCTCTCCGCCGCCGATGTCCTCACCCGCGGCCACGTAGAGCTTGCCCTGCCACAGGGGCAGCAGCCGCACGTCCTTCACGAGGATCTCCTGGGCCCGCTTGAACTGGTCGGAGACCGCACCCCGGTCGCTCTCCTTGCGGGAGGACGGCAGCAGGTCCTGGGTGATCTCGCGCGTGAGATACGGGGTGCCGGTGACGCTGTCCTCGCCGACGAAGGGAGCCACGAAGTTGTCCGGGTCCGGGAAGTCGGGGAACCAGCCACGGCCGAAGACCGGGTAGTCACCCTTGGTGAAGCCCTCCTGGAAGGACTTCCACGGCGCGCTCTTCAGCGTGATCCGGAACAGCCCGGACGCCTCGAGCTGGCGCTTCAGCTCGGCGAACTCGGGAGCGGTGGAGGAACCGTAGCGGTCCGTGGTGTACCAGAAGGTCATCTCGACCGGCTCGGTGATGCCCGCCCGGGAGAGTATCGCCCTGGCCTTGGCGACATCCGGGTCGCCGAAGGAGTCGAAGAAGCTGGTGGCGTGACCGGCGATGCCCTTCGGAACCATGGAGTAGAGGGGTTCGGCGGTGCCCCGGTAGACCTTGGCGACGAGGGCGTCGCGGTCCACCAGCTGGGCGATGGCCCGCCGGACCGGCAGCTTCCCCGACGCCGGGTCCTCGGGGTTGAAGACGAGGAAGCGGATGTCCGCGCCGACCGACTCCACGATCTGCAGGCCGCCGTTGTCCTTCTTGTTGTCCTCGAGCTCGATGACCTCCTCGGCGGTGAGACCGCGGTAGGTGGCGTCGATCTCCTTGTCCTTCAGCGCCTTCACCATGGGGGTGGAGTCGGTGAAGTAGCGGATCGTCACCGCGTCGTTCTTCCGGTCGGCGAACCCCTTGTAATCGGGGTTCTTGGTGAGCTCGGCCTTCTTGCCCGGCTCGTACGAATCCATGACGTACGGCCCCGAACCCGTGACCTCGCCGTCGTCGCGGATGCTGTCCTCGGGGTAGTCGCCGGGGGCGACGATCGACATGGCCGGAGTGGCCAGGATGAACGGGAAGGTCGCGTCCGCCCTGCTGAGGTGGAAGATGACCGTGTCGTCCCCCTTGGTCTCGACCCGGTCGAGGGACCCGAGGAGGCCTGCCGGGCCGCCCTTGACCTTGATCTTCGTGATCCGGTCGATGGAGTACTTCACGGCCTCGGCGTCGATCTTCTCCCCGTTGGAGAATTTCAGGTCCGAGCGCAGGGTGCACCGGTAGGCCATGCTCGTGGCGTCGGTGAAGCGGCACTCCTTCGCCGCGTCCGGCTCAGGGCTGGTGCTGCCGGTCGGGAAGCTCACCAGGGTCTGGAAGACGTTCCTCATCAGCTCCCAGGAGCCGTCCCACGCCGCCGCGGGATCAAGGGTCGAGGGCGAGCTCGTCGTTCCGACCGATATCCGCTGGTCCGTTTCGGAGCCGCTGTCGGACAGCAGACCGCAGCCGGCCAGCACAGAAAGGGAAGCAAGGGCTGCAGCGGCCTGCAGACTGGCCCGGTAGAACACGTGCACGCTCCTCGATCAGCCTTGGGGTCGGCAGACCATACCGCAGCGCCCCACCGGGTCAATCCGCAGGCCCGGCGGGGCACTTGAGTCAATCGGGGCCAAACCGGCGCAGGCCTCTCTCAGGCCACGCCGGCATTCAGGAAAATACCGCCGTCGACCACGAGAGTCTGCCCCGTGACCCAGGCGGACTGCTCGGACGTGAGGAACGCCGCCGCCCCTCCGATGTCCTGCGGGACACCGAGCCGGCCCAGCGGGTAGGCCGCCGCGGCCTCGGCCTCGCGGCCCTCGTACAGCGCCTCCGCGAACTTGGTCTTCACCACGGCGGGGGCGATCGCGTTGACCCGCACGACCGGCGCGAACTCGTGCGCCAGCTGGAGGGTCAGGTTGACCATGGCGGCCTTGCTCATGCCGTAGGCGCCGATGAACGGGGACGCGGAGACACCCGCGACCGAGGCGATGTTGACGATCGCTCCGCCGTTCTCCCGCTGCCACGCCTTCCAGGTCTGCTGGGCGAACCCGAGCGCCGAGATCACATTGGTCTCGTAGACCTTGCGGGCGACGTTGAGATCGAGCTCGGCCATCGGCCCGAAGACGGGATTCGTACCGGCGTTGTTGACCAGGTAGTCGACCCGGCCGAACGCCTCCATGGCACGCTCGACTGCCGCGGCCTGGTGCGCCTCGTCGTGCGCCTTGCCCGCGATGCCGACCGCGCGGTCGGCGCCGAGCTTCTCGACGGCCTCCTTCAGGGCGTCCTCGCCACGGCCCGTGATGACGACCCGGTCGCCCCGGGCGACGAGAGCCTCCGCGATGCCGTAGCCGATGCCCCGGCTCGCGCCCGTGATGAGCGCGACCTTGCCACTGTCCTGCACAGTCATGGTGTCCGTTGCCCTTCCGGGGTCAGTTGAGCGGTCCGCCGGCGACATACATGACCTGCCCGGACACGAAGCCCGCGTCGTCGCCGGTGAAGAAGGCGATCGCGTTGGCGATGTCCTCGGGACGCCCCACGCGCTGCACCGGGATCTGCGTCGCTGCGGCGGCCTGGAACTCCTCGAAGCCCATGCCGACCCGCGCGGCCGTCTGGGCGGTCATCTCGGTGACGATGAAGCCGGGGGCGACGGCGTTGGCGGTCACACCGAACTTGCCGAGCTCCTTGGCGAGCGTCTTGGTGAAGCCCTGGAGGCCGGCCTTGACGGCCGAGTAGTTGGCCTGGCCCCGGTTGCCCAGCGCCGAGGAGGAGGAGAGCGAGACGATGCGGCCGAACTTGGCCTCCACCATGTGCGACTGGACGGCCTTGGCCATCAGGAACGCGCCCTTGAGGTGGACGTTCATCACGAGGTCCCAGTCGGACTCGCTCATCTTGAAGAGCAGGTTGTCGCGGAGCACGCCCGCGTTGTTGACGAGGATCGTCGGGGCGCCCAGCTCGGCCGCGACACGCGCGACGGCGGCCTCGACCTGCGCGCTGTCCGACACATCGCAGCCGACGGCGAGGGCCTTGCCCCCGGCCGCGGTGATCTTCTCGACCGTGTCCTTGCACGCGGCCTCGTCGAGGTCGAGTACGGCGACGGCGCGGCCCTCGGCCGCCAGGCGTACGGCGGTGGCGGCGCCGATGCCCCGTGCCGCTCCCGTCACGATGGCGACGCGCTGCTCGGTGGTGGACATGCTTGGTTCTCCTCGCCCTTGGATCGCGGCTCAGCGGACGTCAGGAAGTTCCCGATAACTGAGCAACCGCTTAGTACCTTCAGCAGACGAGACGCTAGAAGCCCCGGCACCCGGTGTCAACGGCCCACGGGGGCACGGGCGCATGTCACACCGGGCGCTGCCGCCGCCCGGTGACTCCCGGACGGCGGCACCGCCCCCCGGAATCAGCGCACCAGCAGGTCGAGCAGCCGCTCGACCTCGGCGGCCGGGTCCGTGGTCAGACCGCTGTGCACGACGCCCGGCTGGACGACCGTGGAGCGGGGCGCGATCAGCCAGCGGAAGCGTCGCCCCGGATCGTCACCCGCCGCCTGGCCCGCGGCCTCGCCACCGCCGCACACCCCCTCGACCGCGCGCAGGGCGGCCCGCACACCCAGTACGTCGGCACGCGGGTCCAGCGCCTTGAGCTTGGCCTCGTCCAGGTGCGTCCGCGCGGCGACGAACGACTTGGCCCGGCAGTACACCAGCACGCCCGCGTTGAAGCACTCGCCGCGCTCCACTCGGGGAACGACGCGCAGGACCGCGTACTCGAAGACATCGCGCTCGCTCATCGGCCGCCGTCCTTGCTGTTCCCGGCGTCCGCCTGCGCGTCCCGGTCCTTCTTGGTGGGATGCGGCCAGGGGGCCAGGCGTTCGGTGAGCCATCCGGGGGCCTGGCTGGGCCGGGTCTTCGTGGGCCCCTCCATGAGGATGCGCTCATGGATGCTTCCGGCACGCGCCAGCAGCGGCTCCACGTAGGCCCGGCGCAACTGGTCCGTGGTCTCGAAGCCCGGTTCACCCGCCAGCCACTCGTCCGGCACCTCGGCCGCGACCTCGGTGAGGAGTTCCTCCGTGACCAGCGGGGCGAGCTCGGCGGCCGCGGCCGCGATGTCCGGGCCGAACGGCGCGAGGACATGGTCCGAGGCGTTGTACGGCTTCGCCGCGGAGGCCTGCGCGCCCGGCCAGTTGTGGTGCCAGATCATGGTGGCCCCGTGGTCGATCAGCCACGGCTCCCCGTGCCAGACGAGCATGTTGGGGTTCCGCCACGAGCGGTCCACGTTGTTGATCAGCGCGTCGAACCAGACGACCTGCCCGGCCTCCGCCGCCCCCACCTCGTACGCGAGCGGGTCGAATCCGAGCGAGCCGGGCAGAAAGTCCATCCCGAGGTTCAGCCCCGCGCTGGCCTTGAGGAGCTCCTGCACCTCCTGGTCCGGCTCGGCGAGACCGATGACGGGGTCGAGCTGGATGGTCACCAGCTCCGGCACCCGCAGTCCCAGCCGCCTGCCGAGCTCCCCGCAGATGACCTCCGCGACCAGGGTCTTGCGGCCCTGGCCGGCCCCGGTGAACTTCATGACGTACGTGCCCAGATCATCGGCCTCGACGATCCCGGGGAGCGAACCACCCTCACGCAAAGGCGTGACATAGCGAGTCGCTACTACTTCTTCCAGCACTTTCCCAGGCCACCCATCTTTTCATCCTTACAATCCACGGACGACCCCTCCCGGGCGCAGAGGCGGGGAGCACCGGTCAACGACGCTGGGGAGAATCCGGGGAGTTTCGGCCGGCAAGTCGGTCTCCCCGCTCCCCGAGCAGACCGTCGATGGTGCCGCGCCCCTTGCTACCAGCCTCCGCCACGAAGTGAGCATAGTAACCGAGGGTGATCGCCGACCAGGAGTGTCCGAGCCGTCGAGCGGGGGTCACAACGGGCTCTCCGGCTTCCAGCATGATGATCCGTTCCCCTCATCCCCCGTGCGGGCGACGGGGCCCGGGCCGCGTGACGGAAGACATGGGGACCCCTGGTCGTGGCACGACGAGGTGCGCGCCAAGGATCGCTCAGCCGACGAGGGCACGACCGGTGAGGCGCAGGAAGACGTCCTCGAGCGAGCCCTTGCGGACCAGGCTGAAGTCCGGGCGGATGCCTCGGTCGCGCAGTCGGGCGAGCACGCGCTCCCCCTCATCGACGTACACGAGCGTGCGGTCCGGCAGCATCTCCACGTGCGAGGCCAGTCCCGCCATCGCGTCCCTCACCTGCGCGTCCTCGCCGGCCTGCCACCGGATCTCCACCACCTCCGGTGCCGCGTGGCGGGCCGTCAACGCGGCAGGCGTTCCCTCGGCCGCGGTCCTCCCCCGGTCGAGGATCTGCACGCGGTCGCACAGCTCCTCGACCTCGTCCATGTAGTGGGAGGTCACGATCAGGCTGACGCCTCCCTTCTTCAACAGCCGCAGTTGCTGCCAGATCAGCTGCCGGGCCTGCGGGTCGAGACCGGTGGTGGGTTCGTCCAGGATCAGCAGGTCCGGTGAGTTCACCAGGGCCCGCACGATGGCCAGCCGCCGGCTCATCCCGCCCGACAGGGTTTCCACGGCGGAGTCGGCCCGGTCGGTCAGGCGGGCGAAGGCGAGCAGTTCACCGGTCCGCTCCCGGGCTTCTCGCCGTGACAGACCGAAGAATCGTGCGTACGCGTAGAGGTTCCGGCGAGGGCTCAGTTCACTGTCGAGGCAGTCGTGCTGGTGCACCACACCCAGGCGGCCGCGGACCCGGGGGCCCTGGGTCGCCGGGTCCATCCCCAGGACGCGCAGCTCGCCTCCGTCGGGCCGGGAGACGCAGCCGATCATGCGCATCAGGGACGACTTGCCCGCGCCGTTGGGGCCCAGCAGCCCGACGGACTCCCCGCGCCGGACCGTGAAGTCCACGCCGGACACGGCCTCGTGACCGCGATAGCTCTTGCGCAGGCCGCACGCCCGCACCAGCGCCTCGCCCGGGGCGCCGGTCACCGGGGCCCCTCGGCCCGGAGGGCCGCGACCGCCGACGCCAGGCCCCTCGGGGTCGGCGCCTCGAGGAACCGACGGACGGGGACCTGCACCCCGACCTCGGCACGGATGGCCCTGATCAGCCGGATGGCCGACAAGGAGTGTCCCCCCTGATCGAAGAAGTTGTCGTCCGGCCCTATGCCGGGCCGCCCCAGGACGGCACCGAACGCACGCAGCACCGCCTTCCCCGCCTCGCCCAGATCACCCGGTCCCGGTCCCGGATCCGGATCCGGCCCCGGATCCGCTCCGGGAGCCGCCGGGTGAGCGGTGCACGGATGGACGACGGCGGTCTCCATCCGGTCGACGAACGTCTCCCAGCGGTCGAGGAAGCCCTCCACCGTGGCCCTGTCGTAGAGGGATGAGCGGTAGTGGACGGTGATCCCCATACCGTCGGGGCGCTCGACGAACGCCACGGCGATGTCGAACGGGGACGAGGTGACCGGTGGCCTCACCGCCGTCACCTCGGCGCCGGGCAGCGACGGCAGCGCGTCCGCCGCGTCCTCCTGGGCGAGCATGATCTGGAACAGCGGGTTGCGGTCGGGATGCCGCTCGGGGTTGACGGCCTCGACGATGTGGGCGAAGGACAGCTCGCGCCGGGCGAAGGCCGCCGGGTGACCGTCGCGGACCTCGCGGAGCAGATCGGTGAACCTCGCGCCGTCGTCGATGCGGAGCCGGAGCGCGATGGTGTTGACGAAGAACCCGACGACGTCTTCCGAGGCGGCGAGCGGCCGGTTGGCGATCGGGCAGCCGAGGACCACGTCGCCGCCGGCTCCTGACTCGGCGAGGACGGCGGACAACGCGGCGCTCAGCACCAGATAGGGCGTCGTCCCGGTCAGCCGCGCGAGGGAGCGGACCGCTTCCGCCCGGTCCGTCGCCCAGGTGCGGTGGACGGCCGCCCCCGCGGTGTCGGAGGAGCGGGGGCGGTCCGCGGGGAGGGTCACCTCCGAGGGTGCGCCCGTCAGGTACTCCCGCCACCACGCCACGGACTCGGCGCCGCGCGGAGTGGGCGCCCCGACCGGCCCGATCTCGGCCCGCTGGCGGACGGCGTGGTCGGCGTACGAGAGGGCGGGCGGCCGGAGCGGCTCGCGGGCATAGGCCGCGGTGATGTCGCGGGTCAGGCGGCGCACCGACCAGTCGTCGGTCACGATGTGGTGCAGGCAGAGCAGCACGACGGCGTCGTCGGGTCCGAGGTGGAATACGTCCATCCGGAAGGGCAGGTCCCGCTCCAGCGAGAACGGCCGGGCCGCTGCCCGCGCCAGGTCGGCGGTCAGGTCGGCCGGGGTGGTCCGGTGTTCCACGGGTGCCCACGCGGGGTCCGGGTCGACGTGCTGCCGGGGTGTGTCGCCCTGCTCGGGGAAGCGGGTGCGCAGCACCGCGTGGCACTGGATCACCGCATCCCAGGCTGCCCGGAGGGCCGCCACGTCCAGGGGGCCGCGTACCCGCCAGGTCCACGGGACGACGTAGGCGTCGTCGTCGGGATCAAGCGTCTGGAGGGCCCACAGTCGCTCCTGTTCGAAGGAGAGCGGTGCGTCGTACGGGTCCGCGCGGACAACCGGGGCCGGGGGCGCGGTCCCGGGCCGAGGCAGGACGCGCGCCAGGCCCGCGACGCGCGGATGGGCGAAGAGGTCGGCCAGCCGGGGCGCGGAACCCCGGCGGACACGGACGGCGTTGAGGAACCGGATGGCGAGCAGCGAGTGGCCCCCCAGCGCGAAGAAGTTCTCGTCCGGGCGCACCTCGGGGATCCCGAGCACCTCGGCGAGCACCTCGCACAGCAGTTGCTCGGTCTCGTCCGACGCCGTGGCTGCGGATCGTTCCGCCTTCTGCTCCGGCAGCGGGGGCACGCACCGCGCGGTGACCGGATGCACGAGGACCGGATCGCCTGCGAGCACCGCCGTGAGTACCGCGTCGACCCGGTCCAGGAGGGCGTCCACCGTGCTCTCGTCGTAGAGGGCGGTGCGGTATTCGGCGGTGAGCGTGATCCCGTCGGGTCCCTCGGCGAAGCCCAGTCCGAGGTCGAAGGCCGCCGCGGCCCCGGTCGCCGTGACGGGCTCGACCTCCGCGTCCGGGAGGCGCGGCACCACGCCGGTGCGGTACTGCTGGGCGAGCATGACCTGGAAGAGGGGGTTGCGGTGGGGCAGCCGGGGCGGCCGGACCGCTTCCACCACGTGGGCGAGCGAGACCTCCGAGCGGGCCAGGGCGGCCAGGTCCGTCTCCCGGACCCGGTCGAGGAGGTCGGCGAACGAGGTGCCGTCCGCCACCCCGACCCGCAGCACCACGGTGTTGACGAAGAACCCGACCATGTCGTGGGTGCGTACGTCGGTCCGGCCGGCCACCGGGCACCCCACAACGACCTCCGGTCCGACCCCCTGCTCGGCGAGCGCCACGACCAAGGCGGTGTGCATGATGTGATAGACGGTGGCCCCGGACGCGCGGGCCCGCTCGACAACGGCGTGACGCCGTTCCGGCGACCAGTGGCGGTGGATCACCCGGCCCGTCAGGTCCGAGGACCGGGGCCGGTCGTGCGGGAGAGACGTCTCGGCGGGGAGGCCGGCCAGCTCCTTCGACCACCACTCCACCTGTTCCGCGGCATGACCGACGGGCGCGCCGACCTCTCCGAGCACCTCTCGCTGCACGCGGGCGACCTCGGCGAAGTCCATCGGCAGGGCGGGCAGGTCAGCGATCCCGCCCGCCGCCCGGTGCAGGTAGGCGGCGCTCAGGTCCTCGGCGAGTCGGACCGTCGACCAGTCGTCGGTCACGATGTGGTGCAGGCATACCACGACGACGTTCTCCCGGGGGGCGACCCGGTGGACGAAGATCCGGAACGGCAGGTCGTCGACGAGCCGGAACGGCTCCGTCAGCGCCGCTGCCACGTCGTCCGTGAACCGGACGGCCCACGTCGGTGCCGGGTCGACCACCTGGGCCGGAACGCCGTCGGTCACGGGGAAGCGGGTGCGCAGCACCGGATGACGACGGATGACGTCGGACCAGGCGGCGTGCAGGACCTCCGTGTCCAGATCGCCCCGTACCCGCCAGGCCCACGGCACCACGTGCGGACTCTCGCCGTCGGACAACTCCGCCAGCAGCCAGAGCCGTTCCTGCTCGAAGGAGAGCTGCGCCGGCCCCGTTTCGCGCACCGAAGCAGGCGGCCGCACGGCACGGCGGAACGCCTGGACCAGGTCGGCCACCCTGTCCGCCGAGAACAGGTCACGTACGCTGGGCGCCCACCCCAGCTCGGTCCGCAGCCGGGCGATGATCCGCATCGCCATGAGGGAGTGCCCGCCCCGGGTGACGAAGCCCACGGCGTCGCCGTCGTCCTTGCCCAGTTCGTCGTCGAGCACGGCCCGCAGCACGCTCTCAGCCTCGTCGGGGACGGCTGCCGGTTCCCCCGTGGCCGACGGAGTCGCCGGGACCGCAGGGGCCGTCGTGGGGACGGCCCGCCGGTCGACCTTGCCGCTCGGCAGCGTCGGCAGGGACTCCACCGCCGTGATCACGTTGGGCACCATGTAGGGGGGCAGTGCGGCCGCCACGTGCGCGCGCAGCTCGGAACCGGGAACGCTGTCCCCGGCGACGAAGGCGACCAGTTCGGTGCCACGCGTGGTGACCAGTGCCTGTCGCACGGCCGGGTGCGCCAGGAGCACGGACTCCACCTCGCCCGGCTCGATCCGGTGGCCACGGACCTTCAGCTGGGCGTCGGCCCTGCCGACGAACTCGTAGACGCCCGAGGCGTCCAGCCGGACCCGGTCACCGGTGCGGTACATGCGCGTCCCGGGCGGGCCGTAAGGGTCCGCGACGAAACGGCCGGCGGTGAGGTCCGGGCGACGGAGGTAGCCGCGAGCGAGACCGTCGCCCGCCAGATACAGCTCCCCCTCCCCACCCGGCCCGACCGGGCGCAGCGCCTCGTCGAGCAACCGGATGCCGGTGCCCGGGTCGGCGATCCCGATCGGTGCGAGGGGACGCGTCCACGCCGGATCGAAGGACCAGAGCGTGGAGTTGACCGTCGCCTCGGTGACACCGTACGCCGCGACCGTCACACACCGCCGTGACCAGCGGCGCAGCAGTTCCGTGGGCACCTTGTCCGCCCCGGTCATGACGGTCAGCCCCGGAGGCAACGGGACGTCGTACGGAAGCAGTTCGAGGAAGGCGGGCGGCAGCAGGGTGTGCGTCACCCCGTGTTCCTGGAGCAGACGCCCGAACTCGTGGTCGGGCACCCGCGCCTCGTCGGGCACGATCACCAGTCTGCCGCCGAGCAGGAGGCCCATGGTCATCTCCCAGAAGGCCACGTCGAAGCTGAGTGAGGAGAACTGGGTGATCACGCTGTCCGGCCCGACGTCCGCACGCCGGGCCGCGGTCTCCAGGAGACTGCGCAGGCCCGAGCAGGTCACGACGACGCCCTTGGGTCTGCCGGTGGACCCGGAGGTGTAGATGACGTAGGCCGCGCTGTCGGCGGGCGCCGTGGGCCCGGCCGCACGGTCCGGTCCGTCGTTCCCGTCGTTCCCGTCGTTCCCGTCGTTCCCGTCGTTCCCGTCGAGGAGCATGACGTCGTGGGCGGCTTCCTCGATGAACGAGCGCCCCCCGGAGGTGGCCACGACCAGCGAGGGGCGGGCGTCGTCGATCATCATGGTCAGTCGTTCCGGTGGGTAGTCGAGCCCCAGCCACAGACATGCGGCGTTGACCTTCGCCACCCCCAGCCAGGCGACGGCGGCGAGCGGTGACCGGCCTACGGCCAGCGCGACGATGTCCCCGGTGCCGAGGCCCCGCGCGGCAAGACGGCGGGCGAACCGGTCCGACGCCTCGTCCAGTTGTCTGTACGTCAACCGTTGCGCGCCGCAGATCAACGCGACCCGGTCGGCACGGGCACGCACTCGCTCAGCAAAGAGTGCAGCGAGCGGCGACGGCGTACGCAGGGGCATGACGGGTTCTCCTACACGTTCGGACCGGTACGCCGGGCGGTGCCGGACGGTCGGCACGGCGGCGCTCCTGCGGAGGGAACCGGCGGACCGCACGGGCCCTCCGGCGATCGGGCGGATCAGTCGAGCAGCAATGTGGCCAGGCGCCGCCCGGTCACCAGGACTCCGAGAGCCGCGACGGCGGCCAGGTATCCAGCGTTCAGCAACAGGTCAGGGGTGGGCGCGCCCGAGCACAGGCCGCGCAGCAGCCTCACCGCGTGAGAGAGCGGCACGGCCTCGACGAACGGCCGGAGAGGCCCCGGGTAGGCGCTCAACGGGAAGAAGGTGGTGGAGAGGAGCGACATCGGCATGGTGGCCAGGGAGATCAGATCGAGGTCCTTCCAGTCCCGCAGGAACGTCGTCACGGCCATGCCCACCGCGGCGAACGCAAACGCGGTCAGCACGGCGGCGGGCAGGGCGAGCAGCGTCCACCAGGTGTGTGCTTCGCCCATGGCGGTCAGGACGGCGAGGAAGAGGGTGGCGTAACCGGCGCTGCGCACCAGCGCCCAGCCGATCTCACCCAGCGCGATGTCGACGGGGCCCAGCGGGGTGGCGAGGAGGACGTCGTACAGCCGGGAGTGCCGGAGGCGGAAGAGGACCTTGAAGCTGGTATCCGCGATCGCGCTCGACATCATGGTGGAGGCGAGCAGCCCGGGTCCGAGGAACGCGGTGTAAGGCATCGGGCCGAACGGGGTCTCCACGTCACCGATCAGCGCTCCGAGCGTCGCGCCGAACAGCACCAAGTAGCACAGCGGTTCCACGAGGCCCGCCGCGAGGTCGAGCCATTGGTGGCGGTGGGCGCGGGCGGCCCGTCTCACGACGGACCGGGCACGTCCGGCGTAGAGCCCGGTCAGTGAGAGCGCCGGGCGACGGACCCGGGCGGGTGCGGTCGTCATGCCGTCAGCCTCCGCCGGAATCGGGTCAGCGTGAGCGCGGTACCCGCGGTGAGGAAGGCCAGGAGGTAGCCGAGGTGCGGAAGCGCGCCGTCGGCGCCGCGCGCCAGTTCGACGCCGTGCCACAGGGGCAGCGCCCACGCCACGGGGTGCAGCCAGACCGGGAGGAGAGCGAAGGGGAAGAATGCGCCCGACAGGAGAACCATGGGCAGGATCATCACGCGGGTGACCAGAGTGATCAGCCCGGTTCCGTCAGCCGTGACCACCGCTAGGGCGCTGAGCGCAGTGGCGAACGCCGTGCCGCAGAGCAACGCCACCACCGCGGCGCCGACCGCCGGAGCAACCGGGACGTCGGTGAGCACAAGGACGGCGACACAGGTGCACACCGTGGTGACGGCGATCCGGGCGGCCACCCAGAGCACGTGACCGACGGCAAGTTGAGACGGGGTGATCGGGGTGGACACCGTGGCGTAGTAGGTGCGTTCCCCGTTCAGTCCGGTCATGATCGGGTGGATGGCCTCCCCCACCGCCGTCTGCACCGCTCCCACGACGAGGATCGCCGGAGCGAGGTATTCGAGGTAGGGCAGGCCGTCACCGACCCGCCGCTCCTGCGGGCCTCCGTCGACGAGGCCGCCGACACCCAGGCCCAGAGCAAGGAGCAGGAGGGTGGGGTGGACGAATCCGGACACCAGGCAGATGCGCCAGTTGCCCCGGTACCGTGGGGCCGATCCCTCCATGACCAGGTAGACGCCGCGCCACCAGCTCGTGCCGCCCTTCACGTCTTCTCCTCCGGCACGGTCAGGGCGAGGTAGGCGTCCTCCAGGGAAGCAGGCCGCACGAGGGCCGCCTCGAAGTCGACTGCGGCACGGCGCACGGTGGCGAGGGCCGACTCCGTGTCGTCGGTGGGGATCAGCAGGTGGTCGCCGACGGCGTGCAGGCCGGGGAAGTACCGAGCCAGGGGGGCGGCGGCGGCCTCGGCTGCACCGGCGCGGAACCGCAGCTCCAGCACGCGTTGCCCACCGTGCCGGGCGATCAACTCCTGGGGAGTGCCCTCGGCGATGATCCGGCCGCCGGCCAGCACCACGATCCGGTCGCACAGAGTGTGCGCCTCCTCCATGTGATGGGTAGTCAGAAGTTGCGCCACGCCTCGCGCGCGCAGCTCTCCCAACAGCGACCAGACGGCCTGCCTGGCCTGCGGGTCCAGCCCGGAGGCGGGTTCGTCGAGGAGCAGCAGGTCCGGGGCGTTGACCAGGGTGCGGCCGATCGCGAGCTTGCGGGCCATGCCGCCGGAGAGCGAGCCGACCCGGGCGCGGGCGCGGCCGGAGAGCCCCGCGAACGCCAAGAGTTCGTCGGCGCGGCGCCGCGCCTCGGTCCGCCGCAGGCCGAAGTAGCCGGCCTGCACCTCCAGGTTGTCGCGGACGTTCAGCTCGGCGTCCAGCACGCTGCGCTGAGCAAGGTACCCCGTCCGAGATCTGATCCGGGGGCCGGAGACGTCCGGATCGTCGCCCAGCACCCGCAGGTGCCCACCGTCTCTTCTGCTCAGCCCCGCGAGCATTCGAACCGTGGTCGATTTACCCGCACCGTTATGGCCGAGAAGGCCGACGATCTCGCCGGCGGCCATATGGAGGTCGACCCCTCTGACCGCGTCGATACACCCGTACGCCTTATGAATATCCCGGGCTTGGACAATCCATTTATCATGCATCCTTGCCGAGGCTACCCCAGCTCCACCGGCCGATCAATACCTCCCTGCTTCTCACGCATTTGCCCCCAACTCCCCTCCCATGGCCCGATTTGACACCCGCTAACTTAGGTCAGCCTGACCATTAAAAGGACTCTGGACAGCTCCGGAGCACGCTGCTAACGTTCCGTTTCTCGCTCGGCCGAATAGCCATCCGGCACGACGAAAGCACCCTCGATGAAATTCTCGAAGCAATTCGCAGAGCGTAATTGAAGGAAAGGTGATCAGCGTGCGAGTCAGTCTCGACTTGGCACCAATAGGGCAGAGGATTCCGCAGGAGAAACGGGTTTCGGTGGTGTCCGAAATCGAGCAGAGACTTGTCGACCGCGGTCAGACCCTCGCCGAAGCCATCAGCGACCGGGAGCTCTATTTCCGCATGTCGGTCGTGGGTACCTGCAACCTCTCGTGCAGCTTCTGCCACAACGAGGGTGCGCCCACATCCGGCAAGATGAACACCGAGAACGCGGACCGTGCGATCGCCGCAGCCGTCCGAGCGGGGTTCACCCGTGTGCAGCTCACCGGCGGTGAACCGCTGCTGCGCCAGGACATCGACGAATTCGTCCGCGTCGCCCGCAGGCACGTGGACGACGTGGGCGTGACGACCAACGGCACCTATCTGCCGAAGCGGCTGGACGCCCTGATGGACGCCGGGCTGGCCCGCATCCACGTCTCCCTGCAGACCGAGCCGTTGGAGGAGGCCGGCGAAGGCGGCGCCTGGGGAATCCCCGACTGGCTGCTGCCCACCGTCGAACGGGCGCGGTCCGGCGCCTTCAGCCTGCGGTTCAACCTTCCGGTCCCCGTCGACTGCCTCGATCGGGCCGACGCGTTCCTGGACCTGCTCACCTACAACGGCGTCGACGTGAAGGTCTTCTCCGTGCTGCCCGAGGGTGAACAGCGGGAGGACACCTATCCGCTGGAACGGCTGGAGGAGATCGTCGAGCAGGCCAACGCCCGCGCGGTCGCACCGGCCGGCAAGCGCCCCGGAGAGGTTTTCATCCGGGGGTTCCGCCCCCCGTCGGGCCTGCGCTGCGGCACCTGCGGCGACGCGGCACGCTGCATGGAGCAGTCACACTCGCTGCGCCTCGGTGCGGACATGAAGTTCCGCCCCTGCCTGGCCACCCGGGACTGGGACAGCTGGTTCACCGAGAAGGACCTCGACGCCACGGTCCGTGAAGCGGCTCTGCTCGCCCTGGACTACCGGTGGTGAGCGGGGAGGGCCGGTGAAGGCTCTGAGCCACCTGTCCCTCTGGCTCCACCCCGCGGCGCGGGACGAGCCCGCGTTGCGCGCGGAGGTCGTCCGGCTGGGGACACGATGGGGTTCGCCGCCCTTCGCTCCGCACCTGACGCTGGTCGGAGGATTCGACGCGCCTGAGGATGAGGCACGCCGCCGGGCGGCAGACCTTGCGGCGGAACTCGACCCGCTGGACGTCGAGTTCACCACCATCGCCACGGAGGAGCAGCTGCACAGGTCGCTCTTCCTCGGCGCCGCACCGAACGCCCTACTGGACGCGGCGTTCGGTACGGCGGTCCGGATCTGTGCCGGCCTCGTGGGCGAGGAGCCCTTCCGGCCGCACCTGAGCCTGGCCTACCTGGACGCACCGGCGGAGCTCAGGGAACGCGCCGCGGCCTCCGTCGCCCTGGCCCCGCCGGTACGGGCGCGCTTCGACACCCTGGCGTTGTGGCGAACGCCCATGCCCACGGTGGAGGACTGGCGGAAGGTTGACGTGTGGGCGCTCTAGCTCTTCGGCCGGACCAGCCGGTCGGTGCCCACCCGGTCGCGCAGGACCTCGGGGATCACCACGGAGCCGTCCTCCTGCTGGTGCTGTTCCAGGATCGCGGGAAGGATGCGGCTGGTGGCCAGGGCGGATCCGTTCAGCGTGTGCAGGAACTTCGTCCTGCCCTGGGCGGGGCGGTAGCGGATGGCGGCGCGGCGGGCCTGGTAGTCACCGGCCCAGGAGACCGAGGAGACCTCCTTGTACCCGCCGACGTGCGGCATCCACACCTCGACGTCGAGCGTCTTGCGCATCGAGGCGCTGGCGTCGCCGGCCGCCAGCAGCGAGGTGCGGTAGTGCAGCCCCAGGCCCTCCAGCAGGGATTCGGCCTGCCGGACCATCGAGTCGAAGGCCTCGGGTGCTTGCTCGGGGGTGGTGAACTGGAAGATCTCGACCTTGTTGAACTGGTGGCCGCGGACCGTACCGCGCTCGTCGGAGTGGGCTCCGGCCCGCTCCCGCCGGTAGCACGGGGTGTAGGCGAAAGCCCGGTGCGGGAGGTCGCTCTCGGCGAAGATCTCGTCCTGATGGGCGCCCAGAATGGCCGTCTCCGACGTCGGCAGCAGGAACTGCGGGCGGTGGGAGTCCGGGTTGGCGATGTGGTAGACGTCGTCGCGGAACTTCGGGAACTGCCCCGCCGCGAAGCCGGCCGACTCCAACAGCATGTGGGGAGGGAGCAGGAAGGTGTAGCCGGCGGCGATGTGCTGATCGATGAACCAGTTCAGCAGCGCCCACTCCAGGCGGGCACCGTAGCCGGTGTACATCCAGTAACCGGCGCCGCCGAGCTTGGTGCCCCGGGCGAAGTCGACCAGGCCGTACTCCTTGGCGACGGTGGTGTGGTCCACCACCGTCGACAGCACGGGCTTCGTGCCCCACTCGCGCAGGACCCGGTTGCTCTCCTTGCCCCCGGCCACCACGTCGTCGGCCGGGAGGTTGGGAAGCGCGCTCATCTCCTCGTGCAACGCGGACTCGACCTTGGCCAGTTCATCTTCCAGCGCGGCCACGACCGCCTTGGTGTCCGCGGGCGGCGCGAGCGGCTCACCGGACGACGCACGCTTGGCCGCGGCATAGGCGCGGGCCGCCTCCTTGCGCTTGTGCTGCTCGTCCGCGATGCGGCCGACGAGGTCACGCCTGCTCACGTCCAGCGCAACAATCGCGGACAGCGCTCGCTCCACCTCGGCGGCGTCCAGCCTCTTGGCCAGCGCGGCGGCCGTGGCAGCCCTGTCCTTACGAATCACGTCCAGATCAAGCATGCGTGTTCCTCACGATCGACTGCAACTGAGAAGGGAGCAGAGGGTTGTCCAATCCAGACCAAAGCGGCACCCAGCGGGGCCGACACCATGACACGCCGGCCGTGGAGTCCGGACGGGGAGCGAGTCTAGCCGCTGACCTGAGCCGCATCTTCTTCTGGATCAACAGCGGCTGCAACGCGCGCTGCCGGATGTGCGACATCTGGAAGGAGGCCCCCGGGAAGACTCTGACGGCGTCCGACGTCGCCCGCTGGACCCCCGGTTGGCGGGAGCGCGGCGTGTCCCGGGTGGTTCTGTGCGGCGAACCGCTGCTCCACCCCGAACTGGTCGAGGTGTGTGCCGCAGTACGCGAAGAGGGCATCCGCCTCGACATGCTGACCAACGGCCTGCTGCTGGAACGGATGGCCGACCAAGTGGTGGCCTCGTGCGACACACTCACCGTCAGCCTGGACGGCCCCGAGCCGGTGCACAATGAGATTCGCGGCCGGGGCAACGCCTACGCCCGTCTGCGGGCGGGCGTCCGGGCCATCCGGGAGAAGGCGCCGGACCTCCCGGTGGCCGCGCGGTGCGCGGTGCACCGCATGAACGCCCCGCATCTGCGGGCGACCGTCACCGCCGCCCGTGACCTGGGTGTGGACGGCATCAGCTTCTCCGGGGTCGACCTCCACAACGAGGCCGCCTTCCGGCGCGAGGGCGTGATCGACGGTGACTACGTCGACGGTCTGAGCGTACGGGGCGGCGACCTGGACGCACTGGAGACAGAGCTGTCGGCGCTGATCACCGATCACACGGGCGACTTCGCCACGGGGTTCCTCAACGACTCGCCCGGCCACCTGCGCTCGGTACTGGTCGACTACTACCGGGCACTGGACGGCCGGGGGCAGATGCCGGAGCCCCGCTGCAACGCACCCTGGCGGTCGGCGGTCGTGGAGTACGACGGCACCGTGCGCCCCTGCTTCCCGATGGAGCCCTACGGGAACATCTTCGATACCGACGACCTGTTCCGGGTGGTGGACGGCGAGAAGGCACGCGCGCACCGGGCGGACCTCGACGTACGGACCGACGCGACCTGCCTCGGCTGCGTGTGCCAGACCCGGATCACCGACGAGGTGTCCAAGAGGTGGGCCGAACGGCCGGACGAACTCGCCATCAAGGCCATCCGGTGACCGCGCTCCGGGCCGGTCGCCGCCAGGTCAACGAGCACGCGTGGGACCTGCGGACCGGAGTACATCTGCGCTCCTCGTTCTACGACGTGCCGTCGGTGCGGGCGGGCCGCTGCACCCTGGGCGAGCGGGAGCTGTCGCTGGCGGGTGACGTCACCGGTGTGCGGCTGCTGCACCTCCAGTGCCACTTCGGACTGGACACCCTCTCCTGGGCGCGGCGCGGAGCACTCGCCACCGGCGTCGACTTCTCGCAGACAGGGGTGGCCGAAGCCCGCGCCCTGTCCGCGGAGCTGGACGTGCCAGCCGTCTTCCACCGCGCCGACGTGCAGGACCTGCCGGCCGGGCTTACCGGCTTCGACCTGGCCGTGGCCAGCTACGGAGTCATGTGCTGGCTGGACGACCTGTCCGCGTGGGCCTCCTCGGTGCACGGGGCCCTCCGCCCGGGGGGCCGCTTCCTGCTGGTGGAGTTCCACCCGCTGCTGGAGCTGGCCCTGCCCGGATCCGTCAGCGGGCACGGGTCGTACTTCGGGGTGCCCGACCCGCCGCCGACCACAACTTCCGGCACGTACACCGACCGCGACGCGCCGATCTCCTACGAGGAGTACCGCTGGCAGCACCCGGTCGGAGACGTGGTGAACGCCCTCGTCGGCGCCGGCCTGGAGCTCACGAGCCTGGGCGAGCACCCGGACAGCCCGGTCCCGCTTTTCGACCAAGGGCTGGAGGGCAGCCCGTTCGCGCTGGCCCCGCGCACCTATTCGATCACCGCACGGAGGAAGCCTTGACGGACACGACGACACTTCCCGCCTCGACCCGGGAGTCGGTGGCCGAGCTCTTCGTCTCGCTCGCCCGCGACCAGGAGCGTGCCAGGGCAACGCTGAACCTGGTGCCGAGCGAGAACGTCCTGTCACCGCTGGCCCGGGTGCCAATGGCGCTGGACGCCTACTCGCGTTACTTCTTCGACCACAAAAGGATGTTCGGCGCCTGGTCGTTCTTCGGCGGAACGGGCGCGGGAGAGATCGAGCAGGAGACGCTGATCCCGCTCCTGCGCGACCAGGCCGACGCGCCGTTCGTGAACCCACAGCCGATATCCGGGCTGAACTGCATGACGGCGGCGATGAGCGCCCTGGCCTCGCCCGGCGACACCATCGTGCTCATACCGACCGACGCCGGCGGCCACATGAGCACGGCCGGGGTGGCGCGGCGACTGGGACTGCGGGTGCTGACCCTGCCCATGGCCGACGCCCACACGGTCGACCACGACGCGCTCGGCGCCCTGCTGCGGACCGAACGGCCCGCGCTGGTCTACCTCGACCAGTCGACGGTGCTGTTCCCGCTGGACTGCGCACCGATCCGGGCGGCCATCGAGCGGGAGTCGCCGGAGACTCTGCTGCACTTCGACTCCAGCCACCTCAACGGCCTCATCCTGTCGAAGGCGCTGCCGAATCCACTGGACCAAGGGGCGGACACCTTCGGCGGATCGACCCACAAGACCCTCCCCGGCCCGCACAAGGCGTTCCTGGCGACCCGCAGGGCGGAGCTGGCCGACCTCATCGCCGCGTCGACCGCTGACCTCGTCAGTCACCACCATCCCGCGGAGGTCCTTTCCCTGGCGGTGACCCTGCTGGAGCTGCGGGACCGTGACGGCGCGGGCTACGGCGCGGCGGTCCTGGCCAACGCCCGGGCACTGGCGGGGCGGCTGCACGAGCGGGGGGCATCGGTGGCCGCCGCCGATCGGGGCTTCACCGGCTGTCACCAGGTGTGGCTGGACACCCGGTCGGACGACGAAGGGGTCTCCATGGCGGACACTCTGTTCGAGGCCGGCATCGCGGTGAACCGGGTGGGCGTCCCGGGTGTCCGCGGTGCCGGGTTCAGACTCTCCTCGGCCGAGATGACCCGCTGCGGGGCCACCGAAACGGACAGCGCGGAACTGGCCGACCTCATCGCGGACGTAGTGGTCGACGGCGCCCCCGCGGACCGGGTGGAGGCCAGGGCTGCCGCGCTGCGCGCCCGCCTGTACCGCCCGAGGTACTGCTTCGACGGCGACGTCCTGAAGGATCCGGCGGTCCCGGAGTGGCTGCGCCGACTGGCCGCTGCCGTGGCACACGGCGTGTACGGGGAGGACCGATGACCACCGTCGACCAGGACACCGCGGACCGCCTGAAGGCCGTCGCGCAGAACCTCTACGACGTCGCGCCCTACGACTCGGGGCAGACGAACGGGGCCGGCCGTTACATCGCGATCTCGGGCAACACCGCGGCAGGGAAGACGACCCTGATCGACACGGTCGCCGAGAGCCTGCGGGAGGACGGAACCGACGCGGTGGGCGTCAGCGAACGGGTGTTCCACCATCGCTACCTCAAACTCATGTTCTCGGCCTCGGCCGACTTCGCCTTCCCCATCCAGTTGTCGTTCATGCTGGAACGCCATCTGCTGCTGCTCGACAACCTGGTCCGGCGCGGGCGCACGATGGTGATGGAACGCTCGCACCTGGACGACGCGATGTTCGTCCGGGAGCACGTGGGCACCGGCAACATCACCGCCGCCCAGGAGCGGGCATACGCCGAGGTGTCGAGGGAACTGAACTCCCGCATCCCCCTCCCCGACCTGCTCGTCCTGATGAATCCGGAGCCGGAGCTCTCGCTGGAGCGGCTGGCCCGTGCCGAGGCCGAGGGACGCAGGCCCGCGGAGTTCCCGTCGGAGAGCGCCAAGATCGCCTGGGTGCACCGCTGGTACGACCTGTACCGAACACTGCACGACGACTACCGCCGCCGGGCCGTCGATGGTGACCTGCGGGGCACCGTACTGCTCGAGCTGGACGCCGCGGCGCCGCCCGAGGAGAAGATCGCCGCAGTGGTCGCCCGGGCGCGCTCGCTGGTGGTGGGCTGAGGTGGACCTCCCGGTTCCGGCCGGCGCACCCGCTCTGCTGCCCCGGCTGCTCGGCGCCGGATCCTGGTTCGGACGGCGTTTGGCGGACGCTTGGGACGTCCCGTTGCGGTCCTACCTGCGCTCGCTGATCCCCCCCGAGCGGCCGCCCAGCACGGCCGGTCCCTGGCTGTCCCTGCTCGCGGAAGCAGTGGCCCGCGACGCGGACGGCGGGCCGGAGGCGGCCGACGCTCTGCTGCGCCACCCGGTGATCCAGCAGAGCGATCACGCGAATCTGCTGCTGGACCGGGAGACCTTCCTCAACAACGTGCTCTTCCACCGGGCGGCGGCCGACGCCGGGCTCCCCGTGGCGATCAACAGCCAGTGCACAACCGTCGTCTGCCTGTCCCGGCGGGTCCCGCCCACCGGACCGGTCTTCCTCGCCGTCGCGGGCGGCAGGTACGACGTGTTCGGCCGCTCGAGGAACGAGTACCGCCGCTCGAACTTCTGCGGGCTGCGCGGGCCGGTCGAGATCGTCATGCGCCCGACGGGACCCACGGTGCTGCCGCCGTCCTTGGCCGAACGCTTCGTCGGCCGGGTCTTTCCCGACGCCCCGACGGCGTACCGAGTGCTCAACAGCGAGCTGTGGTCCGGCTTCGGGACCGACCCTGGTGTGCGCCGCGTGCAGCTGGACGAGGCGACGACGGCCGAGGCTCTCGCCCTGCACGTGGAGCACCCCGGCTCCCCGGTGCGCCGGCTGCTCTTCGACCCGGCGGTCCGGTCCGCCTTCCTCGCCGTGAAGCGGCAGGTCGTGGCCTCACCCGACAACCTGGTCGTCAACCGGGCCGCGCCGGACTGGTTCTGGCTGCGCCGAGGCTCGCGTCTGGTGGCAGTCGTCCGCACGGACGACGGATACGTGACCGAGCACGACGGTTCACCGGCACCTCTGGACCTGGAGGATCCGACGGTGGTCGCCGCCGCGCTGCGCGCGGGCGACCTGCACGGGGACCGCGTCCTGGCTTACCTGGTCCGTTCGATGCTCCCCGGCGCGGTCGCCGTGGGGGGCTCGGTGCAGCAGGATTACACGGCCGCCTACCGGACGATGCTGGCGAAAACCCAGGAAGTCACCCCTTTCCTCGACGCCGAGGAGCTGGCCACGGTCCTCGATCCGGGCCTCAGCCGGCTCGGCGGCGCTCCCCTGCTGGAGCCGCCTCCGGCGGAACACGCTGCCTGGGACCGCCTGGGCGTCGGGGCGGACCCGGCGGGGCTCGTCGCACCGTGGCTGGAACGCACGGTGGGCGAGGCGGTCGGTGGTCTGGACTGCGCCTGGTTCTACGACGGAAACCTCCGCGCGGCCGAGCGGCGTCGCGTGACCGAAGGAGCGAACGCTTGATCATCGGTATGAACAGCTATTTCGAGCACCCTTCCATCGCGGTGCTGGACCGGGACGAGATCGTCTTCGCAGCCGAGGACGAACGGTTCACCGGCATCAAGCACGGCCGGACGTACAGCCCTTATCAGACCTATCTTCCGGTCGCGTCGCTTTACCATGGGCTTGCCGCCGTGGACGCCACGGTCGACGACATCGACGAGATCGGCTACTCCTATCACCGGTGGACCCATCTGCGGAGTCTGGCGGGTTGCTTCACCGGCAAACGCGTCTCCAGTTTCCGTGAAGAACTGACCGCGTTCTTCAGTCTCGTCAATCTGCGCGAGGCCATGCGTAGCGGTTACGACATCCCGCGCCGGTACCGGGACCGCATCTTCCCGGAGAAGCTGGCCAAGGTCCCCTTCCGCGAGTACCACCACCATCTCGCCCACGCGTCCTCGGCGTTCCATTGCTCCGACTACGAGGAAGCGCTCGTCATCGTGGCCGACGGCGCGGGCGAACGGTCGGCCACCTCCGTCTATCGGGGCCGTGGCGGCACGCTCGAACGCATCGGCGGGGTGGATCTGCCGAACTCGCTGGGAATCTTCTACTCGATGCTCACCGCCCATCTTGGATTCGAGCCGTTCTCCGACGAGTTCAAGGTGATGGGCCTGGCCGCCTACGGCGAGCCGGTGCACCAGGAGGCCTGTGCCCGCATCCTCCGGCTGGGCCCCGCGGGCTCATACGTCCTGGATCTGGCCGCGCTGCGCTCGCTCGACGCTCTGCTCGGTCCCGCCCGCCGACCGGGTGAGCCGCTGACGCGGCGGCACCAGGACATCGCGCGGTCGGTGCAGGAGCGGCTGACGGAGGCCCTCCACCACGTGGTCGGTCACTGGCTCGGGAAGACCGGTCTGCGCAACGTGTGCCTGGCCGGCGGCACCTTCCTCAACTGCGTCGCCAACGGCAGTCTCGCCCGGGACCCCCGGATCGACGGCATCTTCGTCCAACCCGCCGCGCATGACGCCGGCACGGCCCTCGGCGCGGCGGCGCTCAGCTCGATTCGACGCGGCGGTGGCCCGAAGGTGACGTTCCGTTCGGCCGCGCTGGGCACCTCACACACCTCGGAGGCCTGCGAGAAGGCATGTGCCGACGCGGACGTGCCCCATGTGCGGCTGACGGAGGAGGCCATGCTCGACGCGGTCGCCCGTCGGCTGGCGGCAGGCGAGGTCGTCGGGGTCTTCCGGGGCCGCATGGAGTTCGGTCCGCGGGCCCTGGGGATGCGCAGTCTGCTGGCTTCCCCCGCCGACCCGGCGATGCGTGACCGGCTGAACCGCATCAAGGGCCGGGAGGACTTCCGGCCGGTCGCCCCCATCGTCCTGCGGGAGCACTTCGACACGTACTTCGACGGACAGCCGAACCGGTACATGCTGTTCACTACGCGCGCGCTGGAGCGGACGGTACAGGAAGCGCCGAGCGCGGTGCACGTGGACGGGACCGCGCGAGTGCAGTGCGTGCAGGAGGACGAGGATCCCTGGCTGCACGCGCTGATCACCCGTTTCGCCGAGCTGACCGGCCTGCCGATGGTCATCAACACCTCGCTCAACGTCCGCGGCAAACCCATCGTCGAGTCGCCCTTCGAGGCTCTGGCCTGCCTCGGGTCCACCGCGATGAACCTGCTGGTCCTGGAGGACGTGCTGGCGGGGCCGGCGGCCGAGGCCGCCGCACAACCGACTGTCCGCGGCACGGTGTCGAAGGGGTCGGTGTGACGAGCTTTCCCACCACGGTCGCCGCCCTCTTCCCGGGCGCTGGGCTCTCCGCCGCCGACGGGGAGCTCCGGGTGCCCTCGCCCCTGGATCCGGCGCCCTCGCTCGGCTCCCGGTTGGGGGTGGACCTCCGGGTCAAGCGGGAGGACCGTCTCGACGACCTGGGGTGCGGGCACAAGGTCCGCAAACTGGCCCACGTGATCGCGCACGCGCGGGCCGGTGGGGCGACCACCCTGGTGACCGCCGCCAGCGTGCCCTCCAGCCAGGCGGTCATGGTCGCCGCGAGCGCCGCCCGGGCCGGGTTGGGGGCTCACGTGGTCTACTGCGGTGACGTGCAGGAACGGCCCCGCTCCGCAGCGGGCAACTACCTCCTGGTGGGGCTCCTCGGCGCGGACGTCACCTGGCACGAGCACACGGCCTGGGACCGCTGGCCCGAACTGCTGGCCGACGTCGTGGCCCGTCTGCGGGACCAGGGCGAAGTCCCGTACGCCGTACCGCCGGGCGTGACGGACTGGCCGGGTCTTCTCGGCAGTGTCGAGCTGGGGCTCGAACTGGCGGCCCAACTGCCCGTGGACGGGGTGGAGACCCACTTCGTGACGGCCGCGGGATCCGGGGGCACGGCCTTCGGTATCGCGATCGTGGCGGCCCTGCTCGACCTGCCCTGGCGGGTCCACGGAATCTGTCTCGGCACGGGGCCCGAGGGGGTCCTGGCGGAGATGGACCGGCAGCACGCGGACGGCGAGAAGGCGCTGGGCACGGCACTGCCCGGACCGGACCGGGTCCGTCTGCACGACGGGGCGCGCGGCGGTGGTTACGACCGCTGGGGACGGGCGGAGGTGACGGAGATCAGGCGCTGGCTCGCGCACCAGCGGACCCTGCTCGACCCGACGTACACGGCGAAGACGGCCGTGGGCCTGGCCCAGCTCGTCGCCGACGGCATCGTGCCCCGAGGGGCGCGGGTCGTCTTCGTACACACCGGCGGGAGCTTCCGGACGCTGGAAGGCGCTCCCGCGCTCGACGCGGAACTCGGCGCCCTGGTCCGCGGTCCTGCCGCGGGTCCTGATTCCCCCGCCGCCGTGCCCGAGAAGAACGAGGAGTCACCTTCATGAAGAACCTGACCATCAGCATGCCCGTCCAGGTCTACGGGGACCCCGCCGAGGCGGTCGAACGGTCCGCGCAATGGCGGCCGGGCGATCCCTTTCCTCTGCTGGCGGGCGCGGCACTGGACCGGTTCAGCCGGCTGGTGGGCGAGCTGCCCGCGGTGGAGGTGACCCCGCGCACGGGCACCGTCTTCTCCACCGGGGGGCCCGTGTCGAGAGCGGCGGGGCGGCTGTTGGCCGTGGCCACCGAGCGCCCGCACCGCCACGTCGACCCGGCCGGGCTCGCCTCGGCCGTGGCCGGGGCCGGCCCGGTCGCCTTGGTGGGGCTGGCGTCCGACCTCGCCGAGGTGGGCGACTGGCCGGCGGCGGGCAATCCCCGGGTGGGCGTGTTGACCGGACGTACACCGGCTTCGCTGCTGTGCCTGGTCTACCGGACCCTGGTGCCGGAGGCCGGCGCGCGGAACGGGACGTTCGTGGTGTCGAACCCGTTCCACCAGGACGAGCTGGACGCCGACGCGATCGAGAAGGCCGAGATGGACCGGCTGTTCACCGAACGGAACCAGCTGGTCGTCTACCACCTGCACGGGCGGGAATGCAGTGCGGGGATGCCGGACGCGGTGATCTGCGGGCGGTCGCACGACGGCTCGGACCTTCCGGCGCCGCCGCCGGAGGGCTTCAGGATCCCGTCGTGTCTGCGAGGTGAGGGGTGCTACCGCGGCGATCTTGCCGAGGAGCAGCGCATCAGGGCGATGGACCTGAACGCGGTCCTGGTCTTCTCCCAGAGCTGCTCGACGGTGGCGGTCGGCACCTCCGCCTTCCCGTCCGAGGTGTCGCTCGGCGCGGGCTTCCTGGAGGGTACGACCGTGGCGGTCATCGGGGGCATGGGCTCGCACATGGCGGAACCGGGGCTGGAGCGGGAGGTGCTCGACGGGGTGGCCGCGGGGCTGCCGCTGGGCGACATCGTGGCCCGGCTGAACTCCGGCGACCGGGGGCACCGGGGCGGCATGGCGACCTTCGGACTGCTCGGCGACCCCGGCCTGGTGCTGACGGTTCCGGCCGAACAGGAGGCGCCACCGCCGTCCCCCGCGCCGGAGCGCTCCACCGCCGGCGGGGGCGAGGATGCGGCGCTGGAGACCCTGCGCCACTTGAACGATGTCGTTCTCCCGAGGTGCGAGCGGCTGCCCTGGCTGGAACTGGACGGCGCGGAGGAGGAGTTCCTCGCCCTCCGCGGACGCCTCCGGGAGCTGGCCTACCGCCCCGCCGACGGGGACACGGCCGCGCGGGCCGCTCTCCTGGCCGACGAGGTGGCCGAGGCGCAGCACCGTCTGATCCGGCGGGCGGCCGCCTCGGCGCAGCGTGAAGGAGCCGACTTCCTCGGCGACTCGTCCTCGCTCTTCGACCAGGAGGCGCGGGAGGAAATCCACTGCGTCGGCTGCGACCGGCCACGTGCCTTCCGGCTCAGGCTGCGGCACCGGGTGGAACAAGGCCTGACCGTCCTCACCGAGCAGTGCAGGCGTTGTGGAGACCTGCACTGGTCCACCGCCGAGTCGCCGGATACGGCTCCGCGCATCCTCGGCCCGGTGGACTTCCCCGCGGACAGGGGGATCGTTTCGGAGCTGACTCGGGAACTCGTCAACCCCGGGCCGCACACCGTGCGGGGCGCGGTGGGTTTCGCGTTCCAGACCAAGGACGAGCCGGTCCTGCCCTCGTGGGTGAGCGAACCGGTCGAGATCCCGGCGGGCGGGGTGTACCGGTTCCGGATCCCGCTGGATCTGCCGGCCTTTCCCACGGTGCGGCCCGATCCGCACACCGGGCAGGTGATGGCGTTGCTCGACGGCGTCTACCTCCTGTCGCCCGCGGTGATGAATCTCGCCTGACGCACGCGGGCGACAGGCGCCCCGGCGCCTCGACCGGCTTTGAGGAGGTAGCAGAGAAGTGGCAGAAGAATCGCACGGAGGAGCCGACGTGCTCGACGTCGTGGGCATCGGTTTCGGCCCGTCCAACCTGGCGCTGGCGATCGCTCTGGCCGAGCACAACGCCGCCGTGTCCGAGGCCGATCGGGTCTCGGCACAGTTCTACGAGAAGCAGGCCGCGTTCGGCTGGCACCGGGGAATGCTCCTGGACGACGCCACCATGCAGGTGTCCCATCTGAAGGACCTGGTCACCATCAGGAACCCGACCAGTCGATTCACTTTCCTGGCATATCTGCACGGCCGGGGAAGACTCACCGATTTCATCAACCACAAGATCATTTTTCCTTCTCGCGTCGAGTTCCACGACTACTTGGAATGGGCCGCGGCCGCTTTCCAGAAGGAGGTGGCGTACGGGACCGAGGCCATCGACGTACGACCGGTCGAGGAGGACGGTGAAGTCAGCCATTTCGAGGTGACCACTCGCAGCGTCGAGTTGCCGTCGAAGCCGTTCGTGCAGCGGGCCCGCAACGTCGTCATGGCGTGCGGGCTCCGCCCCCGTCTCCCCGAGGGCGCGACGTTGTCGGACCGGATATGGCACACGGGCGAACTCCTCGACCGGCTCGGGCGGCTGCCCACGCCTCGGCCGCGCAGCTTCACGGTGGTGGGCGCGGGACAGAGCGGCGCGGAAGCGGTCGCACATCTGCACCACGCGTTTCCCGAGGCGGACGTCCACGCCGTGTTCAGCGGTTACGGCTACTCCCCCGCCGACGACAGCTCCTTCGTGAACCGCATCTTCGACCCCGGGGCCGTCGACCTCTTCCACGGAGCTCCCGAGGAGGTCAAGCGGATGATGCTCGACCGCCACCGGAGCACCAACTACTCGGTGGTCGACCTCGATCTCATCGACGAGCTGTACCGCCGCGTCTACCAGGAGAAGGTACGCGGCCACGAACGACTGCACGTGCACGAGCTCACCCGGTTCGTGGAGGCGCGCACGGTCGGTGACTCGGTGCAGGCGACCATCGAGTTCCTGGCGACCGGCGAACGTCGGCAGTTGGACACGGACGTCCTTGTCCACGCGACGGGTTACCGGCCGACGGACCCGCGCGAGGTACTGGCCGGACTCGCGCCGCATCTGCTCACCGACGAGCACGACCGGGTCCGGGTGAGGCGTGACTACCGCGTCGAGACCGGTCTGCGCGGGCCCGCCGCGGTCTATCTTCAGGGACCCACCGAGCACAGTCATGGCCTCGCCTCCAGCCTGCTCAGCAACACGGCGGTACGGGCCGGTGAGATCAGCCGAGCCCTCACGGGGGGCCGTTTCCCCGACGGCGACCAGCGAAAGGGCACCCATGCCTGACACTCTTCTCGACGCAGGACTCGACGTACAGCACCCGTGGTCCGCCACGCTCCTCACCGGCGCGGCGGGGGAGGGCGAACTGTTGTCGTCCCGGATGCGGCAGGACTACCTGGTGCGCACCTGGGGCCGGGTGTGGCCGGCTGAACGCTGGACCGAACACCTCGTCCGGTCCGCCGCCGGGGGCAGCATCAGTCCCTTCCTCATCACGTACGAGGGTCGGCTGTTCGCCTACGTGGAGGTGTATTTGCTCAACGACTCGGTGCTGGCTCCCCACGGCGACTGGGGTGCGCACGACCTGGGATTCCACATAGCGGTGATCGAGCCGGCACTGACCCGCCGCGGGCTCGGTACGCGCTTCGTCCAGGACCTCACCGTGGCCCTGTTCCGCCAGTCGCCGGCCACCTCCCAGGTCGTCGCCGAGCCCGACGCCAGGAACACCTCCATCTACAAGACACTGGAGCGCTCCGGCTTCCGGCTCGTCCGCCCGGTCCGCCTCGCGGACAAGACCGCGGCCATGATGCGCTGCCCCCGCCCGGCCCCGGTTGCGGAGGCCACCGCTGACACCGGGCCATGAACGATCGAGGGCCGGATTCGAACGTCTTCGGAACCGGCCCTGATCTGTTTTCCAGCACACCGACCGGGCTGCTGTGGCGGCCGCCCTGCCCGGCGCCCGTGCGCTGATCCTCTCGTGGCGGGCGCCCAGGGTGGATGCCCCGCTCCTGTCCCATGCCGACCGGCTGGAACTGGTGGCGCACACCGGCTCGGCGGTCGCCCCCTACGTCACCGAGGACGTGTTCCGGCGGGGCATCCTGGTCACCCAGGCCGGTGACGAGATGGCCCGCCCGGTCGCCGAGGTCGCACTCGCCTTCACCCTCTCGCTGCTCCACCGCATCCAGCGCTTCGACCATTCCCTGCGCGGCGGGCTGGACTGGGCGGCGGCGGTCGAGGCACCGCCGCGCCACGAGATCCACGGCAGCGACATCGGGGTGATCGGCGCCTCCCGCACGGGCCGGGCGTACATCCGGATGGTGCGGGCGATGGGGGCGCGGGTGCGCGTCACCGATCCGTACCTCTCCGACGCGGAGGCCAGGGAGCTCGGCGTGGAGTCCGTTCCACTGGAGACGCTGCTCAGCGGCAGCAGGATCGTGGCCGTGCACGCGCCGGTCACCGAGGAGACCCACCGGATGCTCGGCGCCGAGCAGCTGGCGCTGATGCCCGACGGGGCGGGGCTGGTGAACACCGCCCGCGCGTGGCTGGTCGACCAGGACGCGCTCCTGGCCGAACTGACCACCGGCCGGCTCGACGCGGCGCTCGATGTCTTCGACGCCGAGCCGCTGCCCGTCGGCCACCCCTTCCGCTCCCTGCCGAACGTGCTTCTCACCCCGCACCAGGGGGCCGGCAGCGTCGAGTGCAGGCAGCGGCTCGGCACCAGCGCCGTCAACGAGGTGCTGCGCCTGCTCGCGGGCCGCCCGCCGGTCCACGCCGTCACCGCCGAAGCTCTCGCCCGGCTGCGCTGACCGTCGGCATGCCGTTGGTCAGGGGCGCAGGACGATCTTTCCCACGTGTTCCCTGCGGGCGAGCTCCTCCTGGGCCCGAGCGGCCTGGTCCAGCGGGAACGTCGAAGCGACCACGGGCTGGATCCCGGCCTGACGGGCGAGGTCCATGAGAAGGCCGAAGTGCGTGGGCGTATGCATCGCGGAGCCGATCAGCTGGGCGTTGTGCAGGTAGAGGCGGCGTACGTCGAACGTCACGTCGAACCCGCCGAGTGCGCCGGCGACGACCCATCGGCCGCCCTCGCGCAACAGAGGCAGGCACTCGCTCACCAGGTCCCCGGCGACCACGTCGAGTGCGACGTCGATGCCCTCCGGGGCGGCGTCACGGATCTGCCCGGCGACGTCCTGCGCGCGGTCGACGACGTCGTGCGCGCCCGCCTCGCGCACCGCGTCGATCTTGGAGCCGCTGCTGATGGCGAGCACCCTCGCACCACGCGCACGGGCGATCTGGATCAGCGCGAGGCCGACCCCGCCGGACGCCCCGGAGACCAGGACGGTCTCCCCGTCCCCCAGCCGGCCCCGCTCGATCATGCCCAGCGCCGTGCCGTAGGCGGTCGGCAGCGTGGCGAGCTGTTCGTCGGTGAGCGGGGACTCCGTCACGTCGTGCACCCGCACGGCCGGCGCGGTCACGTACTCGGCGTAACCGCCGTCGCGTTCGCTCCCCATCAGGCCCACCGGGTTCGCGTCCGGCCCTTCGGTGTCGTAGATCGCCGGGTCCACGACCACGCGACGGCCGACGAGACCCCCGTCCACATCGGCACCGACCGCCACGACCCGGCCGGCCACGTCGGCGCCCTGGATGCGCGGGAAGCCGATCGGGCCCCGCCAGCCCGACAGCGCCTTCGGGTCTCCCGGACGGCCGTAGGCTCCCTCCCGGGTCCACAGGTCGGTGTTGTTCAGCGCTACGGCGCTCACCCGGACCAGCACCTCTCCCGCCCGCGGGGAAGGCACGGCCACCTCCATCAGCTCGAGAACCTCCGGCCCTCCGTGCTTCGCGATCCGCACCGCGCGCATGGTCTCCGAGACACCCATCGGTCGAACCTCCTCATAGGTATACTGATCTGTATACCCAACCCACGGTACACCGATCAGTGAAGAGGCGCACGATGCCGGAAGCACAGCCCATGACACCGGCCGGCCGCCGCATCGTGGAGGCCGCCGAGGAGTTGTTCTACAACCGGGGGATCACAGCGGTCGGTGTGGATCTGATCGCCGAGCATTCAGGCGTGACCAAGCGGACCCTCTACAACCGGTTCGGTTCGAAGGACCGCCTGGTGGCGGCCTACCTCGCCGAGCGTGACCGGCGCTGGCGGTCACTCGTCCGCGCCGCCGTCGACGCCTGCGACAGCCCGGTCGAGGCCGTCACCGCACCCTTCGACGCACTGGCGACCTGGAGCGGGGCCAACGCCCGCGGATGCGCGTTCATCAACGCGCTGGCCGAACTCCCGGACCCCTCGCATCCCGCGCACCGCATCGCCGCGGACCAGAAGCTCTGGCTGCTGAACCTGTTCGGCGAGCTGGCCACCGCGGCGGGCTGCTCGGGCCCCGCCGTTCTCGCCACCCGGCTCCTCGTGCTCCACGAGGGCGCCCTCGCCACGCAGCCGCTGCCGCTCGACACCCTTCCGGCGAGCACCGACCTGGCACGAGCTCTGGTTCGAGCCTGCGCACCGGAGAGGAGCCGTTGACCCAGGACTCCCCGTCGTCGGTGGTTCGGACGGAACCGCCGTCGGAGGAGTGGCCGCTGATCGCGTCCACGACCTCTCCGGAGAGCCTGACTCGTCGGGTGACCACCACCCCGTGACGCCGCTCCCGCCCTCGGATCCCGCGCGAGGAAGGCGTGGTGGTACGCGCTCACCTCGTCCGACGGCCCCGCGGCCAGGACGGCCGCACCCACCGCGACACCGAGGCCGCCGCCCCGCCGCACGGCCGACCGGATCAGCGAAGCCGCGAGGCCCTGCTTGTCGTCGGTGACCCCGACGACGGCGACACCGGGTCATCACTGGCATCATCCGCTTGTCACGCAGGCAGTTGGAAGAACTCAGCGACAGGGAGCCCCAGTTGAACACGTCACCGGTGAACTCCTCACCCGGCAGCCCGCACCGCATGGACCCGTCCGGCGGCTGCCCGCACGCGGCCAACGCCCGTCTGCTGTCCCGGAGCGCCGTCACGGCGGTGATCCTGCCCGGAGAGGTGGAGGGCATGGCGGTCCTGGGGCACGACGCCCTGAAGGAGTTTCTCGCGCACCCCGATGTCGCCAAGGACGCACAGCACTTCGCGGCACTCCAGGCAGGTGAGATCGCCGACGGCTGGCCGTTGAAGACGTTCGCGACGGTGCGGGGGATGACAACCGCCGACGGAGCGGACCACCGGCGGCTGCGGTCCCTCATGAGCAAGGCCTTCACCGCGCGCCGGGTGGAGGAACTCCGTCCGCGCACCGAGGCGTTGACGGCCTCGCTCCTCGACGGTCTCGACCGGGCGGCCGATGTCGGTGGCGGTGTCGCCGACCTGCGGACGCACTTCGCGTTGCCGCTGCCCATGGGTGTCATCTGCGAACTCCTGGGCGTGGACGCCGAGCACCACGACCGGCTGCACCACCTGTCCAACCGCATCGTCGCCACCGACATAGCTCCCGCCGAGGCCCTGGCGGCCAACCGGGAGATGGTGGAGGTGCTCAGCGCGGTGGCGGCCGCCCGGACGGAGAGCCCGGGGGACGATCTCATCAGCGCGCTGATCGCGGCCCGGGAGGCCGACGGCGACCGGCTGGGCCCGCACGAGCTGATCGGCACCCTGATGCTCACGATCATCGCCGGACACGAGACGACGCTCAATCTGATCACCAACGCCGTACGTGCCCTGTGCACCCACCGGGATCAGCTCGACCTGGTCCGGTCGGGCGCGGCGAGCTGGGAGGACGTGGTGGAGGAGACACTGCGCTGGGACAGCCCGGTCAGCTACTTCCCGTTCCGCTACCCGACCCGCGACCTGACGCTCGACGGCACCGTCATCCCCAAGGGGACCCCGGTGCTGGCCGGTTACTCCGCGGCGGGCCGCGACAGGAAGGCCCACGGCCCGGATGCCGACCGCTTCGACATCACCCGTGACGGCGGGGCCCGGCACCTCTCGCTCGGCCATGGCGCGCACTACTGCATGGGCGCCCCGCTTGCCCGGATGGAGAGCACTGCCGCGCTCGCGCAGCTGTTCGCACGCTTCCCCGACTTGGATCTCGCCGTCCCGGAGGACGAGCTGCCGCGCCACGCCTCCTTCGTGGGCAACAGTGTGCGGACGCTGCCGGTACGCCTGCGCGGCTGAGGAGCGCCGGCCTGAGGGAACCGGCGCGGGGGCGGCTG
Source organism: Streptomyces sp. QL37 (assembly GCF_002941025.1). Taxonomy (NCBI): domain Bacteria; kingdom Bacillati; phylum Actinomycetota; class Actinomycetes; order Kitasatosporales; family Streptomycetaceae; genus Streptomyces; species Streptomyces sp. QL37. The sequence goes on along the minus strand of NZ_PTJS01000001.1, from coordinate 7,492,891 downwards.
TCGGACACCAGGTGTTCCCACCTGACTCGAAGAGCCCTTGCGCCCCCGCGCCTGCTCCGGTCTTCTGCATGACGGCAGACCCGTCCGGAGCGAGTGACAACGTTGCCGGGCCCCTCCGAGGCGGTGCAGGGCGCCGCCGTCGACGCACCACACGAAGGAGTACGCCGATGCGCTTACCCCCCTCCGCCGCCGGACGGCTCACCCTCGCAGCCGTGAGCGTCTTCGCACTGTCCGTCACACAGGTACCGCACGCCTCCGCCCACGGCCAGGGCGGGAAGTGGGTGACCGCCTGGGGTGCGAGCCAGGTGACCGGGAGCGAGATCCCCGGCAGCACCTGCCCCGCCGGATCGGGACTGGAGAACCGGACCGTCCGCAATGTGCTCTTCGTCAGCGCCGGCGGTACCGGCGTGCGGGTCCGGCTCGCCAACACTTTCGGCACGCGCCCGGTGAGCGTGGACCACGTCACGGTCGCGCTTCAGCGGTCCGGAGCCGCAGCGGTGCCGGGCACACTGCGCACCCTGACCTTCGACGGCCGCCGGGACACCACGATCGAAGCGGGTGAGGACCTCTTCAGCGACCCCGTACCGATGCGTGTGGAGGCCTTGTCCAGGCTGCTGGTCAGCGTGCACGTGGACGAGGCGACGGGCCCGGTGACGAACCATCCGTTCACCGCCCAGGGGAACTACCTCGCGTCCGGGGACGCGACCGTCGACACGTCGGGCACTCCCTACTCGGACACCCCCTGCTGGATGCTGGTGAGCGGCGTCGACATACGCGGGAGCGCCCGTACGGCCGGCGCCGTGGTCACTTTCGGGGATTCCATCACCGACACCGCGAGCACCACCGGCAATGCCGACCAGCGCTATCCGGACCACCTCGCCCGCCGGTTGCAGGACCGGACGGGGCGCACCCTCGCCGTGGTCAACGCGGGGCTGGGCGGCAACCGCCTCCTCGCCGAGCGTGACGGAGAGCCCTACTACGGCCCGTCCGGCATCTCCCGGGTGGAACGCGACGCGCTCGGCCAGAGCGGCGTCAAGGCCGTCATCCTGCAGGAAGGCATCAACGACATCGGCTTCAGCGCATCCGCCGAGGACATCATCGCCGGGTACCGGACGTTCATCGAGAAGGTGCACGCCGAGAACGTCCCGGTGTACGGCGGAACCCTGCTGCCCTTCCGCGGTTCCTTCGTCTGGACCCCGGAACGCCAGGCCACCTGGACCAAGGTCAACGACTGGATCCGGAACTCCGGGGCCTTCGACGGGGTGGTCGACTTCGCGGCTGCCACCGCCTCGGCCACCGATCCGCTGGCACTGGACCCCGCGTACGACAGCGGGGACGGACTGCACCCCGACGACGCGGGCACCCGCGCGATGGCCGACGCCGTCGACCTCGGCATGCTCCTCGCCGGGCCGGCGCGGAGGAATCAGCCCCGCGACTGAACGCGCGGCTGCGAGGATCCGTAACCACACCTGACGCCGCCCTCACCCGGCGTCTCGTACTCGACGAAGGGAAAGCGCGCATGAGCGCATCGCAGGAGAACCAGGTCCATGTGGGGCGTCGCGCCGTCGTCGCGGCCGGCGCGACGGGGCTGGCCGTCGCTCTCACCGCATGCGGCGGTGGATCCAAGGACTCCGGCGGTTCGGACACGGTCGAACCGGCCGGGGAGGGGAACGGCGCGAACGGTGGCGCGCCCCTCGCCCGCACAGCGGACGTCCCGGAGGGCGGAGGCCTGGTCCTCGCCGACCAGGGGGTGGTGGTGACGCAGCCGAAGGCCGGTGAGTTCAAGGCGTTCTCGTCGAAGTGCACCCATCAGGGCTGCGCGGTGAAGGGGATCGCCGACGGCGTCATCACCTGCCCGTGCCACAACAGCACCTTCGACGCGGCGACCGGCGAGGTGACGGGCGGCCCGGCGACGATGCCTCTGCCGGAGAAGCAGATCCGGGTGGAGGGCGGCTCCATCACTCTGGCATGAGAGACCGCTCCGGGCGGGGCCATTGCGTGATCACGGACGACGCCCCATTATTTCCGGAACCGGCCGAAGCTCAGGAAGGCGTCCCGTGACCGTTGCCCAGCGCCGTGGCCGTCGGATCATGATGTCCGACGCGGAACGGGACGCCTATCTCACGGACCAGCGAACCTGCCGGGTCGCCACGGTCTCCCGCGACGGCATGCCGCACATCGGCGCCCTCTGGTACGTGTGGGACGGCACCTCCCTCTGGCTGTACTCCCTCACCCGGAGCCTGCGCTGGGCCCAGCTGCGGCGCGACCCGAAGGTCGCCGTGGTGGTGGACGACGGGACGGAGTACGGCGAGCTGCGCGGCGTGGAGCTGTCGGGTGAGGTGTCATTCGTCGGCGAGATTCCGCGTGCCGGTGGTGAATGCGCCGAACTGGACATGCCGGAAAGGATGTTCGCGTCGAAGTACTTCGGACTGGACTCCATGCCGTACGACGATCGGCACGCCTGGCTGCGGCTCACCCCACAGACCGTCAGGTCCTGGGACTTCAGGAAGCTGTCAGCCGGGAAGTGACCCTCACGGGCCTCCGGGAACCGGCGCGTGCAGAGCCCGTCCGGCCGCACGCAAGGCCTCCACGGCGGCCCTGATCGACGGCCTCCGGTCGGCGTCCGCGCGCCAGACCGCGTGAACATGACGCCGCATCGGCTGTCGCACGGGCACCAGGCGCACCCCGTCCGGCACCGGCCCCCTCCCCAGCCGCGGCGCCACGCATACGCCGAATCCTGCTGCGATCAGGGCGAGTTGGGTGTGGTGCTCACCTGCGAGGTGCGCGATGCGGGGCTCGATACCCTTGGACCGCAGAGTGAACATCAGCCAGTCGTAACAGAATTCGCCCTCCGGCCAGGAGACCCAGTCGTCCTCGGCGAAGTCCTCGATGTCCACCTCCGTCCGGCCGGCGAGGGGATGACCGGCGGGCATGGCGATGTCGGGCGCGTCGTCGAGGAGTTCCGCCTTGGCCAGACCGCCGGGTACCGGCAGGCGCTTGTTGCTCCAGTCGAGCACCACCGCGAGATCGACGTCCCCCCGGAGCACCGCGCGGATCCCGCTCTCCGGCTCCAGCTCCGTCGTACGCAGCCCGAGCTCGGGATGGTCCGCGCGGAGCGAGGTGAGAGCGGCGGGGAACAGTCCACGGGCCGCCGTCGGGAAGGCCGCGAGCCGCACCTCGCCCACCACCTGACCCCGCTGCGCCTCGATGTCGGACTGGGCCACCTCCACCTGCGAAAGGATCTTCGCGGCGTGGTCCGCCAGCAGCCGGCCGGCGTCGGTGAGACGGATCCCCCGGCCGTTCTTGGCCAGGAGCTGCTGCCCCACCTCGCGTTCCAGCTTGGCCATCTGCTGGGAGACGGCCGACGTGGTGACGTGAAGGCCGTCGGCCGCACCGCTCACCGAGCCGTGCCGGGCCAGGGCATCCAGCGTCCGCAGGCGCTCCAGATTCAACATGTAAGCGATGCTACGCCAATGCGCCAACAAAGTCTCACTTGTTCTACGCGGTCTCGCTCGGCATGGTTGCCCCATGAGCGCTCCCGCAGCACCGAGGACCATGCCTGATGCCGAAACCTCCGCACCCGCGTCCCCGGCGCGGCGACGAGCCCTGGACTGGCGTGTCCGCTTTGCGGCGCTGTCGCTCATCTGGGGGTTCAGCTTCCTGCTGATCAAGGTCGGCACCGACGGGTACGCCCCCTTCCAGGTGACCTTCGGCAGGCTGCTGGCCGGGACCGCGGTCCTCGCCGTCGCGATGGCGGTGCGCCGCGAGAAGCCTCCCCGCTCCGGCCGGACCTGGGGTCACCTGTTCGTCGCCGCGTTCTTCCTCAACGCCCTGCCGTTCTCGCTCTTCGCGTACGCCGAGCTGACCATCCCGTCCACCCTCGCCGGGATCTGCAACGCGACCTCACCCCTGTGGGGCATGGCACTGTCCGTCGTCGCGCTCTCCGAGGACCGGCCCACCCGCCGCCGGGTCGCGGGGCTCGGCATGGGCTTCATCGGCGTACTGACGGTACTGGGCGCCTGGCAGGGCTTCTCGGGCCTGGACGTGACCGGCACGGCGATGGCCCTGCTGGCCTCACTCAGCTACCCCGTCGGCTGGATCTACGTCCGGCGCACCCTGGCGGGGACCGGCTCCTCCGCCCTCGCGCTGACCGGCAGCCAGCTCTTCCTCGGCACCGTGCAACTCGCCCTGGTCACGCCGGCGTTCACCTCTACACCCGACCAGTTCCCCTTGCTGCCCACGCTGGCCGTGATCGCCCTGGGAGCGCTCGGAACCGGGCTCGCCGTGCTCCTGCAGTACGGCCTCGTCCAGGAAGTCGGGCCCACGACGGCGCAGATGGTCACCTACTTCATCCCCGTGATCGCCACGGCCGCCGGAGTCACCCTGCTCGGCGAGCAGTTGAGCTGGAACACCCCGGTGGGGGCTGTGGTGGTCCTCGCGGGCGCGGCCCTCACCCAGAGCCGGGCACGGGCGTCGGCCGCCACGCCCCGGCGCGCCACCGGCATCGGACCGCTCAGCCGTAACTGACCGGACGGGCGGGCGGTACCGCCGCCGCCACCGCGTCGGCCAGCGGCTCGATGTCGGCGGCGGACAGCGACGAGACGGTCAGGCGCACCCCCTGCGGCGAGGCCATCCGGAACCGTGCCCCCGGGGCCACGGCCCAGCCCGAGTGCAGCATCCGGGCAACCGCGCCGGTCTCGTCACTCACGGGCACCCACACGTTCATCCCGGTCCGCCCGTACGCCACGATCCCCCGCTCCCCCAGGGCCCGTACGAGCGCGTCCCTGCGCTGACCGTAGGAGCGGGCGACCACTGCCGCGTCGACGGCCCCTGCCGCCCACAGGTGCGCCACCGTCCGCTGCAGCAGTCCGCTGACCCAGCCGGGCCCCAGCCGCTGACGCCCCGTCACCCGGTCCACGGTGAGCCCGTCCCCGGTGAGCACGGCGAGCCGCAGGTCGGGGCCGTACGCCTTGGAGACCGACCGCACGAAGGCCCAGCGCTCCGTGAGGCCGGCGAGCGGGTGCACCGGCAGGTCGACGATGGCGTGGCCGTGGTCGTCCTCGATCAGGAGCACATCGGGGTGCTCCGCGAGAACGGACCGCAACCCGGCGGCCCTCCGGCCGCTCACCGTCGCGCCGGTCGGGTTCTGCGCCCGGTCGGTGACCACCAGGGCCCGGGCACCGGCCCGCAGGGCTCGCTCCACCTCCTCCGGCAGCGGGCCCTCGTCGTCCAGGGCGACCGGAACGACGCGCATCCCGAGCGCCGGGACGAGATCCAGCAGTGCGCCCCATCCGGGGTCCTCGACGGCCACCGCGTCCCCGGGTCTGAGATGCGCGGCGAGCACACGCTCGATCGCATCGAGGGACCCGGAGGTCACCGCCACAGGACCGGCGGGCACACCGTCGCCGTCCAGGCCGGCCCGCGCGAGCTCCGCGAGCCGGGGGAGCACGGCGGCGTCCCCGTAGAGGCGAGGCTCTCGGCCGTACGCCTCCGCGGCCGCCGCCAGCGCCTCCCCGAGGTCCGGCAGCAGGGCGGGGTCGGGGTTGCCGTCCCCCAGGTCCCGTACGCCCGGAGGAGCCTCCACCCGTAGCGATCCACGCGATGTGCTCGCGGGCCGCGGCCGCACCCGACTGCCCCGGCGCCCCGCCGTCTCGATCACCCCCCGCTCGCGAAGGGTCCGGTAGGCGGCGGCCACCGTATTCGGATTCACCCCCAGCAGGTTCGCCAACTCCCTCATGGGAGGCAGGACATGACCGGGCGCGAGATCACCCGACGCGACGCCTCGCTCCACACTCGCGGCGATTTCGGATGCACGCCGCCCACTGATCCGATACTCTCCTAGCACAAACGTTAGTATGCACTAGTGCAATGGAGTACGCAATGCCGGACACCGCCACGCCCGACAGCACCGGCCTCCCCGGGACCGCCGCCTACGAGCGGACGGAGCGCACGGTCCCGAGCCGGTCCAGGGAGCGCGCCTCGTACGACCACGAGACGGTCCACTCGATACTCGACGCGGCCTACCTCTGCCACCTGGGCTTCATCCGCGACGGCGCGCCCGTCGTCCTCCCGACCCTCTTCGCCAGGGTCGGCGACCGGCTGTATGTGCACGGCTCGACCGGATCACGCCCGCTGCGCGCGACGGGCGCGGCGGCTCCCGGCCTCGCCGTCTGCCTGACCGTGACGCATGTGGACGGACTGGTGCTGGCCCGCTCGGCCTTCCATCACTCGATGAACTACCGCTCCGTGGTGGTCCACGGCATCGCCCGTACGGTGACCGACCCGGAGGAGCGGCGCGTCGCACTCGACGCCATCGTCGACCAGGTCGTGCCGGGCAGGTCCAGGGACTCCCGGCCCGCCGACGCGAAGGAGCTCGCCGCCACCGCGGTGATCCGGCTGGACCTCGACGAGGTCTCCGCCAAGTCCCGTACCGGCGGGCCGAACGACGACCCCGAGGACCTCTCGCTGCCGTACTGGGCGGGCGTGGTTCCCCTGAACCACGGGTACGCGGCGCCGGTGCCGTCGGGCGACCTGGACCCGTCGGTCCAGGTGCCGGACTACCTCACCGCTCTCTGACCTCGGGAGCGGCGGCCTGCCACCCTCCGCCTCGTCGGTCAGGCCGCCACGGCGGCCCGCCGGCGGGCGGCGGCAGCACCACGCGTCTCGGAGAAGGCCAGTCCCGCCACGGCGGCGAGCAGGAGCAGCGTGCCGACGACCGTGGCCGCGGTGAGCCGCTCCCGCAGCACGGTCACCGCGATGACGGCGGCACTCACCGGTTCGAGAAGCATGATCACGGACACGGTCGCCGAGCGGACCACCGCGGCGCCCGCGAAGTACAGCGCGTAGGCGAGCGCGGTCGGCACCGCCGCCACGTAGACGAGCAGCCACAGGACCTGCCCCGTCTCGACGGTGTGCGGCACGAGGCCTTCGGCCGCCGCCATGGGGAGCAGCCCCACGGCGCCGATGCCGAAGGCCCAGGCGCTGGTGGAGAGTGAGTCGCCGGCCGCGCCGTCCCGGCCGAGCCACCGGGTCAGCAGCGTGATCGCCGCATATCCCGCGGCTGACAGCACGGCCAGCAGCAGTCCGACGGGCCGCACTTCGGCCGGCTCGCCGCCGAGCACCAGCACGGCGAGGCCGATGAGCGCGCCCGCCACCGCGGCCAGCCCGCCGCGGCCCAGCCGCTCCCCCATGGTGAGCCGCGCGCCGACCGCGATCAGGACGGGGCCCGCGCCCAGCGTGACGACGGTTCCGACCGCGAGTCCGGTCGCCTCGACCGCCGCGAAGTAGGCGCTCTGGAACACCGTCAGGCCGATGCCGGTCCCCAGGATGCGCAGCAGCCGCCGACGGCGCGGCTCCGTGGGGGTACGCGGGCGGCGGGGACGCAGCGCGAGCACCCCGCCCAGCAGGGCGAGGCCTCCGACGCAGCGCCAGAACGACAGGGCGAGCGGCCCGAGATCGCTGATGCGGAAGAGGAGGGAGGCGGCCGCGCCCGCCGTACCCCAGGCGAGACCGGCGACGACGAGATAGACAAGGCTCCGCCCGACGGGCAGACCGGTGACAGGGTGGGACACGTGACTCTCCAGAAGAAGGGGTGGTGGTCGCTCGGCTCCGCGCGCGGGCAGCGACGAACCGCTCGGAACGCACCCGAGCCCGGTCTTCGTCCGGAGTGGCCGCCTCGCGCTAGGCGGCGGGAGGCGGAAGTACGGTCAGCAGCATGATCCGCACCCTACGGTGAGGCCGGGGGCCGGGACAACTCGCTTCCGGGAGCGGCCGGCTCGCGGGCCTCCGCCGCCCCGGGTCCCGACGCCACCGGTCCCGACGGCGGCCTGGGCGCGGACGACTGCGCGATCAGGGCACCGAGCAGCACCACACCGCCCCCCAGGAGCTGCGGCGCGGAGAGGTGCTCACCCAGCAGCACCCAGGCGAGCACGGTCGCGATGACCGCCTCCAGGCAGGCGACGACTCCCGCGACCTGGGGCGAGAGCAGCCGTACCGACACCACACCGGTGGCGTAGGCAAGCACGGTCGCGAGCAGCACGATCCATCCGAGGAGCAGCCAGGCGGGCACCTCGTGCCCGTCCATGTCCGCGCCGCCGCCGAGGACCGCCCAGTCCATGCCCCAGGGGCGCGCCACCACCGTGAGTACGGCCGCACCCACCAGCAGTCCGTACGCGATCACGCCCACGGGGTGCGGAGGTTCGGCGTCAGCCGTGTCCCCGTGGCCGGCGCCCTGGTCCGACAGGACGAAGTAGCCCACCTGACAGCACGCCGCGCCGAGGGCGAGCAGCAGTCCGACCGCGTCGAAGCTCAGGCCGGCCCACACCTCGACGACACAGGCGAGTCCGCCGACCGCGAGCACCACACCGGCAGCGGCGGCACGGGTGACGGGCCGCCGCTGCACGAAACGCACCCAGCCGAGGACGAGGGCGGGCGCCAGATACTCGATGAGGAGCGCGACACCGACCGGGATGCGGGAGATCGAGGCGAAGTAGAAGGCCTGGACCCCAGCCACGGCGAACAGCCCGAAACCGGCCAGGAGTACGGGCCGCTCCCGCACCAGATTCCGGTGCCGCCAGGCGACCGGCAGCATGACGAGGGCGGCGCCGGTCACTCGCAGCCACACCACGTGCAGCGGGTCGAGCCCCGCCTCGATCAGCGGCTTGGCCGCAACCCCTGAACCACCGAATGCGAAGGCCGAGGCAAGGGCCAGGCCCAGACCGGCACTTCTCCCCTGAGTCGCGTGCATCGGCACATCATGGCAGCCAGCGTCAGCAGCGTCACCCCCGTCACACCTGTCCACCGCGTGTTCATGATCACCCCTGCCGGCCCTTCGCGTCCGTACGGTCTCCCGCGCGGACGCGCAGCGGCCCGACCGCGACCCCGGCCCGCTCCAGCACCTCGACCGCACGGCATCGGGGGTCCGCGACCAGCGCCGCCAGCAGGTCGAGCCCGTCGGCATGGAGCTCCCCGCGCGGGAGCGCGCGCCGGGCGGCCCGGTCCATGGCCGCTGCCGCCGAGGGCGACCACCCTTCGCCCGCGGGTTCCCGTACGGCCGGGAAGACGCCCGAGTCCTCCTGCGTCGCCTGCCAGCGGAGGCCGTATCCGATGCTGCGCTGTACGAGATAGCCGAGCACCCTGGCCAGCTGCGGCCCGCCGTCGAAGGCCTGCCGGACCTCGGGGTCGGACTCGACGAGGGAGTGCAGGAGGTGAGCGGTGTCGACATGGCGGTCGCCGTCGCGCACCGCCCGCCGACGCGCACCCGTCACCACGGCCGTCATCACGGCGCTCAGCCCGGCGCCGGCCCACGGATGGTTCGGTGCGGCTTGTTCGGGGATCCCTGACGTCCGGTTCTGCACCTCTCCACCCCATCAGTCCCGGTGGGCGAAAACATCCCCGGCGTGACCCATCCGGCATCCCGCGGAAGGCGGGGACCACCGGGGGGTTCCTCATCCTTGGGGATGAGATCGCGCCGTCACGGGCAGCACGGCGTCGGGCCCGCCGGTGCCCACGGAGGACCGTCCGGTCCATACGGAGGACGGAAGAAGGGCCCCGCGGCGGGGGCCCTTCTCCGCTTGCGCGTACCGCACGGCTCAGTTCTCGTCGGCGAGGATCAGGTACAGCTTCTTACGGGCGTCGTTGATCACCGTGAGGGCCTTCTGCCGCTGGTCGGCCGAGCCGGTCTTCCAGACCTGGCCGAACGCCTCCATCAGACCGAAACCGGCCTGCCGGATCTCGTTGACGCCTTCCCAGTCGACACCGCGCCCCGCCTCTTCCCAGGGGGCCTCGGGGCCGGACTCGGCTTCGCTGCGGCCGAGGTCGGTGAGGGTGAACAGCTTCTTGCCGCCCTCGCTGGCACTGATGATCAGGCCCTCGTCCTCCAACAGCTGGAGGGTCGGGTACACCGAGCCGGGGCTGGGCTTCCAGGCTCCTCCGCTGCGCTCGCCGATATCCTGGATCATCTCGTAGCCGTGCATCGAGCGGTCCTTGAGCAGCGCGAGGATGGACGCGCGTACGTCACCGCGCCTGGCCCTCCCCCGGCCTCCTCCCCGGCCGCGTCCGCCGCCGAAAGGCCCGCCGCCGAAGGGCGGCCCGAACGGACCGAAGGCGGCGCGGCCTTCGAAGTCTCCCCTGCCGGCGCCTCGGCGCCCGGGGCCGTAGCCGTGGTTGTGTCCGTGGTCGTTTCCATGTGAACGCATGACTGCGCTCCTCTCTTCATCTCTACTTCAGTGTTACGCGACTCTTCACTGAACGGTCGCGATGCCTCAACGATATATCGGAAGCTATCGCCTGGCAAGGGTTCGGAAATCCGCGCCACCTCCATGCCGGACGGTCTGAGGTCGCGCGCATGACTGAGCCCTCCTATCTCGCCGCCGTCCGGGAGTCCTACGACACCGTCGCCGCCGACTACGCGGCACGCGTCAAAGCCCCCGCGGAGCTCGATCCGCTGTCACGCGCGATGCTGGGCACGTTCGCCGAGGTCGTACGGACGGCCGGGCACGGACCGGTCGCGGATCTGGGATGCGGGCCCGGCAAGGTCACGGCGCACCTGGCCGGGCTGGGCGTGCCGGCCTTCGGCGTGGACGTGTCCCCGAAGATGATCGAGCTGGCCCGGCGGGACCGTCCGGGTCTGCGCTTCACGGTCGGTTCGATGACCGCGCTGCCGATCGGGGACGGCGAGCTCGGCGGCATCCTGGCCTACTACTCGACCCACCACACGCCACCGGAGACGCTGCCCGTCGTGTTCGCCGAGTTCCGGCGCACGCTCGCGCCCGGCGGGCACCTGATGATGGCCGGCCATGTGGGAGAAGGCGAGCTCCTGCGTCCGACGCGGGCGTACGGAGGCCACCCGGTCTCCTACGAGTCCCATCTCGTGGAGCCGGACAGGATCGTCACCCTGCTGGAACAAGCCGGACTCGTCGTCACCGCGCGCCTGCTGGAGGAGCCCGGCGAAGGGTCGAAGAGGGCGGCCGGCACCTTCTTCGCCCGGAAACCCGAGGGCCCCTGAGCCGAGGCCGGGCGAGGCGCTCGGCCTCTGCCGCTCGCAGGCCGCGCATCCGCGATTGGCCTTGGACCACGCGGAACGGCCCCGCCTACCGTCGGCTTCATGAAGATCCGCATCGTCGACGCGTTCACCGACCGCCCCTTCGCCGGCAACCCCGCCGGAGTCGTGCTCCTGGACTCCGGCGCCTTCCCCGAGGCGGACCGCCTCCAGCGCATCGCCTCCGAGGTCAATCTCTCGGAGACGGCCTTCGCCCATCCCCTGCCGCCGGGCGGCGAGGCCGACTGGGCGCTGCGCTGGTTCACTCCCACCACCGAGGTCGATCTCTGCGGGCACGCGACACTCGCCACCGGCCATGTCCTGCACATGACCGGAATCGCGAGCGGCACGGTGCGCCACTCCACCCGTTCCGGCGTCCTTCGGACGACCGCCCATGACGACGGCACCCTGACGCTGGACTTCCCGACCGCGCCGCTCACCCCCACGACCGCCCCGTCCGGACTCGCGGAGGCGCTCGGCGCGTCGCCCCTCTCCGTCCACGACACGGGGAAGCACGTCGGCGACCTCCTGGTGGAGCTCGCCGACGAAGCGGCCGTACGGGCCCTGAGGCCCGACTTCCGCTCGCTCACCTCCTGCTCCCGGCGGGGCGTCATCGCCACGGCAGCGGCCGAGGACCCCGCCGGGGCGTACGACTTCGTCTCGCGCGGCTTCTTCCCCGGCGTCGGCATCGACGAGGACCCGGTGACCGGTAGCGCCCACACCGCCCTGGCGCCCTTCTGGTCGGCCAGGCTCGGCCGTGACGACCTCATCGGCCTCCAGGCCTCCGCCCGCTCGGGCCTGGTCCGCACCTCCCTGCGGGGCGAGCGCACACTGTTGACCGGCAGTGCGGTCACGGTGATCGACGGGGAACTGCTCGCCGGGCTCTGACGACGGGCCTGGACGGGCCCCCGCTCACGGGGTGGGCAGCCAGCCCACCTTCCCGGCGAGCAGCGCGTATCCGACGAACGCGCCGATGTCGAGCAGGGCGTGCGCGACGACCAACGGACCGACCCGCCCCCAGCGCCTGTAGAGCAGCACGAAGACGACGCCCATGGCCACGTTCCCGATGAAGCCGCCGATCCCCTGGTACAGGTGGTAAGAGCCGCGCAGCACGGAACTCGCCACCAGTGCGGCCATGGGCGTCCACCCCAACTGCCCCAGCCGGCGGAGCAGATAGCCGACGACGATGACTTCCTCCACGAGGGAGTTCTGCACCGCGGAGAGGATCAGTACGGGGAACTTCCACCACACGTCGGGCAGTGACTCCGGCACGACCGTCAGGTTGAACCCCGCAGCCCGCGCGACCAGGTAGAACGCCAGCCCGACGCTGCCGATCCCCGCGGCTACGAGAGTCCCCCTGCCCAGGTCCGGCCAGGGCCTGGTGCGGTCGAGACCGAGGCTCCGCAGCCCGGCCCGCTCCCGGAGCAGCAGGTGGGCCACCAGCGCCACCGGCACCAGGGCGGAGGCGATGCCGAACAGCTGCCAGGCGAGGTCGAGCCAGGGCCGCCCGGGTGCGTAGGAGCCGTTCAGCGTCGCCGCCTGGTCCTTGAGACCTCCGGGTTTCGTCAGCGACCCGATGAAGCTGATCAGGGCGGACACCCCGCTGGCCCCGAGTGAGAGAGCCAGCACGAGGAGGGTCTCCGACCGGAGGATCCGCCGGGACACCCCCTCGTGAGGAATGGATTCAGCCACGCGCCCCGCCTCCACCTGTACACCCCATCAGCTATGCGTCGTCAGCCATGCGTCGTCATAGCTTGCCCGACGTGACCGGGGCGGCGGGACACCGGGCCGCGGTCTCCTCAGGGCGCGGGAAAGCCGATGGGCCAGGTGTGCACCGGCTCGCCCACCTGCATCAGCTCGCCGTAGCGCCGGGTGGTGGCTGCCAGCGCGCCCTCCCGTTCGAGCCCCGCCTCCAGGGCGCGGTGGTAGGTGTCGACCTGCCAGGAGGCGCCGTTCACCCTGAGCCTGCATCGCTCCTCGATGACGCCGAGATAGCGGTCCCGGTCCGATGGCTCGATGTTCCACGCGTCGAGCCCGGCGGCCGCGAGCGGCAGCAGCTCGTCCCGTACGAGCTTGACTGCCGGTACCTTCGCCACGCCGCCGGCGCGGCCGGGGCGCGGCCAGAGCAGCTCGGCCTCGATCCCGTGGCGGCAGGCGGCGTCGAAGTTCTCGGCTGCCGCCTCGAAGGGCAGCTTGGTCCACACCGGCCGGGATTCGTCGGCGAGCGCGCGTACCAGCCCGTAATAGAAGGCGGCGTTGGCGATCACGTCGTCGACCGTGGGGCCCGCGGGCAGGACCCGGTTCTCCACCCTCAGGTGGGGCACGCCGTCGGCCAGCCCGTACACCGGCCGGTTCCACCGGTAGACCGTGCCGTTGTGCAGGACCAGTTCGGCCAGGGCCGGCACACCGCCCTCGTCGAGGACCCGCAGGGGATCCTCCTCGTCGCAGATGGGCAGCAGGGGCGGGTAGTAGCGCAGGTTCTCCTCGAAGAGCTCGTACGCCGAGCCGATCCAGCGCTCCCCGAACCAGGTCCTGGGGCGTACCCCCTGATTCCGCAGTTCGGGCGGCCGCACGTCCGTGGCCTGCTGGAACAGCGGCGGCCTCGACTCGCGCCACAGTTCCCTGCCGAACAGGAAGGGAGAGTTGGCCCCGAGTGCGATCTGCACGGACGCGATGGCCTGCGCCGCGTTCCAGACATCGGCGAAACGGTCCGGCGTCACCTGCAGGTGCAGCTGCACCGAGGTGCAGGCGGATTCGGGGGCGATCGAGGCAGAGGTCGAGACCAATCGCTCGACGCCTTCGATATCGAGGACGAATTCCTCCCCGCGCGCGGCCGCCATTTGGTCGTTGAGGAGCGTGTAGCGGTCGACGTCCGAGAGGTTCGCCGAAACCACGTCGTCCCGTCCGAGGGTCGGCAGGATGCCGATCATCACGATCCCCGCGTCGACCTCAGCGGCCTTCCGGTGGGCATATGCGAGTCCTGTACGCAGCTCCTCCGCCAGCTGATCGAAAACCCGGCCGCTCAGCCGGTGAGGAAGAATATTTACTTCCAGGTTGAACATCCCCAGTTCCGTCTGGAAATCCCGGCTGGCGATGCGCTGGAGCACCTCCGCATTCCGCATCCTCGGCAAGCCGTCCGGTCCCGCGAGATTCAGCTCGATCTCCAGCCCCATGAGATTCCTGGGACGGTCGAACCTCCGCTCCGACAGGAGCCTCTCCAGCCCCGCCAGGCACTGGTTGAGCTTCTCGCGGTACGCCTGCCGATCGGACGCGGCAAAGGCACCCGCCACGACCTTCTCGCCCATCGAAGGGTCCCTCCTCGAGTGGGCGGCCCGCGGCCCAGGCCGCTCGTATCACGATCGATAATGCCCCGACGAGATGATCCGTAACGCCCCCACGACCGATGGGCACCCAGTAGTCTGGTGACTGAAGCCGGAGGCACATTCCGAAGGCATGGGGCATATGCAGTTTGCCCGGTCGGGTTGCCCGGCGGAAACGCCGACGTGTTTCAGCCTACCGCCGCACCGGGAAAACACCTGGCGACGCGGGTCGGGAGCGTCCCGAATCCACAGAAACCGCGCAATTCAAAGTCCCGAATCCGCCTTGCGGGCAATATGCGGGTCAGCTAGCCGAAACATCGTGTGAACATTTGTCGTATAAACTCTGCGAACGAGGCAGAGAGTTGACGCATCGGCCCGTCCGCCCCGTCACCGGCCTTCCTCTGGCCCCGCACGCCGACAGCGCCGTCTGCACCCGCCCACGCATCACCGTGTCTCCGAAGTGAGAGGCGACCCACTATGCCGCTGCATGTTTCCCCGGCCCCAGCGCCCGCACTGCGCAGCGTTCTCGCGGCACTCGGTTCTCCCACCGCAGTCCGCGAGGCCCACACGCCCGCTCTCCGGTCCGTCCAGGGATCGCTGAGCCCCGAACTCCCGCTTCCCGTCCATGTACTGGACCGGATCGTGCCGAACGACGCCGCACCGCGCACCCGCCTCGCCGGCTGGCGCTTCCTGATCCGCAGCGGTGAGCGCGCCGTGGCCGCCGCGGACACCATGCTCACCGCCGACGGCTGGACCTTCTCGCACTTCTTCGAGGGCCCCTACATCGTCTCCACCGAACTCGCCGTACGCCAGGCGGAGTCGGCGACGACGCACTACCAGCCGCGTCTGCTGTCGGTGCCCGAGCTGTACATGTTCACACTGTGGCTGCACCACGACATCGAGGCCGACGCGGGCAGCGGCACGCTCGCTCCGACCGATGTGCTGGTGCCCCTGGCACCGGCTCCCCCGGGTATCACGGCCCACCGTCCGCACCACGTCGCGGAGCTGCTCCCGGTCATGACACTGCGTGTCGCCCCGGCGCCTCTTCCGGACCTTCCCGAACTCCCCGGCCTCCTCGGTTCGCCGGCCTGACCCTCATCGCTCACGCGCCCCCGCCGAGCTGCTCGGCGGGGGCGCGCACGTACCCGTCCGGACTAGTCCGGTCAGGTCACCCCGAACCATCCGAACGGACAGCCCAGTTGGATCGAACCGTCCGGCCGGGTGATGCGTCATGGGAGGAGTGCGGCAGCTGCCGCGAAATCCCTGCGGAGAGACGCCCGTAGGGCAACACTGGGACCGGACCGACTGATACGGGGGCGGCCATGAACACATCGTCCAGCCGCAGGACACTCGAATCGACGCAGCGAAAGAACCCACCCATGTGCCAGCACCAGCCACCCTGTCCGACCGCTGACTCCAACGACCGGGAAGCCGCACGTCTGACGGCCCACCACCCGGAACAGGGCTGGAGTCTGCTGTGCAACGGCGTCCTGCTCTTCGAGGACACCGGTGAGCTGCTCCCTGACGGGCAGATCATCGCCCCTCACCGCCCGCTGAGGAGCGGTCAGGTGATGAAGGCCGCCTGACCGCGGCCGACGGAACACGGGGGCCGGCCCGGAGAAGACTCCGAACCGGCCCCGACGCGTGTCCGCGTGCCTACTGGTCGTACTCGTCCAGCGGCGGGCAGGAGCAGACCAGGTTGCGGTCACCGAACGCGCCGTCGATGCGGCGCACCGGCGGCCAGTACTTGTCCGAGGGCGTGACGCCGGCCGGGAAGACCGCCTCCTCGCGGCTGTAGGCGTGGTTCCACTCGCCACCGAGCGCCGCCGCCGTGTGCGGGGCGTTGCACAGCGGGTTGTCGTCCCCGCTCCACTCGCCGGAGGCGACCTTGTCGATCTCGCCGCGGATGGCGATCATCGTGTCGCAGAACCGGTCGAGCTCGGCGAGGTCCTCGCTCTCCGTCGGCTCGATCATCAGCGTGCCTGCCACGGGGAACGACATGGTCGGCGAGTGGAAGCCGTAGTCGATCAGCCGCTTGGCGATGTCGTCGATGCTGACGCCGGTCGCCTTGGAGACCGGCCGCAGGTCCACGATGCACTCGTGCGCGACCAGACCGGCCGGGCCGTTGTAGAGGACCGGGAAGTGCGGTTCGAGACGCTTGGCGATGTAGTTGGCGGCGAGTACGGCGACCTGCGTCGCACGCTTCAGACCCTCGCCCCCCATGAGACGTACGTACGCCCATGAGATCGGCAGGATCCCGGCCGAGCCCCACGGGGCCGCCGAGATCGGGCCGACGCCGGTCTCGGGGCCCGCCGCGGGCTGGAGGGGGTGGTTGGGGAGGTACGGCGCCAGGTGGGCACGCACTCCGACCGGGCCGACGCCCGGGCCGCCGCCGCCGTGCGGGATGCAGAAGGTCTTGTGCAGGTTCAGGTGGGAGACGTCGCCGCCGAAGTGGCCCGGCTTGGCCAGACCGACCAGCGCGTTGAGGTTGGCACCGTCCACGTACACCTGGCCGCCGGCGTCGTGCACCTCTCCGCAGATGTCGGCGACGTGCTCCTCGAAGACGCCGTGCGTGGAGGGGTAGGTGATCATGAGTACGGCGAGCTCGTCGCGGTGGGCCGCGATCTTGGCCCGGAGATCGTCTATGTCGACCTCGCCGTCGTCGGCGGTCTTCACCACGACGACCTTCATCCCGGCCATCACGGCGCTCGCGGCGTTGGTGCCGTGCGCGGAGGACGGAATCAGGCAGACCGTGCGTCCGTGGTCCCCGTTGGCCCGGTGGTACGCGCGCACGGCCAGCAGACCGGCGAATTCACCCTGTGAGCCGGCGTTGGGCTGGATGGAGACGGCGTCGTACCCGGTGACCTCGGCGAGGCGTTCCTCCAGCTCCCGGATGAGGGTGAGGAAGCCCTGCGCCTGCTCGGCCGGCGCGAAGGGGTGCAGCGCACCGAATTCGGGCCAGGTGATCGACTCCATCTCGGCGGTCGCGTTGAGCTTCATCGTGCAGGAGCCGAGCGGGATCATGCCCCGGTCCAGCGCGTAGTCGCGGTCGGCGAGCTTGCGGAGGTAGCGCAGCATCGCCGTCTCGGAGCGGTGCTGGTGGAAGACCGGGTGGGTGAGGACGTCGTCGCCGCGCAGCAGCCCCTCGGGCAGCGCGTCGGCCGTCGCGGCGTCCAGTGCCTCGATGTCGCCGCCGGCGCCGAAGGCCGCCCAGACGGCGGCGATCCGGGTGCGGGTCGTGGTCTCGTCGCAGGCGACGGAGACATGGTCGGCGTCGACGAGGCGCAGGTTCACCCCGCGCTCACGGGCGGCGGCGACCACTCCGGCCGCCCCCTCCGGGACGCGGACGGTGAGGGTGTCGAAGTACGCGTCGTGCACGACCTCGGTCCCGGCGGCCCGCAGCCCCTCGGCCAGGATCGCGGCGAACCGGTGGGTGCGCCGGGCGATCGTCCGCAGCCCCTCGGGCCCGTGGTAGACGGCGTACATGCCGGCCATGACGGCGAGCAGCACCTGGGCGGTGCAGATGTTGCTGGTGGCCTTCTCCCGGCGGATGTGCTGCTCGCGGGTCTGCAGCGCCAGCCGGTAGGCCTTGTCGCCGTCCGCGTCGACGGAGACACCGACGAGGCGGCCGGGCAGGCTGCGGGCGAACTTCTCGCGGACGGCCATGAAGCCGGCGTGCGGTCCGCCGAAGCCCATCGGGACCCCGAAGCGCTGGGTGGTGCCCACGGCGATGTCCGCGCCCAGTTCGCCGGGCGAGGTGAGCAGCGTCAGGGCCAGCAGGTCGGCGGCGACGGACACGATCGCGCCCAGCTCGTGCGCCTGCTCGATGACGGGCTTGATGTCGCGCACGGCACCGGAGGCGCCCGGGTACTGGAGCAGCACACCGAAGACGCCGCGCTCGGCGATCTCGGTGGGGATGCCCTGGCCGAGGTCGGCGACGACCACCTCGACCCCGGTCGGCTCGGCGCGGGTCTCGATCACGGCGATGGTCTGCGGCAGGGTGTCGGAGTCGACCAGGAAGACGCCGCCCTTCACCTTGCCGACGCGCCGTGCCAGGGCCATGGCCTCGGCCGCGGCGGTACCCTCGTCGAGGAGCGAGGCGCCGGAGGTCGGCAGCCCGGTGAGGTCGGCGACCATCGTCTGGAAGTTCAGGAGGGCCTCGAGCCGCCCCTGGGAGATCTCCGGCTGGTAGGGCGTGTAGGCCGTGTACCAGGCGGGGTTCTCCATGACGTTGCGCAGGATCACCGGCGGGGTGAACGTGCCGTAGTAGCCGAGCCCGATCATCGGTGCGAGCACCTGGTTACGGTCGGCGAGGCTGCGCAGCTCGGCCAGCACCTCGGCCTCCGTACGGGCCTCGGGGAGGTTCAGCGCCTCGGCACTCCGGATCACGTCGGGCACCGCCGCGGCGGTGAGCTCGTCGAGAGAGCCGTAGCCGACCTGGGCGAGCATCTTCGCCTGGGCCTCGGCATCGGGCCCGATGTGGCGCTGCTCGAACGGAATGCCCTGCTCCAGCTGGGAGAGCGGAGTGCGACGGGGGGTCATGATGGAGGCCTCCTGGTCTGTCACGACCTGCGAGGGGCGCCACGGCGTGGCTGCCCGAACGGCCTCCCCATCTGTCATCTCGACCTGAGAGCTTCACCGGCACGCCCTGGGGCGTACCGGCTTTCACCGTCGGTGAGGGTGGTCCCCGTCGCGGCACGTGCCGTACGGATCCCGCCCTGCTTTCCAGAGTGACCTCGTCCGTGCGGTACGGGGGCCTGAGAGATTCCGGGGAGGAGTTGCTCCTTCGGCGCCTCCGGATCGCTCCGGAGGACTCTCCCGCACAGGGTCAGCAGCCGTGATCCAGCCTACCAGCGGGGCGGAGGCGGGCCGTCTCGAGTGGCCGACATCCCGGATCTGGCCTTTCGTAGTGCCTGTGGAGCAGCCGCGACCACCTGATGCAGTTGTGACCAGTGGGAGGCACCGTGCAGACCGACATCGATCCGCGCAGCCTGATCGGCCGCAAGGCCTTCGACCGTCAAGGTGCCAAGATCGGAACGGTGGACGAGGTCTATCTCGACGACGCCACCGGGGTCCCCGAGTGGGCCGCCGTACGCACCGGTCTCTTCACCAGGGACGCGTTCGTCCCGCTGGAGCCGAGCGAATTCGTCGACGGCGCGCTCGTGGTCCCCTTCGAGCGGGCCCTGATCAAGGACGCGCCCGACTTCGGCGTGGGCCGCCATCTCTCCCCCGAGCAGGAACTGCAGCTCTACCGCCATTACGGACTGGACTCCTCCCCCTCGGCCGGCCCGGGTCCGGACCGGGACTTCGGCAGGCTCGCGGGCCAGGAGGAGTAGTCCACCGGGTCCCGCACCAGGCGGAGCGGATCGGCCGGCTGCAACTGCGGATCGTCGATCCGGAACGTCCGCACCCGGCCCGGCGGCGTCCATGGTTCCTCGAAGCGCACGGTGACGCGGCCGACGCCGCTGCCCTGCACCCAGCCGTGCCCGTGGACGTCGTGCCGTACGTCGTGCCCGGCCGGCCAGCGGCGCGCGGCCAGCTGCTCCTCGCTCTCCCGGGTCTCCCCCACGGGCTCCTCCTCCGCCGTGCGCCGCCCCTGGTCCGCGGCGGCGTCGGCCGCGACCGCCGCCGCGGCCGATTCCTCGGCGGCGTGCTCCGCGTCGGCGGCCTGCGCGAACAGGTCCTCCTGCGTGAAGTCCGCCAGGCCCGTGACACCGACTCCGAGCAGCCGTACTCCGCCGGTCGTGTCGACGGCCTCCAGGAGCCTCGCAGCGGCCTCCCTGACCACCGTGGGGTCGTCGGTGGGGCCGCGCAGCGTCTCGGACCTGGTGAGCGTCGAGAAGTCGTAACGACGCACCTTGAGGACGACGGTGCGTCCGGACCGGCCGGCGCCCCGCAGCCGCTGCACGCACCGGTCCGCGAGCCGCTCGACCTCCGTCCTCACCCGCACCCGGTCGTGCAGGTCCACGTCGAAGGTGTCCTCGACCGACACGGACTTGGCGTCCCTCTCGGCGACGACGGGGCGGTCGTCGTAACCCTGCGCCATGCGGTGGAGCGCGACGCCGTGCGCCTTGCCCAGCAGCCGCACGAGCTCCGCCTCGCCCGCCTCCGCCAGGTGACTGACGAGGGTCATCCCGGCGCGGCGCAGATGGTCGCCCGTGGCGGGGCCCACGCCCGGGAGGATGCGTACGGACATGGGCGCCAGGAGCTCGCGCTCGGTGCCGGGCTCGATCAGCAGCAGTCCGTCCGGTTTCGC
The DNA here is from genome assembly GCF_002941025.1 of Streptomyces sp. QL37. Lineage (NCBI taxonomy): Bacteria > Bacillati > Actinomycetota > Actinomycetes > Kitasatosporales > Streptomycetaceae > Streptomyces > Streptomyces sp. QL37. Next base: position 7,472,277 of record NZ_PTJS01000001.1, on the reverse strand, counting down.
CTCCTCGGAGGCGATCTTGGCCAGCATCTTGGAGCCGGCCAGGCCGACGGATCCGCTGAGTCCGGTGACGGCTCCGATGACGGTGCGCAGCTGTCCCCCGATCGCCCGCGCGGACGCCGAGTCGTCGGCGACCCCGCCGGCCTCCAGGTCGACGAAGGCCTCGTCCAGACTGAGCGGCTCGACGAGCGGTGACAGCCGTCCGAGCAGCTCCATCACCTGGTCGCTCACCGTCCGGTAGAGCGCGAAACGCGGGACCAGATACGCCGCGTTGGGCGCGAGGCGCCTCGCCTGTGCCATCGGCATCGCCGAATGCACGCCGAGGCGTCTCGCCTCGTACGACGCGGTGGCGACCACGCCGCGCATCCCGAGGCCGCCCACCACCACCGGCTTGCCGCGCAGGCTCGGCTTCGACGCCTGCTCGGCCGAGGCGTAGAAGGCATCCATGTCCAGATGCAGGATGGTGGGCGCGGTTCTCACATGGACCGATGCTGCCCTACGCCACTGACAACCGCCCCACCCGGCGCACGCGTCGCGCCCTGCCGCCCCGGTGCCTCAGCCCGCGCGATTGCGCCGACGCGCCAGTTCATCGGCGGGGTTGTGGCCGATCAGGGTCTCCCCCGTGTCGACACGCTCCCCGTGGAGCTGGGACAGCGCCGCGTCGACATCCCTCCAGACGACACCGACGGCGATACCGAAGACGCCCTGGCCGCCCTGGAGGAGATTCACGACCTCGTCGGGCGAGGAGCACTCGTAGACCGTCGCACCGTCGCTCATCAGGGTCATCCGCTCGAGATCCGTGAATCCGCGCGCCCTGAGGTGCTGAACGGTGGTCCGGATGTTCTGCAGAGCGACCCCCGTGTCCAGGAAACGCTTCACGATCTTGAGGAGGACCACGTCCCGGAAACTGTAGAGACGCTGTGTCCCCGACCCGTACGCCGGACGCACGCTCGGTTCGACGAGCCCCGTACGCGCCCAGTAATCGAGCTGTCGGTAGGTGATCCCGGCCGCCGCGCACGCTGTCGGCCCCCGATAGCCGATGTCCCCTGCCACTCCCACACCGTCCGCTGCCACCACAGCCGGCTGAACCGGCTGTCTGATGGAGTGGTCGGCCGCACTGCCGTGCTGCCGGTACGGCCCACCCGCAGCCGTACCGTCGCCGCTGCTTCTCACGCCGACCTCCGTCCTTGACCTGCCACCTCGAAGGTAGGCAGTCACCAGGGGTGCGTCAACGATCGCCACACTCGGCACGCCGAGTGATAATCACCCTGAGGGTGGTTTCCCGTGACTGATTTACGGGAACGGCTTGTCGGATGCGCTGACTCGGCCTCCGCGGAAGGTCACTGGCTGTTGGTGCCGAAGTCCTCCGGCGAGATCTGGTCGAGGAACTCGCGGAACTTCTCCACCTCGTCCTCCTGCTCGTCCGGGATGGCGATGCCCGCGTCGTCCAGCACCCCGTCACTGCCGTAGATCGGCGTGCCGGTGCGCAGGGCGAGCGCTATGGCGTCGGACGGACGCGCGCTCACCTCGACCCCGCTCGCAAAGACCAGCTCCGCGTAGAAAACCCCTTCCCGCAGGTCCGTGATGCGGACCTCGGTGAGCTCCTGGCCTACGGCCTCGAGCACATCCTTGAAGAGATCATGGGTCAGCGGCCTGGCCGGAGCCATGCCCTGCTGGGCGAAGGCGATCGCGGTCGCTTCCCCAGGGCCGATCCAAATAGGGAGGTACCGGTCGCCTCCCACTTCACGCAGGAGCACGATCGGTTGGTTGGAGGGCATTTCCACCCGGACACCCACAACGTCGAGCTCGTTCACACAGCAACCCTAGGACGTGCCCGCCATGTTTGGATAGTCGGGCTCCTCCGTCCTCAGTGGAAGCCGGCCTTCAGAGCGCTCTGCACGAGCGCCGCGTGGAGCCGGACGGAGAGGTCGGCGAGCTCCTTGGCGGTGGCCTCCGCATGTGCCCTGGTCTGCGGATTCCGGTGCCGGCGCAGCGGCGCGACCACCTGCTCGACCAGCCCCGCCTCACGCTCCGCGGCCGCTTTGACGGCCCGCAGATGCCGAGGTTCGAGACCGAATCTGCCCAGGTCCGACACCAGCCGTGCCACATTCACCGCCTCGGCGTCGTAGCTCCCGCCGGCGGCGGGCACGATCAGCCCGTACGACTCCCACTCGTCGAGCTGCTCCTCGGTTGCCTCCGTGGCCGCCAGGAGCTCGGAGCGTCCGATACGGGCGGCGGTGGGCTGCCCCAGGTCCTGGTCCCGGAGGGCGTCGGCGGGATCACCCGGAGCCCCTCCGGACGGCAGCGCCACCTGCTCACCGCGAGCGAGGGCCTCCAGGTGCTCACGGATGACCCTGAGCGGCAGGTAGTGGTCCCGCTGCATGCGCAGCACCTGCGCCAGCCGCTCGACGTCGGCGGGGCCGAACTTCCGGTAGCCCGACGGCGTCCGCTGGGGCTCGATGAGCCCCTCCGTCTCCAGGAAGCGGATCTTGGAGATGGTGACCTCGGGAAATTCGTCGCGCAGCTGCAGAAGCACCGTGCCGATGCTCATCGCGCGCTCGCCAGCGGCGGCGGTGCCGTGACCGGCACCGCCTGTCGGTGTTCGCAGCATGGACCTTCCTGGGGATCCCCCCGGACACTGTCCGGGGGAGGGTCACACGCCTCGCTGGCTCGCGTAGAAGACCAGCCGGTACTTCCCGATCTGGACTTCGTCGCCGTTCGTCAGCGCGACGGAATCGATGCGCTCGCGGTTGACATAGGTGCCGTTGAGGCTGCCGACGTCTCCCACGGTGAAACTACCGTCCGGGTTCCTGTGGAACTCCACATGACGCCGCGACACGGTCACGTCGTCGAGGAAGATGTCGCTCTGCGGGTGACGGCCGGCCGTCGTCAGGTCACCGTCCAGCAGGAAGCGGCTTCCGGAGTTCGGGCCGCGTCGCACCACCAGCAGCGCGGAACCCGCGGGCAGGGCGTCGACGGCGGCCTGGGCCTCCGGCGAGAGCGACGGAACGGCCGTCTGGCCTGTCGCCTCGGCCTCGTACGCCTCGATACCGGAGATCGAGATGGTCGAGGTCGTCTCCGACGCTCGCTCGGGCACTCCACCCCTCAACGGCGCACCGCAGTTGGAACAGAAACGGCTGGCCTCGGCATTGCGATGCCCGCACCTCGTACAAACCGGCATGGACGAGCCCTCCGGAGCGGGGGCGAACCCTCCACCCGTATTCGAGGTCGATGGTTCACCGAAACCTATGCGCCCCGCACCTCCGGGGTCAACGGACGACGCGCCGGACCCACCGGCGCCCCCCTGGACCTCGTCGCGGAAGAGCGGGCGCTCCGAACCCTGCTCCTCGGCACCCTGACGCGGAGCGCGGTGGCGGGCAGCGCTGTTGCTGTCCTCGCGGGCGCTCTTTCCGAACAACTTCGCAAACAACTTCACGGGCGTTTCCCCTTGACCGAAATAGACCCGCCCGTGGGGCAGGACGAACCCTGAATGAACACACCTGCCGACCCGGACATCCTCACAACGTCCGTATCCACCCGACAGTTTCCACCACGCGTCACCGATCCGTTGCGCCGACCCCCCGCAACCTGGCGCCCGTGTCCTTCGAGTACAGCGCACCACCGCCTCACTGGGGCGACGACCGAGCGTAATCAGGCTGCTTCGGGGGCCGCAAGGCGTCCACGACGATGTCGTCGGCGCGCGCCACCTCCGCCGTGGCCTGCTCCTTCTCGAGCGTCTGCACCACTCCACCGGGAATGTTCAGAGCCGGCTCCAGGTCCTGCGGCTTGCCGATGACCTTGAACTCGTAGGGAGACTCGACCTTCCGGCCGTCGACTCTCAACTCTCCCCCGTCACCGGAGAAGTATGTGTTCGCCACCACCCGCACGCCGTTGATCTCGATGGCCTCGGCGCCCGCCGCGCGCAGCTCCTGGATGGTGTCGAGGAGCATGTCGGCCTCCACCGCGCCGGCCGGGTCACTGATGGTCAGCGTGATCCCGGGGCCGTGCGCGGCGACGGTACCTGCCAGGATACCGAGCTGCCGCTCCTTCTCGAGCGTCTGCTTGCGGGCCTCCTCCGCCTGGTCGGAGCTGTTCTCCAGCTCCGTGCGCTGGTCGTCGAGGCGCTGCTTCTCGTCCTCGAGGCGCTGGGTCCGGTTGTCGAGCTCGTCGAGGATGCGGACCAGGTCCTCCTGGCGGGCCCCGCGCAGGGCGCTGTTGTCACTGTTCGACCTGACCTGGATGGCCAGGCCCAGACCGAGGACGAACAGCAGGAGCGCCACGATCAGTTGGGCCCTGCTCACCCTGGGCGGCCAGAGGCCTGCCCGCAGCCGCTGGCGTCCCGTGACCTCCTCCGACCGGGCGGGCTCGGACGGTGCGGGGCCGGTCCCGGGCGCTTCGGGCGCTTCCGGCGGGAGCGCGCCGGCCGGCCCCCCGCTGCCGGGCTTGAATTCGTTGCCCGGCTGCCGCGCGTCACCGGGGTTCTGTCCGCCGCTCATCCCGTTGTTCATCGGCCTCACGCCCGGAAGACGTGCCGGCGGATGGCCGCGGCGTTGGAGAAGATCCGGATGCCGAGAACGACCACCACACCCGTGGAGAGCTGGGCCCCGACGCCCAGCTTGTCGCCGAGGAAGACGATCAGCGCGGCCACCACGACGTTCGAGAGGAACGACACCACGAAGACCTTGTCCACGAAGATGCCGTCGAGCATGGCCCGCAGTCCACCGAAGACGGCGTCGAGCGCGGCGACCACGGCGATCGGCAGGTAGGGCTCGACCACCGCCGGCACTTCGGGCCGGACCAACAGTCCGACCACGACTCCCACGACGAGGCCCAGTACGGCGATCACGATGTGCCCTTCCCTGTGTCTGCCGCACCACTGCCCGTGTCTGCGGCCTGAGGCTCTGCTGTACGTACGATCAGGCTGGGCGCGGCCGGTAGGCGCACCTTCTCCTGCTCGGAGATGCTGGTGCGGATGTCGAAGCTCTCGTGCAGCGCCTGAAGATACTGGCCGTCCGCACTGTCCTGGAAGGCCGTGACGAGCTTCTTGCCGTCCCCCACCGCCTGCACCGTGTACGGCGGCACGAGCGGCCTGTTGTCGACCAGTATGGCGTCGCCCGCCGCGCGGATCGCGGAGAGGGCCGTCAGCCTCTGCCCGTTGATGGCGATCGCCTCGGCACCGGACTGCCAGAGGCCGTTGACCACGCGCTGCATGTCCCGGTCGCGTACCCGTCCGGTGTCGGCGAAGCCGGTGGACTCACGGGGGCCGCCACCGCCCTGGTCGGTGTCCTCGGCGTCGTCCACGACCAGCTTGATCCCGGGGCCTTCGACAGGGGTGGCGCCGGACAGCAACGCCACCAGGCCGCCCTGGTCCCCGCCGTGCTCCTGGAGTGCCTTGCGCTGCCGCTCACCGACGTCCTTGCGCAGCTCGTCGACATCCGCCTCGAGCGTGTCCGCCGTGGAGGTCTCGGCGTTCACCCGGTCGATGAGCTCCTCGCGTTCCTTGGCCACGACGGGGGCCGCGACCCGGGCCTCCGCGGCACCGAGTGTCACCACGAGCGCCGCCAGCACCAGGCCGGCGGCGAGGCCAAGCTTGGCCTTCAGCGTGCGCGGCAGCCCGTCCCGCCCCTCGGACCGGCGACGCGCGGAGGCCTCGGCGTATCCCTCGTCGAGGCTGTGTTCCATCACGGTGGTCAGCAGCGACATGGACGCGTCGGGGCGAGGACGCGGCGGGGCGCTACTCCGATCGGGGGGCGGCTGCGACATGCCGCACATCGTCGCACGTCATGCCTGCTGCCGCCGAATGGCCCCACCGTGGGTCCTGAAGCCGCGGCACACAGCTCCAGGACCCACGGTGGCCCGCTCAGTCGCCGGCGCTGTCCACGACCGCCGCCCATTCGTCGAGCAGCGCCTGGGCCGAGGCGTCGTCGGGTCCCTCGGCCCACAGGTGCGTGACCGCTTCCGCCCGGTCGGGCAGCACCATCACCCAGCGGCCGTCGGTCTCGACCACACGGACACCGTCCGTGGTGTCGACGCTGCGGTCCCCGGCCGCCTCCACGACCCGCCGCATGACGAGCCCCTTGACCGCCCACGGTGTGGCGAGGTCACGGCGCAGCACATGGGCACGCGGGATACGCGCATCGATCTGGCTGAGGGTGAGCTGTGTCCTGGCCACGAGGCCGATGAGCCTGACGAAGGCTGCCGCACCGTCGAAGACACTGCTGAACTCGGGGATGATGAAGCCGCCACGGCCGTCACCGCCGAAGATCGTGGTGTCCTCACGGCCCACGCGCGTCAGGTCGTCGGGGGACGTGGTCGTCCACTCCACCTGCGTGCCGTGATAGGCCGCGACCTGTTCCGCGACGCGGGTGGTGGTCACCGGCAGGGCGACCCGTCCGCTCCTGCGCTCGGCAGCGACGAGATCGAGCATGACCAGCAGCGCCCGGTCGTCCTCGATGATGCGACCCCGCTCGTCCACCAGGGACAGCCGTTCACCGACCGGGTCGAACCGTACGCCGAAGGCCGCCCGCGCGGACGACACGATCTCGCCGAGGCGCACCAGCCCGGCCCGCCGCGACTCGGCGGACTCGGTGGGGCGGGACTCGTCGAGCCCGGGGTTGATCGTCAGCGCGTCCACGCCGAGGCGTCCGAGCAGGCTGGGCAGAACGAGCCCGGCGCTGCCGTTGGAGGCGTCCACGACCACCTTGAGGCCCGCGTCGGCGATGCCACTCGTGTCGACGTTGCGGAGCAGGGAGCCGGTGTAGGAGTCGAAGACGCTCGACGGGAAGTGGAGGTCGCCGATCTCGCCGGGGAAGGCCCGGCGGAATTCCTGACGGGCGTAGACGCGGTCCAGCTTCTTCTGACGGGCCTGGGAGAGATCGGCTCCCCGCTCGTCGAAGAACATGATGTCGACCGAGTCGGGCACACCCGGAGACGTACGGATCATGATTCCGCCGGCGCTGCCCCGTGCGGTCTGCTGACGGGCTACCGGCAGCGGAACGTTCTCCAGGTCCCGGACATCGATGGCGCTGGCCTGGAGGGCCGAGATGACCGCTCTCTTCAGCGCGCGTGCACCACGGGAGTGGTCACGGGCGGTTGTGACCGTCGCGCCCTTCTTCAGGGTCGTCGCGTACGCGCCTGCGAGCCGGACGGCGAGCTCCGGGGTGATCTCCACGTTCAGGATCCCCGAGACACCGCGGGCGCCGAAGAGATGCGCCTGTCCGCGCGACTCCCAGATGACCGAGGTGTTCACGAAGGCGCCGGCTTCGATGGTCTTGAACGGGTAGACCCGGACATTGCCCTGGATGATCGATTCTTCGCCGACCAGGCACTCGTCGCCGATGACGGCGCCGTCCTCGATGCGCGAGGCCCGCATGATGTCGGTGTTCTTACCGATCACGCAGCCGCGCAAATTGCTGTGCTCTCCGATGTACACGTTGTCGTGCACGACGGCCCGGTGCAGGAAGGCGCCGGATTTCACGACGACATTGGAGCCGATGACCGTGTGCTCACGGATCTCGGCGCCTGCCTCGATCTTGGCGTAGTCGCCGATGTACAGCGGCCCGCGCAGTACCGCGTCGGGGTGGACCTCGGCGCCTTCCGCCACCCAGACGCCGGGCGAGATCTCGAAGCCGTCCAGCTCCACGTCGACCTTGCGTTCCAGCACGTCGGCCTGGGCCTTCACATAGCTTTCGTGCGTGCCCACGTCCTCCCAGTAGCCCTCTGCGATATAGCCGCAGATCAGCTTGCCTTCCTTCATGAGCTGCGGGAACACGTCACCGGACCAGTCCACGGAGGTGTCGGCCTGGACGTAGTCGAAGACCTCGGGCTCCATGACGTAGATGCCCGTGTTCACCGTGTCCGAGAAGACCTGGCCCCAGGTGGGCTTCTCCAGGAAGCGCTCCACCTTTCCGTCCTCGTCCACGATCGTGATCCCGAATTCGAGAGGGTTCGGGACCCGGGTGAGGCACACCGTGACGAGTGCGCCCTTCTCCTTGTGGAATGCGATGAGGTCGGTGAGATCGAAGTCGGTGAGGGCGTCGCCGGAAATCACCAGGAAGGTGTCGTCCTTCAGTGCTTCTTCGGCGTTCTTGACGCTTCCCGCGGTACCGAGTGGCTTCTCCTCGTTGGCATAGCTGAGCTCCATCCCGAGCTCCTCGCCGTCGCCGAAGTAATTCTTGACGAGAGAGGCGAGGAACTGGACGGTAACGACGGTCTCGTTGAGCCCATGCCGTTTGAGCAGCCTCAGTACATGCTCCATGATCGGCCGGTTGGCCACGGGCAGGAGCGGCTTGGGCATGCTTGAGGTCATGGGGCGAAGGCGGGTGCCTTCACCGCCTGCCATCACGACGGCCTTCATGTCGGAAACGTCCTCCTTGAGAGACGACGGTCGAGCCGACTTCACCCGTCAGGGCACCACCACAGCATCCGGTGCGGGCCGGCGACTCTGCACGGCTCCACATCAACGAGCTAATCGGCTACTTCATCCGCCTTGACCAGACGGCGGACCTGGACCACGTAGAGGATCCCTGCCCACCAATAGAGGGTTGTACCCCACCCAGCGAACGCCCATCCGAAAATGGTGCCCAGCGAAGCAAGCCAACCACTTCCGTCGCTGAGCAGCAACAAGGGGAAGGCGTACATCAGGTTGAAGGTTGCAGCTTTTCCTAGGAAGTTCACCTGGGGCGGCGGATAGCCGTGCCGGCGAAGGATTCCCACCATGACGAGGAGCATCAGCTCCCGGGCGAGGAGAGCCGCTGTCAGCCACAGCGGCAGGATCTCCCGCCACGTGAGCCCGACGAGCGTCGAAAGAATGTAGAGGCGGTCGGCGGCCGGGTCCAGGAGCCGGCCGAGACTGCTGATCTGATTCCACCGGCGGGCGAGCTTGCCGTCGAGGTAGTCACTGACACCGCTCAGCATCAGGACCAGCAGGGCCCAGCCGTCGCTGTTGGGCCCGCCGAACACGGGGCGAAGAATCAGCCACAGGAAGAGCGGTACGCCGACGAGGCGAGCCATGCTGAGGATGTTGGGGATGGTGAGTACTCGGTCCGTCTGAACTCGAGTCTCCTGGACCTCCACCCGGGGGCCTCCTGTGAAGAACGTGCCAATGATGCCTCCTGACCCTACCCTCAGTCCCCGAGGTCCGGTGCACAGGGGTGCGGGGGGAAGGGCAGAACGCAGAAAAGCCCCGTGCCACAAGGGCACGGGGCTAGTCCGCAATAATTGTTCGGCGGCGTCCTACTCTCCCACAGGGTCCCCCCTGCAGTACCATCGGCGCTGAAAGGCTTAGCTTCCGGGTTCGGAATGTAACCGGGCGTTTCCCTAACGCAATGACCACCGAAACACTATGAAATTAACCAACACCGGAACAAAACACGGCCGTTCGTTATTTCAGAACTAACACAGTGGACGCGAGCAACTGAGGACAAGCCCTCGGCCTATTAGTACCAGTCAGCTCCACCCGTTACCGGGCTTCCACATCTGGCCTATCAACCCAGTCGTCTACTGGGAGCCTTAACCACTCAAGGTGGTGGGAATACTCATCTCGAAGCAGGCTTCCCGCTTAGATGCTTTCAGCGGTTATCCTTTCCGAACGTAGCCAACCAGCCATGCCCTTGGCAGGACAACTGGCACACCAGAGGTTCGTCCGTCCCGGTCCTCTCGTACTAGGGACAGCCCTTCTCAATATTCCTACGCGCACAGCGGATAGGGACCGAACTGTCTCACGACGTTCTAAACCCAGCTCGCGTACCGCTTTAATGGGCGAACAGCCCAACCCTTGGGACCGACTCCAGCCCCAGGATGCGACGAGCCGACATCGAGGTGCCAAACCATCCCGTCGATATGGACTCTTGGGGAAGATCAGCCTGTTATCCCCGGGGTACCTTTTATCCGTTGAGCGACAGCGCTTCCACAAGCCACTGCCGGATCACTAGTCCCGACTTTCGTCCCTGCTCGACCCGTCGGTCTCACAGTCAAGCTCCCTTGTGCACTTACACTCAACACCTGATTGCCAACCAGGCTGAGGGAACCTTTGGGCGCCTCCGTTACTCTTTAGGAGGCAACCGCCCCAGTTAAACTACCCATCAGACACTGTCCCTGATCCGGATCACGGACCCAGGTTAGACATCCAGCACGACCAGAGTGGTATTTCAACGACGACTCCACAACCACTGGCGTGGCCGCTTCAAAGTCTCCCACCTATCCTACACAAGCCGAACCGAACACCAATATCAAACTATAGTAAAGGTCCCGGGGTCTTTCCGTCCTGCTGCGCGAAACGAGCATCTTTACTCGTAGTGCAATTTCACCGGGCCTATGGTTGAGACAGTCGAGAAGTCGTTACGCCATTCGTGCAGGTCGGAACTTACCCGACAAGGAATTTCGCTACCTTAGGATGGTTATAGTTACCACCGCCGTTTACTGGCGCTTAAGTTCTCAGCTTCGCACACCCGAAAGTGCACTAACCGGTCCCCTTAACGTTCCAGCACCGGGCAGGCGTCAGTCCGTATACATCGCCTTACGGCTTCGCACGGACCTGTGTTTTTAGTAAACAGTCGCTTCTCGCTGGTCTCTGCGGCCACCCCCAGCTCACCGAGTAAATCGGATCACCAGTGATGGCCCCCCTTCTCCCGAAGTTACGGGGGCATTTTGCCGAGTTCCTTAACCATAGTTCACCCGAACGCCTCGGTATTCTCTACCTGACTACCTGAGTCGGTTTAGGGTACGGGCCGCCATGAAACTCGCTAGAGGCTTTTCTCGACAGCATAGGATCATCCACTTCACCACAATCGGCTCGGCATCAGGTCTCAGCCTTAACGTGTGACGGATTTACCTACCACACGGCCTACACCCTTACCCCGGGACAACCACCGCCCGGGCTGGACTACCTTCCTGCGTCACCCCATCGCTTACCTAGTACAAGTCTGGTTCGTCGGCTCCACCACTACCCTCAACTCCGAAGAGATCGGGCCGGCTTCACGGACTTAGCATCGCCTGATTCAGTATTGGGCGTTTCAAAGCGGGTACCGGAATATCAACCGGTTGTCCATCGACTACGCCTGTCGGCCTCGCCTTAGGTCCCGACTTACCCTGGGCAGATCAGCTTGACCCAGGAACCCTTAGTCAATCGGCGCACACGTTTCTCACGTGTGTATCGCTACTCATGCCTGCATTCTCACTCGTGAACCGTCCACAACTCGCTTCCGCGGCTGCTTCACCCGGCACACGACGCTCCCCTACCCATCCCAGCCCCCGTTGGGGGTATGTGCTGGAATGACACGACTTCGGCGGTACGCTTGAGCCCCGCTACATTGTCGGCGCGGAATCACTTGACCAGTGAGCTATTACGCACTCTTTCAAGGGTGGCTGCTTCTAAGCCAACCTCCTGGTTGTCTCTGCGACTCCACATCCTTTCCCACTTAGCGTACGCTTAGGGGCCTTAGTCGATGCTCTGGGCTGTTTCCCTCTCGACCATGGAGCTTATCCCCCACAGTCTCACTGCCGTGCTCTCACTTACCGGCATTCGGAGTTTGGCTAAGGTCAGTAACCCGGTAGGGCCCATCGCCTATCCAGTGCTCTACCTCCGGCAAGAAACACACGACGCTGCACCTAAATGCATTTCGGGGAGAACCAGCTATCACGGAGTTTGATTGGCCTTTCACCCCTAACCACAGGTCATCCCCCAGGTTTTCAACCCTGGTGGGTTCGGTCCTCCACGAAGTCTTACCTCCGCTTCAACCTGCCCATGGCTAGATCACTCCGCTTCGGGTCTAGAGCGTGCAACTCAATCGCCCTGTTCGGACTCGCTTTCGCTACGGCTTCCCCACACGGGTTAACCTCGCTACACACCGCTAACTCGCAGGCTCATTCTTCAAAAGGCACGCAGTCACGACTGCATGTGCAAGCACATACAGCGACGCTCCCACGGCTTGTAGGCACACGGTTTCAGGTACTATTTCACTCCGCTCCCGCGGTACTTTTCACCATTCCCTCACGGTACTATCCGCTATCGGTCACCAGGGAATATTTAGGCTTAGCGGGTGGTCCCGCCAGATTCACACGGGATTTCTCGGGCCCCGTGCTACTTGGGTGTCTCTTAAACGAGCCGTTAATGTTTCAGCTACGGGGGTCTTACCCTCTACGCCGGACCTTTCGCATGTCCTTCGCCTACATCAACGGTTTCTGACTCGCCTCACAGCCGGCAGACTGTGAAAAAGAGATCCCACAACCCCGTATGCGCAACCCCTGCCGGGTATCACACGCATACGGTTTGGCCTCATCCAGTTTCGCTCGCCACTACTCCCGGAATCACGGTTGTTTTCTCTTCCTGAGGGTACTGAGATGTTTCACTTCCCCTCGTTCCCTCCACACTGCCTATGTGTTCAGCAGCGGGTGACAGCCCATGACGACTGCCGGGTTTCCCCATTCGGAAACCCCCGGATCAAAGCTTGGTTGACAGCTCCCCGGGGACTATCGTGGCCTCCCACGTCCTTCATCGGTTCCTGGTGCCAAGGCATCCACCGTGCGCCCTTAAAAACTTGGCCACAGATGCTCGCGTCCACTGTGCAGTTCTCAAACAACGACCAGCCACCCATCACCCCACCCTTACAGGTGAGTGCACTGGGGCCGGCAACCAAAGGGACAGACTCAAACGAGCCCGTACCTTCAGATACCCAACAGCGTGCCCGACCCGACCGATCCTCTTCACTTTCCACGCCGAAGCAGTACTCACAAAGACAACCTGTCGTGCCGAATAGTCAACGTTCCACCCATGAGCAACCAGCACCGAACATTCGCCGGTGTACTGGCCTCTGACCAAGCGAACTTGGTAAGAAGTGCTCCTTAGAAAGGAGGTGATCCAGCCGCACCTTCCGGTACGGCTACCTTGTTACGACTTCGTCCCAATCGCCAGTCCCACCTTCGACAGCTCCCTCCCACAAGGGGTTGGGCCACCGGCTTCGGGTGTTACCGACTTTCGTGACGTGACGGGCGGTGTGTACAAGGCCCGGGAACGTATTCACCGCAGCAATGCTGATCTGCGATTACTAGCAACTCCGACTTCATGGGGTCGAGTTGCAGACCCCAATCCGAACTGAGACCGGCTTTTTGAGATTCGCTCCGCCTCGCGGCATCGCAGCTCATTGTACCGGCCATTGTAGCACGTGTGCAGCCCAAGACATAAGGGGCATGATGACTTGACGTCGTCCCCACCTTCCTCCGAGTTGACCCCGGCAGTCTCCTGTGAGTCCCCATCACCCCGAAGGGCATGCTGGCAACACAGAACAAGGGTTGCGCTCGTTGCGGGACTTAACCCAACATCTCACGACACGAGCTGACGACAGCCATGCACCACCTGTATACCGACCACAAGGGGGGCACCATCTCTGATGCTTTCCGGTATATGTCAAGCCTTGGTAAGGTTCTTCGCGTTGCGTCGAATTAAGCCACATGCTCCGCTGCTTGTGCGGGCCCCCGTCAATTCCTTTGAGTTTTAGCCTTGCGGCCGTACTCCCCAGGCGGGGAACTTAATGCGTTAGCTGCGGCACCGACGACGTGGAATGTCGCCAACACCTAGTTCCCAACGTTTACGGCGTGGACTACCAGGGTATCTAATCCTGTTCGCTCCCCACGCTTTCGCTCCTCAGCGTCAGTAATGGCCCAGAGATCCGCCTTCGCCACCGGTGTTCCTCCTGATATCTGCGCATTTCACCGCTACACCAGGAATTCCGATCTCCCCTACCACACTCTAGCTAGCCCGTATCGAATGCAGACCCGGGGTTAAGCCCCGGGCTTTCACATCCGACGTGACAAGCCGCCTACGAGCTCTTTACGCCCAATAATTCCGGACAACGCTTGCGCCCTACGTATTACCGCGGCTGCTGGCACGTAGTTAGCCGGCGCTTCTTCTGCAGGTACCGTCACTTTCGCTTCTTCCCTGCTGAAAGAGGTTTACAACCCGAAGGCCGTCATCCCTCACGCGGCGTCGCTGCATCAGGCTTTCGCCCATTGTGCAATATTCCCCACTGCTGCCTCCCGTAGGAGTCTGGGCCGTGTCTCAGTCCCAGTGTGGCCGGTCGCCCTCTCAGGCCGGCTACCCGTCGTCGCCTTGGTAGGCCATCACCCCACCAACAAGCTGATAGGCCGCGGGCTCATCCTTCACCGCCGGAGCTTTTAACCCCGTCCCATGCGGGACAGAGTGTTATCCGGTATTAGACCCCGTTTCCAGGGCTTGTCCCAGAGTGAAGGGCAGATTGCCCACGTGTTACTCACCCGTTCGCCACTAATCCACCCCGAAGGGCTTCATCGTTCGACTTGCATGTGTTAAGCACGCCGCCAGCGTTCGTCCTGAGCCAGGATCAAACTCTCCGTGAATGTTTTCCCGTAATCGGGATCACAACACGAGAGCGGAACGACCAGGTCGGAATAAGACCGGTCGTTCACAGCGTCCTCGCTGTTGTTGCCTACCCGACCCGAAGGACCGGTAGGACTTTTCAAAGGAACCACCAACCTGCCGAAGCAGGCCGGGGTATCAACATATCTGGCGTTGACTTTTGGCACGCTGTTGAGTTCTCAAGGAACGGACGCTTCCTTTGGTCCCGTTTCACCGGGGCCCTCCGGGCGCTTCCCTTCGTTCTTGCGTTTCCGACTCTATCAGACTCTTTCGTGTCCGATTCCCGGCCGAAGCGGGTTCCTGCTGTTCGCTTTCCAGTTCTTCGCTTTCGCGTTTCCCTTTCCGGCGAGTCCGACTCTATCAGGCCTTTTTCGTTTCTCTGACCGGGGCCTCTCGCGAGCATGCGAGAGCACAATCAGAGTTACAGTCTGGGCTTGGGAGTCGCTGTCCGCCCCCGACTCGAAGTCGTGTGGGGGCCAGGCAGGGATACGACAGTACAGGCCGCCGTGAGGCGAGGCAAATCGTTTCCGGTGCACCTCTAGGTCGGCCAACCGGTAGCTCTCGGGCGGAACCGGGACTTCATATGACTTACGCTGCTGACCAGTAAGCCGCCCTCCTTCAGTCGTGGCGGTGACATCCGGATCCCCACCTCTGGGAGGCTCTCCATGACCACAGTGACGTCCCCTCTTGCCGGCCGCGCCATCGGACTCACCGCGGTTCCCGACCCCGTGTTCTCCGGAGCGATGGTGGGTCCCGGGACCGCCATCGACCCCGTGCGCGAGCCTTCCGAGGCCGTCTCGCCGGTCGACGGCATCGTCGTCTCCCTCCACCCGCATGCCTTCGTCGTCGTCGACGATCAGGGCCACGGCGTGCTGACCCACCTCGGGATCGACACCGTGCAGCTCAACGGCGAGGGCTTCGAGCTCCTCGTGAACAAGGGGGACACGGTCACCCGCGGTCAGGGCATCGTCCGCTGGGACCCGGCGGGCGTCGAGGCCGCCGGCAAGTCGGCGATCTGCCCGGTCGTGGCCCTGGAGGCCACCGCCGAGTCGCTCTCCGACGTGCGTGAGGACGGCGACGTGAAGGTCGGCGAGACTCTCTTCGGCTGGCAGTGACACCCTCGGCTCAGTAACCAGCCAGTTGGGAATCCACCGCGGTGGCGCTGCCGCCGCACAATCGGAGACGGGTGAAATGGAGACAACGCTGCGAGGCGTCGGCGTGAGTCACGGGGTGGCGATCGGCGAGGTTCGGCACATGGGTACGGCGGTGCTCGAGCCGCCGGCCAAACAGATTCCCGCGGACGAGGCCGAGCGCGAGCAGGGGCGTGCCCGCCAGGCCGTCGAGGCCGTGGCGGCCGACCTGATCGCGCGCGGCAATCTGGCTGGGGGCGAGGCACAGCACGTGCTCGAGGCCCAGGCCATGATGGCGCAGGATCCCGAGCTCATCGCCGACGTCGAGCGTCGGATCGCTGTCGGGAGCACCGCCGAGCGTGGCGTGTACGACGCGTTCGCCGCGTACCGGGCGCTGCTGGCCAACGCCGGGGAGTACCTGGCGGGGCGCGTCGCCGACCTCGATGACGTACGGAACCGGATCGTGGCGCGGCTGCTCGGTGTGCCGATGCCGGGTGTGCCCGACAGTGATGAGCCGTATGTGCTGATCGCGCGTGACCTGGCTCCCGCCGACACGGCTCTGCTCGACCCCACCCTGGTGCTCGGCTTCGTCACGGAGGAGGGCGGGCCGACCAGCCACAGCGCCATTCTCGCGCGGGCACTCGGTGTTCCTGCCGTCGTGGCTCTCCCCGGAGCGGGCGAGATCGCCGAGGGCACGGTCGTCGCCGTGGACGGCAGCACCGGTGAGATCTTCGTCGAGCCCAGCCAGGAGAAGCGGGCCGAGATGGAGAGTGCCTCGGCCGCCCGTAAAGCGGCGCTGTCGGCGGTGACCGGTCCCGGCGCCACCTCCGACGGTCACAAGGTGCCGCTGCTCGCCAATGTCGGCGGTCCCGGTGACGTTCCCGCGGCACTGGAAGCCGGTGCCGAGGGCGTCGGACTGTTCCGCACGGAGTTCCTCTTC
This sequence comes from Streptomyces sp. QL37, assembly GCF_002941025.1. Classification (NCBI taxonomy): domain Bacteria; kingdom Bacillati; phylum Actinomycetota; class Actinomycetes; order Kitasatosporales; family Streptomycetaceae; genus Streptomyces; species Streptomyces sp. QL37. The sequence continues at coordinate 7,455,821 of NZ_PTJS01000001.1, read as the reverse complement.
CTGGACGACAGCAAGCAGGCGCCGTCCGAGGAGAAGCAGATCGCGGCGTACCGCGCGGTGCTGGAAGCGTTCCCCGAGGGGCGTGTCGTGGTGCGGGTGCTGGACGCCGGTGCCGACAAGCCGCTGGACTTCCTGACGCCGGCCGACGAGCCGAACCCGGCCCTCGGTGTGCGTGGGCTGCGCAGTCTGCTGGACCACCCGGATGTGCTGCGGACCCAGCTGACGGCACTGTCCAGGGCGGCCGAGGGACTGCCGGTGTACCTCGAGGTCATGGCCCCGATGGTGGCGGACCGGGCTGACGCGAAGGCGTTCGCCGACGCCTGCCGTGAGGCGGGACTGCAGGCGAAGTTCGGGGCGATGGTGGAGATTCCGTCCGCCGCGCTCCGGGCCCGGTCGATCCTGCAGGAGGTGGAGTTCCTCTCGCTGGGTACCAACGACCTGGCCCAGTACACGTTCGCGGCCGACCGTCAGGTGGGAGCCGTGTCGCGGCTCCAGGACCCGTGGCAGCCCGCGCTGCTCGACCTGGTCGCTCTCTCGGCCGAGGCCGCCAGGGCCGAGGGCAAGAGCTGCGGCGTCTGTGGTGAGGCCGCTTCGGACCCGCTGCTGGCGTGTGTGCTGACCGGTCTGGGTGTGACCTCCCTGTCGATGGGTGCCGCGTCCATTCCCTATGTGCGGGCGACGCTGGCGAAGCACACGCTCGCACAGTGCGAGCGTGCTGCCTCCGCGGCGCGTGCGGCGGACTCCGCCGACGACGCGCGGCGTGCGGCGCAGGCGGTGCTGTCGGGCGAGTGATACCGGCCGCGCGCGGTCGGATGTGAAGGGGTTCCCGTCGGTTCCGGCGGGAACCCCTTCTGTCTGTCAGCGGTGGACCTCCGGTTCGTCGGCACCGAGGTCGAAGCCCGCGCAGTACTCGACGCCGGATTCCGGGGACACGGGTTCGCCGGTGTCGGCGTCCGTGCAGTAGGCGTTGAAGACCTCGCCGGCCGTGAGCGGGAGGAGACTGCCACGGTTCAGGCGCCAGCCGTGCACCCGGTCCGGCGCGTCGGGGGTCGTGGTGCGCAGGACGACGCCGCCCTGGGTCCCGAGCGCGACCCCCACGGCGAGCACGGTGGCGAACTCCGCCCCTTCCGACGACGCGAGGCGAGCGGGCCCGTCCGTGTCACAAGCGGTGTGGAGAACGGCGAGGAGCTGTTCCTTCTCCATGGGCATGCTGCAGACGATGTGATGGGTGCCGGGACCCGCCGTGTCCAGCAGGCGCATCAGCAGGTGGGACGCCCGGTCGAAGGCGGCCCGCCCGATGTCCTGGCCGCAGTCCGCGCAGTCGCCGAGGCCCGCGAGCAGCATCGTTGCGTACTCCCATGTCGCGCGTCGGACCGCTCGTGAGACGAGCAGCGGGATCAGCGTGTCGATGGGCTGGCCGGTGTAGGCCACGGTTGCACCGGCCGAGGCGACCTCTGCGACGAAGCGGCTCCGGCTTGTGCGTGCGTCGGGCTCCAAGCCGGACTCGGCGCAGAACTCCGCGTAGTCCTCCGGGTCGAAGAGGGCGACGGTGGTGTGGGTTCCCTGCGCGGCGAGCGTCCGCAGCAGGCCTTCGACCTGCTGGAGGTAGACCGCGTGGTCCTCGAAGGTGAAGCTCCGGTAGTGGCGCATGGCCGCGAAGTCGTGGGGGTCGACCAGGAGGCCGACGGTGCTCGGTGCTTCGCGGCGCAGTGCGCGTCGCATGGATGTCCCGGCGCGCTGCCGGCTGCGTCGGGTCTGTTTGATGTGCGCCATGAGTCCCCCTGTGCACTGTCGATCGATGCTCACTCAGCGTAATCAGGGGGACTGACAACGGCCTGCCCGGCTGCTGGTTCAGTGACGGTCGCGGGCGAGTTCCTCGTAGAAGCGGAGGAGTTCGAGGTTGTCGACGGAGCCCGGGTTGACCGCCTTGGAAAGGGCCGTGCCCTGGAGGAGGCGCTTGACCGGGACTTCGATGCGCTTGCCGGTGAGGGTGTGCGGGATACCGGGGACCTCGATGACCTCGTCCGGTACATGACGGGGTGAGAGGTTCTCGCGGATGGTCCGCTTGATGCTGTCGCGGAGATCGTCGTCGAGCGTGGCGCCCTCGGCGAGGTGGACGAACAGGGGCATCCAGTAGCCGCCGTCCGGCTCTTCGAGGCCGATGACGAGGGACTCGCGGATCTCGGGGAGCCGCTCGACCGCCTCGTAGATGTCGGCTGACCCCATGCGGACGCCCTGCCTGTTGAGCGTGGAGTCCGAGCGGCCGTGGATGATGACCGAGCCGCGGTCGGTGAGGGTGATCCAGTCTCCGTGGCGCCAGACACCGGGGTATGTGTCGAAGTAACTGTCGTGGTAGCGGCGGCCGTCGGGGTCGTTCCAGAAGCGGACCGGCATGGAGGGCATGGGCGCGGTCACGACGAGCTCGCCGACCTCCCCCGTGAGCGGCTTGCCCGAGGGGTCCCAGGACTGGAGATCGGTGCCGAGACACGGGGCCTGCAGCTCGCCGACGTGGACCGGCAGGGTGGGGACCGCGCCCGCGAAGCAGCTGCAGACGTCCGTCCCACCGCTGACGGAGGCGATCCACAGGTCGTCGGCAACCTCGTCGTGGAGCCAGCGGAAGCCGTCGGGCGGGAGCGGGGAGCCGGTGGTGGCGACGCACTGGACGCGGCTGAGGTCGTGGTCGCGGCCCGGGTGCACGTCCGCCTTCCGGCACGCCATGACGTACGCGGCCGACGTGCCGAAGAGGGTCGCGCCGGTCAGTTCGGCGACACGCCACTGTGCCTGGACGTCCGGATAGCCGGGGCTGCCGTCGTAGAGCACGACGGTGGTGCCGGTGAGCAGGCCGGAGACGAGGAAGTTCCACATCATCCAGCCGGTGGAGGTGTACCAGAAGAAGCGGTCGTCGGGGCCGAGGTCGCAGTGCAGCCCGATCTGCTTGAAGTGTTCGAGGAGGATCCCGCCCTGGGACTGGACGATTGCCTTCGGGAGTCCGGTCGTGCCGGAGGAGTACAGCACCCACAGCGGGTGCTCGAAGGGGACTTGCTCGAAGACCGGTTCGGTGTCGGAGGCGGTGAGCGCCGACCATTCGAGGGTGCCTTCGGGCGCGTCCGTGCCGAGGAGCGGGATGTGGACGACCGCGCGCAGGGTGGGGAGTTCGCTGCGGAGCTCGGCGACGGTGGCCGTGCGGTCGTGCTCCTTGCCGCCGTAGCGGTAGCCGTCGACGGTGAACAGGACTACGGGTTCGACCTGCTGGAAGCGGTCCAGGACACTGCGGGCGCCGAAGTCGGGTGCGCAGGAGGTCCAGACCGCGCCGACGGCGGCGGCGGCGAGGAACGCGACGACCGCTTGGGGGATGTTGGGGAGGTATCCGCTGACGCGGTCGCCGGGGGTGACGCCGAGGGCGCGGAGTTCGGCGGCGAGTGAGCCGGTCTGGCGCCGGAGTTCGGACCAGCTGATGGAGACCTGCGTGTGGGTCTCGTCGACGTACAGCAGGGCCGGGGCGTCCGTGCGGAGCGGGTCGTCGGCCGTGCGCAGGGCGTGCTCGGCGTAGTTGAGGGTGGCGCCGGGGAACCACTGGGCGCCGGGCATGGTGCGGTCGCCGATGACGGCGTCGTACGGGGTGGAGAAGCGTACGTCGAACCAGTCGGCGACGGCCTCCCAGAAGGTGTCGAGTTCGTCGACCGACCAACGGTGCAGCGCCGCGTAGCCGCCGTCGGCGGGGGCTCCGTGGCGTCCGGCCGCCCATCGCTGGAAGCGGGTCACGGCCGCCGCCTCGACGCGCTCGGGCTCGGGCTGCCAGAGGGGGGCTTCGCCGGCTGCTGAGGTCATGGAGGCTCCCTGGCCTTTCGGGTGTACGCGGGGTGTGCGTGCGTCGCGCACACGGCTGGGTTGTGCGCGTGGACGCCTGTCACGGACGATGCCATGTGATCGTCTCGCGCACCAGGGTCCCCCTGCCATGACTGCGTGTCCGGCTGTGTGGCGAAGCCACAGGTGAACGGAAGCTGAACGGAGCACGCTTCTGTCCGGACGGATGGCAGGGTGGCCCGCATGGATGGTCGTGACCTGGTGCGCTCGGTGAAAATGGTCGGTTCTGTACAGGGGATGCGCACGGTCCGCTCGGCGTGGCGGCGCCGGCGCGCGGACGCGCGGGCGCTGGCGTCGCGCGGTGCGGAGCGGGCACGGGTGCCCGGGCTGCTGATCGGTGCGGAGCCCGGGCCGGGCGGCGGAGTCGTGCGGTTCGCCCGTTCGCAGCTGCGGATCAGGGTGGCGGTGGGCGGTGCGGTGTTCTGGTCCTGGGACGGCGCCGGGCCGTTGCCCTCGTACGCCCTGCCGGGAGACGGGCCGGAGGCCGATACGCGGGCGCGGCTGGAGCCGGACACGAACGGCGGCTGGCAGGTGGTGTCGGAGCGGCTGACGGTCGCCGTGTCGCGGCACGGTGCGCTCGAGTTGCGTACGCCGGGCGGCGTGGTGCTGCGCCGGGAGCTGCCGCCGCGCTGGTGGGAGCCGGTGGAGGGGGGACCGGCGCGGTGGGTGCAGCGGTCCGAGGTCCCCGCCGACGCCCGCTTCTTCGGGCTGGGCGGCCGGGCCGGCGGTCCGAGGCTGAGGGAGGGGACGTACCGGCTGTGGAACACCGATCCGGGCGGTCGTTTCGGGCCGGGGGACGATCCGCTGTATCTGACGATGCCGGTGCAGGTGGTGGTCTCGGACGCGGGGACCCACCTGGCGTTCCACGACAACTCCTGGGCGGGCCGGGTGACACTCCGTGAGGGCGAGGAGGGCGCGGGATCGGGACACGACCGGCCGGGCGCGTGCGAGGTGCGGATGGAGGGCGGTCCGCTCCGCTGCTGGGTGGTCGTGGGTACGCCGGCCAAGGTGCTGCGGAGCTGGACGGCGCTGACGGGCGCGCCCGCGCTGCCGCCCTCGTGGGCACTCGGTCCGCAGCACGCCCGCTGGGGGTTCGGCAGCGAGCAGGAGGTGCGGCGGGTCGTCGCGGGGTACCGGGAGCGGGGGCTGCCGCTGTCGGTGCTGCATCTGGACATCGACCACTACGACGCGCATCAGGTCTTCACGGTCGACCGGGAGCGGTTCCCCGGCCTCCCCCGGCTGGCGAAGGAGCTGCGCGAGGACGGCGTCAGGCTCGTCTCGATCGTCGATCCGGCGGTGCGGGCGTCGGCGGGCAACACGGTGTTCGACAGCGGCATGGAGGTCGGTACGGAGGGCGCGTTCGTCCGGGACCCGCAGGGCTTTCCTGTGCTGGGCGAGGTGTGGCCGGGCGAGTGCGTGTATCCGGATTTCACCGATCCTGCGGTGCGCGAATGGTGGGGCACGCTGTACGAGGAGCGGCTCGGCCAGGGGTTCGCCGGGGTGTGGCACGACATGAACGAACCGGTGTCGTTCTCGGCCTTCGGGGATCCGTCGCTCCCCCGCTCGTCCCGGCACTCGCTGGAGGGCCGGGGCGGGGACCACCGGGAGGCCCACAACGTGTACGCCCTGGCGATGGCGATGGCCGGGTACGAGGCGCTGTGCCGGCTGCGCCCTGACGAGCGGCCGTTCCTGTTCTCCCGTTCGGGCTGGGCGGGGCTGCAGCGGTACGGCGGCACCTGGTCCGGTGACGTGGCGACGGGGTGGCCGGGGCTCCGGGCCTCGTTGGCCCTGGTGCTGGGGCTCGGGCTCTGCGGGGTGCCGTATTCGGGGCCCGACGTCGGCGGGTTCGACGGGTCGCCGTCGCCGGAGCTGTATCTGCGCTGGTTCCAACTGGGCTCGTACATGCCGTTGTTCCGTACGCACGCGGCCATCGACGCGGGGCGCCGGGAGCCGTGGGAATTCGGGCCGGAGGTACTGGCGCACGCCAAGCGTGCGCTGGATGAGCGGGAGCGGATGCACCCGTACTTCGTGACGCTGGCGCAGCTTGCCCGGCTGACGGGTGCGCCGTATGTGCGGCCGGTGTGGTGGGGCGCCCCGGGGGACCGGGAGTTGCGGGACTGCGAGGACGCCTTCCTGCTGGGTGACGCGCTGCTGGTCGCGCCGGTGCTGGAGGAGGGCGCGGACCGCAGGCCGGTGCGGCTGCCGCGCGGGCGGTGGTACGACACGGCGACCGGGCAGGCGTACGAGGGCCCGGGTCAGGCGGTGGTCGTCGCGCCGCTGTCCCGGATTCCGGTGCTGGCGAGGGCCGGTGCCGTGATCCCGGTGAGGGGACCTGACGGCGCTCTCGAACTGGAGGTGTGGGCTCCGCCGGCCGGGCGTACCGGGGGCGGACTTGTCGTGCGGGACGCGGGCGACGGGTGGGCGCGGTCCGAGGTGGAGCGCTACACGTCGCGCCTCAGGGCCGGCCGCGTGGTGGTCGAGCGGGACGGCGAGGAGGGACTGGTGCCGTACCCGGTCCGCGTGCGAGGCCTGCCGGGTCCGGCGTGATCCTGCCGTTCTTCGGTGCGGGGCCGCGGTCCTGGAACGGCCGGCACCGGAACCGACGTGGAGGACGTCAGCACTCGACGTAGCCCTCGCGGAGGGGGCCGCCCGTCAGGTCCAGCACTCGGACGGCCGAGGCCGTCAGGGCTGTCGGGTCGGCCTGCCTGGCCAGGACGAGGTGTCCGTCGAGCAGGTGTCGGCCGAGGTCGGGGTCGGCCGCTCTCAGGCGCCTGGGCAGCCATTTTCCGGCGCCGTTCCACATTCGGCGGTGTGCGGTGAGCAGGTCCGCCGCTTCGCGCAGGACACGGTCCGCCACGGCGAGCTGTTCGTGGGGGTCGCTGTGGGGGCCGGTGTCGGTCAGATCGTCCACGAGGTCGGTGAGCAGAGCTCGCCGGGCGTCGCGTTCGGCCCCTGTCAGGGGATCCGGGCCTGCCGCCAACAGGGCTTTCGCCTCCTGCCGGAGTGTCTCCACGTGGCCGTCGGGGTCGAGGAGGACGACGGAGTCGGCGAAGAGGAAGAGAGCTGTCGCCCTGCGCGTCGTGCGGCTCTCCGCGAAAGCGGTTCGCAGGTCGGAACGACTGTTGAGGAAGACCTCCGCCAGGCGGCCGTCGTGCCGGAGCAACTCTCGACGCCTCACGCCGCCGTCAGGGAGCAGGACCGTGATGTCGAGGTCGCTGCCGGGAGTCGAGCGCCCGCGTGCGGCGGATCCGCCCAGCACCGCGCCGGTCGCTTCCGGATAGTGCGCGGAGACGAGCCGGCCGGCCGCTCGGACGTCGGCGGCCGGCTGCTCGGGCCCGGGCCGTCGCCCGGGATGCGGTTCGGCGTTCATTGCCGTCATCGTGCCGGGTCAGTGACCCTGGCGGTAGTCACCGGCGAACCAGGAGCGTACGGCCTGGGTGTGCAGGGGGAAGGCGAGTTCGTCCGGGGTGCGCAGCACGTCGTATCCCGAGGTCTCGTCCGTCGGCTCCGAGGGCGGGAGTTCCTCGGAGGGGCGTGGCGGGAGCAGCCCGAAGAGCAGCAGGTGGCCGTCCGGGGAGCTCAGGGCGTCGGCGAGGCGCACGTGCGTCTCGTCGGCGCGGATGCCGGTCTCCTCGCGCAGTTCGCGCACGACGGCGTGGCGCCAGTCCTCGGTGCGGTCGATGTAGCCGCCGGGCAGCGCGATACCGCCCAGGTGCGGCGGGATGGTGCGGGTGATGACCACGAGGCCGGTGCCGTGCGGTCCGGTGACGGGCAGCAGGGCGACGGCGACGGGAAGCGGGTTGCGGTAGGCCGTACGGCCGCAGACCGAACAGGTGCGGGGCCAGGCGTCGGTGGCGTACGGGCCCCGCAGCTGCCGCAGTGGGAGTCCTTCACGGGCGGACTGTATCCGATCACTCTTCTCTTGCGGCTCCGAAGCTGATAGACGGTGTGCCCATGACAGGAACTGCTCGTCTTCTCCGCGCCCTGGCCGTCGCCGGCGCCGCTCTGCTCGCCGTCACCGCCGCTGCCCCGGTGGCGGCGGCCAAGCCCGAACCCAAGGCTCCGCCGGAGTTCGTCGACCTGCGCTCCGTCGATCCGACGATCATCACGGAGATGCGCTACACCACCGCGCACAACTTCATGGGAGAGCCGGTGGACGGCTACCGGCAGCCCGTCTGCATCCTGACCCGGCCGGCCGCCCGCGCGCTGCGCACAGCTCAGCGCGGTCTCCTGCGCCAGGGCTACTCGCTCAAGGTGTACGACTGCTACCGGCCCCAGCATGCCGTGGACCACTTCGTCCGGTGGGCGAAGGATCTCGACGACCAGGCCATGAAGACGGAGTTCTATCCGATGGTCGACAAGACACGGCTGTTCGAGGACGGTTACATCGCGGAGAAATCCGGTCACAGCCGGGGCAGCACGGTGGACCTCACTCTGGTGAAGCTGCCGGCACTGCCGACCAGGCCGTACGAGCCCGGCGAGGAGCTGGCCCCGTGCTATGCGCCGAAGGGCGAACGCTTCCCGGACAACTCGGTGGACATGGGGACGGGTTACGACTGCTTCGACACGCTGTCGCACACGGACGACCCGCGAGTGCAGGGCGCGCAGCGCGCCAACCGGCAGTTCCTGAAGGAGACGCTGACCGGCCTGGGCTTCGTGAATCTGGCGGAGGAGTGGTGGCACTTCACGTACAAGCCGGAGCTCTTCCCCGACACCTACTTCGACTTCCCGGTGGCCAGGCGCTCGGTGGCGGGTCACTGACGACACGTGCGGTGGACGGGCGACCGGGACCACCCCCGTGGGCTCCGGCCGCCCGTTCTTGTTCTCGGACGCGGAACTGCCGTATCCGGTTGCGGGCCGAGCGATTACGGTGCCTTCATGTCACAGCAGACGTTCGGTTCGTATGAAGAGTTCTGGCCCTACTACGTCGCCATGCACTCCAGGGCGGCGACGCGATGGGTCCATCTGACCGGGACGCTGACCGGTCTCGCGGTCACCGCGTACGGGCTGGCGCGCGGTCGCGGGCGCTACGCGCTGGCGTTGCCTCTGATCGGGTACGGCACCGCCTGGCCGGCGCACTTCCTCATCGAGAAGAACAACCCCGCGACGTTCGGACACCCCGCGTGGTCGCTGCGCGGCGACGTGCAGATGATCCGGATGATGCTCGCGGGGCGGGACGGGGAACTGGCCGAGACCGCGGCCAAGTGGCTCGCCGAGAACCCGTGAGGCAGGTTCTCCGGTCAGGATCAGCCCCGCGAGTCCGGCCCGACCCGGACGAGAGGCACTGGGTGCGCGCGCAGGGTTGACGGGTCGTCACCCCGGGTGAAGACTCCTGTCACGCCCGCTGCCCCCCCGCACCGTACGCGCGGTCCGTACCCCGGTCGGCGGGGGTACGGGCCGCGTTTCGTGCGGTGGCCCGGGCGTCAGGTCCTGGCGGGCTCCCGGAGCCGGTCGGCATGCACCACGGCGTGCTCCACCACGGCCACGAGCACATCCCGGACCGACGCCCGGTCACGTGCGTCGCAGAGCAGCACCGGCACCTCGGGGTCGAGGTCCAGTGCCGTCCGTACCGTCTCGGCGGGGAACTGCTCCGCGCCCTCGAAGAGGTTGACGGCGACGGTGAACGGGATCCCGCGGCGCTCGAAGTAGTCGACCGCCGCGAAGCAGTCCTCCAGCCTCCGGGTGTCCGCGAGGACCACCGCGCCGAGGGCGCCCTGGGCCAGCTCGTCCCAGAGGAACCAGAAGCGGTCCTGCCCCGGGGTCCCGAACAGGTAGAGGACGAGGTCCTCGCGCAGGGTGATGCGGCCGAAGTCCATGGCCACCGTGGTGGTGCTCTTGCCCTCGACCCCCGCCACGTCGTCGACGGGACGGCCGGCCTCGCTCAGCCTCTCCTCCGTGCGCAGCGGTCTGATCTCGCTGACCGCGCCCACCAGGGTCGTCTTGCCCACACCGAAGCCGCCGGCCACCAGGATCTTCAGGGTGACGGGCTCGACGTGCCGCCTTTTGCGGCTAGAGCGCCCGAAGGCCATTGATCACCTCGCGAAGAAGGCTCTCGTCCGGCAGCTCGGCCGGCGGAACGGGACGGGTGACGTGCACCAGTTCGTCCTCGACGAGGTCACCGACCAGGACACGGACCACCCCGACGGGGAGGTCCAGTCCGGAGGCGAGCTCGGCGATCGACTGGGGCATGTCGCTGCACAGTTCGACGATCTCCACGTGTTCCGGGGAGAGCGTCTGGTCCCGGCCGGGATCGTCGGCCGCCGGTTCGGGGATGACGATCGCGATCAGGTCGAGACGATGACGGGACGCGCTGCTGGTACGCCCCCGGGTCATCGCGTAGGGCCGGACCACCGGACCCGCTTCGGCGTCGTACCAGCGCGAGGGGCCCGCATCCGCGGGCGCGGGCGGTGATCCGGGCGAGATGTCCCGGGCGGAGTCTGCGCTCATCCCCTCGCCTCACCCTCCGGCGGGCAGACCGGTGGTCCGGGGGGCATTGGCCAGGTGCGCCCCGACCCGCTTGACCATGAGGGTCATCTCGTACGCCACCTGCCCGACGTCCGAGTCCGAGTCGGCCAGGACGGCGAGACAGCTGCCGTCACCCGCGGCCGTGACGAAGAGGAAGGCCTCGTCGAGCTCGACCACGGTCTGGCGGACCCGGCCGGCTTCGAAGTGACGGCCCACGCCCTTGGCGAGGCTGTGGAACCCGGAGGCGACGGCCGCCAGGTGCTCGCTGTCCTCACGGGTCAGGTCCTGGGACGTGCCGGTGGCAAGGCCGTCGCTGGAGAGCACCAGCGCCTTGCGGATGCTCGCGACGCGCTCGACCAGTTCGTCGAGGAGCCAGTTGAGTTCGCCGGAGCCCTGGCGTGAGGAGTTGTGTGCTGCGGCGTTCGGTGCGGTCATCGACCGTCCCCTCCCGGAGTGGTTCCTGGTGCTGCTTCGCCGGGTCCGGCCGCGTCCTCGGCGTTCTGCCGACGGCCGCGCTGCCAGCCGCGTTGTAGCGAAGCCATGCGATTGCGTACTTCGTCCGCATCACGTTCGAGATCGTCGTCGGTGTCTGCGGGGACGTGGCCGGAAGTCCGCCCTGCGGAGTCCTCCCGGAGCTGTGGGGCGAGGTTCGCCTGCCGGACCCTGCGCGGGAGGCCTCCCACCGTGTCCGGCGCGGAGGGCCTGGGCGCGGGCCTGAGCCTCGGCGGCGCCTCGCCGGCCGGTGCCGCGCCCGGGCGGCCGGGCTCCGCGGTGACGGCTTCGGAGCCGGGGGCCTCAGGGGGGCCGTCGGTCGTACCGGGGTGCGAGCGGCCGCCGTCGCCGATCCGGCGGCCATGGCCGGTGACGGGTGTCGGCGGCTTACGGCGCGGCAGCGGGACGGGGCCGGCGGGGCGCATCGGCCGGACATCCGCCGAGCGGCCGTCCGAGGCGTCGAAGGCCTGCTGGTGCTGTTCCCGGTCGGCTTCCCTGCGCAGGTCGCGGGCCCGGAAGATGCCGCCCCGCTCGCTCTCGGTGTCCTCCAGGTCGGATACGCCGTCGAGGACCGGGCCGAGTGCCGGGTCGAGCTCCCGGTCGAGAGCCGGGTCGGGGAACCCGAGTGTGCCCACCGGGCCTTCGAGCTCGACGGGGCCGTCGAGCACCGACGGGTCGGTGAGGCCGGTGGGGACCGGGGAGAGGCCGGAGGGCCTGCCCGGGATGCTCTTGTCCGCGACTCCGTCCCTGCGGGCCTTGTCGCTGCCGGGCGCGGCGCCGCCCGGCCGGCCGCCGCCGATCGCCTTCTCGGCACGCCGGTCGAGGCGGAAGCCGGTGCCGTGCGTGTCAGGGGCGTCGGTGAGCAGCTGCGCCGGGATGAAGACGACCGCGGTCGTCCCTCCGTACGGTGAGATCTGCAACGACACCCTGACGTTCTGCCGCTGGGCGAGCCGGCTGACGACGAAGAGGCCGAGCCTGTCGGTGTCGGAGAGTTCGAAGTCGGGGGTCTCGGCGAGCCTGAGGTTGGCGTCCAGGAGGACTTCGGGGGCCATGCCGAGGCCGCGGTCGTGGATCTCGAGGGTGAAGCCGTTGGCCACGCGTTCGCCGTGGACCTGCACCGCGGTGTGCGGCGGGGAGAACACCGTGGCGTTCTCCAGCAGTTCGGCGATCAGGTGGGTGAGGTCGGCGACGGCCGGGCCGCCCACGCCGATGCGGGGCAGGCGCCGGACCTCGATCCGCTCGTAGTCCTCGACCTCGGCGACCGCCGCGCGCACCACGTCCATCAGCTGGATCGGCTTGCGCCACTGCCGTGAAGGGGCCGCCCCGGAGAGGATCACGAGACCTTCGGCGTGGCGGCGCATGCGGGTGGTGAGGTGGTCGAGGCGGAAGAGGTCGGCGAGCTCGTCGCTGTTCTCGGTGCGCCGCTCCATGGTGTCCAGGAGCGTCAGCTGGCGGTGCAGGAGCACCTGGTTGCGGCGTGCGAGGTTGACGAAGACCTCGGAGACACCGCGGCGCATGTCCGCCTGCTTGACGGCGGCCTCGACGGCGGCGCGCTGAAGGGTGTTCAGGGCCTGCCCGACCTGGCCTATCTCGTCCCGCTCGTAACTGAGGTGGGGTGCCTCGGTCTCCACGTCGACCTGCTCGCCCGCCGCCAGTCGCCGCATCACGCTGGGGAGCCGCACGCCGGACACCTCGTGCGCGTCCTTGCGCAGCCGGGAGAGGTCTCGGACGAGTTCGCGTCCCACGCGTACGGAGACGAAGACGGACACGAGCAGGGCGAGGAATCCCAGGACGCCGGCGACGCCCGCCTGGATCAGGACCCGGTAGCCGGCGGGTTCCGCGCGGTCCTGGAAGCGGTTGGACATCTCGGTGCCGTCGTTGGCCAGGTGCTCCAGGACGGGGGGAGCCACTTCCTCCCAGCGCGCGGAGTCGATGGTGCCCGGCTTCGTGATCGGGCCTGCGGCGATGAGCCTCTGCTCGGCCGTCCGCAGCGGCTCGGTGTCGGGGCTGCGCCAGTACTGCTCCATGCGGCCGCGCTCGCCGGCCGGCAGGAGTTCGAGGTTGACCTCGTACAGGAGCGTGCGGCTGGCGGCGAGGTCGGAGACGACCCGGAGTTCGGGGGCGCCGAGCCGGCCGGCGATGAGGCCCGACGCGATCAGGGCGTCCTCACGGGAGAGCATCTCGCGTGCCCTGGAGATGCCGACCAGGGCCCGGACCTGCTTGTCCATGGACACGTTCTCCATCGTGTGGAGACTGTTCAGGAAGCGGTAGCAGGGGTCGACGAGGCCGTTGTAGAAGTCGAGGGCCCTGGTCCGGTCGATGGTGCGCTTCTCGACTGACCCGCGCAGCGCGTCCAGGCCGTCGACCTCACCGAGGATCGAGTCGAGCTGGGCCTCCGACTCCGGGCTCAGTTTGTCCCGTACGTCCTTGCTCCTCGCGCTCTGCCTGACCTCGGCCACGACCCGGTCGGTGCGGGCGCGTTCGCGGCGCAGAAGGGGCAGGGCGTCCGAGGCGCGGGGGTCGGCGAGGAAGACGAGTGTCTGCCGGCGTTCGCCCTGGACGGCCCGGATGGTGTCTTCGAGCGGGTGACCGACCTGCTCCACGATGGCGCTGGCGCCCATGAGCTCGCCGGCCTCACGGCCGGTGACGTAGGTGGCGAAGACCCAGAGGCCTGTGAGAGAGGCGAGCGGCACCAGGAGCAACGCCACGATCTTCCTGCGGATGGACTTCCCGCGAAAGCGCATGGCCTCCCCCAGCTCGGCCCCGCACCGCGGGGGTGGTTGCGCCGGGTCCGGTGGTTCCGGTCGCCCGGTCTTCGTGGTTGTTCGGGTGTTCCCGCCGCAGCCCACCGGGCGTCGGTCGGAGTTCCGTCAACAAACGGCGCGAGCCTACTACTGACCTACCGGTAACTCGAAGACGCGTCCGGACGATTTCAGGCCGCTCTTCCCCGAGTTGCTCACCAGTTGTCCCGGTATTCCCTGCGAAGAAACTCGCGAAAGCGACAGAGAATCCCTGGCCCAACGCGGTGCATCCACACAGGGCAGTTGGCTGGAATTCTTCCTTCCGTGACCTTTCGGGGCCGATTGCCGCCCTCGGCGGGAATCTTCGCGACCTGGCATTCGTCCACACGTACGGGGCAGAAGAACCTCACGGGGGTACGTGCGACAGGCAAGCGGCTCCGCCCGCGTAAAAGGGGCGCAAGCCGGGCAGCCACCCTTGAGTCGGACAGTGGTGGGGAGTTGAAGGTCGTTGGACACGGATGAGCGCCGGGGCGTGACGGCATCGTCGGCGGTCCCGCCACAGGCGGGCAGGGCAAGTACGGCAGGGGGTCCCGCCGCTGCCCACATCCCCCGGCAGCTGTGGGTGGACGAACCCGCGGTCCGGCGGAGGATGCCGGATCCGGTGCGGACGGCAGCTGTGCGCGCCGTCCTCATCATGTCGCTGACCCTCATTCTGGCCATGGTGGCCTTCCTGTGCACCCTGGCCGGGTCCTGGCTCGCCTTCCCGATGGTGCTCAGCGGTGTGGCGAGCACGGTGGTGGCCACGTGGTCGGTGCTGGACGTGTGGGTGACCCGACAGGTGTGGAACCAACGCCACGGCGTGGTGTCCGTCCCCAGCAGCACGGCGCGCCGGATGCGCCGGGAGCGCCGCGCCGCCAGGCGCTCGGCACGGTCCCGGGCGCGCGGGGAGGCCCGGATACGACGCCGGGGCGAAGGCAGGCTCTCCCGGGCCTGACCGCCTGCGCCCCGGCCTCCCCTACCCCTTGTCCGTGGCCTGCTGTGCGGGCTCCGCGCGCGTGTCCGCCATCTCCGTGCGCATCTCCGGGACCGCCGACGTGCCCATGGTGCCGGTCGCCTCCCCGCTCCGCTTGAACATGCGGGTCGCGGTGATCTCGCCGTGCACGGTCTCCCCCGCGGGGTCCTGCTGGGGCAGCCCCGGCCTGAGGTGCTCCTCGACACTGATGTACTTCAGCCCCGCCCGCAGGTCCGCGTCGTTGCGGAGGCGGATGACCAGCGGGAATTCGGCGAGCGCCGTGGTGTCGAACAGCCCGGTGGTGTAGAGCAGCTGGACTCCGAGCGCGTCGGAGACCGCGCGCTGCAACTCCAGAAGGTACGTCGCGTTGGCGCGCCCGATGGGGTTGTCCAGGAAGAGCGTGCCCGCGTGCCGGTGCCGGTCCCGGCCCCTGTCGTTGCTGCGCAGGGCCGCCATCGTGCAGTACAGCGCGATGGCGGCGGTGAGCAGCTGGCCGCCGGAGAAGACGTCACCCATCTGTCCGACCGGGACGCGCTCGGCGCGGAGCACCGCGTCCGGCTTGAGGATCTCCACCGCGATGCCCTTGGGCTGCAGGGCCGCCTGTACACCCCTCAGCAGGAGGGACATGCCGTCCCTGCGCAGGTCGGAGTTCTTCTTGAGGGCCGCGTGCGTGGCCTCGTCGATGACCTCTCCCAGCCTCTCGGTGAGCGTGGCCTGGTCGGGCTCCTCGAAGCGGATCCGGAGGAATTCCTGGCCGGACCACTCCCCCAGCCCTTCGGGCAGCTGGGAGAGCCGCTGGGCCGAGCGGAGCGTCGTGAGAGCCGATTCCACGAGGCCTCGGAGCCGGTCGACGATGGAGTCGCGGTTGCGCTCCAGCTGGACCAGCTCGTCGGTGAGCACACGCAGCCTGGGCGCGAAGGCGGCGGCCCACTTCTCGGCGTGGTCGGGCAGGGCGGCTGCCGGGAGTTCCCGGATCTGCTGCCGGGCCGGTGTGCGGACCTGCTCGTAGCGGGTGGAGTTGGCGTGCCGTACGAGGACGTCGCTCGCCTCGCGCACGGAACTCTCCGCGGCCGAGAGGTCGGTGGAGCAGCCGCGCAGTGAGCGGCGCGCCTCGGCGGCGGACTGCCTGGCCTCCTCCAGGGTGCCCGGGTACGGGTCGGGGGACTCGGTCTCGTCCTCCGTGCCGTGGTCCCTGAGCAGGTCACGCAGGAGCGCGGCGGTCTCGTCGAAGCCGCTCGCCGAGTCCTCGGCGGTGCGGTGGGCGCGCAGCAGTTCGGCGTGGGCGGCGCGCGCGGTGTCCAGCGCCCCGGTGGCGGAGGCGAGTTCGGCCGTCGCCGTACGGAGCAGGGCCTGGGCCTGGTCGGCGTCGGCCGGGGCCAGGTCGGCGGGGAGCTCGGTGTGGTGCGGTGCCTCGTCGGCGGGGGCCAGCCGTTCGGCTTCGCCGCGCAGGCGGCCGAGCTGCTCGCTGGCCGTGGAGGCCCGGGTCTCCAGGAGCTGGACGTGGGACTCGGCGCGGGCGGCGGCGGCCTGCCGGGAGGGCCCGTCGGCTCCGTCGGTGCCTTCGAGCAGCTGGGCGGCGCGGGTGCGGACCTTGTTGGTGAGGCGGTCGAGTTCGGCCAGCGCGGCGCTCTCGTCGCTCTCGGCACGCGCCTGCTCGGCACGCAGGTCGGCCCCGACGCCCACCTTCTCGTACAGCCTGGAAGCCGCCCGGTACGCCTCGCGCAGGGCCGGCAGGGAGGTACGCGCGCTGGAGGGGTCGGGCTCCGGGAGTGTTTCCGGGGCGCCCGCGATCTCGGCTCGCTCGGCACGCAGGGCACGGGCCGTCCGGTGGGCGTCGTCCGCGGCGCGCTGGGCGGCCCGGCGGTCCTCGTCGGCGGCGCGAGCCCGCTCCAGGCAGGCCGTGGCGCGCGCCTCCGATTCGGCCGCCTCGTCGGTCAGTTCACGCAGTCGCGCCTGCCAGCCCGCGCGGTCGCGGAGACGGTGGGCGAGGCCGGCGAGCGCGTCGGCGGCGCGGCGGGCCCGCTGGGCCGCCTCCTGCCGCTCGTCGCGTACGCGCGCGGCGTCGGCAGCGGCCTCGTCGGCCTCGGCGCGCACGGTGCGGGCCTCGGCGAGTGCGGCCTCCGCGGTCTCCGCGGCGGCGCGGGCGGTGCGGGCGGCCTCGCCGAGCTCGGCGAGCATCCCGGGCGGGCAGTCGGCGCGCCACGAGCCGATGCGGGAGGCGAGGGAGCGGTCGGCGCCGAGCCGGGCCGCGAGCGACCTGATGTCCTCGTCGCGCGCCGCGGCCCGGGCCCGGAGCGCCTGGCGCTCCTCGTCCGCGGCGTGTTCGTCGTGCATCGCGGGGTTCGGCGGGACGAGGAACACGTCGTCGGTCCCGGGACCCGCGCCACCGGGGGCGGGCACGGGGGCGAGGAGGGCCGCGGTGGTGCCGACGGCGACGGCCGACCGGGGCAGCAGGGCTGCGGCGGCCAGGACTTCGCGGGCGCGGGTGTGCGCGTCCGGGTCGGTGATGACGACACCGTCGACGAGTTCGGGACGTGCGGCCAGGACCGCCGCGTGGTCGGCGGGGTCCACGGCCTGGGCGAGATAGCGCCAGCCCGGCAGGGCCGGGATGCCGTGCTCACCGAGGTACTCGACGGTGGCGAGGACGTCGGGCCCGGGCGGCAGCAGCCCGCCGTCCCCGAGGGCGCCGAGGATGCGGGAGTCGTCGGCGGCGGCGGTGCGCAGGTCGAAGAGCCGCCGTTCGGCTGCGGAGACGCCCTGGTCGAGGAGCTCCCTCAGCTCGTCCGCGGCGGCATCGAACTCCTCGGCCGTGAGGGACCCGGCGTCCCCGCCGGTGGTCTCGTCGTTCCCGTCCGTTCCCGCGGCGGCGCTGCGGGGGCGCGGCACACCGACGCCGGTGGCCGTCGGGAGGCCCAGCAGGTCGGCGAGGCGGTGGTCGGCGGCGATCGACTCGGCGGCCCTGCGCTCGGCCTCGTAGGACTGTTCGGCGGCCTGTGCGCCGTCGGCGGCGCGGGCCGCGGCGAGCTCGGTGCGGCTCTCGGCGGCGGCGGCCTCCCTGGCCTGGTCGGCGGTGGCCCTGGCCGCCTCGCGCGCGGTGTCCCAGGCGGCGACCGCGGTCTTCTCCGCGTCGTTCGCCGCGAGGGCCGCGCGGGCCGGGTCGGCGTCCGGCGCGGTGTCGTCGAGCCAGCCCGCGCGTACGGCTTCCGCGGTCTCCTGCTCGACCTCGGCGAGGCGCTGGCGCAGGTGTCCGGCCTCGCTGCGGGCGCGCTGGGCCTCGGTGGCGGCGGTGGTGGCGTCCCGGTGCGCCGTCTCACCGGTGGACTGGAGGGTCGCGGAGCGTTCCTCCTCCTCGTCCGCCACCCGCTCCCCCGCCTCCGCGGCGGTGTGCAGGGCTCGTACGAGGTCGGCGGCGGCCGTGGCGCGTGCGGCCAGGGCGGGGGCCGCGTCGCGCTCCGCCTCGCGGATGGCGACGGCGACGCGTGCCGAGCGGTCGGCGGCGGCGCGGTGGCGCAGGACGGCTTCGGCGGCCTGCCAGGCTGAGTGCAGGGTGCGTGCCTCGACCAGCTCGCGGCGCTGCGCCGCCGCGCTCTTCTCGGCGGCGGTCAGGGCCAGGGACGCGTGCCGGTAGGCCAGTTCGGCCGCGATCAGGTCCCGGCGGCCGCGGGCCGTTTCCGCCTCGGTGACGGTGTGGGCGGCGTCCGCGACCTGCTGGGCGAGCTCGGCTGTGCGGCCCCGCTCCTCGGTGGCGCGCCCGGAGAGCCTGCGGGCGAGGGTACGCGCGCGGCGTTCGGCACCGGCGTGGACGTCGCGGCTGCGGGCCCTGGTGGCCGTGGCGTCGACGATCCGGCCGAGCAGCTCGACCGATCCGGCGGTGAAGTCGCGTTCCGCGGTGAGCTCGGCGCGGCGGCCGAGCTTGTTGCCGAAGCCGCTGACGAGGTCGGCGAGGCCGTCGGTGTCGCGGGTGTCGGTGACGGCCCGGAGCAGCAGGTCGGTGAAGTCGGAGTCCTTCTTGACCGCGAAGAGGCCGGCGGCCTCGCCCTCGTCGGCGTTCATCTCCCGCTGGTAGCGGAAGAGTTCGGGGTCGAGTCCGAGGTCGCCGAGGTGTTCGTTCCACCGGTCGTGGATCTCTTCCCAGTGCACGTCGAGGTGCGGGTAGAACTTGCCGGCGTCCGTGAGCGCGTCGCGGAAGCCCTTCATCGTGCGGCGCCTGCCGCGGGCGCCCGAGACGCCTTCGGCGGGGCGGCCCACCGAGCTGGCCTCGGCCACGGGGAGGCTGTCGAGGCTGAGCCCGGGCCCGGGGCGGAAGGAGTACCAGGCCTCGGCGAACTTACGGGGGTCGTTGGAGACCTGGCGGCCGCGCCATTCGCTGACCTTGCCGACGACGACGCACTCGCCGGTCAGGGTGTGCTGCCACTCCAGGGCGACGTGTCCGCAGTCGTCGGCGAGCAGGAACTTGCGCAGGACGCCGGAGCTGGCGCCGCCCAGGGTGTTGCGGTGGCCCGGCAGCATGACCGAGAAGATCAGCTTGAGCAGGACGGACTTGCCGCCGCCGTTCTCCAGGAAGAGCACACCGGCGGGGGCCGGGCGGCGCGGGGGGCCGACGGGCTCGTCCTCGAAGAACTCCGCCTGGGCCGGCGCGGGCCTGGGCACGGGCTCGCCGACTCCGCGCAGGTCGAGCACGGTGTCGGCGTAGCGCGCACCGGCGGGCCCGATGGAGTAGAGGCGGACCCGGGACAACTCGTACATGGCGGCGGACTCTCGTCGTTCTGGCGGCGGGCGGGCGGCTGGAGCGGCAGCGGGGGCGGCTCGGGGTGGTGAGGCGGTTCAGGAGTGGAAGGGGAGTCCGGCGTCGGCGGCCAGCTCCAGGCCTTCGTCCTCGGGCGGGGGCAGCAGGGTGGCCGAGCCGTCCGTGACCGGGACGACGCCGAGTTCCAGCAGTTCGGCCATGGCGGCGCTGCCGGCCATGTCGCGGACCTGGAGCTGGTAGCGGGCGGTGGTGCGGTAGGCGCCGCCCGCGTCGTCCCCGGTGCGCTGGAGGAAGCCCGAGTCCGTGAGGAAGGCGACGGCCTTGCCGATGATGCCGGTGGTCGAGCCGGCCAGCCGGCGGGCGTCCTTGGTGGCTCCGGTGGCGCTGCGGCGGGAGTAGATCCGCCACCCGGATTCCAGGCCTGGCGCGTCGGTGGCCGGGTCGGTGTTGTCGCCCTGCTCCTCGGCGCGCTCCTCCAGACGTCGGCAGGCCTGGCGGACGAAGGCGTCGACGCCGTTGACGGTGATGCGGCCGATGTACGAGTCGTCGGCCAGGTCCTCGGGCCGGGGGAAGGCCATGGCGGCGACGGCGAGGTGGGCGAGTCCGTGCAGGAAGCGGTCGGCGGAGTCGGGGGACGCGCGCCGGGCGTAGTCGCCCATGCGTACGGCGAAGACCGAGTCCTCGCCGGCGGTCACGGCCATCCCGGCGCGGGTGGACACCTCCAGCACGATGAGCCCGAGTCCGGTGGCGACGGCGTCGGCGAGCCGGGCGAAGGCGGGCTCCTCCCGGTAGCGGCGGAGCAGCTCGGTGTACTCGGAGTCGCGGGCGGGCATCAGCTTGGGCTGCAGCCCGAAGGAGACCAGCCGGGCGGCGTCGGCCGCGTCGGCGGGGGTGACAGCGGCCGGCTGTGCGGCGTCGGCCGCCTGCGTGAAGGGCTGGTCGCCCCACGCGTCGGTGTGCTCGGCGTGCTGCTCGCTCAACTCGTTGACTCCTCGGTACGGGTGCTGCTCTCGGGCGGCAGGGGGTGGGTGGTGGGGCCCGGGCTCTCGTCCGGATCGGGCCAGGGTCTCTCGTCCGGTCAGGCCGGCGCGGGCCCCGCATGGTCCTGACGAGAGGCCCCGAGGGCGCTCACGAGGCGTCCTTGCGGTCCGCGGCCATGCCCGCCGCGTCCAGCAGGGCCATGCCCACTATCAGGTCGGCTCCGCCGAATTCGTGGTCCTCGAGCTGGGTGCCGTCGTCGACGGCGAAGAGCAGCCGTCGCTCGCCCTGGCGGTAGGCCGTGCCGACGGGAGGGCTCGCCGCGTGGACGGCGAGCAGTGCGACGAGGTACGGCAGCTCGGGGTCGCGCAGCCTGGCCTCCGCCAGGAGTCCTGAGAGCCGGCGGGGTGCGTCGTGCTCCAGGTCGAGCAGCTCCATGGCGTGCCCGAGCTGCTCCTCGCTGAACCGGCTGTCGTCCGGCGTGGCGATGAGGTCGGGCTCGGGCATTTCCGCGCCCAGGTGTTCCCGCTCCACCGGGGGCATGAGCAGCAGGTCGACGAGGTCGCCGACCCGGACCGAGGTGGGTGTGCGCAGTCCGGTGCCGTGCGCGAAGAACGCGTCGGTGGCCCGGGTGGCCTGCTCGACGGGGAGCGGCAGCAGGGGCACGACGAGCTGTCCGTAGAGGTCGAGGCCCGCCTGCGCGGTGGGGGTGGCGAATGCCTGGCGGTCCTGCTCGGCGCGGAAGAGGGGCCCTGCCTCCAGGAGCCTGGACTGGAGCTGGGTGTGGCGGCGGATGCAGTCCTTGACGATGTCGACCAGTTCGGCGGCGCGTCGCTTGTTCTCGGGTTCCTCGGCCTCGTCCCGGGCCTTGCGGATGTTGGTGAGGATCGCGTTCTCGTGGCGGTAGCGGTCGGCGACGTGGTCCAGCGCCTCGGCGATCATGTCCGGCACGGCGTTGAGCCAGTCCACGGCGCGGACGTTGCGGCGGGTCGCGTCCAGTGTCCGGCGGAGCGTCTCGGCGTACTGCACGGTGCGGTAGCGGGCCTGTTCGGCAGCGAGCTGGGCGTCGGCGAGGCGGCCCCTGCTGATGAGGACCTCCAGCTTCACCTCGGCGGCGATCTGGGCGCTGGTGACGTCCGTGTCCAGGGCGCCCACCAGGACGTTGACCGCCTCGTCGGTGGTGCGGAGGTAGACCGTCCCGCCGTGGCCGGGGACTTCCTCGATGAGCTTGAAGTCGTAGTCCCTGCGGACGTAGACGCCGTCGGGTCCGAAGGTGCCGTACACCGCACGGAAGCCGCGGTCCACGCTCCCGACGTTGATCAGGTTCTCCAGGACCCAGCGTGCGACCCGCTCGTGCTCGGTGACGGGCCGGCGGGGTGCCTGGGCCGCGACCCGCGGGAGGAGCCTGGCCACTATCTGGTCGTGGTCCGCGCCCGTGTCGAAGTCCATGTTGAGGGTGACGAGGTCGATCGCCGCGAGGGCGACCTCGGCCATCGCGTAGACCGTGTACTCGCCTGCCAGGTTGGCCTTGCGCACGTCCAGGTCGTGCAGCGGAGCGGTGCAGGCGAGCGCGCGCAGCCGACGCGAGAGCCCCTCATCGGCGGCGGGGCCCGGGGCGGGCCTCGGTCCCGCGCTGAGCTGGGGCGCAGCGGTGTGGGTGTCGGCAGGCGAAGTCACGCTGCACAGATTAGGTCCTCGCACCGACAACGGTCGAAACGGCGCAGAAGCGACCGGTCACGGCCGCCCGTAACCGCCCCCTCCTGGGGTGCGCAGCACCAGGACGTCCCCGGTGTCCAGCTCGGCGGTGTCGCAGCCTTCGAGCGGCGTGACGACCGCCCCGCCGACCCGCTCGACGTACTGCTCCCCGAGAGCTCCGGGGCCGCCTCCGGCCATGCCGTACGGGGGCACCCTGCGGTGTCCCGACAGGAGTGCCACCGTGACGGGTTCGAGGAAACGGATCCTGCGCTCCACCCCCCGGCCGCCGTGCCAACGGCCCGGGCCTCCGCTGCCCTCCCGTACGCCGAAGCTCTCCAGCAGCACCGGGTAGCGCCACTCGAGGATCTCCGGGTCGGTGAGCCTGGAGTTGGTCATGTGGGTCTGGACGGCGTCGGCCCCGTCGAAGCCGTCCCCGGCACCGGACCCGCTCGCGACTGTCTCGTAGTACTGGACCCGGTCGTTGCCGAAGGTGAGGTTGTTCATGGTGCCGGAGCCCTCGGCCTGGACGCCCAGGGCCGCATAGAGGGCTCCGGTGACGGCCTGGGAGGTCTCGACGTTGCCGGCGACGGTCGCCGCCGGGTGGACCGGGGCGAGCATCGACCCCTCCGGGACGCGGATGTCGAGGGGTTTCAGACAGCCGCTGTTGAGCGGGATGTCCTCCTCGACGAGCGTCCGGAACACGTAGAGGACGGCGGCCGTCACCACGGACCTGGGGGCGTTGAAGTTGCCGGTCTGCTGCGGGGACGTGCCCTCGAAGTCGAGGACGGCCCGGCGGGCGTCACGGTCCACGGTCACGCTCACGGCGATGACGGCACCGTTGTCGGTCTCGTAGCGGCAGGAGCCGTCGCGCAGTCCGGCCACGATCCGGCGCACGGACTCCTCGGCGTTGTCCTGGACGTGGCCCATGTACGCCTCCACGACGTCCTGCCCGAACTGGCGTGTCATGCGCCGCAGTTCCGTGACGCCCTTCTCGTTGGCCGCGATCTGGGCGCGCAGGTCGGCAAGGTTGGTGTCGGGGTCGCGCGAGGGGTGGGCCGCGGTCGTGAGCAGGTCCCGGGTCTCCGACTCGCGGAAGGTTCCGTCGCGCACCAGCGGCCAGTTGTCGAACAGGACGCCTTCCTCGTCGACCGTACGGCTGAAGGCGGGCATGGAGCCCGGGGTGATGCCGCCGATCTCCGCGTGGTGGCCGCGCGAGGCGACCAGGAAGCGCAGCCGCTGCTCCTGTCCGTCCACCGGCTCGTCGAACACGGGCGTCACGACGGTCACATCCGGCAGGTGGGTACCGCCGTGGTAGGGATCGTTGACGGCGTACACATCGCCGGGGCGGAGGATGCCCTCGTTGCGCCGCAGCACCTCCCTGATGGACTCCCCCATCGAACCCAGATGGACGGGGATGTGCGGGGCGTTGGCCACCAGGCCGCCGTCCGCGTCGAACAGCGCGCACGAGAAGTCCAGCCGCTCCTTGATGTTGACGGAGTGCGCCGTGTTCTGCAGTCGTACGCCCATCTGTTCGGCGATCGACATGAAGAGGTTGTTGAACACTTCGAGCATGACGGGGTCCACCCGGGTGCCGACTGCGGTCCGCTCGGGCCGTGGCTCGGTCCGGCGCAGCACGAGGTGCCCGGCCGGCCCCAGCGTCGCCTGCCAGCCGGGGTCGACGACGGTGGTGGCGTCCTCCTCGATGACGAGGGCCGGGCCGGTAACGGTGTCATCGGCGCGCAGTGTCGCGCGGCGGTGGAGCCCGGCGTCGCGCCATCCGTCCCGGGCGAACATCGTCACGGTCCCGAGGGGGCGGAGCGGCCCCTCCCCCGCTCCCGCCCCCACGCGGGGAGGTGTGTGCGGTCCGGCCGTTCCGGTGGCTTCCACGGAGACGGCCTCGACCACCAGGGGCTTGTCCATGGTGAATCCGTAGCGCGCCCGGTGCGCCTCGGTGAACTCCTCGGTCATGGTGGTGACGGTGCCGTGGGCCACGGGCAGGGCGGCGTCCGTGCCGGCGTAGCGCAGGAGGATGCGCGCGCGGGTGCCGATGGCGCCGTCGGGGACGCCGTCGCCCCGGAGATCGGCCCGGGTGTGCTCCGCCAGGGACTCGCAGAGGCCGCGCACCCGGGTGCCGGTGGCGTCGTCCAGTGCGGCCTCGACGGACTGTTCGCGCATCGCGGTGGCGTCGGCGAGACCGATCCCGTAGGCGGAGAGGACGCCGGCGAGCGGCGGTACGAGGACGGTGTCGATGCCCAGGGCGTCGGCGACGGCGCAGACGTGCTGCCCTCCGGCTCCGCCGAAGCCGGTCAGGGCGTAGCGGGTGATGTCGTGGCCCCGCTGGACGGAGATCTTCTTGACCGCGTTCGCCATGTTGAGCACGGCGATCTCCAGGAAGCCCGCGGCCACTTCGGCGGGGGTACGCCGGTCTCCCGTGGTGGCCGACACCTCCTCGGCCAGGGCCTCGAAGCGCTCCTCCACGGGACGGGCGTCGAGCGGCTGGTTCCCCTCGGGCCCGAAGACGGCGGGGAAGTGCTCCGGACGGATGCGGCCGAGCATCACGTTGGCGTCGGTGACGGTGAGCGGCCCGCCCTTGCGGTAGCAGGCGGGCCCGGGGTCGGCTCCGGCCGAGTCGGGACCGACCCGGTAGCGCCGTCCGTCGAAGTGCAGGACGGATCCGCCGCCGGCGGCGACGGTGTGGATGCTCATCATGGGCGCGCTCATCCGCACCCCTGCCACCTGCGTCCCGAGCTCGCGTTCGAACTCGCCCGCGTAGTGCGAGACATCGGTGGAGGTGCCGCCCATGTCGAAGCCGATGACCCGGTCGTGGCCGGCCTGGCCCGACGTACGCACCATGCCGACGACGCCCCCGGCCGGGCCGGAGAGCACCGCGTCCTTGCCCCGGAAGTGCGCGGCCTCGCGCAGCCCGCCGTTCGACTGCATGAACATCAGCCGGATGCCGGGGAGTTCGGCGGCCACCTCCTCGACGTAGCGGCGCAGGATGGGCGAGAGGTAGGCGTCGACGACGGTGGTGTCGCCGCGCGGGACGAGCTTGATCAACGGGCTGACCTCGTGCGAGCAGCTGACCTGGGTGAAACCCGCCGCCCTGGCTTCCTCCGCGACGGCTCTCTCGTGGTCCGGGTGGCGGTAGCCGTGCATGAGCACGACGGCGGCGCTGCGCAGACCGTCCTGCGCGGCCTCCCTGAGCCGCTCGGCCACGGTGGCGCGGTCGAGGGCCTTCACGGTGTTCCCTCGGGCGTCGACGCGTTCGGGGACCTCGACGACCCGGTCGTACACGGCCTCGGGGAGCAGGATGCGGCGGTCGAAGAGGCAGGGCCGGTTCTGGTACGCGATCCGCAGGGCGTCCCGGAAGCCTTCGGTGACGACCAGGACGGTCGGCTCGCCCCGTCGCTCCAGGAGGGCGTTGGTGGCGACCGTCGTGCCCATCTTGACGCCGCCGACGCGGTCGGCGGGGACCGGGTCGTGGGGGCCCAGACCGAGCAGCAGTCTGATCCCCGCGACGGCGGCGTCACGGTAGCGGCCGGGGTCGTGCGACAGCAGTTTGCGGGAGATCAGCCGGCCGCCGGGGTCACGTCCCACCACGTCCGTGAAGGTGCCGCCGCGGTCGATCCAGAACTCCCAGCGTCCGGTCATCCCTCCATTCTGGCGCGCGGGACGAACCACCGCAGAAACGGCGTACGGGCGGCCGGTCCCGGTGTGGGCGGGGGCAGCCGTCACCGGGCTGTCGGCGGTGTTCCTGTGCACGGTGCTCGACGATTCGGCCCTCGACGTCGCTCTGCCGGCGATCGGTCGCGAACGGTCGGCGTCGACGGCTCCGCCGCAGTGGGTCATCAGCACGGGCTCGTGCCCTGCCGGAGACAGCCGCGCCCGAGCTCCTCCGGTGCGGTGCGGGCTCCTCCCGAGGTGGAGGGGGTGACGAGGTTCGCCGGCCGGACGATCCTGAGTCCGCCGGGCCGGTTCACGCGGCCACCGCCGTCCGGCCGCGCAGGACCTCGTCGTAGTGCTCCAGGAGCTGGTCCCCGACGGCCTCCCAGGTCCGGCCCTCCACCGCGGCCCGCGCTGCCCTGCCGAAGGCCTCGGCGCGCGCGGGGTCCGCGACGAGTGCGGCGACGGCCTCGCGTACCGCCCCCGCGTCGTGGGGCGGTACGAGCAGCCCGGTGCTCCCGTGTGCGACGAGGTCGAGCGGCCCGCCGGCCGCCGGGGCGACGACCGGGACCCCGGAGGCCATGGCCTCCTGGACGGTCTGGCAGAAGGTCTCGTACGGCCCGGTGTGCACGAAGACGTCCAGGGAGGCGAAGAAGCGGGCCAGCTCCTCCCCCGTACGCCGCCCGAGGAACACCGCACCGGGCAGCGCCGGGCGCAGTGACGCCTCGCTCGGTCCGTCGCCGACGACCACGACGCGCACTCCCGGGAGCGAGCAGGCTCCGGCGAGGAGTTCGACGTGCTTCTCCGGGGCGAGCCGTCCCGCGTATCCGATGATCTTCTCGCCACCGGGAGCGAGTGCGCGGCGCAGTGCCTCGTCGCGCAGACCGGGGCGGAACCGCACGGTGTCGACTCCGCGCGGCCAGAGTCTCACCCGGGGCACACCGTGGTCGGTGAGGTCCCGGAGCGCGGCGGAGGAAGGGGCGAGGGTGAGGTCGGCGGCACTGTGCACGGCGCGCATCCGGCGCCAGGCGGTGCTCTCGCCCGCACCCAGGTAGGTGCGGGCGTAGCCGGCCAGGTCGGTCTGGTAGACGGCCACGGCGGGCAGCCCCAGCCGGGAGGCGACCGCCATGCCCCGCACGCCGAGGACGAACGGTCCGGCCAGGTGGACGAGATCGGCGCGGTGCCCGGTGAGCGCGGCGGACAGCCGCCGGCCGGGGAGAGCCACGCGGACCTGCGGATATCCGGGCAGCGGCAGGGAGGGGACGCGCACCACGGGGCAGGGATCGCCGGAGGGCGCGGAGTGGACGGTGGCGGTCGCCCCGGCGGGGGCGATGACCAGCGGCTGGTGGCCGCGGGCGGCGAGGTGCCTGGCGGTCTGCAGGGTGCAGTGGGCCACACCGTTGACGTCGGGCGGGAAGGACTCGGTGACGATGACGACACGCATAGGGGTGTTGTCACCGCGCCGGGCGTGCCCTTGCCGACTTGGATCTTTCCGCCCGGGGAACGTCCTATGAGCGTTTGCGCCGCGCGCCCCCGACGCGCGGCATCCGGGCTCCGTGTGTCAGCGGAGCGCCGGCTCAGACGGCGGGCGCGTCGGGCCCGATCCTGCTGCGTACGGCGGTCTGCACCTCGGCCTCCTCGGCCGGGTCGGTGGCGAGCCGCCTCAGCCGTTCGGCGACCCGGATGTCCCCGGTCTCCGCGTGGTGAGCGGCCAGCTCCCGGGTGGTCTCCTCGCAGTCCCAGAGGCACTCGACGGCGAATCCGCTGGCGAAGGACGGGTCGGTGGCGGCCAGGGCCCGGGCGGCGCGGCCCCGCAGGTGCGAGGAGGACGTCTCCCTGTACACATGGCGCAGCACGGGTGCCGCGCACGCGATGCCCAGGCGGCCGGCGCCGTCGACGAGGGTCCAGAGGCGCGGGGCGTCGGGGCCCTCGCCCCGGACCGCCTCGCGCAGCGCGGCAAGGACGAGCGGGGCGTCCTGTGCGGCGCCGCGGCAGGCCAGGACCCCTGCCGCGGAGGCTCCGAGGGTGTCGGGCCGGTACGCCCAGCGCCGGGCCCGGTCGACCGCCGCTTCCCCGCACATGCGCTCGAAGGCGGCCACGGCGGCCTCCGCGACGGTGGAGGACGGGTCGGCGACAGCACGCTCGATCAGGTCGAGCACGGCGGGATCCTGGACCTCGGCCAGATAGTGCAGGGCGGCACAGCGCGCCCCCTCGGAGCCGCTGCCTGCGGCCTCGACGATCAGGGGCCGGTCCTCGGCCCCGGCGACGGCGGAGAGGCAGCGGGCCGCGGGGACGTGGAGCGCGCTGCCGCGCTCCAGTCCGGCCTGGGCCCAGTCGAACACGGCCTGGACGCTCCAGCCGGGACGCGGTCCGCCCGGCCTCATCTGCCGCTGCCATCGGTCGAAGGAGCCCTGCTCCGTCGCCGCCCTGACCCGGGCGCCGACCGCTTCGCGCGGGTCGTCGGCCCAGAGCCGCCAGGGCCGGGGCTCGAAGGCGTCCCGTACGGAGGCGGCCAGCTCGGCCGTGCCCTCCGGGGTGGCGGGGAAGCGCCCCAGCACCGGCTCGGCGAGCGAACGCAGCCCGGCGTCGTCGTCGCGCAGGGCGAGCTCGTCGAGTGCCCAGGCCCAGTTGGCCCCCGTGGCGGCGTAGCGGCGCAGGAGCACGAGGGCGTCGTCGCGCCCGTAGGAGGCGAGGTGGCCGAGCACGGCGAGGGCGAGACCCGTGCGTGAGTCGTCGGTGTCGAGGTGGTCCTCGGGATCCCACAGGTGCCGCTCGATCTCCTCGGTGCCGCCGTCGAGATCGAGGTAGAGGCGCGCGTAGTAGAGGGAGCGGTTCTCGACCTGCCAGTCATGGCGCGGATCGCTCAGGACGCAGTGGTTGAGAGCCGCGAGGGCCTCGGGGCGCGGGGCGGCGAGCGCGTGGAGCGTGCCGTCGCCGCGGCCCCTCTGCAGCAGGCCGAGCAGTGTGCCGCTCGGCGCTATGAACGGATCGAACATGGGGAAAGCCTCACATCAAGCTGTCGACGCGACCGGGACTGTGCTGTTCCATGTGCCGGGGTGACATCCCCTAGGCCGCGCAGCAACATGATCGGCCGACTGCCGTCTTCTGCCTGGTGCTCATCTTCCTCTGCCTCTCGTCGGTGGTCCGGAACGGACCCGCGACGTCATGATGACCCAGCCATTTCGCCGACGCGACCACATTTACGACGCACCGGCCGGCCGGCTTCTCAGCGCGCACCGAAGAGTTCCAGCAGGTCGTCCTTGCCGAACATGCGCGCGGTGTCCACGGCGGAGGGAGTTCCGGCGGACGGATCGGCCCCCGCCGAGAGCAGCGCGTCGATCACTTCGCGCTCCCCCTTGAAAACGGCTCCGGCCAACGGGGTCTGCCCCCGGTCGTTGGCCCGGTCCGGGTCGGCACCACGGCCCGCGAGCGCGACGACGGCGGGTGCGTGACCGTGGTAGGCGGCGAGCATGAGCAGGGAGTCGCCCCGGTCGTTGGTGAGGTTCGCGGGGACACCCGCGTCGACGTAGGCGGCGAGCGCGTCGCTCTCGCCCCGGCGGGCCAGGTCGAAGACCTTGGTCGCCAGCTCGATCACCTCGGGGTCCGGGGTCTCGCTCATCGGAGGGGCCGCCTTCCATTGCCGTTGTCGTCGCGGTCGCTGACCTGGTGGGGAGGTACGGCGGGGGCCGTACGAGTGAATCGACAGAGTACTGCTCCGGGGCAGTCCTCAGCCTGCCCAGGACCGGCGGGGGATCACACCGCCGACGTCACTTTCCGGTGAGGACCGGGCCTGCGTGGTTCACGGAGCTCCCGGGCATCCGCCTTTTCGCCCCCGACCGGGTGAAAACGAATGATATTCACTCAGTTGCACCTTTTATCGTATAGGTACATCTTGTGATCCTGGAAGTACTCATGGTGACTGTCCCCTCAACCAGGAGAACCGCTCATGATCCTCTCCATCTCGGGCGTGGTACTGCTCGGCATCATCGTCTTCCTGTTCTTCAAGAAGGACGGGCTCAAGGCGTCCCACGCCCTCATCTGCGCTCTGTTCGGCTTCTACCTGGCCGGCACAGCCATCGCCCCCAGCATCACGGCAGGCGGGGCCAGCCTCGCCAGCATGCTGGGCGGGATCAAGTTCTGACGCTCCGAAACCGCTCCCACCTCTCCAGGAGACCGACGTGGCCCGGCGACCACTCCCCCGCATCCTCAGGAGCGGCAGTGCTTCGATCACCCGCAGTCGCGAGATCGCGCGCACGGCCGCCGACAACGCCACCGACGTCCTCCATCCGCTGATCACGGTCACCCGTGGTCTGCGACTGCTGGCGGGAGCAGGGCGGCAGAAGTGGGCCGCGACACCCAAGGACCGGCGCGGACACGTGCTGTTCCTCGTCGCGGCCTGCGTACTGGCGGTGGCGCTCATCCCCTACGGGCCCCTGCTGGCCCTCATCTCGGTGATGGGCGCTGCCGCGTGGCGGGGGCGCGACCGCACCCCCGCGAGCACCGGCCCCGCCGAGGCGGAGACCGCACGGCTCCAGGCGCTGTACGAGGCGCTGGTGCCGCACTTCTCCGTGGCCGACGACCCCGGTCCGCTGTTCTCCCACGGCGGCGACTGGGAGAAGGCCTTCGGCACGTCGTACGAGTTCGACGGCAACGGGCGTCTCACCCGGCTCCAGGTGAACTACCCGGCGTACTTCACCGACGGAGATCCCGCGTCCCGGGCCCGGGTGGAGCAGGTGCTCCACGCCAAGTCCGGCCGGGGCCGCGAGTACCACTTCGCCTGGGACGAGGAGAGCAACCACCTCCTCATGACCGTGCTCACCGCGCTCCCCACCACGATCGCCGCCCAGCGCTTCGTCACCGCGCCCGGCGAGACCGTGCTCGGCTTCACCGACGCCGAGGCGGTCCGGCGCACCGTCCCGGTCCAGGACGGCGACGTGACTCGGGACGCCTCTCCCGTGATCTGGCGGACCGGGGCCCGCTCGACGGAACCCCATCTGCTGATCGCCGGACACCCCGGCAGCGGCACCACGACCCTGATGCGTTCGCTCGCCCTGCAGGCTCTCCAGCACGGCGACATCCTGGTCGTCGAGGGCGGCGGCACCGGCGAGTACGGCTTCCTGACGGGCCGGGACGGCGTACTGGCCGTGGAGTGCGGGCTGGCCGGGGCTCTCGCGACGCTCGAATGGGCGGCGCACGAGACCGAGCGCAGACTCATCGCCGCCAACCGGGCCCGCCAGGCCGGGCACCCCGAACCCGAGGACATCAAGCGTCCCCTCTGGATCCTGCTGGACCGCCCGAGCGCGCTGGGGCACCTGGCGGCCGCCGACGGCAGGCAGGATCCGCAGGAGCTCCTCCAGGTGCCGCTGCGGCACGGCCGCGCCGCAGGGGTGACGGTCGTGGTCGCGGACCAGTTCGACAGCCTGGACGCCCTCACCGAGACCGTGCGGACCCACACCAGAGCGCGCGCCGTCCTCGGCCCCGCCGACCGGGAACAGATCGAGGCGGTCCTGGGCACCCAGCCGCACACCACGCCCACCCCCGACGTCCCGCCGGGGCGCGGCTACACCCGGCTGGGCACCGGGCCGGTCCTCCGGCTCCAGGTGCCGGCCACCCCGGACCCGTACGACGACGCCACGAGCGAGGCCCACCGGCAGGCGGTGCTCGATCTGCTCCCGGGTGGGGCGCCGGCCGTCGGGAAGGCCGCGCCGGAGGACACCGCCGAGCCCGTGGCCGTGCACACGGAGCAGCTCGTCGGGACGCCCGCCGTCGCGGAGGGGTGACGTCGGGGCGCCTCAGGCCACGAAGGTCCGGGGCGCCTCGGCGCCGGCGCTCGCACCGGAACCGACCAGCTCGGCGGCGGCGGCCAGCCGCAGCGCCGCCTCGTCGGCCACCGGGCCGCCCACCGTGAACGGCAGCCGCACATAGCCCTCGAAGGCGCCGTCGACCCCGAACCGGGGCCCCGACGGGACGCGGACGCCGACCCGTTCGCCCGCCACGGCCAGCCGGGATCCGGAGAGCCCGCCGCTGCGCACCCACAGGGTGAGACCACCGGCCGGCACCTCGAACTCCCACGTCGGCAGCTCCCGGCGCACGGCGCGCACCAGGTCGTCCCTGTTCGCCCGGGCCTGCTCGCGCCGGACCTCCACGGCCTGCTCCCAGCCGCCCGTCCGCAGCAGCCAGTTGATGGCGAGCTGTTCCAGCACGGGAGTCCCCATGTCGGCGTACGCGCGCGCAGCGACCAGGCTGCGGATGACGTCGGGCGCCGCCCGCACCCAGCCGATCCGCATGCCGGCCCAGAAGGCCTTGCTCGCGGAGCCGACGGTCAGGACGGTGCTGCCCGCCGGGTCGAAGGCACAGACCCTGCGGGGCATCTCGACATCCGCGTCCAGCCGCAGTTCGTGCATGGTCTCGTCGACCACCAGGACCGTGCCCGCCGACCGCGCGGCCTCGACCAGGGCGCGGCGCTGCTGCTCGTCGGCGAGGGCGCCGGTGGGGTTGTGGAAGTCGGCGACGACGTAGGCCAGCCTCGGGGCGGCGTCCCGCAGGACCTGGCGCCAGCGGTTCATGTCCCAGCCACCGAGGCCCTCCTCCATCGCCACGGGCACCAGCCTGGCGCCCGACTCGCGCATGAGCTGGAGGATGTTGGCGTAGCTCGGGGACTCCACGGCGATGCGCTCACCGCGCCCGGCGAAGAGATGGCAGATGGCGTCGATGGCACCCATCGCCCCGGTGGTGACCATGATCTGTTCGGGCATCGTGGGGATGCCGTGACCGGTGTAACGGTCCGCGATCATCTGCCTCAGCGCGGGAAGGCCGGCCGGGTAGTCACCATGCGTATGGGCGTACGGCGGCAGCTCCTCCAAGGCGCCCTGGACGGCCCGGGTCAGCCAGGGCTCAGGGGCGGGCAGCGAGGCGCATCCCAGGTCGATCATCGACCCGAGCGACTCCGGGGGCAGCGGTTCGAGCCCCCGGGCGGGCAGCGGGTTGCCCGCGGGGACCGCGGTCCAGCTCCCGGCGCCGCGGCGCGACTCCAGGAACCCCTCCGCCCGCAGCGCCTCGTACGCCGCGGCGACGGTGGTCCGGCTGAGGGACAGGGCCAGCGCGAGCTCCCGTTCGGCGGGAAGCCGCGCGGCGACCGGGACCCGGCCCTCCAGGACGAGCAGACGCACACCGTCGGCCAGGGCGCGGTAGGCGGGCGGCTTACGCGAACCCGGCGGCAGGGGGCGCGCCTGTTGGCTCTGGAGCTGGCGGGCGAGCTGCGCCGCGCCGACGGTCGAGGTCCACTGCGCCATGTGAATCAGTCCACCTTCCTCGGATTGGCCATAGTTGGCAGCCAATCCCCTGCCACAGAGTGACATGCGTCAGTCCACTACCACCACACAGGGGGCACCACTTGTCCGACATCACCTCCCGGAGCGGCACCCGGCTCGCCCGGCGGCTGGCCCACCTCTACGTGGGCCTCGCCCTCTACGGGGCGAGTTCCGCGCTGCTGGTCCGCGCCGGGCTCGGACTCGAACCGTGGGGCGTGCTGCACCAGGGCCTCGCCGAGCGGACGGGCATCTCCATCGGGGTCGTATCGATCATCGTCGGGGCGGTCGTGCTGCTGCTGTGGATCCCGATCCGCCAGCGCCCGGGGCTCGGCACCGTCTCCAACGTCTTCGCCGTCGGCATCGCGATGGACGGCACGCTCGCCCTCGTACCGGATGTGCACGGTCTCGGGGCGCAGATCCCGGTGATGGCCGCGGGCATCGTGCTCAACGGGGTCGCCACGGGCCTGTACATATCCGCGCGCTTCGGTCCCGGGCCGCGCGACGGCCTGATGACGGGCCTGAACCGGCTCACGGGCCGTTCCATCAGGCTGGTGCGTACGGCGATCGAGGTGGCGGTGGTCGTGACCGGCTTCCTGCTCGGCGGTTCACTGGGAGTCGGAACGGTCCTCTACGCCCTGGCCATCGGTCCGCTCGCCCAGTTCTTCCTGCGCGTGTTCGACCTCCCCGCGCCAGGAGCCCGCACGGTGCCCGTCGCCGCGGGGACACCGCGAGAGGCGATACTTCCGCGGTGACCGCAGCGACTCAGGGGCGCCACCCCTATCTGGACCATCCCTCGACGATTCCCTTCGCCCACCGGGGCGGGGCCGCGGACGGCATGGAGAACACCGCAGCCGCGTTCCGGCGAGCGGCCGGCGTCGGCTACCGCTACTTCGAGACCGATGTGCACGCCACGGCGGACGGCCGCCTGGTCGCCTTCCACGACGCGACCCTGGACCGGGTGACGGACTCCCGGGGGCGGATAGCCGGGCTGCCCTGGAGCGAGGTGAGCCGGGCCAGGGTGGCCGGCAGCGAGCCGCTGCCGCTCTTCGAGGAACTGCTGGAGGAGTTCCCCGACGCCCGGTGGAACGTGGACATCAAGGCGGAGCCCGCCCTCGCCCCGCTCGTCGAACTGATCCGCAGGACCGGCGCGTGGGACCGGGTCTGCGTGGGGTCGTTCTCCGAGGCGCGCGTGGCCAGGGCCCATCGTCTCGCGGGCCCCCGCCTGGCCACCTCGTACGGGGTGCGCGGCGTGCTGGGCCTGCGGCTGCGCTCGTACGGCATCCCGGCCGCGCTCCGGGCGGGCGCGGTATGCGCGCAGGTCCCGGAGAGCCAGAACGGCGTCCGTGTCGTCGACCGGGCCTTCGTCCGCACGGCGCACGCGCGCGGCCTGCAGGTCCACGTCTGGACGGTCAACGAACCGGAACGGATGGCGGCCCTCCTGGACCTCGGGGTGGATGGCATCATGACCGATCACATCGAGACGCTGCGCACGGTGCTGAGCGAGCGGGGGGCCTGGGCCTGACGCCGGGACCCGCCGCGTCCGCACAGGACGAACGAGGGGGCGCGGCGTGAGCACCGACATCGCAGGGGCGGAGGATCCGTCGGGACCGCCGGCCGAGGCCGCCGGCCGCAGACGCGAGCAACGCGGCTGGTATTTCTACGACTTCGCGTGCTCCGTGTATTCCACCAGCGTCCTCACGGTCTTCCTCGGCCCCTATCTGACGTCGATCGCCAAGGCGGCGGCCGACGCCGACGGGTTCGTGCATCCGCTGGGCATACCCGTGCGGGCCGGGTCGCTCTTCGCGTACGCGGTGTCGGCCTCCATCGTGGCGGCCGTGATCGTCATGCCCGTCGTGGGCGCGGCGGCGGACCGCACGGGACGCAAGAAGCCCCTGCTCGCGGCGGCCGCGTACACGGGTGCGACGGCGACGGCCTGCATGTTCTTCCTGGACGGGCACCGCTATCTGCTGGGCGCCTTCCTGCTGATCGTCGCGAACGCGTCCATCTCCGTGTCGATGGCCCTCTACAACGCGTACCTCCCCCAGATCGCCACGCCCGAGGAACGCGACGCGGTCTCCTCCCGCGGCTGGGCCTTCGGCTACACCTCGGGCGCCTTCGTCCTCGTCCTGAACCTGGTCCTCTACACGGGCCACGACTCCTTCGGGCTGTCCGAGCCCGACGCGGTCCGGATCTGCATCGCCTCGGCGGGTGTGTGGTGGGGCGCCTTCTCCCTCGTGCCCCTGCGCCGACTGCGTGACCGCAGGGTGGCACCGGGCGGCGACGGCGCGGTGGGCTCCGGCTGGCGGCAGCTTCGGGCGACGCTGCGCGACATGCGCCGCCACCCGCTCACCCTGGCCTTCCTGCTCGCCTATCTGGTCTACAACGACGGCATCCAGACGGTGATCTCCCAGGCGTCGCTGTACGGCTCCGAGGAGCTCGGCCTCGACCAGACGACCCTGATCACGGCGGTCCTGCTCGTGCAGGTCCTGGCGGTGGCGGGGGCGCTGGGGATGGGGCGGCTCGCCCGGGCGTACGGGGCGAAGCGCACGATTCTCGCCTCGCTGGCCGTCTGGACGCTGATCCTCGCCGCCGCTTACGTGCTGCCCGCCGACGCGCCGGTCTTCTTCTACGTCCTGGCGGCCGCGATCGGCCTCGTGATGGGCGGCAGCCAGGCCCTCTCGCGGTCGCTGTTCTCGCACCTGGTCCCGCGCGGCAAGGAGGCCGAGTACTTCTCCGCCTACGAGATGAGCGACCGGGGACTCAGCTGGCTGGGGCCTCTGGTCTTCGGTCTCGGCTATCAGCTGACCGGCAGTTACCGGGACGCGATCCTGTCCCTGGTGCTCTTCTTCGCGCTCGGCTCGGTGCTCCTGGCGAGGGTTCCCGTACGGGCCGCGGTGGCCGCCGCGGGCAATCCCGTGCCGGACCGGATTTAGACGTTGAAGTGAAAGGCCGGTAGTGTACGCCTTTGGTGTGCTCGGCGGACCGTTACTGCGAGTGGAAGAAGCCGAACCGTTGGGTGACAACTTCGACCAGAGGTGACAAACCGGGCACCGGTGGGTAGTAGACCCAGACCAAGCAGCGGCACGACGGGCGACGCATGACCGGCAACGGGAATCTTTACCGCCGACCGGACGTTGACCGGATGACGACGACAGCGACACCTGTCCTGTGGGCGACAAGCCCGGGAGGCACGATTCATGAGTGAGCGAGCTCTCCGCGGTACGCGACTCGTGGTTACCAGCTACGAGACGGACCGCGGCATCGATCTGGCCCCGCGCCAGGCGGTGGAGTACGCATGCCAGAACGGACATCGATTTGAGATGCCGTTCTCGGTAGAGGCGGAAATTCCGGCGGAGTGGGAGTGCAAGGCGTGCGGCGCCACGGCACTTCTGGTGGACGGGGATGGCCCCGAGGAGAAGAAGGGCAAGCCTGCGCGTACGCACTGGGACATGCTCATGGAGCGGCGTACGCGTGAGGAGCTCGAGGAGGTGCTGGCCGAGAGGCTGGCGGTTCTGCGCTCCGGTGCCATGAACATCGCCGTACACCCGCGGGACAGCAGGAAGTCTGCCTGACCGCGTATCACCGCAAAGATCAAGAGCCGCGGGCCGCGACACAGAACGTGTGTCGCGGCCCGCGGCTCTTGGTCGTCCGGCGGCTGTCGCTCAGAGGATCAACGCATCCGGCGGCTGTCGGCTGTCGGCTGTCGGCTGTCGGCTCAGGGGATCAACGGCGGGCGGTCCGTGCCCCGGCCGTCGTCGGGGCGCGGCCTGCCGGGCGGCCTCTCCGACGCCTTCCAGCAGGCCCGTATCCACCGGCCCGACGGGAAGGTGGTCCCGGGTGAGGTCATCCGTGAGGACGGCACGCCCGGCAGGCCGCGCCCCGACGACGGCCGGGGCACGGACCGCCCGCCGTTGATCCCCTGAGCCGACAGCCGACAGCCGACAGCCGACAGCCGCCGGATGCGTTGATCCTCTGAGCGACAGCCGCCGGACGACCAAGAGCCGCGGGCCGCGACACACGTTCTGTGTCGCGGCCCGCGGCTCTTGGTCGTCCGGCGGCTGTCGCTCAGAGGATCAACGCATCCGGCGGCTGTCGGCTGTCGGCTGTCGGCTGTCGGCTGTCGGCTGTCGGCTGTCGGCTCAGGGGATCAACGGCGGGCGGTCCGTGCCCCGGCCGTCGTCGGGGCGCGGCCTGCCGGGCGTGCCGTCCTCACGGATGACCTCACCCGGGACCACCTTCCCGTCGGGCCGGTGGATACGGGCCTGCTGGAAGGCGTCGGAGAGGCCGCCCGGCCTCGCCGCGCGCATCCGGCTCTCCAGGGAGCGTTCCGCGTAGCGCCCGAGCACGGAGCGGACCGGGGGCAGCAGGAGCAGCAGCCCCGCCGCGTCGGAGATCACGCCGGGGATCATCAGGAGCAGGCCGCCCAGCATAAGGAAGCCGTTGCCCTTGCTGCCGGACGGGGCGGCGGCCGGGGTCTCGGGGGCGCCGGGCTGTCCCGGCATCTGCTGGAGGGTCTCGGTGAGGTTGCGGAAGGCCCGCCGGCCCGCCCGCTTGATCACCGCTCCGCCGAGAACGGCGCCGGCGACCAGGATCAGCAGCACGGTGAAGCCGTTCGTCGCACCGGCGACCACGGTCAGCAGCCAGATCTCCAGCACCAGCCAGGCGGCGACGCCCAGCGGCAGGAGGGTACGGGCGCGTGAGCGCCGTGGACGGTTCGGAGGCGGTGTGCCGGTCGTCATGCCCCCAGTGTGCCTGTACGGACGTGCAAGCGGCGTAAGGGGGTGATCATGAGGCCCCGGCGGTGCGGTCAGGAGGTCTTGCGGCCCAGGACCTTGTTGGCCCGGCCGGTGATGCCCCAGCCGGTGACCCGCCACAGGGCCTCGACGAGGATGTCGCGGCTCATCTTGGAGTCCCCGATCTCCCGCTCCATGAAGGTGATGGGCACCTCCACGACGTGATAGCCCGCCTCGACGGCCCGCCGGGCCAGATCGACCTGGAAGCAGTAGCCCTGCGAGGCGACCTGGTCGAGGCCGAGACCGTCCAGCGTCCCGGTCCGGAAGGCACGGTAACCGCCGGTGACGTCCCGCACCGAGAGGCCCAGCAGCATCCGGGAGTAGAGGCTGCCGCCGCGCGAGATCATCTCGCGGTGCCGGGGCCAGTTGACCACGCGGCCGCCGGGGACCCAGCGCGAGCCGAGGACCAGATCGGCGCCCTTCAGCGCGGTGAGGAGCCGGGGCAGCTCCTCGGGCTGGTGCGAGCCGTCCGCGTCCATCTCGACCAGGACGCCGTAGCCGTGCTCGGAGCCCCAGCGGAAGCCGGCCAGATAGGCGGCGCCGAGCCCTTCCTTGCCCTTGCGGTGCAGGACGTGCACATGACTGTCGCCGGCCGCGAGTTCGTCGGCGACCTTGCCGGTGCCGTCGGGGCTGTTGTCGTCGGCGACGAGGATGTCCGCTTCCGGCACGGCGGCGCGCACCCGGGCGACGATCAGCTTGACGTTCTCGGCCTCGTTGTAGGTCGGAATGATCACCAAGACTGTGCCGAGCGGGCCGAACTGCCTCTGACCGCCGTCGTTCACTACTGCCCCTTAAAGTCCGTACGCAGGTGCACACCTTATCCAGCACGACGCGGCCGGACTCCGACGCGGTCACGGGTTGGCGTGTGGCGCGCGGACAGAAGCGTGGAACTGGGGACAGAAGGGCAGCGCTGCGGATCGGGGCCCGGCGTCCTTCGGGCCGACCTGGGACCCGCTGGCTGCGGGTCGACCGAGAGCCGTTGTCTACTGAACCTCCGGGCCCCACCCGGGTCGCACCTGCCGTCCGGACGAAACCTTCCCTCGCCCCCGAGGCGCGGGCGCTGAACCTGGCTGTCAGTGGTGGTGCACCGGTGCGGCACACCGCCCCATGACCCAGCGGCGTTCGACGACTGCGTGGAGGTTTGACCGGTCGGACGTCCAGTGGTGGACCCGGCCGAACCTACCGGCCCGTGGGCACTTTCTGTCAACAGTCGTTCGACCTGCTGTTTCTCCCGAAAAGGCCTGGTCAGCGCCGAGGACGCGCAGGTCGTGGCAGAGCCCCGGCGCCTTCGATCGGCGGTACGAAATGTCCTGACGTCACTCGTTCGGCCGTACGTAGACAGTTTGTCCGAAGACCACCGTCCGCAGGCAGACGGGAAGCTCCGCCCCCGGAGTGAGATCGGGCAGGCCGGGGGTGCCGGAACGGGGATCGGTGGACCACCGCGCCACCCGGTCGTCCGGGGCCTGGACCAGCAGGTCACCGGTACGCCAGACGGCGTAGTCGGCCGGGGCTCCCGGGACGAGCACACCGCCGTCGTCCCGGCCGACGGCCCGCCAGCCGCCCCGCGTGTGGGCGGTGAAGCCGGCGCGGACGGAGACACGGTGCTCCGGTGTGCGGTGATGGGCGGCAGCACGCACGGTGCCCCAGGGGTCCAGGGGGGTGACCGGGCTGTCCGAGCCGAACGCGAGGGGGACGCCCGCGCGCAGCAGGGCCGCGTACGGATTGAGGGTCGCGGCGCGCTCCGCCCCCAGGCGCCGGGCGTACATGCCGTCGGGGCCGCCCCAGGCGGCGTCGAAGGCGGGCTGGACGGAAGCGGTGAGGCCCAGTTCCGCGAAGGCGGCGACGGTCTCCGGGGTGAGCATCTCGGCGTGCTCCACCCGGTGCCTGGCGGCCCTGATCCGGGCGAGACCGAGGGTCTCGGCGGCGGCCCGGACACCGGCGACCACGGCGGAGACGGCCGCGTCGCCGATGGCGTGGAAGCCGGCCTGGAGCCCCGCCTCGGTGCACGCCGTCACATGTGCGGCGATCCGCGCGGCGTCGAGCCGGCCGGTGCCCGTGTGCGGGGCGTCGGCGTAGGGCTCGTGCAGGAGGGCGGTGTGCGAGCCCAGGGAACCGTCGACGAAGAGGTCGCCGGCCGCGCCGAGGGCACCGAGCTCGCGGATCCGGCGGGCCCCCTTCTCGTCCTCGACCGGCTCGGCCCAGTATCCGAAGACCCGCGGTCCGGGCTGCTCGGAGGCGAGCTTCAGCAGCCCGGTGAAGTCGTCCTCGTCCGAGATCTCGGGGCCCGCGCACTCGTGCACGGTGCCGATTCCGAGCGATGCGGCGTGCGCCAGGGCCGCGCGCTGGGCCAGCGCCCGCTGAGAGGGCGTGACGGCGCCGTGGGCGGCCGCGCGCACCGCGTGGTGGGCGTCTCCGGTCAGCGGGGCGTCGGGGGCGTAGCCGGCCAGCGCGGTGACGCCCGGGACCAGGTCCAGGAGCGCCGTGGTCACGACGGCGGAGTGGACGTCCACACGGGGCAGATAGACGGCCCTGCCGCCGGCCGCCTCGTCGAGCTCACGGCGCGAGGGGGGCCTCTGCTCCGGCCAGCGGGCGGCGTCCCAGCCGTGGCCGAGGATCACCCCGGTCCCCGCGTGAGCGTTCGCGAACGCACGCACGAGGGCGAGCGCCTCGACGAGCGAGCGCGCGCCGGAGAGGTCCAGCCCCGTGAGGGCGAGTCCGGTCGACGTGGTGTGGACGTGGGAGTCCGTGAAGGCCGGGGTGACCAGCGCCCCTTCGAGGTCGATCACCTCGTCGACGCCGCTCGCGAAGGCGTCGGCCGCCCCCTCCGAGCCCACCCAGGCGACATGGCCGCGTTCCACGACCATCGCGGTGGCGAACGGGTCGGCGGGGCTGTGGACGTCTCCACCGCGCAGCAGCACGGTGCGGTGTTCGCTCTGGGGGGCGGTGCTCTCGGTCATGGGACCAGTCTCGCGCCTGCCGGGACGCGCGCCTCCCCCGCCCCCTCCGCAACGCCGGGCGGACCCCTCGGACATGCCGGGCGGAACCCTCCGCGACACCGGGCGGGACCCTCAGATGCGCGGCGGACGCGCCTCGTAGGGCGTGGAGAGGACGACGGTCGTACGGGTGGAGACGCCGGCGAGGGTGCGGATGCGGGTCAGCAGGTGCTCCAGCTCCAGGGGGCTGGAGACCCGCACCTTGAGGATGTAGTTCTCGTCGCCCGCGACGCTGTGGCACGCCTCCAGCTCCGGCACACCGGCGAGCCGTTCGGCGATGTCGTCGGGTGCGCTCGGGTCGAAGGGTTTCACCGAGATGAACGCGGTGAGGGGCAGGCCGACGGCTTCGGGGTCGACGACCGCGGCGTAGCCCCGGATCACCCCGCGCTGCTCCAGCCGGCGGACGCGCTGATGAACGGCCGAGGTGGACAGGCCGGTGGCCTTGCCCAGGTCGGTGTAGCTCATCCGCCCGTCCTTGACGAGCAACTCCACAATCTGACGGTCCAGCTCCTCCATGCGGATCAACCTATGGCCCCGCGCCCTCCAGGCACAGCCGTGAGGCCCCCGGAAGGGCACGTTCGAGGGGCATGTGATGAATGCCACATGTTTACGGGTCGGTAGCCGAGGGCCTCGCGGTTACGGCCGACTTCCGACGGGAAGTGCTTGCTGTGGCCGAGGCCGTGACGCCTTACCGGCCCACCCGAGGGGGGAAAGAACCATGCAGAGCCTGAAGCTCACCGGACGTACCGAACCGGAGTCCGACGATTACGCCGCTCCGGACGAGGATGCCGTTCCCGACGCGTACGACACGTTCGAGATGTACCGGGTGATCTGCCCGGACTGCACCCAGCCGATCGCGCTGCTGGCGGACGAGGACGTACTTCCCGAGCACGCGCTGTGCCCCACGCCGTGGAACCCGTTCGTCCTCACCGTCTGCACCGGTACGAACCGTGACGCCTCCAAGGCGCGCCCGGCCGACGAGTCGCTCGAGGCCCAGGAGCAGGAGACCGCGCTGCTGTTGACGCTCCCTCAGGGGCTCGACTGGCGGATGCAGCCCTTCTCGCACGCCGGCGGCCCGGGGTCGCGTCCCCTGCGGTACGTGCCGCAGGCGCGGCGTCACGCCGCCTGACGGCTCCGCGCCCCGAGGACGTACCTCTGCGCGCACCACGACGGCGGGGCCGGCGTGGTGCGGCCGGCCACCGGCCGGTGGCCGCGGCACCCGAGGAACGGGCGCGCGAATCGGCCGGGCAGTGACCCGGGGGGCCGTGGCGCGTTGGCCCTGTATGACCACGCTGCATCCAACGGCCGGCCCCGTACGCCGCCGTCTCGCCGCACCGACGTCCGGAGAATCGGTTCCCCGGCCCGGACCACCGGCCAGGGAGACCGTGGGGCCGTCCGCGCCGCACTCCACCGA
This sequence comes from Streptomyces sp. QL37, assembly GCF_002941025.1. Classification (NCBI taxonomy): domain Bacteria; kingdom Bacillati; phylum Actinomycetota; class Actinomycetes; order Kitasatosporales; family Streptomycetaceae; genus Streptomyces; species Streptomyces sp. QL37. The sequence goes on along the minus strand of NZ_PTJS01000001.1, from coordinate 7,413,654 downwards.
CCCGCCCATCTACCGGGCCATGCTGCGCCATTGGGAGAGCTCGGGCCGGACCCTGCCGGGCCGCCATGACCAGGAGTGGAACCGGATCATGACGACACCGGTCTGGTCGGACCGGCCCGGCCGGGTCAGTGGCTCTCGGGACCCGCGAGGTGACGGGCGATGACCATGCGCTGGATCTGATTGGTGCCTTCGACGATCTGGAGCACCTTGGCCTCGCGCATCAGCCGTTCGACCGGGAAGTCCAGGGTGTAGCCGTAGCCCCCGAGGACCTGGACCGCGTCGGTGGTCACCCGCATGGCCGCGTCGGTGCAGAACAGTTTCGCCATGGCCGCCTGCCGCGAGAACGGGAGGCCCGCGTCGCGGAGCCGTGCCGCCTCCAGGTAGAGCGCCCGGCCGGCCTCGATCCGGGTGGCCATGTCGGCGAGCATGAAGCGCAGCCCCTGGAAGTCCGCGATGGGACGGCCGAACTGACGCCGGTCGGTGGCGTATCCGACCGCCTCGTCCAGGGCCGCCTGGGCGACGCCGATGGCGCAGGCGGCGATTCCCAGCCGTCCCGAGTCGAGCGCGGACAGGGCGATGGCGAAGCCCTGCCCCTCGTCACCGATGCGACGGTCGCCGGAGATCCGTACGCCGTCGAAGTGCAGCTGGGCGGTGGGTGAGCCCTTCATGCCCATCTTCTTCTCGGGCAGGGCCGCACCGAGGCCCTCGGCGTCGCCGGGCACGAGGAACGCGGTGATGCCGCGCGGGCCTTCCTCCCCGGTGCGGGCCAGCACCGTGTAGAAGTCGGCGACGCCCCCGTGCGTGATCCACGCCTTGGTGCCCGTGATGACCCAGTCCTCGCCGTCCCGGACGGCCTTCGTGCGGAGCGAGGCGGCGTCGGACCCCGAGGACGGCTCGGAGAGGCAGTAGGCGCCGAGCAGGCCGCCCGAGAGCATCGCCGGGAGGTGGGCGGCCCGTTGCGCCTCGGTGCCGTACCCGGCGAGCGCGTGACAGGCGAGCGAGTGGACGCTGACACCGAGGCCGACGGTGAGCCGGGCGGCCGCGAGCTCTTCGAGCACCTGGAGGTAGACCTCGTACGGCTGGTCGCCGCCGCCGTACGTGGAGTCGTACGGCAGTCCGAGCAGGCCGGACTCGGAGAGCAGGCTGAAGACCGGGCGCGGGAAGAAGCCCGCCTCCTCCTCCTCGGCCGCCCGGGGAGCGATTTCCTTCGACACGATGTCGCGTACGAGCTCGACGAGCTGCCGGGACTCCTCGGTGGGCAGACGGCGTTCCACCGGCTGCGGGGCACGGTCGGACATGACGGCGCTCTCCTCCCTGTCGGGCGTGACGGCGGTCGCGCGCGGGGTGTGCGCCGCACCGCCGGGTGGTCCCGGGCGATGCCCGGAAATCTACGGCTCCGCAGCCGATCCTGCCTTCCCGGATCACGGGAGGCGCTGGCCAGCGGCTGTGGCGCGTTGAGTATGCCCGATCGGAGCGCACCCGTCACCGGGTAGCGGGAGTCATGGTCAGGGAAATTGGTCCGAACCATTGACCCAACTGGTCTAGTCCTTCTACGGTCTCCCCCAATGCCTCATCGCGTCCATGCCAATTCCGGATGGACAGGGCAGGCACCCCCCACACCCAAGCCCTCCCCCACGAGGAGCCACAATGACCGGACTTCACCGTCCACGCGCCCGCCTCCGGGCGCTCACCGCCACCCTCTGTACCGCCGCGCTGGGAGCCGCCCTGCTCGGCATCGCGGGTACGTCCTCCGCGGGCGCCGCCCCTTCCGCTTCCGCGGCCCCCGCACCGGCGGCCGCCGAGGCCGCGCCCACCGCGGCCGGCGACAAGGTGGTCGGGTACTTCACCAACTGGGGTGTCTACGACCGCGATTACCACGTGAAGAACATCGAGACGTCAGGCTCGGCCGACAAGCTGACGCACATCAACTACGCCTTCGGCAACGTCCAAGGCGGTAAGTGCACCATCGGCGACAGCTACGCCGACTACGAGAAGGCCTACACGGCGGACCAGTCGGTGGACGGCGTCGCGGACACCTGGGACCAGGAACTCCGCGGAAACTTCAATCAGTTGCGCAAGTTGAAGAAGCTGCACCCCGACCTGAAGGTCATCTGGTCCTTCGGCGGCTGGAGCTGGTCCGGCGGCTTCGGTGAGGCCGCGCAGAACCCCGCCGCCTTCGCCGAGTCCTGCTACGACCTGGTCGAGGACCCGCGCTGGGCCGATGTCTTCGACGGCATCGACATCGACTGGGAGTACCCGAACGCCTGTGGGCTGACCTGCGACACCAGCGGCCGCGACGCGTACGGCGACCTCCTGTCGGCGCTGCGCGCGAAGTTCGGGACCGGCAATCTGATCACCTCGGCGATCACCGCGGACGGGTCCGACGGCGGCAAGATCGACGCGGTGGACTACGCGGGAGCGGCGAAGTACCTGGACTGGTACAACCCGATGACGTACGACTTCTTCGGCGCGTTCGCGGCGCAGGGGCCGACGGCTCCGCACTCACCGCTGACGTCCTACCCGGGCATCCCGACGGAGGGCTTCAACAGTGACGCGGCGATCTCCAAGCTCAAGGGCCTGGGCATCCCCGCGGAGAAGCTCCTGCTGGGCATCGGCTTCTACGGCCGCGGCTGGACCGGCGTCACCCAGGAGGCGCCGGGCGGCACGGCGACCGGCGCGGCCCCGGGGACGTACGAGGCCGGTATCGAGGACTACAAGGTCCTGAAGAACAGCTGCCCGGCCACCAGCACGGTCGCGGGGACGGCGTACGCCCTCTGCGGCACCGACTGGTGGAGCTACGACACCCCGGCCACCATCGCCACGAAGATGGATTACAAGGACGAGCAGGGCCTGGGAGGCACGTTCTTCTGGGAGCTCAGCGGCGATACGACGGACGGTGAGCTGATCCGGGCCATCAACTAGCCCTGACGGGGTACACGACCCGCAGGGCGGGTCAGGGGTGGGGTGCCGGGCGGGCGCCCCACCCCACCCGTCGTTCGGGGGTCACATCAGTCCGGCCTGGGTGACGAACATGGCGAGGACGACGACGAGCGTCCAGCCCAGGATGTGCTCCAGGACCTTCGGCCCGTCCTCCGGACCGCCGGTGCGGTCGCGGGTGTGGGTCCGGTTCTCGGCTGTGGTCGCGGTCATGGCATCTCGCTCGGTCGTTCGGCAGTGGGCGTCCCCCGTGACCCGACCACAGTGCCAGCGGAGGCGGGCGACGCGGTAGAGATCCGGGTCACAGGCGTCGGCCGGACGGATGGGCGGAGGAAGACCCGCATCCGCGCTCCCGCAAGGGTTCGGCGGGCGGTGGCACCCGGCACGGGCGGGCCCCCTGTGCGCTACGCCACACCCCTGCGCGGGTCCCGGGCGGCACGTCGAAACCGTCCCCCGCCGCCGGTCATCCTGCCGATGCCACCGCCGGGGACGGGGCCGCACGCTTCGGGGCATGAGACCCTCAGGCGCGGCGGGCGCGGAATCCCGCTTCACGGTGCGAAGGATCAAGGCCCTGCTGGTGGTGGTCCTCGCGGTCGTGGCCGCGGCGATGCTCACCGCCGTCCCGGCACGGGCGGAGACCGGCTTCCACGAGGTCCCGGCTTTCGGCAGCAACCCCGGCAACCTGAAGATGTTCGCGTACGTCCCGGAGACGGCGCGGTCAGGCGCCCCGGTCGTGGTCCTCTTCCACGGCTGCGGCGGCTCCGCGCAGAACCTCGACGTCGACACGGGCTGGCGCAAGTACGCCGACACCTACGGCTTCACCCTCGTCCTGCCCGAGCAGAAGGACGAGAACGTCGGTTCCGGCGGCATCGTGCCGCACAAGTGCTTCAGCGCCTGGAACCAGGAGGACCGCACCCACGGCGGCCAGGGCGAAGCCCGCTCGGTGGTCCAGATGGTCGACTTCATGAAGGCGGAGTACGCCGCCGACGCCGACCGCGTCTACGCCACGGGGTACTCCGGCGGCGGCGCGGCGACCAATGTGATGCTGGCCGCCCACCCCGAGGTGTTCAAGGCGGGCGCGGTCTTCTTCGGTATGGCGTACGGATGTGCCGACAACGAGGAGGACTACTTCCGGACCGGTTCCTTCGCGCCCTGCCCGGGCAGATACAACCTCGTGGCACCGGAGGAGTGGGGCGCCAGGATCCGCGGCGCCCACCCCGGCTACGCCGGCGAGCGGCCGCCCGTGCAGATCTGGCACGGCGGCTCCGACCTGCTGATCAACAAGAAGTCGCTGGAGAAGCAACGCGACGGGTGGACCGACGTGCTGGGTATCCCTCGGACGCCGTCGTCCACCTCGCGGCCCGCCGCCGGTGTCACGAAGCAGGTGTACGGCAGCGGACAGGTCGAGACCTACCTGATCGACGCGATGGGACATGAGGCACCGGTCGACCCGGGTACCGGCATCGACAAGTGCGGTGCCCCGGGGCAGGGCCACGACTCGCTCTGCGGTCCGTACCACGCTGCCCGGTTCTTCGGCCTGGGCGGCTGAGACGGCTCGGTGACCACCACTCCCGGGACGGCGCCGCCGGTTCACCGCCGGTGCTACGCCGGGCGCGGACCGGGGCGGCTCGGCCGGTTGCCGGACGGGCGCCCCGGCCACGGCCCGGTGTCGCCGGCTGAACGAAGGCGACCCGAGGATCGCCGCACAGAGCTGAGTGCGACGAAGGCTTCAGAGGCGTCGGTCTGTGTCCGGGCGAGTGCCGCCACGTTGTCGCGCCAGGCTCGCGCTGCGGGGCACAGGGCTGGGCGGCGGGTCGCCGAGGTGGACAAGTCACGTTCGGCGAGCGCGCGTTCACGGCCCGGCCCCGCGGATTCGGCGATGAGCAGGGCGAGTCCGTCGAGAGGATCGTCCGCGGTGTCGAGCGGTCGGCGGACGCGGCTGGTGTACGTGTCGGCGACACCGGTCAAGGCGGCCACTCGGGATCGGGCGCCCGGACCGTCCGCCCCGGCTGCGTCGAGACCGGGATGACCGCCTCCGCGGCGCCCGCGTTCCGCGACGCCAACGTCCGCGGGACACCGCTCGGCCGCACCGGGACGGCCGACGGGGCCGCCCCGCTCGTCGTCTTCCTGCTGTCGGACGAGCCGCCCTTCACCACCGGTGCGGAGCTCCCCGTGGACGGCGGGCTCACCGCGCACGGCGGTGTCGGGTCCGTCTCCGACGCCCTGCGCGGGGGAGCGCCGGAACCGGGCTGTTCAGGAGCTGAGCTCCCGCAGTTCCGCGGCGAGTGTGGTGATGGCCGCCGGGTTGCGCGGGCTCTCGACGAGATCGACGTAGTCGAGGACGACGATCCGGTCGTTCTTGATGGCGGAGACGTTCGCGAGCGGCCCGTAGGACTTCAGGAACTTCCGCTTCCGGTCCGCGGTGGTGTCCCCGTAGTTGTTGATCACGATGACCTCGGGGTCGCGGGCGACGACGGTCTCCCAGCCCACCGTGGTCCAGCTGTCCTCGAGGTCCTTCATGATGTGGTCCCCGCCGGCCTTGGTGATGATGTCGTGCGGGCCGGCGTAGGCACCGGAGGTCAGGGGCTTGTCCTGACCGTCGTCGTAGAGGAAGACGCGCGGCCGGTCGGCGCCTTCCGGGGCCTTCGCCTGTGCTTCGGCAACCTGCTTCCGGAACGAGGCGACGAGCGTGCCGGCCCGGTCCTCGACGTCGAAGATCCGGCCCAGGTTGCGCAGGTCGGTGTAGAGGGCGTCGAGCGGTGCCATCACCCCGCGGGCCTTACCCTGCCCGTTGCGGCACGACTCACTGAGCAGGTACGAGTCGATGCCCACCCGCCGCAACGCGTCGGGGGTGAAGCCCTCGCCCTCGCTGAAGCCGTAGTTCCAGCCCGCGAAGACGAGATCGGCGCCCGCGTCGAGGACCAGCTCCTTGTTGATCCGCTCCTTCGAGAGCCACGCGGTCTTCCGGTATCCGTCCTTCCAGGGCACGGACGTCAGATCCCCCTTGTCGTCGGGCATGACGTACCCGGCCATGTGGTCCTCGAGCCCGAGCGCGAACATGATCTCGGTGATGCCGACGTCGTTGGTGACCACGCGCTGCGGAGCCTTGTCGTACGTCTTCTTCTCGCCGCAGTTCTCGACAGTCACCGGGTAGTGGCCGCCGGCCGCCGGGGCGCCGTCCTCCTCACCTCCCCGCGAGGTGACGTCCGCTCCGCAGCCGGCGAGGGCGAGGGAGGCGGCGAGGGCGAGTGCGGCGGGGCGTACGAGGTGACGCATGGCGGTGGGAACTCCTTGGGGCGGGGACGGGGGCGTCATGCGGACGGGAGCCGGTCGAACAGCAGTTGGAGCGCACCCGTCTCGGGGTGCGGTACGCGATGCGCGCGGACGCCGAAGACCTCGGCCAGCAGTCCGGGCGTGAGGACGTCGTGAGGTGGGCCGGAGGCGGCGATCCGTCCGCCGTCGATGACGTGGACGATGTCGCAGTGGCGGGCGGCGAGGTTGAGGTCGTGCAGGGCGGTGAGCGCGGTCAGGCCGCTGTCGCGTACCAGTGCGAGGACCTCCAGCTGCTGGGCGATGTCCAGGTGGTTGGTGGGCTCGTCGAGCACCAGCACCTGCGGCTGCTGGGCGAGGGCACGGGCGATGAGGACCCGCTGCTTCTCGCCGCCGGAGAGGGTGAGGAAGCCGCGGTCGGCCAGGTGGCCCGCCCCTACGCCGACCAGCGCGGCCTCGCACGTGCGGCGGTCCTCGTCGGTGGTGCGGGCCATCGGCCCCTGGTGCGGCAGCCGGCCCATGGCCACGGTCTCGGCGACGGTGAAGTCGAACTCCGCGACCACTTCCTGCGGAAGGGCGGCCAGCCGGCGCGCGCCCTCACGGGCCGTCATGGTCCGCAGGTCCTCGCCACCGATCCGCACCGATCCGGACGAGGGACGGAGCGCCCGGTAGACGCAGCGCAACAGGGTCGACTTTCCGCTGCCGTTGGGGCCGACGAGACCGACGAGCTGTCCGCTGCCGGCTCGGAGCGTGACGTCCTCCACCAGCCTCGCGCCGGCGATCTCGACCGTGAGTGCGTCGATCTCGACCCGCATCACACGCCTCCGAAGGTGTAGGTGCGGCGGCGCATGAGCAGGACGAAGCACGGCACGCCGACGGCCGCGGTCAGCACGCCCACCGGCAGTTCGGCGGGCGCGAGCACGACGCGCGAGAGGATGTCCACCCAGATCAGCAGGACGGCGCCGGCCAGGGGCGCGACGGCCAGCAGACGGCGGTGGTCCGCGCCGACCAGCATCCGTGCGGCGTGCGGGACCATCAGGCCCACGAAGCCGATCGCCCCGCTGACCGCGACGACCGCCCCGGTGACGGCGGCGGAGACGAGGAAGAGTTCCCTGCGCAGGCGGCCGGCGTCCACGCCCAGCGCGGCAGCGGTCTCGTCGCCCATGGCGAGGGCGTTCAGACGCCGTGCCGACCAGCCGAGGTGGGCGAGCCCGCCGGCCACCGCGCAGGCGGCGATCGGCACGGACGACCAGTTGGCCCCGCCCAGGCTGCCGAGCAGCCACATCATGGCGGACCGTGCCGCTTCGCCTCGCTCGGCGGCGAACACCATGAAGGTGGTCACGGCCGAGAAGCCGTAGTACATCGCGGTGCCGGTCAGCACGAGGCGCAGCGGTGTCAGGCCCCGGGCGGTCCGGGCGATCGTGTACACCAGCACCATGGCGAGGAGCGCGGCGAGGAAGGCCGCCGAGGACAGCGCCCAGACACCGAGCGCACCGAACGCCCCGAAGATGAGCACGGCGTTGGCGCCGACGGCCGCACCCGAGGAGATACCGAGGACGAACGGGTCGGCTAGCGCGTTGCGCACCATGGCCTGCACGGCTACGCCGACGGCCGCCAGCCCGGCCCCGACGACCGCGGCCAGGACGGCGCGCGGGAAACGGAGCTCCCAGACGATGGTGTACGAGGAGACCTCGTCGGGGGCCATGGTCCCGCCGGTCAGGCCCGCCCACAGGTGGTGCAGCGTCTCCCCCCATGTGAGCCCCGACGCACCGATCCCCGCCCCGCAGGCGAGGGAGAGCGGGAGCGCGACGCACAGGCCGGTCACCAGGAGGGGCAGGGAGGCGCGTCCGGGGGGTGCGGGCCCGCTGCCGGACCGGGTAGTGCGCGACAGCACGGCGGGTATTCGGTCGCGGGGCGTGGCCACAGGCGGTTCGCTTTCGCCTCGGGCCGTGCCTACGTCATCCAAGGAGCGGCTCGGGACGCCAGGCGTGCCGTGCGCAGCACCTCTCGCAGTCCACGGCGATCGACAGGAGCTTCGCCACCGCGGGTGATCGGGCTTACGGAACCGTGTGCGGGTTCCGCCTACCGTTGCGGGTCAGCGCCGGACTTCGACCGGACTTCCCCCACGAGGCGCATGCAGCTTAGCGCGTGCCGGCCGGCTGCCCGTCACGGGGAAGCCGCCGCCCGCGGCCACACGATTCCAGCCGTCCACGCACCCGATTAAGTCAGTCGATTGAATTAGACGGAGGTGTGCGGTCTAGTGATCGAGAACGCCGAACCGAGGAGGCAGCCATGAGCCAAGCCCGGAAGGACCGGCCGCTGGACTACCCGGTCGTCGCTCCGACGGCCCTGGAACCGCCCGGGGAATGGGCCGAACTGCGGCAGAAGTGTCCGGTGGCGGGCGTGACGTTTCCGAGCGGCGACGCAGCGGTGCTGCTGACACGCTACGAGGACGTACGCACGGCGCTGGCCGATCCGCGGCTCACCCGCGAGGGCCTGGCGAGGCCCGACGCCGCGCGCATCACGGCCGGTGACGCGGAGGGCATCTTCAGCAGCCCGATGGCAAGGGCCCTGAACGACGAGGGACATGAGCGCTGGCGCCGGATGGTGGGCAGGTGGTTCACCGCGAAGCGGATGGCCGCGCTCAAGCCGCGCATGGAGGAGATGACCGACCAGCTCGTCGACAGGATGATCGAGCACGGCGCCCCCGCGGACGTGGTGAGCCATCTGGCCCTCCCGCTGCCGGTCTACGTCATCTGCACCATGCTCGGGGTGCCCGAGAGCGACCGGGACCGCTTCAAGAAGTGGTCCGACACCTTCCTCAACACGACGAAGTACACGCGGGAGGAGACGGAGGCCGCCCACGGGGACTTCGCCGGCTACATGTCGGCACTCGTCGCCGGCAGGCGCGACGAGCCCGGGGACGACCTTCTCAGCCGGCTCATGAACGCGGCGGACGCCGAGGGAGAGCCGATGTCCGAGGCCGGTCTGGTGGCCACCGGACAGGCTCTGCTGCTGGCGGGCCACGAGACCACGGCCGGGTTCATCGCCATGATGACGACGCACCTGCTCTCCGACCGCGGCCGCTGGGAGCGGCTGGTCGACGACCGGTCGCTGATCCGTTCCGCGGTGGAGGAGCTCCTGCGCTTCGACCCGAACGGCAGCGGCTTCGGGATGCTGCGCTACGCCCACGAGGACATCGAATTCTCCGGCGGCACCGTGCGGCGCGGTACTACGGTCGTGTGCAGCATGGCGGCGGCCAACCGGGACGAACAGGCCTGGGAGAACCCCGATGTGATGGACCTGGGACGCAGCCCCAACCCCCATCTCACGTTCGGCGCCGGACCGCACTCGTGCCTCGGCCAGCCACTGGCCCGCACCGAGCTGCAGGCCGTTCTCGGGGTGCTGCTGCGCCGTCTTCCGCAGCTCAGGCTCGCCGTGGACCCAGCGGCTCTGCGACGCCATGAAGGCATGCTCACGAGTCCGCTGCGCGAGGTGCCGGTGACATGGTGAACAGAACCGAGCCTCGCTCCGGCCGCGGCGCCGGTACACGCGAGGCCATCATGACAGCGGCCGAACGCCTCTACGCCGAGCACGGGCTGTCGAACGTCTCCAACCGCCAGATCGGCGAGGCGGCCGGTCAGGGCAACAACACCGTCGTCAGCTACCACTTCGGCAGCAGGGCGACCCTCGTACGGGCCATCATGGCCAAGCACGGCACGGATGTCGACGCGATCCGCGCGCGCCATGTGGAGGCCGCGGGCGACAGCACCGACCTGCGGGACTGGGTGCGTTGCCTGGTGCGCCCGGTGACCGACCACCATGCCGCTCTCGGAGTCCCCTCATGGCACGCACGGTTCGCCGCGCAGGTGATGACGGACCCGCTGATGCGGACGCTGGTGGCGGACGAGTCCCTCACCCGTGACAGCCTGCGCCGCACCCTCCAGGGACTGGGCGCGTGCCTGCACGACATCGTGCCCCCCGAGATCCGCCCGGCGCGCGCCGAGATGGCCCGTCATCTCATCACCCATACCTGCGCGGAGCGGGAACGCTCCCTGGCCGAGGGCCCGGTCCGGCCCGGCTCGTCCTGGGAACGCACCGCCGACGCGCTGGAGGACGCGCTGGCGGGACTGCTCGCCGCGCCGACCACCCGCCGCTGAACCGACCCGGGGCCGACGAGGCCCCGTCCGACAAGGGAGAGAGCATGAAGATCACTGTGGACGAGGAGAAGTGCTGCGGCGCCGGGCAGTGCGTACTGATCGCCCCGGAGGTGTTCGACCAGCGTGACGAGGACGGCATCGTCGTCCTCCTCGACGCCGCACCCCCCGCCGACTGGCACGAGGTGGTCCGCGAGTCCGCCAGCGTCTGCCCCGCCGCCGCCATCCACCTCGGTGAGGACCTGTGAACACACCGTCGGGTGTGCTCGTCGTCGGTGCCGGCGCCGCAGGTCTCGCCGTCGTGGAGACCTTGCGCCGCAAGGGCTACCGCGAGCGGATCACGCTGCTCGGCGAGGAGACCGGCGCGCCGTACGACCGTCCGCCGCTGTCCAAGCAGGTACTCGCCGGGACGTGGGATGCCGAGCGCACCCACCTGCGCACCCGTGACGTACTGGATTCCCTGGGCGCCGAGTTCGTCCTCGGTGAACGCGCTACGGCCCTCGATGCCGCGACCCGTACCGTGCGCACGGCGGGCGGAGCCGAGCTGGAGGCGGACGCCGTCGTGCTGGCGACCGGACTGCACGCGCGCAGGCTGCCGGGTCTGTCGGGGCCGGGTGTCCATGTGCTCCGAACCCTCGACGACGCCGCAGCGCTGCGAAGGGAACTGCTGGAGGCCCGACGGGTCGTGGTCGTCGGTGACGGGGTACTCGGCGCCGAGATCGCCGCCACGGTCCGCCTCATGGGTACCGACGTGACGCTCACCGGACCGCAGGCGGCGCCGATGCGGGCGCAGTTGGGCCCCGGCGCCGCCGAACTGCTCGCCGCGCTGCACACCGGGCACGGGGTGCGGCTCCGGCCCCACGCACCGGTGGACGGACTGACGACGGCCGGCGGACGCGTCACCGGCGTCCGCCTGGTCGGCGGCGAAACGATCCCCGCCGATCTCGTCGTCTCGGCGGTCGGCAGCACCCCCGCCACCGACTGGCTGGCCGGCAGCGGGCTGGTCCTGGACGACGGCGTGGTGTGCGACTCCCGCTGCCGCGCCGCCGACGGCGTCTACGCCGCCGGTGACGTGGCCCGCTTCCACCACGAGGCCCTCGGCCGGTCCCTGCGGCTGGAGAACCGCACGAACGCCGCCGAGCACGCGATGTCCGTCGCGGCCAACATCCTGGGCGAGGACCGCCCGTACAGCCCCGTCCCCTACTTCTGGACCGATCAGCTCGGCGTGAAGATCCAGGTGTACGGACTTCCCGCACCGGCCGCCACCGTGCAGATCGTCGAAGGGGACACGGAACAGGGCCGGTTCGTCGCCCTGTACCTCGACGACGACGGCCCCGTCGCGGTCCTCGGCTGGAACATGCCGAAACAGGCCCGGCTGCACCGCCGGCTGCTGCTCGACAGGTACGCCCCAGCCGCCCGGCCCGAGTCCGCCACCGCCCCACGGTGACCGGAACCACGGCCTGACGTCCGGCCCGCCCGGCCCCTCCGACGGCCGCACGCTTGCGTCGCCCCCTACCGACTGATCCGCGTACGCCTCCCACGACTCCCACTCCTGCTGCGGCGGGAGGCGGCCCACCCCACCGGAGAAGACCATGACCAGCACGCCCGCTACTTCCGGCACTCCTGAGGCGAACGCCGACGGCATCCCCGACTTCCCCAGGCCGCGTTCCTCGGAATGCCCCTTCGCCCCCTCGCCCGGGATGCGGGCGCTGTCCGGTTACGGCCCCCTCACCCGGGTCCGCTCATGGGGCGGCAGCACCCCCTGGGCCGTGACGGGCCACGCCGAGCAGAAGGCTTTGCTGTCCGACGCGCGCCTGAGCGTGGAGTTCACCCGGCCGGGCTTCCCCAGCCCCGTGGATCCCGCGCACGCCCACGCCGGCAGCACCGATCTGAGCTTCGTCGGCATGGACGACCCCGAGCACGCCCGGCTGCGCCGCATGATCAGTGGCGCCTTCACCATCAAGCGCATCGAGGCGATGCGTCCCCGCGTGCAGAAGATGGCCGACGACTTCATCGACGCCATGCTGGAGGGCCCCGGCACGGCCGACCTCGTCCAGGCGCTCGCCCTGCCCATCCCCTCCCTGGTCATCTCCGAAATGCTCGGCGTCCCCTACCAGGACCACGAGTTCTTCCAGACGAACAGCAAGGTCATCGTCTCCGCCGTCGCCTCCCCCGAGGAACGGCGCACGGCCCACACCAACCTCGCCGGCTACCTCGACGAGCTCGTCGGCCGCAAGCTCACCGAGCCCGGCGACGACCTGCTCTCCAGCCTCTGCACACAGATCGAGAACGGCGAACTCACCCGCCGGGAGGCCGCCACGATGGGCGTACTCCTCCTTCTCGGCGGACACGAGACCACCGCGAACATGATCAGCCTGGGTACGCTTCTGCTCCTCCAGCACCCCGAGCAGCTAGCCCTGATCCGCGATACGGACGACCCCGCCGTCGTCCGCGACGCCGTCGAGGAACTCCTGCGCTACCTCTCCATCGTCCACCTCGGCCGCCGGCGTACCGCCCTGGAGGACATCGAGATCGCCGGCCGCACCATCCGCGAGGGAGAGGGCGTCATCCTCCTCGGCGAACTCGCCAACCGCGACCCCGCGGTCTTCCCCGACCCCGACCGTCTCGACCTCACCCGCAACGCCCGTCACCACCAGGCGTTCGGGGCCGGCGCCCATCACTGCGTGGGCCAGCCGCTGGCCCGCATGGAGCTCCAGGTCATCTATCCCACCCTCTTCCGCCGCATCCCCACCCTCCGCACCGTCGACGGCCTCGACGCCGTGCCCTTCAAGTACGACGCCGTCATCTACGGCCTCCACGCCCTGCCCGTCACCTGGTAACCGCTCTGGGGGCACGAGCAGCACCCGCGTATGCCGGGTCAGCGGGACCGCGGAGCCGCCTCCAGGTCGATTCGACGGATCGCACATGGGTGCGCACCTCCTGACAGCCGACCTAGACCGCCCCGCCCCATCGGATTCGGACCATCCTCCATGCTCGGGCGCATGTGCCATGGAGATTCGTATTAAGCTTTGTAAATACGAGCAACGCTCCATTAATCTGTCGCACATGCAGCCCCTAACTGGGGATCGTCCCGCTCGGCGCGGCCTCCGACACCCGCCCGGGCGGCACAAGCCGGCCGCGTCCCCAAGGAGCCCCAGCCTCATGTCTCTCACCTTCACCCGGCGGCGTACCGCGGCCGCGGTCCTCACCGCGGCTCTTCTCGTTCCGCTGGCCGCCTGTGGCAGCGACGACAAGAAGGGCTCGGGTGACAAGGCGTCGGTATCCGGGGAGCCCGAGGCCGATCTGACTGTTCTGGCCGCCTCCTCGCTCACCGATGTCTTCAAGACGGCCGGTGCGGCTTACGAGAAGAAGCACCCCGGGACGAAGGTGACCTTCTCGTTCGCCGGCTCGCAGGAGCTTGCCGCACAGGTCGAGCAGGGCGCACCCGCCGACGCGCTGGTGACGGCGGACACGAGGACGATGGACGGGCTGAAGTCCGAGACCGGGTCGCCGACCGTCATCGCGAAGAACCGTCTGGTGATCGCCACGGAGAAGGGCAACCCGGAGAAGGTCGAGAACCTGAAGGACCTCGCCGACCCCGGTCTGAAGGTCGTCCTGGCGGCGCCCGAGGTGCCGGTCGGGCGCTACAGCCGGCAGATCCTGGACGCCCAGAAGATCGACGTCAAGCCGGTCTCCCAGGAGCCCAACGTCCGCGCCGTCCTCAGCAAGGTCGAACTCGGCGAGGCGGACGCAGGCCTCGTCTACAGGACGGACGCCGCCACCGCGACAGGCAAGATCGACGCGATCGACATCCCGGACGCGCAGAACGCCGTAGCCTCCTACCCGGCGGCGACCCTGAAGACCTCCGGGAACGGCGAGGCCGCGACCGCGTTCGTGGCATGGCTGTCCACCCCCGAGGCCCAGAAGATCCTCGCCGACGCCGGCTTCCAGAAGCCGTAGCAGGCATCCGCCCTGTGCGGACGTCCCGCCCGCGGGACGGGACGCCCGCACGGCACTCAGCATCAGGGATCCTCATGAGACGCCTTCGCCGCCGTGCCACCGGCCCCCGCGCGCCGATCGCCCTGGCGATCCCCGCGCTGCTGGCCATCGCCTTCCTGCTCCTGCCTCTGCTGGGAATCATCGCCCGTACGTCCTGGTCCGACCTGGGCGCTCACCTCACCAGCCCCGGGACGACCCAGGCACTGAAGCTCTCCCTGATCGTCTCGGCGTGGGCCCTGGGGCTCTCCCTCGTCCTCGGGGTGCCCCTGGCCTGGCTTCTGGCCCGTGTCGACTTCCCCGGCAAGGCGTTCGTCCGCTCTCTCGTGCTCCTGCCGATGGTCCTGCCTCCGACTGTCGGCGGCGTCGCCCTCCTGCTGGCCTTCGGCCGCCGGGGCCTCCTCGGCCCGTGGCTGGAGGACACCTTCGGGCTCACGCTGCCGTTCCACACCTCCGGCGCCGTCCTGGCCGCGACCTTCGTCGCCATGCCGTTCCTGGTCATCAGCCTGGAAGGAGCGCTGGGCGGACTGCGCCCACGCTACGAGGAGACCGCGGCCTCCCTGGGAGCCTCACCCGTACGGGTGTTCTTCACCGTCACCCTGCCCATGGTCGCCCCCGGTCTCGCCGCGGGCGCGGCGCTGACCTGGGCGCGGGCCCTCGGCGAGTTCGGCGCGACCATCACCTTCGCCGGAAACCTCCCCGGCACGACGCAGACCCTCCCGCTCCAGGTCTACCTGCTCCTCCAGGACAGCCCGGAAGCCGCGACCTCGGTCTCGCTTCTCCTGCTGGTCATCGCCATGGCCGTACTCGTCGCACTGCGCGGACGATGGACCGGCACCCCGGGCGCCGCCCGGTCACGCGCCCCGGCGGACGACCCCGGCCCGACCCCGCGGACGGCCACGCGCGCCGCCTCGGACGTCACGCCCGACGCGGTTGACACAGGAACAGGCTGGGCACTCCATGCCACCGTCACGGGATTCAACGACCTGACCCTGGACGCGGATGCCGGGACCACCATCGCCGTCGTCGGGCCCAACGGTGCCGGCAAGACCACTCTGCTACGCGCGCTCCTCGGCCTCACCCCGCGCGCCCACGCAGAGCTCCGGCTCGGCGACACCGACGTCACCGCGCTCCCCCCGCACCGCAGGGGCGTGGCCTGGGTGCCCCAGGACGGGGCCCTCTTCCCCCACATGAGCGCGTCGGCCAACACCGCCTACGGGCTCCGCGCCCGAGGTGTCCCGCGCGCCGAGGCCCGCCGCAGTGCGCAGGTGTGGCTGGACCGCCTGGGCGTGGGGCACCTCGCGCACCGCAGGCCGGGGCAGATCTCCGGAGGCCAGGCCCAGCGTGTCGCGCTCGCCCGGGCGTTGGCCGCCCGGCCCCGGCTGCTTCTGCTCGACGAACCGCTGGCCGCCCTCGACCAGACCACCCGCGCGCACGTCCGGCACACCCTCCGCCGCCATCTCGACGGCTTCGGCGGCGTATGCCTCATGGTCACCCACGACCCCGTCGAAGCCGTGGCGCTCGCCGACCGGGTCCTCGTCCTCGACGACGGACGGACGCTTCAGGACGCCCCGCCCACCGAGGTCACCCGCCACCCGCGCTCCCCCTGGGTCGCCCGGATGCTGGGCCGCAACGCCTGGCCGGGCACCGCTACCGACGCCGGCGTCCGGCTCACCGACGGCGGCCTGCTCGTGGCCGCGGACCCCCTCCCGCCGGGCACGGACTCCCTCGCGATCATCGCTCCCGAGGCCGTCGCCGTGCACAGGGACAAGCCGGCCGGCAGCCCCCGCAACGTCTGGTCGGGCACCGTACGGGAGATCACCGTCAGCGGCAGCCGGCTTCGGGTCCTGATCACCTCGGACCAGGTGCCCGACCTCGTCGCCGAGATCACTCCTCAGGCCTTCGCCGAACTCGGCCTCGCCGAGGGGAGTTCCGTCTGGACCAGCGTCAAAGCCACGGAGGCGACCCTCGTCGCCCTCTGATCGGACCGGGTGGCGGGAAGTCGTGGTGCCGAAGCATCCTGGGCTTGAGTCTCCACCAGGGGGAGACAAGAAGGTGGGGACATGGACGACGACACGCTCCACCCGATCGGCGAGCTGGCCAGGCGGACCGGCCTCGCGGTCAGGACCATCCGGTTCTACTCCGATCGCGGGATCGTGACGCCGGCCGACCGCAGCCCCGCCGGCTACCGCCTCTACGCCACCGACGCCGTCGCACGCCTGGACCTCGTACGGACCCTGCGCGACCTGGGACTGGACCTTCCCACGATCCGGAAGGTCGTGGACCGGGAGGTCTCGCTCCCCGAGGTCGCCGAGGCGCACGCCGAAGCACTGGCCGTACAGATCCGCACGCTGCGCCAGAGGCGCGCGGTGCTGACGGCTGTGGCCACACGCGGGTCGACCCCTGAGGAGACGGATCTCATGCACAAGCTCGCCCAGCTCTCCGAGCGCGAACGCCGGTCCCTGATCGACGATTTCCTGGGCTCGGTGTTCGGTGGTCCCGGCGCCGGTCCCGTATTCGCGGCGGCCATGCGCTCGATGACTCCCGAACTGCCCGACGACCCGGACGACGAACAGGTCCAGGCGTGGACGGAGTTGGCCGTACTGTCCCAGGACCCCGAATTCCGCGCCGGCCTGCGGCGGATGATCGAGGACCACGCGGCCGAGCGCGCCTCCGGCGGCACCACGGGGCCGCACCGCGACCTGGTCGGAACGGTCCGAGACCAGGTCGGCCCGGCCCTGACGGCCGGCATCGAACCGGCCTCGCCCCGGGCCGATCCCGTCGTCGCGGCGCTCACCGGCCACTACGCCCGTGTCCTGGGCCGCCCCGACGACGTCGAACTCCGCCGCCGTCTGCTGACCCGGCTGGAAGGCCTCGGCGATACCCGCAGGGAGCGGTACTCTCAGCTCCTGGCAGTGATCAACCGCTGGCCGGCCCCGGAGAGCCTGACGCCGGTGATCGAGTGGTCCGTCGAGGCTCTGCGTGTCAGAGTGCGGCGCTGACCCGCACGCACGGACTCAGCTCCCACGAAGGGGACGACGGTCTGCCGCACCCGGTTGGAGCCCGACACCTTGAACAACACCGGCACGGACGCCCGGTCAGCCCGCGACCCTTACCCCGCGTACGCGGCCATGCGCTCCGAATGCCCCGTGCGGGCTGTGGCGTCCGGGTCAGGCGGACGCCACAGCTACCTGGTCACGGGCTACGAGGAGGCCCGGCAGGCTCTCGGCGACGCGCGGCTCTCCAAGGACACCGCCGCCTTCTTCGCCGGCAAGGACTCGAAACGCCGGCTGCACCCCGCCGTCGCACACACCATGCTGGCGAGCGACCCGCCCCGGCACACCAGGCTCCGCAAGCTGGTCACCGGTGCCTTCACGAGCGGTGCTGTCGCGGGGCTCCGTCCCTTCATCTGCGCGCTGACCGACGAACTGCTGGACCGCTGGCCCGTCGGCGGGCCGGTCGACCTCGTCGCCGGCCTCGCCGTCCCTCTTCCGGTCATGGTGATCTGCGAGCTGCTCGGCGTGCCCGCGAGCGACCGGCCGCAGGTCCAGCAATGGTCCGCCGAGCTGTTCGCCGCCGGAGAGCCCGGCCGCACCGACGCCGCCTCCTACGCCGTCGCCGCATACATGTCCGGCCTCATCGCGGCGAAGCGCCTTCGCCCGGGCGACTCGCTCCTGGACCGCCTCATCGCCGCGCGCGACGGCCAGGACCATCTCGATGAGGACGAGCTGGTCTCCCTGGCGGTGTTGCTGCTCGTCGCCGGGCACGAGACGACCACCCACTTCCTGGGCAACGCCGCCCTGGCCCTGCTGCTCCACCCCGCCTCGGCGGAACGCCTGCGCAGCGACCCGGACGCCCTCCCGCACGCACTGGACGAGCTGCTCCGCTTCGACGCACCGGTCAGCACCTCCACCTTCCGGTTCACCACGGAAGCCGTCACCCTGGGCGGGACCGAGATCCCCGCGGGCGTCCCCGTACTCGTCGCCCTCGGTGCGGCCAACCGCGACCCGGGACGCTTCCCGGCTCCCGACCAGCTCGACCTGGACCGGGACGCCACCGGTCATCTCAGCTTCGGCCACGGCATCCACCGCTGCGTCGGTGCTCCCCTGGCGAAGGCCGAGGCCCACATCGCCCTACGCGCGATCCTGACCCGCTTCCCCGGCATCCGGCTCGCCGTACCGGCCGAGCGGTTGGAATGGCGGCGCACCCGTCTTGTTCGCGGACTGGATTCTCTTCCCGTTCTGACCTGACACGCCTGCCCGGCCGGACGTCCCTTCACGGGATCTCCGGCCGGCAGAAGGCTTTCCGCCCCGGGGGCACATCGGCTCCGTCGGGGGACGGTCCGCGCGAGAGCCCTACTTGCTGATTGCGAAGCGCATCAGCGCGTGCTCGTCGCCCTGCTTGATCTTCCCCGCCGAATTGATCACTTCGAGTTTCCAGGCACCGCCGACCCGCACGGCCTTCGCGACCGCGCAGCCGTTCTCCTGGGTCAGCAGGCTGGGCCAGATGTCGGCCACCTGCTGGGCGCTGCCGCCTGTCGCGTCGTAGACCTTGAAGCTGATGTTGCGGGCCTTCTGGAAGGAACTCCCCTTCTTGAAGGCGGCGGCGACGAAGACGATGGACGTGATGTTGGCCGGGATGCGCGCGAATTCGACCGTGACGGTCTCGTCGTCGCCGTCGCCGCGCCCTGTCTGGTTGTCACCGCTGTGCACCAGGGAGCCGTTGCCCATGGGGTCCAGCGAGTCCAGGCCCGCCAGACGGACCGGGTCGGCGCCCTGCACCGCGATGGCGATCAGGTCGAGGTCTGTGCCGGTCTTGCGGCGCAGCATGCCCATGACCCCTCCGCTCGTGCCGGCCGTGGGGTCCCAGGACACGCCGATGGACAGATGAGTGACTCCGTCCAGGTCTGCCGGTCCGTCTTCCTTGGTGAGCGTGATCATGTGCGCGGCCATCCTCTGCTGAAAGAAATACAACACGCAGAGTGTGCCTGCCGTCCCGGCAGCGCAATACGCCGGGCCTCACCTCTTCACACCGCCCCGGTGGCACTCTCCCGGCCCGGGCCCGCGGGCCGGACCATTCGGCCCGTACATTCCGACGGACGGCGATTCGGCCAACACCCACTCGTGGAACGCCTCTTGCGGCGCAAGGGCCCATGCATCCGACATCTTTCGACAACCGCGCGGAACCGGGATTCGAAACTCGGCCGAAAGACGCGTGTTCGAAATCGCGGTGCGCTCGTTGAACCTGACGACCGGGACACGCCACCAGGAAGGAGCGACGTTGACACGCGCCGGGCCCGTGCCGCACGCGGAGACCGCCGCGTGCGAAGCTACATCACCGTCGTCTGGGGGCAGCCTGATGGTGGCCACCTCACCGCCGTGCACCGGGCTCGCCGGCAGCTGGGCGTCCCCGGAGCCGCTCCCCGGACCGTCACCGGACTCACCGGCGACATCACGCTCCACCCCGGCCGTGCCTGACCGGTGTCCGTCGGGTGAGGACACGCGGCCGCGGCACCGGCCACCCTTCCGCCGGCGCCGGGAGATCCGCGGTGCGCCGGGCCCCTGCTTCGCGTGGGAAGGGCAGTGCGAAACTGGCGGGTATGGATATCCGTCGCAGGAACAACATCACCGTCACCGGCCGCCCGGACGGGCCTGTGCTCCTGCTGGCGCACGGGTTCGGCTGTGATCAGAACATGTGGCGTCTGGTGGCTCCCGCCCTGGCCGAGCACTACAGCGTGGTGCTCTTCGACTACGTGGGCTCGGGCCGGGCGGACCCTTCGGCCTGGGACGAGCGGCGCTACAGCTCGCTGGAGGGCTACGCGCAGGATGCGCTGGACGTCTGCGAGGAACTGGACCTGCGGGACGTGACGTTCGTGGGGCATTCCGTCAGCGCGATGGTCGGGGTGCTCGCGGCGGCGAAGGCGCCGCAGCGCATCTCCCGTCTGGTCATGGTCGCGCCCTCACCCCGCTACATCGACGAGGACGGCTACCGGGGCGGGTTCAGCGCCGAGGACATCGACGAGCTGCTGGAGTCGCTGGAGTCGAACTATCTGGGCTGGTCGGCGGCGATGGCTCCGGTCATCATGGGCAACGCGGACCGGCCGGAACTCGGCCAGGAGCTGACCGCCTCGTTCTGCGCGACCGATCCGGACATGGCCCGGGTCTTCGCCCGCACGACCTTCCTGTCCGACAGCCGTGAGGACCTCAGCACGATCACGGTGCCGACGCTGATCCTGGAATGCAGGCAGGACGTGATCGCCCCCCGTGAGGTCGGCGCGTACGTCCGCGACGCGATCCCGGGCAGCCGGCTGGTCACCCTCGATGCGACGGGGCACTGCCCGCAGCTGAGCGCACCGCAGGCCACCACCGGGGCGATCACCGACTTCGTCGGAGCCCTTCGGTGATGTGCCGTACCGACCAGGCGCCGGAGCCGGGTGAGGGGCAGGACGTGGACGCCACGGACGCGGTGTTCACATCACTGCTGGAGGACAGTGCCGAGGAGCTGTACGAGCAGGCGCCGTGCGGGTATCTGTCGACACTGATGGACGGCACCATCGCGAAGATCAACACCACGTTGCTGGACTGGCTGGGCCTGGATCGGTCCCGGGTGGTGGGGCGCATGCGCTTCGCCGATCTGCTGACCGTGGGCGGCAAGCTGTACCACGAGACGCACTTCGCGCCGCTGTTGCAGATGAAGGGCGAGGTCAGCGGCATCGCCCTGGACATCAAGGCCGCCGCCGGTCAACGGATTCCGGTGCTGGTCACCTCGAAGGTGAAGACCAGCAAGGACGGCGAGCCGCTGCTGATCCGCACCACCGTCTTCGACGCCCGGGACCGCCGCGCCTACGAGGACGAGCTGCTGCGCGGCCGCCGGGCGGCCGAGGAGGCACGCCGACAGGCCGAGGCCGACCGTGAGCGGCTCCAGGAGGCGCTCGCCGTCCTTCAGCAGAGCCTGCTGCCCGCCGAGCTCCCCACGGTTCCGGGGCTGGAGGCCGCCTCCTACTACCACACCGCTTCCCCGGATCTGCTGGGCGGAGACTTCTACGACCTGTTCCCCCTGGGCGCCGGCCGGTGGGCGTTCTTCCTCGGCGACGTGTGCGGAAAGGGCCCCCAGGCCGCCGCCGTCACCTCCCTGACCCGCTACACCCTGCGCGCCGCCGCCTTGCACGACGCCGACCCGGTCACCGTGCTGACCACGTTGAACACGGTGCTGCACGACCGGTACACCAGTGGCGACGCCCGCTACTGCACCGCCGTATTCGGTGTCCTGGAACCCGACGACGGGCAGGTCAGCGTGCACCTGGCCTCCGGCGGACACCCCTCGGCACTGATCCAGCGCGCGGACGGCACCGCCGACTACCTGCCCACCCCGGGGGGAATGCTCATCGGCGTCCTGCCCCAGGCACAGTTCACCGCCGTCCATGCCCGGCTGCTGCCGGGCGACACCCTCCTCCTCTACACCGACGGCCTGACCGAGGCCCGCACGGGGCCCGGCCGCGAGCTGTACGGCGAGGACGCCCTGCGCGCCTTCATCACCGGCCGGCCTTCCGCCGGGCCCAAGGCGCTGATCACCGCCCTGACCGGGCTGCTCGCGGGGTTCGGCGACGGACTCGACGACGACACCGCGCTGCTCGCCCTCGGCGTGCCCGCCCCGCTTCCCGCCACCGCGACCGAAAACTTGACATGAGACCACTGAAGATCACCGTCCGAGAGGCCACCACCGGCCCCGTACTCCAGATCGCCGGCGACCTCGATCATGAGACGGCGCCCGAACTCCGCAGGGCTGTGGAGGGTCTCACCCTGGCTGCGGGACGACTACTGGTCCTGGATCTGGCCGCCCTGGAGTTCTGTGACTCCAGCGGGATCAGCGCTCTGCTGACGGCCCGGAACCTGGCCGGCGAACAAGGCGGCGACATCGCTCTGGCCGCGGTCCCCGCCAACACCGCCCGCATCCTCGGCATCGTCGGTCTGGACCGGGTCTTCGCCATCCACACGGACGTCTCGGCGGCCACCGCACGCGGCTCCGCTGCCCACTGATCCTGCCCCGGCGGGGTCACGGGGGCCTTGCTGTGCGGCAGCGGCCGGGGCTGCTGCGACGCGGAGACTGTCCGCCGCCGAGAGGCGTTCGTCACCGGCCGCTCCGCGCCGAGGGCGATGAAGAGCACCGGCACGGCCGACGATGTGGACCGGTCCCGTTCCGACCACCGGCGCTCTGCCTACAAGAACATCGACAGCCATGCCGTCCTGCGCATCAGCAGGGACACCCCGCGTAACTCAGTGGTGACGAACCCCTCTTGTCGCCCGTGCTTACTTGGGCATCAGGACGGTGTCGATGAGTTCCACGGTGGCGTTGGCAGTGGGGATGCCACCGCAGACGATCTTCGCGGAGTCGTTCACGGTGAAAGACTCACCGGATCCCGAAGTGGTGAGTTTGCTGCCCTCCAGGGTCGTGAAGTCTCCCTTCGCAAGATCCTTCTGGGTGACCTCCTGGCCCACGACGTGATACTTGAGGACCTTCGCCAGCTGAGCCTTGTTGGCGAGCAGCGCGTCCAGGTCTGCCTTCGGGATCTTCTCGAACGCCGCATTGGTCGGAGCGAACACCGTGATGCCCTTGGTGTTGTTCAGTGTGTCGCCCAGGTCGGCGGCTTCGACGGCTGCGGCGAGCGTCTTCAGCTCCGGGTTGTTGGCGGCCGCGGTTGCCACCGGGGTGCTCGCCATGTCACTGAGGCTTCCCTTGCCTTCCTGCGGAAGGGAGGAACAGCCCGGTCCGAACGGCTGCGTACCGGTGTCCGCGGACGCGGTCGGTGCGGCGATCCCGATGGCGACGGGAAGTACCGCGGCCGCTGCTGCGGCAGCCATCGTGCGACGGATGTGGGTGACATGCATAAGTTCTCTCCTCCTCGAAGAGGGCTGATACATGAGTGGGGAGATGCGACAGATCCACGAGCCCGAGTTGCCTTGCGCGCATCTTCCTGAACCTTCGAGGTCCGCTGGAACCCAGCCCCTCCAGCGTCACATGATTTCTCGCACACCGCGCACGGAGCCTTCGATCGCGGGCAACTTCCCCGCCCCCTCTTCGTCATGCGCTCCCGTTCGCCGGTCCCAGGATGGCCGACGGTGCGAAGCGGCCGACGATCGAGTTCACGGCTTGATCGACCTCGACCATCTACAGCCTGTGAGCAGGAGAGTCTCCAGGGGTACACCCGCAGGATTTACACGGCCGCCTCACCCCGGACGGTCAAAAGCGCTGCCGTCAGGTGGTCGAGGCGGCCGTGAGGTCACTGCTCGCTCAGGTCAGCCCGAGCGGGCGGAGGACACGGCGCTGGCCCGCCGTGGGCACAGCCGGCCAGTACACGTAGCAGACCCCTCCCGTGCCGCTCCTGACCGCACCGTTCGCGTCGTAGCGCTTCGTACGGAGCCAGATGTTCTCCCACTCGCGCCGCCGGTAGACACGGCGCACCGCGTCGTTGGACGGCGACGCGGGATCGTTGGCGATCACGTCGCCGTCGGCCGTGAAGCCGATGACCGTCATCAGGTGGCCCGATGTCCCGTAACCCGCGCCGGTCAGCTCGCCCTTGAGGAACGACTGTGACGTTATGACCGGGATGCCCGCGGCGATCAGCTTCTCCAGATCGGTCAGCGATCCGAGACGGGTGACCACGGCGCTCATGTCCTTGTACGTCGCGGCGTAGGCCGCGTTGAAGGGCCAGTTGCCGCACCCCTCGTACTGGTAGTCGAAGGTGTGGCGGGCCGCATGGCAGACCTGCGGGTCGGCGAGGCCGGGTTTGACCCAGGACAGGTCCTCCGGGGTGGGCTTGCGGCCCCAGTACTCGATGATCATCTGCGAGGAGGTGGGGCTGCACCAGGCCTCGCCGCCGTTGTCGTACTCCGGGTACTCCCCCACGTGGACGTTCTGCGAGTAGCGGGGCACCGCCAGTTCCCGGGCGGTGCCGGGTTCCGTGGCGGGGACGGTGAAGCGGTCCGGGATGTCCGAGGCCATGGCACCGACCCGGTGGACCGTGGGCGTGAGCCGGGTGCCGGGGGTGCGGTGAAGGGTGAGCCGCAGGCGGTAGGAGGCCAGCCTCAGCCCGCTCGCCGTGTCGTCCACGGAGAAGGTGTCGGTCCAGACCGAGCTCCTGCCGTCGGTCTGGTCGTCCACGGAGGTGCGGCGGATGTCCTCGTCACCCGCTGCCCAGCGGCCCATCACGTACCAGGGCGTGTCGGTCCCGTCGGAGTAGCTGCCGCGCAGCTCGACCTGGATCCAGGTGCCCTGCGGGGTGTGGGCGTTCCAGGAGGCGATCACCTCGGTGGCGGGGACGGCGGAGCGGTGGACCGGCGAGGTCCAGGTCGCGTACTCCCAGGTGCTGGTCGTGCCGGTGTGCGGGTCGGTGTAGTCGGTGCTCCCGGCGGGAGCGGAGATCTCCAGGCCCGGCCGGCGTCCGGCGACCGCGCGGGTGCCGGTCGATGTGCCGCAGCGCCAGTCGGTGTACGTCGTCCAGAAGCGGTTGTCCACGAGCGAGGCTGCCGCCGGTGATGGGGAGGTGCGGGAGGGGGCGGCGCTCGCGGGGCCGGCGGAGGCCTCGGTGCCTGCCCCTGCCGCTGCCGCGAGCGCGGCGGTGAGCACGGTCCTGCGTGATGTCGGTCTGGTCATGGGCGAGACCCCCGGTCGTTGAGCGGATTGGGGCTGCGGGTGCCGATCGGTGCGCCAACTATTGCGGGTCGGGGACGGATCCGGCCAGTGATTCGCCCCGTGCCGCGTCAGCAA
This sequence comes from Streptomyces sp. QL37, assembly GCF_002941025.1. Lineage (NCBI taxonomy): Bacteria > Bacillati > Actinomycetota > Actinomycetes > Kitasatosporales > Streptomycetaceae > Streptomyces > Streptomyces sp. QL37. The sequence goes on along the minus strand of NZ_PTJS01000001.1, from coordinate 7,388,530 downwards.
TATTGGTCTGGTCCACTGGCGTGACCTGGGCGGTGCCACCAGAGGCTCCGCGGGCTCTCGTAGGGTGGGGGCATGAACGACCTGGCGGACCGCGCTCGCCGGCTGCGCTCCCTGCCCCCTTCCTGCGGGCCGGTGCGGCTGATCGCCGTCGACGGGCACGCGGGGTCCGGCAAGAGCACCTTCGCCGACCGCCTGGCCGTGGCGCTCGGCGACGCTCCCGTGCTGCGCCTGGACGACCTGGCCACGCACGAGGAGCTCTTCGCCTGGACGGACAGACTCCGGGCTCAGGTCCTGGATCCGCTCTCACGGGGAGAGCCCGCGCGATACGCCCCGTACGACTGGACGGCCCGGCGCTTCGGGCCGCCGAGGACACTGGACCCCGCCCCCGTGGCCCTGATCGAGGGCGTGGGGGCCGGCCGCAACGCTGTGCGCCCGTTTCTCGCGGCTCTGCTGTGGATCGAGGGGGAGAGCGAGGCGTCCTGGGAGCAGGGCCGACGGCGCGACGGCCCCGGACTCTCGGACTTCTGGGACGGCTGGACCGTCGCGGAGCACCGTCATTTCGCCGACGATCCCTCATATCCCTTCGCGGATGCGGTGATACGGCGGATTCCCACGGGGTACATGTGGCTGGATGGCCCTCACCCGACAGCGGTGACGAGTCGAATCATCACGGACAGTGAAGCGTGACGCCTGTCGTACCGGTCAGTAGGAAAAAGCCCCGCAGCCTCCCCAACTCGGCTTGACCGAGGGGCCGTACAGGTCTTACGTTCTCAATGTGCGGCTTTTCGGAGCCCCCGCAGACGCGAAGCCCCCGGTTGTTCCCCCGTGACCGGGGGCTTCGTTCTGCCCTCACAGCCCGCCGGGCCGGGCCGCCCCCTCACCCTCGGTCACTGCCGCCGAAGCGCCGGTTACGCACTTAACCGATCACTCCCTGTGCAGGTACGATGCGTCTCTGGTGTGGTCAATTCCCGTCCCCGGCACGGTGATTAGGGGCGCCGAGCTGGGCATGCTGTGCGGGCGGGACATTCTGGGGGCACGGTTTGTGGGGGACCTGATGGACATCGGCACGCCGGGCACGCAGGCCCCGGCCGACCTTGCCTGGCTGCGTGGGGTGGACGCCTACACCATGGGCGCGTACCCACAGGCCGAGGAGGAGTTCAGAGCGGCGGTACGTCTCGACCCCGGCATGGCGGACGGCTGGCTGGGCCTCCACGCGCTGCGGATCGACACCACCACGGCACTGTTACGCATGTACCGCCACCGCGACCGCTTCGGCGAGCAGCGCACCCGTCATCGGCGCACGCTCAACTCGTGGTACTGGCTGGGGTGGTGGGTCCAGCCCGTGCTGGAGAGCCCGCGCGATCTACTCCTCGCGCACGCCTCGCACTGGCTGGACGGCCGCCATGTGCCGGAGCTGGACCGGGCGTTGGCGGGTCTGCCGCCTGTCGACGCCGATCCCCAGGTCCGCTTCCTGCACGCCTGCCGCTCCTATCTGGTCAAGGACTGGGACCAGCTCGTACGCACGACGGAGCAGCTCATCAACGATCCGCTGCTCGGTATCGAGGCCGGTCTCTTCGGCGGCATGGCGCGGGTGCGCCTGGAGATGTACGGGCAGGCGGAGCCTCTGCTGTCCGCAGCCCTGATGCGCTGCCGCAGCGAGCAGCCGCAGCGCAAGGAGCTGCGCTACTGGCTGGCGCGGGCCCACGAGGGCACCGGCCGCAGTGCGGCGGCCCTGCCCCTGTACCGGGCGGTCCACCGCGTGGATCCGGCCTTCATGGACACCTCGGCCAGGCTCGCCGCGATCTCCGAGGGGGACGGCTACGACGAGGCCGGCGATCTGGCGGCGGTCTCACTGGCCGGCTTCGGCTCCGACGGCGCGGGCGTGGAGGGCCGGACGGACGGCGACATGGTGCTCGGCACCGATCTGGTGGACGGCCGCGAGCCCTGGCTCGGCGGCGATCCGCAGGTCCTTCCCGGGGCCGTGGTGCCACCGCCCGGAACCGGTGCCCTCGGGGCGCGGCAGAAGCCCGGAGCGCCGCGGGCCGCCACCTTCCCGGCGGGGCCGAGCGACCCGGTGATGCTCGCGGAGGCCCTGGCGGAGCTTGAGCGCATGGTCGGACTCGAACCCGTGAAACGCCAGGTCAAGGCGTTGTCCGCACAGCTGAACATGGCACGTCTCCGTGCGGAGCAGGGACTTCCGGTGCAGCCGCCCAAGCGCCACTTCGTCTTCTCCGGGCCGTCCGGGACGGGCAAGACCACGGTCGCCCGCATCCTGGGCCGGGTGTTCTACGCCCTCGGGCTCCTCGGCGGCGACCACCTGGTGGAGGCCCAACGGTCCGACCTGGTCGGCGAGTTCCTCGGGCAGACAGCGGTGAAGGCCAACGAGCTGATCGATTCGGCACTCGGCGGGGTGCTCTTCGTCGACGAGGCGTACAGCCTCTCCAACTCCGGTTACAGCAAGGGCGACGCGTACGGCGACGAGGCCCTGCAGGTCCTCCTCAAGCGGGCCGAGGACAACAGGGACCACCTGGTCGTCATCCTCGCCGGCTATCCGGAGGGCATGGACCGGCTGCTCTCCACCAATCCGGGGCTCTCCTCACGCTTCACCACCCGGGTCGACTTCCCGAGCTACCGCCCCCTCGAACTCACCGCGATCGGCGGGGTACTGGCCGCCGAGAACGGCGATGTGTGGGACGAGGAGGCCCTCGACGAGCTGCGCAGCATCAGCGGGCACGTGGTCGACCAGGGCTGGATCGACGAGCTGGGCAACGGCCGTTTCCTGCGCACCCTGTACGAAAAGAGCTGCGCCTACCGTGATCTGCGACTGTCCGGTTACACCGCCGTGCCGACCCGGGACGATCTGGCCACTCTGCGGCTGCCGGACCTGATGCAGGCGTACGGCGAGGTGCTGTCGGGCCGGGGTCCGGTGGACCGGGGGAAGCAGGAGCCCGGGGCCCTGTAGCCGGTCCGCCGGACGGCCCCGGCGAGGGGCCGTCCGGCGGTCCGGGTCAGCCCAGCGGGGCCATGGCCTTCGGCACCTCCACCGTGCGGCGGGGCACCGAGACGTGGTGGGCGGGGTCGCGGACCTCGCCCACGAGCATCTCCAGGACGTCCTCCATGGCGACGAGGCCAAGCACCCTGCCGGACGCGTCGGCGACCTGGGCGAGATGTGTGGCCGCGCGGCGCATGACCGTCAGGGCGTCGTCCAGCGGGAGCTCCGCCCGTACGGTCGCCATCGGGCGCCAGATCTGCTGCGGCACGGCCCGCTCGCCGTCCTCCAGCTCCAGGACGTCCTTGACGTGCAGATAGCCCATGAACGGGCCGCCGCCGTCCGCGCATACGGGAAAGCGCGAGTAGCCGGTCCGTACGGTGAGCTCCTCCACGCGGCGCGGGGTGACGGAGGGGTCCACGGTCACCAGGGAGGCCCGGTCGAGCAGCACATCGGTGACGGGCCTGCTGCCCAGTTCGAGGGCGTCCCCGAGGCGGTCCCGCGCCTCCGGTTCCAGCAGACCGGCCATGCCGGCGTCCTCCACCAGCCGGTTGAGCTGCTCACTGGTGAAGACGGCCTCGACCTCGTCCTTCGGCTCGACCTTGAAGAGCCGAAGGACGAGGTTGGCGCAGGCTCCGAGGGCGGAGGTGACGGGCCTGCATAGCCGGGCGAAGCCGACCAGGCCGGGGCTGAGCCACATCGCGGTCTTCTCGGGAGCGGCCATCGCCAGGTTCTTCGGGACCATCTCGCCGATGACGAGGTGGAGGAAGACCACGGAGACGAGGGCCACCGCGAAGCCCAGGGGATGGACGAGCCCCTCGGGCAGGTGTGCCGCGTGGAACACCGGCTCCAGGAGGCGGGCCACGGTCGGCTCCGCGACGGCGCCGAGCGTGAGGGAGCAGATGGTGATGCCGAACTGCGCGGCGGCCATCATCTGCGGCAGGTTCTCCAGGCCGTACAGGACCTGTCTGGCCCGGCTCGACCCGCCTGCCGCAAGGGGTTCGACCTGACTGCGCCGTACGGAGACGAGCGCGAACTCGGCCCCGACGAAGAATCCGTTCGCCAGCACCAGGAGCCCGGCGAAGACCAGCTGCACGAGGCTCATCGCACGGCCTCCAGCAGGTCCTGGGTGAGCCGTCCGGCCGGAGCCTGCGGTATGTCCGCCAGCCGGACGAAGCGGACCTGTTCGGCACGGTAGTGGCCGACCTGGCGGACGGAGATGCGCCAGCCGGGGAGTTCGGTCCGGTCACCGGGGGCGGGGATGCGTCCCAGCAGGTCGGCGACCAGCCCCGCGACGGTCTCGTACGGCCCTTCGGGTACGTCGAGGCCTATCCGCCGCAGGGTCAGCACCCGGGTGCTGCCCTCCACGTCCCAGCCTGCCCGCCCGTCGTCGGCGACGACGGGTGTCAGCTCGGGGCGGTCGGCGCCCTCCACGTCGTGCTCGTCCCTGACCTCGCCGACGAGTTCCTCGATGATGTCTTCGAGGGTGACGACACCGGCGGTGCCGCCGTACTCGTCGACCACGACGGCGATCGGCTGCTCGCTGCGCAGCCGCTGGAGCAGCTGTTCGACGGGCAGGGTCTCCGGCACCAGGAGCGGTGCAACGGCGATCCGGCTCACCGGGGTGCGCAGCCGGTCCTGGGTGGGGACGGCGAGGGCGTTCTTGAGGTGGACCATGCCGACGACCTCGTCGATGCGGTCCTGGTAGACGGGGAAGCGGGACAGGCCGGTGGCCCGTGTGAGGTTGAGGACGTCCGCCGCGGTGGCCGACGTCTGGAGCGCGCTGACCTTCACCCGCGGGGTCATGACGTGCTGCGCGGTGAGCCCGGCCAGGGACAGGGTCCGCACGAAGAGATCGGCGGTGTCCTGCTCCAGGGTGCCTGCCTCCGCGGAATGCCGGGCCAGCGAGACGAGTTCGCCCGGGGTCCTGGCGGAGGCGAGCTCCTCGGTGGGTTCGACCCCCAGCAGCCTCACCAGCCGGTTCGCGACGGTGTTCAGCGCGGTGATCACCGGGCGCAGGACGGTCGAGAAGCGGTGCTGGGGGCCGGCGACGAACCGGGCCACCTGGAGCGGCCGGGAGACCGCCCAGTTCTTGGGCACGAGCTCGCCGATCACCATCTGGACGGCGGAGGCGAACAGCATGCCGATCACGACACTCACCCCGGGTACGGCCCCTTCGGGCAGTCCGGTGGCGGTGAGCGGTCCGGCGAGAAGCTGGGCGAGCGCCGGTTCGGCGAGCATGCCGACGACCAGCGAGGTGATGGTGATGCCGAGCTGGGTGCCGGAGAGCTGGAAGGAGAGTTCACGCAGGGCGGCGACGACGGTACGGGCCCGGCGGTCGCCTTCGGCGGCGGCGCGTTCGGCGTCCGGCCGTTCCACGGTGACGAGCCCGAATTCGGCTGCCACGAAGAACCCGTTGGCGAGGATGAGAAGGAATGCCGCGAGGAGCAGCAACAGGGGGGTGGTCATGCCGCCGCCTCCGGGGAGAGGGCGGCGCAGGTACTACCGGACGATCCGTCCATTGCTGGAGGGAGTCACTCCTTGGGTCGCAGGAATGTGCCCCGCGGCCTCGGGGGCCTTCTGGTGCGGGGCGGGGCGCACCCGGTGCGCCGCCGGACCCAGAATAATCGGGATCGGGGCGTACGGGGCAGGGGGCTCAGCCGTTCTCGGTGGCGTCGTTCACTCCGCTGCCGTGGAACTCGGCGAGAGCGCGGAGTGTCCGGGCGTCGCTGATGGCCCGTTCCCGGGCGATTCCGGGCTGGATGCCGAGGGCGGGCATGCTGGTGCCGTCGCTGAGGTCGAGGAAGACCCAGGGGTCCCCGGCGCGCAGATTGACGCGGAGGATCTCGGCCCAGGCCAGTCGGCGGGTGCGGGTGATGTTGACCACCGTGACCCCCGTCTCGTCGGCGGTGACGCGGGGCCTGCTCAGCATGGCGAGGACGCCGAAGAAGAGCAGGGCGACGAAGACGAAGCTGGTCCGCTCCCCCGCGCTGAGATTCTCCAGTATCAGCGCGACCGCGGTGATGACGACGAACATCGCCGCCCCCACGGCCAGCAGGACCACTCGGGTGAGGGTGGGCCTGAAGGTGGCCGGAAGGGCGGGGAGTTCGGTCGGCCGGGGCGCTGGGGCGGACATGGCGCTGTCGTCCTTCGGTGTGCTCGTGGTCCGGCCGTCAGGGGCGGCCGGCGTGGATGGCCGTCGTCCGGCCTTCAGAGGCGGCAGGCGTGGATGGCCGTCGTGAGGATGGCGCGCGCACCCAGCTCGTAGAGGTCGTCCATGATCCGCTGGGCCTCCTTGGAGGCGACCATGGAGCGGACGGCGACCCAGCCCTCGTGGTGCAGCGGGGAGATGGTCGGCGACTCCAGGCCCGGGGTGAGGGCGACTGCGCGCTCCAGGTGCTCGACCCGGCAGTCGTAGTCCATCATCACGTAGGTGCGTGCGACCAGGACGCCCTGGAGGCGGCGCAGGAACTGCTGAACCTTGGGGTCCTCGGCGTCGGCGCCCTTGCGGCGGATGACGACGGCCTCCGACGTCATGATGGGCTCGCCGATGACCTCGAGTCCGGCGTTGCGCAGGCTGGTACCGGTCTCGACGACATCGGCGATGACCTGGGCGACACCGAGCTCGATGGCGGTCTCGACCGCGCCGTCGAGGTGCACGACGGAGGCCTCCACACCGGCGTCGGCGAGGTGCGCCGCGACGATGCCCTCGTAGGACGTGGCGATCGTCATGCCGCCGAAGTCCTTGGGGCCGGTGGCCGTGCCGGGCTTGGTGGCGTAGCGGAAGGTCGAGCGCGCGAAGCCGAGCTGGAGGATCTCCTCGGCCTCGGCACCGGAGTCCAGCAGCAGGTCGCGGCCGGTGATGCCGATGTCCAGGCGGCCGGAGCTGACGTAGATCGCGATGTCGCGCGGCCGGAGGTAGAAGAACTCGACCTCGTTGGTCGGGTCGACCAGGACGAGTTCCTTCGACTCCTTGCGCTGCTGGTAGCCGGCCTCATGGAGCATCGCCATCGCAGGCCCGGAGAGTGAACCCTTGTTGGGGACGGCGATGCGCAGCATGAGGTCGGGTTTCCTTTGTGCGGAGGGATGGTTCAGGGGATGTGCGGGGCGTGGCTCAGAGGTGGGCGTAGACGTCGTCGAGGGAGATCCCGCGGGCGACCATCATCACCTGGACGTGGTAGAGCAGCTGCGAGATCTCCTCGGCGGCGGCTTCCTTGCCCTCGTATTCGGCGGCCATCCAGACCTCGGCGGCCTCCTCGACGACCTTCTTGCCGATGGCATGCACACCCTTGTCCACCAGCTCGGCGGTGCGGGAGGTGGAGGGGTCGCCGTCGGCGGCCTTGAGCTGGAGCTCGGCGAAGAGCTCTTCGAAGGTTTTGTTGGCCATGATGGTCCTAAGAATACGGGGTCCGGGAGCGCCGCTCAGCGCCAGGGTTCGCTGACGGTGCGCAGTGTGGCGGCGGTGGCCACGGCGGCGGTGACCGCTTCGTGCCCCTTGTCCTCGTTGGAGCCCTCGAGCCCGGCCCGGTCCAGAGCCTGTTCCTCGTTGTCACAGGTGAGCACACCGAAGCCGACAGGAACACCGGTGTCGACCGTGACCTGGGTCAGGCCGTTGGTCACGCCCTGGGACACGTATTCGAAGTGCGGGGTGCCACCGCGGATGATCACCCCGAGGGCGACGATCGCGTCGTAGCCCCGGCCGGCGAGGACCTTGGCCACCACGGGGAGCTCGAAGCTGCCGGGGACCCGGAGCAGCGTCGGCTCGTCGATGCCCAGGTCGCGCAGCGCGCGCAGGGCACCGTCGACGAGTCCGTCCATGACCTGCTCGTGCCACTGGGCGGCGATCACCGCCACCCGCAGGTCTCCGCAGTTGCGTACGGACAGTTCGGGTGCGCCCTTGCCGCTCATGTCTCTCCTGTGTGTTCGCGCGTTCGTGTGTGCGTCGGTGCTTACTGGTTGCCGCAGGCCGACGCCGAGGCGTCGAGCCAGGGCAGGTCGTGCCCCATCCGGTCCCGCTTGGTGCGCAGGTACCGCAGGTTGTGTTCACCGGCCTGGACGGGCATCGGCTCACGCCCGGTGATCTTGAGCCCGTGCCGCACGAGGGCGGCGGTCTTGTCCGGGTTGTTGGTCATCAGCCGCAGGGTCCGTACGCCGAGGTCGCTCAGGATCTGGGCGCCGGCGGCGTAGTCCCGGGCGTCGGCGGGGAGCCCGAGTTCGAGGTTGGCGTCCAGGGTGTCGGAGCCGCGCTCCTGGAGTTCGTACGCACGCAGCTTGGACAGCAGTCCGATGCCGCGGCCCTCGTGCCCGCGGAGGTAGACGACGACCCCCCGGCCCTCGGCGGTGACGCGTTCCATGGAGGTGTGCAGCTGGGGGCCGCAGTCGCAGCGCTGGGACTGGAAGATGTCCCCGGTCAGGCATTCGGAGTGGACCCGGACGAGGACGTCCTCGCCGTCACCGATGTCGCCGTGGACGAGGGCGACGTGCTCGACGCCGTCGACGATCGAGCGGTAGCCGTAGGCGGTGAACGGGCCGAAGGTCGTGGGCAGCCGGACCTCGGCCTCGCGGCGCACGGTGGGCTCGGCGCTGCGGCGGTAGGCGATCAGGTCCTCGATGGAGATGATCGTGAGGCCGTGCTTGCGGGCGAACGGGACGAGTTCGGGGAGCCTCAGCATGACGCCGTCCTCGCCCGCGATCTCGACGATGGCGCCCGCGGGGCGCAGTCCGGCGAGCCTGGCCAGGTCGACGGCCGCCTCGGTGTGGCCGTTGCGGACGAGGACACCGCCGGAGCGGGCGCGGAGCGGGAAGACGTGACCGGGGCGCACGAAGTCGCCGGGGCCCGCCCTGCCGCCCGCCAGCATCCGGAGCGTGGTGGCACGGTCGGCCGCGGAGATCCCGGTGGTCACTCCGTGTGCCGCGGAGGCGTCCACGGAGACGGTGAAGGCCGTCTGCATCGACTCGGTGTTGTGCGTGACCATCTGCGGGAGTTCGAGGCGGTCCAGCTCGTCGCTCTCCATGGGCGCGCAGATCAGACCGCGGCACTCGCTCATCATGAACGCGATGATCTCGGGGGTCGCCTTCTCGGCGGCGATGACGAGGTCGCCCTCGTTCTCCCGGTCCTCGTCGTCGACGACCACGACGGGCCGCCCCGCGGCGATGTCGCGGATCGCCTGTTCGACGGGGTCGAGCGAGAGGTCATCGAGGGTTCGGTCGTGCAGCCAGGTGGGCTGGGCAGTCATGCCGTGGCTCCTTCCAGAGCGGGTGTCCGCGTACGCAGCCACCAGTCGCGCATGCCCCACAGGACGAGGGCGCCGTAGACGACGTAGATGAGACCGGAGAAGGCGAGTCCGCTGTGGAAGTTGAGCGGCACGCCGACGAGGTCGACGAGCAGCCAGGCGAACCAGAACTCGACCATGCCGCGGGCCTGGGCGAGCATCGCGACGAGCGTGCCCGCGAAGATGTACGCGTCGGCCCACGGGCTCCAGGAGAGGGAGGGGAAGGCGGTGAAGAGGCCGCCGACCGCGAGGGTGCCGACGACGGCGCCGCCCAGCAGGTACCCGCGCTCGCGCCAGGTGGCGAAGCGCACGGCGATGGATCCGTCCTGCGCCTGCTGCCGGCCGCGGGTCCACTGCTGCCAGCCCCACACGGCGACGGCGATGACGATCAGCTGCTTGCCGACGCTGCCCGCCTGCTGCACGGAGACGTTGGCGGCGACCAGGACGACGCCGGACAGGAGCTGGGCCGGCCAGGTCCAGACGGAGCGGAGCCAGCCGAGGGCGAGGGCTATCAGGCCGATCGTGTTGCCGAGCATGTCCGACCAGATGATGTGCTGCCCGAAGGCGGTGAAAGCCTCCGAGTTCAGCCAGTCCAGGGCGCTCATGCGACGGGCTCCCCGGACGCGGGCGCGGCGCCGTGGCCGAGCAGCCGTTCGACGTACTTCGCGAGTACGTCCACCTCGAGGTTGACCGGGTCGCCGGGCTCCTTGATGCCGAGCGTGGTCAGCGCGAGGGTGGTGGGGATGAGGCTGATGGTGAAGTGGTCGGGGGCCGCGTCGACGACGGTCAGGCTCACGCCGTCGACGGTGATCGAGCCCTTCTCCACCACGTAGCGGCTCAGCCCGTCGGACAGGGAGATCTTGACGATCTCCCAGTTCTCGGAGACCCGGCGCTCGACGATGTGACCGGTGCCGTCCACGTGCCCCTGGACGATGTGGCCGCCGAGGCGCCCGCCGAGGGCCATGGGGCGCTCCAGGTTGACCCGGGAGCCGGCGGCGAGCGCGCCGAGGCTGGAGCGGTTCAGCGTCTCGGCCATGACGTCGGCGGTGAACTCGTTCTCCCCGAGGTCCACGACGGTGAGGCAGACACCGTTGACGGCGATGGAGTCGCCGTGTTTGGCGCCCTCGGTCACGACGGGGCCGCGCAGTCGGAAGCGGGAGGCGTCGTCGAGCTTCTCGACGGCGGTGACCTCACCCAGTTCTTCGACAATTCCGGTGAACACTCAGTTTCCCTTCCGAGCAGGAACGGGGACGGCGGTGATGCGCAGATCGGGGCCGATACGGACGGTCTCGGTCACATCGAGGCGCAACGCCTGGGAGATGGTGGAGATTCCGGCGTCCCCGAGGGCCGCGGGGCCCGCGCCGAGGAGAACCGGGGCGAGGTAGCCGACGACGGTGTCGACCGCCCCCGCGGCGACGAAGGAGCCGGCCAGGACGGGCCCGCCTTCGAGGAGTACGGAACGGATGGAGCGGCCGTGGAGGGCGGCAAGGAGCGCGTCGATGTCCAGGCCGGGCCCCTGGGCGGCGCGCGGCAGGCGCAGCACGGCGTCCTCGGGGAGGTGGCCGGCCTCGGCGTCGTCGGCGACCGCGATCAGGGTGGGCGCCGTGGAGTCCAGGACCCGGGCTCCGGGGCGGACGGCGGTGGCGTCGGTGTCGACGACCACCCGGAGCGGCTGGACGGCGCCCTCGATGCCGCGTACGCCCAGCTGGGGGTCGTCGGCCCGGGCGGTTCCGGAGCCGACCACCACGGCGTCGGCCTCGGCGCGCAGCCGGTGGACGTCGGCGCGGGCCTCGGGGGAGGTGATCCAGCGGCTGGTGGCGTCGGCGGCGGCGATCCGGCCGTCGAGGGTCGCGGCGTACTTCCACAGGACGTACGGGCGTCCGAGGCGGACCGAGGTGAGCCAGGCGGTGTTGCCGGCCTCCGCCTCGTCGGCGAGCAGTCCCTGTTCCACCTCGACGCCTGCGGCGCGCAGGGTGTCCGCACCACCGGTGGCCTGCGGGTTCGGGTCGCTCACCGCGTACACGACACGGCTGACGCCGGCCTCGACGAGCGCCTGCGCGCAGGGTCCGGTGCGTCCGGTGTGGTTACAGGGTTCGAGAGTGACGCAGGCGGTGCCGCCCCGGGCCCGCTCGCCGGCCTCGCGCAGGGCGTGGACCTCGGCGTGCGGCCCTCCGGCACGCTGGTGGAAGCCTTCGCCGGCCTGTTCCCCGGCGGCGTCGAGGATGACGCATCCGACGACCGGATTCGGGCTGGTGGCGCCGAGTCCGCGGGCTGCGAGCGTGATCGCCCGCCGCATGGCGGTTCTTTCGGCTGCGGTGGCCACCGGGTCCTCCTGCCTCTTCGGGCACGGACTCCGGGGCCTGTCGATGACGACAGATGAAGCGGAACGCAACAGGGGAACGCCGAAACCGAAGACACGGATGTGGGCGTCCCGGAACCTCCCGGAACACATCCGCCGACGGCGGCGTACCTGTGACGGCCCGCCGCGCACTGCCTCCCATCCGGACTTTCACCGTCGGTCCAGGAATCTCACCTGGTCAACCGGCCGCTGGATGCGGACGGGTCGCGGACTATAACCGCCGGTTCGGAATTACACCGACCCCGGAGTGCGCTGCTGCTGGTACAGGATCATTGTGCCACGTCACGCAACGGTCCATCCGGGTGACTTCTGTGGGACGGGTCACAGAGCGTGGGGGCGACTGCGGGAACAGTGACCGGGCCGGGCCCGACGGCTCCCTCGCAGGCGTGCGAGGGCGCTGCGTGTGGGTGGCTCAGCTTGCGGCGAGCCCCAGGAATCCCGCCCATGCCCGGACGCCGACGGTCAGCATGGGGCCGTCGAGCTGCTTCGAGTCACGTACATGCACCGCACCAAGTGACTCAGCCACCTCAACACACTGCCCGCCCTCGGCACCGCTGTAGCTGCTCTTCGACCAGCGGAGTGCCGGCTCGGGGGCCATTGCGGTGTTCATAGTTCTCCCAGCAACTTCTCGACAAAACCCAGGGTCTCTCGCGGAGTGAGAGCCTGACTCCGGATGATTCCATAGCGTGCTGCGGCGAGCTGGGTCTCGTCTCGTTTTGTCAGCAGGTTACTTCGCCCCTGAACCTCCATGTAGACGAACTGCTCCCCACCCTTGCGCGTGATCACGGTGAACGGTCCATCCACTCCCGCGTTGTCCTCGCGATCCAGTGGCATGAGCTGTAGCTCCACGTTCCGCAGGGAGCCGAAGAGGAGAAGTTGCTCAAGCTGGCCACGCATGACCACCTTGCCGCCAAGCCGCTTTCGCAGCGCACCCTCCTCCACGACGAAGCTGAGCAGCGGCGCGGGCCAACGGCTGAGAATTTCCTGTCGGGCGAGGCGGGCAGTCACACGCGCCTCGATCGTCTCCTCGTCCAGGAGCGGTCGGCGCATCCCGAGCACGGCACGCGTGTACTCCTCTGTCTGTAGCAGCCCGTTCACGATGTGACTGTCGTACGCACAAAGCTCAAGCGCCTCGGCCTCCAGCCCTGCCATATTTCGGAAGAACGCCGGGTACTGCGACCGCACCAGCTCTTCCTTCAGCGCCATCAGGAGCCCACCGGCCTCCAGCAGCCGGTCCGCCTTGTCGACGAACTCAGGCTGCGGGATGCGCCGCCCTTGCTCGAACGACGCGACCGACTGCGCCGCGTAGCCCAGCCGCTTCCCGAACTCCGCCCGGTCCAGCCCCGCCCGCACCCGCAGCAGCTTCAACTGCCGCCCGAAGGCGACCGCCACACCGTTCTCCGACCTGCCCTCCGGCTGCGTCCCCGACGAGGACACCATCCCCGCGCCCATGGCCGCCTCGCCCTGCGTCATCGCCACCGCCTGTCCACGTACGTACACGCCTCGGCCCATCGCGTACAACTGGCCCGCGATGGAACGGCTCTTCGCCGCCCCGAAGGCAGCGCCCGCCCCGGCTCGTCCCACTCGGGCACCGTAACGACCCAGGTGTTCGCACGCACACGATTCCCGCCGCGTTCCATCGAAGGAGTGGCCCGACGCTCGACATCCGAGAGCCGAGCTTCGAGCGCCGGAAAAGGATCGTTCACTCGTCGGGAGGACACGATCAAGGGCGCGGGCCCGACGCTTGAGCTTCGGCAGTCGGGGGCCGGGATGCGAGCGTCGAGACCCGAGCGATGTTGTTCACCCGGTGGGGAAAGAAGGGATTCGGGAAAACCTCTCCACCCTCCCGACCCCGCCACGGCCAGCTGATATGACTAAATGTGATCAGCTTGCAGCGCACCGTCACGACTGCTTACGGTGCCCCCAACGAAACGACCCCGATCCGGTGCAACAAACACCAGGCCGGGGTCTGACCCCAAGATCGAAACGGACGATCTCGTGGCTACCGAGCACCTTAGCCCTGCCCTCCGCGCACCCGCATCCTCGCGCCCGTACGCGAAAGCCAGCCCCGGCTACGGCAAGCGCACCGCGCCAGGTCAACGCGCGCCCCGGGTAAATGACTTCGACCTGATGCCGGAGCGCGAGCGGTACATCGCCGGATACGTCGACCGGCTCCCCGACGGCGCGGCGATGGACATCAAGTCGCTCGCCAAACACCTTCCGCTGTACGGCCAGATGGCAGTCTCCAGCGCGTTGAAGGCCCTCGGAGTGGCCGGACATCTGCGGCGCGTACGCTGCCGGACCGGCAAAGGCGACCAGGTCCGCTGGGTCTCCCGCACCTACTGGTCCCGCACCGCCCGGGACAACGAGTGGTGGGACGCGTTCCTGACCGCCGAGGGCAGCCACCCGACGCCGGAAGCGGCAGCCATTCCCCCGCCCGCCAAAGCCGCTTCCGGCGTCGGGTGGCTGCCCTCCGCGCACCCGCATCCTCGCGCCCGTACGCGAAAGCCAGCCCCGGCTACGGCAAGCGCACCGCGCCAGGTCAACGCGCGCCCCGGGTAAATGACTTCGACCTGATGCCGGAGCGCGAGCGGTACATCGCCGGATACGTCGACCGGCTCCCCGACGGCGCGGCGATGGACATCAAGTCGCTCGCCAAACACCTTCCGCTGTACGGCCAGATGGCAGTCTCCAGCGCGTTGAAGGCCCTCGGAGTGGCCGGACATCTGCGGCGCGTACGCTGCCGGACCGGCAAAGGCGACCAGGTCCGCTGGGTCTCCCGCACCTACTGGTCCCGCACCGCCCGGGACAACGAGTGGTGGGACGCGTTCCTGACCGCCGAGGGCAGCCACCCGACGCCGGAAGCGGCTTTGGCGGGCGGGGGGGCCGCCCCGCCCGAGCCCACCGCGCACCCCGCCCCGGCAGCCCCCGCATCCGCGCCACTCGTCATGCCCGAGCAGCACAGGCAGACGACACCCCCGGTTGCCGCCTCCCCCGCGTACCTCGCCTTGGCCCAACTCGGCCGCATGGACACGCGCCTGGCGCTCTCCGCATCCGACTGCCGTGTCCTGGAGCCGCTGGCCGCCGCCTGGTTCACACGCGGCGTGGATACCCACTACCTCACCCAGGCCCTCACGGCGGGCCTCCCCGCACAGGTCGGCTCCCCCGTCGGCCTCGTACGTCGCCGCCTGACCGACAAGCTCCCGCCGCAGGTGGCCAGCAGCCCGGCCCCTCCCCCAGCCGCTGCCCCGGGACGCCGCCTCCTGGCGGAGTGCACTGAGTGCGGCCGCCCCGGCGCACCCGAAGCCCTCCCCGACGGCCTCTGCCGCCCCTGCCGGGCCACTCCGCCGGAGGCGCACGCCGCTCCGACCGTCGAACGCGACGTACACGCGCTGGTCGGACAACTCCGCGACCTGACCCGCCTGCCCTGACCCGGCCCGGGCCGCCATGGCCCGACTGGATCCGAGGCTGCGACCTTGGTCATTCCGCCCGCTGCTCGCGCGTACAGGCCCCGCACACACCGCGTACAGCCGCCCGGTGACAGCGCGTCACCTATGGTCACGTTCAGGCATGGCGGAGCAACGTTGAGGAATGACCAGCACCCGACCTCCCCTCCCCCTCCGCCCGCCCCGCACCCTTCGCACCCGTTTCCCCTGGCACCACTTCACGATGCGTTTCAGTTCCACCCCGCGCGGCGCCCGCCTTGCACGGCGCCTGGCCGGCGAACGCCTCGACAGCTGGGGCATCCCGTACGGGAGCGACGCGCACGATGCGTTGCTGCTGACCGTTGCCGAGCTCAGCAGCAACGCGGTGCGCCACGGTCACGTGTCCGGCCGGGACTTCCGCCTCCGCCTCTCCGCCGAAGGCACCGCCATCCGCGTCGAGGTGACCGACACCCGGGGCGAATGCCTCCCCACCCCCACCGATCCGGCCTCGCCCGATCAGGAGGGCGGCCGCGGCCTCCTGTTGGTCGCGACCCTCGCCGATCGCTGGGGCTGGTACCCCTGCGCGGACGGGCCGGGCAAGACGGTGTGGGCAGTCCTGGAAGTCTCCCCCTTGCTCGTGGCAGCAGGATCCAGCCAGTAGGCGATGTCACGTTGCACTCGAAAATCCGTGCGTGTGATGATCCTGCGCTGGCGGACCTGGATGATCTTTCAGGGCCGCCCGCCGAGCGAGCGCCCTTGTGAAGTCGGTGGAGGCCGAACAGGACCAGTTGCGTGCGGCTCGGCGAGAGTCTGCTGTGTTGCTGGGTGAGTTCCGGCGGACGGCGGTGCTGGTTCCGCTGGATGAGGCCGGTGACCTGTGGTCGGCCGACTGCTGGTCACCCGTTGCCGGTCAGCTGCCGTGGCCGTCGCGGCGCAGGTCGCCACCGTGCTGTCGTACGCGCACGACGTGCCCGTGGTCCACCGCGACCTCAGGCTGGGAAACCTCCTGGTCACTCAGGACGGGACGGTGAAGGTCCTCGACTTCGGGATCGCGGCGACGCCACCAAGCTGACGGCGACCGGCAGCCCTGTCGAGACCTATCAGTGCACGTCCCCGGAGCAGGTTCGCGGAGGACGCCAGGCCCCCCTCATCCCCCCGCCCCGAACAGCGCCTCCTGCGCCGCGTCCCGCGCCGCGAACAGTGCGCCGCGCAGGACCGCGCCGCCGCCCAGTGTCCCGGCCCTGACCTCCGTGCGCAGCGGTGACATCCGGGCCAGCCGGTCCTCCACCCGCGCGGCGAGCGCGTCGCCCCCGGCGCGGCCCACCTCGCCGGCCAGGACCAGGCAGCCGGGGTCGAGCACGGAGACCACGGAGGCGGCGCCGAGCGCGAGGCGGTCCGCGAGCGCCGCCAGGAAGGCCTCGCCGTTCCCGTCGCCCGCACGCAGCGCGGCGCGCACGGCGAAGGCGGCTGCGGGGTCCTGCTCCTGCGCCCCGTCCGCAGCGGGGTCCCAGGCCCTGATGCCGTGGTCCGCGGCCAGCCGGCAGACGGCGGCGGAACCCACGAGGGAGTGAAAACCTCCGTCGCAGTTGACCGCGGAAGGGACCCCCGACGTGCCGGGCACCGGCAGGAAACCGATCTCCCCCGCCCCGCCCGAGGCTCCGCGACGCAGCTTGCCGTCAAGCATGACGGCTGCACCGATCCCGTGGCCGAGCCAGAGCAGCACGAAGGTGTCGCGGTCCTGGGCGGCTCCGATGCGGTGCTCCGCGACGGCCGCGAGATTGGTCTCGTTCTCCACGAGGACGGTGGCGGAGAGCCGCTGCTGGAGCTCCCTGACCAGGCCGCCGTGCCAGGCGGGGAGCCCGGCGGTGTTCCTGAGCTCGCCGGTGACCGGGTCGATCAGGCCGGGGGCGCCGATACCGACGCTGTGAAGCGGGGCCGTGCCGGCGGTGCGTGCGGTGCGCTCCAGCATCGCCACGGCGCGCTCGACGGCGGGCCGCGTCCCGGTGTCGCCGTCGATCGGCAGCGTGGCCTCGGCGAGCGTGACGCCGAGCAGGTCCGCCACGGTCACGGCGACGCTGTCCGTACGTACGTCGAGGGCGGCCAGGTGCGCGCGGTCGGCGACGATCCCGTACAGCCGGGCGTTGGGCCCCCGGCGGTCCGAGCCGCTCTCCCCGACGACCCGGACCAGGCCGGCGTCCTGAAGCCGGTCCACCAGATCGGCGACGGTGGGGCGGGACAGACCGGTCAGGGTCTTCAGCTGAGTGGCCGTCAGCGGGCCGTCCTGCTGGAGGAGTCGCAGGGCGAGCCGGTCGTTGATGGCCCGGGCGGTGCTCGGGGATGCGGGCATGCCGGGATCCTTCCAGATCGCTGAGAGACCGACGCCGTGGGCTTATTTATCAGGCAGGGTTCCTGATAGTTTACGCTCCGCACCGCGAGAGGCGGCGCCGGGTCACCGGCGGGCCGTAAATTCCAGGGGAGGGCACGGCGTATGAAAAAGGATCAAGCGGTCCCGGTCTTCGGCACGGAGCAGATAAGGCGGGCCAGATACGCGGTCGCCGCGGTCTTCGCCGTCCACGGGGCGGTGACCGGCAGCTTCGCGACCCGGGTCCCGTGGATCCAGGACCACGCCTCGGTGAGTGCGGGCCAGCTCGGTCTGGCCCTCGCCTTCCCGGCCATCGGCGCCTCGCTGGCCATGCCGCTGGCCGGCAGCGTCAGTCACCGGTTCGGGGCGCGGACGGCTCTGCGCGGTCTGCTGGCGCTTTGGACGCTGGCACTGATCCTGCCCGCCCTGGCCCCGAATCTGCTGACGCTCTGCCTCGCGCTGTTCGTGTACGGGGCGACCGCGGGCATGTCGGACGTCGCGATGAACGCGCTCGGCGTCGAGGTGGAGAACCGGCTCGACAGGTCGATCATGTCCGGGCTGCACGGCATGTGGAGCGTGGGCGCCCTGATCGGCTCGGCGGCGGGCACGGTCGCGGCGCACATCGGGGCCGACGCCCGGCTGCACCACACCCTTGCCGCCCTGGTGCTGACGGCGCTCGGCCTGGCCGCCTGCCAGGGGGTCCTGGACCTGCGCAGCCCGCCCGACGAGGAGCCGCCGCCCCGCTTCACCCTTCCGCCGAAGTCGGCACTGATCATCGGTGCGGTGGGCTTCTGTGCGGTGTTCGCCGAGGGTGCCAGCATGGACTGGTCGGCGGTCTACCTCCGGGACGTCATGGGCAGCTCCGCCGGGCTCGCCGCGGCGTCGACCACGGCATTCGCCCTGATGATGGCCATCGCCCGGATCGCCGGCGACAGGGTCGTGGACCGTTTCGGTGCGGTGCGGACCGTACGGGTCGGAGGCGCGCTGGCCACGGTCGGCGGACTGCTCGTGGTCCTGGCGCCCGGTGCCGCCCTGGCGCTCACCGGCTTCGGGCTGCTGGGGCTCGGCGTGGCGGTCGTCGTTCCGCTGGCGTTCGCCGCGGCCGGGCGCAGCGGCACGAACCCGAGCCGGGCCATCGCCGGTGTCGCCACCATCACGTACACCTCCGGGCTCATCGCCCCGTCGGCGATCGGCTCGCTGGCGGAGGCGACGTCGCTGCTCGTGTCGTTCGGCCTGGTGACGGTGCTGGCGTTCGGCCTGGTCCTGGGTGCCGGGGTGCTGCGGGCGGCGACCGCAAGGTCGCGGAGGGCGGCGTTCCGCAGCCGGCGCCGGACAGGAGCCCGGCGGGCGGCTGACGGCCGGGCGGCGCACGGGCGGAGCGGAAGGACAGATTCCGCCGGCGGCGGGGCCGTGCGTGAGGCCGCGCGCCTCGGCACTAACATGGCTCTGATCTTTTCCGCGGGTGGACCCCCAGGGCGCACCGCACACACCAATCAGGGAGCGACCATGGGCCTCGGCGTGCGCTGGACCTTGCACGGCGACGGAAAGACGCCCGCGCCGGGCGCCGTGGTGCGCCCCGACGAGCGGCTCTCCTGGCCCCGTACGTTCGGGCTCGGCGCCCAGCACGTGGTGGCCATGTTCGGAGCGTCCTTCGTGGCGCCCGTCCTGATGGGCCTCGACCCGAACCTCGCCATCATGATGTCGGGCGTCGCCACCGCCATCTTCCTGCTGGCGACGAAGGGCCGGGTGCCCAGCTATCTGGGGTGCTCGCTCTCCTTCGTGGGTGTGGCGGCGACGATCCGGGCCACCGGCGGCACCAGTGCCACGGTCACCGGTGCGGTCCTGGTGGTCGGCGCCGTGCTGTTCCTGGTGGGGCTCGTGGTGCAGCGGTTCGGCGCGCGGATCATCCACGCGGCGATGCCCCCGGTGGTGACCGGCGCCGTCGTGATGCTGATCGGATTCAACCTGGCACCCGTCACCGCGTCGACGTACTGGCCCCAGGACCAGTGGACGGCCCTGTTGGTGATGCTGTTCACCGGGCTGGCCGTGGTCTGTCTGCGCGGGTTCTTCTCGCGTATCGCGATCTTCCTCGGGCTCGTCTTCGGCTATGTCCTGTCCTGGGTGCTCGACCTGGTCTTCGGGAAGATCCACTCCCCGGCCGGGGGCGCGGAGGCCGTCGACCACTGGCGGCTCGACCTGTCGGCCGTGGCGGACGCGGACTGGATCGGGCTGCCGTCCTTCCACGCGCCGAGCTTCGAGTGGTCCGCGATCCTCGTCGCGCTGCCGGTCGTCATCGCCCTGATCGCCGAGAACGCCGGGCACGTGAAGGCCGTCGGCGAGATGACCGGCGACTCCCTCGACGACAAGCTGGGCACCGCGATCGCCGCGGACGGCGCCGCCTCGATGCTCTCCACGGCCGTCGGCGGCCCGCCCAACACCACGTACTCCGAGAACATCGGCGTCATGGCGGCGACCCGGGTCTACTCC
Organism: Streptomyces sp. QL37; assembly: GCF_002941025.1. Lineage (NCBI taxonomy): Bacteria > Bacillati > Actinomycetota > Actinomycetes > Kitasatosporales > Streptomycetaceae > Streptomyces > Streptomyces sp. QL37. The sequence continues at coordinate 7,368,636 of NZ_PTJS01000001.1, read as the reverse complement.
ACCGCGGCCTACTGGGCGGCGGCCTTCTTCGCGCTGCTGTTCGGACTCTGCCCCAAGTTCGGCGCGGTCGTCGCCGCGATCCCCGGCGGGGTGCTCGGCGGCATCACCGTGATCCTGTACGGCATGATCGGCCTCCTGGGCGCCCAGATCTGGCTGAACGCCAAGGTCGACCTGCGTAACCCCCTCAACCTCGTACCGGCCGCCGCGGGCATCATCATCGGCGTCGGCGGCGTCAGCCTGAAGATCACCGACAACTTCGAGCTCAGCGGCATCGCGCTCGGCACGCTCGTCGTGATCACCGGCTACCACGCGCTCCGGGCCTTCGCCCCCGCGCACCTCAAGACCCAGTCGCCCCTGCTGGACTCGGGCACGTCCCAGTACGACGAGAAGCCGGCGGCCGGTAAGGACTGACGGGTCCGTGCCGCCGGAGGCCCGCTCCCCGGCACCACCACCGCTCAGCAGGTGGCCGGCTTGTCGGCGTGGTCCGGGGTGCGAGCCGGCCGAGCCGTTGCAGCCGTCGGACTCCCCCGGCAGGTTCACCCGGAGGTACGCCGCGACGACAGGGCTGCGGGAAAGCGCGGCGGGAGCCCTTCGCCCGCTTTCGGCTGCTCGGGCCGTGGCGGGGATCTTGTCAACGCGCCCCGTCATGGATAGGACTGTCCGCGTGGATGATCAACCGGAATCCACGCGTCCTGCCGCGACAGCCGATGGGGAGCATTTGATGAGCGACGCGCAGAACACAGAGCAGACCCCGGGACCGCACGGAGGACTGAGCCGACGCCGCGTCCTGGGTGGTGCCGCCGGGCTGGCCGTCGTCACGGCGGGACTGCCGGCCGGCAGTGCGCTCGCGGCTTCGGACACGGTGTCGGGCACAGCGTCGGACGCGGCCCGCTGGCGACGACACGCCGCTCGCGTGACGATCACCCGCGACGACTGGGGTGTCCCGCACGTGGTCGGCGAGAGTGACGCCGACGCGGTGTTCGGGATGATGTACAGCCAGGCCGAGGACGACTTCAACCGGGTCGAGACCAATTACCTGACAGCCCTCGGCCGGCTCGCCGAGGCTGAGGGCGAGAGCGCGATATGGCAGGACCTGCGCCAGCGGCTCTATCTCGACCACGAGGAGCTGAAGAAGGACTACGCCAGGTCCCCCGCCTGGCTGCGCACCTTGATGCGGGCCTGGGCGGACGGCCTCAACTACTACCTCGCCACCCACCCCGAAGTGCGCCCGCGCGCACTCGACCGCTTCGAGCCGTGGATGCCGCTGAGCTTCTCGGAGGGCAGCATCGGCGGCGACATCGAGTCGATCCCGCTCAGCCGGCTCGAAGCCTTCTACGCCGAGCGCGACGTGCCGACGACCGACGACGAGACAGGCCTGACGTTCCGCGAGCCGACCGGGTCGAACGGCATGGCCATCGCGCCGAGCCACACCCGCGACGGCCACGCCCTGCTCCTCATCAACCCCCACACCAGCTTCTTCTTCCGCGCCGAGCAGCACGTGACCAGCAAGCGGGGACTCGACGTCTACGGGGCCGCCACCTGGGGCCAGTTCTTCATCTACCAGGGCTTCAACGCCGACACCGGCTGGATGCACACGACGGCCGGGGTCGACAACATCGACAACTTCGCCGAGACGATCGTGACTCGTCCGGACGGGGAGGGCGGGGAGGGCGGGGAGTACTTCTACCGTTACGGCGACGAGCTGCGCCCCGTCACCACGAGGACGGTCACGCTGTCCTGCCGCACCGAGGACGGCGGCCTGGAGGAGCGGAGCTTCACCACCTTCGCCACCCACCACGGCCCTGTCGTCCGCGAGGAGGACGGCAAGTGGATCGCGTGCGCGCTGATGAACAAGCCCGTCGACGCGCTCAAGCAGAGCTTCCTGCGCACCACGACGAAGAACTACGAGGAGTACATCCGGGTCGCGGAACTCAAGGCGAACAGCTCCAACAACACCCTCTTCGCCGATTCCAGGGGCGACATCGCCTTTCTGATGCCGCAGTTCATGCCGAAGCGCGACGACCGCTTCGACTATCTCAAGAACGTCGACGGCAGCGACCCCGCCACCGACTGGAACGGACTGCACAGCCTGGCGAGCATGCCGCAGGCCGTGAATCCCAGGAACGGCTGGGCCTTCAACACCAACAACTGGCCGTGGACCGCCGCCGGTGACGAGAGCCCGGACGCCGCCGACTACCCGCGCTACTTCGACAAGGCCGGTGAGAACCCGCGCGGACCTCAGGCGATCCGGGTCCTGACCGCGCGCAAGGACTTCACCCCGCGGACGCTGATCGAGGCCGCCTTCGACCCGTACCTCACGGCCTTCGCCCGGTTGCTCCCCGGCCTCGTCGCCGCGTGGGACGGGCTTCCCCGTGGCAGCGCGCGGAGGAAGCGGCTCTCCGGCCCCATCGCCCTGCTGCGCCACTGGGACTGTCGCTGGTCGGCGCGGTCGACGGCCATGTCGGTGGCCGTGTTCTGGGGTGAGGACCTGTGGGCGATGACCGCGCAAGCGGCCGCGGACGCCGGACTCTCGGGGTGGGACTACATGGCCGACCGCGCCACCGACGCCGAGCGCATCGAGGCACTCGGCACGGCGGTGGCGCGGCTGGAGCGGGACTTCGGCAGCCGGTACGTGGAGTGGGGCGAGATCAACCGCTACCAGCGCAACGACGGCGCGATCGTCCAGGAGTTCGACGACGACAAGCCGAGCGTTCCGGTCCCCTTCGCCTCCTCGCGCTGGGGTTCGCTCGCGTCGTTCGGTGCGAAGGCCTACCCGGGTACGAAGCGCTACTACGGCACCAGCGGCAACTCCTTCGTCGCGGTGGTGGAGTTCGGGCCGCGGCTGCGCGCCTGGGCGGTCACGGCGGGCGGCGTGAGCGGTCACCCGGGCTCCCCGCACTTCGACGACCAGGTCGAACGCTACGCGAGCGGCGACCTGCGGCGTGTCTACTTCTACCCCGACGAGCTGGAGGGGCACGTGGAGCGGAGGTACCGGCCCGGCGAGTGAGAGCCCGCCGACCAGGACGGCCCGGCCCGGCGAGTGAGAGCCGGCCGGACAGGACGGCCCGGCCCTGGGCCGGGGCGGCCGTAACGCACTCCGAGGGCGAGGCGGACGGGGTGGGCGCCTCGCCCCGGTCCCGCCTTCCGCGCGTACGCCCGGCACCGCCCGTTCCCTCCCCCGGCGGCCGGTGTTCGTCCGTTCCGATGAAGTCTCCGGCCCGTCGGCGCCGTGGCGAGCCCATGGCTGGGACGCTGCCCGCATGGACCGGATCGAGCAGTTCGCAATCCCGGCCGGAGCGTCCGGCGCGGTGACCGATGTCGGCGCGGTGATCGAGCGGATGCGTGCGTTCCGCTCCGGTTGGCCGCCCGGGGACGGTGTGGCGGTCTTCAACCAGGTCTATCTGACGGTCACGGAGGCGGTGGGCCGGCACATCACGGACGGCACGTTCACGGACCGGGAGGCCGTGTCCGCACTGGACGTGCGGTTCGCCGAGCTCTATCTGGCGGCGGTCGACACAGCGGTCTCGGGCGACCGTCCGCCCGACTGCTGGCGCCCGCTGTTCCAGTACCGCCGCCATCCGGGCGTACGTCCGCTGCAGTTCGCGCTCGCCGGTGTCAACGCGCACATCGGGCACGATCTCGCACTGGCCGTCGTGGACACCTGCCGTACGCTCGACTGCGCTCCGCCGGACCTCAAGGAGGAGTTCGACCGGGTGGGCGATCTCCTCGTGCTGCTGGAGGAGCAGATCCGCGAGGATCTGATGCCCGGTCCCGATCTGCTGGAGGTCGCCGATCCCCTGATCCATCTCGCGGGGGCCTGGAGTCTGGAGCGGGCCCGCGAGGCGTCCTGGTCGGCGGCCCGGATGCTGTGGCAGCTGCGTGGAGTGCCGCCCCTGGCCGAGGAGTTCAGGGCCCGGATGGATGCCGGGGCCGGCCTGGTGGGGCGCTTTCTGCTCACTCCGTGCCGCTGAGGCGGCAGGCCCGGCTCAGCCCTCCGGGAGCTCGACCGGCGCGATCTCGTCGAAGACGTCGCCCGGCCCCGGGTTCGCCGGGTCGGTGGCGCCGCCGAACTGTGCCATCACACCCCATACGGCGTTCAGCGCGGTCTGTACGGCTCCCTCGGCCCAGCCGGCCGTCCACGAGATGTCGTCGCCCGCGAGGAACAGGCCGCGCTTGTCGGCGGGCAGCCGGTCCTGCATGAAGTGGGTGAACAGGCGTCGCTGGTAGCGGTAGTGGCCGGGGAGGTTCGCCTTGAACGCGCCCATGAAGTACGGCTCGTTCTCCCAGGAGACGGTGACCGGGTTGCCGATGATGTGCTTGCGGATGTCCACGCCCGGATAGATCTCGCCGAGCGACTTGAGCATGACGTCCATGCGCTCGTTCGGGGAGAGCGGCAGCCACTTCAGGCTGTCGTCGCACCAGGTGTAGGAGAGACAGATGACGGCCGGCCTGTCCGGCCCGTCGTCCAGGAGGTACGTCCCCCGGGTCATCCGGTCGGTGAGCGTCATGGACATGGCGTCCCGGCCGGTGACCTCGTCCTTGTCCAGCCAGAAGGGCCGGTCCACGGGCACGAACAGCTTGGACGACTCCATGTAGTGGGTGCGCTCCATCGCCGTCCAGTGGTCGATCGGGAAGAGCGCGTCGTCGCAGGCGATCTTGGAGAGCAGCAGCCAGGACTGACCGGTGAAGACCGCCGCCCGGTAGGTGCGGATGTCGCCGGTGGCGTCGGTGACCGTGATCCGGTTCCCGGCGGTCCGGTCGAGCCGTGTCACGGCGGTGCGCGGCTCCCCGCCGTGCAGGGAGGACAGCGACGTGCCGGACGGCCAGTGCACGGTCTTCTGCGGTTCCCGGTCCCAGAGGCGCAGCGGCAGCTGCTGGCTGCCGCCGACGATCCCCCGGTGGTGGTCGTCGGCCTCGGTGTAGACGACGCGGAGGATCTCCAGGATCGAGTTGGGGAAGTCGGTGTCCCAGCCGCCGGTGCCGAAGCCGACCTGGCCGAAGATCTCGCGGTGCCGGAAGGAGGCGAAGGCGTCGGAGACGCACAGGAAGCCGTAGAAGGTCTGGTCGTCGAGCTTCTCGACGAGCTTCGCCCAGATCTCCCGGATGCGGGGCACGTCGCGCTCGCGCATCGCGCGGTTCATGTCGGAGAAGTCGGCTCCCTCCTCCAGGCAGGTGTTCCAGGCGTCCATCACCTCGCGGTACACCTGGGGCAGGTCGTCGATGGTGCGCGCGTAGTGGGACTCGCCCTTGAGGTCGACGACGGTCGACGGCGTGGCCGGGGAGAGCGGGTTCGGGAACGGCTCGGTCTCCAGCCCCACCATGTCGATGTAGTGCTGGAGCGCCGTGGACGAGGGCGGGAAGCGCATGGCGCCCATCTCGGCGGTCAGCGAGGGGTCGCAGCCGTCGAAGCCGACGGTGCGCAGCCGGCCGCCGATCCGGTCCGCCTCGTAGACGACGGGCTTCAGCCCCATCTTCATGAGCTCGTACGCGGTGATGATGCCGGAGAGCCCCCCGCCGATGACGGCGACCTCGGTGCCGTGCTCGGTGGCCGGTATCTGCCCGATGCCCGCCGGATGGGCGAGGAAGTCGTCGTAGGCGTACGGGAAGTCCGGCCCGAACATGGTGATCGGCGGCTGCGCGTCGGTGTGCTGGACGGCGTTGGGCACCGTGGACGTCATGGGGTGCGGACTCCTTGCGGGGAAGCGTGGGACGGGGGGCGGGTGCTCAGACCAGGGAGCCGTACAGACCCGGCCGCCGGTCCTCGATGTACGGGTTGGCCGCGCGCGAGGCGGCGAGCAGTCCGGGGTCGGCCTCGCCGACGAGGAGTTCCTCGCCGCGCCCGGCGCGGACGCGGACCGTGCCGTCGGGGCCGGCCAGACAGCTCAGCCCCGCGAAGTCGAACTCGCCTTCCCTGCCGGCCCTGTTGACGTACGCGATGTGGAGCTGGCTCTCGAAGGCGCGGACCGGCACGACGGATTCGGCGACGAATGTGTAGGGGTGCATCAGCGCGGTCGGCACCAGCAGCAGCTCGGTCCCGGCCAGGGCGTGCGCGCGTACGTTCTCCGGGAACTCGACGTCGTAGCAGATCAGCAGCCCGACCCGTACGCCGTCCAGCTCGGCCTGCACCACGGGCTGCTCGCCGGGGGTGAACCACTTCTCCTCGAAGCCGCCGTAGAGGTGGGTCTTGCGGTAGTTGGCGAGCGGCGCCCCGTCGGGGCCGATGAGCTGTGCCGCGTTGAAGACCGCCTCGCCCGCCCGCTCCGGGTACCCGTAGTGGATGGCGATGCCGTGGCGTACTGAGATAGCGGCGATGGTCCGTGCGGCGGGGCCGTCCGCGGGTTCGGCCAGCTCGGGGACGGCGTCACCGATGGCGTATCCGGTGAGGAACAGCTCCGGGCAGACCAGCAGCCGGGCCCCCGCCGCGGCGGCCCGGGCGGCGGCCTCGTCGAGCGCCGCGAGGTTGTCGTCCACGGAGCCGGAACGCCCCGAGCTCTGGAGCAGGGCGGTACGCAACGGCGGCATGGCTGACCTCGGCGGGACGGGCGGGGTGGGGAGACGTATTGAAGGTACGGCCCGGGGCTCACGGCGGACAAGGCGCGTTTGTTGCGCGTGCACCGTCGATCCGTTGCGCGGAAAGCGGCCGTCACGGTGATTTGTTGCGTGGGACGCCCACGCGGGCCGGACGAGTGATTTCGGTCTCCCCCGAACCCGCCCGCAGGTCTGGGGCCCGGCTCCCCCGACGCCCGTACGAGGTCAGGCGGGCGGGCCGGAGGAGGAGTACCGCCGCAGCAGCGGCGAGAGCACGAGGACCGACTTGGTCCGCTCGACGTACGGCTCGCCCGCGATCCGCTCCAGGACCTGCTCGAAGTGGCGCATGTCGGCGGCGAAGACCTGCACGACCGCGTCGGCGTCGCCCGTCACCGTGGACGCGGACGCGATCTCCGGATACGCGGAGAGGCCCCGCTTGATCGCCTCGGGGGCGGTGTTGCGGCTGCAGTAGATCTCGATGAACCCCTCGGTCTCCCAGCCGAGCGCCGCCGGGTCGACCCGCACGGTGAAGCCCGTGATGGCCCCTTCGGCGCGCAGCCGGTCCACGCGGCGCTTCACCGCGGGTGCCGAGAGGCCGATGAGGGCGCCGATGTCCGCGTAGGAGCGGCGGGCGTCCTCGGCGAGGGCGTGGACGATGCGTTCGTCGAGGTCGTTCAGGCGCACTTCGGGTGGATCACTTCTCTGCGGCGGAGGGTTTCGGGGGCGGCACGGAACCGCCCCCGAAGTAGACCACGCGCGCCCCGCGAGGGGCGCGCTCGCCGCGAGGGCGGCCGGTCAGAAGGGGAACTCCGAGCGGCCGTGCTGGACCGAGATCCACTTCTGCGTGGTGAACGCCTCGAGCATCGACTCGCCGTTCAGGCGCCCGAGGCCGGAGTTCTTCTCCCCGCCGAAGGGGACGATGGGCTCGTCGTGGACCGTGCCGTCGTTGATGTGGATCATGCCGGTACGGATCCGCTGCCCCACCCGTACGCCACGCTCGATGTTCCCGGTGTGGACGGCGCCGCTCAGTCCGTACGGGGTGTCGTTGGCGATCCGTACGGCCTCGTCCTCCCCGTCGAAGGGGACGAGCAGGGCCACCGGCCCGAATATCTCCTGCTGCAGGACGGGGGAATCGGCGGCGAGGCCGGTCAGGACGGACGGGCTCACCACATTGCCCTCGGCCCGGCCGTGCAGCAGTGCCGTGGCGCCCGCGGCCACGGTCTCCTCGACGAGCCTGGACACGGCGTCGGCCTGCGAGGAGCTGATCAGCGGGCCGATGTGGGTCGCGGGGTCCGCCGGGTCGCCGACGCGGAGGGAGGCGACCTTGGCGACGAACTTATCGGTGAACTCCTGCTCCACCGAGCGGTCCACCAGGATGCGGTTGGCCGCCATGCAGACCTGGCCCTGGTGGATGTAGCGGCTGAAGACGGCGGCGTCGACGGCGTAGTCCACATCGGCGTCGTCCAGGACGATCAGCGCGCTGTTGCCGCCGAGTTCGAGCACGGCGCGCTTGAGGTTGGCCGCGCAGACCGTCGCGACGTGCCGGCCGATCCTGTCCGAGCCGGTGAAGGAGATGACCTGCGGGACGGGGTGCTCCAGCAGGGCGTCACCGATCTCGGCGATGTCGGTGACCACGACGTTCAGCAGGCCTGCGGGGAGCCCCGCCTCCTCGAACACCTTGGCGATCAGCGTGCCGCCGCAGACCGGGGTGTTCTGGTGCGGCTTGAGGACCACGGCGTTGCCGAGGGCCAGCGCGGGCGCGACCGACTTGAGCGACAGCAGGAAGGGGAAGTTGAAGGGGCTGATGACACCCACGACCCCGACCGGCAGCCGGTAAACGCGGTTCTCCTTGCCCTCGGTCGGGGAGGGGAGTATCTGCCCGGTGGACCGCAGCGTGAGCTGGGCCGCCTCGCGCAGGAACTCCTTGGCCAGGTGCAGCTCGAAGCCGGCCTTGAGCCGGGTGCCGCCCAGCTCCGCGACGATCGCCTCGCCTATCTCGGCCTCGCGCTCCTCAACGACCCGCAGCGCCTTCTCCAGCACGGCCCGCCGGGCGTACGGGTTGGTGTCGGCCCACTCCGGCTGGGCCCGCTCGGCGGCGCGGTAGGCCTGGTCGACCTCACCGGCCGTCGCGACGGTGACCGAGGCGAGCTTCTCCCCGCTGTACGGGTTGAAGTCGATGATGTCCCAGGACCCCTTCCCCGGCCTCCACTCGCCGTCGATGTACTGCTGGGCCAGGTCGGTGAAGAACGAGCTCATGGAATCCCTTACCGCAGAGGGGCGGGCAGCTGATTGCGGCTCATATTACTTATCCTTCAACCATGTTGAAGGGGAGACGGAAGTGCTCGCCTGTGAAAGCGGTCAGGCGCGCATGACCTCGGGCGCACATGCGAAAAGTGCCCCTCCCCGCACGGTCGGCGGGGAGGGGCACTCGTGCGAGAGGGCCGTCCGGCCCTCTGACATCAGCTCCAGCTGGCGTGGAGCGGCTTGCCCTCCGCGTAGCCCGCGGCGCTCTGCACACCCACGATCGCCTTCTCGGCGAACTCCTCCAGGGAGGACGCTCCCGCGTAGGTGCAGGAGGAGCGGACACCGGCGATGATCGAGTCGATCAGGTCCTCCACACCGGGGCGGGTGGGGTCGAGGGACATGCGCGAGGTGGAGATGCCCTCCTCGAACAGCCCCTTGCGGGCCCGGTCGTAGGCGGACTCCTCCGAGGTGCGGTTCCTGACCGCGCGCGCGGAGGCCATCCCGAACGACTCCTTGTAGTACCGCCCGTCGGCGGACTGCTGGAGGTCGCCGGGCGACTCGTACGTCCCGGCGAACCAGGAACCGATCATCACGTTGGACGCGCCGGCGGCCAGAGCCATCGCCACGTCGCGCGGGTGCCGGACGCCTCCGTCGGCCCAGACGTGCTTGCCGTGCTTCTTCGCCTCGGCGGCGCACTCCAGCACGGCGGAGAATTGCGGCCTGCCGACGCCGGTCATCATGCGGGTGGTGCACATCGCGCCGGGACCCACACCGACCTTGATGATGTCGGCGCCGGCCTCGATCAGGTCACGCACACCCTCGGCCGCCACGACGTTGCCCGCGACGATCGGCACGGCCGGGTCGAGCGCCCTGACGGCGGCGACAGCGCTGATCATGGATTCCTGGTGACCGTGGGCGGTGTCCACGACGAGGGTGTCGACACCGGCGTCCAGGAGCTGCTTGGCCTTGCCCGCCACGTCGCCGTTGATGCCGACGGCCGCCGCGATCCGCAGCTTGCCGTCCGCGTCCGTCGCGGGGGTGTAGAGCGTCGCGCGCAGCGCGGCCTTGCGGGTGAGGATGCCGACGAGCCGGCCGTCCGCGTCGACCGCCGGAGCGAGCTTGCGGTTGGCGCCGTCGAGCTTGTTGAAGGCCTCGCGCGGATCGATGTCCGCGTCGAGCACGACCAGGTCCTTGGACATGACCTCGGACAGCTGGGTGAAGCGGTCCACGCCGGTCAGGTCGTGGTCGGTGACGACACCGACCGGACGGTTCTCGGCGTCGACGACGACACCGGCTCCGTGGGCCCGCTTGTGCAGGAGGGAGAGCGCGTCGGCGACGGTCTGGCCGGGGGCGAGCACGATGGGCGTGTCGAGCACGAGGTGGCGCTTCTTGACCCAGCCGATGACCTCGGTGACGACCTCGATCGGGATGTCCTGCGGGATCACGACCAGTCCACCGCGGCGGGCGATGGTTTCGGCCATCCGGCGGCCCGCGATGGCGGTCATGTTCGCGACGACGAGCGGGATGGTGGTGCCACTGCCGTCCGGCGACGAGAGATCCACGGCCTGCCGGGAGCCGACCGCGGAACGGCCGGGGACCATGAAGACATCGTCGTACGTGAGGTCGTAGGGGACCGAAGGGGAGGCCGTGTAGCGACCGGTGCCGGGCTCAAGAAAACGCATAACACCCATTTTTTCATACGAAACGGTGCAGGTCGTTTCCACGAAGACACAGCAATGGACCCCCGCGTTCGTCGGTTCCTCCAAGGAGGCCGCCCGGGGGCCGGGCAAGTGGAACCTGCCTTACCCATGGACCCTACCCGAACGGGATTCGCTTCTTCGTGATCACTATCCCTGGACCGGGTGACGAGGGGTCAGGTAACTTCAAATCCGCAGGTCCATGCGGTAGGCGCGAGACCGCCCACGAACCCGGAACACCTGTCACGCGTTTGGCCGGAGAGGATGGGGATCCGCCCGTGGAGAGCGAACTGCCCGACATCTACTGCCCGTTCCCCCAGCGGAGCAATCCGCACGTCGATCACACCCGTGAGCACCTCGACGCCTGGACACGGCGCACGGGTCTGGTGCACCGGGAATCGGCCAGGAAGCGCTTCGAGCAGGCCGACTTCGGCGCCTTCGTGGGCATGGTCCACCCGACCGCCGACAGCGAGCACCTCGACCTGGTCGCCGACTGGTTCGTCTGGCTCTTCCTCGTCGACGACCAGCTGGACGACGGGCACCTGGGCCGCAGCCCCGATCGCGTACGCGACGTGGTGGAGCGGATGCGCGCCGTGATCGAGGGCAGGATTCCCGGGCCCCTGCCGGACGAGGAGGCGCCTGCCGCGCTCGTCGCTCTGGCCGACCTGTGGGAACGTACGATCCCGAGGGCCGCCCCGCACTGGCGCACGCGCTTCACCTGGCACCTCATGACGTATCTGACGACCGCCACCACCTGGGAGGCGGGGAACCGCGCCGACGGGGTCGTGCCGTCCGAGGCGACGTACATCGCCAAGCGCCGGCACACCGGGGCCATCCATGTGTGCATGGACCTGATCGAGATCGTGGCCGGCATCGGGGCGCCCGAGTCGCTGCACAACGACGCCCGGTTCATCACGGCCCTCGAAGCGGCCTGCAACGTCGTGTGCTGGGCGAACGACGTCTACTCGTACGAGAAGGAGCAGGTGCTGGGAGAGATCCACAATCTCGTCCATCTGGTCCGCCACCACCGCGGCTACGGCGAACGCCAGGCGCTCGAGCACGTGTGCGCGGAGATAGCCGGCGAGACGAAACGCTTCCTCGCCGCGGAGGCCGAGCTGCTCGGCCTGTACCCGGAGCTGGCGGGTCTTCTCGTGCCCTATCTCGACGGGATGCGGAGCTGGATGCGCGGGAATCTGGACTGGTCGCGGCAGACCCCCCGCTACAACCCGGCGGATGTCAGCCAGTACGCCGAGCCCGGGGCCTATCTGGAGGAGTCCGTGCTCGGCGTGAGCCCGGACCACGCGCGGCTGGGCTCGGGCGGCGGCTGAGCAGGACATGACGGAGGCCGGGCACCTCGTGGTGCCCGGCCTCCGTCGCGCCCGCGGTCAGTCGTCCGGGTCGGCCCGCTCCAGCGCCGGGCGCTGTCCTGCGGCGAACTCCGTCAGGAGGTAGTCGGCGGCGGCCGTGTCCGTGACGAGGCTGGTGACCAGGCCCGAGCGCAGCACCGCGCCGATCGCCGCCGCCTTCCGCTGCCCTCCGGCGATGGCCACCACCTCGGGGATGCGGCGCAGCCGGTCGGCCTCCACCGTGATGCACCGCTCGCCGAGGTCCCGGCCGACCCGGCGTCCGTTCGCGTCGAAGAGATGGGCGGACATCTCCGCCGCCACACCGAGCGAGGCGTAGTGGGCCCGCTCCTCGTCCGAGAGCATGTCGTGGACGGTGGAGATGCCGGGCTCCCAGGATCCGATGGAGACCGCGGCGACCGTCACCTTGTCGAAGTAGTCGAAGGCGCGGGCGATACCCGTCTGGTGGCGCAGTGCGGCCGCCGTCGCCGGATCGGGCAGCAGCATCGGAGCGTAGATCGGGTGCGCCTCGCCGCCGGACACCTGCGCGGCGCGGCGGACCGCCTCCACCGAGCCGCGCTCGGCCGTGCCCGCGTCGTAGACGCCGGTCAGCTGCACGACCGTGCACGGGGGCAGCCGGTCGAGGGCCGCCGCCATGTGGATGGTGGAGCGGCCCCAGGCCAGGCCCAGCACATCGCCCTCGTTCACCAGCTCGCCGAGCAGCTCGGCCGCCACCTCCCCCAGATTCTCCGGATCGGCGGCGTCGTCCTGCTCCTCCGCGGGAGACTCGACCACGACGGCGTGCCGCAGGCCGTAGCGGGCCCGGAGCGCGTCGGAGCGCTCCGCGTCCAGCTCCGCCGGTACCCGGATCTCGATCCGCACGAGATCACGCTCGAGGGCTGTCTCCAGGACCCTGGCCACCTTGAAGCGGCTGACGCCGAACTCCTCGGCGATCTGGATCTTCGACTTTCCCTCCAGGTAGAACCGGCGGGCCATGGCCGCCGCCTGCACCAGCTCCGCGGGTCCCATCCGCATGGCTGACCGACCCGCCGAGATGCCAGACACCGCGATCTCCTCACTGCTGTTCACACGCTGATACACCGTTCATCCTGTCAGATGCGGCGATCTCTGATCAGGCCCGTCGGGCCGCGTTCATCCGAGGTTGGTTCAGTGGCCGCACGCCCAGGGCGCGGAAGCGGTGGCCGTGTCCGCCTGTGAGCGCAGCGCTCGCACCGCTTCGGCCGGGTCCTCGGCCCCGTACACCGCCGAGCCGGCGACGAAGACATCCGCGCCGGCCTCGGCGCACCGCTCGATGGTCGTGGCCGAGACGCCGCCGTCGACCTGGAGCCACAGCTCCAGGCCGTGCTTGGAGATCAGCTCACGCGTACGGCGGATCTTCGGCAGCATGATGTCCAGGAACGCCTGGCCGCCGAAGCCGGGCTCCACCGTCATGATCAGCAGCATGTCGAGCTCGGGGAGCAGGTCCTCGTACGGCTCGATGGGCGTTGCGGGCTTGAGCGCCATGGAGGCGCGGGCGCCCTTCGCCCTGATCTCCCGGGCCAGCCTCACGGGCGCCGCCGCGGCCTCCGCGTGGAAGGTGACCGAGCCCGCACCGGCCTCGACGTACTGCGGAGCCCACCGGTCCGCGTTCTCGATCATCAGGTGGCAGTCCAGCGGGGTGTCCGTCGCCTTGCTCAGCGCCTCCACGATGGGCACACCGAGGGTCAGGTTGGGCACGAAATGGTTGTCCATGACATCTACATGGAGCCAGTCGGCGCCTTCCACGGCCTTCGCCTCCTCGGCGAGACGGGCGAAGTCGGCGGACAGGATGCTGGGGTTGATCTGGGCCATGCACCCAAGCCTGCCATGCCCGACGTCACTTCCCTGCCTCGGTGCGCCTCAAAGCCTCACGGGATCATCACGGTTCGTGCTTTCGCGGCTTTTCTGCGGACCCTGTGGACGGAGGGACCGCCCCGGGCGCCCCGGTCCGTACCAGGGCGCGGACAGCCCCTGGTGCCCGCCATGCGGCTGTGTTAGAAAATCCCCGTGATCAGCGACCAGTTCCTGAAGGAGCGCCTCAGCATCGATCTCTGCCGTGTGACCAGCTGCTCCTGTTGAGCCTGGCCCGGCAGCGCTGAGCGCTTCCAGAACTGTGCGGCGTCGTCCGCCCGCCTTCCGGCCGCCCCTCGGGTGAGCCGGCACCATCCCGCAGAACCCCGTCCGTGAGCCGGACCGGACGTCTCCGTCCGTGTACGGCGCACCGGCCCGTCGGTTCCGCGGGCCCCTCCCCCGTTGCCGCGGGCGCGGCCCTCCGCGCCCCGCATCCCGCTGCCCGGCCCTGTCCGCCCGGCCGGCGGCGCTGCGTCCGCGGCACCCCTCCCGACGGAGTCCGCCATGACCACGCCCACCACCACGGAGAAGCAGCCGTCCGGCCCGGCGCTCCCCGGTGAACCCGCTCCCGCTCCCCCTGCGCGCCGCCGCTCACCGGAGCGGGCCGCGCGGCTGCGCAGGGCGGGACTGCGGCTGCTCGCGCTGGTCGTGCTGCTCGCCCTCTGGCAGCTCGTCACGGCTCTGCGGTTGTGGTCCCCGGTGCTGGTACCGCCGCCGTCGGCCGTCTGGGACGCGCTCGTCGAGACGTCGGGCACCCATGACGGGGTGCGGGGCTATCAGGGCCACACCTTGGTCGAGCATCTGGGCATCAGCCTGCGCCGGATCGCGATCGGTGCGGGCGCGGGGGTCCTGGCAGGGCTGGTGGCCGGTGTCCTGATGGGCACGCTGCCGTGGGTGAGGGTGGTGTTCGAACCGGCGGTGGCCTTTCTCCGGACCCTGCCGCCGCTCGCCTACTTCAGCCTGCTGATCATCTGGTTCGGCATCGACGAGGCGCCCAAGCTGTGGCTGCTGGCGATCGCCGCCATGCCGCCCGTGGCCGTGGCCACCGCGTCGGCCGTCGCCTCCGCGCCCGCCTCGCTGGTGGAGGCCGCACGGGCCATCGGGGCACGCCGCTCCCAGGTGGTGGCCTCCGTCGTCCTGCCGTCCGCGCTGCCGGAGATCCTCGTGGGCGTACGGCTGGCGTTCGGGATCGCGTACTCCTCGGTGGTCGCCGCGGAGACCGTCAACGGGCTGCCCGGCATCGGCGGCATGATCCGCGACGCCCAGCGCTACAACCAGTCCGACGTGGTCGTCCTCGGACTCTTCGCGATCGGTGTCTCCGGCCTGCTGATCGACGCCCTGCTGCGGGGTGCCGAGAACCGGCTCGCGCCCTGGCGGCGGCTGTCGTGACCCCCGCCCCCCGTCGCCGTCCCGCCTCTCCCCCCGCTCCCCGATCCGATCAACGAACGAAGGACTACTCCATGCCCGGAACACGCGGCCCGCGCCGCACCTCCACGCTCGTCGCGGCTCTGGGAGCACTCGTCGTCGTCACCGCCTGCGGTGGCGGCGGTGACGGAGGCGGTGACGACCAGGGCGGCGGCAGAACGATACGGATCGGCTACCAGGCCTTCCCCAGCGGTGACTTGATCGTGAAGGAGAAGGGCCTGTTGGAGAAGGCCCTTCCGGACCACACGATCAAGTGGATCAAATTCGACTCCGGCGCGACCATCAACACGGCCTTCGTCGCGGGCTCGGTCGATCTGGCCGCGATCGGCTCCAGTCCGGTGGCGCGCGGTCTGTCAGCGCCGCTGAACATCCCGTACAAGGTCACCTGGGTGCTGGATGTCGCCGGTGACAACGAGGCGTTGGTGGCCCGTGACGGCTCCGGTATCAAGGGCGTCGAGGATCTCGCGGGCCGGAAGGTCGCCACACCCTTCAGCTCCACCTCCCACTACAGCCTGCTCGCCGCGCTCGACAAGGCGGGCGTGGACGCGTCGAAGGTCGATCTGCTCGACCTCGAACCCCAGGACATCGTCGCGGCCTGGTCCCGCGGGGACATCGACGCCGCCTACGTCTGGCTCCCGACGCTCGACGAGCTCGGGAAGACCGGCAAGACCCTGCTCACCAGCCGGGAACTGGCCGCGTCGGGCAAGCCCACGCTCGACCTGGGGGTGGCCTCCACCGCCTTCATCGAGAAGCAGCCCGAGGTCATCGCCGCCTGGCGCAAGGCCCAGGCACAGGCGCTGGACCTGATCCATGACGACCCGTCGGCAGCCGCCGAGGCCGTGGGCAAGCAGCTCGGGACCAGTCCCCGGGAGGCCGCCGCCCAGCTGAAGCAGGGCATCTTCCTCAAGCCGGCCGAACAGGCCGACGACAAGTGGCTCGGCCGCCCGGGCCAGGTCGGCGACCTGGCGCAGAACCTGCGGAGCGCGGCGGAGTTCCTGGCCGGGCAGAAGCAGATTCCGGCCGCACCCGAGCTCTCCGAACTGGAGAAGGCCGTGTACGTCGAGGGGCTCAGCGATGCCGTCTCCGAATGACCACCGGACCGACCCCCGGGACAGCCCCGGGGGAGCCGGTGCGGCGGCCCTCGCACCCGCCGTGGCCGTGCGCGAGGTGACCCACCGCTACGGTCGCGGCGCTGACGCCGTGACGGCCCTCGGCCCGCTGTCGCTCGACATCCCGGCCGGGGAGTTCCTGGTGCTCGTCGGTCCGTCCGGGAGCGGGAAGAGCACGTTGCTGCGGCTGATCGCCGGCTTCGAGCACGCCTCCCAGGGCGACGTCACCGTGCACGGCCGGACGCCCGAACCCGGACGTCAGGCGGGAGTCGTCTTCCAGCAGCCGAGGCTGTTCCCCTGGCGCACCGTCGGCGAGAACATCTCCCTGGCGCTGCGCTACGCCGGAGTCCCCCGGGCCGAACGGTCCTCACGTGTCGAGGAGTTGCTGGAGCGGGTCGGGCTGGCCGGCACCGCTCGGCGCAGGACCTGGCAGATATCGGGGGGCCAGCAGCAGCGGGTCGCCATCGCACGGGCGCTGGCCGGCGGCAAGGATCTGCTGCTGCTGGACGAGCCGTTCGCCGCCCTGGACGCGCTCACCCGTGAGCGGCTCCAGGAGGATCTGCGCACGGTGAGCGCCCGTACGGGCATCACCTCGGTCTTCGTCACGCACAGCGTGGACGAGGCCGTCTTCCTCGGCACCCGTGCGGTCGTCCTGAGCGCCGGGCCGGGCAAGGTCGCACTGGACGTCCCGATCCCCCTGCCCCGCACCGGGGACGACGATCCGGACGGGCTGCGGGGGCTGCCCGGGTACGCCGCGTTGCGCGCCGAGATCGGAGCGGCGGTACGCGACGCGGCCCGCTGAACCTCCGGAGGCCGCCCGTCCCCCGGCGGGCGGCCCCCCACACCCCCACGCAGACAGGAGTCCCCATGTCCCTCACCGCGTCCATCGGTTCCGTCGCCGCGCTGCGCACCTCCCGGCTGCCCCCGGACGGGCTTTACGAAGGCCCCCGCGAGCTGCGCAGGCTGGCACCGGGGCAGCCCGACCGGCCCTATACGCTGTTCGACGTCGTTCCGCTCGGCCCGGTGATCGGGGCCGAGATCGGCGGTGTCGACCTGACCCGTCCGCTCGCACCCGCCGTGCGTGAGGAGCTCGACCGGGCTCTGCTGGAGTGGAAGGTGCTCTTCTTCCGCGGGCAGCACCCCAGCTCGGCCGAGCAGCGGGCCTTCGCCCGCAACTGGGGCGAGCTGGAGACCAATCCGCTGCTGGCGGCCGGGGACGATCCGGAGGTGGCGCGGTTCGACCGCTCGTCCGCGCCGAGCTTCGAGAACGTCTGGCACACCGATGTGACGTTCCGCGAGCGGCCCGCGCTCGGGGCGGTCCTCCACCTGCGCGAGGTGCCTCCGTACGGCGGCGACACGATGTGGGCCGACATGGCCGCCGCGTACGACAACCTTCCACCGGAGGTGAGGGCCCGCCTGGAGGGGGCGCGGGCGGTGCACGACTTCGTGCCGGGATTCGCGCGGTTCACCCCCGAGGAGCGGCTGGTCCGCTTCCAGGACCGCTTTCCGCCAGTCGAGCACCCCGTGGTGCGGACGCACCCGGCCACCGGGCGCCGGATGCTCTTCGTCAACACCTCCTTCACCACCCGGATCGTGGGCTGGGACCAGGAGGAGAGCGACCGGATGCTGCGGCTGCTGTTCCAGCAGGCGCACGTGCCGGAGTACCAGGTGCGCTTCACCTGGCGGGCGGGGGACGTCGCGTTCTGGGACAACCGGGCGACGCAGCACTACGCGGTGAACGACTACGCCCCGCACCGCAGGGTGGCCGAACGTGTCGCCGTCGCCGGGGACCGCCCGCGCTGACCGACGGCCCGCGCGGGCCGGACCGGGCCCGCGCGGGTACGCCCCGGAGTCACCCCGTGCGGCGCAGCAGCGCGAGGTACATCGCGTCGGTGCCGTGCAGGTGCGGCCAGAGCTGGATGTCGGGCCCGTCGCCCAGGGCGGGGACCCCGGGCAGCAGGGGGCGGGCGTCCACCCACTCCGCCTCGAACGGCTCCCCGCCGCGCCCCTTGAGCACGTCCTCGACGACGACCCTGGTCTCCGCGAGGTGCGGTGAGCAGGTCGCGTAACCGACGACGCCGCCGACCCGTACCGCCTTCAACGCCTCGCGCAGCAGACCGCGTTGCAGGGGGGCGAAGCCCTCCAGGTCCTCCGCGCGGCGCCGCCAGCGGGACTCAGGGCGCCTGCGCAGCGCGCCGAGGCCGGAGCAGGGGACGTCCATGAGGACCCGGTCGAAGGAGCCGGGCCGCCACGGGGGCCGGGTGCCGTCGGCGGTGATCACCTGGTAGGGCCCCGGGTTGCCGGCCAGCGCGCGCTCGACGAGCCGGGCGCGGTGGGGCTGCTTCTCGGCGGCGAGCAGGGTCGCGCCGCGTCCGGCGGCTAGCGCGGCCAGCAGCGCGGCCTTGCCGCCGGGGCCGGCGCAGCCGTCCAGCCACCGGGTGTCGTCGCCCTCGACTGGGGCGTTGGCCAGGGCGGCGGCGACGAGCTGGCTGCCCTCGTCCTGCACACCGGCGCTGCCGTCCCGCACGGCGGCCAGGGCGCCGGGCTCGCCGCCTTCGGCCATCCGCACGGCATACGGCGACCAGCGGCCGGGAAGGCCGCTCTCCTCGCCGAGGGCGTCCAGCAGCTCCTCGGTGGTGGAGCGGCCGGGGCGGGCGGCCAGCGTCACCTCGGGCCGCTCGTTGTCGGCCTCCAGCAGGTCCTCGATCCCGGCGCGGCCGCTGCCCAGGGCGTCCCAGAGGGCGGAGACGATCCACCGGGGATGCGAGTGGACGACGGAGAGGTGCTCCTCGGCGTCCTCGTCGTACGCGGGCGCGACGCGCTCCACCCACCCGTCGAGGTCGTGCGCCGAGACCTTCCGCAGCACGGCGTTGACGAACTTGGCGCGGCCCTCGCCCAGCACCACCCGGGCCAGCTCCACACTGGCGGAGACGGCGGCGTGGGTGGGGATGCGGGTGCCGAGCAGCTGGTGGACGCCCATGTTGAGCACATCGAGCACGGGCGGGTCGACCTCGCGGAGCGGCCGGTCGATGCAGGCGGCGACGATCGCGTCGTAGGTGCCCTGACGGCGCAGCGTCCCGTAGACCAGCTCGGTCGCCAGCGCCGCGTCCCTGCCGTCGAAATCGCCCTTGGCGCGCGCCTTCTTCAGCAGCGGGGGGAGGACGAGGTTGGCGTAGGCGTCGCGCTCGTCGACGGCCCTGAGCACCTCGAAGGCGAGGAACCGGACCGGGTCCTTCTTGGGGCGCCGGTGCGGTGTGGAGGGACGGCGACGCTGCTGGTCGTTCACGTGAAAGGTGCTCCGCTGATGGTGAGGGGACGAACCCGTCCAGCGTACGTCGCCCGGGCCCGCCCCCGCCCCGAGGGCTCAGAGCCCCAGCAGCTCCCCGTGGGGGATGCGCACGCCGCGGGCCCAGTCGGCGGCCCGCATCGGCTTCTTGCCCTGCGGCTGGACCCAGAGGAGCTCCACGGCGTGCGAGCCGGTGCCCACGTAGACGTTGTTCTTGCCCGCGGACAGCTCTCCGGGGGCGAGATCGGTACGGTCCAGGACGGGCACCGCCTGGACCAGCTTGAGCCGCTCCCCGCGGAAGAGCGTCCACGCCCCGGGAGCGGGGGTGCAGCCGCGCACGACACGGTCGACCCTGAGCGCGGGATCGGACCACCGCACCTGGGCGTCCTCGACGGTGATCTTGGGTGCGAGGGTGACGCCCTCGGCGGGCTGGGGGACGGCGTGCAGGGTGCCGTCCTCGATGCCGTCCATGGTCGCCGCGAGCAGCCCGGCGCCGGCGAAGGCCAGCCGGGTGAGCAGGTCTCCGCTGGTGTCGGTGGGCCGGATCTCCTCGGTGAGGACGCCGTAGACCGGTCCGGAGTCCAGCCCCTCCTCGATCAGGAAGGTGGACGCGCCGGTGACCTCGTCGCCGGCCATCACCGAGTGCTGGACGGGCGCGGCCCCGCGCCAGGCGGGCAGCAGCGAGAAGTGCAGATTGACCCAGCCCCTGGCGGGCACGTCGAGCGCGGTCCTGGGCAGCAGGGCGCCGTACGCGACGACGGGGCAGCAGTCCGGTGCGATCTCGCGCAGGCGCGCCAGGAAGTCCTCGTCGCGCGGCCTGGCCGGCTTGAGCACCTCGATGCCCGCCTCCTCGGCGCGTTCGGCGACGGGACTGGCGACCAACCGGCGCCCCCGCCCGGCCGGAGCGTCGGGGCGGGTCACCACGGCGGCCACCTCGTGGCGGTCGGAGGCGATCAGGGCGTCCAGGGCGGGAACGGCGACCTCGGGGGTGCCTGCGAAGACGAGCTTCATGGGTGGCGGACTGCCTCTCGGGCCGGAACGTACGTGGCGAGCAGCACACCAGTCTAGGGGGTCCCCCCGTGGTCCCGCCCGGCCTCCCCGGGCCGGGCCGCCGGGGGGCGTACGCAGGTCCGCGCGCCCCGCGCATATGCACATACGCCCCTATTGCGTGACCACATGGCCGGGTGACGCGTTGGTCAAGTGAGATTGACCGAAGTGGACCGCCGCCGCGCGGTCCGATCCCTTTCAACGCCGGTTCGAGAGGCTTGTTCATGGCCGACCACGCAACCCACGACGCCCAAGCGCGTGCCAGTCTGCACCTGTTGGTGCGGGACATCGAGCGGGTCCGGCGGCAGGTGGACGCGCTGCGTACCCTCACTGCGCAGCTGGGCAACGTCTACCGTCCGCGCCGCTCCGGCCCGTCCGCGGGCTTCGTCGTCTACGGACGGGCGCCGGCCCCGACGGTCCGGCTCGCGCAGGAACTGCGGGACAGCGTCGAGACGCTGGTCACCGCGGCGGTGGACTTCGACCGCTCGCTGGGCTTCTCGTGGGACGCGGTGGGCTCCGCCCTAGGGGTCACGAAGCAGGCGGTGCACCGCCGTTACGGCGCACGCCGCGCGACCCCGCAGCCCGGCTCGGCGGAGGCCGCGTCCGAGAACGCCAACCGTGCGGTGCCCGCGACGCCGGGCTCTCCCTCCGTGCTGCCGACCGTGCCCACCGCCCGCTCCATGCCGCCGCAGCCGTCGGACCGCCCCGGCGCCTTCCCCGGGCCGCGCAACGGCTGACGGCCGCGCCACGACTGCCGGACGGCGGTGAGGCCGGGGCGCGGCGCCTGCGCCCCGGCCGTCTCAGCCGATGTCCGGCGGATCGATCCTGATCCGTACGGGGTCTCCGGTGCCCTTGGCCGTCCGCGCCGCCAGCGCCGTCTTCAGGGCGGCAGCCAGCGCCGCTCCCCGCCCCGGCGGGACCCGGACCAGCGCACGGTCCCAGGTCTCGCCGGTGGGCGCGTCCCCAGGCCTTCGGGGTCTTCCGGGGGTGGCCGCCGGCACGGGGACCGGTCCGAGCACCTCCGCCTCCGGCGGCAGGTCCGCTCCGGCGAGGTAGGCGGCCACCGCCTCCGGTGGGCCGGTCACCGAGGCCATCCGGGACACCGGCGGGAAGCCGAGCTCGGCGCGTTCGGCGAGCTCACGCCGGGCGTGACCGACCGGGTCCCAGCGGACCAGAGCCTGCACGGGCCGCAGGGTCGGCTCCGCCACGATGACCACCGTGCCGCCCTCCGGCTGCCCCCGGACCAGCGCGGCGGCGGCCGTCCAGCGCCGCAGGGCCTCCTCGCCCGCCCGCAGGTCGGGCCTGCCGACCATCGCCCAGCCGTCCAGCAGCAGCGCGGCGGCGTAACCGCCCTCGGCCACCGGCTCCGCCCCGGGGGTGCTGACCACGAGGGCGGGCTGGCCGGGCACGGAGTCCAGCACATGGTCCCGTCCGGACGTCCGCACCGGGACGGCGGGAAAGGCCCGCCCGAGCTCCTCGGCCGTCCTGCGGGCGCCGACGACCTGCGCCCGCAGCCGGACCCCCCCGCAGGCGGCGCAGCTCCAGGCCGTCTCGGCGCGCCCGCACCAGGCGCAGTTGAGGTCCTGCTGATCGGGTGCCTGCAACGGCCCCGCGCAGTGACGGCACCGGGCGGGTTCGCGGCAGCGCTCGCAGGCCAGCCTGGGCGCGTAGCCCCGGCGCGGCACCTGGACGAGCACGGGACCGCTGCGCAGGCCGTCCCGCACGGTCTGCCAGGCCAGGCTGGGCAGCCGCGCGGAGCGGGCGGCGCCGTCCCGCGCGAGCTCCCCGTCGCCGACGGTACGCACGAGGGGGGCCGCGGCCCGCAGCTGGTCCCGGTCCGCGCGCAGGGGCAGGGCCCAGCCGCTCTCGACCAGCTGGGCGGCCTCCACCGTGCAGCTCGTGGAGCCGAGGAGGAACCCGCAGCGGCCGTGTGCCGCCCGCAGCTCCAGGACCTCCCTGACGTGCGCGAAGGGGGCGTTGTCGTCGCTGTGGCTCGAGTCCCCGTCGTCCCAGAGGGCCACCAGGCCCAGGTCGGCGACCGGGGCGAACATCGCGGCCCTGGTCCCGACCACCGCACGCACGGAGCCGCGCCGGACGGCCAGCCACTGCCGGTAGCGCTTCTCCGGTCCGGAGTCGGCCGTCAGCAGCGCGTGGCGCCCCTCCCCCAGCACCGCGGTGAGCGCGGCGTCGACCCGCCCCGCACTCCGCCCGTCCGGTACGACGACGAGCGCGCCCCGGCCCGAGGCCAGGGTGGCGGCCATCGCGCGGGCGACCTCCTCGGGCCAGTGCGGTCCGGGCAGCGCGGTCCAGACGGCCCGGGGAGCCCCGCCCTCGGCCAGCGCCCGCAGGAATCCGGGGCCCTGGGTGTACCGCTCCCAGGTGCCGGGCGACGGGGCGGGGGGCGGCGGCAGGGGCGCCGGCGAGGGCTTGGACTCGGCGCGGCCGTTCCTCGGCGGGACCGCGAGCTGCAGCACGTCCGCGAGGCTTCCGGCGTAACGGTCGGCGACGGCCCGCGAGAGCTCGAGCAGCTCCGGTCCGAGCACCGGCTCGGGCGAGACGACGTAGGCGAGGGCGGCCAGAGCTCCCTGGTAGTCCGAGGAGGCCCGTCGCTCGATCAGGAAGCCGTCGATCAGACCGCCGCCCTCGCGCCGCCCACCGCGGACCTGACGCCCTCCGGCCCCGAACCGCACCCTCACCCGGACCCCGGGCTGCGCGTCCGCGTCGAGCTCCTCGGGGACGGCGTAGTCGAAGTACTGGTCGAGGTGGAGCGCGCCCTTGTTCACCAGGACGCGCGCGACCGGGAGCTTCTCCGCGAGCGGGGCGCCCCGCCAGGTCCGCGGCTTGGCTCGCGGCACCTTGGCCCGGCGCACCGTCTCCCGGATGAGCGCAAGCTGCTCCGGTGCCCCGG
Source organism: Streptomyces sp. QL37 (assembly GCF_002941025.1). Lineage (NCBI taxonomy): Bacteria > Bacillati > Actinomycetota > Actinomycetes > Kitasatosporales > Streptomycetaceae > Streptomyces > Streptomyces sp. QL37. The sequence continues at coordinate 7,345,159 of NZ_PTJS01000001.1, read as the reverse complement.
CCCCGGGCTCGTCGGACCGCTCGTCGTCGCTGCTCACAGCCACATTCCTACCAGACACCACTGACACGCCCCGGCGGCCCGGAAGGACCGTACGCACAGGGGCCCGGACACCTCGTACGGTGTCCGGGCCCCTGGCATGCGGGACGGCAGGCGGTGCTAGATCCCCGCCGCCCGGCGCAGCGCGTCCACGCGGTCGGTGCGCTCCCAGGTGAAGTCGGGGAGCTCGCGGCCGAAGTGCCCGTAAGCCGCGGTCTGGGCGTAGATCGGGCGGAGCAGGTCGAGGTCACGGATGATCGCGGCCGGGCGGAGGTCGAAGACCTCACCGATCGCGTGCTCGATCTTCTCCGTGTCGACCGCGGCGGTGCCGAAGGTCTCGACGAACAGGCCCACCGGCTCGGCCTTGCCGATCGCGTAGGCGACCTGGACCTCGCAGCGGGTGGCGAGCCCGGCCGCCACGACGTTCTTGGCGACCCAGCGCATGGCGTACGCGGCCGAGCGGTCGACCTTGGACGGGTCCTTGCCGGAGAACGCGCCGCCACCGTGGCGGGCCATGCCGCCGTAGGTGTCGATGATGATCTTGCGCCCGGTGAGACCGGCGTCGCCCATCGGGCCACCGATCTCGAAGCGGCCGGTCGGGTTGACCAGGAGGCGGTAGCCGTCCGTGTCCAGCTTGATGCCGTCCTCGATGAGCTGGTTGAGGACGTGCTCCACGACGAACTCACGGATGTCGGGCGCGAGCAGCGAGTCCAGGTCGATGTCCGAGGCGTGCTGCGAGGAGACGACGACCGTGTCGAGGCGGACGGCCTTGTCGCCGTCGTACTCGATGGTGACCTGGGTCTTGCCGTCGGGGCGCAGGTACGGGATGGTCCCGTTCTTGCGGACCTCGGAGAGCCGGCGCGACAGCCGGTGCGCGAGGTAGATCGGCAGAGGCATCAGCTCGGGCGTCTCGTCGCAGGCGTAGCCGAACATCAGCCCCTGGTCGCCCGCGCCCTGCTTGTCGAGCTCGTCCTCGTCGCCCTCGACCCGCTTCTCGTACGCGGTGTCGACACCCTGGGCGATGTCCGGGGACTGCGCCCCGATGGACACCGAGACACCGCACGAGGCGCCGTCGAAGCCCTTCTTGGAGGAGTCGTAACCGATCTCCAGCACCTTGTTGCGCACGAGGTTGGGGATGTCGGCGTAGGCCTTGGTCGTGACCTCACCCGCGACATGCACCAGACCGGTGGTGATCAAGGTCTCGACGGCGACGCGCGAGGAGGGGTCCTCGCGCAGGAGGGCGTCGAGAATCGTGTCGCTGATCTGGTCAGCGATCTTGTCGGGGTGGCCCTCGGTGACGGACTCCGAGGTGAAGAGACGGCGGGACACATCGCTCCCTGGGGTTGCAGCGGCTGCTGGCTGATCATTGTCGGAACTCCGGGAGCTGCGCCCGGCACATTCCGTCGACCAGTTTATCGGTCGCTTCCGGTGATTGGGGCACGTGTCTCGCCCCTTGGGAGGTCTGTGACCTGCGGCACTGTTGACGGCGGTACGACAATCCCTCCTTCCAGGGGCGAGATATGGCCGGATGTCATGAGATTCTTCCGCCGCGACGGCGTGTGTGCAATCTAGTCGAAACGCGCGGCCACCAGGTCCCAAACCGTGTCGGCAAGCGCTTCCTTCGGCCCGTACGGCACGGTGGTCTCGCCGCCGTCGGCCGCGAGCACGACCGCCTCGTTCTCCTCGGAGCCGAAGGTCTTGCGCTCCCCCACCTCGTTCACGACGAGGAGGTCGCAGCCCTTGCGGCGGAGCTTCTCGCGGCCGTTGCGGAGGACGTCGTCGGTCTCCGCGGCGAATCCCACGACGAGCTGCCCCTCCCGGGCGCGCTCCGCGGCGACCTCGGCGAGGATGTCCGGATTGCGTACGAGCGCGACGGGGGCCGGCTCCTGGCCGTCCTTCTTCTTGATCTTCCCCGTGGCGTAGTCGGCGGGCCGGAAGTCGGCGACGGCCGCGGCCATCACCACCACGTCGGCGTCGGCCGCCGCCTTCAGCACGGCCTCGCGCAGCTGGACGGCGGTCCCGGCGCGCACGACGTCGGCGCCCGCGGGGTCGGGCAGCCCGGTGTTCGCCTCGATCAGCGTGACCCGGGCGCCGCGGGCGACGGCGGTGCGGGCCAGGGCGTAGCCCTGCTTGCCGGAGGAGCGGTTGCCCAGGTAGCGGACCGGGTCCAGCGGCTCACGCGTGCCGCCCGCGCTGATCACCACGTGCCGGCCCGCGAGGTCGGGGGCACCGGCGCCCCGGGCCAGGACGCGCCGGCAGACCTCGAAGATCTCCCCCGGGTCCGGCAGCCGCCCCTTGCCCGTGTCCACGCCGGTGAGTCGCCCGACGGCGGGCTCGATGACGACGGCGCCGCGGCGGCGGAGGGTGGCGACGTTCTCCTGGGTGGCGGGGTGCTCCCACATCTCGGTGTGCATCGCGGGCGCGAAGACGACCGGACAGCGAGCGGTGAGCAGGGTGTTGGTGAGGAGGTCGTCGGCAAGGCCGTGGGCGGCCTTGGCGAGCATGTCGGCCGTGGCGGGGGCCACCACGACGAGGTCGGCGCCCTGCCCGATCCGGACGTGCGGCACCTCGTGCACGCTCTCCCAGACCTCGGTCGACACGGGGTTCCCGGAGAGGGCGGACCATGTGGCCGCCCCGACGAAGTTCAGCGACGCGTCGGTCGGGACGACCCGCACGTCGTGGCCGGACTCGGTCAGCCTGCGCAGCAGCTCACACGCCTTGTACGCGGCGATGCCTCCGCTGACCCCCAGGACGACCCTCGGCTTCTCCACTGCGTCTCCCCGCACTCGTGTCTCCGCGCACTCGCGTGCGGCCTCGTGACGTACGCACCCCATGCTGCCTCACCGCTCCGGACACGGTCCGGCGGGTACGCCGGATCCCACGGGTGGCGCCGGACACACCACAGGCCCGGCGGGTACCGACCGCCGGGCCTGTGGTGAAGGTGCGTTTCCTGCCGCCTGACTACTGCGCGGGGCCCTCGATGGCCTCGGAGGTCAGCAGGCCCGCGTTGATCTCGCGGAGCGCGATCGAGAGCGGCTTCTCGTGCACGTGGGTGTCGACGAGCGGACCGACGTACTCGAGGAGGCCTTCACCGAGCTGCGAGTAGTACGCGTTGATCTGACGCGCGCGCTTGGCGGCGTAGATCACAAGGCTGTACTTCGAGTCGGTGGCCTCGAGGAGCTCATCAATCGGCGGGTTGATGATGCCCTCGGGCGTGGTGATGGAAGAGGACACTCTCTGCCTTCCGAAGGGGATAGAGATCAAAGAGATCTTTGATCGTGCTGGTTCCGCAGTGGTGATGCTCTGCGTCCGTGACGGTGAGGACAGGTGAGTCAGTCGTCGCTGCCACGGAGGCCGGAAGCCTGCAGCATCAACGTTAGCAGCTCGCGTGCGACGTCCTCGACCGAGGTGTTGACGAGCGTGGTGTCGAACTCCGCCTCGGCGGCCAGTTCGACCTTCGCCGCGGCGAGGCGGCGCTCGATGACTTCCTGCGACTCCGTCCCGCGGCCGGTGAGCCGGCGCACCAGCTCGTCCCAGCCGGGCGGAGCCAGGAAGACGAGCTGCGCCTCGGGCATCGACTGGCGGACCAGCCGGGCACCCTGGAGGTCGATCTCCAGCAGCACCGGCTCGCCCGCCTCCAGGCGGTCGAGCACGGCCCGGCGCGGCGTGCCGTACCGGTTGCCGGCGAACTCGGCCCACTCCAGCAGTTCGCCGTTGGCGATCAGCTTGTCGAACTCCTCGTCGTCCACGAAGAAGTAGTGGACGCCGTTGCGCTCGCCGGGGCGTGGCTTACGGGTCGTCGCGGACACCGAGAGCCAGACCTCGGGGTGGACCTTGCGCATATGAGCGACGACCGTGCTCTTGCCGACCCCTGAGGGGCCGGAGAGCACGGTCAGCCGCGGACGTACGTCCGGGGGTACGGGGGACGTCCCCCGGGATGTTGCAGCCATGGGGCGATTATCCAGGTTCTCAGGAGTGCCTGAGAACGTCAGGCGGCGCTGCCGCCGAACTCACGCTCCAAGGATGCGATCTGGTTGGAGCCAAGACCCCGGACACGGCGGCTCTCGGAGATGCCGAGACGCTCCATGATCTGCTTGGCGCGGACCTTGCCCACGCCCGGCAGGGACTCGAGAAGGGCGGAGACCTTCATCTTGCCGATGACGTCGTTCTCCTGGCCCTGCTTGATGACGTCATGGAGGGAGGCGCCGGAGTGCTTGAGTCGATTCTTGACCTCGGCCCGCTCCCGGCGAGCCGCGGCGGCCTTTTCGAGCGCGGCTGCGCGCTGTTCAGGGGTAAGGGGCGGAAGAGCCACGCCTACGTCACCTCGGATGTCGATCTGTCGGATACGGACCGGTGTGGAACCTGGTGGCTCCACACCTGGTGAGCAACGAACAACCTGTGCTCGTTGGCTCTCGACGGAGACTAGCGGCCAAGGCCGCCTGAGTCAGCGAGAACAGCGGAAAAGTCCTGGTCAGCCTTGATCGAGCCGGACATTTCGGCCATAACAACCCGGAATTCCGGTCAGAATTCCGTCAACAGGCTGTTACGTGGCATGGTCAGCTTTCCGAGACGGCCGTACGGACCTCGTCCGCGAACCGCTCGGCGGCTTCGCGCAGCCCTGACGCGTCCGGGCCGTGGCGCAGGACGCCCCGGCTCACACTCGGGACCACGTTGCCCACCGCGGCGCCGAAGACGCGGGGCAGATCCGCGGGGGTGGCCCCCTGGGCGCCGATGCCGGGAGCGAGCAGCGGACCGTTGATGGACAGATCGGCGCCGGCGTCCCCGAGCGTGGCGCCGACCACCGCGCCGACGGAGCCGAGCGGAGCCGCTCCGGCGTTCTCGGCGGCCATGTGGTCGAGCATCACCTGTGCCAGTGACCTGCCGTCCGCGGCGGTGGCCCGCTGGACCTCCGCGCCCTCCGGGTTGGAGGTGAGGGCGAGCACGAAGACGCCCGCCCCCGAGACCGCGGCGGCGTCGAGCGCCGGGCGCAGCGAGCCGAAGCCGAGGTACGGCGAGACGGTGACCGCGTCGGAGAACAGCGGCGAGTCCTTGTCGAGGTAGGTGGCCGCGTACGCGCCCATCGTGGAGCCGATGTCGCCGCGCTTGGCGTCCATGAGCACGAGGGCCCCCGCCGCACGGGCCTCCTCCACGGCCTTCTCCAGGACGGCGACGCCCCGCGATCCGAAGCGCTCGAAGAACGCGGACTGCGGCTTGAGCACGGCGACCCGGTCGGCCAGGGCCTCGACGACCGTACGCGTGAAGCGCTCGAGGCCCGCGATGTCGTCGCTCAGGCCCCAGGAGGTGAGCAGGGAGGCGTGCGGGTCGATGCCGACGCAGAGCGGCCCGCGGGTGTCCATGGCGTGGCGCAGGCGTGCGCCGAAGGGTTCAAGGGTCACTGCATGACCTTCCGTGTCTCGGCGCCGACGGCTTCGGCGAGGGTCGCGTACGGGGATGCGGCCAGGCGGGCGGCCAGGCCCTTGTGGATCGCGCGGGCGTAGAACGGGCCCTCGTAGATGAAGGCGCTGTAGCCCTGGACGAGCGTGGCACCGGCCAGGATGCGCTGCCAGGCGTCCTCGGCGTTCTCGATGCCCCCGACGCCCACCAGGGTGATCCGGGTCCCCACGCGGGCGTACAGGCGGCTCAGGACCTCCAGGGAGCGCTCCTTGAGGGGTGCGCCGGAGAGTCCGCCGGTCTCCTTGACCAGCGACGCCTCGGACCTCAGGCCGAGGCCGTCGCGGGCGATGGTGGTGTTGGTGGCGATGATGCCGTCCAGACCGAGCTCGACGGCGAGGTCGGCGACCGCGTCGACGTCCTCGTCCGCGAGGTCCGGGGCGATCTTGACGAGCAGGGGGACGCGCCGGCCGGTGACGGTGCGGTCGGCGGCCTCGCGCACGGCGGTGAGCAGCGGGCGCAGCGCCTCGGTGGCCTGGAGGTTGCGCAGGCCGGGCGTGTTGGGCGAGGAGACGTTCACCACGAGGTAGTCGGCGTGGGCGGCGAGCCGCTCGGTGGACTTCACGTAGTCGCCCACGGCTTCGTCCTCGGGGACGACCTTGGTCTTGCCGATGTTGACACCGACGGTCGTACGGAAGACCGGGGTGCGGGTGGCGAGGCGCTCGGCCACGGCCGCGGAGCCCTCGTTGTTGAAGCCCATTCGGTTGATGAGCGCCCGGTCCTCGACGAGGCGGAACAGCCGCTTCTTCGGGTTGCCGGGCTGCGGCTCGCCGGTGACCGTGCCGATTTCGATGTGGTCGAACCCGAGCATCGACATGCCGTCGATCGCGATCGCGTTCTTGTCGAATCCGGCGGCGAGCCCGAAGGGGCCGTGCATCCGCAGCCCGAGGGCCTCGGTGCGCAGCTCCTTGTGGCGGGGGGCGAGCGCGGCGGCGACAAAGGTGCGCAGCACGGGGGTGCGGGCCGCGAGGCGGATCCAGCGGAACGCGAGGTGGTGGGCCTGCTCCGGGTCCATGCGCTTGAAGACCAGCTGGAAGAAGAGTTTGTACATCACGGTGTCCTCATGAAGAGGGGGACACCGTTTCCGGTGTCCCCCTGGGGCTTCCTAGTCGCGGGCCGCTGTCAGATGTTCGGCGTGTTCCTGGAGGGAACGTACGCCGACCCCGCCGTGGTTGAGCGCGTCGATGCCCTGCACGGCGGCGGCGAGCGCCTGGACCGTGGTGAGGCACGGCACGGACCGGGCCACGGCCGCGGTGCGGATCTCGTAGCCGTCCAGCCGACCGCCCGTTCCGTACGGGGTGTTGACGATGAGGTCCACCTCGCCGTCGTGGATCAGCTGGACGATCGTCCTCTCGCCGTTCGGGCCCTGGCCCTCGGACAGCTTGCGCACGACGGTGGCGTTGATCCCGTTGCGCTTGAGGACCTCGGCGGTGCCGGAGGTGGCCATCAGCTCGAAGCCGTGGGCGACCAGCTCGCGCGCGGGGAAGATCATCGTGCGCTTGTCGCGGTTGGCGACCGAGATGAAGGCGCGGCCCTTGGTGGGCAGCGGTCCGTAGGCGCCGGCCTGCGACTTGGCGTACGCCGTGCCGAAGACGGAGTCGATGCCCATGACCTCACCCGTGGAGCGCATCTCCGGGCCGAGGACCGTGTCGACGCCGCGGCCCTGGATGTCGCGGAAGCGCGACCACGGCATGACGGCCTCCTTGACGGAGATCGGCGCGTCGAGCGGCAGGGTGCCGCCGTCGCCGTGCTTCGGCAGCAGGCCCTCCGCGCGGAGCTCCGCGACGGTCGCGCCCAGCGAGATGCGGGCGGCGGCCTTCGCGAGCGGGACCGCGGTCGCCTTCGAGGTGAAGGGGACGGTCCGCGAGGCACGCGGGTTGGCCTCCAGGACGTACAGGATGTCGCCGGAGAGCGCGAACTGGATGTTGATCAGCCCGCGTACGCCGACGCCCTTGGCGATGCCCTCGGTGGACGTCCGCAGCCGCTTGATGTCGTAGCCGCCGAGCGTGATCGGGGGCAGCGCGCAGGCGGAGTCGCCGGAGTGGATGCCGGCCTCCTCGATGTGCTCCATGACGCCGCCGAGGTAGAGCTCGGTGCCGTCGTAGAGCGCGTCGACGTCGATCTCGATCGCGTCGTCGAGGAAGCGGTCGACCAGGACCGGCCGGGTGGGGCTGATCTCGGTGGACTCGGAGATGTAGGAGGCCAGGCGGGTCTCGTCGTAGACGATCTCCATGCCGCGTCCGCCGAGCACGTAGGACGGGCGCACCAGGACGGGGTAGCCGATCTCGTCGGCGATGGCCTTGGCCTCGGCGAAGGTGGTGGCGGTGCCGTGCTTCGGGGCCGGCAGTCCGGCCTCGGCGAGCACCCGGCCGAAGGCGCCGCGGTCCTCGGCGGCGTGGATGGCCTCGGGGGACGTCCCCACGACCGGCACGCCGTTGTCCTTGAGTGCCTGCGAGAGCCCCAGGGGGGTCTGGCCGCCGAGCTGGACGATGACACCGGCGATCGGGCCGGCCAGCGACTCGGCGTGCACGATCTCCAGGACGTCCTCGAGCGTGAGCGGCTCGAAGTAGAGCCGGTCGGAGGTGTCGTAGTCCGTGGAGACGGTCTCCGGGTTGCAGTTGACCATCACGGTCTCGTAGCCCGCGTCGCTCAGGGCGAAGGAGGCGTGGACGCAGGAGTAGTCGAACTCGATGCCCTGGCCGATGCGGTTCGGGCCGGAGCCGAGGATGATCACCGCGGGCTTGGTGCGGGGCGCGACCTCGCTCTCCTCGTCGTAGGAGGAGTAGAAGTACGGCGTCTTCGCGGCGAACTCGGCGGCGCAGGTGTCGACCGTCTTGTAGACCGGACGGATGCCCAGCGCGTGCCGGACCTCGCGCACGACGTCCTCGCGCAGGCCGCGGATCTCGCCGATCTGGGCGTCGGAGAAGCCGTGCCGCTTGGCCTCCGCGAGCAGATCGGTGTCGAGGCGCTCGGCGGCGGCCAGCTCGTCGGCGATCTCCTTGATCAGGAAGAGCTGGTCGACGAACCAGGGGTCGATCTTCGTGGCGTCGAAGACCTCCTCCTGGGTGGCGCCGGCGCGGATCGCCTGCATGACGGTGTTGATGCGGCCGTCCGTGGGGCGGACCGCCTCGGCGAGCAGCTCGGCCTTGTCACCGGTCTCGCCGGTGAAGGCGAACTGCGAGCCCTTCTTCTCCAGGGAGCGCAGGGCCTTCTGGAGGGCCTCGGTGAAGTTCCGGCCGATCGCCATGGCCTCGCCCACCGACTTCATGGTGGTGGTGAGGGTGGAGTCGGCGGACGGGAACTTCTCGAAGGCGAAGCGCGGGGCCTTGACGACGACGTAGTCGAGGGTCGGCTCGAAGGAGGCCGGCGTCTTCTCGGTGATGTCGTTGGGGATCTCGTCGAGCGTGTAGCCGACGGCCAGTTTGGCGGCGATCTTGGCGATCGGGAAGCCGGTGGCCTTCGAGGCGAGCGCCGAGGAGCGGGAGACGCGCGGGTTCATCTCGATCACGATGATCCGGCCGTCGGACGGGTCGATCGCGAACTGGATGTTGCAGCCGCCGGTGTCGACGCCGACCTCGCGGATGATCGCGATGCCGATGTCGCGCAGCCGCTGGTACTCACGGTCGGTGAGCGTCATCGCCGGGGCGACGGTGATGGAGTCGCCGGTGTGGACGCCCATCGGGTCGAAGTTCTCGATGGAGCAGACGACCACGACGTTGTCGTTCTTGTCGCGCATCAGCTCCAGCTCGTACTCCTTCCAGCCGAGGATCGACTCCTCCAGGAGCACCTCGGTGGTCGGCGAGAGCGTGAGGCCCTGTCCGGCGATGCGGCGCAGCTCCTCCTCGTCGTGGGCGAAGCCGGAGCCGGCGCCGCCCATGGTGAAGGAGGGGCGGACGACGACGGGGTAGCCGCCGAGGGTGTCGACGCCCGCGATGACGTCGTCCATGGTGTGGCAGATGACGGAGCGGGCGGACTCGCCGTAACCGATCTTCGCCTTGACGGCTTCGACGACTCCCTTGAAGAGGTCGCGGTCCTCGCCCTTGTTGATGGCCTCGACGTTGGCGCCGATGAGCTCGACGCCGTACTTCTCCAGGACACCGTTCTCGTGCATCGAGATCGCGGTGTTGAGGGCGGTCTGGCCGCCCAGGGTCGGGAGCAGCGCGTCGGGGCGCTCCTTGGCGATGATCTTCTCGACGAACTCGGGGGTGATCGGCTCGACGTACGTGGCGTCGGCGATCTCCGGGTCGGTCATGATCGTCGCCGGGTTGGAGTTCACCAGGATGACGCGCAGGCCCTCGGCCTTGAGCACGCGGCAGGCCTGGGTGCCGGAGTAGTCGAACTCGGCGGCCTGCCCGATGACGATCGGACCGGAGCCGATGACCAGGACGGACTGGATATCGGAGCGCTTAGGCACGCGGGCCCTCCATCAGGGTGACGAAACGGTCGAAGAGGTACGCGGCGTCGTGCGGGCCCGCGGCTGCTTCGGGGTGGTACTGGACGCTGAAGGCCGGCTGGTCGAGCAGCTGGAGGCCCTCGACAACCTGGTCGTTCAGGCATACGTGGGAGACCTCGGCGCGGCCGAACGCCGTGTCCGAGACCTTGTCGAGGGGGGCGTCGACGGCGAAGCCGTGGTTGTGCGCGGTGACCTCGACCTTGCCGGTCGTGCGGTCCTGCACGGGCTGGTTGATCCCCCGGTGGCCGTACTTCAGCTTGTAGGTGCCGAAGCCGAGCGCGCGGCCCAGGATCTGGTTGCCGAAGCAGATGCCGAAGAGCGGGGTCCTGCGCTCCAGGACGCCCCGCATGAGGGCGACGGGGTGGTCGGCGGTGGACGGGTCGCCCGGGCCGTTGGAGAAGAAGACTCCGTCGGGCTTCACCGCGTACACCTCGTCGAGGGTCGCGGTGGCCGGCAGGACGTGCACCTCGATGCCGCGCTCGGCCATGCGGTGCGGCGTCATGCCCTTGATGCCGAGGTCGATCGCCGCGACGGTGTACTTCTTGGTGCCGACGGCGGGGACGACGTACGCCTCCTTGGTGGCGACCTCGGCCGCGAGGTCGGCGCCGCTCATCTCGGGGGCCTGGCGCACCTTGGCGAGCAGCACGCCCTCGTCCTCGACGGCGTTGCCGGAGAAGATGCCGACGCGCATCGCGCCGCGCTCCCGCAGGTGGCGGGTGAGCGCGCGGGTGTCGATGCCGCTGATGCCGACGACGCCCTGGCTCGCGAGCTCCTCGTCCAGCGTCCGGCGGGAGCGCCAGTTCGAGGGCACGCGCGCGGGGTCGCGGACGACGTAGCCGGAGACCCAGATCTGCTTGGACTCGGGGTCCTCGTCGTTCACGCCGGTGTTGCCGACGTGCGGGGCGGTCATGACGACGACCTGGCGGTGGTACGAGGGGTCGGTCAGCGTTTCCTGGTAGCCGGTCATGCCGGTGGAGAACACCGCCTCGCCGAAGGTCTCCCCCACGGCCCCGTAGGCGCGGCCGCGGAAGGAGCGGCCGTCCTCCAGGACGAGTACGGCGGGAGCCTTTCCGGCTCCCCGGGTGGAGATCGTCATCGTGCGGTGCCTTCCGTCGTGCTGGTGGTGGTGCTGGTGAGGTGGTCACCGGCTGCGCCGGTGAGGTGGTTGACGGCGTCGACCCACGCCTGGTGCTCGGCCGCGTGGTCGGAGCGGAAGCCGGAGTCGATCAGCCGGTCGCCGTGCTCCCAGGTGATGACCAGGAGGCCGCCCTCGGGCAGGACCTTGCCGGCGAGCGCCTTGTCGAGCCTGGCCTCGCGCAGTGCGGCGGCCGGTACGAAGAAGTCGGCAGCCCCGGGGCGTACGACGTCGAGGCCCTGGGCGGTGAGGGTCAGCTCGACCCGGCTGCGGGTGCCGAGGCCGTGCGCCACGATCCGGTCGAGCCACTGCCCGGCGGTCGTCGAGGCGTGGTAGCGGCCGGTGAGAGTGAGCGGCTTCTCGCCGTCCGCGAACCCTTCGGGGGTGGTCGCGAGCTCGGGCAGGCCGGACTGCAGGCTCCCCCGCCACTTCCATCCCTGGCGCATCAGCCAGTAGACGAACGCGATGAAGACGACCAGTCCGAGGACCCAGCTGATGCGGGCGGACCAGTCCGTCACTTCGGCCGACTTCTCTTCGGCGGCCAGCTGGTAGAGGGGGTTGAGTGTTGTCACGCGAGCTTCCCGTCGACGACCGTGGCACGGCCCCGCAGGAAGGTGTGGGTAACTCGGCCGGGCAGCTCGCGACCCTCGTACGGAGTGTTGCGGCTGCGGGAGGCGAAGCCCGCGGGGTCCACAGCTCCACGGTATGCCGGATCGACCAGGGTGAGGTTGGCGGGCTCACCCGCCGAGACGGGCCGGCCGTGTCCTTCGAGCCTGCCGATGGCCGCGGGGCGGAACGACATGCGGTCGGCGACGCCCGCCCAGTCGAGGAGACCGGTGTCCACCATCGTCTGCTGGACCACGGAGAGCGCGGTCTCCAGGCCCACCATGCCCATGGCGGCGGCGGCCCACTCGCAGTCCTTGTCCTCGTGCGGGTGCGGCGCGTGGTCGGTGGCCACGCAGTCGATGGTGCCGTCGGCGAGGGCCTCGCGCAGGGCCATGACGTCGGCCTCGGTGCGCAGCGGCGGGTTCACCTTGTAGACCGGGTTGTAGGTCCGTACGAGCTCGTCGGTGAGCAGCAGGTGGTGCGGGGTGACCTCCGCGGTGACGTTCCAGCCCTTGGACTTGGCCCAGCGGACGATCTCCACGGAGCCGGCGGTCGACAGGTGGCAGATGTGCACCCGGGAGCCGACGTGGGCGGCGAGGAGCACGTCGCGCGCGATGATCGACTCCTCGGCGACGGCGGGCCAGCCTCCGAGGCCGAGCTCGGCCGAGACGACGCCCTCGTTCATCTGGGCGCCCTCGGTGAGTCGGGGCTCCTGGGCGTGCTGGGCGACGACGCCGTCGAAGGCCTTCACGTACTCCAGGGCGCGGCGCATGATCACGGCGTCGTCGACGCACTTGCCGTCGTCGGAGAAGACCTTCACCCCGGCGGCGGAGTCGTGCATGGCGCCGAGCTCGGCGAGCTGCTTGCCCTCCAGGCCGACGGTGACGGCGCCGACGGGCTGCACGTCGCAGTAGCCGGACTCCTTGCCGAGCCGCCAGACCTGCTCGACGACGCCGGCGGTGTCGGCGACGGGGAAGGTGTTGGCCATGGCGTGGACGGCGGTGAAGCCGCCGACCGCGGCCGCCTTGGTACCGGTGAGGACGGTCTCGGAGTCCTCACGGCCGGGCTCGCGCAGGTGGGTGTGCAGGTCGACGAGGCCGGGCAGCAGGATCTGGCCTGCCGCCTCGATCACGGTGGCGTCGCCCGCCTCGATGCCGGTTCCGGTCTCCACGACGGTCTCGCCGTCGATGAGGACGTCCTGCGGCTCGCCGCCGAGGACCTTCGCACCGCGGATCAGGATCTTGCTCATGGTTACTTGTTCTCCTCGGTACGGGCGGAGGCGGACGGCAGAGCGGTCTCGGAACCGCCCAGCAGCAGATAAAGGACGGCCATGCGGGTGGAGACGCCGTTCGCGACCTGCTCGACGGCGGTGCAGCGGTCGGAGTCCGCGACCTCGGCGGTGATCTCCATGCCGCGGACCATCGGGCCGGGGTGCATCACGATGGCGTGCTCGGGCATCCGCGCCATGCGTTCGCCGTCCAGGCCGTAGCGGCGGGAGTACTCGCGCTCGGTCGGGAAGTAGGCGGCGTTCATCCGCTCGCGCTGCACACGGAGCATCATGACGGCGTCGGACTTCGGCAGCACGTCGTCGAGGCGGTAGCTGACGTCGCAGGGCCACTGCTCGACGCCGACGGGCACGAGGGTGGGCGGGGCCACCAGGGTGACGTGCGCACCGAGCGTGTGCAGCAGGTGCACGTTGGAGCGGGCCACGCGGCTGTGCAGGATGTCGCCGACGATCGTGATCCGGCGGCCGTCGAGGTCGCGGCCGATGCCGGCGTCGGGGCCGACCAGCCTGCGGCGCATGGTGAACGCGTCGAGCAGTGCCTGGGTGGGGTGCTCGTGCGTGCCGTCGCCCGCGTTGACGACGGCGCTGTCGATCCAGCCCGAGGTCGCGAGGCGGTACGGGGCTCCGGAGGCGCCGTGCCGGATGACGACGGCGTCGGCGCCCATGGCCTCCAGGGTCAAAGCGGTGTCCTTGAGCGACTCGCCCTTGGAGACGGACGAGCCCTTCGCGGAGAAGTTGATGACGTCGGCGGAGAGTCGCTTGGCTGCGGCCTCGAACGAGATCCGCGTCCGGGTCGAGTCCTCGAAGAAAAGATTGACGACCGTTCGTCCACGCAGGGTGGGAAGCTTCTTGATCGGCCGGTCCGCGACCCTCGCCATCTCCTCGGCGGTGTCGAGGATCAGAACGGCGTCGTCGCGGGTGAGGTCTGCGGCCGAGATGAGGTGGCGGGGTGTCCGGGGGTTGTCCCCGGGAGGGCGCAGCATCTGGGAGTCTCCGTGAAGGGTGGAGGGATCAGGCAGGCGGGCGTGCGGAAGCAGCCGTGCGGCCGGCGGGGCGCACGGGACGGGACTCGGCTACTGCTCGCCTGCCGGGCCGGCCTGCTTGACACCGAGCAGCACGGCGTCGCGGCCGTCCTCCTCGGCGAGCTGGACCTTGACCGTCTCCCGCAGCGACGTGGGGAGGTTCTTGCCGACGTAGTCGGCACGGATCGGGAGTTCGCGGTGGCCCCGGTCGACGAGGACCGCGAGCTGTACGGCACGGGGCCGGCCGATGTCGCCGAGCGCGTCGAGCGCGGCGCGGATCGTGCGGCCGGAGAAGAGCACGTCGTCGACGAGCACGACGAGGCTGCCCTCGATGCCCTCACCGGGAATCTCGGTACGCCCGAGGGCACGCGCCGGGCGCATCCGCAGATCGTCGCGGTACATCGTGATGTCGAGTGACCCGACCGGCGTCTTCCGGCCGGTGATCTCTTCGAGCTTTCCGGCGAGCCGACGGGCGAGGAAGACCCCGCGTGTCGGGATGCCCAGGAGCACCACGTCGTCGGCGCCCTTGGCGCGTTCGACAATCTCGTGGGCGATTCGGGTCAGTACCCGGGCGATGTCGGGAGCCTCGAGAACGGGGCGTGCCGCATTGCCGGTGTGGTCATGCTGTGCGTCCATAAGAAACGGACCTCCTTCTCCGCCTCACTGGACGGACGTTAAAGGACGTCGAAATTGCGTCATCCACGTTACCAGGACTTGTGCGAGGCCCTGGCCCCGCCCCCGGGAGGCCGCAGTCCGGACCTTTCGGCTTGACGCAGCCAAGTAACGCTGCGTAACCTCACAGTGAGTTACCAGCCACGCGGCCCAGCCGCAGAATGTTCCAGCGTCCGGGGAGCCTTATGTCCAGCGAATACGCAAAGCAGCTCGGGGCCAAGCTCCGCGCCATCCGCACCCAGCAGGGCCTCTCCCTCCACGGCGTGGAGGAGAAGTCGCAGGGCCGCTGGAAGGCCGTCGTGGTCGGTTCCTACGAGCGCGGCGACCGCGCCGTGACCGTTCAGCGCCTTGCCGAGCTGGCCGACTTCTACGGCGTTCCGGTGCAGGAGCTCCTGCCGGGCACGACTCCCGGCGGTGCCGCCGAGCCGCCGCCGAAGCTGGTCCTCGACCTCGAGCGCCTCGCCCACGTGCCGCCGGAGAAAGCCGGACCGCTGCAGCGTTACGCGGCGACGATCCAGAGCCAGCGCGGCGACTACAACGGCAAGGTGCTCTCCATCCGCCAGGACGACCTGCGCACCCTGGCCGTGATCTACGACCAGTCGCCGTCCGTGCTCACCGAGCAGCTGATCAGCTGGGGTGTGCTGGACGCCGACGCGCGTCGCGCGGTGGCCCACGACGAGGGCTGACCACCAGCACCACATAGAGCGTGCCGCCGGCCCGGCGGGGTCCCCAGGACTCCGCCGGGCCGGCTTTCTCATGTCCCGGCCGTCCGGAGCCGGGCCGGATACGCCGAAGGGCCCACGGTCGCGCACGACCGTGGGCCCTTCGTTCGGCTCGTCGCCGCCGGAGGCTACTGCTCCCGGCGGAGATTCGGCTTGAGGTCCTTGAACCGGGCCAGCAGGCCGTTCACGAAGGTCGGGGAGTCGTCCGTGGAGAACTCCTTGGCGAGCTGGACCGCCTCGTCGATCACCACGGCGTCCGGGGTCGAGTCCATCCAGATCAGCTCGTACGCACCGAGCCGCAGGATGCTCCGGTCGACGACCGGCATGCGGTCGATCTCCCAGTCCACGGCGTAGGTGACGATGAGGTCGTCGATCCGGTCCGCGTACTGCGCGTATCCCTCGACCAGCTCCATCGTGAATTCACCGACCGGCGGCTGACGGTCGTCGGTCCGCGAGAGCCGTACCCAGTCCGCGAGGACCGTCTGCACGGACTCACCGCGCTGGTCGGCCTCGAAAAGGATCTGGAAGGCGCGCTTGCGGGCCTTGTTCCGGGCAGCCACGGTTAGCTGTTCACCCGGCCGAGGTAGTCGCCCGTACGGGTGTCGACCTTGATCTTCTCGCCGGTGGTGATGAAGAGCGGGACACCGATCTCGTAACCGGTCTCCAGGGTGGCGGGCTTGGAGCCACCGGTGGAGCGGTCGCCCTGGACTCCCGGGTCGGTGTGCTGGATCGTCAGCTCGACCGCGGCGGGCAGCTCGACGTAGAGCACCTCGCCCTCGTGCTGGGCCACGGAGGCGGTGAAGCCCTCGATCAGGAAGTTGGCGGCGTCGCCGACGGCCTTGCGGTCGACCATCAGCTGGTCGTACGTGTCCATGTCCATGAAGACGAAGTACTCGCCGTCCATGTACGAGAACTGCATGTCGCGGCGGTCGATGGTGGCCGTCTCGACCTTCACGCCGGCGTTGAACGTCTTGTCGACGACCTTGCCGGAGAGCACGTTCTTGAGCTTGGTGCGCACGAAGGCGGGGCCCTTGCCGGGCTTGACGTGCTGGAACTCGACGACGGACCAGAGCTGGCCTCCGTCGAGCTTGAGCACCAGGCCGTTCTTGAGGTCGTTCGTGGAAGCCACGGTTGCGGAATCTCCTGGACTGAAGCTGGTGGACGACAAAGGATGCGCGCCCGGAGTCCTCCGCGAGGAGTTCCCCTAGAGCGCGAGCAGCTCCTTGGTCGTAATGGTGAGTAGCTCGGGTCCGCCGTCCGCCTCGGGGCGCACGACGAGCGTGTCATCGATCCGGACACCGCCCCGGCCCGGGAGGTGGACCCCCGGTCCGACGGTGACCGGCACACAAGCGTCCAGTTTACCCATGGCTGTCGGTGCCAACTGCGGGTCCTCGTCGATTTCGAGTCCGACCCCGTGCCCGGTGCTGGGCTGGAGGCAGTCCGCGTGCCCCGCGGAGTCCAGGAGATGGCGGGCCGCGCGGTCCACGTCGCGGTAGGCGGCGCCGGGGGCGAGTGCCTCCCTGGCACCCCTCTGAGCGGCGAAAACGAGGTCGTAGAGCTCGATCTGCCAGTCCGCGGGACTGGTCCCGATGACGAAGGTCCGGCCGATCTCGCAGCGGTAGCCCCGGTAGTTCGCTCCCAGGCAGACGGAGAGGAAATCACCCTCCTCGACCCTGCGGTCGGTGGGCCGGTGGCGGCCCAGCCCGGAGTTGGGTCCTGTCCCCACCGAGGTGGCGAAGGCCGGGCCGTCGGCACCGTGGTCCACCAGGCGGCGCTCCAGCTCCAGGGCGAGGTGGCGTTCCGTACGCCCCACCAGGATGGATTCGAGGAGTTCTCCGAGCGCCTGGTCGGTGATCTCGGCGGCGATCCGCAGGCAGGCGATCTCCTCCTCGTCCTTCACGAGACGCAGCTGCTCCACCGTGCTGCCGAGGTCGCCGAGGCGCAGGCGGGGCGCGACGGAACCCATGGCGCGGTGGCGGGAGACCGTCAGGTCGTGTTCCTCGACCGACAGGGACTCGGCGTGCAGGCCGCCGGCGAGCTCGGCCGCCGCGACCACCGGGTCGCTGTCGGCCTCGGGGAGCACGGTCAGCCGCAGCCCCTCGTCGGGGCGCCCGTGGGCGGGGTCCCCCGTCGGCGCGCGGGGGCAGAGCAGGACGTCCTCGCCGGGGCCGAGCAGCAGCACGGCGCCGGGCGGGGCCCCGCCCGCGAGATAGCGGACGTTGGCGGGGCGGGAGACCAGGGCGGCCGCGGATCCGGCGGCGGCGTACCGGTCACGCAGCTGACCGCGTCGGACGGCGTACACCTCTGACATGTTTCCGAGCCTACGAGCGCGGGCCGGGGGCCGCCCGGTCAGCGCACCCGACCGTGGACCGCGCGGCAGCTACCAGGCCGGCGGGCTGGCTATGGAGCGGGCCAGGACGTCGTCGAGGACCCGGGCGGTCGTCTCGACGTCGTAGGTGGAGTTGTCGATGATCGGCAGGCCCGAGCCGTACCAGCCGGCCATGCGGCCGTGGATCCTGGCGACTTCCTCGTCGGAGAGTCTGCGGTTCCCGCTGCGTGCCGCGTTGCGCTCCAGGACGACCTCCAGGCCGGGCAGGAGGACCACGGGCAGCAGTCCCGGGCCCACGTGGCGCTTCCAGCCGCCGAGGCCCACGACGGGCCGGTCCGGGAAGACGGCGTCGTCGAGGATGCAGGAGATGCCGTTGGCCAGGAAATTACGGGCGGCGAAGCCGCAGGTGCGCCGGGCCAGGCGGTACTGGGCCTCGGAGTGGTCGTTCCACCCGGCCTGCGGGTCGGCGAAGCCGGAGCAGACCCATTCGCGGACGTCGTCCAGCGAGACGTGCGCGGTGGGGACCCGGCGGCGGCCCGCCCAGAGCTTGGCGACCGTGGTCTTGCCGGCTCCCGCGGGTCCGATCAGCAGCACGGCCAGGGTCGCGGCGCCGGTGCCCGCCTCGGCGGGCGGCGCGGGCAGCGGGACGGGACCGCCGGGCGGGAGCTGGATGTGCCCCGTGGTCTCCCTGGAGGGCGGCACCGGGGCGTGCTGGGGCGCAGGCGCGGGTGTGTGGGGCTGGGGCCCGGGAGCCATGGGAGGAGGAGGCCCCGCCTGGCCGGGGTGGCCCGGTTGCTGGGCCTGGTGCTGGGCCTGGTGCGTCCACGGCCCGTTCCCGGGACCCTGGGGCGGCGGCAGCGGAGCCCCCACTGCGTGCTGCATCCGGTGCCACTCCGTCTCGTACAGGCAACTGGCGCTGGTCGACGGCAACCGTACCTCCCCCGGCCGCCACTCGGTGAACGGGCGGGGGAGGTACGAAGTGCCCGGTGTCAGTCCGTCAGTTCGTCGGCCAGGGCCCGCAGGGCGAGCCGGTAGGAGCCGATCCCGAACCCTGCCACGGTCCCGGTGGCCACCGGGGCGACCACCGAGGTGTGGCGGAACTCCTCGCGCGCGTACGGATTCGAGATGTGCACCTCGATCAGCGGGGCGGTGCGCTGGGCCGCCGCGTCCCGCATTCCGTACGAATAGTGCGTGAAGGCGCCGGGGTTGAGGACGACCGGGACCGAACCGTCCGCCGCCTCGTGGAGCCAGCGGATCAGTTCGCCCTCGTCGTTGGTCTCGCGGACGTCGACGTCGAAGCCGAGTTCCTTGCCGAGGGCCTGGCAGGTGTCCACCAGACCCGCGTAGGACGTCGCCCCGTAGACGTCGGGCTCGCGGGAGCCGAGACGTCCGAGGTTCGGGCCGTTGAGCACGAGGACCCTGCGGGTCGTCATGCGGAGACCTCCCCGTAGGCGGCGAGCAGGACGGCAGGGTCGGGGCCCTCCAGCACGGCGGGCTTGCCGATGCCGTCCAGGACGATGAAGCGCAGCAGGTCGCCGCGGGACTTCTTGTCGACCTTCATGTTCTCCAGGAGCTTCGGCCACTGGTCACCGCGGTAGGTGAGCGGCAGCCCGACGGACTCCAGGACGGCGCGGTGCCGGTCGGCGGTGGCGTCGTCGAGACGTCCCGCGAGCCGGCCCAGCTCCGCGGCGAAGACCATGCCGACCGAGACGGCCGCGCCGTGGCGCCACTTGTAGCGCTCGTTCTTCTCGATGGCGTGGGCCAGGGTGTGGCCGTAGTTGAGGATCTCCCTCAGGCCGGACTCCTTGAGGTCGCTGGAGACGACCTCGGCCTTGACCCGGATGGAACGCTCGATCAGCTCCGCGGTGTGCGGCCCGGCGGGCGTACGGGCGCCCTGCG
This sequence comes from Streptomyces sp. QL37, assembly GCF_002941025.1. NCBI lineage: Bacteria > Bacillati > Actinomycetota > Actinomycetes > Kitasatosporales > Streptomycetaceae > Streptomyces > Streptomyces sp. QL37. The sequence continues at coordinate 7,325,549 of NZ_PTJS01000001.1, read as the reverse complement.
GGTCGGCCTCGACGAGATCGAGGATGACCGGGTCGGCGATGAAGCCGGCCTTGATGATCTCGGCCATACCGGAGACGTAGTCGTTGACCGGCAGCGAGTCCAGCGCGGCGAGGTCGCAGAGCACCCCGGCCGGCGGGTGGAAGGCACCCACGAGGTTCTTGCCCTCGGCGGTGTTGATGCCGGTCTTCCCGCCGACCGCCGCGTCGACCATGCCGAGCACGGTCGTCGGTACGGCGATCCAGCGCACCCCGCGCAGCCAGGAGGCGGCGACGAAGCCGGCGACGTCGGTGGTGGCGCCGCCGCCGATGCCGACGATGACGTCGGTGCGGGTGAAGCCTGTCTGGCCGAGCGCCTTCCAGCAGTAGGCGGCGACCTCGACGGTCTTGGCCTCCTCGGCGTTCGGCAGCTGGATCGCGATGGCCTCGTAGCCCTGGGAGGCGAGGTCCTCACGGACCGCCTCACCGGTCTCGGCGAGCGCCTCGGGGTGCAGGACGGCGACCCGCTTGGCACGGTCACCGATGAGGTTCGGCAGCTCGCCGAGGAGCTGGCGGCCGACGAGCACCTCGTACGGGTCGGTGCCTGCCGTGCCGGCGATCTGGATGCGTGTGGTGCCCTGCTCGGTCATGCGTGTCTTCTCCTGGTCGGACGGTACGGGCCCGCCTGTACGCTCCGGCAGTTCCAGTGCGTCGAGGACCGCCTGGGCGACCTCTTCGGGAGCGCGTTCGTCGGTGGCGACCGTGACGGACGCCACCTCTTCGTAGAGAGGGCGCCGGGCGTCCATGAGCTCGCGCCACTGCCGTCGCGGGTTGACGGCGAGAAGGGGTCGGGCGGTGTTCAGCCCGACCCTCCGGACGGCCTCGTCCACATCCATGGAGAGGTAGACGACCCGGTGGCCCCCGAGCAGGGCGCGGGTCTCCGCGTCGAGCACCGAGCCGCCGCCGAGGGCGAGGACGCCGGTGTGCCGCTCGATCGCGTCCCGCACCGCCTGCCGTTCCAGAGCGCGGAAACGCTCCTCGCCCTCGTCGAAGAAGATCTCCGGGATGGCCTTGCCCGCCGTGGCCACGACGTCCGCGTCGGTGTCGCGGTAGGAGCTGCCCAGCCGGTCGGCGAGCAGTTCGCCCACCGTGGACTTGCCCACCCCCATCGGGCCCACCAGGACGATCAGCGGGCCGCTCACCGGATCTGGAGGTGGGAGAGGTACGACTGCACGTTGCGGTGGGTCTCCGCGACGCTGTCGCCGCCGAACTTCTCCGCCACCGCGTCGGCCAGCACCAGGGCGACCATGGCCTCGGCCACGATCCCGGCGGCAGGCACGGCGCACACGTCGGAACGCTGGTGGTGGGCCTTGGCCGCCTCACCGGTGACGACGTCGACCGTGGCGAGCGCGCGGGGCACGGTGGCGATGGGCTTCATCGCCGCGCGGACCCGCAGGAGCTCACCGGTCGTCAGCCCGCCCTCGGTGCCGCCGGAGCGGCCGGAGGTGCGCCTGATCCCGTCCTCGGTGGCCACGATCTCGTCGTGCGCCTTGGAGCCCGGCACCCGGGCGAGGTCGAAGCCGTCGCCGACCTCGACGCCCTTGATCGCCTGGATGCCCATCAGCGCGGCGGCGAGACGGGCGTCGAGCCTGCGGTCCCAGTGGACGTGCGAGCCGAGGCCGACGGGGACGCCGTAGGCGAGCACCTCGACGACTCCCCCGAGGGTGTCGCCGTCCTTGTGGGCCTGGTCGATCTCCGCGACCATCGCCTTCGACGCGTCGGCGTCCAGGCAGCGCACGGGATCGGCGTCGAGCCGCTCGACGTCGGAGGGCTTGGGGTAGACGCCGTAGGGCGCCTTGGCCGCGGCCAGCTCGACGACGTGGGAGACGATCTCGATGCCCGCGGTCTCCTTGAGGTAGGAGCGGGCGACGGCGCCGAGGGCCACACGGGCCGCGGTCTCCCGGGCGCTCGCACGCTCCAGGACCGGCCGGGCCTCGTCGAAGCCGTACTTCTGCATCCCGGCCAGGTCGGCGTGGCCGGGCCTGGGACGGGTCAGCGGGGCGTTACGGGCCTGCGCGGCCAGCACCTCGGGGTCGACCGGATCGGCCGACATGACCTGCTCCCACTTGGGCCACTCGGTGTTGCCCACCATGACGGCGACCGGCGAGCCCATGGTCAGGCCGTGCCGGACACCTCCGAGGAAGGTGACCTCGTCCCGCTCGAACTTCATCCGGGCGCCGCGCCCGTAACCGAGCCGTCGCCTGGCGAGCGCGTCCGCCACCATCTCCGTGGTGACGGGGATACCGGCGGGAAGACCCTCCAGCGTCGCCACCAGTGCGGGGCCGTGCGACTCTCCGGCGGTCAGCCAGCGCAACCTGCTCAACGGTGCTCCTCATGCTCGCGCCTGTAACTGCAACGGCGCGACCGGGTGCGCGGCCCTGGCCCGCCACCCCCGATCCTCCCACGATCGGGAGGGCCCACCGGCCGCCGGTCCAGCAGACGGACGTTTCACGGCCCGATCCGGACGGGCCTACCGGCGTTCCCGTGCCGCGAGTGCCTGCTCGCCGGCCACCCGCATGACACCGAGCGGGCCGGGGCTCCGCCCGGTCATCTGCTCGACCTGGAGAACCGCCTGGTGGACGAGGAGGTCGAGCCCCCCGACGACCGTCCCCCCGGCCGCCGACCAGCGTGAGGCGAGAACCGTCGGCCAGGGCTCGTACAGCACGTCGAACAGCGTGCCGGGGGCGGGCGGGACGGCGCCCGCCAGGGCGTCCGCCGTGCCGGCCGGCGTGGTGGCGATCACCAGGGGGGCGCGCAGGGCCTCTTCGGCCGTCGCCCAGTCCGCGATCCTCACGTCGACGCCCAGGCGCTCGCCCCAGCCGCGCATCTCGTCGGCCCGTGCCGCACTGCGCACGTAGGCGGTGACCGGGCCCGTACAGATCACGGAGAGGGCGGCCAGCGCCGAGGACGCCGTGGCTCCGGCGCCGAGGACCGCGGCGGACTCGACCTTCTCGACCCCGCGTTCGTGCAGGGCGGCGACCATGCCGGGGATGTCCGTGTTGTCGCCGGTCCGGCGGCCGTCCTCGGTGAGGACGACCGTGTTGACGGTCTCGACCGACGCCGCCGTGTCGCTGATGCCGTCCAGCAGCGGGATGATCGCCCGCTTGAGCGGCATGGTCAGGGAGAGCCCCGCCCAGGACGGGTCCAGCCCTTCGACGAAGCCGGGGAGCGCCGCCTCGTCCACGTCGAAGCGCTCGTACGTCCAGTCGTCCAGGCCCAGCTCCGCGTACGCGGCGCGGTGCAGGACGGGCGAGAGGGAGTGGGCGATGGGCGAGCCGAGGACGGCTGCCCGGCGGGTCGTACTCACTGGTCCGCCTTGTTCTCTTCGTACTTCTCGCGGTTGCGCTCGTGCTCCTCGTTCGTCACCGCGAACAGCGTCTTGTCCTCGGTGACGGAAACGAAGTAGTACCAGGGGCCTGACGCGGGATTGATCGCCGACTGCAACGCGTCCGCGCCCGGATTGGTGATCGGGCCGAGCGGGAGACCCTTGATGCTGTACGTGTTGTACGGGTCGTCGATCTTCCGCAGGTCGTCGACAGCACCCACGTCCAGCGTGCTCTCGTCCCGGATGTAATTGACTGTCGAGTCGAATTCGAGTCGGCCGACGGTTTCGAGATTGTCGGGCTTGAGCCGGTTGTAGACGACCCTCGCGACCTTGTCGAAATCGTGCTTGTACTTGCCCTCTTTCTGGACAAGACTCGCGACAGTGATGAGGTCGAGCGGCGATTCCAGGTTCAGCTTCTCGGCGTTCTGCTCGAGATCGAGCTTTCCGTACTCCTTGTTGGCCCGGGTGACCATCTTCTTCAAGGCGTCTTCGGGCTTCGAGTCCTTGGGAACCGCGTAGGCGGCCGGGAAGAGAAAACCTTCCAGCGGGTCCTTGACCTCGGGATCGTCATCCGCCCATTCAGGAAGTCCGAGGCTCTCGGCCTTCGTCTTCGCGACCTTCGCCGTAGTGCCGGCCTTCAGATCGAGCCTCTTGTCGATCGCCGCATAGATCCCGATGGTGCTCGTACCCTCGGGAATGACCAGCGCGTTCTGGCTCTTCGGGTCAAGCATCAGTTCGACAGCGCTGTCGGCGGACATCTCCTCCTTCAGGAGATAGACACCGGCCTGCAGGGAACCACCCTTGGGATTCCCGTTCTGCGCCGAGACGAAGGCGTCGACGGATTTGACGACCCCCGCCTTCTTCAGGATGTTCGCGATCTCGTAGCCCAGGGCGCCTTCGGGGATCTCCACCTCGACCGAGCCCGTGCCGGATCCCTCGTAGTCCGGGGCCTCACCGAACTGACCCTGGTAGTACGAGTAGCCGAAGTAGCCCACTCCCCCGAGGCCGGCGACCAGAACCGCCGCGACGCCCAGACAGGCACAGCCGTTGCGGCTCTTCTTCTTGCCCTTGCCACGGCGCTCGCCGCCGCCCCGGCGTGACTCGCGCGGGTCGTCCTCGTGCTCGTCGTCGTTCCGGGAACCGCGCGCGTCGGCCGGTGCGTCCACGCCTGTGAAGAAGGGATGCGTCTCCTCCTGCGGCGCCTCCGGGTCCCAGTCCGGACTCTGCTGCTGTGCGGGCTCCTCGCGGCGCCCCGGGGGCTGCGGCGGAGGGTAGGCCTCGGGGGTGCCGTAGTAGTCGCCCTGCTCGCCGTAGCCGGGGTTGTTGCCGTACGGGGGCTGCTGCGCCCCGTACGGCATCGCCGCCTGCTGGCCGGTGTCCCAGCCGCCGTCGTACTGCGGCTGCTGCTGGGCGTACGGGTCCTGCGGCGCGCCGTACGGCTGCTGGTGCTGCTGGGCGTACGGGTCGTGCTGGTGCTGCGGCTGCTGCGCGTACGGATCCTGCTGGTAGCCCTGCTGGGCGTACGGGTCCTGGGCGTAGGGCTGCTGCTGGCCTTCGTACTGGCCCTGGCCGTGGGCAGCCTGCTGGCCTCCCCATCCCTGGTCCCCGTACAAGGGGTCCTCGGGATGCCACGGTTCGGAGCCGGAGCCCCGGCCATACTCAGTCATCGATCCCCTTGAGCCGCGAGACGACGCTCCGTCTCTTCGCTTTGCTGTGCGGTGTCTGTTCGAACACCGGCGCATCGCGCGGAACGTTACCGTATCGCGATCAGACAGCCACCTCGACGCCCTCGCCAGGTGCGGTGCCTGACGCCCGTTCGGACTCCAGAGCGTTCTGAAGGATCACCACAGCGGCAGCCTGGTCGATGACAGACCGGCCCTTCTTGGACTTCACGCCCGAAGCGCGCAGTCCCTGAGTGGCCGTCACTGTGGTCATCCTCTCGTCCAGGAGACGTACAGGAATCGGCGCGATGGCGCGGGCGAACACCTGGGCGAACGCACGGACCTTCGCGGCCGCCGGGCCCTCTCCGCCCCGGAGGGAGCGGGGCAGCCCGACGATGACCTCGATCGGCTCGTACTCCTCGACGATCTGGCCGAGCCGCCGGTGGGCGGCCGGGACGTCGCGTCCCGGCACGGTCTCCACCGGCGTGGCGAGGATCCCGTCGGGGTCGCACGAGGCGACCCCGATCCGGGCGTCGCCGACATCGATCGCGAGTCGGCGTCCTCGGCGCATCTGCGACATGTCCGGCGTCACGCCGTCTCGGTGACGAGGCGTTCGACGGCGGCGACGGCGTCACCGATGGCGTCCGGGTTCTGGCCGCCGCCCTGGGCGACGTCCGGCTTGCCGCCGCCACCGCCACCGAGGGTCTTGGCGGCGGTGCGCACCAGCTCACCGGCCTTGAGGCCGCGCTCGCGGGCCGCCTCGTTGGTGGCGATGACCGTCAGCGGGCGGCCGTTGGCCGTGGTGAACAGGGCCACGACGGCCGGCCGGCCGCCCTGGATGCGCCCGCGCACGTCGAGGACCAGCTTGCGCAGGTCGTCGGCCGTGGTGCCGTCCGGCACCTGCCCGGTGACCAGGGCGACACCGCGCACGTCCTTGGCCGACTCCACCAGCCCGGCGGCGGCCGCGAGGACCTTCTCCGCGCGGAACTTCTCGATCTCCTTCTCGGCGTCCTTCAGCTTGCCGAGCATGCCGGAGATCTTCTCGGGGAGCTCTTCGGGGCGGCCCTTGAGCAGCTCCTGGAGCTGGGCGACGACCGTGTGCTCCTTGGCGAGGAAGTTGTACGCGTCGACGCCGACCAGGGCCTCGATGCGGCGGACACCGGAACCGATGGACGACTCGCCGAGCAGCTTCACCAGACCCAGCTGGGCCGTGTTGCCGACGTGCGTGCCGCCGCACAGCTCCTTGGAGAAGTCGCCGATGGTGACGACACGGACCCGCTCGCCGTACTTCTCGCCGAACTCCGCGATGGCGCCCTGCTTCTTGGCGTCGTCGATGGACATGACCTCGGCCTGGACGTCGAGCTCCCGCGAGAGGACCTCGTTGATCTTCTGCTCGACGTCGGTGAGGACCGTGCCGGGTACGGCGGCGGGCGAGCCGAAGTCGAAGCGGAAGCGGCCCGGCGAGTTCTCCGAGCCGGCCTGGGCGGCGGTCGGGCCGAGCGCGTCGCGCAGCGCCTGGTGCGTGAGGTGCGTGGCGCTGTGGGCGCGGGCGATGGCGCGGCGGCGGGTGTTGTCGATGGCGGCGTAGGCGGAGGCGCCGACCGTCACCTCGCCGACCTGGACCGAGCCCTTGTGGATCGAGACGCCCGGCACGGGCTGCTGCACGTCCCGGATCTGGATGACGGCGCCGCTGTCGAGCCGGATCCGGCCCTGGTCGGCGAGCTGGCCGCCGCCCTCGGCGTAGAACGGGGTGCGGTCGAGGACGACCTCGACGTCGTCGCCCTCGGAGGCGGCGGGCGAGGGCACACCGTCGACGAGGAGGCCGACGATCTTCGACTCGCCCTCGATGGACGTGTACCCGGTGAATTCGGTGACGCCCGAGTTGTCGGCGACCTCGCGGTAGGCCGACAGGTCGGCGTGCCCGGTCTTCTTGGCCTTGGCGTCGGCCTTGGCGCGCTCCCGCTGCTCCTTCATCAGGCGGCGGAAGCCGTCCTCGTCGACCGAGAGGCCCTGTTCGGCGGCCATCTCCAGCGTGAGGTCGATCGGGAAGCCCCAGGTGTCGTGGAGCAGGAACGCCTTGTCGCCGGCCAGGACCTTGCCGCCGGAGGCCTTGGTCTCGGTGACGGCGGTGTCGAGGATGTTCGTGCCGCCCTTGAGGGCCTTGAGGAAGGCGGCTTCCTCGGCGAGGGCGACGGTCTCGATGCGCTTGCGGTCGGTGATCAGCTCCGGGTACTGCTGCCCCATGGTGTCGACGACGACGTCGACGAGCTCACGGACGACCGGGCCGGTGGCGCCCATGAGCCGCATGTTGCGGATGGCCCGGCGCATGATGCGGCGCAGGACGTAGCCGCGGCCCTCGTTGCCGGGGGTGACGCCGTCGCCGATGAGCATCACCGAGGTGCGGATGTGGTCCGCGACGACGCGGAGGGAGACGTCGGAGCCCTGGTCGGCGCCGTAGCGCACGCCGGTGAGCTCGGTGGCCTTGTCCATGACGACGCGCAGGGTGTCGGTCTCGTACATGTTCTGTACGCCCTGGAGGATCATGGCGAGGCGTTCGAGGCCGAGGCCGGTGTCGATGTTCTGCGACGGGAGGTCGCCGAGGATCGGGAAGTCCTCCTTGCCGTCGCCGGCGCCCCGCTCGTACTGCATGAAGACCAGGTTCCAGATCTCCACGTAACGCTCGTCGTTGACGGCGGGGCCGCCCTCGACGCCGAACTCCGGGCCGCGGTCGTAGTTGATCTCGGAGCAGGGGCCGCAGGGGCCGGGGACGCCCATGGACCAGAAGTTGTCCTTCTTGCCCAGGCGCTGGATGCGCTCGGCCGGGACGCCGATCTTCTCGCGCCAGATCTGCTCGGCCTCGTCGTCATCGAGGTAGACGGTGATCCACAGCCGCTCCGGGTCGAGCCCGAAGCCGCCGTCCTCCACGGAGTTCGTGAGCGCCGCCCAGGCGAACTCGATGGCGCCTTCCTTGAAGTAGTCACCGAAGGAGAAGTTGCCGCACATCTGGAAGAACGTGCCGTGCCGGGTGGTCTTGCCGACCTCTTCGATGTCCGGCGTACGCACGCACTTCTGCACGCTGGTGACGCGCGGGGCGGGCGGCTTGACCTCGCCGAGGAAGTAGGGCTTGAAGGGAACCATGCCCGCGGGGACCAGCAGCAGAGTCGGGTCGTCCGCGATGAGCGACGCCGAAGGCACGACGGTGTGACCGCGCTCCTCGAAGAAGCTCAGCCAGCGGCGGCGAATTTCAGCCGACTCCATCAGTAGTCCTCATTCCGGTTGTTCGAGTTGTAGGGGAGTGTTCGCTGGAGGGCGGGCTCGGGGTCGGCCGGTGCCTCGATGCCGAGTGCCCCGCCCAGTTCGGCCTCGCGCCTGACCATGCCCTCACGCACGTCGAGGGCGAAGTCCTTCAGCTTGTGACCTGCCTCGATCGCCTTGTCGGCGGCCTGCGCCGCGAGGCTCTCGGGGGTCAGCTGCCGGATCTTGCGGTTGACCTTGGTGGTGGCCCAGACGCCGGCGGCTGCGCCGGCGGTGAACCAGAACGTACGGCGGAACATCGCTGGGTCAGTCCTTCTGTCCGCGGGAGCTTCGGCCGTTCCGCTTCCTGTCACGGGCGGACGGCACGGTACGGCCGACAATCACGGTGCGGCGGGAGGTCCGGCGGGCCTGGCCGGGGTCGGGCTCCGCGGCGGTGCGGCGGCCGATCGCCTGCCGCACGCCGTAGCCGAACGCGGCGACCTTCACGAGCGGGCCGCCGAAGGTCGACGCGACGGTGGTGGAGAGCGCCGAGGCGTTGGAGGTGACCTCCTGGACGTCGCTCGCGATGGCGTCGACCTTGTCCAGCTGGGTCTGCGCGGAACGCAGCGTGGCCGAGGCGTCGGCGAGCAGCGGGACCGCCTGTTCGGTCACGTCCGCCACCAGCGCGGTGGTCGCCCTGAGCGTCTGGGCCAGTCTCACCAGTACCACGGCGAGGAAGGAAACCAGGATCGCCCAGAAGACAGCCACCAGGATGCCGGCCACCTCTCCACCGGACACAGTGCACCGCTCTCTGCTCGTCGCCCGCATCGGCCGGAACCTCTCCCGGCCGGTGTCTGCCTGTCACCGCTCGGCCGGCGGCGTACCGCCACCACTGCCGATCGTCGTCCCCCGAGCCTATCGCGCCGGGCGTCGCACGCCGTACCGCATTACGGGCGGGCGGCGCGGGTCCCGACGCGGGGAGATTGTACGGAGAGCTTATGTGCCAGTACTCTGCGTGTTTCATGCGACGCCCTCAGCGCCCCTGCCCCACGCCCGACGACGCGCAGCCCGCCCCCGTACGCGGAAATCTTCCGGCGGAGCTGAACACCTTCGTGGGACGCGACGACGAACTGGCCGGACTCGAGCCGCTCCTGCGGCAGTCGAGGCTCGTCACCGTGGCCGGGGTGGCCGGGGTCGGCAAGACCCGATTCGTGACCAGGGCGGCCGCTCTGATGGAGAAACGGTACTGCGATGGCGTCTGGCTCGCGGAGCTGTCGGCCGTCCAGGACCCCGCCCTGCTCGAACACGCGCTGGTCGAGGCGCTGGGGCTCACCGATCACACCGCCAAGCCGCCCCGCGCCGTGCTGGTCGAGCACTGCGCGGAGCGCCGGCTCCTGCTCGTGATCGACGGCTTCGAGCATCTCGCCGACACGTGCGCCGGACTCGTACGGGAGCTGCTCCGCCGGGCTCCACGGCTCCAGGTGCTCGCCGCCGGGCGCCGTCCCCTGCGGATCGACGGCGAACTCGCGTTTCCGCTGCCGCCGATGACGGACGACGACGCCCTGGAACTCTTCACCCTGCGCGCCGCCGCGGTGCGCCCCGGGTTCCGGCCGGCCGGTGGCGACCTGGAGACCGCGCGGGAGCTCTGCGGCCGCCTCGACGGCATCCCGCTGGCCCTGGAGCTCGCCGCGGGTCGGCTGCGGGCCCTGACGATGGAGCAGGTGCTGCACCGACTCGACGACCGTTTCCGGCTGCTGACCGGCGGCAGTCCGAGCGCGCTCCCCCGCCACCAGACGCTGCGTACGGCCATCGGCTGGAGCCATGAGCTGTGCACTCCCGAGCAGCGGCTGCTGTGGGCGCGGCTCTCGGTGTTCGCGGGACAGTTCGATCTGGAGGCGGTCGAGTACATCTGCAGCGGCCCCGGCCTGCCGGCCGACTCCGTGCTGGACGTGCTGGACGATCTGCTGGCGCAGTCCGTGGTGCTGCGCGAGGACTCGGCCGTCGGCGGCCGCTACCGGCTGCTGGACACCGTGCGGGAGTACGGCGCCGAGTGGCTGCGCGCCACGGGGGACGCCGAGCGGCTGCGCCGCAGGCACCGGGACTGGTACCTGGGGCTCGCCACCTGGTGCGAGCTCGACTGGTTCAGCCCCCGGCAGGCGGAGGCCGCCGCCCGCGTCGACAGCGAGCTGCCCAACCTCCGCCGCGCGATGGAGTGCTCGATGGAGAGCCCGGAGGAGGTCCATCTCGCGCAGTACCTGGCGGGCACGCTCTGGTTCTACTGGGTGGGCTGCGGGCGCCTCTCGGAGGGCCGCCACTGGCTCGACCACGTCCTGGAGGCGGAGTCCCCTTACGACCACTCGCGGCTGAAGGCCCTCTGGGTGCTCGGGTACGTCGCCGTGCTGCAGGGGGATCCGGCCGGCGCGGTGTCGGCCCTGCGGGAGTGCCACGAGGAGGGCGAGTGCGCGGAGGACGCCACCGCCGTGGCGTACGCCGTGCACCGCACGGGCTGCCTCTCGCTCGTCACGGACGACCCGGTCCGCGCGGAGGAACTGCTGCGCGACGCACTCGGGCGTTACCGGGAGATCGGCGAACTGAACAGCAATGTGCTGATGGCCCAGGTCGAGCTGGGCATGGCCGTGGCGTTCCGCGGGGACCTGGACACGGCCGCTGCGATCTGCGACGAGGTCCGCGAGATCTGCGAGGACCACGGTGAGCGGTGGGCTCTGGCCTACGCGCTGTACGTCCTGGGCTTCGCGGCGCTGCGGTCCGGGGCGAGCGGGCGGGCGCGCCGGATGCTCGGGGAGGCCCTGTCCATCGCCCACGCCTTCCACGATCTGCTCGGCACGGTCCTCTCGCTGGAGCTGCTGGCCCTCATCACGGTGGTCGAGGGGAACGCGGCGGAGGCGGCGGTGCTCCAGGGCGCGGCTGACCGGATCTGGCCGTCGGTCGGCCTCCCCCTGTTCGGCTCCGTCCACTACGGACGGCCCCGGGCCGAGTGCGAGGAGCGGGCGCGCGCGGAGCTCGGCGACGAACGCTACGAGACCGGACGGTGCTCGGGCCGCCGGCTGGACGCCTCGGCAGCGGTGGCACGGGCACTCGGGGCCGGCGCGGTGGATGGTCCGGCCACGGCCGACGTCTGCGTGGCTCCGGCGGAGCACGGCGCGGCTCCGGAGGGAGCGTCCGGGGCCGGGGTGTCCGCGGAAACGCGAAGGCCCGCCGCCTCCCGGACAACAAGGAGGGGCGGGCCCGAGCTCGGTTGAGAGCTACGCCTGGATCAGCGGGCGTAGTACTCGACGACGAGCTGCTCGTCGCAGATGACCGGAATTTCCTTGCGGTTCGGGTCACGGTCCAGGCGGAAGGCCAGGGCCTTCAGGTTCACCTGGAGGTAGCGCGGGGTCTCGCCGTCGGTGTCGTAGCCACCCTCGCGGGCCACCTGGAAGGGGACCTTGGAGCGGCTGCGCTCGCGGACCTGCACGACGTCGTCGGGGCGCACGCGGAAGGACGGCTTGTCGACCTTGCCACCGTTGACCTCGATGTGGCCGTGGACGACCATCTGACGGGCCTGGTAGATGGTGCGGGCGATGCCCGAACGCAGGACCAGGGCGTCGAGGCGGCGCTCGAGCTCGACGACCAGCGCCTCGCCCGTCTTGCCCTCGGCCTTACGGGCGCGGTCGTAGGCGCGCGCCATCTGGCGCTCGCTGATGTCGTACTGCGCACGCAGACGCTGCTTCTCGAGCAGACGGACCTTGTAGTCCGAGTTCTGCTTGCGGCCACGGCCGTGCTCGCCCGGCGGGTAGGGGCGGGCTTCGAAGTACTTGACAGCCTTCGGCGTCAGGGCGATGCCGAGGGCACGCGACTTCTTGACCTTGGGACGCGACTGGTTAGGCACGTTCTCCAGACCTCCGTTGTAGGTTAGGTTAGGCTTACCTTACTCAAGGAGATCGCATGTCTCGCCCTGGGAACACCACACACGTCACGGACAGCACAGACAGCGGCAGCACACCAGAAGGTGCTGCTACGACGGAAGGCCGATCTGATCGTGGTCAGCCGCGTCCCAGCGGGCTTGAAAACACTCGGATGCCGTCAGCAGCCGAGCGCACACGAACTCTCGTACAGAGTACCTGCTCCGCGGTGCTGCTCGTACCGGGGCTGTCGGTGATCCATCCGGACCAGCTGATGCCCGCCGCCAGGAGCATCGGCCCCGAGGGGGATCTCTTCCTCTGCTTCCCCGTGGATTCCCCGGTCGTACGGGCCGCGACGCGCGCCCAGGGCGACGAGCTGACCGCGGTGCTGGAGATCACCGATGTGGCACCGGTCTCGGTCCCGCACCGGATCCGCGGCCGCGCCCGGATCGCCGGCTGGCTCACCGCCGTGCCGGGGCTCGCGGAGCCCGGCCGGATGATGCTCCGGCTGGAGACCGGGGAGGCGTCGGTCGACGATCTGTGGGGGTTCGAGGAGGTGGAGCCGGAGGCCTTCCGGGACGCCGTCGCCGATCCGCTGGTCGCCCACGAGGCCGAGATGCTCCAGCATCTGCACGCCGCGCACAGCGAGCGGATGGCCACACTGTCCGCGCTGCTCGGTGACCGGGCGGACTGCGGCTGCCCGGAGCACCGGCTCGGCGCCGTCCCGGTCGCACTCGACCGCTTCGGGCTCCGCGTGCGGTTCGTCGACGGCCGCGACGCCTGCTTCGACGCCCGGTTCGAATTTCCCGAGCCCGTACGCGACCTCACCGGGCTGCGCCGCGCGATGCACACCCTCTTCGAAGCGGCGGCCTGCTGAGCGGCGGCCGTCACGAGGAGGCCGGACCGCCCTGCTCCCCGCGGCCGAGCCGCTCGCGCACCCGGTCCGCCACATCGGCGTAGCGCGCCTCCGCGCCGTACCGCGTGGGTTCGTAGTAGCGCCTGCCGCGGACGGCGTCCGGGGCGTACTCCTGGGCGGCGATACCGCCGGGGACGTCGTGCGGGTAGACGTACCCCTGGGCGTGGCCCAGCTTGGCCGCGCCCTTGTAGTGGCCGTCGCGCAGATGGGCCGGGACCGGGCCGGCGAGGCCCCGGCGCACGTCCTCCTGCGCCGCGGAGATCGCCAGTGTCGCCGCGTTCGACTTGGGGGCGAGCGCCAGCGCGATCGTGGCGTGGCTGAGGGTGAGCGCCGCCTCGGGGAAGCCGATCATGGCGACGGCCTGGGCCGCCGCCACCGCCGTGGGCAGTGCCGTCGGATCGGCGAGCCCGATGTCCTCGCTGGCCGAGATCATCAGCCGCCGGGCGATGAAGCGCGGGTCCTCCCCCGCCTCGATCATCCGGGCCAGATAGTGCAGGGCGGCGTCCACGTCGGAGCCGCGGATCGACTTGATCAGAGCGCTCGCCACGTCGTAGTGCTGGTCGCCGTCGCGGTCGTACTTCACGGCGGCGCGGTCGACGGTCTCCTCGAGCGTCGTGAGCGTGATCTCCCGCTCGTGCGTGGTGAGGGCCGCTCCGGCCGCCGCCTCCAGCGCGGTCAGCGCGCGCCGGGCGTCGCCGCCGGCGATGCGCAGCAGGTGCGCCTCGGCGTCCTCGGGCAGGGTGACGGCGCCCCCCAGCCCCCGCTCGTCCGTCAGCGCCCGGCGCAGGAGAGCGCGCAGATCGTCGTCGGTGAGGGGCTCCAGGGTGAGGAGGAGCGAGCGCGACAGCAGCGGGGAGATGATCGAGAAGTACGGATTCTCCGTGGTGGCCGCGATGAGCGTGACCCAGCGGTTCTCCACGGCGGGGAGCAGGGAGTCCTGCTGGGCCTTGGAGAAACGGTGGATCTCGTCGAGGAAGAGAACGGTCTCCTTGCCGAAGCCCCCGGTGGCGCGGCGCGCGCCCTCGATGACGGCCCGGACCTCCTTGACGCCGGCGGTGATCGCGGAGAGCTCCACGAAGCGCTTGTTGGTGGCCTTGCTGACCACATACGCCAGAGTCGTCTTTCCCGTGCCGGGCGGGCCCCAGAGGATCACCGACGAGGGGCCCGCGGGCCCTCCGCTCCCCTCACCGACGAGTCGCCGCAGCGGTGAGCCCGGCTTGAGCAGGTGCTGCTGGCCGACCACCTCGTCCAGCGTACGAGGACGCATCCGGACAGCGAGGGGGCTGCTGGACGGGTCCTTCTCCTGGCGGTCTTCGGCTGCTGCGGTAAAGAGGTCGGGCTCCACGTCACGAAGCCTATGTCACCCCACTGACAGGACCGCCCGGAGCGTCAGCTGGTCCAGAAGTCCCACCAGCGGGTCAGGATCAGCATGCCGATGATCCCGATCCAGAGGACCGGCGGCACCCAGTGGAACTCGGTGAGGGTGTTCCGCAGCCAGGCGGGGGCGGGCAGGATGCCGTGCTTGATGTTGTGCGTGGTGACGTAGCAGAACATGAAGATCGTGGCGACCCAGGCCAGGCAGCACCACAGGCAGAGCGAGTTGATGTTGTACAGCGACTGGTACTGCAGCCAGGTGCAGAAGCCGACGCCGAACAGCGTGCCCGCGTTGAGGCCCAGCCAGTACCAGGCGCGGAAGCGGGCGCCGGCGAGGAGCGCCATGCCGATGCCGATGACCACCGAGTAGGTGGCGATGCCGAGCATCGGGTTCGGGAAGCCGAAGGCGGACGCCTGCTCGCTCTTCATGATGTTGCCGCACGCGACCACCGGGTTCAGGCTGCAGCCCGGGGTGAAGCTCGGGTCCTCGAGCAGCTTGAACTTGTCGATCGTGATCACCCAGGCGGCGAGCAGCCCGGCCGCGCCGGTGATCACCAGCAGCAGCGCGAGCGCGCGGCTCGCGCCGAAGGTCTTCGCGCCGTTGTCCTCGTCCTGCCGGGAGGAGGGGTGGTCTACCGCTGCCATCGTCATATCGCCGTTCCATCACTGAGTAGCCGGCTGGGCATGGTCATTGTGCCGCACCGCCGTCGTGGCCAGCCGTTCGATCGGCATAAAAGTGCGCGAGGACGGCTCTGCGCCCGGAGGTGCCGGGGAGGCTCGCGTCCCTGGCCGGGCATGCGGGGGACGCCCGGGGCGCGGGTGAACGCTCCGCCCGTACCGACCCGGTGACGGAATGTCCCGGCAAGGTGAATCCGCACACCTGGAGTTGACGAAGGCGCCCCGGAACGCGCTGTGCCCGCCCGGGCGGACCGGGCGGGCACAGCGGTGAGCAGGGGTGGGTCAGGCCAGCTTGGCCCGCACCGTGGCCACGAGCGCGTCGAGCGCGACCGGCTCCTGGTCGCCCGACTCCATGTCCTTGAGCTGGACCGCGCCCTCGGCGAGATCACGCTCGCCGGCCACGATCGTGAAGCGCGCACCGGAGCGGTTCGCGCTCTTCATCGCGCCCTTGAGTCCCCGGCCGCCGAACGCGAAGTCGGTGGCGACACCGGCCTTGCGCAAGTCGGTGACCAGACCGAAGAGCACCCGCCGGGCCTCCTCGCCGAGCGGTACCGCGTACACGCTGGTGGTGGCGGGCACGTCGAGCTCGACACCCTCCGCCTCCAGCGCGAGCACCGTACGGTCCACGCCGAGCGCCCAGCCGACGGACGGCAGCGCGGGGCCGCCGATCATCTCGGACAGCCCGTCGTAACGGCCGCCGCCGCCCACCGCGGACTGGGAGCCCAGACCGTCGTGGACGAACTCGAAGGTCGTCCGCGTGTAGTAGTCGAGGCCGCGGACCAGCTTCTCGTCGTCCTCGTACACCACGCCCGCAGCCGTCAGCAGGTCGCGGACCTCCTCGTGGTACGCCTTGCAGGCGTCGCAGAGGAAGTCACGCAGCATCGGGGCACCGGTCAGCTGCTTCTGCACCTCGGCCCGCTTGTCGTCGAGCACCCGGAGCGGGTTGATCTCGATACGCCGGCGGGTCTCCTCGTCGAGATCGAGGTCGCGCAGGAACGTCTGGAGCGCCTCCCTGTAGACGGGGCGGCACTCCTTGTCGCCCAGCGAGTTCAGCAGGATGCGGAACTGGCTGAGGCCGAGCGAGCGGTACGCCTGGTCGGCGAGGATGATCAACTCGGCGTCCAGCGCCGGGTCCTCGGTGCCGATGGCTTCCGCGCCGACCTGCGAGAAGTGCCTGTAACGGCCCTTCTGGGGTCGCTCGTAGCGGTAGTACGAGCCGGAGTACCAGAGCTTGACGGGGAGGTTGCCGCCCTTGTGGAGGTTGGCCTCCAGCGCCGCGCGCAGCACGGACGCGGTGCCCTCGGGGCGCAGCGCGAGCTTGTCGCCGCCCTTGGTCTCGAAGGCGTACATCTCCTTGGACACGATGTCGGTGGACTCACCGACTCCGCGCGCGAACAGGGCGACGTCCTCGAAGCCGGGCGTCTCGATGTAGCCGTAGCCGGAGTTCTTGAGGGGTGCGGAGAGTGCGGCGCGCACCGCGAGGTACTTCGCGGAGTCCGGCGGGATCAGGTCGTACGTGCCCTTGGGGGCCTGGAAGGTGCTCACGGTTGTTCTCTCTCGTCACATTCCTCGGCGGGGCGCGGCCAGACCGTTCATGTACGGGTTGGAGGCGCGCTCTCGGCCGATGGTCGTCTGGGGGCCGTGGCCGGACAGCACCACGGTCGAGTCGTCGAGCGGCAGGCACACGCGGGCCAGCGACTCGAGCAGCTCGGCGTGGTCGCCGCCGGGCAGGTCGGTGCGTCCGACGGAGCCGGCGAAGAGCAGGTCGCCCGAGAAGAGGACCTGCGGGACATCCGCGGCCTCGGGCATCCTGAACGTCACCGACCCCTTGGTATGGCCGGGCGCGTGCGCGATGCCGAACTCCAGACCGGCCAGCTCCAGCCGGGCGCCGTCGGTCAGTTCCTTGACGTCGTCCGGCTCACCCACGGTCAGCTCGCCCATCAACGGCATCCCGATGGATCGGCCCAGGGCCTTCTCGGGATCGCTCATCATGTAGCGGTCCTCCGGGTGGATCCAGGCGGGGACGTCATGGGCACCGCACACGGGGACGACCGAGGCGACGTGGTCGATGTGGCCGTGGGTGAGGACGACGGCGACGGGCTTGAGCCGATGCTTCTTCAGTGCGTCCTCGACACCCTGGGCGGCCTGGTGGCCCGGGTCGATGATCACGCACTCCTCACCGGCGGCGGGGGCGACCAGGTAGCAATTGGTCCCCCAGGCCCCGGCGGGGAACCCGGCAATCAGCACGTTCGTCCTTAGTGTTCGTCCGACGAGGAGGGCCGCTGAGGGGAATGCGGCAGATCAGAGACTACCGGCGCTCCTCATTCCACAGCTAACCCATATACCGTACGGGCATTCCAGGACCGATCACACGACGTACAAGGAGACCATCCGGTGGTCAGCAGCGATCAGCGGCGGCGGCAGCTCGCCCGGGAGAAGTTCGAGCGGCAGCAGCAGCGCCGGGAGGAAGCGCGCCGGAGGACGAGGCGTCTCACGGTGATCATCGCTTCGTCGGTGGCCGTGGTGGCGGTCATCGGTGCGGGCGCGTACCTCTCGCTCGACGGCGACGACTCCAAGACCTCGGCGGACGCGGCCGCGAGCGAGAGCCCGTCGGCAACGCCCTCGGCGAGCGAGAGCAGCGTTCCCGAGCCGGCGATGAAGATCGACAAGAAGGCGAAGTACTCGCTGTCGCTGAAGACGAGCCAGGGCGACATCGCCATCGAGATGGACGCGGCGAAGACCCCGCACACGGCGAACTCCTTCAAGGCCCTCGCGGACAAGGGTTACTTCGACGACACGAAGTGTCACCGGCTGACCACTGAGGGAATTTACGTCCTGCAGTGCGGCGACCCGAAGGGTGACGGGACGGGTGGCCCCGGCTACACCATCCCGGACGAGAATCTGACCGCGCTCGGCAAGGCGGACGCCAAGGGCTCGGTGACGTATCCGGCGGGCACCGTCGCGATGGCGAACACCGGCCAGCCGGGTACGGGCGGCAGCCAGTTCTTCCTCGTCTACAAGGACACCGAACTGTCGCCCAGCTACACGCCGTTCGGCACCATGGACGATGCGGGTCTGAAGGCCGTCAAGAAGGTCGCCGAGGCAGGCGTCGCCGGTGGGGCGGGCGACGGCGCCCCGAAGAAGACCGTCACGGTCGAGAAGGCGACGGTCGACAAGGCCTGACCGTCCGCGGGGCCGCCCGGCACGAGGTCCTTGGAGCGCACCGGAGAATTTCAGCCGCGCTGAGTGCGGACAGCCGGGCGGCCGGTCGCCTAGATTGGCGTTGTGCAGGGCGGGCGCTGCCCGCCCCAGGAAACTGTGGACGATGCACGGGGGGCGAACCCTCTCGATGCATCAGGTGGAGGAGGCGCTGTGAGCAGCGACCCGTGGGGCCGTGTCGACGAGACGGGCACCGTGTACGTGCGTACAGCCGAGGGCGAGCAGGTCGTCGGATCGTGGCAGGCCGGTTCCCCCGAGGAGGCTCTGGCCTATTTCGAGCGCAAGTACGAGGGCCTGGTGGTCGAGATCGGTCTCCTCGAGCGGCGGGTGAAGACCACCGACCTCTCGGCGAAGGACGCCACTGCGGCGATCGAGCACCTGCGTCAGCAGGTCGACGAGCACCACGCCGTCGGCGACCTCGCCGCGCTCGGCAAGCGGCTGGACGCGCTCGTCGCGACGGTCGACTCACGCCGCGAGGAGCGCAAGGCCCAGAAGGCGAAGCAGACCGACGAGGCCCGTCAGGCCAAGGAGGCGCTCGTCGTCGAGGCCGAGGAGCTGGCGCAGAGCGAGCAGTGGCGGTCGGCGGGTGAGCGTCTGAGGGCGCTCGTCGACACGTGGAAGGGGCTGCCCCGTCTGGACCGGAAGTCCGACGACGAGCTGTGGCACCGCTTCTCGCATGCCCGTTCCGCCTTCTCCAAGCGCCGCAAGGCCCACTTCGCGGCGCTCGACGCGCAGCGCGAGGAGGCCCGCAAGGTCAAGGAGAGGCTGGTCGCCGAGGCCGAGTCGCTCTCCGACTCGACCGACTGGGGTGCGACGGCCGCGCGTTACCGCGACCTGATGACCGAGTGGAAGGCGGCGGGCCGCGCCCAGCGCGAGGCCGAGGACGAGCTGTGGAACCGCTTCCGCGGGGCCCAGGACGTCTTCTTCGCCGCCCGCAGCGGCGTCTTCGCCGAGCGGGACGCGGAGCAGGGCGAGAACCTCAAGCTCAAGGAGGAGCTCGCCGCCGAGGCCGAGAAGCTGGTCCCGGTGAAGGACCTGAAGGCGGCCAGGGCCGCGTTCCGGTCCATCAACGAGCGCTGGGAGGCCATCGGCCACGTCCCGCGTGACGCCCGCCCCAAGGTCGAGGGGCGGGTACAGGCGGTGGAGCGGGCGCTCCAGGAGGCCGAGGAGTCGGAGTGGCGCCGGACGAACCCGGAGGCGCGGGCACGCGCCGCGGGTCTGACGGGCCAGCTCCAGGCGGCCGTCGACAAGCTGCGCGCGCAGATCGACACGGCGCGCGCCTCGGGCAACAACGCCAGGGCCGACAAGCTCTCGCGCGAGCTCGAGGGCCGGCAGGCGCTGCTGGACCAGGCGCTGAAGGGCCTGGAGGAGTTCGGCGGCTGACCTTCCGGACGGCCTCCCGTTCGCCGTGGCTCCCGCACCCGACCAGTGCGGGAGCCACGGCATCGGGACCGCCCGGGACGGTGCCGCGTCTGCGGACGCCCAGCAGGTGCCGGGCGTCACCCGCGGCTACGCCTGAGCGCGGATGCCGTTCTCCGCCAGGTCAAGCGCGTGCTTGAGCACCTCGCACGCCTGAATGTGGTTGCCGGACTCCTGGAGCAGGTCCGCGAGCCGTCGGCAGACCAGCACGGCCTCGGGCCCGTAGATCTTGTGGGCTTGCTGGAAGGCCAGCTCGAGCACCTCGATGGCTTCACCGGTCTGGCCCGCCTCCGCGAGCATGTCGGCCAGTTCCAGCTGTACGGCGAACAGGCTGCCCTCGCCGTCGGGCACACGCTCCTGGAGTGCGAGCCGCAGGACGGGGAGCGCGTCCCTGCCACGCCCTCCCGCCCGCAGCATCCGAGCCAGGCCGAGTCCGGTCGCCACCATCGCCGCTCTCACATCGGCGGCGACCACAGGCCCGGCCGGTGAACGATGCGCGGCGCGGGCCTTGTTCCGGACGAGTCCGAGTCGTCCTATGCCGTTCTCCTGCGAACGCTGAGGGAGCGGCCGGTTCTTCCCCCTGAGCCGCTCCTCCAGGATGCGGAAGACGGTGTCCAGATCGAGGAGTTCAGGACCGTCCTCGACCCCTTCGCGAAGCAGCGTCAGCAACTCCCCGGTGAAGGCGGTGTACCGCTCGCCGTCCGGAGCCAGCGCCATCCGGTCGCGGGGAGAGGCCGTGATGACGTATGCGCCGTCGACGGCCGCCTGGGCGGCGAGCACGTTCTGACCAGCGGTCAGGGTCCTGGCCGCCCTGCCGCTGAAGCAGCAGTCCAGCACGACGATCTTGCGGCGAGCGCTGGAGGCCCTGAGCTCGGCCCGTACGTGCTGGTAGGCAACGGCGGTGTACCCGGCGTTCTCCCGTGATCCTCCCAGCCCCAGATAGAGATCCGCGGACTCCGCGTCACGCATCCCGTGGCCCGCGTAGTAGACGAGCAGCGTGTCGGTGGCCTCCTCCCCCGCCTGACGCACCGGGTCGAGCATGGCCGCCGCGTGCTGCGGATCCGCGACGACGGCGCAGTGCTGTGGTGGCAGACCCCAGACGGTCGCGTCGCAGAGCTCCGCCCGGAGATCCGCCAGGTTGGCCTCTACGGCGGGCAGCGCGTGCAGATGGCGGTAGGAGGCGGTGCCGATCAGTACGGCCCTGGAGGCGCCGGGGTCAGGAAGTCCCGTCATCGCCCGCGGGCTCCTGGCTCTGTCGGTCGTCCTCACCGAGCATGGACACGAGACGGCGCAGCTCCTCAGCATCGACGGTCCGACCTGCCGGAAGGTGCACCTCGACGGAGCCCCTGCGCACGACCAGGGCCGGGGCCCGGCGTCGAGCGGCCTGCCATTGCAGGACGGAGAAGACCAGGGAACCTGTGGACAGCGCACTGCCGGCGACCAGGGCCACCAGGTCCAGGCCTGTACCCATGTCCTGGGTGCTGCGCGCAGCGGTGCCGCTGAGGCTGCCGTGCACGGCACGGTCGAGGTTCTCGTCCTCCCGGAGCCAGCTCAGCAGCGAGCGCAGGTGCTCCTCGGCGCCGTCCTCCTGACTGCCCGGGGCCAGTCGTACGTCGTATTCAGCCATGGCCTTCGGCCCCCCTGTGGTCGGTGTGACGGTTGACCCGCGAGAACAGTTCGAGTGCCTCGGGGCCGGCGCCCAGCCGTGCGAGGCAGACAGCCTGCCAGAACTGACTGGTCAGCGTGGTGGGATGGTGCGGGCCGAGAGAGGACAGGCAGACCTGGGTGATGGACGACAGCATCTGGACCGCCTCCTGGAGCTCCCCGCGCAGTACGAGGCTCACCGCTTCGCGCTGGCGTGACGCCGCGTTCTGCGGGGTCATACTGCTGAGGACCAGCCGCCGCGTCCTGGTGCTGAGCGTCAGCGGCCTGAACGCGTCCCGTCGCCACCTGCGCTGGCTGGGCACCGCGTTCTCGTCCCAGTCGTACTCAGGACCCGGCTCCGCCGTGGAACCGCTCGGCGCCTCGGGTTCGTACACCTGCCGGATCGCCGTGTCGCGTACGTTCTCCGCGACCAGCTCCGCCAGGGCCGCCCGGCCGTCGCCTCCCGCGAACGGTTCCAGGAGTTGAGCGACCTCGGCCGCTGTCTGCGGGCGGGCAGACGCCTCCCGTGCGCACAGCTGGTCGACCAGAGTGGCAAGCCCGCCGGGGGCGAAGGGAAAGAGCCCGGTACTCAGCTGTCGGACACCCGCCCCGAGCGCACCGTCCACGACGGTGCCCACCTCGGCGCCCGGACCGAAGGGCAGATTGCCCGTGAGCATCAGATGGAGACACACACCCAACCCGTACAGGTCCGAGGTCGGCCCCGGCGACGCTCCCATGATCACTTCGGGGGCCATGAACTGGGGTGTGCCCATCATGACCCCCGTGCGGGTGATGGCCGACTCTCCGGCCAGCCGGGCCAGGCCGAAGTCGTGTACCACCACGCTGCCCTGCCGGGTGATTCCCACGTTCGTCGGCTTGACGTCGCGATGGAGGACGCCCGCCGCGTGCGCCGCCGCCAGTGCCTGTGCGATCCCGAGACCGACGGAGCACGCCACGCCAGGGGCGAGGGCCCCCGCCTCGACCAACGTCGCGAGATCGACGCCGTCGACGATCTGCATCACGAAGTAGGGCGTGTCCCCGTCCAGCCCGCTGTCGTACAGCGACACCACACCCGGATGGTCGATACGGGCCAGCGCCACCGCCTCACGGTTGAACCTCGCCAGCGCCTCGTCGTTCGCCGACAGGCCGCCGAAGGCCGATAACTTCTTCAGCGCGACCCGGCGCTGAAGGCTCTCGTCCTCGGCCTCGTAGACGATGCCCATGGCGCCGCGCCCCAGAAGCCTCACCAGCCGGTAGCGCCCGTCGATCAGGCCCAGATCGGTCACGCGCTCTCCCTCGGTGATGTCAGGGCCGCCGCGCCGAGGTGACCCGGTAGACGTCGTAGACACCCTCGACGCCGCGTACGGCCTTCAGGACGTGTCCCAGGTGCTTGGGGTCGCCCATCTCGAAGGTGAAGCGTGAGGTGGCCACCCGGTCCCGGGAGGTCTGCACGGCGGCCGACAGGATGTTCACGTGCTGGTCGGACAGGACCCGGGTGACGTCCGAGAGGAGCCGCGAGCGGTCCAGCGCCTCGACCTGGATGGCGACGAGGAAGACGGACGACTGGGTGGGCGCCCATTCGACGTCGAGGATCCGCTCCGGCTGCTGCGAGAGCGAGTCGACGTTGACGCAGTCCGCGCGGTGCACGGAGACCCCGCTGCCCCGGGTGACGAATCCGATGATCGGGTCGCCGGGTACGGGTGTACAGCAGCGGGCCAGCTTGACCCAGACGTCCTCGACGCCCTTGACGACCACGCCCGGGTCCGCCTTGGCCCGGCGCTTGCTGCGGCCGTGCGAGGGCGGCGAACTCTCCGCCAGGTCCTCGTTGGCGGCGTCCTCGCCGCCGAGCGCCTGGACGAGCTTCTGGACGACACCGGCCGCGGCGACATGGCCCTCGCCGATCGCCGCGTACAGCGACGAGATGTCGGGGTAGCGCATCTCGTGGGCCAGCGTGACCAGGGAGTCGCCGGTCAGGATCCGCTGGATCGGCAGGTTCTGCTTGCGCATGGCCCGCGCGATGGAGTCCTTGCCCTGCTCGATCGCCTCGTCGCGCCGCTCCTTGGAGAACCAGGCACGGATCTTGTTGCGCGCCCGGGGCGACTTGACGAACTGGAGCCAGTCGCGGGAGGGCCCCGCGCCGGCCGCCTTGGAGGTGAAGACCTCCACCAGGTCGCCGTTGTCGAGCGTCGACTCCAGCGGCACGAGCCGTCCGTTGACCCGTGCCCCTATGGTCCGGTGGCCGACCTCCGTGTGGACGGCGTACGCGAAGTCGACCGGCGTCGCGCCGGCGGGCAGCGCTATCACGTCGCCCTTCGGCGTGAAGACGAAGACCTCGTTGCGCGACAGGTCGAAGCGCAGGGACTCCAGGAACTCGCTGGGGTCCTCGGTCTCCTTCTGCCAGTCCAGGAGCTGGCGCAGCCACGCCATGTCGTTGACGGTGTCCTGGCCGCGGCCGCCGCCCGTGTTCTTCGGGATGTCGGTACGGACCTTGGAGGCGCCGGCGACGGCCTCCTGCTTGTACTTCCAGTGCGCCGCGATTCCGTACTCCGCGCGGCGGTGCATGTCGAACGTGCGGATCTGGAGCTCGACGGGCTTGCCGCTGGGACCGATCACCGTGGTGTGCAGCGACTGGTACATGTTGAACTTCGGCATCGCGATGTAGTCCTTGAACCGCCCGGGCACCGGATTCCACCGGGCGTGGACGGTGCCGAGCGCCGCATAGCAGTCGCGGACCGTGTCGACGAGGACGCGGATGCCCACCAGGTCGTAGATCTCGGCGAAGTCGCGGCCCCGCACGATCATCTTCTGGTAGACGCTGTAGTAGTGCTTCGGCCGGCCGGTGACGGTGGCCTTGATCCGGGCGGCGCGCAGGTCGGCCTGGACCTCGTCGGTCACTATGGCGAGGTACTCGTCACGCTTGGGCGCGCGCTCGGCGACGAGACGGACGATCTCGTCGTACATCTTGGGGTAGAGGATCGCGAAGGCGAGGTCCTCCAGCTCCCACTTGATGGTGTTCATGCCCAGGCGGTGGGCCAGCGGCGCGTAGATCTCGAGGGTCTCGCGGGCCTTCTTCTCCTGCTTCTCCCGCTTGAGGTAGCGCATGGTGCGCATGTTGTGCAGCCGGTCGGCGAGCTTGATGACGAGGACCCGGGGGTCCTTGGCCATGGCGACGACCATCTTGCGCACGGTCTCCGCCTGGGCGGCCTCGCCGAACTTGACCTTGTCGAGCTTGGTGACGCCGTCGACGAGCAGCGCCACCTGGTCGCCGAAGTCCTTGCGCAGGGTGTCCAGGCCGTACTCGGTGTCCTCGACGGTGTCGTGCAGCAGTCCGGCCATCAGCGTCGCCGGGTCCATGCCGAGCTCGGCGAGGATCGTCGTGACGGCCAGCGGATGGGTGATGTAGGGGTCGCCGCTCTTGCGCTTCTGCCCGCGGTGCCAGCGCTCGGCGACCTGGTAGGCCTTCTCGATCTGCCGCAGTGTGGCGGACTCGATCTTGGGGTCGTTGCCGCGGACCGTACGCAGGAGGGGCTCGAGGACCGGGTTGTACGGACTGGAGCGCTGTACGCCCAGACGGGCGAGGCGGGCCCGGACGCGGTTGGAGGAGCCGCCGGAGCGCGTGGGTGAGGCGGGCGTGGTGGCGGCGGACCGGGCCGGGGGCTTCGCCGCGGGAACCGGGGGCTTCGCCGCCTCGGCCGCGGAGTCGGGCGCGGGCTTCGCCCCGGAGGACGGCGCGGCCTTCGAGCCGGGCGGGGGCGCCGGCTTCGTCCCGGGCGGCGGGGTCGGCTTCGCCGGTGCTGCGGGCGTCCGGTCGCCCGGCGTCTCGGCGGGGCCCTGCGTGCCTGCGGGCCCGGGCTTGTCCGCTCCCTCGGGCTGCGCCTTCCCGGGCGTGGCGGAGGCCGCCGCGGGCCTTTCGGGCTGCGGGGCGGCGACTGGCTGGGCCTCGTCTGGCAAGAGCGCTCCTCGTGCGGATCCGGGCTACCGGAAAGCCCATGGTATCGACCTCCGGGCGGGTCCTCGCCCGGGGAGTGTGGAACCCCTCACAACACGGAACGGGTACCCGGATGTTCCCGGGTACCCGTCCAGTACGTCCCTACGCGCGCCGCGGTGGCGCGGTGCAGGTCAGAGGGTGATCAAGGCCTCCAGCGGAGCGTCCCGCAGTCCCGCCTCCAGCCGCGCGCGGCCGGCGAGGAAGCCGAGTTCCATGAGGACCGCCACCCCCGCGACCTGCGCACCGGCCCGCCGGATGAGCTCCAGCGACGCCTCGGCGGTGCCGCCGGTGGCCAGGACGTCGTCGATGACCATGACCCGGTCGTCGGAGGCCAGGTCCTCGGCGTGGATCTCGATCTCCGCCGTGCCGTACTCCAGCTCGTACGTCTGCCCCAGCGTGGCACCGGGCAGCTTCCCGGCCTTCCGCACCGGTACGAACCCGATCCCGGCCCGGACCGCGACCGGCGCGGCCAGGATGAAGCCGCGGGCCTCCAGGCCGACGATCTTGGTGGCCCCGTGCCGGGCGCACAGCTCCACGAAGAAGTCGGTCAGCGCGGAGAAGGCGACCGGATCGGCGAGCAGCGGGGTGATGTCCTTGAACAGCACTCCGGGCTTCGGATAGTCCTGCACGTCACGGATCCGGCTGAGCAGGAGCTCCCGGGTGGCGTCGGTGACGTTCGTACTCGTCATCGGCGGTTCCTCGGGGTCCTGCCGTGGCCACCGGCCTGCCGGCGCGGGCCGACGACGGCCCCGGCGGTCCGGGAGTCCTCGTCGGGCCCGTCGTCGAACTCCTCGGCCCGGTCGTCGCGCTCGTCCTCGACCGACTCGCCCTTGGCCGCGGCGGCGGCGCGCTTGGCGAGGATCCGCTTCTTCAGTGCCTTTATCTGCGGCTCGCGTTCCTTGAGGTCGGCGACCAGCGGGGTGGCGATGAAGATCGAGGAGTACGCACCGGCGGCGAGGCCGACGAAGAGCGACAGCGAGATGTCGTTCAGCATGCCCGCGCCGAGGACGCCGCCACCGATGAACAGCAGACCGGCGACCGGCAGCAGGGCGACGACGGTGGTGTTGATGGAGCGCACCAGCGTGCCGTTGATGGAGCGGTTGGCGATCTCGCTGTAGGTCCAGCGGGTCTGCTTGGTGATCCCCTTCGTGCCCTCCTTGAGGCTGTCGAAGACGACGACCGTGTCGTAGAGGGAGTAACCGAGGATGGTCAGCAGACCGATCACGGTGCCGGGGGTGACCTCGAAGCCGACGAGGGCGTAGATGCCGACGGTGATGGTGATGTCGTGGATCAGCGCGATGAGCGCGGCGACGGCCATCCGCCACTCGAAGGCGATGGCCAGGTAGACCACGACGAGGACCATGAAGATGCCGAGGCCGGTCCAGGCCTTGTTGGCGATCTGCTCACCCCAGCTGGGGCCGACGAGGTCCGCGTTGATCTTGGCCTCCGGGACTCCGAGGTCCTCGGAGAGCTGGGCCTTGATCTGGTCGGCCTTCTGGGTGTCGACCTCGGTGATCTGGATCCGGAGTCCGCCGTTGCCGAGCTCCTGGACGATCGCCTCGTGGCCGGAGGCCGCGACCGCGTCCTCGTGGGCCTGGGAGACGGACACCTTGGCCTTGGTGTCGGTCGTGAAGACGGCGCCGCCCTTGAACTCGATACCCATGTTCAGGCCGCTGACCGCCAGGCCGAGGATGGCCGTGATGGTGATCAGGATCGAGACGCCGTACCAGATCTTGCGCTTGCCGATGAAGTCGTAACCGACCTCGCCACGGTAGAGCCGGGCGCCGAGATTGCCGAGTCGCGACATCTCACGCCTCCTTCGGGTGGTCGGTGCGGGCGCTGACGCGGCGGGAGCGGCGCAGCGGCGGCTTGGCGCCGAGCCTCTTCGGGTCCAGGCCGGACCACGGGTGACCGCTGGCGAAGAACTTCGTGCGGGCCATGAGCGTCATGACGGGCTTGGTGAAGAGGAAGACCACGACGACGTCGAGCAGGGTCGTGAGCCCGAGCGTGAACGCGAAGCCCTGGACCTTGCCGACGGTGACGAGGAACAGCACGGCCGCCGCGAGGAACGACACGAAGTCGGACACGAGGATGGTGCGGCGGGCCCTGGGCCAGGCGCGCTCGACGGCCGGACGGAGCGTGCGGCCCTCACGGATCTCGTCGCGGATGCGTTCGAAGTAGACGATGAACGAGTCCGCTGTGATACCGATCGCCACGATGGCACCGCAGACGGCCGGGAGGTTCAGCGCGAAGCCGATGGCCGGGCCGAGCAGGGCCATGATCGTGTACGTCAGGATGCCGGAGGCCAGCAGGCTGAGAAGGGCGATGAGCGCCAGGCCTCGGTAGTAGGCCACCAGGTAGATGACGACCAGGCCCAGCCCGATGGCGCCGGCGATGAGACCGGCCTCCAGCTGCTCGCCGCCGAGGGCGGCGGTGACGGTGGTGACGGTGTCCTCGCTGAAGGACAGCGGGAGCGCGCCGTAGGACAGGACGTTGGCCAGGTCCTCCGCCGACTGCTGCGTGAAGCTGCCGGAGATCTCGGCACTGCCGCTGAGCGCCTCGTTCACCTGCGGTGCGGAGACGACCTCACCGTCGAGGGAGATCGCGAACTGGTTCTGCGGGGACTGCTGCGACGACAGCTTCTTGGTGATCGTCTGGAACTTCTTGGAGCCCTTGTCGGTGAACTCCATCGAGACGAGCCAGATGCCGCGCTGCTGGTCGAACTGGGCCTTCGCGTCGTCGA
This sequence comes from Streptomyces sp. QL37, assembly GCF_002941025.1. Classification (NCBI taxonomy): domain Bacteria; kingdom Bacillati; phylum Actinomycetota; class Actinomycetes; order Kitasatosporales; family Streptomycetaceae; genus Streptomyces; species Streptomyces sp. QL37. The sequence continues at coordinate 7,297,411 of NZ_PTJS01000001.1, read as the reverse complement.
CGTCCGTACCGGAGACCTCGGCCGGGCCGAGGAGGTACTTGGCGTCGCCCTCGGAGCTGCACGCGACCGTGGGGTCCTCGGGCTTGACGCCGTCGCCGGCCTTGGCGCGGGCGGCCGCGTCGGTGCAGTCCAGCGCGGTGAACTTCTTCTCGAGCGCCGCGGTGGCGGGGTCGGGCGTCCCGGACGCCGCGGGGGTCTCCGATCCACCGGAGGCGCTCGCGGACGGCGTGGCGTCCTCCTTCAGGGCGCCGGTGACCGCGCGGCCCTGGGTGGTGGCGCTCGCCGAGGGCGTCGTCTTCGAATCGGAGGCTGTCTCCGGGTCGCTCGCCTTCGCACTGGGCGTGGCGCTCGGCTTCCCGGAACCGCTCGCGGACGGGCTCGCGGAACCCTCGGGGGTCGGTGTGCCGCCGGTGACCGTGAGCACGGGCCGGAAGTACAGCTGGGCGGTCGTGCCGACCTGCTCCCGGGCCTGCTTCGAATTCGTCCCCTTGGGGATGTTGACGATGATGTTCGAGGGGCCCTGGGTCTGGACCTCGGCCTCGGAGACACCCAGACCATTGACACGGCGTTCGATGATGCTGACCGCGGTGTTCATGTTGGTCTCGTTGATCGCGTCAGGCTTGCCGGGCTGGCTCTTCGCCTTGAGCGTGATCGATGTGCCGCCGGCCAGGTCGATGCCGAGCCGGGGCGTGGTGTGACCGGACAGGAACATCCCGCCGGTCAGGGCGACCATGGCGATCAGGATCAGAGCCAGGGCACGGCCCGGCTTGCCCTGTCCACCGGTTGAGCCCCGGCCTTTCTTCGGTGCTGCCACCTTTTCGTTTCTCCCTGTCCAACCGCCCCGCGCCGGGTATGCGCCCGAGCGGCCACGAAGTGTTGTGGGGACCCGCCCCCGCAGAAGACCGCACGGCCCGTGAGACGCCGGGCACCCGCGGGTGCCCGGCGTCTCTGGGTCGTGGAACTACTTCGCGTCGCCCTCGCCGTCGGCCTTGGCGTCCTTGACCTCTGCGCCCTTGGCCTCGGTGTCCTTCGGTGCGTCGTCGCCCTCGGCCTTCTTGCCCAGGTCGATCTTCGCGACGTCGTCGTCCGAGGACTCGCCGGCGGTGAGCGAGGAGGCGTCGTCGGGCACGACCGTGCCCTCGCCCTCCAGCTCGTCGTCGCCGTGGACGATGCGGTTGTACTCCGCGTCGTCCAGGACGGCACCGATGGCGTTCTTCGCGTAGACGGCGTGGACGCCGGGCGCGACCTCGAGGAGAACCGTGTCGTCCTGAATCTCCTTGACGGTGGCGTACATGCCCCCGATCGTCCGGACGCCGGTACCGGGCTGCATGTCGTTGCGCATCTGCGCAGCCGCCTGCTGCTTCTTCTTGGCGGACCGGGTCATCAGGAACATGGCCCCGATGAGCACGATGAAGGGGAGGAGGGTCACGAGACTCACGGGACGGAACTTCCTTCGCACGACCACGCTGGATTCACGCGGCCTGGTCTACGGGGGTGGGTACACCGACCTGAACGGGCGGCATCGGCGGAGTCTAAGCGAGTCCGCATCATTGGAACAACGTCCAGCATGGCACCGTGGTTCCCCTGCTGGCCAACCCGTCCTGTGTCAGGCCCCGAACAGGCCCTGTTGTCCCTTTGCGCCGTGCTGCGGAGGCACGAGCCCGAGGTGCGCCCACGCCGCGGGGGTCGCGACCCTGCCCCGCGGGGTCCTCGCGAGCAGTCCTTCCCGTACGAGGAAGGGCTCGGCGACCTCCTCGACGGTCTCACGCTCCTCGCCGACGGCCACGGCGAGGGTGGAGAGTCCGACGGGGCCTCCGCCGAAGAGCTTCAGCAGGGCGCCGAGCACCGCGCGGTCCAGCCGGTCGAGCCCCCGGGCGTCGACCTCGTACACCCGCAGGGCCGCGGCGGCGATGTCCCGGTCGATCCGTCCCTCGGCCTTGACCTGGGCGTAGTCCCGGACGCGGCGCAGCAGCCGGTTGGCGATACGGGGTGTTCCCCGGGAGCGTCCGGCGATCTCGGCGGCGCCCGCTGTGTCTATGGCGACGTCGAGCAGGCCCGCGGAGCGGTGGATGACCCGCTCCAGCTCGGTGGGGGCGTAGAACTCCATGTGGCCGGTGAAACCGAAGCGGTCGCGCAGCGGGGGCGGCAGCAGCCCCGCCCTGGTGGTGGCGCCTACGAGGGTGAACGGCGGCAGCTCCAGCGGGATGGCGGTGGCGCCCGGGCCCTTGCCCACGATGACGTCGACCCGGAAGTCCTCCATCGCCATGTAGAGCATCTCCTCGGCCGGCCGCGACATGCGGTGGATCTCGTCGAGGAAGAGGACCTCGCCCTCCTGGAGCGAGGACAGGATCGCGGCGAGGTCGCCGGCGTGCTGGATGGCGGGCCCGGAGGTGATCCGGATCGGCGCGCCCATCTCAGCCGCGATGATCATGGAAAGGGTGGTCTTGCCCAGGCCGGGGGCGCCGGAGAGCAGGACGTGGTCGGCCGTGGCTCCCCGGGCGCGGGCCGCCTTGAGGACCAGGTCGAGCTGTTCCCGCACCGTCTCCTGGCCGACGAATTCGTGGAGGTCCTTCGGGCGCAGGGCCGCCTCGACGGCGGTGTCCTCGCCGTCCGCCCCGGCGTCCACCAGGCGGTCGTCCAGCCGCTCGTCCGTGAGGTCGCCGGTGTCGGGCCCGGTCTCGTCCCAGTTCATCTCGTCAGTCCCGCCTCGGGTGTTTCGGTACCGGTCCGTGCGGTGTCCCGGCCGGCGTACGGGGCGCGTGGCGGCCCCTGGGGTCAGCGTGCGCGGTTGAGTGTCTGGAGGGCGGCGCGCAGCAGCTGCGGCACGGGGGCCTGGCCGCTGTCGGCGATCGCGGCCTCGGCCTGCGGCGCCACCGCGGTCACCGCCTCGTCGGCCTCGCGGGTGGCGTAGCCGAGGCCGATCAGGGCGGCCTGCAGCTGGTCGCGCCAGGAGCTGCTGACGGCGGTGCCGATGCCCTGCTGCCCGATGTGCGCGCCGACCGGTTCGCCGAGCCGGTCCTTGAGCTCGAGGAGGAGCTTCTGGGCGCCCTTCTTCCCGATGCCGGAGACGGCGGTGAGCGCCTTCTCGTCACCGGTGGCGACGGCGATGCGCAGGGCGTCCGGGCTGTGGGTGGCGAGCATGGCCTGGGCGAGCCGGGGACCCACGCCGCTGGCGGTCTGGAGCAGCTCGAAGATCTGCCGCTCGTCGTCGTCCGCGAAGCCGTAGAGGGTGAGCGAGTCCTCCCTGACGACCAGGGACGTCGCCAGTCTGGCCTCCTTGCCGATCCGCAGCCCGGCGAGGGTCTCGGGGGTGCACTGGACGGCCATGCCGATGCCGCCGACCTCGATCACGGCCGTGGTCGGGGCGAGGGCGGCCACCGGGCCTGAGACGAAGGCGATCATGCGGTACGGCCTTTCAGCGTGCGGTGGGCGGCGACGGCCTGCTGCAGTCGGTTCTGCGCGGGCGCGCGCCAGATGTGGCAGATGGCGAGGGCGAGGGCGTCGGCGGCGTCGGCGGGCTTCGGCGGCGCGTCGAGCCGCAGCAGCCGGGTCACCATGGCGCCGACCTGGGCCTTGTCGGCCCGTCCCGATCCGGTGACGGCGGCCTTGACCTCGCTGGGGGTGTGCAGGGCGACCGGGATGCCCCGGCGCGACGCGCAGAGCATGGCGACCGCGCTGGCCTGTGCGGTGCCCATGACCGTACGCACGTTGTGCTGGCTGAAGACCCGCTCCACGGCGACGAACTCGGGCCGGTGTTCGTCGAGCCACCGCTCGATGCCCTGCTCGATGGCGACGAGCCGGTGGCCGAGCTCGGCGTCGGGCGGGGTCCGCACGACGCCGACGCCGACCATGGTGAGCGGCCGGCCGGCGACTCCCTCGACGACTCCGACACCGCACCGGGTCAGCCCCGGGTCCACGCCCAACACCCGCATGAATGGGCCCCCTCCGCCGCTCGGTCATCTGTTCCCGCAGGCTATCGGCTCCCGCTGACAATGCGACGGGCCGACGGGGTGTGTCCCGTCGGCCCGTCCCGGTTGCGCCGCCTCAGGCGTCGACCTTCTCCATGACCTCGTCCGAGACGTCGAAGTTGGCGAAGACGTTCTGCACGTCGTCGCTGTCCTCCAGCGCGTCGATCAGCTTGAAGATCTTGCGCGCGCCCTCTTCGTCGAGCTCGACCTGCATGGTCGGGACGAAGTTGGCCTCGGCCGAGTCGTAGTCGATGCCGGCTTCCTGCAGCGCGGTACGGACCGCGACCATGTCGGTGGCCTCGCTGAGCACCTCGAAGGTGTCACCGAGGTCGTTGACCTCCTCGGCACCGGCGTCGAGCACCGCACCGAGCACGTCGTCCTCGCCCAGCTCGCCCTTGGGGACGATCACGACACCCTTGCGGTTGAACAGGTACGAGACCGAGCCCGGGTCCGCCATCGAACCGCCGTTGCGGGTCATGGCGACACGGACGTCGGACGCGGCACGGTTGCGGTTGTCGGTGAGGCACTCGATGAGCACCGCGACGCCGTTCGGCCCGTAGCCCTCGTACATGATCGTCTCGTAGTCGGCGCCGCCGGCCTCGAGACCGGCACCGCGCTTGACCGCCGAGTCGATGTTCTTGTTCGGGACCGAGCTCTTCTTGGCCTTCTGGATGGCGTCGAAGAGGGTCGGGTTGCCGGACACATCGGCACCGCCGGTGCGGGCCGCGACCTCGATGTTCTTGATCATCTTCGCGAAGAGCTTGCCGCGCTTGGCGTCGATCACGGCCTTCTTGTGCTTCGTCGTAGCCCATTTAGAGTGGCCGGACATCTGCCTTCTCCTTCGCGTCACCAAAATCGATCCGAACGCGAGAGATCCTACCGGGGTCGGATCAGCCCACGGCGCGCACCATGTCGGTGAAGAGTGCGTGCACGCGGTGGTCGCCGGTCAGTTCCGGGTGGAAAGACGTGGCGAGGGCGTTTCCCTGGCGTACGGCCACGATGTGCCCGCCGTGCACCGCGATGACCTCCGCGCGGGCGCCGACCGACTCCACCCAGGGGGCCCGGATGAAGACGCCCTCGACGGGCCCGCCGGGCACCCCGGCGACCTCGACGGCCGCCTCGAAGGACTCGTTCTGCCGCCCGAAAGCGTTACGGCGCACGATCATGTCGATGCCGCCGACCGTCTCCTGGCCGGGTATGGGGTCTCCCCCGCTCGAAGGGAGTCGAGAGCTCGGGGAAGGGTTGAGGATCTTGTCGGCGAGGAGGATCATGCCGGCGCAGGTGCCGTACACCGGCATCCCGGCGGCCACCCGCTCGCGCAGCGGTTCCAGCATGCCGAAGAGGACGGCCAGCTTGGACATGGTGGTGGACTCGCCACCGGGGATGACGAGCCCGTCGACCTCGGCGAGCTCCCCGGGCCGCCTGACCGGCCTGGCCACGGCGTCCACCGAGGCCAGGGCGGTCAGGTGTTCCCGTACGTCGCCCTGGAGGGCCAGGACTCCGATGACAGGGGTGTCGGTCATCGGTGCTTACCAGCCGCGGTTGGCGTAGCGCTCGCCCTCGGGCAGCGTGTCGCAGTTGATGCCGACCATGGCCTCACCGAGGTTGCGGGAGGCGTCCGCGATGATCTTCGGGTCGTCGTAGAAGGTGGTGGCCTTCACGATGGCGGCGGCGCGCTTGGCCGGGTCGCCGGACTTGAAGATGCCGGAGCCCACGAAGACGCCCTCGGCGCCGAGCTGACGCATCAGGGCCGCGTCCGCCGGGGTCGCCACGCCGCCGGCCGAGAACAGGACGACGGGCAGCCGGCCGAGCTCGGAGACCTCCTTGACCAGCTCGTAGGGTGCACGGAGGTCCTTGGCGGCGGCGTACAGCTCGTTGTTGTCGAAGCCGCGCAGCCGGGCGATCTCGTTCTTGATCTGGCGCAGGTGGCGGACCGCCTCGACGACGTTGCCGGTGCCGGCCTCGCCCTTCGAGCGGATCATGGCCGCGCCCTCGGCGATACGGCGCAGGGCCTCACCCAGGTTGGTGGCGCCGCAGACGAAGGGGGTGGTGAAGGCGAACTTGTCGCTGTGGTTGACCTCGTCGGCCGGGGTGAGGACCTCGGACTCGTCGATGTAGTCGACGCCCAGGGACTGGAGCACCTGGGCCTCGACGAAGTGGCCGATGCGGGACTTGGCCATGACGGGGATGGAGACGGCCTCGATGATCTCCTCGATCATGTTGGGGTCCGACATCCGGGCCACTCCGCCGTCCTTGCGGATGTCGGCGGGCACCCGCTCCAGCGCCATGACGGCCACGGCGCCCGCGTCCTCGGCGATCTTCGCCTGCTCGGCGTTGACGACGTCCATGATCACGCCGCCCTTGAGCTGCTCGGCCATGCCGCGCTTGACGCGGGCGGTGCCGGTGGCCGGGGTCTCGGCGGACTGCGGGGTGGTGGGAAGCGTGGACACGGATCGACCTCACTGGGGGTGGAGAGACGCTGGACGGTGCAGACCCGAGCAAACGCTCCGGGAGCAGTCCACAGCAAGGGCCAATGAACACCCCGTGGATCGTTCTGCACGCCTCCGGTCCGCCCGGCCGGTCCCGCCCCGGCCGCCGGGGCAGCCCACGCTCAGCTGCCCGGCCGGTCCGCCAGGGCCACCGGCGGCTCGTCGTCCATCTCGAAGGCGAGCGGGAACGGGGCGTGCCCCGCGAGCCGGAACAGCCGTACGGTCCGGTGCCTGCGCAGCGCGCGGGCCGCGCGCACGGAGTCGTTGTGGAAGCGGCGTGCCATCGGCACGCGACGCACGGCGGCGGCCAGTTCCTTCGCCGCGTCCTCACCGCCCGGGAACTCCTTCACGGCCTCGACCTGCGCCGCCTCGCCGAACACGGCCCGCAGGGCGGTGCTCAGCTCGCTCTCGGCGACCTCGCGCTGCTCCTCCTCGGCCTGCCGTGCCGCATGCGCGGCCTCGTACAGCACGATCGACGCGGCCGGGTCCAGGACCCCGGCGGTGGCCAGTTCCTGGGTGACCGAGGCGCGGCGCAGCAGCTGGGCGTCGAGCGCCGCCCGGGCCGCGTCGATACGGGCGTGGAGCCGGTCGAGCCGCCCGGCGGTCCAGCTGAGGTACAGGCCGATCGCGAAGAGCGCGACGACGGTCCAGATGAGGATTTCGATCACGGGCGGCAAGGCTACCGTCGGCGGGGCCCGCCGGGCCCCGCCGGTGCGTTCCCGGGGCGGTGACCGTCCCGCTCAGTCCCGGGCGAGGCCGAAGCGCGCCCGGAGCCCCGTGCGTTCGTCGGTGTCCACGGCCGCCGCCCCGTCCGTCACCGTCTCGTACACCGCCAGGATGTCCGCGCCGACCGTCGTCCAGTCGAAGCGGCGCACATGCGCGCTGCCCCGTTCGCGCAGCCCCGAGCGCCTCTCCGGATCGCCCAGGAGCCGGATCGCGGCCGCGGCGAGGGCGTCGGCGTCCTCGTTGGCGAACAGGTCGCCGGCGGCCCCCTGGTCGAGCACCTGTGCGAACGCGTCCAGGTCGCTGGCGAGGACGGGCGCGCCGGCCGACAGGGCCTCGACCAGGATGATGCCGAAGCTCTCCCCGCCGGTGTTCGGCGCGACGTACACGTCGACGCTGCGCAGCAGCCGCGCCTTGTCCTCGTCGCTCACCATGCCGAGGAACTCGACGCGCGAGCGCATCTCCTCGGGCAGCGAGGCGACCGCCTCCTCCTCGTCGCCGCGCCCCGCGACCAGCAGCCGCGTCTCCGGGCGGGCGGCGAGGATCGTGGGCAGCGCCTTCATCAGGACGGGCAGCCCCTTGCGCGGCTCGTCGATGCGCCCTATGAAGCCGAGCGTGCCGCCCTGCCACCCGGACTTGGGCTCGGCCCGGGCGAAGAAGTCCACGTCGACGCCGTTCGGGATGACCACGGCATCGCCGCCGAGGTGCTCGACCAGGGTGCGCCGGGCGTACTCGCTCACCGCGATCCGCGCGCTGATCTTCTCCAGCGCGGGCTGGAGGATCGGGTACGCCGCGATCATGGCCCTGGAGCGGGGGTTGGACGTGTGGAACGTGGCCACGATCGGCCCCTGCGCCGCCCAGCAGGCGAGCAGGCCGAGCGAGGGCGAGGTGGGCTCGTGGATGTGGATGACGTCGAAGGTGCCGTCGTTGAGCCAGCGCCGGACCCGCGCCGCGGACAGGAACCCGAAGTTCAGCCGGGCGACCGAGCCGTTGTACGGGACGGGCACGGCCCGGCCCGCGGAGACGACGTAAGGCGGCAGCGGCGTCTCGTCGTCGGCGGGCGCGAGCACGGAGACGTCGTGGCCGACGCGGATCAGGTGCTCCGCCAGGTCGCGGATGTGGAACTGCACCCCGCCCGGAACATCCCAGGAGTACGGGCAGACGATGCCGATCTTCACGGAGCTTCCCCCTGGGGTTCCAGATCGGAGAGCCAGAGCCGCTGCAGCATGTGCCAGTCCTCCGGATGCTCGGCGATCCCGGTGGCGAAGGCATCGGCCAGCGCCTGTGTCATGGAGGACGTCTTCTCGGCCCGGGTACCTGTCTCCGGTTGCGGGACGGGCGGGTGGACCTGCGCCCGCATCACGGGCGTGCCGTCGTACCAGAGGGTCACGGGCAGCAGCAGCGCACCGGTCTGCTGGGCCAGCAGAGCGGGGCCGGCGGGCATGCGCGCGGTGTCGCCGAAGAAGTCCACCTCGACGCCGGAGGCGGAGAGATCGCGGTCGGCCACGAGGCAGACCAGCCCGCCGGCGCGCAGCCGCCGGGCCAGGGCCCCGAACGCGGCGCCCCCGTTGTGGGGCAGGACCTCCATGCCCAGGCCCTGCCGGTAGTCGACGAACCGGTCGTAGAGGGTCTCGGGCTTGAGCCGCTCGGCGACCGTGGTGAACGGCACCTTCAGGTGCGTGGTGACCCACGCTCCGGCCAGATCCCAGTTGCCGAGGTGCGGCAGCGCGAGGACGACGCCCCGGCCCGCCTCCAGGCCCTCGGTGAGCCGGTGGACGTCACGGACCTCTATGGAGGCCCTGATCCGCTCCGGGGTCCAGGTCGGGAGCCGGAAGGACTCCATCCAGTAGCGCATGTACGAGCGCATGCCGGCCTTCGACAGCTCGGCCAGCCGGGCGGCGTCCGCGTCGGGCACCACCCGGGCGAGGTTCGACTCCAGCCGGAGCACGGACTTCCCGCGCCGCTTCCACACCTGATCGGCCAGGGTGCGGAAGAGCGCGGTGGCGGCCGGTTCGGGGAGCTTCTTGACCGCGCCCCAGCCCAGCCCGTAGAGCCCGTCGGTCAGCCGGCCCTTGAGATCGGACCCGGTGCCGCTCACTGCGCGGCCTCGCTCCCGCCCTGGGCGGCCGCGGCGGCATCGGCCTCGGCCGACTCCCTGCGCACGGTCACCACCCGCTGGATCAGCGTCACCAGGCTGCCGGCGGCGACGATCCACAGCGCGATCGGCAGCAGGATCTGGATTCCCGGCACCCCGAAGCCGTGCAGGCCTGCGAGGCCGGCCGCGACCAGCGAGATGACGAGCCGCTCGGCGCGCTCCACCAGTCCGTTCACCGCGACCGGCAGGCCGATCGACTCGCCGCGCGCCTTCGTGTACGAGACGACCTGGCCGCTGGCCAGGCAGAAGATCGCGACCGCGCACAGCATGTTGTCGTCGCCGCTGCCCGCGTACCAGAGCGCGAACCCGGCGAAGATCGCCCCGTCCGCGACCCGGTCGAGCGTCGAGTCCAGGAACGCGCCCCACCGGCTGGAGATCCCGGCCTGCCGGGCCATGTTGCCGTCGACCAGGTCGGAGAAGACGAACACCGTGATCACGATCGTGCCCCAGAAGAACTCCCCCATCGGGAAGAAGACCAGCGCACCTGCCATCACTCCGGCCGTACCGATGAGAGTGACCGCGTCGGGGCTGACCCCTAGGCGGAGCAGCAGAGCGGCGAACGGTGTGAGGACACGCGTAAAAAATGCACGCGCGTACTTGTTCAGCATGGCCTTCCCGAGGTTCGGTGGGCGCCGCGGCCCTTTCGGCCACCGGCTGGCCCATCGTAGTCACGAGCCGTGCCGCACAACGGCGGGGCACCCCGTCCCGCCGGATGTCCCGGAAGTCATGCGTCGCGGTGTGCGACGTATGGACGGCTTCCGGCACGGGTGCAAAGCTCGAAGGACCGCGGGCGTCGCCGAAGCCGCCGCGGCGGCTCCGCCTCGCCCGTGCATCCACTCCCCCAGCTCTCGCGGCACTGCGCCGACCGATCGGGAGGCACGCATCATGGGCGACAGGACTCACACGCACACCGGAGCCGCCGGCAGGGCAGCGACGGCCGGCCGGCCCGCTTCCGTACGGAACGTGGTGCTGGTCGGCCACAGCGGCTCGGGCAAGACCACTCTGGTCGAGGCGCTCGCGCTGACGGCCGGGGCGCTGAACCGGGCCGGCCGGGTCGAGGACGGCACCACGGTCTCCGACCACGACGAGATCGAGCAGCGCCGACGGCGTTCCGTACAGCTCTCGCTGGTCCCCGTCGAATGGGGCGGCTACAAGATCAATCTGCTGGACACCCCCGGCTACGCGGACTTCGTCGGGGAGCTCAGGGCCGGTCTGCGCGCGGCGGACGCGGCCCTCTTCGTCGTCTCGGCGGCCCAGGAGGCCGACGCCGTGGCAGGCACCACGCGCGCGGTCTGGGAGGAGTGCGCGGCCGTCGGGATGCCCCGGGCGATCGTCGTCACGCACCTGGACACCGCGCGTACGTCGTTCGACGAGATGACCCGGATCTGCGGGCGGATCTTCGGGCACGACGACCCCGACGCCGTACTCCCCCTCTATCTGCCGGTGCAGGGGCCCGAGGGCCCTGACGGACACGCACCGCTGACGGGGCTCACCGGGCTCCTCACCCAGCGGGTCCTCGACTACTCCTCGGGGGAACGACAGGAGGCTCCGCCCGCCGGTGACCAGCGGGAACCGCTCCGGGAGGCCCGTAACCGGCTCATCGAGGGGATCATCGCCGAGAGCGAGGACGAGACCCTGATGGACCACTATCTCGGGGGCGGGGAGGTAGGGGTCGCGACGCTCGTCGAGGACCTGGAACGCGCGGTGGCGCGCGGCTCCTTCCATCCCGTCCTGACCGCCGCGCCCGCCGCCGACGGCGCCCACCAGGGCATCGGCACCGTGGAACTCCTCGACCTGATCACCCGCGGCTTCCCCTCCCCCGGTGAGCGCACCCTGCCCGCCGTCACCACCCCGGACGGCGCCCCGCGCCCCGCCCCGGTCTGCGATCCGGCGGCGCCCCTGGTCGCCGAGGTGGTGAAGACCGCGTCCGACCCCTACGTGGGACGGGTCTCCCTCGTCCGCGTCTTCTCCGGGACCCTGCGCCCCGACGACACCGTGCATGTGTGCGGCCACGGTCTCGACGAGCCCGGAGGCGGCGCCCGCCCCTGCCACGAGGCCGACGTACGCGTCGGAGCCCTCTCCGCGCCCTTCGGCCGGCAGCAGCGTCCCCTGGAAAGCTGCATCGCCGGAGACCTGGCCACCGTCTCCAAGCTCGGCGGGGCGGAGACCGGGGACACACTCTCCGGCAGCGGTGAACCGCTGCTGATGGAGCCGTGGGCGATGCCCGACCCGCTGCTCCCGCTGGCGGTCCGCGCCCACGGCAAGGCCGACGAGGACAAGCTCTCCCAGGGGCTGGCGCGTCTGGTCGCCGAGGATCCGACCATGCGTCTGGAGCAGAACCAGGACACCCACCAGGTCGTCCTGTGGTGCATGGGCGAGGCGCACGCGGAGGTCGCGCTGGAGCGTCTGCGCAGCAGGTACGGCGTGCAGGTCGACGCCGAACCCCACCGCGTGCCGCTGTGCGAGACGTTCGCCTCCCGGACCCTGGGGCGAGGCCGGCACGTCAAGCAGTCCGGCGGGCACGGCCAGTACGCCATCTGCGAGATCGAGGTCGAGCCGCTGCCGGCGGGGACGGGCATCGAGTTCGTCGACAAGGTGGTCGGCGGTTCGGTGCCGCGGCAGTTCATCGCGTCCGTGGAGAAGGGCGTGCGCGCCCAGGCGGCCCGCGGTGTCGCGGCGGGCCACCCGCTCGTCGACGTACGCGTCACCCTGCTCGACGGGAAGTCGCACTCGGTGGACTCCTCCGACGCCGCCTTCCAGACCGCGGGTGCGCTCGCGCTGCGCGAGGCCGCGGCCGACACCCGCATCCAGCTCCTCGAACCCGTCGCGGAGGTCGGCGTCCTCGTCCCGGACGACTACGTGGGAGCGGTCATGAGCGATCTCGCGGGGCGGCGCGGGCGGGTCGTCGGCACCGAGCAGGCGACCGGTGAGCGCACGCTCGTGCGGGCGGAGGTGCCGGAGATCGAGATCGGCAGGTACACCGTGGACCTCCGCTCCCTGACGCACGGCACCGGACGGTTCGACCGGGCGTACGCCCGGCACGAACCGATGCCACCTCAGCTCGCCGACCGCATCCGCGAAGCGCCGGAAAACAGCACAAACGTGAGCTAGTTGACTGGATCTGGCGCCTTCCGCCCGCCCCCGGCCACATCGGCGGGCGGACGGCGCGCCCGGACGATACTCTGTGGGCCCAGCTCAGAAGGTGTGCGACGTACGGTAGTTGGGAACAGCCGCAGGAGCAGACCGTGCGGGCGAGTGGGGGCGACAGTGGCCAACGACGGATTCGATTTCTCTCCCGGAGCGCAGATCCCGCTCCAGGGTTCGGGGGGGCAGGCGGTGGCGACCAACGCCCTCGCCTCCGCCGCGTACCGCGACAGCGATGTGGCGGAGATCCTGAAGGCCAACAGCGAGTGGCACAAGTCCGAGGTGAAACCGGGCGAGTCCAAGCTGTTCAAGTCCGACTATTTCAAGCCGAATCTGGGCGAGGCCTTCTCCCGGGCCGTGCAGGAACGCATGCTCGGCGGCGGCCGCAACGCGCTCATCCAGTCCTTCGGCACCGACCCGCGGACCGTCGTCGAGCACTGCCTCTCCGCGACCCGGCTGCGCAAGGCGCGCGACACGAAGCTGACACTGATCACCGCGGTGTTCGGTTTCCTCTTCCTGCCCGGCCTGATCCTCTGGGTCCTGGCCTTCCGGCTCCGCGACTTCCTCAACAAGTCCAAGGACAAGTTCTTCCAGGCGCTGGGCGGCGTCCTGCTCGTCGCGCTGGGCGCCGCCGCAGCCTTCTTCCTGATCACCATGCCGCTCACCGGCTTCCTGGCCCTCTATCTGCGGGCCGCCGCCGTCGCCCCGCTGATCGGCTGGGTGCTCGCCAAACGGATCGCGGAAACCTCCGTCAAGGACCTGCGCGCCCGCTGGGAAGGACTCCTCTCCGGCAGCGGCGTCAGCGCCAAGATCCCCGAGGCCGTGCCCAAGAACCCCAACGAGACCGCCCGCGAGGCGCTGCGCCAAGGCCTGGAGAAGCTCTCCGCCGAGCAGCAGTCCAACGCCGTCTTCTACGCGGGCCCCAAGGGCATCCTCGGCATGGGGACGCGCTGGGGCAGCTGGCAGCTCGCCGAGGAACTCACCCCGGAGGACCCCGCCAAGGAGATCCACCAGTTCCGGAGCTGGGACGTCGTGCGGGCGATCCACGACCAGCTGAAGCTGCTGGAGCGCGGCCCGCTGAACACCGGCGGCTTCCCCACGCCGTCGGTCAAGCACTGGATCGTCTCCCCCGTCGGCGAGAACGCGGACTCGGTCTCCCGCCCCGAGGGCGAGGACGTCGCCACCTTCCAGATCAAGCCCCACGAGATACAGCGCATCTGCAACCACCAGCAGTTCGGCAGCGGCAACCGGCACTACCTGGGGGTGCAGTTCACCCTCTGGGACGGCCAGCTCGTGATCACGATGCTGATCACGGTCACCGTGCTCCACGAGACCCTGCGCATCGAGGTCACCGGCCACGCGCTGGGCCCCGTCCACGGACTCTTCCTCACCAAGCCGGAAGCGGCGACCAAGACCGTCAAGAAGGCGGTCAGGTTCTGGGAGACCCGGAAGGTGACACTCCCCCTCATCAAGGCGAGCGAGGTCGTCAGGCTCGCCCTGCGCGCCCCCTTCACCTGGTACCCGCCGCTGCTCGACTACCTGGGCGGCAAGATCGTCCTGCCCGAGCCGTTCGGCCTGCGCCACGCCTGGGCTGCCAAGCCGTGGGGCCACCGCTTCATGGCGGACGACGCCATGAGGACGGCCACCCCGGTCCTGCGCGTCGTGCACTCCGCGACGATGCGGGTCCTGAAGGAACACGGCGTCGACATCGAGCGCTTCGACAACCGCTCCATGATCCTCAGCGGCATGGTCCAGGACCCCGCCCCGAGGAAGGCCGACGTCTACGACGCCTGACCCCGCCCGGGACGGGAGCCGCGCGGCTCAGGCGGACAGTGCGGCCGGCCACACACCGGCCAGCATCGTCCGGGTGTCCCCCAGCAGCTGAGGAAGCACCTTCGTGTGACCGACGACCGGCATGAAGTTGGTGTCCCCGCCCCAGCGGGGCACCACATGCTGGTGGAGGTGCGCCGCGATACCCGCGCCGGCCTCGGCGCCCTGGTTCATCCCGATGTTGAAGCCGTGCGCCCCGGAGGCGGCCCGCAGCGCGACCATGGCCCGCTTGGTGAAGTCGGCCAGCTCCACGGTCTCGGGGCCGTCGAGCTCGGTGTAGTCGGCCACGTGCCGGTACGGCACCACCATCAGGTGCCCGCCGTTGTACGGATACAGATTGAGCACGGCGTAGACCCGCTCGCCCCGGGCGACGATGAGCCCGTCCTCGTCGGACTTCGAGGGAATCTCGCAGAACGGACAGCCGTCCCCGGCTCCCGGGCCGCTCGGCTTGCTCTCACCCTGGATGTAGGCCATCCGGTGGGGCGTCCACAGGCGCTGGAACGCGTCGGGCGTCCCCACTCCGATCTGCTGTTCCGGCTCACTCGTCATGCCGGTCAGCATATTGCGTCACTCCCGGCGCGCGTGTCGCCGGGGGCGCCCCCGCCGGCGCACCGCGATGCTGACGCCATGAGCGACCGCCCCACGGCCCCCGACCCCGACCGGCTGAAGGAATGGGAGCAGCGCACCGAGGTGCCGCTCTTCGCCGCGGCGCTGGTCTTCCTCACCGGTTACGCGGTCCGCGTCCTCGCCCCCGTCGGGGCACAGCCCTGGCGCGACATCGCCCTCGCGTTCGTCGCCGCCACCTGGCTGCTCTTCGTCGTGGACTACTGCGTACGGCTCCGGCTCAGCGGCCTGGGCATCCGGTTCGTGCACCGGCACTGGCTGGACACGGCGGTCCTGCTCCTGCCGCTGCTGCGCCCGCTGCGCATGGTCAAGGTCTACACAGCGGTCCAGCAGCGCAGGAACGGCCCCCGGATGAGTCTGTACGCCAGGGTGATGACGTACGCGAGCCTCACCGCGGCGCTCCTGGGCTTCTCCGCGGCGCTCGCGGTGTACCACCAGGAGCAGGGGGCGCCAGGCTCCACGATCCGTACGTTCGGTGACGCGATGTGGTGGGCGTGCGCGACGCTCACGACGGTCGGCTACGGCGACGCGGTGCCGGTGACGCCGGCCGGCCGGGTGATCGCGGCCTTCCTGATGGCGTGCGGGCTGGCTCTGCTGGGGGCGGTGACGGGGTCGTTCTCGTCGTGGCTGGTGGAGGTGTTCCAACGGGAGGACGAGAAGAGGCCCCCGGGAAGCGCGTAGCTTCCCGGGGGCCTCCGTCCGGGCGGGGATCACACCTGTACGCGACGCTCCACCACGTCGACGAGCTTGGCGATCGCCTCGTCACGGGCGATGCCGTTCTCCTGCGAACCGTCGCGGTAGCGGAAGGAGACCGTGCCCGCGTTCATGTCGTCGTCCCCGACGATGATCATGAACGGGACCTTGGCCTTCTGGTGGTTACGGATCTTCTTCTGCATCCGGTCCGAGGAAGCGTCCACCTCGACCCGCAGCCCCTTCTTGCGCGCCTCGGCGGCGAACTCCTGGAGGTACGGGATGTGGGTGTCGCCGATCGGGATGCCGACCGCCTGGACCGGGGCCAGCCAGACCGGGAACGCGCCCGCGTAGTGCTCGAGCAGCACCGCGAAGAAGCGCTCGATGGAGCCGAACAGCGCGCGGTGGATCATGACCGGGCGCTGCTTGGTGCCGTCCGGGCCGGTGTACTCCAGGTCGAAGCGCTCCGGCAGGTTGAAGTCGAGCTGCACGGTCGACATCTGCCAGGTACGGCCGATGGCGTCCTTGCACTGCACCGAGATCTTCGGGCCGTAGAACGCGGCGCCGCCCGGGTCCGGGACCAGCGGGAGGCCCTGCTTCTCGGCGACCTGACGCAGCGTCTCGGTGGCCTCATCCCAGGCCTCGTCCGAGCCGACGAACTTCTCGGGGTCCTTGGTGGACAGCTCCAGGTAGAAGTCGGTCAGGCCGTAGTCGCGGAGCAGGTTCAGGACGAAGGTGAGCGTCCGGTCGAGCTCCTCGGCCATCTGCTCGCGGGTGCAGTAGATGTGCGCGTCGTCCTGCGTGAAGCCGCGCGAGCGGGTCAGGCCGTGGACGACACCCGACTTCTCGTACCGGTACACAGTGCCGAACTCGAAGAGGCGGAGCG
The DNA here is from genome assembly GCF_002941025.1 of Streptomyces sp. QL37. Taxonomy (NCBI): domain Bacteria; kingdom Bacillati; phylum Actinomycetota; class Actinomycetes; order Kitasatosporales; family Streptomycetaceae; genus Streptomyces; species Streptomyces sp. QL37. Next base: position 7,280,902 of record NZ_PTJS01000001.1, on the reverse strand, counting down.
GCAGTTCACGGTAGGAACGGCCACGCGCGTCGAAGATCAGGTTGTGCATCGGGCAGTTCATCGGCTTGAGGTAGTAGTCCACCCCGTCGTCGAGCTGCATGGGCGGGTACATGCCGTCGGCGTACCAGTCGAGGTGCCCCGACTTCTCGAAGAGCTTGCCCTTGGTGGCGTGCGGCGAGTAGACGAACTCGTAGCCCTCCTCCTCGTGCCGGCGCCGCGAGTAGTCCTCCATGGCCCGGCGGATGACGCCGCCCTTGGGGTGGAAGACCGCGAGACCGGGGCCGATCTCGTCCGGGAAGGAGAAGAGGTCCAGCTCGTTGCCGAGCTTGCGGTGGTCCCGCTTGGCCGCTTCCTCCAGGAACGTCAGGTGCGCCTTCAGCTCGTCCTTGGTGGGCCAGGCGGTGCCGTAGATGCGCTGGAGCATCGGGTTGCGCTCGCTGCCGCGCCAGTACGCGGCGGCGTTCCGCATCAGCTTGAACGCCGGGATGAAGCGGGTGGTCGGCAGGTGCGGACCCCGGCAGAGGTCCTTCCAGCACAGCTCGCCGGTCTTGGCGTCCAGGTTGTCGTAGATGGTCAGCTCGCCGCCGCCCACCTCGACGTCCGCACCGTCGTCGGACGACGCGGAACCCTTGATGCCGATGAGCTCCAGCTTGTACGGCTCGTCGGCGAGCTCCTCGCGGGCTGCCTCGTCGGTCACCACCCGGCGGGAGAACTTCTGGCCCCGCTTCTGGATCTCCTGCATCTTCTTCTCGATGGCCTTGAGGTCCTCGGGCGTGAACGGCTTCTCGACGTCGAAGTCGTAGTAGAAGCCGTCCTTGACCGGCGGGCCGATGCCCAGCTTGGCCTCGGGGTGGAGCTCCTGCACGGCCTGTGCCATCACGTGCGCGGTGGAGTGCCGCAGGATGTTCAGGCCGTCCTCGGAGGAGATCTCGACGGGCTCGACGACCTCGCCGTCCTTGAGCTCGTACGCGAGGTCCCGCAGCTCGCCGTCGACCCGGGCCGCGACGACGGTGCGCTGCCCGGGGAAGAGCTCGGCGGCCGTCGTGCCCGTCGTCACCACGTGCTCTTCCCGCTCGGAATCGCGTTGGATGATCACACGGACGTCTGACACCGGTCTCTCCTGACTGAGGGGGTGCGTCGCTTTTCTCTGGCGCGCGCAAGAGGAATCGTACCGAGCCGGGGGGCCTCGACGCGAAAGGGATACCGGGCGGGCTACTCCTCGTCCCCCGTGCACGCCTCCTCGAAGAAGTCGACGTTCTCGTGGAGCGACTTCATCAGCCGGTCCCGCTCGGCCTCGTCCACCTGCACCGGTGTGACCTGGGAGGCGCCGCCCAGCCGGCGGAAGCCGCCGCGGTTCTCCAGTCTGCCCTCCACCCGCAGCGGGAGTCCGACCAGGTGGGCATGGCCGGCGATCCGGTAGGCCTCCTCGTCGAGCTCGATCCGTACGTGCGCGACCTCGGCTCCCGCCAGCACCCGCAGCCGCACGACGCCGGGACCGCGCGGCCCGGAGCGGCGCAGCCGCACGACGGCCCCGGTGATCCGCACGGGAACGGCGGGCTCGTCCTGGAGGTAGCGCGCTCCCGCCATGCGGAGGGCGGGCAGGTCGCCCGGGGAGAACTCGACGGGCTCGGGGTTCGCGGGGCACCCTTCGGGTGTTCCGGCGGCGGGAGCCCAGGCCAGCGTGATCCTGGCGCCCTCCGCTCCCCGGACGAGGGCGACGACCGCGTCGGTCAGTTCCCGGCTGACTCCGGCGGCGACCGCGGCGTCGAAGGCTTCCATCCCGCCGGTGGCCCGCTGGTAGTCGACGGCCTCCCGGGCCGCGTGCAGCGCCGCGTAGAGCTGCACGGCGACGGCCCGCCCCTCGGTGACGGGGACGAACGCGGTGAGGCAGCGGCCGTCGGCGGCGGGTCCCACGAGGGTGCCGTCCAGGGCCCTCCGCGCTTTCCCCCGGTGCCGGGCTCCGTGGTAGCCGGCCCGTCCTCGTACGGCGAGCGATCCGGCGAGGAGGATCTGCCGGGCAGCCGCGCGCAACTGGTCGGTACCGGTCCAGTCGGCGGCTCCCGAGGCGCTCTCGGGGACGTCACGCCACCAGCGGATCTCGTCGCTGGGGACGGTCAGGGCGACCAGGATGTCGCGGGCGGAGGGGGATGCGCTCCGGGTGAGCGCGGTGAGGGCCTCGGCGAGCAGTTCCTCGCCGTCGGGGAAGGCGGTGCTGTCCGGCACGAGCAGGCTGGTGCCGGACGTGGCGGGGCCGGGCGGGACCCAGCGGCTGTAGCGTCCGCGCGCACCTCCGCTCCGGTGCCAGCCGTGGCGCCGCAGCAGGGCTCCGAGGACGGCGGGGTCGACGCGTGCGGGGTCGGGGGCCCCTCCGGGGTCGGGACCGTCGGCGTACGGGTGCGCGCGGCTGCCCGCCGGGGCCGTCCCTCCGGTGGGTTCGTCCATCGACCGGTGCATCAGGGTCTCCCTCCCGCCCCGACCCGGGCCATGATGTCGCAGAGCGCGCGGTCGTCGAAGATCCGCGAGGTCGGGATCCGCACGGTGGTCCGGTGCCGGCCCGTCACCGGGTGGCCGGCCAGGTTCGTCCAGTAACAGCAGTGCCGCAGGTCCAGCCGGTCGTGTCCGGCCCGCAGCCAGTCGTCCTGACTGCGGGGCACGAGCATCACGACCAGGATCTTGTGCACCGACACCGGGGTGCGCGCGAGCTTCACCAGATGGGCGTTGTCGAGGGTGAAGGAGAAGGCGGCACCGGGTGGGTGCGGAGGGATCTGGTAGGTGCATTTGAGCTGCACCTTGATGGTCACTTCGTCGTCGACGGTGTGGTCGGGGGCGCCGTGGCTCACGTGCCAGTCGATGCCGTTGTCGGGAAAGGGCTGCGAGAGCGAGCAGCCCGCGGCGGCCGCCACCGCGTGGAGGTAGCCCACCTGGAGGGTCTCCATGCAGGCGGTGGTGGCGAGTGTGCCGCGCAGCGGTGGTGTGTTCCGCTGCTGCGGCGGCCTTCCCCCGTGGTCCTCGGTGCGGGCGGGACTCCCTGGGTTCGGCTGCGCGAGCGCCATGGCTCCGTGCCTTCCGGGCTGTGCCGACCGGTTGCCCGGTCTCCGCTGGCGGGCTGGTCAACTTCCGTGCCCGTCACTTGTGTTGTCACCGCAGGAGGCGGGCCGTAAACGGCGTATCAGGCATAGGGCGCGGGTATCACCGAACCGGGCAGAGGAATCCCGCCATCTGCCGAGCAGGCGCGAGGAGTTCGGGGATGATGCATTGGTTCGAGGGGCCGCTGGCGGCTTTTGACACCGAGACAACAGGCGTGGATGTCGAGGAGGACCGGATCGTCTCGGCCGCCCTCGTCCTCCAGGACGCGGCGGGCGGACGGCTCCGCGTCACCCGCTGGCTGGTCAATCCGGGGATTCCGGTGCCGCCCGGCGCCACCGAGATCCACGGTCTCACCGACGACCATCTGCAGCGCAACGGCCGTTGGCCCGCGCCGGTCGTCGAGGAGATAGCCCGGGCGCTGGCGGAGCAGTGCGCGACGGGACGGCCGCTGGTCGTGATGAACGCGCCGTTCGATCTGACGCTGCTGGACCGGGAGCTGAGGCGCCACCGGGCGTCGTCGCTGGCCGGCTATCTGCGGAACAAGCCGCTGTGCGTGCTGGACCCGCGGGTGCTGGACAAGCATCTGGACCGCTACCGCAAGGGCCGTCGGACACTGACGGACCTGTGCGAGCTGTACGGGGTCCCGCTGGACGGCGCGCACGACGCGGCGGCCGACGCGGCGGCGTCGCTCGAACTGGTGCGGGCGGTGGGGCGGCGGTTCTCCGCCCGGCTGGAGCGGCTGTCACCGGCCGAGGTGCACTCGCTGCAGGCGGTGTGGCACGCGGCTCAGGCGCGCGGGCTGCAGGCGTGGTTCGAGAAGAACGGCGCGCCGGAGGCCGTGGATCCGGCGTGGCCGTTGCGTCCGGAGCTGCCCGCGGCGGCCTGACCCGGCGCAGAGCACGCGAAAGCCGGTCCGTCGATGGTACTGACGGACCGGCCTCTCCCGGGTGGGCGATACTGGTTTCGAACCAGTGACCTCTTCGGTGTGAACGAAGCGCTCTCCCACTGAGCTAATCGCCCGGGAACGGGTTGAACCATACAGGGCTCGGCGGTCTCCGTTCAAACCGCTTGCAGCCATGCCCCCAGTCCGCGGTGTCCGGCCCGCATCATCAGCGTGTGGTTGGCGCGGAAGAAGGGGCGGCAGGGGACGGCGAGCCGGCGCAGCAGCGCCTTGCGCACCTCTGCCTCCTGCTCGTACACGATGCGGCTGCCGCCGCCGTGCGGGGCGACCGTCCAGCGCGCCCAGCCTTCGAGATCGCCGCTCGTCGCCGCTTCGAGCGTCCGCGCGACGGGGTCGTTGCGGCGCTGCCGCAGCGTCAGGACGAGGTCGTACGGGAGGGACGAGCGGAAGCGCGCCCTGGCGGTGGAGTCGTCGACGCGGCTGATCCCCCGGACCTGCGGCCACCAGCGGGGGTAGTCCTCGACGCGCTCCAGGGCGGCGTAGACGCCGTCGGGCGGCGCGGGCAGGTCCCAGACGCTCGTGAAGCGGTAGTGATTCCAGTCCATGGTTCCAGTCTGCGCGCGCGGCCCTACTCAGGGGCGGAACTGAGTAGGGGAACGCATGCACGAAGATGTGGTGCCCGCCACACTCCCGTACATGAGACATGTGCCGCCGCCCGCCGAGGAATTGGCCCTCCTCGATCATGAACTGGCCCGGCTGGACGCCCGCCGGACGCAGTTGCTGAACCGCCGCGCCTGGCTGGTGAGCGTGCTGCGCGCGCCGGCCGTCCCGGCGCCCTTCCCGGCGCCTGCCGCCCGGCGGCAGGCCCCCGCCGTCCCGTCCGCCCCGTCGGCGCCCTCGCACGGCACGCAGAACGTGCTGCTGGTCCTCGGTGGTCTGCTGCTGACGGTCGCGGCGATCGCATTCACCCTGTTCAGCTGGGGCGAGATGGGGATCGCGGGCCGTTCGGCGGTGCTGGCGGCGGTGACGGCGGGTGCGCTGGTGGCGCCCGCGCTGCTGCTGGCACGCAGGCTGCCCTCGACCGCGGAGGCGGTGGCCGTCCTGGCGCTGGTGCTGACGGTGCTGGACGCGGTCGCCCTGCACGCGGTCGCGGCTCCGGGAACCGACGGGCTCGTGTTCTCGGCGGTCGCGTCGGCGGTGCTGGCTGCGGTGTGGGCCCTTTACGGACTGCTGCTCGGCCGGCTGCGGGTGCCGCTGCCCGCGGCCGTGGTGGCGGGGCAGCTGCCGCTGGTGCTGACCGCTTGGGCGGTGGATGCGTCCGCGACCGGTTTCGGCTGGGCGCTCCTGGTGACGGCGGCGGCGGACGTCGCGGTGGTGTCGTGGGGCCGGGGGCTCGCGGTGCGGGTCACGGCGGCTGTCGGGGCGGGAGTCACCGGGCCGGTCGCGCTGCTGATCGGTCTGGGGCTGTCCGTGTCGGCCGGTGGGCCGCTCGCGGCCGTGGGGCCGGGGACGCTGCTGCTGGCGGGCGCCGGGGTGGCCCTGGCGGGGGCGTGGCGCGCGCCGAAGGAGTGGGCCGTGGCCGCGGGCGCGGTGGCGGGTCTGGCAGCGGTGGCCGCGGTGGGCGGTGTGCTGCGTGCGGGGCTGCCGTGGAACTGGGCGGTCGTGGCGTATCTGCTCTGCGGTCTCGCGTTGTCGCCGGTCGTGCGGCTCCGGGCCCCGCGGCCGGTGGGCCGGGGCGTGCTGGGGGCGTCCGCCGCGGTCACGGCGGGTGCGCTGGTGTGGGCGCTGCCGGTGGTGGCGGCGGTGCTGCTGGGTCCGGTTTCCGTACTGGCGGACGTCTGGTCCGGGGCGCCGGCCGGGTTCCGGGGCGCGCTGGGGCCGTCGGTGCCGTGGCCGGCGTCCGCCGCGGCCCCGGTGGTGCTCGCGGTGGTGGCCGGTGTCCTCGCGGCGCTGCGTCTCGGATGGGCGCGGGGGACGTTCGCCGCGCCTTCCCAGGGGTGGAGGGTCGCCGCCGAGGCCGGGGCGACGGTCGTGGGCTGGGGTGCGGTGGCGGCGCTGCTCGCGGTGGCCGATGTGCCGTACGCGATGGCGGTGGGCGTGGAGCTGCTGCTGGTGGGCGGGCTGCTGGCGCTCGCCGGGCGGCGGGGCTCCGGTGGCGTCCCGCTGACCGCCCTGGCATGCGCGCTCGTGGGCGCGGTGAGCGTGGGGCTGCTCGCCCTGGCCTCCGAGCCGGCCACGTACGCGGTGTTCGGGTGCCTGCTGGTGCTGTTCGCGGGGGCGGCCGCCCGGTCGGAGGCGACGGCGCTGGTGCGGTCGGCGCTCGCCGTCGGGTCGGTGCTGTGCGCCATCGTGGTGGCCGCGGCGGCGGGGGCGTCGCTGGGGTGGAGCGCACCGCGGTCGGCTCCGGTGGTGCTGGTCGTCCCGGCGGTGACGGTGCTGCTCGGGGCCCGGCTGAGGGTGGCGGCGGTGGCGTTGTCGGTGGAGGCCGCCGGGGCGTTCGGTGCGCTGGTGGCCGTCGCGCTCGCGGTGACGGACGCGCCCCTCCTCGCGCTGGTGCTGGCGTTGTGCGGGGTGCTGGCGGCGGGCAGTGCGGTGCGGCCCGGGCGCCGGCCGGCCGCGGGGTACCTCGCGGCGGCGTTGTTCGTGGCGGCGATGTGGGTCCGGCTGGGGGCCTCGGGGGTGACGGCGCCCGAGGCGTACACGCTGCCCGTGTCGGTGGCCGCGTTCGGAGTGGGGTGGCTGCGGGGCCGCACGGACCCGGCCGTCTCCTCGTGGGTGGCGTACGGCCCGGCCCTCTCGGTGACGATGGTGCCGAGCCTCGTGGTGGCGTGGTCCGACACCGGCTGGCTCCGGCCCCTGCTGCTGGGCGCGGGTGCTCTGGTGGTCACGCTGGTGGGTGCCCGTCTCCGGCTCCAGGCGCCGCTGGTGCTGGGCGGTTCGGTGCTGGCCCTGGTCGGTCTGCACGAGCTGGCCCCGCATGTGGTGCAGGTGCTCGACGCGCTCCCCCGCTGGGCGCCCCCGGCGCTCGCCGGGCTGCTGCTGCTCGCGGTCGGTGCGACCTACGAGCAGCGGCTGCGCGACGCGCGCCGGGTGCGGGAGAGCCTGGGCCGGATGCGTTAGGGCATCTTGTCCCCGACGAGGGCCAGGTTCTCGATGGCGGCGAGCCCGTAGAGCGCGGTGTCGTTGGTGTAGACCCAGTTGGCCTCGGTCCCGGGGACCGTGGTGACGGGGCCTGTCACCTCCTCGGTCTTCCAGGGGGCGGATTCCTTGTACCCGTCACTGTTGTAGAACTTCTCCCAGGCGCGGGCGGCGAGCTTCTCGTCGCCCGTACGGACCGCGGCGTAGGCGTCGAGCCGTGAGTGGCCCTGGAAGAGGATGAGGCTGCCGAAGTCGGAGCCGTAGCGCGCTTTCTGTTCGGCCTTGGTCGCGTTGAAGTACCGGCAGTAGTCGAGGTACGCCTCCTCGAACTTCGGTACGTCGACGAGGTCGATGAGCTCGGCGCACAGCTCGTTCAGGCCGAAGACCGCCGAGAGGTGCGAGACGCTGACGACCGGCTCGGTGGCGACGGCGAACTTCCCGGTGTCGAGGTCGTACAGGCCGCTGCCCTGGACGAAGCCGTTGGGCTGGGCGGCGATGGTCTCCATGGTTCCGAGGATGCGGGCCTTGGCCTTCGCGGCCTGCGGTCCGCCCCGCTCCCATTCGGTGAGCCAGGCGGAGACCAGCCCGCTCCAGTCGGTGCCGAAGCCGATGGACAGGGCGTGCCGGTCCGGTGTGTAGGGCTCGGTACGTATCTTGCGGAGCGGGTCGAGGGCGAGGAAGGTCTCGTCGGAGTCGACGTTGGCGCGCATCAGGTCGCCGACGCGTTCGTCGGCGGTGAGGAAGTAGTAGAAGCGCCGGTAGGTGGTGTTGGCGATGCGCTGCTGCTTGGCGCTGTCGGCGTAGTGCTGGATGCCGTGCCGGGTCCCGAGGCCGGCCCACTCGCCGAGGTGGTAGACGTCGACCTCGCCGGTGTGACGGGTCATGGCCTCGGCGAAGCGGAAGATGTCGGCGCGGCCGGAACGCAGGTAGGCGTACCAGAGCCAGAGATCGGGTGAGAGCTCGGAGTTGTCCCAGGCGTATCCCCCGACGTCGTACCGCCACTGGTGCCTGGCGGGGTCGTAGGAGTGCATGACGTCGCCGTAGTCCCAGAAGCCGTACCAGCGCCGCATGTCGACCTGGTCCTTGTAGTACGTGAAGAGGAAGTCGAGGTGGTCCTCGATCTTCGCCTTGGCCGGCGTCGAGCGGTCGACCGGGGAGAACAGTCCGCCGAAGACCTTCGCGCCGATCAGCTGGGACGGCGGCGCGACGAGCTGGGGGAGGGTGCGGACTGCCTCGGTCTGCTGGGCCAGGGCGGTGGCGCCGGGCGTGGAGTCATGGGCCCAGAAGAGGAGTTCGCTCGTGCGGGCGATGCCGTACGGGGTGCCGAAGCCGGGCTCGTAGTCCTCGTAGGTGATGTTGAGGCCTTCGAGCTGTTCGGCGTACGTGTCCTGGCCGAGGCCGTCGTGGTAGAAGCGCAGGTCCATCGGTTCGGCCTCGGGCGACCAGAGCCACAGGGTGACTTCGGCCGCGTCGGTGTGGGCGTCGCGGATGTCGAGCTGGGCGGGGAACTTCTCCCAGAAGTCGCGCAGCCCGAAGGCGAGTCCGCCGCTCGCCCCGCCGACGTATCCGAAGCCGGACGCCCGCCGGCCGCCGCCCGCCGCGATCCAGCCGTGGCCCTTCTTGGTGCGCTTGCGGAGGGAGAAACCGTCGGCGGACAGCTGGCTGAGGGTGTAGTCGCCCCAGGTCGGGATGAGGTGGAGGCGGCTGGTGACACGCTGGTCCCAGGTGGCGGGGTCGGGGAGCTTCGTGCCCTCGAACTGCGCTGCCTGGACCGCGGCGCCGGGGTCGCGGCGCAGACCGGTGATGCCCTTGACGGCTTCCCGGAGCATGCCGGTGCCTTCGCCGCCGATGCGGATGTGCCGGTCGTAGGCCTCGTCCCGCATCGGGACGGTGAAGCGGACGCCGAGGCCGCGGATGAAGTCGCCGCTCGCCTTTCCGGGTTCCTGGGTGCCGTCGAAGGTGATGGTGTGCACCATGCGGAACGATTCGGCACCCGCGTAGAAGTAGAGCCGCACCGAGAACGGCAGCCAGGAGCGCTTCCCCCTGCGGTGCTTGCCCTCGATCCGGACGACGGCCCGCACCGGACCGCTCTGTTCGACCTCGGTGGTGGTGACGGCGCTCTCGAACCGTTCGTAGTCCTCGCGCCCCTGGTCACCGTCCTCGATCTCGCCCTGCCGGATCAGGACGAGCCGTCCGTCCTTGGCGATCTCGGTGGAGCCGCGGGTGAGGGAGGTGATGAGCGAGGAGCCGGACTTCCCGATCTTCGCGGTGATGACGCCGGTGGAGACGGTGATGGTGGACCCGGTGCTCTTGACGGCGACCTTGTGGGCGGGGGCCGCGGGTGTGCCCGGGCCGAGGACGAACTTCTTGGCGCCGGCGGCTTCGGGGCCCACGGCGTGCGCGGTCCATTTCGCGGATCCGTCGGGCCAGGTGGCGGTCGTCCAGGACTGCACGGGGACGTCCTTGCCGTCCTCGGTGGTCAGCGCGAAGGTCTGGTCCTTGCGGTACTGCCCCTTGGGCCAGGGGACGCCGAGCGTGGAACCGGGGGCCGCGCCGAGACCGCCGGACTCAAGCCAGGTCAGGGCGACGGGGTCGCCGGTGTGCTCCGCGCCCGGGGCCGCGGCCGACGCGGAAGTGGCGCCGAGGGACCAGTTGAGCTGTGCGGCCGCGCCGGCCGCTGCCGCGGCCTTCAGAAGCGTTCTGCGGGGCATCCTGGACATGGGTGTGCCTCTCTCCGTGCGGATTCGGGACAGGGGACGAACGAACAGGGACGGGTCAGTGGGAGAGCCGCCGCGCCCGCACCGCTGTGGCCGCGGCGGCGACGGCCCCCACGACGGGAGCCGCCAGCGGCAGCACCAGGGCGCCGGACAGCACCACGACGGCCATCCCGCAGACGAGCAGCAGTGAGCCGGCCGGGTCCCGGACGGTGTTGCGCCCGGCCTCGGCCAGGAGGGGGCGCCAGAGGGCGCCGGGCTCCCAGCAGGAGGCGGCACGTACGACGGCGACCAGGAAGCCGATCATGGCGAGGATGCCGACCGCGCCCACGAAGGGCCCACCGGGGAGCCCGGCACGGACGGCCGCCAGGTCGAGCCAGAGCAGACCGGCGGCCACCCCCACGGCCACGCCGACGAGCCAGCCGCCGCGGGCGGCGGTCCGGGCGTCGTCGGCGAACTCGCGCAGCCCGCCGTGGGCACCGTCGAGGTAGCGGCGCAGGTGCCGGGTCCCCGCGGCGAAGGCCGCGGGGAACGTGAACAGCGGCAGGGCGGCGACGGCGATCCACACGCCGACGAGCAGGCATTCGGAGAACAGGGCGAAGCGGTTCATGACGCGCGAACGCCTGGCCGGGGTACGGGTCTTGGTCGCCACGGTGTCAGCCCTTCAGGCCCGAGGTGGCCATGCCGTCGATCAGGTACCGCTGGAAGGCCACGAAGAAGGCGAGCACCGGCAGCAGCGCCACCAGTGACATGGCGACCATGCCGCCGTAGTCCGCGACCGCGTCCTGGTCGATGAACATCTTCAGCCCCAGGGAGACGGTGTACTTGTCCGGCTCGTTGAGATACAGCAGGGGGCCCATGAAGTCGTTCCAGGCGTTGATGAACGTGAAGATCGCGCTGGTGACGAGCGCCGGCCGGCAGAGCGGCATGACGATGGACCAGTAGGTCCGCAGGTGCCCGCAGCCGTCCAGCCGTGCCGCCTCGTCGAGCTCCTTGGGCAGGCCGCGCATGAACTGCACCATCAGGAAGACGAAGAAGGCGTCGGTGGCCAGGTACTTGCCGATCAGCAGCGGGGTGAAGGTATTGATCAGCTCCAGCTTCTGGAACAGCACGTACTGCGGAATGATCAGCACGTGGTACGGCAGCAGGAGGGTGCCGATCATGATGGCGAACATGATGTTGCGTCCGGCGAACCGCACCTTCGCGAAGGCGTAGGCGGTCAGCGAGCAGGACAGCACCACGCCGACCACGGATCCGACCGCTATGTAGGCCGAGTTCAGGAAGAACGTCGAGATCGGGATGTCGGCGATGCCCTCGGTGAGCCGGGCGTAGTTGTCACCGATCGGGTCCGCCGGGAACAGGTCCAGGCCACCGATGATGTCGGCGCTGGGCTTGAACGAGGCCCCGATCGTCCACACCACCGGGTAGAGGACCACGGCGAGGATGACGAGTGCGCCGAGGTGCCAGGCGAGTGCGCCGGGCCCCCGGCGACGTACGGATGCTGTCAGGAGACTCATCGGCCGCCCTCCTCGTAGTGCACCCAGCGCTTCTGGGACCAGAACAGCACGGCGGTGACCAGGCCGACCGCGACCAGCAGCAGCCATCCCATGGCCGAGGCGAAGCCCATGCGGCTGTTCACGAAGCCTTGTTCGTACAGATAACAGGTGTAGACGAGCGTCGCGTCGGCCGGTCCGCAGCTGCTGTTGCTGACGATGTAGGCCGAGCCGAAGATCTGGAACGAGTGGATGGTCTCCAGCAGGACGTTGAAGAACAGCACCGGCGAGATCATGGGCAGGGTGATGTGGAAGAACCTGCGCCAAGGGCCGGCACCGTCCACCTCGGCCGCTTCGTACAGCTCCCGGGGCACCTGCTTGAGGCCGGCCAGGAAGATGACCATCGGCGCGCCGAACTGCCAGACGGTGAGGGCGATCAGCGCGTAGATGATCATCGCGGGGTCGCCGATCCAGCCGCCGACCTCGACGCCGAACACCTTCTGCGTCCGGTCGACGATGGCGTCGTCCGAGAACAGCGCGCGCCAGACGATGGCCGCCGAGACACTCGCCCCGATCAGGGACGGGGCGTAGAAGGCCGCGCGGTAGAAGGACTGGCCCCACCGCTTCTGGGCGAGCAGCATGGCGACGGCGAGTGCCGCGGCCAGCTTGATCGGGGTGCCGATCAGCACGTACCAGGAGGTGACCTTGACCGACTGGCGCCAGCGGGGATCCGCGAACATGTCGGTGAAGTTCTGGAGGCCGATCCAGCGCGGGGCCTCGAACAGGTTGTACTCGGTGAACGACAGGTACAGCGAGAACACCATCGGTCCGGCGATCAGGAACAGGAAGCCCGCGATCCAGGGCGACATGAACAGATAGCCGGCCACGTTCTCGCCGCGGTCCCGCCGCTTCCGCGCGGGGGGCGGCGCGTTTCCTCCGGGACCGTTCCGCTTGGCGACGGAGCGGTCGTCCCCGGCTGCGAGCACGCCCGGGGAGGTGTGGATGTGAGTCACCTCGGTCCTCTCAGTTCGAGCCGAGGGCGGTCTTCGCCTCGGAGAAGAACTGCTTCACGGATTCCTCCGGCGAGCTCTTGCCCAGGGACAGGTCGGCGCCGATGCGCAGGAACGCCGCCTCGATGACGTCGGCTCCGGCCGGGTGCGGGGTGATCGGCTCCAGGACACCCGCGTCGGCGATCGCGGTCTCGTACGCGCCGATGGCCTTGCTGGGGGCGTCGGAGGGCTGGTAGGCCCCGAACTGTGCGGTGGTGGCGGGGACTCCGCGGTCGTATCCCATGATCCGGGCGACCTCGGGGTCGTGGGTCATGAAGCTGATGAAGGTGGCGACCTCGGCGGGGTGCTTGGTCCGCGCCGTGCCGCTCAGCATCAGCGAGCCCAGGTACTGACCGGTCTTCTTGCCGTCGGTGCTCGGGATGGGCGCGAGGCCGTAGCTGCTCCTGCCCTCCGCGCTGTAGCGGACCGAGAAGTTGTCCCAGGTGAACTCACCGGCGGACAGGCCCTTGGCGGTGGCCGACGCGGGCTTGAGCTGCTCGACCTTGTTGGGGTCGGCGTAGAGCCCCGACTTGACCCGCTCCAGGGCCTCGGTCCAGTACGGCAGCAGTTCGTCCTCGCCGAAGCCCATGCCGTCCTCGGTGAAGAAGGCCTTGCCGTTCTGGCGGAGGATCAGGTCGTACAGGTACATCACGCCGTGCGGGCCGGCGTCACCGGCGATCTTCTGGCCGCTCTTGATCTTCTCCAGACCGGCGAGCCAGTCGTCCCAGGTCCAGCCGATCTCCGGCGCGATGCCGGCCTTCTCGTACACCTTCTCGTCGATGACCAGGGCCATCGAGTTGCTGCCGACCGGCACGCCGAGCAGCTTGCCGTCGATCTCGGCGAACTTCTCCAGCCCGGAGCGGAAGCCGCCGAGGTCGAGGTTGCCCTTCTCCGCCTGGGGGCCGAGGTCGAGGAGAACGTTCTTCGCCTCGTACTTGCGCAGGAACGTCACGGCGTTCTGGATGACGTCCGGAGGGTTGCCTCCGGCGGCTTGGGTGTTGAACTTCTTCCAGAAGTCCGCGTACTGCTGGAAGTCCGTCTTCACCTTGATCTTCGGGTGCTTCTTCTCGAAGAGGGTGACGCACTGCTGGACCTTCTTGGCGCGGTCGTCCGCACCCCACCACGAATGCCGGATGGTGACAGGACCACCGGAACCGCCACTGCCCGAGCCGCAGCCGGCCGCGGTCAGGCCGAGACCGGCCGCCGAGAGGCCGGCCAGCTTCAGCAGCTGCCGCCGGTCCATGCCGTTGTTCCGAGACATAGCTCGCCCCCACCGTTCACATTGAATCGTTTTAGAAAGCGCTTGCTGGGTCAAAGTAGGGAGCGGCAGGGGGCGCGTCAACGGTTAGGACGAAATTCCGGCCGCCTGACGACGGGCCGAACAAACGGGCCGGACGAAGGCGACGGACGGACGCGGAAACGCCGATGGCCCGGAAGCTTCTCAGAAGCTTCCGGGCCATCGGTCCGGGGTGGGCGATACTGGGTTCGAACCAGTGACCTCTTCGGTGTGAACGAAGCGCTCTCCCACTGAGCTAATCGCCCCGGCGCACCGCAAACATTACCCCATGTCAGCGGCGGCTCCGGACCACCGCCGGGTCACTGCTCGATCTTCCACGGCATCACTATGCCGAACTTCCAGACGTAGATCCCGACCAGCACCGCGATGATCACGAGCCCCACCGTGGTGAGGATGATGTTGCGCCGCCGGACCTTGGGGTCGAGAGCACGCTGCGCGGCCTCCGTGACCTTGCGCCGGGTCCAGCGCAGGACGAGCTGCGCCCAGACGAACTCGGTCGCCCAGATCGCCATGCCGCCGAAGATCACCAGCCATCCCGGGCCGGGCAGCGGCAGCATCACGATGCCCGCCCCGACGACGGCGAGGCCGACGACGAAGATGCCGACCTGCCAGCTCAGGTGGAGCACCCTCGATCCCTTGATGAACCCGGGCGCCCGCGAGCCCAGCTCGCGCTCCGCCGTCTGCCCGTCCCCCGCAGCGGAACCGTCGGCCACCGTCGCGGCGACCTCTCTCCGCTCGTCACTCTCCGCGTTCATGGAGCCCAACCTACCGGAACCTCGATCGTCACCGGAATGGACGCATGACCCAAAGTTACACACCGCCGCACGAGCGACCTGAAGCATCACAAATAGGTCAGAGGGGTTTACAACGGCACCGTAGGTGGCATGTCGATTTCGCCGACGTGCGAATCCCCGAGCGCACACTGAGCGAAAGGCCCTGGCGCTTATGAACACCACGGTCAGCTGCGAGCTGCACCTGCGCCTCGTTGTGTCGAGCGAGTCCTCACTGCCTGTACCCGCGGGCCTGCGGTATGACACGGCCGATCCCTATGCCGTGCACGCCACCTTCCACACCGGAGCGGAGGAGACGGTCGAATGGGTTTTCGCCCGTGACCTCCTTGCCGAGGGGCTGCACCGGCCCACCGGCACCGGAGACGTCCGCGTCTGGCCATCACGTAGTCACGGCCAGGGCGTCGTCTGCATCGCACTGAGCTCCCCGGAGGGAGAAGCCCTGCTGGAAGCCCCGGCGCGGGCCCTGGAGTCGTTCCTGAAGAGGACCGACGCCGCGGTCCCGCCCGGCACCGAGCATCGTCACTTCGACCTCGATACGGAGCTCTCGCACATCCTGGCCGAGAGCTGAGCCAGGCCGAGAGCTGCGGGACGCCGTCCGACTCGGGGAGACGGCGTCGCGCGGACAACCTCATAGGGCAGGCACCGGCGCCGTCGCCGCGGAACCCACCGCGGCGGCGGCGCCGCTGTGCGCCGGCCGGACACGCGCCAGGAGCGACGGCCTCGCCCCACCCGCATCATCCGCACCACGCGCCTCACCTACGACACAGGAACCGCCTGCGGAGCCACCAGAGCGACCCGTGCGCTCCGAGGCGCCGCCGGACCGGGAAAAGGGGGCCGCCCTCCCCCGTCGAGCCCGTACCGGCCCCTGTGCGCCTTCGGCGAGCCAGTAGAGTCAGCCCGCATCGGTGGACGCCCGTCCGCCGGAGGCCAGGGAGCGAAGCGTGCTGATCCCACACGACACCCGGATCGCCCTCGAAACGGTGGTCGATCTGGTGAACACCGCACCGGAGAGCGAATCGGGTGACGGGCTCGCGGAGCTCACCGCGCTCTACGCCTTCGCGGAGCGCCACCACATCAGCGGCGTCGGGACCCTGGGCGACAAGGACCTGCGCGCCGTGCGGGACGTACGGGCCCGCTTCGCGGAGATATTCGCCGCGCCCGACGCCCGCACGGCAGCCGACCTCGTCAACAGCCTGGTGGCCGCGGCCGGCACCACCCCGCAGCTCACGAACCACGACGGCCACGACTGGCACGTCCACTACTTCGCCCCGGACGCGTCCATCGCGGACCACCTGGCGGCCGACTGCGGCATGGCCCTGGCCTTCATCGTCGTGGCGGGTGAGCAGGACCGGCTGCGGCGCTGCGAGGCCCCGGACTGCCGGGACGCCTTCGTCGACCTGTCGCGCAACCGCTCCCGCCGCTACTGCTCCAGCCGCACCTGCGGCAACCGGCTCCATGTCGCCGCCTATCGGGCGCGGCGCCGGGAAGCCGCCCGCTGAACCTCCCGGGGCGGGCCGCACCGCCGGCCCGGGAGGGGGTCGGCCCTGCGGGACGGTGGGCCTCCGGACGCGACGGCCGCTCACGGGGGCGGGATCGGGGCGGCCGCTCACAGCAGGAAGAGATCGTGCAGTGCGGCCAGCAGCAGCAGGCCGCCGACGACCGTCAGGAAAATCATCAGCGGCGGCTGGGAAAGCGCGAAGAGGCAGCCACGCGGCTCTTCGGCGGGGGGTGCGGGGACGTCGCCCCGGGATGTGTCCACCATCTCGTAGTGATCATGACGCAGAGCAGGCCCTGTTGGCGATCAACAAACCTTTTCCCAGGGCGAGTTCACACACTCCAGGATGAACGGGAATCGCTCCCGCGTCCGAAGGCCCCGCACGCGTTCGCCCCGCGTGTCCCCGTGCCGGGGCTCCCGGGCCGGTGGAGTGTCAGCGGGGGGCGGCGCTGGAGGCGCGTACGACGAGTTCCGGCTGGAGGACGACGCTCCGGTGCCGGTGGGCGCCGTCCGCGTCGTCCGCCTCCTCCAGGAGGAGCTCCGCCGCCATCCTGCCCATCACCACGGCCGGCTGCCGGACCGAGGTGAGGGGCACGGCGGCGGCCGCGGCGAACTCGATGTCGTCGTAGCCGACGATGGCGACGTCCTGCGGCACCCGCACACCGGCGGCGTACAGCGACTGCAGGACGCCGAGCGCCAGCAGGTCGTTGGCGCAGAACACGGCGGTCGGTCTGGGTACGAGGCCGAGCAGCCTGGCTCCCGCGTCGCGGCCCGCCGCCACGTCCAGGCGGTCGGAGGGGATCTCGACGAGCGCCTCGGGGCCGAGCCCGGCCTCGGCGAGCGCCGCGAGGGCACCTTCGCGGCGGTCCCTGATCTGGTGGAGATCACCTGGTCCGCTGACGTAGGCGACGGACCGGTGGCCCGCCGAGACGAGATGCCCGACGGCGAGCGTGCCGCCGCGCACGTCGTCCACGGACACGGCGCAGCTGTCGGTGGAGGCCGCCACGCGGTCGACCAGCACGTAGGGGATGCGGTGGCGGGCGAAGGCTTCGAGGTTGCCGCCGGTGGCGTCGGCCGGGGTGACCAGCACGCCGCAGACCCGCTGCTCGGCGAAGAGCCCGAGATATTCGGCCTCCTCCTCCGGGCTCTGGCCGCTGTTGCAGACCATCACGCCGAGTCCGGCCTCCCGGGCCGCGCGCTCGGCGCCGCGCGCGACGTCGACGAAGAACGGGTTGCCCATGTCCAGCACGAGCAGGGCCATGATGCGGCTGCGGCCCGCCCTGAGCTGCCTGGCCGACTCGCTGCGTACGTATCCGAGTTCCTCGATCGCCGCCAGCACACGGGCCCGGGTGTCGGGAAGCACCGCCTCGGGACGGTTGATCACGTTGGAGACCGTGCCCACCGAGACTCCGGCCTGCCGGGCCACGTCCTTGATCCCTGCCACACGCCCCACTTGCCCTGCCCCACTGATGCCGTCCGGCCGCCGCGCGTCGGCCGGTCACTGGTCCTCGGACGGACGTCCAGCATGGTCCGTCGCGCCGCCACCCCGGCCACGCCCGGATTGAATTGTTTCAATCCGTTCGGGACGCTAACCGCATCCACGGGACACCGTCAAGATAGGGGCAGCACAACCCGAGAATACCCAGGCAGGGAACGCGCGTCGGCATTTCGCCGCCGAAGGTCGGTCATGAATCGATTCACACCCCGCATGCGGACCGGCTCCACGTCACCGGGACCCCCCGACGGGAGGGCGGCCCGATCGGCCTGTCAGATCCCGTGCTTCTTCAGGATGGCCTCGATGTCGCTGAAGTCGTCACCGGGCGCGGCGGCCTGCTGCTGCTTCTTCGGCTTCTCCCGCGCCTGCGGGGCCGCCGCCGTCCCCGCCCCGGAGGTCAGTGAGGGTGACGACGCGCCCGGCGCCACCGCGCCCCGGTCCGCCTGCCGCGCGGCCTTGCGTTCCTTGCGGGTCGAGCCGCTCCGGCGCTCCACCGCGCGGGTCGTCATGAAGAGCAGCCAGGCCACGGCCAGCAGTGCGAAGCCGATCCAGACGCTCGGTTTGAAGACGATGCCCGACACCCACTCGACGACACCGGTCATCACCAGCCCCACGGGCACGAGCGAGTAGGCGGCGATCCGGGTCGCCGTGAGGAACCGCTTTCGGTACGCGGTGATCGCGGCGATGCCCAAACCCGCCGCCGACACCGCGGAACAGATGGTCTCGGCAAGCATCGGTGCCTCCAGCGATCGGGATACGTCCCTTCCATCCTGCACCGGTCACGGCCACGGGGGCCACGGTGCAAGCCCACATCAGGGACATTTCAGGGCCGCGGTCCTCCCCAGGTCCCGATTGGGAAGCGCGGGTCCGGCCTGAAAGACTGGTTTCATGAGCGATTCCCCCTCCGCCGCACCGGTCGTCCTCGACCTCTGGTGCGAGCTCGAGTGCCCCGACTGCCACCGGGCCCTCTCCGACGTCCACGCCCTGCGCGCCCGCTACGGCGACCGGCTGGAGGTACGGCTGCGCCACTTCCCGCTGGAGAAGCACAAGCACGCGTACGCCGCGGCGCAGGCCGCCGAGGAGGCCGCCGTCCAGGGCAAGGGTTGGGCGTACATCGAGGCGGTCCTGGCCCGCACCGCCGACCTCGCACGCGCGGGCGAGCCTTTGCTGATCGAGGTGGCGGGCGAACTGGGGCTGGACGCCGAGGAGTTCGACACCGCCCTGATCGACGGCCGGCATCTGCTGATCGTGGACGCGGACCAGGCCGAGGGTAAGGCGATCGGCGTCACGGGGACCCCGACGTACGTGATCGGCGACGAGCGGCTGGACGGCGGGAAGAGCCAGGACGGGCTGCTCGCGCGCATCGAGGAGATCGCCGACCGCCTGCTCGCCGGGCAGGGCTGACAGCCCGGCCCCGTCCGCGGCCGGGCGTCGCCGACGACTACAGGGCCTTGGCCAGGTTGTACTGCGTCACCTCGTAACCGAGCGACTCGTACAGCCGCAGCGCGGGTGTGTTGTCAGCGAAGACGTGCAGGCCGAGGAGGCCGAGGCCGGCGTCGAGCGTGACGGCCTCCGCGAGGTGCATCAGCGCCCGGCCGTACCCGCGCCCCCGGTACTCCTCGCGCACCTCCACGTCGAAGACGTAGCCGAGGTCGTCGCCGTCCGGCACGTCACGACGCGCCACCCAGACATAGCCGACGACGGCGCCGTCGTGGACGAGGACGTGGAAGTACATGCCGGGGGTGGCCAGGCCGTCCGGCAGATTGGTGGCGTGATCCGTCTCGGACTTGCGCCGGGCCTGCTCCTCCGGGACGCCGCGCTCCACCCACTCCTGCGTGTACGTGTCGACGCTGGTGGCCTCCCACGCGGCGTACTCCTGCTCCGTCATGGGACGGCCGGTGAGTCCGGCGGCCAGTGCGGGGGCGGTCCTCCGGAGGGCCTTCAGCATGTTGCGGCTGCGCTCGGTGTAGCCGAGTACGGCGGCCAGGGCGCGGGCCGCGTGGTTGTCCACGGGGGCCACCAGACGGACCTGCGTACAGCCCCAGCCGCGGAGCACCTCCTCGGCGGCGAGCGCGGCGATGGTTCCCCGCCCGCGTCTCCGGTGCGCCTCGTCGATGCCGAGCGACTGGAGTACGCCCGCCGAGGCGCCGAACGCCGGGTCGGTGGAGATGGCGACGGCGCCCACGGGCCGCCCGTTGTCGCACACGTCGTAGGTCCGTGCCCGAACGCCGTCGGCGCCTTGCTGGACCGGCTCGGCCGGCCGGATGGTCGTGGTCATCAGGTCGTTCTATCCGCTGGGCGGCGGGCCGTCACCCCTTTTTCGGTTCCGGTTCGGCCCGGGCTCACGGATCGAGATCGTCCGCCGCGCGCTCGTCGAAGACCCGCATCGCCTTCGCCGTCACGGGCCCCGGGGCGCCGGGCAGCTCTCGCGCGTCGACCCGGTGGACGGCCTGGATGTCGCGGAGCGTGGAGGTCAGGAAGATCTCGTCGGCCCGTTCGAGCACGTCCAGCGGAAGGTCGGTCTCCTGCGCCCCCGTCCACTCCACGGCTAGTGCACGGGTGATCCCCGCGAGGCACCCCGACGTGACGGGGGGCGTGTGGATCCGGCCGTCGAGGACGACGAAGACGTTGGAGCCGGTGCCCTCGCAGAGCTGCCCGACGGTGTTGGGGAAGAGCGCCTCCGAGGCGCCCCCCTCGTGGGCGCGCGCGAGAGCGACGACGTTCTCGGCGTACGAGGTGGTCTTGAGGCCTGTCACCGCCCCGCGTTCGTTGCGCGTCCAGGGGACGGTCACCACGGCGGTGCTGTCGGGACGGCGTGCCGCCTCTCCCAGCGCGACGACCAGGCTGGGCCCGGCGTCCCCGCGGTCCGAGCCGAGCGGTGAGAGACCGCCGGTGAAGGTGATGCGGAGCCTGCCGAGCTCCATGGGGTTGGCCTCGACGACCGCCGCCACCGCGTGGCGGACCTCGTCGTGATCGGGGTCCGTCAGGCCCAGGCCCCTGGCCGAGCGCGTCAGCCGGTCGAGGTGCCGGGTGAGGGCGAAGGGGCGGCCCCCGGCGACCTTGACGGTCTCGAAGATGCCGTCCCCCACGGTCAGCCCGTGGTCGAGCACGGACAGCCGTGCGTCATCGGCATCGTGCAGCCCGCCGTTGACCCAGATCCTCATGACGCGGTCCTTCCTGTCTCCTCGTAGGCGCCCGACGCTACAGCGAGCAGCCGGGAGGCCTTGAGCTCGGTCTCGGCCCATTCGCGCGCCGGGTCGGATCCCCAGGTGATGCCGGCTCCGGTGCCGAAGCGGAGAAGGGGTGCCGGCCCGGTGCGGTCGATCCAGAAGGTCCGTATGCCGACGGCCAGTTCCGCGGTGCCCCGGTCGGCGTCCACCCAGCCGACGGCTCCGCAGTACGGGCCGCGGGGAGCCGTCTCCAGAGCTTCGATGATCCCCAGGGCGCTGGACTTGGGCGCGCCGGTGACGGATCCGGGCGGGAACGCCGCGGTGAGCAGTTCCGGCCACCCGGCGCCGTCGGCGAGCCGGCCGCGCACGGTGGAGACGAGGTGGACGAGCCCTGGGTGCTTCTCCACGGCGCAGAGGTCGGGGACGCTCACGCTGCCTGGTGCGCAGACCCGCCCCAGGTCGTTGCGGACCAGATCCACGATCATCACGTTCTCCGCGTGGTCCTTCTCCAGCAGGTCGTCCTCGGTGCGCCCGGTGCCCTTGATCGGACCGGATTCGACGGTCCGGCCGTCGCGTGCGAGGAAGAGCTCGGGAGAGGCGGTCGCGATCTCCACGCCGTGCGCCGGGAGCCGGATCGTTCCCGCGTAGGGCGCCGGGTTGCCGCGGGCGAGCAGCGCCGTGAGCGCGTCCACGTCGGCCCGGGGGCCGGGCAGCGGTGCGGACAGGACCCTGCAGAGGTTGGCCTGGTAGACCTCCCCGGCCGCGATGTGTTCACGGATCCGTCGTACGCCCGCCACGTAGGCCTGCTCGTCGAGTGAGGACGTCCACTCCTCCGGGGAGGGGCCTCGCCAGGCCCCGGGCACGGGGAGCGGGACCTCCTCGGACCGCACGGTGGCGAAGCGGGCACAGACGGGACGACCTTCGAAATCGATACATACCGCCCAGAAACCGGATGATTCAAGAGCGGCTGGGTCGCTGGTGACATCCAGCAGGCCGGAGGCGACGAGGCCACCGAAGCGGGCAAGGGGGGTGAGGTCGCGCACGTGACCGAGTCTAAGGCGGCAGGCGGTGACCTGCGGCGGGCGACGGTGGCGCAGCACGCTGCGCAAACGCGTTTTTGTGCTGGCCCGGGAATCCGCTAGAGTTCAACACGTCGCCGGGACGCGCAAGCGGTCCGGGAAAGACAAGCGGACGTAGCTCAGTTGGTAGAGCGCAACCTTGCCAAGGTTGAGGTCGCCAGTTCGAACCTGGTCGTCCGCTCGCAGTAGATGGGGGATCTTCCCGAACCCCCATCCCTGGTGGAGTGGCCGAGAGGCGAGGCAACGGCCTGCAAAGCCGTCTACACGGGTTCAAATCCCGTCTCCACCTCCAAGGACGATTAGCTCAGCGGGAGAGCACTTCCCTGACACGGAAGGGGTCACTGGTTCAATCCCAGTATCGTCCACCGGTCCGCAAGGACCCCCGCGCGATTAGCTCAGCGGGAGAGCGCTTCCCTGACACGGAAGAGGTCACTGGTTCAATCCCAGTATCGCGCACGCAGTACACGCAGGTTCACCCTGCGCGATTAGCTCAGCGGGAGAGCGCTTCCCTGACACGGAAGAGGTCACTGGTTCAATCCCAGTATCGCGCACCAGTCGAAACCCCCGGTCGTCTCTACGACCGGGGGTTTCGTCGTGGGCGGTGGGGGTTCAGCCGGTGAAGAGCTGGGTGGCCTTGCGGACGAGCTCGTACAGCCCGTAGCCGAACGGCACGGCGACCCAGAGCCAGACGAACGCCATGAGGGGCTTACGACTGCTGGTGGACACGGGGGCTCCCTTCCGGTGCCTCGTGGAAGCGCGCGTTGACCGGGCGTATGCATTCATTGGCGACGAAGCCGACGACCAGCAGCCCGATCATGATCGTCAGGGAGGTCGTGTAGAGGCTGGGGCCGCTGTGCCCTGCCCGCTCCCCCGCGTCGGCGACCCGGTTGACGATCAGTGGGCCCAGGACGCCGGCGGTGGACCACGCGGTCAGCAGGCGGCCGTGGATGGCTCCCACCTGGTAGGTGCCGAAGAGGTCCCGCAGATAGGCGGGGGCGGTCGCGAAGCCTCCGCCGTAGAAGGACAGGATCACGAGCGCGCAGCAGATGAAGAGCGGCTTGGAGTCGTTGCCCAGCTGGGCAATGATCACGTACATGAGCGCGCCGACGCCCAGGTAGACCCGGTACATGTTCTTGCGGCCGATGAGGTCCGAGGTGGAGGACCACAGGAGTCGGCCGCCCATGTTGGCCAGCGAGAGCAGGGCGACGAAGCCCGCGGCGGCGGAGACGGAGACCGGGGTGGAGGTGTCCGCGAAGAAGTCCTGGATCATGGGCACGGCCTTCTCGAGGATGCCGATGCCCGCGGTGACGTTCATGCAGAGGACCACCCACAGGCACCAGAACTGCGGTGTGCGCAGGGCGTTGCGGGCGGAGACCTGGGCGTTGGTGACGAGCCTGCGGGTCTCCTGCTTCGGTTCCCAGCCGTCGGGGAGCCAGCCGTCCGGCGGCACCCGCACGAGGAAGACGCCGAGCGCCATGAAGGCGGCGTAGACGACACCGTGGACGAGAAAGGCCGTGGCGATGCCGGAGCGGTCCGTCCCGAAGCTCTCCAGCATGCCGGTGGACCAGGGTGAGGCGATGAGGGCGCCGCCGCCGAATCCCATGATGGCGATGCCGGTGGCCATGCCCGGGCGGTCGGGGAACCACTTGATGAGGGTGGAGACCGGCGAGATGTAGCCGATGCCGAGGCCTATGCCGCCTATGAATCCGTAGCCGAGGACGACGAGCCAGTACTGGCCGGTGGAGGCGCCGAGCGCGGCGACGAGGAAGCCGGAGGAGAAGCAGACGAGGGAGACGAACATCGCCCAGCGTGGGCCGTTGCGTTCGACGAGCGTGCCGCCGAAGGCGGCCGAGAGGCCGAGCATGACGATGCCCAGCTGGAACGGGAGAGCACTGGCAGTGCCCGAGAGGCCGAGAGCGGACTCGAGCGGGGGCTTGAACACGCTCCAGGCGTAGGCCTGTCCGATGGAGAGGTGCACGGCGAGCGCGGCGGGCGGTACGAGCCAGCGGCTCCACCCCGGGGGCGCGACAGTCCGGGACCTGTCGAGGAAGTTCATGGATCCGCACTCTAGGCATCAGCCATGGCCATGACTAGATCGTGAGGGGAAGTCGGTCGACCGTATGCAATGCGGGCCCGGGCATCTGCCCGGACCCGCCCTGCGCAACTACCCGCCCGGAGGCCGCGGTCAGGAGCTGAACAGCATCCGGCCGAAGCTCTTCTGACGGTGGTGGCCGCCGTGGTGACCGCCCTGGTGCGGCGCCCCCCAGGCGGGGGCCGGCGCCGCGGGGTACGGCTGCTGCGCGGCGGGGTAGCCCTGCTGCGGGGCGGGAGGGGCCTGCTGCGCCCACTGCGACTCCAGGCGGGTCAGGGACTCCAGCTCGCCGTAGTCGAGGAATATCCCGCGACAGCCGCTGCACTGCTCGATCTGCACACCGTTGCGGTTGTACGTGTTCATCGGGGCATGACACTTGGGGCACTGGATCATCGGGTGGACTCCTCAGGTCGTGGCGGCGTCGCCGGATACCTGCCCGGCGGTGCACGCTTCACCCTACGACGCGTATTCGGACGCCAACTCGGGCGGGAGGGACGCAATTCGGACACATGCGTCGATCATCAACTGTTCCACCTCATCCGGACTGCGGTCCTCCGCCGCGGACTTGGCGAGTGCGAGGGCCGCGGTCTGTACGGTGAGCGCCCGCGCCGCGACGTCCAGCTCGGGCCACGGGTCCCCTTCGGCCCGTACGGCGGGGCCTCCGGAGGCCCGGTAGGTGTCGAGGAAGCGCAGCCAGATCTCGGGCGGCAGCAGCCCGGCTGCGTACCAGGCCGCGGGCCGCGCCAGGTCCCAGGCGGGGTCGCCCACGCCCGTGTCGTCGATGTCGATCAGCAGCCAGGGGCCGTGGTGCGCGGGGTGCCGCACGAGCTG
This sequence comes from Streptomyces sp. QL37, assembly GCF_002941025.1. NCBI lineage: Bacteria > Bacillati > Actinomycetota > Actinomycetes > Kitasatosporales > Streptomycetaceae > Streptomyces > Streptomyces sp. QL37. The sequence goes on along the minus strand of NZ_PTJS01000001.1, from coordinate 7,256,270 downwards.
GCCGAGGTGCAGATCGCCGTGGCAGAGGAAGCCGTCCCGGTGCTCCGGAGTCGGCTGCTCGGCGCGGGCCCAGCCGGGCAGCCCGCGCCAGGCGGCCAGCACGGGGCCGGCTGCCGGGTCGCCGGGGCGGGCGGTGCGCATCCTGGCCACGGCCCGGGCGGCCTTGACCGGTCCGCGCATCGGCGGGAGGGGATGAGGTGGCGGGGTGCGGTGCAGCCGGGCCAGGAGGGTGGCGGCTTCCTCCCAGGGGGCGGCGTCCGGGTCCGAGGGGTCGACGGGCGAGCCGTACGGCCAGAGGCTCACGGTGCGGCCCTGGGCGCTGCCCGGTGGGCCGTCCGGGGCGGGCAGGGGCGGGAGCAGGATCCCCGCCAGCCGGGGCGAGGCGGCCAGGGACAGGCGGGCCGCCAGGGCGGCGGGGTCCGAGTCCGGGGCGTGCGCCTTGGCGACGTGCGGGCCGCTGCGGACCACCGTGGCGTCGGGCCGGTCCGCGAGCACCTGGGGCGGCGGGCACCCGCATGCCGTGGTGGCGGCGTGGGCGCTGTCGTGCGCGAGCTCGCCCAGCGCGCGTACGACAGGGGTGGTGGTCATCCGGATCTGCTCCCGCGGGGGTGATCGGCCGGCCCGCGGCCGCCCCAGCGGCGATCGTACGCGGCCGCCGGCGCCGCGCGGGCGACGGAGGCCGCTGCGGCGCAACGAACGGGCCCGGACAGCGCGATGTCCGGCCAGCTCCCCAGCTGGCCGGACAAACGCTGCCGTCCGCCGCACCCCCGTCCCCACGGGGCTGTTGGCCGGATGTCCCGGTCCGGACCGCTCTTCCGGACCCGGGGCGCCGCTCAGCGCCCCAGCATCACGCCCACGGACGACGCCTGTGTGACCACTGCGTCCCAGCCGCCGAAGACGACGACCAGCAGGGCCGCCAGGGGGAGAACCATGGCTGTCGCCACCAGCGGGTGGCGCGTGCCGGACGTGCGTACGCCGAACGGGGCGTGCGCCTTGCGACCCTGCGTGCGGATGATCGTCCGCGCGGCCGTGTCCGCCATGGTTCCTCTCCTGACCTGTTCCGGAGCGGCGGGCGTCTGGCCTCGGGGGACGAGTTCCACGCCCGCCGCTTGACTCCAAGATTAGGGAGACGGAGGACTCACGGCGTCATGCCCGCGTACCGAATGCCGGGCCTCCCGGAGGATGAGCCGACCTCCCCCGGTGTACTCCCCTGGGTGGAGAAACGGTGATGGTCACGGCACCCGGCACCTAGGGGGTGCCCACGGGGTCGCATGGTATGCCCGGTCCCGGACGGGCCGGCCGGCTCGACCCGGTGGAGCCGCTAGGAGTCGAGGGCACCGCCGAGGGGGCGCTCGGAGGCGTCCTCCCGGGGGACCGGCTGTTCGACCAGGGCGAGCACCCTGGTCGCCATGAACCGGGCGGTACGGACAACTGATCCACTTCGGGTGACTTCACTCACTTCCACCACCCCCCGGCGGACCGCTGTCTCCACCCTTCGGCCTGCCCTGGAGGCCACCACTTCGTACGTCCTGGTCGTGTCACCCGCGTCCACGACTATTTCCACACGATCGCCCTTCATTGATCCAATCCCCCTTATGCGAAGGTCCTTTGAGATCTCGCACGCGCCACGGAGCCTGGATCCCCGGCTCCCTGACCACTCCTCAATTCTCCCACCGGGCACTGACAATCGATGGGCCGGTGAGGGCGCGGCCTCTGAGCGCGCCGCGCCACGGGTACGTAAGCTGTGCCTCGTCAGGCGGACCGGCAGCGGGGATGGGCAGACGATGGCGATGATGCGGCTCCGGCGCGAGGACCCGCGTGTCGTCGGCTCGTTCAGGCTGCACCGGCGACTGGGCGCGGGCGGCATGGGCGTCGTCTATCTGGGTTCCGACCGCCGGGGCCAGCGGGTGGCGCTCAAGGTGATCCGGCCTGATCTGGCGGAGGACCAGGAGTTCCGCTCGCGTTTCGCGCGCGAGGTGTCCGCCGCCCGGAGGATCCGCGGCGGCTGTACGGCCCGGCTGGTGGCCGCCGATCTGGAGGCGGACCGTCCGTGGTTCGCGACGCAGTACGTACCGGGCCCCTCGCTGCACGACAAGGTCGTCGAGGAAGGCCCTCTGTCGGCCGCCGAGGTGGCCTCGATCGGGGCGGCGCTCTCGGAGGGCCTGGTGGCCGTGCACGAGGCCGGTGTCGTCCACCGTGACCTGAAGCCGTCCAACATCCTCCTCTCCCCCAAGGGCCCCCGGATCATCGACTTCGGCATCGCCTGGGCGACCGGGGCCAGCACGCTCACGCATGTGGGGACGGCCGTCGGCTCGCCGGGCTTCCTGGCGCCCGAGCAGGTGCGGGGTGCGGCGGTGACTCCCGCGACGGACGTGTTCTCGCTGGGCGCCACCCTGGCCTACGCGGCGATGGCGGACTCACCCTTCGGGCACGGAAGTTCCGAGGTGATGCTCTACCGCGTGGTGCACGAGGAACCACATCTGTTCGATGTGCACGATGCGCTCGCCCCCCTGGTACGGGCCTGTCTGGCGAAGGACCCGGAGGAGCGGCCGAGCACCCTGCAGCTCTCCATGCGGCTCAAGGAGATCGCCGCGCGCGAGGCGCAGGGGCTGCAGGAGCGCCGTCCTCCCGCCCAGCGGGGCGCGCGGGAGCTGGACCGGCCGACCGGCCGGATGGAGGGCCCGTACACCGAACAGGCGACCCGGCACACGGCCGGGGGGCCCGCGCAGGAGTCGCGCGCGCCGGGCGGCCGGCGCCCCGCGTCGGCGCGCCCGGCGGCCTCTCGCACCGGCGGCTCGCAGTCCCGGGCGGCGCGGGGCGGCCCACGCTCCGGTCAGCAGCCCCTCGGGACCAAGGGCACGAACGGCAGGCAGGCTTCGAGGCCCGGCGTCCGGACGACCTCGGCGGGGAAGGGCGGGAAGCGGCGGCCGGCCAACCCCCGTCTGCTGCGTCAGCGGCTCGTCGTCTTCGTCGTGGTGACGCTGCTCGTCGCGCTGGGCATCGCGGCCGCCCAGGGCTGCCAGGGCCCGGCGCGCGGGCTGGGGGGCTCGCCGTCACAGACGTACGACGGGGCCGCCGCCCACCCCGCGCAGGTGCGCGGGGTGGCTCCGGCTCAGGCGGATACGGCCCGGGTCGCGTAGAAGGCGACGGCGGAGGCCGCGGCGACGTTGAGCGAGTCGACTCCGGCGTCCATCGGGATTCGTACATGGGCGTCGGCCGCGACGAGTGCCCCGGGCGTGAGACCGTCGCCCTCGGTGCCGAAGACGAGCGCCAGCTTCTCGTACCGCCGTGCGGCGAGTTCGTCCAGGGTGATCGACGTGTCGCTCAGACAGAGCGCGGCTGTGGTGAAGCCTGCCTCGCGCAGCAGGCCGACGTCCTCGGGCCATGACGCCAGGCGGGTCCAGGGGACGTGGAAGACGGACCCCATGGAGACCTTGACCGCGCGCCGGTAGAGCGGGTCGGCACAGCGCGGGGTGAGCAGGACGGCGTCGACCCCGAGTGCGGCCGCGTTGCGGAAGGCCACTCCGAGGTTGGCGTGGTCGACGATGTCCTCGAACACGGCGACGCGCCGTACGCCGCCCCGCTCGGGGGACAGCAGCGTGCCCGCGTCGGGAAGCGGCTTGCGCTGCATGGAGGCGAGGGCCCCACGGTGCACGTGGTAGCCGGTGACACGTTCGGCGAGAGCCGGTGTGACCGCGTAGACCGGTGCGGTGGCCTCGTCGATCACATCGCGCATGACGTCGATCCACTTGGCCGAGAGCATCATGGACCGCATCTCGTACCCGGCGTTCCCGGCGCGCCGGATCACCTTCTCGCCCTCGGCGATGAAGAGGCCCTCGGCCGGCTCACGCCGGCGCCGGAGCTCGACGTCGGTCAGGCCTGTGTAGTCCCCCAGGCGCGGGTCGTCCGGGTCGTCGACGGTGATGAGTTCAGCCACGGGGTGCTACTGCCTTGTCGGGGTGGTGTGGGAGTACGGAAGTGCGGCGGAGGTCCGGCCGCTCAGCCTTCGAGCCGGCCGGCCGGGTCCGTGGCGACGGCGACGACATCGCCGATGACGATGACGGCCGGGGGGCGGACCTCTTCGGCGACGACCCTCTCACCGACGTCCGCGAGGGTCGCGTCGACCCTGCGCTGGGCTGCCGTGGTGCCCTCCTGGACCAGGGCCACCGGGGTGTCGGGGTCCTTGCCGTGGGCGATGAGGGCCCGGGAGATGGCGCCGATCTTGTCGACGGCCATCAGGAGGACCAGGGTGCCGCGCAGCTGGGCGAGCGCCTTCCAGTCGACCAGGGACCTCGGGTCGTCCGGTGCCACATGGCCGCTGACCACCGTGAACTCGTGCGCGACGCCCCTGTGGGTGACGGGGATGCCCGCCGCTCCCGGCACGGAGATCGAGCTGGAGATGCCGGGGACGACCGTGCAGGCGATGCCCTCCGCGGCCAGAGCCTGCGCCTCCTCCATGCCGCGGCCGAAGACGAACGGGTCGCCGCCCTTGAGCCGGACCACGGACCTGCCGGCCTTGGCGTGGTCGATCAGCGCCTGGTTGATCGCCTCCTGCGCCATGTAGCGGCCGTACGGGATCTTCGCGGCGTCTATCACCTCCACGTGCGGCGGGAGCTCGTCGAGGAGGTCGCGGGGGCCGAGGCGGTCGGCGATGACGACGTCGGCCTCGGCGAGGAGACGGCGGCCGCGGACCGTGATCAGGTCGGGGTCGCCGGGGCCACCGCCCACCAGCGCGACGCCGGGGGCGCGGGTGCGGTGGTGCGGGGCGGCGAGGGTGCCGTCGCGCAGCCCCTCCACGATCGCGTCGCGGACTGCGGCGGAGTGCCGGGGGTCCCGGCCCTGCGAGGTGGTGGTGAGGACGGCGACCGTGATGCCCTCGCTGCGGCCGGTGGCCGGTGTCCAGGCGGTGGCCGCCTCCGCGTCGTCGCTCCGGACGCACCAGGTGCGGGTGCGCTCGGCCTCGGCGGACGCGGCGTCGTTGGCGGCGGCGTCGGACGAGGCGACGAGGGCGTACCAGGTGTCGGCCAGATCGCCTTCCTGATACCTGCGGCGCTCCCAGCGGATCTCACCGGTGTCGGCCATCGCCTCGACGGACGCCGTCGCGGACGGGGACACCAGGGTGATGTCGGCCCCGGCGGCGATGAGGGCGGGCAGCCGGCGCTGCGCGACCTGGCCACCGCCGACGACGACGACGCGGCGCCCGTTCAGGCGCAGTCCGACGGGGTAGGCAGGGTGATCGTCATGCTCGGCCATGGTCGTGCGGGCTCCTCGTGCAGGGTGCGGTGTGCTGCGAGCCGCTGCGGCGGTGGAGCGGCGGTGACGTGGGCTGGGTGAGGCGGTGACGCGTGGGACCACGATACGGGGTGGCGGGCACGGCACTCCGGCTGTGCGCCCGGCCGCCCTCGACGGGCCCTCGGGTCCGGGTGCGGCCGGGGCCGTGCCCGGTTGCGCCCGGGCGGGACCGCGTGGTGCCCGCGTGGTGTCCGTGCGGGACCGCGTGGTGCCCGGACGGGCCGGTGGGGCGCGTCCGGGCACGTGGAGCGGCTACTTCTCCGTGACGCCCGCGGAGTCGAACGTCGCCACGTCGTGCATCGCGCGGGCGGCGCTCTGCACGATGGGGAGCGCGAGCAGGGCGCCCGTGCCCTCGCCGAGGCGGAGGTCCAGGTCGACCAGCGGGCGCAGGCCCAGCTTGTTGAGCGCGGCGACATGGCCGGGTTCCGCGCTGCGGTGCCCCGCGATGCACGCGGCGAGCGCCTCGGGGGCGATCGCCCGGGCGACCAGCGCGGCGGCGCCGGCACTCACACCGTCCAGGATCACCGGCGTACGGAGCGAGGCGCCGCCCAGCAGGAAGCCCGCCATGGCGGCGTGCTCCAGACCGCCGACCGCCGCCAGTACGCCGATGGGGTCCGTCGGGTCGGGCTGGTGCAGGTCCAGGGCGCGGCGCACCACATCGACCTTGCGGGCGTGCATCTCGTCGTTGATCCCGGTGCCGCGCCCGGTCACCTCCGACGGGTCCAGGCCGCTGTACACGCAGATCAACGCGGCCGACGCGGTGGTGTTGGCGATGCCCATCTCACCCGTGAGCAGGCCCTTGTTGCCTGCCGCCACCAGGTCGCGGGCGGTCTCGATGCCCACCTCGATGGCCGCGAGGACCTCTTCGCGGGTGAGGGCGGGACCCGTGGTGAAGTCGGCCGTTCCGGCACGGACCTTCCTGGGCAGCAGGCCGGGCGTCGCGGGGAGTTCGGACGCCACACCGACGTCGACGACGCAGACCTCGGCGCCGACCTGAGCGGCGAAGGCGTTGCACACCGCGCCGCCGCCGAGGAAGTTGGCGACCATCTGGCCGGTGACCTCCTGCGGCCACGCCGTGACGCCCTGGGCGTGCACCCCGTGGTCACCGGCGAAGATCGCGACGGCGGCGGGCTCCGGGACCGGCGGCGGGCAGAGCCGGGAGAGCCCGGACAGCTGTGCGGAGATGATCTCCAGCATGCCGAGCGCGCCGGCGGGCTTCGTCATCCGCTTCTGGCGTTCCCACGCCTCGCCGAGCGCCTTGGCGTCCAGCGGGCGGATGCCGGCGATGGTCTCCTGGAGGAGGTTGTGCGGCTCCTCGCCCGGCAGGGCGCGTCGGCCGTACGTCTCCTCGTGGACGACCCAGGACAGCGGGCGGCGCTTGGACCAGCCCGCCTGCATCAGTTCGGGCTCCTCGGGGAACTCGTCGACGTAGCCGACGCAGAGGTAGGCGACGACTTCGAGGTGCTCGGGCAGGCCGAGCGCCCGGACCATCTCCCGCTCGTCGAAGAAACTGACCCAGCCGACGCCGAGGCCTTCGGCGCGGGCCGCCAGCCACAGGTTCTCCACGGCGAGCGCCGAGGAGTACGGGGCCATCTGCGGCTGGGTGTGCCGCCCCAGGGTGTGGCGGCCGCCGCGGGTGGGGTCGGCGGTGACGACGATGTTCACGGGCGTGTCGAGGATGGCCTCGATCTTCAGTTCCTTGAACTGCTTGGCCCGGGCCTTGGGCAGCGACTTGGCGTACGCCTCGCGCTGACGCTGGGCCAGTTCGTGCATGGAGCGGCGCGTCTCCGCGGAGCGGATGACGACGAAGTCCCAGGGCTGCGAGTGGCCGACGCTCGGCGCGGTGTGCGCGGCCTCCAGGACGCGGAGGAGGACCTCGTGCGGGATGGGGTCGCTGCGGAAGCCGTTGCGGATGTCGCGGCGCTCACGCATGACCCGCAGGACGGCTTCGCGCTCTGCGTCGTCGTAGCCGGGGGCGGGGAGGGAGGCGGGGACCTCTGCCTCGGCGGCTTCGGCGAGGGGTGCTTCGGCCACGGCTTCTTCGGCCACGGCTTCTTCGGCCTCCTCCGGCGTCTCGGCAGGGGCCGGGGCCTGCTCGGAAGCTTCCTCGGCAGGGGCCGGGGCCTCGGCTGCCGGGGCCTGAGCCACCAGGGTGTCCGCTTCCGGGGCCTGAGGCTCCGGGGACTGAATGTCCGGGATCACGGCCTCGGGAACCACGGCCTCCGGCGCCTCGGCCTCCGGGGTCTCGATGATCTCGGGTCCGGTGCCGGGGTCCGGCTCCGGCAGGATCTGGGGTCCGGCCTGCGGTACGGCGAGGGGCTCAGCAGCCGGCTCGGCTTCCGCGAAGGCCTCGGGCGCGGCTTCCGCGACGGCCTCGGGCGCGGCCTCCGCGACGGCCTCGGGCTGCTGGACGGCGACCGGCTCCGGCGCCTCCACGGCCTCGGGCACAGCCGGCGCCGGCTCCGCCACGGGAGGCGCGGGCTCGGCGGCCGGTCCGGCCTCGGCGACGGGGACGGCGGTCCCGGCCGCCGGGGTCGGGGCGAGGTGCGGAGCCGTCGGTACGGAGCCCTCCACGGGCACGAACTGCCCCACCGGCTCGGCCGGGGCGGCGGCCTCGACGGGCAGTTCGACGGGTACCTCGGCGGGAGCGTCGACCGGTACGGAGACCGGGGACTCGGCCAGGGTCTCCTCGGGACGCTCCGCCGCCGGCTCGACGGGAGCCTCCGGGATCACGGCCGTCACCGGCTCCGGAGCGACCGTTTCTGCGGGTTCCGCGGCCGCGACGGGTGCGACGGGCGGGGCCGGCTCAGCAGCCACGACGGGCTCGGCCGGCGCTGCAGGCACGACGGGTTCGGCCGGCTCAGCAGCCACGACGGGCTCAGCCGGCGCAGCAGGCGCGACAAGTTGCTCGGGTACCTCGGGCTCCACCACCGGAGGTGCCACCACGGGCTCCGGCGCAGCGGCAGGCTCCGCCACCGCCTCGGGCGCCGCGGCCGGCTCCGGCGCACCCCACGCGGGGGCGCCCTGGGGCGGGATCTCGCCCAGCTGCGGGCCCGGCAGCATGGACGCATCGTCCGCCGGTACGTCGAAGTACTCGGGCCCCGTCGTCGGCGGTCCCGCGTGCCGTACGGGCATCGGGTTCTGCGGGCCGGCCGGTCCCCGGTCCGCGAGCGAGCGGACGACTCCCCCGGTCGGCGGCCCCCCGTAGGAGGGCGCCTCGGTGGAGGCGGGACCGCGGTGCAGCGGGCGCCGGGCCGGCGCGGCCGCGACCGGGACCTGCGCGGACGCGTGCGCCGCGGCCCGTGCGCCGTTGAGGCCGGCGGCGCCGGACCCGTGGGTGCCGTTCACCGCGCCGTCGTGCGCCGGGAACTGCTCGGGCAGGCCCGCCGGTGCGGCCGGAGCGTCGCTCCAGGCACCCTGGGGCGCGGGCATCAGAAGGAGGTCGTCGTCCTCGGGCGTGTGCTCGGAGGGTTCGAGGTAGGTGTAGGCGTCCGGGGCGGGGACGCCCGGCTGCTCCACCATGCCTGCGTTCTCCGGCAGTCCCTCGCCCGGGATCTGGCCGGTGTCAGTCATGCGTACCCCTCGCCCATCGTCAGTGCTCCTTCGCCCTTCGCCCGGGATGCCCGAACCACGGCACGCCGGTGCTCGTCAACAAGAACGAGCGGGCTCCCCGCGCGGCACGAAACGCGCGCGGAGGTATACATTCTCGCGGCCGTTCGCCGCCGCGACAGACAGTTCTGCCTCGGCTCGCTGTGGACTGCGCCACGTTGCGCGTCCCCCGGTTACGCCGTACCACATCGCGGACCAAAACGGTCCACTTTTCCGGACATTGACGAACGAACCGTCGAACAGCCGGGCGCGGTACAACAATCGGTCAGCCTACCCCGCGCTCCCCCGCGAACACTTCAGGGGGCGAGGTCGGTACGCACCGCGGAGAGCATGAATACGACGGAGCGTTCACGTTCCGCCCAGCCGGAGGTGTCCAGTTCGACGGACTGGAGCAGCGCGCACTCGACCGTGTATCCGTTCTCACCGAGTGCGGCGCCCAGCGCCTCGGCCTCGTCCCGGTTCGAGGCATGGGTGACGATGCGTTCCGGGCGGCGGTCCGCGACCGCGGTGACCACGGGGACCCCGCCGCCGCCGATCCGTACGACATCGGGCTCGGGCAGGCTCTCCAGGACGTGCGGGGCGGTACCCATGACGACCTGGACCCCGACCTGGAAGGTGCGGGCGGCGGCGGCCGTACGCGCGCAGGCGTCCGGATCGCTGTCCACGGCGAGGACCGCGGCGCCGAAGCGGGCCGCTTCCACGGAGAGGGCGCCGCTGCCGGAGCCGATGTCCCAGACGAGATCGCCGGTGCGCGGTCCGAGGCGGGCGAGCTGGGCTGCGCGCAGCCCGGGGAACTCCCCCTCGCCGGTCTCCCCCGCGCCGCCGTACACCTCGGGCGGCAGGGCCCAGCCGCGGGGGCCCTCGGGGCGGCGGCCGGCGATCCAGGCACTGTTGGCGGTGGTCTCGGGGCCGCCGCCGATGACGATGACGACATTGGGGTCGCGCCAGGTGTGGTCGGCCGTCTTGTCGGAGGTGAGGACGGTGACCCGCTCGCGTGCGGTGCCCAGCTCCTCGCAGATCACGAAGGTGCGGTGGACGTTCTCGAGCAGCAGCGCGAGCTCGGCCGGCCCGGCTCCGGGGGAGGTGAGTACGGCCACCTTGTGGTGGGCGCGGATGACGTTGACCGCGCGGCGCAGGGTGCGGGGGTGGGCGACGACGATCTGCGCGTCGTCCCACGGCATGCCTGCGCGGGCGAAGGCGGTGGCGACGGACGAGACGGCGGGGACGACCTCGACCTCGAGCCCGTGTTCGGGCTTGCGCAGGGTGCGTACGACGCCGAAGAAGCCGGGGTCGCCGTCGGCGAGGACCACGGCGCTCCCCCGGTGCCCGGCGATCCTGCGGGCGGCCAGGTCGACGCTGCCGAGGCGGATCCGTTCGGCACGCCCGGGCACTTCGGGGAGCGCCAGGTGGTGCGCGGCGCCGGCGACGAGCGTGGCGGCCGAGAGTGCGGCGGTGGCCGCGCCGGTCAGTGGCGAGCCGTCCCAGCCGATCACCGTGACCCGGTCGGCCATCGTCGTCAGTCTCCTGGGGTGTGAGCAGGCGGGGGCGCCCCGCGGGATGCGCGGAGCAAGGGTGAGCGTATCCGGTCCGTACCAACGCTCCCGCCGGGGGTTCCCGCCCCGGGAGAAAGGTCAGTTCCAGTCGTCGTACGTGCCGTAGCCGCCCGCGTCGGCCAGCTGCTCGGCGACGCCCTCCAGGTCCTCGGGCAGGAGGCCCCACACGATGAGGTCGGTCCTGATGTCGGCCCAGCCCCCGTCCTCGGTGGCGGTCCTGGCTATGCGGGCGTTCCGCAGGACTCCCTCGCTGATGCAGCCCAGCTTCTGGGCGACCTGCTGGGAGGCGGTGTTCCCGGCGGGGGTGCGCAGCTCGATCCGTTCGAAGCCCTGGTCGCGGAAGAGCCACTCGGCGAGGGCCAGCACCGATTCGGTGGCGTATCCCTCGCCGCGCGCCCAGGGGGCGGTGATGTAGCGGACCTCGGTGGCCAGGGTGCGCCGGTCGGTGTTGAGGAGCCGCACGGAACCGACGAGGCGCTGGGTGAGGAACTCGGTGACGGCGAAGACGATTCCGTTGCCCTGCGAGCGTTCGGCCGGCGCGATCCTGCGCACCCACCGTTCGGCGTCGACCTGGGTGTAGGGGTACGGGGCCTCGGTCCAGGCGGTGACGAGCTCGTCGTTCATCATCTCGATGTACGCCGGGACGTCCGCCATGTCGAAGGGGCGCAGCACCAACCTGTCCGTGCTGATGGAGATGGACGGGAAGGTGGTAGTCATGCGCAGCTCCATGCCGAAGACCGTGTAAAGCCACCAGCATGCAGCATCGGACGGTGGATGCGCATGGCCGGGTCCGCGCGGCGGAGCCCCGCACACCCTGGTGCGGGTGTGCGGGGCTCGTGGCGCAAGTGGTGCCTGGGTGTCAGGACTTGGCGGGCGCACCGAAGGCGGGGATGATCGAGCCCTTGTAGGTGTCCTCGATGAACTTCTTGACCTCGTCGGAGTTCAGGAGCTTCGCGAGCTTCTGGACGCGGGGGTCGTCCTCGTTGCCGTCCTTGACGGCCAGGATGTTGGCGTACGGGTTGCCGTCGGCCTTCTCCAGCACCAGGGAGTCCCGGCCCGGCTCCAGGTCGGCCTCGATGGCGTAGTTGCCGTTGATGACGGCGGCGTCGACGTCGTCCAGGGCACGGGGCACGGTGGCGGCCTCGATCTCCTTGAACTCCAGACCCTTCTTGTCCGTGATGTCGCTGAGCTTGGCGTTGGTGCCGACACCGTCCTTGACGGTGATCAGCCCGTTCTCGGCGAGCAGCTGGAGCGCGCGGCCCTCGTTGGTGGTGTCGTTCGGGACGGCGACGGTCTGGCCGGCCTTGATGTCCTTCACGTCCTTGGCCTTCTTGGAGTAGAGGCCGAGGGGCTCCAGGTGGACGTCGACCACCGGGACGACGTGGGTGTTGTTCTTCTTGTTGAAGTCGTCCAGGTAGGGCTTGTGCTGGAAGAAGTTGGCGTCGACCTGGCCGTTCTCGGTGGCGGTGTTCGGCAGGACGTAGTCCGTGAACTCCTTGACCTCCAGCTTGAGGCCGGCCTTGTCCGCCAGGTTCTTCTTGACGTAGTTCAGGATGTCGGCGTGCGGCGTCGGGGACGCGGCGACGACGAGAGCCTTTGAGGTGTCGGCGTCGGCACCGGTCTCGCCCTTGGCGGCCGGGTCGGAGTCCGTACCGCAGGCGCTGAGGCCGAGGGCGAGGGCGGCGGCTGCGGCGGCGGCAGCGGTGATCTTGATGTTCTTACGCACGAAGAGTGCCTCTTTCTGGTGGTGGTGCGCCCGGACAAGGAGTGCGGGCCTCGGGAGAGAAGAAGGTCAGGAGGAGGTGCGGCCCCGGCGGGCCAGCAGGCGTACGGCTCCGTCACCGATCAGCTGGACCACGGTCACGATGACGATCAGCAGCACGACGGTGATGAGCATGAACTGGTTGTCGAAGCGCTGGAATCCGTAGGTGACGGCCTTGGATCCGAGCCCTTCACCGCCCACCGCACCAGCCATCGCGGAGTAGCCGATGAGCACGATCACGGTCGTGGTGACGCCCGAGACGAGCGAGGGCAGCGCCTGCGGCAGCAGGACCTTGCGGACGATCGTCGGGACGGACCCGCCCATGGACTGGACGGCCTCGACGAGTCCGTGGTCGACCTCGCGCACGGCGGTCTCGACGAGCCGTGCGAAGAAGGGGATGGCACCGATGGCGAGCGGCACGATCATCGCGGACGGGCCGATGAAGGTGCCGACGACCCAGGTGGTGAAGGGGATCAGCGCGATCAGCAGGATGATGAAGGGCAGCGAGCGGCCGATGTTCACGATCACGCCGATGACCTTGTTCACCACCGTGTTCTGGAGCAGTCCGCCCTTGTCGGTGAGGACGAGCAGAATGCCGAGCGGCAGGCCGCCGACGACGGTGACGAGCGTGGACCAGAGCACCATGTAGAGGGTGTCGATGGTTCCCTGCGAGAGCAGTGGCTGCATTTCGGACCAGGTCACTTCGCCACCTCCTTGGTGATCGCGGCGGGGGTCTGGGAGGGGATGCCGGTGGCGTCGGCGGGGCCGCCGTCCACGACCTCGGCCTGGAGGCCCTGCTCGCGCAGGAAGCCGATCGGTACGACGTTCTCCTCGAATCGGCCGGGCAGCTCGATGCGCATGCGGCCGATCTGCTTGCCGCCGATGGTGTCCATCGCGGCACCGAGGATCGAGATGTCGATGTTGTACGTCCGGGAGAGCTGCGAGATCACCGGCTGGGCCGCGGCCTCGCCGTGGAAGGTGACGTCGACGACGGTGGACCCGGGGCCGGAGGCGGTGCCCCCGACGGGGAACAGCTCGTGCGCCAGCTCGGAGCCGGGGGTGGACAGCAGTTCGCCGACGGTGCCCGACTCGACGATGCGGCCCTGCTTCATCAGCGCGGCGGAGTCGCAGACGGTCTTGACGACGTCCATCTCGTGCGTGATGAGCAGGACGGTGAGGCCGAGCTCCTGGTTGAGGTCGCGCAGCAGCTGCAGGATGGAGCGGGTGGTCTCGGGGTCCAGCGCGGAGGTCGCCTCGTCGGAGAGGAGCACCTTCGGGTCGCCCGCGAGGGCCCGGGCGATGCCGACGCGCTGCTTCTGGCCACCGGACAGCTGACCGGGATAGGCCTTCGCCTTGTCGGCGAGACCGACGAGGTCGAGGAGGTCGAGCGCCTTGCGGGTGCGTTCCTGTCCGGAGATGCCGAGGATCTCCAGGGGCAGCTCGACGTTGTCGCGGACGGTGCGCGAGTCCAGCAGGTTGAAGTGCTGGAAGACCATGCCGATGCGGTTGCGGGCCCGGCGGAGCTCCTTGCCGGCGCGCCGGCCGCGGCCGGCGAGGGCGGTGAGGTCCTGTCCGGCGACCGTCACCGTGCCCGAGGTGGGGCGTTCGAGGAGGTTGACGCAGCGGATGAGGGAGGACTTGCCGGCGCCGCTCTGTCCGATGACGCCGTAGACCTCGCCTTCGCGGACGTGCAGGTCCACGCCGTCCAGGGCGGTGACCTCTCGGCCGCGTGACTGGTAGACCTTCGTGAGGCCCGAAGTGGTGATCACAGGGTTTCCGTCACTGTCGAGTGCACGGCGCGGTGTCCGCCGGGCACGGGGCATTCATCTGAATGAGACTGTTCTCAGTGGTCGACCGGTGGGAGTCTCTGCATGCCCGGCCGCGGCGGAGCCGCTGGGCGCGGGGCATGGGCGGGCCGGCTCGATCCGCTGGGTGCGGACGGCACGGGCTCGGTCTCGCTTCGGGGCGCGAGGCTCGGGCGGGGACCCTCAGAAGGCGCGCATTCGACACATACAACGAGCACCGGGCGTCGGGATCGCCTCGGTCGCAGGGCTGCGGTAGCTCGTCGTGGTCATGCGCCAAGTAAAACAGACGTAACGTTCCGGCGATGCCCCGTGTCCGCATAACGGACGGCGCTGGATGTCCGCCCCCCACAGCCGAGACCGTCGCACGCACCTCCCTGACCTGCGGAAACGCGAGCAGGTCCAGGTGCCATGCGACGGCCGGTGCGATCATGCTGTGGCAAAGGCCACGCTTCCCGGAAACCGCACGCGTCCACCGGGCGTCCGGGCCCGCACGCGGCGGCTCCAGCCGTCCGTAATACCCTCACTTCATGCTCGACGCCCTGACGGTCGCGGTCGCCGTGACCGCGCTCGCCCTCGCCGCCTGGTGCGGATTCGCCGCCTACCGGGACCAGCCCACCAAGGACTGGCACTTCATCGGCATGGCGGTCGTGTCCGTGCTGGCGCTGGCGCAGTTGCTCGTGGGGATCGTGCAGCTGGCACGCGGCGAGCGGCCCGACCAGGGCATGACGATCTTCATCGCCTATCTGATCGGCGCCTTCGCGGCCGTGCCCGCGGCGGGATTCCTGTCGCTGTCGGAGCGGACCCGCTGGGGCTCGGTGACGGTGGCGGCCGGTGCGGTCGTGCTCGCCGTCCTCGAAGTACGGCTCTACGACATCTGGGGAAACTGACCTTGAGCGACACCGACCGCACGGGGAAGCCCGCGTCCCCCGCCCCACAGCCGGACGTCCCGCAGCCGGACGTCCCGCAGCAGAAGCGGCAGTTCGACCTCGGCACCGGGCCGGGTCGGGTACTGGTCTGGTTCTACGGGGTGTTCACCGTGGCCGCCGCCTCCCGCTCGATCGTCGAGATGATCCTGGACTTCGGCAAGGCACCGCTCGCGTACGTCCTCTCGGCCGTCGCCGCGGTCGTGTACGGCTTCATCACGTACTCGCTGGTGCGGGGCGGGGAGAAGGCGCGCAGGGCGGCGCTGGTGTGCTGCGCCGCCGAGCTCGCCGGCGTGCTGATCGTCGGCACCTGGACGCTGCTGGAGCCGTCCGCCTTCCCGGACAGCACGGTGTGGTCGGGATTCGGCATGGGCTACCTGCTCATCCCGGTGATCCTGCCGGTCACCGGGATGATCTGGCTGCGCCGCGCGCGTATCGCCTGACACGGGGCGTACGGGAGCCGTCAGGCACCTGGTTCAGGCACTGGTCACATAGGCGGGGGCGGCGGCGTCCTTCTCCAGCAGGACCAGCCGGACGCCGTCGACTCCGGTGGTGTTGCCCACCCGGGCATAGCCCGCCTTCCGGTAGAGCCGCAGGTTGCCTTCGCTTCGCTCCCCCGTGTGCAGGCGGAAGCGGGTGGCCGAACGCCCGTCCGCCAGGCCGGATTCCGCGGCCCGCAGAAGACGGGTACCCAGGCCGTGGTTACGGAGCCGGGGGTGGACGCAGAGCTTGCCGATCCGGCCGGTGCCGTCGGCGTCGGTGAAGCCGCGTACCGAGCCGACGACTTCGTCGCCGAGCCGGGCCACGAACACCAGGTCCGCGGCGACTTCGTCCCGCACCGAGTCGAGGGTCTGGACGAGAGGGTCGATCCGGTAGTTGCCGTAGAGCTCCGCCTCGCTCTGGAAACAGAGGTACTGGAGTCTGAAGATCTGCTCGACGTCCTGTGCTGTCGCCGCCGAGATGGTCACGCTCATGCCCATGTGTGCATGCCTCCCGCTCACCTGTCCGCCGGTTGTCTACCGCTCCATTCCCCGCAGTTCAGGAGCTACAACCTCCGCCGCCAGCATTCTGCGCAGACATCCAAGGCATCGGGAACGCATCGGACCCAAACTCCCCTGTGACATACCCAACTCCCCTGCGATTTCCCGGTACGTCGGATCGTGGGGGGCCAGCATCGCCTCGAGTAACCGTGGGCACCTGCCCGGCAGCCGGCCCACCGCGGTGCGCAGGGCGCGGCGTTCGTCGGCTCCCACCGCGATCCGTTCGGGGCAGCCCGTCCAGTCGCCCGGGGGTTCACCGGCCGTGTAGGCGCGCTCGCGCCGGATCCTGCGGCGGGCGACGCGTGCCTCCGCCCGCACGGCGGCGCGGACCCAGCGGGCGGGGTCGGGGGGCACGCCCGGCCGGCGCTCCAGCAGCTTCAGCCACACCGACTGTTCCAGGTCCGCGGCCTCGACGCCGGCGGCCTGGGCCTCGGCCCCCGCCTCGGCGCGCACCAGCGCGTGCAGGGCGCGCACGAGGGCCCGTCCGCCGTCGCCCGCCGCCTCGGCCGTCGGATCATGATCAAGAAGTGTCATGCCCCGTCAACGCTCCCCGTGCGCGGCGGGTTGCCGCGCACGGGGAGCTCCACCCGACCGGGGCATGGGGGCCGGGCGGCTGACGCGCCTCCGGCCCTCGTACCTCAGCGCTCGGCGAAGTCGGCCGCCGCGAGCAGGGCGGTGTCCGGGTTGTCGGAGAAGATCCCGTCGATCCCTGTCTCGAAGTACGCCCGGAGAGCGCCGAACACGTCGCCGTACGCGTTCGGGTCGGTGCCGCGCCGGAAGTCCGCCGGCAGGAACGTGTTCTCGTTGCGCAGCGTGTAGGGGTGCAGGACCAGGCCTCGCGCGTGCGCGTCCGTCACCAGGGAGGTGGGGGAGGTCAGCCGTCCCTGGGCGTCCTTGGGGATGACGAGGTCCAGCGTGGGGCCGATGCCCTGGGCGAAGGACGCGATCCACTTCAGCCCGGCGGGCTTCACCAGGTCGGCGACCGTACGGGGGTCACCGGCCTCCACGAAGTCCCACGGGCGCTCCTTCGGACCGGACAGCAGGACGACGCGGGGGGTGGCGACGAGCTTCGACAGCCGCCGCATCGAGCCGGGCTCGAAGGACTGGAGGATCAGAGCGGAGTCCGCCCGGTGCCGGCCGTGGCGGCGCAGCAGCTTGGCGAGGGGCTCCTCCAGGCCCAGGCCGAGGCCCCTGAAGTAGGAGGGGTGCTTGGTCTCGACGTAGAGCCAGACGGGCTCGCCCCGCCTGCGGCCCTCCTTGTCCGCCCAGCGCAGGACCTCTTCGAAGGTGGGGATCTCCCAGCGGCCGTCGTACAGCGTGTTCTCCTGGCGGTTGCCGGGGATGCGCTCCTTGGCCCGGAGGGTCTTCAGCTCGGCGAGGGTGAAGTCCTCGGTGAACCAGCCGGTGAGAGACACTCCGTCGACCCGCTTGGTGGCCTTGCGGCCCGCGAACTCGGGGTGCTCGGCGACGTCCGTGGTGCCGGTGATGTCGTTCTCGTGGCGGCAGACCAGATGGCCGTCCTTGGTCGGCACGAGGTCCTGCTCGACGATGTGCGCGCCCATGTCCAGGGCCAGCTGGTAGGAACCGAGGGTGTGCTCGGGGCGGTAGCCGCTGGCGCCGCGGTGACCGATGACGGTGGGTACGGGCAGGTGCCGGTAACCGCCTCCGCCGCCGCCTCGCCCGTCCGGGGCGCCACGCCCGGCGGCGTCGGCCGTTCCGGTGGCTCCGAGGACCGTCGTGCCGAGGACGGCCGCCCCCAGGAGTGTCCGCCGGCCGGGCCCGGTCCGCGCGCGCTCTGTCATAAAATGCTCCTCGCATGTGATGTCCGGCACCTTCGGGCGAGGCTTGATCGTAGGCAGCTACGCCATCGGTGGGGCGGACCGTGGACGAACATGGCGGAAACACACGTCAACACTGCGTATCCACTGGATGAACCCGATGTGCGGAGAGGCAGTACCCGCGAGTATCGTCCTCACCTGCACAGACCCTCGCGAATTCCCGCCCCGGCCACCCGGCCACGACACCGGAGGATGCGTTGTCCCGACTCACGGTCATCAAGGCAGTGCTCGGACCGATCCTGCGCCTGCTCTTCCGGCCACAGGTGGAGGGCGTCGAGAACATCCCGGGTGACGGCCCGGTGATCCTCGCGGGGAACCATCTGACGTTCATCGACTCGATGATCATGCCGATCTGCTGCGACCGGCCGGTTTTCTACATCGGCAAGGACGAGTACGTCACGGGCAAGGGCATCAAGGGCCGGCTGATGGCCTGGTTCTTCACCGGCTGCGGCATGATCCCGGTGGACCGGGACGGCGGCCGCGGCGGCGTCGCGGCGTTGATGACGGGCCGCCGGGTGCTGGAGGAGGGCCACGCCTTCGCCATCTACCCGGAGGGCACCCGCTCCCCCGACGGCCGGCTCTACCGGGGCCGTACGGGTATCGCGAGGCTGACCCTGATGACCGGCGCGCCGGTCGTGCCGTTCGCCATGATCGGCACGGACAAGCTGCAGCCGGGCGGCGCGGGCCTGCCCCGCCCGGGCAAGGTCACGGTCCGCTTCGGTGAGCCGTTGGAGTTCTCGCGCTACGAGGGCATGGACCGCGACCGCTACGTCCTGCGGGCGGTGACGGACTCGGTGATGACCGAGGTGATGGAGCTGTCCGGCCAGGAGTACGTCGACATGTACGCCACCAAGGCGAAGGCCGCCTGAGCCGTACGAGTGCATCCGAGTGGCCCGGCGCGAGCGCGCCGGGCCACTCACTCGTCGGGGATGATCCCTTCCTCCAGCTTCTGGTCGCGCAGCAGGAACCACGCGGCGACCGCGGTCGCGAGCAGCACGACGGCACCGACCGCCGCGGACACCCGCAGCCCGTTGACGAAGGCCTCCTGAGCCGCGACGACGAGCTCGCTCCCCTGCTGTGCGGGGAGGTGCTCCGCCGTCTCCACGGCTCCGCCCAGCGACTCGTGGGCCGCCGTCGCGGCGGCGGCCGGGACGCCCTCAGGGGTCCCGAATCCCTTGTAGACGCCGGTGACGATGGACCCGAGCAGTGCGATGCCGAGGGCGGCTCCGAGCTCGTAGGCCGTCTCGGACACGGCGGACGCGGAGCCCGCCTGTTCCTTGGGGACGCTGGAGAGGATCACGTCGGAGGTGACGGTGAAGGCGAATCCCGCTCCGACGCCCACCACGAGGAGCAGGACCCCGATCAGGGGATAGCCGGTCTCCTTGTGGATCACCGTGACCACGGCGAGAGACAGGCCGATGGCACCGAGTCCCACGGCGACCACGGAGCGCACGGAGTAGCGGCGCGCCACCCTCCCCGCCAGCAGGCCGGCGGTCACCGCGCCGACGGCCGCGGGCAGTTCGGCGAGGCCTGCCTCCAGCGGGCCCCGTCCCTGGACCAGCTGCAGGAACTGGGAGAGGAAGAAGACGATCCCGGACAGGCCGAGGATGGTCAGCAGGTCCGCGAGGACCGCCCCGGAGAACCCCCGGTGGTGGAAGAGCCGCATGTCCAGCAGAGGGGCGGGGAGCTTCAGCTGACGGCGCACGAACCAGGTGAGCGCCAGCACACCTCCGACGGCCGCCAGGCCGTTCTCCCAGCTCACACCGTGCGCGGCGGCCTCCTTGATGGCGTACACGACGCCGATCATGCCGACCAGGGAAAGTCCCACACTCAGCAGGTCCCAGGGCCCCGGTGCCGGATTCTTCGACTCGGGGATCATCCTGATGCCCACGACGACGAGGACTGCCATCACGGGCAGGTTGATCAGGAAGACCGAGCCCCACCAGAAGTGCTCCAGCAGGAGCCCGCCCACGACCGGCCCGACGGCCGCTCCCGCCGAGGCCATGGCGCCCCAGATACCGACGGCGAGGCTGCGTTCGCGCGGGTCGTGGAAGAGGTTGCGGATCAGGGCGAGCGTGGACGGCATCAGGGTCGCGCCCGCGACGCCGAGCAGCGCCCGGGCAAGGATCATCATCTCGGGGCTGGACGCGTAGGCGTTCAGGACCGAGACCGCGCCGAAGGCGGCGGCACCGGTCAGC
Source organism: Streptomyces sp. QL37 (assembly GCF_002941025.1). Taxonomy (NCBI): domain Bacteria; kingdom Bacillati; phylum Actinomycetota; class Actinomycetes; order Kitasatosporales; family Streptomycetaceae; genus Streptomyces; species Streptomyces sp. QL37. The sequence continues at coordinate 7,236,250 of NZ_PTJS01000001.1, read as the reverse complement.
AGCAGCTTCTTCCGGCCGATGCGGTCACCGAGGCTGCCCATGGAGACCAGGAGTCCGGCGATGACGAACGAGTACACGTCGCCGATCCAGAGCAGCTGGGTGCCGGTCGGTTCGAGGTCCTCGCTGAGGAACGGGGTCGCCAGGCCGAGGACGGTGGCGTCCACGGCGACGAGCAGCACGGCCAGGACGAGGACGGTGAGGGCGATCCACCGGCCGGGATGACGCACATCGCCCGTGACGCCTGCCCGCGAATAGGTGCTGCTCATTTCTCCACGCTCCGGCGTGCTCCGCCCAGGAGCAACTCGACGATCATGTACGGGAAGTCCTGCGCGGCCACCCGGCCGGTCTGGACGGACCACGCGCAGCTCCCGATCAGGCCGTACAGGGCCTCGGTCAGCCAGGCGGGTGTGAGGTCGATACGGAATTCGCCGCGTTCCTGGCCGCGCCGGAAGAAGGCGGAGACCCGGGCGTCCAGACGGCTCCACCCCTCGTTGACGTCGTCGCCCTCGAAGAGCTGGTTCTCGGTGACGAGGAAGGACAGCAGTCCCGCGCTGGGCTGAACGGCCCTGATCAGCCGCCGCAGCCCGTCCTCGGCGCCGCCCTCGTCGAGCCCCGCGGAGTCCAGAGCCGCCTCGAACTCCCGGATCCCGAGGTCCTCCAGCGCTCCGACCAGGGCGTCCCGTCCGGCGAAGTGCCGGTGCAGGGTGGCGCGGCCGATGCCTGCGGCCCGGGCGACCTCGTCCATGGTCGCCGTGGATTTGCGGGTCAGCAGTGCGGCGGCGCTCCGCAGCACCTGCTCACGATCGAGAGTCATGAGACAACCGTAGCCCATATGAGACATCAACGTCCCACCCCTCCTGGTTCTTGATCGATCACTGGAGGGACAGAACGCCCTGGTGACCGGTCACGGCAGGGCAGTACCCATCACTTTCTGTCACTGTGTGTAACACCTCGACCCCTGAGGGTAACTACCCCGCGTCCCGGCCGACTGTCGGTGCGGGACGCCCGACGGGGGGTGGGCCGGCCTCCCCGAGGGTCGGATCCATGACCGACCGGCCCTGAGGAGACACATGTCCGAGCAGAGCACGGTCGAGGTCGAAACGGCTTACGGCTTGGTGTCGGGGACGGCGGAGGAGGACGGCATCGCCCGTTTCCTCGGAATGCCCTACGGCCGTGCACCGATCGGTGAGCTGCGTTTCGCCGCTCCCGTGCCGCCCGAGCCCTGGCAGGGTGTCCGGACGGCTCACGCTTTCGGGCCCACGCCCCCCAAGCCGCCACTGGGCGGCAAGCTCGGCGAGATCATGCCCGACCCGGACGTGGCCGGCGACGAGTGGCTGAACCTCAACGTGTGGACGCCTGACACCGAGGGGGCTCTGCCCGTGCTGGTGTGGATCCACGGCGGCGGGTTCACCACCGGATCGTCCGCCGTACCCGCCTACGACGGTGCGACCTTCGCCCGCGACGGCGTGGTGTGTGTCTCCATCAACTACCGCCTGGGGGTCGACGGCTTCGGCTATCTGCCGGACGCCCCGGCTCCGGCCAACCGCGGCCTCCTCGACCAGATCGCCGCGCTCACCTGGGTCCGCGAGAACATCGCCGGCTTCGGGGGCGACCCCGGCGACATCACGCTGTGCGGGGAGTCGGCCGGCGCCATGAGCGTGCTCGCCCTGCTCTCCCGCGACGACGGCCTGTTCCACAAGGCGATCGTGCAGAGCGGCAACGCGCACATCGGCCAGACCCCGGAGGACGCCGCGCTGGTGATCGGCGCGGTGGCGGAGCGTCTGGGCGTCGAGCCCACCGCCGCCGCCCTGGCGGGCGTGGACATCGACGATCTGACCGAGGCGCAGAACGAGGTCTCCAAGGAAGTCAGCCAGAGCGCGGACGCGGACGCCTACGGGGCGAGCACCATCGCCTCCTGCGGTCTGGCGTTCCTGCCCGTCATCGACGGCGATGTGCTCCCCCGGCTTCCCGCGGCCGCGATCGCGGACGGCGCCGGCGCCCAGGTGCCGCTGCTGATGGGCACGACCACCGAGGAGTTCCGTCTCTTCATCGTGACCAGCGCTCTGGTGTCCGTGCTCCTTCCGGGTCCGTTCAAGACGCGTCTGAAGGCGTACGGGGCTCCGGACAGCGCCTACGACGCGTACGCGAAGAACGACACCGCCGCGTACCCGCGCAACAAGCCCTCCGGGATCACCGCCGCGGTCCTGACCGACCGGATGTTCCGTATCCCGACCTACCGGGTCGCCGAGGCCCGGGGAGAGAACCAGGGGGCGCCGACCTACCTGTACGAGTTCGGATGGCGCTCCCCGGTCGTCCCCAACAACGTCCAGGTCAAGCTCGGCGCCTGCCACAGCCTCGACCTGCCCTTCGCCTGGGACACCCTCGGCCTGGAGGCGAACCAGAAGTTCACCGGGCCCCGCCCGCCCCAGCCCCTCGCCGACGCCCTGCACAGCACCTGGGCCGACTTCGCCAGGACCGGTCAGGCGTCGTGGAAGGAGTACGACGCGCAGGAGCGTCCCGTCATGACGTTCCGCCACAACAACACCACGTCCGACCAGGTCGTCAACGACCCCCGCGCGGCCGAGCGCGAGCTGTGGGAGGGGCACCTGGGCACCGCCTGACAGCCACCTGGGGTGCCGGGATGGCGAGCGGCTTCGGCCGCCGTCCCGGCGCCCCGGGAAATCCATGGGTGCCGGGCGGTCCAGGAGGCACCATGACGGGATGAAGCCGCTGCTGCTGATCGACATCGACGGTCCACTCAACCCGTACGCGGCGCTGTCCCGCCCCGCGCCTCCGGAGGGTTATCTGCTCCACCGGATGCGGCCGACCGGGTGGGAGGCGGGAACGCCGCTGCCCGTTCTGCTCAACCCCGCGCACGGTGAGGGGTTGCTCGCCCTGGCCGCCCGTTACGAGCTCGTGTGGGCGACCACCTGGAAGGACGAGGCCAACGAATGGGTCGGCCCGCGTCTCGGACTCCCCCCGTTGCCGTACATCGACTGGCCGGCGATGCACGGTGCCACGGCCGACGGGACGTACTGGAAGACGCGGTACGTCGTCGACTACGCGGACGGAAGGCCGTTCGCCTGGGTCGACGACGAGATCTCCGGCGTCGACACGTCCTGGGTCGCCGCGCACCACCCGGGGCGGTCGCTGCTGCGGCGGATCGACCCCTGGGTGGGTCTGGTGCGGGCGGACTTCGATGTGCTCGCCGACTGGGCGTGACGGCTCGGAGAAGGCTCGGGCCGGCGGGGAAGGCCGCTCAGCTCCAGGGCAGCGAGGCCCGGTGGCGCCAGTAGGCCTCCGGCTCCTCCACAAGGGCGGCGAGCCGGTCCAGCCGGTCGGGGTCCAGGTCGAGCAGCGGCGCGTGCAGGTTCGCCGCCAGCTGGGTGACGGTCGCCGCGCCGGACAGGACGACCCCGGCCCACGGCTGGTGGAGCACCAGGGCCAGGGCGACGGCGTCCGCGTCCAGTCCGGCTTCGGTGCCGATCTCGCGGACGACGGCGGGCGCTTCGGTCCCGGCGAGCCTGCCGTTGGCCATGGCCTCCTTGACGATGACCGTGAGGCCCGCGTCGTGCGCCTCGGCGAGCGCTGCCCCGGCGGAGGTCTCCAGGGCGTTGTAGGTGGCCTGGACGGTACGGAAGAGGGGTTCGCCGTCCACGGTCACGGCGAGGGCGGCCCGGATGGCGTCGCTCTGGGCGGGGCCGCTCGTGGAGAGGCCGACCGTGGTTCCTCCGGCGGCCAGCTCGGCCAGACGCGCGTGCAGGTCCTTGTCGCCGAGCGCCGGGCTGTCGGCGGTCACCGAGTGGATCTGGTAGAGGTCGAGCCGGTCGCCGAGCAGCCCGGCCGTCTCGGCGTGCTGGCGTTCGAAGGCGGCGAGTCCGTGGTCCTTCACCTCGTGGTCCTCGGCGTCGACGCGCCAGTCGGCCGTGTAGGTGTAGCCCCACTTGCTGCCGATGACCACGTCCGTGACATCCGGACGGGCGGTCAGCCACTGGGCGAGGAACTCCTCGGCACGGCCGTAGGAGCGGGCCGCGTCGAAATAGCGCACGCCCTGGGCGTAGGCCGCGTCCAGGAGTTCGTGGGTGCGGACGCGCAGCGCGTCCACGCCGCGGTCGCCGGGCAGATCGCGGTCACGGTGCGGGGTGATGTAACCGGGCCTTCCGACGGCGGCCAGGCCGAGCCCGATGTGCGAGGTCGGGGTGGTCGCTCGGTTCAGGCGGGCGAAGGGCATCGCGGGCTCCTCTGGGTCGGTTCCGAACGCCTTCCCGTCAACGTAGCCCGCGATGCCTGCGAATCATCCGCGCGCGGTCGCCCAGGCGTGCTGCGTCACCAGGTCGGCCTTCACCTCGGCCAGCTGGACGGCGACGGCCGAGGGGGCGGTCCCGCCTCGGCCGTTGCGGGAGGCGAGCGCGCCGGGCACGTTCAGGACGGTGCGCACCTCCGGGGTGAGGTGCTCGGAGATCTTCGCGAACTGCTCGTCCGTCAGCTCGTCGAGCTCGATGCCCTGCTGCTCGCACACCTTCACGCACTCACCGGCGACCTCGTGCGCCACCCGGAACGGGACACCCTGCTTGACCAGCCACTCGGCGATGTCCGTGGCGAGCGAGAAGCCGGCCGGGGCCAGCTCCTCCATGCGCTCCCGGTTGACGGTGAGCGTGGCCATCATGCCGGTGAAGGCGGGGAGCAGGACCTCGAGCTGGTCGCAGGAGTCGAAGACCGGCTCCTTGTCCTCCTGGAGGTCACGGTTGTACGCGAGCGGGAGGGCCTTCAGAGTCGCCATCAGGCCGGTCAGGTTGCCGATGAGGCGGCCGGACTTTCCGCGTGCCAGCTCGGCGATGTCCGGGTTCTTCTTCTGCGGCATGATCGAGGAGCCGGTGGAGAAGGCGTCGTGGAGGGTGACGAAGGAGAACTCCTTCGTGTTCCAGATGATGATCTCCTCGGCGATGCGGGAGAGGTTGACGCCGATCATCGCGGTGACGAAGGCGAACTCGGCGACGAAGTCCCGCGAGGCCGTGCCGTCGATGGAGTTGCTCACCGACCCGCGCTCGAAGCCGAGGTCCGCCGCGACCGCCTCCGGGTCGAGCCCGAGGGAGGACCCGGCCAGCGCGCCGGAGCCGTACGGCGACACCGCGGTCCGCTCGTCCCACTGCCGCAGCCGCTCCGCGTCCCGGGAGAGGGACTGCGCGTGCGCCAGGACGTGGTGGGCGAAGAGGACGGGCTGCGCGTGCTGGAGGTGCGTACGGCCGGGCATGGCCACGTCCGGGTGCGCCTCGGCCAGTCCGACCAGGGCGTCCTGGAGCTCGGCGACCAGTCCGCCGATGACGCGGGCGTGGTCACGCAGGTACATACGGAAGAGCGTGGCCACCTGGTCGTTGCGGGACCGTCCGGCCCGCAGCTTCCCGCCGAGGTCCGGACCGAGGCGCTCCAGGAGTCCCCGCTCCAGTGCGGTGTGGACGTCCTCGTCGGCGATGGTGCCGGTGAACGAGCCGTCGGCGACCGCGGCCTCGAGCGAGTCCAGGCCCTCGATCATGCGGGCCAGCTCGTCGTCGGTGAGCAGCCCCGCCTTGTTGAGGACGCGCGCGTGGGCACGGGAGCCCGCGATGTCGTACGGCGCGAGCCGCCAGTCGAAGTGGACGGAGGCGGACAGCTTGGCCAGCGCCTCGGCGGGGCCGTCGGCGAAACGGCCGCCCCAGAGGCGTACGTCGCTGTTGCCGGTGCCGTTGCTCACTGCGTGCTCCTCGGAAGTGCAAGGGGTGTGCGTCCGCCTCATGGCGCGCGATCACGAATGGCATAACTATGCAATGGTCCGTATGTTTTGTCAAAGCTGCTGGTCAGAACCCCTGAATCGCGCCTGGACCCGGGGCCATGGGTCGTCCCGTGAAATTCCCGGCGGCGACCGATGGGCGGCACGAGAATGCGACCATGGGAAAAACGTACGAACGTATCGACGGTCGGCTCAGGACCTTCATCGAGGAACAACACCTCTTCTTCACCGCGACCGCGCCCCTGGACGGCGACGGCACGGTCAACCTCTCCCCCAAGGGGATGAGCGGCTCGTTCGCCGTCGTCGACGAACGGACCGTGGCCTACCTCGACTTCGCCGGCAGCACCGCCGAGACCATCGCGCATCTCCGGGAGAACGGGCGGATCACGCTGATGTGGTGCGCCTTCCAGGGCCCGCCCAACATCGTCCGTGTACACGGGCGTGGTGAGCCGGTGTTCCGTGACGACCCGCGCTTCGCCGGGCTGCTGGGCCACTTCCCGGGCATCGACCCCACCGCGCACGGGCTGCGCGCGATCATCGTGGTGACGGCCGATCTGATCCGGGACTCCTGCGGTTACGCGGTGCCGTTCATGTCGTACGAGGAGGACCGGACCCTGCACGCCGGCCGTTTCCGGCGCGAGGACGACGAAGGCCTGAGCAGGTACTTCGAGAAGAAGGACCACATCGCGACCAGCATCGACGGACTGCCGGGGCTCCCCCTGCCGCTGCCCGCACTGCCCGCACCCGTCACGGAGTGAGCCACTGGGCCGTACGGAGCAGGCGCGGTGGGGGCGGGAGACCGCGCGCCGTACGGTCCGGAGCATGCGCAGATTCCTGGTGACCGCGTCGGTCCTGCTGGCCCTGGCCGGTTCGCTCGCGGCGCGGCCCGGCGGTCCGCCGCCCCTTCCGGAGCGGCTGGCCGACACGGGCGGCGGTACGCAGCTGATCACCGCCGAGGCCCCCGGCACGGACTCCGTGACCGGCACGGTCACCTGGTGGGACCGGCGCGCGGACGGCTGGGTGGCGGCGGGTTCGGCGCCCGCGCGCTTCGGGGCGAACGGCCTGGCCGAGGGCGCCACCCGCACCCAGGGCACGAACACCACGCCCACCGGGCTGTACGGCCTGCCGTACGCCTTCGGGATCAGGGCGGCCCCGCCCGGGACCCGCTACCCGTACCGCGAGGTCGGCGAGGACTCGTGGTGGTGCCAGGACAACGCGTCCCGGGCCTACAACCGCTGGGTGGAGCCGCGGCCCGCCGACTGCCGCGCGGACGAGGCCGAACACCTCGTCAGCTACACCGTCCAGTACGCCCGTGCGCTCGTCATCGGCTTCAACTACGACCGGCCGGTACGCGGCAGGGGCGCCGGGATCTTCCTGCACGTGGACGGCAGGGGCGCGACCGCGGGCTGTGTGTCCGTGCCTGCGGCCGCCATGGACCGGATCCTGGCCTGGGCCGACCCGGCCCGCCGGCCGCACATCGCGGTCGGGACGGCGTCCGGCCCGACCGCGATCACCCGCTACTGAGGACCGCGGTCGTTCTGGGCCAGCCGCAGCAGATGGTCGGCCAGCGCCTGGCCGCCGTTCGGGTCACGGCTGATCAGCATCAGCGTGTCGTCCCCCGCGATCGTGCCGAGGATCGCCTGGAGTTCGGCCTGGTCGATGGCCGAGGCGAGGAACTGGGCGGCGCCCGGAGGCGTACGCAGCACCACGAGGTTGGCCGAGGCCTCCGCGGAGATGAGCAGCTCGGCGGAGAGCCTGCGCATCCGCTCCTCCTTGGCCGACCCGCCCAGCGGCGCCTGCGGGGTACGGAAACCGCCCTCGCTCGGCACCGCGTAGATCAGCTCGCCGCCGGTGTTGCGGATCTTCACCGCGCCGAGCTCGTCCAGGTCGCGTGAGAGCGTCGCCTGGGTGACGCTCAGCCCGTCGTCGGACAGCAGCCTGGCCAGCTGGCTCTGCGAGCGCACCGGCTGACGGTTCAGGATGTCCACGATCCTGCGGTGGCGGGCCGTGCGGGTCTGTGGCACCGACGGCCCCCCGTGCTCGGATTCCTGCGCCTCGGTCATCGTCGTCGCCTCATTCTCCGGATGGTCACTCTCCGGATCGTCCGTCCCCGTAAGCCGCGTCGAGAGCTCCCGGCAGAATCCGCAGGAACGCGTCCACCTCGGCGTCACCGATGATCAGCGGCGGCATGAGCCGTACGACGTCGGGGGCGGGCGCGTTCACCAGGAGTCCGGCTCCCTGAGCCGCCTGCTGCACCTGCGGTGCGAGGGACCCGGTGAGCACGATACCCAGCAGCAGTCCGGAGCCGCGGACGTGGGAGACCAACGGGTGCCCCAGGCCCTCGACTCCGTCCCTGATCTTCTCGCCGAGCCGCTTCACGGTGTCCAGGGTGCCGTCGGCCGCGAGCGTGTCCAGCACAGCGAGACCGGCGGCACAGGCGACGGGGTTGCCGCCGAACGTCGTGCCGTGCTGCCCGGGCTTCAGCAGGTCGGCGGCGGCCCCGAACGCGACGGTGGCACCGATCGGCAGTCCGCCGCCGAGTCCCTTGGCGAGCGTGACCACGTCGGGCTCGACGCCCTGGTGGGCCTGGTGCTCGAACCACTGGCCGCAGCGTCCGATCCCGGTCTGCACCTCGTCGAGGACGAGCAGCGTGCCGGTTGCCCGCGTGATCTCCCTGGCCGCCTCCAGATAGCCCTTGGGCGGGACGACGACACCGATCTCACCCTGTACGGGCTCGATGATCAGCAGGGCCGTGTCGGTCGTCACCGCGGCCCGGAGCGCCTCGATGTCGCCGTACGGCACGTGCGTCACGTCGCCGGGCAGCGGGAGGAACGGGGTGCGCTTGGACTGCTGGCCGGTCAGGGCGAGGCTGCCCATGGTCCGGCCGTGGAAGCCGCCGTCGGTGGCGACCATGTGCGTGCGCCCGGTCAGCCGGCCGATCTTGAAGGCCGCCTCGTTGGCCTCGGCACCGGAGTTGCAGAAGAAGACCTTGCCCGTACGCCCGAAGAGCGTCAGGAGCCGCTCGGCGAGCGCGATGGGGGGCTCGGCCGTGTAGAGGTTGGAGACGTGGCCCAGGGAGGCGATCTGCGTGGAGACGGCCTCGACCACCGCGGGGTGGGCGTGGCCGAGCGCGTTGACCGCGATACCGCCGACGAAGTCGAGGTACTCGGTGCCGTCCGCGTCCCAGACACGGGGGCCCGCGCCACGCACCAGCGGCAGCTGCGGAGTGCCGTAGTTGTCCATCAGCGCGCCCTGCCAGCGCCGCGCGAACTCCTCGTTGCCGGTCATGACTCCCCCTCTGCGTCGTGCCCCGTGGCGGGTGTTGCGTCGGGAACGACCATCGTGCCGATTCCCTCGTCGGTGAAGATCTCCAGCAGGATCGAGTGCTGGACGCGGCCGTCGATGACACGGGCGGTCTCGACGCCGTTGCGTACGGCGTGGAGGCACCCCTGCATCTTCGGCACCATGCCGCTGGAGAGGTCGGGCAGCAGCTTCTCCAGCTCGGTGGCCGTGAGCCGGCTGATGACGTCGTCGCTGTTCGGCCAGTCCTCGTAGAGGCCCTCGACGTCGGTGAGGACCATCAGCGTCTCGGCGTTCAGCGCGGCGGCCAGTGCGGCGGCCGCGGTGTCGGCGTTGACGTTGTAGACGTGGTTGTCCTCGGCGGAGCGCGCGATGGAGGAGATGACCGGGATGCGGCCGTCGTCCAGCAGCGCCTGGATCGCTCCGGTGTCGATGGAGGTGATCTCACCGACCCGGCCGATGTCGACGGCCTCGCCGTCGATCATCGGGCGGTGCTGGGTGGCGGTGATCGTGTGGGCGTCCTCGCCGGTCATGCCGACGGCCAGCGGACCGTGCTGGTTGAGCAGCCCGACGAGCTCGCGCTGGACCTGCCCGGCCAGCACCATCCGTACGACGTCCATCGCCTCGGGCGTGGTGACACGGAGGCCGGCCTTGAACTCGCTGACCAGGCCCTGCTTGTCGAGCTGGGCGCTGATCTGCGGGCCGCCGCCGTGCACGACGACGGGCTTGAGGCCGGCGTGCCGCAGGAAGACGACGTCCTGGGCGAAGGCGGCCTTCAGCTCCTCGTCGATCATGGCGTTGCCGCCGAACTTGATGACGACGGTCCTGCCGTTGTGCCGGGTGAGCCAGGGCAGTGCCTCGATGAGGATCTCCGCCTTGGGCAGCGCGGTGTGCTTCCTCGCGGCGCTCATGAGCTGTACGCGCTGTTCTCGTGGACGTACTCGGCGGTCAGGTCGTTGGCCCAGATGACGGCCGACTCGTCGCCGGCCGCGAGGTCCGCGGTGATCCTGACCTCCCGGTAGCGCATGTCGACCAGGTCGCGGTCCGCGCCGACGCTGCCGTTCTTGCAGACCCAGACGTCGTTGATGGCGACGTTCAGCCGGTCCGGCTCGAAGGCGGCCTTCGTGGTGCCGATCGCGGAGAGGACCCGGCCCCAGTTGGGGTCCTCGCCGTGGATGGCGCACTTGAGGAGGTTGTTACGGGCGATGGACCGGCCGACCTCGACGGCGTCGTCCTCGGTGGCCGCGTTGATCACCTCGATCCGGATGTCCTTGGAGGCGCCCTCGGCGTCACCGATCAGCTGCCGGGCCAGATCGGCGCAGACGCTCTGCACGGCCCGGTCGAACTCGGCCTGCCCGGGGGTGATTCCGCTCGCCCCGGAGGCGAGCAGCAGCACGGTGTCGTTGGTGGACATGCAGCCGTCGGAGTCGACCCGGTCGAAGGTGGTGCGGGTGGCGGCGCGCAGCGCGGAGTCGAGCGCGGGCGCTTCGACGTCGGCGTCGGTGGTGAGGACGACCAGCATGGTGGCGAGGCCGGGGGCGAGCATGCCCGCGCCCTTGGCCATCCCGCCGACGGTCCAGCCCTCGCCGCCCGCGACGGCGGTCTTGTGGACCGTGTCCGTGGTCTTGATGGCGATGGCGGCCTTCTCGCCGCCGTGCTCGCTCAGGGCGGCGGCGGCCGTCTCGATGCCGGGCAGGAGCTTGTCCATGGGCAGGAGCAGGCCGATCAGGCCGGTCGACGCGACCGCGATCTCCCCGGCGCTGTGGCCGCCGAGGGCCTCGGCGGCCTTCTCCGCGGTGGCGTGGGTGTCCTGGAACCCCTGAGGGCCCGTACAGGCGTTGGCGCCCCCGGAGTTGAGGACGACGGCGGTCACCTCGCCGCCCTTGAGCACCTGTTCCGACCAGAGGACGGGGGCGGCCTTGACGCGGTTGGAGGTGAAGACGCCCGCGGCGGCGCGGCGGGGCCCGTTGTTGACCACCAGGGCCAGGTCGGGACTACCGCTGTCCTTGATCCCGGCGGCGATGCCCGCTGCCGTGAATCCCTTGGCTGCCGTGACGCTCACGGTGCGACTCCGATCGTGGAAAGACCCGTGTCCTCGGGAAGTCCGAGGGCGATGTTCATGCTCTGCAGGGCGCCTCCGGCGGTGCCCTTGGCGAGGTTGTCGATGGCGCTGATCACGATGATCCGGCCGGCCGCCTCGTCGTGGGCGACCTGGATCTGCACGGCGTTGGATCCGTACACGGCCGCGGTCGCGGGCCACTGCCCCTCGGGAAGCAGGTCGACGAACGGCTCGTCGGCGTAGGCCTTCTCGTACGCCGCTCGGAGCGACTCCGCGCCGACCCCGGGCTTCGCCTTGGCGCTGCACGTGGCGAGGATGCCGCGGGGCATGGGCGCGAGCGTCGGCGTGAAGGAGACGGAGACGGGCTCGCCGGCGGCGGCGCCGAGGTTCTGGATCATCTCGGGGGTGTGCCGGTGGACCCCGCCGACGCCGTACGGGGACATGTTGCCCATGACCTCGGAGCCGAGCAGGTGCGGCTTGGCCGCCTTGCCCGCGCCGGAGGTGCCGGACGCGGCGACGACGACGGCCTCGGGTTCGGCGAGGCCGGCCGCGTACGCCGGGAAGAGCGCGAGGGAGACGGCGGTCGGGTAGCAGCCGGGCACGGCGATACGCTTGGTGCCTGCCAGAGCTGCCCGGGCCCCGGGCAGCTCGGGCAGGCCGTAGGGCCAGGTGCCGGCGTGCGGCGATCCGTAGAACTTCTCCCAGTCGGCGGCGTTCTCGAGCCGGAAGTCGGCGCCCATGTCCACCACGAGGACCTCGTCACCGAGCTGTTCGGCCACGGCGGCGGACTGCCCGTGCGGCAGGGCCAGGAAGACGACGTCGTGCCCGCCGAGGACCTCCGCGGTGGTCGGCCGGAGAACGCGGTCCGCGAGTGGCCTCAGGTGCGGCTGGAGCGCGCCGAGCCGCTCGCCGGCGTTGGAGTGGCCGGTGAGGGCCCCGATCTCGACCTGTGGGTGGGCGAGGAGCAGACGGAGCAGTTCCCCGCCGGCGTATCCGCTCGCTCCTGCCACTGCCGCACGTACCACCATCGGAAATTCCTCCTCATCGATGGCATGACTATACGCAGCTATGCAGTTTTATGCAAAGACCGCGTGGGTCGTCCGCGCGCGGTGACGGCGGTTGCGGCAGAACATCGTCACAGCGGGAACACGAGACGCACGGAGGAGAAGAGAGCGGCCATGGACGAGATCGTCGACGAGATCAGCCGTGTGCACCGGGAGGTCGGCACACGCCGTGTGGCGTCGGAGGAGGCGGGCACGGTGCTGTTGCGGCGCACCTTCGACGCCGGCCGCGACGAGGTCTGGGACGCCCTGACCTCGCCGGAGCGGATCGCCCGGTGGTTCCTGCCGGTGACCGGTGATCTCCGCGTCGGAGGCGGTTACCAGCTGGAGGGGAACGCCGGCGGCGAGATCCTGGAGTGCGTGCGTCCGGAGCGGTTGCGTGTGTCCTGGCGGTTCGGCCCCGACCCCGCCTTCAGCGAGGTCGGGGTGCGCCTGACGCCGGAGGGCTCCGGCCGGACCGTGTTCGAGCTGGAGCACGTGTCCGTCGTGCCCGAGGAGTTCCGGAGCCAGTACGGGCCGGGCGCTGTCGGGATCGGCTGGGACCTGGCTCTGCTGGGGCTCGGGTGGCACCTCGCGGGTGAGGGGATCAGCCCGGAGGACGCCGTGGAGTGGCAGACGTCTCCCGAGGCGAAGGCCTTCGTGGCCCGTTCCGGGGAGGAGTGGGGACGAGCGTTCGCCGCTTCGGGCGCGGACCCGGAGACCGTGACCGCGACGACGGTGGCGACGATCGCGTTCTACACGGGGGAGTAGGCCGCCGTCACCGGTTCCGTGCGGTCCCGTCCCGCAGGCGCTCCTCGTACCGCCGGACGCCGTCCAGCATCCAGGTGTCCGGCCAGTCCACCCGGTCGAGGGGGCCTGTCAGGCGCTCCCCCGCCACGCACCGAGGATCGTCGCGCATGGCCAGTCCGTACACGGCGCAGATGCGTGCCATCTGGTCTTCGTGCCCCAGCAGGCTCGCCAGGGTGTCCGCGATCTCCGGGGTGTTGTCCGGATACTCGGCCAGCCAGGCCCCGGCCGCCTTGCGCACGTCGGCGTCCTCGTCCCGTGCCGGCGTGAGCACCCGCGTCCAGCGCCACGGGGGTGACGAGAAGCCTGTCCGACAGCATGAGGGTGCGGGGCACCATGCAGCGCACATCCGGGTCCGGGTGCGCGAGGAAGGAGAGGCCCAGCGCTTCGCAGTCCGGGGTGTCGTGGTCGGCCAGGCCGTTCAGCACGGCACAGAGCACAGAGGACCAGGGGGGTCCTCCTCCTCGACCGCCCAGGAGAGGAAGATCTCCAGCGCCCGCCGCTCGTAGGGCCAGGTCCCGGCCATGAGGTCCCCGTCCCCGATGCCCTTGAGGACTTCGGCGGCGAGGAGCCGGGGCAGGGGGTCGGCGTTGAAGAAGTTCTCGTCCCGGACCCGCACCCGCACGACGGGTTCCGATGCCCCCGTCCGGCGCCGGAGTTCGGCCTCCGTGCCCGTCTCGTGTCACCGGCGCGCACGGTCCAGGAGCTCCGTGCGAGCGGCGGCGTCGATGACCGGCCCCGTTCCGTCGAGCAGCGCGTCGACCCCGGCGACGCAGCCGCCGTCGACGGCCCGCCGCAGTGGGGTGGAGCCGTCCGGCAGCCGGCGGTACGGGTCTGCGCCCCCTGCCACGAGGGCTTCCGCCACGGGGACGCCGTACGAGGCGACGGCCGCGCAGAGCAGCGGCAGGCCGTCCTCGCCGAGGGCGTCCGGGTCGGAGCCGGCGGCCAGCAGCTCCCCCACCGCGGCGGCGTCCCGCTCACGCACCGCGGCGGCGTCCCGCTCACGCACCGCGGCGGCGAGCCGGGAGTCCGCGGCGGGCACGTCAGTCGCGGTCGGCCTGCTCGGCCCGGGCCGCGTTGCGCTCCTTGATGCGGGCCGCTTCCTTGCGGACGTCGGCCTGGGTGGCGCGCTCCTTCTGCAGCCACTCGGGGCTTTCCTGCTTCAGGGCGTCGATCTGCTCGGTGGTGAGGGGCTCGGTGACACCGCCGCGCGCGAGGCCGGCGATGGAGACGCCCAGCTTCGACGCGACCACCGGCCGCGGGTGCGGTCCGGTGCGGCGCAGCTCCTGCAGCCACTCCGGCGGGTCGGTCTGCAGCGCGTTCAGCTCGGCGCGCGAGACGACGCCCTCCTGGAACTCGGCGGGGGTGGCTTCGAGGTACACACCCAGCTTCTTCGCCGCGGTGGCGGGCTTCATCGTCTGGGTGGTCTGGTGCGACGTCATGGTGTCCAGGGTATCGAGCATGTGCGCCGCCTCCGACCACGGCCGGTAACCTGGCGGGGTGACAGGCTCGGAAGTACCCCCTGCGTTCCGGCTCGCCTACGTCCCGGGCGTGACCCCGACCAAATGGGTGCGGATCTGGAACGAGCGGCTGCCCGACATTCCCCTGACCCTGGTCGGCGTACCCGCCGCCGAGGCCGCCGCTCTGCTGCGGGACGGCGGCGCGGACGCCGGTTTCGTGCGGCTGCCCGTCGACCGTACGGACCTCAGCGCGATCCCCCTCTACACGGAGACGACCGTGGTCGTGATCCCCAAGGACCACGCCGCGACGGCCGTCGAGGAGATGTCGGCCGAGGATCTCGCCGAGGAGATCGTGCTGCATCCCCTCGACGACCCGCTCGACTGGGAGCGTCCGCCCGGCAGGCCCGCGTTCGAGCGGCCCGCCACGACCGCGGACGCCGTGGAACTGGTGGCGGCGGGGGTGGGGCTGCTGATCGTCCCGCAGTCGCTGGCCCGCCTGCACCACCGCAAGGACCTCACCTACCGGCCGCTGACGGGCGCCCCCGAGTCACGGATCGCCCTGTCGTGGCCGGAGGAGAAGACCACCGACCTGGTGGAGGAGTTCATCGGGATCGTCCGTGGGCGGACCGTCAACAGCACCCGGGGCCGGGCCCCGACGCCGCCGCGGCCCAAGGCCAAGCGCGCCGAGAAGAAGACCGACGGGAAGGGCGGGGGCGCCCCCCGCAAACCGGCTGCGGGCAAGACCTCCCGGGGCGGCTCCGGCGGCGCGAAGAACCCCAAGGGCGGCGCCAGGCGCGGGAAGCCACGCCGCCGGCCGTAGGCGGCGCCCCCTACCCGTAGTACTTCGGAGCTACGCGCAGGGTGCGCTCCCGAGCGGGACGCCGACCACACGGGTCGGTCCATAACTTCGGTACCGGATTCAACGAGACCACCCGGTACGGAAGGACTCCCCATGGCGCCCCGCCCACGGATCAGTCGCGCCCGGCGCGCCCTGCTCGCCGCCCTCGTCACCGCGTCCGTGGCGCTGCCGGTGTCGGGCGCGGCCCGCCCCGCCGCCGTCCCGGCACCCGCACCGGCCGCCCTCGCCCCGCTGAGCACGGCGCGGCCCTCCGTGCTGGAGGCCAGATACGCGGCCGGCCGGGAGGAGATCCGGGCGGCACGGGACATGGCGGTGCGCCACGGCGACCGGCGCCGCGCCGCCGCGCTCACCGCCATGGCGGGCCCGGGGCGCACGTTCCTGATGTTCGACGGGCGTGACGGCGGCCGCGGCGCGGAGGTGTTCGGGGATCTCTCCCGGGCCCGGAGTATCGCCGTACTGGTGCCGGGCGCGGGCGTCGACCTCGATCATTACGCGCGTTTCCGGCGCGGCGCCGGGGCGCTCCTGGACGAGCTGGGCGGCGGGTCCGCCGTCGTCGCCTGGCTCGGTTACCGGACCCCCACCACGCTGGGCCCCTCCTCCCTGACCTCGGCCCTGGCCGATGAGGCGGCCCCCGGACTGCGGTTCTTCGTGGGGGAGCTGGGTGCGGCCAGGCCCGACGCCCGGGTCTCCGTCCTGTGCCACTCCTACGGTTCCGTGGTCTGCGCCCGGGCCGCGTCCGGGCTCGATGTCGCGGACATCGTGCTGTACGGAAGTCCCGGCACCGGTGCCGGGAGCGCCGCCGCCCTGGACACCCGGGCGACGGTGCGGGCGGGCCTCGGCGGGGACGACTGGATCTCCGGGGTCCCCCACGTCGAGATCCCGCTGCCGTTCGGCACCGTCGGCTTCGGGACGGACCCGGTCTCGCCGGAGTTCGGCGCCGAGGTCTTCGACGCGGGCGACGCCGGCCACAGCGACTACCTGGAACGCGGGTCCGTCTCGCTGCGCAGCATCGCCGGGATCGTCGCGGGGACGGCCGGGGGCCGTCATGCGTGACCTCGTACGGCGGGCCCGCGTGCGTGACCTCGTACGGCGGATCGACGCGGCGACGCCCCGGGACCGCGACCGCGCGGTCGACGCGCTGCGCGCCTTCGCCATCCTGGGCGTGGTGTGCGGCCACTGGCTGGTGACCGCGCTGGTCGCCGACAGCGGCACGGTGCGCGCGGCGAGTCCGCTCCAGCACATGCCAGGCCTCGCACCCGTCTCCTGGGTGTTCCAGACGCTCGCCGTCTTCTTCCTGGTGGGCGGTCAGGTGGGCGCGAAGGGGTACGCCTCCGCGCGGGCCAGGGGCGAGTCCTACGGGCGCTGGCTGAGGGCCCGGACGGGCCGCCTGTTCCGGCCGGTCGCCGTCGTGACCGCCGTATGGGCCGTGGCTGCCGGCGTGATGCTGGCCTCGGGGGTGGACCGGGGCACGGTACGCGCGCTCGGCAAGCTGGTGTGGTCGCCCCTGTGGTTCCTGCTGGTGTTCGCGGCGCTGACCGCGGCGACCCCGCTGGTGGCGCGCCTGCACCCGCTGTGGCCCCTCACCGTCGTCCTGTGCGTCGACCTGGTGCGGCTGGGCTTCGACGGCCCCGCTGCCCTGGGCTGGATCAACGTGGCCGCGGGCTGGCTGGTGCCCTACTGCCTGGGGGCCGCCTGGGCGCGCGGCGGGCTCAGCGACCGGCGCACCGGATGGGCGCTGCTGGCGGGCGGCGCGGCGGCCACCGCGGGGCTGGTGCTGTTCGCCGGGTACCCCGCCTCCATGGTCGGGGTGCCGGGCTCCACGCTCTCCAACCTCGACCCGCCGACGCTCGCCGCCGTCACCTTCGGCCTCGCGCAGTGCGGTGCGGCCCTGCTGCTGCTCGGGCGCCTGCGGCGGGCTCTGGCGCGGCCGGCCCTGTGGGCGGTGGTGGCTCTGCTGAACCTGTCCGCGATGACCTTGTTCCTGTGGCACCAGACCGCGATGATCGTGGTCACGTCGACCGCCCTGTTCCTGGGCGGCCCGGTGCCCGGACTCCATACGGTTCCCGACGGACCCGGCTGGGTGTTCGCCAGACTGGGCTGGCTCCCGGTGTTCGCCCTGGCACTGCTGGTGTGCCGGTCCGCGTTCGGGGCGTACGAGCAGCGGCGCGGCGGCGGTTCGACCGTCGTACGGAAGGGTTCCCCTGCACGGACCCCGGAGTCGCGCCATGTCTAAGCTGAGCGGCATGACGGGGGTCGGGGGACGGGTCGTGGCGGCGCTGCGCGGGCTGCCGCGCATGCTGCGCGAGGATCTGTGGACCGCGCCCGTCGACCCGGTGCCGCCCGTGGGCACGCCCGGATCGCCGGTCTGGCGGCCCGCGTTCGGGATGCTGCTGACGCTCGGGGCGGCGGCCCTCGCGCTGGCGCACGTGTCCGACCTGATTCCGCACGGTGCGGCTGTCGCCGAATACGCGGTGCTGCTCGTGGTGCTCCAGTCGCTGGCACTGGTCGCCGGTATGTGGCGGCCCCTGCATGCCTGGTGGGCGTCGCTGATACTCATGATCGTCAGCGTGCGGATCGCGGAGCCCGTGATGACACCGGGCGAGCTGTTTCCGTGGACCGGTCCCGAGATCGCCCTGCAGAGCGGGGCGCTGTTCCTGCTGACGCTGCGGGTCCATCCGCGCCGGGCGGTCCTCGCGCTCGCGCTGACCCTGCTGACCGGGCTGGCGAGCAGCTCCTTCACCACCCAGGCCCACAACTACGCCCTGGACGTCGGCGCGCTGACCGTGGTCACGGCCGTGGTGACCGCCGCCGCGCTGCGCGCCCTGCGTGTGGCCCGCACGGAGCTGGTCGAGCAGTCCGAGCTCACGGAGGAGGAACGGGCCCGGCGCACCCTCCTGGAGGAGCGCAACCGGATCGCGCGCGAGCTGCACGACGTGGTCGCCCATCACATGTCGGTGATCTCCATCCAGGCCCAGGTCGCCCCGCATCTGGTCGAGAACCCGTCGGACGAGCTGAGGGAGAACCTCGCCGGCATACGGGAGAACGCCGTCGAGGCGCTGGCCGAGCTGCGCCGGGTCCTCGGAGTGCTCCGCTCGCAGGACGCGGTGGCGGACGGGCTGCGGCACGCCCCGCAGCCCACCCTGGACCGCTTGGACGAACTGATCGGAAAGGTCCGGAGCGCGGGCGTCACCGTCGTGACGGAGACCACCGGAAGGCGTCGGCCGCTCCCGCCGGGGGTCGAGCTGTCGGCCTTCCGCATCGTGCAGGAGGCGCTGAGCAACGTGCTGCGGCACGCTCCCGGGGCGCGGGCCCGGGTGGAGCTCGGCTACCGTTCCGCCACCGTCACGGTCCGGGTGACCAACACCGCCCCTCGGTCCCCCGGCCGGTCGGCGGAAGGCGTCGGACACGGGCTGCTCGGCATGCGCGAACGCGCGGCGATGCTGGGCGGCGAACTCACCCACGGCCGCACCCCCGGCGGTGGTTACGAGGTACTGGCGACGCTCCCCCTGGAGGACCCCGCATGACCATCCGCGTACTGATCGCCGACGACCAGATGATGGTCCGGCAGGGCTTCACGGTGCTGCTGAACGCCGAGCCCGGGATCGAGGTCGTCGGGCAGGCGGTGGACGGCGTGGACGCGCTGGAGAAGGCGGCCGAACTCGCCCCCGACGTGGTGCTGATGGACATACGGATGCCCCGCCTCGGCGGCATCGACGCGACCCGCCGCATCACCGAGGCGCCCGGCGCGGTCCCCCGGGTCCTCGTGCTGACCACCTTCGACCTCGACGAGTACGTGTACGAGGCGCTGCGCTCGGGCGCCTCCGGGTTCCTGCTGAAGGACGCCTCGGCAGCCGAACTCGCCCAGGCGGTACGGGTGGTGGCGGCCGGTGACGCCCTGCTCGCCCCGAACATCACCAAGCGTCTGATCGCCGAGTTCTCCCGGGTGAGTTCTGGGCCGCGCGCCCCCGGCAGGGAGCGCGTCGGCGATCTCACGGAACGCGAGACGGAGGTGCTGTCGCTCATCGCGCAGGGTCTGTCGAACGCCGAGATCGCGGTGCGCCTGGTGGTGGCCGAGCAGACCGTGAAGACCCATGTGAGCCGGATCCTGGTGAAGTTGGGCCTGCGCGACCGGACCCAGGCCGCGGTGTTCGCGTACGAGTCGGGGCTGGTGCGCCCGGCAGGCTACTGACGGCGGCTCACAGGGCGCCGTACACAGCGTCGACCAGCGCCATCTTGCGCGGGTCGTCGGCGATGTGGGGGCCCATGCGGTTCATGACGTATCCGAGCGCGATCCCGGCCTCCGGGTCGGCGAGGCCGCAGGAACCGCCCGCCCCGTCGTGGCCTACGGCGCGCGGGTTGGGGCCGTACGAAGCGTTCGGGCCGCTCAGCCAGAGACCGAGGCCGAGCTCCGTCTCGTGGGCGAAGCCCGCTCCCAGCACCAGGTCCCGGCAGGCGCCCTGGCCCTCGCGGACCCGCTCGGCCGCCTCCTCGGACAGGACCCGGCGGCCGTCCAGGGTCCCCCGTCCGGCGACGATGCCGTAGAGGGAGGCGACCGCGCGGGCGGTGCCGTGGCCGTTGGCGGCGGGGATCTCGGCGTCGCGCCACTCGGGGGTGTTGGCGGCGGCCGTACCCGTGCCGGGGTTGAGCAGGGAGGCGATGGCGAGCGGCTCCATCGTGGCGAACAGAGCGGCCTGCCGGCGGGACACATCCTTCGGCTGGACGAGCTCGGCGACCCGGCCCGCGTCCTTCTCGGGGAGGCCCACACTGAAGTCGATGGAGAGCGGGCCGGTGATCTCCTTCCGCAGGAACTCCCCGGGCAGCAGGCCCGTGATCCGGCGGACGACCTCGCCGACGAGGAAGCCGTAAGAGATCGCGTGGTAGCCGGACCGGGTGCCCGGCTCCCACCAGGGCTCGGTGGCCGCGAGGCGGGCCGTGGTCACCTCCCAGTCGTAGAGCTCGGCCAGGGTGTGCGGGTCCCGCAGACCGGCGACCCCGGAGCGGTGCGAGAGGAGGTGGCGTACGCGCACGGATTCCTTGCCCGCGGCGGCGAATTCGGGCCAGTAGTCGGCCACCGGGGCGTCCAGGTCCAGGAGCCCGCGGTCGACGAGGACATGGGCGCAGAGCGCGGTCGGGCCCTTGGTCGTGGACCAGACGTTGACCACGGTGTCCCGCTCCCACGGGCGGGTACGTCCCCCGTCGGCCCAGCCGCCCCAGAGGTCCACCACGGGCTGTCCGTCGAGCAGGACGGTGACTGCCGCGCCCAGCTCGTCACGCTCGGCGAAGTTCGCCGCGAACGCGTCGCGCACCGCGGCGAACCGCTCGTCACAGTGGCCCTGGATCTGCGTCACGGTTCTCTCCTCGTCTCGGTGCCCCGCACCATACCGACTGGTCGGACTGGCGGGAAGGTGCCGTACGCGGTGTTCCTTCGACCGGGTGATCCGGTCAGCGTGGAAGCGCATCGAGGCTGAGGCTCCATCGGCCGGGCAGCCCGGTGATGGTCACGGCGGCGAGCGGCCGGACGTCGACGTTCCAGTACGTCGAGGGCGGGGCCTTGAGGGCGTACACCAGGGCCGCGCGGATCACGGCGGGTTCGGCGACGGCGACGAGGGCACCTTCCTGGACCGGGCGGGTGTCGAGCCAGCTCCCCACCCGGGATATGAAGGCGAGCAGGGATTCGCCACCGTGCGGAGCGGAACGCGGATCGGCGAGCCAGGCGTCGACCCCGGCCGGGTCGCGGGCGGCCACTTCCGACAGGGTCATGCCCCGCCAGCGGCCCATGTCGCAGTCCCGCAGGGCGGGCTGGAGGAGAGGCGCGAAGCCGAGGGCGTCGCCGGTGGCGCGGCTGCGCGGGGAGGGCGAGCAGTAGCGGAGCTCGGCGGCGCCGAGCGGCACCAGCGTGTGTGCGGCGAGCTGGACCTCGCGCCAGCCGGCGTGGTCGAGCGGCCGGTCGTCGTCGAAACGCTCGGCGAGAAGGGCGGAGCTGCGTGCTGCGGCGACGAGGGACACTCGAACACTCATGCGCGCGATCGTGGGGCCCTGGGCGGCCCCGGTCAAGAGGGCCGCCCGCCCTGTGCGTTCCCCGGCTCAGCTCACCTGGAGGGACATCCACATGTCCGGTTCGGCGAGCGGGGCGAATCCGAGCTTCGCGTACACCCCGTGGGCGTCCTTGGTGGCGAGGAGGAACCTGCGCACCCCCAGCGGGGCCAGCTCGTCCCGGAGGGTGGTGACGAGCCGGGTGCCGAGCCCGTGACCGCGGGCCGTGCGGTCGACGTACACGTCGCACACCCACGCGAAGGAGGCACGGTCGGTGATCACGCGCGCGTAGGCGGCCTGTTCGCCCGAAGCGAGGTCGTAGGCACCGTAGTTGAGCGAGCCCGCTATCGCCCGGTCCTGCTGTTCGCGGGTGCGCCCCAGGGCCCAGTAGGCGTCCGTGGACAGCCAGTGGTGGATGCGTGCCGCGTCGAGCCGCGCGGGGTCGCAGGAGATCTCGTACCGCCGCTCGGCGCTGTCGTAGTCGTTCATCCGGGGAGGCTATCGCCAGGCGGCGGCAGTTCATCGAGGGCGGTGCGCAGCCGGCGCACCCCTTCGGCGATCTCGGCGGGGCCCGAGACGGCGGCGAAGCTCAGCCTGACGTGTCCGGCGGGGGGTTCGGCGCAGTGGTAGGGGCGGCCGGGTGCGACGGCGACACCTGCCCGCAGGGCGGCGGAGACCAGGGCGGCCTCGCCGGCTCCGGGGCCCGCGAGCCGGAGCCAGATGATGCCGCCGCCCGACGGCACGTGCGGCAGGGTGAGTTCGGGCAGCCGGGTGCGCACCGCCGCCGTGATCGCGGTCCGGCGGCTGCCGAGTTCGGCGGCCACGGTACGCAGATGGCGCTCCCAGGCCGGCGAGCCGACGAGTTCGAGCGCGGCCTCCTGGATCGGGCGGGGCACGAAGAAGCTGTCGACGACCTGGATGGCGCGGAGCCGTTCCAGGACGGGTCCACGGGCGGCCAGCGCGCCGACCCGGAGGCTGGGGGATGTGATCTTGGTGAGGGAGCGCACATGGACGACGACGCCGTCCGGGTCGTGGGCCGCGAGGGGCTCGGGCAGCGGGCCGGCGTCCGCGTGGACGAGGTGGCGGGCGAAGTCGTCCTCGACGACGAAGGCGCCCGCCTGCCGGGCGGCGCGCAGGATCCGTTCGCGCCGCTCCGGGGCGAGGATCGCACCCGTCGGGTTCTGGAAGAGCGGCTGACAGACGAAGACCCTCGCCCCGGTGGCCCGGAAGGCCGCTTCCAGCAGGTCGGGCCGCACCCCGTCGGCGTCCATGGGCACGGGGACCGGTCGCAGGCCTGTGGCGCGGGCGGCGGCCAGCATGCCGGGATAGGTGGGTGATTCGACGAGGACGGGGGCTCCCGGCGGGGCGAGCGCCCGCAGCGCGGTGGCCAGGGCGCTCTGCCCTCCCGCCGTGATCAGGACATCGGAACCGGTGAGCGTGGAGCCGATCTCCCGGGCGAACCAGGCGCGCAGCTCGGGAAGCCCGTCGGTGGGCGGCCTGCCCCAGGCTCCCGGCCGGCGGCCGGCCCGGGCCAGGGCGGCGGCCAGGGCACGCTCGGGCTGCAGGCCGGGGTGGAGGTAGCCCCCGTTGAACTCGATGACGCCGGACGGGGGTTCGGCGAGCGTGACGAGGACGCCCGAGGCGTCGACGGTGCGGGGCACGACCTCGGGCCCGCTGTCCCCGCTGAGCGAGACCTCCTGCCAGGAGGTGTCACCCGGAGCGGGTGCGGCCGCGCGGGCCTCGGCCAGGAAGGCTCCGGATCCGGGACGGGTGACGACCAGACCTTCGGCGGCGAGTTGCGCGACGGCCCGGGAGACGGTCACCGGACTCACCTTGAAGCGCTCGACGAGTGCCCGACTTGACGGCAGCTTCCCACCAGGAGAGTAGCGGTCAAGCTCACCCTTCAGGGATTTCACCAGTTCGGACACACTGCTACGCTCATTCATGACAGTAAAGAATAGCGCTACCGAACGGACGACGATAGCGGTCGCCGTCGGACCGCCCCTGGCGCGCCGCTCCCCCGGGGGCGGCGTCCTGCTCGCCGGGCTCGGCGTCCTCGCCTTCTCGCTGACCTTCCCCTCGACGGTGTGGGGCCTGGAGAGTTTCGGCCCCTGGTCCCTGGTCGCGCTGCGCAGTGTGCTCGCTGCACTGATCGCGGGGTGCGCACTGCTCGCCGGCCGGGTCCCGGTGCCCGCGCGCCGCCACTGGGCCGGGCTCGCGGTCGTCGCGGGCGGCGTGGTGGTGGGATTCCCTCTGCTGACCTCCCTGGCCCTGCGGACCTCCACGAGCTCGCACGCGGCCGTCGTGGTGGGGCTGCTGCCGCTGACGACCGCACTGTTCTCGGCCCTGCGCACCGGCTCGCGCCCGCCGCGCGCCTTCTGGGCCGCGGCACTGGCCGGCGCCGCCGTGGTGATCGCCTTCACGGTCCAGCAGAGCGGGGGGCAGCTCTCCGGCGGCGACCTGTATCTGTTCGGGGCGCTGCTGGTCTGCGCGGCCGGATACACCGAGGGCGGCAGGCTTGCCGGCGTGATGCCGGGCTGGCAGGTGATCGGCTGGGCCCTCGTCCTCTGCCTGCCGCTCGCCGTGGCCGGCGCGGCGGTGGCACTGCCCTTCGAACCGGTGCACCTCACCGCACACGGCGTCGTCGGGCTGGTCTGGGTGGCCGCCGGTTCGACCTTCCTCGGGCTGTACGTCTGGTACCGGGGCATGGCGGAGATCGGGGTCCCGCGGGCCAGCCAGCTCCAGCTGGCGCAGCCCCTGCTCACCCTGGTCTGGTCGTTCCTCGCCCTCGGCGAGGAGGTGTCCACCGCCGCCCCGGTGGCGGCGGTGGCCGTACTGGTCTGCATCGCCGTCACCCAGCGGGCCGGGGGCCGCGCCGCGCGCCGCACGAAGGCCGACACGCCGGTCCGGTCATAGACTTGTCGACATGGACCGCCATTCCCGAGGAGGTCGCTCCCGATGGAGGCACACACGGGCGACCGGCTGCTGACGCACGGCAGGACCGTGGGACAGCACGACCGGGTCGCAGAGATCATCGAGGTGCTCGGCGACGGGGGCGCTCCCCCGTACCGCCTGCGCTTCGAGGACGGGCACGAATCGATCAGGTCCCCCGGCCCCGACAGCGTCGTCCAGCACACCGCCCCGGAGGACCGGGACCGCTAGAGCGCGCGTGGGCCGGGGGCACGAGTGGTCCCCGGCCCATGCGTCCGGCCCGTGCGGGGCGGGAGTCCGGCGGGCCCGGTCAGCGGGGCGTGCGGGCCCGGACCTGGTAGTGGTCGGCGACCACCCGGGCCATGGCCCCGATGGGGTCGGACTTCACCTGCCTCGCCGAGAAGTAGACATGGCCGCCCACCTCCGGATGGCCCGCGGCGAAGTCGAGGTGCCGGGAGAGTTCGGCGGGGTCCTGCCAGGCGGCGGGCTGGGCGGGGTCGCCGGCCTTGTAGAGCGCCTCCCCGATGTACAGGCCGACGCCGGTGCCGCGGACGGTCTCGGCCCACCACGGCAGCAGCTTCGCGTAGTCGGCGGCGGAGAAGCCGATGTTCCAGTAGATCTGCGGGCAGATGTAGTCGATCCAGCCCTCCTTCACCCACTTCCGGGTGTCGGCGTGCAGGTCGTCGTACGTCTGCACGCCCGCGGCGGTGTCGGAGCCCAGCGGATCGGTCGAGGCGTTGCGCCACACCGCGAAGGGACTGATCCCGAACCGGACGCCGCTCCTGACCTGCTTGATCCTCTCGGAGGTCTCGCGCACCAGCCGGTCCGTGTTGTCGCGGCGCCAGGCCGCCTTGTCCGCGAAGTCCTCGCCGTACCGCTCGTACGCGGCGTCGTCGTCGAAGACCTGCCCGGCGACCGGGTAGGGGTAGAAGTAGTCGTCCCAGTGCACCGCGTCGACGGCGTAGCGGCTCACGGCGTCGAGCATCGCGTCCTGGACGAACTCCCTGACCTCGGGCAGCCCCGGGTTGTAGTAGAGCTTCCCGCCGTACGGCAGGACCCAGTCCGGGTGCAGCCGCGCGGGATGGGAGGCGACGAGGCGTGACGGGTCCGTGTGGTTCGCGACCCGGTACGGGTTGAACCAGGCGTGCAGCTCCAGACCGCGGGCGTGCGCCTCGCGCACCGCCGTGCCCAGCGGGTCCCAGCCGGGGTCCTTGCCCTGGACACCGGTGAGGCACTGCGCCCACGGCTCGTACGACGAGGGCCACAGGGCGTCGGCGCTCGGCCGGACCTGGAGGACCACGGCGTTGAGCCGCAGTGCGACCGCCCGGTCCAGGTGGGCGATCAGCTCGGCCTCCTGGGCCGCGGCGCTCAGGCCCGGCGCCGAGGGCCAGTCCAGATTGGCCACCGTGGCGATCCACGCACCGCGCAGCTCCCCCTGGCCCGCCCTGCGCCCCCCGCCTCCGTGCCGGGGGGATCCGGGTCCGCGTACGGCGGCGGCATCACCCGCCGTCATCAGCGCGGCCGCCGTGCCGACCGCTCCCATCACCAATGACCTCCGGCCCAAACGAGGCATCTGCATACCTTTCGTCTCTCTGTTCCTTGTGTCACGTCGGCAGTGCGTGACACAGATCATGCCCGCTCGGGGACGGCCGGACCCGCAGCTCACCGGAGCCGGATCGCGGAGTAACGTCGTGGGGTCGAGGCGGACACCGGAATCAAACGGGACTGCCGCACGAAGATCAGCGAAAGGCACGAGGTGACGGACTCTATGGCCGACATTGCACGCGTCGGAGTGGTGGGCTGTGGCCAGATGGGCGCAGGCATCGCGGAGGTGTGCGCTCGCAGCGGCCTCGAGGTCAAGGTGGCCGAGACGACCGGTGAGGCGCTGGAGATAGGGCGTACCCGGCTCCACAACTCCCTCTCCAAGGCCGCCGAACGCGGCAAGATCACCGAGGAGGAGCGCGACGAGACCCTCGCCCGCCTCAGCTTCACCACGGACCTCGGCGAGTTCGCGGACCGCGATCTGGTGATCGAGGCCGTCGTGGAGAACGAGCAGGTCAAGACGGAGATCTTCCAGGTGCTCGATCAGGTGGTGACGCGGCCGGACGCGATCCTCGCCTCGAACACCTCGTCCATCCCGCTGGTCAAGCTGGCCGTGGCGACCTCCCGGCCGGACCAGGTCATCGGCATCCACTTCTTCAACCCGGCCCCGGTGCAGCGGCTCGTCGAGCTGGTCCCCGCGCTGACGACGTCCGACGAGACCATAAAGCGTGCGGAAGCCGTCGTGCACACCGTGCTGGACAAGCACGCGATCCGCGCCCAGGACCGGTCGGGCTTCGTCGTCAACGCCCTGCTGATCCCGTATCTGCTCTCGGCGATCCGGATGTTCGAGTCGGGCATCGCCAGCCGCGAGGACATCGACAACGGCATGGAGATGGGCTGCGCCCACCCGATGGGCCCGCTCAAGCTCGCCGACCTGATCGGCCTGGACACCGTGGCCTCGGTCGCCGACTCGATGTACGCGGAGTACAAGGAGCCCCTGTACGCCGCTCCCCCGCTGCTCCAGCGGATGGTCGACGCGGGCCGCCTCGGCCGCAAGACGGGGTCGGGGTTCTACCCGTACGACTGACCGCCCGACTGCGGGCCCGGCGCTCACGCCGCCGGGCCCGCGGGGCACGTTCCCCTAGGTCAGGGCCGCGTACGGCCTCGAGAGCCTCGTCTCCTACTGCCGACCCGCCGCCGGCACAGAAGGCTGCGACAGCGCTGAAGGCCCAGGGCTTCGGGCCCGCGCATCCGAGCGGTCGCTCCACGGCGCTCCGGCACGGCCGGTAGGGCTGGGCCTGGGCTCCCGACGACGCGTCCGCCTGCTGCTGGAGAGGGGCGCCCGCGGTGGCCGACTCCGGCCGGGAGGTCACCGCAAGACGTCCACTCGGCGGCCGGACACATCCTGCTCCGGTTCGGCCCTGACGCCAGCGCTTACGCAGCCCGGACACTGTCCACCGGCCCGGCCGCGCGGTAGTGGCACCCCACGCCCCGGCCGGCCTCTCCATCCGGGGCCGGCCGGGGCACATCGCGTTCAGGCGGCCGGCGGCGGCCCGGGCGGAAAGGGGATCTCGGAGAGCAGCGGCAACAGCGACTCCTCCTCGTGGTCAAGGTGGGCGTTCAGCTCCGAGGACATCCGGGCCAGCTCCTTGCGGAACCGCTCCGGGTCGGCGCTCGTGATGTCGGAAAGCAGCGCGCTCAGCTCCTGCTGCAGCCGCGCCACCGTGACGTGTTCGGTCCGCAGCCGCTCGAAGACGTCCGCCAGGTGCGGGTTCTGTGCCGCGAGCGCCGGGAACATGTGGGCGTCCTCACCGGTGTGGTGGACCTCCAGCGTCTGGCAGAAGGCCAGGCAGTGCTGGCGGATCTGGCCCGAGCCCCACCGTCGGCACCGCCCCCTCGCCTTCGTGCGCGGCAGCCTTCGCGAAGTACTCGTCCACCTCGGCACTCACGTGCCGCAACTGCCCGCGCAGCCACACGTGCACCTCGACCACCTTGTCGGCCAGGCTCCGCACCTCCGCCGGGCCCTCCCCCGGAGCGGGGTCGCTCCTCTGCAACGCCACCACGGGCAGGACACGGCTGGTGTTCTCCTGGTACTCGCCGTAGCCCGGCTCCGAGGCCACCACGTGCGCGAACAGCCGGTCGCGGTCCGCGCCTTCGGCCGGCACCGCGACCGCCTCGAAGGCGTCGGCGCCGATCTCCACCTGCACCAGCGGGTTCGCGAGCACGTTGTGGTACCAGTCGGGGTGTTTGGGGCCGCCCAGGTTGGAGCCGACGACCAAGAGCTCGTCGTCATGGGTCACATAGCCCAGCGGGGTGGTCCGCTCCTCGCCCGACTTGGCGCCGGTGGTGGTGAGCAGCAGCAGGTCACTGCCCTCGAAATAGCCGCCGACCTTTCCCTGGTTCGCGCGGAACTCGTCGATGACGGACTCATTGAAGGACATACGAGGTCGGACTCCTTGGTGAGGCGACAGAAGAGGGAGGGGAGGGGGTGCGTGCGCATGGGGCCGTACCAGCGAGAGAGGCGCGGGAAACGGGCCTACCGGAAACGGCAGTTGCGACACGGGGTAAAGAGCACGGCCGGCTGGAGCAGCGGTGCGGGCACGCCGAGGTGCCTGTCAGACAGAAGCGTGAGGAGAGAACGCATGGAGTGTTCCCCAAAGTGCGGGTGGTCGCCCGGTCACCGGCCGGGCCAGTTCTCTTTGGCCGGTGCCACGCGCCACATCTCTCATTTGAACGAGCGCTCAGGGACCATGTCAACGCGGCCCGATCAGCCCCCTGGCCGGATTCAAGCGGTGCCAGAGTGCCCCTCCCCACACTGAGGCCGACGACCTGACGGGAGGGGCGCGCAATGCACGCCACGCACACGACACGACGACGGTTCCTCGGCTGCGGCGCGGCAGCGGGCAGTTGGAGAAGCATCGGACCAACTCCCCCCTGTGGCTGGCCTGGCTCGATTTCGCAGGTGGCTACGCGGTGGTGTCGAAGGCCCCGAAGGATTACGCGATCGTCGCGGTCGGAGTCCTCCCGGTCGCGGTACTGATAGCAGCGGCGGCCATATCGGACGTACAGAAGCGCCGTTCTCTACTGTCCGGGCCGGTCATGGTCTGGCCGGGAAACATCTCCTACGCGTTCCATCTCCTGCACTTCTTCGCGATCCAGGTGGTCCTCCACGTCATCGGACTCGGCTTCCGGGCGACGAACCTGAGTTCCGTCGGGTTCGTTCTGGGCTCCCTGGCAGTCTCGGTCGTCGCCGCGTGGGCGCTGTACGAACCAGTCGAGAAGCCGATGATGCGGAGGTTCGCCACCAGGCGCCGCGGCGAGGGCCAGCCGTCCGCCGTCGTACGTTCCTGAGACACCGCGGGGGTTTCGCCGCCGCGCGTCGAAAAGGTGATCGGGCCCGTTCGCTTCGGGAGGCGTCCCCCGACGACCTGGCCTTGCTCTTTCGTGATCGCCCGTCAGCTGCGACTGGAGGGCGATCTGCGTTTCCGGGAGGGTATCGGGTATGCCGGTGGCCCGGCTGTCGTGCCGGGTGGGCGCCGGGTTCCACGGCTCCGGGGCTTCGGTGTGTGGTCGTGAGGCGGGTGCGGCCGGTGCACACACGCCGCGCGGCGCCCGACGCCGGGCCCCCGGTCAGCCGGCTTCCGTCAGGGCCGCGTGCGCGGCGGCGAGGATCTCCTCGGAGAGCGGGGAGCCCTGGGTGGCCCGGGACAGGACCAGAGCACCGACCAGGGTGGACAGCCGGGCGAGGCCGTCCTCGCCGCCCCCGACGCCCCCGACGCCCTCGCCGCCCGCGACGGCCTCGGCGGGGGCGAGGAACGCCGCGAAGCCGGCCACGCCCTCCGCGTAGGTACGGCGCGCCTCGCGGCCTTCGGGTCCGCGCGCGATGTCGGTGGCGAGAGCCGCGACCGGGCAGCCGTCCGCCGCGTTGTCACGGTGCTCGACGGAGAGGTAGGCGTCGATCAGGGCCCGCTGAGCGGCATCCCGCTGCCCGTCGTGCCGGTCGAGCCCGGCCGCATTGCGCCACGCGATCTCATCGAAGACGTGGGCGGTGACCTCATCCACGAGCGCTTCCTTGGAGGGGAACTGCTTGTAGAAGGCACCGTGGGTGAGGCCGGCCGCCTTCATGAGATCCGCGACGCTGACGTGGGTGCCCTGCTCCCGGAACAGCCGCGACGCGGTGTCCACCACCCGCCTGCGGTTTTCCTCCGCCTGCGCCTGCGATACGCGGCCCATGGCCACCTCCCATTTAGATGTCGACTGGCATCTATCATAGCCCCGTGTTTAGATTGTGGTTGCAATCTAATTGACGCGGGTGCTCCGACGGCGCCAGCGAAGGACGGGAGCGAGCATGGAACTCAAGAACGCGGTCGCGGTGGTCACCGGCGCCAACCGGGGCCTCGGGCGGCACCTGGCCGCCCAGCTCGTGGAGCACGGCGCCAAGGTCTACGCGGCGGCCCGCCGTCCCGAGACGGTCGACCTGCCGGGCGTCCACCCGTTGCGCCTCGACGTGACGGACCAGGAGTCGATACGGGAGGCCGCCCGCATCGCGTCGGACGCGACGCTTCTGATCAACAACGCGGGCGTCTCCACCGGCGCGACGCTGGTCGGCGGCGACCTGGACGAAGTACGCCGCGAGATGGAGACCAACTTCTTCGGCCCGCTCCTCGCCACACGGGCCTTCGCCCCCGTCATCGAGGGCAACGGCGGCGGCGCCGTACTCAACGTCCTGTCCGCCCTGTCCTGGTTCCACCCGGCAGGACTCGGCTCCTACGCGGCCTCCAAGGCCGCCGCCTGGGCGCTGAGCGACGCGAGCCGCGAGGAACTGGCGCCCCGCGGGATCACCGTCTTGGCGCTGCACGTCGGCTACATGGACACCGACATGGCCGCCGGCGTGCCCGCCGATCAGAAGGTCGCCGCCGCCGACGTCGCAGCCCAGGCCCTGTACGGCATCGAGACCGGCCTGCCCGAGATCCTCGCCGACGAGACCAGCCGGTACGTCAAGCAGAGCCTGTCCGCGGCGCCCCAGCCGCACGCGGGCTGACGCTCACCCCCTCCACCACGGCACGACGGCCTTCCAGGCCCCCTTACGCAAGGACGACTCACGCGTTACACGGCCTTCGGCCGCAGGACCGGACTGCTCGTCTCCGAGTACGCGCTCGGCACCGCGAACTTCGGCACCGGCCGGGGCGCCGGTGCCGAGCCCGACGAGGCCCCCCGGATCTTCGACCGGTAGGCCGAGGCCCTCGGCACTCTCCTCGACAGCGCCGGCAGCTCCTCCGCGGCCCTCGACGACCAGCTCACCGACGAGCAGTACACGCGCCTCGACAACGCCGAGCGCCATGCCGCTCGGCGTACCGCACGAGGGCGTCGCGGGCTCGCCGGGCCGCCTCCGGGGCGGCGACGCGGGCAGCGTCCTCGCCCCGGTCGTGCCGGTGGCCTGAGCCCGGAAACACGGCCGCCGCAGAGCTCTCCGCGCGGGCACTGGCCACTGCCGTGCCGACACGGAGCGCGCGGACCAGAAGACACCACGAACTGTCTCGTAACGAGGCAAATCCCTCACGGGTAATAACGCCTCTCCCGCTTGGACGGGAGACCACACGAACGGAGATGACGGTGAAGGCCTTCAGGGTCGAGAAGTACGGCGACGCGTCCAACATGCGTGCCGCCGAGGTACCCGACCCCCAGGTGGGTGCCGACGACGTCCTGATCAGGATCGACGCGGCGAGTGTCAACCCACTGGACATGAAGATCCGCGACGGTGACCTCAAGCAGATCCTGCCCTACCGTCTCCCGCTCATCCTGGGCAACGACCTCGCCGGGACCGTCGTCCGCGTCGGATCGTCCATCACCCGCTTCGCGGTGGGCGACGAGGTCTGGGCACGGCCCGACAAGGACCGCATCGGCACCTTCGCCGAACTCCTCGCCGTCCACCAGGACGACCTCGCCCCCAAGCCCGCCACGCTCACCATGACCGAGGCCGCCTCCCTCCCCCTGGTCGCGCTGACCGCCTGGCAGGCCCTGGTCGAGCGGGCGAACGTCCAGCCGGGCCAGAAGGTCCTCATCCACGCGGGCGCCGGCGGCCTGGGATCCATCACCATCCAACTGGCCAAGGCACTGGGCGCGCACGTGGCCGCCACCGCGAGCACCGCCAAGATCGACCTCGTCAAGGACCTCGGCGCGGACGAGGTCATCGACTACCGCACCCAGGACTTCTCCGAACTCCTCACCGGCTACGACCTCGTCCTGGACTCCCTCGGCGGTGAGAACCTCGCCAAGTCCCTGCGCATCCTCAAGCCCGCCGGCCTGGCCATCTCCGTCGCGGGCCCGCCCGACCCGGCCACCGCCCGCGAACTCGGCTCGAACCTGGTGCTCCGCCTGGCCATCGCCGCGCTCAGCGCCAGGATCCGGCGCCAGGCCAAGCGTCTCGGTGTCACGTACTCCTTCCTGTTCATGAAGGCCAGTGGCGACCAGCTGCGCGAACTCACCCCCCTCATCGACGCCGGGAAGATCCGCCCCGTCGTCGACCGGGTCTTCCCCTTCGACGAGACCCTTCGGGCCATGGAGTACGTCGAGAAAGGCCGCGCGAAGGCCGGCAAGGTCGTCGTCTCCATGACGTGAACCCAGGGAAACGGCCCTGCCGGTCGCCCGGCGAAGAGTGCGGGGTGCGGACGGCGGGTGGCCCGGGCCCTTCCGGGCCACCCGCCGTTTCGTCATGTGGCGTCAGCCCAGCCTCATGTGATGGAGCATCAGCAGCCCGGCCGCCATGTTGGCCGCCGGAATCTCACCGCGTGCGACCATGTCCGGCACGAGCTTGAGCGGGACCCACTCACGGCGCGAGGACTCGAAGTCGTCCGCCGGATGACCGGTGTACGTCGCCTCCCGGGCCCAGAAGATGTGGTGCCTGGCGTCGACCAGGCCGTTGGCCGGCTCCACGGTCATCAGCGGTTGCAGCGCGCCCGGGCGCCATCCGGTCTCCTCCTCCATCTCCCGAGCCGCCGCGGCGGCGATGTCCTCGCCGTCCTCCACCACACCCGCGGCCAGCTCCCAGCCCCAGCTGTCCGTGATGAAGCGGTGCCGCCACAGGAGCAGGACCTCGTTGGCCTCGTTGACGACGGTCGCCGCGGCGACGGCCCGGAGGCGGATGAGGAAGTGGTCCAGATGGCGGCCGTCGGGGAGTACGACATCCGCCAGATTGACCCGGAACCAGCGATTCTCATACACAGTTTGTTCGTTTAAGTTCGTCCACTGCACAGTTCTGCCACCTTCCGACTGGTCGATGGCAACATCGGAGCAGGGTCCGCCCCTCAGGGGAACGTGTGGAGGCTCCCCGGACGAGGCTCACAGGGGCACGCGCAGCGCCCCGTCGATGAGGCCGGCCGCCGCCGCGGCGTCGGCGCTGCCGCTCGCGGCAAGATGTGTCCGTACGGAGCGGAGCCGGTCCCGGAGCCGCTGGGACTCCATGCCCCGGGCGCGTTCCGCCATTTCCGAGGCGGTGCGGGCCGCCTTGTCCGCCTCGCCCTGGAGCAGTTCCAGGTGCGTCAGCATGGCGAGCCGGTGCACGGTCCCCCGGTCGTGCGCCGGGGAGCGTACGGCGGCCGCCGCGTGCTCCCGGGCACCGGGGAGATCCCCGAGGCACAGCAGCGCCTCCGCCACCTGGACGTTGACGAGGCCCGGCTGGACGTATCCCGTCTCGTCCGGCTCGCCCCCGCTCCGGATGCGGCCGGCCTCGGCCTCGGCGCGGCGGATGCACTCCAGGGCGCTGCGGTGGTCGCCGAGCTGGGCATAGGCCTTGGCCTGCATCGCGTGCAGGTCGGTGGCGAGCGCCGGGGTGATGTGCGGGCCCGCCGCGCGCAGTGCGGCCTCGGCGAAGGCCACGGACCGGCGGAATTCGGCCAGGTACAGCGACTGGTTGACGAGCAGCGCGATCACATAGCCGCCGATCCCCCGGTCACCGCTCGCCTTGGCCAGGCGCAGTGCCTGGTGGAAATAGCGCTGGGCGAGTCCATGGGCGTCCGAGTCGTAGGCGCAGATGCCCGCGACGGCCACCAGCCCGGCGGTCGCGCGATGGAGCTGACGGCCCATGGCGTCGCTGTACCCGCCGCGCAGCAGCGGCGCGGTCTCGGCGTTGAGGAAGCCGACGATGCGGGACCTGGTCGCGATGCCGCCCGCCTTCCGGTACATCTGCTCGTAGTGCGCCCGGGCCGCGCGGAGCATCGCTATGTCCGCCACGCTCACGCGGGACGGCCCCGGCCGTGAGACGTCGGTGTCCTCGGGCGGGTTCTCCCACTCCCAGACCGGCATCACGGCTGTCGTGCCCGTGACGGCGGGTGCGGCGGTGAGGTGGGGACGCTGCTGTTCGTCGGAGCGCCACAGGGCCGTCGCGTGTTCGACGAACCCGGACAGGCCGGCGCTCCGGGCCGCCGGGTGCGCCCCGGAGATCCCCATGCCGATGTCGTCGAGCGTGACGGGCCGGCGCAGTCGGCCGGCGAGAACTTCGCAGATCAGGTCGGGGACCTGCCCGCGCGGGCGCTGGCCCTTGAGCCAGCGGGCGACCGCCGTGTGCTCGTAGCGCAGGCACAGCCCGCGGGCGCGGCCGGCCTGGTTGACATGACCGGCGAGCCCGGCGCGGGACACACCCGCCTCGTCGATCAGGGATTCGAGCAGGACATTGGGCTCCATTGCCCCCCCATGTGCGCGTCGCGACGAGCCTAGCGGAGCACGATTCACACGGGGTGTGAACGGAATGCCCGAACCATCCTGCTGTGCGCTCTGCCGCGCCGGGGCGCCGCTCGGTTGAATGAGCTCCTCGCAAGAGGCGGCCGGGTCGTCGGCTCCCCCTCGTAACAGTTCGACGACCCGCCCCGCGCCGTTCGTTCTGCCGGCCTGCCCGACACTCCGTGGCAGGGCGGACGGCGCCGGACCGCACAGCCCACTGCCCCGATGACAGGAGGCCCGTGTGCGGTCACCGGGCCGTCCGGCGAGACAGAAGGGGCGTATCCGATGGCCGGATACGCCCCTTCTCACCGCCTGTACGCCTACGCGCCGCGCAGCACCGCGCCGGTGCGCTCGGTGGCCAGGGCGACCGCGGTGTCGCGGGCCGCGGAGGCCTCCTCCACGGTCAGCGTGCGGTCCGGGGCACGGAACCGCAGCGCGTACGCCAGGGACTTGTTGCCCTCACCGATCTGCTCGCCGGTGAAGACGTCGAACAGCCGGAGCGATTCGAGCAGATCGCCGGCGCCTTCGCGCAGGGCCTTCTCCACCGCGTCGGCGGGCACGTCCGAGGCGACGACCAGTGCGACGTCCTGGGTCGCCACCGGGAAGGTGGAGATGCGGGGCGCCTGGAGCGCACCGTCGACGGCCTGCTCCAGGACGTCGAGCTCGACCTCCATGGCGCAGGTCCGCTCGGGCAGGTGGAGCTCCTTGATGACGCGCGGGTGCAGTTCGCCCGCGTGTCCGAAGAGTGTCTCCTGGCCGTCGACCGTGACGTACAGCGCGGCGCAGCGGCCGGGGTGCCACGGTGCGTGCCGGTCGGCGCGGACCGTCACCTCGACGCCCGCCTCACGGGCGATGGTGCGCGCCGCCTCGACGGAGTCCGCCCAGTCCGCGGGGCGGCCCTTGCCCCACCAGCCGGCCTGCTCGCGGGCGCCCGCGAGGACGACTGCGGCACGGCGCGGCTGACGCGGGAGCGCGGCGTCCAGGCCTGCGATCTCCTCGTCGGTGGGACGGCGGTCGACGGGCAGCCGGACGGCCTTGGTCTCCTCGCCGGTCGGCCTGAAGACCAGGCCGGTCTCGAAGAGCGCCAGGTCGTGGCTGCCACGGCCGTCGTTGCGCCGCAGCGCGCCGAGCAGACCCGGCAGCAGCGTCGTGCGCAGCGCGGGCTCCTCGTCGGAGAGCGGGTTGACGAGGGTGACCGTGCGGCGGCGGGCGTCGTCCTTCTCCAGGCCGAGCTGGTCGAGGACGGCGTCGCCGATGAACGGGTAGCTCAGCGCCTCGACGTAACCGGCGCCCGCGAGGGCACGGCCGATGCGGCGGTGCAGCCGCTGGCGGTCGGTGAGCCCGCGCCCGGACGGCGGAGTCGGCAGGGTCGACGGGAGGTTCTCGTACCCCTCCAGCCGGATGACCTCTTCGGCCAGGTCGTTCGGCTCGGCGAGGTCGGGGCGCCAGGACGGCACCGTGACGATCAGCTCGTCCTGGCCGTAGACGTCGCAGCCGACCTGCTGGAGGCGGCGTACGACGGTCTCGCGGCCGTACGCCACACCGGCCACCCGGTCCGGGTGGTTCGCCGGCATGGCGATGGTGCGGGGCGCGGACGGGGCGGTGATCTCCGTGACGCCGGCCTCGGCCGTGCCGCCCGCGAGGAGGACCAGCAGGTCGACCGTGCGCTGCGCGGCAGCGGCGGCGGCCCGCGGGTCGACACCGCGCTCGAAGCGCTTGGACGCCTCGGAGCTCAGCTTGTGGCGGCGGGCGGTCCGGGCGATGGCGATCGCGTCGAAGTGCGCGGCCTCGATGACGACCTCGGTGGTCCCGGTGTCCTCGGCGTGGTCGGCGATCTCGGTGTCGGCGCCGCCCATGACGCCCGCGAGGCCGATCGGCCCGCGGTCGTCGGTGATGACCAGGTCCTGGGAGTCCAGGACGCGCTTGGCACCGTCGAGCGTGGTGAGCTTCTCGCCCTGCTGGGCGCGGCGCACCCCGATCGTCCCCGCGACACGGGAGCGGTCGTAGGCGTGCAGTGGCTGGCCGAGCTCCAGCATCACGTAGTTGGTGATGTCGACGGCCAGCGAGACGGTGCGCATCCCGGCCTTCTGCAGCCTGCGCTGCATCCAGATCGGGGAGCGCGCCTCGGGCCGCAGGCCGGTGACCGTACGCGCGGTGAAGTTGCTGCAGCCGAACGGGTCGGACACCTTCACCGGGTAGCCGTGCGCGTTGGGCGGGGGCACGTCGAGCAGCGCCGGGTCGCGCAGCGGCAGCCCGTACGCGATGGCGGTCTCCCGGGCGACGCCGCGCATCGAGAGGCAGTAGCCGCGGTCGGGGGTGACGGCGATGTCGAGGACCTCGTCGACGAGCTCCAGGAGCTCGATCGCGTCGGTGCCGGGCTCGAACTCCGGCGGCAGCACGATGATGCCGTGCGTGCCGTCGTCGCCCATGCCGAGCTCGTCGGTGGAGCAGATCATGCCGTGCGAGGTCTTGCCGTACGTCTTGCGCGCGGCGATCGCGAAGTCACCGGGCAGCACGGCGCCCGGGAGGACCACGACGACCTTGTCGCCGACGGAGAAGTTACGGGCGCCGCAGACGATCTCCTGCGGTTCCCCGGTGCCGTTGGCGGTGCCGACGTCGACGGTGCAGAAGCGGATGGGCTTCTTGAAGCCCTCCAGCTCCTCGATGGTCAGGACCTGTCCGACGACCAGGGGGCCCTTGAGGCCGGCGCCGGTCTGCTCGACGGTCTCGACCTCGAGGCCGACGGAGACGAGCTTGGCCTGTACGTCACGGCCGGTCTCCGTCGCCGGCAGGTCGACGTATTCCCGCAGCCAGGAAAGCGGGACGCGCATCAGATCTCCATCCCGAACGGCCGGGTGAACCGGACGTCACCCTCGACCATGTCTCGCATGTCCTCTACGTTGTGGCGGAACATCAGCATCCGCTCGATGCCGAACCCGAACGCGAATCCGCTGTACTTCTCGGGGTCGACGCCGCAGGCGACGAGCACCTTGGGGTTGACCATGCCGCAGCCGCCGAGCTCGATCCAGCCCTCGCTGCCGCAGGTGCGGCAGGGGCGGTCCGGGTTGCCGACGGACTCGCCGCGGCAGACGTAGCAGACCATGTCCATCTCGGCGGACGGCTCGGTGAACGGGAAGAAGTTCGGCCGCAGCCGGGTCTTCATGTCCGGGCCGAAGAGCGCCTGGACCATGTGGTCGAGGGTGCCCTTGAGGTCCGCCATGGTGAGGCCCTCGTCGACGGCGAGCAGCTCGATCTGGTGGAAGACCGGGGTGTGCGTGGCGTCGAGCTCGTCGGTGCGGTAGACCCGGCCGGGGCAGACCACGTAGACGGGGGGCTTGCGGCTGAGCAGCGAGCGGGCCTGGACGGGCGAGGTGTGCGTCCGCAGCACGACACCGGACTCGTCGCTCTTCGCGCCGTCGGCGCCCTGCACGAAGAAGGTGTCCTGCATCTGGCGCGCCGGGTGGTCGGGCACGAAGTTCAGGGCGTCGAAGTTGAACCACTCCGCCTCGACCTCGGGGCCCTCGGCGATCTCGTAACCCATGGCGACGAAGACGTCGGCGACGCGCTCCATGATGGTCGTCAGGGGGTGGCGCGCGCCGGCGGGGGTGCGGTCGTAGGGCAGGGTGACGTCCACCGCCTCCTCGACCAGCACCCGGGCGTCACGCTCGGCCTCCAGCTCGGCCTGGCGGGCGGCCAGCGCCTTGGAGACGGCGCCGCGGGCCTGGCCCACGCGCTTGCCCGCCTCGGCCTTGGCCTGCGGCGGCAGGGCGCCGATCTCGCGGTTGGCGAGCGACAGGGGCGAGGTACCACCGGTGTGCGCGGTCTTCGCCTGGGCGAGCGCGTCGAGGTCGCCCGCGGCGGCGAAGGCGGCGAACGCCTCGTCCCGCATGCGCTCGATCTCTTCCGGTTTCAGTGCCTCGACCTCGACTGGGTCGTACGACTTGTTCGGTGCCGACATCTCTTCCCGTGCTTCCGATTGGCTGGTGGCGACCTGGCTCGACGACTGAGGACGCAAAGGTGCCAAAAGTCGAGTCTACGGGCCGCCGGGAGGCGAAGAAGCCCGTGGGCAGCTCAGACCAGGTAGGCCGGCATGCTCACGGGCAGGATAAATCGGAATTCGGCGCCGCCGCCGGGTGCCCGGGCGACGGTGATCGTCCCGCCGTGCGCCTCGACGATGCCCTTGACGATGTACAGGCCCAGGCCGGTCCCGCCGCGCTTGCTCCCCCGCCAGAAGCGGGTGAAGACGCGGCCCATCGACTCCTCGGGGATGCCGGGACCTTCGTCGCTCACGGTGACTGCCGTTCCGCTCTCGTCGTCCTTGCCCGGTGCGGGCGCAGGGGCGATCTCAATAGTGACGGTTCCCTCGCCGTGCCGCACCGCGTTTTCCAGGAGGTTTCCCAGGACCTGGTCGACCTTGTCGGGGTCCGCCCAGAGCGCGGGCAGCGGCTGCCGGGTGTGCACGAGGAAGCGGTCGGGCGCCTGGCCGTTCGCCGTGTGCGCCTGGATGTGGCGTTCGACGGCCGCGGCGATGTCGACGGGCTGGCGGCGCAGCTCGAGCCGGCCCGAGTCGATACGGGAGATGTCGAGCAGCTCGGCGATGAGCCGGGTGACCCTGTTGGCGTCGGCGTCGACGGTCTCCAGCATCAGCCGCTTCTGGTCGTCGGTGAACCGCTCCCACTTGGCCAGCAGTGTGGCGGTGAAGCCCTTGACCGAGGTGAGCGGGGAGCGCAGCTCATGGGCGACGGTGGCGATCAGCTCG
The DNA here is from genome assembly GCF_002941025.1 of Streptomyces sp. QL37. Lineage (NCBI taxonomy): Bacteria > Bacillati > Actinomycetota > Actinomycetes > Kitasatosporales > Streptomycetaceae > Streptomyces > Streptomyces sp. QL37. Next base: position 7,196,981 of record NZ_PTJS01000001.1, on the reverse strand, counting down.
GCGTGGCTGAGCTCGGTGCGCCGGCGCGCCTCGGTGCCGCGCAGCGACACGACGAGCCGGCGGACCGGGCCGGTCGGGCTCTCGCGTACGTACCGGGCGGAGACCAGGACCTCGCGGCCGCCGGGGAGCAGCAGATTCCGCTCGGGCTGGCCGACCCGGGTGGCGAGGCCCCCGTACGGGTCGGTCAGGGCCCACCAGCGGCGCCCTTTGAGGTCCTCCAGGGGCAGGGCCTGGTCGAGGGAGCGGCCGAGCGCCTCGGCCACGGGTGTGGCGGTGATCCGGGCCGCGGCCGCGTTGAAGCAGATGACCTTGCCGTTCTCGTCGGCCACGACGAGACCGTCCGGCAGATCGTCCGGGTCGATGCCCGTCGCGGGGTCCCCGACGGTCCCGCTCGCGCCGGCCCCGTCGGAGAGGGCGCGCACGGCGGCCGTGTGTGCCGCTCGCGGCCTGCTCATGCCGACAGCCATCTTCCCGTACCCCACCTCTCGAACCGGTGCAGTGGGCCCCCGAGTTCGTCACCCTACTAGGCGCCGGCGGCCGGGCGACACCCTCCGGAGCGGCACCGGCGGGGTGCGGCCCGTATCGGCCGGCGGGCGCCGGGGGTCAGCCCGCCCGCCGCGGACGCTGGGCCCGCGCGGAGGCGTAGAGGCAGACGGCGGCGGCGGTGGCGAGGTTGAGGCTCTCGGCCTTGCCGTGGATCGGGACCCGGACCACGGCGTCGGCCAGGGCGCGTGTCTCCTCGGGGAGACCCCACGCCTCGTTGCCGAACACCCAGGCGGTCGGCCCGCCCATGGTGCCCGCGTCGAGCTCGTCGTCGAGGTCGTCGCCCGCGCCGTCGGCCGCCAGGATGCGCACACCGGCGTCCCGGAGCCCCTGCACGGCCTGCTCCACGGGCACCCCGACGGCCACCGGCAGATGGAACAGGGAGCCGACGGAGGCACGGACGGACTTGGGGTTGTAGAGGTCCACGGAAGCGTCGGTCAGCACCACCGCGTCCGCGCCCGCGGCGTCCGCACAGCGCAGCACCGTGCCGGCGTTGCCGGGGTCGCGTACGTGGGCGAGGACGGCGACCAGGGTGGGCTTCGCCGCGAGAATGTCCTCGAAGGGCGAGTCCAGGAACCGGCAGACGCCGATCAGCCCCTGGGGGGTGACGGTCTGCGAGACGTCGGCGAGCACGTCGCCGTCCGCGAGGTGCACACGGGCACCGGCTCCGCGGGCGGCGTCGATGATGTCGGCGTACCGGTCGGCCGCCTCGACGGTGGCGAAGAGCTCGGTCAGCGTGGGTTCGCCGTCGGTACCCCGGTGTGCGGCGGCCTCCCGCACGGCCTGCGGCCCCTCGGCGATGAACCTGCGCTCCTTGCCGCGGAAATTGCGCCTGGCCAGCCGGCGTGCGGCGGCGATTCGCGGTGACCGCGCGGAGATCAGTTCGGGGGTGCCCATGGTCGGCGGCGAGCCTCTCTGCGTAAGTCAGCTTCTCTGCGTACGTTTCTCTGCGTACGGCTGACTACGTACGCGACACGTGCTGCAACGCACCGGACCCGCAGACGGCGCGCGCCTGCGGGTCCGGCTCGAAACGCTGGAACGACGGAAGTACTGCCTGGATCAGGCGGCCTTCGGGGCGTTGACGTCGCTCGGGAGGGCCTTCTGGGCGACCTCGACGAGGGCGGCGAACGCGTTGGCGTCGTTGACCGCGAGCTCGGCCAGGATCTTGCGGTCCACCTCGATGTTGGCGGCCTTCAGACCCTGGATGAGGCGGTTGTACGTCATGCCGTTCTGGCGAGCGGCCGCGTTGATGCGCTGGATCCAGAGCTGACGGAAGTCGCCCTTGCGCTTCTTGCGGTCGTTGTAGTTGTAGACCAGGGAGTGGGTGACCTGCTCCTTGGCCTTGCGGTACAGGCGCGAACGCTGACCGCGGTAACCGCTGGCGGCCTCGAGGATCGCCCGGCGCTTCTTGTGGGCGTTTACCGCCCGCTTGACGCGTGCCACTTTTAACTCCTTGCAGCGGGGTCAGGTGGTCGAAGTGAGGACTCACCGGACCCGGAAACGAATTGGTCCCGGTCGGATCGAGGTCGCGCCTCCGGGTTCACCGGAGGCGGCGCCTCACTTGCCGAGAAGCTTCTTGACCTTCTTGGCGTCGGCCGGAGCCACGACGACCGTGCCGGTCAGCGAGCGGGTCTTCTTCGAGGACTTGTGCTCGAGCAGGTGGCGCTTGCCGGCCTTCTCGCGCAGCACCTTGCCGGAGCCCGTGATCTTGAAGCGCTTGCTGGCACCGCTGTGCGTCTTGTTCTTCGGCATCGCGCCGTTATCTCCTCGTCAGTGGCGCCCCTCTCGGTGCGGGCACCGGACTGCAGGGGCGTCAGATCTTTGGGTGGTTTCCGAGGGACCCGGGGGCGCCTGGGTGGCGACCCCCGGAGGTCACGCCTCGGAAGGTGTCTCGGCCGGAGCCTCGGCCGCTGCGGCCGGGGCCTCAGCGGTGTCACCCTCGGACTCGGCGTCGGGGGTGGATCCCTGACGCTCCGCCTTGCGGGCGGCCTGGGCCTCACGGGCTTCGGCCATGGCTTCGGTCTTCTTCTTGTGCGGGCCCAGAACCATGATCATGTTCCGGCCGTCCTGCTTCGGGTTGGACTCGATGAACCCGAGGTCCTCGACGTCCGAAGCGAGACGCTGGAGCAGCCGGAAGCCCAGCTCGGGGCGGGACTGCTCACGACCGCGGAACATGATCGTGATCTTGACCTTGTCCCCCTGCTTGAGGAACCGGACGACGTGACCCTTCTTGGTGTCGTAGTCGTGCGGGTCGATCTTCGGCCGGAGCTTCATTTCCTTGATGACCGTGTGCGCCTGGTTCTTGCGCGCCTCACGGGCCTTCATGGCCGACTCGTACTTGAACTTCCCGTAGTCCATGAGCTTGCACACGGGGGGACGGGCTGTCGCCGCCACCTCGACCAGGTCGAGGTCGTACTCCTGTGCGAGCTCCAGGGCCTTGGCAAGCGGAACAATCCCGACCTGCTCGCCGCTGGGACCGACAAGTCGCACCTCGGGAACGCGAATCCGGTCGTTGATGCGGGGCTCGGCGCTGATGGATCCTCCTCGGTAGCACCACGCGACCGCCTGGCGGACAGCCGCGTAACGTCTTATGTATGACCAACCGAGCCGGAAAAGCAGAAATGCCCCGGACGGGACACAGGCGGGGCTCCTGGAAATACCGGAACACCGTCGCGTGCAACCGCGGGGCGCAATCGGGCGGCCCCATCGTCCGTACGGAACGATGGCTGCCACCTGACCGGTGACCCGCCGTCCCGGAGGACGGTCAGGTGGGAGATCGGAGCCTCCACTTGTGGGCCAGACACATAGATGTCCGGCCGGTCGTTACACAAGGTTAGCAGCCCGCCCCCGCGTGCGCTAATCCCGTGTCTCACAACGCTCCCGCAGGAAGGGCACGCACCGCCTGGCCTTATCGTGTGGGGCATGAGCGACGCGACCACTCCCAGCACCGAGAACCCCGGCTTCGACGACATGGCCCGCGACATCGCGGAGGTTCCCGCGGTCGAGGTGATCGTGACCGTCGCCGTCAATCTGATGAGCGCGGCAGCCGTGAAGCTCGGCCTGACCGAGGAGGGCGAGCAGCACAAGGACCTGGACGAGGCGCGCAAGCTGGTCCATGCGCTGGCCGGGCTGCTCGACGCGAGCGCCACCGAGATCAGCACCTTCCACGCCTCGCCGCTGCGCGACGGCCTGAAGTCGCTCCAGCTGGCCTTCCGGGAGGCCTCGCTCGTGCCGGACGAGCCGGGCCGGGGGCCGGGCGAGAAGTACACCGGTCCCGTCTACGGCTAGTCACCCCCGCACCTCTTGAGCCCGTCGCCCGTCCCAGGCGGCGGGCTCTCGTGCGTCAGCGGCTGAACAGCGGCTCGCCCGGGGCGTCGGCGTCGGCCGGCAGCAGCGCCAGGTCGATCCCGCGCACCAGCCGGGCGCGCAGCACCTCGCTGGCCGACAGCGCGTCGGCGACCCGGCGCGCGGCGTCGCCGACCACGGCGTCCGGGGAGAGGACCAGGGCGAGGGTGCCGTCGGCCCGGCCGGGGCCGAGGTGGGCGCGCAGCACCGCGGGCTCGGCGGCGACCGCGTCCCGCACCGCGGCGACGACGGCGGGGTCGTCGAGCGGGTCCGTACTGGTGCGGTTCTCCGCCAGAGCGAGCAGCGCCGGGCCGGTCAGCTCGAAGGCGACGGGCCCCGCGAGATCGAGGACCACGGTGTCGGCCTTCTCGTGCGCGGCGGCTTGCAGCGCCTGGTGCAGGGGCACGGCGACGGGGCGCGCCTGCGGGTCCCAGCGGGCCAGGGACGCGGTGGAGGTGAAGGCGGGCAGCGCGCGCCGGTCCCCGGCCTGCAGGGTCGGCACCGCCATGTCGCTGGTCTTCTCGCGGCGCAGACCGTTCTCGTCCTCCTCGACCTCGCCGAGGACGGCGACGACCGGCACGAGCAGCCGGGCGCCGCGGAGCGCCGCGAGGACCGGGCCGATCGCCGTCCTGTCGTCGGCCCACGCCGCGAGGGCTGCCGTCAGTTCGGGCGAGGCAGTGCCGTCGTCGTCGGAGAAACCGGGGTCCGGGATGTTCTTGAGCGCCACACGAGGAGCGTAGTGGGTCGGCTCTCCCATCCGGGCGACAGGTGGGGCACAGGCTGCTGCCGGCCGGGCTCCCTGGCCTCCGGGCCATGCCCCGTCACAGAACGCGCAGGCCCGCGCTGTCCGGCCTTGTGTCCGCCGCCGTCGTGCTGCTGGCCGGTTCGGCCGCGGGAGGTGCGTATCTCGTGGCTCACTCCCCGGATGACGCGCACGCGGCCGTGGCCGCCGTATCGTCCGCCCCGAGCCCGCCGGCCACGGCAGGCCGGAGCGAGGAGTCCGAGGTGGATCTCGACGCGGAGCTGGCCGAGGCGCTGGCGCCCCTGGCGGACGGCGCCGACATGTCGGTGGCCGTGCTGGACACGGAGAGCGGCGCGAGAGCCGTGTACGGGGACGGGGCGTACGACGCCGCCAGCATCGTGAAGGTCGACATCCTGGCGGCGCTGCTGCTCAAGGCGCAGGACGAGGACCGGGAGCTGAACGGCGCCGAACAGGCGTACGCGGAGGCCATGATCCGGCGCAGCGACAACACCTCGGCCACCGAGCTGCTCAAGGTGATCGGCGGGGAGGAGGCCCTCGACGCGGCCAACCAACGGCTGGGGCTGACCGGGACGGAGGCGGCCCACGCGTGGGGGCTGACCCAGACCACGGCCGCCGACCAGGTGCGGCTGCTGGAGGCGGTGTCCGGGGCGGATTCGGAGCTGTCGGCGGCCTCGCGGGCGTACGTCACGGAGCTGATGGGACAGGTCGAGGCGGACCAGCGGTGGGGGGTGTCCGCGGCGGGCACCGACGCCGTGCTGAAGAACGGCTGGATGCCCCGGACGACGACCGGGCTGTGGGACGTCAACAGCATCGGGCGGGTGGAGAGCGGCGGGCACACCGTGCTGGTGGCGGTGCTGTCGCGCGGGCACGCCACGAAGGAGGCGGGCATCGCTCTCGTGGAGTCCGTCGCGAAGGCCGCGGTGGGCGTGACCGGTGCGGTGGCCGGACCGGGTTGAGGCCGGTCCGCTCAGCGGAGGGGGCGGGTGGGGAACGGGTCGTGCACGGGCGACGCTGCTCGGCCGCCGGCTCCCCTGCCGCGCCACAGCACGACGGCCAGGGCGAGCAGCACGGCTCCGAGGCCGCCCGCAGCGGGTGCCAGCCAGCCCGCGGGGTCCCGGTCACCACCCTGCGGGGCGGGGCCGGACCCGAAGTACTCCTTGCGGTAGCCGGCCTTCGCGGACCGGGCGCTCAGCTCCTCGGGGCGCAGCTTCGCCCCCGCCTCGATCGCCGCGGCGGGGTCGACCATGCCGTAGCCCCTGGCGTCGTCGCGGCCGCCGGAGGGTGCGTTGCCGGCGGTGTCGGTGATCAGGGTCTTGATCTGTGCCGGAGAGAGGCCGGGGTGCGCGGCGCGCACGAGGGCCACGGCTCCGGAGACGAACGCCGACGCGGCGGACGTGCCCCACTCGATGTAGTAGTGCCGGTCGGGGTTGGCCACGACGATGTCGACGCCGGGCGCGCTGACGGTGGCGTACCAGCGGCGGGTGGAGAACGCGGCGTGCGTGCCGTACTCGTCCACGGCCGCCGCGGCGATCACACCGGGGTAGGCGGCGGGGTAGGAGATCCGGTCGCCCTTCTCCCCGCTGTTGCCCGCGGAGGCGACGACGGCGACGCCCTTGCCCAGGGCGTACTGCACGGCGGCGTCCTCGCCGGGCTCCGGGTGGGCCGACTCGCTGTCGTCGCCGAGGGAGAGGTTGATGACGTCGGCACCGTGGTCGGCCGCCCAGCGGATGCCGTCGGCGAGCGCGGTCCCGCGTGACTCGCGGGCCTTGGCGCGCGACGGGTCGCCGGATTCCAGGATCACCCGCACGGGCAGGATCTTCGCTTCCGGGGCGACGCCGAGCACGCCGTCCTCCCGGCCGGGGCCGTTCCCGCGGCCCGCGATGATGCCGGCCATGGCGGTGCCGTGCAGGGCCCAGGAGCGGTCGCCGGGTTCGGCCCCGAAGCCGATGAGGTCCTTGCCCGGAAGCACCTGCCCGGCGAGGTCGGGGTGGTCGTCGTCGACCCCGGTGTCCAGGACCGCGACCGTGATGCCCTTGCCCTTGGTGGTCTGCCACGCCGTTCCGGTGTGGAGGGCCTCCAGGCCCCACTGCTGGTCCCGGATGGCGTCCGCCCGGGCGGGCACGGCGGGCAGCAGCGCGAAGGCGGTGGCCGTGGCCACGGCGGCGAGCGCCCGCAGCCGGCGGGGACGGGTCATTCCGGCTGCTCCGTGAGGTCGGTGACGGTCCTGCGCAGGGTGCGCTCGACCCGGTCGGCGACGCCCTTCGCCTCGTGGCCGAGCCCTGCCTGGGCCGGGGCGGTCGTGGCGTCGGCGGCCATGGCCTCGGCGGCGGGCTGCGGCTCGGCGACCGGGCGCCCGTCGGCGAAGCCGGACACGGCGAACACGACGGCGGGCAGCTCGGTCAGGACATGGACCGTCCAGCTGGCGCGCTGCCGGTCACCGAAGCCCGCGGCGACGGTGCCCTTGACCGGGTAGGTACGGGGCATCAGGTCGGAGCGGCCTGCGAGACGCTGGGTGGTGAACCGGATGTCGAGCGCGCGCATGGCGTCGGTGTCGCCCTCGGTGAAGACGATGCCGACGGTCGTGACGCTGCTGCGCGTGGCGTCCGTGTAGGTGGCGCGCACCAGGCGTTCGCAGCCGACGGGGCGGATCGCCTGGAGCAGCAGCGGGTCCAGGCCAGGACCGCAGCCGCTGTCGCTCGCGACGGCGACCCTGGTCCAGACGCGGTCGGTGGCTCCGGGGCCCGCGCCGCCGCCCTTGAGGGTGGCCGGGAAGAGGGTCTCGACGGGCACGCTGTGCCAGACCGAGCGACCCACGGCGTACGCGCTCCCGGCGCCGGGCTCGGCGGCGGAGTCGCCGGTGAGCCAACTGCCGGTGATCGCGCCGCCGATGAGCCCGAGGCCGAGCACGGCGCACACCGCGGCAGCCGCGGTCCTGAACGGGTTCCCGGCCTTGACCGGGCGGAGCCGGGTGGTGGTCTCGGCGGGTGTCTCGGCGTACGCGTAGTAGGCGCCGGGCGGGGCCGGGGGTCCGGGGGCCGGCGGTGCGGGCTCCGGCGGGACCGGCGGCACGGACGCGGTGCCGGGTACGTGCGGAGGGGTGGTCGGGCGGGGCGGCACTGGAGCGCGCTGCGCCTCGGTACTCATCCGCCCCCCTGGTCCACGTCCCCGCACCGCCCACGGACCGCCGTTGCGCACGGGCCCGTCGGTCGATCGTGTGACGGTCACTCTACGGGGTGGACGGCGCCCCGTGGGAACGGGACGGAGCGTGCGGGACGATCTGCACCGAACGTCCCCTACCCAGTGGTACGGCCGTCTGGCAAGCTGCGGGCCATGACTGCCCGCACCGCTGACCGGAGCCGCTACAACAGGGCCACCGCCCATCTGGACGCCCCGGTGGCCGTCGTCGACCTCGATGCCTTCGACGCCAACGCCGACGACCTGGTGCGCCGGGCTGCCGGGAAGCCCGTCCGGGTGGCGAGCAAGTCCGTACGCTGCCGAGCCCTTCTGGAGCGGGTGCTCGCGCGTCCCGGCTTCGCGGGGATCATGTCGTTCACGCTCGCGGAGTCGCTGTGGCTGGCCCGCGCCGGATTCGACGACGTACTGCTGGCCTATCCGTCGGCCGACCGGTCCGCGTACGCCGAACTGGCGGCCGATCCGAAGCTCGCGGCCGCCGTGACGGTGATGGTGGACGATCACGCGCAGCTGGAGCTGATCGACGCGGCGCGGGCGGGCGGCACCGAGGAGATCCGGGTCTGCCTGGAGCTGGACACCTCGCTGCGGCTGCTCGGCGGCCGGGTCAGGATCGGCGCTCTGCGCTCCCCTCTCCGCTCCCCCGCCCAACTGGCCGAGCTGGCCCGCTCGGTGGACCGCAGGCCCGGCTTCCGGCTGGTGGGTCTGATGGCGTACGAGGGCCACGTCGCCGGTGTGGGCGACTCGGTCGCCGGCCGGCCGCTGCGTTCGCGCGCGGTCCGGCTGATGCAGACGGCGGCCCGCAAGGAGCTGGCGGCCCGCCGCGCGGAGGTCGTGCGGGCGGTCCGCGCGGTGGCACCCGGCCTGGAGTTCGTGAACGGCGGCGGCACCGGCAGCGTGCAGCACACCGCCGCCGAGCCCGCGGTGACGGAGATCGCGGCGGGCTCGGGTCTCTATGTACCGAGGCTGTTCGACAACTACACGTCGTTCAGGGGCCGTCCGGCGGCGCTGTTCGCTCAGCCCGTGGTGCGGCGGCCGGGCGTGGGCGTGGTGACGGTGCTCGGCGGCGGCTACCCGGCGTCCGGGGCTGCGGGCGCGGACCGGCTGCCGGTGCCGTATCTGCCCGAAGGGCTTCGGTACGACCCGCAGGAGGGCCCGGGCGAGGTCCAGACTCCGCTGCTCGGCGCTCCGGCGGACGACCTGCTGATCGGGGACAAGGTGTGGTTCCGGCACGCCAAGGCGGGCGAGCTGTGCGAGCGCTTCGACGAACTGCGGCTGATCGAGGGCGACCGGATCACGGCCACCGTGCCGACGTACCGCGGTGAGGGCCGCACCTTCCTGTAGTACGCCGCTCAGGGCCCGACGGTGCTTCCCACGCCGCCGCCGGTGGCGTCGCCGATCGGGCGGATGCCCCGGGTGATGGTGTCCATGAGGGAGAGAGGCAGGTCGCCCCGGCCCGCGTCGAACGCGAAGCGCACGATGACCGGCGTCTCGCTGCCCACCGCGGAGGGGAAGACGAGGGACTGCACGTAGCCGCCGGGGCCCTTGCCCGTGGTGACCTGTCGGCGCACCAGGTGTCCGGTACGCCCCGCCACGGTCACGGACCTGGACGCCAGGTCCTTGTGGGACCTGATGCCCCCGTGGATGCGGTCGCCGACGATGTCCTTGCCGTAGGCGCGGTCGGCCGCCGTCCCGATGTCCTCCTCGGCCAGCGCCCTCATGTCCGTGAGGTCGGTCCCGCTCGCGGTCCGGACCGTGACCGTGCCGTGGTAGCAGAAGCTCCCCGAGTCGCCGGGGCAGGTGTAGGAGCCGACCGTACGCATCGTCGAGGCGTCGTCGAGGGTGTTCTCCGGCTTCTCCCAGCCGTCGGGGACGGGAAGCGTGACCCCGTTGAGCTGGTCGACCAGCACCGCGGGGTCGTCGTCCGGGCCCTCGGCGGGCGTCGGGCCGGGCGCGCTCGCGCTGTCCGTGGCGGTGGGCGGCGCGCCGGTGCGGGGCGAGGACGTCGGCTCCGTGCCGCCGTCCTCGCCCAGCACCACGAAGCCGGTGACGACGGCGGCGGCGACGAGCAGGCCCGCCACGGTCATGGCGACGGCCCTGGTGGCGCCGGATCCCCGGGGTGCGGCCCGCGGCTGGACCGCGAGCGGCCGGGTGACGGCGGTCGAGCGGGTGTGGCCGGTCCAGGCGGTGCCGTCCCACCACCGCTCGGTGCCGGGCACGTTCACGTCCGGGTACCAGCCGGGCGGAGTCGCGTTGTTCATGTCGCCACCCTGGAAGTGTCAGTCGAGCGGGGTCACGTACGCCCCCGAGATCCCGCCGTCGACGAGGAAGTCGGTGGCGTTGACGAACGAGGAGTCGTCGCTCGCGAGGAAGGCGACGGCGGCGGCGATCTCCGTGGCCTCGGCGAACCGGCCGAGCGGGATGTGGACGAGCCTGCGGGCGGCACGCTCCGGGTCGGTGGCGAACAGCTCCTGGAGCAGGGGGGTGTTGACCGGTCCGGGGCAGAGGGCGTTGACCCGGATCCCCTCGCGGGCGAACTGCACCCCGAGTTCGCGGGACAGGGCGAGGACGCCGCCCTTGGACGCGGTGTACGAGATCTGGGAGGTCGCCGCGCCCATCCGGGCCACGAAGGACGCGGTGTTGATGATCGAACCGCGGCCCTGGCGCCTCATGTAGGGGAGTGCGGCCTTGCAGCAGAGGTAGACGGAGGTGAGGTTGACGTCCTGGACGCGTTTCCAGGCCTCGAGACCGGTGGTGAGGATCGAGTCGTCGTCGGGCGGCGAGATGCCCGCGTTGTTGAAGGCGATGTCGACGGAGCCGTAGGTGTCGTCAGCCGCGGCGAAGAGTGCCTCGACCTGGTCGGGGTCGGTGACGTCGACGCGTACGAAGGTGCCTCCCGCCTCCTTCGCGGCGGCCCTGCCCGCGCTCTCGTCGATGTCGCCGCAGACGACGTGCGCCCCTTCCGACGCCAGCCTGCGGGCGGTGGCGAGGCCGATGCCGCTGCCGGCCCCGGTGATGACGGCGGTGCGGCCGGTCAGGCGGCGGCAGATGTTCCCCGTGTCGGTGGTCATGTGTGTTCAGGCCTCCGTGCCGATGAAGACGTTCTTGGTTTCGGTGAAGGCCGTGAGGGCGTCTGGCCCCAGTTCACGGCCGAGCCCGGACTGTTTGTACCCGCCGAACGGGGTCCAGTAGCGGACGGCGGAGTGGGAGTTGACGGAGAGGTTCCCGGCCCGGACCGCCCGGGAGACCCGCAGGGCGCGGCCCACGTCGCGGGTCCAGATGGAGCCGGCCAGGCCGTGTTCGGTGGCGTCGGCCAGCCGGACGGCGTCGTCCTCGTCGTCGAAGGGCAGGACGACGGCGACCGGCCCGAAGACCTCTTCGGTGGCCACGGGGGCGTCGGGGGCGATCCCGGTGAGGACGGTCGGGGGGAACCAGAAGCCCGGGCCGGTGGGCGCGCCGCCCCGGATGCCGTCCGCGCCCGGGGGTACGTACGCGCGGACGCGCTCCAGCTGGGTCCGGGAGATCAGCGGTCCCATATCCGTCTTCTCGTCCGACGGGTCTCCCACGACGACGGAGGCGACGGCCGGGACGAGGAGTTCCAGGAAGCGGTCGTAGGCCGACCGCTGGACCAGGATGCGGCTGCGGGCACAGCAGTCCTGGCCCGCGTTGTCCAGGAAGGACATGGGCGCGGCGGCCGCGGCGGCCTCGATGTCGGCGTCGGCGAAGACGATGTTGGGGCTCTTGCCTCCGAGTTCGAGGGTCAGCCGCTTCACCCGGTCCGCGCATCCGGCCATGATCCGCTTGCCGACGCGGGCCGACCCGGTGAAGACGATCTTGGCCACACCCGGGTGTTCGACGAGTGCGTTGCCCGCCACGTCGCCGGCGCCGGGCAGGACCTGGAAGAGGTGTTCGGGGAGGCCGGCGTCGAGAGCGAGCCGGGCCAGCCGGAGGGCGGTGAGCGGGGTGGTCTCGGCCGGTTTGAGGAGGACGGCGTTTCCGGCGGCGAGGGCGGGGGCGGTACCCCAGGCCGCGATCGGCATGGGGAAGTTCCACGGGGCGATCACTCCGACGACGCCCAGCGGTTCGAGGAACGTGAGGTCGATCCCGCCCGGTACGGGGATCTGGCGCCCCGTCAGGCGTTCCACTCCCCCGGCCGCGTAGTCCAGCAGGTCCCGGACGTTGGCGGCCTCCCAGCGTGCGTTGCCCACGGTGTGGCCCGCTTCGGTGACCTCCAGCAGGGCCAGTTCCTCGGCGTGTTCGTCGACGACGACGGCGAAGCGGCGCAGCAGCCGGGCGCGGTCGCCGGGCGCCAGGGCCGCCCAGGCGCGCTGGGCGGCCGCGGCCCGGGTGACGGCGGCGTCCACCTCGGCGGCGGTGGTGGCGGGGACGGTGGCGACGAGCTCCTCGGTCGCCGGGTTCAGGACGCGGTGTTCGTGGTTCACGGGGTGCCTCACAGACGTTCGAAGGAGCGGCGGAGCTCCCAGTCGGTCACCGCTGCGTCGAAGGCCTCCAGTTCGACGCGCGCCGTGTTGCGGTAGTGCGCGACGACGTCGTCGCCGAAGGCCTCCCGGGCCACCTCGCTGTCCTCCCAGAGTGCGGCGGCCTCGCGGAGCGTGGTGGGGACCTGGTCGTATCCGGCGGTGTAGGCGTTTCCCTCGCAGGCGTCGGGGAGTTCCAGTTCGTTCTCGATGCCGTGGAGTCCGGCGGCGACGAGGCCGGCGACCGCCAGGTACGGGTTGACGTCACCGCCGGGCAGCCGGTTCTCGAAGCGCATCGAGCGGCCGTGGCCGACGACGCGCAGGGCGCAGGTGCGGTTGTCGTGGCCCCAGGCGACGGCGGTCGGGGCGAAGGAGCCGGGCTGGAAACGCTTGTAGGAGTTGATGTTCGGCGCGTACAGCAGGGAGAAGTCGCGCAGGGCCGCGAGCTGGCCGGCGAGGAAGTGCCGCATCACGGGCGACATCGTGCCGTCCTCGCCCGCCATGACGCTGTGTCCTCCGGCGTCCTGGAGCGAGAGGTGGATGTGGCAGGAGTTGCCCTCGCGCTCGTTGAACTTGGCCATGAAGGTGAGCGAGACGCCCTCCTGGGCCGCGATCTCCTTGGAGCCCGTCTTGTAGACGGCGTGCTGGTCGCAGGTGACGAGGGCCTCGTCGTAGCGGAAGACGATCTCGTGCTGGCCGGGGTTGCACTCGCCCTTGGCGGACTCGACGGTCAGCCCGGCGGCCGCCATCTCGTTGCGGATGCGGCGCAGCAGCGGTTCGACGCGGCCCGTGCCGAGGACCGAGTAGTCGATGTTGTACTGGTTCGCCGGGGTGAGGCCGCGGTAGTCGCGGTCCCACGCCTCCTCGTAGGTGTCCTTGAAGACGATGAATTCGAGTTCCGTGCCGACGTGGGCGGTCAGTCCGTGTGCGGCGAGCCTCTCCAGCTGCCGCCGGAGGATCTGGCGGGGCGCGGCGACGACCGGCGAGCCGTCGTCCCAGGAGAGATCGGCCATGACCAGGGCGGTTCCCTCGTGCCAGGGGATCAGGCGCAGGGTCGTGAGGTCGGGGCGCATCGCGAAGTCGCCGTAGCCGTTGGACCAGGAGGACATCGCGAAGCCGTCGACGGTGTTCATGTCCGTGTCGACGGCGAGGAGGTAGTTGCAGCCCTCCGTGCCGTGCTCCAGCACCTCGTCGAGGAAGAAGGACGCCGCGAACCGTTTGCCCTGCAGCCTGCCCTGCATGTCGGGGAAGGCGAGGACCACGGTGTCGATCTCACCGCGTTCCACGAGCACACGCAGCTCGTCGGTCCCCAGCGGGGGTTTTCGGTCTGCCACGGGACGCTCCTCGTTCGGTCAGCCGGAAGGCTTAAGGTATGGGAGAAAACCATTGGGGGGAAGGGAATCGGGACGTGGCGGAAGAGACCGGGGAACCCGAGGCCTCCGGCCGGCTGCTGCCCGCGCTGCGGCCGGTCCGCGCGGGCAACGGCTTCGAGGAGGCCTTGGAGCAGATCCTCCAGGTGGTCCGGCTCGGCCTGGTGCCCGGCGGCGGGCGGCTGCCGGCCGAGCGCGAGCTGGCCGGGCTCCTCGGTATCAGCCGTGTCACCCTGCGCGAGGTGCTGAAGGTGCTCCAGGACCAGGGCCTGATCGAGGCCCGGCGCGGCCGGTACGGCGGTACGTTCGTGCTCCCCCGCACCGGCCCGGCCGACGGTGACGAGCTGCGCCGCCGGGTGGCGGACGTCGACCTCGAGGACGTCCTGCTCTTCCGCGAGGTCCTGGAGTCGGGGGCGGCCGGGCTCTGCGCGTCGCGCGGCCTCGACGAGGAGGGGGCGGAGCGGCTGCGTACGGCTCTGGCGGCGACACACGAGGCACCTCTGCCCGACTACCGCAGGATCGACACCCTTTTCCATCTGACGCTGGCCGAGCTCTCCGGCTCACCCTCCCTCGCCGCCCGGTACGCGGCTGTGAGGGCGAGCGTCAACGACCTGCTGGACTGCCTCCCCCTGCTGGTACGGAACCTCGAACATTCGCAGCATCAGCACACGGCCCTCGTCGGCGCGGTGCTCGACGGCGACGAGGCCGGCGCGCGGGCGGTGATGCGCGAGCACTGCGCGGGGACCGCCGCGCTGCTCCGCGGCTTCCTGGCTTGATCCCGCCCTTCCGGATCACTGCTCTTGCGTGGCGGCTCCGTACGAACAAAGGTATGCCGCAACACCATTGCACCGGGCCGGCCGACAGACCGGCCGCCGGAGGGACCGCACCATGCACGAACCGCTCATCGGCGTCACGACCTATCTGGAGCCGGCGGCTCGCTGGGGCGTCTGGGAACTTCCCGCGGCGCTGCTTCCCGCCGCCTACCCCGCCCTCGTCCAGCGCTCCGGCGGAATCGCCGCGCTGCTGCCGCCCGACGACCCGTCGAAGGCTGCGGCCGTCGTGGCCAGGGTGGACGGCCTCGTGATCGCGGGCGGCCCCGACGTCGAACCCGGACTGTACGGCGCGGAGCGCGACTTCAGGACGGGACCGCCGGCCCATGAGCGCGACACCTGGGAAGTGGCCCTGCTCCGCGCGGCGAGGGAGGCCGGCACTCCGGTGCTCGGGATCTGCCGGGGCATGCAGCTGCTCAACGTGGCGCTGGGCGGCACGCTGACCCAGCATCTGGACGGCCACGCGGGCCCGTTCGGCAAGGCCGGCGTCCTCGGCGAGCACCTGGTGACGCCGGTCCCGGGGACGCTGTACGCCTCGCTCGTGCCCGAGGAGGCGTCCGTACCCACGTACCACCACCAGGCCGTGGACCGGCTCGCGCCGGGTCTGGTCGCCTCCGCACACGCGGCGGACGGCACGGTGGAGGCGGTCGAGCTGCCGGGCGACCGGTGGGTGCTCGGGGTCCAGTGGCACCCGGAGATGGGCGACGACCTGCGGATCATGCGGGCCCTGGTGGCGGCGGCCCGGGAGGAGGCGGCCGTACCCTCCGCCTGAGACCCCGGCGCCTCCGCCCGACGCCCCGGCGCCGGACGAGCGGGATTCCCGCGCCCGGGGCCGTCAGGGCTCCCGTGCCTCGCGGGCGGTCAGGGAGAGCAGGTCGCGCGCCGGCCCGGTGGGCCGGTGGCCGGCGGGCCAGACCGCGCGCAGCTGACGGCGCAGCCGGACACCGGCGACCGGCACCTTGACCAGCCGCCGCGCGGAGAGCTCCTCGTCGAGCGCGAGCTCGCTGAGTACGCAGGGGCCGGCGCCGCTCTCCGCGGCCCCCTTCACCGCGGTGGTCGAGGAGAGCTCCAGCAGGGGGCGCGCCAGTCCCCCGTGCACGGCGAGCGCGGCGTCCAGGACCTGGCGGGTACCCGAACCGTGTTCCCGCAGGATCAGCGGCGTCGCCGCGAGCTCCCGGGGAGTCAGCTGCGTGCGCCGGCGGGCCCAGGGATGGGACGGGGCCACCACCACGACGAGGCGGTCGTGTGCGACGACGGTGCCGTCGAGGCCTTCCGGCACGGACAGCCCCTCGACGAAGCCCAGGTCGGCCTCGCCCGCGAGCAGCCGCCGGGCGACGGCGGCCGAGTTCCCCGCGAGCAGGGACACCGCCGTGTCGGGGAGCCCCGCCCGCAGCGCGATCAGCCAGCCCGGCAGCAGGTACTCCGCGATGGTCATGCTCGCGGCGACCCGCAGCCGGGAGTCGCGCCGGTCCCGCAGCGCCTGGGCACCCGCGTCGAACGCCTCTGCCGCCTCGACGACCCTGCGCGCCCAGTCGGTGACGAGGGCGCCCGCGTCGGTCAGCCGGGAACCGCGCGGTGAGCGGTCCAGGAGTGCGACGCCCAGCTGCCGCTCCATCGACCGGATGCGGCCCGAGGCGGCGGGCTGGCTGATGCCGACGTCCCGTGCCGCCCTGCCCAGACTCCCGTGCCGCGCGACGGCTATCAGCAGCACCATGGCTCCCAGGTCGGGGACCCGGTGGGGCAGGGAGGAGGGCGTGGACGGAGGACTGGACATAAGCCCAGCCTATGACCTCATAGCCCCGCGCTCCCTGGTGGGCGGCGGTCCGCCCGGTGAGAATCGTGGCATGGCCATCTTTCCGCAGACCAAGACCGGGACACCCCCCTCCCGCCCCGTCGCCCCCCGGCTCCCGGCCCTGCGGCACCTCGGCCCCAACTGGTACGCGACGGTGATGGGGACCGCCGTCGTCGCGACGGCGGGCGCCGCGCTGCCCGTGCACGTGCCGGGCCTGCGGACCGCCTGCGTCGTGGTGTGGGCCCTGTCCGCCGTGGCGCTGACCGTGGTGCTGGCCGCACGGGCCGGGCACTGGATGCTGCACCGGGACCAGGCCCGCGCCCACCTGCTGGATCCCGCCGTCGCCCCGTTCCACGGCTGTCTGTCCATGGCGCTGCTCGCCGTCGGCGCGGGCACCCTCCTGGTGGGGCAGGACGTCATCGGGCATCCCGCCGCCGTCGCCGTGGACGCGCTGCTCTTCACAGCGGGCACGGTCGCCGGACTCGCCGCCGCGGTGGCGATCCCGTACCTCATGGTCGTACGCCACCGGCCTGCCCCGGGCACCGCGTCGCCGGTCTGGCTGCTGCCTCTGGTGGCCCCGATGGTCTCGGCCGCCGTAGGGCCGCTGCTGGTCCCCGAGCTGGCCCCCGGCCAGGCGCGCGAGGCACTCCTGCTGGCCTGCTACGCGATGTTCGGGCTGTCCCTGCTGGCGACCCTGGTGGTCGTTCCGCTCGTCTTCGCGCGCCTGGTCCACCAGGGCCCGCCGCCGCTCGCGCTGACCCCGACGCTGTTCCTGGTGCTCGGGCCGCTCGGCCAGTCCACGACCGCCGTCAACCAGCTGGCCGATGTGGCACCGGGCGCGATCGGGGCGCCCTACGTTTCGGCGTTCGGCGCGTTCGCCGTCCTGTACGGAGTGCCCGTGATGGGGTTCGCCCTGCTGTGGCTGGCCCTGTCCGTCGCTCTGGTGGTGCGCGCGATGCGGCGCGGCATGGGGTTCACGATGACGTGGTGGGGCTTCACCTTCCCGGTCGGCACGTGCGTCACCGGCGCGGCGGGACTGGCGCGGCACACCGGGCTGGACGCGTTCACCTGGCTGGCCGTGGCGCTCTACGCGCTGCTGGTGACCGCCTGGGCGGTCGCCGGCGCGCGGACGCTGGGCGGGCTCTTCAGCGGAGCGCTGCTCGCAGCGCCCCGGCCGCTTCGGCCAGCGACGGTCCGTACCACGTGAGGTGACGCCCGTCGACGAGCGCGGCGGGCATGCCGGGGAAGGCCTCGGGCCCGTCGGCGGCGGTGAAGCGGTACGGCTCGTCGGGCAGTACGACCAGCTCGGCGCCGGACGCGTTCAGCTCGGCCAGGGGGACGCGGGGGTAGCGGTCCTGGTGGCCGGCGTACACGTTCCGCACCCCGAGGCGGGCCAGCAGGTCACCGGCGAAGGTGTCGCGGCCCAGGACCATCCAGGGCCTGCGCCAGACCGGCACGATCGCGGGGCGCGGGGCGGGGGCGGGCGGCAGCGCCGACCAGGCGGTCCGGGACTCCTCCAGCCACGGCGGCCTGGGCAGCCCGCAGGCGGTGAGGACCCGTTCCAGCTCGGCGAAGGCCTGGTCGAGGGTGCGGACCTCGGTGACCAGGACGTTCAGCCCAGCCTCCCGCAGTGCGGCCAGGTCCGCCTCCCGGTTCTCCTCCTCGTTGGCGATGACGAGGTCGGGGCGCAGGGCTGCCACGGCGGCGGTGTCGGGGTTCTTCGTGCCGCCGATCCGGGCGGCGGTCAGCCCCGCGGGACGGGTGCACCAGTCGGTGACACCGACGAGCAGGCCGGGAGCGGTGACGGCGACGGCCTCGGTGAGCGACGGGACGAGGGAGACGACACGCATCCTCACTCACTCCCCCGTCAGCGGCGCGAGTCGTACGTCGCGTCGATGTGCTCGGCGACCGAGACGACCAACAGCCGGGTGTCCGGCACGGTCGCCCGCCACCTGTGCCGCACCCCGCCCGAGAGGAAGAGGGCGTCGCCCCGGCCCAGCCGGTGGGCCCGGCCCTCGGCCTCGACCTCGACGGCGCCCTCCACGACGTACATCACCTCGTCGTTGCGGTGCTGGAACTCACGCCCCAGGTCCTGCTCGCCGATGAACTCCAGCGCGCTCAGCTGGTGCCGTCCGCGCACCAGCCTGCGTACGCCGTCCTCGTCGTCCGCCCGTACGACGTCCACGGCACGTGCCGAGTCCGCCGCGGCCCGCAGCCGCTCGGTCGTGGTCTCCAGCGCCTCCGCCACCCGGTGCAGGGAGCGGGGGCTGGGTCTGGCCCGTTCGTTCTCGATCTGGCTGAGGAACGGTACGGACAGGCCGCTGCGCCCGGCCACCGCGGCCAGGGTGAGTCCGAGGCTCCTGCGGCGTCGGCGGACCGCCGCGCCCACTCGAAGGGCTTCCTTGTCGTCCATGTCCGGCTCCCTCCCCGGATCGCCATCCTCCCGGTTGCCAGCACCCTACGCATGTGCTTTGCGCAGACGGAGGGGAAGCCGACGGACGGGGCCGGACGGGGAACCTTCGGGGGACTCCCTCAGACAAGCCTGAAGGGGACGGCTCCGGTTCGCGACCGGGACCGTCCCCTTCAGGGTGACGCGTGGGTGGACCAGCGGATCAGCTGCCGACGGGCGCCAGCTTCGCCACCACGTCCGGGTTGGCGTCCATCCAGCGGCGGGCGGACTCCTTCTCCTTGCCGGCGCCGCCCTTCTGGAGCTCCACCTCGAGCGAGGCCAGCTGCGCCTCGGTGAGCTTGAAGTCCTTCAGCCAGCCGGTCAGCTCGGGGAAGTCCTTGGCGAAGTCCTTCTTGGCGACCGTGTGGATCTGCTCGCCCTTGCCCCAGGCACCCTTCGGGTCCTCGAGCTTCTTCAGGTCGTGCTTGCCGTAGGCCCAGTGCGGCGACCACAGGGTCACCACGACCGGCTCCTTCTTCTTGATCGACCGGTTCAGCTCGGCCAGCATCGACGAGGTGCTGGAGGAGACCACCTCGTACTCACCTTCGAGGCCGTACTCCTTGAGCACCTTCTTGTTCAGGGTGCCCATCATCCCGGCGCTCGACTCGATGCCGATGATCTTGCCGTTGAACTTCTTGCCCTGGCCCTTGAGGTCCTCGAGCGAGTCGATGCCCTTGACGTACGACGGAACCGTCAGCTCCAGCGAGGTCGGCCCGTACCAGGACCCGAGATCGACGAGGTTCTCCTTGTACCGGTCCCAGTAGTCCTTGTGCGTCGTCGGCAGCCAGGAGTCGAACTGGACGTCGAGCTGGCCCTGTGCGAGACCGGTGTAGAGCGGTCCCGGGTCGAGCTGCTTGACCGTCGTCTTGTAACCCCGGTCCTCCAGCATGTTCTGCCAGAGGTAGGTGGAGGCGATGGCCTCGTCCCACGGGAAGTACCCCATGTTGACGGTCTTGCCCGCGTCCTTGCCCTGCTGCGAGCCACCCGCGCCGCCCGGCACCGGGGCCAGCTTGTCGACCAGGCCGGGGTTCTTCTTCAGCCAGGCGCGGACGCCGTCCTGCTCCTGGCCCTGACCGGCGTTCTGGATCTCGTTCTCCAGGCTCGTGAGCTGCTTCTCGCTGAGCTTGAAGTCCTTGAGCCACTTGGCGACGGCGGGAGCCTTCTTCGCGAAGCCCTTGTGGGCGACGGTGTGGACCTCTTCGCCCTTGCCCCAGGCACCCTTCGGGTCCTTGAGCTTCTTCAGGTCGTGCTTGCCGTAGGCCCAGTGCGGCGACCACAGGGTCACCACGACCGGCTCCTTCTTCTTGATGGAGGCGTTGAGCTCGGCGAGCATCGAGGAGGTGCTGGAGGAGACGACCTCGTACTCGCCCTCCAGGCCGTACTCCTTGAGCACCTTCTTGTTCAGGGTGCCCATCATCCCGGCGCTGGCCTCGATGCCGATGATCTTGCCGTCGAACTTCTTGCCCTGGCCCTTGAGGTCATCGAGCGAGTCGATGCCCTTGACGTACGACGGAACCGTCAGCTCCAGCGAGGTCGGCCCGTACCAGGAGCCCAGGTCGTCCAGCTGGTCGCTGTACTTGGCCCAGTAGTCCTTGTGCGTGGTCGGCAGCCAGGAGTCCGTCTGGAAGTCGATGTCGCCGCGGGCGACGCCGGAGTAGAGCGGACCGGCGTCGAGCTGGGTGATCCCGGTCTCGTAACCGCGCTGCTCCAGGATCTCCTTCCACAGGAAGGTGGAGGCGATGCCCTCGTCCCAGGGGATGTACCCCATGTTGATCTTCTGGCCCTGGCCGACGTTCCCGCTGCCGGCCTGATCGGCCTTCGAGTCGCCGGAACCGGCGATGTTGAGGCCGCCCGCGACCAGCGCGAGGACGACGACACCGGTCATCGCGACGGCGGTTCCCGGCTTGTAGTGCGTGAACTTGAGCCGACGCGCACCGGCGGCGACCTTGGCGGCGGCACGGCGGCCGAGCGGGGAGACCCGCTCGTTGAGCGCGCCGGTCATCCGGTCCAGGTACATGGCGAGGATGACGACGGCGATCCCGCTCTCGGCGGCGAGGCCGACCTGGAGCTGGGTGATGGCCGCGTAGACCTTCTCGCCGAGGCCGCCGGCGCCGGCCATGCCGCCGATGACGACCATCGACAGGGACAGCATGATGACCTGGTTGATCCCGGCCATGATCGTCGGCAGGGCGAGGGGCAGCTGCACCCGGGTGAGGGTGTGCTTGGGCGTGGTTCCGAAGGCCGCGGCGGCCTCGACCAGCTCGCCGTCGACCTGGCGGATGCCCAGCTCGGTCATGCGGACGCCGGGCGGCATCGCGAAGACGATGGTGGCGATCACGCCGGGGGTGACGCCGACGCCGAAGAACATGACGCCGGGGATCAGGTAGACGAAGGCGGGCATCGTCTGCATGACGTCGAGCACCGGCCGCAGCGTGGCACTGACCCTGTTGTTGCGCGCCGCCCAGATACCCATGGGCACCGCGATGATGATCGTGATGACCGCGGCCACGACGACCAGCGAGAGGGTGGCCATCGCCTCGTCCCAGAGGGCGAGGGAGTCGATGAGCGCGAACCCCACGAAGGTGAGCACCGCGGGTACCACCCCGCGCAGCCAGAAGGCCAGGACGGCGAAGATGCCCGCCATCAGAAGCGGCTCGCCACCGCTCAGCACGGCGTTGACGCCGTCGTACATCCCGCCCAGCACGGTCTTGATGGCGTCGAAGATCCAGGTGAGGTTCGACTGGAGCCAGTCGACCACGTCCTCGACCCATGCGCCGAAGGTGAACCTAGGCACCGGCGATCACCTTCTTGACCTCACGCGGGGCCGGAACCTGGGCGTCGGCCCGGCTGTCGACCTGCGGTTCCTCGCCGAGCGCGGCGAGCAGCCTGGCGCGCGGGACCATACCTATGACCTTGCCGTCCTCACCGGTGACGGCGACGGCCGCCCCGCTGGTGGAGCAGGGGGTGAAGAGCTCGGCGATGGGCGTCTCGGCGGACACCGTCGCGGGTGCCTCGGCCTTCAGCTCGGCGTCGGAGCTGCCCGCTGCGGGCGCCTCCATGATCGAACCGGCGGTGAGCACCCGGGAGCGGTCGACGTCCTGGATGAAGGACGCGACGTAGTCGTTGGACGGCCGGACGAGGATGTCCTCGGCGGTGCCCTGCTGGACGATCTCGCCGTCCCGCATCACGGCGATGCGGTCGCCGAGACGCATGGCCTCGTTGAGGTCGTGCGTGATGAAGACGATCGTCTTCTTCAGACGCTTCTGCAGTTCGAGGAGCTGGTCCTGCATGTCCCGCCGGATCAGCGGGTCGAGCGCGCTGAAGGACTCGTCCATCAGGAGCAGGTCGGCGTCGGTGGCGAGCGCGCGGGCCAGACCCACACGCTGCTGCATACCGCCGGACAGTTCGTCGGGCCAGGACTTCTCCCAGCCGGCGAGGCCGGTCATCTCCAGCGCCTCGGAGGCGCGCGCCTCTCGCTCCGCGCGCGGGACGCCCTGGACCTCCAGGCCGTAGGCGGCGTTCTCCAGGACGCTCCTGTGGGGGAAGAGCGCGAAGTGCTGGAAGACCATGCTGATCTTCCTGGAGCGGACGGTGCGCAGGTCACGGGCGCTCAGGGCGGTCAGGTCCTGCCCGTCGAAGAGCACACGGCCGGCGGTGGGCTCCAGCAGGCCGTTGAGCATCCGCAGCAGTGTGGACTTCCCCGAACCGGAGAGTCCCATGACGACGAAGATCTGGCCAGGTTCCACGGTGAACGAGGCGTCGATCACCGCTGCGGTCGTTCCGTCGGCGCGCAGCTCGTCGCGGTGTGTGCCGCCTTCGAGCTTCTGCACGGCTTGATCGGGTCGTCTGCCGAACACTTTGTACAAGTGCTCAGCTTGCAGCCTTGACACATACACCTCACGCGTTGAACCGAAAACGGTCTGCCACCCCCTTCGGCAGACCGTGGAGCGGTGCGGATTCCGTCCGCAGAGCACGCGCATCTTGTTGAAAAATGGACGTGGTCCGCTCCGGTGCCGCGCCTGCCCCCACTTACGCGACCCAAACACGTGTGTGATTCAGATCACTCATAAGAAACCGCTGTCGCGGGAACCACGCGCCGCACCCGGCCCGGCTGTCGGAGGCGTACGGCATCATCGGGGTGTGACGCGACGCCTGATGCTCCTCGACACCGCCTCCCTCTACTTCCGCGCCTATTTCGGCGTCCCGGACTCGGTGCGCGCACCGGACGGCACCCCGGTCAACGCCGTGCGCGGACTGCTCGACTTCATCGCCAGGCTGGTCCAGGACCACCGGCCCGACGACCTGGTCGCCTGCATGGACGCGGACTGGCGCCCGCAGTGGCGCGTCGACCTGATCCCGACCTACAAGGCGCACCGGGTGGCCGTCGAGACCACCGAGGGCATCCCCGACGAGGAGGAGGTCCCCGACACCCTCTCCCCGCAGGTCCCGGTGATCGAGGCCGTGCTGGACGCGCTCGGGATCGCCCGGGTGGGCGTCGCGCCGTACGAGGCGGACGACGTGATCGGCACGCTGGCCGGGCGGGCCACCGGCCCGGTGGACATCGTGACCGGGGACCGCGACCTGTATCAGCTGGTCGACGACGCCCGCCGGGTGCGGGTGCTCTACCCGCTGAATGGCGTGGGGACGCTCCAGATCACGGATGAGGCCTGGCTGCGGGGGAAGTACGGCGTGGACGGCAGCGGATACGTCGATCTGGCCCTGCTGCGCGGCGATCCGAGCGACGGGCTGCCCGGGGTCCCCGGTATCGGCGAGAAGACGGCGGCGAAGCTGCTGGACACCTTCGGTGATCTGGCCGGCATCATGGCCGCGGTGGACGATCCCGGGGCCCGGCTGACCCCGTCCCAGCGCAAGCGGCTCGACGAGGCCCGGGACTATGTGGCGGTCGCCCCGAAGGTCGTCCGCGTCGCCGACGACGTGCCGCTGCCCGACTTCACCCCCGCGCTCCCCCGCGAACCGCGCGATCCCGCTGCCCTGGAGGCCCTCGCGAACCGATGGGGCCTCGGAAACGCGCTGCAGCGCCTGCTCCTCACGCTCCAGGCATGAAGATGCTAGCTTAGGTAAGCCTAAGTACGTAGAACCTCATATGGGCCCGCCTCATCCGGGCCCAGAGCTAGGGAGCACTCCGTGGCAGAGCGGCCGCAACGCCGGACACCGAAGGCGCAGGGGGCGCAGGTCCTGCGCACCGAGCAGATCACCCCGCACATGGTGCGCGTGATTCTCGGCGGCGACGGCCTGGCCGGCTTCACCCTCGCCGGGTACACCGACCACTACATCAAGCTGTGCTTCGCCCCCGAGGGCGCGGACTACAGCCACCCCTTCGACATGGCCAGGATCCGCGAGGAGTACCCGCGCGAGCTGTGGCCCACCACCCGGACGTACACCGTGCGCTCCTGGGACCCCGACGCCCGTGAGCTCGCCGTCGACTTCGTGGTGCACGGCGACGAGG
Source organism: Streptomyces sp. QL37 (assembly GCF_002941025.1). NCBI lineage: Bacteria > Bacillati > Actinomycetota > Actinomycetes > Kitasatosporales > Streptomycetaceae > Streptomyces > Streptomyces sp. QL37. The sequence continues at coordinate 7,172,755 of NZ_PTJS01000001.1, read as the reverse complement.
GCCTGGCGGGCCCCTGGGCGGCACGCGCGCAGCGCGGCGACCAGGTGACCTTCCTGGGCCCCGGCGGGGGTTACGTCCCGGAGGCCTCGGCCGACTGGCATCTGCTGGTGGGCGACGAGAGCGCGCTGCCCGCGATCGCGGCGTCCCTGGAGCACCTGCCCGAGGGCGCGGTGGCGCACGTCTTCGTGGAGGTGCCCGACGCCTCGGAGGAGCAGAAGCTCGTGGAGCCGGACGGCGTCTCGGTGACCTGGCTGCACCGCGGCGACCGCCCGGTCGGCGAGGCTCTCGTCGCGGCGGTGAGGGACCTGGACTTCCCCGAGGGCCAGGTGCAGGCCTTCGTCCACGGCGAGGCGGGCTTCGTGAAGGAGATCCGGCGCCACCTCCGTCTGGACCGCGGCATCCCGCTCCAGCAGCTGTCGATCTCGGGCTACTGGCGCCTCGGCCAGAACGACGACGCGTGGCGCGCGGTCAAGCGCGAGTGGAACGAGCAGGTGGAGCGCGAGCAGGAGAGCGCCGCCTGACCCTGCCCGCTTCCCCCTTGACCCGGCCGCCGTCCCGCACGGCGACCGGGTCACGCGCGTGTCGTCATCCCCCGGCCTCCCGTTCCGCTCCACCCTGGTAGGCCCGGGCGGAGGCGTCCACGTGGGCGAGCCGCCTGAGCGCCCCGAACATGGCCTCGCCGAGAACCGTGCCGACCACCACGCTCTCCACCAGGTCCTCGCGTGCCACGCGCCGTCGGACGTAGTCGAGGTCCGCGTGCGCGACGGGCTCAGCCGCGTCCGCGTAGACGTCGAGCAGTTCGACGAATCCTCCGTGCCCCGCCCGGCGCAGGGCCGCCAGCACACCCGCCAGTGACCGTCCCGCCGGGCTGTCCGCGCCCACGAGCCAGCCGCGCCGCGCCAGCAGCGCGGCGACCGCCTCGCGGGCCTCGGCCGATTCGGGCCCCTCCTCCCCGGAGCCCTCGGACTCCTCGGACCCCTCGGGCGTGATGCGTCCGGCCGCCGCACCGAGCACCTTGTGCACCGGCTGCCCCGGATCGTCGACCGCCTCCAGGACCTCCGCGATGGCGGACAGCGACAGCCCTCCGACGTCCAGGAGTGCCCGGATCAGCCGCAGCCTGCGCTCGTGCCCGTCGTCGTAGCGCGCCTGGTTGGGGCTGGTCAGAACACCGGCGGGCAGCAGCCCCTCGCGTACGTAGTACTTGATCGTCGGCACCGGGACCCCGGACCTGCGACTCAATTCGCCGATGCGCACTGTTCGTTCACCCTCCAGGAGGTTGCCAAGCCGGCCTTCATCATAGATAGTCCCCCTATCGGATAGCAGGTAGTGCCACTATCCATAATTTCCCTGGGGGAACCTATGCAGTCATGGCGCACATGGCACCGGCCGTTACTCCTGTTCGCCGCCTCGATGGTCGTCATGTCCGTCGTCGGGGCGGTGGGGATCCTGGTGGACGACCGGGTCCTCGCGGGCGCGCCGATCTGGGCCAAGCCGTTCAAGTTCGCCGCCTCGTTCGTGGCGTACGCGCTGGCCCTGGCGTGGATGCTGACGCTGCCGACCCGCGGCCGGCGCGTCGGCCGGTGGGCAGGCACCGTGGTCGCCCTGGCGTGCGCCGGGGAGATGGCGATCATCACCGGCCAGGTGATCAGGGGGAAGCGGAGCCACTTCAATCACGGGACCGCGCTCGACTCGGCGCTGTACGACGCGATGGCCGCCACCGTCGTCGTCCTCTGGGCCGGCACGCTCGTCGTCGCGCTCCTGCTGCTCCGCGCGCGGATCGCCGACCGCGCCTCGGCCTGGGCCGTGCGCTCGGGGGTGCTGATCGCCCTGGTGGGCGCGGGGTTCGGCTTCCTGATGGCACGGCCGTCCGCCGGGCAGCGGGCGGCCGGCGGTCTCGACACCGCGGACGTGGTCGGCGCCCACGCGGTCGGTGTGCCGGACGGCGGGCCCTCGATGCCGCTGACCGGCTGGTCGACGACCGGCGGTGACCTGCGCGTCCCGCACTTCGTCGGCATGCACGCCCTGCAGGCGCTCCCGCTGTTCGTGGTGGCGCTGGTCCTCCTCGCGCCCCGGGTCGCCCGGCTGCGCGACCCACGTGTGCGGCTGCGGCTGGTGCTCGTCGCCTCCGGCGCGTACGCCGCGGTCGTCGCCCTGGTGACCTGGCAGGCGCTGCGCGGCCAGCCGCTGGTCCACCCCGACGGCACGACACTCACCGCCGCGGGGCTGATCGTCACCGCGACGGCCTCGGGTGTCCTCGCCGCACTCCGCCCGGCCGCCGTCCCCGCCTCATCGGCCACCGCGCCGGACAAGGAGCTCGTGTCATGACCGGTGCACTCTTCGAGATCACGTTCATGGCGGCCGCCCCGTTCTGGCTGCTCATGATCTTCGCGCCGAACTGGCGCCCCACCGCGCGCGTGGCGTCCTCGCCGCTGACCGTCCTGCCTGTGCTGACCCTCTGGGCGGTGATGGCCGCACCGGTGTTCCCGGAGCTGTGGGCCGCGGTGAGCAGCCCGGACATCGACACGTTCCGCGACCTGACGTCGCTGGCGAACGGCGCCGGGGCCGTCTGGGCGCAGATCATCGCCTGGGATCTGCTGCTGGGGCAGTGGATGTTCCTGGAGTCGCGCAGGCTGGGGATGTCCCCGCTGGTGACGGGTCCGCTCCTGGTGCTGACGATCCTGCTCTCACCGATCGGGCTGGTGGTCCTCCTCGTCGTCCGCGCTGCCAGGAGGACCCGGTCGCGGCCGGCCGGGCGTGCGTACGAGAAGGTGGGCGGACCGGCCGATTCCTGAAGCGTTGGACCAATCCTCCGGGCCGTCGGCTCCGAATCACCCCAGGAAACCGTTGCGTGCTCCGGGAGGACCGTCCGCGTGAGAGAAGCCGTACACATCAGTGGGGTCCCCTCGTCGGGCCCCGGCCTGCAGGAACTGATCGGCCAGGTCGCCCGTGGCGACCAGGCCGCATTCGCCCAGGTGTACGACCAGGTCAGCGGGCCGGTCCTCGGCCTGGTGCGGAGCGTGCTCCGCGACCCGGCCCAGTCGGAGGAGGTGGCCCAGGAGGTCCTGGTCGAGGTGTGGCGCACCGCCCCCCGCTACCAGGCGACCCGCGGCAGCGCCATGAACTGGGTGCTGACACTCGCCCACCACCGCGCGGTGGACCGGGTGAGATCGGCCGAGGCGACCGCGGCACGGGAGCACAAGGCGGCGCTGCTCGACCGCACCCCGGAGTTCGACGAGGTGTCCGAGCAGGTCGAGAGCCGGCTGGAGAGGGAGCAGGTCCGGCGCTGTATGCGGACGCTCTCCGAGCTCCAGCGGGAGTCGGTGACGCTGGCGTACTACCGCGGACTGACCTACCGCGAGGTCGGCGAGCTGCTGTCCGTACCACTGGGAACCGTCAAGACACGGCTGCGCGACGGGCTCATCCGGCTGCGTGACTGCCTGGGGGTGAACGCATGAGCACGGCCGAGCTGCACACACTGACCGGGGCCTATGCCCTGCACGCGCTGCCGGACGAGGAGCGCGTCGCGTTCGAACGGCATCTGGGTGCCTGCGAGGCGTGCGCCCAGGAGGTAAGGGAGCTCTCCGCCACCGCCGCCCGGCTCGGGCTCGCCGTGTCCGCCACCCCGCCCCCGGGGCTCCGGGACCGGGTGCTGCGCGACATCACGACCGTACGGCAGGAGCCTCCGCCCCGGGGCCGGAGTGCCGGCTCCGGGGTCTCCCCCGGCCGGGCCCGCCGCTGGTCGGTGTACGCGCTCGCCGCCTGTGTGGCCGCCGCTGCCGCCTTCGGCGGGGTCGCCGTGTGGCAGAACCAGGTCGCGCGGGACGCCCGGCAGGAGGCCGCCCGGGCCGAACAGCACAACGAGCAGGTGGCGCGGGTGCTGACCGCACCGGACGCCAGGACCAGCGCCGCGGATCTCGGGGACGGCGCCCGGGGCACGGTGGTCGTCTCGCGGAGTGTGAACCGGGCGGTGTTCCTCGCGTCGGACATGGCACGGCCGCCCGGCGGCAAGGTGTACCAGCTGTGGTTCGACGAAGGCGGCACCATGCGTGCCGCCGGCCTGATGAACCCGTCCGCCACCGATGACGCCGTTCTGCTGGACGGCCCGGTGGACCGCGCGTCCGGCATGGGCATCACCGTCGAACCGGCGGGCGGATCCGAACAGCCGACCTCGGCCCCCGTGGCCCTGATGGAGTTCCGGGACGCCTGAGCCCGAGTGGGCGCGCCCCCTTGCCGGGGGGCACGCCCACTTCTCCGTCTCAGGGCCGGCGGGGCGGGCGCGGGAAGAAGCCGCTGGTGCGGGCCCGGTACTCCGCGAACCCCGGGCGTCCGGCCATGTGCCGCTCCAGGAGCGCCTTTCCGCTGCCTCTGGTCAGCAGGAGGCTCATGACGACGGGCGAGACGAGGGTCGCCGCGGCGACCGCCGGGTTCGAGCAGACGATGAGGAACAGACCCCACCAGACGCAGAAGTCCCCGAAGTAGTTGGGGTGGCGGGTCCAGGACCACAGGCCCCGGTCCATGATCCGCCCCTTGTTGGCGGGATCGGCCTTGAAGCGCGCCAGTTGGGCGTCCCCCACCGCTTCGAAGCCGAGCCCCAGCGCCCACAGCGCGGTGCCTGCCCACGACCACGCGTCGAGCGGTCCCGTGAGGTGGCCGGCCGCCTGTACCGGCAGGGAGATCAGCCAGACGAGGGCGCCCTGGAGGAGGTACACCGTGCGCAGGGCGTACAGATCGGGGTTGCCCGGCGCCTTGGCGAGCATGGCCTCGTAGCGCGGGTCCTCGCCGTGGCCCCGGCCGCGCCGGCCGATGTGGACGGCCAGCCGCAGACCCCAGACGACGGTGAGCACGGCCGCCAGGGCGCGGCGCCCCCCGTCGCCGTCACCGGAGGGCATCGCGTACGGGACGAGGGCGACGGCGGCGAACCCGAGTCCCCATGCCACGTCGACGATCCGGTGCACGCCCTTGCGCAGGGCGATCAGGAACGTCACGAGCATGACGGCGAGGGCGGCGCCCGCCGCCACCGGCAGGCCCCGGGCGAACTCCGCCCATCCGAACCCGCTCACCGGGTGGCCGTCCGGTCCGCTTCCGCCGGTCCGCCGGGAGCGTCGCCGGTCCTCGCGCACCAGCCGTGCCGGGTTGCCGCCGGGCCCGCCGATCCGGTCGCGTCGGGACGCACCGAGAGGATCTGGTCGACGCCCATGCGCCGTTCTTCGAAGGCGAGGGCACCGCCCACCAGATAGAGGCGCCACACCCGGGCGGTCTCCTCACCCACCAGCGCCACGAACTCGGGCCAGCGCTCCTCCAGCGTGCGGTGCCAGGCCCGGACGGTGAGGACGTAGTGCTCACGCATCGACTCGACGTCCCGGACCTCGAGTCCGGCGCCCTCCAGCAGGGCGACGGTCTCGCCGAGCGGGCGCATGTGCATGTCGGGTGCGATGTACGCCTCGATGAACGCCCCGCCGCCGGGAGCGGTCGAGCCGCGGGACATCTGCTGGACCAGGGCGCGTCCCCGGGGCCTGAGCACGGAGTGCAGCAGGGCGGTGAAGGCCGGGTACTGGGCGTCGCCGACGTGCTCCCCCATCTCGATGGTGGACACGGCGTCGTACCCGCCCCGGAAGTCCGGCAGGCCGGTGACGTCCCGGTAGTCGCAGCGGTGCACCTCGACGAGGTCCTCCAGGCCGCGCGCCTCCACCTGCCCGCGTACGTACGCCGCCTGCTCGGCGGCGAGAGTGACGGCGGTGACCCGGACTCCGTGCCGCGCCGCCGCGTGGAGCGTCAGGGATCCCCAGCCGCAGCCGATGTCGAGCAGCCGGGCGCCGGCCGTCAGCCCGAGCTTGCGGCAGATCAGGTCCAGCTTGTCCCGCTGGGCGTCGGCCGGCCCGTAACCGGGGGCGTCACTGGCCCAGTAGCCGCACGAGTAGGCCATGGTCTCGTCGAGCAGCAGGGAGTAGAAGGCGTTGGAGAGGTCGTAGTGGTGGCTGATGGCGGCCCGGTCGCGGGCCTTGCTGTGCAGCGCGCCCCGGAGCCCCGCGCGGGCCGCGGGTGTCGGCGGGCGGGGCCCGATCGCACCGAGCCGCAGGGCGGTGCCGGCCGCCCGGAGACGGTCCGCGGCACGGGGCCGTGGCAGCCGCGGGCCGTTCGCCCCCGGCGCGCGGCGCAGCGCGCGCAGCCCGTCCGCCAGGTCGTCGTCGATGTCGATGTCACCGGTGATGTAGGCCTCGGCGAGACCGAGTTCGCCCGGCTGCCACAGGAGCCGGCGCAGCGCCCTGCGCGAGCGCACGTGGACCGTGGGCGCGTCCCGGGGTCCGGTCTCGCTGCCGTCCCACATCCTGATCCTGACCGGCGGGGGGCCGCCCAGGCACCGCTCGATGACGGGCGCGATCCGCTGCGCAGCGCGCCCCGGGGTGTCGGTCGTGGTGTTCACGCGGTGTCCTCACGGGTCAGGAGAATCTGCTGCACGTCGAGATAGCCGGACCGGAAGCCGGCCTCGGAGTAGGCGAGGTAGAAGGTCCACATACGGCGGAAGGTCGCGTCGAAGCCGAGCGCGTCGACCTGCGCGGCCCGTTCCGTGAAGCGTTCCCGCCACAGCCTCAGGGTCTCGGCGTAGTGGGAGCCGAAGCCGTCGCGCCGCACCGTCCGCAGGGAGGTGTGGCCGGCGGTGACGCGCTCCATCGCCTCGGTGGAGGGCAGCAGTCCGCCGGGGAAGATGTACTTCTGGATCCAGGTGTAGGTGCTGCGGCTGGCCAGCATCCGGTCGTCCGGCATCGTGATCGCCTGGAGCGCGATCTTCCCGCCGGGGGCCAGGCAGCGGTCCAGGGTCCGGAAGTACTCCGGCCAGAACTCCTCCCCGACCGCCTCGATCATCTCGACGCTGACGACCGCGTCGTACTCGCCGGTGACGTCCCGGTAGTCGCTGAGCCGTACGTCGACCCGGTCCCGGTGGCCCGCTTCCCTGATGCGGCCCCGGGCCAGCTCCTGCTGTTCCCGGGAGAGGGTGAGCGTGGTGACCCGGGCTCCTCGCGCGGCCGCCCGTACGGCGAGTTCGCCCCAGCCGGTGCCGATCTCCAGCAGTTCGGTCCCGTCGCGCACGCCGGCCAGGTCCAGCAGCCGGTCGATCTTGCGGTGCTGGGCGGCGGACAGCAGATCCTGCTCGGCGGGGAATCCGCGGAAGAAGGCGGCGGAGTACGTGAGTGTGTCGTCGAGGAAGAGGGCGAAGAGGTCGTTCGACAAGTCGTAGTGGTGGCTGATGTTGTCGCGGGCCCCCTCGGGGGTGTTGGCCTGGGCGGGGGGCTGCCGTAGGGCCCACACCCTCCGCAGCTTCTGCAGGGGCGCCGGTACGAGGCCGGCCACGTTCCCCGCGAGGACCGTGAGGACGCCGACGAGGTCGGGAGAGTCCCACTCGCCCGCCATGTAGGACTCGCCGAAGCCGATGAGTCCGCTCGCTCCGATCCGCCGGAAGAAGGCGTCGGGTTCGCGGATCTCCATGAGGGGCCCGCCCAGCCCGGTACTGCCGGTGCCGGCGATCCGGACGCGCAGCGGGAGCCGGGCGAGCGCGTGGCGTACCAGCCGCTCCGCCACGGCGGTCCTCACCCCGGAGGCCCGTGGCGGGGAGGCCACGTCGGGCCAGCGCCCGGCATCGACTCCGGCATCGACTCCGGCACCGGGGGCGGTGCCGGGGCCGGTCTGAGCCGGGATGCCGAGGCCGGCCGGGGCGGGGGGACGGGGTGACAGAGGGGAGGTGGGCACCTTCACCGCATGCCTTCCTGGGTGTGATGACGGGGACGTGGCTGCACGGGAAGCCGGCGCAGGAGGAGCCGGATGCCGTGCAGCCGGATGGCGGCGGAGACCACCGCGGTGGAGAAGGGGTGGCGCAGGAAGAGCCGGACCAGCTGGGCGGGGGTGCCGGGACGCCGGGCGCCGCGTACGGTCGCGGTGAACGGGCGTGACTCCGCGCGCTCCAGGTGGACCGTCAGGTTCAGCCGGGGGCCGGGCTCCGGGAGCCGCATCCGGTAGTCGCCGTCCACGGGGAAGAACGGCGAGACGTAGAAGTCCTTGCCGGTCACCGCCCGCCCCGCCGCGTCGGTCCGCAGCAGGTAGCTGTGCCGCTCCCCGTAGGTGTTGTGCACCTCCGCGACGACGCAGAGCGGGGTGCCGTCGGGACGGTGGCACCAGTAGACGGTCAGCGGATTGAACACGTGGCCGAGGACGCGGGCCTGGGTGAGCATGGTGACGCTTCCGCCGGCGAGGTCGACGCCCCGGGCCCGGAGGAACCGTTCGAGCCCGGCCCGGACGGTGGGGGCGGTGCCTCCGAAGTGGTCCCGGGCGTCGAAGCGGGCCAGCGGACGCAGCACGGCGGGCAGCCGCGGCGGGCGGTCCGGGTCGATGAGCCAGAGATAGGTGCGGTGCCGCAGGGCGTGTCTGCGGGGCGCGGTCCGTACGTGGGTGATGGTGCAGGGGTAGAGGGCGTTCACCAGGTCACGCCCAGCGCCTCGGCGGCCCGCACACCCGACCGGCAGCCGTCCTCGTGGAATCCCCAGCCGTGGTAGGCCCCCGCGAAGGCGGTGACCGGCCCGGACAGGCCCGGCAGTCGCCCCTGCGCGGCGACCGACTCCGGGGTGAAGACGGGGTGTTCGTAGACCATGCGGCCCCGGACGAGGTCCGGGTCGACCCGTTCGGCGCCGTTCAGGGTGACGACGAACCGCTCTGGCGCGTCCAGCCGCTGGAGCCGGTTCATGTCGTAGCTGACGGTGACCCGGTCGGCGTCGGCGGCGCAGGAGGGCATCAGGTAGTTCCAGGACGCGGCGGCCCCCCGGCTGCGCGGGAGCAGTGCGGTGTCGGTGTGCAGCAGTGTGGGGTTGCGGGAGTAGCGGAAGGCCCCGAGGGTGCGCCGCTCCTCGTCGGTGGGGTCGGCGAGCAGCCGGAGCGCCTGGTCGGGGTGGGTGGCGACGACGACCGCGTCGTACTCCTCGGTGGTCCCGTCCTCGGTGACGATCTCCACGCCTCGGCCGAGCCGCCGCACCGTGCGGACCGGCGTGGACGTGCGCACGGAGCGCACCTGCTCGGCGATGCGGTCGACGTACTCGCGCGATCCGCCGGTGACGGTCCGCCAGACCGGGGAGTCGCCGATCCTGAGCATCCCGTGGTGTTCCAGGAACCTGAAGAGGTGGCGGGCCGGGTAGCGCATCGCGGTCACCGGGTCGCAGGACCACACGGCTGAGACCATCGGCGTCAGGAAGTGCGCGCGGAAGTAGGCGGAGAACCGGCCGCGCGCCGCGAACTCGCCCAGTGTCATGGTCCCCGTGCCTTCGGGCATGGCGAGCAACGCCCTGGCGGCCCGGTGGAAGCGGGGCACCTCGGTCAGCATCCGCAGGTACGGGCCGCGGAGTAGGGACCCGGGCCGGGCGAACAGGCCGGTGGCGCCGCGTGCGCCCGCGTACTCCAGCCCGCACCCCTCGCACCGTACGGACATGCTCATCTCCGACTCCTGCGTGGCCACTCCGAGTTCGTCGAAGAGCCGCAGGAGGTTCGGGTAGGTCCGCCGGTTATGCACGATGAACCCCGAGTCGACGCGGTGTGTCCGGCCGTCCGACGAGCTGAGGTCATGGGTGTGCGCGTGCCCGCCGACGCGTTCGTCCGCCTCCAGGAGTGTCACGTCGTGCGCCCTCCCCAGGACGTGCGCGGCGGTCAGCCCCGCCACCCCGCCGCCCACTACGGCTGTACGCCGCCGCTCCCCTGCCATTCGGGTTCCTTCCGGTGTCGCGTGCCTGGCCGGGGCGCTGCTTGAGTGCCCCTCAGAGGTCATTCGGGGCAGCGAGCGCCATGGATTGGCCGATGATCGGAATTACTTCGATCGGGTGAACGACCAATCCGCCGGGCGGTCCGCGCCGAACCCCCGGTGTGAGAACAGACCGAGATGTTTCGCAGAAGCAGGGGGCTCCCGGGTCCCGGCGTTCCCGCTGGGCACGCGCCGCGTTCGCCGCGCTCAGCGGTCTGATCGCCGGGTTCACCGCCCTGTGCGTCGCCGAACTCGTCGCCGCCGCCGTGCGTCCCGAGGCGGGTCCGGTCACGGCCGTGGGCGGGGCGGTCATCGATCGCACTCCCCCGGCCGTCAAGGACTTCGCCGTACGGAACTTCGGCACCGACGACAAGCTGGTGCTGCGGCTCGGGATCCTCGTCCTCCTGGCGGTCTTCGCCATGGCGGTGGGGGTCCTCGCGCTGCGGCACCGGTGGACGGGCGCTGCGGCCGTCCTGGTCTTCGGTGTGGTCGGGGCGGTGTCCGCGGCCGGCCGGCCGGAGGGCCGGCCGGGCGACGCACTGCCCTCGGTCGTGGGAGCGCTGGTGGCCGCGGGAGTGCTGTATCTCCTGGCCGGACGCCTGCGCGTCCCGGAGACCGCGCCGCCTCCCGCGGCTGGGGAGACGGACGGCGGGGCGCGAGGCGCCTTCGACCGCCGCGGATTCGTGATCGCGGCGACCACCGCCGCGGCGGCCTCGGCCGGTGCGGGGCTCCTGGGCCGACGGCTCCAGGCATCCCAACTGGCCGGGGTCTCCGCCTCACGCGGCGACATCGCCCTCCCGGCACCTGCCTCGGCGGCGCCCCCGATACCCGCCGGAGCCGATCTCGGCGTCCGGGGCCTGAGCTCCTTCACCACCCCGAACAAGGACTTCTACCGGGTGGACACCGCTCTGGTGGTCCCGCGCGTCGACGCCGGCGCATGGCGGCTGCGGATCCACGGCAAGGGGGTGGCGCGACCCGTCACCCTCGGCTTCCAGGACCTCCTGGACCGCGAGCTCGTGGAACGGGACATCACGCTGACCTGCGTGTCCAACCAGGTGGGCGGTCCCTATGTGGGCACGGCCCGGTGGATCGGCGTACGCCTGGCCGATCTGCTGCGCGAGGCCGGGGTGAAGCCCCCGTCGAAGGGCGGGTCCGCTGACCAGATCGTGGCGCGCTCCGTGGACGGGATGACGATCGGGACCCCGGTCGAGGAGGTCATGGACGGCCGTGACGCACTGCTCGCGGTCGGCATGAACGGCGAACCGCTGCCGTTCGACCACGGGTTCCCGGTCCGGATGGTCGTCCCCGGCCTCTACGGCTACGTCTCGGCGTGCAAGTGGATCCGGGACATCGAACTGACGACGTTCGACGCGTACGACGCCTACTGGGTCGAGCGCGAATGGTCCCGCGAGGCTCCGGTCAAGACCCAGTCCCGTATCGACACGCCGCGCCCCTTCGCCGCCCCCGGGGCGGGGACCGTGCCGGTCGCCGGTGTCGCCTGGGCCCAGCACCGGGGCATCGCCCGGGTCGAGGTGCGGGTCGACGGCGGGGAGTGGCACACCGCGCGGCTGGCGGCGGAGGCCGGCCGTGACACCTGGCGCCAGTGGGTGTGGGAGTGGCCGGCCACGACCGGCCACCACACCCTCGAGGTCCGCGCGACGGACCGCACCGGCGCCACCCAGACCGACACACGGGTCGGCACCGTGCCCGACGGTGCGACCGGGTGGCACTCGGTGGTGGTCGACGTGCCCTGACGACCGAGTGCCCCTCCCCCCTTTCCCCACCCTTGATCAACGAACCACCTAGGAGAACACCATGAACAACCGTCACCTTCGCCGCATCGCCCTCACCGTCTCCGCCGCGGCCGTGCTGCCGCTCGCGCTGACCGCCTGCTCCGGCGACGACACCTCCGCGTCCGGCTCCGACTCCGGTGCGGACAAGGCCGCGTCGAGCGCGCCGGCCAAGGAGACCGCGCCCATGGACGAGCCGTTCGGCCCGGGCTGCGCCTCGGTCCCGAAGGAGGGCGCCGGTTCGTTCGACGGCATGGCGCAGGACCCGGTCGCCACGGCCGCGTCGAACAACCCGGCGCTGTCCACCCTGGTGACGGCGGTCAAGCAGGCCGGTCTCGTCGACACCCTGAACAGCGCCGAGAACATCACGGTGTTCGCCCCGACCAACGACGCCTTCGCCAAGATCCCGAAGGCGGACCTGGACAAGCTGCTGGCGAACAAGGCGGAACTGACCAAGGTGCTCACCTCGCACGTGGTCGGAGAGAAGCTGACGCCGAAGCAGCTGGAGAAGGGCTCCTTCGACACCCTGGCGAAGACGAAGCTGACGACGTCGGGATCGGAGATGTCCTACACGGTGAACGACTCCTCGAAGGTGGTCTGCGGCAACGTCCCGACCGCCAACGCGACGGTCTACATCGTGGACACCGTCCTGATGCCGGCCGGCTGAACCGACGGCCTGTCAGTACGCTGACGGCATGACACCGAGCCCCGAGGACCACGCCCTCCGCCCCGACCGGAGCGGCGCGGACCGCGGGGCTCGCGCCGTGGGTGCCGTCGTGGGCTCGGCGGTCGGTGACGCCCTGGGCGCGCCACCACGTCGGCCGTGCACTTCGCCCGGGCGGGGCAGGCCGCCACGACGGACGCGGCCCGGCGGATCGCCGCCCTGACCCACGGCGACCGGGCCGCATGGGAAGGCACCGCTGTGTTCCATGAACTCGTACGCGTGGCACTGGAGGGCGGCGACCCGCTCGCGGCCGTGGAGGACACGCTCGACCTGGTCCACGCCGGCCACCGGGCCCGCTGGGCCGCCGTTCTGGCCCCGGACTGGCACCCGGACGACGCCACCGAGTTCAACGGCGCGGTCTGGCCCTGCCTCTGTACGGCGCTCTGGGCTCTGCGCACCACCGACGACTTCGAGCGCGCCCTGGAAGCCGCCGTCGACGTGGGCGGGGACACCGACACGGTGGCCGCGGTCACGGGCGGCCTGGCCGGTGCGGTGTACGGGATCGACGCCGTCCCGGATCGCTGGACCCGCCCCCTGCACGTATCACTGCCGGGATACGGGGCCCGTGTGCTGCGCACGGCCGACCTGGTGTCACTGGCACGCCGCCTCGACGGAAGCGCAGGATTCGCCCGCCAGGAAAACTACACATAAGGGGCATATAAGAGCACACTGGGTCTGGAGAGCTGATGACCGCACCTTCTGACCGCGGTCGCTCCAGCAAGTGCGAAGGAGACCATCCTCATGAGTAACATCTCGCACACCGGAAGGGATGTTTCCGGCAACACCAGGGACGTTTCCGGACACACCGGAAGGGACCTCTCCGGACACCCGGACGCCGAAGAAATGCGAGCGCGACACGACCGCGTGATGGGTGGCGGCGCCCGCCGCACCACCGCCGGCGCGGACGCCCCGGTGTTCCTGCTCGGTCTGTACTGCGCCGTCTCGCCGTGGGTGCTTCACTTCACCGCGAGCCAGCCCTCCCTGGTGACGCACAACCTCGTCATCGGCATCGCGATAGCCGTGCTGGCGCTCTGCTTCACCGCCATGCCCGAGCGGATGACCGGGATGAGCATCGCCATCGTCGCGCTGGGCGCCTGGCTCATCGTGTCGACCTGGATCGTGGGCCAGAGCCCTGACATGGGCGTCGTCCTCAACAACGTGATCGTCGGTGGTCTGGCGATTGTGCTGGGGGCAGCCTGCGCGGGACTCTCGATGAAGAACAAGAAGACGACCTGACGGGAGAACGCACAGGAGTGGCCACAGGCGTACAGCCGCCCGTGGCCACTCGTCCGTTCTCCTCACCCGCGGGGCTCCTCACCCGAGGGGCTCCTCACCCGCGGGGAGGGAAGCCGCTCACCCCACCGAGCTGTACGCCACCACGCCCCGCAGCACAGCGTCGACGGCCTTGTGGGCGTTCTTCGCGACCGAACTGCCGTCCCGGGGTGCGGCGGCCGCGATCTGGCCGAGCACATCGATCACCTGCTTGCACCACCGTACGAAGTCGCCCGCCGGCATCTCCGCCTCACGGAGCACCTCGTCGAGCGTCCGGCCGGAGGCCCACATGTAGACCGCCCAGGCGAAACCGAGGTCGGGTTCGCGCTGGCCGACCCCTTCGGTCTGGCTGATCTTGAAGTCCTCCTCCAGAGCGTCGAGACGGCCCCAGATGCGGATCATCTCGCCCATCGCGGCCTTCGCGGGCCCTGAGGGCAGCTTCGGTGCGACCGCGTCGTCCGCCTGGCGCGCCTCGTAGACGAGCGCCGAGACGCAGGCGGCGAGTTCGGCGGGGTTGAGCCCCTCCCAGACGCGGTCCCGCAGGCATTCGCTGGCCAGCAGGTCGAGCTCTCCGTAGAGCCGGGCCAGCCGCCGGCCGTTGTCGGTGACCTCGTTGCCCCGCAGGTAGTCCAGCTCGGTCAGGAGCGCGACGATGCGGTCGAAGGTCCGGGCGATGGTGTTCGTCCGGCCCTCGATGCGGTGCTCCAGCTGCCGGGTGTCGCGCTGCAGCCGGTGATACCGCTCGGCCCAGCGCGCGTGGTCCTCGCGCTCGTCGCACCCGTGGCAGGGGTGCGCGCGCAGTTCCGTGCGCAGCCGGGCGATCTCGTGGTCGTCGGCCGCGGCGGCCCGCTGCTTGCGGTGCCGGCCCGGGTCGATGTGTCCCGCCTTGCTCCTCAGCGCGGACGCCAGGTCGCGGCGGGACTGCGGCGAGCGGGGGTTGAAGGACTTGGGCACCCGCATCCGCTCCAGCGCCTCGACCGGCACCGGGAAGTCGATGTGGGCCAGCCGCTTGACCTGCCGCTCGGCGGTCAGCACGAGGGGACGCGGTCCGTCGTGGTACTCCAGCCCGCGATGGCCGTTGGTCCGCCCGGCGGGCAGGCCCGGGTCGAGGACCAGGGCGAGTCCGGCGAACTTGCCGGTGGGGACGTGGATGACGTCACCGGGCTTCAGCTTCTCCAGGGACGACGCGGCGGCCGCCCGCCGCTGTGCCGCGCCCTGTTTGGCCAGCTCCGTCTCGCGGTCCTTGAGGTCGCGGCGCAGCCGCGCGTACTCCTCGAAGTCCCCGAGGTGGCAGGTCATGCCCTCCTTGTAGCCCGCGAGGCCCTCCTCGTTGCGCTGGACCTGCCGGGAGATCCCGACGACGGACCGGTCGGCCTGGAACTGCGCGAAGGAGGTTTCGAGCAGCTCACGCGAACGGTGCCGCCCGAACTGCTGCACGAGGTTCACGGCCATGTTGTACGAGGGCCGGAAGCTGGATCGCAGCGGATACGTACGCGTCCCCGCGAGTCCGGCGAGCGCGCCGGGGTCCATCCCCCGCTGCCACAGGACGACCGCATGGCCCTCGACGTCGATGCCGCGGCGCCCGGCCCGCCCGGTCAGCTGGGTGTACTCACCGGGCGTGATGTCGGCGTGCTGCTCGCCGTTCCACTTGACGAGCTTCTCCAGCACCACGGAGCGCGCGGGCATGTTGATGCCGAGCGCCAGCGTCTCCGTGGCGAAGACCGCCTTGACCAGGCCGCGGACGAACAGCTCCTCCACGACCTCCTTGAAGGTCGGCAGCATCCCGGCGTGGTGCGCCGCGATGCCGCGCTCCAGGCCTTCGAGCCACTCGTAGTACCCGAGGACATGGAGGTCCTCGGGGGGAATGGACGCCGTCCGCTCCTCGACGATCTCGCGCACCAGCCCGCGCTTGTTCTCGTCGTTCAGCCGAAGACCGGCCTGCAGGCACTGCTGGACGGCCGCCTGGCAGCCGGCCCGGCTGAAGATGAAGGTGATGGCGGGCAGCAGACCCTCGGCGTCGAGCCGGTCGATGACCTCGGGCCTGGACGGGGTCCAGATCCGGCTGCGCTGACGCCGCTCACGCTCGCGGTCCGCCTCGCGCACCATCTTCCCGCGCCTGCGGTCGCGCGGGTTGTATCCGCGCTGGTTCTCCATGCGGGCGAGCCGGACGAGGTCCGGACTGACCTCGCGCCGGCCGGTGCCCCGGCCGCCGTGGTCGGTCTCCTCCTCGAAGAGGTCGTACATCCGGCGTCCGGCCATGACGTGCTGCCACAGCGGCACGGGCCGGTGCTCGGAGACGATCACCTGGGTGTCGCCCCGGACGGTGTCCAGCCAGTCGCCGAACTCCTCGGCGTTGGACACGGTCGCCGACAGCGACACCAGCGTCACGGACTCCGGGAGGTGGATGATCACTTCCTCCCACACGGCGCCGCGGAAGCGGTCCGAGAGGTAGTGGACCTCGTCCATGACCACGTAACCGAGCCCGGTGAGGGCCTGGGAGCCCGCGTACAGCATGTTGCGCAGGACCTCGGTCGTCATGACGACCACGGGTGCGTCCGCGTTGACGCTGTTGTCACCGGTCAGCAGACCGACCTTGTCCGCGCCGTAGCGCCGGACGAGATCGGTGAACTTCTGGTTGGACAGCGCCTTGATGGGCGTGGTGTAGAAGCACTTGCGGCCCTGCTCGAGGGCCAGGTGAACGGCGAATTCACCGACGATCGTCTTGCCCGACCCGGTCGGGGCCGCGACCAGCACCCCCTTGCCGGCCTCAAGGGCCTGGCAGGCCTCGATCTGGAACGGGTCCAGTCCGAATTCGTACATCTCGCGGAAGGGCCCGAGGGCGGTGGCCTGCTCGGCCGCACGGACCCGGGACGCCTGGTATCGCTCAGCTGGTGAGAGGTCCTCTGTCATCTTGATACGAGCCTACCCGCCCCGTATGACAGTCAGCCCGATCTTTATTTCACGGTGCAAGGACCCGGACCGCGCCGGGCACGCACGTGGCGCTGAGGGGCAGCGCGCCCAGCGGCTCACCGTCCGCGTACGCCGTGACGCCGCCCGCGGCCAGCTCTATCGAGGACACCCGGTGGACGGTGACCTTCGGGTGTCCCAGGTGCGTGCCCTTGTAGACCTTCGGGAAGACCTTGAGCAGAGTGGCCCGGCTGCAGTCGCCCACCACGGTCACGTCGAAGAGCCCGTCGTCCATGACGGCGTCGGCACAGATCCGCATGCCGCCGCCGTACGTCGTCCCGTTGCCCACGGCGATCAGCGTCGCCTCCATCTCGGTCACCGGTCCGCCGTCCAGCCTGACGCGGTACGGGATCGGCTTGAAGGAGGCCAGCTCGGCGAGGATCGCCAGGTCGTACTTGAAGCGCCCGCCGGCCCAGCGCATCCGGTTCCCCCGGTCGTTGACCCGCGAGTCGAAGCCCGAGGCCAGCACGGAGCCGAACCAGCGCTCCCCGACCCGGCCCAGGTCGATCGCACGCGACGTCCCGGCCCCGAGCATCTCGGCGGCCAGCCGTCCGGCGGCGGCGGGCGACCGGATCGGCAGCCCGAGGGCACGGGCGAAGTCGTTCCCGGTGCCCACGGCCACGGCACCGAGCGGTGTCGGGGTACCGGCGACGGCCTGCAGGGCGAGGGACATCATGCCGTCCCCGCCCACGGCTATCAGTGCCCCGGTCCCGAGTGCCACCGCCTCCCGGGCCCGTCGCAGGGCGTCGTCGGCGTCCTCGCCGAGAACCGTCCGTACGGAGAAGCCTGCGTCCCGCAGAGCGGAAGCGGCCGGCTGCGCGGCACGCGCGCCCCGGCCGCTCCCCGCGGTGGGATTGACGAAGAGGGTGATCTCGCTGGTCACCCGCGGGACCTTACAAGGTCAGGTGATGTCGTCGTAACCGTTGAGCCGGTGCGACCGTCCACCGTCCGCGTCGCCGCCGGCCTGCTCGGGCAGGGCGGGCCGGGAGGCCACCGGTTCGACGGCGCCGACCGCCTCGGGGGTGAGGTCCAGGCTCGACGCCTCGTCGTCGTCGAGCTCGGCGTCGGGGTTGGCGCGCCGCCTGCGCTTGTCGTTGAGCAGCGAGAAGCCGACGGCCACGAAGTAGAGCACGGCGAGCGGGCCGGCGAGCAGCAGCATCGAGATGGGCTCGCCGCCAGGCGTGGCGATGGCCGCGAAAGCGGTCAGCCCGACGAGCATCCCGCGCCACCAGCGCAGCATGCGGGCGCCGGACAGGACACCGGTCAGGTTCAGCAGGATGAGCAGGAGCGGCAGCTCGAAGGCAAGCCCGAAGACGATCACCATGCGGGTGATCAGGTCCAGGAAGTCGTCCAGCGGCAGCAGGTTCTTCACGTTGTCGGGCGTGAAGCCGAGCATGATCTCGGCGGTCTGCGGCAGGATCGCGTACGCCAGGTAGGCACCGGCGACGAAGAGCGGTACCCCGGCCGCGACGAAGGCGACCGAGTAGCGCTTCTCCTGCTTGTGGAGGCCGGGGGCGACGAAGGCCCACAGCTGGTACAGCCACACCGGGGTGGCCACCAGCACGCCTGCCATCAAGGACACCTTCAGCGCGATGGTGAACGGCGACAGCAGACCGTTGGTGGTCATCTCCGCGCAGGGCCGGCCGTTGATCATGGTCACGGCGCCGTTCCTGCAGCCGACCGAGTCCAGGATCGGCTTCATCAGGAACTCGAAGATCTCCTTCTGGAAGAAGGCGGCCACGATCACGGCGATGACGATCGCCAGGACCGACTTCAGCAGCCGGTTGCGCAGCTCACGCAGGTGATCGAGGAGGGGCATCCGCCCCTCGTCGTCCTTCTCCTGCTTGCGGGCAGACTTGAGCAACCCACTTCCCTCGTCTCGTGCGGCAGCGTCAGGTGGTGCGGATCAGCTGTCAGCTCTGGGTGGTGGGCTTGGCCTCGCTGACCGGGCGGGAGCTGGTGACATCCCCCGGAGCGGCCTGGATCGTGCGCGCGGTGGCCGCGGGCGGGGTGGTGTCCGCCACGTTCTCGGTGGTGGGCGCCGCGGGCTCCGCGTCGTCCTTCTTCATGGCCTTGGCCTCGCTCTTGAGGATGCGGGCCGACTTGCCGAGCGAACGCGCCATGTCGGGAAGCTTCTTGGCACCGAAGAGCAGCAGGATGACAGCGATGATCAGAACGATCTCGAGGGGCTTCAGATTGCCGATCATGTGCGACTTCCTTCTCACTGAGGCGTCTGGAGGGTGGGCTCGCTACCCGTACGACCGGACAGTTGTCCGACCTTCGCGCTGGCAGCGATCGTAACCCGCAGGGGTAAACGCGAGGCAATGCCCGTGCATACTCCCGCTTGCGGCCCACACCTCCCTGCCTGGGCCGCTCCAGCAGCGTACCCCCCGAACCGGTGAATCAGGAGGCCGCGCACTGCTATCGCAGGGCCTCTCCCGTGTCGGCGAGGGTGGTGGCCGCTCGTTCGAGATCCTCTGCCGCTCGGTTGATACGCCGCGTGGTCGCGGCGACCTGCCCGGCGAGCCGCTGTGCCTCGATGAAGACCTTGACGGCCAGCACGCCGAGCACGGCCAGGCCGGCGAATCCCAGAGCGATGGCGAGCATGGGCCAGAACATGGGCGGATCCTCGGTGTTTCTCGTTACCGCAGGGCGGTGTGCAGGCGCAGTGTCCGTACCCCGCCGCCGCTGAGGAGTTCGATGATGCGCTCCCCGGCGGGCTTGCGGACCGCGGACCCGCAGGCGGGACACGTGAAGGAGTAGAAGGTCGTACGGCGGCTGGCTCCTATGGCCAGCCTCAGCGAGCCGGCGCCGAGCTCGAACCGCTCACGGCAGTCCGGGCAGGCGGCCCGGAAGCGCACGGTGTCGGGCACCGTGACCGGGACCGGCCCGGCCTGTGTGCCCGATATCGCAGTCATGTGGTCGTCTCCTCGGTGCACCGCCGGCCTCCTCTCAGAGCGCGCCGTCGTAGGCGGCCAGTGCCTCACGCGCCGCCAGCCGGGCGCTCTCGGCCAGGTCCGGGGGCGATGTGATGCGTCCTTCGCCGCCCAGCCGCAGGGCGAGCCTGCGCAGGGAGGCCGGGTCGGGCGTACGGAGTGTGATCCGCAGACCACCGTCGGGGAGTTCCTCCGCGCTGTCGTGCGGGTAGTACTCCGCGACCCACCGGCCGCCGGGGCCGACCTCGATCACGACCTCCGGGTCCTCGGCTGCGGGCTGCACCAGCCCCTCGGAGAGGTCGCGCAGCTCCAGCTCGGGCGGGGCGGACGGCGCGTCGAGGAGTCTGATCTCGGCGACCCGGTCCAGCCGGAACGTACGCCGCGCCTCGGAGAGGCGGCACCAGCCCTCCATATAGGTGTGGCCGACGGCGAACAGCCGGATCGGGTCCACCTCGCGCTCGGTCAGCTCGTCGCGCGCGGGCGAGTAGTAGCGCAGCCAGAGGCGGCGCCGCTCGGAGATCGCCCGGTCGACGTCGGCGAAGACACCGCCCTCGGACTCGAAGGTGACCGAGAGCCGCGAGCTGGCGGCCCCCACCTCACCGGCCGCCGTCTCCAGCTTCGCGGTCGCGCGCACCAGTGCCTGCCGGTCGCTCTCCCGCAGGCCGGGGAGGGTGGCGACGGCCCGGGCGGCGACGAGCAGGGCCGTCGCCTCGTCGGCGGCCAGACGCAGCGGCTCCGCGACGTCGTCCGGGTTGTGCCACCAGATCCGGTCGCCGTCCGTGTCGATGTCCAGCAGGTCACCGCCGCGGAAGCTGGTCCCGCACATGGGCAGCACGTCGAGGTCGGAGATCAGCTCGTCCTCGGTGATCCCGAAGGCCCGGGCCACGTCCTGGACGTGCGCGCCGGGGCGCTCACGCAGGTACGTGACGAGGGAGAGCATCCGCCGGGTCTGGTCGATCGCGTTCGTGGCCACGAGTACGGGTCCCCCTCAGTCCTTGGCCACGGCGCGCAGCCGGTCCATCACGTCGGCCCGCAGATCGGCGGGTTCGCTCACGATCACGTCGGGCCCGAACTCCACGAGCCAGGCGTCCAGCCCGTGCCCGTACGGGATCTCCAACTCGTCCCAGCCGTCGCCCAGTTCCCGTACGGATATCGCGCGGGAGCGCAGCGGGTAGCCGGAGCCGGTACGCAGCCTGATGCGGGCGGTCCTGGTCGCGGTCTCCCCCGCCCAGCTCTCCACCGTCTCGCGGACGGTGACGGCGTCGGGCACGGGGGCCGTGAAGGCCCCCGCGCGGGAGCGGACCCGGCCGGAGATCCGGGAGAGCCGGAAGACCCGCTCGGCGCCCCGCTCACGGTCCCAGCCGGCCAGATACCAGTGGCCGCGCCAGCACTCGAGCGTCCAGGGCTCGACCTGGCGCTGCTCCGGGCGTGCGGCGTTGCCCTTGCGGTAGTCGAAGGTGACCGGGCGGCGGTCCCGGCAGGCGAGCATCAGAGGCTCGAACGCGGCCTCGTGGACCGGGATACGGGGTTCGAGGGCGCTGTGCACCTCGTAGGCGTCCTCGGCCTCCGGCATGCCGGCTGCCCGCAGCTTCTGCAGTGCGCCGCTGGCCGCGCCGGCCAGCCGGGCCTGCTGCCAGACCTTGGCGGCGAGCCCGAGGGCCGCTGCCTCCTCGGCGTCCAGGGTGATGGGGGGCAGCCGGTTGCTGTCGCGGCGCGCGAGGTATCCGGTGTCGCCGTCCAGATTCTCCACGGTCTCGATGATCAGGCCGAGTTCACGCAGATCGTCCTTGTCGCGCTCGAACATCCGGTTGAAGGATTCGTCGGATCCCGCCTCCAGGTAGGCCTCGATGGACCCGCGGAGCTCACGCTTGCTGAGCGGACGCCGGGTACCCAGCAGACACAGTGCCAGGTTCATCAGCCGTTCGGCCTTGGCAATCGCCATCGACGCCCTTTCTCGACGTGCTCTCCGACCGTCGACCGTACCGCCCCGGGGTGTCCGGACCAAAGCGAGGGCCCGTGCCTTGCGGCACGGGCCCTGACTGCTGTAAACGGACGGATCAGACGCCGACGAGGTCGCAGACGAAGATCAGCGTCTCGCCCGGGGCGATCGCGCGGCCCGCGCCGCGGTCACCGTAGGCGAGGTGCGCGGGGATGGTCAGCTGACGACGGCCGCCGACCTTCATGCCCTGGACACCCTGGTCCCAGCCGGCGATGACCTGACCGGCACCGAGCTGGAACTTGAGCGGGGTGCCGCGGTTCCACGAGGCGTCGAACTCCTCGCCGGTGGAGAAGGCCACACCGACGTAGTGCACGGAGACGGTCTGGCCCGCCTGGGCCACCGGTCCGTCGCCCTCCCAGATTTCCTTGATCTCCAGGTCGGCCGGCGGCTCGCCACCCGGGAAGTCGATCTCGGGCTTGTCGATGCTCACTGAACTGCTCCTCTTACTGATGAACTGGGCAACCGGGACAGTCTTACATCTTTGTCAGGATGTCCACGGCGAAGACGAGCGTGGACTTCCCGGGGATGGACTGCTGGGCCTCGTCACCGAAGCCCTGGTCCGGCGGGATGACGAGCAGCACACGGCTGCCGACCTTCTTGCCGACCAGACCGTTCTTCAGACCCTTGAGGGTGACCTGGGCGAGCGGGAAGGTCTGGGTCTTGCCGGTCTGGTAGGTGCTGTCGAAGGGCTTGCTGCCCTTCCAGAGCAGACCCACGTAGTTCACGACGACGCTGTCGGTCTCCTTGATGACCTCGCCCTCGGACTCCAGCACGTAGTTGGAGACCAGCTTCTTAGGCGGGTCGCTCTTGGGGATCGTGACGGTCGGTGCCTTGCCGTCGGTCTTGGTCCCGACCTTCGGCAGGTCGATGTTGTCCTGGGCCACCGCCGCGCCCTCGGCGGACTTCGGGATCTGCGTCGCCTTCACGATGTCGACGACGAAGACGAGGGTGGCATTGGGCTTGATGTCGCCCTGGCCCTGCTCGCCGTAGCCGAGGCTCGGCGGGATGACCAACTCGACGCGGCTTCCGACCTTCTGGCCGACGAGCCCCTTGTCCCAGCCCTGGATGACCATGCCCGCACCGAGCGTCAGGTCGAAGGGCTGCTTACGGTCGAAGCTGTTGTCGAAGGGCTTGGTGGAGTCCCACGCCTGCCCGAGGTAGTTGACCTGGATCGCGTCGCCGTTCTTGAGCTTCGCGCCGTCACCCTCACTGATGACGTCGGTCTTCAGTTCCTTGGGAGGATCCCCCTCACCCTTCGCCAGAGTGGGCTTCTCGCCGAACTTCGCGCCCGCGGTGATCGCGGGAACGCCCTTCTCGGTCGAGGCGGAGTCGGAGGCCTTGTCGTCGCCGCATGCCGCCGTGGACAGCAGCAGCAGGGGGACGACGAGAAGGCCGGCAAGTCGGCGCACTGGTTCCTCAGATCTCAGACGGCACGTGAATGGTCCCCCGACACTCTAGGCGGACGGAAGGGCCCCGTACGAGGAACGTACGGGGCCCGGTCGCATCTGGGGAAGGACATTCCTGTCCCGGGTCACATGCCCGCGATCAGCTTCTCCACCCGGTCGTCGACGGAACGGAAGGGGTCCTTGCACAGCACGGTGCGCTGCGCCTGGTCGTTGAGCTTGAGGTGGACCCAGTCGACGGTGAAGTCCCGCCGCTGCTCCTGGGCCCGCCGGATGAAGTCGCCCCGCAACCGCGCCCTGGTCGTCTGCGGGGGCACCGACTTGCCCTCGAAGATCTTCATGTCGTTGCAGATGCGGGCGGCCTGGCCCTTGCGCTCCAGGAGGTAGTAGAGCCCGCGCCGCCGGTGGATGTCGTGGTAGGCGAGGTCTATCTGGGCGACCCGCGGATTCGACATGGTCATGTTGTGCTTGGCGCGGTACCGCTCGATGAGCTTGTACTTCATGACCCAGTCGATCTCGGTGCCGATCCGGTCGAGGTCCTCGGCCTCGATGGCGTCCAGCGTGCGGCCCCACAGCTCGAGGACCTGGTCGACGGTGCCGGTGCGGATGCCACGGCGTTCGACGAAGTCGACGGCCTTCTCGTAGTACTCGCGCTGGACCTCGATGGCGGACGCCTCGCGGCCGCTGGCCAGGCGCACCTTGCGCTGTCCGGTGATGTCGTGACTGACCTCGCGGATCGCCCGGATCGGGTTCTCCAGGGTCAGGTCACGCATCACGGTGCCCGCCTCGATCATGCGGAGCACGAGATCGGTGGCGCCGACCTTGAGCAGCATGGTCGTCTCGGACATGTTGGAGTCACCGACGATGACGTGGAGGCGGCGGTACCGCTCCGCGTCGGCGTGCGGTTCGTCCCGGGTGTTGATGATGGGACGGGAGCGCGTCGTCGCGGAACTGACGCCCTCCCAGATGTGCTCGGCCCGCTGGCTCACGCAGTAGACGGCTCCGCGCGGCGTCTGGAGCACCTTGCCGGCACCACAGATCAGCTGACGGGTGACGAGGAACGGAATGAGGATGTCCGCGAGCCGGGAGAATTCTCCGTGCCGGGCCACGAGGTAGTTCTCGTGACACCCGTAGGAGTTTCCAGCCGAGTCGGTGTTGTTCTTGAAGAGATAGACGTCGCCCGCGATTCCCTCCTCGTGCAGGCGGCGTTCGGCGTCGACGAGCAGGCCTTCGAGAATGCGCTCGCCCGCCTTGTCGTGCGTGACCAGTTCGGTCACGTTGTCGCATTCGGGTGTCGCGTATTCCGGATGCGATCCCACGTCGAGGTACAGGCGGGCGCCGTTCCGCAGGAAGACATTGCTGCTGCGGCCCCATGACACAACACGGCGGAAGAGGTAGCGCGCCACTTCGTCAGGTGACAGTCGGCGCTGTCCCCTGAACGTGCACGTGACGCCGTACTCGTTCTCCAGCCCGAAAATGCGGCGGTCCATGACTGAACATTACGCCTTATGGCCTGAGCTGAAACCGGGTTCGGCAGCACCGTTTCGATCATTTTCCGAACCGGCCACAACCGCGGGCGTACGCCCGGGAGCTGCGAGGACCCTTCCGGTGGCCAGCAGAACCAGCAGCGCCGCCACTCCACCGGCCCCGGCGACGGCGAAACTCCACGCCGTCCCGCCGAGCTCCACGGCCGGGCCCGCCACCGCCGTCCCGGCCGCCGCGCCCACTCCGAAGGTCGTCACGAGCCAGGAGAACGCCTCGGTCACCGTGCCCTGTGGCGCGTGCCTGTCCACGACGATGAACGAGCACGCGATCGCCGGGGCGAGGAACACTCCGGCGAGCGCCGCCAGTGCGGTCATGGCGGGCACACCGGGCGTCAGCATCAGCGGCAGATAGCCCAGCGCCAGCAGCGCGACGATGATCCGCAGCCTGCGCTCGGGCGCCCCGGCCCACTGCCGCGCCCCGTAGACCGCTCCGCCGACCAGCGCGCCGAGGCCGAGCGCGGCCATCAGCCAGCCGTACACGGATTCGCGGCCCTGGTCGTCGGCGTAGGCGACACCGGCCACCGTGATGGAGCCGAGCGCGAGCCCGACGAAGAAGAAGGCGCCGAGCAGGGCGAGCAGTCCGGGCGAGCGCAGGGCGCCCAGCCAGTGCGCCTCGCGGGGCGCCGAGCGCCACACCCTGGAGGGCTCGGACAGGACGACGGACAGCGCGCCCAGTACGCCGATGGCGTTGATGACCAGGAGCGCGGCGGCGGGCGACCAGAGCGACACGAGGACCGTCACGAGGAGCGGTCCCACGGTGAACATGATCTCCTGGGCCACCGCGTCCATGGCGTAGGCCCGGTACACCCGGTCCTCCCGGCCCAGGACCGTCGGCCACAGGGCACGCAGGCCGCCCTCCAGCGGGGGCGTGAACACGCCGGCCACGACGACCGCCGCGTAGGCGGCCGGGAGCGGGCCGAGGCCGATCAGGGCGAGCACGGCCATCCCCAGCGCGGAGACGACCGCCGCGGGGAGCTGGACACGCGGCTGGCCGTACAGGTCCACGGCCCGGCCCAGCAGGGGCTGCCCCACCGCCGTGGCGAGGCCGTACACCGCCGCCAGGGCGCCGGCCAGCGAGTAGCTGCCGCCCTCCGCGCGGGTGAACAGGACGATCGCGATGGGGGCGGTGCCGTTCGGCAGCCGCCCCACCAGCGTTCCCGCCAGCAGCCGGGCGGCGTGCCGCGCCCGGAGGATGTCCATGTACCCCGCGGCCATGTCCGCCCCTCTCCCCCACCGGTGCCACACCCTGGGGTTTTACGTATAACGTCGATGCTCATACGTACCATGTGGGCAGCCCGGCAGTCCATCCCGCCACGATCCGACCGGCCCAGCACGGAGGCACGAGTGAGCAGCACCCAGCAGCCCTCCCCACCACGGCCCACCAGCCGTGACGTGGCACGGGCGGCGGGCGTCTCGCAGGCGACGGTCTCGCTCGTACTCGGTGACAAGTGGCCGGGCCGGGTCTCCACGGCGACCGCCGAACGGGTCCGCGACAGTGCCAGGGACCTCGGCTACCGACCGAACATCGCGGCCCGCAGTCTCCGGACGGGCCGCACCCGCACGGCCCTCCTCGTCGTCCCGGCGCTCACCAACGAGTTCTTCGCCCGGGTGTACACGGGGGCCGCCGCCGTGGCCGCCGAGCACGACTTCGGCGTGGTCCTCTACCCGTCCCCCGACGGCACCGGCCCCGCCAGGGACCCGTTCGCCTCGGCCCGCGCGGCGCTCGACGGGGTGATCGCCTCGTCGATGGCGGCGGACGCCCTGGGGGCCCTGCGGGGCGCGGACCTGCCGCTGGTGATGCTGGACAGCGACCCCGAGGGCCACGGCGCCGCGGCGTGCGTGAACCTCGACATCGCGGACGGCATGCGCCAGGTGACGCGCCATCTGCTCGGCCTCGGCCACCGCCGGATCACACACCTCGCCTCCGCCGTGGACACCTGGACCTTCGCGGTGCGTGCCCGGGCGCTGCGGGAGGCCGTGCGTGACGTCCCCGGCGCCGTTCTGCGTACCGTCACCGCCCCGCTGGACGTACGGTCGGGGCGCGAGGCCGTCGAGGCGGTCCTGGCCTCCCCCGGCCCGCTGCCGACGGCCATCGTCTGTGACGACGACATCCTCGCCGCCGGCGCATGCAAGGCGGTGCGCAGACGAGGGCTGCGGGTGCCCGACGACATCTCCGTGACCGGTTTCGACGACCTGGCGCTCGCCACGGCGGTGGAACCGGAGCTCACCACCGTGCGCCTCCCGGCCGAGCAGGTGGGCGAGCGCGGCATGACAGCCCTGCTGGCCGTCCTGGAGGGCCGCCCCGCGGTCGCCCACGACCTCCCCGTCCGTCTGGTCGTCCGGGGCTCCACCGCGCCCCCGGCCACCGCATGACGGAGCCCTCCGGCCGTCGCCTGCGACGGCCGGAGGGCTCCGTCCGGAGATCTTCCGGAACCGGCTACTCCTTCGGGGTCCCGCCCGTGCCCTCCTCGGGCCCGGCGGTGCCCTTCTCAGGGGTGTCGGCACCCTTCCCGGGGGTGTCGGTGCCGGTGTCCGGGGTGGTGCCGTCCTCGGGCTCCTCCGTGTCGGACGGGGCGTCCGTCGGGGTCGCCCCAGCGCCGTCCGCGTCCAGCAGCCTGGTCAGCTGACGGCCGACGATCCGCTTGAACTTGCGCTGCTGAGGCCTCGTGCGGTCCAGGACCGCGACCTCGAGCCGCTCGGCGGGGATCTCCCGCTCGTTGCCGTTGGCCTCGCGGGACAGGGCCTGCACAGCCAGCTTCAGTGCCTCGGCCAGCGACATCCCGTCGCGGTGGCGCTGGTCCAGGAAGCTGCTGATCTGCTCGGCGTTCCCGCCGACCGCGACGGAGCCGTGCTCGTCCACGATCGAGCCGTCGTGCGGCAGCCGGTAGATCTGGTCGCCCTCGGGCCCGGCGCCGACCTCGGCGACCACCAGCTCCACCTCGTAAGGCTTCTCGGCGGCGCTGGAGAAGATGGTGCCGAGCGTCTGCGCGTAGACGTTGGCCAGCCCACGGGCCGTCACGTCGTCGCGGTCGTAGGTGTATCCCCGCAGATCGGCGTAGCGGACTCCGCCGATGCGGAGGTTCTCGTACTCGTTGTACTTGCCGGCGGCGGCGAAACCGATCCGGTCGTAGATCTCGCTGAACTTGTGCAGCGCGCGGGACGGGTTCTCGCCGACGAACACAATGCCGTCGGCGTACTGCAGCACAACCAGGCTGCGACCACGGGCGATGCCCTTCCGGGCGTATTCCGCCCGGTCGGCCATGGCCTGCTGAGGTGAGACATAGAACGGCGTCGACACCGGCTATCCGTCCCTTTCTGTCAGTGACGAGTGCATCGGAGAAGCATCGGGCCGGTCAGAGGAGCGCGGCGCGGGGGCCGTCGGGCTGCTCGAGCCGGCGCTCCAGGATCGCGCGCGCGATCTCCGAGGATTCCGCGTCGTCCAGCCTGCGGAAGCCCTCGTCGGTGATGACGGTGACGATCGGGTAGATCCGGCGGGCCACGTCCGGGCCACCGGTCGCCGAGTCGTCGTCGGCCGCGTCGTACAGCGCCTGCACGACCAGCGTGAGTGTCTGCTCCTCCGTCAGGTCGTCGCGGAACAGCTTCTTCATCGAGCCGCGCGCGAAGACGGAACCGGAGCCGGTGGCCGCGTAGCCGCGCTCCTCGGA
The DNA here is from genome assembly GCF_002941025.1 of Streptomyces sp. QL37. NCBI lineage: Bacteria > Bacillati > Actinomycetota > Actinomycetes > Kitasatosporales > Streptomycetaceae > Streptomyces > Streptomyces sp. QL37. The sequence continues at coordinate 7,144,683 of NZ_PTJS01000001.1, read as the reverse complement.
CCGGCCGCCGGTGACGTCGTACGAGAAGATCCGGCCCTTCTCGCGGTCGACGTCGTACCCGGCGAACAGCGGGACGACCGCCAGGCCCTGCATGGCCATCGCCAGGTTGCTGCGGATCATCGTGGAGAGCCGGTTGGCCTTGCCCTCCAGCGAGAGCGTGGCACCCTCGACCTTCTCGAAGTGCTCCAGCTCCAGCTGGAACAGCTTGACCATCTCCACGGCCAGACCCGCCGTGCCGGCGATCCCCACCGCCGAGTACTCGTCGGCCGGGAACACCTTCTCGATGTCGCGCTGCGCGATCATGTTGCCCATGGTCGCCCGCCGGTCACCGGCCAGCACCACTCCGCCGGGGAACGAGGCCGCGACGATGGTCGTGCCGTGCGGGGCCTCGACCGCGCCCTGCAACGGCGGCAGGCTGCGGTTGCCGGGAAGGATCTCGGGTGAGTGGTCGGACAGGAAGTCCATGAACGAGGACGAACCCGGCGTCAGGAAGGCAGCTGGTAGACGCCCGGTGCTACGAGTGTTGGCTTCCACGCGTTTCCCTCCAGGTATGCGATGGCCCTGCGCAAGGAGTCAGGATCATCCCCCAACTTGCCGATGGCCGAATTGCAGTTGAAGCAGTACGCCACGGACCCTACCCGCCCTGTGACGGTGATCAACATGATCCCGGGTGCGGAAGCGCCTTCCGCGGGATGCCCCTGGACGGGCGGGGCATCCCGCGGAAGGCGCCGGCCGACTGCGCGAGATCGTCGGCGAGCGGTCCGGACCGGATCTCCGGGTGTTACTCGCCACCCTTTTGGACGAACGATCGAACGAAGTCCTCGGCATTGGACTCGAGTACGTCATCGATCTCGTCGAGGACGTCGTCCACGTCCTCGCTGAGCTTCTCCTGTCGCTCCGCAAGGTCCTCGGACGCCTGCGCGTCCTGCGCCTGCTCCTCGGTCTCCTCGGTGGAACGCGTCGCCTTCTGCTGTCCGCCGCCGGTGTCCTTGGTCGCCATGTAGCTCACCCCGCTCGGTTCGAAGCACTTGATCAGACCCTACCTACGGGGTCCGACATTGGCCCGGTACTTTCCTCAACGTCCGGAGGTCATCTGATTGATTCCCAGCCGGGACGCCTTTCAGCCCCCCGTGAGCGTCCGGACCAGCTCTTCCGCGGTGCGGCAGCGGTCCAGGAGGTCCTTCACGTGGGCGCGTGTACCCCGCAACGGTTCCATCGTGGGGACCCGTTGCAGCGAGTCACGGTCGGGCAGATCGAAGATGACCGAGTCCCAGGAGGCCGCGGCGACGTCGTCCGCGTACTGCTCCAGGCAGCGGCCCCGGAAATAGGCCCTGGTGTCCTCGGGAGGCTTCGTACGGGCCCTCTCGACGTCGTTCTCGTCGAGGAGCCGCTTGATCTTCCCCCGGGCCGCCAGACGGTTGTACAGGCCCTTGTCGGCCCGCACGTCGGCGTACTGGAGGTCCACCAGGTGCAGGCGCGGGGCGTCCCAGTCCAGGCCGTCACGGCGCCGGTACCCCTCCATGAGCTCCCGCTTGGCGATCCAGTCCAGCTCGCCCGAGAGACTCATCGGGTCGTTCTCCAGGCGGTTCAGGGTGTCCTCCCAGCGGGCCAGGACATCCTTGGTCTGCTCGTCGGCGTCCGCCCCGTACCGCTCCTCGACGTACTTGCGGCCCAGCTCGAAGTACTCCATCTGCAGCTGCACCGCGGTGAGCGTCCGGCCGCTACGGAGCGTGACCAGTTGCTTCAGTGTCGGGTCGTGCGAGACCTGGTGCAGCGTGCGGACCGGCTGGTCGACCGCCAGGTCGACATTGATGAAGCCGTCCTCGATCATGGCCAGGACCAGCGAGGTGGTGCCGAGCTTCAGGTACGTCGAGATCTCGGAGAGGTTCGCGTCGCCGATGATCACGTGCAGCCTGCGGTACTTCTCGGCGTCGGAGTGCGGTTCGTCGCGGGTGTTGATGATGGGGCGCTTGAGGGTCGTCTCCAGGCCGACCTCGACCTCGAAGTAGTCCGCGCGCTGACTGATCTGGAACCCGTGCTCATGGCCGTCCTGGCCGATGCCGACCCGGCCCGCGCCGGTCACGACCTGGCGGGAGACGAAGAACGGGGTCAGATGGCGCACGATGTCCGAGAAGGGGGTCTCCCTCTTCATCAGGTAGTTCTCGTGCGTGCCGTAGGACGCGCCCTTGTTGTCGGTGTTGTTCTTGTACAGATGGATCGGCTGGGCGCCCGGGATCGCGGCCGCCCGTTCGGCCGCCTCCGCCATCACCCGCTCGCCGGCCTTGTCCCAGAGCACCGCGTCCAGCGGATTGGTGATCTCGGGTGAGCTGTATTCGGGGTGCGCGTGGTCGACGTACAGCCGCGCACCGTTGGTGAGGATGACATTGGCAAGGCCGATGTCCTCGTCGGTGAGCTGGCTGGAGTCCGCGGTCTCACGGGCGAGGTCGAAGCCTCGCGCGTCGCGCAGCGGGTTCTCCTCCTCGAAGTCCCAGCGGGCGCGGCGCGCCCGGTGCATCGCCGCCGCGTAGGCGTTGACGATCTGGGACGAGGTGAGCATGGCATTGGCGTTGGGTTGACCGGGGACGGAGATCCCGTACTCCGTCTCGATGCCCATCACTCGCCGTACGGTCATGCGGCCCTCCTTGCCCGGCGTCGCTCCCGTCCGGGAGCGGCGCTCAAGTACCGCTGCTGGTCCGCGGTGCCCGTCCCCGCACTGCGCGACTCGGCGGTACGGCAGAGCCTAGAGCGCCACTGCGCCGGTGGGGAGATCAATTGCGTCATTGTTCGGGTGTGGCCGGAGCTGCCGGGAAAACGGCCGGCTGCGGATACCCTGCCGGGCATCCGCAGCCGGTCTGCGTTTTACAGGTACTGTCCGGTATTCGCCACCGTGTCGATGGAGCGACCGGTGTCCGCGCCCTGCTTTCCGGTGACGAGTGTGCGGATGAACACGATCCGCTCGCCCTTCTTTCCGGAAATCCTGGCCCAGTCGTCCGGGTTGGTCGTGTTGGGCAGGTCCTCGTTCTCCTTGAACTCGTCCACACAGGCCTGGAGGAGGTGGGAGACGCGCAGGCCCTTCTGGCCCTGCTCGAGGAATGCCTTGATGGCCATTTTCTTTGCCCGGTCCACGATGTTCTGAATCATCGCTCCGGAGTTGAAGTCCTTGAAGTACAGGACTTCCTTGTCGCCGTTCGCGTAGGTGACCTCGAGGAAGCGGTTCTCCTCGGATTCCGTGTACATCCGCTCCACGACGGACTGGATCATCGCGTGGGCGGCGGCCTCCCTCGACCCGGTGTGCTCGGACAGGTCGTCCGAGTGCAGCGGCAGCGAGGGGGTGAGGTACTTGGCGAAGATGTCCTTCGCCGCCTCCGCGTCCGGACGCTCGATCTTGATCTTCACATCGAGACGGCCGGGCCGCAGGATCGCGGGGTCGATCATGTCCTCACGGTTGGAGGCACCGATGACGATGACGTTCTCCAGCCCCTCCACACCGTCGATCTCGGCGAGCAGCTGGGGGACGATGGTGTTCTCCACGTCCGAGCTGACGCCGGAACCACGGGTGCGGAAGAGGGATTCCATCTCGTCGAAGAAGACGATGACGGGGGTGCCCTCGCTCGCCTTCTCCCGGGCACGCTGGAAGACGAGACGGATGTGCCGCTCGGTCTCACCGACGTACTTGTTGAGGAGCTCGGGACCCTTGATATTGAGGAAGTAGCTCTTCCCCGCGGGCTGTCCCGTGACCTCGGCGACCTTCTTGGCCAGCGAATTGGCGACGGCCTTGGCAATGAGTGTCTTGCCGCAGCCTGGAGGGCCGTAGAGCAGGATGCCCTTCGGCGGGCGGAGTTCGTGCTCCTTGAAGAGGTCCGGGTGGAGGTACGGGAGCTCGACCGCGTCGCGGATCAGTTCGATCTGGTCGCCCAGACCGCCGATCTTGTTGTAGTCGATGTCCGGGACCTCTTCGAGAACGAGCTCCTCGACCTCGCTCTTGGGGACCACTTCGTAGACGTAGCCGGACCTGGGTTCGAGCAGGAGGGCGTCGCCGGGGCGGATGGTGATGTCCAGCAGAGGCTCGGCGAGCCTCACCACCCGCTCCTCGTCGGTGTGCCCGACGACCAGGGCGCGCTCGCCGTCCTCAAGGATCTCCTTGAGGGTGACGATGTCCCCGGCCCGCTCGAATTCCATGGCCTCGACCACGTTGAGCGCCTCGTTGAGCATGACCTCCTGGCCTCGCCGGAGGCCCTCGAGCTCGACGCTGGGGCTGACGTTCACCCGGAGCTTGCGGCCCCCGGTGAAGATGTCGCATGTGTCGTCCTCGTTCGCCTGCAGGAAGACACCGAAGCCGGCCGGCGGCTGTGCGAGCCGGTCGACCTCCTCCTTGAGGGCCACGATCTGGTCGCGGGCCTCCCGGAGTGTGTTGGCGAGCCGCTCGTTCTGCGCGGACACGCCTGCCAGGTTGGTCTGCAACTCGACGATCCGCTCTTCGAGAATCCTCGTATGACGCGGAGAGTCGGCGAGCTTACGTCGCAGGACGGCGATTTCCTGCTCGAGATAGGCGACCTGGCCGGCTGGGTCCTCTGACCCTCGCCCGGGCCGGTTGCCGCGGTTGATGTCGTCGTCGTGGGCTGCCACGGTCCTCACCTCCTCCAAGGGGAGCTGGACGCTTCCTGACCCTACCTGGGTGGGTGATGATTGAAACCCCTAGATCACAAAGACCCGGGAGTCTGTCCGATCTTCACCCTTGCGCTCTCCCTCACGCCAAGGGAATACCCACCCTTCGCCACGGGAAAGCAGCCGGTTGTATCGTCGAAGTGTTCAACACCCGTCAGGGCTGGCTTCAATTGGTGCAGATACGCAGGGAACGGCAGGACACATGACCGTGCAGCAGGACGCTCCGGGCGACAGCGACACGCAGGACCTCGAGGTCTGGATCGACCAGGATCTCTGTACGGGCGACGGCATCTGCGTGCAGTACGCACCCGAGGTGTTCGAGCTGGACATCGACGGTCTGGCGTACGTCAAGAGCGACGAGGACGAGCTCCTCCAGGACAAGGGCGCCACCACACCGGTGCCGCTGCCCCTCCTCCAGGACGTCGTCGACTCGGCCAAGGAATGCCCGGGCGACTGCATCCACGTGCGTCGCGTTTCGGACAATGTAGAGGTCTTCGGGCCGGACGCGGAGTAACGGCTCAGACGCCTAGCGCGGTGGAGCCCGCAGGGCCGGCGGACTTGATGAAGGCGTTGCCCTTCCACTGCCAGGAGGCGCTCTCCTGCTCGTCGGGGCAGCAGCGCGGCACGTCGGCCGAGGAGTAGCCGAGCAGGGTCGCCGACACCCGGCCGTCACGGACGGTGAAGCCGGTGACGTTGAGTTTCTGAGCGGGGTCCACCAGGGTCGCCACGACCCGGGGTGCGGCCCCGCTCGGCTGTGTCACGACGTAGATGCCGCTGGGCGGGGTGCCCGACCCCGCGGCGCAGCGCACGACGGCTACGGTCTCGGGCCCGCCGTCCCCGTCGAGGTCCCCGGGTGCGCTTTCGGCCACGGTGTGTCCGGCGGCGCCGCAATCGAGCGGGAAGGCGACCCGGGCCGGGTCGGGCGCCTTCGCGGCGGGCGCACTCCCGTGCTGCGTGGTGACGCGGTGCTCGGACGCGGAGGCCGTCGCGGTGGCCGCCTCCGGCTGGAGCAGGCCCGCGGCGGCGACGACCGCGGCCATCGCCGTCGCCGTGGCGAGCCAGTGCACCGGCTTGGCGTCGGTGTGCGCGAGGTCCGGGAGCGCGGAGGTCTGCACGCGGTATGTCTCCTGTGGTTCCTGGTGCCTGGATAGGCGGGTGCCGAACGGATGTCGGCGGGCGGGGTGGCCAGCATCGTGCCACACCTCACACCCGAGGGGAACGGCGGGGTCGTCGCGGCCGACGGAAAAGGCGCCGCCGCCTGGCTCCCGGATCGGTCCCAAGAACTCGGCTGCGGCGCCTTCGCGTTGTACGGGTCAGTCGCGGGTGGCGGAGCCGCTCCGGCTGCCGGGACCCTCGTAGTCGTCGCCGTAGGCGCCCTTGGACGGGCGGCGGCGGCGCAGCGGCGGCTCGACGCCGTCCGCGAGACGGCGGGCGGTGACGAGGAAGCCGGTGTGGCCGATCATCCGGTGATCGGGGCGGACGGCCAGGCCTTCCACGTGCCAGTTGCGGATCATCGACTCCCAGGGCTGCGGTTCCGCGAAGCAGCCGATCTCGCGGATGGACTCGACGGTCCGCGAGAGCTGGGTCGTGGTCGCGACGTACGCGCAGAGGATGCCGCCGGGCACCAGGGCCTTGGAGACGGCCTCGAGGCACTCCCACGGGGCGAGCATGTCGAGGACGACACGGTCGACGTCGGTGTCCGAGAGGTTGTCCTGGAGGTCGCCGACGGTGAGCTGCCAGGCCGGGTGCGGCGAGCCGAAGTAGCGCTCGACGTTCTGCTGGGCGATCTCGGCGAAGTCCTCGCGGCGCTCGTAGGAGTGCAGCATGCCCTGCTCGCCGATGGCGCGCAGCAGGAAGGTGCTCAGCGCACCCGAGCCGACGCCGGCTTCGACGACGCGCGCACCGGGGAAGATGTCACCGAAGGCGAGGATCTGGCCCGCGTCCTTCGGGTAGACCACGGCGGCACCGCGGGGCATGGACAGGACGTAGTCGGGGAGCAGGGGACGCAGCGCGAGATAGGCGACGTTTCCCGTGGTTCGGACAACACTGCCCTCGGGAGCACCGATCAGCTCGTCGTGCGGGAAAGAACCCTTGTGGGTGTGGAAGTTCTTTCCGGCCTCGAGCGTGAAGGTGTAGTGGCGTCCCTTGGGGTCGGTGAGCTGGACCTGGTCCCCGACTTTGAATGGGCCGCGACGGCGGGCGGCACCGGTCGGTTCGGACATGTGACCAGCCTACCGGTATTTCGGGGGCCGCTTTCCGGGTGTCAGGCCGAGGGACGGGCCATGGCCTTGACGAAGGCGCGCTCGACGTCGGCGGTGGAGAGGACGCCGTAGATCTCGCCGGTCTCCTCGACCACCAGGTACTCGGTGGCCGGGGTGGCCTTCAACCGGTCCAGAAGGGCTTCGCCCGCGAGTTCGGCCGGAACCCTCATGCCGTCGGTGATGTCCTGGGCGAGGCCGCTGACGGCCACCCAGGGCCGTCGGTGTTCGGGGACGGAGGCGATGGCCGCCTCCCGGACGACCCCCTTGGGGCTGCCCTGTCCGTCGACGACGACGAGGGCGCGGGCGCCCGCCTCGTTGGCGCGGCGGAGTGCCTCGGAGAGCGGGGTCGCGGACTCGACGGGCACCGCCCGCCGGGTGAGGGTGCGGGCCCGCAGGTCGGGGAGGTGTTCGCGCAGGCGGGCCATGCGCAGGCTGTTGCCGGCGCCGGTCCAGATGATGCCGGCGAGGATCGCGGCGAGCAGCGCGTCGGTGACCGTCTCCACCCCGCTGATCTCGCTGGTGGCGTTGCCGAGCGCGCCGGTGTGCGTGAGGAGGGGCAGGCCGATGAGGACGGTGACGGCCAGGCCCCGGCCGACCCACGCGGCGGCGATGGTGCCGCTCATCGGCTTGCCCGTGATCTTCCAGACGACGGCGCGGAGCATGCGCCCCCCGTCGAGGGGCAGGCCGGGGAGCAGGTTGAAGGCGGCCACGATGAGGTTGGAGACCATCAGCCCGGCGAGGAGCACGCCGGGGACGGTGCCCGCCTCGACGAACTGGAGCGGGATGTAGAAGACACCGCCGAGGACGAGGGAGAGCAGGGGGCCCACGAAGGCGAGGACGAACTCGCGGCCGGGGGTCTCGGTCTCCTTCTCGATCTCGGAGACGCCGCCGAAGAACTGGAGCTGGATGCGGCGCACCGGCAGCTTGTAGCGCAGGGCGGCCACGGTGTGGGCGAGCTCGTGGACGAGGACGGACGCGTAGAAGGCGATCGCGAAGAAGAGCGCGACCAGGTAGCGGGCCCCGCCGAGTTCCGGCAGGACGCGGTCGAGCTGTCCGCCGAAGACCCATGTGATCAGAGCCGCGACGACGAACCAGCTGGGTGCGACGTACACGGGCACACCGAAGGGGCGCCCCATCAGGAGGCCGCCTCCCGGGTCCGCCGGGCGTCGCGGACTGCCCTTGTCCGGTCCGGTGCCGGGGTCCTTGTCCCCCGCGCCGGGCTGCGGGCGCCCGCTGTCGCCGCTCTCGTCCACGTGGTCCCTTCGGTCGGTGGCTTCTGCCACGATCATGCTGTGTGCGAGCTCTGTCGTCGATGGTATGCCGCTCGGTGTCGGTGGCGGGCCGTAGGGTCTGCGACATGACGTCCGTACCGCGCCCGCCTCAGCCACCCTCGTCCCTGTCGCCGTCGCGCGCGAGCGATTTCATGCAGTGCCCCCTGCTGTACCGCTTCCGGGTCATCGACAAGCTCCCGGAGAAGCCCAGTGAGGCTGCTACCCGGGGCACGCTGGTGCATGCGGTGCTTGAGCGTCTGTTCGACGCCCCCGCGGCGGACCGTACGGCGCCGAGGGCCAAGGCGCTGATCCCGGGCCAGTGGGACCGTCTGCTCGAGTCCAAGCCCGAGCTGACGGAGCTCTTCGAGGGGGACCCCGGAGGAGAGCGGCTCGCGGGGTGGCTGGGTGAGGCGGAGCGGCTCGTGGAGCGGTGGTTCTCGCTGGAGGACCCGACCCGCCTTGAGCCTGCCGAGCGGGAGCTGTTCGTCGAGACGGAGCTGGACTCGGGGCTGAGGCTGCGCGGGGTGATCGACCGCGTGGACGTGACCCCCACGGGTGACGTCCGCATCGTGGACTACAAGACGGGCAAGGCTCCCCGGCCGGAGTACGCGGAGGGCGCGCTGTTCCAGATGAAGTTCTACGCCCTCGTGGTGTGGCGTCTGAAGAACGTGGTCCCGCGTCGGCTCCAGCTGGTCTATCTCGGCAGCGGTGACGTGCTGACGTACGACCCCGTTCCGGCGGACCTCGAGCGGGTGGAGCGCAAGCTGCTGGCGCTGTGGGAGGCGATCCGGCTGGCCACCGAGACGGGCGAGTGGCGGCCGAGGCCGACGAAGCTCTGCGGCTGGTGCGACCACCGCGCGGTCTGCCCGGAATTCGGCGGGACTCCCCCGGTCTATCCGCTGTCCGTCCGCCCGCCCGAGTCGGTGGAGGCTGTGCAGGGCAGAATGGAGCCGGCCCGGTCCGAGGCCGGTCAGCCCGCGGCCCTCGAAGGCCCTTAAGGAGATTACGTGGCTATCCGCGTCCTGCTCGTCGATGATCAACCACTGCTGCGCACCGGTTTCCGGATGATCCTGGAGGCGGAGGGCGATCTGGCGGTGGTCGGTGAGGCCGGGGACGGCCTGCAGGCCATCGATCAGGTGCGGGCGCTGCAGCCCGATGTCGTGCTCATGGACATCCGGATGCCGCGGATGGACGGGGTCGAGGCGACCCGCCAGATCACGGGTCCCGGGCGGGACGGCCCGGCGAAGGTCCTGGTGCTGACGACGTTCGATCTCGACGAGTACGTGGTGGAGGCGCTGCGCGCCGGCGCCAGTGGCTTCCTGCTGAAGGACGCGCCGGCCAACGAGCTGGTGCAGGCCATCCGGGTGGTGGCCGCGGGCGAGGCGATGCTGGCGCCGAGCATCACGCGACGACTGCTCGACAAGTACGCCGACCACCTGCCCTCGGGCGAGGACCCCGTCCCGGACGCCCTGCACACCCTGACCGAGCGCGAGGTCGAGGTGCTGAAGCTGGTGGCGCGCGGGCTGTCCAACGCCGAGATCGCGGCGGACCTGTTCGTGAGCGAGACGACGGTCAAGACGCATGTGGGCCATGTGCTGACGAAGCTGGGGCTGCGGGACCGTGTGCAGGCGGCGGTCTACGCCTACGAGAGCGGTCTGGTGCGTCCCGGCGCCCAGTGAGACGGGGCGCGGACGCGGGAACGGGCGCGGTCCGGGGCCACTGGCCCCGGACCGCGCCCGTCCGTGTGAGGGGACGCCGCGTCAGGCGTCGCCGCGCGCCAGCTCCCAGAGCTGGAGGTCGGCCGAGGAATTGACGGCCCACTCCACGCCGGTCAGCTCGTCGAGCGAGGCGACGTACTGCTTGCCCTGCCAGACCGGGAGCACGGGGACGTCGTTGGCAACGATGTCCTGGAGCTTCTCGAAGGTCGGCGTCGCGGCACTGCGGTCGGCCTCGCGCCGGGACTGCGGGATGAGCGTGGCCTGCGCCTCGGTCGACGTGTACGGGGAGTTGAGGAAGTTGCTCTCGTCGAGGAACGGGGCGATGTAGGTGTCCGGGTCGGGGAAGTCGGGGAACCAGCCCATCCCGTAGACGGCGTACTCGCCCTTCTTCTGGGCGGGCCGGTACTTGTCCCAGGGGGTGCCCTTGACGTCGACCTCGAACAGCTTCGTGTCGTTGAGCTGCTTCGCCAGCGCCTCGAACTCCGCCTTGGTGGCGGGACCGTAGTGGTCCGTCGTGTAGTGCAGCGTGAACTTCACCGGCGTGCTGATACCGGCCTTGTCCAGAAGCCCGGCGGCCGTGTCCACGTCGGGCTCACCGTACTTGGTGTAGAAGGAGTTGGTGTGGCTGGTGATGCCGGACGGGATCAGCGAGTAGAGCGGCTCGGCGGTGCTGCCGTACACCTTGCTGGCGATGGACCCGCGGTCGATGACCTGGGCCATGGCCTGGCGTACGGCCTTGTTCTTCACCACCGGATCCTCGGTGTTGAAGCCGAGGTAGCTGATGGCGAGACCCGGCATCTCCGTGAGCTTCACGCCCTCCTCCGGGTCCTCCAGCATCTTCTGGGACTGCTCGGGGGACATGGTGCGCGTCATCATGTCGATCTTCTTGTCGTCGAGCGCCTTCCCCATCGCCGCCGCGTCGGGGAACAGGTCCAGTTCGACCTTCTCGTTCCTGACCTTCAGATCGCCCTTGTACTTGGGGTTCTTGGTGAAGGTCACCTTGACGACCTGGCCGCCCTTGACCTCGGGCTTCATCGTGTAGGGGCCGGATCCGTCGACCTGGAGGCCCTCGCGGGGAGTCTTCGCCGGGTACTTGTCCTTCTGGACGATGCCGGCGGGCGGCGTGGCGAGCTTGTAGGGGAAGGTGGCGTCCGGGGTCTTCAGGTGGAAGACGACCTGGTTCTCGCCCTTGGTCTCGACCGTGTCGATGTTGGCGAGCAGGGCGACCGGACCGCTTTTGTCCTTGATGTCCAGCACGCGCTGGATGGAGTACTTCACGTCCTCCGGCGTGACCGGGGTGCCGTCCGCGAAGGTGAGCCCGTCACGCAGCGTGCAGCGGTAGCTCTCGTTCTCGGTGTCGGTGAAGGTGCAGCTCTTCGCCGCCTCGGGCACCGGCTCGCCGCCGCCGCGGGGTATGTGGGTCAGGGTCTGCACGGTCTGGCGCAGCACGTTCCACACGCCCGCCTCGTAGCCGATGGCGGGGTCGAGGGGGGCCGGGTTGTCCTTCGAGGCGATGAACTGGTCCGTTGTCCCGACAACGATGGCATCGCCCCCGTCGTCCGACCCGCCGCAGGCGGCGAGCACGGGTGCGAGCAGGCCCACTACGGCCGGCAGCACCAGCGTCTTGCGGTTCATCTGGACGTTCTCCCTCATTCCGGCATGTGAGAAAACCGAGATTAGTAGGCGCCGCAGGGGCACTTGACCGGTGCTGATCGGCCGCGTATTCACTCGGTGATCGCCGATGACGGGTTGTCCATGTCACGCTCGGGAATGTTTCGTACACGGCTTCATCAATACGGACGTATGGGGGCCCCGAATCGGACAGCCTGGCCGATCCGCAGCCCCCACGAACATTACGCCGAGTGACGAACATCACGCCCGCGCACCGTTGGGCGTATTGACATGGACCTGATTCGGACGGTGCGCGAAAGCGGGGACCTGACAGATTTCACCGCTGAATTCTTGTCACCTGTCCACGAAACACATTCGGTGTACCGGCCCTCACTCTTCGGTGACCAGGCCCCTCAGGAAGGCGAGATCCACCTGCTCCAGGGAGGGCACGACGACCCGTCCGGGGGCGGGGGCGATCGGCGCCACGGACGGTACGGCGACGACCCGGCAGCCCGCCGCCTCGGCCGCGGCGACCCCGGTGGCGGTGTCCTCGATGACCGCGCAGCGCCAGGGGTCGGCCCCGAAGCCCGCCGCCGCCTTGAGGTAGGGGTCGGGGTGGGGCTTCGTACGGGACACCTCGTCCCCCGCGACCGTGAGCGCGAAGTGGTGACGGCCCACCGAGTCCAGGACCCGGTCGATGATGCGCCGGTGCGAGGCCGAGACCAGGGCGGTGGGCACCTCGTGCGCGGCGAGCTCGGCGAGCAGCCGTGCGGCGCCCGGCATCAGCGGCGCACCGCGTCCGATGCGCTTCTCGAAGCGGTCGTTGAGCAGCACGGTGAGTTCCTCGATGGCGATGTCGGCCCCCGTGACCTCGATGAGGTAGCCGGCGCTGCGCGTCATGGGCCCGCCCACGACAACCTCCCGCCAGGCCGGTTCGAGCCGGTGACCGAGGTCGGCGAAGACCTCGACCTCCACGTCCCACCAGAATCCTTCGGTGTCGACCAGTGTGCCGTCCATGTCGAGCAGGACGGCTTGCAGGGCCGACCCTTCGGCCGTGCGGGTCAGGGACGCGGGGACCGTACTGGTCATCCGGCACACCTCCATGAGGGACGAGAAGGCCGGCCGCCTTCCCGGTGGGAACGGCGACCGGCCTGCACTGGACCGACCAGTCTACGACTCGTGCGCGTCGTGCGCGCGGAGTGGCGCCTTACCGCGCGTTGAACGGTGTCCTACCGTGCGTTGAAGTACTTCGCCTCCGGGTGGTGGATGACGATCGCGTCCGTGGACTGCTCGGGGTGGAGCTGGAACTCCTCGGAGAGCTTCACCCCGATCCGCTCGGGCTCCAGGAGCTCGGCGATCTTCGCCCGGTCCTCCAGGTCGGGGCAGGCCCCGTAGCCCAGCGAGAAGCGCGCGCCGCGGTACTTCAGCGCGAACATGTCCTCGACGTCGGAGGGGTCCTCGCCGGCGAAGCCCAGTTCGCTGCGGACCCGCGCGTGCCAGTACTCGGCGAGCGCCTCGGCCAGCTGCACGGACAGCCCGTGGAGCTCCAGGTAGTCGCGGTAGGAGTTCGACTCGAAGAGCTCCGCGGTGGCCCCGCCGATCTTCGAGCCGACGGTGACGACCTGGAGGCCGATCACGTCCGTCTCCCCCGACTCCTCGGGGCGGAAGAAGTCGGCCAGGCAGAGGCGGCGGCCGCGGCGCTGGCGCGGGAAGGTGAAGCGGGTGCGCTCCGAGCCGTCCTCGTGCAGCAGGATCAGGTCGTCGCCCTTGGAGACGCAGGGGAAGTAGCCGTAGACGACGGCGGCTTCCAGCAGGTTCTCGGTGTGCAGCTTGTCGAGCCAGCCGCGCAGGTGCGGCCGGCCCTCGCGCTCCACGAGCTCCTCGTACGTCGGCCCGTCACCGGCCCGGGCCTGCTTGAGGCCCCACTGGCCCTTGAAGAGCGCGCCCTCGTCCAGCCAGGAGGCGTACTCCTTGAGCTGGATGCCCTTGACGACCCTGGTGCCCCAGAACGGCGGCTCGGGGACCGGGTTGGTGACGGAGACGTCGGACCGCACTCCGTCCTCGGGCTCCACGACCTCGGCCACGGGGGTGTCCCGCTTGGGCACCCGGCGCTGCTTCAGCTCGGGGAGGCTTGCGCCCGGGACACCGCGCTTGACCGCGATGAGGGCGTCCATGAGGCGCAGGCCCTCGAAGGCGTCGCGGGCGTAGCGGACCTCGCCCTCGTAGATCTCGTGCAGGTCCTGTTCGACGTAGGCCCTGGTCAGGGCGGCGCCACCGAGGATGACCGGGTAGTCGGCGGCCATCTTGCGCTGGTTCAGCTCCTCCAGGTTCTCCTTCATGATCACGGTGGACTTCACCAGGAGGCCCGACATGCCGATGACGTCGGCGCGGTGCTCCTCGGCGGCGTCCAGGATCGCGGAGACGGGCTGCTTGATGCCCAGGTTGACCACGTTGAAGCCGTTGTTGGACAGGATGATGTCGACGAGGTTCTTGCCGATGTCGTGGACGTCGCCCCGGACGGTGGCCAGCACGATGGTGCCCTTGCCGTCGTCGTCGGTCTTCTCCATGTGCGGTTCGAGGTAGGCGACCGCGCTCTTCATGACCTCGGCGGACTGGAGCACGAAGGGCAGCTGCATCTGGCCGGAGCCGAAGAGCTCGCCCACGACCTTCATGCCCGCCAGCAGGGTGTCGTTGACGATCTCGAGCGCGGGCCGGGTCCGCAGGGCATCGTCGAGGTCGGCCTCCAGGCCGTTCTTCTCGCCGTCGATGATGCGGCGCTGGAGCCGCTCGTCCAGGGGCAGGGCGAGGAGTTCCTCGGCCTTGCCCTGCTTCATCGACTTCATGTTGACGCCCTCGAAGAGCTCCATGAGCCGCTGCAGCGGGTCGTAGCCCTCCTCACGGCGGTCGTGGATGAGGTCGAGGGCGACCTTGACCTGCTCCTCCTCCAGCCGGGCGATCGGCAGGATCTTGGAGGCGTGCACGATCGCGGAGTCCAGGCCCGCCTTCACGCACTCGTCCAGGAAGACGGAGTTCAGGACGACGCGTGCGGCCGGGTTCAGCCCGAAGGAGATGTTGGACAGGCCCAGTGTGGTCTGCACGTCGGGGTGGCGGCGCTTCAGCTCGCGGATGGCGCCGATCGTGGCGATCCCGTCCTTGCGGGACTCCTCCTGGCCCGTGCAGATGGTGAAGGTCAGACAGTCGATGAGGATGTCCGACTCGTGGATGCCCCAGTTGGTGGTCAGGTCCTCGATGAGCCGCTCGGCGATGGCGACCTTGTGCTCGACGGTGCGGGCCTGGCCCTCCTCGTCGATGGTCAGCGCGATCAGCGCGGCGCCGTGCTCGGCGGCGAGCGCGCTGACCTTGGCGAAGCGGGACTCGGGGCCGTCGCCGTCCTCGTAGTTGACGGAGTTCAGTACGGCCCGGCCACCCAGCTTCTCCAGTCCGGCGCGCAGGACGGGCACCTCGGTGGAGTCCAGGACGATCGGCAGGGTGGAGGCGGTGGCGAAGCGGCCGGCCAGTTCCTCCATGTCGGCGACGCCGTCACGGCCCACGTAGTCGACGCAGAGGTCGAGCATGTGGGCGCCTTCGCGGATCTGGTCACGGGCCATCTCGACGCAGTCGTCCCAGCGCGCGTCGAGCATGGCCTCGCGGAACTTCTTGGATCCGTTGGCGTTCGTACGCTCGCCGATGGCGAGGTACGAGGTGTCCTGGCGGAACGGGACGGTCTGGTAGAGCGAGGCCGCACCGGGCTCGGGGCGCGGGGCACGGGTGGTGAGCTCGGAGCCGCGGACGCGGTCCACCAGCTGGCGCAGGTGCTCCGGCGTCGTACCGCAGCAGCCGCCGACGAGCGAGAGGCCGTACTCCTGGACGAAGGTCTCCTGGGCGTCGGCCAGGCCCTCGGCGTCGAGCGGGAAGTGCGCCCCGTCCTTGGTGAGCACCGGCAGCCCGGCATTCGGCATGCAGAGCAGCGGGATGCGGGAGTGGCGGGTGAGGTAGCGCAGGTGCTCGCTCATCTCGGCGGGGCCGGTCGAGCAGTTCAGGCCGATCATGTCGACACCGAGCGGTTCGAGCGCGGTCAGCGCGGCACCGATCTCGGACCCCAGCAGCATGGTGCCGGTCGTCTCGAAGGCCAGCGAGCAGAGCACCATGAGGTCGCTGCCCATCGCCTCCAGGGCGCGCCGGGCGCCCAGCACGGCGGCCTTGGTCTGGAGGAGGTCCTGCGTGGTCTCGATGATGAGCGCGTCGGCGCCGCCGGCGATCAGACCCTCGGCGTTCTGCTGGAAGCCGTCGCGCAGGACCGTGTAGGGCGCGTGGCCCAGGGTCGGCAGCTTGGTGCCGGGGCCGATGGAGCCGAGCACCCAGCGCTGCTGTCCGGTGGACTCGGTGAACCGGTCGGCGACCTCGCGGGCGATGCGCGCGCCGGCCTCGGAGAGCTCCTGGATCCTGCCGGGGATGTCGTACTCGCCCAGGGCGGAGGCGTTGGCCCCGAAGGTGTTCGTCTCGACGCAGTCCACGCCGACCGAGAAGTACTCCTCGTGCACCGAGCGGACGATGTCGGGGCGCGTGACGTTCAGGATCTCGTTGCAGCCTTCGAGGTCCTCGAAGTCCTCGAGGGTGGGGTCCTGGGCCTGGAGCATGGTGCCCATGGCACCGTCGGCCACCACGACCCGGGTGGCGAGCGCCTCACGGAGCGCTGCGGCTCGGGTCCGGCTGTCAGCTGAGGGGGTCGGCAACGAGGCCATGGATGTTCTCCCTGGGATGCGACGGCTGTCGGCTTTGCGCCCTTCTGCGGAAGGGGCACGCGGCCAGCGTAGCGGGGAGGCGCCCGGGGCGGGCATCGCGTCCCACGGGACGGACTGCATGCTGTCCCGTGAACGGGCCCGCTCACGGGGTGACGCATAATCTTCGCGCCACCGGACAGAGGTCGGCATCGACCGATAGTGTTCAGCATTGTCGAACCGAGGTGGAGGAGTACGGCGCGATGGCGAAGAACATCCAGTCGCTCGAGCGGGCAGCCGCGATGCTGCGTCTGCTGGCAGGCGGCGAGCGTCGGCTCGGCCTGTCCGACATCTCGTCGTCCCTGGGCCTGGCCAAGGGCACCGCGCACGGCATCCTGCGCACCCTCCAGCACGAGGGCTTCGTCGAGCAGGACGCCGCGTCCGGCCGCTACCAGCTGGGCGCCGAACTGCTGCGCCTGGGCAACAGCTACCTCGACGTGCACGAGCTGCGGGCGCGCGCGCTGGTGTGGACCGACGACCTGGCCCGCTCCAGCGGCGAGAGCGTGCACCTGGGCGTACTGCACCAGCACGGGGTGCTGATCGTCCACCACGTCTTCCGGCCCGACGACAGCCGCCAGGTGCTCGAGGTGGGCGCCATGCAGCCGCTGCACTCCACCGCCCTGGGCAAGGTCCTGTCCGCCTACGACCCGGTCGCGCACAGCGAGGCCACCGAGGTGGAGCGGCGGTCCTTCACCCCGCGCACCGTCACGGGCGACGAGGAGTTCGAGTCGCTGCTCGACCTGATCCGGGCGCAGGGCTGGGCGGCCGACGTCGAGGAGACCTGGGAGGGCGTGGCGGCCGCCGCCGCCCCCATCCACGACCGACGCAGGATGCCGGTCGGCGCCGTGGCCGTGACCGGCGCGGTGGAGCGCGTCTGCGCCGGCGGAGAGCTGCGGCCCGAGCTCGTGGCCGCCGTGCGGGACTGCGCCCGTGCCGTGTCCCGGGACCTGGGCGCCGGACGCTTCTGAGCACACCCCGCGGCGTCGGTAACGATCGAGTCGCGCGTCACACACCCCTTGACGCACCCCCCGTCGGGGAGAAACATTGCCGTTCACCGGTCGGCATTGTCGAACACTTAACGGCAATACGCGTTAGGGTGTGACAGTGCCGAGGGCCGGTCAAGCCCTACAGGTGAAGTGCTCGTACCGAACGAGTACCCACCTGGGGGTGCGATCCACCGGAGGGACCCGGTGTTTCGCCTTCCCCTGGACGAAGGACAAAGGAGTCACGGGTGTCCAGCTCCGACATCTTCATCGGCGAGACCATCGGTACCGCCGTACTCGTACTGCTCGGCGGCGGTGTCTGTGCCGCCGTCACGCTCAAGCGCTCCAAGGCGCACAACGCCGGCTGGCTGGCCGTCACCTTCGGGTGGGGCTTCGCCGTACTGACCGGCGCCTACATAGCCTCCGGCGTGTCAGGGGCCCACCTCAACCCGGCGGTCACGATCGGCCTCGCGATCCAGGGAGGCACCGCGTGGAGCGACGTGCCCCTGTATCTCGCCTCCGAGCTGCTCGGAGCGATCATCGGCGCCGTGCTCGTCTGGGCCGTCTACTACGGCCAGTTCCACGCGCACCTCACTGATCCCGAGATCGTGAAGGACCAGCCGGCCGAGAAGGGCATGGTCGACCAGACGTCGGCCCCGAAGGCGGGCCCCGTGCTCGGCATCTTCACCACGGGTCCGGAGATCCGGCACACGGTGCAGAACGTGGTCACGGAGATCATCGCCACCTTCGTACTGATCCTGGCGATCCTCACCCAGGGCCTCAACGACGAGGGCAACGGTCTCGGCGCGCTCGGTGCCCTGATCACCGCCCTGGTGGTCGTCGGCATCGGTCTCTCGCTCGGCGGCCCGACCGGCTACGCGATCAACCCGGTGCGCGACCTCGGTCCGCGCATCGTGCACGCGCTGCTGCCTCTCCCCAACAAGGGCGGGTCGGACTGGGGCTACGCCTGGGTACCGGTGGTAGGACCGCTCATCGGGGGCGCACTCGCCGGCGGACTCTACAACCTCGCCTTCGCCTGAGCCCTCATCTCCGCACCGCACAGACTTCCGGGAGCCAACCGTGACCGACGCACACACCACCGGCCCGTTCATCGCGGCCATCGACCAGGGCACCACCTCCAGCCGCTGCATCGTCTTCGACAAGGACGGCCGGATCGTCTCCGTCGACCAGAAGGAGCACGAGCAGATCTTCCCCAAGCCGGGCTGGGTCGAACACGACGCCAAGGAGATCTGGGAGAACGTCCAGGAGGTCGTCGCCGGGGCGATCGTCAAGGCGGGCATCACCTCCGCCGACGTCAAGGCGATCGGCATCACCAACCAGCGCGAGACCACCCTGCTCTGGGACAGGAACACCGGTGAGCCCGTCCACAACGCCCTCGTGTGGCAGGACACCCGCACCGACGCGCTCTGCAAGGAGCTCGGCCGCAACGTCGGCCAGGACCGCTTCCGCCGCGAGACGGGTCTGCCGCTCGCGTCGTACTTCGCCGGTCCGAAGGTGCGCTGGCTGCTCGACAACGTCGAGGGGCTGCGAGAGCGCGCCGAGCGCGGCGACATCCTCTTCGGGACGATGGACTCCTGGGTCATCTGGAATCTGACCGGTGGCACCGACGGCGGCGTCCACGTCACCGACGTCACCAACGCCTCGCGCACCCTCCTGATGAACCTGCACAAGATGCAGTGGGGCGACAAGATCGTCCAGTCGCTGGAGATCCCGGCCTCCGTACTCCCGGAGATCCGGTCCTCCGCCGAGGTGTACGGCACCGCCAAGGGCGGCGTCCTCGACGGCGTCCCAGTGGCCTCCGCGCTCGGTGACCAGCAGGCCGCCCTGTTCGGCCAGACGTGTTTCGCCCAGGGCGAGGCCAAGTCCACGTACGGCACCGGCACCTTCATGCTGATGAACACCGGCCACACCCCGGTGAACTCGTACAACGGGCTGCTGACGACCGTCGGCTACCGGATCGGCGACCAGAAGCCGGTGTACGCCCTTGAGGGGTCCATCGCCGTGACCGGTTCGCTGGTCCAGTGGATGCGCGACCAGATGGGCCTGATCAAGTCCGCGGCCGAGATCGAGACGCTGGCCTCCTCCGTCGAGGACAACGGCGGCGCGTACTTCGTGCCCGCGTTCTCCGGTCTGTTCGCCCCCTACTGGCGCCCCGACGCCCGCGGTGTCATCGCGGGTCTCACCCGCTACGTGACCAAGGCGCACATCGCCCGGGCCGTGCTCGAGGCCACCGCCTGGCAGACCCGCGAGATCAGCGACGCCATGACCAAGGACTCCGGCGTCGAGCTGACCGCGCTCAAGGTCGACGGCGGCATGACCTCCAACAACCTGCTGATGCAGACGCTCTCCGACTTCCTGGACGCGCCCGTGGTGCGCCCCATGGTCGCCGAGACCACCTGCCTCGGCGCCGCCTATGCCGCCGGCCTCGCCGTCGGCTTCTGGCCGGACACCGACGCACTGCGCGCCAACTGGCGCCGTGCCGCCGAGTGGACACCCCGCATGGACGCGGCCACCCGTGACCGCGAGTACAAGAGCTGGCTCAAGGCCGTCGAACGGACCATGGGCTGGATCGAGGACGAAGAGATCTGAGGAGCAATCGACATGACCACCCTGCAGAGCGTCCCCGCCCTCGGGACGCGTCCGGCCTCCGGCTCCCTCCCGAGCCGTGCCGAGACCCGGGAGCAGCTTTCCAAGGCGACGTACGACCTCCTGGTGATCGGCGGCGGCATCCTGGGCATCTCCACCGCCTGGCATGCCGCGCAGTCCGGACTGCGGGTGGCCCTGGTGGACGCCGGCGACTTCGCCGGCGCCACCTCCTCGGCCTCCTCCAAGCTGCTCCACGGCGGTCTGCGCTACCTCCAGACCGGCGCGGTGAAGCTGGTCGCCGAGAACCACTTCGAGCGGCGCGCGGTGTCCCGTCAGGTCGCCCCGCACCTGGCCAATCCGCTCACCTTCTACCTGCCCGTCTACAAGGGCGGGCCGCACGGCGCCGCCAAGCTCGGCGCGGGTGTCTTCGCCTACTCGGCGCTGTCCGCGTTCGGTGACGGCGTCGGCCATGTGATCAGCCCGTCCCGGGCCGCACGCGACGTGCCCGAGCTGCGTACGGACAATCTGAAGGCCGTCGCGGTCTACGGCGACGACCAGATGAACGACGCCCGGATGGCACTGATGACGGTCCGCGCGGCCGTCGACGCGGGCGCCGTCGTCCTCAACCACGCCGCGGTGACCGGGCTCCGGTTCACCAAGGGCCGCGTCACGGGGGCCGAGCTGGAGGACCGTCAGGACGGCTCGGAGTTCGGCGTGAACGCCCGGCTCGTGCTGAACGCCACCGGCCCGTGGGTCGACCACCTGCGGAAGCTGGAGGACCCGGCCTCCGCACCCTCCATACGCCTGTCCAAGGGCGCCCACCTCGTCCTGAAGCGCACCCGCCCGTGGAAGGCCGCGCTGGCCACACCCATCGACAAGTACCGGATCACGTTCGCCCTTCCGTGGGAGGACATGCTGCTGCTCGGGACGACCGACGAGGAGTACGAGGGCGACCCGGCCGATGTCGCGGTCACCGAGAAGGACACGGCGCAGATCCTCGACGAGGCGGCGTTCTCCGTCCGGGACCAGCAGCTGTCCCGCGATCTGATCACGTACTCCTTCGCGGGGCTGCGGGTGCTGCCCGGCGGTCCGGGCGACACGTCCAAGGCCAAGCGCGAGACGGTCGTGACGGAGGGCCGCGGCGGGATGCTGTCGGTCGCGGGCGGCAAGTGGACGACGTTCCGCCACATCGGCCGTACGGTGATGAACAAGCTGGCCGAACTGCCCGGCCACCCCCTCGGCGAGGACATGGAGCCGATGGGAAGGCTGCCGAAGAAGATGCCGCTGCCCGGTATCGCCAACCCGAACGCGGTCGCGCACCGGCTGCTGGTCGACGGCGGTACCCCGGGTCCGCGGATGCCCGCCGACACGGCCCGGCACCTGGCGACCCACTACGGCTCGCTCTCCTTCGACATCGCACGGCTGGCGAACGAGGACCCCGCGCTGGCCGAGCGCATCCACCCCGACGCCCCGGAGATCTGGGCGCAGGTGGCGTACGCGCGCGACCGCGAGTGGGCCGAGACGGCGGACGACGTGCTGCGCCGCCGGACGACGCTGACGATCCGGGGCCTGGCGACGGACGGTATCCGGGCCAGGGTCGAGGACATGCTGGCCGACGGGCGCTGACGGCGCCGGAACGCAGCCGCAGGGGCGGTCTCCCGGTCGGGGAGGCCGCCCCTGCGGCGCGCTCCCCGGGACGTGCCACGCGGCCGCCATACGGGCGCAACATGACGCGGGGACAGTGGAGAGATGTCCGAACACCGGGGATTCCATCTGTCAGTGGCGCTCGACGGCGCCGGTTCGCATCCGGCCGCGCCCGCCAGGCCCTTCACACCCGACGACTACGCCCGGCTGGTGCGCGGCGCCGAGGCCGGACTCCTCGACTTCATCACGGTGGAGGACGGCCCGGGGAGGCTCGACTCCGCGCTGCTGCTCGCGCTGGCGGCGCAGGTCACCGACCGGATCGGGCTCGTCCCGCTGGGCCCCACGACGGGGGACCCCACGGCCTGGGCCACGCGGATAGCGACGCTGGACCACCTGAGCGCCGGGCGGGCGGGGGTGCGGCCCCGTGCCACGACGAGCGATCCTGAGCACGCCCGGCTCCTGGCGGTCCTCGGCACTCCCGAGGGTGACCGGCGGGTGGCCGAACTCTTCGCGCGGGCAGGCGAGTTCCTTACCGAGGCGACGGCGGCGTGGGACGCGGCCGTGCCCTCCCCGCAGGGCAGGCCGCCGTTGACGCTGCTCGCGCACGCCACGGTCCCCTACCGGCTGGCGGCCGCGCACGGCGACGTCGTCCTCGTGACTCCGGCGGACACAGCCGGACTGGTCGCCATACGCGAGGAGGTCGAATCGCTGCTGGAGGAGGCGGGCCGGCCGCCCGGCGCGCTGCGCGTCTTCGCCGACGTCGACGTCGTGCTGGGCGACAGCCAGGAGGCGGCCGACGCTCGCCTGGCAGGTCTGGAGGACGCGGCCGGCGCACCGTTCACCTCGGACGCCGCCGTCTTCTCCGGTACGCCCGAGGGGCTGGCGGACCTCCTTCAGGAGTGGTTCCGCGAGGGCGGCGCGGACGGGTTCCGGCTGCGGCCCGCGGTGCTGCCCGACGACCTGGACGCGATCGTCACCGGGCTGGTGCCCGTCCTCCAGCGGCGCGGGCTCTTCCGCACCGCGTACTCCGCCCGGACCCTGCGCGGCCACCTCGGCCTCGCCGCCGCCTGACACCCCGCCGCCTGACACCCCGCCGCAAGAGAAGGAAGGCTCCCTTGAAGTTCTCCGTGCTCTCCCTCGTCGGACATGCCCCGCACCCTCTGACGGGTGAAATCCCCTCGGCCGCGGAGCGTTTTCACGAGGTGATCGAGACAGGCGTGGCGGCGGAGCGGCTCGGCTTCGACGCGTACGCGATCGGGGAGCGGCACGCCGGGCCGTTCCTCTCGTCGAGCCCGGGCGTGGTCCTGGGCGCGCTTGCCGCGAAGACCTCCGTCATCCGGCTGCTGACCGGGGTCACGGTCGTGGCGATCCTCGATCCGGTGCGCGTGGCGGAGGAGTTCGCGACACTCGACCAGATCTCCAGGGGCAGGCTCGAACTCGTCGTGGGGAAGGGCGCGGAGGCCGGTCACTTCAGTCTGTTCGGGCTGGACGAGGAGCGGCAGTGGGACCTGCAGAAGGAGAAGTACGAGCTGCTGCGGCGGCTGTGGAGCGAGGAGGGGGTCGACTGGGAGGGCGAGTTCCGTCCGCCGCTGAAGGACGTGACGACCGTGCCGCGCCCGTACGCCGGCCCGCCGCGCGTCTGGCACGGCTCGGCGACCAGCCTCAACTCCCCCGAGCTCGCGGCGAAACACGGCGACCCGCTCTTCACGGCCAACGCGATCCAGCCCCGTGAGGCGTACGCCAGGCTGATCGCCCACTACCGGGAACGGTTCGAGGAGTACGGACACGACCCGGCGGGAGCCCGGGTGGCGGCCGGCTCCGGCGGCCTGCTGATAGCGGACACGACGGAGAAGGCCGTCGAGCGCTACAAGGAGCTGTACGAGGCCAGGGTCGCCCAGTCCTTCAAGCCGCACCTGGAAGGCAGGGCCGGCTACAACACCCCGTTCCGTACGATCGAGGACGCGATCGCGAACGGGCCGCAGCTCATCGGATCCCCTCAGCGGATCATCGACAAGATCCTCGGCTACCACGCGCTGTACCGGCATGACCTGCAGTCGGTCACCGTGGACGGCTTCGGCCTGTCGCACGGCGAACAGCTGGAGACGCTGGAGCGGTTCGCCGAGGAGATCGCCCCGGTCGTACGGGGTGCGGCTCCCTCCACGCTCTGGGAGTGACCGGGGCCGGCGCCCGGGACCGGGTGCGGGGCGCGGCGACGCCCGGTGGCCGCATAATGAGATCCATACATCGGATGTCTTGTGCGCGAGGAGGCCGTCATGGCCGTCACCGACGAAGCGATCGAAAAGATCAAGGGGATGATCGTCTCAGGTGCCCTGGCCCCGGGAGAGCGGCTTCCCAAGGAGAGCGAACTCGCGGCCGAGCTGGGCCTGTCGCGCAACTCGCTGCGCGAGGCGGTGCGCGCGTTGTCGCTGATCCGGATCCTCGACGTCCGTCAGGGCGACGGTACCTATGTCACCAGCCTGGACCCGCAGCTGCTCCTGGAGGCGCTCAGCTTCGTCGTGGACTTCCACCGCGACGACACGGTGCTGGAGTTCTTCGCGGTACGCCGGATCCTGGAGCCGGCCGCCACGGGGATGGCGGCGCTGCGCATCACGGACGAACAGCTGGACGCGCTGGACGCCCAGTTGGACGCGCTGGGCCCCGAGCCCTCGGTGGAGGCGCTGGTCGCGGGCGATCTGGAGTTCCACCGGAGCATCGTCCAGCACTCCGGCAATTCGGTGCTGTGCTCCCTGCTGGACGGCCTGTCCGGGCCGACCACCCGGGCCAGGGTGTGGCGCGGGCTGACCCAGGAGGACGCGGTCGGCCGTACCCTGCGTGAGCACCGGGCGATCCTTGCCGCGCTGCGGGACCGGGACGCGGAGGCGGCCCGGTCCTGGGCGACGGTGCATGTGGCGAGCGTGGAGCAGTGGCTGCGCTCCACGCTGTAGAGGTCGTGGCCCGAGGAGCCGCGCCCCCGGGCCTCGGGCCTCAGTCCTGCTTCTCTCCGCTGGCGAAGCGGGAGATGACCAGGGCGACGATGATGATCGCGCCGTTGAGGAACTGGTTCCAGAGGGCCGGGACGCCGCCCAGGGTCATCACGTTGACCACCAGCTGAAGCGTCAGTACCCCGGTCAGCGCACCGAACAGGGTGCCGCGGCCGCCCTTGAGGCTGATGCCGCCGATGACCGCCGCGGCGAACACCTGGAAGATCCAGCCGTTGCCCTGCGTCGCGGCGACCGCGCCGTAGTGGCCGGTGTAGAGGATGCCCGCGAAAGCCGCCAGCAGACTGCCGACGGCGAGCACGGTCCAGGTGACCCGGTCGACCCTGATTCCGGCGGCGCGGGCCGCCTCCGGGTTGCCTCCGATCGCGTACAGCGAGCGTCCGTGCCGCAGCCAGGCCAGGGCCGCGCCGCCGATCGCGAAGAGCACCAGGCAGATCCAGACCGCGGCGGGCGCACCGAGCCACGAGGTCTTGCCGAGGTAGCGGAAGGACTCCGGGACGTCGGTGATGGACTTGCCCTCGGTGATCCCGATGTGGAGTCCGCGCAGCATGGTCAGCATGCCCAGCGTGGCGATGAAGCCGTTGACCCGCAGTCTCAGCATCAGGAAGCCGTTGACCGCCCCGATGGCGAGGCCGACCAGCAGGCAGAGCGGGATCGCCGTCCACGTCGGGAGCACGCCCAGACCGGCGAAGCGGCCGCCCTCGGAGGGCAGCACCAGCCACATGGCGACGACGGGCGCGATGCCGATCGTCGACTCCAGCGACAGGTCCATCCGCCCGCAGATCAGGATCAGGGCCTGCCCCAGGACCAGCAGGCTGAGCTCGGACGACTGCTGGACGACGCTGATCAGGTTGTCCGAGGTGAGGAAGACCGGCGAGACGATGAAGCCGATCACCATCAGCACGAGGATCACCGGTACCAGCGAGAAGTCGCTCCACCGGATCAGCTTGAGCCGCCCCAGCGGGCTCTCGTCGCCCCCGCCGCCTTTCGGTGTCCCGTCGAGGTCGTCGGCCGTGGACGGCCGTATCGTGCCGGTCATTCCCTCTCCCCCACACCTTCCATGGCGGCGACGAGTTCCCCGTCGGTCCACCCGCTTGCGAACGTGGCGACCACGCGCCCGTGGAACAGGGCGAGCACCCGGTCGCAGACCCGCAGGTCGTCCAGTTCGTCCGAGACGACGACCGCGGCACCGCCCTCGTCCGCGACCTTCCTGACGACCCCGAGGAGGGCGTCCTTGGACTTGACGTCCACCCCCGCGGTCGGCCGGACCGCCACCAGCACGGCGGGCCTGCGGGCCAGTGCGCGGGCGACCACCACCTTCTGCTGGTTGCCGCCCGAGAGCCCGGTGACCGGCTGTTCGGGACCCTGCGTCCTGATGTCCAGCGACTCGATCATGCCCCGGGCGAACTCCCGTGTACGGGACGGCAGTACGGTCCCCCAGGGGCCGAGCTGATCGGTGACCGTGAGGGTGGCGTTCTCGGCGACGCTGCGTTGCGGGACCAGCCCTTGCTCGTGCCGGTCCTCGGGGATGTAGCCGATCCCGGCGGCCAGTGCGTGCGGCACGCTTCCCGAGCGCACGGCCTCGCCGTGCACCCGGACCGTGCCGCCGCCGGCCTTGCGCATCCCGGCCAGGACTTCGCCCAGCGCGGTGTTGCCACTGGCCGCGGAGCCGGCGAGGCCCAGCACCTCGCCGGGGCGCACCTCGAGATCCAGCGGTTCGAACCGGCCCTCCAGGGTGAGCCCCTCGGTGCGCAGGACGGGTTCCGCCGAGGCATGGGGCGGCGTGGCGGTGCCGGCGGCGTGCCAGGTGGCACCGCCTGCGGATTCCTCGCCCGTCATCGCCGCCACCAGCTCCGTCTTCGCCACGTCGGCCACCGGGGCGGTCAGGACGTGGCGGGCGTCGCGGTAGACCGTGACCACCGTGCAGAGCTCGTACACCTCCTGCAGATGGTGGGAGATGAAGAGGAACGCCACTCCCTGGCTCTGCAGTTCCCTGAGCTTGTCGAAGAGCCGTCCGATGCCCCGGGCGTCGAGCTGGGCGGTCGGCTCGTCGAGGATGATCAGCCGTGCGCCGAAGGACAGCGCGCGGGCGATCTCGACGAACTGCCTCTGCTCGACGGCGAGGTCGCGCGCCCGCGTGTTCGGGTCGACCTGGACACCGTAGTCGGCGAGGAGCCGCTCGGCGCGTCTGCGCAGGCGCCCCCAGCTGATCCAGCGGGCGTTGTCGTCGAACCGGTTGAGGAAGAGGTTCTCGGCGACGGTCAGATCGGGGACGATCATGGACTTCTGGTAGACGCAGGCGACTTTCGACTGCCAGGCCGCGGTGTCCCCGAAGGCGGGCGCGGGCTCCCCGCCGAACGTGACCGTGCCCGTGTCCGCCCTGTGGAGTCCGGTGAGGACACCGACCAGGGTCGACTTGCCCGCCCCGTTGCGGCCGACGAGGGCGTGCGACTCACCCGGCTGCACGGTGAGATCCACCCCGTCGAGCGCGACGGTCGGTCCGAAGCGTTTGACAACGCCTTCCGCCTGTACGGCAGGTGGTGGTGCCTGGTCCATGGCTACTTCTTCTTCGCCGGCTGGTTGGCCCACAGCTTCGGGTCGTCGACGTTCTCCTTGGTCACCAGCGGGGCGGGGAGCTGGTCCTCCAGGCCGTTCGGGATCTTGATGATGGTGGAGTCGTGGTCGGTCGGACCCTCCTCGAAGGTCTTCCCGTCCAGCGCCGCCCTCGCGTAGTGGAGCGCGTACTTCGCGTACAGGTCGGCGGGCTGGGAGATCGTCGCGTCGATCTTCCCGGCCCTGATGGCGTCGAACTCCTCCGGGATGCCGTCGTTGGAGATGATGGTGATGTGGCCCGGCGAACCGGCGGGCTTCAGCAGCTTCTTCTGCTCCAGGAGCGCGAGGGTCGGCTGCAGGAAGACTCCGCCGGCCTGCATGTAGATGCCGCTGATGTCGGGGTGTGCGGCCAGTGTCGACTGGAGCTTCGCGGAGGCGACGTCACCCTTCCAGTCGGTGGCGAGCTCGAACACCTCGATGTCAGGGAAGTCCTTGTCCATGCACGCCTTGAAGGCCTCGGACCGGTCGCGGCCGTTGATCGAGGAGAGGTCGCCCTGGAACTCGACGACCTTGCCCTTGCCCTTCAGCTGCTCGCCGAGGTACGTGCAGGCGTTGGTCCCGTACGCCTTGTTGTCGGCCCGCACCACCATGTAGACGTCACCCTTGTCGGGGCGGGTGTCGACGCTGACGACCGGGATCTTCTTCTCGTTCAGACCGCTGAGCGACTCGGCTATCGCTCCGGTGTCCTGCGGAGCCATCACGACGGCCTTGGCACCCTGGTCGCTGAAGGTCTGGACGTTGGCGACCAGCTTGCCGATGTCGTTCTGCGAGTTGGTCAGCGGCAGCGCCTCCACCTCGCCGCCCTCGACCCCCTTCTCGATGTAGCCCTGGTAGGAGTTCCAGAAGTCGCTGTCGCTGCGCGGCAGGTCGATGCCGACCTTCCCGCCGCCCGCACCGTCGTCCACGCCCTCGCGGTTGCAGCCCGCGAGGGCGGTGACCGCCAGCAGTACGGCGCAGGCCGCCGCACTCGTCGTACGCACTCTCATTGGTGTCCCGTTCCTTTGTGAGTACCGGCTCGGAGATCCGTTGGCATGTGCTGGGTCGCGGGTGGTACGACGGGCGGGGCGCGGGTGGTCCGGCCGGGGCCGCGCCCCTCGCGGTCAGGCGTCGGCGGGGCGCAGACGCAGGCCCTGCATTCCTCCGTCGACGGCCAGTGCGGTGCCCGTCACGGAGGCCGCGGCGGGACTGGCGAGGTAGACGATCGCGGCCGCCACCTCGTCGGCGGAGACCAGCCTGCCCAGCGGCTGGCGGGCGTCGAGTGCGGCGCGCTCGGCGGCCGGGTCCTCCGCCTGGCCGAGCAGCCGGCCGATCCAGGGGGTGTCCGCGGTGCCGGGGTTGACGCAGTTGACCCTGATGCCCTCGCGGACGTGGTCGGCAGCCATCGCGAGGGTGAGGGAGAGCACGGCGCCCTTGCTTGCGCTGTAGAGCGCACGCTGCGGCAGACCGGCGGTCGCGGCGATGGAGCAGGTCTGGGTGATCGACACGGCCCCGGGCCGCCCGGCGGCGGCACGCCGCAGATGGGGCAGCGCGTGGCGGGCCGTGCGGACCATGCCGAGCACGTTGATGTCCAGCACGCGGGTCCATTCCGCGTCCGTGTTGTCCTCGACCGTACCGATCGAGCCGATCCCCGCGTTGGACACCAGGGTGTGCAGGCCGCCCAGCTCCGCGGCCGCCCGGTCGACGGCGTTGCGTACGGCGTCGTCGTCCGTGACGTCGGCCTCCAGGGCGAGTGCCCCCTCGGGAGCGCCCTTGGGATCGAGGTCGAGTACCGCGACTCGCGCCCCGCGGGCGAGCAGCAGGGTCGCCACAGCGGCTCCGATCCCCGACGCGCCACCCGTCACCAGGGCGGACAGTCCGTCGAAATCCTGCGTACCGGCCATCAGTCGTTCTCCTCGGGGGTGCGGCGGGCCTGCCAGACAGGGCCCTGCGGGTAGCGGTGTGCGGCGATCGAGTCGGGAAGCATCCGGGCCGAGAAGCCCGGTTGGCGGGGGGTGGCGTAACGGCCGTTCTCGACGACGACCGGTTCGGCGAAGTGTTCGTGGAGATGGTCGACGTACTCGATGACGCGGTCCTCCCAGCTGCCGGACACCGCGACGTAGTCGAACATCGAGAGGTGCTGGACCAGTTCGCACAGTCCGACACCTCCCGCGTGGGGGCAGACCGGGACGCCGAACTTGGCGGCGAGCAGCAGGATCGCGAGGTTCTCGTTGACCCCGGCGACGCGTGCGGCGTCGATCTGGACGAAGTCGACCGCGCCGGCCTGGAGCAGCTGCTTGAACACGACCCGGTTGGCGATGTGTTCCCCGGTGGCGACCTTGACGGGCTGCCCGGCGCGCACGGCGGCGTGGCCGAGCACGTCGTCGGGGCTGGTCGGCTCCTCGATCCAGTACGGGTCGTACGGGGCGAGCGCGGTCATCCACTCCAACGCCTCGGCGACGTCCCAGCGCTGGTTGGCGTCGACGGCGATCCGGATGCCGGGGCCGACGGCCCGGCGGGCGAGCGTGAGCCTGCGGATGTCGTCGTCCAGGTCGGCGCCGACCTTCAGCTTGATCTGGGTGAAACCGTCCGCGACGGCCTCCTCGGCCAGGCGTACGAGCTTGTCGTCGTCGTATCCCAGCCAGCCGGGCGAGGTGGTGTACGCCGGATAGCCCTCGGCCAGCAGCCGCTCGGTGCGCTCGGCGCGGCCCGGCTCCGCGGCGCGGAGGATGGTCAGCGCCTCCTGCGGGGTGAGGGCGTCGCTGAGGTAGCGGAAGTCGACGAGGGAGACGAGCTCCTCCGGGGTCATCTCCGCGAGGAACTGCCAGACGGGCTTCCCGGCCAGCTTCGCCGCGAGGTCCCAGGCCGCGTTGACGACTGCGCCGGCCGCCATGTGCATCACGCCCTTCTCCGGGCCGAGCCAGCGCAGCTGGGAGTCGTGCGTGAGCTCGCGGTACAGGGCGGCGAGGTCCGCGGCCGTACGCGGGGCGGGGCGTCCCGCCACATGCGGGCGGAGCGC
Organism: Streptomyces sp. QL37; assembly: GCF_002941025.1. Classification (NCBI taxonomy): domain Bacteria; kingdom Bacillati; phylum Actinomycetota; class Actinomycetes; order Kitasatosporales; family Streptomycetaceae; genus Streptomyces; species Streptomyces sp. QL37. Next base: position 7,114,538 of record NZ_PTJS01000001.1, on the reverse strand, counting down.
CTCGATGGCCGCGGCCATGACATCGTTGCCGCGGCCGATGGTGAAGCAGAAGCCGTGCCCCTCCGCGCCCTCGCCGTCCGTGCGCAGGACGACGTAGGCGGCGGAGTAGTCGGGGTCCGGGTTCATGGCGTCCGAGCCGTCCAGCTGTTCCGAGGTGGGAAAGCGGATGTCGTCGACCTCGAAATCCATGACGGTCAGACTCATGTGCGCCCCCAGGGGAATAACATCGGATCTCTCAGTGGTCATCCGATGTATAACCTCCTGCGTGCCCCGCAGTCCAGGGTCCGGACCAAGTTTGATCTGTTTCCGTCGGTACAGCTCGGATGAATCAAGAGGTGGCACGCTTCACTTCCGCGCGCAAACGGCTGCGGCGGAACAGGGCGGAAGCCGTAAGGTTGGTCCGTACACAAGGGAACTTCGGAAGGAGGCCTGGGTGATCGAGCTCGAGGGGGTACCCGAGCTGATCGACCCGGTCATGGTGGCCGCGTTCGAGGGCTGGAACGACGCGGGTGACGCCGCCTCCACAGCGGTCGCGCATCTGGACCGGGAGTGGAAGGGCGAGGTCTTCGCGGCGCTCGACGCCGAGGACTACTACGACTTCCAGGTCAACCGGCCCACGGTGTGGCTGGACGGTGGGACACGCAAGATCACCTGGCCCACCACCCGGCTCTCCGTGGTCCGGGTCGGCGGCGAGAAACCCCGTGACCTGGTGCTGATCCGCGGCATCGAACCGTCCATGCGCTGGCGTTCGTACTGCAACGAGATCCTGGGCTTCGCCCATGAGCTGGGCGTCGAGATGGTCGTCATCCTGGGGGCGCTGCTCGGCGACACCCCGCACACCAGGCCGGTGCCCGTCAGCGGGGTCACCTCGGACCCGGACCTGGCGAGGACCATGGACCTGGAGGAGACCCGGTACGAGGGGCCGACCGGGATCGTGGGCATCCTCCAGGAGGCCTGCACGCATGCGGGGGTGCCCGCGGTGAGTCTGTGGGCGGCGGTGCCGCACTACGTGTCGCAGCCGCCGAACCCGAAGGCGACACTGGCGCTCCTGAACCGCCTGGAGGATCTGCTCGGGCTGCGGATCCCGCTGGGCGAGCTGCCTGAGGACGCCCGCGCCTGGCAGCTCGGGGTCGATCAGCTGGCCGCCGAGGACAGCGAGGTCGCGGAGTACGTGCAGACGCTGGAGGAGGCGCGGGACACCGCCGAGCTGCCCGAGGCGTCGGGCGAGGCCATCGCCCGCGAGTTCGAGCGCTATCTGCGGCGCAGGGACGTCAACGGCCCCGGCCAGGGGCCGGGCGGTCACGCCACGGAGAGCGGCGACGTGCCCTACCTGCGGGACACCTCAGGCGGTCGTACGAGGCCGCCGAAGCCGCAGCGTCCGGAGAAGGACAAGGGCCGGCCGAAGGACGCCGACGGGGGAACCACGCCCGAGGACCCGCCGCCCGCCGGGCCGGACGAGGACGCCTCGGACGACTGACCACCCGCCACCCGCACGGGGAACGGCCCCGGACTTCGTCGATCTCTCGCGAAGTCCGGGGCCGTTCGGCGGTCTGTGGGCGGTGTCAGAGCGCGACGCCCAGCAGGGCGTCGACGGTGCGTGAGACGAGTCCGGGCGCACCCTCGTCCGTGCCTCCGCCGGAGCTCTGCTCCGCGGCCCAGCGGTCCACGGCGGCGAGGGCGGCCGGGGCGTCCAGATCGTCGGCCAGGGCCTCCCGCACCTCCTCGACCAGCGCGTCGGCGGGGAGTCCGTCGGGCCGGGAGACGGCGGCCCGCCACCTGGCGAGACGCTCGACGGCGTCGGCGAGTACCTGGTCGGTCCACTCCCAGTCGGCCCTGTAGTGGTGAGCGAGCAGGGCGAGCCGGATCGCGGCGGGGTCCACGTCGTCCCGGCGCAGCGCCGACACGAAGACGAGGTTGCCCTTGGACTTGGACATCTTCTCGCCGTTCAGAGCGACCATGCCGGCGTGTACGTAGGCGCGGGCGAAGGGGTGCTCCCCTGTCAGCACCTGAGCGTGCGAGGCGCCCATCTCGTGGTGCGGGAAGGCGAGGTCGGAGCCGCCCCCCTGCACGTCGAAGCTCATCCCGAGGTGGTCGAGCGCGATGGCGACGCACTCGATGTGCCAGCCGGGCCTGCCACGGCCGAGGGAGCCGCCGTCCCAGCTCGGCTCGCCCTCACGGGCGGCCATCCAGAGCATCGGGTCGAGCGGGTTCTTCTTGCCGGGGCGCTCCGGGTCACCGCCGCGCTCGGCGGAGAGCAGCCGCATGGCCTCGGCGTCGAGGCCGGAGACCTCGCCGAAGTGCGGGTCGCACTCGACGGAGAAGTACACGTCGCCGTCGAGTTCGTAGGCGGCGCCCGCGTCGCGGAGGCGTTCCACGAGCGGGACGATGCCCGGTATCGCCTCGACGGCCCCGATGTAGTGCTTCGGGGGGAGCATGCGCAGGGCGGTCATGTCCTCCCGGAAGAGAGCCGTCTCGCGCTCCGCGAGCTCGGTCCAGTCCTCGCCGTCGCGCACGGCCCGCTCCAGCAGCGGATCATCCACGTCGGTCACGTTCTGGACGTAGTGAACCTGCCGCTTGGTGTCGAGCCACACGCGCTGAACGAGGTCGAACGCGTTGTAGGTCGCCGCATGACCCATATGGGTCGCGTCGTACGGCGTGATGCCGCAGACATAGATGCGGGCGACGGGACCGGGGTCAAGGGTGATCCGTCCGCCGGTCGCGGTGTCGTGGATCCGAAGGTCGCGGCCCTTGCCAGGCAGGGCGGGGACCTCAGAAGCGGGCCAGGCATGCATGTCATGAGCGTAACCGGACGATGCTTCCGGATACGAACCGGATGGCAGATCGTGGCCGAAGAGGCGGTCTTGCGGCCGGGGCGGTTCTCGCCTACGCACCGGTGTCCGGAGCGGCCCTCCGCCCCGGACCCCGGTGGGGCGGTGTCACACGGGCGGCCACGGGATCGGCGGCCAGTCACCGCTCGGCAGGGGGTGGCGGCCGGACTTGCGGAGGCTCTCCACCCGGCCGCGCAGGGCGTCGGTCTCCGCCGCGGTGATCAGTTCCCCCAACCGGGTGGCGAGCACCGCGCCCGGTTCCAGGCCGGCGGAGAGCCGGTCGAGCACCTCGGTGGCCTCCGCCGTCAGCGGCTCGCCCGCCCACCCCCACAGGAGGGTGCGCAGCTTGTCGTCCGCGTTGAAGGTGACGCCGTGGTCGATGCCGTACAGCCGCCCGCCGGGCGCGGACAGCAGGTGCCCTCCCTTGCGGTCGCCGTTGTTGATCACCGCGTCCAGGACCGCGAGTCTGCGCAGCCGGGGATCGTCGGCGTGCACCAGCAGGGCGGTCCTCCCCTCCCCCACCTCGGCGAAGCCGACCGCCTTCCAGCCCTCCCCGGGCTCCTCGGCCTCGACGAGCGCGAGCAGGGGCGGCAGCCCGTGGGCGGACGCCGCGGCTTCCTCGTCGCCGGCCTCCGCCTCGATCCACAGCTGGCACATGCCCTCGCCGTAGGGGCCCTCCCGCAGCACCGTGGGCGGCACGAGTCCCCAGCCGGTGGCCTCGGAGATCTCGTACGCGGCGACCTCCCGCTGGGCGAGCGTGCCGTCGGGGAAGTCCCAGAGCGGCTGCTCGCCGGCGACCGGCTTGTAGACGCAGAGGCGTTCCTCGCCCTCGTACGCGACCGTGCAGTGGAGCACCGCGTTCGACGCGCCCCTGACCCGGCCGAGGACGGTGAGCTCCCCCTCGGCGAGGAGAGTGCGCAGCCCCGCCTCCGTCAGGCCCCGCGACGGTATCCGTTCTGGCGCGGGCATACGTGTCCTTCCGGGTCGAGGGGGAGGCTGCAGAGCGGGCAGGGCGGGCGGCCCGCGTTCACGACGTCCAGCGCGCGTTTGGCGAACGCCCGCGCCTGAGCGCCGCTCAGCCGGACGCGCAGCATCGGCGGGCCGTTCTCCTCGTCCTGCAGAAGCCTTTCCTCGGCTTCGGCGAGGTCGTCCTCGGAGTCGGCGTCCAGCTCGACGAGGGCCTGCGCCTCGACGATCATGCGCTGCTCCTCGCCGTCCCAGGCGAGCGCCATCGTGCCGACCCTGAACTCCTCCTCGACGGGGGCGTCGAGCGGAGCGCTGTCGGTGACGTCCATGGGTGCCACGGCGGGCACCGGTGAGTTGCCGCCGGTCCGCCGCACGACCTCGTCGAGGAGTTCGTCGATCCGTTCGGCCAACGCGGCGACCTGCGTCTTCTCCAGGGCCACGCTCGTGACCCGGCCGCGCGAGGATGCCTGCAGGAAAAACGTACGGCGGCCAGGCAGCCCGACCGTACCGGCCACGAAACGGTCCGGAGGGTCGTAGAGGAACACCTGACGGGACACGTCCTGTCTCCCTTGAGAAATGTGATGGCGGATGGGGGCGGCCCCGGGGCCCGGCGAGATGTCCCGCAGGGCCTCTACGGCGCGTCCACCCTACTGCGCGGAGCGATCACGGTGCCCCAGCGCCGCCCCCGACGGCCGCATCCGTTGCCGTCTCCCCCGCCGCGTCGGCCCCGATGGCCTGTTCACGTGGTGCCAGGGACGCGAAGTCGCCCGTGTCGCCGAGGCGGAGGAGGAAGGGGCGCAGAGAGGTGTAGCGGATCGCGGTGACGGAACACGGGTCCGCGTGCAGGCGCTGGAAGAGGTCGAGATGCATGCCGAGCGCGTCGGCGACGAGGGCCTTGATGATGTCGCCGTGCGAACACATCAGATACGTGGCGTCCTCGCCGTGCTCCGCCTCCACACGGGAGTTCCAGTCGCGTACGGCGTCGACGGCCCGGGCCTGCATGGCCCGCATCGACTCGCCCCCGGGGAAGGCGGCTGCGGAGGGGTGCTGCTGGACGACCCTCATCAGCGGTTCGTCCGAGAGCTCGGCGAGTTTGCGCCCCGACCAGTCCCCGTAGTCGCACTCGCTGATCCGGTCCTCGGTGTGCAGCGGGAGGTCCGGGCGGGCGTCGAGCAGCGGCTGGAGCGTCTCCCGGCAGCGCTGCAGCGGGCTGCTGACGGCGGCCACGAGCGTGAGGGCGGACAGGCGGCCGGGCAGCGCGGCGGCCTGTTCCCCACCGCGTTCGTCGAGGGATACGCCGGGGGTGCGGCCGGCGAGCACTCCGGAGGTGTTGGCGGTCGAGCGGCCGTGTCGTACAAGGATGAGCGTGGGCATACCTGCCAGCGTAGAGGTGCGTGAACGCTTCGCGGCAGGGAAGAATGCGCGGGTGATCGTCGACTGCGGAATTTACCGGGACGGGCGCAGGACCGAGGGTCCCGCCGACTTCTCCGATGCCCTCGACGAGGCACGCGCCACCGGGGACGCCTTCGTCTGGATCGGGCTGCACGAGCCCACGGAGAAGGAGTTCGACCTGGTCAGCAGCGAGTTCGCGCTGCATCCGCTGGCGGTGGAGGATGCCCTGCGGGCCCATCAGCGGCCGAAGCTGGAGATCTACGACGACTCCCTGTTCGTCGTCATCAAGCCGGTGGTCTACGAGCAGGAGAGCGACACCGTGAGCGCCGGTGAGCTGATGCTGTTCATAGGGGATTCCTTCGTCGTGACGGTGCGCCACGGAGAGGGGGCACCCCTCGCGGCCGTACGGCGCCGGCTGGAGGCCGAGCCCGAGGTCCTGAAGCACGGGCCCACGTCGGTGCTCTACGCGGTCAGCGACGCCGTGGTGGACCACTACATCGAGGTCGCGGCCGAGCTCCAGGTCGACCTGGAGGAGCTGGAGGCGGACGTCTTCGCCCCCACCGGAACCGGGGACTCCAAGAACACGGCGGCGGGCATCTACACCTTCAAGCGGCAGGTGCTGGAATTCCGCCGGGCGACCAATCCGCTGAGCGCGCCGATGGCGCGGCTGTCGAGCGCGGGCGTGCCGTTCGTCGACTCCGGTTCACAGCCGTTCTTCCGTGACGTGAACGACCATCTGACGCGCGCCGTCGAGCACGTGGAGGGCCTCGACCGGCTGCTCTCGGACATTCTGTCGGCGCATCTGGCGCAGGTGGGCGTCCGGCAGAACGACGACATGCGGAAGATCTCGGCGTGGGCGGCCATGGCCGCCGTACCCACCATGGTGGCCGGGATCTACGGCATGAACTTCGAGCACATGCCCGAACTCGACTGGGTCTGGACCTACCCGGCGGTGATCGCGCTGATGGGCATCGCGGTCGCCGGGCTGTACCGCCTGTTCAAGCGCCGAGGCTGGCTGTAGAGCGCCTCAGGCGTACTCGTTCTCGGGGACGGCGGGACCGCCCAGAGCGTCGCGCAGGGTGGGCTGTTCGAGGGTCACCATGCGCCGCCAGCCCACCAGCCGCTCGTAGGCGTGCATCGCGTGGATGCCCGCGACGAGCACGGCGGACTTCGCGCGGGGCCAGCCCAGCACGGCGCCCATGTGGCTCATCACGGCCAGGCTGACGTCGCGGTACACGCGGATCTCGGCCTGGGCGCATTCCCGCAGGACGGACTGGATCGTCCGTCCGTGTCCGGCACGGGCGAAGCGGAGGAGCTCCTCGTGGCAGTACGCGAGATGGTTGTCCTCGTCCCGGGAGATCATCTTCACGGCGCGGCCGAGGACGGGGTGCTCGGCGAAGTGCTTCAGCAGGAGCCGCATCTGCTCGGACGCCCGCTGTTCGGTGACCCTGCTGTGGGCCAGGTAGACGATGACGTCCCGTTCGGTGAGCGGCTCCTCACGGCTGAGCCGGTCGTGGGCCAGGCCGATGCCGTGGCGCTCCAGCAGGAGGGTGTAGTCGGTCTCGTACGGCACCGTCACCGGCTGGAGTCCGCGCTGTTTGAGCAGGGCGTTGAAGATCCGGCCGTGCTTGTCCTCGTCGGCACCGTGCCGGGCGACCTTGGGCGCCAGCTCGCGCAGACCCGGGGGGACGAGCGCGGCGATACGACCGTTCTCCCAGCCGCCCTGCGTCTCCCCGCCTGCGGCGATCGAGCAGAACAGCCGGAACGACTCGTCGTTGTCGAGGATCTCCTGGAACAGACTCTTTGCCGAGAGCATCACTGCCACCTTTCGCACCGGTGTCCGCAGAGGCACAGTCAAATTCGGTACGCGCCGGTAGGCAACACGGGAGGGGCCCGGCAGGGCCGAACGGGCGCCCGGCGGCGGCCGGACCTGCCCGGGCGTCCCGGGAGGAGTACGGGGCGTAACCCGGGAGCCCGGTGGCGCGTTGTTCCGGGTGACGGCCGTGGCGGGGAGGACCCCCGAGCCCCCACCACGGCCGTAGTGCTGCGCCCGGTGCCTACGCGGCGAGGCCGGAACGCTCCAGCGCGTCGGTTCCGGCCCGCAGGGCCGCGAGCCGCTCCTCGAGCGTGAAGCCCGCCGGGGCGAGGGTCAGCGTCGTGACGCCGGCGGCCGCGTAAGCCTGCATGCGGTCGGCGATCCGGTCCACCGAGCCGAGCAGCGTGGTCTGGTCGATCAGCTGGTGCGGTACGGCTGCCGCCGCGCCGGCCTTGTCGCCGGACAGGTACTTGTCCTGGATCTCGGCGGCTTCCTTCTCGTAGCCCATGCGCTGGGCGAGCTGGTTGTAGAAGTTCTGCTTGCGGCTGCCCATGCCGCCGACGTAGAGCGCGGTGTACGGGCGGAACATGTCGGCGAGACCGTTGATGTCGTCGCCGACGGCGAGCGGCACCGTGGGACAGACGTCGAAGCCCTCCATCGTCTTCCCGGCCTTCTCGCGCCCGGCCCGCAGGTGCTTCACCGCGGTCTCCTGCAGGTGGTCGGCGGAGGGGAAGATGAGCAGGGCCCCGTCGGCGATCTCGCCGGTCTGCTCCAGGTTCTTCGGGCCGATCGCGGCGATGTAGAGCGGGATGTGCTCGCGCTGCGGGTGGACGGTCAGCTTGATGGGCTTGCCCGGGCCGTCGGGCAGCGGCAGCGTCCAGTGCTCGCCCTCGTAGGACAGACGTTCCCGGGACATCGCCCTGCGCACGATCTCGACGTACTCGCGGGTGCGGGCCAGGGGCTTGTCGAACTTGACGCCGTACCAGCCCTCGGAGACCTGCGGTCCGGAGACGCCGAGGCCGAGACGGAAACGGCCCCCGGAGAGCGAGTCGAGAGTCGCCGCGGTCATGGCCGTCATGGCGGGCTGGCGGGCCGGGATCTGCATGATGGCGGAGCCCACGTCGATGGACTCGGTCCGGGCGGCGACCCAGGCGAGCACCGTCGGTACGTCGGAGCCGTACGCCTCGGCCGCCCAGCAGACGTCGTAGCCGAGCCGGTCGGCCTCCTGGGCGACGGCGAGGTTGTCGCCGTCCATCCCCGCACCCCAGTAACCGAGATTGATGCCGAGCCGCATACCCACGCTCCCTCTACTGATCAGTAACGTTCCTGTGTCCCGGACTCTAGCGCGGGGCGCCGGAATCCGGCAGGCTCGCCCGGGGACGACGGTTGTCCACAGGCCTCCACCCCGTGGTGCCCTGGCCAGTAATCTCAGCGCCCATGGAGCAGAGGCATCTCGGCCGTACCGGCCTTCGCGTGTCCCGGATCGGGCTGGGCACCCTCACCTGGGGCCGGGACACCGACGAACATGACGCCGCGGACCAGCTCAAGGCCTTCTGGGACGCGGGCGGCACCCTCGTCGACACCGCCGACGTCTACGGCGGCGGTGAGGCCGAGTACCTGCTGGGGCGCCTTCTGGACAATCTGGTGCCACGGCAGGACCTGGTCGTCGCGACCAAGGCGGGCAGCGTGCCCGACCCCTACCGCCGCTTCGACGGATCGCGGGGGCATCTCCTCGCCGCGCTCGACGCGTCCCTGCGGCGGCTCGGGACGGACTACGTCGACCTGTGGCAGATCCACGCCTTCGACCCCGTGACACCGCTGGACGAGACCCTCCAGGCGCTGGACCTGGCGGTGTCGTCGGGGCGCGTCCGGTACGCCGGAGTGTCCAACTTCAGCGGCTGGCAGCTGGCCAAGGCGGCGACCTGGCAGCTCGCCGCGCCCGGGATCCGCACCCGGCTGGCGTGTACTCAGATGGAGTACTCGCTGCTCCAGCGGGGCGTCGAGCGGGAGGTGCTGCCCGCGGCGCTGGACCTCGGGGTGGGGCTGCTGCCGTCGTCCCCGCTGGGCCGCGGCGTGCTGACCGGCAAATACCGCACCGGTACGCCGTCCGACTCGCGCGGGGCCTCCGAGCAGCTGGCCCCCTTCGTCGAGCCGTACCTCGACGAGGCGGCGGGCAGGATCGTGGACGCGGTGGCCACGGCTGCCGACGGCCTCGCCACCACGCCTCTCCAGGTCGCGCTCGCCTGGGTGCGGGACCGGCCGGGGGTGGTGGCTCCGGTCGTCGGCGCGCGCAACGCGCAGCAGCTGACCGAGGCGTTGTCAGTGGAGGCGCTTAGTCTTCCTGACGAGATCTGCCAGGCGCTCGACGATGTGTCGGCGCCCGTGCACCGCTATCCCGACCAGGACTGGAGCACGCTGTGACTGCGCATCCCCGGGGAGAATCCCCGGATCCCGCGGCCGAGGACGACGAGGCCGTCGAGGACGCCGTTACCCAGGCCGCCGACACGCCCGGCACGCCCGACGAGGGCGGCGCGGGGAGCGCGGAAGGGGCGGACGACGGCGCGGGGGGCGCTGAGGGCGCACAGGACCTGGAGCAGGCTCCCGGGGCACCCGCCTCCCCCGCGCCCGCCCTCTCGGAGGCCGAGGCGGAGCTGGCCGCACAGCGCGAGCTGCGCGAGCGGATCGAGCAGCGCAAGGCCGAGAGGGAAGCGCCGATCGCGGCGGGTACGAAGCTGAGCGGGCCGGCGGCGGATCTGCTCGCGGCGGTGCGCGCGGTGGAGAGCGGCGAGAAGCCGGGCACCGCCTTCTTCGACTCGCCCGCGTCGGCACCCGCACCCCGCCGGGCGGCCCCCGCCGCCCCGGCCGCGCCCGTCCGTCACTCCCCGGCCCCGGAGCGGCGGGCCCACCGGGCCGCGTCCCCCGAGGCCGCCGCCTCGGTCGCGGAGGTGCTCGCCGAGGGCGGGGCCCCCGGGGCCCTGGCCGGCGCTGCCGCCGCCACGCTCGGCGAAGGGGCCGCGGGTGTCCTGCGGGAGGACCCGTGGCAGCTGCTGTCCGTGCCCGGCGTGCGGCCCGAGCAGGCGGACGGGTTCGCGCGGGCGCTGCTGGGCGCCGAATGCGGGCCCGACGACGGGCGGCGCACGGCTGCCCTGGTGGGCTGGCTGCTGGAGCGGGCGGCGCTGCGCGGCCACACCGCGATGGACGCCGACGAGGTGCGGACGGCGCTCGCCGGATTCGCCGTGACCGATCCCGGGGAGGCCGTCCAGCAGGCCGCCGCCGAGGGCGTCGTGCTGGTCTTCCAGGACGACGAGGCCGAGGAGACCGACGGCGGCGCCGCGGAGCCGGAGGGCACCGAGGAGGCCGGGGAGGCGTCCGAGGAGGGCCCACGGGGCGACGAGGAGCCTGTCACGGTGCTGCTGGGCCTCGACCGGTACGCCCTGGCCGAGGAGAGCCTCGCCGACGGGCTGGCACGGCTCGTCAACACCTGCGAGAAGGGCGCCGACTGGACGGAGACCGCTGCCGCCGCCCCTTCCCCTTCGGCGGGCGAGCTGATCCGGGCTGCCGCGACCGCGGGTCTGGTCGCCCACAGCGGCGGCGAGAGCGCCCGGGCCGAGCCCGCCGCCCTCGTCGCCGCCGCGCACGGCCTCGGGCTGCGGGCCGTGGGCACCACCCACAGCGAGGACGGGCGGCGCAGGCTGGCCGCCGCGGTCGGTGACCCGGGCTCCGCCGTCACGCTCTCCGCCCTGCTCTCCGGCGAGGACGGGCCCGGCCGGGACGCCGACGGCGCGTTCGCCCTCGACGTGCTGGTGGTGCTGGACGCCCCGCAGCTCGATGTGGAGACGGCCGCGATGCTGGTGGAGTCCCTCGCCGACGGGACGCGGCTGGTCCTGAGCGGCGACCCGGGAGTGCTCGGGTCGGCCGGCGCGGGCCGGGTCTTCGCCGACGTGATCGCGGCTCGGGCCTGCCCGCACGTGGTCTCGCGCACGCCCGACCCCGGACCGATCGGCGAGCTGGTCTCCGGCATCGGGGCCGGGGAGCTCGCCCAGGTCGAGGCGCCCGGTAAGGAGGTGGTGATCGTGCCCGTGCGGGACGCGGGTGAGGCCGTCCACCGCACGGTGCAGCTGGTGGCCGACTCGGTGCCGCGCGCCATCGGCGTACCCTCCTCCGACACACAGGTGATCACGGTCGGGCACGGCGGCTCGGCGGGCACGACCGCGTTGAACGCCGCGCTCAAGCAGCGGCTCAATCCGGGGCCGGGACGGTTCGGCGGCTTCGACCCGGGCGACCGCGTGGTCCACGTCCCCTCGCCCGGCAGGGTGGTGCCCGGCTCGGTCGTGTCGGCCGACGCCGAGGGCCTGCACCTGGACTGCGCGGGCACACCCGTCGTCGTACCTCAGGACCGGGTGGAGACCTCGGTACGCCACGGCTGGGCGCTCAGCGCCCACCAGGCGGCCGGGATGCGCTGGCCCGCCGCTGTCGTCGTCCTGCCCGGCGACGCGGCGCGGGGGCTCAGCAGGCCCTGGGTGTACACGGCGTTCAGCCGTGGCGAGCGGCACCTGTCCGTGGTGCACGGTGTGGACCAGGCCCTGCCGCGCGCGGTGGCCGAGATCCCCGCCCAGGAGCGGACGACCCGGCTGCGGCCCCTGCTGGAGGCGCTGCCCACTCCGGACGCCTCGTAGGCCGCTCCCCGGGCTCCTCCTGGGACGTCGTCCGCCGGCCCCGGTGCGCCGCGCGCGCCGGGGCCGGCGGGATCAGGCGCGCTCCGGAACGACGTCGTCCAGGTCCCCGTCCAGCTCGTCCTCCTCGTCGAAGACCGAGCTGACGTCGAAGCGGCAGACCACCATCGCGGGATCGGCCTCGTCGAACGGCGCCCCGAGCCACTCCCCAGGCTCGGGAAGCTCCTCCACGGCGGAGACCCAGAGGGTGGAGTCCCCCTCCTCCAGTCCGAACTCCTTGTGCCGGGAGGCGATTTCGTCCGCCTCGTACTCGCCGAACACCATCCCCAGCGCGGCGTGCACACCGGCGCCGGCGGCCGCCGCCACGGTGCCGGTGGCCCCGTCCTGTCCGTCCGGATCGAGGTCGGCGAGCCGCTGGGCCTGGGCGAGCAGCCTCGCGGGCTCCGCCACCGCGTAGTCGCGCCTGATCAGCACGCTGACGGCGTGCGGCTCCTCCGGGCCCGCGTAGGGCGGCAGGGAGTCCTCCGCGGCCGGGATCTCGAAGGGGGTGACCTCGTCGTAGCGGTCGTAGAGCAGTTCGTCGTAGACCTCGGCCGCAGCGGCCAGTGCGTTGAACGCGTCGGAGACGGCGGGGTCGTCGTCCCCGGTACGGCGCTCGACTGCCTGGAGGTGGCGGTCGAGCGCGGTTTTGACGGCATCGGCGGCGGCGCGTACCTCGGCAGCGGTGGGCTGCGCAGCATCAGACATAGGACAGACGCTATCCGTACCGGGGGTCTGCCCGCACAATAGATGCGATGCCGGAATACGAATTCATCGACGTGTACGTGCCGCGCGGGGTGTCCCGCAAGGAGGCGGCCCGCCTGCTGACCGACCATGCCGAGTACGGGCACTGGGAGTTGGACCGCCTGACGCTGCGCCTTGACGGCAGCCGCCGGGTGCGGCTGCGCCGCCGCATCATCCGCCAGCTCCGGCCCACCTGGTAGCACGGAGCGGGTCCCGCCTGGGCGGAACCCGCTCGTCGGACCGCTGTCGCGCTACCGCTGCGCGGCGCCGCGCGAACGCCGGTAGAGCACCGTGCCCGCACCTGCGAGCAGCATGCCCGCGCTCGCCGGGATGAGCAGGTCGAGCCCGCCCCCGCCGGTGTGCGCGAGCTGCTCGCCCGGCACCAGCTGGGTCTCGGGGGCCGGAGGGGCGTCCGGCGTGACCGGCTTCTCCGGAGTGTGGGGGGTCTGCGGCACGACGGGAGGCGGGACCGTCTCCGTGTCGTTCTCGCAGCCGTTGCCGAAGACCGGGTTGAGCAGTCCGCCGACGGTGACGCTGTTGCCGCAGACGTTCAGCGGGATCTCCACCGGCACCTGCACCTGGTTGCCGGAGAGGATCCCGGGGGATCCCTTCGTCTCCGCCTGGGCCGAGGTACCGGAGGCGCGGTGCCTGCCCGTGCCCGCCCCGCTGTCGCTCGCCCGCTCGTGCCCGGACGCCCGGCTCCCGGAGCCGTGGCCGGACGAGGGACCGCCGTCGGAGGTGTGCGCGTGGCCGGACTCCGAAGTTCCGTTTCCGCAGTCGTTTCCGCTCGTGGGGTTGAGCAGACCGCCGACGTCCACGGAGTTTCCGCACACGTTGACGGGTACATCGATCGGGACCTGGATCGAGTTCCCCGAGAGCACTCCCGGTGAACCCGACGCGGCGCCGGCCGCCCCCGCGTCGGCGTGCGCGTAACCGCCGCCGAGCGCGAGCACTCCGCCTGCCGCTGCCATGGTGATCAGGCCTTTACGTGTGACCTGTCGCATAGGTTTTCTTCCTGCCTTCTGCCTACCGAAATGCCCCGGACACAGCCGTGCTGGGGGCCGAATGCCCAGCGGCCCCGGGGCGCATGGCGCGCACCCCGAGGCCGACCGGACTCAAACCCTTACGGGTTGACGCGCATCGTCACGCGTTGACGCAGGTGTTGCCGAAGGCGGGGTTCAGCAGCCCGATCACGGAGATCGTGTTGCCGCACACGTTCACCGGAACGTGGACCGGCACCTGGACGACGTTGCCCGAGAGCACGCCGGGGCTGCCGATGGCGGCAGCCTGGGCACCGGCGTCGGCGGAAGCCATACCCGCACCCGCGAGCACGAGACCACCGGTAGCAGCCGCGATTGCGACGACCTTCTTGATCATTATTCCTCCTGATTGACAAGTGCGGTCCCAGCCGCGGACCGCATCACCTGTAACGAGGAGGGAGTGAGAGGGCTACGAGCGCACGATGCCTTTCACCCTTTCCGGTGAGGTGCGTACAGGCAGTCGAATTCGGTGGTCCGACGGGCTCAGGAGTGGTCGATGAACCGGTCGAGCACCCGTGCGCCGAACTTCAGGCCGTCGACCGGCACCCGCTCGTCCACTCCGTGGAACATGCCGGCGAAGTCCAGCTCCGGCGGCAGCTTCAGCGGCGCGAAGCCGAAGCAGCGGATGCCGAGGTCGTCGAAGGACTTCGCGTCGGTGCCGCCGGAGAGCATGTAGGGCACGGCACGGGCGATCGGGTCCTCGGCCTTGAGCGCGAGCTGGATCGCGTCCACCAGGGACCCGTCGAAGCTCGTCTCCAGCGCCTTGTCGCCGTGCACGTCCTCGCGCCTGACCCGCGGCCCGAGGATCCGGTCGAGGTCGGCCAGGAACTCCTCCTCGTAACCGGGCAGGAAGCGCCCGTCGACGTGCGCGGTGGCCTGGCCGGGGATCACGTTCACCTTGTAGCCGGCGCCGAGCATGGTGGGCGCGGCGGAGTTCCGCAGGGTGGCGCCGACCATCTTGGCGATGCCGCCGAGCTTGGCGAGCGTCGCATCCATGTCCTCCGGGTCGAGCGGGGTGCCCAGCGCGTCGGACAGCTCGTCGAGGAAGGACCGTACGGTCTTGGTCACCCGGACCGGCCACTTGTGCCGGCCCAGCCGGCCGACGGCCTCGCAGAGCTCGGTGATGGCGTTGTCGTCGTTGGTCATGGAGCCGTGACCGGCGGTGCCGTCCACGGTGAGCCGCATCCAGTGCATGCCCTTCTGCGCGGTCTCCACCAGATAGAGGCGCAGGTTCTCGTTGACGGTGAACGAGAAGCCGCCGACCTCACCGATCGCCTCGGTGACGCCGTCGAAGAGGTCCCGGTGGTTGTCGACGAGATACCGGGCGCCGAAGGTGCCGCCCGCCTCCTCGTCGGCCAGGAAGGCCAGCACGATGTCGCGCGGGGGCTTGCGGCCGCTGCGCATGCGGTCGCGTACGACCGCGAGGGTCATCGCGTCCATGTCCTTCATGTCGACCGCGCCGCGTCCCCACACACAGCCGTCCGCGATCTCGCCGGAGAACGGGTCGTGCGTCCAGTCCGCCGCGTTGGCCGGCACCACGTCGGTGTGCCCGTGGATCAGCAGCGCCGGCTTGGAGGGGTCCTCCCCCTCGATCCGGGCCACGGTGGAGGCGCGGCCCTTGTGGGACTCGAAGATCTTCGGCTCCAGCCCGACCTCGGCGAGCTTCTCGGCGATGTACTCGGCGGCGGCCCGTTCCCCGGGGCCGGAGTGGTCGCCGTAATTGCTGGTGTCGATCCGGATCAGGTCACGACAGAGGTCCACGACCTCATTCTCGGCGGTCTCGCCGATGCCGGCCCGGGCCGTGTTGGTCTCGCTCACGCTGCTTCCTTCCACTGTCGCGGTGGTGCTCCCCCTCATCCTCGCGCGCCCGGCCCCGCCTGCCCAAGACCGCCCGGCCCCCGTCATGCGCCTTTCACACGCCAGGGGCGTGATCGAGCACCCTCGAATGTTTGCTATGGTTTTCCACGTCGGAACGGGCCAGGGCCCGCGAGACAGACACCTTGTCCGGGTGGCGGAATGGCAGACGCGCTAGCTTGAGGTGCTAGTGCCCTTTATCGGGCGTGGGGGTTCAAGTCCCCCCTCGGACACCAGCGGAAAACCCCCAGGTCACCCTGGGGGTTTTCGCTTTCCCGCCCTACTCCCTGATGCGCAGGAAGGTCACGGAATGCGCCGGGAAGGTATGGGTGAGTACCCGCCCGTCCACCCGCAGGGTCGATCTCCGCGGAGCCACCGGCCGGTCGTCGGCGGTGTTCACCGCGTCCGGAGCGGCCTGGAGCGTGGTGAGCCGGGCGGTCCGTGAGGCCGGCTCCGCCCCCAGGTCGATCCGGGTCCTGGCGTCCGCCGCCTGTGCGTTCACGACCTTGACGACGAGTTCACCCGTGGCGTCGTCGCGGGTGACCACCTGCCGGAAGGGTTCGGCGGGTTTGTCGTCGGTGAAGGTGCCCCACTGCTCGCCGTCGAGGAAGAGGGTGACCTGCCGGCCGCGCACCTGGATGTGGATGTCGTACGCGCGCCCCGTCCCGATCGTGGTGGTGTCCTCCGCCATCGTCTGTTTGGCGCCGTCCACCGCCTTCTCCACGGCGGAGCGGGTGTTGCCCCAGCCGCCGAGGTTCCACCAGTAGGTGTTCCCGGTGTCCTTGACCCCGAAGGCGACGAGGAAGCCCTCCTCGCCCGACTTCTTGGTGGCCCTGACCTTCATGTCGTAGTTCTGCCAGCCGGTGTCCCCCGCCATGACCAGGGTGTCCTCGGCGTCCTCGTCGGACTGGACGTACGCCCCGTCCTCGACGGCCCAGGTGCCGCGTCCCGCCGCCTTCGTCCACTGCGCGTCGCCGCCGGAGAAGTCGTCGGCCAGGAGCCGGGTGCCGTCCTCCGCGGTGACCTCGACGTCGTCGTACGCGGCGCTGGTCGCCCAGGTCGACAGGCCCACGGCGCCGGTGATCGGTTCCGTGGTCGCGGGTGTCGAGGAGGCGGTGCTCGGTACGACGCGGTCGCCGACGTTGTTCATGAAGAGCTTCTGCACCTCGTAGTTGGCCGACCCCCATGACTTCTCGTTGTCGAACCAGATCATGTCGGGCCGCCACTGCGCGTCGTTCGTGTCGGCGAGCAGCGGGGCGTAGGAGGCGAGTTCCACGACGTCGGCGTTGCGTTCCAGGCCCGTCATGTAGGCCGCCTCGGCGAGGGCGTTGGAGAAGCGGTTGTCGAGGGAGGCGTACTCGCCGAGGAACACCTTCGGGCCCTGGCGGTCGTAGGCGTCGTAGCGCGCGTTGTTCTCCAGGAACCACTGCGGGCTGTTGTAGTAGTGCTCGTCGACCATGGCGACGCCCGCGTCACGGTTGAGCTGCCAGGCACGGTCGAAGGTGGCGCCGCTGTCGTCGGGGCCGGAGTTGCTGATCACGGTGATGTCGGGGTACCTGGCCTCGATCGCTTCACGGAACTCGGTGAAGCGGGCGAAGAACTCGTCGGGGAGGTTCTCCTCGTTGCCGACCTCCAGGTGGGTGAGGCCGAACGGCGCGGGGTGACCCATCGCCGCACGTTTGGCGCCCCAGGTGGAACGCGCCGGGCCGTTGGCGAACTCGATCAGATCGAGGGTGTCCTGGATGTGCCGTTCCAGCAGGTCCGGGTCGTCGGTCGCCTTGTTCTGGCCGCAGCCGGTGACGAGGGCGGGCACGACGGGCAGGGCCATCGCCCCGATGTCCTCGGCGAACTGGAAGTACTCGTAGTAACCCAGGCCGTAGGTCTGGTTGTAGCCCCAGAAGTTGGCGTTGACGGGACGCTGCTCGACCGGGCCGATGGTCTCCTTCCACTGGTAGGAGCGCTTGCGCTCGAAGCCGGGCGCCTCGTAGGCCTCGTGGCTGCCGGTGTTGACGAGGCAGCCTCCGGGGAAGCGCAGGAAGCCGGGGTCCAGGGCGGCGGTCTTCTCCGCCAGGTCCTTGCGCAGGCCGTTCGGCCGGCCCTTGTACGTGTCGTGGGGGAAGAGCGAGATCATGTCGAGCCGTACGGTGCCGCTGCCGCCCGCCGTGACGGTGAGCCGGCCGTCCGGCGCGGAGGTGCGGGCGGTGAGGGTTCCGGTGTACTTCTTCCAGCGGTCGCCGCGCGCCGTGATGCGCAGGGGCGCGGTGAGGGCGGTGCCGTCCGCCGTGGTCGCCCCGACGGTCAGGGGGGTGCCCCCGGGGCGGTCGGTGCGGGCCCAGACGGAGAAGTCGTAGCGCTCCCCCTTGCGCAGGGTCAGGCCCTGGTTGTAGCCGGAGTTGGTGACTCCGAAGCCTGCTCCGCGGCCTCCGGTGCCGTCCAGGTCGAGACGGAGATGGCGCCGGTTGCGTTCACCGAGCCGTCCGCCGTCGTCCACGGTCGTGGCGGTGCCCGTGCCGCCTGCGGCAGAGGTCCCGCTCCACGCGGTCATCGGCGAGTAGGCGGCGTTGTCGGCGCGGTCGTACTCGAAGGACCGGTTCTGGACGAGTTCGGCGTAGAGACCGCCGTCCGCCGCGTGGTTGATGTCCTCGTAGAAGACGCCGTACATCGACTCGCTGATGGCGGGGCCCGTGCGGTCGGGGTGGACGGTCAGGGAGTAGTCGGTCGCCTCCGCCTCGGACTGGCCGTCGTCGGCGCGGGTGGGTGCTGCCACCAGCGTGCCGAGCAGGAGGGCGATGACCGGGACGGT
The DNA here is from genome assembly GCF_002941025.1 of Streptomyces sp. QL37. Classification (NCBI taxonomy): domain Bacteria; kingdom Bacillati; phylum Actinomycetota; class Actinomycetes; order Kitasatosporales; family Streptomycetaceae; genus Streptomyces; species Streptomyces sp. QL37. The sequence goes on along the minus strand of NZ_PTJS01000001.1, from coordinate 7,096,383 downwards.
GAGTCTCGGCCACAGGTGCGGGTGCGGCATGGACGCTCCAGGGATCATTGTTCGAGATATCGGACGTTGCCCAGAACTTCGAACGAAAGATAGGCAGGGTGCGTCGACGGGTCAACGCCTCCGCCTGAACTGGCCGGGAGACACCCTCACGAGCGCACGGGGACTCCGAAGTCGGGAGTGCCGTCCGCGCGCCAGCCGAACGGCTGGACACGGGTGTGGCGGTTGGGGTCGTGCAGCGGGTCGCCGGTGATCTCCCTGTACGGCCGGGCGTGATAGACGAGCACGTCGGTGCGGCCGTCCTCGGCGACCGTGAAGCAGTTGTGGCCGGGGCCGTACTGACCCGACTCCTCGCTGCTCGCGAAGACGGGCTCCGGGGACTTGGTCCAGGAACGCGGGTCCATCAGGTCGCCGTCGGCGTCGGCGGTGAGCAGGCCCATGCAGTAGTTGGCGTCGGTCGCGCTCGCGGAGTACGTCATGAAGACACGGCCGTTCCGCCTGATCACCGCAGGGCCCTCGTTGACCTTGAAGCCGACGCACTCCCAGTCGTACTCGGGTGTGCTGAGCCGGATCTGCGGTCCGGTGAGCGTGAGGGGGTCGGCCATCCGCGAGAGGAAGAGCCCGGTGTTGTTGTCGAGTCCCGGCTCGTACTGCGCCCAGGCGAGGTAGCGGTCGCCGCGGTGGGTGAAGGTGTGGGCGTCGAGGGAGAAGGTGTCCCAGGCGGTGGTGAGCCGGCCCTTCTCGGTCCATGTGCCGCGGAACGGGTCGGGGTTCGCGTTCTCCAGCACCCAGATGCGTATCTTCCAGACGTCGTCGGCCGGGGCCGCGGCGAAGTAGATGTACCACCTGTCGCGGATGCGGTGGAGTTCCGGCGCCCAGATGTGGGCGGCCATCTCCCCGGTGGTGTGCCTGGTCCAGATCACCGTTTCCCCGGCGGTGCCCAGGCCGCGCAGGGTGCGGGAGGAACGCAGGATGATGCGGTCGTACTCGGGGGCGCTGGCGGTGAAGTAGTAGCGGCCGTCGGTGTGCCGGGTGATGTGCGGGTCCGCGCGCTGCTCGACCAGTGGATTGCGGTACGGGGCCCGCGCCTCCGCGGCGTGCGCGACGCCGGGTGCGGCGGTCAGCGCCCCGGCGGCCAGGGCCCCCCTGAGCACGGTCCTGCGGCTGGGCACTTCGGCTTCTCTCATGGGTATCGCCTTTCACGGGGAGTTCGGCGTGGAGCGGGATTCATCGGACCGCGCGCGCCGGGACCAGCCCCCGCGCCCGCAGTTCACCGAGGACGAGCGCGGCGTACTCGGTGGCACCGCGCGCCGAGGTGTGGGTGTTGTCGCGCTTCTCGTCGTAGAGGTAGAGCGCCTTGGACCCCTCGGGGCCGAGTTCCTCGACCCGGGCCTTCGTGAGGGCGGTGAGGTCGACGAGCGGGGTGTCCTGTTCACCGGCGAGCGCGCGCACCTCGGCGGGCAGGTCGACGCCCAGGCCGTTGACCAGCAGTGCGGTGCCGTTGTCGAGGGTGCCGTCGGTGTTGAACCAGCGGCGGACGACCGGCGTGACGAGCACGGGGCGTCCCCCCTCGGCCCGCACATCCTCGATCATCGCGGTGAGGTTGGCGCGGTAGGTGTCGCGGTCGGTCTGCTTGTCGTTGTGGGCGAGCTGGACGAGCACGAGGTCGCCGTGGCGGATGCGGCCCCGGAGGGCCGGGAAGAGCGCGGGGTTGTCCCGGAACGTCTGCGAACTCTCGCCTGAGTCCGCGTAGTTGGCTACGGACAGCCGGTCGGTGAGGTACTGCGGGAGCTGCTGGCCCCAGCCCGAGTAGGGGTCACCCGGCTGGTCACAGACGGTGGAGTCGCCGGCCAGCAGGATCTGGGGCACCCGGACTCGCTCCACGTGCAGCGAGGCGAGCTGCGGGGCGGCGCCGCCGAAGGTGAGGTCGAGCCCCGGACTGCCGGTGGCGCCGGTGGGCTCACCCTCGGGATCACGCACGTCCACGGTGAAGGTGCGGCGGACGGTGCCACCGGCGGCGTTCGGGGTCTCGGCGAGCACGGATCTGCGGGACTCCGCGGTGACCGCCGTGGAGCCGGCCTCCGCACCGCCCCCGAGGAGGGCGCGGACGCGGTAGGTGCCGGGGGCGACGTCGAAGTGGCAGACGACGGGGGCGGTGCCGGTGCAGTGGTCCCGCCCGGCCGCGAGGCGGCCCTCGGCCCGGGCCGGAGCGGCCGCGAGGGTGGCCAGGGCGGCAGCGGCGGTGCAGGCGGCCAGCAGGACGGAACCAGCTCGGCGCATGGCGGGTCTCCTGGGTTGAATGGATTCAGCGGGGCCAGACCATACGCGGTACCGCAAGCGCTTTCTACGGTGCGGACAGCTTTCCCCGGGCCCCTTGACGAGGGTCCCGGGCCGCCCTAACGTCGGTCCGATTCCACGAACGCGGTCCGATATATCGAACGAGCTGTCGGGAGAGCCATGAGTCCGCACCCCCCGAGAAGAGCCTTCGGCTCTCTGCTGCCCCTGCTGTCCCTCGTCGTCGGCCTGCTGGCGTTGCCCGGCGGAACCGCACACGCCGGGCGGGTCCGGACGGGCGACGAGGCCGCCACCGCCCGGGCCGCCGCCTCGCTCACGGTCCATGGACTCGGCGACGTACGCGGCAATCTGACGCTGCCCGCCGCCGGCGCCCACGGCACCTCCGTCACCTGGAGGTCCCACAAGCCCCGCGTCATCGACGCGACGGGGATCGTGCACCGCCCGGAACCCGGTGCGGGACCGGAGCGGGTGGAGCTCACCGCGGTCGTCACACGCGGGAGGGCAGCCACGCGCCGCACCTTCACCGCCTCGGTGCCCGAACTGCCCCGGAAGCAGCCCTACACCGGCTACGTCATGAGCTACTTCACCGGTGAGGGGACCGCGGACGGCGAACAGATACGCATGTCGCTCAGCCGTGGCGACGACGCGCTGCACTGGCGGGAGCTGAACGGCGGCGAGCCGGTCCTCACCTCCGGCCTCGGTACGGAAGGGCTCAGAGACCCGTTCGTCATCCGCTCCCCGGAGGGCGACACCTTCTACCAGATCGCCACCGACCTGAGGATGTACGGGGGCGGCGGCGGCAGCTGGGACCAGGTGCAGCGCACGGGCAGCAGGTCGGTCATGGTGTGGGAGTCAAAGGACCTGGTGAACTGGACGGACCAGCGGCTGGTCGAGGTGGCGCCGGAGACCGCGGGCAACACCTGGGCCCCCGAGGCCTACTACGACGAGGAGCTCGGCTCGTACGTCGTCTTCTGGGCCTCCAGGATCTACTCGGCGGACGATCCGGAACACACCGGCAGCACCCACAACAGGATGATGTACGCGACGACACGCGACTTCCGCACCTTCAGCGAACCCGCCGTGTGGCACGACCCCGGCTACTCGGTGATCGACTCGACGGTCGTCCGCCACGACGGCAGCTACTACAGGTTCACCAAGGACGAGCGGAACCCCTCGTCGGACACCCCGTGCTCCAAGTTCATCACGGTGGAGAAGTCGCGGGACCTCACGTCCCCCTCGTACGACTTCGTCGCCGACTGCGTCGGCAGGGGTTCGGTCGACCGAGGCGAGGGTCCGGCCGTCTTCCGGTCCAACACCGAGGAGAAGTGGTACCTCCTCATCGACGAGTTCGGAGGCAGGGGCTACGTGCCGTTCGAGACCGACGACCTCGACTCCGGGAAGTGGACGGTGTCGGCGGAGTACGAGCTCCCGCCGGGCGCCCGGCACGGCACGGTGCTCCCGGTCACGCAGGAGGAGTACGAGCGGCTGCTGGGGGCCTACGCGGTGGGATGATGGAGGGCCCTGCCCGTCCTTTCCGGGCTCCTCCGGCGACAAGGACCGACTCGATGAGAGGACGGGCGAAACCTCCCTCCGCCCCGCTCCCCCAGCGCGCGGGCGTCGACCCGGTGCGGGTGCGGCTCCCGGCGGACCCGGCCGGGGCCTGGGCCACCGTCGGGGACCATCTGCTGGACCGGTTCGCCGGGGCGATCGGCGCCGAGCGGGTGGACGTCATGCTGGCTGAGGGCAGGTTCGTCGGGGCGGACGGCGGTGCCGTGCGGGCGGACGAGCCCTACACGGCCGGGCGACACCTCTGGTTCCACCGGGATTTCGCACCGGAGGAGCCGGTGCCGTTCCCCGTCGGCGTCGTGTTCCGGGACGAGCACCTGGTGATCGCGGACAAGCCGCACTTCCTCGCGACGACGCCGCGCGGCCGGCACGTGACCGAGACCCTGGTCGCCCGGCTGCGCCGGGAGCTGGACCTGCCGGAGCTGCAGCCCGCGCACCGGCTGGACCGGCTGACGGCGGGCCTGGTGCTCTGTGTCGTACGGGCCGGGGACCGGGGCGCGTACCAGACGCTGTTCCGGGACCGGCTGGTGCACAAGGAGTACGAGGCGGTGGCACCGTACGATCCGGACCTCGCGCTCCCGCGCACCGTGCGGAGCCGGATCGTGAAGGAGCGCGGAGTCATCGCGGCGCGCGAGGAGCCGGGGGCGCCGAACAGCGAGAGCCGGATCGGACTCGTCGAGCACCGGGGCGCCTTCGGCCGCTACCGGCTCCTGCCCGCGACCGGCCGCACCCATCAGCTGCGGGTACACATGAACGCGCTGGGGCTGCCGTTGGTGAACGATCCGGTCTATCCGGTGGTGGAGCCCGAGCCGGAGCACGCGGACCACACGCGTCCGTTGCAACTGCTCGCGAAGGTCCTGGAGTTCACCGATCCGGTCACGGGTGAGCCGCACCGCTTCGAGAGCGGGCTGCGGCTCTCCGCGTGGCCGGACCGGTGACTCCCGCCACGCTCAGTGGCCGCGGTTGATCCAGTCCTCCAGCTGCGGGGCTTCCGCGCCGACGGTCGTGGAGTCCCCGTGCCCGGTGAGGACCTGGGTCTCCGGGGGCAGGGTGAGCAGCCGGTCCCTGATCGAGTCGATGATCGTCGGGAAGTGCGAGAAGGACCGTCCCGTGGCGCCGGGTCCGCCCTGGAAGAGGGTGTCGCCGGTGAAAACGGTGCCGAGCTCCGGGGCGTACAGGCAGACCGCTCCCGGGGCGTGGCCCGGGGTGTGCAGGACCGTCAGCCGCGTTCCGGCCACCTCCAGCTCCTGACCGTCGGCCAGTTCGGCGTCGGGGGCGCGGTGCGGGTGGGTCCGCCCCCACAGCTCGAGGTCGTCGGGGTGCAGCAGGACCGGCGCCCCGGTCGCGTCGGCGAGGGCCGGGGCCGCGTCGATGTGGTCGTTGTGCGCGTGGGTGCAGATGATCGCGCGCAGCGTACGGCCGCCGAGTGCCGCCTCGATCGCCGTGGCGTCGTGCGCGGCGTCGATGACGACGGCCTCGGTGTCGTCGCCGACGATCCAGACGTTGTTGTCGACGTCCCACTCGCCGCCGTCGAGGGCGAAGGTGCCGGAGGTGACCAGGTGGTCGATGCGGGCGGCCATCAGAAGACCACCACCGAGCGCAGGACGTCACCGTCGTGCATCCGGGCGAAGGCCTGCTCGATCTCGCCGAGCTGGATGGTCTCGGTCACGAAGGCACCGAGGTCGAGGCGTCCCTGCTGGTGCAGGTCGATGAGCATCGGGAAGTCACGCGAGGGGAGACAGTCCCCGTACCAGGAGGACTTGAGCGAACCGCCGCGCCCGAACACGTCGAGGAGCGGGAGTTCGAGCTGCATCTCGGGCGTGGGCACTCCGACGAGCACGACGGTGCCGGCGAGGTCCCGGGCGTAGAAGGCCTGCTTGTACGTCTCCGGGCGGCCCACCGCCTCGATCACGACGTCGGCGCCGTTGCCGCCGGTCAGTGCGCGGATGGCCTCGACGGGGTCGTCGGAGCGGGAGTTGACGGTGTGGGTGGCACCCATCTTCTTCGCGGTCTCCAGCTTGCGGTCGTCGATGTCGACCGCGATGATCCTGGCCGCTCCCGCGAGGCGGGCACCGGCGACCGCCGCGTCGCCGACGCCGCCGCAGCCGATGACGGCGACGGAGTCGCCGCGGCCGACCTGGCCGGTGTTGATGGCGGCGCCGATGCCCGCCATGACTCCGCAGCCGAGCAGTCCGGCGACCGCCGGGGAGACCTCGGGGTCGACCTTGGTGCACTGGCCGGCGGCGACGAGGGTCTTCTCCGCGAACGCGCCGATGCCGAGCGCAGGGGAGAGCTCGGTGCCGTCCAGGAGGGTCATCTTCTGCTTGGCGTTGTGGGTGTCGAAGCAGTACCAGGGGCGGCCGCGCAGACAGGCCCGGCACTGGCCGCACACGGCACGCCAGTTCAGGACGACGAAGTCGCCCGGCTCGACGTCGGTGACACCGTCCCCGACGGACTCCACGACACCCGCGGCCTCGTGGCCGAGCAGGAACGGGAAGTCGTCGTTGATGCCGCCCTGCTTGTAGTGCAGGTCGGTGTGGCAGACGCCGCACGCCTGGATCTTGACCACGGCCTCACCGGGGCCGGGGTCCGGCACCAGGATCGTCTCGACGCGCACGGGCTCGTTCTTCCCCGGTGCGATGACCCCTTGTACCTGCTGCGCCATGCCGTGGTCTCCCATCCCGACTGCCCCGTGATTCCGAAGATCGAACCCGCCCACCGTACCCGGGCGGGGGGCCGCTCATGGGGCGAGTACGTCCAGTTCGTGGAGCGCGCCGACCGCGATCTCCTTGGTCAGCCGTTCGGCTCCCTCGGCGTCACCCTCGCGTACGGCTTCGGCGAGCCGGACGTGGAGCGTGACGGCAGCGGGGTCCGGGTCCTCGAACATGACCTGGTGGTGGGTACGGCCGGCCAGGACCTCGGCGACGACATCGCCGAGCCGCGCGAACATCTCGTTGCCGGAGGCGTTGAGGATGATGCGGTGGAAGGCGGTGTCGTGCCGGAGGTAGCCCTCCAGCTGCTGGCCGCGCGAGGTCGCGACCATGCCGAGGGCGCACTCCGTGAGCGCGGCGCACTGCTCGGCGGTGGCGTTACGGGCCGCCAGGCCCGCGGCGACCGGCTCGACGGCGGACCGCAGCACGGTCAGGGAGCGCAGTTGCCGGGGCCGGTCGGAGCCGGCGAGCCGCCAGCGGATGACCTGGGGGTCGTAGACGTTCCACTCCTCCGTGGGCCGCACGGTCACCCCGACCCGGCGCCGGGACTCGACCAGGTGCATGGATTCGAGGACGCGGACCACTTCGCGCACGACGGTGCGTGACACGTCGAAGCGCTGGGCGAGCTCGTCGGTGCGCAGCACCTGACCGGGCGGACAGTCCCCCGCCGCGATCTCCAGGCCCAGGGTGTCCAGCACATGCGTATGGAGCCCCTGGGCAGGTGTGGTCATACCCACAACCCTACGGGGCGGCCTGAGGGAACAAAAAGTACGACGTTTATGTCACAGCCACTTGAATAAGTCGTATGTAATGGGTTTCAGTAGCGCGACGGACCGATGTCGCGGACCGATGTCGAAGAAGACAGCGAGGCACCAATGAGCACCCCCCACGTCGTCGTGGTGATGGGCGTAGCAGGGACCGGCAAGACCACGATCGGCCCCCTGCTCGCCGACGCACTGGGCGTCCCCTATGCCGAGGGCGACGACTTCCACCCGCCGGCCAACATCGCCAAGATGTCCGCCGGTACGCCCCTGGACGACGACGACCGCTGGCCGTGGCTGGACGCGATCGGGCAGTGGGCCCACGGCCGCGCCGAGCTCGGTGGCGTCGTCAGCAGCTCCGCGCTCAAGCGGTCCTACCGCGACCGGCTGCGGGCCGAGGCTCCCGGTGCCGTCTTCCTGCATCTGACCGGCGACCGGTCCCTCATCGAACACCGCATGGCGGACCGCAAGGGTCACTTCATGCCGACCGCGCTGCTCGACTCCCAGTTCGCCACCCTGCAGCCGTTGCAGGAGGACGAGGCGGGCGTCGCCGTCGACGTGTCCGGCACCCCCGAGGAAATCACCGACCGGGCCGTCGCCGCGCTGCGCCGGCTCGCGAACTAAGGATCACCACCGTGACCAGTCTCAGCGTCGAGATGCTGGCAGCGGACGCCGTCGAACCGATCACTTCGGCCGGTAACGCACAGCTGGGTATCGCCGTACTGGCGGGCATCGCCGTCATCGTCCTGCTCATCACCAAGTTCAAGATGCACGCGTTCCTCGCGTTGACCATCGGCTCACTGGCGCTCGGCTCCTTCGCCGGGGCCAACCCGGCGAAGACCATCGCGAGCTTCACCGCGGGCCTCGGTTCGACCGTCGCGGGTGTCGGTGTCCTGATCGCCCTGGGCGCCATCCTGGGCAAGCTGCTCGCCGATTCCGGCGGCGCCGACCAGATCGTCGACACGATCCTCGCCAAGGCGAGCGGGCGCGCGATGCCGTGGGCGATGGTGCTGATCGCCTCGATCATCGGGCTTCCGCTCTTCTTCGAGGTCGGAATCGTGCTGATGATTCCGGTGGTGCTGCTGGTCGCCAAGCGCGGCAACTACTCGCTGATGCGGATCGGCATTCCCGCGCTCGCCGGTCTCTCCGTGATGCACGGACTGATCCCCCCGCACCCCGGCCCGCTGGTCGCGATCGACGCGCTGGGCGCCAACCTGGGTGTCACGCTGGCCCTCGGTGTGCTGGTGGCCATCCCCACGGTGATCATCGCGGGTCCGGTCTTCTCCCGTTACGCCGCCCGCTGGGTGGACATCGAGGCGCCGGAGAAGATGATCCCGCAGCGTCCGTCCGAGGACCTGGAGCGCCGCCCCAGCTTCGGCGCGACCCTCGCGACGATCCTGCTGCCCGTCGTGCTGATGCTGATCAAGGCGCTCGTCGACATCGTGGTGGACGACCCGGAGAACCACGTCCAGCGGGTCACCGACGTCATCGGCTCGCCGCTGATCGCGCTGCTCGCCGCCGTGATCGTCGGCATGTTCACCCTGGGCCGTGCGGCCGGCTTCACCAAGGGCAGGCTCTCCAGCACCGTCGAGAAGTCGCTCGCCCCGATCGCGGGCATCCTGCTGATCGTGGGCGCCGGCGGTGGGTTCAAGCAGACCCTCATCGACGCCGGTGTCGGCCAGATGATCCTGGAGTTCTCCGAGAACTGGTCGATCCCGGCCCTGCTGCTCGGCTGGCTGATCGCCGTCGCGATCCGGCTGGCGACGGGCTCGGCGACCGTGGCCACCATCTCGGCGGCCGGTCTGGTCGCCCCCCTCGCCGCCGATCTGTCGACCTCGCACGTCGCGCTGCTCGTCCTCGCCGTCGGCGCGGGCTCGCTCTTCTTCAGCCACGTCAACGACGCGGGATTCTGGTTGGTGAAGGAGTACTTCGGCATGGACGTCCCGCAGACGATCAAGACCTGGTCGGTGATGGAGACGATCATCTCCGTCGTCTCGCTGGGCTTCATCCTGCTGCTGTCCCTGGTGTTGTAGCCGGTCGGCACCACTCCCCTCCGGGTCCCCGTCACAGCGGGTGCCCGGAGATGGCCCGGAGGCGCTCGCCGGCCCGGTGCGCACGTCACGGCGTGCCTCCGGGCCGGCGGGCGCCTCCGCCGCATCGGCAGCCCGCGAGGAGCGCGGGATCAGCGCGGGTCCTTGCCGCCCTCCGCCGCCTTCTCCAACTGGAACGCCTCGTTGCCGAGGCCGATCCTGGCGTGCACCTCGGGCCTGGTGCGCCGCAGCACCGCCCCGTAGGCCAGGCCTCCGGCGAGGGCCAGGACGATGACGCCGGGCAGCAGCCAGTTCAGGACCGAGCCGGGCCCGGAGCCGACCAGGACGTCGAAGTCCCGGACGGTGAGGACGGCGATGGCGAGAAGGGCGAGGCCCGCGAGGCCGGAGGCGACGAGCCGGGGCGCCTGGGCCCGGCCGGCGCCGCGCCGTACGAAGAACGCGATGACCGCGAAGGAGGCCGCGGCCATCAGCACGATGACGCCGAGGGCTCCGACATTGCCCATCCAGGTGAACAGGTGCAGGACGGGCGCGGTGGGGTCGCCGACCGGGTTGTCGTCGGTGAGGGCGAAGGCGAGCACGATCACGACGGAGAGCGCGGACTGGAGCATGGAACCGCCGGCGGGCGCTCCGCTCGCCTTGTTGGTGCGGCCGAAGCCGGCCGGCAGCAGCCCTTCACGGCCCATGGCGAACGCGTAGCGGGCCACCACGTTGTGGAAGCTGAGCAGCGCGGCGAACATGCCGGTGACGAACAGGACGTGCAGGACGTCGGTGAAGGTGGCGCCGAGCCGCTCCTCGGTGAGGCCGAAGAGCATCCCCGGCCCCTGTTCGATGGACATGCCCGCGATGGACGACGGGCCCGCGGCGACGGTCAGGGCCCAGGAGCTGACGGCGAGGAAGAGGGCGGCGTACCCCACGGCCAGGAACATCACGCGGGACACGACGATCTGCGGGCGGCTGGTCTCCTCGGCGTACACCGGGGCCTGCTCGAAGCCGACGAACGCGGCGATGCAGAAGCAGAGCGCGGTGCCCAGGCCGGCTCCGGTGAGCGTCTCGGGGTTGAACGCGTGCAGGGACAGCCCCTCGGGGCCGGGCTCCGCGACGGCCGCGATGTCGAAGATCACGACGAGGGCGCACTCGATGACGAGCAGCACCCCGAGCACCTTGGCGTTGAGGTCGATCTTCAGCCAGCCCAGTACGCCGACGACGACCACGGCCACCAGGGCGGGGATCCACCACTGGAGGTCGATCCCGAGGTACGTGGCGAAGAGGCCCGAGACCTCGAAGCCGAGGATGCCGTAGATGCCGACCTGCATGGCGCTGTAGGCGACCAGCGCGACGAGCGAGGCGCCCGCGCCGGCCGTGGGGCCGAGGCCGCGGGCGATGTACGCGTAGAAGGCGCCTGCGTTGTGGACGTGCCGGCTCATCTCCGCGTAACCCACGCCGAACAGCATCAGGACGATGCCGAGGATGACGTAGAGCAGGGGCTGTCCGACGATGCCCATCACCCCGAACACGGTGGGCATCACCCCGGCGACGACCATCAGGGGGGCGCTGGCGGCGAGGACGGACAGGAGCAGCCCGGGGGTGCCGAGCCGGCCGGCGCGCAGTGCCCGTTCCTCGCCCTTGTAGGTGTTGATGCCGCCGGAGCCGGCGGTCCCGGTCGTGCCGGTCTCGCTCGTAACTGTTCTGCCCGTCGACATGGCGGGGGTGGTCCCTTCGTCGATAACGAACGTGCGTCAGGGGGTACCGAGCGCGAGGGTGCGCGCGGCGATGAATTCGGGGTACGCGTCGCGGCCGGCGTACGACCACGGGGCCTCGGTCGCGTGGAGGCCGATGCGGTGGAAGATCGCGGCGGCCTCGGCGGACCGGCCCTCGCAGATCTTCGCGTGGGCGAGGAAGTTGAGGTCGGCGGTGTGGCGGGGGTGGTCCTCGCGTTCCCATTCGAGCCACCAGTCGAAGGCGGCCTTCATCACCTGTCTGGCCCGGCGCCCCGACCAGTGGCCCGAGGCCGCCGGGTCGTCGGACACGGCGCCGGCCGCGGCCAGGACGCGGTAGCGCTCGGCGTGGGCGACGACGGGGAGCACGGCGAGCGGCGAGTCGGCCGGGGCCTGTTCGGCGGCCCAGGCGGCGAAGTCGTACACCTCGTGGAGCGGGTCGCTCTCCGGATGCGCCTCGGCGAGGCCGGCCGTCATGAGGTGGTGGGCGTGGTGGTGTTCGGGATGCCGGGCGCGGATCTCCTCGAAGTGCCTGGCGGCTCCGTCGTGGGTGCCGTGGGTGCGCTCCAGCGTCATCAGGGCGAGCCAGGGGGTGGGGTCGGCGGGGTCGAGCGCGGCCGCCGCCCGGCACGCCTCGCGCGCCCGGTCCCCCTCACCGGTGCCGGCCTTGGGGCGCTGGGCGCGGGCGACGGTGGCGCAGGCGAGCAGAGTCGTGGCGTCCCGGCTGTCCGGCTCGGCGAGCAGCCAGTCGCCCGCCCATCCGGCGGCGGACGGGACGGCGGCGAGGGCGAGGAGGCGGTGGCCGCGGCGGTCCCAGTCGGTGCCGGTCGCGACGAGCAGCGAACGGGCCCGGGTCCAGCGGCCCTGGGCGAACTGTGCTCTCACGTCGATGAGTTCGCCGTCGTCGAGCGCCAGGTCGAAGGCGTGGTCCGGGCGTCCGCCCTTGCGGCGGGAACGGCCCAGGGGCGGCGGAGGCGGAGACATCCGCAGGCTTCCTTTTCCACTTCGACATGACACCAGCACATATCGATGCTGTGTGCGAGCAAACGATCGCGGACAGCAAAGCGGTAGGCAACGCTTCGAGTCAAGGCCGCCCCTGACCCAACTGCGCTCATTTCACACACAGTTGCCCGTGCGGCGAAGGTGGACTGAACCATTCACGCAGTTCGAGAGCCCCTACGGACGTGACGGGTGGGGCAGAGGTGACGCGTGCCACACTGCCGCCATGGAGAACCGTGAACCGCTCAAGCCCTTCCTTCTCGCATTCCCCGGGCCTCTGCGCGACCAGCTGGTCGCGGCCGTGCTCTCGGGCGAGAAGGTCTCCACCTCCGGGCTGCTCGCGGAGTACGAGGTGGAGCGGGAGGAGCTGCCGCCGGTGGGCGAACGGTCCGCGCTCATCGACTCGGCGGGGCGGGAGGTCGCCGTGGTCGAGCTGACGGAGGTGGAGGTGCTGCCGCTGGGGTCGGTCGGGCTGCGGCACGCGCTGGACGAGGGCGAGGGTTACACCTCGGTGGCCGGGTGGCGGGCGGGGCACGAGGCGTTCTGGCACAGCGAGGAGATGCGGGAGGCGCTCGGCGACCCGGAGTTCACCGTGGACGACGACACGATGATCGTGGCCGAGCGCTTCCGGGTGGTGGAACTGCTGGAGTGACCGGCCGCGGCTCCTGGGCTTCCCCGCAGGGTCGAGCAGGGCTTCAGCCGATCGCCTTCGCCGCCGCACGGCCCGCTGTCCGGCCCGAGAAGATGCAGCCGCCGAGGAAGGTGCCCTCCAGGGACCGGTAGCCGTGGACCCCGCCGCCGCCGAAGCCCGCCGCCTCGCCCGCCGCGTACACCCCGGGCAGCGGGGTGCCGCCCCCGGTCAGGACGCGGGAGGACAGGTCCGTCTCCAGCCCTCCGAGGGACTTTCGGGTCAGGATGTTCAGCCGTACGGCGATGAGCGGGCCGGCGGCGGGGTCGAGGATACGGTGCGGCTTCGCCGTGCGGATCAGCTTGTCGCCCAGATAGGAGCGGGCGCCGTTGATCGCCGTGATCTGGAGGTCCTTGGTGAAGGGGTTGGCGATCTCACGGTCCCGGGCGGTGATCTCGCGGCGCAGGGCCTCCTCGTCGATGAGGGCTTCGCCGGTGAGCGCGTTCATCCCGCGCACGAGCGCGCCGAGGTCCTTCTCGACGACGAAGTCCACGCCCTTGTCCATGAATGCCTTCACGGGCCCGGGGACGTCGGCGCGCGCTCTGCCGATCACGTCGCGTACGGACTTCCCGGTCAGGTCCGGGTTCTGCTCGGAGCCGGAGAGCGCGAACTCCTTGCCGATGATCTTCTGGTCGAGGACGAACCAGGTGTAGCCGTGGCCGGACCGCATGATGTGTTCGAGGGTGCCCAGCGTGTCGAAACCCGGGAAGAGCGGCACGGGCAGGCGTTTGCCGCGGGCGTCCAGCCAGAGGGAGGACGGGCCGGGAAGGATCCGGATGCCGTGCTTGTCCCAGATCGGGTTCCAGTTCTCGATGCCCTCGGTGTAGTGCCACATCCGGTCGCGGTTGATGTGGTGGGCGCCCGCCTTCTCGGCGATTTCGAGCATCAGTCCGTCGACGTGGGCGGGGACGCCGGAGAGCATCTTCTCCGGCGGGGTGCCCAGCCGCTCGGGCCACTGGGCGCGCACCAGGTCGTGGTTGCCCCCGATGCCGCCGGAGGTGACGATCACGGCCTGGGCCCTGAGCTCGAAGGCGCCCGTGGCCTCGCGGCTGCTCGCGGTGCCCCGCTCGGCGGCACTCTCCTCCAGGACCTCGCCGGTGACCGTGTCGACCGCTCCGGCCGAGCGCCCGAGACCGGTCACCCGGTGGCGGAAGCGCAGCTGGACGAGGCCCTTGGCGACGCCCTCCCGGACCCGCCGCTCGAAGGGGGCGACGACGCCGGGGCCGGTGCCCCAGGTGATGTGGAACCGGGGGACGGAGTTGCCGTGGCCGTTCGCGTCGTAGCCGCCGCGTTCGGCCCAGCCGACGACGGGGAAGAACCGCACCCCCTGGGCGTGCAGCCAGGACCGCTTCTCCCCGGCCGCGAAGTCGACGTACGCCTCGGCCCACTTCCTCGGCCAGTGGTCCTCGTCGCGGTCGAAGCCGGCGGTGCCGTACCAGTCCTGGAGGGCCAGGTCGTGGCTGTCCTTGATCCTCATCCGGCGCTGCTCGGGCGAGTCCACGAGGAAGAGCCCGCCGAAGGACCAGTGCGCCTGGCCGCCGAGGGACTGCTCGGGTTCCTGGTCGAGCAGGATCACCGTACGGCCCGCGTCGACGAGCTCGGCGGTGGCCGCCAGCCCCGCGAGTCCTGCCCCGATCACGATCACATCAGCGTCGTACGCCATGGGTTCCATCCTTCGGGGCGGTGCGGGGAAGCGGCGGGCGGGGGCGGGCGAAGTTACTTGTGGGTCAGATCTTCGGTACCGGCCGCTCCCACGTCAACCGTCCGGTCGGCGGCGCCCTCACCGATCCCGTACGTCCGCCGGGCTATCGTCGGACCGTGTCGGTGCTGGTACTGCTGCTGTCCGTGGGCGCCGCCTGCTGCCTGGGCTTCGGATTCGTCCTCCAGCAGGACGCCGCCCGCCGCGCGCCCCTGAGCGATTTCCTCTCGCCCCGGCTGCTGCTCGACCTGATGCGGGTGCCGAGCTGGCTCGCCGGGATCGGTCTGATGGTCTGCGGCATGGTGCTGGGCGCCCTGGCTCTCGGCCAGGGCGAGGTGTCCGTCGTGGAGCCGCTCCTGGCGACCAATCTGCTCTTCGCGATGGCCCTGTCACGCCACCGCACGGGCCAGCCGCTGGGCCGCCAGGGCTGGGGAGGCCTCTGCCTGCTGGCGGGCGGTGTCACCGCCTTCCTGCTGGCCGGCGAGCCGCGCGGCGGGGAGGCGGTGACCGCGTCCCTGCGGCACTGGCTGGTGATCGGTGCGGTGGCCGGGCTCGCCGTCCTCCTGACCGCCTGCGCCAGACATCCGCGGACCCGCGGGACCCCCGTCCTGCTCGGCCTGGCGGCCGGGCTGCTCTACGGACTGCAGGACGGGCTGACCAGGGTCAGCGGGGAGCGGCTGTCCGCGGACGGCTGGGCGGCACTGATGACGTCCTGGCAGCCGTACGCCGTGCTCGTGCTGGGGGTGAGCGGGCTGATCCTGGTCCAGAGCGCCTTCGAGGCGGGGCCGCTGCGGATGTCCCTGCCGGCGCTGACCGCCGCGCAGCCGCTGGCCGGGATCGTCTGCGGGATCGGCTTCCTGGGCGACCAGGTCCGCACCGACACCGGCGCACTGGCCTGGCAGGCCGCGGGACTGGCGGCGATCGTGGCCGGGATCGTGCTCCTGGGGCTGCACCCGGCGATGCCGGAGGGGAAGGAGCGACACGGGTCCACGGCCGCCGACCGGTTGATGTTGGATGGAGGCCATGACTCCGGCTGACGAGATCCTGGACATTGTCGACGAGAACGACGAGGTCGTCGGACAGGCGCCGCGTGGCGAGGCCACCGCGCGCGGCCTGCGCCACCGCTGCGTCTTCGTCGAGGCGCGGGACCCGGCGGGCCGGCTGTTCGTGCACCGCAGGACCGCCACGAAACTGGTCTTCCCCTCGCACCACGACATGTTCGTGGGCGGGGTCGTGGGCGCGGGCGAGTCGTACGACGAGGCGGCGCTGCGGGAGGCCGAGGAGGAGCTGGGGGTGTCCGGTCTTCCCCGCCCGACACCGCTCTTCAAGTACCTCTACGAGAGCCCTCCGCACAGCTGGTGGTCGTACGTGTACGAGGTGCGCTGCGAGCTGCCCGTGCGGCCGCAGGCGGAGGAGGTCGACTGGCACACCTTCCTGAGCGACGCGGAGCTGGAGGGGCGTCTCGGCGACTGGACATGGGTGCCGGACGGTCTGGAGACGTACCACCGGCTGCGGGCCCACCGGGCGGGCCGCGCGGCAGGGGGCGCCGCGTGAGCGATTTCCTGCGCGGCCTGCGGCTGTGGTTCGCCCCGGAGCGGATCCGTGCGGAGGGTGACACCCCGGACTACCGCTTCTCCCTCGCCAACGAGCGCACCTTCCTCGCCTGGATCCGGACGGCTCTCGCCCTCATCGGCGGCGGTTTCGCCGTCGACCAGTTCCTCCCGGAACTGGCGTGGGGCGTCCGCGCCGGCCTTGCCCTGGGGCTGCTGGCGGCCGGGGTGCTCTGCGCGCTGCGCGCCGTCAACCACTGGGTGCGGTGCGAGCGTGCGATGCGGCGCGGGGAGGATCTGCCGGTCTCGCGCTTCCCCGCGATGCTCAGCCTCGTGGTCGCCGTGGTCGCGGTCGCGATGGTGGTGGTGGTCCTGTTCGGCTGGGAGGGCCGGTGACCGCCACCGGGCGCGATCCCGGCCTCCAGCCCGAGCGGACGCGGCTGGCCTGGCGCCGCACCACCCTGTCGTGCACGGTGGTGGCCCTGCTCGCGTTCCGGCAGGCGCTGCACCACGGGGCGACGGGGGCCGGGGTGCTCGCGGTGGCTCTGAGCCTGCTGGCCTGGCTGGGGTTCCTCGTGGTGGCGCACCGCCGGGTGACGGGCATGGGGTCCGCCGGGCCGCCCGCCGCGCTGTCGCCGCGCCATGCGCTGACGGCGGCGGCGTGCACGGTCGCGCTCGCGGTGTTCGCCGCCGCGACGCTGTTCTGAGGGTCGTGCCGGCTCAGTCCTCCCAGGCCACGGTGACGACGATCTTGCCCCGGGTGCGGCCCTCCTGGTTGAGCCGGTAGGCCTCGGCTGCCTGCTCCAGGGGGAAGACGCGGTCGACGTGGACGGAGACGATGCCCTGCTCGGCGAGCCCGGCGAGGTCGGCGAGGTCGGCGGCGTCGGGCCGTACGAAGGCGTAGCGGCCGCCGTAGGAGAAGACCTCCCCGTCGGCGATGGACGCGAGCCGGCCGTCGGGGGCGAGGGTTTCGGCGGAGATCCGGAGGGCTTCCCCGCCGACCGTGTCGAACGCGGCGTCGAAACCCTCGGGGACCAGTTCGCGGAGGCGGGCGGCCAGCCCGTCGCCGTACTCCACGGGTTCGCCGCCCAGTTGGCGTACGTAGTCGTGGTTGTGGGGCCCGGCAGTGCCGACGATCCGGCAGCCGGCGTGCCGGGCGAGCTGGACGGCGAGCGACCCGACCCCTCCGGCGGCCGCGTGGACGAGGACGGTCTCGCCCTCCCGGACCTTCAGCGTGCGGTACAGCACCTGGTGTGCGGTGAGGCCGCACAGCGGAAGGCCCGCCGCCTCCTCGAAGCTCAGGCTCAGGGGCTTGCGGGCGAGGGTGCGCACGGGTGCGGCGACGTACTCGGCGAAGGTGCCGCGCGAGAGGAAGTCCTCGCGGACGTAGCCGATGACCTCGTCCCCCACCGCGAACTCGTCGACGGCGGCGCCGGGCTGGACCACGACACCGGAGACGTCCCAGCCGGGAATGACGGGGAACACGGCCTCCAGCCCCGCCTGGAGGTAGCCCTCGCGGGCCTTCCAGTCGACGGGGTTCACGGCCGCGGCCCGCACCTTCACCAGGACCGAGTCGGGCCCGACCTTCGGGTCGGGCCGCTCGCCGTACTCCAGTACGTCGGCCGAGCCGTACCTGCTGTAGCTGATCGCCTTCATCCTCCGACGATCGGGGCGCGCCCGGGTGCCCGCAACTCAGGCGGTGACCACCTCGAAGGGCGGCAGCAGCGTCCGGGGGTCGTGTCCGGAGTGCCAGAGCCCGATGAGGAAGGCGGTGGCCGCCTCCAGATACGCGGCCCGGTCGAGCCCGCCCACGGTCAGCGGGACGCAGCCGAGGTCCCGGACCAGGGCCCCGACCGTCTCCAGGGCCGCCGGGTCGTCGCCGCAGAGCGGGACCGCGAGCGGGCCCTCGGCGAAGGAGGGCGGGGGCAGCCGCCACACCGAATCGGGCAGGTGGTTGAAGGCCTTGACGACCCGGGCGCCGGTGGCGTCGGCGATCGTACGGGCCGCGCCCGGCCCCGTGCCGGTGGTGAGCCGGAAGCCGGCCCCGACGGCGTTGGTGCAGTCGACGACCACCCGGCCGCGCAGCGGTCCGTCCGCCGCGCCGAGTGCCGCCAGGACGCCCGCCACGGCGTCGTACGGCAGGGCGAGCAGCACCGCGTCGCCGAAGGCGGCCGCCTCGCCGAGCGTGCCGGCGCTCTGGCCGGTGCGGTCCGCGAGGGCCCTGGCCCGTTCCGTGGAGCGGCCTCCGAAAAGCACGCGATGGCCTGCCGCCGCCCATCGGCCGCCCAGTGCCTCCGCCATGTGGCCGGTCCCGATGATGCCTATGCGCATGTGCCTCTCCCTTGAACGCCCGTCACGTAGCGTCGTGCTGAAGGGGACGTTAGGGGTCCCGTTGCGCACCGTTCGGTGCCTGACGGGCGGTGAAGGGGTACGCATGGACCGGCTGCTCGCCGACTGCCGGGCGCGGCTCGGCTTCGATCTGCTGGGGAACACCTGGAATCCGGTGGTCCTGTACGCCCTGGGGGCGGGCCCGCGCCGGCCCCGTGAGCTCCGTGCGGAGATCGGCGGCATCAGCGCCAAGGTGCTGACCGAGACGCTGCGCAGGCTGGAGGCGTACGCGCTGGTGGAGCGCCGGGCGTACGCCGAGGCGCCACCGCGGGTGGAGTACGCCCTGACCGAGCTCGGCCGGACGCTGCTGGAGCCGATCGAGGCGCTGGGCCGCTGGTCCGCCACGCACGGGGACGCCTTCGTGGAGGCCCAGGGCTGGGACGACTGACGCGGACCGGGCGGGGAGCCGGAGATCACCTCTCGGATTCCGGGCGGACACTGGACGACATACCGACTGGTCGGCATCATGGTCCCGACCGTTCAACGTCCCGGAGGTGCGCCCCATGAGCCCAGTCCACCCGCCAGGTCTCGATCTCGACCTGCTCCGCGGCCATCTCGACCGTGAGCGGCCGGGGCTGGTGAACGGACCGCTCGAAGCCCGGGTCGTCGAGGGCGGCCGCTCGAACCTCACCTACATCGTCACCGACGGCTCCGGGCAGTGGGTCGTGCGCAGACCTCCGCTGGGCCATGTGCTCGCCACCGCGCACGACATGAAGCGCGAGCACCGGGTGATCAGCGCCCTGCACTCCACGGCGGTCCCGGTGCCGGAGACTCTCCTGCTCTGCGAGGACGACGCGGTGATCGGCTCGCCGTTCTATGTCATGGAGTACGTCGAGGGGACCCCCTACCGGACCGCCGAGCAGCTCGCCCCGCTGGGCGCCGAGCGCACCCGGGCCGTCGTCCTGGGGCTCGTCGACACCCTGGTGGATCTGCACGCCGTGGATCCGGCAGCCGTCGGCCTCGGTGACTTCGGGCGTCCGGACGGCTTCCTGGACCGGCAGCTGCGGCGCTGGGGCAAGCAGCTGGACGCCTCCCGCAACCGCGAGCTCGCCGGCATCGACGAGCTGCACGCCGCGCTGGGCCGGGAGCTTCCCGTCTCCCCCGCGCCCACGGTGGTGCACGGTGACTACCGCCTGGACAACGTGCTGATCGGCCGGGACGACCGGATCAAGGCGGTCCTGGACTGGGAGATGTCCACACTCGGCGATCCGCTCACGGACCTGGGCCTGCTCGTGATGTACAGCTCCGACCTGGACCTGCCCGAGTCCCCGGTCTCCACGACCAGCGGCGCCCCTGGCCACCCCGGCCCCGCCGAGCTGATCGAGCGCTACGCGTCCCGGTCCGGCCGCGACACCTCCTCCATCCCCTGGTACACGGCCTTCGCGTGGTTCAAGCTCGCCGTGATCCTCGAGGGCATCCACTACCGCTACACCCTGGGCCAGACCGTCGGCGCCGGCTTCGACCGCATCGGCGACCTGGTCCCCGTATTCATCTCGCACGGCCTCACCACCCTCCAGGAAGGCTGATCACCCCGTGGACTTCGCATTCGACGCACGTACCGAAGAGCTGCGCACCAGGCTGCTCACGTTCATGGACGAGCACGTGTACCCCGCCGAGGCGGTCGCCGAGGAGCAGCGCGCGGCGCTGGCGTCGCCGTGGGACACCCCGCAGATCGTGGAGGACCTCAAGGCCGAGGCGCGCAGGCAGGGGCTGTGGAACGTCTTCCTCCCGGACGCGGAGTACGGTGCCGGTCTGACGAACCTGCAGTACGCACCCCTCGCCGAGATCACCGGACGCAGCCCGCACCTGGCGCCGACCGCGCTGAACTGCGCCGCCCCGGACACGGGGAACATGGAGGTGCTCTTCCAGTTCGGATCGGACGAGCAGAAGAAGCAGTGGCTGGAGCCGCTGCTCGCCGGGGAGATCCGCTCGGCGTTCGCGATGACGGAGCCCGACGTGGCGTCGTCGGACGCGACGAACATCGAGACCCGGATCACGCGGGACGGCGACGACTACGTCATCAACGGGCGCAAGTGGTACATCTCCGGGGCGATGAACCCCGACTGCGCGATCTTCATCGTGATGGGGAAGACCGACCCGGACAACGAGGACATCCGGCGCCAGCAGTCGATGATCCTGGTCCCGCGTGACACCCCGGGCCTGGAGGTGCGCCGCGCGATGCAGGTGTACGGCTACGAGGACCACTCCCACGGCGGCCACGCCGAGGTCGTCTTCACCGACGTCCGGGTGCCCGCCGCCAATCTGATCGGCGAGGAGGGCGGCGGCTTCGCCATCGCCCAGGCTCGGCTGGGACCGGGCCGGATCCACCACTGCATGCGGCTGATCGGGATGGCCGAGCGGGCGATCGAGCTGATGTGCAGGCGGGCCGTGGCGCGTACGGCCTTCGGCAAGCCGCTGGCGCAGCAGGGCGTCGTCCAGAACTGGATCGCGGACGCCCGGGTGACGGTGGAGCAGCTGCGACTGCTGGTGCTGAAGACGGCCTGGCTGATGGACACGGTGGGCAACCGCGGCGCCCACACGGAGATCCAGGCGATCAAGATCGCCACCCCGCGCGCGGTCTGCGACATCCTCGACCAGGCGGTGCAGCTGTACGGCGCCGGCGGCGTCAGCCAGGACTTCCCGCTGGCCGAACTCTGGTCGTCCGCGCGGACCCTGCGGCTGGCGGACGGTCCGGACGAGGTGCACCAGCGGTCGCTGGCACGGCGGGAGATCAAGAAGTACCTCTGAGCCCCTGGTGCGGGGAGGCGCCCGGGTGGCCGCCTCCCCGGCGGGTCAGAAGGTGAGCTGCCAGCTGTCGATGTAGCCGGTGTCCTGTGCGGCGACGTCCCGCACCTGGAGCTTCCAGGTGCCGTTCGCGGTCTCGCTCGACGCGTTGACGGTGTACGTCGCGATCACGTTGTCCGCGGAGTCGCTGCTGCTGGAGTTCTTGAGCCGGTAGGCGGTGCCGTCGGGCGCGAGCAGGTCCACGACGAGGTCCCCGCGGTAGGTGTGCTTGATGTCGACACCCACCTTGAGCGCGGACGGTGCGTTGCCCGTGCGCCCGGTGACCGGGACCGAGGAGGTCACCGCGGCTCCGTTGTCGGGCACGGAGACGTTGTCGGCGTTGCTGAAGACGGTCCCGGTCGGCGGAGTGACCGTCCCTGCGGACAGCGTCCAGACGGCGTGGGCGACGGCGTCGCTGTTACGGTCCAGGGCCGTGTCGTTGATGTTCGCCGTCGTGTCGCACGACGAGTGGTAGCAGCGGTCGAAGGACTGGCCCGCCGTGCCGCCCCACTTCTGGGCCTGGGCACTGGACTTGGTGTTGCTCGCCCCGGTGAACAGGCCTCCGACGGGCACGCCCGCGCTCTTGAAGGGGGCGTGGTCGGAGCGGCCGTCGCCCTCGGTCTCTATCTCGGTGGGTATCGACAGACCTGCGAAGTAGTCCTTGAAAGTCTGCTCGATGACCGGATCGTCGTCGTAGACGAAGTAGCCGGCGTTGGGCGAGCCGATCATGTCGAAGTTGAGGTAACCGGCGAGCTTGGAACGCTCCGTGGACGCCAGGTTGTTGACGTAGTACTTCGAGCCGACGAGGCCAAGCTCCTCGGCCCCCCACCAGGCGAAGCGCAGGTGCTTGTCCGGTGCGAGCTGCGCCCGGGAGACGGCGAGGGCGGTCTCCAGCACGGCGGCCGATCCGGAGCCGTTGTCGTTGATGCCCGCGCCGGAGCTCACCGAGTCGAGGTGGGCGCCGGCCATGAGGACCTGGTTCGGGTCACCGCCCGGCCAGTCGGCGATCAGGTTGTACCCGGTGGCTCCGCCGGAGGTGAACTGCTGGAGCGCGGTGGTGTATCCGGCCGCGTCCAGCTTGGCCTTCACGTAGTCGACGGACGCCTTGTAACCGGCCTTGCCGTGGGCTCGGTTGCCGCCGTTGGCGGTGGCGATCGACTGGAGCTGGGTGAGGTGCGCCTTGACGTTGGCGAGCGGGATGTCGGGGGCTGCGGCGGCGGTTGCGGGCGCGGCCTGGACGGCCGGTGCGGCGGTCGCCAGCAGGGCCGCGACGGCGAGCGCGGCGGCGGGCAGGACTGTGCGTCCGACAGGTCTCATCTGGGGCTCCGGATTCCGTTCGGGGACTGACGGAACGTGCGGGGGGGTCCCAGGGACGTGCACGGCCCTGGACCTGGAGCGGTGGGGCTGGAAGCGCGCCCCCGATGCTCGGGTAGATGACCGAGCACCGTCAAGGGTGGAATCCGGACAGGCGTGTTCGCTGACCGGACACCGTTCTCCTGGGCCGGCTTGCGCGTCTGCCGGAGCGTCTGACGGCCGACCACACGCGGGGGGCGCTCGTTCATGGTGTTCTGCCTGCTCAGCGCGCCTCGCGCGCCGTGGTCCGGCCTCTTGGCGGGGTGTGCCGGTGGCCGCACACTCCGAATGGGCTCCCGGTCGGAAGCCCCGCCCATGGTGTCCTGTGAAACGAGAGGCCCTCCATGCTTCCGCTCCGCCTGTCCGCCGCAGTCCTGTCCGCCGCGGCCCTCCTGCTTGCCGCCGCCTCCACCACCGCATCGGCTCACACGCACGACACGAACACGCACGACACGAACACGCATGACACGAAGACGCATGACACGAGGACGCACACCACCGTGCCGGACCTCGCCGGCGGAGGCTTCGAGACGCCCGTCGTCCCGGCTCCGTCCCTCTTCACCACCTACCTCGGCGGACAGGCCGTCGGCCCCTGGACGGTCGGCGGCCACAGCGTGGACCTGACCTCCGACCGCCTGTGGGACGCCGCCGAGGGCAGCCAGTCGCTGGACCTCAACGGCACTACGTCCGGCAGCGTCTCGCAGGAGATACCGACGCATCCCCTGACCTCGTACGTCGTCAGCTTCGAACTGGCCGGCAATCCGGCCTGGGCTCCCGCCCTGAAGACGGGTGAACTCAGAGTCGACGGCGTACCCGTGAAGACGTTCGGCTTCGACATCACCGGCCGCGGTTTCCGGAACATGGGCTACACCCGGCAGACCGCCGTCTTCACCAACCTGCTGAAGAACTCCGTCACCCTCACCTTCGCCAGCACCAGCCCCGGCGTCGGCGGCCCGGTCATCGACGACGTCCAGGTCCGGAGCTGCCTGCTGGTGCTCTGCCCGCCCGTCTCCTGATGCCGGATCCGCCGGGGGCCTGTCAGTGCCGCCCGATAGTTTCCGGGCATGGGAAATTCTGGTGGGTCGCTGACGACCCGGTCCGCGGCCGGCCTGCGCGGCCTCATGGAATCGGCCGGCTTCACCGAGGTCGAGGACGGGAAGTCACCGGCGGAGGGCTGGCAGGTGGCCGACTTCGCGGAGTACGGCCGGCGCAGCGTGGCGGATCTCGTACGGGGAACCGGTGCCCCGGCGATCCTGGTGTCCTTCCTGGACAGCGATGTGGCGTTCGTCGAAGCGGTCACACCGGGGGGCGGGACGTGGGAGGCCCTGCTCAACCGCGCCATGGCCGATGACTACGGCATACCGCTCGACCGGTTCCCGGTCGAAGCCGCCGCGAGAGAGGCACTGGCCTGGGCGACCGCCGCAGGACTGACGCCCGATGAGGAGCTCCTGGGGCAGGCCCTCACGGGGTCGGCGGCGTTCGCGGAGGAGCTCTCGTCACTGCTGTTCGTCGCTCTGGGCCTGCCGGGCCGGAGCTGAACGGCCAGGAGGCGGCGCAGCGCCCGGAGGGCCCGGCGCGTCGGGGCGCCTCCGGGCCGTCGGTCCTGTGCGTACGGCGGGGCGGCCGTCCCGTGCGGGCGCCGGGAGGCCGTCAGGGGCGCAGAGCCCGCAGCAGCAGGTCGGCCAGGTGGTCCGCGACCTCACGCTGGGTGAGCGGACCGTCCGGGCTGTACCACGTGGACAGGTGGTGGACCGAGCCGAAGTGGTAGTCGACGACCAGGTCGGCGGGGGTGGCCGAGGAGAACACCCCCGCTCGCTGACCCTCTTCGACCAGGGCGCGGAAGCGCTCGTGGTACCGGCGGCGCTCGATCCGTACCTGCTTGTTCTTCTCCGGGCTCAGGTGGTGCATGGAGCGGAAGAAGATCGAGGCGTCGTCGAGGTTGTCGATGGTCGTGACGACCACGTCCGCCGCCGCGTCACGCAGCCGCTGCTCGATCGGCGCCTCGGCGTTCGCGTAGGCGTCGAGCCGCTCCTGCTGGAGCCGCAGCACCCGGGCGTAGACCTCCTGGAGGAGGTCTTCCTTGGAGCCGAAGTAGTGGTAGAGCGCCCCCTTGGTGACACCGGCCGCCTCGACGATCTCCTGCACGGAGGTGCGGTCGTAGCCGCGCTCCGCGAAGAGGCGGGTGGCGGCGGCCAGCAGCCTCTGAGGGACGGGAGTACCGTCCCCGTCCGTCGCCTTGGCCATTGCCGCCACCTGCCCTCTCGTACCGTGCGTGAACTGTTCTACCGGGGGGAACGCAGTTCCCGCCTGAGGATCTTCCCACTCGCCGTCTTCGGGAGTTCGGTCAGGATCTCGACTTCGCGCGGGTACTTGTAGGCGGCCAGCCGTTCCTTGCAGTACGCGCTGAGCTCGCCGGGCTCCGTCTCGGCGCCCGGCCGCAGGCTGACGTAGGCCCGGACGGTCTCCCCGCGGTAGGCGTCGGGGACGCCCACGACGGCCGCCTCGCGGACCGCCGGGTGGGTGTAGAGGACGTCCTCGACCTCCCGCGGCCACACCTTGAAGCCGGAGGCGTTGATCATGTCCTTCTTGCGGTCCACGACGTAGAGCCAGCCCGCCGTGTCCATGAAGCCGATGTCCCCGGTGCGCAGCTCCCCGTCGGGGAAGGCGGCCTCGGTGGCCTCGGGGAGATTCCAGTAGCCGGAGACGACCTGCGGTCCGCGCACGGCGATCTCGCCCTGTTCGCCGAAGGGGACGTCGTCCCCCTCCTCGTCGACGATCCGGACCACGGTGTCGGGCCCGGGCACCCCGACGGAGAGGGTCCCGGAGACGGGGTCGACCGGTGCCTCGTGCTCCGGCGGCACGGAGGCGCAGGGCGCGGTGCACTCGGTGAGTCCGTAGCCGTTGCGGATGTACGGGCCGAAGCCTTCACGGAACTTCTCGACCAGGGCGGGAGGCAGCGGCGCTCCGCCCGAGGAGATCACCTTGAACGAGGCGAAGTGCTCCCGCGTCACGTCCGGGTGCGCGGCGAGGGCCATGAAGGCGGTCGACGGGCCGACCGTGTAGGCGGGCCGGTGCTCGGCGAAGGCCTCCAGGACGACGCTCGCCTCGAAGCGGTACGCGAGGACCAGGGTGCCCGCGTTGGCGATACAGGCGGCGAGCTGGCAGACCATGCCGGTGATGTGGAAGAGCGGGGCGAGCGCGAAGTAGGACGAGCCCTCGGCGATGGGATGGCCGGCCCGCTGCCGCTCCGCGTTGATCATGATGTTGCCCTGGGAGTTCATGGCCCCCTTGGGGGTGCCGCTCGTCCCGGACGTGTAGCTGATCAGGGCGGTGTCCGCAGCGGAGAGCTCCCGGCCCCCGGGGACCGCGAGACCGCGCCGGGCCACCTCCACCAGATCGGAGGCCCACTCGTCCGCGCCGGGTGCGGGGAGCCGCTCGAAGCCGAGCACCCGCGGGTCGTCGGCCGACTGGAGGTCGAGCTCGCAGGCCGTGACGGCGATCGTCACGCTCGGGGCGGCCTCGGCGGTGGCCCGCAGATAGGACTCCCAGGCCCGGTCGGAGCAGATGAGCGCGGTCACCTCCGCGTCCTTCAGCACATGCCCGACCTCGCCGGACTTGTACATCGGGTTGAGCGGGACGACGGTCGCGCCGGCCTTCCAGGCCCCGAGCAGCGCGAGCACGAAGTGCGGGGTGTTCTGGAGCATGATCGCGACCCGGTCGCCGCGCCGCAGCCCCTCGGCCGCGAGGTGCCCCGCCACGGAGTCCGACAGCTCGTCCGTCTCGCGGTAGCTGAGCCGCCCGTCGAAGTAGGCGAGCGCGGTGTGGTCGGGGGCCCGTCCGACGGCCGCGCGGAAGGCGTGCACCATGGTCTCGGCGGGGTGGACGGGGGCGAGCTGGGCCTCGCTGAGCAGGGCCGTCCAGGGCTTCGCCGCGTAGATCGACTCGGTCATGCGCCGGCCTCCTCCCACTTCTGCTGCAGGTGGTTCATGTTGCCGATCCAGTGGTCGGGGTCCTTGGCGCGGGCGCGGTAGTAGCCGGCCACCTCGGGGTGCGGCAGGACGAGGAAGCGATCCTGCTCCATGGCGTCGAACAGGGCGTCGGCGACGGCCTCCGGCTCGATCGCGGTGGGCGCGAGCACCAGGTCGCCGGCGGAGCCCGCGGCCGTGAGCATGTCCGTACGCACGCCCTGGGGGCAGATCGTGTGGACCTTGATCCCCCGGTGCCGGTAGGTCAGGGAGAGCCACTCGGCGAAGGCGACGGCCCCGTGCTTGGTCACGCTGTACGGGGCGGCGCCGATCATCGTCAGCAGGCCGGCCGCCGACGCGGTGGAGACGAAGCGGCCGCTGCCGCGCTCCAGCCACTCCGGCAGCAGCGCCTTGGCCGCGCGGACGTGCGCCATCACGTTGACGTCCCAGGCCCGGGCCCAGACGTCCTCCTCGGCGAAGGCGTCGCCGCCCGAGGCGAGGCCGGCGTTGGCGCAGTAGACGTCCACGGTGCCGCCGAGCGCGTCGCGCGCGGCGTCCACGATGCCGGAGGCGTCGCCGGCCACGACCGTGCCGCCGATCTCCTCGGCGAGCGCCTTGACCCGGTCGCCGTCGAGGTCGTTGACGACGACCCGCGCGCCCTCCGCGGCGAATCTGCGGGCGAGGGCGGCCCCGATGCCGCCTCCGGCTCCCGTCACCACTACGCCAGCGCCCTGCACCGTACTCATCGGTCCCGCCTCTCTCAGCCGTCTTCCCCGGCAGACTAACCAGTCGGTATGTGATCGGGGAAGGGGTTCGGGGCAGGACTGGGAATCTGCCCAGTCATGGGCGTTCCGTGCGGCCCGCACCCGCGCTAGCGTGCGTGACCATGACAGTCGACGCGATCATGGAGGTAGCGCAATGACCCTGTCCAGGCGTGGTTTGCTGGCTGTCGGCGGCGCGATGGGAGCCCTCGCGACGACCGCCGCGGGGCCGGGGGCGGCGGTCGCGGCCGGCCGGGAGCACGGCGCCGGGGGTGCCGGGGTCCGCACCGGCTTCGAGCGGCTCGCCGCCGACGGTTACCGGCTGCTGACCGGGGAGAAGGTGGGTGTCGTCACCAATCCGACCGGGATCACCGCCGACGTACGCCACATCGTCGACGTGATGCACCCCGACGACCGGGTGAACCTGACCGCCGTATTCGGCCCCGAGCACGGCTTCCGGGGGACGGCGCAGGCGGGCGGATCGGAGGGGCGGTACGACGACCCGGCGACCGGGCTGCCGGTCTACGACACGTATCTGAAGAGCGGGCAGGCGCTGGCCGACATCTTCACCGCGTCGGGTGTCGACACGGTGGTCTTCGACATCCAGGACGCGGGCGCCCGCTTCTACACGTACATCTGGACCCTGTACGACTGCATGGAGGCGGCGGCGCTCGCGGGCAAGCGGTTCGTCGTCCTGGACCGGCCGAATCCGGTGACCGGGCGGGCGGCTCTGGGGCCCGTGCTCGACCCGGCCTTCGCCACCTTCGTGGGACGCCGGGAGATCTCCCAGGCGCACGGCATGACGGTGGCGGAGCTCGCGCTGCTCTTCAACGCCGAGTTCCTGGCGGACCGTCCGGTGGAGCTGGACGTGGTGAAGATGTCCGGGTGGCGCCGCAAGGACTTCTTCGACACGACGGGCCTGCCCTGGGTGCCGCCGAGCCCCAACATGCCCACGCCGGAGACGGCGGTGGTCTACTCCGGGACGTGTCTGTTCGAGGGGACGAACCTCTCCGAGGGCCGGGGAACCACACGGCCGTTCGAGCTGCTGGGCGCGGAGGGCATCGACCACCGGTGGGCGGCGGCCGCGAACGGCCTGGAGCTGCCCGGGGTCGCCTTCCGTGAGGCGTACTTCGCGCCGACGTTCTCCAAGTTCCAGGGGAAGACGGTGGGCGGGGTCCAGGTGCACGTCCAGGACCGGGACGCCTTCGACCCCGTACGCACGGGGATCGCCCTGCTGGTCACGGCGAAGCGGACCTGGAGCGGGTTCGCGTGGCGGTCGGACAACTGGATCGACAAGCTCACGGGCAACACCCGGGTGCGCACGATGATCGACGCGGGGGCGGACACCGACGAGGTGGTGGGCGCCTGGGCGGCGGACCTGGCGGCCTTCCGGAAACTGCGGCGGGAACACCTGCTGTACCGGTGAACAACGGGGCGGGGGGGGGGGGGGGCCGGCCCCCCCCCCCCCCCGCCCCGTTGTTCACCGGTACAGCAGGTGTTCCCGCCGCAGTTTCCGGAAGGCCGCCAGGTCCGCCGCCCAGGCGCCCACCACCTCGTCGGTGTCCGCCCCCGCGTCGATCATCGTGCGCACCCGGGTGTTGCCCGTGAGCTTGTCGATCCAGTTGTCCGACCGCCACGCGAACCCGCTCCAGGTCCGCTTCGCCACACCCAGACCCTCACGCGTGTCCATCACGCGCTTCGGCCCGAGGTTGATGTGGGACGCGCCCTCGTCGCCGGAGGTGAAGTAGCCGGTGATGTCGGCGATCAGGTCGAGAGTGCCCGACCGGTTGTAGAAACTCACCTTGCCGTTCACCACGGGAACGATCACCAGGTTCGGGGCCGTCTCACCCTTCACCAGGTTCAGGTTCGACGCGGCCGTCCGCGTCGTCCCGTCCGGATAGACCGACACGTAGCTCGTCGGTGCCGTCACGTTCGTCGCCGTCACGTTCAGCACGACCGCCGTGACACCCTCTGCGG
Organism: Streptomyces sp. QL37; assembly: GCF_002941025.1. Classification (NCBI taxonomy): domain Bacteria; kingdom Bacillati; phylum Actinomycetota; class Actinomycetes; order Kitasatosporales; family Streptomycetaceae; genus Streptomyces; species Streptomyces sp. QL37. Next base: position 7,067,123 of record NZ_PTJS01000001.1, on the reverse strand, counting down.
GGACGCCGTTGGCACCCGCCACCTGCAGCGTCACGACACTGTCCGCACCGACCGGCGCCTTCGCCACACCCAGACCCTCACGCGTGTCCATCACGCGCTCCGGCCCGAGGTTGACGTGTGTGGAACCCTCGCCGACGGAGGTGAAGTAACCGGTGATGTCCGCGATCAGATCCAGGGTCCCCGCGCGGTTGTAGAAACTCACCTTGCCGTTCACCACGGGAACGATCACCAGGTTCGGAGCCGTCTGACCCTTCACCAGGTTCAGGTTCGACGCGGCCGTCCGCGTCGTCCCGTCCGGATAGACCGACACATAACTCGTCTCCCCCGTCACGTTCGTCGCCGTCACGTTCAGCGCGACGGCACCCACGCCGGTGGCCGGCACTCCGTTGGCGCCTGTCACCTGGAGGGTGACCACGCTGTCCGGGCCTACGGGCGCCTTGGGTGCGCCCAGTCCCGAACGCGTGTCCATCAGACGCTCAGGGGTGACAGGCACGAACTTCTTCGGGCTCGGCACGTTCACGTTCACCGCGGCGGTGGTCGTGGCCTTGCCCGACTGGTGGACGGCCTTCACCGCGACCTTGTGGCTGCCCGGGACGAGCGTCGTGGAGGCGGTGCGCGCCTTGCCCGCGACGGTGGTCACGCTCTTGCCGTCGACGAGGAGCTCGAACCCGCTGATGAGCGAGGTCGGGGTGGTCGTCGACCAGTTCACCGAGACCGGGCCCGGCGTCTCGTAGCCGGAGTCCACGGCGAACGCCCCGCCGGCGACGGAGGTGACCGTGAGGCCCTGGACCGGGCCTGCGGCCAGGGTGCGGATGGCCGGAAGCTGCGGGTAGAGCTTCATTCCGGGGCACTCGGTGTTGAAGCCGTCCCGGTGACCCGAGATCTGCTTGAACGAGTAGGACTGTCCGGCGACGAACTGCGTGCCGGAGTAGTTCTTCTGCGTGGCGCCGGCGACCAGCGTGGTGCTGCCGGCCGGGTCACCGCCGTACTGTCCGAGCTTGTACGCGGCCATCCGGGCGGTCGCCTCGAGAGCGACGTTCGGGGCGCCGGCGTTGGTGTAGTCACCGATGATCGCGACACTGGTCGACTCGCTGTTGAAGCCGTACGTGTGTGCGCCCTGGACGGGCTGGTCGATGCCGCCCTGACGGCCCTCGAATATCTTCCCGCACTTGTCGACGAGGAAGTTGTAGCCGAGGTCGCGCCAGCCGTTCGTCTTCACGTGGAAGACGTGCAGGGCGCGCACGATCGCCGCGGATTCGGAGCAGTCGTAACTGGCGTTGGTCGTGTGGTGCACGAAGACGGCCTTGATGACGCCGCCTTCCAGGTAGATCGGACCCTCGTCGTTGATGGACTCGTCGGCGCCCCACTCCTCGCGGGTGACGACCGAGGGCTGCGGAACCGTCGACGGCGGGCCGGGGTCGACCTCGGCCGACGCGAAGGCGGCGGGCCGTGCGTCCGTGCCGCCGCCCTGTGCCGCCCCGGCGACCGGGTCGACCATGTCGAGCCGGAGACCGGCGGGCAGGGTGCCGGAGGCCGCCCCGTCGCTCACCCGCACCTCGGCGCCGTCCGAGCGTCCGACCCAGACGGGCTCCGTGGAGCCGCGTTCCGTGGCGCGATCGCCGTCGAGCCCGGGCAGGTACGGCTCCAGCGCGACCCAGTCGGTCCACTCGCCGGTCGCGGCGGCCCGGGTGCGGACCTCGATCGTGCCCTTGATCTCGGCGTGGGCGTCCGGCCAGGACAGACCCAGCATGCCGAACGGTTCGGTGGTACGCCGGGAGAGGGTGGCCTCACCACGTCCCTCGGACTTCAGGGCGAGCTTGTGCACCTCGCTCCTGACCGGACCGTCCTGGCCCGCCGCCGCGCTGTGGACCCCCGCCCCGGCGGCCGGCCGGCCCTCGTTCCGCGCGTCTCCCGCTTCGGCGCTCGCGACGTTCTGGAGCCCCAGAACGGCGACGACGCCGAGGGCGGCGGCCACAGCCGTACCGCGCACACGATTCACTCTCAAGTTGTCCCCACCCCTTGATGAACATGTCATTGCTGAACGGCGAAATGCTACTGGCTGCCACTGACAACGGGCGGCCGGCACCGCCGAAACCTATCCGGTCCGCGAACAGCGAAGGCCCCCGCACCAGCGTTAACAGCGGTGCGAGGGCCGGTTTCTGTCGGTTCGTCAGCTAAAGACGCCCGCCGGTCCTGGTCTCAGCGGTGCGAGGGGAACTCCACGACCTGCTGATAGGTCGGCCGGTTCTGCCAGTGGATGGACTTCTGCGAGATCCCGCCCAGCGGGCGGTGGACGATCGAATCGGTGCACCACTGCTCGCCGGCCTCGCAGCTGTCGTCACCCGGGTAGACCGTGGTCGCGGGTACGGCGGCCGCCTCCTTCAGGGTGCCGAGCAGCGCCGACCGGCAGGCACTCAGGTCGCCGTTGCCGCAGTACGTCTTCGCCAGCGGCCCCTTGACGGGTTGTCCGAGCACCTGGCGCAGATCCTTGTCGGCGAAGCCCCACCAGCCGTACTGGAAGGCGGAGCCGCTGTGCGCCCCGCTCGGCCCGTGGCTGGCCGCCGGGGACTCGTCCGTGGCCAGGTTCGCGGTCAGGGCGGTGTAGAGGCCGTCGCCCAGCCCGGGGCGGAACTCCGCCTCGACGAGTTTCGGCCACCACGCATCCATGATCCGTACCGCGTCCGTGTGCGTGTACGTGTGGGAGCCCGGGCTGGTCTCCTTGCGCTGCGACCCGGCCGCACGCCAGGAATCCAGCTGCTGGACCACCGCGTCGAGCTCCGGGTCGGTGACCGGCTGGGAGCGGAGCACCTTCAGGAGCTCGGGCAGCAGCTGCTCGCCGCGCAGATCGGTGAGCGCCGCCTCCTCCATGGCGCGGGTGAGGGAGGCGCGGGTCACCCCGCCCTCCTCGACGAGTTCGGACACCCGGTCGTCCAGCAGGTCACCGCGGTGCACGGCGCCGAAGCCGAAGGCGGCGGTGGAGTAGCCCTCGGCCTGACGGTTGTTCCAGGAGATGTAGTAGTCCTGGCCGCTGGAGTGCGGGTGCTCGGCGAACGGCGTGTAGTCGGTGGTGTTGGCCGCCGGGTCGTAGCCCTGCCACTCGTACGCCTTCTCGGCCTTGACCGGCAGCGCGGCGTCCACCCCGGCCGCGCGCACGGGGTTCATGCCGCTGTTGTAGTAGGCCGTGGTGCGGGAGTCCGCGTAGAACCAGTTGAAGGCGTAGTCGATGTGGCTCGCCGCCTGCTGGAAGGAGGCGGCGTCCGTCACGTACGCCGGGTCGTTGAGCAGTTGGAAGCCGATGATCGAGTCGGCCTCGTGACGGTAGGTGGTGCGCAGCGAGGTGTAGGCGACGGGCTTGCCGTCCACCGTGGCGCGGTGGGTGACGATGCCGTAGTCCGTGCGCCACACCTGCATGCGGTAGGAGCCCTTGGCGGTGGAGTCGGCGACGGTCGGCTTCCAGGAGTTGGTGCGCTCCAGCTTCTCCATCGCCGTGCAGGCACCGTCGTTCCGGTAGTGCGTGGAGTCCTTGGTGGGGGCGGAGCCGTCGGGTTCGCAGAGCTCGACGGCGTACGTGTCGGTGATGTCCTGCGCCGCCGAGGTTGCGCTCCAGGCGTAGTCCTGGCCGCGGCCCATCTGGATGTACATGCCGACTCCGGCGAAGGAGACGCCGCGGGCGCTGATGCCCGGGCCCTGGAGCTCCTGGAGCATCATCAACTGCGGGGCGAAGTAGCCGGTCTGGGGACCCATGACGGCGATCGGGTTGCCGCTCGCCGTGTGCTCGCCGGACACCAGGAGAGCGTTGGACATGCCCCGCTTCCGGGCCGCGTCGCCGGATCCGGGCAGCGAACCCTCCGGGATGACGCCGTCGTCGTACATGCCCTGGGCCGGCGCGAGGCGGGCGGGCGCGTCGACGGGGTCCTTCCTGTCGGTGCCCGCCGAGCCGGTCCGGTCGTATATCAGCGGTTCCGGGGTGACGGAGCCCGCGTCGGGTAGAGCCGTGCCCCGGGCCTTGTCGGGCTTGCCGGCGTACGGGAACGAGGTGCCGTCGTGGACGGTGAGGACGGCCTCGGGGTCGTTGCGCTGACGGAAGGACTCCCAGACCCGGGTGCCCTCCTCGACGCCGTACTTCTGCTGGGCGGCGAGCAGCGAGAGCGCGGCCTGGACCTCACCGCCGCCTCCGCCGCCGAACTGTCCGCCGACGACCGAGGCGATCGAGATCAGGTCGGTCAGCTTGAACGGCTGGATCTCGCCGATGTTCGTGATGGAGTCGATCTTCCCGGTGAGGACGTACTCCCCCGGGAAGTAGCGGCCCTTCTTGGACTTCTCGCGGTAGGAGTTGATCCCGTCGACGTAGGCCTGCGCGTCGGCCATCGCCTGCTCGCCGCGTGCGCCCTCGGTCGTCCTGATCCGTTCGACCTGCGCCTGAAGGTCCGCCTCGGTGTACGGAGCCTGTGGCCAGAACTGCTGTTCAAGACCCTGGTTGGCCAGTGCTCCCCCGGCGAAGGAGGTCAGCTGGCCGCGTCCGATGTGCCGGAACAGGTCCATCAGCCACAGCCGGTCCTGTCCGGCGGCGAACCCCGCGCCGAACTCGGTGCCGTAGCGGGTGGTGCCCTTGATGTGGGGCACGCCGCTCTTCTTGTCCCGCGTGATCGTGACGTCCTCGCGCGGCTTGGTCACGGACTCGACCTGGTCGGCGGCGACCCCGAAGGAGGCGTCGTTGAAGAAGTCGGTCAGCTTCCGGTCGGTGAGGCCCGTATGCCCCTCGACCAGGCCGTTGTAGCGGTCGAGCTGGTCGTCGCTGTGCGCGGGGTGGGTGCCGAACGCCTTGTTGCCGAGGATCTCGACGAGCGTGGCGTTGCCGTTCTCGCCGGGCGGCAGGATGTCGGCGCACTGGCTGCCGCAGTGGTCGGTGACGGCGAGGGGCTCCGGCTCCGCGGCTCCGGCGCCGTGCGCCGAGGCGAGCAGGGACGTGCCGAGAGCGAGGACGGCCGCGACTGTGGCGGCTCTGAGCGTGCGGGTGCGTGGGGGCATGCGTGCTCCTCCGGGTGGCCGATGCGCCGGAGGTTACTGGCGGTACGCCCCGCCGGTAAGATGAACATCAGTCACTTTTTCCGAATCGCCACACCTCCACACCCGGCCTCACATGGACCGTCTCAGCCCGTGGACGCGTTTCACCCTTGGATGGAGCCGAATCGGGCAGTCGTACGTCCATCCCTTGACGCCGAAGTACGAGCGACGGAGGTGGCAGTGCCATGGCCGGTTTCCGGAGTCTTGCGAGACAGGTCCGCGATCCGCGGGGCGATCTGGCTTTGCGGCGGTACTCGCTGCGCAAATGCCTGGAGCGATTCGCCCCGTACGGTCACCGGGCGACCTGGGATCATCTGTGCGCCCGGCACGGGATCGAGCCCGAGGACCGGGCCCCCGACCCCGGGCGCCTGATCCGCGCACTGGAGGAACTGGAGGAGGCGCGGGCCGTCTGGCTCGCGTACGAGGCGGGCTTCGCCGAGAGGCGGCGCCGTGAGAAGCACGACGGGCTGCGACGGCCCGGCAGGTTCGACGACTGGCACCGGCGGACCTGGGGCGGCAACGGGATCGCGCACTGCGAGGATCCGGGGGTCCACCCCGGCGCACCGCTGGCGGAGGTCCTGGGACGGCTGATCGCGGCCCTGGGGGCGAAGCCCGGAGCCGCGTGCCCCGTCTGTACGGGAACCGGCATCATCTGGCGGCAGGACCTGGACCGAGAACCGTGGGCCGGGCCCGTCTGCACCGGCTGCGGCATCGTGGTCCCCCGGCCGGTCCTGACGGCGAGGGCGCTGACCGAGGCCAGAAGGGCACGGACCAGGGCGCTGGCGTCGGCGGCCTGAGCACCGGGTCGCGGAGCGACCGGGGCACGCTCAGGAACGGTCGGCGCCCCGCTCCGGCATCAGACGCGACCCGGTCATCCGGTCACCGAAGGCGTCGTCCGGGTTGGACAGGACACAGGTCTCCAGCGACAGGCAGCCACAGCCGATGCAGTCGGTGAGGTGGTCGCGCAGCCGGCCCAGCTGCTTGATGCGCTCGTCCAGCTCCGAGCGCCAGGCACGGGAGAGCCGGGCCCAGTCCTCATGGTTCGGCGTGCGCTCCTCCGGCAGCTCGGCCAGCGCCTCCCTGATGGTGGCGAGCGGGATGCCCACCCGCTGCGCCGCCCGCACGAACGCCACCCGGCGCAGCGCGTCCCTGGTGTAGCGGCGCTGGTTGCCGCTGGTACGGCTGCTGCTGATCAGGCCCTTGGACTCGTAGAAGTGCAGGGCTGACACCGCGGCGCCGCTACGTGCGGAGAGCTGGCCCACGGTGAGTTCATGGAATGACTGCGGGATCTGTGGCACTCCGCAAACAGTAGTGGCCGCCCTCCGGCCTGTGCGGCCGCTCGGAAAACCCGCCGGTCCGTCGTTGACAGGACCGCCCTGCCCAACCATGCTGAGCAAGCGCTTAGACACCGCCCTGGAGGGCGACCGACAGCCGGAAGGCAGGGACCAGGAACATGGCAGAGCCGAAGATCTTCACGTCCGCACAGGAGCTGCGGGACGGGGTGGGCCAGGAGCTCGGGCACAGCGATTGGCTGGAGATCGAGCAGAAGAGGATCGACCAGTTCGCCGAGGCCACGGGCGACCACCAGTGGATCCACGTGGACCCGGAACGCGCCGCGGCCGGGCCCTTCGGCACGACGATCGCGCACGGCTATCTGACGCTGTCGCTGCTGCCGGTGCTCGTCCCGCAGATCCTGCGGGTCGAGGGCGCGAAGATGGGCATCAACTACGGGACCAACAAGGTCCGCTTCCCCTCGACCGTCCCGGTGGGCTCGCGGCTGCGTGCCACGGCCGTGCTCAAGAACGTCGAGGAGGCGGGCGGCGGCGTGCAGGTGACCGCCCTCGTCACCGTCGAGCGCGAGGGCGGCGACAAGCCGGCCTGCGTCGCGGAATCCGTCTCGCGCTACTACTTCTGAGCCCGGGGCGCGCCCGCTCTCCGGGCCGCGCCGCGGCTTCCGATCCGTACGGAGGGCGCCGGGCCCGCGGGGGCGCCCGGCGTCACTTCTGGGCGCCCACCATGCGCAGGACGAGGTCCGCGTAGAGGGTGCCGACCTCCTCGGGCGTCCGGCTGCCCTGCGCGTTGAACCAGCGCGCCACGTCGATGCAGAGGGACAGCACGGCGAGCGTGGTGCCGGGGACGTCCGGTACGTCGAACTCACCCGCCCTGACACCCTCGCCGATGATCCGGCGCACCACGGCGTCGGTCTGCCTGCGCAGGGCGACGATCTCGGTACGGTGCTCCTCGCCGAGGGCCTCCAGCTCGTACTGCACGACCCTGGCCGTGGTGTGCCGCTCCGCGTGCCAGCTGACGAAGGACCGGACCGCCTCGGCGAGCCGCTCGGCCGCCGTGCCGTCCTTGCCGGCCGCCGTCTCCAGGAGGAGCAGGGCCCGGTCGTGGCCGATCCTGCTGATCCGGTGGAGCAGCTCTTCCTTGGTCTTGTAGTGGATGTAGAGCGCGGCCGGGCTCATCCCCGCGCGGCCGGCGATGTCACGGGTCGTGGTGGCGTGGTAGCCACGCTCCGCGAAGGCCTCGACGGCGGCGACGAGCAGTCGCCGGGCCGCTTCGGGCGTCACCTCGCTCCACGGCGTGTTCTCGCCGTCGGTCTCCTCCGCCGTGCTCATCGCCACGTGCCCCTTTCCGCTGGCAGGACGAACACCATACCGCGAACCTGAGCAAGCGCTTAGACGGACCGGCACGTGGGAGGTGCCCCCACGCGCCGGTCCGTCCCGGAGCGCTCACGAGGTGAGACGTCAGAGCTTCTGGAAGGGGTCGTGCTCGGCGAGGATCTTCTCCAGCCTGGCCTGGTCGACCCGGCTGACGATCTGCCCCGCCTCCTGCCGGTCCCTGATGACCTTGGCGAGGGTGAAGCACGAGGTGACGAGATAGAGGACGCCGATGGCGAGGAAGGCCCGCACCCAGGCGTCGGCGTCGAGGAAGAAGATGCCGAGGGCCACGGCTCCCATGGCCACGCCGAAGGAGAGGACGGCCTGCCCGTAGAAGGCGGCGGTGCTCTGCTGCTTGACCGATGTTGTCTCACTCATGTGCACAGCATCCGGCGCGGGGGCGTGCGCCGGTATCCGTCGGTGTACTCAGCCGGTACTCATCGGCAGCGGCTCGTGGACCGGGCGGTCCGGCCGGGCGCCGAGGCCGGGCCCGGCATCGGCGCCCGGCGCTCAGAAAGACTTCGCGGCGCGGTCGGACTCACCGCGCAGTACACAGAACTCGTTGCCCTCGGGGTCCGCGAGGACGGCCCAGCCCGCGCCGCCGGATTCCCGGCGGTCGGCGACCAGGGTGGCCCCGAGGCCGAGCAGGCGCTCGACCTCTTCCTCGCGCGAGCTCTCGGGGCGCAGGCACAGATGGATCCGGTTCTTGACCGTCTTCGGTTCCGGCACCTGGTTGAAGTACAGCACCGGGCCCTCCGGCAGCAGCACCTGGGTCTCGCGATCACCCGGCCCGCTCTCCGGGTCCGGAGGGCACCCGGTCACCTCGCTCCAGAAGCGGGCCAGTTCATAGGCGTCCGCACAGTCGATCGCCACGTTCTGCAGTACTGAGACCATGTGCGGAAGCCTGCCCGAGCGCCGCCCGGTCCGCCAGCCGCCCACGCGCGGACCCCGGCACACCCCGTCTAGAAGGCGGACACCCCCGTCAGCGCCCGGCCGATGATCAGCTTCTGGATCTGGCTGGTGCCCTCGTACAGCGTCATCACGCGGGCGTCCCTGACGAGTTTGCCGACCGGGTACTCGTCGATGTAGCCGTAACCGCCGAACACCTGCAGCGCGTTGTTCGCCGCACGGACCGCGGCCTCGGAGGCGAAGAGCTTCGCCGTGGACGCCGCGGTGGCGAACTCCTGGCCGCGGTCGATGAGATCGGCGACCCGCCAGGTCAGCATGCGGGCGGCGTCGACGTCCACGGAGATGTCGCTGATGAGCTCCTGGACGAGCTGGTAGCTCGCGATGGACTTGCCGAACTGCTCACGCTCGCCCGCGTAGCGCACGGCGGCGTCCAGGGCGGCCTGTGCGATGCCGACGCAGCCGGCCGCGACCGACATCCGGCCCTTGGCCAGGGCGGACATGGCGATGGAGAAGCCCTTGCCCTCAGGGCCCAGGAGCGCGGAGGCGGGGACCCGGACGTCCTCCAGCGCGAGTTCGGCCGTGGCCTGGCCGCGCAGCCCGAGCTTGCCGTGGACGGTGCGCCTGGTCAGACCGGGGGCGTCCGCCGGCACCAGGAAGGCGGAGACCCCCCGGTGGCCGGGGGTGTCGTTGGTGCGGGCGAACAGCAGGACGACGTCGGCCCAGGTGCCGTTGGTGATGAACATCTTGGAGCCGTTGACGACGTAGTCGTCGCCGTCACGCACGGCCCTGGTCGTCAGGTTCCCGGCGTCGGAGCCGGTGCCCGGCTCCGTCAGGCCGAAGCAGCCCACGGCCTCGCCGGCGGTGAGCCTCGGCAGCCACTGCTGCTTCTGCTCCTCGCTGCCCCAGGACGCGATCGTCTTGGCGACCAGGCCGAGCGAGACGGAGACGATGCCGCGCACCGAGGAGTCACCACGGCCGAGCTCCTCGGTCACCAGGCAGTAGGCGAGGTGGTCGCCGCCCGAGCCGCCGTACTCCTCCGGGATCGTCAGTCCGAGGAAGCCGAGGGCGCCCAGCTTCTTCACGATCGACTTGTCGACACTCTCGGCGCGGTCCCACTCGACGACATGCGGGGTGATCTCCCGCGCGACGAAGTCCTCGGCGAGCTGCCGGACGGCATCCTGCTCCTCGCTCAGCTCCAGGTTCATCCTGCGACACCCCACTTTTAATTAGCACTGCTAGTTTTCTGCTTGCAGGCCCTACTATGTGCCGCATGGCCCGACCGCGCAAGCCCCTCCTCTCCAGAGACCGCATCGTCGAGGCGGCGAGCGTGCTCGTCGACGCGGAAGGGCTGGACGCCGTCTCGACCCGGCGGCTCGCCGCGGAGCTGGGTGTGAGCGGGCCGTCGCTCTACAACCACTTCCGGAACAAGGACGAGATCCTCGACGCGGTCGCCGACGCCGTGTCCGCACAGGTCGACCTGTCGATGTTCGAGGACGACGACCCGCGCGACTGGCCCGCCGCTCTGCACGACTGGGCCGTCTCCTACCGCGCGGCGCTCGCCGCGCACCCGCACATCGTCCCGGTGCTCGCCCAGGGGCCCGGCCGCCGCCCGGCCGGTCTGCGGGTCGCGGACGCCGTCTTCGGGGCCATGGTCCGGGCCGGCTGGCCGCCCGCCCAGGCCACCTACATCGGCGCGCTGATGCGCTACTTCATCACCGGGTCGGCACTCGGCTCCTTCGCCCGCGGTTTCGTCGACGACGAGACGGCGTACGACCCCGCCGACTACCCGCACCTCGGCCAGGCCCATCTGCTGGCCGACCGCCGGCAGCAGGTCGACGAGGGCGCGTTCGAGACCGGGCTGCGCGCTCTGCTGGACGGCCTCGCTCTGCAGTACGAGCAGACGGCCCCCGGCCGCACGGTTCGGCCCGCGCCGAACGGTGCCTGACGCATCCTGGACCCATGGCCCGTACGACACCCCACGATCCGGCAGCGCCACGGCTCGCCGCGCTGGCGGCCCTGCTCGCCGACGAGACCCGCGCCGCCTTCTGTCTGGCCCTGCTCGACGGCCGGGCCTGGACCGCGGGCGAGCTGGCCCGGGGCGCGGGCGTGGCCGCGTCGACGGCGAGTGAACACCTGTCCAAGCTGGTCGCGGGCGGACTGCTGGCCGAGGAGCGTCAGGGCCGCCACCGCTATCTGCGGCTCGCCGACGGGCGGACCGCACAGCTGGTCGAGGAGCTGGCCGCCCATGCCGCGCCCGCCCCCGCGACTCCCCCGCGCACGCTGCGCGAGGCGAGCCTCCGGCACGCGCTGGCCCGGGGGCGCACCTGTTACGACCATCTCGCCGGGCGGCTCGGTGTCCGTATCACCGACGCGATGACCGAGCGCGGACTCCTGCGGCAGGACACCGCATTCGCGCTGACCGAGGAAGGCCTGGAATGGTTCGGCGCACTCGGCATCACCCTCGCCACCACCTCTCGGAGGCCCCTGGCGCGAGGCTGTCTGGACTGGACCGAGCGGCGGCAGCACCTGGCGGGAACCGCGGGTGCCGCACTGTGCCGTCATGTGCTGGACGCCGGGTGGTGTGAGCGGGTCGGTACGGGACGCGCCGTCCGCGCCACCCCGGCGGGTCTCCGCGCCCTGTCGGCGCACCTGTCCGTCGATCCGACGACGATTGACGTCGGCTGACAATTCGGTGGGACCCGAAGCGTACCCGGCCTAACGTCGTGGCCATGACGACGACACCGACCGCGCGCCCCGCCGCACCGGCCGCCTCCGGACGCGACTGGCGCGCCCCGGCCGCCGCCTGCACCACGGTCATCCTCTGGGCCTCCGCCTTCGTCTCCATCCGCAGCGCGGGCGAGGCGTACTCACCGGGGGCGCTGGCCCTGGGCCGGCTCCTCGCGGGCACGCTGACGCTCGGAGCGATCCTGCTGGTGCGCCGCGAGGGGCTGCCGTCCCGGGCCGCGTGGCCGGGCGTCATCGGCTCCGGACTGCTCTGGTTCGGCCTGTACATGGTGGTGCTCAACTGGGGTGAGCAGCAGGTCGACGCGGGCACGGCGGCGATGGTCGTCAACGTCGGACCGATCCTGATGGCCCTTCTCGGCGCCCGGCTGCTCGGGGAGGGGCTGCCGCGCCGGCTCCTGACCGGTATGGCGGTCTCGTTCGCGGGCGCCGTCGTCGTCGGCCTCTCCATGTCCGGCCACGGCGGCTCCTCCGTGCTCGGCGTACTCCTGTGCCTGCTGGCCGCGCTTTCGTACGCCGGCGGCGTGGTCATCCAGAAGCCCGCGCTGCGGCACGGGTCCCCGCTTCAGATCACCACGTTCGGCTGCCTGATCGGGACGGTGGCCTGCCTGCCGTTCACCGGCGTGCTGGTCTCCGAGGCGGCCGACGCTCCCCTGTCGGCCACGCTGAACATGGTCTATCTCGGGGTGTTCCCCACGGCGCTGGCCTTCACGACCTGGGCCTACGCGCTGGCCCGGACCACCGCGGGCCGGATGGGCGCGACGACGTACGCGGTGCCGGCCCTGGTGGTGCTGATGTCCTGGCTGCTGCTCGACGAGGTGCCCGCGCTGCTCACCGTCGTGGGCGGGCTGATCTGCCTGGCCGGGGTCGCGGTCTCGCGGACCCGCGGGCGGGCCGGCCGCGCGGGAGCGGCCGAGCCTGTGGCACCTGCGGATTCCTAGGGCCAAAAGTCCTGCGTGGGGGGAGCTCAGGTCCCTAACACCCACCGGGGGTGCGGCCGGACACTTGAAGAGACCCAGATGACCGGCCACCACCGCAGGAGGCATGCCTCATGCAGTCCTTGCTCCGCTCCGCACTCGACCTCCCCGGGCAGGCCGCCGTCGCGGCGGCCGCTGCCGCCGCTCCTTCCGTGTTCAACACCCAGCCCTGGTCGCTCGCCGTCGGTCCGGGAGGACTCGACGTGTACGCGGATCCGGGCCGGGCGTCGCTGCCGACGGCTTCGGCGGAGCGCGACGTCCGTCTCTCGTGCGGGGCAGCGGTCCTCAACGCCCGGGCCGCGCTCGCCCGCCTGGGTCACGGAGCACGGGTTTCGGTCCTGCCCGACCCGGGCGACCCGCTGCTCGTGGCGCGGATCGCGGTGACCGACGAGGTTCCCGACCAGGTGCTGGGCCGGCTGTGCGGCTGGGTGCACCTGCGGCGCACCAACCGCTACCCGTTCGCCCCGGAGCCCCTTCCCACGGACGTGGTGGCGCTCCTGCACGACGCCGCGCGCCAGGAGGGGGCGAGCCTGCGGCTGCTGGACCGGGAGCCGGAGTACCAGCGTGTGCTGTCCCTGATCCGGCGGGCTACGTGCGACGAGGAGGCGGCCGTCCGGGAGGACAGGGCCGCCCGGCTCGCGCCCGGCAGCGCTCCCTCCGTCATTCCGGTCGGCAGTCTCGGACCGGTGCCGCGCCGCGGCGGCCACGACTACCCGCCCGTACGGGACATGGCCGAGGGAACCGGTCTGCCCGGGCGTACGCACGCGGACTTCGAACCGCACCCGGACCTGGCCGTCCTGGAGACCCCGGGCGACGACCCCGCCTCCTGGGTGGCGGCCGGGCAGGCCTTGCAGAGGCTGCTGCTCACGGCCGCGGAACACGCGGTCGCCGCCTCGTTCGCCAACCAGCCGCTGGAGGACGCCGGCCTGCGCGACGACGTGTCGGCGAGCGCGGCGCACTACGGGCACCCGCAGATGGTGCTGCGCGTCGGCTATCCCCTGACGCAGCCGCCCCCCACACCCCGCAGGCCGCTCGGCGAGGCGCTCCGCCGGGCGGAGGGCTGATCACCCGGCAACGAAGGAGGTGCGGGGCCGTGTGTTCCACGGCCCCGCACCCGGGCGGTCGGTCCTAGAAGACGACCAGTGCCCGGCCGCCCTTGCCGGCGATCATGTTGTCGAAGGCCGCCGGGATGCCGTCCAGCGAGATCCGCTCCGTCACCAGCATGGAGAGGTCGAACCGTCCGGCGCGGATGTGTTCGGCGAGGACCGGCAGGTCGCGCGCCGGGTCGCTGTTCCCGTAGACGCAGCCGGTGAGGGAGCGGCCCCAGTGGAAGATCTCCAGGGCGTTGAAGGTCACCTGCTGGTCCTTGCCGCCGATGCCGACGACCGTGGTGCGGCCGCCGCGCCGGGTCGACTCCCAGGCTCCGCGGATCGTGGCGGGCCGGCCCACGCACTCCACGGCGACGTCCGCGCCCTGGCCGCCGGTCAGCTTGCGGATGGCGCGCGGCGTGGTGTCGGAGGCGACGACGTAGTCGGTGGCACCGGCCCGGCGGGCGAGTTCCTCCTTCTCCGGTGACACGTCCACGGCGATGATCTTCGACGCTCCGGCGATACGGGCGGCCTGGAGGACCGCGAGGCCTACCCCGCCGATCCCGAAGACGACGACGCTCTCGCCCTCGCGCACCCGGGCGGAGTGGTGGACCGCCCCGTAGCCGGTGAGGACCGCGCAGCCGAGCAGGGCCGCGTCGTCGAGCGGGATGCCGTCCGGGGCGGGCAGCACGCAGTTGGCGGCGACGACGGTCTCCTGGGCGAAGGCCGCGACGTTCAGGCCGGGGTGGAGCTCGGTGCCGTCGGCCGTCCGGGCGTGGATGTTGGCCGCGCCCTTCAGCGCGTCGGCGCAGAGCCAGACCTCGCCGATCCCGCAGTGGAAGCAAGCTCCGCAGGACGGCGCCCAGTTGAGGACCACCGGGTCACCCGCGGCGACGTGGGTGACTCCCTCGCCGACGGCGAGCACCGTTCCGGCGCCCTCGTGGCCGAGCACGGCGGGGACGGGCAGTCGCATGGTGCCGTTGGACAGGGACAGGTCGGAGTGGCAGACACCGGCGGCGGCGAGGGAGAGGCTCACCTGGCCGGGGCCGGGCTCCGGGAGTTCGATGTCGGTGATCTCCAGCGGAGCTCCGACGGCGGGCAGTACAGCGGCGCGGACCACGAACAGACTCCTCGGTGGATCGGCGTGGGGATCAGAACTGGAGGGACTTGGTCTGGAGGTACTCGGAGAGGCCGTGCGGGCCGAGCTCGCGTCCCACGCCCGACTGCTTGTAACCGCCGAAGGGAGCGAGCGGGTTGAAGCGTCCGCCGTTGATGTCGACCTGCCCGGTGTCCATGCGGCGGGCGAAGGCCACGGCCTCCTCGTCGTCCGCGCCCCAGACCGCTCCGGCCAGGCCGTACACGGTGTCGTTGGCGATCCGCAGGGCGTCGTCCACGTCCTCGTACCGCAGGATCGAGAGGACGGGGCCGAAGATCTCCTCCTGCGCGATGGTCATGCCGGGTGTGACGTCGGCGAACACCGTGGGGCTGACGTAGTAGCCCTGGTCCTTGGGCGCCTCGGGGCCTCCCGCGACGAGGCGGGCGCCCTCCTCGATGCCCTTCTCGATGTAACCCCGCACCCGGGCCTGCTGCTTGGCGTTGACGACGGGACCGACCCGCTCGCCGGGTACGTACTTGGCGACGGCCGTGGCGGCCAGGCTCACGGCCTCCTCGTACCGCTCGGAGTCGACGAGCATCCGGGTCCAGGCGCTGCACGTCTGGCCGGTGTTGGCCATCACGTTGGCCACGCCGACGTTGACCGCCTTGGCGAGGTCGGCGCCGGGCAGGATCACGTTGGCGGACTTGCCGCCGAGCTCCAGCGCGACGCGCTTGACGGCGGCTCCCGCGGTGGCCCCGATCTGCTTGCCGACGGCCGTGGATCCGGTGAACGAGACCAGGTCGACGTCCTCGTGCTCGGCGAGGGCCTGTCCGGCGACCGCCCCGATGCCGGTGACCAGGTTGAAGACGCCGGCCGGCAGGCCCGCCTCCTGGACGGCCTCGGCGAAGAGCTGCGCGGTGAGCGGGGTGTCCTCCGCGGGCTTCAGGACGACGGTGCAGCCCGCGGCGAGCGCCGGGGCTACCTTGGCGACGATCTGGTGGAGCGGGTAGTTCCAGGGCGTGATCGCGCCGACGACGCCGACGGGCTCCAGCAGGACGGTGGAGTTGCCGAGCTTCTCCTCGAAGGAGTACGAGGCGGCGAGTTCGGCGTACGAACCGGCGACCAGCACCGGTACGCCCGCGTGCACCGCCTGGGACATCGGCAGCGGCGAGCCGAGCTCGGCGGTGACGGTCTCCGCGATCTCGTCCTTGCGGGCGGCGAGCACGTCGCGCAGCGCGCCGATCCTCGCTGCGCGCTCGGGGGGCGGGGTGGCCGCCCAGCCGGGGAACGCGGCGCGCGCGGCGCGTACCGCGGCGTCGACGTCCTCGGCGGTGCCCGCCGGGACGTGTCCGATGACCTGCTCGTCCGCCGGGTTCACGACCGCGATCGTGTCCTGGCCCGAGGCGGGCCGCCACTCCCCGCCGATGTACATCCCGTCATGCGCCTTCATGGCTGTTCCTCCCGGGCTCGCTGTGCCTGCCGCCGAAGCCGTGCGTCGTACGGACGGATGCCGTCCCGGCCCCAAACTAGCGCTGTTAGTTTTTTGGCGCCAGGGAACCGCTGGAGACACAGGTCACGCGCCGCCGACGGCCACACTCGCACGCCGGGCCCGGGAATGTCCCGGGCCCGGCGCGCCCCGCTTCGAGGAGGGGCTCGTGTCAGGCCGGATCCCGCTCGGCGCGAGGGCGCCCGGCACGGGGAGCCGGGACGTCGGGGGCCGGGCCGGGGTCGGGATCCGCGCCCGCCGCCCCCGCTCCCGCGCCGCTCCGCAGCCCGAGCCCCGCCGCCCCGACGAGCAGGGCGCCCAGCATCACGAACGGTGCGGCGGTGCCCGCGACCCCGGCGATCAGCCCGGCCGAGGCGGGGGCCGCGACCTGGCCGAGCCGGTTGCCGGTCAGCCTGAGGGCGAGCGCGGTGGAGCGGGCGGCGGCGGGGGCCGCCTGGACGACGG
The DNA here is from genome assembly GCF_002941025.1 of Streptomyces sp. QL37. NCBI lineage: Bacteria > Bacillati > Actinomycetota > Actinomycetes > Kitasatosporales > Streptomycetaceae > Streptomyces > Streptomyces sp. QL37. The sequence continues at coordinate 7,050,633 of NZ_PTJS01000001.1, read as the reverse complement.
TGGTCATCGAGAGGGGCTGGCCGACGCCCAGGCAGAAGCCCAGCACCGCGAGCATCACGGCGAGGCCCCACACCGGGACGGGCAGGGCGACGGCGGCACAGAGAAGGCCGCCGAGCAGGCAGGTCGTGGAGAGCAGCGCCGCCCTGCCGACCGTGCGCAGCATCGGTGTCATGACGAGCCGGCAGGCGATGGTCGCGGCGGCCCTGAGGCTGAGCAGCAGCCCGACGGTGGCGGGCGCGATGCCCCGGTGCTCGCCGACCACCGGCAGGTAGGCCGTGAGGATGTCGGTGGCGCAGAGCACGGCGAGGCTGATGAAGATGCCGGCCGGGACCCCCTTGGTGCGCAGGATGCTGCCCACCGGCACCTTCCGGGCAGCCTCCCGGGGCGGCCCGGCGGACCTGCGGTGCTCGATGCGCCAGAGGGACGTGAAGGAGACCGCGGCGACCACCGCCGAGACGAGCAGGGCGAGTGCGCTCGTACGGGCCATCACGCCGTCCCGCTCGGAGATGAGGTAGCCCGCGGCGATCGGCCCGACGAGCTGGCCGAGGGAGGCGCCGATGGTGAAGTGGCCGAAATTGCGGTCCTGTTCGGCGGGGGCGGACTGCCGGGCGACGAGCGACTGTGCGCCGATCACGAAGCAGAGGTGGCCGAGGCCCATGAGCCCGCTCCAGGCGGCGAGCGCGGGGAGCGAGCCCGCGGTGCCGCTGAGCGCGCAGCCGCCGCCGATCAGGAGGACCCCGACGGGCAGCAGCGGGGCGCAGCGCCCGTGGTCGGTCCGCCGGCCGAGCGGTACGGCGGCGAAGAGCGGCAGGAGCGCGTACACACCGGCGATCACGCCGATCGCGCGCTCGTCGGCACCCAGCGAGAGGGCCCGGTAGGAGACGGCGGGCCGCGCCATCGACACCGCCCCCTGCGCGAAGGCGAAGGCGATGACGAGGCGCAGCAGCCAGCCCCTGCCGGGCCGCGGTTCCGGAGGCATCAGATGATTCCGAAGAGGATTCCGGCGCCGAGGACCACCAGTGAGGTGAGCACGGCCCACTTGACGGTGAAGCGGGTGTGGTCGCCGAACTCGACCTTGGCCATGCCGACCAGGACGTAGACGGCCGGCACGAGCGGGGACGACATGTGCAGCGGCTGACCCACGATGGAGGCGCGGGCGACCTCCAGGGGGGAGACGCCATGGGCGGCGCCGGCCTCGGCGAGCACGGGCAGGACTCCGAAGTAGAAGCCGTCGTTGGACATGAAGTACGTGAGGGGAAGGCTCAGGACACCGGTGACGATGGCCATGTGCGGGCCCATGCCGTCGGGGATCGCCCCGACGAGCCAGTCCGCCATGTGTTCGACCATACCGGTGCCGGTCAGCACACCGGTGAAGACCGCCGCGGCGAAGACCATGCCGGAGACGTTGAGGACGTTGTCGGCGTGGGCGGCGATCCGTGCCCGCTGGTCGGGCATGTGGGGGAAGTTGACGGTGAGGGCGAGGGCCGCGCCGAGCAGGAAGAGCACCGGGATCGGCATGAGTTCCAGGATCATCGCGGCCAGCAGGGCGACGGTGAGACCGGCGTTGAACCAGTAGAGCTTCGGGCGGAGCGTGGCCCGGTCGGGGTCGAGCCCCTTGAACTCCTCGTCCTCCTCCGTCCCTTCGATGCCGTCCGCCGCACCCGGACCGCCGGTGCTCTTCGGGGCCTTCGTGAGACGGTCGCCGCCGCCCGCGCCGACGAGGACGGTCTCGGGCTCGGTCACGAGCGCCTCGTCGAGGGTGAGCATGCCGAGCCGCTTGCGCTCGCGGCGGCCCAGGACACAGGCGAGGAGTACGACGGCGAGCAGACCGACGGCGAGAGCCGGGATCATCGGGACGAAGATGTCGGCCGCGTCCACCTTGAGCGCGGTGGCCGCGCGGGCGGTGGGGCCGCCCCAGGGCAGGGTGTTCATGACCCCGTTCGCGGTGGCGGCGACACCGGTCATCACGACGAGGCTCATCTTCAGCCGCTTGTAGAGCGGGTACATCGCCGAGACCGTGATCATGAAGGTGGTGGAACCGTCGCCGTCCAGCGAGACGACCGCGGCGAGCAGGGCCGTCCCGATGACGATCCGCATCGGGTCGGCCTTGCAGAAGCGCAGGATGCCCCGGACGATCGGGTCGAAGAGGCCGACGTCGATCATGACGCCGAAGTAGACGATGGCGAACATCAGCATCGCCGCGGTCGGCGCGAGGGTGCCGACCCCTTCGATGACGTAGTCACCGAGCTTCGCGCCCTGTCCGACGGCCACGCAGAACAGGGCGGGGATCAGGACCAGCGCCGCGATCGGCGACATCTTCTTCATCATGATCAGGACCAGGAAGGTCGCGATCATGGCGAAGCCGAGGATTGTCAACATATGGGATACCTAACGTTCACCTTTGAACTCTCACCGGTGCTGGCGGTCCGGATGACGTTAGGGGCCCTGAAGCAGCGTTAACAAGATGTTGACGCGTGAGCAATACGAGCAAAACCCCAGGTCAACGACTTGGTGTGACGGAGACGGGGACGGCGTTGAGCACCGCGGTGCCGGACAGCGGGTCCAGGAGGCTGCCGTCCAGGAGCTGGTTCACGTTGACGCCCGGATCCGCCCCGGCGACCGACATGCGGGTTCCCGGCCGGCTGTGGCCCCAGCCGTGCGGGAGGCTCACGACCCCGGCCCGTACCGAGTCGGTGATCTCCACGGGCGCCTCGACCTCGCCGCCCGCGGCCGTGATCCGGGCGGTGTCACCCTCGGCGAGTCCGATCCGGGCCGCGTCGTCGGGGTGGATCTGAAGGGTGCAGACGTTCGAGCCGCCACGCAGTGCGGCGACGTTGTGCATCCAGCTGTTGTTGGAGCGCAGATGGCGGCGGCCGACGAGCACGAGGCCGGCGGGGAGCGCGCCGAGCGAGGCGCGGAGCCGGGGGAGATCGGCGGCGATCGGGGCCGGGAACAGCTCGATGCGGCCGCTGCGGGTCCTGAGCACCTGCGGGACGCGCGGCTCCAGCGGGCCGAGGTCGATCCCGTGGGGCCGCGCGAGGAGCTGCTCCAGCGTGAGCTCGTACGGACCGAGGCGCAGCATCAGGTCGAGGCGCCGTTCGGCTCCCGTGCCGCCGGTCAGGTCGGCCGCGAGGGACTCGGGGAGCCCCGCCTTGGCGATCGTGGTGGTGATGACCAGGTCGTCGACGGCCTCGGGCGGCGCGCCGTGGTTGCCGCCGACGGCGAGGACGAGCCGGGCGAGGATCTCGCTCTCGTCCATCCGCCCCTCCTCCAGGGGCACGGCGGGACCGCTGTAGCGGACCTGGTTGCGGACGGCCAGGGAGTTGAACGCGAAGTCGAAGTGGGCGCTCTGCGAGGGTGGCGGCGGTGGCAGCACGACGTCAGCGTGGCGCGCGGTCTCGTTGAGATACGGATCGACGCTGATCATGAAGTCGAGGCCGTCGGCGAGCGCCCGGTCCAGGCGGTCCCCGTCGGGCGCGGAGAGCACCGGGTTGCCCGCGATGACGATCAGCGCCCGGATCCGGCCCTCCCCCGGCGTCTCGATCTCCTCGGCGAGTGCGGCGACGGGCAGTTCACCCTTGGCTTCGGGGTGTCCGGAGACGCGGCTGCTCCAGCGGCCGAGGGAGAAGCCCTTCCCCGGCCCGGCGGGGCGCGGGGCACGGCCGGTGGCGGAGAGCGGGAAGAGGGCACCGCCGGGACGGTCGAGGTTGCCGGTGAGGATGTTGAGTACGTCGACGAGCCAGCTGGCCAGGGTGCCGTGCTCGACGGTGCAGCTGCCGATGCGCCCGTAGACGGCCGCGGAGGGGGCGGCGGCCAGCTCGCGGGCGATCTCCCGGATGGTGTCCGCGTCCAGGCCGCAGGTATCGGCAACCGCCTCGGGGGTGAAGTCCGCGACGGCTTCGGTCAGTTCGTCGAATCCGTCGAGGTGATCGGCGAGCACTCCGGAGTCAGCAAGCTTCTCGTCGACGACGACCTGGGTGAGCGCGGCGAGCAGCAGGGCGTCGGTGCCGGGCCTGATCGCGGCGTGCCGGTCGGCGAGGCGCGCGGTGCGGGTGCGGCGCGGGTCGATGACCGTGAGGGTGCCGCCGCGCTTGCGGAGCGCCTTGAGCTTGCCCGGGAAGTCGGGCGCCGTGCACAGACTTCCGTTGGACTCCAGCGGGTTGGCGCCGATCAGCAGCAGATGGGCGGTGCGGTCCAGGTCCGGTACGGGAATGGCGTTGGCGTCACCGAAGAGCAGCCCGCTGGAGACGTGCTTGGGCATCTGGTCCAGGGTGCTGGCGGTGAAGACGTTGCGGGTGCCGAGCGTGGACAGCAGCAGCGGCGGGTAGAGCCCGCCCGCCATCGTGTGCACGTTGGGGTTGCCGAGGAAGACTCCTACGGCCTGCTTGCCGTGCTCCCCGATCAGCGCCGGGATCTTCGCGGCGATCACGTCGAAGGCCTCGCTCCAGGTCGCCTCGCGCAGGACGCCGTCCGTGCGGACGAGCGGGGTGCGCAGCCGGTCCGGGTCGGCGTCGAGCCCCCCGAAGGAGGCGCCCTTGGGGCAGATGAACCCCTTGCTGAACACGTCCTCGCGGTCACCGCGGGCACCGGTGACCTCGGTCCCCTCGATCGTGAGGGTGAGTCCGCAGGTGGCCTCGCAGAGCGGGCAGACACGCAGAGCGGTACGGGATTCGTGGGACATGGGCCCTCCCCGGGGCGGCGGCAGCGGTGGCGCGCGGGCGTGATCCGGCGTCCCGCGGCGCGCTCGGCGGTCGCGGGCTCCCGGCGCACCGAGCATACCGACCGGTACGGATGCTGGCGAGGCTCTGGAGCGACCGTTGTCCCGCCGCCCGCTCCGTCAGTCGAGGACGCCCGCGAGGTAGGCCCGGAGCAGGGCCCGGGTCTCCGCTATCAGGTCCGGGTCCCCCGCGGGGTCGGCGCGGAAGGCGAGTTGGAGCAGGGCGTCGGCGGCCTGCACGCAGACCAGGACCGTGCGGAGCAGGGCGGCGTCGGAGGCGGCCCCGTCGCGCCCCCGCCCGAGATGACCGGAGAGCAGTTCCGTCAGGCGTCCCGCGACGAGCCGGTTCACCTCCTCGTCGAGCGGACCGGCGGCGGGCACCGGCGGACCGAAGTCGACGAGCGCGAAGCCGGGGACGGAGCGCTTCATCGCCAGGTACTCGTCGAGCACGGCGTCTATGGCCGCGCGCCACTCCCGCTCCGGGATCGTCTCCAGCCTGGCGACGACCCGGCCGGCGTAGACCTCCAGATTGCGCTCGGCCAGGGCGTCGACCAGCGCTCTCTTGTTGGGGAAGAAGCGGTAGACGGAGCCGATGGGCACGCCTGCCCGGTCGGCCACCGCCCGCGTCGAGAGCTGTTCGTAGCCGCTCTCGTCGAGCAGGGCGGCGCCGGCGTCGAGGATGCGGGCGAGACGGTCGGCGCTGCGCTGCTGCACGGGGACGCGTCGGAGGTTCGTATGAGCGTGGGACACGGCTCCATGATGCCTGTATGCCGTTGACGGGCCACGTTTCGATTCCTACGGTGATCCATAGGATTCTTCGTCAGGGGATCCACGGGATTCCTCATCCAACGGGAGCGCATGATGAGCGGCATCGAGCAGGCGAGGAAAACGGCGGAGAATCTCGGCCACATGTCGGGCTTCGGCAACGAGCACAGTTCGGAGGCCGTCCCGGGCGCCCTGCCCCACGGCCGCAACTCGCCCCAGCGCGCCCCGCTCGGGCTGTACGCGGAACAGCTGAGCGGCTCGGCCTTCACCGAACCCCGTGCCCGTAACCGCCGTTCCTGGCTCTACCGGATCCGTCCGTCGGCCGCCCATCCCGCCTTCGTCCGCATCGACAACGGCACCCTGCACACCGCCCCCTTCACCGAGACGGTCCCCGACCCCAACCGGCTGCGCTGGGACCCGCTCCCCGAGCCCGCGCCCGGCACGGACTTCCTGACCGGCCTGTGGACACTGGGCGGCAACGGCGACGCCACGCAGCGCACCGGCATGGCCGTGCATCTGTACAGCGCGGACTCCTCCATGACGGACCGGGTGTTCAGCGACTCCGACGGGGAGCTCCTGATCGTCCCCGAGCGCGGCGGCCTGCTGCTCCGCACCGAACTCGGCCTGCTGCGGGCCGAGCCCGGCCACGTGGCGCTGATCCCGCGCGGTGTCCGCTTCCGTGTCGAGCTGCTGGACACGACCGCCCGCGGCTACGTCTGCGAGAACTACGGGCAGCCCTTCGTCCTGCCCGACCTGGGCCCCATCGGCGCCAACGGCCTGGCGAACGCCCGGGACTTCCTCGCGCCCGTCGCCGCGTTCGAGGACCGTGAGGGCCCGGTCGAGGTGGTCAACAAGTTCTGCGGGAACCTCTGGTCGGCGACGTACGGCCACTCGCCGCTCGACGTCGTCGCCTGGCACGGCAACCACACGCCGTACGTCTACGACCTGCGACGCTTCAATGTGATGGGCACGATCAGCTACGACCACCCGGACCCGTCGATCTTCACCGTGCTGACCTCGCCGTCCGACACCCCGGGGCTGGCAGGCGTCGACTTCATCGTCTTCGCCCCGCGCTGGCTGGTCGGCGAGGACACCTTCCGCCCGCCGTACTTCCACCGCAACGTGATGAGCGAGTACATGGGCCTGATCGAGGGGGCGTACGACGCGAAGGCGGGCGGCTTCGTGCCGGGCGGCGGCTCGCTGCACAACATGATGTCGGCGCACGGCCCGGACCGTGAGACCTTCGACCGGGCGAGCGCCGCGGAGCTGAAGCCGCAGAAGATCGACGACGGCCTGGCGTTCATGTTCGAGACCCGCTGGCCGGTCACGGCGACCGCACAGGCCGCGGGGACGGACCGTCTCCAGCGCGGCTACGACGACGTGTGGCAGGGTCTGAGCCGCAACTTCCGGCCGTGAGACCGCACCGCAGAGAGCTCGGGTGAAGCAGATGGATCAGGTGAACGAGGCGAGCCCGCCCGGATTCGCCCCCGACTCCCTGGTGCTGAACCGGAAGCTGCCCCTCTGGTACCAGGTCTCGCAGTCACTGCGGGCGTCCATACTGGGCCGCCCCCAGGACGCCTCGGCCCGGCTGCCCACCGAGGAGCAGCTCGCACTGCACTACGGCGTCAGTGTCCTCACCATGCGCCAGGCCCTCAAGGAGCTGGAGAGCGAGGGGCTGATCAGCAGGCACCGACGGCGCGGCACGTTCATCGAGCCGCGCGCCCGGCGGGTGTCGCCGGTCCGGCTGCTGGGTTCGATCGACGCGATCGTCGCCCAGCAGTCGGGCGAGCGCACGACCGTGCTCGGCCACGGCCGGGCACCCGTCCCGGGCGACCTCGCCGAGTTCTTCCCGGACTGCCCGGAGGTGGTCAGCTACCGGCGGCTGCGCTGCGACGACGCGACGGGCGAGCCCACCAACTGGGCGGAGAACGCGGTGCGCCCGGAGATCGCCGACCGGCTCGACGTGGCCGATCTGGAGCGGTGGCCGATGACGAAGGTGCTGCGTGACTCCCTCGGCGTACGCATCGCCCGGATCACGGACACGGTCGAGGCGCGTCTCGCCGACCCGGTCACGGCCGAGCTGCTCGGGGTTCCGCTGCTCAGCCCGATCCTGCACTACACGGGGGTGACGTACGACGCGGACGGCACGGTGGTGGACGTGGCACGCATCCGCTACCGGGGCGACCGCTTCTCCTTCTCCGTGACCGTCGAGGCGCACTGACGGCCTCCCCCGCGACGGGCGGCCGTCACGGGTGAGGCCGTTACGATGCCGGGGGCGGCGGACGTGGCGAGGGGGAGGACGACACGGTGGCAGCACGGGTGGCGGCCGGAGCCGGCGGGAGCGACGCGTTCCCGCTGCTGGACGACCTCATGCCGTGGTCGGTGCGCCCCCTGAGACCGGGCCGGCCCTGGGTGACGGCCCCCGACGCCTCCTCGCTCCGGGCCCGCTGGGACCTGCTGGCACGGGCGGAGGGCGCCGAGCAGGAACGGCTGTTCCAGCCCAGCCGCTCCCGTACGCCGCTGACCCCGGCCGCGGCGCTGCCGGGCAGGTCCACCGGCACGAGTGCCTTCGCCCGGGACCCTGGCCCGTATCCCGAACCGGTGCGGATCGCGCACGGGCCCTTCGACGAACAGTGGCTGATTCCCGACCACCGGCTGCTCGACGCGGCCCGCCCCGAGCTGTGGCGGGTCGCCGACGGGCACCAGGTCTTCGCCGTCGAGCACGGATACGTCCCCCAGGACGGCGGCCCCGCCCTCTCCGCGACCGCGCTGCTGCCCGACGGGTACTCCCCCGCGGGGCGGCCCGGCCGGATACGGCCGCTCTACCGGCGGCCCGGCGGCCTGGAGCCCAACCTCGCACCGGGCCTGACCGCCGAGCTGACCGCACGCTACGGGATGCCGGTCACCGCAGGATCCGTCCTCGCCTGGGTGCTGGCCGCCGCACGCCCCTCGCCCACCGGGCCGCTCGTGCCGCTGCCCGCCGACGGCGCGCTGTGGGAGCGGGGCGTGGAGCTCGGCCAGGAGCTGCTGCGGCTCCAGCTGCGCGGGGCACGCGGCGGTGAACGCCCGCGGCTGCCGGGCGGCCGGCGCCCGTATGTGCGGGCCGCGATCCCGCCCGGGCCCGGCGGTCTGCGCTACGACGCCGAGGAGGAGACGCTGGTCGTCGGCGAGGGGCGCGTCTCGCCCGTTCCCTCCGGCGCCTGGGAGTTCCGGGTCGGCGGGGTACGGATGCTGGAGCTGTGGTTCGGGCGCCGCACGGCGGCGGGTGAGGGGCTCGCGGCGGTGGGGCCGCGTGGCTGGCCGCAGGAGCGGACCTCGGAGCTGCTGGAGCTGATCACCGTCCTGGCGCTGCTCGCCGATGCACGGCCCCGGCAACGGGAGCTGTGGGAGCGTCTGGACGGTACGGAGGTCCTCACCAGGGACGGACTGCACAGGGCCGGGGTGCTCCCCGTACCGGCGTCGGCGCGGCTTCCGGCGTCCGTGCTGGATCACCAGGAGGAGGGCCCCGAGGGGCAGTTCGCGCTGTTGTGAGAGTGCGGGAAGTGGTCGCCGCGGACGGCGTATCCCGGACGCCGCTGCTCCGGACACGCTGCCGGGCGGGGCGCCGGCGCCGATGGGGTGCCGTACCGGCGCCGATGGAGCACACCGACGCAACGCTGCCGGCCCTGGGGATGACGGACGGGCGGAGAGCAGCACTGCGCCGGGACGGAGTGATCGTGGACACGGCCCTGAGCGGAGGGCCGCACCGGTCGTGGAGCCGTCGGTCAGCGGCGGCTGCCGAAGAGCGAGCGCCGCAGTCGCCGCAGCGGGGCGAAGAGCGAGACACGCGCGCTCCTGCTCCTGCGGGTGTGCGCGGCGTCGCGCGAGGTGAGCTCGAGCATCAGCAGCGTCGCCTCCGCCGACTCCCGCTGCGGAACGGCGGGGCCGCCCAGCACTGCGAGATGGCGGTCGAGGCGCGAACTGGTCGCACCGCTCCCACATGTAATGGCAGGCACACGCGGCCTGCTGCGCACCGTTATCTGTTCCATGTCACTCCCCACCCGTACGAGGGCACCCGGCCCGGGCAGGTTAACCCTATCGTCCCGCGGTGACACTCGTGTATCCCGGCCGCAGGATTGCACACCCGTATACGGGGGTTGACGGGCCGTTACCGGATCCTGTCGGCTCCGGGGCGGGTTGGGTTAGCTTGGAGGGGATTCGTCCGTACTGCGCACAGCTGCTGATGGAGGGTCACCGATGGATGAAGTCCCGGGCACCGGACGTGTGATCGCGGATCGTTACCGCCTTCTGGACCCGCTGGGCGAGGGCGGGGCGGGCATCGTGTGGCGTGCCCGTGACGAGGTACTGGGGCGCGAGGTGGCCGTGAAGGAGGTGCGGGCTCCGGCCGGCCTGTCCGACGCGGGCACCGAGCTCCTGCACGGCCGCCTGGAGCGGGAGGCCCGGGAGGCGACCCGTGTCACGCACCGCAACGCCGTCGCCGTGCACGACGTCGTCACCCAGGATTCCCGGCCCTGGATCGTGATGGAGCTGGTCCGGGGGCTCGCCCTGTCCGACGTGCTGGACGCCGACGGTCCGCTGTCACCCCGGCGGGCGGCCCGGGTCGGCGCGGAGGTGCTCGCGGCGCTGCGCGGCGCCCATGAGGCGGGCGTGCTGCACCGGGACGTGAAGCCGGGCAACGTGCTGCTGGCCAACGACGGGCGGGTCATGCTGAAGGACTTCGGCATCACTCCGGCCGACGGTTCGTCCACCCTCTCGGGTGAGCCCATCGGCTCGCCCGAATACCTCGCGCCCGAGCGCGCGCAGGGGCGCACGCCGGGGCCCGAGTCCGACCTCTGGTCGCTCGGGGTGCTTCTGTACGCCGTCACCGAGGGGCGGTCGCCGTTCGGCCGGGACGCTCCGCCGGACACCCTGCGCGCGGTCGGTGAGGAGGAACCGCCGCCGCTCCGGCGGGCGGGCGCGCTCGCCCCTGTCATCGAGGGGCTGCTGCGCAAGGATCCGGCCGAGCGGCTCACGGCCGGGGACGCGGAGCGCCGGCTGCGGATCCTGGCCGCGGGCGGGACCGGGACGCCCGGCGGCGGAGCGGCCGGCCCGCCGTCTCCGCCGCCGACGGGCGAGACGGCCGGCGCGGCGGGGGAATCGAGGGCCGCCACGGGCACACCGGAAGCCGTCGGCCTCACGAGGCGCACGGGTGTTCTGGTGGCCGTGGGGGCGGTTGTCGCGCTGCTCGTCGCCGGAGGCCTCGTCTGGGCGCTGGCGGGCGACGACGACACGGACGAGAGGGGTGGCGGGATGGCCGCGGCGCACACCTGGGCGGCGACGGCAAAGGCCTCGGCGCACACACCCGCGAAGGCCGCGGAACTCTTCGTGACGGGCGGGAAGGAGACCCCGCGGGGCGGAGTCCCCTCCTCGGCGGACGGCTGAGCCGGCGCGCTGCGCCGCGGAGGTGCGGTCAGGCCTTCGAGCTGAGGACGGGCAGGTAGCCGCCCGACTGCCCGGCGGCTGTGGGGTGGTAGGACTCACCGATGTTGAGCCAGTTCACGCTGTGCAGCCAGGCGCTGCCCGAGCAGATCTCGTGCCCGGTGAAGGTCGGGGTGACGTCGCCGAAGGTGAACCCGTGGTCCGCCGCGCGCTTGGCGGTGGCGGCGTTGAGGTAGTCGGCGGCACCGTTGATGGCGGAGCGTTCCTTCTCGCTCAGACCGGCGATGCAGCTGCCGCCGAGCTTGTAGAAGCGGGGGTAGCCGAGGACGACCACATGGGCCGCGGGCGCTTTGGCGCTGATCGCCGCGTACACGGAGTCCAGTTTGCCGGGGAGGGTCGAGTCGACGTAGGCGCGGGCGGTGGCGATCCTGCTCAGGCAGGTGGCCTCGGACTGCAGCACACAGGTGGTCATGACGTCGGCGAAGCCCGCGTCGTTGCCGCCGATGGAGATCGATACGAGGTCGGTCGCGGAGGTCAGGGGGCCGAGCTGACCGGCTGTCACATCGCCCGTCCTGGCTCCCGAGCACGCGGTGAAGGCGAACGAGGAGGGGTTGTTGGCCGCCTTCCAGAGGACGGGGTACGCGCGGGTGCTGCGCTTGCAGTCGCCGCTCGCGCTGTCGTAGGCGCCGGCTCCGACACCGGATGAGTACGAGTCACCCAGGGCCACATAGTCGACGGACTGTGCGGATTCCTGGGCCTGGGCGACGCCCGCACCGGTCAGAGCGAGAACGGTGCCGAGCAGGAGAGAGGACGAGAACGCCACGAGTCTGGACATTTTCATGGAACCTCCTTGGGCAGGATCTCTGCCTACTCCGTGGTAGCAGTACCGCCCCGATTTCCGGAAGTGTGCATGCCAAGAAGCTTCGACAACGTCTTCTTGACGCCCCCCTGCCGGTACGTCACATTGAAATCCGGCATCCGGCGCGCTGGGGGGCAAAGTCGCCAATGCGGATCATCAGCCATGAGACAGGGACAGTCGGGGCAGGCAGGCCGGCCGTTCCGGCGGGCGCCCGACCGCGGGACCCGGGCGAGCGCCGCACCGGCACCCGGCGGCATCAATTCACCACCGCGCGCCTCTTGCACGCCCTTTCACCTCTTCGCGACCACGGCCGCGCACTTCACGCCCGGCTGCCGGGAAATAGGAGGCGTCAATTCCGCAGCCGAATGTGACAGTTCCGTCAAAGTCTGAAAAGAGCGAGACGTCCTTGCGTGTCTTGCCATACAGTTCCAATCGTTAATACCGTTGTAGATCAACCCGTAACGGTCCATCACGCAGGCGGCTCCAGGGGAGGGCTCAGGAAGCCGCGGTGGATACCGGAGCGGGGCACGGTAGGGGGGTGCCGTGCCCGCGGCCGTACTCGAACGAGCCGGTCGTCGCGCGGCCAGTTGTGCCACCTCATCACGCCTGCTCGGAGTTCCGTACCGTCATGGCCGGGGTGAGAACCCCCCTTTCGAACCGGACCTTTATCCGGACAGCCCGGGGGCGGGCCGTCCACCGGACGAGAGGGAAAAGACTCATGAGTTCAGTTCTGCCTTCTTCGATCAGATCTGCCGCCGAAGAGACCGAAGCCGCTCGAATGGAGAGCGAATACCGTCCGATCTCTTCGCATCTCGCGATAGCGCCGCCGGTAAGTGTCGTGATCCCCGCCATGAATGAGGCGGAGAATCTTCCCCATGTGTTCAGGACGCTGCCCGACTGGATTCATGAAGTCGTGCTCGTGGACGGGAATTCGACCGACGACACCGTCCGGGTGGCCCGTGAACTCCGGCCGGACGTCGTGGTCGTCAAGCAGGTCGGCAAGGGCAAGGGCGACGCCCTGATCAGCGGCTTCGCCGCCTGCACCGGCGAGATCATCGTCATGGTCGACGCGGACGGCTCGGCGGACGGCGAGGAGATCGTCAGCTACGTCTCCGCCCTGGTCGGCGGTGCCGACTTCGCCAAGGGCTCCCGCTTCGCCAACGGCGGCGGCACGGACGACATGACGCCCGTCCGCAAGCTCGGCAACTGGGCGCTGTGCACGGTGGTCAACCGCAAGTTCGGGGCCCGCTACACCGACCTCTGCTACGGCTACAACGCCTTCTGGAAGCACTGCCTGGACAGGATCACCCTGGACTGCACCGGCTTCGAGATAGAGACCCTGATGAACATCCGGGTGGTCAAGGCCGGTCTCAGGGTCCAGGAGGTGCCCAGCCACGAGTACAACCGCATCCACGGCGTCAGCAACCTCAGCGCCGTACGGGACGGGCTCCGGGTGCTCAGGGTGATCCTCAGGGAGAAGGGCGTGCGCCGCGGCGGGCGACGGGCGGCGGCCGTGCCGGCCGTGACAGGCCGGGGACAGGCGCTGTGAGCCCGCGCGACTTCTCCGTCGTCGTCTGCGTCTACACCGAGGAACGCCGGGAGGACATCCGCGAGGCCGTCGCGTCCGTCCGTGCGCAGTCCCTGCCCGCGCTGGAGATCCTCCTGGTGGTGGACCACAATCCGGCGCTGCTGAGCCGTCTGGTCGGCGAGTACAGGGACCGCCCGGAGGTGCGGGTGCTCGCGAACGCGGGCCCCCGCGGTCTGTCGGCGGGCCGGAACACGGGCATCGCCGCGGCCCGTGGCGCGATCGTCGCCTTCCTCGACGACGACGCGGTGGCCGATCCGGACTGGCTGCGCCACTTCGACAAGGGCTACGACGATCCGGAGGTGATGGCCGTCGGCGGCCGGACCCTGCCGTCGTGGGCCTCTGGCCGCAGGCCGCTCTGGTTCCCCGAGGAGTTCGACTGGGTCGTCGGGTGCACCTACCGGGGTCTGCCGCCCGGCACGGTCCGGGTCCGCAACGTCCTCGGTGGCAACGCGTCGTTCCGGCGTACGGCCTTCGACGCGGCGGGCGGCTTCGCCACCGGCATCGGCCGGGACGGGGACAAGCGGCCGCTGGGCGGTGAGGAGACCGAGCTGTGCATCCGGCTGAGCCGCGCACTCCCCCACGCCGTCCTGCTCGTCGACGACCGCGCCCTGATCCATCACAAGGTCCCCCGGGCGAGGGAGCGCTTCGGCTACTTCCGTACCCGTACGTACGCCGAGGGGCTCTCCAAGGCGCTCGTCGCCCGGAGCGTCGGTGCGGGCAGGGGGCTGGAGTCCGAGCGCCGCTACACCACCCGGGTGCTCCCGGCGGGGGTGCTGCGGGGCGTGCGGGACTTCCTGCTCGGCCGCCCCGGCGGAGCGGGCCGCGCCGGGGCGGTCGTGGCGGGAGTGCTGACGGCGGCGGCCGGCTACGCGGTGGGGAGCGTGCGCGTCCGGCGCGACGGCGCGTCCTTCGACGTACCGGTGATCGGACCGGCGGCCGCTCGCGAGGAGGTCCGGTGAGCTGGGCCGTGCCGATCCTGATGTACCACGCCGTCGGCCGCCGTCCGGCCGACGGCGTGTACGGCCTCTCGGTGTCGCCGGGGGCCTTCCGTACGCAGATGGAGATCCTGGCCCGGCGCGAGTTCACCCCGCTCACCACGGCCGCGCTGGGTGAGCACTGGCGCACGGGACGGCCCCTGCCGCCCAGACCGGTGCTGATCACGTTCGACGACGGTTACGAAGGAGTGCACCGGCACGCGCTGCCGGTGCTCGCCGAGCACGGCTTCGCGGCCACCGTCTTCGTCACCACCGGCTGGCTGCGGGGGGCGTACGACGAGGGCGGCGCCCTGGACACCATGCTCGACTGGGGCCAGGTGCGTGAACTCGCCGCCACGGGTGTGGAGATCGGCGGCCACAGCCACACCCATCCGCAGCTGGACCAGCTCGGCGGGACGGCCCTGCGGGCGGAGACCGTGCGGTGCCGGGAGATCGTCACCACCGAACTGGGCGCTCCGCCGGCCTCCTTCGCCTATCCCTACGGCTACTCCACGCGCCGGGTGCGACGGTCGGTGCGGGCGGCGGGCTTCGCCCAGGCTCTCGCCGTGGGCAACGCCCTGGCGCGCCGCCGCCAGGGGCCGTACGCCCTGGAGCGGATGACCGTCCGCCGGGGTACGGGCGCCGCCGAGTTCGCCCGGCTGGTCGAGGGCCGCGCTGTCGCACGGGCGTTCGCGGTGGACCGGGCGCTCACCAAGGGGTTCGCCGTCGTACGCGGCGCGCGCAGGGTGGGCCGCGGGCTCCGGGGCTCCCGGCCGGCCGGCGCACCGGACTAGGCCCCCGCTCCGCGGGGTCTCCCGTCCGGATCCGGACGGGAGACCCCATGGGCAGCTCCCGAAACCTGGGTGCGCGGGGCGCCGCCGTACCGGATCATGGGCGCCATGTCTGCCAACCCCGAGTCCGCCCTGCCGATCCGGCTCAACGTCGACGACAGCGATTCGCCGTCCGACGTCGTGGACGCGCTGTTCCTGGGCCGCTTCGCGACGGGCGAGCAGCCGTACTCCCACAGCTCCTCCCTCGACCGCGTCAGGTCGGGGGCGACCCTGCTGCCCGCGGGCGCCGAGGTCCTGAGGTCCGCCCGTGACGACGACCGCAGCGCGACCCTCGCGGAGGGCGACGGATGGACGCTGCTGATCTCGCGGTGGAACCGCGGTGCCGACGTCACGGTCACCGCCACCACCGCCGAGCTGGCCCGGAAGGTCCTGTCCGAGGCGACCGACGGGGCCCAGGACGAGCCGGAGCCCCAGCCGGAGAACGTGACCATGGGCTTCTGGTACGTCTCCCCGCGCCGCGGCCCGCACCGCACCACCCGGCAGATCGCCGCCGGCACCTGGGAGGAGGTCCGGTCCAACTACACGGCCCCGGTGGCCGATGCGATGGACCGGCTGATGAAGGTCACCCCCGACGACATCTCCGGCCGGCTGCTCCTGCTGCACGGACCTCCCGGCACCGGCAAGACCTCGGCGCTGCGCACCCTCGCCCGGTCCTGGCGCGACTGGTGCCAGGTCGACTGCGTGCTGGATCCGGAGCGGCTCTTCAACGACGTCGGCTATCTGATGGACATCGCCATCGGTGAGGACGACGGTTCGGCGAAGGGGCGCTGGCGGCTGCTGCTCCTGGAGGACTGCGACGAGCTGATCCGCGGCGAGGCGAAGCACACGGCGGGGCAGGCGCTGTCCAGGCTGCTCAACCTGACGGACGGTCTGCTGGGTCAGGGCCGCAACGTGCTGGTGGGGGTGACGACCAACGAGGATCTGGAGCGGCTGCACCCCGCGGTGGTCAGGCCGGGCCGCTGCCTCGCCCGGATCGAGGTGGGTTCGCTGACCCGTGCGGAGTCGGTCTCCTGGCTGGGTACGGAGGAAGGGCTCGGCCGCGAGGGTGCGACACTCGCCGAGCTGTACGCCCTGCGGCGGGGCAACGGTCCCGCGTCCGTGCCGAAGCAGGACGCGGGGGCGGACGCGGGGCTGTACCTCTGAGGCTGTACCTCGGGCTGTACCTTCTGTACCTCCGAGGCTGACCTCTGTCCGGCCGCGCTACCGCGCGTAGGCCGCCCGTACGGCGTCCTCGGCCAGGGCCAGCGCATCGGCCCTGGAGAGGCCGAGGCGCCGGGCCTGCTCGGCGTACTCCTGCGCCGCCGTCGCCGCGTGGCGGGCCGCCGCGTCGCCCGCGGCGGCGATGAACGTCCCGTTACGCCCTCGCGTCTCGATCACCCCGTCCCCCTCCAGCGCACGGTAGGCCTTCGCCACGGTGTTGGCGGCGAGACCCAGCTCCCCCGCGAGGCCGCGCACGGTGGGAAGGCGGTAGCCGACGGGCAGGGCGCCGGAGCGGGCCTGTTCGGACAGCTGGGCGCGCAGCTGTTCGTAGGGAGCGGTGGCGGAGTCCGGGTCAACGGCGATCTTCAGGGTCACGGGCCGATTCTCCCCCACCGCCGGAAATTCGGAGGCGACCGGGCGGGTCGCCCGCGTACCGTCCGGCGCATGACGGTGATGGTGCGTGACTTCCGGCCCTCCGACGCGGAGGCCTGGGTGCGGGTGAGGCGTGCCGCGCTGCCCTACATGGTGACGACTCCGGAGCAGGTCCTGAGCGACCTGGCCGACGCCCACCCCGGCCGGCACTACCGGCTGCTGGTCGCCGAGGAGGACGGCGAGGTGATCGGGACGGCGCAGGTGGGCATCTCCCACGAGAGCCCGGTGCCGGGCCAGGGGTTCTGCAATCCGTACGTACGTCCGGACAGTACGGGCCGGGGCGCGGGGTCGCTCCTGGCGCGGGCCGGCGAGGAGCATCTGACGGACATGGGCGCGACCGCCGTCTACACCTGGGTGCTCGACGAACCGGGCAACCGCGCGTTCGCCGAGAAGCGCGGCTATGCGGCGCGCAGGCCGGCGCACTTCCTCCGTCTCGGCCTGGCGGAGGGCGCCCTGCCCCCGCTCCCGGAACTCCCTGCCGGAGTGGAGCTGCTCACGGCCGCCGACTTCGAGGACGATCCGCGCCCGATGTTCGAGGCCGACGCGGAGACGACCGCGGACGAGCCCAGCGACGTCCCGGTGGAGTTCTCCGACTACGAGGACTGGCTGGCCACGACCTGGCGGCGGCCCGGCTTCGACCACGCGCTCACCACCGTCGTCACGGTGGACGGGCGGATCGCGGCGTTCAGCGCGGCGATGACCGACGGTCTCACCCGCTACTCGTCGGCCATGACCGGCACCCTGCGCGCCTTCCGGGGCAGGGGGCTGGCGAAGCTCGCCAAGTGCGACTCGCTGCACCGGGCGCGCGCCGCCGGATACACGGACGCCTACACCGGCAACGACGCCGACAACGGTCCGATGCTGGCGGTCAACCGCTGGTTCGGCTACGAGATCTGTGCCACGGAGGTGAGTCATGTCCGCCGGCTCCCCTGAGAACGCCCTGTCCGTCAACCTGGTCAAGGCGGGCAGCACCAAGATCCGCTACCCGGCGGGCCTCGTCCGCGACGACGGCACCCGCATCACCGTCCGCGCCCCCTGGGCGGCGCCGCACGCCCGTGACTTCGGGTTCGTACGGTTCGAGCCGGGCGATGTCCTCACCGAGCACTACTGGCGTGACCGGTGGTATGCGGTGAAGGAGGTGCGCACCGTTGGCGGGCGGTTGAAGGGCTGGTACTGCGACATCACCCGGCCCGCCGTGCTGCGGGGCGCCGAGCTCCTGGTCGAGGACCTGGACCTGGATCTGTGGGTGTCGGCGGACGGCTCGTCCGTACTGCGGCTCGACGAGGACGAGTTCGAGGAGAGCGGCCTGGCCGACCGCGACCCGTCGGCGGCGGAGGCGGCGGTCCGGGCTCTCGACGAGCTGGAACACCTCGCCCGCACCGAGGGGCTGACGGGGCTCGTCACCTGAGCGGGGTGCGGGCCCGCCCGATGGCGGGAGGGCCCGCACTCAGGCATTTTTGAGAGCTCGTCGCCCGGGTGGCCACCCCCTGGGCGCTGGCCGCGCACTCCTGGGTGCTCGCCGTCCTGGCGGTGGTCGTCCTGATCGGCCTTCGCACGGTCTTCTCGACACCGGCCGACAAGGCTCAGGTGATCGTCCCCGTGCCGGGCCGGGTCACGGTCCTGCTGGTGCTGCCGCAGCTCGCCGCTGCCGTGATCTCCGCGTGGCGGCCTGGCACGCCTGGGCGGCCGTCCTCGTGTCCCTCGTGCCCGTCGCCACGCTCGTCACCGAACGGCGCCGCCTGCGGTGGCCGGTCCCGGTGGATCGCGGGTGACACACCGTGGCCGTCGCCGGCCCGGTGTTACCCGCTACGGCAGCACCGGCGGGTGGTCCAGGCCTGACGGGCGCTCAGCCGCCACACGGACGGGCTCAGGGGGCAGGTAGCGGCGCAGCACCGGGGCGACGAGGTCGGCCAGCGCCCCGGCGTCCGTCTCCGTGGCCGTTTCCTCCGGCGTCCGCACACTGTCCGCCCACCGCAGCAGCCCCAGCACGAGGTGGGGATCGTCGTTCCGGCCGCTGCCGGCAGCGGCCGCGACCGGGTCCAGGCCGCACAGCAGCGCCCGTACGAGGACGCCCTCGCCCCACCCGGCCTCCATCGGCTCCGGCAGCCTGCCCAGCCAGGCCAGCAGGGCGAGCGCGCGCCGGTGTCCGTCCGGCTCGGCTTCGGCCAGGAGTCCGCGCAGCTCGTCCACGCGCGGCGCGTCGAGATCGGCGCATTCGCGCCCCGGCACCTCCCTCAACCGCGTGCGCAGCACGCCGGGCACGCGGCGCGCCTCCAGCAGCCCCGCCCCGTGCGGCCCGCGGCCCGCCTGCCGGAACTGCGGCCGCCCCTCACGCAGGTCCAGGGCGTACGCGAGCCGGGTGGAGAGGAGGGCCAGCCGCCTGGCGGTCCCCTGCCGGGCCAGCAGGAGCAGGAACCCGGCCGGGTCGGCGAGGCCGAGGTTGCCGCAGAACCGGCCGCCCTCCCACAGCAGGGCGTCGTGCCCGTGCAGGCTCGCCCGTCCGAGCGACTGCCCCTCGCCGTCACGGAGAGCGAGAGTCGTGCTGCCCGGGCAGCGGCAGCGGTCGTCCTCGATGGTGCCCCGCGTCGACAGTGCCCTCAGCTCCTCCAGAGCTTCGGCGGAGTCGATCCGCGCGAGCACAGCCCGTTCGTCCAGTGGTTCCGGGCCCTCTCCACCGGCCAGCACCTCGACGAGACGGGTGCGCGCCCACGCCTCGTCCCACCACTCCTCCACCGGATGCCTCATGGCGTCCAGTCTCCCCGCTCCGTGAGGGCCGTGCGGTCGCGGGACGGAAGGGGGCCTGCCCTCCGGTTCCGACGCGCGACTCGGCGTATCACCGGAGCCGTTCAGCTCCAGGGCGCGACCAGCTCCACCTCCTGCCCCGCCGTGTTCGCCAGGCGGGCCGCGCAGGGCCCGCTCTCATCGGCGTACGGGGGGAGGCCGGTCGGCAGAGGCTGCCAGCCGTGCCCTGGGGCGTCCGCCAGCAGGGCGTCGAGCGTGGCACGGTCCCGGACGTGGAACGCCAGGCAGCTGAGGCCGGGGCGCACCGTGGGGTGTCCGCCGCCGGCCAGGTCGGGGGTGTGCCCGACCACCACATAGCTGTCGCCTCTCCGCCAGCTCCGGCCGCCCGCCCAGCGCTGGTACGGGGCGTGGCCGAGGCGTCCGAGCAGCCAGCCCCACTCCGCCTCGGCCTCGGCCGGGTCGGGTGCCCACAGCTCGATGTGGTGCAGCCGCCCGGTGGGGGCCGCCGCGACCGGCAGCGGGACGGCGCGCCGGGTGCCTCGCGGTGTGTACGCGACGGTGTCGGAGTCCTCGTGCCAGTGGATCAGGAAGCGCTGCTCGGCGCGGTAACCGTCGAGCCCCGCACGGCAGTACGCCACCATGTCGTCGGGCAGTGCCTCCAGGGGGAACCAGTCCAGCTCGGAGCACCTGTCCGGCTCCGCGTTGCGGGGCGGGCGCGCGGGGTCGTGGTCCGCCTCGAAGAACCAGCCCATCCTGGGGTTGCCGCCCGGTCCCCTGTGCTGCATGACCAGGGCCACCCGGAGCTCGTCGGGGTCCAGCTCGACCCCGATCTCCTCCGCCGCCTCCCGGATCATCGCCGCCCGGACGTCCTCGCCGTCCTCCGCGTGACCGGATGGGACGTGGAGCAGCCCGTCCGCGTAGCCCGTGCCGGCCCGCCGGGCGAGCAGCACGTCGGAGCCCCTGCGCAGGATGAGGTGGACGTCGACGACCTCGGTGTGACGGTGCGGCGGCTCGGCGCGGGCCACCAGGGCGTACCTCTCGTCGTCGACCTCCTTGCCCCAGAGCCGGGAGTCCCCGGAGAGAGGCTCGTGGTGGACGCGCTCCGTGTGCTCGGCGAGGAGTGCGGTGAGGCCGGCCGCGGAGATCCCGGTGCCGTTCCACACACCCTCGATGAGCACCAGCCGCCCGCCGGGCCGCAGCAGCGAGAACCAGTGCCGCAGGACGGCCGCCGGGTCGGGCAGCAGCCACACGACGTGCCGGGCGAGGATCACGTCGAACCGCTGCTTGCCGACCGGGGGACGCGCCGCGTCGCCGACGAACACCTCTGTGCCCGTCCCGGCAAGCTTGGCCCGCGCCTGCTCCACCATCCGGGCCGAGCGGTCGACGGCGGTGACGCGGTGCCCCTGGCCTGCGGCGAGCAGGGCCAGGCTGCCCGTACCGCATCCGAGGTCGAGGACCGCGGAGCGCGCGGTGGGCAGCCAGGTCTCCATCCGTCGCGCCCATGCGCTGCGGACCACCGGGTCGTGGAGGCCGTGGTCGGGTTCCTCGTCGAAGGAGTCGGCGGCGGCGTCCCAGTCGATCGTGGTCATGTCCGCGATTCTCTCAGCCGCCACCGACAGTCCGTCATGCCCGGTTTCGCCCCAGCCCCTTCCTCACCAGAGGCCACAGCAGGATCAGCGCGACGATGACGTACACCGTCACGGAGAACGGGGTGTTGACCAGTCCGGTCACACTGCCGTCGCTGATCTGGAGGGCGCGCCGCAGCTGTTGTTCCGCGGACGGGCCGAGGATGACCGCGATGATCGCGGGCAGCACCGGCAGGCCGTACCGCCTCATCCCGAAGCCGATCAGCCCGATGACCAGCAGGATCACCAGGTCGACGGCCTCCCCGCCCACGGCGTAGGCGCCGACGGCGGCGAAGAACAGGATGCCCGCGTAGAGGTAGGGGCGCGGAATGCGCAGCAGCTTCGCCCAGAGCGGCGCGAGGGGCAGGTTCAGGGCGAGCAGCAGCACCATGCCGACGAAGAGGGAGGCGATCAGGCCCCAGACCAGCTCCGGTTCACGTTCGAACAGGAGCGGGCCGGGCTGGATGCCGTACTGCTGGAAGGCGGCCAGCATGACGGCGGCGACGGCCGTGGTGGGCAGACCGAGCGTGAGCATGGAGACGAGCGTTCCGGCGGCGGAGGCGGAGGCGGCCGACTCGGGCCCGGCGACGCCCTCGATGGCGCCCTTGCCGAACTCGTCGCGGTGCTGGGAGAGCCGCTTCTCGGTGACGTAGGAGAGGAAGGTGGGGATCTCCGCGCCACCCGCCGGGATCGCGCCGAACGGGAAGCCGATGAGGGGCCCGCGCAGCCAGGACTTCCAGGTGCGTCGTACGTCGGACCTGCCCAGCCAGGGGCGGCCGACGGGGATCGGCTTCCCGCTGGTGCGGCGCAGGTGTGCGGCGACCCAGAGGGCCTCCCCGATGGCGAAGAGTCCGACGGCGACGATCACCACGTCGATGCCGTCGGCCAGTTGGAGCGAGCCGAAGGTGAGGCGCTGCTGGCCCGTCATCTGGTCCAGGCCGACGAGGCCGATGGTGAGGCCGATGAGGAGCGACGCGAGGCCGCGGATCCGGGAGGAGCCGAGGACGGAGGTGACGGCGATGAAGGCCAGCACCATGATGGCGAAGTAGTCGGGGGCGCCGATGTCGACGGCGAGCGAGGCGACGGTGGGGGCGAGGACGACCAGCAGGATCGTGCCGATCATGCCGCCGGCGAAGTGACCGATGGCGGCGGCGGCGAGCGCCTGTGCGCCGCGCCCGGCCTTCGCCATCGGGTTGCCCTCGATCGCGGCGACGACGGCCGCGCTCTCCCCCGGGGTGTTGAGGAGGATCGAGGTGGTGGAGCCGCCGAACATCGCGCCGTAGTAGATCCCGGCGAACATGATGAAGGCGCCGGTCGGTTCGAGTCCGTACGTCACCGGCAGCAGCAGCGCCACGGCCATGGCGGGGCCGATGCCGGGGAGCACACCGATCGCGGTGCCGAGCAGGACGCCGAGCGCGGCCCAGAGCAGGTTGACCGGCGTGAGCGCCGTGCCGAAGCCGTCGATGAGGGAGTTGAGGGAATCCATCGGTCAGAGCACCCCCATCAGCGGGCCGCCCGGGAGGGGCACCCCGAGCAGGTTGTCGAAGACGAAGTAGGTCACCAGGGACAGTCCGGCCGCGATGAGCGGATCGCGGTCGAAGTGGCGGCTGCCCAGCGCGTAGGCCGAGCCCCAGAAGAGCAGGGCGCCGGAGACGGGGAAGCCGAGCGGGCCTATGAGGGCGGCGAAGGCGAGGAAGACACCGGTGAGCAGGGCGACGGTGCGCCGGTCGGCGGGTTCGTCGAGGTCGACGTCCTCGCCGGCCTCCGCCTCACCGCGGCCGCCTCGCAGGACGTCGACGGCCAGCAGCACGGCGACGGCCAGCAGCCCGATGCCGACGGCGACCGGGACGGTCCTGGGACCGACGGGGCCGCGCTGGGTGATGTCCACGCTCATCGTCAGGGCGTCGGTCAGGACGAGGACGCCGAGCACGAGCAGCAGGACGCAGACACCGAGTTCGGAGTGCTCGCGGAGCCAGGTCCGCGCGCCGGTGGGCCGGGTGGGGATGTTCTGGTCGCTCACAGTCCCAGCTCCTTGAGGACGGTGGCGACGCGGCGGTCCTGGGCGTCCAGGAAGTCACCGAAGTCGTCACCGGTGAGGAAGGCGTCGTCCCAGCCGTTCTTCTTCATGGAGTCCCGCCACTGCTTCGAGTCGTGCAGCTCGCTGACCAGGCCGACGAGCTTGTCGCGTTCGGCGTCGGAGAGGCCGGGCGGGGCCACGATGCCGCGCCAGTTGGTGAAGTCGGTGTCGAGGCCGGCCTCGCGGAGGGTGGGCGCGTCGAGGCCCGGGACCCGCTTCGGACCGGTGACGGCGAGCAGCCGCAGTTCACCGGCCTCGATCTGGTCGAGGTACTCGCCGACGCCGGAGACACCGAAGCCGACCTTGTTGCCGAGGATCGAGGCGAGCAGTTCGCCGCCGCCGTCGAACGGGATGTAGTTGACCTGCCTGGGTGCGATCCCGGCGGCCTTCGCCATCAGCATCGGCGCCAGGTGGTCGGGCCCTCCGGGCGAGGAGCCGCCGCCCACCGGGATCTTCCCCGGGTCCTTCTTCCAGGCGGTGAGCAGCTGGCCGATCGTCCTGTAGGGGGAGTCCTTGGCGACGACGACGATGTCCTGCTCCTCGGTGAGCCGGGCGATCGGGGTCGTGTCACCGAGGGTCGTGGGCGACTTGTTGGTGTGCACGGCGCCCACGACACCGAGGCCCATGGACATGGCGAGCTTGCCGTTGCCGTGCTCGGCGGCCAGCCGGGTCACGCCGACGGTGCCGCCCGCACCGGGCAGGTTGAACACCTCGATGCCGTGGGTGAGCCCCGCGTCCTCCGCGTTCTTCGCCGCGGTGCGCGCCGTGATGTCGTAGCCGCCGCCGGGGGTGTTGGGGACCATGAAGCGCAGTCCGGGGATCTGCGTGCCGGTGTCGGAACCGCTGCCGGTGGACAGCAGCGGCGGCCCGACGAGCACCAGCAGCGCTGCCCCGAACAGGGCGAGTGGAGTGCGCAGTCGCACCGGATGCCGCCTTTCGAGCTCTACGTGTACGGGTGTGGTCCCGTGTGAGGTGGCCCACATGTTGCCTGCGCGTCGACGACCTGTCGCCTTTCCGGAACCAATGGACGTTGTGGTCGTTGTGGTCGCGCCCTACCGTGGCCGCGTGACGAAAGTGCTGGTGGTGGACGACGACTTCATGGTCGCGAAGCTGCACAGCCGGTATGTGTCCGCATTGGACGGTTTTACGGTCGTCGGCGTGGCCCACACGGGCGCCGAGGCCCTGCGTGCGGCCCGCCGCACGCGGCCGGACCTGGTCCTGCTCGACATCTACCTACCCGACATGGACGGGATCGAGGTCCTGCGGGAGCTGCGTGCGGCGGAGGAGCGGGACGGCGGCACCCACAGCGCGGACGCCCTCTTCATCACCGCCGCCCGCGATGCCGGAGTGGTCAGGGCCGCGCTGCGGGCGGGCGCCCTGCACTACCTGATCAAGCCGTTCCACCGCTCGGCCCTCCAGGAGCAGTTGCAGCACGTGGCCTCACTGCGCAGCCGCCTGGACGCGCTGGACGAGGCCCACCAGGAGGCCCGCCAGGAGGATGTGGACCGCATCTTCGGTACCCGCCCCCCGGGCTCCCGCGAGCTCCCCAAGGGCCTGGCGGCCCACACCGCGGACCTGGTCGAACGCGTCCTGCGCGAGCACCCGGACGGCCTGTCGGCCTCCGAGTGCGCCGAGGCGGGCGCCCTCTCCCGGGTCAGCGCGCGCCGCTATCTGGAGTACTTCGCGGAGACCGGCCGGGCGGAGGTGTCTCTGCGCTACGGCGGGACGGGCCGGCCGGAGCGCCGCTACCGAGCGGTGTCCTGAGACCGGCCGGGGCAGGGGGCGTGTCCCCTGCCCCGGCGGTCCCCGAGCCGTTCACCGCATAGCTGTCCTGTTCACGTAACGCTCGGCCCCCGGCCATACGCTGCGTGTGAGCATGACATCAATTCCCGGCAGCGTGTCCGAGGTTGGCGCAGATCAACCGAGGAGGGCGTAACCCGTGGTCGCGAATTCCGTGTCCCGCAGGCAGATGTTCGGATTCGGCGGGGCGGCAGCCGCCGCGCTGATGCTCGGAACGGGGGCGTGGGAGGCACAGTCCGCGTTCGCCGCACCCACGCTGAAGGGCGACCCGTTCACCCTGGGTGTCGCCTCGGGCGACCCGACGTCGGACGGCGTCGTGCTCTGGACCCGCCTGGCTCCCGAACCCTTCGCACAGGACGGCCTCGGCGGCATGCCGGCGAAGCCGGTCCGTGTCCACTACGAGGTGTCGCTCGACGAGCGGTTCCGCCGGGTCGTACGCCGCGGAAGCGTCGTCGCGACTCCCGAACTGGCGCACTCCGTCCACCCCGAGATCCACGGGCTCGCTCCCGACCGCACGTACTGGTTCCGCTTCAAGGCCGGCTCCGCGATCTCCCCCGTGGGCCGTACGCGCACCACCCCGGCCCCCTCGGCCGACCCGCGCGAGCTGAAGTTCGCCTTCGCGTCCTGCCAGGCCTGGCAGGACGGCTACTTCACGGCCTACCAGCACATGGCGCAGGAGGACCTGGACCTGGTGGTGCACCTCGGCGACTATCTGTACGAGCACGGCCTCAAGACGAACAAGCGCGGCGTGACGACCGATCCGAAGTTCCACACGGAGACCCTCGACCTCGCCCGTTACCGCCTCCAGTACGGCCTCTACAAGTCCGAGGCCCCGCTGCGCGAGGCGCACGGCAACTTCCCGTGGATCATGACGTTCGACGACCACGAGGTGGAGAACAACTGGGCGGGCGAGACCTCCGAGAACGACGAGGACCCGAAGACGTTCCTGCGGCGCAGGGCCGAAGCCTTCCAGGCCCTGTACGAGCACGCGCCGCTGCGCCGGCCCCAGCTGCCCGAGGGTCCCGACGTCCAGATGTACCGCAGGCTCCCCTACGGCCGGCTCGCCGACTTCACCATGCTCGACACCCGCCAGTACCGCGACGACCAGGCGTGCGGCGACGGCAGGTCGGCCGACTGCGACGACCGCTTCGACACGGACCGGACCCTGCTCGGGGCCCGGCAGCGGGACTGGGTCCTCAAGGGCTTCAGCCGCTCGCAGGCGCGCTGGCAGATCCTCGGCAACCAGGCCCCGATGGGCCAGACCGACCTGGACCCGGGACCGGCCACGGAGGTCTTCATGGACCCCTGGGACGGCTACGTCGCCGAGCGCAACCGGCTGCTCGCGGAGGCGGACACCCGCGGGGTGCGCAACCTGGTCGTGATCACGGGCGACCGCCACCAGAACTACGCCTGGGACCTCAAGCGCGACTACGCCGACCCGGAGTCGGCGACCGTCGGTTCGGAGTTCGTGGGCACGTCGATCACCAGCGGCGGCGACGGCGCGGACATGACGCCGGAGGGGGAGAGGTTCCTCGCGACGAACCCGCACATGAAGTTCTTCAACTGCCAGCGCGGCTACGTACGCGTCACGGTGGACCGCGAGCGGTGGACGAGCGACTTCCGCGTCCTGCCCTTCGTGACGAAGCCGGGCGCCACGATCAGCACCCGCGCGAGCGTGGTGGTGGAGGACGGCACGCCGGGCGTCCAGGTCTGACGCCCGGGGCGCTCCGGGGCACCCGGAACCCGTTGCGCCACACCTCGGGGCCGGGGCACCCCGGGGCGCCCCGGGTCCAAAACCCGTTTTCGCCGTGCCTCACCGCCTGTCAGCATCGGCGGATGGACGATGACGACGCTCTGTACCCCTCCGACCTGATCGGCGTACGGCTGCTGGGCGTGAGCGCACCGGTGAGCCGCCCGCTCCCGGCCCTGTGGCTGCATCCCGAGGGGGCGGCGCCCGTCCGGTTCCACGCGGAGGGATTCACGCTGTCGCTCACGGCACGACCCTGGACCGACGACACCTCGGTGGTGTCCGGCCCTCAGGACGTAGCGCTGACGCACTTCGTGGGCGGGACGATCCGTTCGGTCCGGGAGATCCGCTGCCGCCGGGGCGCCGTCGACCACGTGTGCGGCCTGACGATCGGGTTCGGCGACGGCGAGGTGCGCCTGCTGGCCCTCGACGGGGAGCTGGTCGTCGCCCACGGCCGGCACCTCGGCGCCGTCGAGGCCCTTCTGCACGAGGACGTCACGCTGGCGCAGGTCGTCAGGACCTGCCTGGCCTCCCCCTCCCAGTGGGATGCCTGGACGACGGACGACCAGTACCTGTACCTCCGTTACCGGCACGGAGTGGGCAGCGTGGAGCAGCATCCGAGCGAGGACACCGACACGTGGGACGGCGAGGGCTCCAGACTCCTGACCATGTGGGACGACGGAACCGACGGCGGAGAGATCGCGCTCCCCGACTTCCTCACGGCGGCCGGTCTGCGACTGGCACCGGACGCGGAGGTCTCCGTCCTGGCCAGCTGGCCGGAGAAGGGGCGACCGGTCCGCTCCGCACGTGAAGGGGACGCTGCGAGGGCGACCTGACCCGTTCCCACGGCGGCGCCGCGAACCGCGGCCTCCCCGGCCGGTCTTCCTGAGCCCTCGCCTAACCCTTCCTTAAGTCCGCCATAACGATCGCCACCTGCGCCTTCTCCGGCCCGGATCCGCTTCCGGCGGCGGCTAGCTTGCTGATCACCAGACCTGGTCAACAGCCGTGCCGCCGAAGGAGAACCACCACCATGGCCGTCATCACCACCGCTCGCCGCAAGGTCGCCGGAACCGTCGTCGCACTCGGCGTCGCGCCGCTGGCGCTGACCGGGCTGGCGGCCACCCCGGCCGCCGCCCACGGTTCGCTGAGCGATCCGGTCAGCCGGGTCTCGGCCTGTTTCGCGGAGGGGCCGGAGAGCCCGAAGTCGGCGGCCTGCCAGGCGGCGGTCGCGGCGGGCGGGACCCAGGCGCTGTACGACTGGAACGGCGTGAACATCGCCAACGCCGCCGGCAACCACCGCGAGTTGATCCCGGACGGCAAGCTGTGCAGCGCGGGCAACGACAAGTTCAAGGGGCTCGACCTGCCGCGCGCCGACTGGCCGTCCACGCCCATGGAGGCGGGCAGCCACACCTTCCGGTTCCGGGCGACGGCTCCGCACAAGGGCTCGTTCGAGCTGTACCTGACCAAGGCGAGCTACGACCCGTCGCAGCCGCTGAAGTGGTCGGACCTCCAGGAGAAGCCGTTCGCCACGGCCACCGACCCGACGCTGGAGGACGGTTCGTACGTCTTCGACGGCACCGTGCCGGAGGCGTCGGGACGGCAGCTGATCTACACGGTCTGGCAGCGGTCGGACTCCCCCGAGGCCTTCTACGCCTGCTCCGACGTGGTCTTCGGCGGTGAGAAGTCCGGCAGCGGTTCCGTCGCGGCCGCCCCGGCGCCCACCGCGTCCGCCCCGTCCGAGCAGGAGATCGACGAGGGTGCGGAGCAGTCGTCCGTCGAGCACGGCGGGCACGGGGACGACGACGCCTCGACCGGCGCGGAGGTCACCGAGGCGGCCCCGGCCGGGGACACCGGGGCGAACGCTCCCGAGCCGAACAACGTCGCCGCCTCCCCCGCGGCCACGGCCCCGGCGGACGAGGCCCTCGCCGAGACGGGTGGCAGCAGCAGCACCTCGTACCTCGCGATGGGCGGAGCCGCCGCGCTGGCCCTCGGGGCGAGCGCCCTGTTCGTCTCGGTCCGTCGCCGGTCCTCGGGCGGCGCGCACCGCGCCTGACCGGTGGTGACTGCGGGGCCCCGGACCTCCGGGGCCCCGCCTCGTGCCTCAGCCCACGACCGAGGCGCAGGTGGTCGGGGTGGCGTGCGCCGGGTCGAGGGCGTTCACCACCTCGTGGAAGGCGATCCTGTCGATGGTCCCGATCGCGACGTGCTCGGACAGGTCGACCGGGCACAGGTCCTGGAGCAGGACGTTGCGCACGTTCGGCCCGTCCAGGTACTGCGTGCGGTACGGGGTCACGACTTCGTCGTACCGGGTCGCGATGACGGTGTAGCGGACCCCGGGCACGGTGTCGCCGCCCGCGTTGAGCTTCGTGATGAAGGCGGAGCCGGCGATCTGGTCGGCGAGGCCCGGGGTGTTCGCCGTGAGGAGGTCCTCGGCGCCCGGGAAGTACGGCAACAGCCGGGTGAGGCCGAGAAGGGTGGTGCCGTGGTTGTCGGGGGCGATCCCGACGAGGGCGTTCACCTTGTCGGCTCCGCCGAGGAACTTCAGGTAGTAGTTGGGCATCATGCCGCCCTGGGAGTGGCCGACGAGGTCGGCCTCGGGCGCGCCGGTGGCGCCGAGCACCTTGTCGACGAACACGTCGAGCTGCCCTGCCGACTTGTCGATCGGGCCGAGGCCGTTGAAGAACGGCACGCCCGGGAGCTGTCCGTAGTCCAGCGAGAAGACGCAGTAGCCCCGGTTGACGAGGTACGGCGCGAGGACCAGCCAGTTGTCGACCGAGTTCCCGAAGGTCCCGTGGACGAGGACGACCGGCCGGGGGTGGGCCGCGGAGGGCTTGCAGGAGTAGTCGTTCCATCCACGGGACGGAGCGGCGGCTTCCGCCGCGGTCGCGGTCGCCGTGGGGGCGACGAGCGCGGCGACGGTGAGGAGCAGGGCGGCGAGGGTGCGGCGTGCGCGTGGGGAGCGCCGGACACGGGTCCAGGGCAGCATCGGGTGGTCTCCTTGCGGCTCAAGGGAGTTGCGATGTCGGTGCGCCCTGCGGTCCGGACCACAGCGAATGACGTCTTTTCAACGTGCTCATGCCAAGTTACGCACGGGTAAGGTCATGGGGGAAGTTACGCGTCGGTAAAAGATTCCGGTGCCCCGGAGTCAGGCCGCGAGCCGCCCCGGTTTCACGGCCCCCGGGCCGAACCTGGCCCGCAGCTTGTCGGACACCGCCTCGATCCGCCGTGCCCGCTCGTCCACCGGGTCGAAGGTGAGCTGGTGGGCGGCGCGTTCCGCGTCGTGAAGCCCCTCCGCCCGCAGCCCGATCCCCCGCACCCGCGCCCGCTGCAGGGCGAACGAGTCCTGGATCCGGTACGCGAGCGAGGTGAGCGCCGCCGAGTGCGCGGTGGGCTCCGGAAGCGTACGGCTGCGGGTCAGCGTCGCGTAACCGGTCCGGTCGGCGTAGCGCACGGAGACCGCGAGCGAGCGGCACACCTGGCCGTCGCCGCGCAGCCGGACCCCCAGCTCCTCGGTGAGCGAGAGGAGCGCGCGGCGGTGCTGCTCCGGGTCCAGCTCGTCGCGGGGGAAGGAGCGTTCGGCGGCGATCGACCGGGCGGCGGCGTTCGGCACGACCCGCGTACGGTCGATGCCGTTGGCCCGCTCCCACAGCTCGCGCCCGGTCCGTACGCCGGTGATCCGCTGCAGGGTGGCGAGCGGCGCGGCCGCTATCCGGCCGACGGAGTCGAGCCCGTAGCCGCACAGGGTGCGCGCGGTCGCCGTCCCGACGCCGTCCAGCGCGGCGGCGGGCTTGGACGCGAGGAAGCCGGCGTGCTCGCCGGGGGGCACCACGAAGGTCGTGCCGGGCATCGCCTGCCGTGCGGCCATCCTGGCCAGCATCGGGTTGGAGGCCGCACCGATCGCGCAGTCCACGCCGTGCAGAGCGAGGGCGCGCACCCGGATCACGGAGGCCAGGCCCGCCGCGTCCTGCCCGAAGTAGCGCAGCGCGCCGCCGACATCGGCGAGCGCGGCGCCGGGCGGGGCCGCCTCGACGACCGGGGTGAACGCCCCGAGGAGGGCGAGCAGTCCTTCGTAACCCGCGCTGTCCGGCAGTCCGCCGCCGATCCGGCGGAACCGCAGGCACAGGACGGCCGGCTGGTCGTTCATCCCGCGCTCCCCTGGCTCCGGTGCCACAGCTTCCTCCCGGTGGGCGTCCCTTCGCCGGCCGGCTGGAGATCGGACCACGGGTTCATCTCGTAGCCGGTCGGCAGCTTGATGCGGCGGCCGTCGTCGGGCTCCTCCTCCTCGCCGGGGGCGGGCTCTTGCGCCAGCCGTGCCGCGACCGCGTCGAGGCCGCCGGTGCGGCGGAGTTCGGCCAGCTCCGCCAGGTTCCAGGCCGCCGAGCCGACCACGCTCATGCTGCGCGCCCCGCGCCGCTGGACCACCCCGCGCACGAGCAGCAGCCAGGAGTGGAAGACGGTGTGCGCGCAGGCGGCGTGGCTGTCGTCGAAGAAGGCGAGGTCGACCAGGCCCGTCCCGTCGTCGAGGGTGGTGAAGATGACTCGCCGCCCGGAGCGGACCGGCGGGGTCTGGGTGGCCACCTTGGCCCCCGCGACCAGCACGGTCTCCCCGTGCCCCGCCTCCCGCAGGCGCTGGGCGGAGAGCGCGCCGAGCTCCTTCAGGAAGGCGTGGTGATCGCCCATCAGATGGCGCGACACATCCATGCTGAGGACGCCGAGCTCGGCGCTGAGACGTTCCGCGTCGTTGAGGTCGGGCAGTCCGACGGTGCCGGTCCTGTGTCCGCCGCCGAGCGGGAGCTGGGCGCCCGCCGCGCCGGAACCGGAGCTCCGCTGGGCGCGGTGGAGCTCGGACAGGTGCAGCAGCAGGTCCCGGCGGTTGGCGCCGAAGGCGTCCAGCGCGCCGACCTGGGCCAGCCGTTCGGCGGCCGGTTTCCCGGGCCTGGCCCGCTGCCAGAAGTCCAGCAGCGAGGTGTAGGGCTGCCCGGCCTCGATCCGGGCGACCTCGGCCTCGCTGATGCCGTGGACGTCCGAGAGGGCCAGCCGCAATCCCCATTTGTCACCGTTGTCGCCAGACACCAGTTCGATCCGATGGGCGGCCGCCGACCGGTTCACGTCCAGCGGCAGCACCGGCACACCGCGCCGGCGCGCGTCCGCGAGCAGCAGCCGCTTCGGGTACATCCCCGGGTCGTGCGTGAGCAGCCCGGCGTAGAAGGCCGCCGGGTGGTGCGCCTTGAGCCAGGCCGACTGGTACGTCGGCACGGCGAAGGCGACCGCGTGCGCCTTGCAGAAGCCGTAGCTCCCGAACGCCTCGATGATCTCCCAGGCGCGGGCGATCACCTCGGCGCCGTACTTCCTCCGCGCCGCCCGCTGTGCGAACCAGACCCTGATCCGGGCCTGCGACTCGGGGTCGGAGAGCCCGCGCCGCACCCGGTCGGCCTCGCCGCGTCCGCAGCCGGTCATGATGTTCACCATCTCGATGATCTGCTCGTGGAAGACGACCACCCCGTAGGTGCCGCGCAGCGCCCCTTCCAGGTCGGGATGGGGGTAACGCACGGGCGCGCGGCCGTGTCTGGCCTCGATGAACGGCCGCACCATGTCGGCGGCGACCGGGCCCGGCCGGAACAGCGAGATGTCGACCACCAGGTCGTGGAAGGTGGCGGGCTGGAGCCGGCCGACCAGGTCACGCTGGCCCGGCGACTCGATCTGGAAGCAGCCGAGCGTCTCGGCGCTCTTGATCAGCCGGTACGTCTCCGGGTCGCCCTGCGGCACGGCGTCCAGGTCGACCTCCTGCCCGGAGGCCCGCTTCACCTCGGTCACCGCGTGCGCCATCGCCGACTGCATCCGCACGCCGAGCACGTCCAGCTTGAGCAGCCCGAGGTGTTCCACGTCGTCCTTGTCGAACTGGGACATCGGAAAGCCCTCGCCGCTGGTGGGCATGACGGGCGTACGCCGCAGCAGCGAGTCGTCCGAGAGGAGCACGCCGCACGGGTGCATGGCGATGCCGCGCGGCAGTGCGTCCAGCGACTCCACCAGGTCCCAGAGCCGGCCGTACTTCTCCTTCCGCCCGGCCACGGCGCGCAGCTCGGGCAGCTCCTCCATCGCGGCGCGGGCGTCCCTGGCCCGGATGTGCGGGAAGGCCTTGGCCAGCCGGTCGGTCTCGGCCGGGTCCATGGAGAGCGCGGCACCTACGTCGCGGATGGCGTGGCGCACCCGGTAGGTCTCGGGCATGGAGACGGTCGCGACCCGCTCGGCACCGAAGCGCCCGATGATCGCGCGGTAGACGTCCAGGCGGCGGGCCGACTCGACGTCGATGTCGATGTCGGGCAGCACGAAGCGCCGCTTGGACAGGAAGCGCTCCATGAGCAGACCGTGTTCGACCGGGTCGGCGTGGGCGATCCCGAGCAGGTGGTTGACCAGGGAACCGGCCCCGGAGCCGCGTGCGGCGACCCGTATGCCCATCCCCTTCACGTCGTCGACGACCTGGGAGACCGTCAGGAAGTAGGAGGCGAAACCGTGGTGGGCGATGATGTCCAGCTCGTGGTGCATCCGGTCCCAGTAGTCGCGCCTGCGGTCGTAGCCGTGCCGCACCATGCCTGCGGCGGCGCGGGAGGCCAGCACCCGCTGGGCGGTGCGCCGGCCGGCGCCGACGAGGTGCGGTTCGGGGAAGTGGACGCTGCCGAGACCCAGGTCGTCCGCCGGGTCGACGCGGCAGGCGTCGGCGGTGCGCCGGGTCTCCGCGAGCAGCCGCTGTCCCGCGTCCCGTCCGAGCCCCGCGGCGGAGGCGATCCGCTCGGCGGTGTCCCGCATCGCGCCGGCGTCCTTGAGCCAGCGCTCCCCGCTGTCCAG
Source organism: Streptomyces sp. QL37 (assembly GCF_002941025.1). Lineage (NCBI taxonomy): Bacteria > Bacillati > Actinomycetota > Actinomycetes > Kitasatosporales > Streptomycetaceae > Streptomyces > Streptomyces sp. QL37. The sequence continues at coordinate 7,016,995 of NZ_PTJS01000001.1, read as the reverse complement.
GGGGGAACGGCGCGGGTCGACGGGGACCAGCCGGCGGGCCGAGTCGAGCACGTCGGCGACGGGGCCCTGCCCGGGGTCGGCGTAGCGGACGGCGTTGGTCAGCACGGCCCGCACCCCCTGCTCGGCGGCGAAGCCGACGGTACGGGCGGCGAGCCGCAGCGATCCCGGCCCGGTGCCCTCGCGGCCGTGGTGGACGGCTTCGAGGCGCAGGGCGTCGCCGTAGATCTCCCGCCAGGGGGCTAGCAGCGCGGCGGCCCGGTCGGGTCTGCCCGCGGCCAGCGCGGCGCCCACCTCGGAGGCGGGTCCCAGCAGCACGGTGAGCCCTTCGGCGGGCAGCGCGTCCCGGCCGACCAGGGGCTGCCCGGCGTCCGGGCCGCCGGCGACGGGGGCGTGGGCGGCGGTGACCAGCCTGCACAGCTCGGCCCAGCCACGGGCGCCGTCCCGGGCGAGGAAGGTGACCCGGGGTGCGGATTCATCGACAAAGGCACCTCCGCGGACCGGCGTGCGCGGTCTGTGCGTAAGCCCCGCCTCGCCGACCTGCCGCGCCACCGCGAGTTCCGCCCCGAAGAGCGGACGTATCCCGGCCTTCTCGCAGGCCCTGGCGAAGCGGACCGCGCCCGCGAGACTGTCGCGGTCGGTCAGCGCGAGGGCGTCCATCCCCCGCTCGACGGCACGCCCGGCCAGCCGCTCCGGGTGCGACGCCCCGTACCGCAGGGAGAACCCGGAAACGGTATGCAGATGCGTGAACCCGGGCATCCGCACCTCCTGGACCGATCCGTACTCGCCACCCCCTCGCTCTCCACCATAGACCAAGTTTCGAACGTTCGTACGATAACCGCGTGTGGGCCACCTCTCCGCCATTCGGCCCGGCCCCGCCTGCGCGAACGCCGGACTCCCCGGACCGTGGGGGCATGACTTTCGCTGACGAGGTGAAGAGCGCCGTCACCACCCGGGCCGCGCTACTGGTTGTCGGTGTACTGGCACTGCAGCTGCTGTTCATCGCCTCGTACGTCGGCGCGCTGCACAGGCCCGACCCGACGGACGTCCCCTTCGGGGTCGTCGCCCCGCAGCAGGTGTCCGGGCAGCTCGTCACCCAGCTGGATGACCTGCCGGGCGGCCCGCTCGACCCGCGCGCTGTCTCCGGCGAGGCCGAGGCCCGCCGGCAGATCCAGAACCGCGAGATCGACGGCGCCCTGATCGTCAGCCCCACCGGGGCGACGGACACCGTGCTCGTCGCGTCCGGGGGCGGCACCGTGCTGGCCACCTCGCTCACCAGGATCATCAAGGAGACGGAGGGGCCCAGGCAGCGCACCGTACGGACCGTGGACGTGGCACCCGCCTCCCCGGACGACTTCGACGGCCTCTCGTCGTTCTACCTGGTCGTGGGCTGGTGCGTGGGCGGCTACCTCTGCGCGTCGATCCTGGCGATCAGTGCGGGCACCAAGCCGGCCAACCGGCAGCGCGCGGTGATCCGCACCGCGGTCATGGCGCTGTACTCGATCGCGGGCGGCATCGGGGGCGCGGTCATCATCGGCCCCGTCCTCGGCGCGCTCCCGGGCAGCGTCTGGGCCCTGGCCGGCCTGGGCGCCCTGACCGTCTTCGCGGTCGGCATGATCACGCTCGCCCTGGAGGCGCTCACCGGCATCGTCGGCATCGGCCTGGCCGTCCTGCTCATCGTGATCGCGGGCAACCCGAGCGCAGGCGGCGCCTTCCCGCTGCCGATGCTGCCGGACTTCTGGCGGGCGATCGGCCCCGCCCTGCCACCGGGAGCGGGCACCTGGGTGGCCCGCTCGATCGCGTACTTCAAGGGCAACGCGGTCACCGGCCCGCTGCTGGTGCTCTCCGCCTGGGCAGTCGTCGGCACGGCCCTGACCCTGCTCCTGTCGATGCGCCGCCGGGACACGGAGCCCCGGCGGGCGGCGGGCGCCTCCGGCGGCAGCTCGCGCCTCGGCTGAGCCCGGGAACCGGCCCAGCACCTCCTCGGCGAGACCGGCCGACCCGCGATCCGCAGCACGACGCGCGCGCCGGCCCGCCAGGTCGCAGCAGACCCCCAGGCGCCGGCGGTGGAACTCCGGGTTCTCTGCGGCCGCTTCGTGCAGGCCGGCCTCCGGCCGCGTGGCCCTCGGGAGCATCGCCAGGCCCTCCACGGCCGGCCGGAGAAGGGCCCACTCCACGGTGGACACCCCGGCACGGCGAGCCGTCGCGCGAAGGGTCACAGCTGAACTCCTGGCGACCGATCGGCGAAGTCGCTAGTCATGACAGGTTCATGGCGGCATTCTGGGGAGCGCCTCGCGGGACCCGCGAGGCGCACGGTCGGCACAACCCCCTTTCATGCGCCGGAGGTTGCTCATGCGTCGCCGATTCACCATCCCGTTCGCCGCCATCGCCGTGGCGCTCCCGCTCGCCCTCGGACCTGCCGCTTCCGCTTCGGCTGCCCCCTCGGACAAGCCGCAGGTCCTCAGCTCCTGGACACAGACGAGCGCCTCCAGCTACAACGCGTGGAACGCCGCACGCAACAACCAGGGCGCCTGGGCGGCATACGGCTTCGACTGGTCGACGGACTACTGCAGCACCTCTCCCGACAATCCGTTCGGCTTCCCGTTCCAGACGGCCTGCGCCCGGCATGACTTCGGCTACCGCAACTACAAGGCCGCGGGCACGTTCTCCGCGAACAAGTCCCGCATCGACTCCGCGTTCTACTCGGACCTCAAGCGCGTGTGTGCCGCCTATTCCGGCGCCAAACTGACCTCGTGCAACAGCACGGCGTGGACGTACTACCACGCGGTGGACATCTTCGGCGTCGCCCCGGCCAGGGCGGGCGAGCTGTCGCCCACCGCATGAAGCAGGGGGCCTGAGGCCGCCGTCGCGGCGGCCTCAGGCCCCCTTCACAGAAGAACCTGGCGGGTCGACGCCCCAGCGGGGCACGCGATCACGGCGAGGCGAGGCGACGCGCCGTGCGTCAGGACCTCGGCATCTGCGCACCGCCTCTCCCGTGAGATCCCGCTCGGGACGGACCGTCGCGCCGTGTTCGAGGAGATCCTCGCCGCCCAGCTCGCCCATGTCGAGGACGAGGTCCACCCGGACCGAAGCACCGCCTGGAACGGGCGAGCCCGCCCCCTCGTGCGAGGGAGCGGGCTCGCCCGTTTCACCGGAACCGAAGAGTGCCGGAGATCAGCCGATCTCGGCGCCGAAGGCCGCCAGCGCCTCGGGCACCGGCTGGAAGAACGTCTCGCCGCCGGCGGAGCAGTCACCGCTGCCGCCCGAGGTGAGACCGAGCGCGGTGTCGCCCGCGAAGAGCGCGCCGCCGCTGTCGCCGGGCTCGGCGCAGACCGTGGTCTGGATGAGGCCGTTGACGATGTCGCCGTTGCCGTAGTTGACCGTGGCGTCCAGTGCGGTGACCTCACCGTCGTGGACCTGGGTGGTGGAGCCGCTGCGCGTCACGGTCTGGCCGACGGTCGCGTCGCCGGCCTGGGTGATCGCCTGGGTGGAGCCGTTGTAGAGGTCCACCTCGCTGGGGTGCTCGACGTCCGACGTGTACTTGACCAGGCCGTAGTCGTTGTCAGGGAAGCTGGAGCCCTCGTTGGCTCCGATCTCCGCGCCGCCCTGCGTGTCGGACCAGCTGGTGATCCCCTCGGTGCAGTGACCGGCCGTCAGGAAGTACGGCTCGCCGCCCTTGACCACGTTGAAGCCGAGCGAGCAGCGTCCGCCGTCGCCCCAGATGGCGTCGCCGCCCGCGATGAGGGGCTTGAACTCCCCTGCTGACTTCTTGAGTTCGGCCTTGGATCCGAGCCCGTCGACCACCTTGCCGAGCTTGTCCCAGGCCGCGCCGTCGACCGTGCGGTCGGCCGTGACGACCACCTTGTTGCTGACCGGGTCGACCGCCCACGAGGTGCCGGGGATGGTTGCCTTGTCGGTGAGGATCTGCCGCGCGTTCGTCAGCTCGGCGAGCGTGTGCTGTACGAGTCTGGCCTTGCCGCCCGCCTGGCGGACCTGCTCGGCCGCCGCCTCGTCGATGACGTTGACGACGAGGTTCTTGGCCTTGGCGTCGTAGTACGAGCCCGCCTTGTCACCGCCGAGGGCCTTGTCCAGGGTGGTGGCGAGACTTCCGGCCGAGTGGGCACTGAGGGTCTTCGCGGTGAACTCGGGTACGTCGTCACTCGCGTTCGCGGTCTGGAACGTGACTCCTGCCGCGACCAGTGCGAGGACGGCCGATCCGGCCAGGGCCACACGCTTCCTGGGTATGCGTCGGTGCTTCAACTTCGACCTCCTGTGGGGCCGTGCACGGACAAGTGGGGTGTCCGGAGCACGGAGGATGGGGCGCCCACTATTCCGATGCGGCCGATAGCACACAAGGTCGACTTCCGGACGCGCACACGAAGACGACGGTTCGCCCGCGCCGCGTCCACAACCCGGGTGTCGCACCACGTCGGTTCCGTTCGCGAACACCCGGGGCGATGGCCCGTCGGCAGCGGGTGAGGACTAGTCCTGTCCTGTAATGACTCCTGGAGTCCGGATGCCGTGGAGGGCACTCCTGAAGCCGAACACCACCGAATGCTCCCGGACGTCCCGAAACACCACCGGCGCGTTCCGACAGGGAGTGCCGGTATCGACTCCGATGGGTCATCATCGAACTGTCAGTAAAGACCGGGCAGTTGGTGTCCGGACCGAGCGGGGTGATGAGCGGAGGGACGTCGTGCGGAGTCGGGTGCGCGTGGCCGACGGACGGCATCTGATGGTCGAGCGACAGGGGGACCCCCGCGGCAGACCGGTGTTCCTCCTGCACGGCATGCCCGGCAGCCGGCTGGGGCCCGCTCCACGCGGGATGGTCCTCTACCAGCGGAACATGCAGCTGATCGCCTACGACCGCCCGGGGTACGGCGGCTCGGACCGGCTTCCGGGGCGGCGGGTGATGGACGTCGCCGAGGACGTACGGGCGATCGCGGACTCCCTCGGCCTGGAACGCTTCGCCGTGGTCGGCCGTTCCGGCGGCGCACCGCACGCTCTGGCCTGCGCCGCGCTGATGCCCGACCGGGTCACCCGTGGCGCCGCCCTGGTCAGCCTGGCTCCCCCGGATGCCGAAGGGCTCGACTGGTTCGACGGGATGGCCGCTTCGAACGTGCTCGCGTACTCCAGGGCGGCGGCGGACCCGGACGGGCTGGCGGAATCCTTCATCAGCCGCTCGGCGGAGATCCGGCAGAACCCCGCCCGGCTCCTGGACGACCTGCGCCGGGAGCTGACCGACAGCGACCGCACCGTGGTCAACGACGCCGGGATCCGCACGATGCTGCTCGCCAACTTCCGCGAGGGGCTGCGCACATCGGCGTACGGCTGGATCGACGACGCGCTCGCGTTCTGCAGGCCGTGGGGGTTCGATCCCGCCGACATCCGGTGTCCCGTGATGCTGTGGCACGGCGTGAAGGACGTGTTCTCCCCGGTGGGCCACTCCCGGTGGCTGGCCGAACAGATACCGGGCGCCACCGCCGTGCTGGAACCGGCGGCGGCGCACTTCGACGCGCTGTCCGTGCTGCCCGAGGTGCTCAACTGGCTGCTGGACGAACGGGAGGCCGCGGTGGGCTGACCGGCGGTGGGGCTCCGGGGGCGGAGCCCCACCGGATCAACCGGCCCGGGGGCGCCCCGAGGCCGAGGTCCGGCCGAGGAAGGTGAAAGGGGTGCCGCCCCCGGACACCTCCACGGCAGCCGCCGGGCACACGCCCGCCGGCCGGAAGACGAACAGTGCGGGGCGCACCCTCGAAGCACCACGCGCCCCGGATCCGCGCCGGGCCGCCCCGCCCTGCCGTCACACCGACATCGGCTCCAGCTCGCGCCAGAACCTCCGCTCGTCCCTCGCTATCCGGGTGAGCGGGTGTTCGTCGCCGAGCTGGCGTGCCAGTTCGTCCCCCGTCTCCGCCCGCACCCTCAGCGCCTCGTCCTTGCGTCCCATCGCGCCGAGCGTGACCGCGAGGTTCGACGTCATGGCCAGGGTCTCCGGGTGATGCGCTCCGAGAACATCACGGAGCTGGCCCGAGACCCGCCGCTCCGTCTCCAGGACGAGTTCGAGATCGCCCCGCCCGGCCGTCGCGTTCGCCAGGTTCATGACGCAGAACAGCGTGTTCGGGTGCTCGCGGCCGAAGACCTCACGCATCGAGGCGACCACCCGCGTCAGCAGCTTCTCCGCCTCCAGGTGCGCACCCGTCCCCACGAGGTAGGCGCCGAGGTTGTTCTGCGCGGCCAGGGTGTACGGGTGGTGCTCCCCCGGCACGTTCATGTACTGGTCCACCACCTCCTGCGCGGTGTCCCTGGCCTCGACGGCCTCCCCCGCGGCGAACAGGTCGGACGCCATGTTGAGGTCGCAGGCCAGCGACTCGGGGTTGGCCGCGGTGTACTTGGCCCGGTACCTCGCCCGGGTGGCCACCGTCAGCCTCCGGGCGTCCTCCAGCTGCCCCGCCCTGCGCAGCGAGACCGCCAGACTCTTCGCGGCGCTGAGCGTGGTGGGGTAGGTCCGGCCGAGGGTGGCCTTGTACGCGTCGTACGTCCGGCTGAGCAGACCGACCGAGTCCTCGTACCGCCCCACCTCGCGCAGATCACGTGCCAGTGAGATGGCGGAGGACAGGCTGTACGGGTGCTCGGGACCGAGGACCTCGGACCGCAGGTCGTAGACGTCCTGGTCGATCTCCCTGGCCCGGGCGTACTGTCCGACGCTCCGCAGGTTCAGCGCCAGGTTGTTCGCCGCGGCCAGCGTCCGGGGATGCCTGTCGTGGAAGATCTGGCTGAATCCCTCGTGCGCCGCGGTCGCCAGCTCGATCGCCTTGCCGTAGTCACCGAGGAGCCCGAGGTCGATGGCCAGGCTGCTGGTGGTCATGTACGTGTGGGGGTGCTCCGGCCCCAGCACCTCCCGCTGCCTGCCCAGGGTCACCTCGTCGAGCTCCTTGGCCTCCACGTACCGGCCCCGGGTGCGCAGGATGTTGGAGAGGTGGAAGCAGAGGTAGAGGTACTGCAGGTCCTGGTTGCCCAGCATGTCCCGCCAGGTGTCGCGGAGTTCGTCCCCGAGCCGGCCCGCCGTCCGGACGTCCCCCCGCTTCCACAGGTAGCGCACCCGGTCGATCAGCAGCCTGCGGGTCTCCGGGTCCTTGCAGTTGCGCGCGTCCGACGGACCGAGGTGCGGCCAGATCGTGGCGAAGCGCGGCCAGGTCTCCGGGTTGTCGATCGGCTCGTCGTCGTCCGGCCGGGCACCCGCAAGGATGCGGTGGACGACATGCCTCGCCTCGCGCTGCTCCTCCTCGCTGAGCTGGGCCCTGATCACCGCCTGCACCAGTCGGTGCACCTGGATGGAGTTCGACACCTGGTCGACCTTGGCCAAGGCGAAGCGGCCGATCTCCCGGATGACCCGGCCGAGGACCAGCTTCTCCTGGAGCGAGGGGTCGTACGGCTTCAGCGCCTCGATCATCTCCTTGCTGTACAGGAGATTGGCAGAGATCGGCTCGGGCGCGAAGAACGCGCAGAGCTGGAGCAGACGCACCGCTGCGGGCGAACGCTCCTTGAGGCGTTCGATGGAGATGTTCCAGGTGGCGGCGACGGGCTGCGGATAACCGGCCGGCTGGTTCAGCGCCAGGACCTCCGGGGCCTGCCGGGCCAACTGCTCCAGATAGGTGTCGATCGGGGTCGCGGTCTCCGCGATCCACGCCGCCGCCTGCTCGACCGCCAGCGGCAGGTCTCCGACGGCGGTGGCCACCTGGGCCGCGTCCTCGTCGCTCAGCCCCGGTGCACGGCGCTGGAGGTGCTCGATCGACTCCTCCCGCAGGAACACGTCGACGGGCAGCGCGTCACCGTGCTGCGACCAGGACTGGTTCCTGGACGTGACGAGGATGTGGCCGGAGCCGCCCTGCGGGAAGTAGCGGCTGAGGCGCTCCGGGTCGTCGGCGTTGTCGAACACCAGCAGCCAGCGTTCCGAGGGCACCCCCCGCCGCAGCAGGTCCACGGCTTCCTGCGAGGCTGCCGCCATGTCGTCGCCGCCCTGGGCACCCAGCCGTACGGCGAGTTCGGCGAGGCTGGCCACGACGTCGTCGATCTGCTCGGACGATATCCACCACACCAGGTCGTAGTCGGCCATGAAGCGGTGCACGTACTCCAGGGCGACCTGTGTCTTGCCGACTCCGCCGAGGCCGTACAGGGTCTGCGGCTGCGGCAGCACGACGGCCATGCCACCGCCGAGCTGGTCACGCATCCGCTCCAGGACCAGGGAGCGGCCGGTGAAGCCGGGGTTGCGCGGCGGCGCGTTCCAGATCCTCGGCACGGTGCCGGGGAAGCGGGGGCCGGGCGACATACCGTCGCCGAGCTGCACCGGCCGGTCCAGGGCGCGCATCAGGGCCGTGGTGGCGTGCACCTCGTCCAGCCGGAACAGGTCGACCGGGTTGCGGTCGATGTACGGCGCGGAGAGCCGGACGTCGCTGACCCTGAGCGGCAACAGCTGACGCCTCCCGCCACCGGGGTCCTCGGAGACCGCGCGCTCCCAGAGGTCCACGGCCCGCTGGGACTTGAGGTAGGCGCTGGAGAGCAGGACGACGGTGCGGGTCGCGGTCTCGACGGCGCGGTTCGCGTCCACGGGTCCGGGCTCGGCGGAGACGTCGCGCGGGACCACCCGGAACCCGGCGCGGGTGAGGACCGATTCGATCCAGTCGGCCCACATGCGGTTCTCCGCCACATAGCTTAGGAAGAGATCGGCGGGCAGCGCGGGCCTGCGCCGGGTGAACGCGTCGCGGATGCGCAGCCGGACCTCCTCACCCACCGGGGGCATCGAGGTGATCTCCTGCTGGGTGACCACCGCGGTGAGACGCTCGAAGGCGGACAGCAGCGAGTTGCTGAGCCCCGCCTCGTCACCGAAGGTGGCCAGGGTCTCCTCGTACGCGTAGTAGGGGCGGTACGGGATCTCCACCGCGCCCCAGTAGGCGGTGAGTTCGTCGCCCGAGAGGTCACGGGGCAGCCGGTCGAACTTCAGCCGGGCCAGCGCCCGCCCGGCGTCGGCCTTCTCCTTCTCGCCCTCGTCGATCCGCATCGGGACGGGGAAGATCGAGATGGGCCGGCCGGTGTAGCGCTCCGCGATCTGCCGGGCGACGGAGGCCGCGCCGTCGATCGACTGGTCGCTGAGGGTGAAGCAGTCGACGAGCACGTCCGGGAGGTGGACGGTGCAGATGTCGGCGATGTCGCTGAGGCCCGTACGGCTGTCGATGAGGACGTAGTCGTAGTTGGCCTTCATGTCGTCCCGCAGGGCGTCGAAGAAGTGGCCGCCGCCGAGCCGGTCGTAGAAGTTGTCCCAGTCGAAGGTGGAGACGGTCGCGGAGTACTCGCGGTTCTGCCGTCCGGCGGAGACGAAGTCGAGGGTGCCGCCCCTCGGGAACTCCCAGCCGAGCGCCTCGGGGGTGAGCGAGACCGCGTGCGGCTGGATGCGGGCGTAGTCGCGGTGCCAGTCGTCGGCCCGCTGGGCGGGGTTGGTCGCGGCCCAGGCGTACTCGGTGATCAGATCGATCACGCCGGTGGTGGCCCCGAGCGTCGAGGGGTCGAGGAAGGGATGGAAGAACCGGTGGAGCCCGGGTGCTTCCAGGTCCCAGTCGACGGCCAGCACCCGCTTGCCGTTGGCGGCCAGGATCCAGGCGGTGTTGGCCAGGGCCATGGTGCGCCCCGTACCGCCCTTGTACGAGTAGAAAGTGACGATGCGCCCGTCACGACCGGCTGTCATACGTCCTCCGCATCCGTCGCAGGGTCGTGCATGTCGGGTATGAACTGGGTGTTGCCCATGGGCCCCATCAGCCGCGTCCGCTCACTGTGCCGTCCACCGGCCGGTGGGTAGGCCGTGGCGTGCCTCAGATACTGCTGGGCGGCCACCTCGACCACTTGGGGCAGGATCTGGCCGAACGCCTCCATGCTGGGTACCCCCTTGGCCGCGACACGGCAGAAGGCCCGCCCCTGCCGCATCTTGACCGGCATCGTCTGCTCGAGTCTCTCGGTCAGCTCTGCTTCGGCCGCCCTGCTCTGATGGTCCTCCCTGCACCACGGGACGACCATGGTCACCCAGGGCCGGTTCTCCCGGTCGAAGGCGGCGAGCCGGCGTCTCAGGTCCTCGTCCCGCAGGGCCCAGCGGTCGACCAGGAGGATCTCGGGGGTGCTCGGCGGCTGCTTGCCCTCCCGCTGACCGGGTTCCTCGTCGAACGACGTGATGACGGCCTGGTAGTTGAGGGAGCGCACGAGCTCTTCGGCGACATAGGCCAGCGGTCTGGCGGCGGCCGGATGGTAGGGGTTCCACTCCTGCGGATTGTCGCCGTAGTACTCCGGGTTCCGGCCCTCCGGCAGGTCGTGGCGGGTAGGGGCGGCGATGGTGATCCGCATGGGCCTCGGGGCGCCCGCTCCGCTGCCCGGCGCACCGAAGGCGCTGGGTACGAGGCGGAAGTCGAGGGGTCTGCCCGAGCCGATCTGCACACTGTCGGCGACGTGGACGATGCGTTTGGCCAGTTGGTAGACGGCCTGCTCGTAGTCCTGGGCGAAGAGCGTGAGTTTGATCAGCCCGTAGAGCCCGTCGCTGACGTACCGGTCCCCGAAGTCCCGGTGGTTGAACTGTAACCGCTCGGCGGGGCCCGGCAGTTGGCTCGGCTGCACCGGAACCCAGAGCGCGGGCACGATCGCCTCCGCCGGCTGGTTCGACCGGGCCCGGTGGTGAATGGCGCGCTGCTCGAAGGCGTACCACTCCTTGCCGCACATCTCGCTGGCGAAGTAACGAGGCGAGAAGAGCGGGACGAAGACCCGGCAGTTGGCCAGGACATTACCCAGCCGTTCGGACCAGCCCTCGCCGGAGCGTATCTCCCGGTCCATGAATCCGGCCGGCGATCCCGCGGGAAGATTGGTCATGGCCATCACATGACCGCAGAGATCTTGGAATAGCCGTTCGACCCACATGTCTGGGTCCGATCCACCGCCGTACCCCGGTGTATGCGCGTAGCTCAGAAAAAAGTACGGCCGATGGTCCGCTCGCTGTTGCGTCATGCGTGCACACGACCCCCGTCCTGTGTGAGCACCCGCATCCCAGGACTGTGGAGAGGGTGCGAGCGAATTCATCATTCCGGAGCGGACTGTGCTCCACCCCCACAGCGTTCGGTCAATCAACGCCGCTTTTCAGTCATCCATACCCAGGAATCATCGAACAGGTTCTTGATCCACGGCATTCACAAGGATGTTCATCCCACTTGTCCCATGTACACCTCTCACCTCGTCACGGAGCGAGCCCAGCAGCCGCATTCCTCCGACAGTGGGTTCGGCCGCCCCGTCCATCATGTCGAGTGCCTCGGGCACTCCGTCCATGAATCCGGGAACGAGGAGGGAAAGTCCCACGCGTTCGTATGTGCCGGCCAGGAGCCCGGAAAAGGGGACCTTCGAATTCCGCTCCCAGGGCAGCTGGTACTCCCAGGCGCCGTCCAGCGCGTAGAGATCCGTGACGTCCAGGAGCGCCCGCAACCTGGCCCTTCGCAGACCGCGCAGCAACGCGAGTGCGAGCTCCCCGGTGTCCCCCGTCCATTCGAGCCCGACGGCCCCGTGGCCGTGCGGCCGCTTCGTGTTGCGGCCGGCGACCAGGGGGGTCAGCGTGGTCAGGCTCTCCGCGGCATCCGCCGCCTCCCGGGGCGCGGCCCGCGCCAGCAGCTCCCATGCCCGGCCGACACCCTCGGCCCAGGCATCCGCGTCCGCCCGGCTCAGGCGGGGCGCGGCCGGAGCGTCGAAGCAGTCCCTGAACGGGTCGAGGTCGTCGAGGGCGAGCCGGGGCGCGATGCCTGCGGCGAGGTGCCGCACCGGGAGCCAGTCGGACCCCTCCACCTCGCTCGCGACGATCCGTTCACCGCCGCCCTCACGCCGGACCGCGAACCCCTCGCCGACGGCTCGCACGAGGACCCGTCCCGTCTCGCCCGGCCCGCCGACCCGCAGCTCACCGAGGGTGGGGAGGAAGAGCCTGCCGTCCCGGTAGTCACAGGGCACCTCCAGGCCGGGACCGGACAGCACCGCGGCAGCCGCGACGTACGACGACAGCCGCAGCGCCTGACCGACGGCTTCGGGCCGTTCGGCGTGCAGCCCCTCCAGGACGTCCAGCAGCCATGTACGCGTAAAGGGGTGCGCCACGACGCGGTCGAGCCCGGCGGCGCCCTCGCCGGAGGTCTCCAGGACGCCCGCGAGCCCCCAGGCCTCGTCCCACCGGGCTCCGCCACGGCCGTCCAGCGCCTCGTGGAGGCCGGCGAGGAGCGTGCGGGTCAGGTCGTGCTGCTCGGCGGCCAGTTCACTCCGGTCGGCCAGGGCCGGGGACACGGCGGCCGCGCTGGTGCGGGCCTGGATGCCCCGCACCAGCGCCTCCAGGTCGGCGCAGTAGACCGACGGGTTGTCAAAGTCGTCCGCCGAGCTGTACCGGTGGGTGTAGAGCCCGCCACCGCAGGAGCGCACGACGGGGCACCGGCGGCACGTCTCGCTGACACCTGCCAGACCGAGCTGCCGCGCCCGGACCCCGGGGTGGGCGGCTACGTCGTCGAAGGAGTGCGAGAACACGTCGAACCCGGTGGCCGCGGCGCCCTCGTAGGCACTCTTGAGGGAGTCGACCTGTTCCAGCTGACCGTCCGTCTCGACGACCACCAGGTCCGTGGGGGCGAGCCCGAGGGACTCGGTGAGACTGGGACCGCCGCTCAGCGTGGAGAGCACCGAGGAGAACAGGCGCACCGGCACCGGGCCCCCCTCCTCCTGCCAGCGGTCGAAGACCGCGAGGAGCCACTCGGCGTAGGCCGTGGGCGATCCGTCCGGGCGGGGCGGCGGCTCGTCCCATGTGGCGTGCGGAAGGAGGAAGTCGATGAGCGGAGGGTCGAGCGCCACGAGGGCGTCCAGTACCGCGTGCGGGTCGTTCTCGATGTCGACGGTGCACAGGAGCCCGAGGTTGAGATGGCGGTAGCGATCCTGCCGGAGCAGCTCGACGGCCTTCAGTACGAGGGGGTGACTGCTGCGTCCGTCGGCGAATCGGCGGTGCCGGTCGTTGGCCGTGCGGTCGCCGTCGAGGGAGATACCCACCTTGACGTCGAACTCGTCGAAGAGGTCCAGGTACCGGGGGCTGAGCTGCAGGCCGTTGGTGTGGATCCGGAGGTCCAGCTCGGCTACGCCCGCCAGGGCCGATCCGAACTCCTCGCATACGCGCCGCAGTCGGGCGGGGCCGGCGAGCAGAGGCTCCCCTCCGTGCAGGATCACTGACACGGAGGGCAGTGCGTGTGTCTTCGCGTGCTCAGCGAGGCGCTGCGCCGTTCTGGAGATGACTTGATCAGAAACAGTCTTCGGCCGGGTTCTCCAGCTCTGATCAGCATGTTCGTAGACATAGCAATGATCGCAGGCTAGGTCACACCTGCTGTGAACCTTCAGAACGATTTCGCGGAACGGGACCGCGGGGCCTGTCATTCCACCACTCTAGTCCAGCCGCGCCGTGAATCCGGACGACGAGCCACAGTGGCCGGTCGGCCGAACGGGTGGAATTCTTAACGCTTTACGGCAGCGGCGGCCCTGCTGTTCTTACAGCGAGGAGTTGAATGTCGAGATCTGTGTCGGGCGGCCGCCAGCCGTCGCGAGCACCCGGCCCATCTTCTCAGCTGCTGCACTGCCGGATGCGTCGATCTTCGCAAGCGGCACACGACGCTTCGCGACAGCGAAGCTCGGGGTGGATTCGTAGGTCTTCACGGCCGTCCTTGATGGGCTCGTTCCGGACACGGAAACAGCACCGGCACCTGCACCATTGCAGTGTCCGGCGGCACGACTTTACTCTCATGGCCCCGGTGTGCAACTCGACTCGTACAGCCGTAACCCGAGTGATTTGCAGGACTACTCCAAATGGGCCATTACCCATTCGCGCACCGCCCGGGGTGACCACTACATCGAATACAGGGGTGATCATGACGGCGATTCCAGGACCGCTGCAGAGCATGGTCTTCAGGAGCGCTGATCTGCCCGCACTCTTCCACCACACCGACGCCGTGGCCATCGCACGCCAGCGTGAGGCGGTCAACACCACCCGCGGCCAGCTCGCCCTGCTCGTCCTGGGCACCGTGCCCGCCGCCCTGCCCTGGCACGCCGGGATCGGTTCCCGTATCCAACTCCTCGATGGTATCGCGGTGTTGGCGTACCTCGGTGTCCTGATCACGACCTACCTGGGCTCCCGGCGCAAAGCAAAGTCGCACTGGCAACTCAACCGCTCCGCAGCGGAGTTCATCAAGTCCAACTGCTGGCGCTACGCGGTCCACGGCTCCCCGTTCGACACGTCCGTCCAGCACCCCGAGGCAGTGTTCGCCAGCCGACTCGAGGAAGGGCTCCAGGAGTTGCGGAAGGTGGGGTGGGACGACCCGAGGGAGGAGATGGCGGACTCGGGCGGTGGTCTCATCACCGCGTCCATGCGGGAGTTGCGGGGCAAGGCGTTCACCGTACGCAAGGAGACGTACATCCGGGACCGGCTGATCGAGCAGCGGCGCTGGTACCGCAGACGCAGGCTGGTATCGCGGCGCGGTGCGCTCGTCTGGTCCAGCACCATCGCCGCGCTGACGCTCCCGGCGCTGGTCCTCGCCGTGCTGCGGACCTTCGGCGGCGCCGGGTCGTTCGCGCTCACCGGGACGTTCTCCGCGGCTGCCGCCGCCTGTCTCGCCTGGAACGAGATGCGCCGTCACCACCCGCTGGTGACCGCGCACTCCCTGGTCGAGGACGACCTGGAGAACATGCAGGCCGCGATGGAGACCACCCTCACCGAGCGGCAGTGGGCGGCCGCCGTCTTCGAGACCGAGCGGATCGTCTCGCCCGAGCACACGGACTGGCTGGTCAGGCACCGGATGTGAGCGCGCGGGCTCAGCCGCGCTCCACGCCGTCGCGCCAGATGACGGTGACGGGCCTTCCGAGGCTGCGGGCGTACGTCACGATGTCGCCGGTGCCTCCGAGGCCCCGTGCGGGCAGGCCGTCCCAGACCGCGATCAGCCGGTCGCAGTGGTCGGCGATCCAGGCGCCCGCCGCGTAGTAGGCCTCGTCGGTGGAGTGCGGGAAGTCCAGCCGGATCTCGCGGGCGGCCCGGGCCTTGAGCGTCCGGTAGCGCGCGAGGTCCGCCTCGTCGGCGAAGCCCTCCTCGTAGTCCCCGCTGGGGATGACCACGGTCAGCTCCGCGCCCTGGGCCAGGGCCAGGTCGGCGAAGAGCTGGTCCGCCCCGACGGCCAGGCTGGAGAGCGCCTCCAGGGAGCCCTCGTGTCCGCACAGTGCCGCCCTCAGGCCCTCCAGGACGTGGTCCTGGGCCTCCCGGGGGATGGAACGGTGACCGGTCACTCCGATGCGTTTCACGGACCTGCAACCCCCTGGTGTCTGCGGGGGCTCCCGGAGGGCATCCCTCCGGACCGCACAGCGCCCGCCCCCCGTGGTGCCTCTGCGACCGACCGTCCCCACATCCTCTCAAGAGCCGCGGGCCGAAAGGGAGCCCCCGCCGGGGATCGGCGGGGGCTCACGGGAGTGCGGCGGTGCCCGGCCGGGTCAGAACACGCTGACGCCGTACGCGCTGAGCGCTTCGGTGACCGGCTGGAAGAAGGTCGTCCCGCCGGAGCTGCAGTTGCCGCTGCCGCCGGAGGTGAGACCGATCGCCCGGGTGCCCGAGTAGAGGGGGCCGCCGGAGTCACCGGGTTCGGCGCACACATTGGTGCGGATCATTCCGTAGACGATGTCGCCGCTGCCGTAGTTGACCGTGGCGTTGAGTCCGGTGACGATGCCGCTGTGGATGCCGGTCGTGGAGCCCCGCCGGGTGACGGACATGCCGACGGTGGCGTTGGCCGCGCTGGTGATGTCCTGGCTGCCGACGGTGCCGGACTTGGTGACCGAGGTGTTGGTGTAACGGACGATGCCGTAGTCGTTGGTCGGGAAGCTCGATCCCGTGGTCGTGCCGAGGACCGTGGTGTGGGCCGAGTCGGACCACCAGGTCCCGGCGCCGTCGGTGCAGTGACCTGCCGTCAGGAAGTAGTAGGTACTGCCGCTGCGGACGTTGAAGCCGAGGGAACAGCGCCAGCTGGAGGCGTAGATCGCGTCGCCGCCCGAGATCAGCTTGCTGAACCTGCCGGGGGTGTGTTCGATGCGCAGGGCGCCCGCGTTGGCGCCGGCGGACTCCTTGATCCGGTTGATCTCCGTCTGCGAGACGGTGCTGTCCACGGTGACGACGACCCGTCCGGTCGCCGGGTCGACGTTCCAGGCGGTGCCTGCGACGTCGGCTTCGAGCACGGCCGCTCCGGCCGCTCTGAGCTGGTCGGCGCCGTAGGTTCCGGCCTGGTCGGCGTTGGCCGCCGGGACGGCGAGTGCGGCGACGGCCACGAGGCCGGCTGCGACGGCCGTGATCCGGGTTCGTCTCGCGGTGCTGCCGCTGCGGGGGTTGGTGGTGCGCTTGATCCTCACTTTTCATTCCTCCCGAGGGGAGTCGGGGGCCCGCCTGTGGGGTGGCCGGACCCGTGAGGCGCGGTCATGGAGCACGACCATGCTCCGAAAATCGTTCGAATTCCGGATGTGTCGTACTCCTGACAGGCGCTGCTCGGGAGTATCAGGGGGCGTCAGGAGGCCGCGCAAGGGCGCCTTTTCGGCCGTACCCGGGTACGGCGGCGAGCCCCGGCGGCCCATGGGGCCGCCGGGGCTCGCCGGGCTGACGGGGCCGCCGCCGCCCTGCGTCCGGGGTGGGACGGCTCAGCCGTCGATCCGGTTCCGCTCCCCCGCGGGGACCGCCACCGTGAGGGTGTTGCCCGGCGGCGGGAAGGGGCAGATGAAGTGGTCGGCGAAGGCGCACGGCGGCAGCAGGGTGCGGTTGAAGTCGACGCGCACCCGGCCCTCCGCGTCGGGAGCCGGGGGCCTCAGGAAGCGGAAGCGGTAGCTGCCGTTCCCGCTGGTGGTGTCGGCGAAGACGGCCCACAGCGAACCGTCGGGCTCGACCGCCGCCTGGAGGGTGTGCTCGGCACCGTCCAGGGTGAAGGTGATCTCGCCCGCGAGCCCCAGCCCCCGCCGGCGCCCGTCGGCGTTCTCGACGCGGACGGTCCGGTCGGAGTCGTACGGCCGGAAGGTGCCGTTCAGCGACCACTTCGGGTCGTACGGGGTGGCGTCGATGCTCCGGAAGGCGTGCCTGGCCGGGGACTGGGGGTCGAAGTCCCGTACGGCCCAGAGGCCTTCGCGGCTCAGCACGACCAGGCGGCGCTCGCCCTGTGCCACCCGGGAGGTGTCGATGGGTCCCCGGTCGGCACCGAGGCGGATCTCGCCGGACAGCGGCTTCGCGTCGACGGTCAGCCCGTCCTCGGGGGTGGCGGTGAGCACCACCTCGCCGCCCTCCTCGCGCCACTGGCCCGGCACGGCCGGAATTCGACCCTCCGGGTGGTCGGCGAGCCAGTGGGTGCCGGTGAGGGAGAGCGGGCCGTGCGGCGCGGCCACGGCGACGATGCGCCGCTCGTGCCAGCGCTGCCAGGCGTGGAACTCCTCGCTGTCCTGCTGTGCGTCCGTGCTCATGCGGTCAACTTTTCCATACGGGCCGGGCCAGGCCGAGGTGCGACCTCAGCGTGGAGCCGCTGTATTCGGTGCGGAAGGCCCCGCGCTCCTGGAGGAGCGGGACGACCTGGTCGACGAAGCCGTCGAGGCCGCCCGGGGTGAGATGCGGTACGAGGATGAAGCCGTCGGCCGCGTCGGTGGTGACGAACTCCTCCAGTTCGGCGGCGACCGTCGCGGGGGAACCGATGAAGGACTGCCGGGCGGTGGCCTCGATGGCCGTCTGGCGGATGGACAGCCCCTTGGCCTCGGAGAGCTCCCGCCACCGCGCGGCCGCGGCCAGCGGATCAGCGACCCGGACCCTGCCCTGGACCAGGTCCGACCGGGGGTCCGGGTCGATGTCGGGGAGGGGCCCGTCGGGGTCGTACGAGGAGAGGTCGCGGCCCCAGATCTGTTCGAGGGCGAGGATCGCGTTCTGCGGCGACACCTGCTGATGGCGGATCTCGGCGGCGTTCTGCTGGGCCTCCGCGTCGGTGTCACCCAGGACGACGGTGACCCCGGGCATGATCTTCAGGTCACCGGGCTGCCTGCCGTATTTCGCGAGGCGCGCCTTGACGTCGGCGTAGAACCGCCGGCCGGCCTCCAGGGTGCCGTGCCGGGTGAAGATGACGTCGGCGGCGGACGCGGCGAACTCCCGGCCCTCGTCGGAGTCCCCGGCCTGGATGACGACCGGGTGCCCCTGCGGGGAGCGGGGGACGGTGAACTCCCCGGAGATCTGGAAGTGCTGCCCCGAGTGCGCGAACGGCCGCGAGTCACCGTCCGGCGTCCAGGAGTCCCACAACTCCCGGGCTGTGGCCACGAATTCGGCCGCACGGGTGTATCGGTCGGCCCGGTCGAGATAGCCGCCCCGGCGGAAGTTCTCGCCGGTGAAGGCGTCGGACGAGGTCACCACGTTCCATGCGGCGCGCCCCTCACTGAGGTGGTCGAGCGTGGCGAGGCGCCGGGCGAGTTCGTACGGTTCGTTGAAGGTGGCGTTGACCGTGGCGGCGAGCCCCAGGCGTTCGGTGACGGCTGCCAGGGCGTTCAGGACGGTGAGGGACTCGGGGCGGCCGACCACGTCCAGGTCGTGGATGCGGCCGTTGTGCTCGCGCAGCCGCAGACCTTCCGCGAGGAAGAAGAAGTCGAACTTCCCGCGCTCCGCGGTTCTCGCCAGGTGCTCGAACGAGGCGAAGTCGATCTGGCTCCGGGAGCGCGGATCGGTCCACACGGTGGTGCTGTTGACGCCGGGGAAGTGGGCGGCGAGGTGCATCTGTTTCATGACGAATGGCCCCCTGAGGTCCTCGCGAGCGTGTGACGGTTGGCGGGCCGGCCGAGGCCGAGGTGCTCGCGGAGTGTGCCGCCCGGGTAGAAGGTGCGGAACAGGCTGCGGTGCTGGAGCAGGGCCACCGTGCCGTTGACGATCCTCTCCAGGTCCCGCTCGGGTGTGATGGGGGTGAGGTGGAAGCCGTCCACGGCTCCGCCCCGGTGCCAGCGGGTGATGAGTTCGGCGAGGTCGACCGGGCCGCCCCGGAAGTAGGTCCCCCGCCCGGCGAGCTGTGGCCCGCTCTCCAGGCCGGGTTCGGGTGTCTTCTCGGCGTCTCCGAGGTCGACGGTGAGGGCGACCAGGATCCGCAGGCCGTCGGGGTCCCGGCCGTGGGCCGCGGCACTCCGGCGCAGGTCGTCGCGGAGCGCGGCCGCCTGTTCGGGCGAGGTGGCCCGTACGTGGACGACGTCGGCGTACCGCGCGGCGGTCTCCCGGGCGGGGCCGCTCGTGCCGTCGACGACGGTGACGGGCCGGCCCTGCGGCGGCCGGGGCACGATGGCCGGGCCCCGGACGGAGAAGGTGCTGCCCTCGAAGTCGACGTAGTGCAGCTTGTCCCGGTCGATGAAACGGCCGGTGGCGACGTCCCGGATCTCCGCGTCGTCCTCCCAGCTGTCCCACAGCAGGGCACCGACGTCGGCGACCTCCCCCGCCTCCTGCCACAGGGCGCCGGCGGGTGCGGCGGACCGACGGCCGAACAGCCGGGCCTCGGCCTCGGTCGTCGACACGTCGGCCTGCCAGCCGGCCCGGCCCTTGCTGACCCAGTCGAGGGTGGCGACGGCGGACGAGACGTGGAAGGGCTCGGTGTGGGTGGTGGTGACGGTCGGTACGAGACCGATCCGCGTGGTGGCAGGGGCGACGCGGGACAGTACGGCGAGCGCGTCGGGCCCCGGGCGGCCGAAGGAGTCGCTCAGGGTGACGTAGTCGAGCGCTCCCCCTTCGGCGAGGCGTGCGAGCGTGACGTGGGAATCGGCGGCGTAGCGCGGGGGGCCTCCGATCTCGGCGGCGAGGTGGAGTGGCCTGGTGGCGGACATGGGGACCTCTCGGGTCAGTTCTCGGTCTTGGGGAGGCCGGGCGGGTTGATCTCCGACTTCTCGACGGCCTCGTTGGTCAGGCCCCAGCGCTTCAGCACCTTCGCGTACGAGCCGTCCTGGATGATGTGGTCGATCGCGGCGCCGTACGCCTCGACCAGGCCGCTGTCCTTCTTCGTGGTGGCGGCGATCTTCCCCTGGACGGCCTCGCCCCCGCCGGAGAGCGTGCCGACGACCTCGGACTGGCCGGCCGACGCGACGTGGTAGTTGGCCGAGGGGCTCGGGCCGAAGTAGGCGTCGATGCGGCCCGACTGGAGGGCGATGTAGTAGTCGGTGATGTTCTGGAAGTACTTGATCTCCACCGGCTTCCGGCCGGCCTTGACGTTCTCCTCGCTCCACTCGACGAGGATCTTCTCCTGGTTGGTGCCGGAGGAGACGGCGATGGTCTTCCCCGCGACGTCGGCGGGGCCGTTCACCTTCCAGCCGGAGCCCTTCTTCGCCTCGAACGCGATGTTGTCGAGCCGGTAGGTGGCGAAGTCGTACTTCTCCTTGCGCTCCTCGGTCACGGTGACGTTGGAGAGGACCGCGTCGAACTTGGAGCTGTCGAGGCCGACGAAGAGGTTCTCCCAGGAGACCTGCTCGAACACCGGCTTCAGGCCGAGCGTGTCGGCGAGCAGCGTCGCCAGGTCGATGTCAGCGCCGATCCGGGTCTTGTCGTCGGTCGCGTAGAAGCCGAGTGGTGGCGAACTGTCGGCGCTGCCGCCGATTCTCAGCGTGCCGCGCTCGCGGATCGCGGCCGGCACCTTGGCGGCGACGGCGTCCACCTTCTTGCCCCTGATCCGCTTCTGGTCGGGGCCGATGTTGATGCCGGTGTCCTTCTGCCCCTTGGCGCTGATCACGTCCTCGGCGGCGTCCGTGCCGCCGCACGCGGTGAGCAGCCCGGCGGCGGTGAGCGTGGCGAGGACGGCGGGGAGGGTGCGGCGGACGGACACGTGGTTGCTCCTTGGTTGCGAGGACGGTTGCGGGAACGGTTGCGGGGGCGGGTGTGGGGACATGGGTCAGAGGACCTTGGAGAGGAAGGCTCGGGTGCGCTCCCGGGCCGGTCGGTCGAGTACGTCGGCGGGCGGGCCCTGTTCGACGATCCGTCCCTCGTCCATGAAGACGACGGTGTCGGCGACCTCGCGGGCGAAGCCGATCTCGTGCGTGACGACGATCATCGTGGTGCCTCCGTGGGCCAGGTCCTTGATGACGTCGAGGACCTCACCGACGAGCTCGGGGTCCAGTGCCGAGGTCGGCTCGTCGAAGAGCAGCAGTTTCGGCTCCAGGGCCAGGGCGCGGGCGATCGCGACGCGCTGCTGCTGGCCGCCGGAGAGCTGTTTGGGGTAGGTGCCGGCCTTGTCGGCGAGCCCGACCCGGGCCAGCAGCTTCTCGGCAGCGGCGACGGCGTCCTTGCGTGGGCGGCCGAGCGCGGCGACGGGGGCCTCGATGACGTTCTCGAGGACGGTGAGGTGCGGGAAGAGGTTGAAGTTCTGGAAGACGAAGCCGATCCGGGTGCGCTGCCGCAGGACCTCGCGCTCGCGCAGCTCGTACAGCTTGTTGCCGGACCTCCGGTAGCCGACGAGGGTGCCGTCCACGCTGATCCAGCCCTGGTCGACCTTCTCCAGGTGGTTGATGGTGCGCAGCAGGGTGGACTTCCCCGACCCCGAGGGGCCGAGGACCACGGTCACCTCGCCCGCGCGTACGGACAGGTCGATGCCGCGCAGCACCTCGAGCGAGCCGAAGCTCTTGTGGACCGACCGGATCTCGACCATGGGGTCGGGTCCGGTGACTTCTTCTGTGGGTGCGCTCATCGCACGGCCCCCTTGGCGTAGTGACGTTCGACGTAGTGCTGGAGGACGGAGAGCACGGTGGTCAGGAGGATGTACCAGGCCGTCGCGACCATGAGCAGGGGAACGACCCGGCCGTTGCGGCCGTAGACGACCTGGACCTGGTAGAAGAGTTCGCCGATCGCCATCACGGAGACGATCGAGGTGCCCTTGAAGAGGGAGATGATCTCGTTGGCGGCGTTCGGCAGGATGGAGCGCATCGCCTGCGGCAGCACGATGCGCCGCAGCTGCCGCAGCCGTGGGATCCCGAGTGCGGCGGCGGCTTCCAACTGGCCGCTGTCCACGGCCAGTACGCCGCCACGGACGATCTCCGCCGCATAGGCCGCCTGGTGCAGAGCGAGCCCGAGGACGGCGGCGCTCATCGCGCCGACGAGGTTCATCGTGTCGAAGGAGACGAATCCGGGCCCGAACGGGATGCCGAATTCGAGTTCCTTGTAGAGGTAGGCGAGGTTGAACCAGAACAGCAGCTGCACGATGAGCGGGATCGAGCGGAACGCCCAGATGTAGGCGTACGAGACCCCTCTGAGGAACGGGCTGGCGGACAGCCGCATGAAGGCCAGCACGATGCCGAGCGCGAAGCCGATCACCGTGCCGTAGAAGGTCAGCTGGATGGTGACCCAGACGGCGTGCAGGATGGCCTCGGCGGTGATGAACCGGGCGAAGACGTCCCACTCCCAGCCGGGGTTGGTGACCAGCCCGTTGAGGAACTGGGCGAGCAGCACGACCGTGGCCACGACGGCCACCCAGCGCCAGGGGTGGCGCAGGGGGACGACTTTCAGGGCCGCGTAGTCGTGGGCGGCCGGCTCTTCGACGGGGTCTGTCCCGGGCTCAGGGTCGATGGGTGGATCGCTGGTCAGCGCCATGGTGTGGTTCCTTCTGCGACAGGATGCGAAAGAGGGGGGCCGTGCTCACGCGGTGAGGCGGTCCCGACAGGAGTGGTCGCGCAGGAACGCGAGGGCGGTGCGGGCGGTCGCGTCGTTCTGCCGGAAGGCCACGCCGCCGGTGCGCGGCCGGGTGAAGGCTCCGGCGGAACGGGCGGTGGTGTACGGGCCGAGGGCGAAACGGCGCGGGTGCGGGCGGCCGTCGGTGTCCAGGATCCGGCTGTCGGCGGGGTCGACGCAGAGCAGTCCCGTGTCGGTGCCGGCCGCCCCGTCCTCGTACAGTCCGCTCAGCAGCGAACTGCGGGTCCTGCGCAGCGAGGGGTCGGGGAGCCTGGCCTCGACCAGGGCCCGGGCTTCGGTGTACGCCCCGGGCACGGTGGTGCCGCGGGCGCGGAAGACACCGCGCTCCTCGTCGGTCTCGACGGTCATCCCGGCGCCGAGGAAACGCACGACCCCTGCCTGCGAGAGGGCCAGGAGCTGGCGCAGCCTGGGCCCGGGGGGCCCGGAGGCGAGGTAGTTGAAGAAGCCGTGCCACCGCGCGCCGATGTCG
The DNA here is from genome assembly GCF_002941025.1 of Streptomyces sp. QL37. Classification (NCBI taxonomy): domain Bacteria; kingdom Bacillati; phylum Actinomycetota; class Actinomycetes; order Kitasatosporales; family Streptomycetaceae; genus Streptomyces; species Streptomyces sp. QL37. Next base: position 6,993,767 of record NZ_PTJS01000001.1, on the reverse strand, counting down.
CCGACGCCCACCAGCTGTCCGTAGACGGAGAGCAGCCCGAGGAAGACGGCCAGGTCGGAGCTGTGCCCGGGGTCGTGGCGGCGTTCGAGGTCGGCCGCGATGTACGCGCGCAGCCCGTCCTGCAACGCGTCGTACGAGGCATGGCGCACCCCGTCGAGCGGGCGGTCGAGGGCGTCGAGGTCGAGCCGGTCCGCCGGGTCGGGGACGGCCGAGGCGACGAGCGCGGCCAGCTCGGGGCTGCCGGGCTCGGCGACGGCGTACTTCTCCTCGAAGTCGGCCGGGTCCACGGCGGTGCGCTCGGGGTGGGCGGTGAAGAGCCGGTGGTAGTGGGCGTGGCCCAGCTCCTTGGCGATCAGCGGCCACAGATCACGCCGGTAGTCCACGGGGCCGGGCCCGCTCAGGATCTCCGCCACCTGGTCGCCGCCGAAGTGGCGGGGCAGGGGCGGCCGTTCGCCCTGCCAGGTGTAGCCGATCTTGGAGTGGTAGGGGACGCCCCGCCGGGACCCGACGTACAGGACGGGCTCCCTGCCGGAGGGGATGTAGACCCCGTCCTCGTACCGTCCGCCGCGGCCCTCGGTGAGCAGCACCATCAGGTCGATGAAGGCGAGGCCGAAGCCGCGTACGAGGACGGCTTCGCCCGCCGGCACGGCGGACAGGTCGGTGTCGGCGGTGAAGTCGGGCGGCAGGTGGACCAGCCCGTGGCGCGCGGCGAAGGCGGCCAGCTCCTGCTGTTCCGCGTCCGGTTCGGCGTCGAGGTGGCCGACGGTGAGGACGACGAGGTCGGCGACGAGCGGCTCGGCGCGCCCCTCGATCCGGACCCGCTGCCGGCCGTCGCGGGGCCCCGAGACGCGCAGGGCGCGGCCGGTGTGTTCGTGGACGGTGACACCGGGCGGGAGCGCGGCGACGGCCTGTTCGTACACCCAGCGCAGGTAGGCGCTCTGCAGCCGCCGGCTGGGGAAGCCCTGGCCCCCGAGGGCGCGGATCTCCTCCAGGACCCCGGGGTCGGCGGAGACGACGGTCCGCCCCTCGCGGACGTCCGCGGCCCAGGTGTGCAGGGCGGGCCCGGGGTTCACCGGGCCGTCCAGCTGGACGGTGTCGTCGGTGAACATGGTGACGTCCTCGGCCATGGAGTTCATCCAGAGCAGCGGGGACTGGTCCTGCCGCCAGATCCGGCCGCCTCCCGGCGGGTAGGGATCGACGAGGTGGATGTCCAGGGGCCGGTCGCCGTACAGCTCGGCCGCGTTGGCCGCTATGCGTTCGATGACGCCGGTGCCGCGGGGACCGCCGCCTATGACGACGAGCGTCGGGTCGCCGCTCACCGGGCACCTGCCGTGCCGCGTGCGTAGTGGCGTTCGACGTAGTACTGGCCGATGGAGAGCAGCGAGGTGATCGCGACGTACCAGAGGGTGGCGACCAGCAGCAGCGGGATGACCTCGTAGGTGCGGTGGTAGACGAGCTGCGCCGAGTACAGCAGGTCCTGCACGGCGATGATGCTGACGATCGAGGTGCCCTTCAGAGTCCCGATCAGCATGTTCCCGGCGGGAGGCACGATGGAGCGCATGGCCTGCGGCAGCACGATCCGCCGGAACCGGCGCCAGGGCCCGAGACCGAGCGACTGGGCCGCCTCCAGCTGTCCGCGCTCGACGGACAGGATGCCGCCGCGAACCACTTCGGCGGCGTACGCGGCCTCGTGGAGGGTGAGCCCGATGACGGCGACGGCGATCGGGCTGAGGAGGTTGACCGTGTCGACGCCGAGGATCTGCGGGTAGAGGGCGCCGATGTTGAACCAGAAGAGCAGCTGGACCAGGATCGGTGTGGACCTGAACAGCCAGATGTAACCCCAGCTCACCGCCCGCAGGACAGGGTTGCCGGAGAGCCTGGACGCGGCGAGCAGGGTGCCGAGGGCGAAGCCGAGCACCATGACGAGGCAGGTGAGCCACAGAGTGAGTCCGAGGCCGCGCAGCACCGAGTCGGTGGTGAGGTAGGCGCCCACGACGTCCCACTGGAAAGCCTCGTTGCGGACGACGGAGACGAGAGCCCCGGCGAGCAGGAGGAGTACGACAACGGCCGCCGCCCACCTGCCTGTTCGGCGTACGGGCACGATGCGAGGGGCTTCTTCCTTCCCGGCGTGCTCACCCGGCGGGACGGAATATGACGGGGTGGGGACTTCTGTCTGCGCGGACATGCGAAGGCTCCGTGGATGCAGAGATCGAACACGGGGCGTGCCTTCAGCGCGAACACGACGTGGACCGGGCCCCTCAGCGCCGGTCCGCCTCTGAGAAAAGCGCCACCCGGTTCGGTTGTCAAGCTTGTCCACAGTGTGAGCCGTACGTCTCAGTTCAGTTGACGCGTCCCCGGATGCCTGTTCAACTTGGGCCATGTATTCGCAGCAGTGGCTGGTCACCCGCTCCCACATCGACTTCGGTCGCGTGTGGTCCTGTTCCTGTTGAGCTGACGCCCTGCGTTCCCTTTTCTCCCGCTCGCGCCGTTGCCGGCGCTGGAGCGGAGTCCTTCGCGTTCCTTCGCGTACACGACATGGCTCGGCCCTCCCCTCGTAACAGCTGATCTCCCGCCCCGACGCTCCGTGCTGCCCTGGCCCCGGAGCGGGGTCGACGAATCCGGAGAAACTCCGTCATGCCCCGAACCCGGCAGACCGCTGCCTTCGCACTGATCACCGTGGCCGCCCTCTCGCTCAGCGCCTGCGGATCGGGCGACCCCGCCACCGCGCCGGCCGGCGCGGAATCCTCGGCGAAGGGGAAGATCCCGACGACCGACGTGGTCTCGTCGGTGAAGAAGAACGAGGACGCGGCGAAGCTGCTTCCCGAGAAGGTGCGCGCCGCCGGCACCCTGACGATCGCGTCCGCCACCGGCTCGCCTCCCGGCGGCGCCGCCTACCTGGAGGACGGGAAGACGCTCGCGGGGGCGGACGTCGACTTCGCGGACGCGGTGGCCAAGGCGCTCGGGCTGAAGCTGAAGCGGGAGATCGCCGCCTTCGAGGCGATCCTCCCCGCCCTGGGCAGCGGCAAGTACGACGTGGGCACGGGCAACTTCGGGGTGACGGACGAGCGCCGGAAGACGATCGACTTCGTCACCTACATCAATGACGGTCAGGGCTTCGCCGTCCGTGACGACAGCGATCTGAAGAAGGTCACCGACCTCACGCAGCTCTGCGGCCTGACGATCGGCACCGGCGCCGGGACGACCTTCGAGGCGACGCTGGAGGAGAGCAAGCACCTGTGCGCCGACGCGGGCAGGAAGCCGTACGAGGTCAAGACGTACGGCGATCCGTCCGCCGTCTGGATCTCGCTCCAGCAGGGCCGCAGCGACGTCGTGATGAGCACGATCAACGGACTGCGCTACGGCATCGCCCAGCTGGAGGGGCTGCGCTTCCTCAACGAGTACAAGCGCCTGGACGTCGGCTTCGTCTTCAAGAAGGGCACCCCGCTGGCACCGGCCTTCCAGGCAGCGGTGAACAGCCTCAAGGCCGACGGGACCTACGACCGCATCCTGAAGAAGTGGGGCACCACCGGGTCGGCGATCGAGACCTCGCAGATCTCGCCGCCCGAGATCAAGTGAACCGGCCGGGTGCGGTCGGCTGACGGATTGTCAGCAGTCGCACCCGCAGTCGCAGCCTTCGCAGCAGCTGCAGCAGTTGCCGCAGCAGTTGCAGCCCTCGCAGCAGCCCTCGCACCATTCGTCGCAGTCGGCCTTGTGGCAGAGCCCTTCGCGCTCCTGTCCGCTCCACGGGTCGTTGAAGTTGTTCGCGCAGCACATCTGACAGGTGCAGGCGAGCCCCGCCCAGACCAGGCAGCCGGCTATGAGGCCGCGCCGGTTGCGGGGAGGCTCGGGCGGGAGCGGCGGGCCGGGCGGGCCTCCGGGACCCGGTGCGTACGGGCCGGGCGGCGGGCCGAACGCTCCCGAAGGCTGCCCCCCGGCCTGGTGGGAGCAGGACGAGGAGCCGAAGGCCCGGTCCACGGAGCGCCGCAGTTCGTGCACCAGGAGCACATGGGCCAGCGCACCGTCGGTGAGCTCCGCGTCGCGCAGCGCCAGGCGTACGCCGTGCAGGGCGTCGTCACACAGACGGCGGGCCTCGGTGAGCGGTGTGCCGGTCGCGGTGAGCGGGTTCCAGGCACCCGACGCGGCGTCAGCTTCGCGGTCCTCCACGGCATCCAGCAGGTGCGCGAGCCGTCCGAAGAGCCGGCCGGCCTCGGCGAGCGGCTCCGCGTTGCGCGGCTTGCCCGCGAGCACTGCGGTGTGTGCGAAGGCCGCGGCCGTCGCCGTCTCGGTGGGCTCCGTGACGGTCAGCAGCGGGGTGCCGGGGCCGGCGAGCGACTCGATGCCGGTCTGCCGGTCGACCGCGTCGACCAGGACCGCGGTGTCGAAGCCGAGCTCGGCCCCGGTGCGCGCCCCGGCCCTGTCCCAGCCCGCGGCGACCCGGCGCGCGGCGGCCGCCACCGGACGCCGCTTCAACAGCCCGTCCCGGTCGGCCACATGGTCGCGCACCTTCGCGGACGCCAGCACGAGCGACACGGCGGCGGCGAGCCTGGCCCCCTCCCCGCGGGCGACCGGCGCCGTCCGCATGGAGCGCAGGGGGCAGGGGCCGGCGGTGCGCCGCTGTCCGGCGGAGCGCTCCGACTGAGCCTCCGTCAGGACCGAGACGATCAGGCCGTCATAGTTCGTGACGACCCGGGCGAACTGCCCGTGGTCCGCGCGAAGAGCGAGGCAGAGCCCGCAGAGATGAGCCATCCACTCGGCCTTGAGCCCCTCGGACAGCCGATGGGTACATGGCCTCACGATTCCGAACACGACGATCCCCCGGGAGCCGTTCAACTGACGAGCCGCGCTCATGCGCCTGCGCGGGGTGCATCGTATCCAGCCGTCCGTTCACCCGTACGCCCCCCATCTCACCCGTACGGACGGGTGCATCATATTTTCCTTCCGCAAGCCCCCCTATGCGGTACGAACCCTGACGAATCGCCACATGTTCTGCACCAGTAGCGTCACGAATCGCGTGTGCGGCGACTATCCCCTTGGCGCTGTATCCGCATCATGGACGACCATAGGGATAGGAAAGAGATACGGAACCAACGAACCGCGGTGAGAGGAGGCGTCCATGGGATCGGTGCGCAAGGCGAGCGCCTGGCTGGGCCTCGTGGAGGACAACGACGAGCGGTACTACGACGACGAGTACTCCGAGGATGCTGAGACCGGCACGAATCAGCCATGGGTGACCGACCCCCGCGTGCGGGTCGCCTCCGAGAAGGCGGAGGACACGGGCCGCCGGATCGCCACCGTCACCCCGGACAGCTTCCGGGACGCGCGCGCCATCGGCGAGCTCTTCCGGGACGGCGTACCGGTGATCGTCAACCTCACCGCGATGGACCCCGGCGACGCCAAGCGCGTCGTGGACTTCGCCGCGGGACTGATCTTCGGCCTGCACGGTTCGATCGACCGCGTGGCGACCCGGGTCTTCCTGCTGTCCCCCGCCCACACCCAGGTGGTCAACGGCGAAGCCGCCGGCCGGCCCGCCGACGGCTTCTTCAACCAGAGCTGAGCGGGGCGCTCGCCGGAGAGCCCTACCGGAAAGCGTCCAGGCCGGTGAGCGCCTTGCCCAGCACCAGCTGGTGCATCTCCACGGTGCCCTCGTAGGTGAGCACCGACTCCAGATTCGTCGCGTGCCGCATCACGGGGTATTCGAGCGAGATCCCGTTGGCGCCGAGAATCGTGCGCGACGTGCGGCAGATCTCGATCGCCTCCCGCACGTTGTTCAGCTTTCCGAAGCTGACCTGCTCGGGGCGGATCCTGCCGGCGTCCATCCGGCGGCCCAGGTGGTGGGCGAGCAGGATGCCCTTGTGGAGCTCCAGGGCCATGTCCGCGAGCTTGGCCTGGGTGAGCTGGAATCCGCCGATGGGCCTGCCGAACTGCTCACGGGACTTCGCGTAGTCGAGCGCCGCCTCGAAGCTGGCGCGCGCGGCACCCATGGCTCCCCAGACGATTCCGTAGCGGGCGTGGCTGAGGCAGCTGAGCGGGCCGCGCAGCCCGGTGGCCCCGGGCAGGACCGCGTCGGCGGGCAGCCGCACGCCGTCCAGCACCAGCTCGCTGGTGACCGAGGCGCGCAGCGACCACTTGTGCCTGATCTCGGGTGCGGAGAAGCCGGGGCTGTCCGTCGGCACGACGAAGCCGCGGATCCCCGAGCCGCCACCCGCCTGATCGGTCTGCGCCCATACGACGGCGACCCCGGCGACCGATCCGTTGGTGATCCACATCTTGCGGCCGGTGAGGACCCAGTCCTCACCGTCCCGCTCCGCGTACGTGCGCATCCCCGCGGGGTCCGAGCCGTGGTCCGGTTCGGTGAGGCCGAAGCACCCGATGGTCTCGCCGGCCGCCATGCCGGGCAGCCACCGCCGCTTCTGCTCCTCGGAGCCGAAGCGGTGGATCGCGTACATGGCGAGCGAGCCCTGGACCGAGACCAGGGAGCGGATGCCGGAGTCGGCGGCCTCCAGCTCCAGACAGGCCAGGCCGTACTGCACCGCGCTCGCCCCGGCGCAGCCGTAGCCCTCCAGGGACATGCCCAGCGCCCCGAGCGAACCCAGTTCGCGGGCCAGCTCCCGGATGCCGGGTAGCTCGCCGTTCTCGTACCACTCGGCGATGTGCGGGAGGACCCGGTCGGCGGCCCAGGTGCGCACGGTGTCGCGGATCGCGAGGTCCTCGGGGTCGAGGAGGTCGTCGATGCCGAGCGGGTCACCCGGATCGAACCGCCCGCCCTTCGACGGCGCGGACGGCGCGGACGGCTCCGCGGACTCGGTGGTGGACATGAATGCCTCCGGCGGCTCGCACGGTACGGAAACGCGCCACGCTACTAAAACTAGCAGTGGTAGTTACGGCGCCGTGCCGACGTTACGGCTCAGCGCGCTGATCGTCCAGAGCCCGTGACCTCGACAGGTTCACGCCGGGAGGGAAGGGGGACCCGGCGCGCCGGAGCGTCGGACGCCGCGAGCGCACGGTGCTCGCCACGCGGCGCGGCCCCGGCCGTCCCAGGCCCCACGGCCTGCTCCGGGAGGGCGGCCTCCCGCTCCCGGCAGGCCCCCTTCACCGGCGGACAGTCCATGACGCGCGGAAGACGCAGCGCCGCCACCGCACCGAGCAGCAGGAGGCCCGCGCTGACCAGCAGGGTGATGTGGAGGCCGTCGACGAAGGCGTGCCGGGCCGTGTTCCGCAGCAGGTCCCCCATGGGCCCGCCCAGCCGGCCGGCCACCTGGTAGGCCTCACCCAGCGAGTGCGAGGCCGCCGATCCCGCGGCGGCGGGCACACCCTCCTCGTGGAGCCGGGAGAGTCCGGGCGCGTAGGCCGCGTTCATGACGCTGCCGAGCAGCGCGATGCCCATGCCCGCACCCAGCTGGTAGGAGGTCTCGCCGATCGCGGCCGCGCCGCCCGCCCGCTCGGCGGGGACCTCGCTCAGCATCGACTCGTACGCCCCGAAGAGCGTGGACTGCAGGCCGAAGCCCAGCAGCACGAAGCCGGCCGTCAGCAGCACGGGGCGGTCGTGCTGGCCCATCAGGGTCAGCAGAAGCACCGATGCCGCGGTGAGCACGAAGCCCCAGCCGACCATCCGGCGGGGCCCGACACGGCTCAGGGTGTACGAACCCGTGGCCCCGGCCGCCATCGCGGCGAAGGTCAGCGGCAGCAGCCGCAGACCGGTCTCCAGCGGACTCAGGTCCAGCACCAGCTGGAGGTACTGGACCGCGATCAGCTCCAGGCCGACCAGGGCCAGCATGGCCAGCACGATGCATCCGACCGCGGTGGTGAAGGCGGGCCGGGAGAACATCGCGATGTCGATCAGCGGGTGCGTACGCCGCTTCTGCCGACGCACGAAGAGGACGACCAGAGCGGCTCCGGCGAACAGCGGGACCAGGGTGGCGGGGTTCAGCAGCCCTTCGCCGCCACCGATCCGCTTGATCCCGAGGACCACTCCGAGCACACCGGCCGCCGCCATCAGCGCGCCGAGCACGTCCCAGGGGCCGTCGTCCACGCCGCGGGACTCGGGCAGCAGCCATCGGCCGACCGGGAGGATCACCATCATGAGCGGGATGTTGATCAGGAAGACGGAGCCCCACCAGTAGTGCTCGACGAGGAAGCCGCCGATGACCGGCCCGGTCGCGGCCCCGACGGCGGCGACGGCGGTCCACACACCGATCGCCAGGGCACGCTCGCGGCGGTCGGGAAAGACCTGGCGGAGTATCGAGAGCGTGGCCGGCATGATCATCGCGCCGCCCACTCCGAGCAGGGCGCGGGCCGCGATCAGCACACCGGGCGAGCCCGCCGTCGCGGCGAGCGCGGAGGCGACGCCGAAGAGCGCGTAGCCGAAGAGGAGGACACGCCGTCTGCCGATCCGGTCACCGAGCGTGCCGAAGAGGATCAGCAGCGAGGCGCAGACCAGTGGGTAGGCGTCCACGATCCACAGGAGGCCGACGGCGCTGGGCCGCAGGTCCTCGGTGACGGCGGGGACGGCGACGTGCAGCACGGTCGCGTCGAGCGCGACGAGCAGAAGACTGAGGCAGAGGACGACCAGGACGACCCAGCGGTTGGCACCGTCGGCTGCCGCGCGCAGCCTGCTCACGGCCGTGGACGTCCCAGTCATGTACGTACCTCCCACAATGAGTCCCTCGCGCTCGGCAGACCTGCTGGGGCCGGCTCACGGTCCCCCGGGCCCGGCATCGACGGGCGAGTGAGCCGTCAGCGTACGCGAGTTCCAGGTGGTCACGCGTGGTGCAGCTCATACGTTCGCCGGCCACCGGGTGTGGCGTACGCCACTCCGCCGCCCGCACGTGGGGGGACGCCCGGGCCCCACGCCGCTCCCCCGGCGGCGCGCCGGAATGGCACCGCGGCTCCCCCGGCGCGGTCACGCTGCGCTATTTAATCGACACCCAAACATTTCTACGAATAGCGCGCGGAACTAATAGGCGGTGGATCGAAACCCATTCCCCGGCACCCCGGGAATGGATACCTGTCTGAGACAAAGTCCACATCACATCGTCATCACAAAGACGCGGGATCGGCCGGATCACACACTCACTCGCTGTAACGTCCATTGTGTGCGTACCGACATCTTTGCCCGTCTGGACCGGGAGCCGGAACCGCCGAAGATAGAGACCCCGCGGATGAGTCGTCACCGCATCGCTCTCTTCGGCGGGACTTTGGCGTTCTATCTCGCCATCGTCGTTGCCGTGCTGGTCTCGTCCTGGCTGGTGGCCCTCGACTGGAAGGTCATGCTGTTCCGGCCCTACCAGCAGTGGCCGGAGCTCCACGCCTTCCTCGACTACTACGTCGTGCTCGGCCAGCGCGGCCCCACGGCCGTGATGGTCGCCGCCTGGCTCGGCTGGCGCTCCTGGCGCCAGCACACGCTGCGCCCGCTGCTCACGCTGGGTGCGTCCCTGCTGCTGCTCAATCTGTCGGTGGGCGCGGTCAAGCTCGGCCTGGGGCGGCTCGGCCCGCACTACGCCACCCAGATCGGCTCGGCGGAGCTCTTCGCCGGCGGCGATATATTTCCTTCGGGCCATACCGCCAACGCCGTCGTGACCTGGGGAATCCTTGCCTACCTGGCCACCACGCCGCGGGCCAGGCGCTACCTCTCGGCCGTGTCGGCCTTCGTCTCGCTGGGCGTGGGGCTCACCACGGTCTACATCGGCACCCACTGGCTCAGCGACGTCCTGCTGGGCTGGGCCGCCGGGCTGCTGATCCTGCTCGCCCTGCCGTGGTTCGAGCCGCTGATCACGCGTACCGAGGTCCTGATCCTCTCGGTCCGCGAGCAGTGGCGGAACCGCCGCGGGCGGCTCCGGAAGCCCGTGCCACCGTCTCCTGCGGCACCGGAGCCGGTTCTGCTGCCGCAGGCGCTGGGCGGCGGGGCGGCCTCGGAGGGGGCCCAGGAGGCCGCGGGCAGGGCTCCGGCGCCCGGGGCACCGGGAACTGCGGGCGCGGGGCACCCGGGAGCCGCCGCCAGGGCGCGGGCACATCCGACGCACCCCGTGCGTCCGGAACGGACGTCGCCGGCCCCGGCCGGCTCGCGCCGCCCGCCCCACGCGGACCGGTCGCCAAGGAACAGCGCGGGTCCGTCCCGCCCGGTGGCCGGCGGCCCGGTGGCTCCCTGACCACTTCCTGACCTGCGGCGACGTACGGCGAAGGCCCCGACTCCGGTCGGGGCCTTCGCTCTGTCGGGCCGGGTTCAGCCGACCCAGCAGCGGGTCACGGTCGAGGCGTCCACCTCGAAGTTGATGCGTCCGCCGCGGAACTCCATGGTGATGACGGTGCCCGGCGGAAGAGCCCGGACCGTGCTCCAGCCGCGCGCTCTGGCCTGCCGTTCGGCGGCCTCCGCGTCGAGGCCGACGTACGTCTCGGGGGTGTCGTCCGGCTGGGCGGGAGGGGTCGGTACAGATGCCATACCCCTCACCGTAGGCCGCCCCGCGCCGTGGCGGAAGCGGTGGCGGTCGCGGGCCCCGATGCATCTGCGTGTACCTCGGCGGTCACGCTTGTGTCACAGGATCCCCACGCCCGTTTACCGGGGGCGACTTCACCCGAACGGCAGTCCGGCTCCTCACGGGTTGAATTGACAGACCTCCGGGAAATGCACCCGGGAGGACCACGGAGAGGTAATTGAGGGGAGGGAGGGTGCCACGCGCAATCCTCTTTCCGGAGACCCCGGAAAGAAGAATATACGGGCACGCCACCTCGAATTCACTCCCCCTTATGCATTGCTTACCCTTCCGGTCCGGCCGCCCGGGTGCCCGCTTCAGGCCCCCCTGCGGATCACCCCCGCGGCCTTGTAACGCAGCGCGTACGCCCCGTCCAGCACGCCGCCCCTGGACCGGTGGTACGCGCTGCGCAGGACGCCCTGCGACCGCGTCCCGCCGCCCTGGGCGGTCAGCTCGGCGAAGAGCCTCTCGTGCCGCTCGGCGATCGGTGCCGGGTCGAACCGCGCGGCGGAGGCCCGTGCGGCACGGCCCATGCGGTGCCGCAGGGCGTCGTCGTCGATCAGGCCGAGCAGGGCCTTGGCGAACGCGCGGGTGTCCCCCGGTGGGACCAGCCGCCCGTCCGTGCCGTCGTCGATGATCTCGGCCGGGCCGTGGGGGCAGTCGGTCGCCACGACGGGCACTCCGCACCGCATCGCCTCCACGATGGTCATGCCGAACGACTCCCGCTCGGAGGTGACGGCGGCGATGGAGTTCTTGGGCCACTCCTTCTCCATGGGGTCGGCCGAACCCATGAGGAGGACCCGTTCCCGGAGTCCGAGCTCGTCGACGAGCCCGCGCAGAGGCTTCTGCTCGTTGCCGGAGGCGTCCCCGGCGCCGTAGATCCGCAGCCGCCACTCCGGGCGCACCGCCGCGATCTCGGCGAAGGCCCGGATCAGCACGTCGTAGCGCTTGACCCGGTGCAGCCGGCCCGCGGCCACGATCCACTTGGCATCGCAGTCTGCGGGCGGGCCGGCGGGCTCGGGCACGCTGTTCGGGATGGCCTCGATCCGCACGCCGGGCAGCCGCAGACCGGTGCGGTAGTCCCGCGCGTCGGCCTCGGTGACGGTGGTGACCGCGTCGAGCTGCTGGTACCGGTGGCTTATCTCCCGGCGGAGGCGGTATCCGTGGCTCTCGAGGGTGAGGTGTTCCTGGCCGACCCGCACCGGGCCGCGCCGCGCCTGCCGGCTGATGTGGACGTTGAGACCGGGGCGCGTACCGACGACGACGTCGGCCTCCAGGGCGCCCAGATGAGCCGCGATACGGCTGTCGGTGAGCCTGCTGTACTGCCCGTACCTGGTGTCGCCACGCGGGAAGACCGACGCGGGCCTGGCGTGCTCCTCGGCCTCTCCGTCGTACGCCGGGCTCGACCTGCGCAGATCGACGAGATGACTCATCCGCACGCCCTCGGGTGCGCCGAGCTTCGGGTCGTCGCGGTGCCGGAAGACGGAGACGATCTCGACGTCGTGCTGTTCCGCCAGGGTCCTGGCGAGCGTGAAGGTGGTACGGATCGTTCCCCCGATGCCGTACGCGTTGTGGAGCAGAAATGAAATGTGCATTACGTAGTCGTTTCCCCTGTTCGACTGGTCACCAACGGACCTTACGTGGCGTCAGGTCATGCCACAGCATTCGCACAGGAATCGCACAAAGCCGTGACGTTTCGAACGGAGGCGCGTGCACCAGGGGCCATTCCCCGGAAGGTTGGCCTCCGGATCGTCCGCGCGATCTTCCGGTTCATCGGCCGGCCGGCTCCGGTGCTTGACCGGTCTCTTAATCTCCCGATTCGCGCGTGACCCCGGCCCCGGGTCTTCCGTTGTCTTCCATGAGCCGGGAACCGCCCGGCCCACGCCCCGAGTTCGAGGAGCCACCCGTGCCGCGCATGCTCGACGTCAGCGAGGACGTACGCGCCGAGATCGGCGATGCCGAAGCCGACCGGCTGCTCGTCGGCGACAGTGCACCAGGCAGCTACGACTGCACCTCGTGCCGCACCCCCGGCGACTCCGACCAGGAGCGCACCAGCACGGTGCTGTTCGTGGGTGACGAGACCGCCGTGCTCGCCTTCGCCCATGCGACCTGCATCCCCTCGCAGGTCGTCCAGGTCGCGGAGGACCAGCTCCAGGGCGCCGTGCGGTCCATCACAGGCAGCGAGCCACAGAATCCGGAGGGCCTCATGCCCGAACAGGCCGTCCTCGGCATCACCAGCGGTCTCGTCCTGATCGAGGACGACCTCCGCCCGGCCCTGGTCGTCGAGCCGACCGGTCCGATCGCCCGGCCCGGCACGGACGGCAGCGGCGGCGACCAGTTCCTCCAGCTCCTGCTGGAGCAGGGCTTCCAGCCCACGCCCCACCTCAACCGGCTGCCCGGCGTCCTCGGCGGCTGGTCCGTCCTTCTCGCCATGGGGCAGCTGCACGCGGTGCTCCAGCCCGGTGCCGGCGGCGGCAGCCCGGTCGCCTGGTGGCAGGCGCACCAGCCGCTCCAGGTCACCGAGGGCTGGCGGACGGCCGCCAACAAGGCGCAGAGCGTCCTGGTGTTCGCCGCTCCGGCCGGTTCCATCGGTCAGCAGCCGCGCGAGGACCTGCTCCGTGACGCGCTGGACAAGGCCGCGGTCAACGGCCTCCTGGTCGCCGCGACGATGCCGCTCGCCGGGACCTGACGTGTCCCCGCCGCCCTCCCCTCCCCGCCGAACAGCGTTTTCTACGCCGGGCCCGCATCCGACGGGCGGTGAGGTCGTTGGCACCTACGTGCACTCATACGACCCTCCTCGCCAGCAGCAGACCCCGATCCCGGCCATGCGCCCGTCGCAGGACCCCTCGGGCGGTAAGTCCCCCACCCCGATCTACGACGCCCTGTACTCCGAGTACAGGCGATCGTTCCGGGCGCTTCCCGGGGATCGCACCGGTGAGGAGAATCTCGGCTTCAGAACGTTCGGCATCGGGACGTTCGGCAGCCGTGCACCGTTGAGCGGCCGTACGGCGGCGAACGCGCAGGGCAGCCACAGCGCGGGCGGCGGCAACCCCGGTTCCTGGCAGCGGGTCGGACGGCATGCCGGGCGCGCCCGCCCTGCGGCGCTGCCGCCCGGGTCGACGGACGCCTGAGGGATACGGCGAAGCCCCCTGGTCCCCCGCGTGGGGCCCCAGGGGGCTTCGCCGTGTCCCTCAGCTCACTTCTTGCGGCCGCGCTTCTCGCGCACCCGCACCGAGATGTGCAGTGGCGTGCCCTCGAAGCCGAACTCCTCGCGCAGGCGGCGCTCGACGAAGCGGCGGTAGCCGTGCTCCAGGAAGCCGGACGAGAAGAGGACGAAGCGCGGCGGCTTCGTACCCGCCTGGGTGCCGAAGAGGATGCGGGGCTGCTTGCCGCCGCGCACCGGGTGCGGGTGGGAGGCGACGATCTCACCGAGGAAGGCGTTGAGCCTGCCGGTGGGAACCCGGGTCTCCCAGCCCTCGATCGCGGTCTCGATCGCCGGGACCAGCTTCTCCATGTGCCGGCCGGTGACGGCCGAGACGTTGACGCGCGGGGCCCAGGCGACCTGCGCGAGCTCCGTCTCGATCTCGCGCTCCAGGTAGTAGCGGCGCTCCTCGTCGAGGGTGTCCCACTTGTTGAAGGCGATGACGATCGCACGGCCCGCTTCCACGGCCATGGTGACGATCCGCTGGTCCTGGACGCTGATGGACTCGCTCGAGTCGATCAGGATGACGGCGACCTCGGCCTTCTCCACGGCGGCCGCGGTACGCAGCGAGGCGTAGTAGTCCGCGCCCTCCTGGAGGTGGACCTTGCGGCGGATGCCGGCCGTGTCGATGAACTTCCAGGTGATGCCGCCGAGCTCGATCAGCTCGTCGACCGGGTCGCGGGTGGTGCCGGCGAGCTCGTTGACGACGACGCGGTCCTCGTTGGCGACCTTGTTCAGGAGCGAGGACTTGCCGACGTTCGGGCGGCCGATGAGCGCGATGCGGCGGGGGCCGCCGAGCGCGGTGCCGAAGGTCTGGGCCGGGGCCTCGGGCAGCGCCTCCAGGACGGCGTCCAGCATGTCTCCGGTGCCGCGGCCGTGCAGGGAGGAGACCGGGTGCGGCTCGCCGAGGCCGAGCGACCAGAGCGCGGTGGCGTCGGCCTCGCCGCTCTGTCCGTCGACCTTGTTGGCGCAGAGGACGACGGGCTTCTTGGCCTTGCGGAGCAGCCTGACGACGGCCTCGTCGGTGTCGGTCGCGCCGACCGTCGCGTCGACGACGAAGACGACCGCGTCGGCCGTCGAGATCGCGTACTCGGCCTGGGCGGCGACGGAGGCGTCGAGACCGAGGACGTCCTGCTCCCAGCCTCCGGTGTCGACGACCTTGAAGCGGCGTCCGGCCCACTCGGCCTCGTAGGTGACACGGTCACGGGTCACACCGGGCTTGTCCTGGACCACGGCCTCGCGCCGGCCGATGATCCGGTTCACCAGGGTCGACTTGCCGACGTTCGGGCGGCCGACGACGGCGAGCACGGGAAGCGGTCCGTGACCGGCCGCACCGATCGCGCCCTCGACCTCCTCGGGGTCGAACCCCTCCTGCGCGGCGAGCTCCATGAACTCCGCGTACTCGGCATCGCCAAGTGCTCCGTGCTCGTGGTCCGAGCCGTCGGAGTGAATCTGGTCGTTCATGAAGTCCGTTCCTCTTTGCATCATCATCGATGGGCCGCGATCGCGCGGCCCACTACTCAAGTCCTGACCGGGCGCCCGGTGAGGCGCCTGGCGTTCTCCAGGTGCGCGGTCAGCTCTCCCTGGATCCGGAGAGTCGCCTCGTCCAGCGCCTTCCTCGTACGCCGGCCGCTGCCGTCACCGGCCTGGAAGGCGTCGCCGAAGACGACGTCGACCCTGCTCCGCAACGGAGGCAGTGCTGATATCAACCGTCCGCGGCGCTCCGTGCTTCCCAGGACCGCGACGGGGACGATCGGCGCCCCGCCGCGCACCGCGAAGTACGCGAGCCCCGCGCGCAGGGAGGCGAAGTCGCCCTCGCCCCTGGTGCCCTCGGGGAAGATCCCGAGGACCCCGCCGTCGTCCAGCACGCCGAGTGCCTGCGTGATGGCGTTGCGGTCGACGGTCGTACGGTCCACCTTCAGCTGCCCGATTCCGCGGAGGAACGGGTCGAGGGGGCCGACGAACGCCTCCTTCTTGATCAGGAAGTGGACGGGCCGGGGCGCGGTGCCCATCAGCATCGGTCCGTCGAGATTGTGCGCGTGGTTCACCGCGAGTATGACGGGTCCCGTGGTGGGGACGCGCCACGCTCCGAGCACACGGGGCCTGAACAGCCCGTACATGAGCCCGATGCCGATCCCGCGCCCGACGGCCGCTCCGCGCGGCGTCGGCGCGGCGATGGCTTCGGTCACTTCGCGGCCTGCTTCTCCCCGACGAGGGTGACGACGCACTCGATGACCTGCCCGAGAGTCAGGTCGGTGGTGTCCACCTCGACGGCGTCACCGGCCTTCGCCAGCGGCGAGGTCTTGCGGCCGGAGTCGGCGGCGTCCCGCTTGATCAGCGCCTCCCGCGTGGCGGCCAGGTCGGAGCCCTTGACCTCGCCGCTGCGGCGGGCGGCGCGCGCCTCCGGGGAGGCGGTCAGGAAGATCTTGATGTCGGCGTCGGGCAGCACGGTGGTGCCGATGTCACGGCCCTCGACGACGATGCCCCGCTCGGCCTCCTTGGCGATCGAGCGCTGGAGTTCGGTGATCAGGGCGCGTACCTCGGGCACGGCGCTGACGGCGCTGACCTTGGAGGTGACCTCCTGGGTACGGATGGGGCCCGAGGCGTCCTCGCCGTCGACGGTGATGGTCGGGGCGGACGGGTCCGTGCCGGAGACGATGACCGGCTTGGCGGCGGCCGTGGCGATCTCGGCCGGGTTCTGCACGTCGATGCCGTTGTTCAGCATCCACCACGTGATCGCCCGGTACTGGGCGCCGGTGTCCAGGTAGCTCAGGCCGAGCTGGGCGGCGACGGCCTTGGAGGTGCTCGACTTGCCGGTGCCGGAGGGACCGTCGATGGCGACGATCACTGCGGCCGGGGCGGTCCGGGCGGCGGCGCTTACGGTTTCCACGGGGGTGGACACCTTCCTGGTACACGGGGGCGGGCGGAGCGGGGCAGGGCAGACCGGGGCGCCCTCCCCCACAAGGTTACCGAGTGCGCGAAGCGCCTTTGCACCCCTGTCTCCGGGGCCCTCCCCCGGGCCCGCCCGGCCTTCCGTGACGAAGGACTCTCACGGGCGGATCGACCAGCCCCGTTCGCTGAGGGCCGCGCTCAGCGCGGGTGCGGCGCTCGGCTCGACCATCAGCTGGACCAGTCCGGCCTGCTGGCCGGTGGCGTGCTCGATGCGGACGTCCTCGATGTTGACGCCGGCCCGCCCCGCGTCGGCGAAGATCGACGCCAGCTCGCCCGGCCGGTCGCTGATGAGCACGGCGACGATCTCGTACGACGCCGGGGCCGCCCCGTGCTTGCCCGGGACCCTGACCCGGCCCGCGTTGCCGCGCCGCAGGACGTCCTCGATGCCCTCGGTGCCCGTGCGGCGCTTCTCCTCGTCGGCGGACTGCAGGCCGCGCAGCGCCCGTACCGTCTCGTCCAGGTCGGAGGCGACGCCCGCCAGGACGTCGGCGACCGGGCCGGGGTTGGCGGAGAGGATCTCCACCCACATCCGGGGGTCGGAGGCCGCGATGCGGGTGACGTCCCTGATCCCCTGGCCGCACAGACGTACGGCGGTCTCGTCGGCCTCCTCCAGCCGGGCGGCGACCATCGACGAGATCAGCTGGGGGGTGTGGGAGACCAGGGCGACGGCTCGGTCGTGGGCGTCGGCGTCCATGACGACCGGGACGGCCCGGCAGAGCGCGACCAGTTCCAGGGCGAGGTTGAGGACCTCGGTGTCCGTCTCCCGGGTCGGTGTGAGGACCCAGGGGCGCCCCTCGAAGAGGTCGGCGGTCGCCGCGAGAGGCCCGGAGCGCTCCTTGCCGGCCATGGGGTGCGTGCCGATGTACGGCGTGAGGTCGACGCCGAGCGCCTCCAGCTCACGGCGCGGGCCGCCCTTGACGCTGGCGACGTCGAGGTAGGCGCGCGCGATCCCGTCCCGCATGGCCGTGGCCAGCACGGACGCGGTGTGGGCGGGCGGCACGGCGATGATCGCCAGGTCGACGGGGCCCTCGGGCGCCTCGTCCGTGCCGGCGCCGAGCGCGGCGGCGGTCCGCGCCGAGGACGGGTCGCGGTCGACGAGGTGCACCTGGACGCCGCGCCCCGCGAGGGCGAGGGCGGCGGAGGTGCCGACCAGTCCGGTTCCGATGACGAGGGCGGTTCTCACTGGGCGATGTCCTTGCGGAGGGCGCCGGTGGCGCCGAGGTAGACGTGGCTGATCTCTGACTTGGAGAGATACGTCTCCACATGGGCCATGATGCGCACCACGCGGGGCATGGCCCCGGTGATGTCGAGCTCCTGGGCGCAGATCAGCGGTACGTCGACGATACCGAGGCCTCTGGCCGCCGCGGCCGGGAAATCGCTGTGCAGATCGGGGGTGGCGGTGAACCAGACGCTGATCAGGTCGTCGGCGACGAGCTGATTGCGTTCCAGGACCGCGGTGAGGAGCTCACTCACCCGCTCGTCCATGTGACCGGCTTCGTCCCGGTCCAGCTGGACGGCTCCACGGACTGCTCGTACCGCCACGTCGTACCCCTCGTCGCCTCGTGCTGCGTGCCCTTTCAGCCTAGAGGTGCGACGGCGCCGCCGGTCACCGTGCTCTGTCCGTGAGACGCGGAGGTGCGTGCGGCAGCCCGGGGCACCCGGTCGGGCGCACGTACCGGCGAGTCGTGGGGCCGGGGCGCCGGGCGGGGTCACGATGCCGTCATCGGACACACCGGTCGACCCCGAGGAGAGCCATGAACGCACGGCGGAGGACGGTCCTGACGGCGGGAGCGGCCGCACTGGTGACGGGGTGCGGTTCGTCCGGCGGTGACGGGGGCGAGGAGAGCTCCCCGCCGGCCTCCGGGGACGCCGAGCTGGCCAGGACCTCGGACATCCCGGCCGGCGGCGGCACGATCTTCGAGGACCGCAGGATCGTGGTGACCCAGCCGGAGGCCGGCCGGTTCAAGGCCTTCTCCGCGGTCTGCACGCACGCGGGCTGCATCGTCTCCTCGGTCGCCGACGGGACCATCGACTGCGCCTGCCACGGCAGCCGGTTCGCCATCACGGACGGGGCCGTCGAGCAGGGCCCGGCGACGCGCCCGCTGCCCGCCGAGCGGATCACCGTCGAGGGCGACAGCATCCGGCTCGGGTAGGGCGCGTAATCTCGCGCGCATGATCACCCCTGATGGCGCGCGGCTCGTCCGGGAGCACACCGTCTACTCCTGTGTGATGGGCTCCCGCGCCTTCGGGCTGGCCACCGACGGCAGCGACACGGACCGGCGCGGGGTCTTCCTCGCACCCACCCCGCTGTTCTGGGGCTTCACGAAGCCCCCCGGCCACGTCGAGGGCCCGGCCGACGAGCAGTTCTCCTGGGAGCTGGAGCGCTTCTGCGAGCTGGCGCTGCGGGCGAACCCCAATGTGCTGGAGTGTCTGCACTCCCCGCTCGTGGAGCGGGTCGACGCCACGGGCCGCGAACTCCTCGGCCTGCGCGGGGCCTTCCTGTCCCGGCAGGCCCACGGAACGTTCGTACGCTACGCGCTGGGCCAGCGGCGGAAGCTGGAGGCCGATGTCCGTACGCACGGCGCTCCGCGCTGGAAGCACGCCATGCATCTGCTGCGGCTGCTGGCCTCCTGCCGGGATCTGCTGCGGACGGGCGAGCTGCGGATCGAGGTCGGGGAGGCGCGCGAGGATCTGCTGTCGGTGAAGCGGGGCGAGGTCCCGTGGGCCGAGGTGGAGCGCCGCATGACGCGCCTGGCCGAGGAGAACGACGAGGCGGCCGCCCGCTCCCCGCTGCCGCCGGAGCCCGACCGGGAACGCGTGGAGGCCTTCCTGATCCGGACCCGGCGGGCGTCGGCGGAGGGCTAGCCCTTCACGGTCTCCGCCGGGCGGCGGGCGACCCAGAGCCGGCGTGTCGAGCGGACGACGAGGTCGTCCCGGTGGCGCACGTCCGCCGGGCCTCCGTCGAGCAGGGTGCCGAGCGCGGCGAGGTCCGCGGGGTCGGCCCGGCCGTCGAGGGCGCCCCGGATGCGGTCGAGCACGACATGGGCGTACCGGCCGACACCGGCGGGCAGCGGGGCGTGCAGCTCCAGCCGCTCCGTGCGGTCGTCCTCGACGAGGAGGCCGGCCGCGGCCAGCATCGCTCCCCAGTCGGCGCCCATGTGCGGCATCTGTTCGGCGTGGAGGCCATCCAGCGCCTCGCGGCACCGCGCCTCCAGGCCGGGGCGGCCGGCCACGGCGTCGTCCGGGAGGAAACGCGGCATCCCGTCCAGCTCGGCGACGGCCACCAGTCCGCCGGGGCGCAGCGCGGCGCGGACCCCGTCGAGGGCGGCGGCCGGGTCGTCCATGTGGTGCAGGGAGGCCGAGGCCCAGACGAGGTCGGCGTCCGCGATGCCTGCGAGCCCGGCACCCGCGTCCGTCTCCAGGGTGCGCACCCGGTCGCCCCGGCCCTGCGCCCGGGCCGCGTCGAGGAGCCGGGCGAGCAGGGCGGGAGAGCTGTCGACGGCGGTCACACGGGCGTGGGGGAAGCGTTCCAGCAGGGCGAACGTGCCGGTCCCGGTGCCCGATCCCAGGTCGACGACGTGCGTGACGCCGTCCCCGGCGAGATCGGCGACCCGGCGGGTCACGGCGTCGAGGTACGGGGCGAAGATCTCGGCGTCGAGATCGAGCACGACGGCGAGTGCGTCGTCCTCGCCGGTGCCGGCCTGCCCGTGGCCGTGCTCGTGGTGGTGGCCGGGGCCGTGGTGGTGCGCGTGGGAAGCGGAGGAAGTCATGCGGCCGAGCCTACGAATATTTGCGTACAGCGCATACTCTCTTGCCCATGACGCAAGAAGGAAGTGGTCTGGACGGCCTCGTACGCAAACGGATCCGGGCCCTGCGTGCCGCGCACAGCTGGTCGCTCGACGACCTGGCCGCCCGCTGCCACCTCAGCCCCTCCACGCTCAGCCGGATCGAGACCGGCCACCGCAGGATCGCGCTCGACCAGCTCACCGTGATCGCCCGGGCGCTGGGCACCTCGCTCGACCAGCTCGTCGAGACGGACGCCGACGACGTGGTCACGAACCCCACCCTCGATCTGGCGCGAGGTCTGACCCAGTGGGCGCTGCGCGGCCAGCCCGGCGTCACCGTGGCCCGGATACGGCTGACGGGTCCCCCGGCCGAAGGCCCCTCGGCGCTCAAGGCGCACCCCGGCCGGGAGTGGTTCACGGTGCTGTCCGGCACTGCCTTGCTGCTGCTGGGGGAACGGCGGCTGCGGGTGGAGCAGGGGCAGGCCGCGGAGTTCACGACGATGCTCCCGCACGCGCTGGGCGCCGTCGGCGGCCCGGCCGAGGTCCTGGGCATCTTCGACCGGGACGGCCGCCGCTCCCATCTGCGCGAACGCGGGTGAGAGGGCGGCCGCCGGGCCGTCAAGGGGAAGCGGTCTCCCCCAGTCGCGCGCGGACGACGAGGTCGTGCAGGGCGTCGAAGCCCGAGGGCGCCTCGGCGAGCCGTGACGCGGTCCGCGCCTCGTCGAGCACCGCGTTCAGGGCTTCGACGTCCTGTGCGACGGCCGGGCCGTCGGCCAGGTGCGCGGCCCCGTGCTCGGCCTCCGCCTTCGCCTCGATCAGCGCGGGCAGGTAGGCCGGCGCGGCCACCTCGCCCAGCAGGGCCGGCAGATGCGCCACCAGGGTGCCGGTGCGCATCAGGTGGATGCCGGTGAGCAGTGCACGGAACGTGTAGAGGAGCGGCTTCAGCTCGCCGGTTCTCTCGTACAGCCGCCACTGCGTTCCGGCGAAGCCCCGGTAGTGGTGGGCATGGTTGCGGGTCACCACCGCCGGTGCCAGCTCCACGAGTTCGGCGTGGAGCACCGTGGTGTGCACCACCAGCGGGGACAGCAGCTGTTCGAGGACGTAGCCGTTGGGTTTCAGCATGAGCCTGACGAACTTGCGCAGATCATGGGTGACGAGGTCCATCTCGACCCCGTCGTGGTCCCACATCCGTGACCGTGTCTCCTCCGGCGTCCGGAGCCCTACGAGGTCCTCCGCGGGCAGGACGTGGACCCCCCGCAGGTCCACGTCCGAGTCCCGCGAGGGGAAGCCGTACAGATGGGCGCCCGAGACCGTGGCGAACAGGAGCGGGCAGGGCTCCTGTCGGAGTACCGGGGTCAGGTCGGTGACCGGAAGCCCGGCCTGTCGCAGGAGCGTCGTGTGGCCGCGCATCGGTCAGGCGTCCCAGAGCGCGGCCAGCGAGAGCAGGTCGCTGCGGTACTCGATGCGTTCCGACCACTCCTTGGGCCAGGCTCCCGCCCCCAGGTGCGCTCCGGCGAACGCGCCCGTGAGACAGGCGATGGAGTCGGAGTCGCCCCGGGTGCAGGCGGCGCGGCGCAGGGCGGTCAACGGGTCCTCGGGGAAGAGCAGGAAGCAGTGCAGGGCCGTGGCGAGCGCCTCCTCGGCGATCCAGCCGTCGCCGGTCCGCTCGCACGGGTCGGTCTCCGGCGACGGACGGCGCAGGGCGTCCTGGAGGTGTCCCAGCACGGCCAGGCACTCGTCCCAGCCGCGGCTGATGAACGCCTCGGGCGAGGCGTCATGGGTGTACCGCCACAGGTCGCCGAGCCAGCGGTTCAGGTAGCGGCCCCGGTTCTCGTACGCGTAGGAGCGCAGCTGGCCCACCAGGCCGAGCGGTTCGGCCCCCTGGGCGAGGAGGTGGACCGCGCGGGCCGTCAGGTCGGAGGCCGCGAGGGCGGTGGGGTGGCCGTGGGTGAGGGCGGCCTGGAGCTGGGCCGCCCCGGCACGCTGTTCGTCGCTGAGACCGGGCACGAGGCCGACGGGGGCGACGCGCATGTTGGCGCCGCAGCCCTTGGAGCCGGTCCGGCTGGCTTCCTGCCAGATCCGGTCGCCCTCCAGCAGCGCGCACGCCTCCAGGCAGGTGTTGCCGGGAGCGCGGTTGTTGTCGGGTGAGCGGTTCCAGCGCACGAACTCCTGCCGGACCGGGCCCACCATCCGGTCCGGGGTGAGCAGCCCCTGGTCCATGGCGGTCCGGATGCCACGTCCCAGGGCGAGGGTCATCTGGGTGTCATCGGTGACGAACGCGGGCTCCGGGAGCCGCATCTCGCGCCAGGGCCCGCACTTCGCGAGGATCGAGGGGACGTCGTTGAACTCGGTGGGGAAGCCCAGGGCGTCGCCGAGCGCGAGCCCGGTCAGCGTGCCTGTGGCAGCCTGCTTGGTGAGAATCCGTGTCGGGGTCATGATGTCCGTCCTTCAGGGCGTCCTTCCGGGCGCAGCAGTGGAGGGTGCAGGGCGGTGGCGGCACCCGCCCGGTAGAGGGCGGCCGGTTTTCCCCGTCCGCCGGTGCGGCGCGGCGGTCCGTCCACGGCCTGGACGAAGCCGGGCGTGGTGAGGACCTTGCGCCGGAAGTTGGGCCGGTCGAGCTCGACGCCCCAGACGGTCTCGTAGACCCCCTGGAGCTCCCCGAGGGTGAACTCGGCCGGACAGAACGCGGTGGCCAGGCAGGAGTACTCGAGCCTGGCTCCGATCCGGTCGCGCGCGTCGGCCAGGATGCGGTCGTGGTCGAAGGCGAGCGGCCCGGTGGCTCCCGCGTCCCACCACTGGGCGTGCGCCGCGTCCCCGCCGCCCCGTGGTTCGGGGAGGTCGGGCACGAGTGCGGCGTACGCGACGGAGACGACCCGCATCCTGGGGTCGCGGTCCGGATCGCTGTAGGTGCGCAGCTGTTCGAGATGGAAGGAGCACACCGACTTCTTCGTGAGGCCGGTCTCCTCGGCCAGTTCTCGGCGCGCGGCCTCCTCGGCGGACTCCCGGGGCAGCACGAAGCCGCCGGGCAGGGCCCACCGTCCTTTGTAGGGGGCCTCGCCGCGCTCCACGAGCAGGACGTGGAGCCGCGCTTCGCGGACCGTGAAGACGGCGAGGTCGACGGTGACGGCGAAGGGGAAGAAGGCGTGGGGGTCGTACCCCTCGGGTGCGGTGCTCATCGGCGCTCCGGCAGGGGTGCGGTGAAGTGCCAGCCGGTGGCGAGGAGCTCGTCCACGGCGGCGACCGCCGCTTCGAGGCGCTCGCCGCGGTCCCCGGTGATCTCGACGAACGGCCTTCCGGTGCGGGTGAGTTCGGCACGGAAGCGGTCCGTCATCCAGGGCCGCAGCTCCTCGCCGTCGCGCAGTCCGTCGTCCTCGAACGCGACACCTTCGTGGTCGGTGAGCAGCCAGAGGTGGTGGGTGACCCGGTCGGCGGTCTTCTCGACGAGCGGGTTGCGTCCGCCGACGTAGCGTTCGTGCCAGACGGTGGTGGCGAAGGAGTCGGTGTCGCAGACGAGCACCGGTGACCCGGCCCGCGCGGCGGCGTCCTCCCTGGCATTCTGCGTCTCGGCGATGAGGGGGAAGTCGTCCGTGGTGAAGGAGACGTCCTCCCACTGGGCGTCCGGCCACCGCTCGCGCAGGGCGGCGAGCTTGGCCTCGCTGAACTCCCGTCCGTACTCGGCGACGTACCCCGTCCGCGCCCATGTCCCGCCGCGCCGGCGGTAGTGGTCGGCGAGCGCCAGGGCCAGGGTGGTGGTGCCGGTGGACTCGGCGCCGAGGACGACGACCCGGCGCGCGAGCGCGCCCCGCACGGGCGGCTCCAGGTGGTCCCAGCAGCTGACGGGGTCGGCGCGGACCGCGGTGCCCGAGACGGGGAAGAGGGTGCGGCCGGGGTCGACGAGGACGGATTCGGCGCCGAAGCGGCGGGCCAGTTCCCCGCCGTACGCCTCGGAGGTGAAGACGGCGTCGACCCGTTCGGGTACCGCGCCGGTGAACACCTCCATGTGGGCGTCCCAGACGGCCGGGTCGGTGACGTCCACGGGGATGTCGTCGACGGTTCCCACCACCCGGACGTCGGGGTGCACCTCCCGCATCCAGGCGACCCGGTCGGCGAGCGGTACGGATTCGACCGAGGCGGCGCAGACCAGGACGGTGAGCCGCTCGCAGCGGTCCCGTGCGGTGCGGACGAGGTGGTGGTGGCCGGCGTGCGGCGGATAGAACTTGCCGAGGACCAGTCCGTGCCCGTGGCGCTTCATACGGGCACCACCGTGTCCTCGCGCCGGACGGCGGCCAGGTCCCGGCTCCAGTTGCGCAGCCCGATGAGGCAGAGCGTGAGGAAGCCGACGTAGAGCAGGGACGTGAGGTAGAGCTCCTTGTACGCGTACAGCGGGATGTAGACCACGTCTGCGGCGATCCACAGCCACCAGGACTCGACCCGCTTGCGGCACTGCCCGTACGTCGCCATGAGCGACAGGGAGGTGGTCAGGGCGTCCCAGAACGGCACGGTCGAGTCCGTGGCCCTGGAGAGCAGCAGGGTGAGGCCGAGGGTCCCCGCCGCCCCCGCCGCGAACAGCCAGGTCCACTCGGTGCGGGTGGTGCTCCGCACCGGCAGGACGGATGTCCCTGGTCCACCCCCGTGGGTCCAGGTCCACCAGCCGTACGCGGCGAGGGAGATGAAGACGATCTGCAGGCCGGCGTCGGCGTACAGACCGGACTGGGCGAACAGCAGGATGAAGAACAGGTTGTTGGCGATGCCGATCGGCCAGTTGGCGAGGTGCTGGCGGGCCACGAGCCAGACGCACAGCGCGCCACTGCCGAAGCCCAGCACCTCGGTCCAGCTGACCGGGGTGTCCAGGACCGTCACCAGGGGCTGCTGCAAAGGATCGAGTACGTCCGCGAGCGTCACGCCGCCCTCCTCTTTAATGGTCACTCTGACTATAAAGAAGAAACGCCGGTCGCAAAAGGCCCGCGGCCGGTTCCCGTTCGAAAAAGTGAACGAGGAACCGGCCGCGGGCCGTTCGGTGCGAGGTGCGGGCGGGTTACAGACCGACCTCGCGCATCAGCATGCCGACTTCGGTGTTGGTCAGGCGGCGCAGCCAGCCCGACTTCTGGTCGCCCAGCGGGATCGGCCCGAAGGAGGTGCGCACGAGGCGCTCGACCGGGAAGCCGGCCTCGGCCAGCATCCGGCGGACGATGTGCTTGCGGCCCTCGTGGAGCGTGACCTCGACCAGGTAGTTCTTGCCGGTGTTCTCGACGACCCGGAAGTGGTCGGCGCGGGCGTAGCCGTCCTCCAGCTGGATGCCGTCCTTGAGCCGCTTGCCGAGGTCCCGCGGGAGCGGCCCCTGGATGGCGGCCAGGTAGATCTTCTTCACGCCGTACCTGGGGTGCGTCAGACGGTGGGCCAGCTCGCCGTGGTTGGTGAGCAGGATGATGCCCTCGGTCTCGGTGTCGAGCCGGCCGACGTGGAACAGCCGCGTCTCGCGGTTGGTCACGTAGTCGCCGAGGTTCTGACGGCCGTCCGGGTCGCCCATGGTGGAGACGACGCCGGCGGGCTTGTTCAGCGCGAAGAAGAGGTACGACTGGGTCGCGACGGTCAGGCCGTCGACCTTGATCTCGTCCTTCTGCGGGTCGACACGCTTGCCCTGCTCCAGGACGATCTCGCCGTTGACCTCGACACGGGCCTGCTCGATCAGCTCCTCGCATGCCCGGCGCGAGCCCATGCCGGCCCGGGCGAGGATCTTCTGCAGCCGCTCACCCTCCTGCTCGGCTCCGGGGTGCGTCTTCGGCGTCCTGATCTCGGGCTTCTCCGCGTAACGGTCGCGGTTGCGCTGCTCGATCTTGGCGTCCAGCTCGCGGGGGCGGGCGGGCGCGCCCTGGCGCCGGCCGCCCTTGCTCACGTTCTGCGCGGGCTTCGGTCCGCCCTTGGCACCGCCGCGGGCCGCGGCGCCGCGGCCCTTGCGGGGGCCGCCGTCGCCGCCCGGCTTGTCGGAGCCCACGTCGTAGCGGCGCTCCTCGGGACGGGGGCGGCGGGGGCGCTGCTCCTGCTTGTCGTCGCGCCCTGAGCCGGAGACCCGGGGGTTCGGGTTGCTGTTCCTGCCGGTGCCGGTGTTGTTCCTGGCGCTCCGGCCGCCGCCACCGCTCCGGCCGCCGCTGTTGCCGCCGCTGCCGCTTCCGCTGTTCCTGCCACTGCTTCGCATCAAAAATCCGTCTTGTCGTCTGCGTGAGTATCCGGGGTGTCCGGTGCGTCCGGATCGAACGACGGCACACCCTCTAGCGTCTCAGCCTCGATCGCGTCCGCCTCCGGGAGGAAGGGCGCGAGCTCCGGGAGCTCGTCCAGGCCTCGCAGGCCCATGCGCTCCAGAAAGTAGTTCGTCGTCCTGTACAGGATCGCACCTGTTTCGGGTTCCGCGCCCGCCTCCCCGACGAGACCCCTCTGGAGCAGGGTCCGCATGACGCCGTCGCAGTTCACTCCGCGTACCGCCGAGACCCTCGACCTGCTGACCGGCTGACGGTACGCGACCACCGCGAGCGTCTCCAGCGCGGCCTGGGTGAGCCGGGCGTGCTGGCCGTCCAGGACGAAGCCCTCGACCGCTTCCGCGTACTCCGGGCGGGTGTAGAAGCGCCAGCCCCCGGCGACGAGCCTCAGGTCGAATCCGCGGCGCTGGACGGTGTACTCGTCGGCCAGCTCCCGCAGGGCGTCCGCGACGGCCCTGCGGGGCCGCTGGAGGACCTTGGCGAGGTGTTCCTCGGTGGCGGGCTCGTCGACGACCATGAGGACCGCCTCCAGCGCGGGCTTGAGGTCGAGCTCCGCGACCGCGGCGCCGCGCCCCTCGTCATCCGTGCTCATGCCTGTACGTCCTCCTGTGGCTCGCGCGTCTCCTGGTCGAACTCGTCCGTGACCACCGGTTCGGCTCCCTCGCCCCCGGCCCAGCGCACCAGGAGGTCGCCGAGCGCCTCCTCCTGGTCCAGCGCGACGGCCTTCTCCCGGTAGAGCTCCAGGAGCGCCAGGAAACGGGCGACGACCGTGAGGGTGTCCTCCGCGTCCTCGGTGAGCTCCCGGAAGCTGATCTCGCCCTCCGCGCGCAGCCGCGCGACCACGATCTCCGCCTGTTCGCGCACGCTGACCAGCGGGGCGTGGATGTGGTCGACGTAGACCTGCGGCTTGGGTCTGGGCTGCATCGCCTTCACCGCGAGCCGCGCGAACCCCTCGAACCCGATGCTGATCACGACCTCGGGGAGCAGCTCCGCGTGCTGGGGTTCGAGCCCCACGGTGCGGGGGTAGCGGCGGGACTCGGACTCCAGCCGGTCGCTGAAGATCTCCGCGATCCTCTTGTACGCGCGGTACTGCAGCAGCCGCGCGAAGAGCAGGTCCCGTGCCTCCAGCAGAGCCAGGTCCGCCTCGTCCTCCACCTCGGCGGTGGGGAGCAGCCGGGCGGCCTTCAGGTCGAGCAGGGTCGCGGCGACGACGAGGAACTCGGTGGTCTGGTCGAGGTCCCAGTCCGTTCCCATGGCCCGGATGTGGGCCATGAACTCGTCGGTGACCTTCGACAGGGCGACCTCGGTCACATCCAGCTTGTGCTTGGAGATCAGCTGGAGGAGCAGATCGAAGGGGCCCTCGAAGTTGACCAGCCGCACGGTGAACCGCCGGTCGTCGCCGGCGCCGCCGGCGTCACCCGCAGCGGGTGCCACGTCGGCCGCCTCGGGCACGGGCGCCACCGGAACCGCCTCCGGAGGGCCCTCCACGGGCCCGTCAGCGGCCGGCGGGGCCGTCGGCGCCTCCACGGCCACCACCGGCCCGGGAGGAGCCTCCGGGGCCGCGTACGGAGCCGCAGGCGCCTCCGCGGGCCGTGTCCCCGGCCCTCGGCCGAGGGCCGGGGACACGGCCCGCGGAGGCGCCTGCGGCTCCGTACGCGGCCCCGGAGGGCCCTCCACGGGCCCGTCAGCGGCCGGCGGGGCCGTCGGCGCCTCCACGGCCACCACCGGCCCGGGAGGAGCCTCCGGGGCCGCGTACGGAGCCGCAACGCGGACGCGGGGGCGGGCGGGGAGCCAACCGGCGGCCCAGTGGCCGTGAGCGCCACGACGAGAAGATCACCGTCTACGTGTCGGCCGAGGAACTGATGGACCTCGAACACGCGCGCCTCGTGCTGCGCGGCGAACACGGGCTGGCCGTCGACCGCGGGCGCATCGTCCGGGAAGCGGTCGCGGTGGTGCTGGCCGACCTGGAGTCGCGCGGCGACGCGAGCATCCTCGTACGGAGGCTGCGGGGCCGCTGAGCGGTGCGGCGCCGGTAGCCTGCCGGGGGCGGGGCCGTCCGTACGGCGGCCCTCCCCCGGCAGGCTACCGGCGCCGCACCGCTCAGCGGCCCCGCAGCCTCCGTACGAGGATGCTCGCGTCGCCGCGCGACTCCAGGTCGGCCAGCACCACCGCGACCGCTTCCCGGACGATGCGCCCGCGGTCGACGGCCAGCCCGTGTTCGCCGCGCAGCACGAGGCGCGCGTGTTCGAGGTCCATCAGTTCCTCGGCCGACACGTAGACGGTGATCTTCTCGTCGTGGCGCTCACGGCCACTGGGCCGCCGGTTGGCTCCCCGCCCGCCCCCGCGTCCGCGTTGCGGCTGGACGGTGGCGGACGTCCCTGTCTGCTCCTGAACGGGCGCGGTACGGGCCCGGGGCGGGGCGGCCTGGCCCCGGTCGTCCCCGTCTGCCCGGCTGCGGGAGCCTCCGCCGTCGGCGTCCGCCGCGGAGTGCTCCTCCCGGGAGGCCCCGGCGGGCGTGTCGCCGCTGCCCGGAGTGCCGTCCTGGCCGGTGTCCGACGGCGCCGGATCGCTTCCTCCGGCCGGTGCGGGAACCCGCGCCTCGCCGTTCGCCTTGCGTCGCCGCTCGGCGGGGGACGAGCCCTGGAGACCCATGCCCCCGGTGGTACGGAACAACTCGTCGGCCCCCGGCAGACTCACTCGGCGTGACACCGGGCGAGCACCTCCCTGGCGAGCTGACGATAGGCGGCGGCACCGACCGAGTTCGACGCGTACGTCGTGATGGGCTCACCGGCGACCGTGGTCTCCGGGAAGCGCACCGTACGTCCGATGACGGTGTGGTAGACGTGGTCGTCGAAGGCCTCGACGACGCGCGCGAGCACCTCACGGCTGTGCACCGTGCGGGAGTCGTACATCGTGGCCAGGATGCCGTCCAGTTCGAGCTCGGGGTTGAGCCTCTCCTGGACCTTCTCGATGGTCTCGGTGAGCAGCGCCACACCGCGCAGCGCGAAGAACTCGCACTCGAGCGGGACTATCACCTTGTGAGCCGCCGTCAGGGCGTTCACGGTGAGCAGGCCGAGCGAGGGCTGGCAGTCGATCACGATGTAGTCGTAGTCGGCCATCAGCGGCTTGAGGGCGCGCTGCAGCGTCGACTCCCGGGCCACCTCGCTCACCAGCTGCACCTCGGCGGCCGAGAGGTCGATGTTGCTGGGGAGCAGGTCCATGTTGGGCACGGCCGTCTTCAGCAGCACGTCGTCGGCCGCCATGCCCCGCTCCATGAGCAGGTTGTAGACGGTGAGGTCGAGCTCCATCGGGTTGACCCCGAGGCCGACGGACAGGGCTCCCTGCGGGTCGAAGTCGACGAGCAGGACACGGCGGCCGTACTCCGCGAGCGCGGCACCCAGGTTGATGGTCGACGTGGTCTTGCCGACGCCGCCCTTCTGGTTGCACATCGCGATGATCTTCGCGGGGCCGTGGTCCGTCAGGGGACCTGGAATCGGGAAGTACGGCAGCGGCCGGCCGGTGGGGCCGATCCGCTCGCGGCGCTGGCGGGCGGCGTCGGGCGCGAGGGTGGCCGCGTACTCCGGATCGGGCTCGTATTCGGCATCGGGGTCGTAGAAGTGCCCCTCGGGCACCTCGGCGAAGTCGGCGAAGTGGGAGGTCTCTCGGCCACTTTCGTTGCCGGCCATGGCGTTCACGTGTAGGCCGTCCATCATCTGGGGGGCTGTCGTCATGTGCTGGTGGGTGGCGAAGGTGCGGACAGCGACGGAGCCGACAGCTTCGAGCCCGATCGGGCTCAGACCCCGTGCAGGCATCCCTGGTTGACCACCCCCGGGAGTAATTGTCGACTCATTCACAAGTCGTCTTACCTCCTTGGATGTGACCAGGAAACTTATCGATAGGTCAGCGTGGCACCATGCCGACGATTGGCGACTCTATGGCGTGTCACCGGTTCGCAGCAACACAATCCGCCGGACCCGGCCCCATGTGTCGGCAATCGAACACCCCGCTGTCAAGAGCGCGGAGCGCCCGGGGCGCACCTTTCGCGGGGGTGCAAAACGGGTAGAGGGTTACGTCTCAGGCGAGTTGATCCGGACCCTCTCATGCGTCCGGCCGGACCTTGCTGGGCAAGGTCCGGCCGGACGCATGAGGTTGACGGGGAGGGTTGACCGCTCAGCCGAGAAGCGCGCTCAGTTCGACGTGGTCGAGGCCGTGCGCCTCGGCCACCTCGCGGTAAACCACCTGGCCGTCATGGGTGTTGAGACCCTTGGCCAGTGCGGCGTCACGGCGCAGGGCATCGGCCCAGCCCCGGTTCGCGAGCTCCAGGATGTAGGGCAGCGTGGCGTTCGTGAGTGCGTAGGTGGAGGTGTTCGGGACGGCGCCCGGCATGTTCGCGACGCAGTAGAAGACCGAGTTGTGGACCATGAAGGTCGGCTCGGCGTGCGTCGTCGGATGCGAGTCCTCGAAGCAGCCTCCCTGGTCGATCGCGATGTCGACAAGAACACTTCCGGGCTTCATCTTGGCGACCAGCTCGTTGGTGACCAGCTTCGGTGCCTTCGCGCCCGGGATCAGGACGGCGCCCACCACGAGGTCGGCCTCGACGACGGCCTTCTCGAGCTCCAGGGCGTTGGAGACGACCGTCCGCACCTTCGTACCGAAGATCTTGTCCGCCTCGCGCAGCTTGTTGATGTCCTTGTCGAGCAGCGTGACGTGGAAGCCGAGCCCGACGGCGATCTGCGTGGCGTTCCAGCCGGAGACCCCGCCGCCGATGACGACCGCCCTGGCCGACCCCGTGCCGGGGACCCCGCCGGGGAGCACACCGCGCCCGCCGACCGAGCGCATCAGGTGGTACGCGCCGACCTGCGGGGCGAGCCGGCCGGCGACCTCGGACATCGGGGCGAGCAGCGGCAGCGCGCGGTTCGCGGTCTCGACGGTCTCGTAGGCGATGGCGGTCGTGCCCGACTCCAGCAGGGCGTCCGTGCACGCGCGGGAGGCGGCGAGGTGCAGGTACGTGAAGAGCGTCTGGCCCTTGCGGAGGCGGTGGTACTCCTCGGCGACCGGCTCCTTCACCTTGAGCAGCAGGTCGGCGGCGGCCCAGACCTCGTCGGCGGTGGGCAGGATCCGCGCACCGGCGGCGACGTACTCCTCGTCCGGGATGGACGACCCCTCGCCTGCGTGCTGCTCGACGAGGACCTGGTGGCCGTGGCGTACGAGCTCATGCACTCCGGCAGGGGTGATCGCCACCCGGAACTCGTTGTTCTTGACTTCGCGGGGGATGCCGACCTTCACGTCGATCACGGTCCTTGACTCGGAGGCTGGCTGGGCATAGCGGGACATACCCGCATGAACCAAGCATAAAGGGGGACACCGCAGAGATCTGCGGCAGAGCCATCATTAATGAAGGACTTCCCGCTGTCCAGCCTTACAAAGCATTAAGTTTTGTTCGCAGCACTACGGATTTCGTAGGCAGAGCCCTCGTCGCCAAGCAATCTGTCGGCCGTCGACCGGTGCAGCCTGGCCGCCGCCGGGTCCCCCAGCCGGTCCAGGGTGTCCGCCAGCCTGAGCTCCAGCGCGGCCTGGAGACGCGCGTCGCCCGCCCTGCGTGCCAGGTCGACCGCCTCCCGGCAGGTGTGCAGCGACTCCTGGGGCCTGCCCGCGTACTCCTGCACCCGAGCGGCCTCGCTGAGCGCACGCGCCTGGGCCGGGAGGTCCCCGAGCCTGCGGTGGCCGGCCGCCGCGGCGCGCCAGTCGCGCAGCGCCTCGCCGTAACGGCCGGCGTACGTGTGGACCGCTCCGAGCCGGCCGTACAGCCGTGCCGCGTCGGCCCGCTCCCCCTGTGTGAGCCGCTGCGCCAGGGCCCGGCCGTACCAGTCGGAGGCCCGGTTGAAGTCCCCGAGCTCGGCGTACGCGCCGCCTGCGGATTCCATCGCCCTGCCCGTCGCGTACAGGTCGTTCGCCGCGCGTCCGGCGTCCAGTGCCGCCCGGTAGCGGGCCAGCGCCTCCCGCGTACGCCCGGTCCTGGCGTCCAGATCGGCGAGGTTGAGCAGGGCGGCGGCCTTCTCCCGGGGCAGGTGCCGGCGCTCCGCCACATCGAGGACCAGCCCGTGCAGCCCGTAGAGCACGGGTGCGGCGTCCTCGGTGCCCCTGTGCACGGCGAGGGCGCGGACCAGGGCGGCCACCAGCCGGCGGGCCAGCGTGTCCAGGTCGCCGTCGCGCACGGCGGCACGCGCGGAGGCCAGCAGTGCCGGCTCGCGGATCCGCAGCCACTCGGCGGCGTTCTCCGGACCGGGGAAGCGCAGTGAGCGCGGCAGCCCGGCGAGCCGGCGGCGGGCCGGGGAGTCCTCGGGGTCGGTGACCGCGCGGCAGGCCTGGAGCCGGCGCACGGTCCGCTCCAGCATCCTGGCCCGGGCGAGCTGGATCTCCGCGGGCCGCTCCCGCTCCTCCAGCACGGCGCGGACCAGCGGGGCGAGGCATCCGGGCATCTCGTACTGCGGCTGCTCGGCGCCGTTCGACCCGAGCAGCCCGAACCTGACGAAGTCGTCCAGAGTCGTCTGTGCGGCCGAGACGGAGCACCCGGCCAGGGCGGAGGCGGTGTGGGCGTCGGCCAGCCCGGCGGGGGCGAGGGCGAGCAGCCGCAGTATCCGGGCGGCGGCCGGTGGCAGCGACTCGTGGACCAGCCGGAAGGCCCGGGCCAGCGGCCGGCCGCCGACGGGCTGTTCGGGACCGTCCTGCTGGTCGCGCAGCTGCCTGGCGACATCGGCGACCGAGGCGCCGGGCCGGGCCGCGAGCCAGCCCGCGACCAGGGTCAGTGCGGCGGGCTGCCCGCCGCACTCCTCCGCGAGCGTCTCGGCGGTCCGCGGGTCGACCGTGATGCGGACCTGGCCGATGGCGCGGGCGAGCAGCTGCACCGCGGAACCCGCGTCCAGCCCGCCGATGGTGCAGGGGCGGACGTCCGGGATGCCGGTGAGGGGGCCGGTCGCGGTGGCGACGACCAGGCAGTCGGGGTTGTCCGGCAGCAGCGGCTCGACCTGTTCGGCGTCGACGGCGTCGTCGAGGAGGATCAGGGCGCGGCGTACGGCGAACGCCTCGCGGACCATCTCGGAGAGCTCGTCTTCGTCCGCTCCGGGCGGGGCGCTGACGGCCAGCAGGTCCAGGAGTGCGCGTGCGGTGCGCTCCGTGGGAACCCGCTCGCCCCCGGGTTCGGTGAGCGGGACCCGGAACACGCCGTCGGGGTAGTCACCGGGTTCCGCCAGCCGGCGGGCGAGCTCGGCGGCCAGTGCGGTGCGTCCGGATCCGGGCCGTCCCGCGATCAGGAGGACCCGCGCGCGGGCGGCTTTACGTCCCGCCAGGGTGTCCAGGCCCGCCCGCTCGATGTCCTCCTGAAGGGCTTTCAACTCGCGTGCGCGGCCGAAGAACTGAGACGGGGTCACTTCCGGCGGCTCTCTGGTTCCCGCCGTCCCCGCCACTCCGGCCGGGCCGTTGGTGTCCACCGCCTGATCGGTCACGGGCCACGCTCCACTTCGCTGCACGCGGTTGCCCGCCGGAAGTCCGGACGGGGCCTTTCGAGCGTAGTTCAGTGGTGCGGGCGATCACGGCCGAGCGCGGCGGACGGGTCCCTCGATCGGATCAGCGTTTCGTACGATCGGCCCGGCATCGGTCCGCCCCTCGGGAGGGCGGACCGGCCGGTCCGGGTCAGGCCTCGAACGGGCGGGCCGGCCAGGGCGCTTCGGCCGGGCGCAGCGAGTCCACGCCGTCGCCCGCGAGCACCGCGGTGAGCGACAGGACCCCCACGACCAGGCAGTTGTTGTGCAGGTCGCCGCCCAGCACACCGCGTACGAGCTCCTCTAGGGGCACCCGTGCCTGCTCCATGTCGGCCTCCTCCTCGGAGACCTCGAAGCGCTCGCCCTCGGCCTCGGAGAGGTCCCGGGCGAGGAAGATGCGCACGGCTTCGTCGCAGCCGCCCGGCGTGGTGTAGACGTCGGTCAGTACCCGCCAGTCCTCGGCCTTGACGTGCGCCTCCTCGTAGAGCTCGCGCTGCGCGGCGTGCAGCGGGTTCTCGCCGGGGATGTCGAGCAGCCCCGCCGGGATCTCCCACAGCTTGTGGCGCACCGGGTGCCGGTACTGCCGCAGGACGAGCACCCGGCCGTCCGCGTCGAGCGCGAGGACGGCCACCGAACCGGGGTGGACCTGGTAGTCGCGGCTGTGAACGCTCCCGTCGGGCATCACGACGTCGTCGGTGCGGACGCTGGTCTTGTTACCGGTGAAGGGCGTCACCGTCGCGGTGACCTGCCACTCCTCGGGCGTGTCCTGGAAACCCATGTACGTCCTCCCACGAACAAACAGAAACCGGGGCACGCATCCCGTGAAGGATCCGTACCCCGGTCAACCGTATCGCCTTACGCGTCGGCGCCGGTCCCCTGCGCCGCCGCGACCTTGCGCTCCACGGCGGCCTTCACCAGGCCGGCGAAGAGCGGGTGGGGGCGGGTGCGACGAAGCCGTGCGCATCTTCCNGGGCGGGAGCGCAGCTCCGGGTGCGCCTGGGTGGCGACCAGGTAGGGGTGCGTCTCACGCGGGTACTCGACGTACTCGACGAGCTTGTTGTCCGGCGAGGTGCCGGAGAAGACCAGTCCGGCCTTCTTCTCCAGCTCCGCGCGGTAGCCGTTGTTGACCTCGTAGCGGTGGCGGTGGCGCTCCTCGACGTACGGCTCGTCGGCGTAGGCCTCGCGGACCAGGGAGCCCTCGGCGAGCTTCGCCGGGTACATGCCGAGCCGCATGGTGCCGCCCAGGTCGCCCGCGCCCTCGACGTACGCGAGCTGCTCCTCCATCGTCGAGATGACGGGGTGGGCCGTGGCCGCGTCGAACTCGGTGGAGTTGGCGTCGGTGATCCCCGCGAGGTTCCGTGCGGCCTCGATCACGATGCACTGGAGGCCGAGGCAGAGGCCGAGCAGCGGCACCTTGTTCTCGCGGGCGTACTGGATGGCGCCGACCTTGCCGACCACACCGCGCTCGCCGAAACCGCCGGGGATGCAGATCGCGTCGACGTCACCGAGCTGCCTCTGCGCGCCGGCCGGGGTCTTGCAGTCGTCGGAGGCGACCCACTTGACCTTGACGCGGGCCTTGTTCGCGAAGCCGCCGGCCCGGATGGCCTCGGTGACCGAGAGGTAGGCGTCGGGCAGGTCGATGTACTTGCCGACCAGGGCGACGGTGACCTCGTGGTCCGGGTTGTGGACACGGTCAAGCAGGTCGTCCCAGGTGGTCCAGTCGACGTCGCGGAACGGCAGGTCGAGCTTGCGGACGACGTAGGCGTCCAGGCCCTCGGTGTGCAGCACCTTGGGGATGTCGTAGATCGACCTGGCGTCCTTGCAGGCCACCACGGCGGTCTCGTCGACGTCGCACATCACCGAGGTCGGCGGCACGGTCGGCGACATCGAGTCGCTGCCCTTCCTGGAGACGGTCCGCCAGGTCCGCCACGAGGTCGGCCGCGACAACGTCTTCGTCGTGCACATCTCGCTGCTGCCCTACATCGGCCCGTCCGGCGAGCTGAAGACCAAGCCCACTCAGCACTCCGTCGCCGCCCTGCGCAACATCGGTATCCAGCCGGACGCCATCGTGCTGCGCGCCGGCCGGGGTCTTGCAGTCGTCGGAGGCGACCCACTTGACCTTGACGCGGGCCTTGTTCGCGAAGCCGCCGGCCCGGATGGCCTCGGTGACCGAGAGGTAGGCGTCGGGCAGGTCGATGTACTTGCCGACCAGGGCGACGGTGACCTCGTGGTCCGGGTTGTGGACACGGTCAAGCAGGTCGTCCCAGGTGGTCCAGTCGACGTCGCGGAACGGCAGGTCGAGCTTGCGGACGACGTAGGCGTCCAGGCCCTCGGTGTGCAGCACCTTGGGGATGTCGTAGATCGACCTGGCGTCCTTGCAGGCCACCACGGCGGTCTCGTCGACGTCGCACATCAGCGAGATCTTGCGCTTGATGGCGGTCGGGACGTCGCGGTCGGCGCGCAGCACGATGGCGTCCGGCTGGATACCGATGTTGCGCAGGGCGGCGACGGAGTGCTGAGTGGGCTTGGTCTTCAGCTCGCCGGACGGGCCGATGTAGGGCAGCAGCGAGATGTGCACGACGAAGACGTTGTCGCGGCCGACCTCGTGGCGGACCTGGCGGACCGTCTCCAGGAAGGGCAGCGACTCGATGTCGCCGACCGTGCCGCCGACCTCGGTGATGACGACGTCCACGTCGTCGGTCGCCATGCGGCGGATGCGGTGCTTGATCTCGTTGGTGATGTGCGGGATGACCTGGACGGTGTCGCCGAGGTACTCGCCGCGCCGCTCCTTGGCGATCACGGTGTTGTATACCTGGCCGGTCGTGACGTTGGCCGAGCCGTCGAGGTCGACGTCGAGGAAGCGCTCGTAGTGGCCGATGTCCAGGTCGGTCTCGGCGCCGTCGTTGGTGACGAACACCTCACCGTGCTGGAAGGGGTTCATCGTGCCGGGGTCGACGTTGAGGTAGGGGTCGAGCTTCTGCATGGTGACCCGCAGGCCACGTGCCTTGAGCAGGGCACCCAGGCTGGAGGCAGTCAGACCCTTGCCGAGGGAGGAGGCGACACCCCCGGTGACGAAGATGTGCTTGGTCGTCGTGGATGTGGGCTGCATAGCCAAAGGGGGCTCCCGTGGTCGCGATCGTGAGGTGCGTACCGGCATGCCGACGAAGATTTTCTTCGGGCGCCGTCGCTGCGGTTCGGGGGCCTCGTCCACTGTCGGGACGACCACCGGTCCACGGGCTACCAGGGTAACAGCGACGCGGGGAGGCCGCTTCCGGCCATGCCCCCTCCCTGGTGGGCACAAGATCACCACGTTCGTTTCAGGTCCCACCCATTCGCCCGTGACAGGCGGCGGACAAGTGCTGGACAGTCGCGCGGAACCCCCGGGTGCGTCGTATCCTGCTCGGACACTCGCTGCCGAGTTGGCCGGCCCAGCGGCTCCACCCCAGCCCGCTCACCCGTGCAAGAGCTCGTCGGTTCTATTACAACGACCCCTTGACCAGCAGTAAGCGCCCTCCGGGGCGACATGGCCGTTCGACTGGAGACGCACGTGGCCGGGCGCATCGAGGATTACGCACTCATCGGAGACATGCAGACCGCAGCCCTGGTCTGCCGGGACGGCACAGCGGACTGGCTGTGCCTGCCCCGCTTCGATTCACACGCGATTTTCGCCGGACTTCTCGGTACCGAGGAGAACGGCTTCTGGCGGCTGGGACCCGCCCGCCCCGAGGGGGCGGAGCCGCCGGCGGCGGACCGCCGCCGCTACCGCGGCGACTCACTCGTCCTGGAATCGGAGTGGGACACCCCGCGCGGCACGGTCCGCGTGACCGATTTCATGCCGCCGCGTGACGGCGCCCCCCAGCTGATCCGCATCGTGGAGGGCGTGAGCGGCCGGGTGCCGATGCGCTCCGAGCTGCGGATGCGTTTCAGCTACGGGCGGGTCACCCCCTGGGTGCACAAGGTCGACAGCCGTACGGTCGCGGTCGCCGGGCCGGACTCGGTGTGGCTGGACACGGAGGCGGAGACGTACGGCCAGAACCTGACGACGTACTCCGACTTCACCGTGGCCCCCGGCGACCGGATCGCGTTCACCATCAGCTGGCAGCCCTCGCACCACGAGCCGCCGAGCGTGCCGGAACCGGAGGCCTCCCTGGAGGCGACGGAGAACTTCTGGCGCGAGTGGGTCGAGCAGTGCACGTACCACGGCCCCTACCGGGAGGCGGTGGTGCGCTCGCTGATCACTCTGAAGGCGCTCACCTACGCCCCGACCGGCGGCATCGTGGCCGCGCCGACCACCTCCCTGCCGGAGGACATCGGCGGCTCCCGTAACTGGGACTACCGCTACACCTGGCTGCGGGACGCGGCGATCACGCTCTCGTCCCTGCTGCGCACGGGGTACCGCGAGGAGGCCCGCGCCTGGCGCGAGTGGCTGCTGCGGGCCGTCGCGGGCGACCCGGAGAACCTGCAGATCATGTACGGCATCGCGGGTGAGCGTGAGCTCGGCGAGGCGGAGCTGGACTGGCTGCCCGGGTACGAGAACTCCGGCCCGGTCCGGGTCGGCAACGGCGCGGCGAACCAGTTGCAGCTCGATGTGTACGGCGAGGTCACCGAGGCGCTGCACCTGGCGCACATGACGGGGCTGACCCGCAACGACTACGCCATGGGCCTCCAGCTGAAGCTGATCAGCTATCTGGAGAAGCACTGGGACGAGCCGGACGAGGGCATCTGGGAGGTGCGCGGGCCGCGCCGGCACTTCGTGCACTCCAAGGTGATGGCCTGGGTGGCCGTCGACCGCACGATCAAGCTCATCGAGTCCGGGGACGCGGAGGGGCCGCTGGAGCGGTGGCTCCAGCTGCGCGACGACATCCACCGGGACGTCTGCGAGCGGGGCTACGACAAGGAGCGCAACACCTTCACCCAGTCGTACGGCTCGCAGGAGCTGGACGCGTCGCTGCTGCTGATTCCGCAGATGGGCTTCCTGCCTCCCGACGACAAGCGCGTCATCGGCACGATCGAGGCGATCCAGCGGGAGCTGTCCACGGAGGACGGTTTCGTCCTGCGCTACCCCACGGAGGGGGACGACGCGGGCGTCGACGGGCTGGAGGGCGACGAGGGCGCGTTCCTGGCCTGCTCGTTCTGGCTGGCGGACGACCTGGCGATGATCGGCCGGGTCGACGAGGCCCGCCGGCTCTTCGAGAAGCTGCTGTCCCTCCGCAACGACCTGGGTCTGCTGGCCGAGGAGTGGGACTCCGGGCTCCAGCGCCAGGTGGGCAACTTCCCGCAGGCGTTCAGCCATGTGCCGCTGATCGACACGGCGCTGCGGCTGACGGCCAGCGGGGCGTACGTCGGCTGATCGTGCGGGATCCCGGGCATGGCCCGGTCGTCCACGTCGTGGACGACCGGGGCATGCCCGGCATCCGTTCGGGGCGGGACCGGGCGGCCCGGTGAGCTACCTCCATGGACGGTGCCACGGAGCGGAGAACCTGCGTCGGCGGGCTGCTGACCCGCGGGGCCTGCGCAGCGCTGCTCGGCGGGCGACTTCTGCGGGTTCCCGTACGGGAGTCCGCCGTACGGAGCCGCCGTCACCGGGCGGTCTCCCGAGGACACGGCTCACCGGAACCCGCGTACGGAGGGTGTGACGGGGTCCGGTGGAACGGCCGGCTTCCTCGGCCGGACCTACGATGGAAGAGCCCTGTCACGCCTTGCGAAGGGGGCACACCATGACGCCCCGCACCCCTGCGACGGACTCCGCTCCGGCCGGCCTCCGCTCCGGATTCGCCGGCGGGATCCATGTCCCCGGCGACCCGGGCTACGACGAGGCCCGGACCGTCTTCAACAGCATGATCGACCGCAGACCCGCGGTGGTGGCCGAGTGCGCCTCCGAGGCGGATGTCGCGCGGGCCCTCCGCTTCGCACGCGAGGAGGGTCTGGAGGTCGCTGTGCGCGGGGGCGGTCACAGCGTGGCGGGCATGGCGCTGAGCGAGGGTGGTCTGGTGATCGACCTGCGCCGGATGCGCGAGGTGGAGGTCGACCGGGGCGCCCGGTCGGCCCGCGTCGGCGGCGGAGCCGTCATGAGCGACCTGGACCGGGCCACCCAGCCGTACGCCCTGGCGACCACGGGCGGGCGGGTCTCCACCACCGGCGTCGGCGGCTTCACGCTGGGCGGCGGTTCCGGGTGGCTGGAGCGCGCCTTCGGGCTGGCCTGTGACAATCTGCTGGCCGCCGAGGTGGTCACGGCCGACGGCGGCTCCGTGCACACGAGCGCGCAGGAGAACCCGGAGCTCTTCTGGGCCCTGCACGGCGGCGGTGGCAATTTCGGTGTGGTCACCTCCCTGACGCTGCGGCTCCACGACCTGCCGGAGATGAGTATGGCCCTGCTCCTCCTCCGTCCCGAGAACGGTCCGGAAGCGGTCCGTACGTACCGGGACGTGATGGAGTCCGCCCCGGACGCGGCGGGCGGTGCCTTCATCTACATCACCGGGCCGCCCGAGGAGTGGGTGCCGGAGGGCATGGTGGGCCACCTCGTGTGCGCGGTCCTGGTGACCTACGCGGGTGCGGAGGCGGAGCTGCGCGAGGTGGCGGCGCCCCTGCTGGCGCTGGAACGCGAGGCGGAGGTGATCGGCGCGGTCGACTACGCGGACCTGCAGTGCATGCTCGACGACCCGCCCGGCATGCGGAACTACTGGTCGGCGGAGTATCTGGACGGCTTTCCCGACGAGGCCGCGGCCGCCTTCTGCGCCGGTGCCGCCACGATGCCCGTCCCCTCCGGTTCGCAGCATGTGCTGTTCCCGATGGGCGGCGCGGTGGCGCGTGGGCCCGCCGACCATCCCCTGCCGTGGCGCACCTCCCCGTGGGCGGTGCATCCGTTCGGCGTCTGGGAGAGCCGGGCGGACGACG
This sequence comes from Streptomyces sp. QL37, assembly GCF_002941025.1. Classification (NCBI taxonomy): domain Bacteria; kingdom Bacillati; phylum Actinomycetota; class Actinomycetes; order Kitasatosporales; family Streptomycetaceae; genus Streptomyces; species Streptomyces sp. QL37. The sequence goes on along the minus strand of NZ_PTJS01000001.1, from coordinate 6,952,679 downwards.
AGCAGGGCAGGGAGTGGGTGCGCCGGGTGCGCGGGGCGGTCATGCCGTGGGCGAGCGGCGCGGTCTATCTCAACTTCATCGGGCGGGAGGGCCAGGAGCGGGTCGTCGCAGGCTTCGGGGAGCACGCCTACGAGCGGCTGTCCCGGGTCAAGGCGCGCTACGACCCGGACAACGTGTTCCACCTGAACCACAACGTCAAGCCGGCCGTGGCCGTGGTGTGACGCGCCCCGCCTGGGGCCGGTAACTTCCTGACCGGGGGCGGGCACGCCCCCGGTGACGGAGCGCCCACGCGCACGATACGGAAGCACGAGGCCGGAGCCGGTGGAGACAGAGGGCGGGATCACCGTGCGGCGGGCGCTGGAGCTGCCGGGACTGCGTGCCGGACTGCCGGAGGTGCTGACCTGCGCGGACCGGCTGGACCGCACGGTGCGCTGGGTGCACGCCGGGGAGGCGCCGAACATGCCGGCACTGCTCAGGGGCGGGGAGCTGCTGCTCTCCACGGGGCTCGGCCTCGGTTCCCGGCCCGCCGACCAGCGGGCCTACGTCCGCAAGCTGGCCGACCGCGGTATCGCCGCGCTGGTCGTGGAGCTCGGGCCGCGTTTCGGCCGGCTGCCGACGGCGATCGTGGAGGCCGCGCGGACGGCGGGGTTTCCGCTGGTGCAGCTGCACCGCGAGGTGCCGTTCGTGGCGGTGACCGAGGAGATCCACACCGAGATCGTCAACGGCCACTACGCCCTGCTGCGGCGGGCGGAGGAGGTCCACCGGCGGTGCACACAGGCGGTGCTCGGCGGCGGCGGGGTGCCGCAGGTCCTGGGGATCCTGGCGGACTTCGCCGCGAACCCGGTCTTCCTGGAGACTCCGGACGGCCGGCTGCTCTTCGCCGCGGGGACCGGGGCCGGGCCGGTGGGCGCCGATCCGCTACAGGTCTGGGAAGGGCTGCGCGGGGCCCGTGCGGCCCGGGAGGCGCCACCGGCCGGCGCGCTCCTGGTGGAGGTGCCGGGAGGCGGCCTCGGGGCCGGTTCCGTACGGGCCAGGCTGGTGCTGCTCGCGGTGTCGGGCCCGCTGACGGCGGTGCACCGGATGGCGGCCGAGCGGGCGGCGGGCATCCTGGCGGTCGTCCTGATGCAGGCCCGCCAGGAGGACGAGGTGGCGGCGCGGGGGCGCGGGGACTTCCTCACGGATCTCGCCGAGGGCCGGATCGCTCCCGAGGACGCTCCCGCGCAGGCCGGTGTGCTGGGCTTCCGGCCGGGCGGGGATCCGCTGCTGCCGGTGGTGATGCGGCTCGCGCCCGAGTCGGCGCCGTCGGGCAGCTGGGCGCTGCTGGCCCGGGCCGTGGCGGAGGAGCTCGCGGCGGTGGGCGCGCCGGTGCTGGTGGGGGTGCGCCCGGTGGAGGGCAGGGTCCCGCTGCTGCTGGCGCTGCGGCCGGGGACCACCCGCGCGGCGCTCGGTGACCGGGTGGCGGCCGCGCTGCGGGCCGGGGCCGGGCGGGCCGGACTGGAGCGGGCCGGTGACCGCGCACCGGTCGTCGTGGTGGTCGGGGCCGCGGGCGGCTGGGCGGCGGCGGGCTCGGGGCTGCGGCACGCGGCGGAGGCGGCGACGGCCGCGCAGGGGCTCGGGGAGCGCCCCTGGTACGACGCGCGCAGCCTGGACATCGATCTGCTGCTGTGGCGGCTCCGGGACCATCCGGATCTGGCGTCGTTCGTGGACCGGGCGATCGGGCCGCTGCGTGAACACGACCGGACGTCGCGTCCCGCGCTGCTGCCCACTCTGGAGGCGTACCTCGCCCATGCGGGCCGGAAGGCGGAGGCCGCGCGCGAACTGCATCTGAACCGGCAGACGCTCTACAACCGGCTGGCCCGCATCGGCGAGCTGCTCGGCACGGATCTGGACGACCCGCAGGCGGTGCTCGCCCTCAGCCTCGCCCTGCGCGCCCGCCGCCACACGCTCTGAGGCCCGGTGCGCCCCGGGCCGGACACGTCTGAGGGCTGTCCCGTAATCCCTGGTGGATCAGGCGCACGGCGTCAGACGCGGTGCATCGCAAGGCGGAGGGGCGTTCGCATACTGGACGTATCCGGGCGTTCCGACAACGCAGCGAGGTGCCGTGGCTGTCGTCGTGCGCCCGCCAGGGATCACGACGACAGCCCTCAGACCGTCGGCTGCTGCGCCAACTCGTCGTAGACGGAGAGGACATGGGCGACCGTCTCGTCCTCGGTCGGCCAGCCCGCGGCCTGTGCGCGCCCCGATTCGGCGAGCCGCTCCCGTCGGCCGGGGTCCCCGAGGAGCCGTTCGACGGCTCCGGCCAGTGCGTCGGCGTCCCCGTACGGAACCAGCTCCGCCGCCTCGCCGACGAGTTCGGGCAGTCCGTCGGCCCGGGCCGCGACCAGCGGGACGCCGAGCCGCAGGGCATCCTGTGCCAGCTGCTCTCCGCCCTCTCCGCGGCCGGAGAGTACGGCGATGTCGGCGGCGGCGAGGAGTTCACCGATGCCTTCCGAGCCGCCGGTGAGGACGACGGGCAGCCCCTCCGTCGCGATCCGCCGCCGGAGGGCACCGGCCAGGGGCCCCTCCCCCGCGACGGCCAGCAGCGGCACGGGGTCGAGCGCACTCCACCCGCGCGCCGCGTCCAGCAGCGTGTCGTGGTCGTGCTGTGCCACCGATACCAGCAACGGTCTTCCGACCGCGCCCAGTTCGGCGCGTGCCTTGCCGTCGTCCGGGGGGTCCGGGATGCGGCTCGCGGGGATCGCGGCCGGCGCGAGCCGAGCGTCCCTGGCGCCCCGGCGGCGGGCCCGGTCGACCAGCTCCCACGAGGTGCCCAGCACGACTGCGGCCGCGCGGGCGGCCCTCCGCTCCAGCATCCGCAGCAGCCGGCCACGGGCACCCTCGGCATGGACACGGGTGTGCCAGGTCACGACCAGCGGGGTGCCCCGGCCGCTGAGGGCGATCCCGGCGCGCACGGCGGCGTGCAGTCCGTGGGCGTGGACGATGTCCGCCCCGGTGCAGGCGGTACGGAGGGCGGCGACGGCCGCGGGGTCACTGCGCCGGGGCACCGCGACGAAGCGGGCGCCCGTCGCGGGGAGGCCGTGGGCGCGGCCGGAACCGGCCGGGGCGCAGACGGTGACCTGCACGCCTCTGGCGACCAGACCTGCGGCGAGCGAGCTGACATGAGCGCTGCTTCCGGCACCGCCGCCCAGGACTTGGACCGTACGCAGCTGAGACACGTTGATTGGCTCCCGGGGATCCCGAGTCGGTGGTGGGTACAGCGCCAAGGATGCCAGTCCGTACGCACGTTCCGGGACTGACGAAACGTTGTTCCCGTCGTCGCGTCGGTGACCGGGCCGCCCGCCCCACCCGTACGAGTGAGGCGGGCGGCACGAGACTGACGCCGGCGGGCCGCTATCCGTCCGCTCGCGCGGTCTCCAGCAGCTCCTCGGCGTGTGCCCGGGCGGTCTCCGAGTCCTCCTGCCCTGCGAGCATCCGGGAGAGCTCCCGTACCCGGTCCTCACCTTCGAGGACCGTGACGCCGCTCCTGGTGACCGATCCGTCCACGGTCTTCTCCACCAGCAGCTGCCGGTCGGCGAAGGCGGCCACCTGCGGCAGATGGGTGACCACGACGACCTGGGCGGACCTGGCGAGCTTCGCCAGCCGCCGGCCGACCTCGACGGCAGCCTTGCCGCCGACGCCCGCGTCGACCTCGTCGAAGAGGTACGTCGGCACGGGGTCGGAGCCCGCGAAGACCACCTCGACGGCGAGCATCACCCGGGACAGCTCACCGCCCGAGGCGCCCTTGGCGATCGGCCGGGGCTGGGCACCGGGGTGCGGCGCCAGCAGGAGCTCCACCTCGTCGGCACCGGAGGGCCCGTAGAGCACGCTGCGGCCGCCGATGTCGATGCCGGACTCCTCGTCCGGCGCGTCCGTCTGCCCGACGGCGAAGGAGACCCGTGCGTGCGGCATCGCGAGCGACGCCAGTTCCTCCGTGACGGCCTCGGCGAAGCGTGCCGCCGCCTCCGTCCGCGCGTCGGTCAGCTCCTGGCCGAGGACGGAGAGCTCGCCGCGCAGCGCGTCGCGCTCCGCCGTGAGCTCACCGATCCGGTCGTCGTCGCCCTCGAGTTCGGTCAGCCGGGAGGCACCGTCCTCGGCCCAGGCGAGCACGGAGGTGATGTCCTGGCCGTACTTGCGGGTGAGCGCGGTGAGCGCGGCACGCCGTTCCTCCACGGCGGCGAGCCGCAGCGGGTCGGCGTCGAGCTGGTCGGCGTATCCGGCGAGCTCCCCGGCCACGTCGGCGAGCAGGATCGAGATCTCTCCGATCCGGTCGGCGAGCGCGGCCAGCGCGGGGTCGTGTGCCCGTACGGCGTCCAGGGACTGTCCGGCGGCCGCCACCACCGTGGTGGCGTCCACGCCCTCAGGGTCCTCCGGATTCCCGGCGAGCGCCGCGTGGGCGAGGGCGGCGGCGGAGGCGAGTGCCTCGGCGTGGCCGAGCCGTTCGGCCTCCGCGGCGAGTTCGGTGTCCTCGCCGGGCAGCGGCTCCACGGCTGCGACCTCGTCGAGGCCGAAGCGCAGCAGATCCGCCTCCTGGGCACGTTCCCTGGCCCGGGTGGTCAGCTCGTCGAGCTCGGTGACGACCGCGCGCAGCCGCCGGTAGGCCGCCGCGTACTTGGTGAGCGGGCCCTCCACACGGCCGCCGGCATAGCGGTCCAGCGCCTGGCGCTGGCGCGCGGGCTTGAGCAGCCCCTGCTGGTCGGTCTGGCCGTGCACGGCGACGAGCTCGTCGGCGAGCTCGGCGAGCAGCCCCACGGGCACGGATCTGCCACCGAGATGGGCCCGGGAGCGCCCTTCCGCCGAGACGGTACGGCTGATGATCAGCGCCCCGTCCTCGATCTCGCCGCCGGCCTCCTCGGCCCGCACCGCCGCCGCGTCGCCCCGGGACACCGTGATCCGCCCCTCGACGACCGCGGCCTTGGCACCGACCCGCACCAGGGCGGGATCGGCGCGCCCGCCGAGCAGCAGCCCGAGGCTGGTGACGACCATGGTCTTGCCCGCGCCGGTCTCGCCCGTCACCGCGGTGAAACCGGGTGACAGCTCCACCACCGCGTCGTCGATGACTCCGAGCGACCGTATCCGCATCTCCTCCAACACGGACATGACCTTACGAGGTCCGGGGCCCTGTGTGCGACGGGCCCCGGTGAAGGGTTCACTCACGCGGGTGTGAGCGGCGGCCGCGGAAATCAGTGCGGAGCGCCCCGCCAGCCCTGCACGGGCAGCGCGAACTTGGCCACCAGACGGTCGGTGAACGACGCCTGGTGCAGCCGCGCGAGCCGTACGGGCACCGCGCCGCGCCGCACCTCCACCCTGGCCCCCGCGGGCAGCTCGACGGTCCTGCGGCCGTCGCACCACAGCACCCCGTGCGGGGTGTGCGGCTGGACCTCGACGGCAAGCACCGAGTCGGGAGAGGTCACCAGCGGCTTCGCGAACAGGGCGTGGGCGCTGATCGGCACCATGAGCAGTGCCTCGACCTCGGGCCAGACGACGGGGCCGCCCGCCGAGAAGGCGTACGCCGTCGATCCGGTCGGGGTGGCGCAGACGATCCCGTCGCACCCGAAGCCGGTCACCGGACGGCCGTCGATCTCCAGGACCACTTCGAGCATCCGCTCGGGCGAGACCTTCTGGACCGCCGCCTCGTTGAGCGCCCAGTCGGTGTGCACGACGTCGCCGTTGCTGTGCACGATGACGTCGAGCGTCATCCGCTCCTCGACCTGGTACGCCCGGGTGACGACACGGTCGACGACCTTGTCCAGGTCGTCACGTTCGGCCTCGGCGAGGAAACCCACCCGTCCGAGGTTGACCCCGAGCATCGGTACGCCGGAGGCGCGGGAGATCTCGGCCCCCCGCAGCAGCGTGCCGTCCCCGCCGAGCACGATGAGAAGTTCGCAGCCGTCCACGGCGTCGGGCGTCGCGTCCGTGACCGTGACCACGGACGAGGGCAGCGGCAGGTCCTGTGCCTCCACTGCCAGCGCCCGGACGCCGAGGCCGTTGCGCAGCAGCCCCTGGACGACCAGCTCGGCGCTGCGGATCGCGGCCGGACGGCCGGTGTGCGCCAGCAGGAAGACCGTGCGTTCCGCCTTCTCCGGTTGTGCCGCTTGTGTTGTCAACGGGGCCCCTCCGCCACTGCGCGGTCGACGTCTGCGGGATCCAGCTCAGGTGCGCCGGCCCGCAGCCACAGAAAATACTCGACGTTTCCCGACGGGCCGGGCAGCGGGCTCGCCGTGACCCCCAGGACGCCGAGGCCGAGCAGACCGGCCCGTCGCGCCACCTCCCGTACGGCTTCGGCCCGGAGCTCGGGGCTGCGGACCACACCGCCGCTGCCGAGGCGCTCCTTGCCCACCTCGAACTGCGGCTTGACCATCAGCACCAGGTCGGCGTCGGGGGCGGCACAGCGCGCGAGGGCGGGCAGCACGAGGCCCAGCGGGATGAACGAGAGGTCTCCCACCACCAGGTCCACCGGCTTCCCGTCGATCTGCTCCACCGTCAACTCGCGTACGTTCGTACGGTCCTTGACGGTGACGCGTTCATCGGACTGCAGGGACCAGGCGAGCTGCCCGTAGCCGACGTCCACCGCCACGACGTGGCCGGCGCCGGCCCGCAGCAGCACATCGGTGAAGCCTCCGGTCGAGGCCCCGGCGTCCAGGGCCCGCCGTCCCTCGACCTTCAGCCCGTGCGGCTCGAAGGCGGCGAGGGCGCCCGCGAGTTTGTGCCCGCCGCGCGAGACGTACTCGGGGTCGCTGTCGTCCTTGACGACGACGACGGCGGCGCTGGTCTCGACCTGGGTGGCCGGCTTGGTCGCGGTGTTCCCGCCGACGGTCACCCGGCCCGCTGCGATCAGCTGGCTCGCGTGCTCGCGCGAGCGTGCGAGCTTGCGGCGTACCAGCTCGGCGTCGAGGCGGCGACGTGCCACTCCTGCCACGTTCGGTTCAGCTCCTGTTGTCGTGCGCGGGCGTCGGTGCGGGTGCGGGCCGTGCGTCCAGCGCGGTGAGTTCGTCACGCAGCCCACGGTGTACATCCTCGTACACCTCGGTGTGGCCGTCCGCCGCGAGGTGGTCGGCGTCGGCCAGCCGCTCCAGCCGGGTGTCGACACCGGCGTGCCCCGTGGGGGTGCGTGCGACGCCGAGGGGTGCGGGCGGGGCGGGGTCGAAGGAGGGCGCGGACGGCACGTCGGGAGGCGCCGTGTCCGCTTTGTCCGTCTCCCCCTGCTGCGCCGTGTCCGGCCCGGGCATCCAGTCGCTCATGCGGGAACGCTACCCCGAAGGGCCGGTGTACCGTCGGTGACGATGGCGACCATGGCGGAGTGCCGCAGCGCACTCGACACACTTTCCGACAACCTGGCCGGGGCCGACGGCGACGTACGGGCCGCTGCCGGCCTCGACCGCTCGCTGAGCTGCCACATCAGGGATCTCGACGTGACGTTCACCGGACGGCTGGCGAACGGCCGGATCCGGGTGCTGGACACGCACGACGGCCCACCCAGGGAGAAGGCCGAGATCCGGCTCGCGATGACCGGGGACGACCTGGTGGCCATGGTCGACGGCGAGCTGAACTTCGCGAAGGCCTGGGCCGCCGGCCGGGTGCGGCTGGAGGCCGGCTTCCGCGATCTGCTGAAGCTCAAGTCGCTGCTGTGACCGGCGGCGGCCTCAGACGGAGGCCGCCGTGCGCTTCCTGCGGGCGGCGGGGACCACGAGCGGCGTCCCCGTCTCCGGATCGTCGATGACCTGGCACCGCATCCCGAAGACCTCCTCCACGAGCTGCGCGGTGACGACGTCACCGGGCGCGCCCTCGGCGATGACCGCGCCCTCACGCATGGCGATGAGGTGGGTGGCGTACCGGGCGGCGTGGTTGAGGTCGTGCAGCACGGCGACGAGTGTGCGGCCCTGCGTCTCGTGGAGTTCCGCGCAGAGGTCGAGCACGTCGATCTGGTGCTGGATGTCGAGATACGTCGTCGGCTCGTCCAGGAGCAGGAGCGGGGTCTGCTGGGCGAGGGCCATGGCGATCCAGACCCGCTGGCGCTGGCCGCCGGAGAGTTCGTCGACGTAACGGTCGGCGAGCTCGCCGACACCGGTCGACTCCATGGACTCCTTCACGATCCGCTCGTCCTCGGGCGACCACTGGCGCAGCAGCCCCTGGTGGGGGTAGCGGCCGCGTGAGACGAGGTCGGCGACGGTGATGCCGTCGGGGGCAATGGAGGACTGGGGCAGCAGGCCGAGCGTCCTGGCGACCTTCTTCGCGGGCATCCGGTGGATGGACTGCCCGTCCAGCAGGACGTCCCCGGCGTTCGGCTTCAGCATCCGGGAGAGCGCGCGCAGCAGGGTCGACTTGCCGCAGGCGTTGGGGCCGACGACGACGGTGAAGGAGTTGTCGGGTATCTCGACCGAGAGGTTCTCCGCGATGACCCGCTGGTCGTAGCCGAGGGTCACCGAGTCCGCGGTGAGGCGCTGCATGGTCGTACTCCCGGAGTCGGTGGGGTTGGTCTGCGAGGGGTCCGGCCCGCCCGGCTTCATATGCGGCCCACCCTGCGCTCGGACACGAGGAGCCACAGCAGGTAGCACCCGCCGAGTACGCCGGTGACGACGCCCACCGGGAGCTGGCGGTCCCCGAAGGCGTTCATGGCGGTCCAGTCGGCGACGAGCAGCAGGGCCGCTCCCGTGGCGGCCGCGGCGGCCAGGTTGGGGCCGGGTGCGCGGGTGAGGCGGCGGGCGACCTGCGGGGCGCTGAGCGAGACGAAGACGATGGGCCCCGCGGCGGCGGTGGCGACGGCGACGAGCAGCACGGCACATCCCAGCAGGACGAGCCGGGTGCGTTCGACCCGTACGCCGAGGGAGTGGGCGGCGTCGTCGCCCATCTCGATCATGCGCAGCGCCCGCCCGTGGCCGAGGACCACGGGGACCAGGACGCAGCAGACCGCGAGGAGTGGCCAGACCTGGGCCCAGTCCCGGCCGTCCAGCGAGCCGGTCATCCAGACGACGGCGCGGGTGGCGTCGACGAGGCCGGCCTTGGTGATCAGGTAGTGGATCGCGGCGGTGAGCATCGCGGCGGCGCCGATACCGACCAGGACGAGCCGGTAGCCGTGCACCCCGCGCTTCCAGGCCAGCAGGTAGACGGCGACGCCCGTCAGCAGTCCGCCGCCGACCGCGCCCGCCGCGACCTCGGCGGGTCCGCCGTGGAAGAGCACGATCACGGTGAGGGCGCCGACCGCGGCGCCCTGGCCGAAGCCGAGGACGTCCGGGCTGCCCAGCGGATTGCGGGAGACGCTCTGGAAGACGGCGCCGCCGACACCGAGCGCCGCACCGACGAGGAGCCCGACGAGGACCCTGGGCAGCCGCAGCTCCGTGACGATGAACCGCTGCTGGAAGGTGCCGTCGCCGAAGAGGGTGGTGACGACCTGCCCGGGTGACATGGAGTAGTCGCCGCTGCCGATCAGCACCACGGCGGCGAAGACCGCCGCCGCGACGAGCAGCACGATCACGGCGAACGCCCGCGCGTCCACGCGGAAGGAGAGCCCGCCGGCCGTCCGCACGGCGTGGACGGTCTTCGTGGTGTCCTGTGCGGCCTTCACAGCTGGGCCATCCTCTTGCGACGTACGAGATGGATGAAGACGGGCCCGCCCAGCAGCGCTGTGACGATGCCGACCTGCAGCTCGGAGGGGCGGGCGACGACTCTGCCCACCACGTCGGCGCCGAGCAGCAGCACGGGCGCGAGCACGGCCGCGTAGGGCAGGATCCACCGCATGTCCGGACCGGTGATGGTGCGGACCAGGTGCGGGATCATCAGCCCGATGAAGACGATCGGCCCGCACGCGGCGGTCGCCGCCCCGCAGAGCAGGGTGACGGCCACCATCGCGAGGACGCGCGTACGGGTCAGATGCGCGCCGAGTGCTCTGGCGGTGTCGTCGCCCATCTCCAGCGCGTTGAGCGGCCGGGCGATGAGCAGGGCCAGCAGGACGCCGAGCGCGATGAACGGCCACACCTTGGCGACGGTCTCCGGGTTCGCGGAGGCCAGCGATCCCACGGTCCAGAAGCGGAGTCGGTCCAGCGCCGCCGCGTCCAGCAGCTGTACGGCGTTGACGTAGCCGAAGAGCGCCGCGGTGACCGCCGTGCCGGCGAGCGCCAGCCGTACGGGGTTCGCGGACCGGCTGCCGCCGAGCACGTACACCGCGACGGAGACGATCGCGGCGCCGCCGAACGCGAACCAGACGTATCCGGTGAGCGAGGTGACGCCCAGAAAGGTGATCGCGGAGACGACGGCCGCCGCCGCGCCCGCGTTGACCCCCAGCAGTCCGGGCTCGGCGAGCGGGTTGCGGGTCAGCGCCTGCATCACCGCGCCGGCCAGCCCCAGAGCGGCTCCGACGATCAGCCCCAGCACGGTGCGCGGGACCCGCACATCCCGTACGAGGACGTCGCCGCTGCCGCCCGAGTAGTGGAACAGGCCGTGCCACACCTCGGAGAGGGGCAGGGCCTTGGCACCGATCGCGATACTCGCCAGGCACACGAGCACCAGCAGACCCACGGCGACCAGCAGACCCACGGCGCGCACCGCGTGGCGCCCGGCGCGCGCGGAAGGGGCCGGCGTGACCGGGGGGCCGGAATTCGGTTCAGGGGGACTCTCGACCAACACCTGGTTAGGTTAGCCTATCCTCCTGCCATCTCAACTCCCGCGTGCCTCACGGGGTCCGGCGCTCCACGGGCCGGGTCCGGCGGTCCACGGGCCGGGCCCGGCGGTCCACAGGCGAGGTGTGGTCCCCGCCCCTAGAGGTCCAGCCCGGCCACGGCCTTCCCCGCATCCAGCCCGCAGGAGCCCTCCCCGGCGTGCGTCCACGCCGCCCCGCACAGGGCTCGCAGCCCGTCGACCGGGTCGCCCTCGCCCTCCAGCACGAGCGCGTCCCCGCGCACCGCGGCCGTCCAGCCACCGCAGCGGAACCCCTCGCCCTCCTCCGACACCTCGGGCTGACCGGTGAGCAGCCCCCGCAGGTCCCGGTCCACGTAGGTCGGGCGGTACTTGGGTTCGGCCGCGATCAGCTGCGCCGCGTCGGTCACCCCGGTGAGGACGAGCAGCGAGTCCACACCGCCGTTGAACGCGCCCTCGATGTCCGTGTCCAGCCGGTCCCCGACGACCAGCGGCCGCTTCGCCCCGGTCCGCAGCACCGTCTCGCGGTGCATCGGCGGCAGCGGCTTGCCCGCGACCTGCGGCTCCGCACCGGTCGCGATCCTCACGACCTCGACCGCCGCGCCGTTGCCCGGAGCGATGCCCCGGGCGCTGGGGATCGTCAGGTCCGTGTTGGACGCGAACCACACGGCACCGCGCGAGATCGCGTACGCCGCCTCGGAGAACCGTCCCCACGGAAGGTCGGGGCCGCCGAACCCCTGGGCCACGGCGACCGGCTCGTCGTCGGCCGACTCCACCGGCACCAGGCCGCGCTCGCGCAGCGCGACCCGCAGCCCTTCGCCGCCGACCACGAGCACCTTCGCCCCGGACGGCAGCTGATCGGCCATCAGCCGGGCCACCGCCTGCGCCGACGTGATCACATCAGCGGCATCGGCCGGCACGCCGAGCTCGGTCAGATGTTCCGCCACCGCGTCCGGCGTCCGCAGCGCGTTGTTCGTCACGTACGCCAGATGCATGCCGCCCGCGCGCGCACTGCCCAGGGACTCCACGGCGTGGACGATCGCATGCCCGCCCGCGTACACCACACCGTCGAGATCGAGCAGGGCCGTGTCGTACGCCTCGCTCAGCGCCACGCCGCTTCCGAGCGGCCGGGACCTGTACTGCTGACTCATATGGCTGTGCTCCTCTTTCCATGCCTCTCCCCCGATCATCGCGCATGACGGGAGCGCACATACGATGCCCGAATGAACACATCCGGGCCCGCCGCCGGCGAGGGACTGCGGCTGGTCCCCTTCCGCGGACTGCGATACGTCCCCGAACGGGTCGGCAGTCTCGCGGCGGTGACCTCACCTCCGTACGACGTCGTCGTCCGGCCCGACGGCCTGCATCACCTGGAGTCCGCGGACCCGCACAACATCGTCCGGCTGATCCTCCCGCAGGCGGGCACGGCCGCCGCACGCCACCGCCAGGCCGCCGACACCCTGAAGCGCTGGCTCGCGGAGGGCGTCCTCGCCCCGGACCCGGTGCCCGTGCTCTACGTCTACGAGCAGCGGGCCGGCGACATCCTTCAGCGCGGCGTGATCGGGGCCCTGGCCCTCTCCCCCGCGTCGGAGGGCGTGGTGCTGCCGCACGAGGACGTCATGGCCGATGTCGTGGAGGACCGCGCCGACCTGATGCGCACCGCGGCCGCCCACCTCGAACCCCTGCTCCTCAGTTACGCGGGAGACGGCGGGCCGAGCGGCACGACGGCCGTCATCGAGCGGGTGGTGGAGCGCCTTCCGCTGCTCACCACGACGACCGAGGACGGTTTCAGCCACCGCCTCTGGGCCGTCTCCGACCCTACGGAGCAGGCGGAGATCGAGTCCGATCTCTCCCGCCGCCAGGCACTGATCGCCGACGGCCACCACCGCTGGGCCACCTATCTGCGGCTCCAGCGGGAGCAGTCCGCCCCCGGGCCCTGGGACTTCGGGCTTGTCCTGCTCGTCGACACCGCCCGCTATCCGCTTCGGGTCCGCGCCATCCACCGGCTGCTGCACCGCCTTCCGGTCGCCCGGGCGCTCCGCGCCCTCGAAGGCCGCTTCCGCGTCCGGCTCGTCGACGGGCCGCTGCACCGGGCTCTCGACGCTCTCGCGGCGGCCACGTCGGAGGGCAATGCCTTCCTCCTCGCGGGCGACGGCCGTTTCCACCTGGTCGACCGGCCGGACGAGCGGCTGCTGGCCCGCACGGTCCGCGCCGACCGGCCGGCGGCCTGGCGCGCTCTGGACGCGACCGTGCTGCATTCCACACTCCTCGACGACGTGTGGCGGATCCCGGACGCCCCTGAGCACATCGCCTACATCCACGACACGGCGGCGGCGGTCGAGCAGGCGGAACGGCACGACGCCACGGCGGTGCTGATGCACCCCGTGCGCGAGGAGGTCGTACGGGACCTGGCCCGACAGGGCGTCACGATGCCCCGGAAGTCGACCTCGTTCGGCCCCAAGCCGGCCACGGGGCTGGTGCTGCGCAGTCTCGACGTCGGCTGAAGCACTCCCGTCCCGCCTCCGGTGAGCCCCGCCACGGGCCCTCCGGGCGGCCCGTCAGGGTGCGAAGGCGCGGCGCACCGCGGTGGCGAGGCCGCTGCGACGCCGGTCGTGATCGGCAGCGGGGTCGGCCGTCGTGGCGGTGTAGGTGAGGCTGCCCGGTGACCAGGTCATCGCCAGGGAGATGACCATGGCGTGCACATCGGCCGGAGGCAGCTCGCCGGTGATGTGACCGGCGTCCTGCGCGTCGGCGATGGCCCGGAGCTTGGGCGTCTCGTCGGCCTCGGCGAAGAGATGACCGGCCGGGGTCCGCTCCAACCGTGCCCAGCCGGCCAGCCGCACGAGCTGCGGGTGCGCGAGGTAGGCGTCGTAGAGACGGACGGCATAGCCGGGCAGATCGTCGGCGGTCAGCGGTGCCGCATCGAGGATGCCTTCGACCTGGTCGGCCAGAACGGCGTCGAACAGCCCTTCCTTGCTGCCGTAGTACGCGTACATCTGGGCCTTACTGACCTTCGCACGGACCGAGATGCGGTCCACCCGCCCGCCCGCGATCCCGTGGGCGGCGAATTCGACCGCGCCCGCCTCCAGCAGACGTCGTCTGCTCGCCTGTGCCTTGTCCATGCCCCAAGACTAAACGAACTGGTTCGTTTGCCTGACGCCCGGGCCGGGGTTATCGTCAAGGCGAACGAACCAGTTCGTTTTCTTTCTGCCCGAGGAGAATCGTCATGAGTACCTCTGCCGCACATCTGGCCGGCACCGTCACCCTGGTCACCGGGGCGAGCAGCGGTATCGGTGAAGCCACTGCCCGCTCCCTGGCCGCCCAAGGAGCGACCCTCGCCCTGGTCGCCCGCCGAGAGGAGCGTCTGGAGAGCGTGGCCGCGGACATACGCGCGTCCGGGGGCAGCGCCCTTGTCTTCCCGTCCGACATCACCGGCGACGGCGAGGCCGTCTCACTCGTCGAGCGTGTCCTGGCGGAGACGGGGCGGCTCGACGTCCTGGTCAACGCGGCGGGCATCATGCTCGTCGGCCCGGCTCTGGACGCGCCGGCCGGGGAATGGCAGCGGAATGTCGACCTGAACGTCTCCGCCCTGCTGAACCTGACGCATGCCGCCCTGCCGCATCTGGTCGCCGCTGCCCGGGATGATGAAGGGCGCGGGGTGGCAGACCTGGTGAACATCAGCTCCGTCGCCGGGCGTCAGGCCATCGGCGGTGCAGCCGTGTACAGCGCCACCAAGTTCGCCGTCACCGCCTTCAGCGAGGCGCTCCGCCAGGAACTCGCCGCCCGCCACGTCCGTGTCAGTTCCGTCGAACCCGGAGCCGTCGCCACCGAGCTCACCGACCACATCCGCGACGGCGTCCGCGAGCACAACCAGGCGTGGTACGCCTCCCTGGAAACCCTCCGGCCCGAGGACGTCGCCGACGCCATCACCTATGTCGTCACCCGTCCACGCCACGTGGCGGTGAACGAACTGCTCGTCAGGCCGACCGACCAGGTGTGACGGCGTGAACCCTCGCGGAGGCACGGAACGCGAAAAAGGGCGGCACCCGCTTGTGTGGGTGCCGCCCTTCTCATGCTCCGTGATTCAGCGAGGCTCAGGCCTTCGCGGACCCGTCCGCGTCGCCGTCCTCGGCGTCCACGTCGTGGTCGTGGTCGTGGTCGTCCGAGTCGTCCACGTCCTCGCCGCCCGGCGCCCGGCCTTCGGCGTCCAGCGCTTCGACCGCGCGGTCGTCGTCATCCCCGAGCGCGTCGACGAACTCCACACCATCGAGTTCGGCGAGCCGGTCGGAGGCGTCGGTCGCACCGTCCTTGTCGGCCTCCAGGGCCTTCCCGAACCACTCACGGGCCTCGTCCTCGCGACCTGCTTCGAGGAGCGCGTCGGCGTACGCGTAACGCAGGCGCGGCGTCCACGAGTGAACGGCGCTGGAGGCGAGCTCGGGGCTCTGCAGGGTGACGATCGCGGCGTCGATCTGCCCCATGTCCCTGCGGGCGCCGGCGGCGACCAGACGCATCTCGACCTGTCCGGCCTTGTCCAGCTTCTGGACCTCGGGCTCACCGGCCATGGCCATGGCCCGCTCGGGACGGCCCAGTCCGCGCTCGCAGTCCGCCATGACGGGCCACAGATCCACGGCACCGGTCATACGGCGCGACGCCCGGAACTCCGCCAGCGCCTCCGCGTACTTCTGGGTGGCGTACGCGGCGAAACCGGCGGCCTCACGCACGGCGGCGACCCTCGACGCCAGCCGAAGGGCGATACGCGAGTACGCGTAGGCCTGCTCCGGGTCCTCGTCGATGAGACGGGCGACCATGACGAGGTTCCGTGCGACGTCCTCGGCGAGGGTCTTCGGCAGGCTCATCAGCTCCTGCCGGACGTCCTTGTCGATCTCGTCGCCGGTGACGTCGTCGGGGATGGGGAGCCGCTTGATGGGCTCACGGTCCCGGTCGTCGCGTCCCTGGTACCCACCGCGGTCGTCGCGGCCTCGGTATCCACCGCGGTCGTTGCCCCGGTCGTTGTCACGACGCGGGCCGCGATCGCGGTCGCGGCTGCGGTCGTCGCGGCGGAAGCCGCCACCGCCGGTGCTGCCACCTCGGTTGTCGTCGCGGCGGAAGCCGCCGGGGCGGTCGTCGTCGCGACGCGGGCCACGCGGCCGGTCGTCGCGGCGCTCGAACCCGCCACCGGCCGGACGGCCACCACGGTCATCGCGCTGGCCACCACGGTAACCACCACGGTCGTCCTCACGACGCGGAGCCCGGTCACGGTCGTCACGACGGAAACCGCCGCGGTCGTTGCGGTCGTTGCGGTCGTTGTCGCGCCGAGGCGCACCGGCCCGGTCGTCGCGGCCGCCTCGGAAGCCGCCCCTGTCACCGCCGTCCCGGCGACGCGGCTCGCGCTCCGGACGGTCGTCGGAAGAGTTGGTGGACATGGGGGTGACTCCTGTCATCGGGTACCACAGACATTCTCGCGCAGCCGACCATCCGACGCGCTTCGGCAAAACAAAAAGGACCCCTGGTCCCAGCATGAACGCTGGGACCAGGGGTCCTGAAAGATTGTTCGGCGGCGTCCTACTCTCCCACAGGGTCCCCCCTGCAGTACCATCGGCGCTGAAAGGCTTAGCTTCCGGGTTCGGAATGTAACCGGGCGTTTCCCTAACGCAATGACCACCGAAACACTATCGGCCACTCCGCAATGCGGAGTATCGGCACTTAGCGAACAAGCACACTTTTCAGTTTAAGTAGTTGTTCAACCAGCACGACCGTTCGTGGCCTGGGAACAACACAGTGGACGCGAGCAACTGAGGACAAGCCCTCGGCCTATTAGTACCAGTCAGCTCCACCCGTTACCGGGCTTCCACATCTGGCCTATCAACCCAGTCGTCTACTGGGAGCCTTAACCACTCAAGGTGGTGGGAATACTCATCTCGAAGCAGGCTTCCCGCTTAGATGCTTTCAGCGGTTATCCTTTCCGAACGTAGCCAACCAGCCATGCCCTTGGCAGGACAACTGGCACACCAGAGGTTCGTCCGTCCCGGTCCTCTCGTACTAGGGACAGCCCTTCTCAATATTCCTACGCGCACAGCGGATAGGGACCGAACTGTCTCACGACGTTCTAAACCCAGCTCGCGTACCGCTTTAATGGGCGAACAGCCCAACCCTTGGGACCGACTCCAGCCCCAGGATGCGACGAGCCGACATCGAGGTGCCAAACCATCCCGTCGATATGGACTCTTGGGGAAGATCAGCCTGTTATCCCCGGGGTACCTTTTATCCGTTGAGCGACAGCGCTTCCACAAGCCACTGCCGGATCACTAGTCCCGACTTTCGTCCCTGCTCGACCCGTCGGTCTCACAGTCAAGCTCCCTTGTGCACTTACACTCAACACCTGATTGCCAACCAGGCTGAGGGAACCTTTGGGCGCCTCCGTTACTCTTTAGGAGGCAACCGCCCCAGTTAAACTACCCATCAGACACTGTCCCTGATCCGGATCACGGACCCAGGTTAGACATCCAGCACGACCAGAGTGGTATTTCAACGACGACTCCACAACCACTGGCGTGGCCGCTTCAAAGTCTCCCACCTATCCTACACAAGCCGAACCGAACACCAATATCAAACTATAGTAAAGGTCCCGGGGTCTTTCCGTCCTGCTGCGCGAAACGAGCATCTTTACTCGTAGTGCAATTTCACCGGGCCTATGGTTGAGACAGTCGAGAAGTCGTTACGCCATTCGTGCAGGTCGGAACTTACCCGACAAGGAATTTCGCTACCTTAGGATGGTTATAGTTACCACCGCCGTTTACTGGCGCTTAAGTTCTCAGCTTCGCACACCCGAAAGTGCACTAACCGGTCCCCTTAACGTTCCAGCACCGGGCAGGCGTCAGTCCGTATACATCGCCTTACGGCTTCGCACGGACCTGTGTTTTTAGTAAACAGTCGCTTCTCGCTGGTCTCTGCGGCCACCCCCAGCTCACCGAGTAAATCGGATCACCAGTGATGGCCCCCCTTCTCCCGAAGTTACGGGGGCATTTTGCCGAGTTCCTTAACCATAGTTCACCCGAACGCCTCGGTATTCTCTACCTGACTACCTGAGTCGGTTTAGGGTACGGGCCGCCATGAAACTCGCTAGAGGCTTTTCTCGACAGCATAGGATCATCCACTTCACCACAATCGGCTCGGCATCAGGTCTCAGCCTTAACGTGTGACGGATTTACCTACCACACGGCCTACACCCTTACCCCGGGACAACCACCGCCCGGGCTGGACTACCTTCCTGCGTCACCCCATCGCTTACCTAGTACAAGTCTGGTTCGTCGGCTCCACCACTACCCTCAACTCCGAAGAGATCGGGCCGGCTTCACGGACTTAGCATCGCCTGATTCAGTATTGGGCGTTTCAAAGCGGGTACCGGAATATCAACCGGTTGTCCATCGACTACGCCTGTCGGCCTCGCCTTAGGTCCCGACTTACCCTGGGCAGATCAGCTTGACCCAGGAACCCTTAGTCAATCGGCGCACACGTTTCTCACGTGTGTATCGCTACTCATGCCTGCATTCTCACTCGTGAACCGTCCACAACTCGCTTCCGCGGCTGCTTCACCCGGCACACGACGCTCCCCTACCCATCCCAGCCCCCGTTGGGGGTATGTGCTGGAATGACACGACTTCGGCGGTACGCTTGAGCCCCGCTACATTGTCGGCGCGGAATCACTTGACCAGTGAGCTATTACGCACTCTTTCAAGGGTGGCTGCTTCTAAGCCAACCTCCTGGTTGTCTCTGCGACTCCACATCCTTTCCCACTTAGCGTACGCTTAGGGGCCTTAGTCGATGCTCTGGGCTGTTTCCCTCTCGACCATGGAGCTTATCCCCCACAGTCTCACTGCCGTGCTCTCACTTACCGGCATTCGGAGTTTGGCTAAGGTCAGTAACCCGGTAGGGCCCATCGCCTATCCAGTGCTCTACCTCCGGCAAGAAACACACGACGCTGCACCTAAATGCATTTCGGGGAGAACCAGCTATCACGGAGTTTGATTGGCCTTTCACCCCTAACCACAGGTCATCCCCCAGGTTTTCAACCCTGGTGGGTTCGGTCCTCCACGAAGTCTTACCTCCGCTTCAACCTGCCCATGGCTAGATCACTCCGCTTCGGGTCTAGAGCGTGCAACTCAATCGCCCTGTTCGGACTCGCTTTCGCTACGGCTTCCCCACACGGGTTAACCTCGCTACACACCGCTAACTCGCAGGCTCATTCTTCAAAAGGCACGCAGTCACGACTGCATGTGCAAGCACATACAGCGACGCTCCCACGGCTTGTAGGCACACGGTTTCAGGTACTATTTCACTCCGCTCCCGCGGTACTTTTCACCATTCCCTCACGGTACTATCCGCTATCGGTCACCAGGGAATATTTAGGCTTAGCGGGTGGTCCCGCCAGATTCACACGGGATTTCTCGGGCCCCGTGCTACTTGGGTGTCTCTTAAACGAGCCGTTAATGTTTCAGCTACGGGGGTCTTACCCTCTACGCCGGACCTTTCGCATGTCCTTCGCCTACATCAACGGTTTCTGACTCGCCTCACAGCCGGCAGACTGTGAAAAAGAGATCCCACAACCCCGTATGCGCAACCCCTGCCGGGTATCACACGCATACGGTTTGGCCTCATCCAGTTTCGCTCGCCACTACTCCCGGAATCACGGTTGTTTTCTCTTCCTGAGGGTACTGAGATGTTTCACTTCCCCTCGTTCCCTCCACACTGCCTATGTGTTCAGCAGCGGGTGACAGCCCATGACGACTGCCGGGTTTCCCCATTCGGAAACCCCCGGATCAAAGCTTGGTTGACAGCTCCCCGGGGACTATCGTGGCCTCCCACGTCCTTCATCGGTTCCTGGTGCCAAGGCATCCACCGTGCGCCCTTAAAAACTTGGCCACAGATGCTCGCGTCCACTGTGCAGTTCTCAAACAACGACCAGCCACCCATCACCCCACCCTTACAGGTGAGTGCACTGGGGCCGGCAACCAAAGGGACAGACTCAAACGAGCCCGTACCTTCAGATACCCAACAGCGTGCCCGACCCGACCGATCCTCTTCACTTTCCACGCCGAAGCAGTACTCACAAAGACAACCTGTCGTGCCGAATAGTCAACGTTCCACCCATGAGCAACCACCGTCGAACATTTGCCGACGTAATGGCCTCTGGATTCCCCGAAGAGAATCTAGATGCTCCTTAGAAAGGAGGTGATCCAGCCGCACCTTCCGGTACGGCTACCTTGTTACGACTTCGTCCCAATCGCCAGTCCCACCTTCGACAGCTCCCTCCCACAAGGGGTTGGGCCACCGGCTTCGGGTGTTACCGACTTTCGTGACGTGACGGGCGGTGTGTACAAGGCCCGGGAACGTATTCACCGCAGCAATGCTGATCTGCGATTACTAGCAACTCCGACTTCATGGGGTCGAGTTGCAGACCCCAATCCGAACTGAGACCGGCTTTTTGAGATTCGCTCCGCCTCGCGGCATCGCAGCTCATTGTACCGGCCATTGTAGCACGTGTGCAGCCCAAGACATAAGGGGCATGATGACTTGACGTCGTCCCCACCTTCCTCCGAGTTGACCCCGGCAGTCTCCTGTGAGTCCCCATCACCCCGAAGGGCATGCTGGCAACACAGAACAAGGGTTGCGCTCGTTGCGGGACTTAACCCAACATCTCACGACACGAGCTGACGACAGCCATGCACCACCTGTATACCGACCACAAGGGGGGCACCATCTCTGATGCTTTCCGGTATATGTCAAGCCTTGGTAAGGTTCTTCGCGTTGCGTCGAATTAAGCCACATGCTCCGCTGCTTGTGCGGGCCCCCGTCAATTCCTTTGAGTTTTAGCCTTGCGGCCGTACTCCCCAGGCGGGGAACTTAATGCGTTAGCTGCGGCACCGACGACGTGGAATGTCGCCAACACCTAGTTCCCAACGTTTACGGCGTGGACTA
Source organism: Streptomyces sp. QL37 (assembly GCF_002941025.1). Lineage (NCBI taxonomy): Bacteria > Bacillati > Actinomycetota > Actinomycetes > Kitasatosporales > Streptomycetaceae > Streptomyces > Streptomyces sp. QL37. The sequence continues at coordinate 6,932,039 of NZ_PTJS01000001.1, read as the reverse complement.
CCAGGGTATCTAATCCTGTTCGCTCCCCACGCTTTCGCTCCTCAGCGTCAGTAATGGCCCAGAGATCCGCCTTCGCCACCGGTGTTCCTCCTGATATCTGCGCATTTCACCGCTACACCAGGAATTCCGATCTCCCCTACCACACTCTAGCTAGCCCGTATCGAATGCAGACCCGGGGTTAAGCCCCGGGCTTTCACATCCGACGTGACAAGCCGCCTACGAGCTCTTTACGCCCAATAATTCCGGACAACGCTTGCGCCCTACGTATTACCGCGGCTGCTGGCACGTAGTTAGCCGGCGCTTCTTCTGCAGGTACCGTCACTTTCGCTTCTTCCCTGCTGAAAGAGGTTTACAACCCGAAGGCCGTCATCCCTCACGCGGCGTCGCTGCATCAGGCTTTCGCCCATTGTGCAATATTCCCCACTGCTGCCTCCCGTAGGAGTCTGGGCCGTGTCTCAGTCCCAGTGTGGCCGGTCGCCCTCTCAGGCCGGCTACCCGTCGTCGCCTTGGTAGGCCATCACCCCACCAACAAGCTGATAGGCCGCGGGCTCATCCTTCACCGCCGGAGCTTTTAACCCCGTCCCATGCGGGACAGAGTGTTATCCGGTATTAGACCCCGTTTCCAGGGCTTGTCCCAGAGTGAAGGGCAGATTGCCCACGTGTTACTCACCCGTTCGCCACTAATCCACCCCGAAGGGCTTCATCGTTCGACTTGCATGTGTTAAGCACGCCGCCAGCGTTCGTCCTGAGCCAGGATCAAACTCTCCGTGAATGTTTTCCCGTAATCGGGATCACAACACGAGAGCGGAACGACCAGGTCGGAATAAGACCGGTCGTTCACAGCGTCCTCGCTGTTGTTGCCTACCCGACCCGAAGGACCGGTAGGACTTTTCAAAGGAACCACCAACCTGCCGAAGCAGGCCGGGGTATCAACATATCTGGCGTTGACTTTTGGCACGCTGTTGAGTTCTCAAGGAACGGACGCTTCCTTTGGTCCCGTTTCACCGGGGCCCTCCGGGCGCTTCCCTTCGTTCTTGCGTTTCCGACTCTATCAGACTCTTTCGTGTCCGATTCCCGGCCGAAGCGGGTTCCTGCTGTTCGCTTTCCAGTTCTCCGCTTTCGCGTTTCCCTTTCGGCGTGGTCACTACATTAGCCGATTTCCTCGGCGACTCATAATCGAGTCGATGGGCGAATTTCGGCATGCCGAAATTGCACCCGCCAGGGGTGAATCGTAGGTAGTGGTTGGCCCTCTCACGATGCTTCGACCCGGTCCGATGGACCGTGCCAAGAACAGCTGCATCCGTTCAAGCGGCTCGGACTACATTAGGGAAACAGCAGGGGCGAGTCAAGTTGCCCTGCGGCGCGGCACATGAGCGCCGCACTGGCCGGCCTTGAGGGCGCTGTCGGTCCGGAAACGCCACGACCGGTCAGGGCTGCCTCCGTCCGCACCCGCGCGGGCGCCGTTCCGCACCTGGTCGGGGCGACGGGGAGCCTTGCGGGCGGGCGGAGCGAGCCTCCGGCCCGCCGCCGCACTGACGCCGTTGGATGTGTGGGCGACGCCGAGGGGCGGTGGCCGGACGTTGTCGGCTCTTTGGCCAGTTCTCTGACCTACCGGGCCGAGATTCGACGTTTGCGGACCGGAGTAGATCCAGGGCCGGACTCCGCCCCTGCATCATCCCCGGTCAGCCACGGCGCCGCCGGCGCACCAGACAGGCCTCGATCGCCACCCAGCGGCTCAGGCTCCGGCGGACGGTTTGGCTCTCGGGCTCAGCCGGTAGGCGGAAACCGTGGGATCACCCGCGAGGTAGAAACGGTGTTGCCAGTCATGGGCCTTGCTCACGCCTACCCGAGGGCCGGCCTGGATGAGCGCGGCAGGTACAGCCTCTCCCTCGGACAACACGACCGAGGTACCTGTCAGGAGGTCTGCGCCGTTGTGCTCCGCCGTGATGCCGAGCGCCTGGCAGAAGTTCCCCGGACCTCGGGCAAGACGCGTGCTCTCGACCTTCTCCCCTCGCCGCTTGCGCGCAAGGTCCTCCCCCTCGATGACCCTGCCTGCCCGGATGAGGACAGCCGAGGCGATGCCGTCCGTCCCGGTGGCGACGTTGGCGCACCAGTGGAGACCGTGGGACCGGTAGACGTACAGATGTCCCGCGGGTCCGAACATGACGGCGTTGCGGGGTGTCCGGCCTCGGTAGGCGTGGGAAGCCGGGTCGGCCGTACCGGAGTACGCCTCGGTCTCCGTGATGGCGATGCTCACGGTTCCCTCGGGGGTCTTGCAGGTGAGGACACTCCCGAGCAGCCTGGGGGCAACCTCTTCGGCGGGATGGGCGAGGAGACCGACGTTCACGCCGACCGCCTTGGCGCGCCGTACGTGAAGCAGACGTACGGGTCCCCCGGCGGCCCGGACATCCGGACGAGGATGCGGCCCACGAGATCCGGTGCCACCTCCAGGCCGGGCCTGTCGAAGAATTCCCGCGTGAGCGGCGTACGGTCCATGCCCTCGTTCATGGCGTCCGAGGGTACTGGGGTCGCGGCGTCGGGAACCGGTTACGGTCATGGCGCGTATGTAGGGGACAGGAACTAGGAGGAAAAACATGGGCTTCAAGCGGCTGCTCGCGAGCATGGGTGCCGGCGGTGCTTCGGTCGAGACCGAACTCACCGAACTCAATGTCGTCCCTGGCGGGGTGGTCCAGGGCGAGGTGCGGATCCAGGGCGGATCCGTGGACCAGCAGATCGAGGGACTCTCGGTCGGTCTGCAGGCGCGGGTCGAGGTCGAGGGCGGGGACCAGGAGACCAAGCAGGACATCGAGTTCGCCAAGCTGCGCCTCGGTGGGGCTTTCGAGGTGCAGGCGGGCGCGGTGCACGTCGTGCCGTTCGGGCTGGAGATCCCCTGGGAGACGCCCATCACCATGTTCGCCGGGCAGCAGCTGCGCGGCATGAACATCGGGGTGACCACGGAGCTGGAGATCGCGCGCGCCCTGGACTCCGGCGACCTGGACCCGGTCAACGTGCACCCGCTGCCCGCGCAGCAGGCGATCCTGGACGCCTTCGGGCAGCTGGGCTTCGGCTTCCGCAGCGCCGACATGGAGCGCGGCCACATCCGCGGCACGCGCCAGCGTCTGCCGTTCTACCAGGAGATCGAGTTCGTCCCCCCGCAGCAGTACCGGGGGCTGAACCAGGTGGAGCTGACGTTCGTCGCGGACGACCGCGAGATGGACGTCATCCTGGAGATGGACAAGAAGCCGGGGCTCTTCAGCGAGGGCAGCGACTCCTACCGTGCCTTCAAGGTGGGTCTCAACGACTTCCAGGGCACGGACTGGGCCGCGTATCTCAACCAGTGGCTCGCGCAGGTCGGCGGCCAGCGCAACTGGCTCTGACGCACCCTCTAGGGTCGGGGGAAGAACGCACAGCCGATCAGGAGAGGTGCTGACGTGACCGAGCCGAAGAGGGCGCCGCTGCCGCACGACTTCCATCCCGAGGTCCCCTCGTTCACCGTGGTGAGCGAGGACCTCGCGCCGGGAGCCGTGCTCGCGGACGCCCAGGTGTTCGCGGCGGGGAACACCTCGCCGCAGCTGCGGTGGGAGGGCTTCCCCGCGGAGACGAAGAGCTTCGCCGTGACGTGCTTCGACCCGGACGCCCCGACGGGCAGCGGGTTCTGGCACTGGGTGGTGTTCGACATCCCCGCCTCGGTCTCCGAGCTTCCCGCCGGCGCGGGGAGCGGGGCGTTCGAGGGTCTGCCCGAGGGCGCCGTCCAGGCCCGCAACGACTACGGGGCGAAGGAGTTCGGCGGTGCCGCGCCTCCTGCCGGTGAGAACCACCGGTACGTCTTCACCGTGTACGCGGTGGACACGGAGAAGCTCGGGCCCGACAGCGACGCCTCACCCGCCGTGGTCGGATTCAACCTGCGGTTCCACACACTGGGCCGCGCCCAGTTGATCGGGGAGTACGCCGCCCCCGAAAGCTGAACGTTCGCCCGCTGTTTGCCCTGCCCTGGTCTTGGAGAGATCAGGGCAGGGCACTTTTTATTGCGTTGTCCATCACGGCTCACCCGGACAGAGTTGATCCGGGCCCGCCGGCAGACGGGCGGCACACGGGAGGTGGGCAGGATGCGGGACACACTTGTACTCAACGCGAGCTTCGAGCCACTGTCGACGGTGACGCTCAACCGTGCGGTGGTTCTGATCCTGCAGGACAAGGCTGTCGTCGAGCAGTCGCATCCCGGGCTCCGTATGCGTGGTGCCGCCGTCGACATTCCGGTACCCCGGGTGATCAGGCTCTGCCGGTACGTACGGGTGCCGTTCCGAAGACACGCGCCGTGGTCCAGAAGGGGTGTCCTCATACGGGACCAGCACCGTTGCGCGTACTGCGGGCGGCGGGCGAGCACCGTGGACCACGTGGTCCCGCGGGCCCAGGGCGGCCAGGACACCTGGCTGAACACCGTGGCCTCGTGCGCGGAGGACAACCACCGCAAGGCGGCGCGGACGCCGGAGCAGGCGGGCATGCCGCTGCTGCGGGAGCCGTTCGTGCCTTCGCCGGCGGACGCGATGCTGCTCGCGCTGGGTGCCGGTGGCCGGTCGGCGCTGCCGGAGTGGCTGGCCCACTCCGCGGCGTAGGCGCCTCGTCTCCCCCGGGTGAACTGCGGAGCCCGTCCCTCGTACCGGAGGGGCGGGCTCCGTCCGTCAGCGCAGCAGCAGTTGGACGATGGCCGCGGTACCTACGACGACGATCAGGGCGCGCAGGAAGCCCGGGCTGAGCCTGCGGCCCACCCTCGCACCTATCTGGCCGCCGATCGCGGAGCCGACCGCGATGAGCACGACAGCAGTCCAGTCGAAGTGCGCGACGAAGAGGAAGAAGAGCGCGGCGACGCTGTTGACGACGGCGGCCAGGACGTTCTTGACGGCGTTGAGGCGCTGCATCGTGTCGTCGAGCAGCATGCCCATCAGGGAGAGGTAGATGATGCCCTGGGCGGCCGTGAAGTAGCCGCCGTAGACGCTGGCCAGCATGATCCCGGTGAACAGCAGGGGCCCGCCGTCGAGGCGGGCGGGGGCGCCGGTGCGGTCGCGGCGGCGCTGGACCGCTCTGCTGATGCGGGGCTGCAGGATGACCAGCACCAGCGCGAGGGTGACGAGGACGGGGACGATGGTCTCGAACGCGGTGGAGGGCAGCGCGAGCAGGAGGGTGGCCCCGGTGAGGCCGCCGACCAGCGCCCCGGCGCTCAGCTTCAGTATGCGGCGGCGCTGGCCGGCGAGTTCCTCGCGGTAGCCGATGGCTCCGCTGATGGAGCCGGGGATCAGCCCGAGCGCGTTGGACACGGTCGCGGTGACCGGGGGCAGCCCGGTGGCGAGCAGGACCGGGAATGTGATCAACGTGCCCGATCCGACGATGGTGTTGATCGTTCCGGCGCCGATCCCGGCCGCGAAGACCGCGAGCATTTCCCAGATGGACAAGGCCATCTCCTTCGATGGTCAGTGACGCCTCCCCGCCTTCAAGGTCGAGGGGCCTCACTGATCATGCACGAAGGTGTCTCCCGGTCATTCGACCGGGGGCTGCTCCCGGCGTTCCGTGCCGGTGTTGAAGCCGGGGGCGCCGCCGCCGAGGTTGCCGAACGCACCGCTGAGGCCCTTGAGGGCGTCGCCGATCTCGCTGGGCACGATCCAGAGCTTGTTGGCGTCGCCCTCGGCGATCTTGGGAAGCATCTGGAGGTACTGGTACGAGAGGAGCTTCTGGTCCGGGTCTCCGGCGTGGATGGACTCGAAGACCGTACGGATGGCCTGGGCCTCGCCCTCGGCACGCAGCGCGGACGCCTTGGCCTCACCTTCGGCGCGCAGGATCGCGGACTGCTTCTCGCCCTCCGCGGTGAGGATCGCGGACTGCCTGATGCCCTCGGCGGTGAGGATGGCGGCGCGCTTGTCACGGTCGGCGCGCATCTGCTTCTCCATCGAGTCCTGGATGGAGGTGGGCGGTTCGATGGCCTTGAGCTCGACGCGGTTGACGCGGATGCCCCACTTGCCGGTCGCTTCGTCGAGGACTCCGCGCAGCGCGGCGTTGATCTCCTCGCGGGAGGTCAGGGTCCGTTCGAGGTCCATGCCGCCGATGATGTTGCGGAGCGTGGTGACGGTGAGCTGCTCGATCGCCTGGATGTAGCTTGCGACTTCGTACGTCGCGGCGCGGGCGTCGGTCACCTGGTAGTAGATGACGGTGTCGATGTTGACGACGAGGTTGTCCTGGGTGATCACCGGCTGGGGCGGGAAGGGGACGACCTGTTCGCGGAGGTCGATCCTGTTGCGGATCGAGTCGATGAACGGGACGACGATGTTCAGCCCGGCGTTGAGCGTGCGGGTGTAGCGGCCGAAGCGCTCCACGATGGCGGCACTGGCCTGCGGGATGACCTGGATCGTCTTGATCAGGGCGATGAAGACGAGCACCACCAGAATGATCAGGACGATGATGATCGGTTGCATCGTGTGCCTCGTGCCCTTCGGTTGCCGACGGATCGCGGTGATCGAGGTCGAGCGGTCAAGACGGTTTCGTTCTCATGATGATCGACTTCGAGTTTGGCAGACTGCGGCCTGCCGTGTGACCGGTTCGCTCACATGACGACGGCCGTTGCACCGTCGATGTCCACGACGTCCACCTGTCGCCCGGGTTCGAAGGTCTGGTCGCCGTCGAGGGAGCGTGCGGACCAGACCTCTCCGGCGAGCTTGATGCGCCCGCCGCTGCCGTCCACCCGTTCCAGGACGACGGCCTGACGGCCTTTCAGGGCGTCGATGCCGGTGGCCTCCCCGGGCCTGGACGCCCGGTGTCTGGCCGCGATCGGGCGGACGACCGCGATCAGGGCGACCGACACCAGGACGAACACCAGGACTTGGGCGACGATGCCGCCGCCGAGGGCCGCCACGACGGCCGCCGCCACCGCCCCGACGGCGAACATCCCGAATTCGGGCATCGCGGTCAGGACGAGGGGGATGCCCAGTCCCACCGCGCCGATCAGCCACCACACCCACGCGTCGATGTCCACATGGTCATCGTAGGACCGCGAGTGCCTTCCCCGACAGGGCGCAGAGGAGGTTGGCTGTGGTGCGACTACTGGCCGAGGGGCAGTCCGTGTGCGGTGTAGCGGTCGCCGCGGTGCTCGACGACGAGCGGCAGGCCGAAGCAGAGGGAGAGGTTCCGGGAGGTGAGCTCGGTCTCCATGGGGCCGGCGGCGAGCACCTTGCCCTGGCGGATCATCAGGACGTGGGTGAAGCCGGGCGCGATCTCCTCGACGTGGTGGGTGACCATGACCATGGAGGGGGCGTAGGGATCGCGGGCGAGCCTGCCCAGCCGGCGGACCAGGTCCTCGCGCCCTCCGAGGTCGAGCCCGGCGGCGGGCTCGTCGAGGAGGAGCAGCTCCGGGTCGGTCATCATCGCGCGGGCGATGAGGGTGCGCTTGCGCTCACCCTCGGAGAGCGTGCCGAACTTGCGGTCCAGGAACTCGGTCATGCCGAGGCGGTCGAGGAAGGCGCGGGCGCGCTCCTCGTCCACGGCCTCGTAGTCCTCGTGCCAGGTGGCGGTCATGCCGTACGCGGCGGTGAGCACCGTCTGCAGCACGGTCTGCCGCTTGGGGAGCTTTTCGGCCATGGCCACACCGGCGATGCCGATGCGGGGGCGGAGTTCGAAGACGTCGGTGCCGACGCCGCCGAGCCGCTCACCGAGGATCTTGGCCGTGCCGGTGCTGGGGAAGAGGTAGCTGGAGGCGATGTTGAGGAGGGTGGTCTTGCCGGCGCCGTTGGGGCCGAGGATGACCCAGCGCTCCCCCTCCTTGACCGACCAGGAGACGTCGTCCACCAGAGCGCGTCCGTCGCGGACCACGGATACGTCCACCAGCTCCAGTACATCGCTCATGGCGCGTTGTCTCCCCATACAGTGTCGAGATCGTCGCGTGCCTGTGGGCACAGCTCCCAGGGAAAACCTACGCCACCCGAGGAGTGCTCAGGCCCTGGGGCCGTTCCCTAGGCTGTTCCCATGCTTTCGGAACCACGCTCAGGGCGGCTTGCCGCATGGGGAAACGCGCTTTTGGCCGGACTTGTGTCACCGGACGCCGCCGCGCTGGCGATCGTCGGCGAGGACGCGGTGCACCGCGTCGAGGGGCTGCCGGGTGAGGCGGGGCCCGTCGGGCTCACGCTGGCGCTCGGCCGGCTGAGGGGGCTCGGTGCGACCGGTTTCCGGGTGGCGCTGCCGGTGCCCGGGCATCCGCTGGGGCTCAGCGGGCCGCCGGACTTCAACGCCCGTGCGCTGGAGGCGGAGGAGGCGGTGGTCACGTTCGGGGCGCCGTACGGCCTGGTGCCGGAGGTGAGTGAGGCGGGGCCCGCCGGGGATCTGCACGTCGAGGTGGTGTGGCGCTGCCTGCCGGTCCGGGAGGCGCCGCCCGCCGATGTGCCGTCGCTCAGCGAGGCGGAGCGAGAGCTCGCCGAGGCGCTGCGGGATGCGACGGCGGTGCTGTCGCGACTGGATGTCGCCGGGTCCGGCCCGGTCGCGGAGGCTGCCGTGGATGCCTACCGGGCGCGGGCGGAGCGGGGCCGTGAGGTGCTGGCTCCGGGCTATCCGCCCCGTGCGGTGCGGGTGCTGGAGCTGGCTCAGCGCGTGGGTCTGCTGGTGGCGGTGGCCCATGAGAACGGGCACGGCGGGGCGGTGAGCGCTTCCGAGATCGCGGCCCGGGGCGAGGCGCTGCGGCCGGTGGAGCGGGTGGCGCGGCGGGCGCAGGTGGCGGCGTACAACGCGTACGTGGAGGAGCGGGGGCGGTAGCGCGGGCCCTGCCGCCGGGCGGGCTCGGGTGAGTCGGCCGGGCGGCGGGGTGCGAGGCGTCGGGCGGCGGGGTGCGAGGCGTCGGTCAGCCGTTCAGGCCGAAGTTGCCGAAGGCCGGGTTGAGCAGGCCCACCACGTTGACCGTGTTGCCGGCCACGTTGTCTCGGACCGGAGTGAAACCGTCCGCTTGTCCTACGAACGGGCCCTGCGAACGGGTCCGGCGAACGGGTCCGGCGGACCTGCCCTCGGAGCGGGTCCGACGTACGGGTGTCCGGCACGCGGGTGTCCGGCGTACGGCCGCCGACGTCAGCCGGCCGCCCCGTGCCGGACCGCCCACAGCGCTGCCTGGGTCCTGTCCGAGAGGTCGAGCTTCATCAGGATGTTCGAGACGTGCGTCTTCACGGTCTTCTCCGACAGGACCAGCGCGCGGGCGATCTCCCGGTTGGAGCGCCCGTCGGCGATCAGTCCGAGCACCTCCCGCTCCCGCTCGGTCAGGGTGCTCCCCCGCCCCGTGCCGTTCCCGGTGTCGTCCTGGGCCAGCAGCGCGTCGGCGACCTCCGGCTGGAGCAGGACATGGCCGGCGTGGACCGAGCGGATGGCCCCGGCGAGGGCGTCCGGGTCGACGTCCTTGTACACGTAACCCGAGGCTCCCGCCCGCAGGGCCGGCACCACCGTGCGCTGTTCGGTGAAGCTCGTGACGATCAGCACCTTGGCGGGGTTCTCCAGCTCCCTGAGCCTGCGGAGCGCCTCGATGCCGTCCGTGCCCGGCATCTTGATGTCCATCAGGACCACGTCGGGCCGCAGCTCCTCGGTTCTGGCGACGCCCTCGGCCCCGTCCGACGCCTCCCCCACCACCTCGATGTCGTCCTGGATCTCGAGGAACGTGCGCAGACCCCGGCGGACCACCTGGTGGTCGTCGACCAGGAGCACCTTGATGATCTTGTCAGCCACAGGGGACCTCCATCTGGACCGTGGTGCCCTTGCCGGGCTCCGAGACGACGGTGAGGCGGCCGCCGACGCCGCCGGCCCGGTGCCGCATCGAGACGAGGCCCAGATGACGCCCCGCGCGCCGGACGGCGTGGGTGTCGAAGCCGCGGCCGTCGTCGGTGATGCGCAGCACCATGGCCGAGGTGTGCCTGCTGAGGGTGACGGCGACCTGCCCGGCGCCCGAGTGGCGCAGGGCGTTGTGCAGGGCCTCCTGGGCGACCCGGAGGATCGCCTCCTCCTGGGCGGCGGGCAGCGCGCGCACTCCGGCGCTCTCGAAGGTGACCCGGGCGGTGTGGGCGCGGTCCATGACCTGGATCTGGGTACGGAGCGTGGCGACCAGGCCGTCCTCGTCCAGGGCGGCGGGGCGCAGCTCGACGACGGCCGCGCGCAGCTCGTCCACGGCCTCCCCGGCCAGGGTGGCGACCTGCTGGAGCTCCCCCTTGGCGCGCGCCGGGTCGCGGTCGACGAGGGCCGCGGCGGCCTGGGCGGTGAGCCGGAGCGAGAAGAGCTTCTGGCTGACCGCGTCGTGCAGCTCGTGCGCGAGCCGTGAGCGCTCCTCGGCGATGGTGAGCTCACGGCTGCGTTCGTAGAGCCGGGCGTTGGTGAGGGCGATCGCGGCGTGCTGGGCGAGGATCCCCAGGAGCTCCTCGTCCTCCTCGGTGAAGTTGCAGCCACCGGTCGGGCCGGTACACCGCTTGTTGGCGAGGAAGAGCGCGCCGATCGTCTCGTCGCCGTCCTGGATGGGCAGGCCGAGGAAGTCGGACATGTCGGGGTGCGCGTCGGGCCACCCTTCGAAACGGGGGTCCTCACGGACGTCGGCGAGCCGCTGGGGCTTCGCCTCGTGGAGCATCGCCGCGAGGATGCCGTGCTGGCGGGGCAGCGGTCCGATGGCCTTCCACTGTTCGTCGCTGACGCCGTCGACGACGAACTGGGCGAAGCCGCCGTGGTCGTCCGGTACGCCGAGCGCGGCGTACTCGGCGTCCAGCAGCTCGCGGGCGGAGGCGACGATCGTCTTGAGGACGTCCCTCATCTCCAGGTGCCGGCTCATGGCGAGCAGCGCGGCACTGACAGCGGCGAGGCCCGACGGTGGGCGATGACTCATGTGCTCACCGTACCGGCGGGCCCACCACCCCCGTATCGGGCTGTGGACCACCGTCGTACGGGGCTCCGGACCTAGTCCCAAGTGCGGTACGCGGCTGCGGCCGATGGACGAGGCGGCGGGCCTCGCCCCGTTCCTACGTTGGTGGCGTCGGAACTCCACGAGGTTCGAGGGGATGGCTGTCATGCCGATCGCGATGATCACGGGCGGTTCGAAGGGGCTGGGGCGCGCGCTCGGTGCGGCTCTGGCGGGGAGGGGCTGGGATCTGGTGCTGGGCGCCAGATCGGCGGAGGTCCTCCGGGCGACGGCCGCGGAGCTGGGCGGCCGGTACGGGACACGCGTGGTGGCCGTGGCCGGGGATGTCACGGATCCGGCGCACCGTGCGGCCCTGGTGGCCGCCGCCGGGGAGCTGGGCGGTCTCGACATGCTGGTGAGCAACGCGAGCGCGCTGGGTGCCGAGCCGCTCGTGAGGCTGGAGGCGCTGCCGCCGGCGGGGCTGCGGCAGGCGCTGGAGACGAATGTGGTCGCGGCGCTCGGGCTCGTACAGGAGGCGCTGCCGCTGCTGCGGGCCTCGGCGGCCGGGGCGGTGGTCACGGTGAGCTCGGACGCGGCCACCGAGCCGTACGGGACCTGGGGCGGTTACGGGGCCTCGAAGGCCGCGCTCGACCAGCTGGCGGCGGTGCTCGGCGAGGAGGAGCCGGGACTGCGGGTGTGGGCGGTGGACCCCGGTGACATGGGGACGGACCTCTATACGGCGGCGGTGCCCGACGACACCGGGCCCCGGCCGCACCCGGAGAGCGTGGCACCCGCCTTCGTACGGCTGCTGGAGCTGCGCCCCGCCAGTGGCAGGTACACGGCGTCCGCACTGCTGGACTCGGACCGGCGGGCGGAGCGGTGACCGCCCTGGACTCCCTGCGGGTGCCGCCGGAGCTCTCGGCGCGGGTGCCGGCCGAGCAGCGGGGCGCGGGGAGGGACGACGTGCGGCTGCTGGTCTCGCGGGGCGGTGCGGTCACGCACCGGAGGTTCAGGGAGCTGCCCGGGGAGCTGCGGGCCGGGGACGTCCTGGTGGTCAATACGTCGATGACGCTGGCGGCCGCCGTCAACGGGCGCCTGGGCGGTGAGCGGGTCGTCGTGCACTTCTCGACCCGGGGTGAGGACGGCCGGTGGGCGGTGGAGCTGCGCAGGCCGGACGGTGACGGGACGACCCGGCCGCGCCCCGGCGGCCCGGCGGGAGCGGCGGTACGGCTCCCGGGCGGGGAGGCGCTGGTCCTGGACGAGCCGCTCGGGCCGCGGGAGGGCGCCAGGCTCTGGTGGGCGCGGGTGCCACGGGACGTGCCCGGCCTGCTTTGCCGGTACGGGCGGCCGATCCGGTACGCGTACACGGAGCGGGACCAGCCGCTGTCGGCGTACCGGACGGTGTTCGCCGTGGAGTCGCCGGACGGGAGCGGTTCGGCGGAGATGCCGAGTGCGGCGCGTCCCTTCACCGCGGGCCTGGTGGCGGCGCTGGTGAGCCGAGGGGTGCAGTTCGCGCCGCTGACACTGCATACGGGGGTGGCCTCGGCCGAGGTGCACGAGCCGCCCTACCCGGAGCGCTTCGAGGTGCCGCGCACCACGGCATGGCTGGTGAACGCGGCTCGGGCCGGCGGGGGCAGGGTGATCGCCGTGGGGACGACGGCGGTGCGGGCCCTGGAGTCCGCGGCGGGCGAGGACGCGGTGGTGCGGGCTGCGGCGGGGTGGACGGATCTGGTGGTGACTCCGCAGCGGGGGGTGCGGGGGGTGGACGGACTGCTGACCGGGCTGCACGAGCCGGAGGCCTCCCACCTGCTGATGCTGGAGGCGGTCGCGGGGCGGGAGACGCTGCGCCGGGGGTACGCCCAGGCCCTGGGCCACCGGTATCTCTGGCACGAGTTCGGGGACGCCCACCTGCTGCTGCCCCCTGCCCGATAAGTCGCTTACGCTCCGCATTACTGGAGCAACTTTTCGTGAGCGCGAAGGGGTCCCCATGTGAGCCCAGGCATAGGACCCACGTCACTTACGAAGTCGGATAGTTCTCGTAAAACGGGCAAGTTGCCAGGGTTCAAACCGGACAAGGGGGTATGAACAAGACCCCGTTCCACTACCCGGCTTCGTACGTCACACCTTTGCCACGCCATTTTGCTGGCGCTAAGAATTGCATCTGTCCCCGACGGAGATGCTTCGGCTCTTCCGTCTCGTCCTCGCCGAGGACCCCCTGCAATTCGAAGAGGTACGACTGCATGTCCGTGTCCCGCATCTCCAGCCGTAGCCGTCGCCTGAACAAGGCGCAGAAGCTCTCCGTCGCGGGGGTCTCGACCCTGGCCGCCGCCGCTCTCGCCTTCTCGCTCGTCCCCGACGACGCTTCGGCCACGACCGAGCCGCAGGCCGCCTCGGCCGCCGCCCCGGTCGCCTACACCGGCTCGCAGGCCAAGAACATCCAGGCCGGCTCGATCGAGAAGAACTCGACGGCCGAGCAGCTGGTGAAGGCCGCCGACGCGGCCAAGGCCAAGGACGCCGCCGAGAAGAAGAAGGCCGCCGCCAAGGCGGAGGCGAAGGCCAAGGCCGTCGCCGAGGCCAAGAGCAAGGCCGCCGCGAAGGCCAAGGCCGACGCGAAGAAGCGTTCCGCCAAGAAGGCCAGCCGCGCGGCCGACCGCAAGCCGGTCTACGCCAACAACCTGGACGGCTGGATCCGTGAGGCTCTCGCCATCATGGACAAGAAGAACATCCCCGGTACGTACGAGGGCCTGCACCGCAACATCATCCGCGAGTCCAGCGGTAACCCGCGCGCCATCAACAACTGGGACATCAACGCGATCAACGGCATCCCCTCGAAGGGTCTGCTGCAGGTCATCAAGCCGACCTTCGACTACTACCACGTCAAGGGCACCAAGCACGACCAGTACGACCCGGTCGCCAACATCACCGCGGCCGCCAACTACGCCGCGGACAAGTACGGCTCGATCGACAACGTCGACAGCGCGTACTGAGCCACGCACCGAGCATGACCTGGCAGAGCTGACCTGCCGGTCCGCAGCGTCGCGTGACCGGCCGGCACATGCCGAAGGGCGGCACCCCACGGGGTGCCGCCCTCGGGCGTTTCCGGACCCGGCAGGGCCCGGTGGCACTACTTGCGCATCACCTCGGGCTCGTGGCGCCGCAGCATCCGCGAGACCGCGAAGAAGAGCACGGCGCTCATCACGAGCATCACCGTGATGTTGGTTCCCCACTGCCCGGTCGAGTGCTCCCAGAGCGGGTCCAGGTCGGTCGGGTGTTCCGGATCCCACGGCGGCATGAGGTGGGCGAGGTCCAGTGTGGTGCCCGCCGCGGCCACCGCCCAGCGCGACGGCATCAGCCAGGCGAACTGCTCCAGGCCCGGGGATCCGTAGACCTGGAAGAGCACGCCGGTGAAGACGACCTGGACGATGGCGAACATGACGAGCAGCGGCATGGTCTTCTCGGCGGTCTTCACCAGCGCGGAGATCAGCAGGCCGACCATCATCGAGGTGAAGCCGAGAACGGTGATCGACAGGCACATCTCCACGGCGGGGGGCATCAGCAGGCCCTCCTCCGGCAGCTGGCGGGTGGAGAAGCCGATCCCGCAGAGGATCGCGCCCTGGAAGGCCGTGATCACACCGAGGACGATCACCTTGGACAGCAGGTAGGCGGACCGGGAGAGACCTGTGGCCCGTTCCCGCTCGTAGATCACCCGTTCCTTGATCAGTTCTCGTACGGAGTTGGCCGCGGCGGCGAAGCACATGCCGACCGCGAGGATCAGCAGGATGGTCCCGGCCTTGGCGTTGAACTGCTTGTTGGGCACGTCGGGCTCGACCAGGCCGAACTCGGCGGGAATGACCACGCTGACGATGCCGAGCACCGCCGGAAGGATCACCATCAGAGCGAGGAAGCCCCGGTCGGAGGCGATCACCGAGACGTAGCGGCGCATCAGCGTCCACAGCTGGGCCGCCCAGCCCGAGGGCTTCGGGGGGCGGATCTGCTGCGGCGGGGGCATGTGCACCGGCTGCGCGGCCACGGCGTCGATGTCCGCGGCGTACATCTGGTAGTGCTGCGAACCGCGCCAGCGTCCCGCCCAGTCGTAGTCGCGGTAGTTCTCGAACGCGGAGAAGACGTCGGCCCAGCTGGTGTAGCCGAAGAAGTTCAGCGCCTCCTCGGGCGGACCGAAGTAGGCGACGGACCCGCCGGGCGCCATCACGAGGAGCTTGTCGCAGATGGCCAGCTCGGCCACGGAGTGGGTGACCACGAGGACCGTACGGCCGTCGTCGGCGAGACCGCGCAGCAGCTGCATGACATCGCGGTCCATGCCCGGGTCGAGGCCGGAGGTCGGCTCGTCCAGGAAGATCAGCGACGGCTTGGTCAGCAGCTCCAGGGCGACCGACACGCGCTTGCGCTGGCCGCCGGAGAGCGAGGTGATCTTCTTGTCCCTGTGGATGTCGAGCTTGAGCTCGGCGAGGACCTCGTGGATCCGGGCGGTGCGCTCGGCCTCGGTGGTGTCCGCGGGGAAGCGGAGCTTGGCCGCGTAGCGCAGCGCCCTGGTGACCGTGAGTTCCTTGTGCAGGATGTCGTCCTGCGGGACCAGGCCGATGCGCTGCCTCAGCTCGGCGAACTGCTTGTACAGGTTCCGGTTGTCGTAGAGGACGTCGCCCTGGTTGGCGGGCCGGTAGCCGGTGAGCGCCTTGAGCAGGGTGGACTTGCCGGAGCCCGACGGGCCGATGACGGCGATCAGCGACTTCTCCGGGACGCCGAACGAGACGTCCTTGAGGATGTCCTTGCCGCCGTCGACCGTGACCGTGAGGTGGCGGGCCGAGAAGGAGACCTCACCGGTGTCGACGAACTCTTCCAGCCGGTCCCCGACCAGCCGGAAGGTCGAGTGGCCGACACCGACGATGTCGTTCGGGCCGATGAGCGCGGAGCCGGACTTGCTGAGCGGCTGACCGTTGACGTACGTGCCGTTGTGGGATCCGAGGTCCCGGATCTCGAAGCGGCCGTCGGGCGTCGCCCGGAACTCCGCGTGCAGGCGCGAGACCTGGAGGTCGGAGACGACCAGCTCGTTCTCCAGCGCACGGCCGATGCGCATGACCCGGCCGAGGTCCAGCTGGTGGAACGTGGTCGGGCTGCGGTCGCCGTAGACCGGCGGCACGGCGGCGCCGCCGTGCCCGCCCGGCCCGGGCGGGTTGGCGTGGCCCTGCTGGTGCGGGACCGGGGGCTGCTGCGTCTGCGGCGCCTGCTGCCAGGCCGCCTGCTGCTGCGCCGGGCCGCCGGGCCAGCCGGCGGCGCCCTGCTGCTGGGGCTGCTGCACCGGGGCCTGCTGTGCCTGCGCGGGAGGTACGGGCGCCTGCTGCTGCGCTCCCGCCGCCTGCCCGCCGTGCACCCCGGCACCCGCCGGGGCGACGAGGCTCACGCGCGGGCCGTCGGTGGCGTTGCCCAGGTGGACCGCCGTCCCCGGGGCGATCTCCATCTGCTGGATGCGCCGGCCCTGCACATACGTGCCGTTCGTGCTGCCGTGGTCCTCGATGGACCAGCCGCGGCCGTTCCAGCTGATCGTGGCGTGCCGCCACGACACTCTGGCGTCGTCGATCGTGAGGTCGCCCTGCGGATCACGTCCGAGGGTGTACGACCTGGACGGATCGAGCGCCCAGGTCCTTCCATTCAATTCCAGTACGAGTTCCGGCACTCCGCGCCCCACTAGTCGTCCCCCGTGTCGCCCCCGTCGCAGGGAGCCTAGGGATGCTGAACATCGTGGGGAACTATTCCAGGAGCGGTCCCGTAACGGAAAGCCGGGCGGCGTGAAGAGCACGCGGAGACCTCCCGCCCCCTCCGGCGACTCGGGAGAAATGGGTCCGGAGCATCCCATCGGCGGCGCCCGTCCCCCGGACCGGCGTCCCCGCCGGGACCGGGCCCTCGGCTGTCCGCCACTCGGGACGGCTTCGGAGCCCGACCCGCCGCCCTATACGGTGGGACCACCATGAGCGCATCTCAGCCACCCCGGTCTCCTGAGTCCCCCGAGTCCCCTCGGGGCACGGACGCCCCCACTCTTCTCGTCAAGATCTTCGGGAAGGACCGGCCGGGCATCACCGCCGGACTTTTCGACACCCTGGCCGCCTATGCGGTGGACGTCGTGGACATCGAGCAGGTCGTCACCCGTGGCCGCATCGTCCTGTGCGCCCTGGTGACCTCGCCGACGCCCGACGGCACGACGGAGGGCGACCTCCGGGCGACCGTGCACAGCTGGGCGGAGTCGCTGAAGCTGCAGGCCGAGATCATCTCGGGCACGGGCGACAACCGCCCCCGCGGCTCCGGCCGTTCCCATGTGACCGTGCTGGGGCACCCGCTGACCGCGGAGTCCACCGCGTCGATAGCGGCCAGGATCACCTCCACCGGCGGCAACATCGACCGCATCTTCCGCCTGGCGAAGTACCCCGTCACCGCCGTCGAGTTCGCGGTGTCCGGCACCGGGACCGAGGAGCTGCGGACCGCGCTGGCGACGGAGGCCGCCGACATCGGCGTCGACATCGCCGTCATGTCGGCCGGGCTGAGCCGCCGGGCGCAGCGGCTGGTCGTCATGGACGTGGACTCGACGCTCATCCAGGACGAGGTCATCGAGCTCTTCGCGGCCCACGCGGGCTGCGAGGCCGAGGTCGCCGCGGTGACCGAGCAGGCGATGCGCGGCGAGCTCGACTTCGAGCAGTCCCTGCACGCGCGCGTGGCGCTGCTGGCGGGGCTCGACGTGTCGGTGGTGGAGAAGGTGCGGGCGGAGGTCCGGCTGACCCCCGGTGCCCGCACCCTGATCCGGACGCTGAAGCGGCTCGGCTATCAAGTGGGCGTGGTCTCGGGAGGGTTCACCCAGGTCACGGACGACCTCAAGGAGCGCCTCGGGCTCGACTTCGCCTCCGCCAACACGCTGGAGGTCGTCGACGGCAAGCTCACCGGCCGCGTCGTGGGTGACATCGTGGACCGGGCGGGCAAGGCCCGGCTGTTGCGCAGTTTCGCCGAGCAGGCGGGGGTGCCGCTGGCTCAGACGGTGGCGATCGGCGACGGTGCCAACGATCTGGACATGCTGAACACCGCGGGCCTGGGTGTCGCCTTCAACGCCAAGCCGGTCGTCCGTAAGGCGGCCCACACGGCGGTGAACGTCCCCTTCCTGGACACCGTGCTGTATCTGCTCGGGATCACGCGCGAAGAGGTCGAGACGGCAGACGGCCTGGTGGACTGACCGCACGCGAAGGGCCCCGGCACAGCAGCTGTGCCGGGGCCCTTCGCGCGTCGTGCTCAGTCGTTCGGCGTCCAGTACTCGACGAGCTTGCCCACGCCGTGTTCCAGGCTCTTCCACGAGCCGGGGAACTCGACGACGGCATAGGCGGCCGTCGGGAAGCCGTCCTTGGTCATGCGGGCGAGCGCATTGCCCTCGGCCCCGCCGGAGAGCGCGTCCGCGGCACCGTGCATGCCGGGATTGTGGCCGATGACCAGCAGGTTCCGTACGTCGTCGGGGGTCTCGTTGAACAGGGCGATCAGTTCGCCGAGGGAGGCCTCGTACAGCCTCTCCTCGTACACGGTCCTGGGGCGCTGCTCGAATTCGTGGACAGCGAGCTTCCAGGTCTCGCGGGTCCTGGTGGCGGTCGAGCACAGAGCCAGGTCGAAGACTGTCCCCGAATGGGCCAGCCGGCGGCCGGCGACGGGGGCGTCCTTCCTGCCCCGTTCCGCCAGTGGCCGCTCATGGTCGGACTCCTGCGACCATTCCGCCTTTGCGTGCCTGAGAAGGACGATCCTGCGAGGTGTATCGGCGCTCATACACCTCAGCTTCGCACGAATCGTGCCTCCGGGCGCAGGGTGTTGACGTGCTCGCCCGCAGGGGATGAACGGAGGGCGGTGCGCTGTGTACGGGGCCGGTCAGGCGGGCAGCAGCCCCGCGATGTGCCCGAGCAGCCGCCCGAGGGCGGGGTCGCCGGCCGATGCGTGCGCCTGGCCGGGTTCCACGATCAGCAGGAGGAGCGCGGCGAAGGCGAGTGCGGGCAGCGCGACGGCCCACCACGGCAGCCTGACCTCGACGGTGTCCGTGGCGGCCGGGCGGTGGGTCCGGGTGTGCGTACGGGCCGACATGTCCGCCTCCGTGGGGTCCTCGGCTGTGTTACCCAGAACCTACGGGCCGGCCGGCGGCGGTCCCATCCGGTGACCCACCCACTCGACCCTGAACCTGGCCCCCTAGGGGACAGGGGGGCTGGCCCCACCCCGGGAGGGTCAGGGGGAGGCGATCGTGGCGATCACGCCGATGACTACGGAGATGAGAAGCATCGTCCCGAAGACGAGGAGCAGCTTCTTCTGACCGTTCTGGGGATTCGGATCGAGCACTGGCATGCGCACAGTCTCGCATCTCAGCACTCGTCCTCGATCGCCCGGTCCCGCCCCGCGAGGATGCCGGCGATCGTCTGGGGCACGAGCAGGGCCGCCATGAGGGCGAGCGGCAGGCCCCAGCCGCCGCTGTGCTGGTAGAGCACGCCGACCAGGAGCGGTCCGGGGATGGAGAGGAGGTAGCCGGTGGACTGCGCGAAGGCGGAGAGCCTGACGACACCCGCGCCGGTCCGTGAGCGCATGCCGATCATGGTGAGGGCGAGCGGGAAGGCGCAGTTGGCGACGCCCAGCAGCAGCGCCCAGATCCAGGCGCCGCCGGCCGGGGCCAGGTAGAGACCGGCGTAGCCGAGAAGGCCGCACCCGCTGAGGACGAGGACGATCGGGCCCTGGGTCCGCAGCCGGGTGGCGACCCGGGGGATGACGAAGGCGAGGGGTACGCCCATGGCCATGACCACGGCGAGCAGGACGCCCGAGGTGCCCGCCGAGATCCCCGCGTCACGGAAGATCTGCGGAATCCAGCCCATCGTGATGTACGCGGCCGTCGCCTGGAGCCCGAAGAAGCAGGCGAGTGCCCAGGAGGTACGGCTACGGGTGATCCTGAGCGCGGGGGCCTGTTCGCCGGCGCGCCCCGCGGGCTGACCGGCACCTGTGCCGCGGTCCCGTACGAGCGGGATCCAGGGCAGGATCGCGACGGCCGACAGGCCCGCCCAGACCGCCAGCCCCGTCTTCCAGCTGCCGCCCAGCGCGTCCGTGAGGGGCACGGTGAGGGCGGCCGCGAGGGCGGTGCCGAGGGCCAGGGCCATCGAGTAGAGGCCGGTCACGGTGCCGACCCGGTCGGGGAACCAGCGCTTGACGATGACGGGCATCAGGACGTTGCTGACCGCGATGCCCATCAGGGCGAGGGCGCTGGCGGCGAGGAACCCGGCCGTACCGCCGGCGAACGGGCGGATCAGCAGGCCGGCGGTGATGGCCACCATGCCCGCGCAGACGACGGCACCGGCGCCGAACCGGCGGGCCAGCCGGGGCGCCATGAAGCCGAACAGTGCGAAGCAGAACGGCGGCACCGAGGTGAGGACACCGGCGACGCTGCCGCTCATGTGCAGGGTGTCCCGGACCTCTTCGAGGAGGGGCCCGAGGCTGGTGATGGCGGGGCGGAGGTTGAGCGCGGCGAGGACCAGACCGACGGTGACGATCCGCAGCACCCAGGGGGAAGGCCCGGGCGAGGAGTCCCCCGGTACGGGGGTACGGAGGTCGGCGGGAGGGCTCAGGGTCGGGGTCTCGTCGTGGCGCATGAGACCCATCATAGAATCATGGGATGATTGACTGTCCACTCCGATTCTCTTCCTGGGACAATCGGACCGACGATCCGACGGGCCCGCACCTCCCGGACCACCTTTCCGGACCACCCGCTCCGGAACATGAGCAAGGAGCACCATGGCGCTGACGTCCACGCGGCGTTCGGCTCTCGCCGACCAGGTGATTGCCCAGCTGAGGAACCAGATCACCTCGGGCGAGTGGCCCGTGGGCTCACGGATCCCGACCGAGCCCGAGCTTGTCGAGCAGCTCGGGGTCGCCCGCAACACGGTGCGAGAAGCGGTGCGCGCCCTGGCGCACAACGGGCTGCTGGACATCCGCCAGGGCTCCGGCACCTATGTGGTGGCGACCAGTGAGCTGGCCGGGGTGATGCACCGCAGGTTCGCGGACGCCGACCCCCGGCACGTCGCCGAGCTGCGCTCCACGCTGGAGTCCTCGGCCGCCCGGCTCGCCGCCCTGCGCCGCACGGACCGGGATCTGCGGCAGCTGGACGCGCTGATGGTGCGGCGCGAGGAGACCTGGGCGTCCGGGGACACGGAGGCCTTCGTGGCCGCCGACGCGACACTGCACCTCGCCGTGGTCGCGGCCTCGCACAACGACGTACTGACCGAGCTCTACGCCGACCTGAACGACCTGCTCCGTGACTACCTGCGCGACGACGTGGGCTCGAAGCTCGGGCCGCAGGAACTCATGGACCACGCGCGGCTCGTCGAGGCGATCCGGGCGGGGGACGCGGAGACGGCCGCCGCCGAGGCGGCGGCCCACGCGCTGGACTGCCTGCGGGAGCGGGTCTGAGCTCCCCCGTCCCTGTCAGGACACGGAGTGGCTGACCCAGGCCGAGCCGACCTCTTTCCAGCAGCGGTCCTCGAGCTTGACCGTCCGGCCCGGCTGCACGGCGACGGCCCCGCCGTCGGCGTCGACGTCCCACCAGCGCGCGCACTCGGTGTGGAGCTGGACGAGATCGGTCGTGGGGTACGGGTTGTGGCAGTAGGCGACCACCCGGGACCCCTCGACCGACGTACGGCATTCGGCGCCCGAGGGCTCCGGTTCCGGTGCGAGGGGTGCGGCCGCACCGCTGCCCGCCCGGTTGGCCGCGCTGACGGCCACCGGGGCCAGGAGCCCCGCGACCACGGCCGCCGCTGCGAGCAGCGCCCAGGTTCGGCGACGTGTGGAGCGCACAACGATCTCCTCCCCACAGCCTGACCAAAAGTCCGGTTCCACCACATTCTGCGGTGGAACGGCCATCTTTTCGACTTGAGCGCCGGGAGGGGCGGACGACACGCGCGACGGCCGCGGACCCCCTCGCAGGGGGTGCGCGGCCGTCGGTGAGGCGTGGGCGGGTCAGGCGCCCATCATGTGCACGCCGCTGTCGACGTGGATGATCTCGCCCGTCGTGCGCGGGAAGAAGTCGGAGAGCAGGGCGACGATGCTGCGGCCGGCCGGCTCCGGGTCGTTCATGTCCCAGGCCAGCGGGGCGCGGGTGTTCCAGACGTCGGCCAGCTCCTCGAAGCCCGGGATGGACTTGGCGGCCATGGAACGGAGCGGTCCTGCGGAGATCAGGTTGCAGCGCAACCCGTCCTTGCCCAGGTCGCGGGCGAGGTAGCGGGAGGTGGCCTCCAGCGCGGCCTTGGCCGGGCCCATCCAGTCGTACTGCGGCCAGGCGTACTGGGCGTCGAAGGTGAGGCCGACGATCGAGCCGCCCTCACTCATCAGCGGCTTGCAGGCCATGGCCAGAGACTTCAGGGAGAACGCCGAGACGTGCATCGCGGTGGCGACGGACTCGAACGGCGTGTTGAGGAAGTTGCCGCCGAGCGCGTCCTGCGGCGCGAAGCCGATGGAATGGACGACGCCGTCCAGGGAGCCGAGCTCCTCGCGCACCAGACCGGCGAGCCGGTCCAGGTGCTCCTGGTTGGTCACGTCCAGCTCGATGACCTTGGCGGGCTTCGGGAGCTTCTTGGCGATGCGCTCGGTCAGCGTCGGCCGGGGGAAGGCCGTGAGGATGACCTCGGCGCCCTGCTCCTGGGCCACCTTCGCGGCGTGGAAAGCGATGGACGACTCCATCAGCACACCCGTGATGAGGATGCGCTTGCCGTCGAGAATTCCGCTCATGGTGATCAGTGACCCATGCCCAATCCGCCGTCAACGGGAATGACGGCTCCAGTGATGTACGACGCGTCGTCGGACGCGAGGAAGCGCACCGCGGCGGCGATCTCGGCGGGCTGCGCGTAACGCCCGAGCGGCACCTGCGACACGATGCCCTCGCGCTGCTCGTCCGTGAGCGCCTGGGTCATGTCGGTGTCGACGAACCCGGGTGCGACGACGTTGAACGTGATGTTCCGTGAGCCGAGCTCACGGGCCAGCGACCGGGCGAAGCCGACCAGGCCCGCCTTGGAGGCCGCGTAGTTGGCCTGTCCGGCCGAGCCGAGGAGGCCGACGACGGAGGAGATGAGGACGACACGGCCCTTCTTGGCGCGCAGCATCGCGCGGTTGGCCCGCTTGACGACGCGGAAGGTGCCGGTGAGGTTGGTGTCGACCACGGACGTGAAATCGTCCTCGGTCATCCGCATCAGCAACTGGTCCTTGGTGATACCGGCGTTGGCGACCAGCACCTCCACGGGACCGTGCTTCTCCTCGATCTCCTTGTAGGCCTGCTCCACCTGCTCGGTGTCGGTGATGTCGCACCGGACCGCGAGGACACCCGCCTCGGTGAGCGCCTGCGGCGGCTCTCCGGAGCGGTAGGTGACGGCCACCTTGTCGCCGTTGTCGGCGAAGGCGCGGGCGATGGCGAGGCCGATGCCCCGGTTTCCTCCGGTGACGAGAACCGAGCGGCTCAACGGATCACCCTTTCCTTGGCGGTCTGGTACATCGAAAACCTATCGGTACCACCCCTCATCCAAGGAATCGGCCTCTGACAGCGCCGCCGGGCCGCGACTGTTGGATCCCTACAGAACGGTCCCGCCCGGACACGGCAACGTAAAACCGGAGCACGGGGGCGCCGCGACCCCCCATGATTCACTGCGGAGACATTTTCAGAGGTGGAGAAGGGGAGGCCCGCGTGGCCCACGAGGTAGATCAGTCGTTCCTGGCCCTGCCGCTGCGTGCCCTCGCCGACGCGGCTCTCGCCCGCGCCCGTGCGCTCGGCGCCGTACACGCGGATTTCCGGTTCGAGCGGGTGCGCGGCGCCTCCTGGCGGCTGCGGGACGCCCGGCCCTCCGGGACGTCGGACACCACCGACACCGGATACGCGGTCCGGGTGGTGCACGGTGGGGCCTGGGGGTTCGCGTCCGGGGTGGACCTGACGATGGACGCGGCGGCCAAGGTGGCCTCGCAGGCGGTCGCCATGGCCAAGCTGTCCGCGAAGGTGATCGCGGCGGCCGGTTCCGACGAGCGCGTGGAGCTGGCGGACGAGCCGGTGCACGGCGAGCGGACCTGGGTGTCGGCGTACGAGCGGGACCCCTTCGACGTGCCGGACGCGGAGAAGGCGGGGCTGCTCGCCGAGTGGAGCGCGCGGCTGCTGCGGGCCGACGGGGTGGCGCATGTGGACGCCTCGCTGATGACGGTCCACGAGAACAAGTTCTACGCGGACACGGCGGGCACCGTCACCACCCAGCAGCGGGTGCGGGTGCATCCGCAGCTGACCGCGGTGGCCGTGGACGGTACGACCGGTGAGTTCGACTCGATGCGGACGATCGCTCCGCCGGTCGGCCGGGGCTGGGAGTACCTCACGGGCACCGGCTGGGACTGGGACGCGGAACTGGAGCGCATCCCGGGGCTGCTGGCCGAGAAGATGCGGGCGCCGAGCGTGGAGGCGGGGACGTACGACCTGGTGGTCGACCCGTCCAATCTCTGGCTCACCATCCACGAGTCGATCGGCCACGCGACCGAGCTCGACCGGGCGCTGGGCTACGAGGCGGCGTACGCGGGGACCTCGTTCGCGACCTTCGACCAGCTGGGGAAGCTGACGTACGGCTCCCCCGTGATGAACGTGACCGGTGACCGCACCGCCGAGCACGGGCTCGCGACGGTCGGCTACGACGACGAGGGCGTCGAGGCGCAGTCCTGGGACCTGGTCAAGGACGGGACCCTGGTGGGCTACCAGACGGACCGGCGGATCGCGAAGCTGACGGGCCTGGGCCGGTCCAACGGGTGCGCGTACGCCGACTCCCCGGAGCACGTCCCCGTGCAGCGCATGGCGAACGTCTCGCTGCGGCCGGATCCGGGCGGGCTCTCCACGGAGGACCTGATCGGCGGGGTGGAGCGCGGGATCTACGTGGTCGGCGACCGGTCCTGGTCGATCGACATGCAGCGCTACAACTTCCAGTTCACCGGGCAGCGGTTCTTCAGGATCGAGAACGGCCGGCTGGCGGGCCAGCTGCGGGACGTGGCCTACCAGGCGACGACGACGGACTTCTGGGGCTCGATGGAGAAGGTCGGCGGCCCGCAGACCTACGTCCTGGGCGGCGCGTTCAACTGCGGCAAGGCCCAGCCGGGTCAGGTCGCGGCCGTCTCGCACGGCTGCCCCTCCGCCCTCTTCCGAGGCGTGAACATCCTCAACACGACGCAGGAGGCCGGGCGATGAGCCGCGTCAGCAAGCCGTACGAGATCGTAGAGCGCGCACTGGAGCTGTCCACCGCCGACGGCTGCGTGGTCGTGGCGGACGAGAGCTCCTCCGCCAATCTGCGCTGGGCCGGCAACGCGCTCACCACGAACGGGGTGACGCGGGGGCGGACCCTGACCGTGATCGCGACCGTGGACGGCGCGGAGGGGACCGCTTCGGGTGTGGTGTCCCGCTCGGCGGTCACGGCCGACGACCTGGAACCGCTGGTGCGGGCCGCCGAGGCCGCCGCGCGTGGTGCCGGTCCGGCCGAGGACGCGCAGCCGCTGGTGTCCGGGGTACCGGTGTCCGCCGACTTCACCGAGCCGCCGGCCGAGACCGGCTCCGACGTCTTCGCCGACTTCGCCCCGGCGCTGGGCGACGCCTTCGCGCGGGCCCGCTCGGGCGGCCGTGAGCTGTACGGCTTCGCCCACCACCAGCTGAACTCGACGTATCTGGGTACGTCGACGGGGCTGCGGCTGCGCCACGACCAGCCGAACGGGACGCTGGAGCTGAACGCCAAGTCCCCGGACCGGACCCGTTCCGCCTGGGCGGGCAGGGCCACCCGGGACTTCAAGGACGTCGACCCGGCGGCCCTGGACGCGGAGCTGGCGCAGCGCCTCGGCTGGGCGGAGCGCAGGATCGAGCTGCCGGCCGGGCGCTACGAGACGCTGCTGCCGCCGACCGCGGTGGCCGACCTGCTGATCTACCAGTACTGGTCGGCGGGCGCCCGGGACGCCGCGGAGGGCCGGACGGTCTTCTCCCGGCCCGGTGGCGGTACGAGGATCGGCGAGACGCTCTCCGAGCTGCCGCTGACCCTGCGCAGCGACCCGCACGCCCCGGGGCTGGAGTCGGCCCCCTTCGTGATCGCGCACGCGTCGGGGGACGGTTCCTCGGTCTTCGACAACGGGCTGCCGCTGGCCCCGACCGAGTGGATCAAGGACGGCAGGCTGGAGCGGCTGACCACGACCCGGCACTCCGCGGGGCTGACGGGCCTGCCCGTGGCCCCCTCGATGGACAACCTCGTCCTGGACGGCGGGGGTGAGCGGTCCCTGGAGGAGATGGTGGCCGCGACGACCGGCCGGGCCCTGCTGCTGACCTGCCTCTGGTACATCCGGGAGGTGGATCCCGCCACCCTGCTGCTGACCGGCCTGACCAGGGACGGGGTCTATCTCGTGGAGGACGGGGAGGTCCTCGGCGAGGTCAACAACTTCCGGTTCAACGAGTCGCCGGTCGGGCTGCTGTCCCGGGCGTCGGAGGCGGGCCGCACGGAGAGGACGCTGCCGCGCGAGTGGGGCGACTACTTCACCCGGGCCGCGATGCCCGCGCTGCGCATCCCCGACTTCCACATGAGCTCGGTCAGCCGGGGCGTATGACCCCCATAGACTGACCGGACAACCAATCGAACCCTGCAAGGAGAAAACGACCGTGACGGACATCGTCGACGAGCTGAAGTGGCGCGGGCTGTTCGCCCAGTCCACCGACGAGGCCGCACTGCGCAAGGCTCTCGCGGACGGCCCGGTCACCTTCTATTGCGGTTTCGACCCGACCGCGGCGAGTCTGCACGTGGGCCATCTGGTGCAGGTGCTCACCATGCGGCGGCTCCAGCTCGCCGGGCTGAAGCCGCTCGCCCTGGTCGGCGGGGCGACCGGCCAGATCGGTGACCCGCGGCCGACCGCGGAGCGCACGCTGAACGACCCGGAGACCATCGCCGCGTGGGTCCAGCGGCTGCGCGGGCAGATCGAGCCCTTCCTCACCTTCGAGGGTCCGAACGCCGCCACGATGGTGAACAACCTGGACTGGACCGCGGGCCTCTCCGCGATCGAGTTCCTCCGGGACATCGGCAAGCACTTCCGGGTCAACAAGATGCTCACCAAGGACTCGGTGGCCCGCCGGCTGGAGTCGCAGGAGGGCATCAGCTACACGGAGTTCAGCTACCAGCTCCTCCAGGGCATGGACTACCTGGAGCTGTACCGGCGCTACGGCTGCACCCTCCAGCAGGGCGGCAGCGACCAGTGGGGCAACCTCACGGCGGGGATCGACCTGATCCACCGCCTGGAGCCGGGTGCCGCCGTGCACGCGCTGGCGACACCGCTGATGGTGAAGGCCGACGGCACCAAGTTCGGCAAGTCCGAGAGCGGGGCCGTCTGGCTCGACCCGGAGATGACGACGCCGTACGCGTTCTACCAGTTCTGGCTGAATGTGGACGACCGGGACATCTCCACGTACATGCGCATCCTCAGCTTCAAGAGCCGCGAGGAGCTCGACGAGCTGGAGAAGCTCACCGAGGAGCGTCCGCAGGCACGCTCGGCGCAGCGGTCGCTGGCCGAGGAGCTGACGACGCTCGTGCACGGCGGTGAGCAGTGCGCGGCGGTCATCGCGGCGTCGAAGGCGCTGTTCGGCCAGGGTGAGCTCGGCGAGCTGGACGAGGCGACGCTGAGCGCCGCCCTGTCCGAGGTGCCGCACGCCCGGGTCACCGAGCTGGGCCCGGTGGTGGACCTCCTGGTCGAGGTCGGGCTCTCCGCCAGCAAGTCGGCCGCCCGCCGCACGGTCAAGGAGGGCGGGGCCTACGTGAACAACGCGAAGGTCACCGACGGCGAGAGCGCTCCGGCACACGAGGAGCTGCTGCACGGGCGCTGGCTGGTCCTGCGCCGCGGCAAGAAGAACCTGGCCGCCGTCGAGGTCACCGCGGGCTGACGCCGACGAGCACAGCACCGCGGCCGGTCACGCGTGAGGCGTGGCCGGCCGCGGTGCTGTGTCACGCGGGGATCAGGTTCGCTGCCTGTTGCCCCGTTTGCCTCTGATCGACTGCCAGACCATGTCGCCGACGCCGACGACGACCACGGCACCGATCAGCTGCAGCACATGGCGGATCCAGTCGATCCCCTTGGTGTCGTTGACCCCGATCCACGTCGCCACGGCGTTGCCGAGGATGCTGCCGAGGATGCCGAACACCACCGTCAGCCAGAGGGGGATGTCCTGCTTCCCCGGGAGGATCGCCCGGGCGATCACACCGAGCACCAGACCTACGATGATTGCCCACAACCAGCTCATATCGCCTCCTCGTGCGGCGCGGTGTGCGCACGTCCGCCCAGTCTCGGCCCACCGGACGTACGCCGCATGCCGGACAGGGCCGTACGTGGGAGCGCGGTCCGGACCCGGTCGTACGGGACTCGCCCCGGTCTCGAAGGAGGCGGACACCGGGCGTACCGTAGGAGCGCACCGTCCGGGGAAGTCCGGCACAGAGATCTGGTGGTGGAATTACGATGCGGAAGCAGAGCGGTACGGAGGTCTTCCGGATCACCGGCGCCCGCCAGGGACTTGCCGACGATGTGCGGGGCCGCCAGCGGCGCTACATCATCTCGATGTCCGTGCGCACCGTCTCCGTGGTGCTGGCCACGACCCTGTGGAATGTCGAGAGGCATGTGGCCGTGGTGGCGCTCGCACTGGGCGTCCTGCTTCCTTATGTCGCGGTCGTCATCGCCAACGCCGGTCGCGAGAACGCCCCTTCGCTTCCTACGACGTTCGTGCCCGCACCGATGCGGACCGCTCTCGGCACGGCCTCTGCGGCAGGTACGGCGGAGCCCGCTCCGGAGCCGGTCACGGATCCCGGGCCGGCCGGCCACGGGGCCGGTCCGCGGCCCGCGGGCTGAGCGGAAGCGCTCTGCGAAGCTCAAAAGAAGCTCAGTTCAATCACGCCGTTCGGTGCACCGGACCCTGACCTCCGTGGCATACTTCGGGTGCGCTCCGCATCCCCCGTCGGAGCGACGGACCGACGCCGGGCAGCTCCCCCCGTGGCTGCTCGGCGTCGCCATTCTCCGGCGGGGATGCGTCGCACGGGGCCTCGGCCTCGTGTGCGGGCCCGTCGGCTCACCGACGGGCCTTTCTTCTGCCTCCGCCGGTCAGCGCCTGCCGCAAAGCGCGGGAAAAGCTCAGATCGATCAAGATGTTCCGGTGCACCGTCGTCGGGTCCCCGTGGCATGGTTGTCGCCGGGCTGGCGCCAACCCCCAACGCCACAGCGAAGGGGAAAGTCACATGACACTCGCACCGCGCAGGTACCCGCTGGACGGGCTCAGGGATCACCGGAACCGGTTGGTCGTCGTCGTCATCGTCATCGTCGCGGCCACCCCGTGGGTCGGTGAGCAGCCTGCGGCTGCCGCACTCGGCTTGCTGACGGCGGCACTCCCGCTGACCGGTCCGGCCCGGCACAGGCGTGCCGCCTGACGACACCGTCGGCTGCACGTGCCCGGCCCGGCTCGGGCCGGGCACGTGCTGCCGGATGCCCGGCCCGTCCGCGCGGGAAGGGCTGCGCTTAGGGTTGAGGCCGTGAACTTCCCCGAGACTTCCGCCGAGAGCGCCACCGGCGCACCGGTCTGTTCCGCCAAGGGCTGTCGTGCCGACGCCGTATGGGTGCTCGCCTGGAACAACCCCAAGCTGCACACTCCCGAGCGCCGCAAGACCTGGCTGGCCTGCGAGGAGCACCGGGAGCACCTCTCCTCGTTCCTCGGTGTGCGCGGCTTCCTCAAGGATGTCGTGACGCTGGAGGAGTGGGAGGGCTCAGAGGCTGCCGGGTGACGCTTTCCGGTCCCGGAGGTCACCCGGCGGCCTCTCAGCCGCCGATCGCCGACATGGGGCGGTCGGGCTGGAGGAAGGTCGGGTCGTCGAGGCCGGAGCCCGCCTTCTTGCCCCACATCGCGAGCTTCCAGATCCTGGCGATCTCCTCGTCCGGCGCGTCGGAACGCAGAGCCCCGCGCAGGTCCGTCTCCTCGCGGGCGAAGAGACAGGTGCGGACCTGTCCGTCCGCGGTGAGCCGGGTGCGGTCGCAGGCTGCGCAGAAGGGCCTGGTCACGGAGGCGATGACGCCGACGCGGTGCGGGCCGCCGTCCACGGTCCAGCGCTCGGCGGGGGCCGATCCCCGCTCCTCGTCCCCTTCGGCGGTGAGGGTGAAGCGCGTGCGCAGCGAGGTGAGGATGTCGCCCGCCGTGATCATGCCGTCGCGCTTCCAGCCGTGCTGGGCGTCGAGCGGCATCTGCTCGATGAAGCGGAGCTCGTAGGCGTTGTCCACGGCCCAGGCGAGCAGGTCGGGGGCCTCGTCCTCGTTGAGCCCGGGCATGAGGACGGAGTTGACCTTGACGGGGGTGAGTCCGGCCTCGCGGGCGGCCTCAAGGCCTTCCAGCACGTCCTTGTGCCGGTCGCGGCGGGTGAGCGTCTTGAAGACGTCCGGTCGCAGGGTGTCCAGGGATACGTTGACCCGGTCGAGGCCTGCCGCCTTCAGGGCCGCAGCGGTGCGCTTGAGCCCGATGCCGTTGGTGGTGAGCGACATCCTGGGGCGGGGCTCCAGGGCGGCGCACCGCTCGACGATGGAGACGAGCCCAGGGCGCAGCAGGGGCTCGCCGCCGGTGAAGCGGACCTCCGTGATGCCCAGCTGTGTGACGGCGATCCGGATGAGCCGGACGATCTCGTCGTCGCTGAGCAGCTCGGTCTTGGAGAGCCACTGCAGGCCTTCCTCGGGCATGCAGTAGGTGCAGCGGAGATTGCACTTGTCGGTCAGTGAGACACGCAGGTCGGTGGCGACCCGGCCGTAGGTGTCGATGAGCACTGTGGGCCCCCTCCCCCGGTGATGTCCGCGGTTGCGGTCTGACATCTCCGAGAGTACGCGAGGCGTGTGACATCGCGGGTGCTCGGTTGACACGAGGTGCGGCGGGGCCCCGTCGTAGGTCTCTACGACGGGGCCCGTGGTGGCGCGGCCGGGCGGCAGGACCGGTCAGTGGGCTCCGGTGCCGGTGAGGGACTTGACCTCGAGTTCCGCGTACTTGCCCTTGTCCGGCTCCTCCTTGGAGAGGACCGAGCCGACCCAGCCGAGCAGGAAGCCCAGGGGGATGGAGATGAGGCCCGGGTTCTCCAGGGGGAACCAGGCGAAGTCCACGTCCGGGAACATGGAGCTGGCCTTCCCCGAGACGACCGGGGAGAACAGCACCAGGATGACGGACGAGGCGAGACCGCCGTAGATGGACCAGAGGGCGCCCTGGGTGGTGAAGCGCTTCCAGAAGAGGCTGTAGAGGATCGTCGGCAGGTTGGCCGACGCGGCGACGGCGAAGGCCAGGGCCACGAGCCCCGCGACGTTCAGGTCGCGTGCCATCGCACCGAGGCCGATGGAGACGACGCCGATGGCGACGGTGGCCCAGCGGGCCGCGCTCATCTCCTCCTTCTCGGTGGCCTTCCCCCTGCGGATGACGTTGGCATAGATGTCGTGGGCGAAGGAGGACGAGGAGGCGAGGGTGAGCCCCGCGACGACGGCGAGGATCGTGGCGAAGGCGACGGCGGAGATCACGGCGAGCATGACGGCGCCCCCGGTGGTGCCGAGTCCGCCGAGGTACTCGGCGAGCTGGGGTGCCGCCGCGTTGCCCGCCGGGTTCTTCGCCTTGATCTCCTCGGGTCCGATGAGTGCCGCGGCGCCGAAGCCGAGGGCGATCGTCATCAGGTAGAAGGCACCGATGATGCCGATGGCCCAGTTCACGGACTTACGGGCGGCCTTGGCGGTCGGGACGGTGTAGAAGCGGATCAGGATGTGCGGGAGACCGGCGGTGCCGAGGACGAGCGCGATGCCGAGCGAGATGAAGTCCAGCTTGGACACGTCGGTGACGCCGTACTTGAGGCCGGGCTCCAGGAACGCCGAGCCGTGGCCGCTCTTCTCCGCGGCGGTGCCGAGCAGGTCGGAGACGTTGAAGTCGAACTTCCACAGCACCATCAGGGTCATCAGCAGGGCGCCCGCGATGAGCAGCACGGCCTTGACCATCTGCACCCAGGTGGTGCCCTTCATGCCGCCGATGGTGACGTAGAGGATCATGAGCACGCCGACCAGCGCCACGATGAGGATCTTGCCCGCGTCGCTGGTGATGCCGAGCAGCAGGGCGACGAGGACGCCGGCCCCCGCCATCTGGGCCAGCAGGTAGAAGATCGACACGACGATGGTGGAGACGCCCGCGGCGGTGCGCACCGGCCGCTGACGCATCCGGTAGGCGAGGACGTCGCCCATGGTGTAGCGGCCCGAGTTGCGCAGCGGTTCGGCGACGAGCAGCAGGGCCACGAGCCAGGCGACGAGGAAGCCGATGGAGTAGAGGAAGCCGTCGTAGCCGAAGAGCGCGATGGCACCGGCGATGCCGAGGAAGGACGCCGCCGACATGTAGTCGCCGGAGACGGCGAGGCCGTTCTGGAAGGCGGTGAACTGCCGCCCGCCCGCGTAGAAGTCCGACGCGCTCTTGGTCTGCCGGCCGGCCCAGACGGTGATGCCCAGGGTCGCCGCGACGAAGACCGCGAAGAGGGTGATGATCAACGGCCGGTGCTCGCTCGTCGATGACGTCTCCGCGGCGAGCTGGATCACGGCGTGCGAGGTGTGCGCGGCGCTCATGCGTCGGCCTCCAGACGGGACTTGATGGCCGCCGCCTGCGGGTCGAGCTTGTTCGTGGCGTGGCGCGAGTAGAACCAGGCGATGAGGAACGTGGTGGCGAACTGGGCGAGGCCGAACACGAAGGCGACGTTGAAGTTCGCGAAGACGATCTTGCTCATGAAGTCGTCGGCGTAGCTGGACAGCAGCACGTACAGCAGATACCAGGCGATGAAGCCGACGGTCAGCGGGAAGGCGAAGGAGCGGTGGGAGCGGCGCAGTTCGGTGAACTCCGGGCTGTTCTGCTCCTTGATGAACGCCTCGGTCGTGGGCTGGACGGGACTGCCGTCCTCAGGGGTCTGGGGCGGCGGTGCTTCGGTGGCCACGGATTCTCCTCGCGACGCGGGTGCGGTGGTGGGAACGGTGGATTTCAAGGGGAGTCCTCTGCATGAGGGGGGGTGACGCACGGCTCCCTGTGCAACGGCACGGAGAGCGCGGCGAAGCGGTTCACCGCAGGTTCGGCCTTCTCGGGTTGGCTCCCCTGGACGCGACTCCCACAGGTCACACCTCGAACTCACTTGCCCGTATTCATTGATGCGCCGGGAAGATCAGCGATAACTTCACTGGTCATGTACCGGACGGACACACCGGTGTCCGGCCCACGGCACGGATGATGTGGAGAACCCATGGCTCATCTGGCATCCAGACGGACTCGCGTACTCACGCTGCCCGTCGGACTGGCGCTCACGGCCTCGCTCGGCTTCCTCCCGACGGGGACCGCGGCCGCGGCACCCGCGGACGAGCCGGCCGCGGTGGTTCCCGCGGACGGCCCCAAGCTGTCCTACGTCGTGAACACGCAGGCAGGCCACGGCACCGTCAAGCAGGTGCGGAAGGCGATAGCCGCGGCGGGCGGAACCGTCGTGACGTCGTACGACAAGATAGGCGTCATCGTCGTCCACTCGCAGAACCCGGACTTCGGAGCGACGATCCGCAAGGCCAGGGGCGTCCGGTCGGCGGGCGCCACGCGCACCGCCCCGATCGTTCCGCAGGCGACGAAGGACATCGGGGTCGAGCAGCCCCTCACCGCCGCGGAGGCGCGGGCGGCGTCGAAGGACGCGGCGGCGGGACAGGACCCGCTGGAGCCGCTGCAGTGGGACCTGCCGGCCATCAAGGCGGACCAGGCGCACAAGAAGTCGCTCGGCAGCAGCAAGGTCACGGTCGGCGTCATCGACACCGGCGTGGACGACACGCACCCGGACCTGGCCCCGAACTTCGACCGCAAGGCCTCGGTGAACTGTGTGTCCGGCGCCCCGGACACCACGGACGGCGCCTGGCGGCCCGCTGCCGGTGAGAGCGACCACGGCACGCATGTCGCGGGCACCATAGCCGCGGCGAAGAACGGCACCGGGGTCACCGGCGTCGCGCCCGGTGTGAAGGTCTCCGGTATCAAGGTGTCCACGCCTGCCGGGTTCTTCTACACGGAGGCCGTCGTCTGCGGCTTCGTCTGGGCCGCCGAGCACGGCGTCGACGTGACGAACAGCAGCTACTACACCGACCCGTGGCTCTTCAACTGCAAGAACGACCCCGACCAGGGCGCCCTGGTGGAGGCCGTCACCCGCGCCACCCGCTACGCGGAGGGCAAGGGCGTCGTGAACGTCGCCGCGGCCGGCAACTCCGACCACGACCTGGCGCTCGACGCCATCGAGGACACGACGAGCCCCAACGACACGACGACGGTCACCCGTACGGTCGACCCGAGCGCCTGCCCCGACATCCCGACCATGCTGCCGGGTGTCGTGACGGTCTCCGCGACCGGCGCGAAGGGCCTGAAGTCCTCCTACTCCAACTACGGTCTCGGTGTCATCGACGTGGCCGCTCCGGGCGGTGACTCGACGCGTTACCAGACGCCGGAGGCACCTGCCGTCAGCGGCCTGATCCTGTCGACGACGGTCGGCGGCGGCTGGAACTACAAGGCCGGTACGTCGATGGCGTCCCCGCACGTCGCGGGTGTGGCGGCCCTGATCAAGTCGACCCACCCGCGCGCCTCGGCGGGCGCGGTGAAGGCACTGCTGACGCTCCAGGCCGACGCCACGGCGTGCGGAGCGCCGTACGACATCGACGGTGACGGCACCGTCGACGCCGTCTGCGAGGGCGGCAAGCAGTACAACGGCTTCTACGGAGCCGGTGTCGTGGACGCGTTGGACGCCGTCCGCTGGTGAAGCATGAGGGGACGCGTTGGACGCCGTCCGCTGGTGAAGCATGAGGGAGGGGCCGGGGACAGCTGTCCCCGGCCCCTCCCGGCGTCGGGCACCGCCTCCGCACGGATGTCGTGGGGGGCACGGATCACGGTGGCGCGCACGCGTGAGGGTCCCGCTCGTCTCAGATTCTGATACTCCCCTCACGGTGCGCCCCGGGGGCGGCGCCGGTGGAATCCGCTGTCCCGCCGAGCGCCCCCCTGGTGAGCAGGTACTGCGCGGCCAGATAGGTCAGCATGATCCAGAAGTCGTGGGCGGGGAGCTGTGGCCTGTCGGCGATGCCGGTGGCGATGAGCGCGTCGGAGAGCAGGAAGAGCGCGCCGCCGAGCGCGGCGTACCGTCCGAGCGCGCCGGCCCGCCAGGCCATGGCCGCGAGCAGCAGGCTGTATCCGGTCAGCGGGATCCGCAGCTCGCCCGGCAGCCCGGGCCAGAGGTAGGCGAGGAAGGCCACCAGGGCGGCGGCGTACGCGAGTCCCGCGGCAGGCCGGAGACGGGTGCGGCCGAAGAGCAGGAGATAGCAGACATGGCCCGCCGCGAAGCAGGCCATGCCGGCGAGGAAGGCGGCCTCCGAGCCGGGCATCAGCAGCACGTCCCCGGCCCATCCGCACAACAGGGCGGCGACGAGCAGCCGGGGACCGCCGCGCGCCGCCGCGCAGGCGGCGAGCAGGGGCATCAGGAGCGGCTTGGCGACGAGGTGGGCGGTCTCCACCCCGGCCAGGAGTCCGGCCAGGTCGACGGCGGCCACGGCGAGGTAGGCGACGAGCAGCGGACGCACGAGCCGGGGGGCGCCCGCGCGGGGCGTCATCCGGTGCGCTCGGTGGCGGGGCGCGGCTTCACGTGGACGGCCGCGGCGGCGTCCGCGGGGCGCGACGGCTGCCAGCCCGGCCCGCGGAAGATCCGTCCGGCCCGCTCGCCCCAGGTCGTGGCCGCCCGTACGTCGCGGGCGATGGCGGCGTACTCATGGGTGGCGACGCGGAACGGGTTGTGGGTGTCGATGTTCTTGGTGAGCCCGAAGACGGGCCGCTCCGCCTCGGCGGTGAAGGAGCCGAAGAGCCGGTCCCAGACGATGAGGATCCCGCCGAAGTTCCGGTCGAGGTATCCGCCCTGGGACGCGTGGTGGACCCTGTGGTGCGAGGGGGTGTTGAGGACGAACTCGAAGGGCCGGGGCAGCTTGTCGATCCGCTCGGTGTGCACCCAGAACTGGTAGACGAGGTTCGCCGAGGAGCAGAAGGCGAGTGCGGCCGGGTGGACCCCGCAGGCGATGAGCGGGACGTAGAACGGCCAGACGGTCAGCGAGGTCCAGGGCTGGCGCAGCGCCGTCGTGAGGTTGAACTTCCGGCTGGAGTGGTGGACCACGTGGCAGGCCCAGAGGATCCGGATGACGTGGTGGCCCCGGTGGGACCAGTAGTAGAAGAAGTCCTGGGCGAGCAGCATCAGAAGGACCGTCCACCACAGGACGGGGACGCGCAGCGGGGTCAGCTCGTAGACGGCCGCGTAGATCGCCACGATGGGTATCTTCCACAGCAGGTCGAAGACCAGACTGCCGAGCCCCATGGTGACGCTGGTGGCGGCGTCCTTGGCGTCGTACCCGGCGGCCTCCTCGTCGGGGTGGAGCCGGTGGAGCACCATTTCGAGGACGGTGAGCAGGACGAAGGCCGGGATCGACCACAGCACGACATCGGGCAGGTTCGGCTCCATGCGAGCACCGTAGAGCCCCACGAGGTGCCGGGCATAGACGTTGTTACCGACAAGTATGTGAGACGTGGCGTCATCAGGATTTGGCGGGTTCTGCCAACTCCCCCGTTGTGGGATGTCCGGCTTGCGCGCCGTCAAGGGGGAGGAACGCACGTGAGTGGTACGGAAGTTGCGCTGACCCGCGCCGGCCGTGGCGAAGGTGGTGAGCACGGGGCCGGGGGCGGCGAGGCACTCGCGCTCGGGCGGGTGTCCAGCCGGCCGCAGAGCACCCGCCTGGACGCGGAACGGCTGTACGCCCCCGGCCTGGACGCCGGACGGTCGCACGGTCGCCGGGGTACCGACGCGACCGCGGCTGCGCACCGAGGAAGGGCTGAAGGACCTGACGTCTGCGCACCCGCGGCCCCGTCTCCGCGTTGAGCGGGCCTGCCCTCCACCCGTGTGACCTCCCTCAGGGGTCCGCGCCCCTGAGGGAGGTCACACGGGTGGAGGGCAGGCCCGCTCAACGCGGAGACGTTGCCGAGCAGTTGACCGCGGTGCCGGAAGGGCGGGTCGGGGATGCGCCCGGGGAGGGCGCGGTGAGACGCTCCCGGGGTGACGGACACGGACGCGCGGACACACGACGAACCACACGGAGGCGGGAGGCAGCACGATCGCCAGGAGCGGCAGCAGCGCGCCCGCGGTGAACGCCAGGAAGCTCGCCCCCGCCGCGTACGTCACCCCCATGGCCACCGCTCCCCCGGCCGTGTTCCGCAGCACCGCTCGCCGTACGGGTGCCCCGCCCAGCCGGGCGCTCCACCAGCCGGTGAGGGCCAGCGCCGCGAGCACCGACACCACGGTGACGGCCAGCCGCACGGAGGCGGGAGGCAGCACGATCGCCAGGAGCGGCAGCAGCGCGCCCGCGGTGAACGCCAGGAAGCTCGCCCCCGCCGCGTGCCACGGGTTGGTCAGCTCGTCCGGGTCGATACCCAGCTCGACCTCGGCGTGGGCGCGCAGCGCGTCACGCTGCGTGAGCTGGACGGCGGCCTCCCTGGCGAGGCCGCTGCTCAACCCCTTCTCCTCCAGCAGTCCGGTCAGCTCGGCGAGCTCGGCCTCCGGGGTCTCCTCCAGCTCCCGCTTCTCCGTGGCCAGCGCCGCCCTCTCCGAATCGCGCTGGGTGGACACCGAGACGTATTCGCCCGCCGCCATCGACATGGACCCCGCGAGCAGCCCGGCCAGGCCGGCCGTCAGGAGGGCGGACCGGGCTCCGGTGGCCCCGGCCACACCGACGACGAGGCCGGCGGTGGAGACCACCCCGTCGTTGGCGCCGAGCACCGCGGCCCGCAGCCAGTTGAGCCGGGTGCCGAGTCCGCCTCCGTGTGGTTCGTCGTGTGTCCGCGCGTCCGTGTCCGTCACCCCGGGAGCGTCTCACCGCGCCCTCCCCGGGCGCATCCCCGACCCGCCCTTCCGGCACCGCGGTCAACTGCTCGGCAACGTCTCCGCGTTCACGTCGGGGACCGCCCGGATAGGCCGCTGTCGGTCCCGGCCCGTATTCTCTGTGACCATGCTCGACGACCGTCAGACCGCAGCGCCGTGGCCGGCCGCGTATCCCCAGGGGTACGCGGTCGTCGACGTGGAGACCACCGGACTCGCCCGCGACGACCGGATAGTGTCCGCTGCCGTGTACCGACTGGACGCGAGAGGCGAGGTCGAGGACCACTGGTACACCCTGGTGAATCCCGAGCGGGATCCCGGCCCCGTCTGGATCCACGGGCTGACCAGCGATGTGCTGGAGGGCGCGCCTCTCTTTCCCGAGGTGGCCGCACAGCTGTCCGAGCGGCTCGCCGGGCGGGTGCTCGTCGCCCACAACGCCGCGTTCGACTGGTCGATGATCGCCCGGGAGTACGCGCGCGCGGCGGTCACCGCGCCCGTCGAGCAGCGGCTGTGCACCATCGCGCTCGCCAAGGAGCTCCGGCTTCCCCTGCCCAACCACAAGCTGGAGTCGCTGGCCGCGCACTTCGGCGTGGTGCAGGAGCGCGCGCACCACGCGCTGGACGACGCGCGGGTGCTGGCCGAGGCGTTCCGGCCGAGTCTGCTCGCGGCGGCGAGGGGCGGGGTGCGGCTGCCGCTGCTGGAGTGCCGTCCGCTGACGGAGTGGTACGACTCCCCGGTCACGCCGCGCGCCGGCTACCGGCCCTCGGGGAACCAGGGCAGCTGGCGTCCCTCGCGCAAGCGCCCCGCGTGCCCGTATCCGAACCCCGGGCGCTACGAGTCGGACAAACCCCTCATGCAGGGCATGCGGGTGGCGTTCTCCGGGGACACCTCGGTCGACCGGGAGCTTCTGGAGGACCGCGCGGTGGAGGCGGGCCTGCACGTGGCGACCAGCGTGTCGCGGCTGACGAGCCTGCTCGTCACCAACGACCCGGACTCGGCGACGTCGAAGACCGTGAAGGCCAAGTCGTTCGGCACCCCGATCCTGGAGGAGAGCGCCTTCACCCATCTGCTGAGGGACGTGGCACCGGCCAGGACGGTCGCCGTGCCGAAGCCGTCACCGTCATCGGAGTGAACCGGGGGCGACTCGCCCCGCGCCGGCTCGCCCGCCGCCGCCCGGCGTCCCACCCTGTGGCGCATGGCACGTTGTGAGGTTTGCGGAAACGACTACGGGATGTCCTTCGAGGTGCACGCACAGGGCGCGGTGCACGTCTTCGACTGCTTCTCCTGCGCCATTCACCGCATGGCGCCCATCTGTGAGCACTGCCGGGTCCAGGTCATCGGCCAGGGCGTCGAGGTCGACGGTCACTGGTACTGCGGCGGCCACTGCGCCCGCGCCGAGGGAAGGGCGGGCATCGTGGACAAAGTATGACGGGCTGTCCCGTCCGCACGGGGGACCCTCCGTGCCGCACCCCATGACCCCGGTTGTACGGTCATGGGGTGTACCGCTTCCTGTTGACCCGGCAGTGGGTGATTCTCACCCTCCTCGTCCTCGCCATGATTCCCACGATGGTGGAGCTGGGCTTCTGGCAGCTGCACCGGCATGAACACCGGGTCGAGCAGAACGCGCTGATCACACGGAACCTCGAGGCGGACCCGGTCTCCGTCACCCGTCTCACCTCTCCCGGGCACACGGTGCCCCGCTCCGACTACTGGCGTGCCGTGAAGGCCACCGGGACCTTCGACACCGAGCACGAGGTGGTCGTACGCCGCCGCACCTCGCAGGACGAGCGCATCGGCGTACTGGTCCTGACCCCGCTGGACCTCAAGGGCGGCGGCACCGTCCTGGTCAACCGCGGCTGGGTCCCGGCCGCGGCCGACCAGCAGGCCTTCCCCGAGGTCCCCGCCCCGCCGCGCGGCGAGGTCACCGTCACGGGCCGGCTCAAGGCGGACGAGACGACGAGCGCCAGCGGCATCAAGGACCTCCAGGGCCTGCCGGACCGCCAGGTGATGCTGATCAACAGCTCCCAGCAGTCCCAGCTGCTCGGCCGTCCCGTGCTGGGCGGCTACGTCGAGCTGACCGCCCCCGAGCCCGCCGACGGCAGCCCCGAGACGATCGCCGCACCCGACGACAGCTCCATCGGCCCTCATATGGCGTACGCCGTCCAGTGGTGGCTCTTCGCCGCCGGGGTCCCGGTCGGCTGGGTCGTCCTCGTACGCCGTGAGAAGCGCGACCGCGAAGAGGCCGCCGAGGGCAAGGACGACGACACCGCCGCACAGCCGGAGCCGGCGACCGCGTAGGGCCTCGTCGTACCCGTCTGTTCGCACCGATTTCGCTGCTTAGCGGGGCTCGGGTCCGGGAAGACGCCAGAGCGTGACCCCACGCATCGAGGACTACGCCATCATCGGCGATCTCCAGACCGCCGCCCTGGTCGGCAGGAACGGTTCTGTCGACTGGCTCTGTCTGCCCCGCTTCGATTCCGGCGCCTGCTTCGCGGCCCTGCTCGGCGACGAGGACAACGGACACTGGCGCATCGCCCCCCAGGGCACGGACAGCACCGACACCTGCACCAGGCGCGCCTACGTGGACGACTCCCTGGTCCTGGAGACCTTCTGGGAGACCAGGACCGGGACCGTCAAGGTCATCGACTTCATGCCGCAGCGCGACAAGGCGCCCGACGTCATGCGGATCGTCGAGGGTGTCAGCGGCAGCGTCGACATGAGCTCCGTCCTGCGGCTGCGCTTCGACTTCGGCTCCGTGGTCCCGTGGATGCGCCGCTCGCACGGCCACCGGGTGGCCGTCGCGGGCCCCGACTCCGTCTGGCTGCGCAGCGAGCCGTCGGTGAAGACGTGGGGCCAGCAGTTCAGCACCTGCTCGTCCTTCACGGTCGCCGAGGGCGAGAGCGTGGCGTTCGTCCTCACCTGGCACCCCTCGCACTCCCCCCGCCCCAGGCTGATCGACCCTCACAAGGCGCTGAAGCACACCCTCACCGACTGGGCCAAGTGGGCGGCACGGTGCACCTACCACGGCAAGCACCGGGACGCGGTGCTCCGCTCCCTGATCACCCTGAAGGCGCTCACCTACGCCCCCACCGGGGGGATCGTGGCGGCCCTCACGACCTCGCTCCCCGAGGAGATCGGGGGCGTACGGAACTGGGACTACCGCTACTGCTGGCTGCGGGACTCCACCCTCACCCTGGCCGCGATGATCTCGGTCGGATACATGGAGGAGGCGGCCGCCTGGCGTGACTGGCTGCTGCGGGCCGTGGCCGGTGACCCCGCGGACCTCCAGATCATGTACGGGCTGGCCGGCGAGCGCAGACTCCCCGAGACGGAGCTGCCGTGGCTGAGGGGCTACGAGAATTCGCTGCCGGTCCGCATCGGCAACGCCGCCGTGCGGCAGCAGCAGCTCGATGTGTACGGCGAGGTCATCGACTCGCTCAGACTGGCCCGCGGCGCCGGGCTCCACGACAAGCCGCACGCCTGGAATCTTCAGCTCAGTCTGCTCGGCTTCCTGGAGTCCACCTGGCGCGAGGCGGACGAGGGTCTGTGGGAGATCCGCGGGCAGCGCCGTCACTTCGTGCACTCCAAGGTGATGGCCTGGGTCGCGGCCGACCGCGCGGTGCGCACCCTGGAGGAGAATCCGGATCTGCCGGGTGACGCCGACCGGTGGCGGGCGATGCGGGACGCCGTGCACGCGGAGGTCTGCGAGAAGGGCTACGACCCGGTGCGCAACACCTTCACCCAGTACTACGGCTCCCAGGAGCTGGACGCCTCGACACTGCTCATCGTGCGCACCGGTTTCCTGCCGCCCGACGACCCCCGGGTGACCGGGACCGTCGACGCGGTGAGCCGTGAGCTCGCCCACGACGGCCTGATCCGCCGCTACAGCACGGAGGGCGGGTCGGTGGACGGTCTCCCCGGCGACGAGGGGGCGTTCCTCGCCTGCTCGTTCTGGCTGGTCGACGCCCTGACCCGGACCGGCCGCAGGGACGAGGCCGAGGCACTCTTCGAACGGCTGCTGGACCTGCGCAACGACGTGGGACTGCTGGCCGAGGAGTACGACCCGGTGGCCCGGCGCCAGCTCGGCAACTACCCGCAGGCGTTCAGCCACATCGGCCTGGTGAACAGCGCGGTCGACCTGGCCGGTGGTGACTTGGCAGGATAGGGCCATGGATCTTGGACTGAAGGACCGTGTGTACATCGTCACCGGGGCGACCCGCGGGCTGGGCAACGCCACCGCGCGCGCCCTCGCCGCCGACGGCGCGAAGGTGATCATCTCCGGCCGTGACGAGAAGACCGCCGCCGAGGCCGCCGCGGAGCTGGGACCCGACGCCGTCGGGCTCGCCGCGGACAACGCCGACCCGCTGGCCGCCCGGCGGCTGGTGGACGCCGCGAAGGAACGCTTCGGCCGGCTGGACGGCATCCTCATCAGCGTCGGCGGCCCGGCCCCGGGCTTCGTCGCCGACAACACGGACGATCAGTGGCAGTCGGCCTTCGAGTCGGTCTTCCTCGGCGCCGTGCGCCTGGCCCGTACGGCGGCCGAGACGCTCGGCGAGGGCGGTGTCATCGGCTTCGTCCTGTCCGGGTCCGTGCACGAGCCGATCCCCGGCCTGACCATCTCCAACGGGCTGCGCCCCGGCCTGGCCGGCTTCGCCAAGTCCCTCGCC
The DNA here is from genome assembly GCF_002941025.1 of Streptomyces sp. QL37. Classification (NCBI taxonomy): domain Bacteria; kingdom Bacillati; phylum Actinomycetota; class Actinomycetes; order Kitasatosporales; family Streptomycetaceae; genus Streptomyces; species Streptomyces sp. QL37. Next base: position 6,889,473 of record NZ_PTJS01000001.1, on the reverse strand, counting down.
GACGAGCTGGGCCCGCGCGGCATCCGGGTCGTCGGGGTGCTGCCGGCCCGGATCGACACGGACCGGGTGCGCGAGCTGGACGCCCTGTCCGGCGACGCCGACGCGTCCCGTACGGCGAACGAGGCGCGCATCCCGCTGCGCCGCTACGGCACCCCGGAGGAGTTCGGGAAGACCTCGGCCTTCCTGCTCTCCCCGGCCGCCTCCTATCTGACCGGCATCATGGTGCCGGTCGACGGCGGCGCCCGGCACGGTTTCTGACGGCCCACCGGGGCGCCGGTGGGCCCGACCCCGTCAGGTCACCCGCTCCGCGCGGTGCTTGACCGCCCTCAGCCGGACCTCGGCGGGCAGCTCGTCCAGCCCGGCCGAGGTCCGCGCGTGGGTCAGCGCCCCCTCGGAGAGCCCGCGCAGCACCAGCCCCGGGGCGGCGTGCGGCTCCATCAGCAGCCGGACCCGGGCGCGCGGGGCGGTGCGCCGGCCGGTCAGCGCGGCCTTGGCGTCGGACACCCCGTCCAGGGCTCCCGCCTCGTCACCGAGCACACCCTCCAGGGCCTTGCCCCGCAGAAGCGCTCCCTCGCCGTCGCCGCTGTCGACCAGCACCTCGGCGAGGCGCCCGCGGCGCAGCTGGGCCAGGAGCCACCACAGCGCGAGGACGACCAGGACGGCGAGGACCGCGATGACGGTGGGCCACCACCAGCCCTCGTCCCGCCACCTGGTCCGGTCGGCCTTGCTGAGCAGCACGTCGTCGGTGCCGTCGAAGGGCCACCAGGAGGGTGCGGACAGACCGAGTCCCGTGGCGAGGACGGCGCCGCCGACGACGACGAGGATCAGCCCTGCCAGGCCGAGCAGGACCCGGTTGACGGTTTTGATCACGGGGTCACCCCTTCTTCGCCGGCCGGCGCACGTGCACCGAGAGGCCGGGCGGCCGCGCCAGGCCCAGTTCGCTGATGGCGTTGGACAGGACGGCGTCCAGGTCGGCCCTGACGTCGTCGAGTTCACGGAAGTGCGAGAGTGCGCGCACGGTCGCCTTACGACGGCTCATCTTCACCCGGACGGACTGCACACCGGCCACCTCGACGGCCCGGTCCCGCAGCACGAGGGCGGCGGCCGTCCGGTCGAGCCCGGCCCGTACACCGGTGTGCCGGCGGCTCATGGGGAGCAGGGCCCGCAGTCCGGGAGTGAGGGCCAGGAGGAGCAGCCAGAGGCCGAGTGCGGCCGCCAGCGCCGATCCCGCCAGGACCCATACGTCGTCGAGGTGACGGCTCGCCAGGTCGTCGGCGACGGTGCGCCGCCACTGCATGGCCGGGTGGTCGGCCCGCACCGCCGCGACGTCGTAGAGCATCAGTCCGGCGCCGCCGAGCACGATGAGGGCGACCAGGGCGGCGGGGATCCTGCGTCCCGACCAGAAACGGCCCGCCCTGCCGGCGGTCCCCTCCGGCGCGGGGGCGGCCTCGTAGGTGGAGCCGGACGCGGACTGGTCCATCTCCAGCACTCCGCCGGATGGCGACGACTCGACGGTGGGCAGGCGCCGCGTGCTGTTCTCCGGGTCCTGGGGCTCGGTCATCTGATGCTCCCCTCCGGTGCGGTGCCCGCTCCTGACCGATGCAGCCGTTCGACCTGCACCGCCACTTCGGGCACCTCCATCCCCGCGAGGGCTTTTACCCGCTCGGCCACGCGACGACGCACCGCGCCGCACTGCCGGCCGATGTCGCAGGGGTAGGCGAGGTCGAGGCTGACCCGCACCCGGGCGGTGTCACGGTGCACGGTGACGGTGGCGCGCGGGGCGTCAGCGTCCTTGGGGGGCCGTTCGTCGACGGCCTCCTTCGCCGCCTGCGCGGCGATCTTCGCGACGACCCGGTCGGCGATCCGGGTCTGCCCTCGCGCGGCGGCGTCGACCCGGCCGGTCACCCCCGTCACCGTCGCCGGTCGCCGCGCTCGCGACTCCGGAAGAAGTCGCCGGGTTCGAGGTCGCCGTCCAGGAAGCGGCCGGCGACGAAGCCGACCGCGCCCAGCGCGGCCACCAGCAGGAAGGCCCCGAATCCACCGAAGTATCCGGCGAAACCGAGCGCCATGCCGGCCACCAGGCCGACCACAGCCATGCTCATCGTGTGCTCCTCAACTGCCGGGCGGTGAAGGGCCTACTGGACGCGTGACTCGGACTCGTCCTCGTCGTCGTCCTCGTCGGGCAGTTTGACGTCGCTCACGGCGATGTTGACCTCGACGACTTCGAGGCCGGTCATCCGCTCGACCGCCGCGATGACGTTCTCGCGTACGTCGCGCGCCACCTCGGCGATCGCCACGCCGTACTCGACGACGATCTCCAGATCGAGGGCGGCCTGCGATTCGCCGACCTCCGCCTTGACGCCGCGGGACACGGACTTGCCGCCGCCGGGAACCCGGTCGCGTACCGCGCCGAACGTCCGGGAGATGCCGCTGCCCATCGCGTGGACCCCGGCGACGTCCCGTGCCGCCATTCCGGCGATCTTCTCGACCACGCCGTCGGCGATGGTGGTGCGGCCGCGGGTCGCGGGGGCGCCCCCGCCGCGCTTGCTGAACTGGCTCTGCCTGCCGTCGTCCCCGCCGGTCACACTGCCGGGGCCGTCGGGCCGGTACCGCTGTGGACTCTCGGTCATCGCCGCTCTTCCCTTCGGGGCGGGTTGAACTTCCGTGGCCCACAGTAAGTGCGCTTGCCCGGTCCCGCGCCGTGGATGGGGCAGGGTGGAGCAATGACAACGGCTGACAGCCCGCACCGGGCCGATGGATGGACGTCCGCGGTACGCCAACGGCTCGGTCTCGGCAGACTGCTCCCTCTGGGCGGCCCCGCGGACGGATCCTGGATCGCGGAACGAGCGGCGACAGAGGTGCTGAGAGACGCCGCGGCCGGGTCGGGGGCCGCGCTGGGGAAGGTCAGGATCGCCCCTGCCGACGAGGACAACGCCCCGGATCCGGCGGTGCCGCGGCCTCCCAGCGGGCTGCGGCCCGGACCGCTGAGGATCGAGGCCGGCTTCTCCGCGACGGCACGGCGGCCGCTTCCCGCAACCGCCGACGCCTTGCGCGCGGCCCTGCTGGCGGCGGCCGCCCAGCGGCTCGGCCTGGTGGTCGACGAGGTGGACCTCCGGGTGACGGAGCTGCTGGAGGAGGAGCCCCGCCCCGCCACGGAGCCTCCCGCCGTCGTTCACGCGGCGGAACCCGACGGATCCGCCGGGATGGCGGCGGCCGGGGTCCCGGGCGTCGTCTCGCTGACGCGGGTGCTGGGCAGCGCCGTGCAGCACTCGGAAGGGCATGTCCAGGTGGAGCTCGCGACGGCCGGGGGCCACCGCGCGCTCGATGTGGCGCAGGCAGTGCGCGGCGCGGTGGCCGAGGCCGTGGAGGGCAGGCCTACGGTCGCCGTACTGGTCACAGCAGTCGTGAACCGGGACTGACACGGCCCCCGCCGGACGGCGGGGGCCATGCGGTGCGGGCCGGGGCTGCGGCCGTTCAGTCGGAGAGGCCCGCGAGGTCGCGCAGGCGACGGCCCTGGGCGGCCCGCTCCGCGGTGCGCTGCTCCTCGTACGTACGCGACAGGGCGCCGCTCAGCAGCGCCTTGGTCTCGACGACCGCGTCGCGGGGGGCGGCGAGCAGGGCCGCGGCCAGGTCGCGCGCCGCCGCGTCGAGCTGGTCGGCCGGGACGACGAGGTTGGCGAGACCGGTGCGCTCGGCCTCCTCCGCGTGCACGAAGCGGCCGGTGGCGCATATCTCCAGCGCGCGTGCGTATCCCACGAGGTTCACCAGGGGGTGGGTGCCCGTGAGGTCGGGAACGAGGCCGAGGCTGGTCTCGCGCATGGCGAACTGGACGTCCTCGGCGACGATCCGCAGATCGCAGGCGAGGGCGAGCTGGAAGCCGGCACCGATCGCGTGCCCCTGGACGGCCGCGATCGACACGATGTCGTTGCGGCGCCACCAGGTGAACGCCTCCTGGTACTCGGCGATGGTCGCGTCGAGCTCGGCCTCCGGGCCCCGCGCCATGTCGAGGAAGGACGGCTCCCCGTCGAAGCCCTCGGGTGCGAATGCCTGCCGGTCGAGGCCCGCGGAGAAGGACTTGCCCTCGCCGCGGAGCACGACGACCCGCACGCTGCCGGGGAGTGCCCGTCCGGCCTCTGTCAACGCCCGCCACAGAGCGGGAGACTGAGCGTTGCGCTTGGCCGGGTTGGTGAGCGTCACCGTGGCAACCGCGTCATCGACGGTGAGCCGTACGCCGTCCTTGTCGAGCACAGAGTCGAGCGAGGTCATGGAGCGCCTCCGGATCGGGTGCAGTCAGCACTTACTGGCAAGTAACTGAACAGTAACCACCCGGACGACCTCACGGCCGGCCGGGTGGCCACCCGTGTTCCGGTGAGCCCCGGGAGCGGACGTGCGCCCGCTCCGAACCCGCTGTCCGCCGTCAGGCCGTAGCGGCCTTCTTGCCGCGAGTCGCTCCGCCGCGTCCCCGCAGCGTGACTCCGGACTCGCTGAGCATCCGGTGGACGAATCCGTAGGAGCGGCCCGTTTCCTCGGCCAGCGCCCGGATGCTCGCACCGGAGTCGTACTTCTTCTTCAGGTCTGCCGCGAGCTTGTCGCGCGCGGCGCCGGTCACCCGGCTGCCCTTCTTCAGAGTCTCGGCCACCCGTGCCTCCTCAAGGAAGTGCGCTCTGGACTCTCATGATCACCCCTCCCGCGCTTCCTGGCCACCCATTCGGCAAGGTCCGTACGACCGGATTCCGGGTCCGGAAGCCGCCGGACACAAGCGGAATCAAGCATTCCAAGGGCTCTCGGACCCCCGAGGGACGACCTGCGGGAAAAACGGCCAGGTCAGGGCCGTACGGGGTGAAGTGGCCGGAAATGGGTGCGCCCGGCAGCTATCTACCGGGCGCCGCGCCGGGGTACGAGACCCACTCACCCAGATGATGGATCACCGATGGGCCGAATGATCCAGACGCATTGGATCACCGGGCTCCGCACCGGATCCGGGAGCCCCGGCGGGTCAGGCGAGGGCCACCAGGTCCCGGTAGTCCGCACCCCAGAGGTCCTCGACCCCGTCGGGCAGCAGGATGATCCGCTCCGGCTGGAGCGCCTCGACCGCGCCCTCGTCGTGGGTGACCAGGACGACGGCCCCCTTGTAGGTGCGCAGCGCCCCGAGGATCTCCTCGCGGCTGGCCGGGTCGAGGTTGTTCGTCGGCTCGTCGAGCAGCAGCACGTTGGCGGAGGAGACGACGAGCGTCGCCAGGGCCAGCCGGGTCTTCTCGCCGCCGGAGAGCACTCCGGCGGGCTTGTCGACGTCGTCACCGGAGAAGAGGAAGGAACCGAGCGTCTTGCGGACCTCGACGAGGTCGAGGTCGGGCGCCGCCGAGCGCATGTTCTCCAGGACGGTGCGCTCCGGGTCCAGGGTCTCGTGCTCCTGGGCGTAGTAGCCGAGCTTGAGACCGTGGCCCTCGATGATCTGACCGGTGTCGGGCTTCTCGGCTCCGCCCAGGAGCCGCAGCAGCGTGGTCTTGCCCGCACCGTTGAGACCGAGGATGACGACGCGCGAGCCCTTGTCGATGGCGAGGTCCACGTCGGTGAAGATCTCCAGCGACCCGTAGGACTTGGAGAGGCCCTCGGCCATCAGCGGGGTCTTGCCGCAGGGGGACGGCTCGGGGAAGCGCAGCTTGGCCACCTTGTCGGAGACCCGCACGGCCTCCAGCCCCGAGAGCAGTCGCTCGGCCCGCTTGGCCATGTTCTGGGCGGCGACGGTCTTGGTCGCCTTGGCGCGCATCTTGTCGGCCTGCGAGTTCAGCGACGCGGCCTTCTTCTCGGCGTTCTGGCGCTCGCGCTTGCGGCGCTTCTCGTCGGCCTCGCGCTGCTGCTGATAAAGCTTCCAGCCCATGTTGTAGATGTCGATCTGCGCACGGTTGGCGTCGAGGTAGAACACCTTGTTGACCACGGTCTCGACGAGCTCGACATCGTGGGAGATCACGATGAAGCCGCCGCGGTAGGTCTTGAGGTAGTCGCGCAGCCAGACGATCGAGTCCGCGTCGAGGTGGTTGGTGGGCTCGTCGAGGAGCAGGGTGTCGGCGTCCGAGAACAGGATGCGGGCGAGCTCGACACGGCGGCGCTGACCACCGGAGAGGGTGTGCAGGGGCTGGCCGAGCACCCGGTCGGGCAGGCTCAGCGCGGCGGCGATGGTGGCGGCCTCGGCCTCGGCGGCGTACCCGCCCTTGGTGAGGAACTCCGTCTCCAGGCGCTCGTACCGCTTCATCGCCTTCTCGCGGGTGGCGCCCTTGCCGTTCGCCATCCGCTCCTCGTTCTCCCGCATCTTGCGCAGGATCTCGTCGAGCCCTCGGGCCGAGAGGATGCGGTCGCGGGCCAGGACGTCGAGGTCCCCGGTGCGCGGGTCCTGCGGGAGGTAGCCGACCTCACCGCTGTTGGTGATGGTGCCGCCGGCCGGCGTTCCCTCCCCCGCGAGGCACTTGGTGAGGGTGGTCTTGCCGGCGCCGTTGCGTCCGACCAGGCCGATGCGGTCGCCCTTGGCGATACGGAAGGAGGCGGACTCGATGAGGATGCGGGCGCCGGCGCGCAGCTCGATGCCGGAAGCGGTGATCACGGAAAAACTCCAGGGCGGTATGGACGGCGGAGGGACAGCGGGCTCACGACTCGACGCCGTCTAATGCACAAGGAGAATTGCCATGGGACTCAGTCTACTGGCGGTGTCCACCTGCTTTACCGCATGCTTCCGGCCCGTCACCGCCTCACCGCGGTGCGTCACGGATCGGGACACACCAGGGCATACTGCCTGATACTCGGCACAGGACGGCACACGCGCCGTGGAGCGGCCGGAGCAGAGGGTGGTGACCCATGCGGTTCGACGACGACGCCGGTCTGGACACGTCCGAGGACCAGGACGGGCGGCGACGCGAACACCAGGGACGACTGCCGGACGGTGGCGGTGGTCAACAGCGTGCAGGACTACTGGCGCCAGGAGTTCGAGCGGAACGGCGAGACCTGGACGGGGGCCCGGACCGTCCTGTTCAGCGACCGGATCGGCACCGCCTGCGGTTCGGCCACCTCGGCGGTGGGTCCCTTCCACTGCCCCGGCGACCGGCAGGTCTATCTGGACCTGGGGTTCTTCGACGAACTGCGGACGACGTACGGGGCCGACGGCGGCCCGTTCGCCGAGGCGTACGTGGTGGCGCACGAGTACGGCCACCACGTGCAGAACCAGCTGGGCACCCCGAGCAGGGCGCAGGACGGCCGGCAGGGCGCCGACAGCGCCTCCGTGAAGATCGAGCTGCAGGCGGACTGCTTCGCCGGGGTCTGGGCGAACCACGCGACGACCACTCCGACCGAGTCGGGTCGGCCCCTGATCTCGCAGCTGACCGAGGCGGACGTCCGGGACGGTCTCGACGCGGCGGCGGCCGTGGGCGACGACCGGATCCAGGAGAAGTTCCAGGGGAGCGTGAATCCGGAGTCCTGGACGCACGGTTCGTCCGCGCAGCGCCGCCAGTGGTTCACCACGGGTTTCCGCACCGGCGACCCGGGCCGCTGCGACACCTTCGGCTGACGTCGTCGGTGACGGGTGGAAGACTGAGACGTAAATCACATCTGGCTGGCTGGAGAGGGTGAGCGTGATGGCAGGCACGGACGGTCTTCCCACGATCTTTCCGACGCTTCTGTACGACGACGCGAAGGCGGCGATCGGAGTGCTGACCCAGGCCCTGGGGTTCACCGCGGAAGGGGTGTACGAGGGCGAGGACGGCAGCGTGGTCCATGCCGAGCTGTCCTGCGGCAACGGCCGGGTGATGCTCGGTTCCAGGAGGGGTGAGGGCGTCTTCGCCAAGGCGATGGCCGGCGCCGGTCCCGCCGGGGTGTACGTGGTGGTGGAGGACGTGGACGCCCACCACGCGCGGGCCGTGGAGCACGGCGTGGAGGTCCTGATGCCGCCCACCGACCAGGACTACGGCTCACGCGACTACATGGCGCGGGACGCGGAGGGCAACGTGTGGAGCTTCGGGACGTACGCCCCGGGGGCCTCGGGCTGAATCGGACTCCCCCGGGGGCTGGCGCCGGCCGCTCAGGACCCGCCGGTGTGCACCTGGAAGGCCGCACGGCGTACGGCTTTGGCGAGGGCCGGGTCCGGGTGGGCCGCGGCCAGGGCGACCAGCACCTGGACGGTCCGCGGGTGCCCGACGGCGCGCACCTCGTCCAGGAGCGCGGGGACCGTGCCCTGGACCGCGGAGTCGAGATGGCGGACCAGCAGCCCGGTCTCGCCGTGGTCGGCCACGGCCGCGGCCGTGTCGACCCAGAGCCAGGTGGCCTCCTCACGGCTGAGGACGTCCTGGGCGTCGTCCGGGTCGGTGCCCTCGTACTCGGCGAGCCAGAGCAGTGCGTACGGGCGCAGCGGCGCCTCCGTGACGACGGAGCGGACGACGGGCTCCGCGGGGGCGCCGACGACGCGCAGCGCCTCGAAGGCGAGGCCGCGCAGCAGGGCGTCCTCACCTCGGGCGACGGCCAGCAGTTCGGCCACGGCGCTGCCGACGGGCCGCGCGGCGAGCCAGGCCCGGTATTCGGCACGGGCCGGGCCGGGGGTGAGCCGGGCGCAGCCGAGCAGCATGTCGGCCGCGGGCTGCTCGATGTTGCCGGCCGGGCTCTGGGCGGCGACACAGATCTGTTCGAGCTTGACCCAGACCGCCCAGTTGCCCAGCGGAGTGAGGGTGGCGTGGCCGGCGCCGAGCGTGAGGGCGCCGACCGAGGCGAGGCCCTCCAGGGCCCAGTCGAGCAGCAGGGCGTTGAGGTCGGCGGACCGCCCGCCCGCGGACACGGGCTGTTCCTGCGGTCCGTACGGCACCTCGCACCGCTCCTCGTGGAGCTCCGCCACGCGCTGGCCCAGCAGGTCGAGGAGCGCGGGCACGGTGACGGCGCCCGCGGAGAGCTGGAGCAGGGAGAGCACCTGGGGCACGGCCTCGACGGCTTCCGCCACCGCGGTGGCCTCGATGCCGTCGGGTGAGGCGTGGACCAGCGACCAGGCGTCGAAGAGCGCCACCCAGCCCCGGAGCACGGCGGAGTCGTCGCGGTCCCAGGCCCGCAGCCGCCAGCCGGGGCGGGCCGTGTCGCCGTGCAGCTCGATGAGTCCGGCCAGCCTGGCCCGGTCCCAGCCGGCCCGGACCTGGGCCGGGGACAGCTCCAGCGCGGCGGCGGCCCGTTCCAGGGCCTGGGCGGCGAGCGGGGCGGAGCCCGTGCTCGTACCGTCCGCGGCCCAGTGGGCGATCCGTACGGCGTCGGCCAGTACGGCCCTGGCCTGGCGCGCCAGTTCCGCCGGGGGTGGTGTGCCCTCGGGTGGGCGTGGGGCCGGCCGGGTGCGCCGGGTGGTCACGGCCTTGCGGGCGGTCGCCTGGGGTCGCGGGCGGACAAGTCGCAGCCTGGAGTCGCGCGGGGTACGGGACGTCACGAGGAGCAGTCTTGCCTCTGACGGCCCGAAAGCCCAAACGGAAGCCATGTCACCGGGGTTCGGGAGGCTTCCGCGCCGGGGTGCCAACCGGGCGGTTCCGGCGCATCAGCTCACATCAGGGGCGTGAGGAAGCGCCGGAGCGCCTCTTCGTAACCTGCCGGGTCGGCATTCCACATCGCCGCATGCGGAGCCTGCGGTACGGAGTGCAGGGACACCAGGTCCGGGCGGCGTTCGGCGAGTTCCCGGGACTGCTGCCAGGGGGCCAGGGTGTCGTCGGGGCCGTGGACGATCATCGTGGGGGCGTGCAGGGCCGTCGGCACCGAGGTCTCCAGGAGCGGGGCTCCGTGCAGTCCGGTCTGGCCCTGGGCGGCCCGGACGGCGAGGGGCAGCAGCGCGGAGGGGACGCCCCGGGCCGAGGCGAGGGCGCGCAGGGTGGTCTTCCAGTCCAGGACCGGGGAGTCGAGGACGAGGCCGCTGATGCGATCGCGGAGGGCGGAGTTGACCGCCGCGTGCAGGGCCATCGAGGCGCCGGAGGACCAGCCGTACAGGATGACGTTCTCGGCGCCGTAGCGCACCGCGTAGCGGATTGCCGCGTCGAGATCGCGCCATTCGGACTCGCCGAGGTGGGCGAGTCCGTCCGGGGACCGCGGGGCGCCGACGTCGCCGCGGTAGGCCAGGTCCAGGACCGGAAGCTGCTGGGCGTTGAGGAACCCCATCACGTTCATGGGGTGGTCCCTGGTGGTCCCGAGGCCGTGCACCGTGATCACCCAGGTGTCGCGGGCGGCGGGCACGAACCAGGCGGGCAGGGGACCGAGCTCACCGGGGACCTCGACCTCCTTGTACGTGAGACCGAGGGCGGCGAGCGGGTCGCCCCGGTGGAGCTCCGGGGTGAGGCGGACCCGGGCGCCCGGCTTCAGGCTGCCGAGGGTCACCCGCTCCAGCCGGCGGACCACCGTGTCGGGAGAGACGAACGTATGGCCGCCGGGCACCTGCTCGATCACCGGACCGACCACCGCGTGGACACCTCGGCCGGCCAGTCCGTACGTACCGGGGCGCAGCGCGGGAAAGGAGCGGGTCAGAGTGATCTGCCCGGCCGCGGTGGCGTGCACGGTGAGACGGCGGTCGGCCGGGAAGGGCCGTGGCGAGGGCGCCCCGAGGGCGGCGTCGCTGGCGTAGCGGCCGGCGGCGACCGCTGCCGCGCCGACGCCGAGGATCGAGGTGGCGGCCACTGCCGCCGCTGTTGCCGGGCGCACGGCTCCAGTGTCCTGGGCCGGGGCGCCGTTGGCCAGTGGGCAGGGTCCGTACGGTGCGGCGCCGGACTCAGCCTCGCTGGCCGTAACCCTTCAGGGCGTCCTGGACGTCGTCCAGCTGGGCCGGGGTGAGGAGGCTCGGGCTGTGGCCGGGTACGGAGCTCGCGGTGAGCCAGAGCCTGCACATCCATTCGAGCTGCGCGGTGCGGTCGTAGGCCTCGTCGAGGGTGTCCCCGTAGGTGACGGTGCCGTGGTTCCGCAGCAGGCAGCCGGTGCGGTCGCGCAGCGCGGCCAGCATGTTGTCGGCGAGCTCCGGCGTCCCGTAACGGGCGTAGGCGGCGGTGCGGACGGGGCCGCCGAGCAGGGCGGCGGCGTAGTGGATGAGCGGCACCTCGGGGACGAGGGTGGAGACGGCCGTGGCGTGCACGGCGTGGGTGTGGACCACCGCCGCGGCGTCGCTGCCCCGGTAGACGGCCAGGTGGAGCGGGAGTTCGCTGGTCGGGACCAGGCCGCCGAGGACCTGGCGTCCTTCGAGGTCGACGCCGACGGCGTCCCCGGGGCCGAGCCGCTCGTAGGGCACCCCGCTGGGGGTGACCAGGACGATGTCCCCCACCCGGGCCGACACATTGCCCGAGGTGCCGACGACCAGGCCGTCCGCCGCCGTCCGCCGGGCCGTCGCGACGACACCGTCCCACGCCCGTTCGATCGCGCTCTTGTCCACGTCACCCATACGGGGATCCTAGGGTCACGTGACCCATGTCTCCCCGAAGGGGTGAATCGCTCACGGTCAAGATCCCCCACATCGGGGGGACCGGGCCCCGCACCGGCACCGGGTGCCCGCCCCACCCCTCGCGCGCACAAGCGGAACCGGTGCACACGGTTGGGGTCACCGTGCCGCCCTGCCCAGTTCATCTTCCGTTCACCCTGGTTGCTTACGTTCCACGTGCCAATGACGTCGAACGATTGCCTGGGTAAATGGAACACATCACGCTGCTGCTCGCGATTGTGATCGTGACAGCTCTCGTGTTCGATTTCACGAACGGTTTCCACGACACCGCCAACGCGATGGCCACCACCATCTCGACCGGCGCCCTCAAGCCCAAGACCGCGGTGGCCATGTCCGCCGTTCTCAACCTCGTCGGCGCGTTCCTGTCGGTGGAGGTCGCCAAGACGATCTCCGGCGGGATCATCAACGAGAACGGCCTCAGAACCGAGGTCATCTTCGCGGCGCTCGTCGGCGCGATCCTGTGGAATCTGCTGACCTGGCTGGTCGGCCTGCCCTCCAGTTCCTCCCACGCACTCTTCGGCGGCCTCATCGGCGCCGCGGTCATGTCGGCCGGCTGGTCCTCGATCAACGGCGGCACCGTCGTCACGAAGGTCCTGCTGCCCGCGATCGCCGCCCCGGTCGTGGCCGGTATCGCCGCGCTGCTGGCCACGAAGCTGACGTACCGCCTCAACCGGAAGATCACCGACGAGGCGCAGCTGAAGTCGACCGCCAAGGGGTACCGCGCCGGCCAGATCGCCTCGGCCGGTCTCGTCTCGCTCGCCCACGGCACCAACGACGCGCAGAAGACCATGGGCATCATCACCCTGGCCCTGGTCACCGGTGGCGTCCTCGCCCCCGGCGCCAACCCGCCGGTCTGGGTCATCGCCTCCGCCGGTATCGCCATCGCCCTGGGCACCTACCTGGGCGGCTGGCGCATCATCCGCACCATGGGCAGCGGCCTGACCGACCTGCGTCCGCCGCAGGGCTTCGCGGCCCAGACCAGTGCGGCCACGGTCATCCTGGCCTCCTCGCACCTCGGCTTCTCCCTCTCCACCACGCAGTCCTGCTCCGGTGCCGTCATGGGCGCGGGTCTCGGACGCAAGGGAGGCGTGGTCCGCTGGTCCACCGCCACCCGGATGTTCGTCGCCTGGGGCCTGACCCTGCCGGCCGCCGGTCTGATGGGCGCGGGCGCCGAGTTCCTGACCAAGCAGGGGCCCTGGGGCGTCGCGGTGGTCGCCGTCCTCCTCGTCGCGGGCTCCGGCGCCATCTGGCTGCTGTCGCGCCGCAAGCCGGTCGACCACACCAACGTGAACGCGGAGGCCGAGCCCGCGGGCGTCGTCACCACCGCCATCTCCGCGGTCAGCCCGCCGCCCACCGGTGCCGCCGTACCGGAGCTCAAGACCACCATCTCGGCCCCGGCCACGTCGGCCGGAACCCCGGCCGACCCGGCCACGGTGTAAGGACGGATCCGCATGAACATCGACTGGGCAGCTCTCGCGTCCGTCTTCGGCGTCAGCCTCGTGGTCACCGTCGCGCTCGTCGGTCTCTTCACCCTCGGCATCACGGGCATGGCCAGGCAGACGTCGTCCGCGCAGGGCGGCGGTGCCAACGGCCTGGTGCGCACCGGCGCGTACATCTGCTTCGGACTGTGCGCGGCGGCGGTCGCGTACGGGATCTATCTGATCGTCGCCTGACCACTCCCACGCGGACACGCCCCGGGGCCGGACACACCACGTGTGTCCGGCCCCGGTGTGCGTCTGAGCACATTGAAGCCTCGCAGGTCAACGGCAGGTTGACGGGCATTCACGGGACATGGTGGACTGCCGGAGCCATTTAGGTCGACCGGCCCCCATGTGCCGGCCGACCTTACGGCGACAGGAGAGGAAGCCGGTGCGAATCCGGCGCGGTCCCGCCACTGTCACCGGGGAGCAGCCTCCACACGGAAGTCACGGCCCGCCACCGCGGGCTGGAAGGCCGGAGGAACTGCGGATCCGGAAGCCAGGAGACTCTCGTCGCCGGTCACGTCGAACCAGGGCGCGGACCCTGAGTGAGGACATACGCCATGTCGGGCTGCCCTGCGTCGGTCGCTTCACCACCTGTCACGAAGGTCCTCCGAGGCGCGACGGCCGGCTGAGCGGTGCGAGCCGACCGCATCTTCGCGTACGGAGCCGCCGCCGGTCTGATCGGAGACCTGCTGTTCGGTGATCCCCGGCGCGGCCACCCCGTCGCCGCGTTCGGGCGGGCCGCGGCGGGCGCCGAGCGCCGCCTGTGGCGTGATCACCGAGGCTGGGGCGCCCTGCACACGCTCGTCTGCGCCGGGGGTGCCACGGGCGCCGCCGCGCTGGCCGCGCGTGCCGTACGGAACCGTCCCGCCGCCGCCGTGGCGCTGACCGCCGCTGCCACCTGGTCCGTCGTCGGGGGCACCTCGCTGGGCCGCGAGGCCCGCGCCATCGGCGGGGCACTGGCCGCCGGGGACGTCGAGCTGGCCCGGGAGCGGCTGCCGCATCTGTGCGGCCGCGACCCGCAGTCGCTGGACGGGCAGCAGATCGCCCGCGCCGTGGTGGAGTCCGTCGCCGAGAACACCTCCGACGCGGTGGTGGGAGCCCTCGTGTGGGGCGCGCTCGGCGGAGTGCCGGGGCTGGCCGCCTTCCGGGCCGTCAACACGCTGGACGCCATGGTCGGGCACAGGTCCCCCCGCTACCGGCGCTACGGCTGGGCGTCCGCCCGGCTCGACGACGTCGCCGGCTGGCCCGGGGCCCGGCTGACCGCCGTGCTCGCCGTGGCCGCCGGGGGGCGCCCGCGCGAGGCGGTCCGGGCCTGGCGGGCCGACGCGGGCAGGCATCCCAGCCCCAACGCGGGTCCGGTGGAGGCCTCGTTCGCGGGTGCGCTGGGCGTGCGGCTCGGGGGCACCCTCGCGTACGGCGGGCGGGTCGAGCACCGGCCGGTGCTCAACGGAGAGGCCGGCCGGGATGTGCGGGTCACGGACATCGAACGCGCGGTGCGGCTGTCGCGCCGGGTGAGTGTGCTGGCCCTCGTCGTGTGCGCGGCGGGGCGGTCGGCCATGGGACGGAGAGTCGGATGAGCGGCGGGCTGCTGGTCGCGGGGACCACTTCGGACGCGGGCAAGAGCGTCGTCACGGCGGGGATCTGCCGGTGGCTGGTGCGCCGGGGGGTGAAGGTCGCGCCGTTCAAGGCGCAGAACATGTCGCTGAACTCCTTCGTCACCCGGGAGGGGGCGGAGATCGGCCGCGCCCAGGCGATGCAGGCGCAGGCCGCCCGGGTGGAGCCGTCGGTGCTGATGAACCCGGTGCTGCTCAAGCCCGGCGGCGACCGGTCGAGCCAGGTCGTCCTGATGGGGAAGCCGGTCGGCGAGATGAGTGCGCGCGGCTACCACGGGGGGCGCCAAGAGGCTCTGCTGGGGACGGTCACGGACTGCCTGGAGCAGCTGCGGGGCACGTACGACGCCGTGATCTGCGAGGGGGCGGGCAGTCCGGCCGAGATCAACCTGCGGCGCACGGACATCGTGAACATGGGCATCGCCCGGGCCGCGCGCTTTCCCGTGCTGGTGGTCGGGGACATCGACCGGGGCGGCGTGTTCGCCTCGTTCTTCGGCACGACGGCGCTGCTGAGCCCCGAGGACCAGTCGCTGGTCGCGGGATACCTCGTCAACAAGTTCCGCGGTGACGTGTCGCTGCTGGAGCCCGGTCTCGACATGCTGCTCGGACTCACCGGGCGGCCGACCTACGGCGTGCTGCCGTACGCCCACGGGCTGGGGATCGACGAGGAGGACGGGCTGCGCGTCTCGATGCGCGGCACCGTACGGGAGTCGGTCGTGGCGCCGCCGCACGGCGAGGACGTGCTGCGGGTCGCGGTCTGCGCCGTACCGCTGATGTCCAACTTCACCGATGTGGACGCGCTGGCGGCCGAGCCGGGTGTGGTGGTGCGGTTCGTGGACCGGGCGGAGGAGCTCGTCGACGCGGACCTCGTGATCGTGCCCGGGACGCGGGGCACCGTGAAGGCGCTGGCCTGGCTGCGCGAGCGGGGGCTGGCCGACGCGCTGGTGCGGCGTGGAGCCGAGGGACGGCCGGTGCTGGGGATCTGCGGCGGTTTCCAGGTGCTGGGCGAGCGGATCGAGGACGACGTCGAGTCCCGGGCCGGCCTGGTCGAGGGGCTCGGGCTGCTGCCCGTACGCGTCCGCTTCGGCCGGGAGAAGGTCCTGGAGCGGCCCGTCGGGTCGGCGCTCGGGGAGCCGGTGGAGGGTTACGAGATCCATCACGGCGTCGCCGACGTCCGGGGAGGCGAGCCGTTCCTGGACGGGTGCCGGGTGGGCTCGGTCTGGGGGACGCACTGGCACGGGTCGCTCGAGAGCGACGCGTTCCGGCGGGCGTTCCTGGGAGAGGTCGCGCGGGCCGCGGGGCGGCGGTTCACCGCGGCGCCTGACACGAGCTTCGGGGCGTTGCGGGAGGAACAGCTGGACCGGCTGGGGGATCTGATCGAGGAACACGCGGACACGGACGCGTTGTGGCGGCTGATCGAGACCGGCGCGCCGGAGGGGTTGCCCTTCATCCCGCCGGGTGCGCCCGGGGCACGCACATGAGTGTCCCCCCGGTATCCCCGCTTGCGCGGGGAGCGAAGCAGCCGCGGCCCACCCTCGTCCGGAGGACCATCCCCGCCGAGGGGGAGCCGATCCCCATGATGACGACCGGCAGTTCAGACGTGCACAGTGCTGCTGCAGGACACCCGAAGGAGTGATCACCGCGTGAGTACGCCCTATCCGTTCACCGCTCTCGTAGGTCAGGACGACTTGCGCTTGGCCTTGTTGCTGAACGCGGTGTCGCCACAAGTGGGCGGCGTCCTCGTGAGGGGGGAGAAGGGAACCGCCAAGTCGACCGCGGTCAGGGCCCTGACCGTTCTGCTGCCGGAGATCGACGTCGTGTCGGGCTGCCGATTCTCCTGCGATCCCGCACGCCCGGACCCTTCGTGCCCTGACGGGCCCCACGATTCCCGCCCGGGGACAAGTCGGCCCGCTGCACTCGTCGAGCTCCCCGTCGGCGCGTCGGAGGACCGGCTGATCGGTGCCCTCGACATCGAGCGGGCGCTCGCAGAGGGGGTGAAGTCCTTCGAACCAGGGCTGCTCGCCTCGGCCAATCGCGGGATCCTGTACGTCGACGAGGTCAATCTCCTCCACGATCATCTGGTCGACCTCCTGCTGGACGCAGCCGCGATGGGCGCTTCCCACGTAGAGCGCGAAGGTGTCTCCGTTCAGCATGCCGCCCGCTTCCTCCTCGTCGGGACCATGAATCCCGAGGAGGGCGAATTGCGCCCCCAACTGCTGGACCGCTTCGGGCTGACCGTCGAGGTGGCCGCCTCACGTGAGACGGACCTGCGCGTCGAGGTCGTACGGCGCAGGCTCGCCTACGACGACGATCCGGCCGGGTTCGCCGCGCGGTGGGCCGCCGAGGAGGCGGAGTTGCGCGAGCGGATCGTCGCCGCGCGCGCCCTGCTTCCCCGTGTGGTGCTCGGCGACGGCGTGTTGCGGCAGATCGCGGCGACCTGCGCGGCGTTCGAGGTCGACGGGATGCGCGCCGACATCGTCATGGCCCGCACCGCGACGGCACTGGCCGCGTGGGCGGGGCGCGAGGAGGTCGTCGAGGACGACGTGCGGCAGGCCGCGCTCCTGGCACTCCCCCACCGGCGCCGGCGCAATCCGTTCGACGCGCCCGGGCTGGACGAGGACAAGCTGGACGAGGCCCTCCAGGACGCTGCGGACGGCGAGGACGGGGGCGACGACGATCCGGACCCCGACGGGCCCGGCGGCGGGGTGCCCCCGCAGGGCGGCGGCCCCGACGACGGCGGTACGGACACGGATGGTCCCGACGACGGCGGTACCGACGCGCCCGGCCCGGAGCGGACCGGGAGCGGCGACGCGCCCGCGCCGGGCGGCGGTGCGGGGGAACAGCAGCCCGTACGGGCCGGCGAGCCGTTCCGTACGAAGATGCTCAGCGTGCCCGGACTGGGCGAGGGCGCGGCCGGGCGGCGCTCCCGGGCGCGTACCGAGCACGGCCGGACCACCGGGTCGCGCCGGCCCGAGGGTGCGCTGACGAAGCTGCACCTCGCGGCGACCGTGCAGGCCGCGGCGCCGCACCAGCGGGCGCGGGGCCGTTCGGGGCGGGGTCTGGTCGTACGGCGGGACGATCTCCGGCAGGCGACGCGGGAAGGGCGTGAGGGCAATCTCGTGCTGTTCGTCGTGGACGCCTCCGGGTCGATGGCTGCCCGGAAGCGGATGAGCGCCGTCAAGGGGGCGGTGATGTCGCTGCTGCTGGACGCCTACCAGCGCCGGGACAAGGTCGGCCTGGTCACCTTCCGCGGCAAGGACGCCGAGGTGGTGCTGCCGCCGACGTCGTCGGTGGACGCGGCCGCCGCACGGCTGGAGTCGCTGCCGACCGGCGGGCGCACCCCGCTGGCCGCCGGGCTGCTCAAGGCGCACGACGTGCTGCGGGTGGAGCGGCTGCGTGATCCGTCGCGGCGGGCGCTCCTCGTCGTGGTGACGGACGGCCGGGCGACCGGGGGCGTCGACCCGGTGGCACTGGCGGCGCGGGCCGGACGGCTGCACGCCTCCGAGGGCACCGCGTCCGTCGTCGTGGACTGCGAGTCGGGGATCGTACGCCTCGGTCTCGCCGCACAGCTCGCCCGGGATCTGGGAGGCAGCGCGGTCACGCTCGACGAGCTGCGCGCCGACTCGATCGCCGGGCTGGTCAAGGACATCACTGCTGCCGGGAGGGCCGCTTAATGCCACAGGGACAGCCGGTATCGGTACCGGACGACGGACTGACGACACGGCAGCGGCGCAACCGTCCGCTGCTGTTCGTCCACACGGGCGTCGGCAAGGGCAAGTCGACGGCGGCCTTCGGGCTGGCGCTGCGGGCCTGGAACCAGGGGTGGCCGATCGGGGTGTTCCAGTTCGTGAAGTCGGCGAAGTGGAAGGTCGGCGAGGAGAACGCGCTGAAGGTGCTCGGGGCGAGCGGCGAGGGCGGCACCGTCGACTGGCACAAGATGGGCGAGGGGTGGTCCTGGGTCCAGCGTGACAACCAGCTGGACAACGAGGAGAAGGCCCGCGAGGGGTGGGAGCAGGTCAAGCGTGACCTGGCCGCCGAGACGTACAGGCTCTATGTGCTCGACGAGTTCGCCTATCCGATGCACTGGGGCTGGATCGACACCGACGAGGTCGTCGAGGTGATGCGCGGTCGCCCGGGCACGCAGCACGTGGTGATCACGGGGCGGAACGCGCCGCAGAAGCTGATCGAGGCCGCCGACCTGGTGACGGACATGTCGAAGGTCAAGCATCCGATGGACGCCGGCCAGAAGGGCCAGAGAGGCATCGAGTGGTGAGTGTTCCTCGTCTGGTCGTCGCCGCCCCCGCTTCGGGCAGCGGCAAGACCACGGTCGCCACGGGCCTGATGGCCGCCTTCGCGGGGCGCGGTCTCGCGGTGTCCCCGCACAAGGTGGGGCCCGACTACATCGACCCGGGCTACCACGCGCTGGCGACGGGCCGCCCGGGGCGCAACCTCGACGCGTACATGTGCGGACCCGGTCTGATCGCCCCGCTGTTCACCCACGGGGCGAGCGGCTGCGACCTGGCCGTCGTCGAGGGGGTCATGGGCCTGTACGACGGGGCCTCGGGGCAGGGCGAACTCGCCTCGACCGCCCAGGTGTCCAAGCTGTTGCGGGCTCCCGTCGTGCTGGTCGTCGACGCGTCCTCGCAGTCGCGTTCGGTCGCGGCCCTCGTGCACGGGTTCGCCTCCTGGGACCCGGAGGTGCGGATCGGCGGGGTGATCCTGAACAAGGTGGCCTCCGACCGCCACGAGGCGCTGCTCCGGGAGGCGCTCGACGAGTCCGGGCTGCCGGTGCTCGGGGTGCTGCGGCGGGCGCCGCAGGTGGCGACCCCGTCGCGTCATCTGGGCCTGGTCCCGGTGGCCGAGCGGCAGGCCGAGGCCCTGGACGCCGTACGGGCGATGGGTGACCGCGTGCGTGAGGGCTGCGACCTGGACGCCCTGATGGCGCTGGCGCGCTCGGCGCCCGCCCTGCCCGACGAGGCGTGGGAACCGCAGGCGTACCCCCAGCAGGAGGGGGCCCGGCCCGTGGTGGCCGTGGCGGGCGGCGCGGCGTTCACCTTCGCCTACGCCGAGCACGCCGAGCTGCTGACGGCGGCGGGCGCGGAGGTGGCCGTCTTCGACCCGCTGCACGACGAGAAGCTGCCCACCGGTACGGCGGGCCTGGTCATCGGCGGCGGCTTCCCCGAGGTGTACGGACCGGAGCTGTCCGCAAACGAGCCGCTGCGCCGGGCGGTGACCGAGCTGGCCCTGTCGGGCGCCCCGGTGGCGGCGGAGTGCGCGGGGCTGCTCTATCTGGCCCGTGAGCTGGACGGGCGGCCGATGTGCGGGGTGCTGGACGCCTCGGCCCGGATGTCCGAGCGGCTGACGCTCGGCTACCGGCAGGCGGTGGCGGTGTCCGACAGCGTGCTGGCCGTGGCCGGGACCCGGCTGCGCGGGCACGAGTTCCACCGGACGGTGCTGGAGCCCGGGGCGGGCGCGACGCCCGCGTGGGGTCTGCATCAGCCGGAGCGCCGGGTGGAGGGCTTCGTCCAGCAGGGGGTGCACGCGAGCTATCTGCACACGCACTGGGCGGCGGAACCCGGGGTGGCCAGGCGTTTCGTGGAGCGGTGCCGGGGGTGACGTCACTCCGCTCCGGTGGGCCGGTGGCGGGGGTGACATCACTCAGCGACGCCGACCACCAGCCAGATGAAGCCCACTCCCGCGACCGTGCACAGCAGCGTGGAGCGGGCCGGGTGGTCGTGGTGCGCCTCGGGGAGGATCTCGGCGGCGGCGAGGTAGAGGAGCGCCCCGCCGAAGAAGCCGAGATAACAGCCGAGCAGTTCCTCCGGAAGGGTGAACAGCAGCGTCGTCGCGGCGCCCACGATCGGGGCCAGTGCGTCCGCGTACAGCATCAGGAGCGCCTTGCGGCGGGCGTTTCCGTAGAGGCTGGTGATCGTGTACGTGTTGAATCCGTCGGCGAAGTCGTGGGTGATCACGGCGAGCGCGACGGCGGCTCCCATCCCGCCGCCGATCTGGAACGCGGCGCCGAGTGCGATGCCGTCCATCAGGCTGTGGCCCACCATCGCGGCCGCCGCCGTCAGCCCGACCTGCGGCACCCTTTCCTCGCCCGCCCCGTGTGCCGCCTGGCGTACGGCCAGCGAGCGCTCGACGAGATGGGCCGTCAGGAAGCCGCCCACGAACAGCAGCAGGGCGGCGGGGACGCCGAACACCACGCCGCCCGCGGCCTCCACGGCCTCGGGCAGCAGATCGAGTCCGACGACGCCCAGCATCAGTCCGCCGGCGAAGCCGAGTACGAGGTGTCGACGGTCGCTGACGCGCTGCGCGACCCAGCCGCCCGCCAGGGTCATCAGGAACGCGCCGAGCGCGACGAATACCGCCATGGGCCCTTGCTAGCGGATTGACCCCGCTTCCCGCACCTCAGGCCGCCCTTACCTGTGTCGCCCAGCCCTGCCCCCGAAAGGACCCTCTGTCATGACCCGAGCCGCGCTCGTCGTCGGTGTCGGCGCGCGTCGCGGCGTCCAGGCCGAGGAGGTGCTCGGGCTGATCCGGCGGACGCTCCGGGAGGCCGGACTCGCGGCCGGTGACGTGGTCGAGCTCGCCACCCTGGACACCAGGGCGGACGACCCGGGGATCGCCGGCGCGGCGGAGCGCCTGGGGGTGCCGGTGCGGTCGTACACGGCCGGAGCCCTGGCGGAGGTTGCCGTGCCCAGCCCTTCGGAGGCGACCCGTAGGGCGGTGGCCACCGGATCGGTCGCGGAGGCCGCGGCGCTCGCGGACGCCGGTGAACTGCTGGTTCCCAAGCGGAAGTCGGCGTCGGCGACGTGTGCGGTGGCCCGCCGGAGGCCACCGGCGGACACCTCGGCATCGACGAATCGCGCCGAGCCGTTCAACATTGCTGCCATGCTGCCCCCCACTGAGCACATCGAGAGCGCCGGGCCCGATCTGCGGCACCACGGCGACGCCGAAGTACGCGGCCTGGATCTGACCGACCTGGCCGTCAACGTACGGACCCACACGCCCCCGGACTGGCTGCGGCAGCGGATAGCCGCGTCGCTGGTGTCGCTGGCCGCCTACCCGGACGGGCGGCCGGCGCGGGCGGCGGTCGCGGGGCGGCACGGGCTGCCCGAGGAGAGAGTCCTGCTCACGGCGGGCGCGGCCGAGGCGTTCGTACTGATCGCGCGGGCGTTGCCAACCCGGCGGCCGGTCGTCGTCCATCCGCAGTTCACGGAGCCCGAGGCGGCCCTGCGCGCGGCGGGACACCAGGTCGGGCGGGTGCTGCTGCGCCCGGAGGACGGTTTCCGGCTGGATCCGGCCGCGGTGCCGGAGGACGCGGACCTGGTGGTCGTGGGCAATCCGACCAATCCGACGTCCGTGCTGCATCCGGCGGGAGTGCTGGAGCGACTGGCGCGGCCCGGGCGGACCCTGGTGGTGGACGAGGCGTTCATGGACGCCGTACCGGGAGAGCGTGAGGCGCTGTGCGGGCGTACCGACGTCCCGGGGCTGGTGGTGCTGCGGAGCCTGACGAAGACGTGGGGGCTGGCGGGGCTGCGGATCGGCTATGTGCTGGCCGAACCGGAGACGGTCGCCCTGCTGCAGGAGGCTCAGCCGCTGTGGCCGGTGTCCTCCCCCGCGCTGGCGGCGGCCGAGGCGTGCATGGAGCCGCGCGCCCTGATCGAGGCCGCGGACGCGGCGGACCGGATCGCGGTGGACCGGGCGCATCTGCTGGCCGGTCTCGCGGAGTTCAGCGAGGTGCGGGTGGTGGAACCGGCCGCCGGGCCGTTCGTGCTGCTGCGGCTGGAGCGGGCGGGCGAGGTACGGGACCTGCTGCGTTCGCGTGGATTCGCGGCGCGGCGCGGGGACACGTTTCCCGGGCTGGGCGGTGAGTATCTGCGGCTCGCCGTACGCGACCGGGTGACGACCAACAGGTTCCTGCAGGCGCTCGACCTGGCGCTGCAGGGGCTGCCCCGGAGAACCGTCGGCTGACGGTTCTCCGGGCGGGAGCGGTGCCCGATGCGCGGGCGCCGCTCCCACCGGCAGGTGATCAGCCCCGCGCACGCTTACGGGCGAGGACCGTGGCGCCCGCTCCGACCGCCAGCAGGACGGCGGCTCCACCCGCGATGTACGGGGTCGAGGAGCTGGATCCGGTCTCGGCGAGGTCGCCGGAGCCGGTTGCGGCCTGGACCGGGTCGGAACCGGTCTGGGGCTTCACGTCGACGGGCTTCTCCTTGCCGCCGGTGCCGCCGGTGCCGTCCGTGTCGCCGGAACCGCTGTCGCCGCCGGTCGATCCGCCGTCGCCGGAGGAACCGCCGTTCTCCGAGCCGCCGTTCCCCGAGCCGCCGTCGTCCGAACCACCGGTTCCGGAGCCGCCGTTCTCCGAACCTCCGTCGCCCTGGCCCCCGTTGGCCGAGCCGCCGCCCTTGGGTGTCTCGCACGTCGCCTCGGCCAGCGTGATCTCGCCCTCCACCTCGGCGACGTTCAGCTTCAGCGGGTTCACGGAGACCCGCAGCCGGAGCGCCGTCGCGGCCGCCGTCCGCCTGGTCGTCACGGTCTTCGACAGGTCGAGCGTCACGTCACCGACGCCCGGCACCTCGACCTTCGTCGTGCCCGCCGACCTGAGCGTGGTCTTCTTGCCGAGCACCGTCACGTGTCCCAGCACGTTCGACTCCGCGACCGGCTTGTGGCCCACCTCGCACACGGCCTTGGACGTGACCTTCCGGATCTCGATCAGCGAGAGCGCCCGCAGCCCCGGCACATGCACCCGCGCCGCGGCGAGGTTGCTGTAGCCCTCGGCCTTGTGCGCGTCCACCGTGGCGTTCGCCGTGGCGACGTCGGCCTTCAGCATGTGGAAGGGACGGCCCTTGTCGACGCCGTCGAGCTCGACGGCGAGCGCGGTCCTCTCCGCGCTCGCCGGCGCGTGGACCTCGTTGAGCGAGGTCCTGAGCGGCACCTGGACCGACTTGTCGAGGAGCGAGACGTCGAGCCCGGCGCGGAGCACGACCGCGCTCGCCTTTCCGTGACCTCCGCCGGGAGTGGCCGGGGCCGTCGCGGTGGCTGCGTGCGCGGGGACGGCGACGAGCAGCGCGACGGGAGCTGCGGCGATCGCCAGGGCAGCCGAACGGAAGGTGTTGCTGTTCAAGATGGTGGAACCCCCACAAGAGACATGGAGCCACCGGAGCCGTCCAATGGGGGACATCGCGGGCACCGGTGGCCTCGACTCCGTGAATCTTTACGCACAGAGGGTGAACAGGTGGATACCTAGAGCCAGTTCACTCCAAAGAGGGGTTTCCGCGTGCACATTCGAATCCAACGGCACAGGAGTTCCTCGGAATCACCCGTTTCACACCCTCGGGGCGCGCCCGACCGACGTCCCGGGCGGCACACCGAGCAGGTTCAACGAGAGCCGGGGCCCGGGGTCACCGCCGGTCAACACGGCGCCCCTTCGGGGCCGGCCGCGCGGTCAGCCCATCACCCGCCCGTTGAGTACGACCGCGCGCGGGGACGCCAGCACCCCTACGTCCGCCCTCGGGTCCTCGTCGTACACCACCAGGTCCGCCGGGGCCCCCTCCTCCAGCACGGGACGGCCGAGCCACCGCCGCGCGCCCCAGGCCGTGGCGGAGAGCGCGTCGAGGGGCGGGATGCCGGCCTTCACCAGTTCGGCCACCTCGTCCGCGATCAGGCCGTGGGCGAGCGAGCCGCCGGCGTCCGTGCCGGTGAAGACCGGGATCCCCGCGTCGTACGCCGCGCGCACGGTGTCGTACCGGTTCGCGTGAAGCCGCCGCATATGGGCGGACCAGCGGGGGAACCTGGCCTCGCCCCCTGCCGCCAGGTCGGGGAAGGTGGCGATGTTGACCAGGGTCGGGACGATCGCCACGCCGCGCTCCGCGAAGAGCGGAATCGTGTCCTCGGTCAGCCCCGTCGCGTGCTCGACGCAGTCGATCCCGGCCTCCACCAGGTCCCGCAGCGCGTCCTCGGCGAAGCAGTGCGCGGTGACCCGGGCGCCGAGCCGGTGCGCCTCGGCGATCGCGGCCTCGACCTCGCCGCGCGGCCAGCAGGCGGTCAGGTCTCCGGCGTCCCGGTCGATCCAGTCGCCCACGAGCTTCACCCAGCCGTCGCCCCGCCGCGCCTCCTGGGCGACGTAGGCGACGAGGTCGCCGGGCTCGATCTCATGGGCGAAGTTGCGGATGTAACGGCGCGTCCTCGCGATGTGCCGCCCCGCCCTGATGATCTTCGGCAGATCCTCACGGTCGTCGACCCACCGGGTGTCGGAGGGTGATCCCGCGTCGCGGATGAGCAGCGTGCCGGCCTCCCGGTCGGTGAGCGCCTGCTTCTCGCTGGTCGCCGCGTCGACGGGCCCCTGGTGCCCGAGCCCCACGTGACAGTGCGCGTCCACGAGCCCGGGCAGCACCCATCCGGTGAGCGTCACGGCACCGTCGGCGCCCGGCGGCCGCTCGTAGGTGATCCGCCCGTCGACCGCCCAGAGCCCGTCCCTCACCTCGTCGGGTCCGACGAGCACCCGCCCCTTGATCCGCAGCACCCTCGCCACCTCGTGATCACTCATGCACAGCACTGTACGAGGCCGTCCGACCAGGGAGCAGGGGGGCGCTTAGTACCCTCGACGCAGGCGCTGAGAGCGCACCGGCCGACCCGAAGAGAGCAGCACCGTGACACACCCGTACCTCGACCTCGCCCCGCTCACCGCCGCGCGTTTCGCAGCGATCGAGCGGCGGGTGGCCGCCCTCCTCGGCACCGAGCAGGACGTCGTCATCATGCAGGGCGAGGCGCTGCTGCCCCTCGAAGGCTGCATCCGGGGCGGCGCCCGACCCGGTTCGACCGCGCTGAACATCGTCACGGGCCCGTACGGCCAGACGTTCGGCGACTGGCTGCGCGACTGCGGCGCCGAGGTCGTCGATCTCGCGGTGCCGTTCCGCACGGCGGTCACCGCCGAGCAGGTCGAGCGCGCGCTGGCCGGGAATCCGGCGATCGACTTCGTCTCCCTCGTGCACGCGGAGGCGGCGACCGGCAACACCAACCCGGTCGCCGAGATCGGCGAGGTCGTGCGGGCGCACGGCGCCCTGTTCATGGTGGACGCCGTCGCGTCGGTGGGCGCGGAGCCGCTGCTGGTGGACGCCTGGGGCGTGGACCTGTGCGTCATCGGCGCGCAGAAGGCCATGGGCGGCCCGGCAGGGGTGTCCGCCGTGTCGGTGAGCGCGCGGGCGTGGGAGCGGATGGCCGCCAACCCGCAGGCCCCGCGGCAGTCGTACCTCTCGCTGCTGGACTGGAAGGCCCGGTGGATCGACGCGGGCCGCAGGGCGCTGCCGCACGCACCCGCCCAGCTGGAGATGCTGGCCCTCGACGCGTGCCTGGAGCGGATCGAGGCGGACGGCCTGGACGCCGTCATGGCACGGCATGCCTCGGCGGCGGCGGCGACCCGGGCGGGCGCCACGGCGCTCGGCGGCGGGCTGGAGCCGTTCGTCCACGACGCGCGTGACGCGGCTCCGGTCGCCACGACCCTGCGCGTACCGGCGGATCTCGACGCGGCGGCACTGGTCGGCCGGGCGCTCGCGGCCGACTCCTCGCTGCCGCTGATCGCGGGCGGTGGGTCGCTGTCCAAGGAGATGATCCGGGTCAATCACTACGGTGTGCACGCGACGCGGGACGCGGTGCTGTCCTCGCTGGCCGCCCTGGGCGCCGCGCTGGACGACGCGGGCCGGAAGACCGATATCGATGCTTCCCGCGAAGCTGTCGCGGAAACCTGGCAGAACCGCTGAATTAATTGAAGCCCGAAACTTCGGCAATTCAATCGAGGTGAAAGGGGAGCTGCTTTATCGGGAGCAGCTCCCCGCATTCTTCTTCCCCCGTTCCCCGAGGCTAAACGCCGCAGTTTTCACCCGATCGGCCTACGCAATGCAAACGGGTCTCAGGAGAGTTACAACGATGTGACCGACCCCACATCGAGTCCGTTATGGCCGATAAATTCCGGACAAGACTAGGGAAATCGCCCCCCGATCGAACCCGGCCCGCGCCCGCGTGATAGCACAAGAGACCCGTCGACCCAACCCCCTGCGACGATGCAATTTTGATTTTTGCTGGGTAAATTCAATTCGCATGACCGCCGCACCAGCAGATTTTGCAAGTGCCCGAAGCGAATTCCTCAGAATCGACACCCCGCGAGTGGAGGACGGAGCCGCGATCTGGCGCATTGCCCGCGACTCCGAGGTACTGGACCTCAACTCCTCGTACAGCTACCTGCTGTGGTGCCGTGACTTCGCGGCGACCTCCGTGGTCGCCCGCGACGAGAACGGCGACCCGATCGCCTTCGTGACCGGGTACATCCGCCCCGACCGCCCCGAGACGCTCGTCGTCTGGCAGGTGGCCGTGGACCAGGCCCACCGTGGCAAGGGACTGGCGGCCACGCTGCTGGACGCACTGACCTCACGTGTCGCCTCCGACCAGGGCCTGGCCTCGGTCGAGACGACCATCACCCCGGACAACACCGCCTCCGACCGGTTGTTCACGTCCTTCGCGCAGCGGCACGACGTGCCACTCGAGCGCGAGGTGCTCTTCGAGGGGGCGCTGTTCCCCGAGGGGACGCACCTGCCGGAGGTGCTCTACCGCATCGGTCCCTTCTAGGGACTCCCAGCGCCCCTCCGCGCCCCGCCCGGGCGCGGTATCCCCGGGCTCGCCTGACCCGCCGCCCGTCACACCCCCCTCGAGCAGGAGATCAGCTGTGACCATCACCCCGCCCGCCCTGAGTGTCTTCGAGACCCTGGAGTCGGAAGTACGGAGCTACTGCCGCGGTTGGCCCGCAGTCTTCGACCGCGCGCAGGGCGCCCGTCTGTCCGACGAGGACGGACACTCGTACCTCGACTTCTTCGCCGGCGCCGGTTCACTGAACTACGGCCACAACAACCCGGTGCTGAAACGCGCGCTGATCGACTACATCGAGCGCGACGGCATCACCCACGGCCTGGACATGGCCACGACGGCCAAACGGGCGTTCCTCGAGACCTTCGAGAACGTGATCCTGCGCCCGCGTGACCTGCCCTACAAGGTGATGTTCCCCGGCCCGACCGGCACCAACGCCGTCGAGGCGGCGCTGAAGCTCGCCCGCAAGGTCAAGGGGCGCGAGTCCGTCGTCTCGTTCACCAACGCCTTCCACGGCATGTCGCTCGGTTCGCTCGCCGTGACCGGCAACGCCTTCAAGCGAGCCGGAGCCGGCATCCCGCTGGTGCACGGCACCCCGATGCCGTTCGACAACTACTTCGACGGCACCGTCCCCGACTTCATCTGGTTCGAGCGGCTCCTGGAGGACCAGGGGTCCGGGCTGAACAAGCCCGCCGCCGTGATCGTGGAGACCGTGCAGGGTGAGGGCGGCATCAACGTCGCCCGCGCCGAGTGGCTCCGCGCCCTCCAGGAGCTCTGCCACCGCCAGGACATGCTCCTGATCGTCGACGACATCCAGATGGGCTGCGGCCGTACCGGCGGCTTCTTCTCCTTCGAGGAGGCCGGCATCGTCCCGGACATCGTCACGCTGTCGAAGTCCATCAGCGGCTACGGCCTGCCGATGTCGCTCTGCCTCTTCAAGGGCGAGCTGGACATCTGGGAGCCGGGCGAGCACAACGGCACGTTCCGCGGCAACAACCCGGCCTTCGTCACCGCCGCCGCCACGCTCGACGCCTACTGGGCGGACGGCCAGATGGAGAAGCAGACCCTGGCCCGCGGCGAGCAGGTCGAGCAGACGATGCTGGCGATCTGCGGCGAGGAGCCGACCGCACAGTTCCGCGGCCGCGGCCTGGTCTGGGGTCTGGAGTTCACCGACCCCGAGCGCGCCTCCGCCGTCTGCGCACGCGCCTTCGAGCTCGGTCTGCTGCTGGAGACCTCCGGCCCGCAGTCCGAGGTCGTGAAGCTGCTGCCGCCGCTGACCATCACCCCCGAAGAACTGGAGGAGGGCCTGCGCACGCTGGCCCGATCCGTCCGCGAGACCGCCTGAGCAGGGGTACGCACCCGCGCAGGCACCCCAGAGCAGGACAGAAGAGAAAGGCACCACCCCACCGTGATCGTCCGATCTTTCAGTGACATCGAGAACACCGACCGGCACATCAAGTCCGCTTCAGGTACCTGGGAGAGCAAGCGCATAGTGCTCGCCAAGGAGAAGGTGGGCTTCTCGCTCCACGAGACCGTGCTGTACGCGGGCACGGAGACGTCGATGTGGTACGCGAACCACATCGAGGCCGTGCTGTGCACCGAGGGCGAGGCCGAGCTCACCAACGACGAGACCGGCGAGACGCACTGGATCTCCCCCGGGACGATGTACCTGCTGAACGGGCACGAGAAGCACACGCTGCGGCCCAAGACCGACTTCCGCTGCGTGTGCGTGTTCAATCCCCCCGTCACCGGACGGGAGGACCATGACGAGAACGGTGTATACCCGCTGCTGACAGAGGAGGGCTGACCCATGACCACCGATGTACGCGCCGACCTGTACCCCTCGCGCGGCGCCGCCGAGATGACCACTCCCCGCCAGGACCCGGTCATCTGGTCCGCGCCGGGCGCGCCGGGACCGATCGCCGCGAAGGACCTCCAGTCCTTCGAGCACGACGGCTTCCTCGCCATCGACCAGCTCATCACCCCCGGCGAGGTGGCGGGCTACCACGCCGAGCTGGACCGGCTGATCGCCGACCCGCTGGTCCGCGCCGACGAACGCTCGATCATCGAGCCGAAGTCGCAGAGCGTGCGGTCCGTCTTCGAGGTCCACAAGCTCAGCGAGGTCTTCGCGAACCTGGTCCGCGACGAGCGTGTGGTGGGCCGGGCCCGCCAGATCCTGGGCTCCGACGTGTACGTCCACCAGTCGAGGATCAACGTCAAGCCGGGCTTCGGTGCCTCGGGCTTCTACTGGCACTCGGACTTCGAGACCTGGCACGCCGAGGACGGTCTGCCGAACATGCGGACCGTGTCCGTCTCGATCGCGCTGACCGAGAACTACGACACCAACGGCGGGCTGATGATCATGCCCGGCTCGCACAAGTCGTTCGTCGGCTGCGCGGGCGAGACGCCGAAGGACAACTACAAGAAGTCGCTGCAGATGCAGGACGCCGGCATCCCGTCCGACGAGGTGCTGACCAAGATGGCCGACCGCCACGGCATCAAGCTCTTCACCGGCAAGGCCGGCTCGGCGACCTGGTTCGACTGCAACGCCATGCACGGCTCCGGGGACAACATCACCCCCTACGCGCGCAGCAACGTCTTCATCGTCTTCAACAGCGTGGAGAACACGGCGGAGGAGCCCTTCGCGGCTCCGATCCGCCGGCCCGAGTTCATCGGGGCGCGTGACTTCACCCCGGTGAAGTAGCACGCGGAACGGTTCAGGGGCGGGACGCCATGGCGTCCCGCCCCTTCCGCGCTTCCCGACGAGTACGACCCGGCACCTCCCCGCCCGGGGGTCCGAGGGGCCGTTGATAGGCTCCCGCTGCTCGGTCATGATCGTGATCGTGCATGCGGTGGAGAGGCGGGGGCCCGGTGCGAGCGATGCGCAGGACGAAGTCCGTGACACTGGCGTGTCTGATGTCCGGGCTCGCGCTCGTCGGGTGCGGGGGCGGTGGAGGCGGGGTCTCCGAGAAGTCGGCGGCGGACCTGCTCGACGAGGCCAACGCCAGGATGGAAGAGCTGAGTTCACTCACCATCAAGATCACCAATACGGTCGGCGACGACCAGGTGACATGGCGGATGACCACCGACCTGAAGAACCGGTGCCAGGTGAAGAACACCTTCTCCGCAAGCGGCACGTTGGAACAGATCCGGATCGGCGAGACGGACTACGTCCGCCCGGACAAGGCGTACCTGGAGACGTGGAGCGGCAACGACCTCGGCGCCGCCCGGCCGGGTAAATGGGCGAAGGTGCCCGTCGCCGAGTCGAAGCCGGGCGGCGGGCTGTCCCAGTGCACCCGGCCGTTCGAGTCGTTCGGTACGGCGACGAAGGGCGAGGCCACCCGCATCGACGGCCGGGAGGCGCTCGGGCTGAGGGTGACCGATCCGTCGGACAAGGAAGGGACGTACACCTTCTACGTCGCCACCGAGGGCGAGCCGTACCTCCTGAAGGCCGTGTACAAGGGCGGCGAGGGCGGAAAGCAGCTCACCACCACGTCGTTCAGCGATTTCGACGAGCCGCTGGACATCCGGCCGCCGGCGTCGACAGAGGTGCTGGACATGGGCGAAAGCAAGGACTAGCTGCTCGGCCGGAGCGTCGGGGCGGAGTCCCGGGTGCGCATCGAGGTCGCCATGATCAGGGCCACGACCCAGAACAGGCCCGTGACGGCGCCGATCAGGCTGACCCCGACGACCAGGCCCAGGCGCTCCACTCCCCTGCGGTAGGCGATGAACGACGGCACGCAGAGGAGCAGAAGCCCGAGCGGCACCAGGACGAGCAGTTCCATGGGACTGATGGTCGAGATCATCGGCACACTGTAGACGACCGCAAGGCCACTGTGTGCCGTTCGATCAGGCGTCCAACACCTCTGCTTCCGCGGGCTGTTCAGGGACCCGTCAGAGTGAAGTCACGGACGTCCGAAACGCCCTTGTCGATCCGCTTTCCGTCCGTGACTTCCCAACGGCCTGGAGCGCCGCCCGCCGTTCAACTCGCTGGACCCCGGTGGGGGGCAGCGGCCACAGTGACGGCCATGACTTCGCTCGTACAGCACATCACCATCGACTGCGCCGACGCCTACCAACTGGCCCTCTTCTGGGCCGAGGTGCTCGGCTCGCCGCTCTCCGACGACGACGCGCCCGGCGATCCCGAGGCGCTCGTGGAGGCGCCGGGCGCGGCGCTGCTCTTCGTCACCGTGCCCGAACCCAAACGCGCCAAGAACCGGGTCCATCTGGACATCCGGCCCGAGGAACGCACCCGCGACGAGGAGGTCGAGCGGCTGCTCGCTCTCGGCGCCACGCTGGTCGCCGACCACCGCAAGCCGAACGGGCGGGGCTGGGCGACCCTGGCGGATCCGGAGGGCAACGAGTTCTGCGTGGAGTGCGGCGCGGCCGAGCGCGCGGCACTGACCGGGACCCGGCTGCCGGTCACCGCCGACGACGTGACGCTGGCGGTGCGGCTGGCGGTCGACACCCTCGCGGAGTCGCCGAAGGACGACTGGCGTGTCCCGGCGGGGTCGTTGACGTGGGACTGCTGGGAGACCGTGGAGCATCTGAGCGACGACCTCTTCGCGTACGCGGTCCAACTCGGCCCGCGCAAACCCTCGCTGGAGAGCGAGGTTCCCTACCGCTGGGCCCCGGACCGCGAGGGCGGCCCCTGGAACTCGATCTTCGCGAATCCGGAGGCGGGGACCGCGGGCCTGCTCCAGACGCTGGAGGCCAGTGGCGCCCTCCTGACCGCGATGGTCCGGACGGCGTCTCCCGCTCTCCGTTCCTACCACTCGCACGGCGCCTCCGACCCGGAGGGCTTCGCCGCGATGGGCGTCGTCGAGACCCTGGTGCACACCCATGACGTCGCCGCCGGGCTGTCGCTCTCCTGGGCCCCGCCCCGGGACCTCTGCGACCGGGTGCTGGCCCGGCTATTCCCCGACGCCCCGGACGACGACGACCGGTGGACCGTGCTGCTGTGGTCCACCGGCCGCGCGGATCTGCCGGGCCGCGACCGCGTCACCTCGTGGAAGTGGCACGGTGCGCCGCTGGACCGGTGAGCTGACGGGATCCGGCCACATCGCGGCCGGATGCCCCGCCCGGGAACATCCGGGCGGGGTACCCCGGTAGCGTCGCGGTCATGGAACGGCCGACCAGCACCGCCCCCACCGATCAGGCGCCTGCGGACCCGGCGGCCACGGACGACACGCTGGCCGCACAGCCCATCGGTTACTGGAGCGGCCTGGCCCACACGGCAGTCACCCGCCACCTGCGGGACGCCATGGCCAGGATCGACGTCACGCAGCCGCAGTACTGGGTGCTCAACCGGGTGCACGGCGGGTCCGCCGCGCCCACCCGCGAGGAGGTCGTCGCCCA
Source organism: Streptomyces sp. QL37 (assembly GCF_002941025.1). Lineage (NCBI taxonomy): Bacteria > Bacillati > Actinomycetota > Actinomycetes > Kitasatosporales > Streptomycetaceae > Streptomyces > Streptomyces sp. QL37. Next base: position 6,856,906 of record NZ_PTJS01000001.1, on the reverse strand, counting down.
GCTCACTCCCCTCGCCGACGGGCCGCAGGACATCTCCAGGGTCGTCGACCAGCTGCTCCACCGCGGCTGGATCGGCGAGGACGGGCAGCGGCTGGGCCTCACCGACGAGGGGGAGGCCGCCCGGCTGCGCCTGCGTGAGCTGGTGACCGGCCTCCGCGCCGAGGTCCACCGGGGGATCAGCGACGCGGAGTACGTGGCCGCGCTCAAGGTGCTGCGCACCATGGTGACCAACATCGAGGGCCCGCGCCCCGTCTGAGGGCTCCGCCGGCCCGGTCCCGGGCCGGCGGACCGGCCTACCTGTGCGAGAACCAGGCCGCTGCCGGGAGCAGCCTGCCGTTGTAGTCGAACACCGCCTGGTTCTCCCAGGCGTTGCCCGAGGCCGGGTCGGCCGGGTCCCAGCCGCTGCCGGTGACCGCGGTCCACGCCGGCTCCCAGTAGACGGCGCCGAGTCCCCGGCCGTTCGGGACGGCCTCGACGACGTTCATGACGTCCCGGAGGTTCGCCGCCTGGCCGGCCGGGGTCGCCGGGTAGCCGGTGACCAGCTGCTCGGCGGTCGCGACGTTGTTCTCCAGGCCGTCGTCGTCCGCGAGCGTATGGGCGTAGGCGGTCTCGGCGACCAGCACCGGCTTCCCGTAGCGGGACGCGGCGTCGTCCAGGTTGGTCTGGAGTTCGGCCAGCGATCCGTGCCAGTAGGCGTAGTACGAGAGGGCGATGACGTCGAAGGGCACCTTCCGCGCCACCGCGTTGTCGAACCACCAGCGGGTGCCCGCGTTGTCGCCGCCCTCGGCGAGGTGCAGAGCCACCTTCGTGGTGGAGGAGACCGCCTTCGCGGCGTTCGCCCCGGAAGTCAGGAGCCCGCCCAGCTGGGCCCAGTTGTCGGTGGAGCCCTCCGGCCAGAGCATCCCACCGTTGATCTCGTTGCCGATCTGCACCATGTCGGCCGTGGTGCCCTGGGCCTTGAGCGCGTTCAGCACGTCGTACGTGTGGTTGTAGACGTCCGTGCGCAGTTGGCTGTAGCCGTGTCCGGCCCAGGCGGCGGGCTTGTTCTGCTTGCCGGGGTCGGCCCAGGCGTCGGAGTAGTGGAAGTCGACGAGGGTCTTCATGCCGAGGGCCTTGGCGCGCTTGGCCATGGCGAGGACGTGGGCCTTGTCGTTGTAGCCGTCGGCCGGGTCCACCCAGACCTTGAGGCGTACGTAGTTCATCCCGGAGCCCTTGAGGATGCTCATGGCGTCCCCGGCCCTGCCGCTCGCGTCGCTGTACGTCGCGCCGTGCGCCTCGTTCTTCGGGAGGGTGGAGAGGTCACCGCCCCTGACGCTCAGGCCGGTGGATCCGGGGGTGAAGGTGATGTCGTCGAAGTTGGCCCACTCCCCCGCGTGCGCGTCGGAGTTGAGGCTGATGGTGCAGGCCCCGCCGGTCACCTTGACGGAGGTGACCAGCCGGACCCAGGCGCCGTTCGCGGTCGTCGGCAGGTCGGTGCGCTGTTCGGCGGCGCCGCAGTTGCGCAGGGCGATGTAGGCGGAGTTCTGGCCTCCGCCGGAGCGGACCCAGGCGCTGAGGGTGTACGTGCCGTCGGTGAGGCCGCTCAGGTACTGGTAGGTCTCGACCTTGTACGCCGAGGCCGACCAGTGGCTGAGCCGGGTGCTGCCGCCGTGGCCGCCCGCCTCGGTGAAGGAGGCGGCGTCCTGCCCGCCGGCCGAGTACGTCGACCAGCCGGTCGCGCCGGACTCGAAACCGGTGTTGACGGGGGCGGTGGCCGCGTGGGCGGCCTGGGCGGGGAGCGCGGCGAACACGAGGCCGGACAGTGCGGCCACCGTCCCGGCCGCTTTCGCGCGGGTGTGCGTCGTTCCGTACATCGTCGATGTCCCTTCGACAGTTGTGCGGGGTGAGCGGGGGTGGCGCCTCAGCCGTCGAGCCGTACGACGCGGACCGCCCCCGCCGGTACGGCGAGCTTGTCCACGGCGGGCTCGCCGGTGAGGAGTTCGGTGCCGGGGGCGTCCAGCGCCACGTCGGCTTCGGCGTCGGAGTGGTTGATCACGAAGAGGTAGCTGCCGGTGTCGCCGGTGCGGCGCACCACCTCGACGTCGTACGGGAGACCGGTGCGGGGCTCGATGCCGGCGTCGGCGGCGGCACGGGCCAGGACGGTGTCCAGGCCGGGTCCGGAGAGCCGGGTGGAGATGTACCAGGCGGTGCCCTCGCCGAGCCGGTTGCGGGTGACGGCGGGGCGGCCGGCCGGGATGCCGTCGGCGTACGCCCAGACGGTCTCGGCGCCGCGCGGGATCACCACGTCCGACCAGACGTCGCCGGTCAGCTCCGGGCCTTCGGGGGCGCCTTCGGGGGTGATGAGGCGGACGGTGCCGCCTTCGCCGAGCGGGGAGAACTCCTCGACGGTCAGGCCGAGGACGTCCCGGAACGCGCCCGGGTAGGGGCCGGGGTGCACCGCGTCGTCGGTGTCGACGATGCCGGAGAAGTACGAGACGACGAGGGTGCCACCGTTCTCGACGTACCGGCGCAGATTGCGTCCGCTCTCCTCGGTGGCGAGGTAGAGGGCGGGGACGACGACCAGCGGGTAGCCGGAGAGGTCGGCGTCCGGGTGTGCGAAGTCGACCGTGAGGTGCTGGTCGTAGAGCGAGGCGTAGAAGGTGTCGGCGCGCTCGCGGGCGTCGTGCTCCTCGCTCGGGCGCCACTCCAGGCGCTGCGCCCACCAGGACTGCCAGTCCCAGAGCATCGCCACGTCGGCGACGGTCCGGGTGGACCGGACGTCCTCCAGCAGGCCGAGCCCGGCGCCGAGCGCGCTCACCTCGCGCCAGATCCGTGAGTCGGTGCCGGCGTGCGGGACCATCGCGGAGTGGAACTTCTCGGCGCCGCGCCGGGACTGCCGCCACTGGAAGAACATCGCGCCCTCGGATCCCCGGGCGACGTGGGCGAGACTGTTGCGGGCCATCTCGCCGGGGCGCTTGGCGGGGTTGCGGGGCTGCCAGTTGACGCCGCTGGTGGAGTGCTCCAGGAGCAGCCAGGGGCCGCCGCCCGCGACCGAGCGGGTGAGGTCGGCGGCCATGGCGAGGTTGACGTGGGTGCGGCGGCCGTCGGTGATCAGGTAGTGGTCGTTGGTGACGAGGTCGACCTCGCGGCCCCAGGCCCAGTAGTCGACGGAGTCGCACTGGCTGAGGGCGGTCATGAAGTTGGTGGTGACCGGGATGCCGGGGGCGAGCCGGTGCAGGATGTCGCGTTCGGCGGTGAAGTTCTCCCGCATGGTGGCGTCGGCGAAGCGGGCGTAGTCCAGCTGCTGGGCGGGGTTGCCGACGGTCGGGGTGGTGCGGGGCGGGTCGATGTCGTCGAGGCTGCGGTAGCGCTGGCCCCAGAAGGCGGTGCCCCAGGCCTCGTTGACCGCCTCTACGGAGCCGTGCCGGGCGGTGAGCCAGCGGCGGAAGTGGGCGGCGCAATTGTCGCAGTAGCAGGCGCTGACGGGGACGCCGTACTCGTTGTGGACGTGCCACATCGCGAGGGCGGGGTGGTTCGCGTAGCGGCGGGCGAGCTGTTCGGTGATGTTCGCCGCCGCCACGCGGTAGGGGGCCGAGCTGTGGCAGATCGCGCCGCGCGATCCGAAGGCGAGGCGCACCCCGTCGCGGCTGAGCGGGAGGGCCTCGGGGTGGGCGCGGTAGAACCAGGCGGGCGGGACGACGGTCGGGGTGCCCAGGTCGGCTCGGACGCCGTTGACGTGCAGCAGGTCCAGGAGGCGGTCGAGCCAGCCGAAGTCGTAGGTGCCCTGTTCGGGCTCCAGCAGCGCCCAGGAGAAGATCCCGACGCTGACCATGGTCACGCCCGCTTCCCGCATCAGGCGTACGTCCTCGTGCCAGACCTCTTCGGGCCACTGCTCGGGGTTGTAGTCGCCGCCGAAGGCCAGCTTGTGCAGCCCGACCGGGTACGGCGTGGGTTCTGAGTGCGGCATGGACAGCTCCTGGCTCTTTTGGACAACTTCTGGGAACGTGCACACACGCTCTCGGCGGCGCAGGGCCAACATAACCGCACAGCAACAACCATTGACAAGTGTCGGTTTCGTTTCTCTACTGTGAACGCTCACAGAGCCCTTCCGGCCGGTCGGCCCTCAGCGCCTGTTCATCTCGTCAGGGGAGAAACCATGAAATACCGCACCGTCGCGGTGTCCACAGCCGCCGCACTCGCCGCCACCGCCCTGCTCTCCGGGTGCGGCTCGGACGGCGGCGACGAGCCGGCCTCCTCCGGGCCCGCCTCGCTGACCTACTGGGCGTGGGCGCCCGGCATGGACAAGGTCGCGGACATCTGGAACAAGGGCCCGGGCAAGGAGGCCGGCATCACCGTCACGGTGAAGAAGCAGGCGTCCGGCGACGACCTCGTCACCAAGATCATCACGGCGGCGAAGGCCCACAAGGCCCCCGACCTGGTCCAGGCCGAGTACCAGGCACTCCCCACCCTGGTCTCCAACGACGTCCTCGCCGACATATCCGAGGAGGCGGGCGACGCGAAGGACGAGTTCGCCGAGGGGATCTGGCAGCAGACGACACTCGGCTCGGACGCCCTGTACGCCCTGCCGCAGGACTCCGGCCCGCTGATGTTCTACTACCGCAAGGACCTCTTCGGGCAGTACGGCCTGAAGGTGCCCACCACCTGGGACGAGTTCGCCGAGACGGCCCGCGCGCTGAAGAAGAAGGCGCCGGACAAGGACCTCACCACCTTCTCGTCCAACGACTCGGGCCTCTTCGCGGGCCTCGCCCAGCAGGCGGGCGCGAAGTGGTGGACCACGGGCGGAGACAAGTGGAAGGTCGCCATCGACGACCCGGCCACGCGGAAGGTCGCCGACTTCTGGGGCGGCCTGGTCGAGGAGGGGGCCATCGACAACCAGCCGATGTACACCCCGGCTTGGAACAAGGCGCTCAACACCGGCAAGCAGGTCGCCTGGGTCAGCGCGGTCTGGGCGCCGGGCACCCTGACCACGGCCGCGCCCGAGACCAAGGGCAAGTGGGCCATGGCCCCGCTCCCCCAGTGGACGGCCGGTGAGAACGTCACCGGCAGCTGGGGCGGCTCCTCAACGGCGGTCACCAACGACTCGAAGGACAAGAAGGCCGCAGCGACCTTCGCGAAGTGGCTGAACACCGACCCCGCGGCCCTCGCCGCGCTGGTGAAGGAGGGGGGCATCTACCCGGCCGCGACATCGGCCCAGACCGGCGGCGCGCTCTCGAAGGCGCCGGACTACTTCTCGGGCCAGCCCGGCTTCTACACCGAGGCCGCCGAGATCGCCCAGGGCACCGCCCCGGCCGCCTGGGGGCCGAACGTCAACGTCGCGTACAGCGCCTTCAAGGACAACTTCGCCGCGGCGGCCAAGAACAAGTCGGACTTCGGCGCCGCGCTGACGGCCATGCAGGACGCCACCGTCGCGGACCTGAAGAAGCAGGGCTTCGGAGTCTCGGAGTGACTCGCACACCCCGCGGGAAGGCGTACGGGGTCAAGGGCGCCCCGTACGCCTTCCTGGTCCCGGCCACCGTCCTGTTCCTGCTCTTCTTCGCCCTGCCCATCGGCTACGCCGTGTACCTCAGCTTCCGTCGGACGGAGGTCAAGGGCCTCGGGCTCGGCAAGGGTGCCCGCGAGGAGATCTGGGCCGGGCTCTCCAACTACACCGACGCGCTCTCCGACTCGGAACTGCTGCACGGAGCGCTCCGCATCCTGGGCTACGGCGCGATCGTCGTCCCGGTGATGCTCGGCCTCGCCCTGCTCTTCGCCCTGCTGCTGGACACCGACGGACTCCGGCTGCGCGGCTTCACCAGGCTGGCGATCTTCCTGCCGTACGCGATCCCGGGCGTCATCGCCGCGCTGATGTGGGGCTTCCTCTATCTGCCCGACGTCAGCCCCTTCCTCTACCTGCTCGACGCGATGGGGCTGCCCCGGCCCGATCTGCTGGACGGCGGGCCGCTGTACCTCTCGCTGGCCAACATCGCGGTGTGGGGCGGCACCGGCTTCAACATGATCGTGATCTACACGTCGCTGCGGGCGATCCCCGCCGAGATCTTCGAGGCCGCGCGGCTCGACGGCTGCTCGCAGCTCCAGATCGCGCTGCGGATCAAGATCCCCATGGTGGCGCCCTCGCTGATCCTGACCTTCTTCTTCTCGATCATCGCGACGCTCCAGGTCTTCAGCGAGCCCACCACCCTGAAGCCGCTCACCAACTCGCTCTCCACCACCTGGAGTCCGCTGATGAAGGTCTACCAGGACGCCTTCGTCAACAACGACATCCACGCGGCGGCGGCCCAGGCGGTCATCATCGCCCTCGCCACACTCGCCCTGTCCTTCGGCTTCCTCAAGGCGGCCAACTCCCGTACGAAGCAGGGAGGCTCACGATGAGCAACCGGCCCCTCGCCGCCCCCGGCCGCCCGCGTCCCCCGCTCGTCCCCACGGCCGCGCTGCTCCTCGGCGCCGTGTACTGCCTGCTGCCCGTCGTCTGGGTGCTGGTCGCCTCGACGAAGTCCGGCAGCGAGCTGTTCTCCACCTTCACCTTCCTGCCCGGCTCCGGGTTCACCGACAACGTCGCCGACCTCACGGAGTACCGCGACGGGGTCTACTGGAAGTGGATGGCCAACTCGGCCTTCTACGCCGGGGCCGGCGCCCTGCTGTCCACGGCGGTGTCCGCGGTCTCGGGATACGCGCTGGCGGTGTACCGCTTCCGCGGCAGGGAGACAATCTTCAACATCCTGCTGGCCGGGGTGCTGATGCCTCCCGTGATCCTGGCCGTGCCGCAGTACCTGCTGCTGGCCGAGGCCGACATGACCGACTCGTACCTCTCGGTCCTGCTGCCGCTGATCCTCTCGCCGTACGGTGTCTACCTGGCCAGGATCTACGCGGCTGCCGCCGTTCCCGCCGATGTGATCGAGGCCGGGCGGATGGACGGCGGGGGCGAGTGGCGGATCTTCCGGACCATCGCGCTGCCGATGATGCTGCCGGGGCTGGTGACGGTGTTCCTGTTCCAGTTCGTGGCGGTCTGGAACAACTTCCTGCTGCCCTACATCATGCTCGGCGACGACGAGAAGTTCCCGGTGACCCTGGGGCTCTACACGCTGCTCCAGCAGGGCTCCAACACCCCGGCGCTCTACACGCTGGTGATCACCGGGGCGCTGCTGGCGATCATCCCGCTGATCGCGCTGTTCCTGGTGATCCAGCGGTTCTGGAGCCTCGACCTGCTCTCCGGCGCCGTAAAGTCCTGACTGCTCCTCAACAGGGCGACCTTTGATGAAAGATCATGCAACATGAGCCGCACAGAACAGAACGGCGCGGGACGCCGCAGACCGCCGACGATCCACGACGTCGCCCGGGAGGCCGGGGTCTCCCGGGGCACGGTCTCCCGGGTGCTCAACGGCGGCCACAACGTCAGCCCGGCCGCGCTCGACGCGGTTCAGTCCGCGATCCGGCGGACCGGCTACACCGTGAACCGGCACGCCCGGTCCCTGATCACCGGACGCTCCGACTCGGTGGCGTTCCTGCTGACCGAGCCCCAGGAGCGCTTCTTCGAGGACCCGAACTTCAACGTGCTGCTGCGCGGCTGCACCACCGCGCTCGCCGCGCACGACATCCCGCTGCTCCTGATGATCGCGGGTACGGAGGCGGAGCGGCGCCGCAACATGCGTTACATCGCCGGGCACGTGGACGGGGTGCTGCTGGTCTCCAGCCACTCCGGAGACCCGGTCGCGGCGCAGCTGCACGAGGCCGGGGTGCCGCTGGTGGCCTGCGGGAAGCCGCTCGGGCAGGGGTCGCGGGTCAGCTATGTGGCGGCCGACGACCGGCACGGCGCCCGGGACATGGTGCGTTTCCTGTACGGGTCGGGGCGCCGCCGGATCGCCACGGTCACCGGTCCCCTGGACACCCCGGGCGGGGTGGACCGGCTGGCGGGTTACCGGGAGACGCTCGCCGAGTGCGGGCTGGCGGTCGACGAGGCCCTGATCGTTCCGGGCGACTACAGCCGGGCGGGCGGTGAGGCGGCGGCGGCGCTGCTGCTCGAGCGGGCGCCCGACGTGGACGCCGTGTTCGTCGCGTCGGACCTGATGGCCCAGGGGGTGCTGACCACGCTGGAGCGGGCCGGCCGGCGTGTGCCGCAGGACATCGCGGTCGGCGGTTTCGACGACTCGCCCGCGGCGCTCGCGGCGCGCCCGGAGCTGACGACGGTCCGCCAGCCCTGGGACCGGATCAGCGCCGAGATGGTGCGGGTGCTGCTGGCGCAGATCGGCGGGGAGGACCCGGCCGCGGTGATCCTCCCCACCGAACTGGTGCGCCGGGACTCGGCGTAGGGGCGGGCGGCGGCCCCACCGCCGGGCCTGTACCTGTCTCAGCCGACCCGCCGGACCTGTACCCGTCTCAGCCGACCCGCCGGACCTGTACCTGTCTCAGCCGACCCGCCGGGCCAGCACCTGCCCCGGCCAGGTCCCGGACAGGAAGCTCTCCGTGGGGGCGAAGCCGTTGCGCTCGTAGTACGCGACGAGCTCGCCTCCGCCGCCCGCCCAGCAGTCGACCCGCAGAAGGCCGATGCCGGCCCGCCGGGTCTCGTCCACGGCATGGGCCAGCAGAGCCGCCCCGATGCCCAGGCCGGCGTGCCGGCGGTCGGAGACGAGCAGGCGCACGTACCGCTCCGGTTCTCCGGCCGCCGGGATCGGCATCTGCGGGCTGGGACCGGAGTCGAGCACCAGCGCCCCGACGGGCACTCCGTCCAGCTCCGCGACGTACGGCGAGTTCACGGTGGTGTACCGCTCGATCCGGGCCGCGCCGCCGGACGTCTGCGAGTACGGGACCGTGCCCCACTGTTCGGTGTTGCCGCGGGCGTTCATCCAGGCCACCGCGGAGTCGAGCATGTCCAGGATGGCCGGTGCGTCGGCCGGGCCGCCCGGCCTGATCCGTATGCCGTGCTTCGTGTCGTCACTCACGGCGGAAGTCTGCCACGAGGACCCGCACGCCTTCAGGCCCCCGGCTCCGGGGTTCGCGTCAGACGGCGTCCAGCGCCGGGTAGTCGGTGTACCCCTTCGCGTCGCCGCCGAAGAAGGTCGACGGGTCCGGGGTGTTGAAGGGCCCGCCCGCCTTCAGCCGGGCCGGCAGGTCGGGGTTGGCGAGGAACAGGGCGCCGTAGGAGATGATGTCGGCGATTCCGTCGTCGATGACCGTGTGGTGCTCGGGTCCTGTCGGCCCCTCGGAGAACACGTTGATGACGAGGGTTCCCGTGAACCTCTTGCGCAGCGCGAGGGTCAGCTCACGCGTGCCGGCCTGCTCCAGTACGTGCAGGTAGGCCAGCCCGAGCGGTTCGAGCTCGCTGACGAGCGCGGTGTAGACGGCGTCCGGCTCGGGCTCCTCGATGCCGTTGTACGGGTTCCCGGGCGAGATGCGCAGCGCGGTCCTCTCGGATCCGATCTCGGCGACGACCGCCTTGACCACCTCGACGGCGAAGCGGATGCGGGCGGCGTCGGAGCCGCCCCACTCGTCGGTGCGCAGGTTGGTGTTGGGGGCCAGGAACTGCTGGATCAGATATCCGTTGGCTCCGTGCAGCTCGACGCCGTCGAAGCCGGCCTCGATCGCGTTGCGGGACGCCGTGACGAAGTCGCCGATGGTCGCGCGGATCTCCGCGTCGGTGAGCTCGTGCGGCTCGACGAAGTCCTTCGGGCCCGCCTGGGTGTAGACCTGACCGGGCGCGGCGACCGGGGAGGGTGCCACCGGGATCAGACCGTCCGGCAGCAGGACGGGGTGGCCGATCCGGCCGGCGTGCATGATCTGGGCGAAGATCCGGCCGCCCGCCGCGTGGACGGAGTCGGTCACCCTGCGCCAGGAGGTGACCTGCTCGGCGCTGTGCAGGCCGGGGGTCGAGGGGTATCCCTGGCCCACCACGGAGGGCTGGATGCCCTCGGTGATGATCAGGCCGGCCGAGGCGCGCTGGGTGTAGTAGTCGACGGTGAGGTCGGTGGCGACACCCCCCTCCCCGGCCCGGCTGCGGGTCATCGGCGCGAGGGCGATGCGGTTGGAGAGCTGGGTGCCGGAGAGGTCGACGGGGTCGAACACGGTGGTCATGGAAGCCTCCGAGACATTTACATGGTCGGCCAAGTAACTGGGTGTCCGGTCACTGTAACCTATTAATTGGCCGACCAAGGTAAAGTTCACGAGGACGTCATGAACCCCGGCACCCACCGGGCCGCGACACCGCCCCGAGGAGCCCGATGAAGGACGACAGCACCGCCCCCGCCGATGCCGCCCGCGTCGGACGGCTGCCGAGTGCGGCCCTCGGCGGCCCCGTCAGCCATGCCGTGTCACGGGTCGCCCGGCTGCACAGGATCACGGCGGGCCGCATGCTCAAGGGGCTCGGGCTCTATCCGGGCCAGGAGTTCCTGATGATGCACCTGTGGGACACCGGGGCGGCCCGCCAGGCCGAGCTGATCAAGGCCATGGACCTCGACCCGTCCACCGTCACCAAGATGCTCCAGCGCCTCGAACAGGCCGGGCATGTGCGCCGCCGCCCCGACCCGGACGACCGGCGGGCCGTCCTGGTCGAGGCGACCGACGAGAGCTGCGCCCTGCACGACGAGGTGCGCGGCGCCTGGGCGGGCCTGGAGGAGCACACCCTCGCGGGGCTGGGCCCGGCCGAGCGCGCGGAGCTGACCCGGCTGCTCGCCAAGGTGGAGGAGAACCTCTGCGCCGGGACCGGGGACTGCCCTTAGGGCCTCTCGTCCGGAGCATCCCGGGCTCGCGGGGCCTGGCCTGATCCGGACGAAAGGCCTAGGCGGCCAGCACGTCCAGGGCGCGGTCGACGTCGGCCTCGGTGTTGTAGAGGTGGAAGGCCGCCCGCAGATTCCCCGCACGCGCCGAGACCATCACCCCGGCCGCGGCCAGGTCGGGCTCACGGGCGCCCAGGCCGGGCACGGCGACGATGGCGGAGGTGCCCGGCACCGCCTCGTGGCCGATCGACGCGAGCCCCTCCCGGAAGCGGGCGGCGAGCCCGGTGGCGTGCGTGTACACGGGGCCCACCCCGACCTCGGCCAGCAGATCCAGCGACTGCTCGGCCCCGTGGTAGGCGAGGAACGCGACCGGTTCGTCGAAGCGCCGGGCGTCGACGGCGAGCTTCTCGACCGGCCCGTAGGTGCTGTTCCATCGGTCCTCGGCCGCGACCCAGCCGGCGTAGAGGGCCGGCAGGGTCGGCTGCGCCTCCTCGGTCACGGTCAGGAACGACGTGCCCCGGGGACACAGCAGGAACTTGTACCCGCCGGTGACCGTGTAGTCGTACGCTCCGGCGTCCAGCGGCAGCCAGCCCGCCGACTGGCTGGCGTCGAGCATCGTGCGGGCCCCGTGCGCGGCCGCGGCCGCGCGGACCGCGTCCACGTCGGCGACCCGGCCGTCGGAGGACTGGACGGCCGAGAAGGCGACGATCGCGGTCCCGGGCCGCACCGCGTCGGCCAGCTCGGCCAGCGGGACATACCGCATCCTCAGATCACCGCGTACGGCGAAGGGACTGACGACCGAGCTGAACTCCCCCGTCGGCGCGAGGACTTCGGCCCCCACGGGGAGGGAGGCCGCGACGACCCCCACATGGGCGGCGACGGAACCGCCGACGGCCACCCGCGCGGGCGCGACGCCCGCGATCCGGGCGAAGCCGGCGCGCGCGGCGTCCACCGAGTCGAAGCTGCCCACACCGCCCCTGACGCCCACGGCGCTGTCGGCTGCCAGCGCTGTGACGGCCTCGACGGCACGACGGGGCAGCAGCCCGCAGCTGGAGGTGTTGAGATAGGTGGTCCCGGATGCGAATTCGGTGTCCCTGGCCCGGTCGATCGCAGAAGTCTCCATGCGGGCCAGCCTGACGGCCGCCCAACCCCACGTCAATCACGCGAGTTCGGGCGGCGCGCCAAAGGAGTCCTTATACGCGCTGGTCGGACGCGCCGGTCCGGGACGGCACTTCGCAGGTCCCGTCCGCGTCACAGGCGGCGGCGTCCCCGCCGACCTGGGTGAGGCCGGGGACCTCGCGGTCCTTCCACGCCTGCTCCAGGGCCTGGACGAAGACCTCCGCGGGCTGGCCGCCGGAGATGCCGTAGCGACGGTCGAGCACGAAGAACGGCACGGCGTTGGCGCCCAGCTCGGCCGCCTCCCGCTCATCGGCGCGTACGTCGTCGGCGTACGCCTCGGGGTCGGCCAGCACCGCACGCGCCTCGTCGGCGTCGAGCCCCGCCTCGACGGCCAGGTCGGCGAGCACCGCGTCGTCGAAGACCGAGCGCTCCTCTGCGAAGTTCGCCCGGTAGACGAGCGTCAGCAGTTCGTCCTGGCGTCCGCGGGCCTTGGCGAGGTGGAGCAGCCGGTGGATGTCGAAGGTGTTGCCGTGGTCACGCCCCTCGGTGCGGTAGCCGAGCCCCTCGGCCTGCGCGTTCGCCGCGACGTTGCCCTCCATGGCCCGGGCCTCCTCGGGGCTGCGCCCGTACTTCTGGGCCAGCATGTCGATCACCAGTTCGGTGTCGCCCTTGGCCCGCCCCGGGTCGAGCTCGAAGGAGCGGTGGACCACCTCGACCTCGTCACGGTGGGCGAACCCGGCCAGCCCCTTCTCGAAGCGCGCCTTTCCGACGTAGCACCACGGGCAGGCGATGTCGCTCCATATCTCGACGCGCATGACTCTTCTGCTCTCCAGTTCTGCTGTAGCGGCGCGGAGGAGCCTCCGCCGCCCGTTCAACGTGCGGACGGGGCGGCTGATTCCCGGCGGAAGGCAGGTGAGACCGATCCAAGCCGGGCCGCATCCGGTACGACCAGGAGGCCCGCTCCGACAAGCGGCCAAGGGCGGCCCGGCGCTCTCCGCCGATCTGCCGGCGCCCGGCAGGCGGAGATGATCTGGCGCAAGGATGACTCCACCGCACGGCGCCTCCACACCGCTCCCCACCCGACCGGGTTCCGGCTGCCGGCCCTGATGCACGACACGGTCGACCCGCTCGACGTGGTCTGGCAGAACTCCGGTCACGACCAGGTCCCTTCGTCCGGATCCGGCATGATCCGAACGAGAGGCTCCGGCCGCCCCGGGTCGGCTACTACCTGGGCACGGAGTGACCGGGGATGACGAGACCGTCGGCATCCGGGCCCCTCAGTGGTCCGCACACGCCACCGGTGGGGTGGAGATCGCGGCGGACGGGGACGTGCCGGCGACCGGGTCGGACAGCCGACGACGGCCCGACCGGGAAAGGGCGAACAGGACGGACTCCGTCCTGTTCGCCTGCCAGGCTGCGGCCATGACCCCAGAGACCGAAGGCATCCTCCTGGGCCTGCGCGAGGCTCGCAAGCTCCTCCTCATCACCGTGCGGGGCGTCACGGACGCTCAGCTCGGCGAGCGGTCCACGGTGAGCGAGCTGACGCTCGGCGGCATCCTGAACCACCTCACCCGGGGCGAGCGGGTCTGGACGCGCATCCTCACCGACGCCACAGGCCGGACCCCGGACGGCATGTGGGACATGACCCAGTACCAGGCGCCCGAGGGTGCGACGGTCACCGGCCTCCTCGCCGCGTACGAGGAGGCCGCCCGCGCCACCGACGAGGCCGCCTCGAAGGCGGACCCTGACGCGGAGGTCCCCCTGCCGGAGGCCCCTTGGGAGCCGGGGGTCGTCCACCACTGGCCGGTACGCAGGATCCTGCTGCACCTCCTCCAGGAGACGGCCCAGCACACCGGGCACGCCGACATCGTCCGTGAGGCGGTCGACGGCGCCAACAGCACGGCGCGGCGGGACTGAGCCCCGTAGCCTCCGGGGATGGATCTGCGACTGGCGGCGTACGCCGTGTGCATCGAGGACGGGCGGGTGCTGCTCGCCCGTCACGTACGGCAGGACGGCGAGGCCAACTGGACTCTTCCGGGTGGCGGGGTCGAGCACGCCGAAGATCCGTTCGACGCGGTGATCCGCGAGGTCGCCGAGGAGACCGGTCTGGACGCGGTGGTCGAGCGCCTGCTGGGCGTTGACTCGAGGGTGATCCCGGCGGGCGAACGCCGCCTGCCCGGCCGGCCCGCGCTCCAGAACGTGGGGGTCTTCTACCGGGTCCGTGTCACCGGCGGCCGGCTCCGGCCCGAGCCGAACGGTGAGACCGCCGAGTCGGTCTGGACCCCGCTTCCCCAAGTCGCCCGCCTGGGCCGTTCCTCGCTGGTCGACATCGGTCTCGCCCTTGCACGGAACGCTCCGCCGACCGGCCACGTCGCCCCGGTCCCGGTCGGCGGCCCGATCCGGCACTGAGGCCGCCGCGCCGGTGGTCGGGGTGGCGGGTGCCCCGACCCGGCCGGCGCTCGCGCCCAGGCTGAGCCGGGCCGCAGGATTCACCCGGCGGTGGCGCCGATGCGTCGCCGCGGTCCGGCGGCGCCCTCGGCAGTGCCTCCGGGCTGACGGGTGCGGGTGCGGGTCAGGCCCACGCCGATGAGTACCACGGCCATGCCCGCGACGACGCGGGCACTCAACTGCTCGCCGAGGACCAGGGCTCCCAGGGCCACCGAGACGACCGGCAGCAGATACCCGACGGTGGCCGCGGCCGTGGGGCCCTCGTCCGCGATGAGCCGCGAGTTGAGATGGAACGTGAGACCCGTGCCGAAGATGCCCAGGGCGACGACGGCGAGCAGCGCACCGAGGGTCGGGTCCCCCACACCGGGGCCTGCGGGAAGGGCCAGTGTGGTCAGGCCGGTCGCGGCGACGAGCTGGGCCGCGGACAGGGCGAGGGGGGCGCCGTCCCGGCCGAGGAGATGACGGGCCATGTAGGCGAAGGCGACGGCGTAGCTCACGGCGGCGGCGAGGAGGAGCAGCGCGCCCCAACTGGTCAGGCCGCTCTCCTGCCACGGGGCGAAGACGAGCAGCACACCGGCGAAGCCGAGGAGGAGGCCGGTCAGGCGCAGGGGGTGCCGCCCGCGCTCCGTGCCGAGGGCGAGGCCGATCCCCATGGACCAGAGGGGGGTTGTGGCGTTGAGGACGCCCGCCACCCCTGAGTCGACGGTCTGCTCGCCGACGCTGAAGAGGAAGAAGGGCAGGACGTTGCAGAAGACGGCGGCCACGACGAGATGGGCCCAGGTCCTGCGGGAGCGCGGGAGTCGCTGGCGGGCCGAGCGGGCGAGTGCCAGGAGGACGGCCGCGCCGAGGGCGCACCGGATGACCGTGATGTGCAGGGGGGAGAGGCCGCCGTTCAGGGCGATCTTGATCCAGAGAAAGCTCGAGCCCCACAAGAGGGCGAGAAGAGCCATGCGCATAAGGGTTCCTCGCTGACCGCTGAGCACTGTTCGCCTCCTGGCAGGTGTCCGGCTTTGAACAGTGCCCTGATGACTTGAGTAAGACAAGCGAAAAAGTTTGCATGCGGCGTTAAGCTGTACTACATGCTTGATGTGCGAAGGATGCAGCTCCTGCGCGCGGTGGTCACCAGTGGGTCGGTCACCGCGGCGGCACGTAATCTCGGGTACACGCCCTCCGCGGTCAGCCAGCAGATGGCGGCGCTGGAGAAGGAGGCCAAGATCACGCTCCTGGAGCGGTCCGGGCGGGGCGTACGGCCGACGGATGCGGGGCGACTGCTCAACGAGTACGCGACCCTCATCGGCGACCACGTCGCCGAGGCGGAGACCGCGCTGGCCGACCTGAGGGCCGGACGGACGGGGCGGATCGCCATCCGCTACTTCGCGAGCGCGGGTGCCGCGCTGATGGCTCCGGCGCTGGCACGGTTCCGCCGCGGACACCCGGGCGTGCTGACCGAGTTGAAGCTGAGCGATCCGGAGGACCCGCTGCCGGAGGTGAGGGACGGACGTGCCGATCTGGCCCTCGTGGTCCGTCCGCACGGCCTGCCGCCCGTCGACGGCATCCGGTTCGTCCCCCTGCTCGACGACCGCTATCTCGCCGTGCTGCCGGAGGATCACCGGCTCGCCGCACAGGAGGAGATCGAGATGAGCGGCCTCGCGGACGAGCCGTGGATCAGGAGCGACCGGCCGGGCCCCTGTCTGGACCCCGTTCTCGACGCCTGCGCGTCGGCGGGGTTCAGCCCGGGGTTCGTGGTGGAGAGCGAGGACCACGCCACGGCACGGGCGTTCGTGGCCGCGGGGCTCGGCATCACCCTGGTCCCGGAACTCGGGATCGGCGGCCCCCACCCCGGTGTGGCCGTCCGGAGGGTCTGCGGCCCGGAGCCCGTCAGGTCGATCCACGCGGCGGTACGGGAGTCGTCCCCGGCCGAGCAGCCCGCGCTGCGCGGACTGCTCGACGCGCTGCGGACCACGGCGGCCGCGCGGCTGGGGGCCGGTACCTGGATCCTGCCGGGCCGGAAGGAGTAATTGCCGTATGCGTCAGGGCACTTCGGCAGGTGACCGGCTCAGGAGGTGCCGGCCGGGAGCAGCAGCCGGAAGGTGCAGCCTTCGCCGGGGCGGGTGTCGAGTTCCAGGCGGCCTCCATGGGCCTCGGCGATCGCCGAGGCGATGGCGAGGCCCAGGCCCGATCCGCTGTCACGAGGGACGCCTGAGGCTGATGGTGCCCGGAAGAAGCGGTCGAAGACCTGCTGGGCGTCCTGGGGTGTGAGTCCGGGGCCGTCGTCGACGACCTCGATGACGTGGGCCGTGGCGCCGGAGGGCAGGGGCGGATTGACGCTCGTACGGCCGGGCCGGTCGGCTCCTCCCGTACGGGGGCCGGCGCGCAGGCTCCCGACACCTACCCGGAGCCGGGTGCCGGGCGGGGTGTGGGTGCAGGCGTTGTCGAGGAGGTTGGACAGCACCTGGGCGAGCTGATGGGGGTCGCCGGAGCCTTCCACGACGTCGAGCTCCCCCGGCCCGTCGCTGTCCCGCGCCCCGAGGGGGGCCAGGGCGACGCGCCGCCCGGGGTGGCGTACGGCCGAGGAGGCGATGCCGTCCGCGGCCAGCGACAGCAGGTCGACGGGGCCGTGCTCGGTGGTGGGGGCGTCACCGAGCTTGGCCAGCAGGAAGAGGCTGTCGACCAGGCGGCTCATCCGGTCGGCGTTCTGCGCGATGAGCTCGTGGGCCTCGTGTCTGCGGCGCGGGGACATGTGCGGGTCGTCCAGCAGGAGTTCGGCGAACCCCTGGAGGGAGGTCAGGGGGGTGCGCAGTTCGTGCCCGGCGTCCGCCATGAAGCGGCGCAGCCTGCGTTCCGTCCTGTCCTTGCGGTGCAGGGCCGCGCGCAGTTGGTCCAGCATGGTGTTGAAGGCGATGCCGAGGCGGCCGACCTCCGTGTCCGGGCTGGTGTCGGTGGCGTTCTGTTCGAATTCACCGCTGGTGATGCGCCGGGCGGTGTGTTCGACGCGCGTCAGCGGCCGGAGGCCGAGCCGGACGGCGGTTCCGCCCAGCAGCATCACTCCGGTCGCGGTGACCGCCCCGACGGCCAGACTGAACCAGAGCAGTCTGGACGTGGCTTCGCGCACGCTGTCCAGCGGCAGGGCGACGACGGCGCGCATGCCTTCGGGTCCGGAGTCGGCGACCACGCGCCAGTCACCGTCGCCGTCCCGGGCGGGCACCGTGGCGGGGCGCCCGTCCGCGGCCTCGCGCGCGGTGACGGCCTCGGCCAGGCGTGGTTCGCCCCGGCCGCTGCCGAGCGAGTCGGGCAGCAGGCGGCCCTCGGCATCGTAGAAGTAGACGCGGAAGTCCGAGGGCAGGGTCTCGTGCGGGGGCGGCCGGTGGGAGGGGCCGGTGCCTGCGGCGATGTCCCGGTAGACGGGCGAGGGCGGGCGGAAGTCGGTGAGCCGGTCGTCGACCTGACCGATGAGCCAGGAGCGCATGAGGGTCAGCCCGGTGGCCTGGCACACCAGCACCGCCACCGTGGCCAGGACCGTGGCGATCAGCACCAGCCGGGTGCGCAGGGAACGGGGGCGAAGGCGCCTCGGTATCCCTCTCACGCCGTGCGGTCCCGGGGCAGGCGCAGGCAGTATCCGACGCCCCGCACGGTGTGGATGAGCGGCGGTTCGGTCCGGTCGATCTTGCGGCGCAGGTTCTTGATGTAGGTGTCGACGATGCGGGTGTCGCCGGCGAAGTCGTGGTGCCAGACCTTCTGCAGGATCTGCTGCTTCTCCAGCACCTTCCCGGGCTGCGCCATGAGGCAGGCCAGCAGCCGGAACTCCGTCGGCGACAGCGGCACCCGCTGCCCTGCGCGGTGCACGTCGTGTGCCTCCTCGTCGAGGGTGAGGTCGGCGTAGCGCAGGGGCGGCCGCTCGGCGGGCGGTGCCGCGCGTGGCCCGGCGCTGCGGCGGAGGATGGCGCGCACCCGCAGCAGGACCTCCTGGACGTGGAAGGGCTTGGTGACGTAGTCGTCCCCGCCCGAGCTGAGGCCGATGATGCGGTCCTCGACATCGGTGCGTGCGGTGAGGAAGAGGACCGGGGTGTAGATGCCCCGGGCGCGCAGTTCGCGCGTGACCGTGAAACCGTCGGTGTCGGGGAGCATCACGTCCAGCACGATCAGGTCCGGCCCGCTGCGGCCCGTCCCGGCCAGCGCCTCCTGCCCGGTTCCCGCGGATACGACGGCGTAACCGGCGGCGTGCAGGGCGGAGGTGAGCAGGGTGCGGATGCTCGGGTCGTCCTCGACGACCAGAACAGTGTGCCGGGCTGAGGCCACAGGGTTCACCTCGGGTGGTGCGGGGTCGTGTGCGGGCCGGGTCGGCCGGGGGCTCGGGAGAGGGCTGGGGAGGGGGCTCCAACCGTACGGAACGGACGGGAACGCGGTCACGGGTGTACCGGCGCCCGGACCGGATCGGGGGGACCCGGGTCCGGGGCGCCGGTGGTCAACCGGTCACCTCCGTGTCCCTCGCCAGCGCCTCGGTCCGCGCGGTGACGGTCGCGCGCAGCGTGGCCACGGCCTGCTTCAGGTCCGCCGCGTCGACACCGGCCCTCTCGGCCTGACCGGAGATGTCGTCGAGCGCCTCGATCGCCGCGCCGGAGCCGAAGAACTTCTCGTACAGCTCCTTGTAGGCCTTCTTGTACGCGGGGTCCAGGGCGCCGAGCTCCAGGAAGCGGTCCTTCAGCTCGTGGCCGCTCATGCCGCCGCCGGCCTGGCCGCCCTCTCCGTCCCGGCCCTCGCCGGCCGCGCCGCCGGGGAAGCCGCCTTGCGGGCCGCCCTCACCGGTGCCTCCCGGCATCCCCTCCGGTGCCCCTTCGGGAGGAGCGGGCATGCCGCCCTGGCCCTCGGCGGCTCCGCCCTGTGCTGCCTCACCGCCGCCCTGCGTGTCCGCGGCCGCGCCGCCGGGGCGGCCGCCCATGCTCATCGAGTCGTCCGGTCCGGCCTCGGCGTCCCCGCTGAAGGTGAGGTTGTAGTCCCATCCGAGGACGGAGAACTTCTTCGTGTCCAGGTCGTACCAGAGCAGGTAGTTCTTGCCGGGCCCCGCCATGTCGTCGAAGTTCATCAGGAGGTTCTGCGCGGCGACGTAAGCGGAGAAGGACTCGATGTCGACGTGCTTGCCGAGGTCGGCGGCGAACTCCTCGTCCGACGCCTCGTCCACCCACTTGATGAGCTTCATGACGGGCGAGAGGTCCTGGCTCCCGACCTTGTTCAGCTGGCGGAAGGACGTCTCGTAGTCCGAGGGGTCGTCACCTCGGTAGGCGAAGCTGCCGCCCGCCCTCGCCTTGTACAGGATCCCGTTGCCGTCGATGGCCTCGGCGTACTCGGTGTCGGGGTTCTCGACCATGAGCCTGGTGACCGCCGGGCCGTTGTTGACGGCCACCGTGGTGAAGCCGTACCGCTCGGCCGTCGCCCCGCCCTCGTCCGTCAGCGACAGCGCCAGGGCCTCGTTCAGCGGCACCTGCGCGTCGCTGCCCGGACGCAGGGAGATCTCCCGCTCGCCCTGGTAGGCGCGGCCCTCGACGTATTCGTCGATCTTGATGAGCAGGGGGAGCTCCTCCGGCTTCCCGGCGGAGAGGTCGTACTGCGTCATCCCTCCCCCGCCGCCCGCACGGCCCCCGGCAGCGCCGCCGTTGGCCGTACCGCCCGCGGCGCCCCCGGCGCCAGGACCGCCGCCGTCCGTGTCCCGGCCGCGGTCCTGGCCCCCGCCGCCCTGTTGCTGCTGCGGGGCGCCCTGCCCGGCTGCGCCGGGCATCCGGCCGCCACCGGCGCCGCCCTCGTCGCCGCGCAGGGACATCAGGGTGGAGTTCCCTTTCAGGCGGATCCCCACGTCCTGGAGGAAGACCCCGTCGATGGTGAGGTCGGCCTCGATGGTGTCCTTGGTGCCCTCGTCCTCGAACTCCTTCATCATCTTGTCGAAGTCGGTCTGCTCGTACTGCAGTTGGATGGAGTGCTTGACCGTGGTGTCGTAGAGGCCGACCGTGCCCTCGACGTTCTCGGTGATCGTGTCGGCCTCCACGCGGGACGAGGAGGTGACGTACGGCGAGACCCGGGCGTCCCCGAAGGCGTACACGAGCAGGGCGAGCCCCACGCACAGCGCTCCGGCCGGCTTCCAGTGGTGCCGGAGGCGCACCGGGAGGCGGTCCTTGAGCCGCCGCCGGCGGACCGGCGTCGTACCGCCGCTCATCACAGGTCGGTGGTGTCGTAACCGGTCAGCACCGTCACCCGCTGCCCGGAGGTGCGCTCCTGGAGGGCGGTGACGAGGTCGCCGGGTTCCGTGCCCTTCTTCATCCGCACGGTGTAGAACACCTCGTTCAGGGCTCCGCCCCGGATCGTCTCCGTGCTCACCAGCTCGAACTCGCTGGTGTACTTGATCAGCACGTCACGGATGGCGGGCGTGTAGTCCTCGCCCGCGGGGACCTGGACCTTGACGACCTGGCGCTGGACGTTCAGGGCGAACCAGTTGAACTTGAACATCACGAGGATCACGACGCAGATCACGACGGCGCCGACGGCGGCCAGCGTGTAGAAACGGGCACCGCAGGCCATGCCGATCGCCATCGCCAGGAAGATGAAGCCGACATCCCTCGTCTCCTTCACCGCGTTCCTGAACCGGACGACGGACAACGCGCCGACCAGGGAGAACGCCCGTGCCAGGTTCGAGCCGACCACCAGCATGATCAGGGCGACGATCATGCCGACGATGACCAGCGTCTGGACGTACGACTGGCTGTAGGAGACGTTGCGGTGGGTGTACCGGTAGGTGTAGCCGATCACCGTGCTCAGGACGAACGACAGCGCCATGGCGGCGACCACGTCGGCGACGCTGAACGTCCCGCTGAGTTCCTGCAGATCGAAGTTCACTGTGCTCCTGCTTTCACCGGCGCGTGCGGCGCCGCCGGCTGCCCCAGTGGCAGCCGGGTGTGGGGGGTGGGAGGCGGACAGTCCGCCTCGTCGACGTGGAAGACCGACCTGGGCGCCAGGCCGAACGCCTCGATGGACTGCACGTACTTGCTGATCCGCACCAGGTTCAGATTCCGGCGCGCGGCCAGGTCGGTGATCCAGTGCGGTGTGCGCTCGTTGACCTTGATCTCCATCACCGTCATGTGGGGCGGGATGGTGAACCGGTTCTCCGGCGTGGCGGTCCCGAAGTGGAAGTCGCGGTCCCGGCCCCGGACCCGCCGGTCGAAGGTGACCCGCAGCCCCGTGTCCGAGGCGCGGCCGACCAGCGCCTCGCGCTGGTATCCGGTGATCGCCGTCGGCCGGAGGTTCAGCCGGATGACGAGGTCGAGCACCTCCTGGACGAAAGGGCTCTCCTCGGGCGAGTGCTCCACCATCTCCCGGGCGTCGCACAGCCTCCTGGCGGTGGCGTACGGGAGGGTGATGCGCCGCTTCTGCGTCACGCGGTTGACCCGCTGCTTGATCTCCACGCACACCG
The DNA here is from genome assembly GCF_002941025.1 of Streptomyces sp. QL37. Taxonomy (NCBI): domain Bacteria; kingdom Bacillati; phylum Actinomycetota; class Actinomycetes; order Kitasatosporales; family Streptomycetaceae; genus Streptomyces; species Streptomyces sp. QL37. Next base: position 6,835,183 of record NZ_PTJS01000001.1, on the reverse strand, counting down.
GCGACTCCTCGGTGACCCCGTCGAGGTCGCCGTAGTGCCGGATCCGCAGCTTGCGGCGGAACTTCAGGCCTTCGATCTTCTCCCAGTAGAACCGCAGCTCGGGGCTGTCGTAGTACAGGCTCCAGACCCCGTAGCCGCCCACCGGGCTGTTGAGGTCCCGGTCCATCCGCTCGCCGAGCTCCTCCCGGATCCCGGCGGCCTGCTCGACCGGGACGAGGTACTTCAGCTCGAACCGGTTGAACGCGTGCAGTCTGCTCGCCACGTGCAGCGGCTGGCCGTCCCCGGGGGCCGGGGCGTCGCCGTCCCGGGACCCACGGGGTGCGGTCATGTCGGGTCGCGACACCATGCGCCTCCTTGCGTCTACGTGCCGGACCGGGCCGGCACGGACACGCAATCAAGGCCGCATGAGGAAGCCGTGAGAAAGGCGGGTTGATTGCAGGAGGATTCCGGGTGACGCGCAGGTGAACACCGGGCACCGCCCGGAGGGCCCGGAATCCTCTCGGATCCGGGCCCTCGGTGGGTGTACGTGTGCTCGGTCAGCTGCCGTCGCGCAGGTCGCCGGGGCCGGTGGGCCGGAAGGCGATCCGGTCGAACGTCACCGTGCAGCCGTCGCCGGTGGGTGACTGGGCGAGGAAGCCGATACGGGCCGCGGCCCGCTCCTCCGCCGTGCCGAGGGTGAACAGCCGGACGAAGGTCCACCGTTCACCGTCCGCCGAGGCGTGGAAGGCGAAGGCGTCGCCGATGCGGCTGAGGCGCAGCCAGGAGCTGTCCCCCTCCACGACCGCGGAGTTCACGTCGTCCGAGTGACCGCGGGTGACCACGGTGCAGATCGTCGGGCGCTCCGGGGAGAGCTCCAGGCAGAGCTTCGCCCAGTCCCGCTCCCCGACGTGGAGGTAGAGGACCCCCGCGTCGAAGGCGGCGGCGAAGCCGACCCGCACCCGGGCGATCAGCTGGAAGTCGCCCTCCGGCGCCGGGCCCAGCAGGCGCGGCGCGTCGGACGCGGGCTCCAGGGAGTCGCCGCCGGGCGGGACGAAACGGTCCTGCTTCGCCCCGGCCGTACCGGTCAGCACGCCTTCCTCGTACGTCCATCCGCCCTCGGGCCCGAAGGGCTCCAGGGCGAAGGGGAGCTCGGGAAGCTGTACGGCCGTCATGCGCGGCGCCCGTCGACCCGGCGCGGCAGGTTCTGCGGGTTGTCCTCGCGGAGCTCCGGCGGCAGGAGCGCCTCAGGCGTGGACTGGTAGCTGACCGGGCGCAGCCAGCGCTCGATCGCGGTGGCGCCGACCGAGGTGGAGGTGGAGGTGGTGGCCGGGTAGGGGCCGCCGTGGTGCTGGGCGGGGGCGACGGCGACGCCGGTCGGCCAGCCGTTGACCAGGACGCGTCCGGCCACGGGGGTGAGCTCGGCCAGCAGTCCGGCGGCGCTGCCGTCGGCCTCCTCCGTGGCGATCTGGAGGGTGGCGGTGAGGTTCCCCGGGAGGCGCGACAGCACGGCGGTGATCTCGTCCGCGGAGTCGTAGCGCGCCACGACGGTGACCGGGCCGAAGCACTCCTCCAGGAGCGCGTCGTGCGGTCCCTCCTGGGCGAGGTGCTGCGCCGGCACGGTGAAGAAGCCCGCGGAGACCGTGTGTTCGCCGCCGGCGCCCGGGGTCACCGGGGCCTCGACGTCGGGGAGCGCGGCCCGCTCGGCCACCCCGTGGACGAAGGCGTCGCGCATCCGGTGGTCGAGCATGACCCCGGCGCCCGTACCGCTCACCGTCTCGGTCAGCGACTTCAGCAGCTGGTCGCCCGCCTCTCCGGCCGGGGCGAACACGAAGCCGGGCTTGGTGCAGAACTGTCCGGCGCCCATGGTCATCGAGCCGCCGAGGCCGGCACCGATCTGCTCACCGCGCTCGGCGGCGGCCGCCTCGGTGACGACGACGGGGTTGAGCGAACCGAGCTCACCGTGGAAGGGGATCGGGGTGGGCCGGGCGGCCGCCGCGTCGAACAGGGCGCGGCCACCACGGATCGAGCCGGTGAATCCGGCGGCGGAGACGAGCGGGTGCTTCACCAGCTCGACACCCGCCTCGAAGCCGTGGACCACGGTCAGGACGTCCTCGGGCAGACCGTGCTGCGCCGCGGCCCTGCGCAGGAGCGAGGCGCAGATCTCCGAGGTCGCGGGGTGGTCGGGGTGCGCCTTGACGACGACCGGGCAGCCCGCGGCGAGCGCGCTCGCGGTGTCACCGCCGGGGACGGAGAAGGCGAGCGGGAAGTTGCTGGCCGCGTAGACGGCGACGACGCCGAGCGGGATCTTGTAGCGGCGCAGGTCCGGCCACGGCGGGGTGCGGCTGCCGTCCTCGTGGTCGATGTGGATGTCGAGGTACGCGCCCTCGTCGACGACCTCCGCGAAGGCGCGCAGCTGGGCCGCCGTGCGGGCCAGCTCGCCGGTCAGCCGGGCGGGGCCGAGCGCGGTCTCCGCGTCGGCGGCCTCGATGACGTGTTCCTGGGCCTCGGCGAGGAGGTCGGCCGCGGTGCGGAGGAACGCGGCGCGCACGGTGCGGTCGGCCAGCGCTCCGCGAACGGCGTGCGCCGCCCGGACCGCGCGGTCGACCTCCTCCGCTGTAGCCTCCACCGCAACCTGCTCACGCGGGTTCCCCGTTCGGGGGTCGACGCTCCAGACTGGTGCTGCTGCCACCGTATTTCCTTCCGTTCCACTGCCACACAGGAGAGGTTGTTCGGTATTCTGAACAGCGTTCCTGAACGTGAATACGCAGGAACTCTATTTCCGGGCGTTCCGTGTTGGCAAGAAGTCGCAGGGTCGTACAAGCAGGCTGGAAGGGACATAAGGCATGTCGGTTGGCGAGTCCGGTGGGGCACAGGTCAAGTCCGCTGTACGGACGGTGGAACTCCTCGAATACTTCGCGGGGCGCCCCGGTATGCACTCGCTGGCCGCGGTGCAGGAAGCGGTCGGCTACCCCAAGTCCAGCCTCTACATGCTGCTGCGGACGCTGGTGGAGCTCGGCTGGGTGGAGACCGACGCCACGGGCACGCGGTACGGGATCGGCGTACGCGCCCTGCTCGTCGGCACCTCGTACATCGACGGCGACGAGGTCGTCGCGGCCGCCCGCCCCACGCTGGACCGGCTCTCCGACGACACCACGGAGACCATCCACCTGGCCCGGCTGGACGGGACGAACGTGGTGTACCTCGCCACCCGGCAGTCCCAGCACTATCTGCGGCCCTTCACCCGTGTCGGCCGCCGGCTGCCCGCGCACTCAACCTCGCTCGGCAAGGCCCTGCTGGCCACCCACAGCGACGAGCAGGTCCGCAAGATGCTGCCCGAGACACTGCCGGCGCTGACGGAGCACACCCTCACCGACCGCGAGAAGCTGATCGAGGAGCTGCACCTGATCCGCGAGCAGGGTTACGCGGTGGACCGCGAGGAGAACACCCTGGGGCTGCGCTGCTTCGGCGTCGCGATCCCGTACCGCACTCCGGCGCGCGACGCGATCAGCTGCTCGGTGCCGGTCGCCCGGCTCACGCCGGCGCACGAGCAGATGGTCAAGGACGCCCTCTTCGACGCCCGCGACCGGCTCACCCTCGCGACCCGCAGGCTCTGACAGCCCCGCAGGCCGCCTCCCCACGCCCCGGGCGTCCGGCCGAGGCGGCTACGTGGCGGGCGGGTGCACCGCGGCGATGCCGGCGAGGACGAGATCGACCCCTGCGAGGAACTGCGCCCGGTCGTCGTGGTCGCGCATCTCGGCCGCGACGGCCCGGGTGAACGGGTAGTCGTCGGGATCGAGCTCTTCCCATGCCCCGGCCACGGCGTCGAGGAACTCGCCGCGGTCCGCGTCGGGCCCGAGAGTACGGGCGCTCTCGGTGTTCGCGGCGTTCTGCCCGGCGGCGCCGAGGATGTGGTGCACCAGCGCGGAGGTCGCCGTGAACCGGCTGCCCTCGGGCACCCCCAGCGCACGGACCTGCCGGCCGATGCGTTCGAAGATCCGCGGCGTCACCGACTGCCAGGGCTTGCGGGAGAGCTGCGTGGCGAGCTGTGCGGCCAGCCACGGGTGCGCCTCGACCTCGTCGAACAGCCCGAGAGCGACAGCGCGGATCTCCCCCTGCGGTGAGCGCGGCGGGTGCGGCGGCCCCGGAGCCCCGGAGGGCTGGACGACCAGAGCGGCGGCCACGACGGCCTCGGTCGCGGCGTCGAGCAACTCGCCCCTGTTCGCCACATGCCAGTAGATCGCCCCGGGCCCGGTGGCGAGGCGCTCGGTAAGCGCCCGGAACGTCAGCCCGCCCTCACCCGCCGCGTCGAGCAGCCCGACGGCGGCCTCGACGATGCGCTCGCGTGAGAGCGGCTCCTCGCGTCGCTCGGTGCGACGCGCCCTGGTTGCCATGCGCACATCCTGACACATGCCTGGAACCCCATTCCAGCTTGACATCCCTGGAACGCCGCTCCACGCTTCCTGTGGAACGACATTCCACAGATGCTCCGGGTGCCTCGCCCGGGAGGCGGCGACACGGAAGGAAGCACCATGACCACTCACGTCACGATCATCGGCGCGGGACTCGGCGGGCTGACCCTCGCCCGCGTCCTCCACGTACACGGCATACCGGCGACGGTCTACGAGGCGGAGGCCTCCGCGACGGCGCGATCGCAGGGCGGGATGCTCGACATCCACGAGGAGAACGGCCAGCCCGCCCTCCGGGCGGCGGACCTGATGGACGAGTTCCGCGGCCTCGTCCTCGAGGGCCGCGAGGCGACACGGGTCCTCGCCCCGGACGGGACCGTACTGTTCGACGACGACAGCGCGCGTGGACGCCCCGAGGTGCTGCGCGGCGAGCTGCGACGGATCCTGCTCGAATCGCTCCCGGCCGGAACCGTCCGGTGGGGGCACAAGGTGAGCGGCGTCCGCGCCCTCGGCGGGGGCCGTCACGAGGTGACGTTCGCCGACGGCGCCACCGTGGTCACGAGCCTGCTGGTCGGCGCGGACGGTGCCTGGTCGCGGGTCCGGCCGCTGCTCTCCACCGCCACACCCGAATACACCGGCAGGTCGTTCGTCGAGACCTACCTGTTCGACGCCGACACCCGGCACCCGGCCGCCGCGAAGGCGGTCGGCGGCGGGGCACTCTTCGCGCTCGCGCCGGGCAAGGGGATTCAGGCTCACCGGGAGAGCGGCGGGACCCTCCACACCTACGTGGCGCTCTCCGAGTCGCGGGACTGGTTCGCCGCCGTCGATTTCGACGACTCCGAAGCGGCCACCGCACGGATCGCGCAGGAGTTCGAGGGCTGGGCACCGGAGCTCACCGCGCTGATCACCGACGGCGAGACCCCGCCGGTCCTGCGCACCCTCAGCGCCCTGCCCGTCGGGCACCGGTGGGACCGGATGCCGGGGGTGACCCTGCTCGGCGACGCCGCCCACCTCTCGGCCCCGAACGGCGAAGGCGCCAACCTGGCCATGCTCGACGGCGCCGAACTCGGCAAGGCCGTCGCCGCGCACCCCGATGACGTCGAGGCCGCGCTCACCGCATACGAGCAGGCCATGTTCCCCCGAAGCGCCGAAGCCGCCACCGATGGAGACCAGCTCCACGAGCTCCTCTTCGGCGACGACACACCTCACAGCCTGATCAGCATGTTCGTCGGGGACGAGTAGCGTCCGGCCGATCCGTTCCCGCGCCTGAGAAACCGGTGAGAAGGAACACGAACGGGAACGACTCCGGCGCTCCCGCTCGTCCCTCCATCGGGATGAACAAGACGATCAGGCGCGCTTCGGTCTTCTGTCTGCTCATGGTCCTCGCCCTGCTGGTGCGGGCGACCTGGGTGCAGGCGTACGACGGCCGGGCGCTCGCAGACGACGAACACAACCGGCGGAACACCATCGCGCAGTACGCGCAGCCGCTCGGCGACATCATCGTGGCCGGTTCACCGGTCACCGGTTCGAAGGAGACGGACGGCGACGACCTCCGCTACAAGCGCACCTACACCCAGGGCGAGCTGTACGCGGCGGTCACCGGCTACAGCTCGCAGGCCTACGGCGCCACCCAGCTGGAAGGCATCTACAGCGATGTCCTCGACGGCACGGACGACCGGCTGAAGAATCCCACCGATCTGCTCACCGGTGAGCAGGCGTCCCCCGGCGATGTGCTCACGACCATCGACCCGGACGTGCAGAAGGCCGCCGTCGAGGCACTCGGTGACGACCGGGGCGCGGCGGTCGCGATGGACCCGGGGACCGGGCGGATCCTGGGGATGGCCTCCTCCCCCTCGTACGATCCCTCCGACATCAGCGGGACGAACGACGGCGACGCCTGGCAGAAGCTGCTCGACGACAAGACCAAGCCGCTGGTCAACCGGGCGCTGCGGCAGCCGCTGCCGCCCGGTTCGACGTTCAAGCTGGTGGTGGCCTCGGCGGCGCTGGAGAACGGCCTGTACGACTCGGTCGACGACCCCACCGACAGCCCCGACCCGTACACCCTGCCGAACACGAGCACCGTCCTGTCGAACGAGAACCCCTCGGCCCCCTGCGAGAACGCCACGCTGCGCACCGCCCTCCAGTACTCGTGCAACAACGTCTTCGCGAAGGTCGCGGCCGATCTCGGCCAGGACAAGCTGAAGGCGATGGCGGACGCCTTCGGGTTCGACACGGCGAAGCTGGACGTGCCGGTGCGGGCGTCGGAGAGCGTGTATCCGACCGGCATGGACAAGGCGCAGACGGCGCTGACCGGCATCGGCCAGTTCGAGGTGACCGCGACCCCGATGCAGATGGCCATGGTCTCGGCCGCCCTCTCCAACGGCGGCGAGCTGGCTTCGCCGCACATGGTCGCGAAGGTGACCGACGCCGACGGCTCCACGCTCCAGGAGTATCCGGACGGCGACACCGAACGGGTCGTGAAGGAGTCGACGGCCGAGCAGCTGCGCAGCGCGATGGTCACCGTCGTGGAGAAGGGGACCGGCAGCAACGCGAAGATCGACGGCGCCGAGGTGGGCGGCAAGACGGGGACCGCGCAGAACGGCGTGGACAACAGCAACACCCCGTACGCCTGGTTCACGTCGTACGCGAAGGACGCGTCCACCGGCAAGCAGGTCGCGGTCGCGGTGGTCGTCGAGGACTCCGGGGCGGCCCGCTCCGAGGTCAGCGGCAACGGCCTGGCGGCGCCGATCGCGCAGAAGATGATGAAGGCGGCCCTGAAGGGATGAGAGGTTCCGCGAAGGGATGAGAGGTTCCGCCACCGCCCGGCGGGGCGGTGGCGGCGGTCCCCGGCCCGGGCGCCTCGCGGGTGATGATGATCGGCTCGGCAACCCCATGGAGTGAATCGCGCGAACCCTCATCTCACAGAGGGTAGCCGCGTGGATACCTTGGGTTCGCGGGGCCCCAGTAGGGCGCCCCTCGCAGCTCAAGGAGACATCTGTGGAACGAGAAGCGCGGCACGGTGCGGTCACCAGCCCCAGGTCCAGGGCCCAGCTGTACCTGGCGGACTGGCAGGCCGCAGGCCTGGAGGCCGGGAAGTTCTTCCCCGGGACGGATTCCGGCCTCCGGGACCCCTACGCACCGGACGATGTCCCCAACGCGCAGCCGCCGGAGGACGGCCGGATCGCCAGTGCCGGCAAGGACTTCGCCGCCAAGCTCGACGAGCCCGACTCGCGACAGGGGTGGCAGAAGCACCCGGTGAGCGCCGGTGAGGCTCTGGAGATCACCTGGCAGTACCACGCCGCACACAAGACCCGCCGGTGGAACTACTTCCTCACCAAGGACGGCTGGGACCCGGCGAAGCCTCTCTCCCGGGCCCAGTTCGACACGAACCCGGTCGCGACGTACCAGAACAGCGGCCAGCCGCACTGGGCGGCGGAAGACCTCTTCCCCGAGAGCCCGACCGTCCACAGCGTCCCCCTTCCCGACGGCCGCCAGGGCTACCACGTGCTCCTGGCGGTGTGGGAGGTGGCGGACACCGGTCACGCGTTCTACCAGGTCATCGACCTCGAAATCGGGTAACCGGGAACAGCCGGGGCGACTCGGCACCGGCGCCCCGCGCCCCGTCGGCCTTCAGGCGTCGGGGCACGGGGCGCCGCCGGGCGGTTCCGGCTACCGCACGCCGAGCAGCTGCTCGACCGGGTCGATGGCGAAGTACACCGCGAACAGGGCCGCGGTACCCCACAGCAGCCAGTGGACCTCCCTGGCCCTCCCGAGGACGGCCTTGATCACGACGTAGGCGACGAAGCCCGCGCCGATGCCGTTGGTGATCGAGTAGGTGAACGGCATCACGGCGATCGTGAGGAAGGCCGGGATGGCGATCTCGTACTTCTCCCAGTCGATGTGCCGCACCTGGGCCATCAGCAGGAATCCGACCGCGACCAGGGCCGGCGCCGCCGCCTGGGCGGGGACGATCGTGGCGAGCGGGGTGAGGAACAGCGCCACGGCGAAGAGGGCGCCGGTGACCAGTGAGGCGAAGCCGGTGCGGGCGCCCTCGCCGACGCCCGCCGTCGACTCGACGTAGGACGTGGCGGAGGAAGCGGAGGCCGCGCCGCCCGCGACGGCGGCCGCACCGTCGATGAGCAGGACGCGGCCCAGATTCGGCACCTTGCCGTCCCGGTCGAGGAGTCCGGCCTCGTGCGAGACACCGACGACGGTGCCCATCGTGTCGAAGAAGTCGCTCAGCAGCAGGGTGAAGACCAGCAGCACGATGGTGATCACACCGACCTGCTGGAACGCGCCGAAGAGGCTGAAGGAGCCGATCAGCCCGAAGTCCGGCGCCGCCACCAGGTCGTCGGGGACGGCGGGGACGGTCAGACCCCATGCGGCGGGAGCGATGTCGGCGATCCCGTTGATGATCACCGCAACCACGGTCGCCACGACGATGCTGATGAGGATGGCGCCCTTCACCCGGCGGGCGAGCAGCGCGACGGTGAGCAGCACACCGACGCAGAAGACCAGGACCGGCCAGCCGGACAGGTGCCCGGTGGCTCCGAGCTGGACGGGGACGGAGCCGGTGTCGCCGGGGATGCGGGAGACGAAGCCGGCGTCGACGAAGCCGATGAAGGCGATGAAGAGCCCGATGCCCACGCTGATGGCCTGCTTGAGGGACGGCGGGATCGCGTGCATGATCGCCTCGCGGAGCCCGGTGACCACGAGGACGCAGATCAGCAGGCCCTCGATGACGATGAGGCCCATCGCGTCGGGCCAGCTCATCAGCGGCGCGAGCTGGAAGGCGGCGACGGCGTTGAGGCCGAGGCCCGCGGCGAGGGCGAGCGGCAGATTGCCGCCGAGCCCCATGACGACGGTCATCACGGCGGCCACCAGGGCGGTGGCGGTGACGAGTTGGGGCCCCGAGAGGTGGTTGCCGAACTTGTCCTCGGCCGAGCCGAGGATGATCGGGTTGAGCACCAGGATGTAGGCCATCGTGAAGAAGGTGGCGAAACCGCCTCGTATCTCACGCCCGAAGTCGGAGCCGCGGGCGCTGATGGAGAAGAAGCGGTCGACCGCGCCCCGGCGGCCGTCGGCCGGAGCCCGCGCCTCCGGGGGCGCGGGGGCCGTGGCGCCCTCGGTCTTGCCTACGGGCGCGGTGGGTTCGGATGTGTCCGGCATGCACTCCTCCTTGTGTACGGTTCACGCGGCGGTCAGCCGGATTGTTCACCGGTCATGAGCATTTCAGGTTTTCGCTGTGTTACGTCTTGTGCGGCGCGCACCCAGGTCGTCCCGGCCGCGGGCCGGCCGCCGATGGAGAAGAAGTGGACCAGGGGCTTCAGGTTTTCGCCGTGTTACGCCTTACTGGAAGGCGCACGCGTCGAAGCGCTTCCGGGGTGCGCACCGGTCCCCTCTCGTCCCCGGAACGGGCCGGGGAACGGGACTGGGAACGTACACAACCCGGTCGAGCGCGCAGGGATCCAGGGCAGAGGAGAGGTACCCGTGGGCACAGTCGTGGATGATGCCGCTGCCGCCGAGTTCCATGCGTTCTTCGAGGCGCATTACGCCGAACTCGCCCGGCTCGCCCATCTGCTGACGGGCGAGGCCGATGCGGCGGACGACCTGGCCGCCGACGCGCTCATGGCGCTCTGGCACCGCTGGGACCGGGTCAGAGGCGCCGACCACCCCGTGGCGTACGCGAGGGGGGTCGTCGCCAACCTGGCCCGTACGCGCATCCGCAGCGCGGTGCGTGAGCGCCGGAGGATCGCGCTGTTCTGGGCGCCGCGCGGCGCCGGGGACGGCTACGCGGCGGACGGCCCCGACGTGTCGGCCGTGGTGGACGTCCAAGGCGCCCTGCGCCGCCTGCCGTTCCGCAAGCGCGCGTGCGTGGTGCTGCGGCACGCCTTCGACCTGTCGGAACGCGACACGGCTCTGGTCCTCGGGGTCTCGGTGGGTACGGTGAAGAGCCAGACCTCGCGCGGTGTGGCGGAACTCCAGCGGCTGCTGGGGCCCGAGACCCCGGCGGCACAGGTGCAGGTGGCGGCCGCCGGGCAGCGCACCGGAGGAAGGCAGTGATGGACGAGGACCTGCGGGAGCGGCTGCGCACCGCCGCCGCTTCGCACCGCCCCGACCGGGCACGGATGCTGGCCCGGATCGAGCGCGGCATGGCGGAGGAACCGCCGGCCCGTCCCGCGCGCGCCCCGCGCACGCCGATGCCGTGGCTGCGGGTCGCCGGCGCGACGGTCGCGGTGTGCGGGGTGCTGACGGCCGGGGCGTTCGCGGTCACTTCCGCGGGCCGGGAGGATCCGGCGGGCGGGCAGCGGGTGGCCGCCGAGCCCGCGTCACCGACCGTCACGACGCCGTCCCCGGGCCGGGGCGGTGCCCTGCCCGCGGGGAAGGGCCCACTGTGGTCGGACGGTTCGCTGAACCCGAACAGCAACGACTACTGGGCGCAGAGCGAAGTGACGGTCAAGACGTCCCGGCCGCTGTCCGCGCTCACCGTCGAGCTGCGGATCGCGCTGAACGGCGGGGTGGCCACCACCGGCTCCTGGCGCTCGCTGCCGGAGCAGGACTTCGCGGTGTCGGCGCGCGAGGAGGACGGCTTCCTCGTCTACCGCTGGGCCCTGAAGCCGGGACGGAGCGTGCCGACCGGTACGCACACCTTCGCGGGGCAGTACAACCACGCGGAGGGCACCCGTGACTCGGGCCGCGACGACTACACCGCGCGGGCGCGTGCGGCGGCGGGCCCGGTGTCGGTGGGCGGGGACTTCAGCGCCACGCGCTGAGCGCCGGACGGAGTCCGCCGGGCGCCGTCGGAAACACTCGCGGGACCCGGCAACCCTTCCGTGGACGGTGGCGACTCAGGTGTGCAAGACGCTCCCCCCACCTTCTAGGAATCGGGACCAGCCAACATGAGTGAACGAGCGCACAAGCACCGCCGCCGCCCCGGAAAGCGCCGCATGGCAGCCGCGCTGACCGCGGCCCTGGGCCTCACCGGTGCAGCCCTGGCCACGAACGTGATGCTCCAGCCGGCCGGTGCGGCGACGGCGGACGGGACGACGGCCGCCGCGGCCGAGTGGCCCACCCCCAGCGGCAGCCAGGCCGTCTCGGAGACCATCGAGGTCTCGGGGACGTACGACGGCGACCTCAAGGAGTTCTACGGCGAGGGCGACCTCGGCGGTGACGGTCAGGAGGAGGGCCAGGACGCACTCTTCGAACTCGCCGACGGGGCGACTCTCAAGAACGTCGTCCTGGGCTCACCCGCCGCCGACGGCGTGCACTGTTCGGGCAGCTGCACCCTCGAGAACGTCTGGTGGACGGACGTCGGCGAGGACGCCGCCTCCTTCAAGGGCAAGTCGTCGGGCTCCGTGTACACGGTGAACGGCGGCGGCGCCAAGGAGGCCGACGACAAGGTGTTCCAGTTCAACGGCGCGGGCAAGCTGACCATCTCGGGCTTCCAGGTCGAGGACTTCGGCAAGCTCGTCCGGTCCTGCGGCAACTGCTCCACGATGTACAAGCGCGACATCGTCGTGAAGGACGTCGACGTCACGGCACCGGGCAAGTCCCTGGTCGGCATCAACAGCAACTACGGGGACACCGCCACGCTGAGCTCGATCCGGATCCACGGCGACAGCGGCAAGAAGATCGAACCGTGCGTCCGCTACGAGGGCAACGACAGCGGTGACGAGCCGGAAGAGGTGGGCAGCGGCCCCGACGGCAAGTACTGCCTCTACTCCGAGTCGGACATCAGCTACGAGTAGGCACCTGGCCCGGATCTGCCGGGCGGCCCGCCCCCACCTGTCGCACCAGGCCGGTGGGGGCGGGCCGTGCCGTCCGGCGGCGCACGGCACCGGCGATTGCGTCATGGTTTCGCCCGGTCGACACTTGGACGTGAGGATCCTGCTCGGGGAACCTACCGAGGATGTGCGCGCGTCATGCCCAGCTCCGACAGCACCGGCCGCGAGGGCCGGGACCCGGACGCCGAGATCGCGGCCCCGGGGGACGACGGCGGTCCCGATGAGGGGCCGTCAGATGTCTTCCTGGACGTACCGTCCCTCCATGTGGACAAGCTGGACCTGGAGGTCGACGACCTGGAGGCACACGTCTCCCTGCAGGCCGAGGTGCTGGACCTCCTCAAGCTGAACGTCGGGGCGGACGTGCGGCTCGGGCGGGTCCAGCTGGATATCGAAGGTGTGGACGTCCAGGCACAGCTCAAGGTGCGGCTCCACCACATCGCCGCCGTCGTGACCCGGCTGCTGGCCACGGTGGACCGCAACCCCCAGATCCTCGAGCAGCTGACCCGTGGAGTGGGTGCGGCGGCCGAGGAGGTCGGGGCCGGTACCGGTCGGGCGGCGGGAGAGCTGGGCAAGGGCGCCGGCGCGGCTGTGAACGAGGTCGGCCGAGGAGCGGGGACCGCGGTCGAATCCGTCGGTGCGGGCACGGCCGGCGCCGTGGAGGACGTGGGCGGTGGAGCGGGCGGCGCCGTGGAGGACGTGGGCCGCGGCGCCGCGGACGCGGTCGAGGAGGTCGGTGAGGAAGAGCTCGACGGCGAGGAGGACGGGGCGGAAGAGGAGGAAGAACCTGAGCGCCCGGCTGCCCGCCGGCGGCGCCGTGCCCCGGAGCGTGGCTCCACCGGTACGGACAGGCCCCGTCGCGCGGCTCCCGCGGACAAGGAGAGCCGGGGCAGGAAGACGGCAGCCGGATCCGCGGCACCGAGGAAGAGGACCGCCCCCGCCGGGAAGGCCGTGGCCAAGAAGGCGTCCGCAGCGAAGCCAACGGCGAAGAAGGCCAGGAGCGCGGCCGGTACGTCGAGGGATCAGGGCGCGAAGACGAAGAAGGCGTCGAGCCGCCCGCGCCACAGGACATAGCCGGTCGGGCCCGAGCGCCCACCCGTCAGGGGCGGCTATTCAGGTTCCGCCCGGCCCTGGCACCGCCGTGGCCCCCTCGGCCCGGCTCCTTCCCGAAATCCTGGCCCGCGACTGCGGCTGCCGCGGACATGACCAGCTGCTCCCCGCCCTCGCCTCGCCCTCGATCACGCGGGGACTCCGCCCGCACCCCGGTGACAGCGAGTCCGGCGGCCGTCAGCCCTGCGCGGCGGCCGGCTCCTCCACCACGGAGTCCCCGCCTCCTCTCGGCTTCGCTGCCGCAATCAGGTGGGCGCCGCGCTGCGCGCACATGTCGAGCACGCCGAGTACCGGGGGGACGGCGATGCTGGGCATGAGGTGCGTCAGCAGCACCGTCACACGGTCCGGCAGGTCGTCGTAGTCACTGAGTAGCTGCGACATCTGCTGGAGACCCGCGAAGGTGCCCACGAACAGTTCCGCAGTCGCCAAAAGGTCTACGTGGCAACGGAGTTCATCTCGTTCCTGTGCTTCCTGGAGGATGGCCAGGTTGGCATCCCGCCAGGCGCGGAACACACCGCCGCGGTCGATGCCGGTGGCCTGCTGGTCCAGACTGAGCCGGACACTGGCACGGACCAGCGGGTCGGTACGCAGGCGTTCTGCGAAGACCATCCCGGAGTCGACGAGCTCCTGGAGCTTGACGGGCTGCGGTCGCAGGGCCAGTTCCTCGGTCTGCTGCTGCTCGGCGAGGATTATCTGAGCCAGGTCGTCCTTGTTCCTGAAGTGGAAGTAGATGGCCCCCTTGGTCGTTCCGGCCGCGGTGGCGATCTCGCTGAGGGTGGTGGCCTCGTAGCCGCGCCGGTCGAAGACGATCGCGGCGGCCTCGATGAGTTTCTGCCGGGTTCGAGCCGCCCGGTCCTGTTTGGTCAAGTTCATCCCTCGCTCTGTGCTCCGGAAGCGAGAAAAACGTTAACGTACGAATCTGTCGCCCGGAAGGCGTTCCCGCGCCTCCCGGAGGCGCACCTTCCAGCCCACTCAAAACATTCACAAAACGTAAGATCGCCTCTAGATCACTTGTGACCTGCACTTATTCGATTCCGGGTAGTGTGATTCGCGTCACATAGCAAGCCGTTGAAAAGAATATCCTGGGGTACGTAACGTTGCGCCAACAACGTTTCCTTGGGGGGATCGTGTTAGACATCATCAACGCTGGCGCCCGGAAGCCCACTTCCGTGCCCATGCAGTGGGCACACCGCGAGAGACCGCAGGACGTCGTACCGACGCACTGGAAACGCCTCTCGGAGCACCGTTTCCTCGTCGAAGGCAACTGGCCCGAAGAACACCCGTTCTTCGCGCCGGTCGGCGGATACCACGATCCGCTGTTGCTGGTGGAATCCATGCGTCAGAGTACGATTCTGCTCGGTCATGCCGCTTACGACGTCCCGCTCGACACGCACTACCTGATGCACTCGCTGGACTTCACCTGCCGGCCCCAGCACCTTCTCGTCGGCTGCAAGCCGGACGTCGAGATCGAGGTCGTCTTCGACGAACTCACCTACCGCGGACGCATGCTGTCCGGCATGCGCGCCACCGTCACGGTCGGCCGCGACGGCCGGGAGGCCGGCACCGGTGTCAGCCGGATCAACCTGATCAGTGCCCGCGCCTACCGTCGTGTGCGGGGCGCCTTCACACAGCAGCCCCTGCCCCGGCAGTACGCACCCGATGTGCCGGCCCAACTCGTGGGACGCCTCCGCTCGAAGGACGTCCTGCTCCTTCCCACCGGTATCTGGGGCCACTGGATCCTCAAGATCGACACCGGTCACCGCACGCTCTACCAGGGCCCCAAGGACCACGTGCCGGGCATGGTCCTCATCGAGGCCGCCCGCCAGGCCGCGCACGCCACCATCGGCCCCTCCGCCTTCGCGCCCTGGACCGGTGACAACACCTTCCACCGGTACGCGGAGTTCTCCCGGCCCCTGCTCATGGAGGTCACCGACGTGTCCCTGTCGGGGGCCGACTGGACGATGAAGGTCACCGGCCACCAGGACGGGGAAGCAGTGTTCACCTCGGTCTTCTCGGCGGGGCAGTCCCGGAGACCGGCTTGATCCTGGTCACCGGCGCCACCGGCACGGTGGGGCGGGAGGTGGCGCGGCAGCTCGCGGCGGACCACGCCGTACGGCTGATGAGCCGCACCCCCGCACGCCCCGCCGTGTCCGGCCCCCGGGTGGAGACCGTCGTCGCGGACTTCGCCCGGCCCGACTCGCTGACGAGAGCACTGAGCGGGGTGCGGGCCGCGTTCCTGGTCACTTGCCACCCGGCCGAGCCACATGACGAGCGCTTCCTGGAGGCCGCCGTCGCCGAGGGCGTCGGCCACGTGGTCAAGCTGTCGGCAGCGGTCGTCGGGGACGACACCGACGACTTCCTCACCCTTCGCCAGAGGGCCATGGAGGAGGAGGTGCGCTCCTGCGGGATCGGCTGGACCCTGCTCCGCCCACGGGCGTTCATGTCGAACACCCTGTCCTGGGCCGACAGCATCGGACGGGACGGCACGGTGGGCGCGTTGTACGGCAACGCCTCCAACGCGCCGGTGGACCCGCGCGACGTCGCCCGGGTCGCCGTGCGGGCGCTCACGGAGAGAGAACACGCGGGCAGGACATACACACTCGTGGGTCCCGAGCAGCTCAGCGCCCGTGAGCAGGCGCGCATCCTCGGCGAAGCACTCGGGCGCCCGCTGCGGTTCCGCGAGTGGACGGTCCGGGAGGCACGCGAGCGCCTGGCACAGAGTTACCCGCCCCCCGTGGTCGAGGCGCTCATGAAGCGGGCGGCCCTGCAGGCCGGGGGCGGCAAGGCGCTGCGCGGCGACGCACTCGCCTCACTGACGGGCCGCGCCGCGGGCACGTTCCGCGGCTGGGCGGACGACCACGCACACCGCTTCCCCGGCAGCTGAGCGGCCCGCCGCCCGGGGAACGGAGCCGTGCTCCCGGGCCCGCTCCCCCGTGGGGCGGTTCCGCGCTCCCCCGTCTCCGTACTCACCGATATGTACACGCGCACCCGACCGGGCGGCGCCGCATCCCCAGGTGCGACGCCGCCCGGCGCTCCGGCGTCACCCCAGGCGGACCGGCAGTTCCCGGTGGCCGTTGGTGATGAAGCTCGGCAGCAACGGCAGGTCCTCACCGGGGCGGGCCAGGCACAGGTCCGGGTAACGGCCGAAGAGGGCCTTCAGGGCGACGACCGCCTCCATGCGCGCCAGCGGTGCGCCGATGCAGTGGTGGACCCCGTGGCCGAAGGTGATGTGCTCGCGGCGGGTGGGGCGGGTGATGTCGAACTCGGCCGCGTCGGGTCCGTGCACCTGCGGATCGCGTCCGGCCCCGGCCACGGACACCAGGATCGGGTCGCCCTGGGCGATGCGCACGCCGCCGATCTCCATGTCCTCGACGGCGTAGCGCAGCGGGACGTGGAAGCCGGAGGGTTCGCAGCGCAGGGTCTCCTCCACCACGTCCTCCCAGGTCGCGCGGCCGGAGCGGACGAGTTCCAGCTGGGCGGGGTTGCTCAGCAGGCGGTGGACCGCGTGGTCGAGGAGGTTGACGGTGGTCTCGTAGCCGGCCGAGATGATCAGGAGCAGGGTGTCGAGGAGCTCCTGCCGGCTGAGGGCGGTTCCGTCCTGTTCGTCGCGTACGGCGACGAGGCGGGTGATCAGGTCGTCGCCGGGCGTCTCGCGTCTGGCGGCGACGAGCGCGGCCAGAACCCCGTACAGCTCGCGGATGTTCTCCTCGTTCGCGGACGGCCCGACGGAGGTGAGAAAGGTCAGGCCGATGGTCTCCTGCAGCGGTCCGCGCATCTCCTCGGGGATGCCGAGGAGGTCGCAGACGGCCTGGACGGGGAGCGGCACGGCGAACCGGGCGCGCAGGTCGACCTCGGCGCCCTTCGGCAGCTCGTCGAGGCCGTCGAGGAGCACCCGCGTGATCTCCTCGATGCGAGGCCGGAGCGTGCTGATGTTGCGGGCGGTGAAGGCCTGGGCGACGAGCTTGCGCAGCCGGACGTGGTCCTCACCGTAGGCGGTGATCATGCTGCGTACGGAAACCCACAGGGTGAGCGGCCAGTTGGCGGGTATCTCACCGCGTCTCCAGGCCGGCCAGTGCTGCTCGGCGTCCTTGGAGACCCGTGGGTCGGTCATCAGCTGCTTGAGGAGTTCCATGCTGGTGACCGACCAGGCCAGGATGCCTCCGGGGAGGGCGACCTGGACCACCGGACCCTGCTCGCGGATGCGGGCGATCTCGTCGTGCGGGTCGGCGCCGGAGGCGTCGAGGTGGATCGGGCAGGTCGTGATCGCCGTGGTTCGGATGCTCATGGTTCGGAACCCTCTCGGTCATGGGCGCGCACGCGGGCCGAGCGCAGGGGCCGCGTGGCAGGCGCTGGGTGGTGGGGCGAAGGGAAGAGCACTGCGGGACAGGCCGGACCACCCGCGGGTGCCGCGCGGCACCCGCCGGCCGGGGCCGGCACTGCTGACGTACGACGGGCGTCCCAACCGCCCCTAGGAGCACGGGTGTTGTGTGCGGTGTCGCCGCTTCCGCGTGGGTGCGGCGGGGACGGCGCGCATGGGGTTCGGGTATGCGCCGTTCCGGCCCGGACCGTCGCGGTGGCTCGGGTCCGGGGTGGGGCGTGTTCAGTCCCGCACCGTGCCGGCGAAGTGGCCGGGGACGGGACGGATGCCGCTGCGCCGGTCCCGTGAGCGTGCGTGCACCCACGAGGAGCCCGCGGCGCGCGGGGGCGTTCGGCCGGTGTTCCAGCCGCGTCGGGGGCGGCTGGTGAGGACCGGGTCGCGCACCGCGGGTGAGGCGTCTCCCGCGGGACTACGGAAACGGCGACGAGGGGTTCGGGAGAGCGATGTGGGGGACTTCGGGCTCCGGCGGAAGCTGCTTCCCGCTGTCCGGGTCGCCCGCGTCCGGCCGCGTTCCGGTGTCGAGTTCACCGGGACACGGCACGCACGCGGGAGCGCACCCGGCAAGGGAACCGCCTGCCGGCGTACATCGATTCCCGTGCCGGGACATCGACTTCACGCTGGAGGAACGTCCGGCGGACCGGTCCCCCGCTGCGTCTGGAACACCCACGGAGCGCGTCTCCACAGAATCTCCACAACCGTAGGATACGTGGGGGTACGCGCCGAGTTCAACCGTCCCCCTCACCGTTCGGCTCCAGGGCGCAGCCCGGCAGTACGGCGCGCCAGAAGCCGGTGAGCACTTTCGGGGACAGCCAGACGCGGTTGTCGCGGGCCAGCAGCGCGAAGCCTGTGGTGGCGCCGACCACGGTGTCGGTGAGCTCGCACAGGGGCAGCGTGCCGAGCGGCGCCCCCTCCTCCTCGCCGGCCTGGACGAGGAGCCGCTGGACACAGCTCTGCCACTCCTGATGGATGCTCAGCCGGGTACGGCCCGACGTCTCGTAGTTGAGCCGGAAGCCGGCCCGGGACACCACGTCCTGGTGGAGAAGGTGCGCCAGCGCATAGGAAAGGGCGCTCAGTTCGGCCAGGGCGTCGGTCTGTTCGCTCTGGGTCCGGCGGGCGACGCGGTAGAGGTTGCGGATGGCCGCGCGTTCCACGGCCCCGGCCAGGTCGGCCTTGTTGCGGAAGTGGAAGTGCAGGGCGCCGGTGGTGACTCCGGCCCCCTCGCTGACCTCGCTCAGCTTCGTTCGTTCGTACCCGTGGCGTTCGAACCGCTCGGCCGCCGAGTGGACCAGGGCTCTTCGGGTGCGGACGGAACGCTCCTGCTTACGGGTTCGGCAGACCACGGGAGGCGGGTGCGCGGTCGAGCAACCCTGCGGGGCGGTCTGCGGCTGGGACGGAGGCATGGAGACATTAAATACCCAGGAGAATCAATTTTCACCGGTGAGTTAACTTAGCTGGCTGAAATGCCCCCCTTATCCGCGTGTGTCAACATGCCACCGTAAGCGCACTGCGACCATCACGGCCTGCTTCGGCGCATCAGATTGCCTCATAACGTCATTAAGTTGGGCATCTCATCCTCTGTGAACCCTTTGACAGAAACATCCTTGCAGGTATTAAATTTGATGCGTCGTTGAGTCAAAGCCGAGGATCCGAGGGGGGAAGGGCTATGACTGACCCGGCCGGCCTGCTGGCGCGCGGCACACACGCGCGGGCGCGCCCCACAGGGCGAGGAACTGGCGCGATGCGCACGGTCGACGAACCCCGGGGCTGGAAGGTACTGGTCGTGCAGGAGGACTCGGCCGACACCGAACTCCTGATGCGCGCACTGCAGCGCCACGGGCATGCCGTGACCAGCGCGGAGACCGGCGTCGCGGCGTTACGTGCCTACAGGGAGGCGGACCTGGTCCTGCTCGACCTGGAGCTGCCCGACCTGGACGGCATCGAGGTGTGCCGGGCCATCCGGCAGTTCGACGACACCCCCGTCATCGCGCTGACCGCGCGGGGCTCGGAGCTCGACCGGGTACTCGGCCTGCAGGCCGGTGCCGACGACTACATGGTCAAGCCGTACGGGTTCCCGGAGCTGATGGCCCGTATGGGCGCCGTGATGCGCCGCGTGCGGCCGCGCCTGCCCCGCCAGGAGGGCCATGTGGTGATCCACGGCGACCTGCTGGTGGACCGCGAGTCGCGCAAGGTGGCCGTGTCCGGGCGTCAGGTGGAGGTGACCGGCAAGGAGTTCGACCTGCTGTACCTGCTGGCGAGCAACCCGGGCGACGTCATCTCCCGCAGCCGCATCATGCAGGAGGTGTGGGGCGGCTCGTGGTCCCGGCGGACCGTGGACACCCATGTGTGCAACCTGCGCAGCAAGCTCGGCTCCAGCGGCTGGATCCTGACCGTCCGCAGCGTCGGGTTCCAGATCGGTCCGGGCTGACCCTCCGTCACCCCGCCCGGAGAGCAGCGGAGAGGCCCCGTTCTCGGATACCGGGAACGGGGCCTCTTTCGGCGCCGTGGCCCGTCCGCCGGACGGGGGATGTGGCGGCGGTCCGGGCCGTGGCGCGCCTGGGGCCGGGCGGACGCCCTGGACAGGGCCGGGGCGTCCGCCCGGGAAGCGGGCGTCAGCCGGAGCTGGGACGCTTCGCGGGGAAGGCGTGCCGGCGCCCGAGGACCACGACGAGCAGCACCGGGAGCATCAGGGCCAGGACACTCCAGGGGAAGGACTTCGGGCCGTGCATGTCGAGCAGGATGCCGCCCACGGCGCCGCCTCCCGCCATGAAGGAGTTCCAGGTGGTGACCAGGAGCGCCTGGCCGCGGTCGCCGCCCGCGTCCGTGACGGCGGTCTGGAGCAACGTGGTGACACCGCCCCAGCCCAGGCCCCACAGGATCATCGCGGCGTAGACGACCCAAAGGTTGCCGGCCAGGATCACCAGCATGATCGAGGCGATGATGAACAGGGCCGAGCTGGCGACGGTCAGCATCCTCAGCTTGCGGTCCACCAGTGCGCCGGTGACCCAGATGCTGACCACGGAGGCGATGCCGAAGACCAGCAGCACGATGTCGCGGGAGTCGCCGTGGTCGTACGTGTCGAGGAAGGTGGCGATGTAGGTGTACAGGATGTTGTGGGCGAGCACGTAGGCAGCGACCACGAACAGGACGGCGGCGACGCCGGGCAGCCGGAGCGCCCTCAGGATCGGCTCGCGGGCGCCGGGCTTCTGGCCGGCGGCGTCCGGGACGGTGGCCCAGATCCAGCCGAGCAGGACCACCGAGACGACCGTGACCAGACCGAAGGTGAGGCGCCAGCCGAACAGGCCCCCCAGGAACGTACCGAGGGGAATGCCCAGCGAGAGGGCGAGTGGTACGCCCGCCATGGTGATGGCGATGGCCCTGCCCTGCAGGTGCGGAGGGGCCAACCTGCGGGCGTAGCCGACCAGTTCGGCCCAGACGGCCGCTGCGGCGACACCGGCGATCAACCGGAACCCCATGGTCAGCGCGTAGCTCGAGGAGATCGCGGTGACCGTGTTGGCGACGGCGAAGGTCGTCACCGACAGCATCAGGAGCCACTTGCGGTTCCAGGTGGCGGTGGTGATGGCCAGCGGGATGGCCGAGAGACCGGTCGCGATGGCGTAGATCGTCAGCGCCTGGCCCATGGCCGATTCGCTGACGGACATGTCACGGGCCATCTCGGGAAGCACGCCGGCGGGCAGCGCCTCCGTCAGAATGCCCATGAACGCCGCTGTGGCGAGCGCCAGGAGCGGGGACATGGGCAGCTTGCGCTGCCCGGATGCCGGGGAGGTGTTGTCCAGCAGTTCTGGTGGGGATGTCGACATGATGGAATCCTCAAACCCTCACATTGATGTGAATGTCAAGTCGGTCGAGTGGACGGGGACGGAAGGAGGGCACATGCGCATCGGGGAGCTGTCCGAACGCACCGGTACCCCGCGGAGGTTGCTCCGCTACTACGAGGAGCAGGGCCTGCTGGTACCGGACCGGACGCCCAACGGTTACCGCGACTACGCGGAGCGCACGGTGGACCGGGTCCTGCAGATCCGCGGCCTGCTGGAGGCGGGACTGCCGACGCGGGCGATCAAGAAGATCCTGCCGTGCATCAACGATCCGCGGATGATCCATGTGCCGGACGCCGCGCCGGAGACCATCGCGCTCCTGGAGCGGGAGCGGGACCGGATGACCGAGCGCATCCGGTGCCTGACCCGCAACCGGGACGCGATCTCCGGTTACCTGGACGCCGTGCGCGAGACGGACGGGCGCGACGACGGTGGGAGGTACGGGCCTGCGGAGCCGGTCGCGGTCTGAGTCCCGTACCGCACGGTATTGGCGAGGACCACACCGTGGCTGGTCACGTCGAGGACCAGGCGGTCGCCGTCCTCGACGCGGAACCCGTCGTGGTAGGTGGCCTTGTCGGCGCCCAGGAAGGTGTACGTGACCAGCCCGGCCTGGCGCAGCAGGGGGTACGAGAACAAGTGCTCCGCCATGTCCTCGAACCGGTGGAAGATGGAGTCGGCCCCGCAGGAGAACGGGCCCTCCCACGCCGTGGCACCGTCCCGCTCGACGACGACCCGGCCCGTCACGTTCTGCGGCGGCTCGTCCAGGAACAGCCAGGGGAGCACCGAGGTCTCGCAGAGCTTGGCGTACGGGGTGTACGCCCAGGGGTTCTTCAGGTGCAGGCCGATGTCGTTCAGGTCGTTGCCGAAGGTGTAGCCGGCGTAGTGCGGGGTGCCGTCCTCGCCGTTGACGTACACGAGGACCACCTCGGGCTCCTCGATCAGCCAGATCGGGTCGGCGGGGGTGATCAGCGGCTCGTCGGACACGCGCAGCCAGGAGCCGAAGCCCTTCATGTAGTAGTTCGGTGCCACGAACTCCTCGTCGGGTTCGGGATCGTGGTCGAACTTGGAGCGGTGCGTGCCCATGAATCCGTTGACCAGCGCGTTGTTGGTGGCGGTGGGCAGCAGCGGCGGGAGCAGCCTCAGCCCGGGGTCGCCGGGGGTCACCGACATGGTCTCGGCACCGCTCGTGGCGGCGGCGAGCGCGGCTTCGGCACCTCCCGCGAGGAACGCGGCGCGCAGCTGACCGTCCTCGACGGCGTGCAGGGTGTGGGCCCGGCCCGCCTCGGGGATTCCGGTTCCCGCGTAACGACGTCCTTGGTACTCGGCTTCGAAGAGGATGGACATGACGGAAGGGCCTCCTGGGAGAGAAGAGATGGGTGGTGGTGCGCGGCCGCCGTGCTACGGGCGGTTTCGGAGGGCGGGCGGGGCGACGGACACCCCGGTGAGGTCGGTCAGGACTTCGGCGACGCGCTCCAGGGAGGCCCTGATCCACGGCAGCCGCAGGGGGTCGGCGGCGCACAGGGCCCGGTTGCGCTCGGCGTCGCTCTCTCCGTACAGGCGGCTGGTGGCCACCCGGACGCGCAGCGGGCCGGGGGACTCGCCGAATGCGGAGCCGGGCAGCACCCCGACGCCGTAGCGCTCGCCGAGCACGAGGGCCAGGCCGTCGCCGTCACGGATCCCGTGCACCCGGTCGAGGTGGTGCCGAACGGCCTCGAAGTCGGGGTAGAGGTAGCTGGTCGCACGGACCGGCGCCAGCTCGGCGCCCGCCGCGGTGAACAGCGAGCCCACGGCGCGGGCCACTGTCCCGTGCAGCCTGCGGCAGGCGGCGACGTGCGCGACCACCTCGGGCGGCTCGGCGAACGCCCAGGCCGCCGCGGCCTGCACGGGCGCCGCGGCGCTCGACCAGATCTGGCTGGCCACGCCGAGCAGCCGCTCCTTCACCCGCTCGCCCAGCGGGCCTTCGGGTAGCCGGGCCACGCCCAGGCGCCAGCCGCCGACCGCCAGGCTCTTGGTGAGCCCGGTGGTGACGACCGTGCGCTCGGGTGCGAAGACGGCCGGGGAGACACCCGGCCGGGCGCCGTCGTGGACCAGGTCGCAGTAGATCTCGTCGGAGACGATCACCAGGTCCAGCTCCCTGGCGACCTCGGCGAGCTCCTCGACCGTGGCGGGCGAGGCGATCGTGCCCGTCGGGTTGTCGGGCAGCGTGACCACCACGCAGCGCGGATCGTGCCCGGCCGCCCGGGCGAGGAGCACCGCCTCCCGGACCCGCCCGGGGTCCGGGACACCGCCCTCACCCGGCCGGGTGGCGACCGGGACCGGACGCAGTCCGCCCAGCCGGGCCTGGGCCGCGTAGCTGACCCAGCTCGGCACCGGCACCACGACGTCACCGCCGACGGCCAGCATCAGGGCGAACAGCAACGGTTTGCTGCCCGGCCCCGCCACCACCGCGTCCGCGGTGGTGGCCAGGCCACGCCGCTCCCAGTAGCCGGCGGCCGCGGCGCGCAGCGCCGGAGACCCGGCGACGGGGCCGTACGCGTTGTGGTCCGCGGCGAGCGCGAGCCGCTCCGCCAGCTCGGGCAGGACCGGCAGGCCGATCTCCCCGCCGGCCAGGGACAGGACCTGCTCCCCGGCCAGCCGCCGGCGGATCAGTGCCTCGTCGGCGGCGAGTGTCGGCGACATCGTCACCGGCGCTGGATGAGGCATCCGAGGCTCCAACGGGTAGGAGGAAAGGGGGTGTCGGCACGGTGAACGGGAAGCTCAGGAGTGTGCGTAGAGCTTCCTGAGCTCGATCTTTCGGACCTTGCCCGTGAGCGTCTTGGGCAGGCTGCCGGTCAGCTCCAGACGGTCCGGCAGGAACCGGTCGTCCTGCTCGGCCCGGCGCAGATGGGCGCGTATCTCCTCCAGCGTCGGAGGGACGCCGTCGGCCGGGATGACGACCGCGAGGATCGGGTCGTCGAGCTGGCCGGTGGGTCCGACGACGGACGCCTCGACCACCTTGGGGTGGCGCGAGATGATCGCCTCCAGCTCCGCTATCGGGACGACGATCCCGTCCCGCAGGATCGTGTCCTTGGAGCGGCCCAGGATCCGGATGCCGCCGCGCCCGTCCTCGCGGGCCACGTCTCCGGTGTCGAACCAGCCGTCCTCGGTGAGTTCGGAGTCGAACTGCTCCTGCTGCTTGAAGTAGCCCAGGGCCCGCGACGCCCCGCGCACCCGCAGCCGGCCCACCGAGGCGCGCGTGCTGGGGTCGTGGCACAGGTCGATGCGGATCTCCATGGAGTCGATCGGCCGTCCGTGGCTGTGCGCGGCCCAGTCCTGGTTGTAGTCCAGGCGGCTGATGGTGACCGGGCCGAACTCGGACATGCCCCACACCGAGTAGGTGCGGGCGCCGAACGTCTCGCGCAGTTCGTCGACCAGCTCCATCAGCACCGGCGCGGCGCCGGTGACCGTGTGGCGCAGGCTGGAGACGTCGTGCGGGTCGGCGTTCTGGGCACGGGCGACGCCGGAGAGCGTGGGCGGCGGGCCGTACAGCAGGGTCGCGCCGTACCGCTCGACCAGGTCGAGCAGGCCCGCGTGGTCGGGGCCGTCCTGGAAGGCGATGGTGCCGCCCAGCATCACTCCGGCGAGCACACCCTGACCGAAGCCGGAGTAGTGCACCAGCGGGGTGGTGACCGCGGCGACCAGGTCGTCGCGGAGCAGGAACGTGTCGACGTAGCCGCGTACACCCGAGTGGACGGTGTTCTGGCTGTGTACCACGCCCTTGGAGAACCCGGTCGTACCAGAGGTGAAGAGCACCACGAACGGTTCGTCGGGCCGGAGCTGACGGCCCGCCAGGTCTCCCATGAGCCGCTCCTCCCAGTGCTGGGAGACGAAGTGGTCGTGGAAGTCGGCCGTGCCCTCGGGGCCCGGGCCGTCGACGACCACGACGTGTTCGAGGGGCAGCTCCGCGGAGAGGTCGCAGATGGTCTCGGCGAGCGGGTAGCCCTCCCACTCGGGGAGCGTGATACACACTCTGGCCTCGGTGAGCGCCAGACGGTGGCGCAGTTCCTCTGCCTGGCAGACCGGCGCGATGGGGCAGATGACCGCGCCGACCGCCATGCAGGCGAACATCAGCGGAACCATCTCCCAGCGGTTGGGCAGCTGCACGGCGACCACGTCGCCGCGCTTGACGCCCAGCTCGAGCAGGCCGCCGGCGAACCGGTCGGCCAGCCGGGACAGCTCGGCGTAGTCGAGCGTGTCGGTGCGGGCCTCGTCCAGGCGGCGGCCCGCGATGGCGAGCTTGCGCGGGCGCCGGCGGGCCTGGCTGCGCAGGTCGTCGAGGAAGGTCCCGTCGCGCCACCAGCCACGCCGCCGGTACTCCGCCATGCGGTCCGCTGCCGAAGCGTCGGCCAGGAAGGCGGCGGTGGTCGACGTCATCGCGCCAGCTCCTCGCGGCGCGCCGCGATCAGCTCCGGCAGCGGGTTGCCCGCCGTGGCACCGGCGATGTCGAGCAAGTCGCGGGTGTTCTGCCGGACCCGGTCGCCGACCCAGTCGAAGACCCATGCCCTGCGGGCCTCGGCCGCCAGCTCGAAGGGCACCACCCGGGTGACGGCCAGCGCGGCGGACGCCGCACCGCCGATGTTGGCGATGACACCGGGCACCAGGAGGACCCCGGCGGCGGCCGCCTTGTCGCGGGCTTCGTCGGACGAGCTTATGTTGCCGCCCTCGACGACCAGGCCGGCGCGCAGGCGGTGGGCGTTCTCCGCGTTCAGCGCGTGCTTCTGGGCGGCGAGGATGAGCAGGTCGGCTTCGACGTCGAGCCAGGCGTCCGACTCGGTGCTGACGGTGACGCCCGCGGGCAGCCGGGTGCGGTCGATGGCGCCGAACTCGTCGGTGACGGCGATCAGCTCGTCCACCGGGAGCCGGTCGGCGCTGAGGGTACCGGCCACGTCGGCGACGGCCACCACCACGTGGCCGCGCTCCTCCAGGAAGCGCCCGACCGCGCGGCCGACGGCGCCGAAGCCCTGGATGACGACCCGGGCGGGCCCGGTGCGCCCGCCCGCCTCCAGGGCGGTGACGGCGGCGACGCCGACGCCGTGGCCGGTGCAGTCGATCAGGGGCTCGTAGTACGTGCGCCAGTCGATCGGCATGTCGGGAGCGCCGGGGCGGAACCGCGGGTCGTACCCGGCCTCCTCGAAGAACACCGCCCGGTCGGCGGGGGTGACGCCCATGTCGATGCCGAGGTGGATTCCGCCGTGCAGCAGCGGTTTGACGGTACGTCCGAAGGTGCGGAACGTCGTCTCGCGGTCGGAGCCGTCGGCGACGATGCCCGCCTTGGCCCCGCCGATGCGCAGTCCGGCGAGGGTGAACTTGACGGTCATGTCACGGGCCAGACCGGCCACTTCCGCCTCGGTGACCCCCGGCGTCATCCGGGTGCCGCCCATGGCGAGGCCGTCGACGAGCGAGTCGACGACGACCCAGCCCTTGATGTCGCCGCCGGCGCCGCTCAGGTGAGTGGTCAGGGCGGGCTCGCGTGCTTCCCAGTCAGTCATGTGTCTTCCCCAATGGTGAGCAAGCAGGTGTGGTGCGTACAGCGGTACGGGGTGTGCTCAGCGGTACAGGTCGGTGAAGCCGCGCAGGATCTCCCGGCCGTCGGCACGGAACTCCAGGTGCGCCTGGGCGCCCAGGATCCGGCCGTCGTCGGAGCGCAGGAACTCCACCGGGGCGTGCTCGGAGCGCCCGATGGACCGGAAGCCGGGCGGGGCCTGCTGGAGGTACAGGGTGTGCCGGTGGAAGACCGTCACCGTCGGCTTGACGTACGTGAACAGCGGCTCCTCCTTGTCGACCCGCACCTCGAAGCCGCCGACGCGCTGCGGCCCCTCGGCCAGGACGCCGCCCTGGGAGACGGCGAGGATCTGCATGCCGCCGCAGATGCCGAAGACCGGGACGTCGGAGCCGAGGACCAGGTCGACGAGCGGCTTGTAGTACTCCTGGTCGTAGGCGCGGACCTTGGTGCCGCTGAGCACGATCGCCTGGTAGCGGCCGCCGAGGCCGGCGGGTATGCCGGCCACCGGCACCGGGTCGGTGTCGGACCCCAGCTCCTCCAGCCGGGCCCGCAGTTGCTTGAGCGAGAGCGTCCCGTTGTTGACAACGAGCACGCGGGGTTTCGCCACGTCGGTCTCCTCAGGTTCGCGTGATGGCGGTTCCGGCACGGCCGGCGAGCAGCTCACTGACGGGGGCGCTGCCGATGACGACCCGTCCGGCCCCGCCCTCCAGCGCCTCGCCCGCGGCGCGCAGCTTCTTGCGCATGCCGCCGGTGGCGCCCTTGTCGCGGAAGGCCGCCGCGGCGCCGGCCGAGATCTCGCGGACCGGTTCCCCGTCGATCAGGAGATGGGCGACGTCGGTGACCAGGACCAGGTCGTGGGCGCCGACGGCCCCGGCGACGGCGGCGGCCGCCCGGTCGCCGTCGGTGTTGACCTCGCGGCCCTCGGCGTTCCTGGCCAGTGGGGTGACCAGGTAGGCGTGCCCCGGCTGGAGGTTCTTCAGGGCGGAGGGGTCCACGTCGGTGATGGGGCCGACGAGGTTCTCCAACTCGACGAGCTGCTTGTCCTTCCACCAGAAGCGCTCGCCGGGCCCGGCGGTGACCAGGCCGTCGCTGCCCAGGACCCGCTCGGCGGTGATGCCGCGCGCCTCCAGTCGGCCCAGGACGTCGGCGCCGAGCTCGGCGCTGACGGTCTTGATGTCGGCGATGACCTCGGGGGTGGTCCAGCGGCTCTGGTTGCCGTAGCGGTCGCGCAGGATCGCGGACGGCTCCCGGTAGCGGGGGCCGAGCTTCCTGAGCGGCTTGGACCAGCCGTGCACCAGGACCAGGGGCCGGGTCCCGCTGTGCTCGGCGAGGTCGTCCCACCAGCTGCCGGCCAGGTCTTCCAGGCAGCTGCCGCCGAGCTTGACGACGGTGGGGGCGGTGCGGAGGCCGGTGGTGGTCATGTCGGCATCACCGGCTGCATGGTCAGGCCCGTCTCCTCGGGCAGGCCGAAGCGCCGGTTGAGGGCCTGGACCGCCTGCCCGGAGGCCCCCTTGATCAGGTTGTCCAGGGCGGACAGGACGACAATCCGGCCGCCCTCGGGGTCGTGCAGGACCGTCACGTCGCAGTAGTTGGAACCGATGACGGCCTGCGGGTCGGGCACCGGGATCAGCGTCTCGGTGTGGCGCCGCACCCGCACGAACCGGTGGCCCTTGTAGAACCGCGTGTACGCGCGCTGCAGCTCGCGTTCGGTGACCTCCGCGTCGGTGAAGACGTACGCGCTGGTCATCAGGCCGCGCACATGGCCGACGCCGTACGCGGACATGGACAGTGAGCCCACCTCGCCGGGCTTGCTGCGCTCCAGGAAGTCGCTCACCTCCGCCGCGTGCCGGTGCCCGGTGGGCGCGTACGGGGCGATGGCGCCGCTGCGCAGGGGGTGCAGGTCGGGCACCCGCAGGTGCAGCCCGCCGCCGCTGGAGCCGCTCTTGCCGTCCACGACGACGGTCTTCAGGGGCAGGCCGAGCCCCAGGGTGAGGGGCGCCAGTCCCAGCGTGAGGGCCGTGGCGTAGCAGCCGGGCACGGAGATCAGCGCGGCGTATTCCAGGCTCTCGCCGATCAGCTCGGGCACCCCGTACACGAAGCGGTCGGCGAGCTCGGTGGTCCGCGGCACCCCGGGGTACCAGCGCTGGTGGAGCTCCGGGGTCCGGATCCGGAACGCCCCGCTGAGGTCGATCACGCAGGCGACGCGGTCGGCGAGTTCGGCGGCCAGCCGGGCCGAGACCGAGGCGGGCGTGGACAGGAACACCACGTCGCAGGTCTCGGCGATCCGGTTCGCGTCGACCGCTTCGACGGTGAGGCCGAGGTCGAGGCGAAGCCCGGGGTGGAGCTGGGCGGGGCGGCGGCCCACGCTGGAGTTGCCGCCCAGATAGGAGAGTTCGAGCTCCGGGTGCTGGAGCACGAGCCGGATGAGTTCACCGCCGGCGAGTCCGGAGGCTCCGACGATTCCTGCTCGGATCATTCGAGGGTCTCCTGTACGTGACGGATGACGACGGACGAGATGTCTGTGTCGGTCGTGGAGGCGACCCCGCGCCAGGCGGGCGCGTGGTTGACCTCGTTGACGAGGTAGGCCGACTCGGTGCGGAACAGGTCGACGCCGTAGATGCCGGGGCCGAGCCGGTCCACGACCGCGTCCACGACCTTGGCCACTTCCGGGTCGTGCGCCAGGGAGCGGCTCTGGTTGCCGAGTGCGGCGTTGCTGCGCCAGTCGGCGCCCGCGCTCTCGAACTCGGCGGCGGCGACGATCTCCCGCCCGACCACCAGGCAGCGCACGGAGCCGCCGCCGAGGTAGGGCTCGAGCAGGCACGCCTGCTCGAAGGCGTGGCCCAGGTCCTCGACGTAGTCGTAGACCGAGTGCGCCAGGTCGGCGTCGCGGACCAGGGTGACCCGCTTGCCCATGCCCCCGTACACGGGCTTGAGCACGGCGGGGGTGCCGAGGTCGGTCAGCGCCTTGGTGTAGTCCTTGCGGGACAGCACGAGGCGGAAGTCCGGTACGGGCACACCCGCCTCGCGCAGCACCGCACGCAGGACGAGCTTGTTCTCGCATGCGTGGATGGCGGCGGCGGTGTTCAGGACGGGTGTGCCGTCCGCCTCGGCGAGGGTGGCGACGAGTCCGCCGCGGGTGTAGCTGCGGCTGCGCACCAGGACGGCGTCGTAGCCGGCGAGCGGGGAGGAGTCGGCGGATCCGAGGCTGAGGTCCTCGTCGTTGACCCAGTCGATCCGCAGCCCGGCCGGCTGGGCCGCCCGCATCAGCTGGCGTTCCTCCCACCCGAGCCGGTCCGCGACGACAGCGACCTTTCCGCCCATCTCACTGGCCCCAGTCGCGCAGGGTGACCTCGACCATTTCGAGGGTCAGCCTGCCGTCGGCTATGGCCTCCACACGCAGGGTCAGCATGCACTCGGGGCAGGACAGGGTCTCGCCGACGAGGATCGGCGGCAGGGTGAGGCCGGTCTCGCACTCGGGGCAGACACCGGTCAGGGTGGCGGTGGTCATGGGCGGGCTCCTCTACGGGTACGGGTGTGGCAGGTCGGGGCGGGGTGGGGGGGCAGGCGGGGCGCAGGGCCGTGCGGGGCGGCTCAGACGTTCTGGAAGTCGACGGCGGCCTTGCGGATCGCGTCACGGTCCAGCAGCGGCGCGCCCTCGGCTTCCTGTCGGGCCACGAGCCAGGGGGTGAAGGCATCGATGTCGACGACGACCCCGGAGTCGTCGAGCGCCCAGCGCACCAGGGCGCCGGTCAGTCGGGTCCTGACCTTCAACTCGCGTGTGTTGCCGACGAGTTCGGCGGGGAGTGTCTCGTAGGCCTCCGGGTGGAGCAGTTGGCCGGGCAGCTCGTACGCGAAGGCGTGCGGGGTGGTCGGGCCGGACTGGAAGGCCTCGCCCAGGCCCGCGCCGCGCAGGGCGATGCGGGAGAGCTCGGTGAGGTGGGTCAGGTCGAAGCGCCGGTCGTCGTGGATCACGCGCAGGGCGGTGAGCAGTTCGGCGAGCGGCGCGTTTCCGCCGCGCTCGCCTATACCGCCGACGGTCGCCGAGATCCAGCGGGCACCGGCGCGGACCGCGGCCAGGGAGTTGGCCACGGCCATGCCGAGCATGTTGTGCGAGTGGATCTCGATCTCCGAGCCGTCGATGACGGTGATGTCGGAGATGACCTCCTCCATCTGCCATGGCGAGAGGTACGCCACGGTCTCGGCGAGCCGGAACCGGTCCGCGCCGGCCTCGAAGCCGGCCTCGACGTACGGGACCAGGCGTTCCCTGGGCGTGCGCGCACCGTCCTCGCCGCTGAACGTGACGTGGAAGCCACGGTCCTTGGCCTGGGAGATCGCCGAACGGGCCAACACGTGGAGGAACTTGGCGCTGGGCGAGTCCAGCTTGAGCTTCGCGTGCTGCTCGGAGGTGGGGATGGAGTACATGATGTGGCGCACGCCCAGACGTGCGGCCTCGTCGAGGGCGGTGGCCACCTGATGACGGTCGCGGACCACGACGAGCGTCATACTGCGCTCCGGGCCGATGGCCTCGTGGGTGGCCTCGATCAGGGCGGCGTCCTTGGAGCCGGGGCCCGAGACCATACCGACCTCGACGAGGTCGATGCCGGTCCTGACCAGGAGGCGGGCGATCTCGGCCGCGTCGCGGGGCCCGAACTCGACGCCCGCCATGTGCGCGGAGTCGCGCAGGGTCGCGTCGGACAGATGGGGCGGTACGGGAGGACGTGTCTCTGCGGGGGTGACTGCCATGGCGCGTTCCCTCTCTTTCAGGCTTTCTGGAACGGCTTTTTGACGGGCCGTCCCTGGCGTGATGCTGAATTGGCGGCCACTGGAAACCGTGCGGACGATCTCGCCGGAGCGGCACGCCGTGGAGCGCTGAAAAAATGATGCAAGGGCCTGGTGGGCCGGGGCAATGCACGTCGTGTCAAGTCCCGCCAAGGAACGTCAGGTCAGGTCGGCACCACTGGAACCTGGATGACACAGAGTCGAGTTGCGTAAAACTTCGCTCATTCGTCCGATAAATCGGCGCCCTGGACCGGAGAAGCCCGCTACCACCCGACTATGGTGACCGCATTCCCCGGTGGCCCGTCTTCATGACCCGTATTCATGAATCCTCTGCCGGCCGGGAATGCCACGTACGCGAATTCAAGGACGTCCTTTTCGAAACCCGTGCACGCCGGGGCCGGGAAGGCCCCGTGAACGAGGGGAGATCCAATGGTGCTCGCACAGCCCGAACTCCGTACGGACCCGGAGGCGGCCGCCGGTCTCGGCGCCGGCCCGCTCGAACGCTCCCGTGAGCTGGCCGGCCGGCTCGCCTGGCCGACCACGGCCGAACGCGACCGTGACCGGACCTGGGACCCCGCGCTCTTCGCCGAACTGGCACGCGCGGAACCCGGCCCCTCCCTGGCCGGACCCCTGGTGCCCGCGCCCCTGGGCGGCGGCGGCAGCACCGCGGCCGAGGGACTGGCCCTGCTCGAAGGGCTCGCCGAGGGCTCCCGCGATCCCGGGCTGGCCCTGGCCGTGGCCGTTCACGCGGTCCTGGCCACCGTCCCTCTGCGCGCCCATGGCACCCCGCGCCAGCGCGAGCGCTACCTGCCGCGCATGGCCTCCGGGGAGTGGTTCGGCGCGCTGTCGCTGCGCCAGACGCACGGCGGCGCCGTCGCCCCCGCCGTCACCGCGCGCCCCGCACCCGCCGGGCAGGGCGGCTGGCTCCTGACCGGACGCCTGGATCTGGTGGCGGGCGCGCCCGTCGCCCACCACTTCCTGGTGGTCGCCGCACACCAGGGCGGCGGCCGCACCACCTTCCTGGTGGACAGGGCAACGCCGGGCCTGCTGGTCACCGAGGGCGGCCCGGCGGCCATGCACACCTGCCCGTGGGGACATCTGCTGCTCGACGGCGCCCACGTGGACGACGGGTCGGTCCTGGGGACGGTCGAGGGCGCGGCAGCCGAGGTGGAGCCGCTGCTCGCGGTCCTGGACTGGGTGTACTGCAGCGCGCCCTGGCTCGGCGTCATGCGCGCCCTGGCCCGGGACGCCCTGGAGGCCGCGCGGGGCCGGGAGCTGTTCGGCCGCCCGCTCACCCACGACCAGGCCACCCGCTTCGCGCTCGCCGACCTCGCCACCCAGGTCGAACTCGCCGAGGGTCTGTTACGCCGGACCGCCTCCCGTCTCGATGACGGCGGCGCTCTCCCGCTCCAGGACGCGGCCGCGGCGAGGCTGTTCGTCGCCGACGCGGCGGGCCGGGTCACCCGGGCGGCGGCCGGCCTGACCGGGCCACTCGCCGGAACCGGTGACGGCCTCGCCGACCGCGCGCACCGTGACGCACTGTTCCTCTCCCGCACCGGCGGCGGCGCACAGGTGCTGCGCCCCGTCGTCGCGGCTTCCATGCTCGGACTCGGCTGAAGGTGAGGACCATGAACGACCGACCCCGCTCCGAAGAAAGCACGCCGGCCTTCCCGGGCATCGCGTCCCGGGCCGCGGCCACCGACGCCGAAGGCCGGATACCGGCCGCGAACTGGGACGAACTGATCGACAGCGGGTATCTGCGGCTGTTCCACCCGGCCGAGGCCGGCGGCTCCGGCGCCGACGCCGACGCCCAGTTCGACGCCATGGAGGCGCTGGCCAGGGCCTGTTCGGGCACGTACTGGTCCGCGACGGTGTCCGCACTGCTGTGCGGCAGCCTCATCGCCACGTACGGCAGCCTCCGCGACCACGGGCAGCTGCTGCGCCCGCTGCTGTCCGGCGAGCGGACGGCCTGCTTCGGCATCGTCGAGCCGACGGCCGGCAGCGACGCGAGCACCTACCGCACCACGGTCCGCCCGTCGGGCCGGCCCGGCGGCGGGTACGTCATCCGGGGCGAGAAGTCCCGTATCACCAACGCCCCGACCGCGGACCTGTCCGTGACCCTGGCCCGCCGCGACAAGGGCCCCGGGGACAGCGGCCCCGACTGGTGCCTGGCCTTCGTGAACCTGCGCCAGCCGGGGGTGCAGCGCTACGAGACCCCGCACATGGGCCTGCGCGCGATGCCGTGGGGCGGGCTGGTCCTCTCGGACGCGTACGTCCCTGAGGCGGACGTCGTCCCGGTCCCGTTCCAGGCGCTGTCGGACGGCATGACGTGGGGCTGGCTGCTGGTGTCGATCGCGGCGATCGCGACCGCCGAGGCGGCGCTGACCGCGTCGGTGCGCCACGCCCAGGCACGGGTGTCCTTCGGACGCGCACTCGCGCACATGGAGGGAGTTCAGGCGCAACTAGCGGATTCTCGCGCACAGTTGGACGCGGCACGGGTACTTGCGCGCCGGGCCCTGCGTGAGCGCGCTTCGGGCAGTCCGGCGCGGCAGCTGATCGGCATGCTGAAGGTGTACGCCACCGAGCTCGCCGTGGAGATCACCCAGCGCGCGGTGCAGATCCACGGCGCGTTCGGCGTGACCCAGGGACACGAGGTGGAGCGCCACTACCGGGACGCCCAGATGAACGTCATCGGCGCCTTCGCCTCCAACCGCCTGCGCGAGCAGCTGGCCGAGGGCCTGGGCCTGGGCCCGGCGGTCTACCAGCCGTTCGACTGGCTGGCCCCGACGGGGCTGCGCCACCACCCGGTGAGCCTGGACGGCGGGACGCCCGCGGTGCGGGCGATGGCGTGACGGAGAGGTGAGGACGCCCCGCGCCGGGAGGTTTCCTCCCGGCGCGGGGCCGGGGCCCGGTCCGCGCCGGCGGAATGGACAGCGGGGCGGGCTCACACCGGTGGGGGCGGGGAAGGCGCCCGCCGGGTCATCCCCGGGGGTGCCAGTCGCCCAGCCAGTCGGCCGTGGTGTGCGCGCGGGCCTCGGACCTGGTCAGCTGCGGCCGGTTGCCGGGGACGGTGACGCGCGCGCCGGGACCGGTGTTGTGGTACTCGGCGAAGCGCTGTTCCTGCCAGGGGAAGCCCGAGGACATCGTGCCGTACGGGGTGACCGCGTCGATGCCCGCGCCGAGGTGGCTGTCGCGGACGGTCAGCATCGGGTGCGCGGTGAGGTCCGAGGAGGGCACCCAGGGGCGGGCCAGCTTGTAGTACGCGTCGGGGGCGGTGCTGGTGATCCGGGAGCGCAGGACCAGGTAGCCGCGCGGGTTGGCTCCGGCGGTGCTGGGCGCGAAGACGAAGCCGTACGGGGCCGAGGCCAGGTCGGTGCGGGTCAGCGTGCGGAAGTGGCAGCGGTCGTAGACGGCGGTGGCGCGGCCGAACACGAAGTCGACGTCCCCCTCCACGTAGCAGTCGCGGTAGTACTGCCGGGCGAAGGCGGTGAGGGCGAGGGAGTCGGCGTACAGGGTGTCCTGGTGGCCGAGGAAGCGGCAGCCGTAGAACGCCGAGCGGTCGCCCTGCACCTTGATCGCGACGGCCTGCGTGCCGGTGTACTCCGGGTTGTCGGAGCGCAGCCAGTCGTTGGCGAAGGTCACGTCGCGGGCGGTGAAGCCGGCGGCCTGGACGGTGAAGGTGGCCGATCCGCTCGTGCCGTAGGTGCCGGACCCGTCGGGCCTGGGCGTTCCGGCGGCGTTGTCGTACACGATGACGGTGTCACGGGGGTCGCCGCTCGCGCCGATCAGCGTGAGTTCCGCCCGGTCGGCCGTGACGAGGACCGTGGAGCGGTAGGTGCCCGGCGCGAGCACCAGGGTGCGGCCGGTTCCGGACGCGGCGTCGACGGCGGACCGCACGTCGGTGTGGTCGCCCCTGCCGTGCGGGTCGACGTAGAGCGTCCGCGGGTCGAGCCGGTGGGACGGCGAACCGTAACGGCCGAAGGGGCGCGGGTGCGCGGGCCGGGCCCGGGCGGCGGGCGTACCGAGGGCGAGGGCGGCGCCCGCCCCCGCGAACAGGGTCAGCGCACTGCGTCTGCTGGGCATGGCGGTACTCCTTGCGAAGAGGGGGCGGGCCGGAGCGGCGCCTTCCGGGGTGGTGGAAGGGTGCGGTGCCGCTCCGGCCCGGTCCGGGTGGGGTCAGCGGGCCGACGTCTTGCCGGCACCCGCCTTGAGCCCCACCAGCAGGGGGACGACGAGGGGGTGGTCGACCTTCGTGCGCAGCGTCGGGGTCCAGCCGGCGCCCTCGGTGAGCTGCTCGGCGGGCACGCCCGCGTTGTGCACGGCGATCAGGTCGGTCTTCCGCCCGTTGACGTAGTTGTTCCCGGCCGTGAGGGAGGACTCGGACCACTTCTTGAGGATGGTCGCCTTGTCGAAGCCGGCGGGCACGGTGAAGGCGTTGTGCTCCGCGACGAGGTGGGACTCGGCGCCGATGCCGTACGTGTAGCCGTACGCGGCGCCCTTGGTGGCGGCGAAGTAGTTGTTGTACGAGTCGACCTGGCCGAAGCGGACGCGGGGCGCGCGCTCCTTCACGTCCTTGAAGAGGTTGTGGTGCAGCGTGACGCGGAGCCTGCCCCGGTCGCTCGCCCCGGCGCCGTCGCTGTTGCCGATGAGCATGGTCTTGTCGTGGTCCTTGAGGACGTTCCACGACACGGTGACGAGGTCGGCGCCGCGCACGATGTCGAAGAGGCCGTCGTGCTGCTGGTACACCTGCCCGAAGTAGTGGGGCTGCTCGGCGTCGGGGCGGTCGCCGTCGCTGAAGGTGTTGTGGTCGACCCAGACGTGGCTGGAGCCGTAGACGACGAGGTTGTCGTACTCGGAGTTCCAGGCGCCCTGGTCACCGTCGGTGGGGTCCCACTGGGGGAAGCAGTCGTAGGTGTCCTCGAACGAGATGTTGCGGACGATGACGTTGGAGACGTTCTTCACCTGGAGGCTGGCGCCGATGATCGTGGCGTCCTTGCCGACGCCTACGAGCGTGGTGTTGGACGGGACGTTGACGTTGACCGCTGCGGCCTGCAGCTTCGCGGAGGCGACGCGGGCGTCCTCCAGCGGCCCGGACGGGACCTCGTCCGTGCCCCAGACGGCCGGGTCGTAGGCCTCGAGGTACTTCTCCAGGGTGTAGCCGTCCTGCTGGTATGCCTCGCAGCCGATCGGGGTGCCGGCGGCGTCGGAGTTGCCGTGGACGGTGCCGGCGATCCTGACGATCTTCGGCGCGTCCCCGGCGTCCTCGAAGGCGGCGATGAGCTCGGCCCGGTTGCTCACGGTGTAGACGTGGTCGGGGGTGGCCTTCGCGCCTCCCGTGGTGGAGCCCTCGGCTGCGGCCCAGCCGTCGCCCTGGGGAAGTACGGAACGCTCGATCCCCTTGCCGTGGTGGGACGAGGCCTGGGCGGGGAGGCTCACGGCGAGGGCGAGCGAGGCGCAGCCCATCACCACGGCGATGGCGCGGACATGTCTCATGCGTGCGGGCATGGCGGATCCCTAACTGTCGTACGCGGGAAAGGAAGGAAAGGGGAAGTGCGGGGAGCGGGGATCAGGCCTGAGGCCAGCTGATCCATGTCCCGGGAACCGGATCGCCGAGGCGGCGCAGGTCGCGCCGGTCGAGCACGCGCCGGTCCAGCAGGGCGCGGGCGGTCATCCGGGCCAC
This sequence comes from Streptomyces sp. QL37, assembly GCF_002941025.1. NCBI lineage: Bacteria > Bacillati > Actinomycetota > Actinomycetes > Kitasatosporales > Streptomycetaceae > Streptomyces > Streptomyces sp. QL37. Next base: position 6,797,695 of record NZ_PTJS01000001.1, on the reverse strand, counting down.
CTCGACGGCGCCGTCGGGCCGGAAGTGGGTGTTGTCCTGCTTGCCGTCGGGGTAGTTCGGCGACTCGCCGGGCTCCAGCCAGTTGAAGTAGGCCTCGGTCCCGTCGGGGCCGAGTTCCTGCCAGCGGGCGAGGGAGAGCGCCTGGACGTCGAGCAGGGGCACGTCCTCCTCGGACGCCAGGGCGCGCATCGCGGCGGGGTACTCCCCGTGGGTGGGCTTCGCGGTGCCGTCCTCGGCGAACCGGCGGCGCTCGACCGGGGTGATCAGCACGGGCTCCGCGCGACGGGCGCGGGCGCCCTTGACGTACTGGCGCAGGTACTCCTGATAGGTGGTGTACGGGTCGGTGCCGCGGGCGGGGTCCTCGGTCTTCTCGTCGTTGTGCCCGAACTGGACGAGGACGATGTCGCCCGGGCGGACGCCGTCCAGGAGGGCGGTGAGGCGGCCCTCGTCGATGAAGCTCTTGGAACTCCGGCCGTTCATCGCGTGGTTGGCGACGGTGAGCGAGCGTCCGAGGAAGAAGGGCAGGGCCATGCCCCAGCCGGTCTCGGGCGCGGCGTCCGCGTACTTCCGGGCCGCCGTGGAGTCGCCGGCGATGTGGAGCGTCCGGGGCCGGGGGCGGCCGCCGCCACCGCCGTGCGCGAACGCGGGTGTGGCGGAGAGCGCGAGGGGCAGCGCGAGGAGCGCGGCTGCCGTCCGTCTGCGGGTGAGTGACACAGGTCGACTGCCTCTCTCGGAGGACGAACGTGTGGTGGTGCGCGGGGAGGGGGGCCGGCGGCGGTCCGGGTCGCACCCCGCCGCCGGCCCCCCTCCCCGCGCACCACCACACGTTCGTCCTCCGAGAGAGGCAGTCGACCTGTGTCACTCACCCGCAGACGGACGGCAGCCGCGCTCCTCGCGCTGCCCCTCGCGCTCTCCGCCACACCCGCGTTCGCGCACGGCGGTGGCGGCGGCCGCCCCCGGCCCCGGACGCTCCACATCGCCGGCGACTCCACGGCGGCCCGGAAGTACGCGGACGCCGCGCCCGAGACCGGCTGGGGCATGGCCCTGCCCTTCTTCCTCGGACGCCAGGGCGCGCATCGCGGCGGGGTACTCCCCGGGGGTGGGCTTCGCGGTGCCGTCCTCGGCGAACCGGCGGCGCTCGACCGGGGTGGAAAGCACGGGGTCCGCGCGACGGGCGCGGGCGCCCTTGACGTACTGGCGCAGGGACTCCTGATAGGTGGTGTACGGGTCGGTGCCGCGGGCGGGGTCCTCGGTCTTCTCGTCGTTGTGCCCGAACTGGACGAGGACGATGTCGCCCGGGCGGACGCCGTCCAGGAGGGCGGTGAGGCGGCCCTCGTCGATGAAGCTCTTGGAACTCCGGCTCGTTGTCGGCCTTGCTGATGTTGTTCCAGTCGGGCAGGTAGTACGGCAGGTCGACGATCTTGGTGGAACCGTCGGTGAGCGCCTTCGCGGCGAGCGCGGTCGGCTCGGTCTCGTTGATCCAGGGGTCCTTGGCCGTGACCTTGCCGAGGAGAAGCTTCTGGAACTCCGGCTCGTTGTCGGCCTTGCTGATGTTGTTCCAGTCGGGCAGGTAGTACGGCAGGTCGACGATCTTGGTGGAACCGTCGGTGAGCGCCTTCGCGGCGAGCGCGGTCGGCTCGGTCTCGTTGATCCAGGGGTCCTTGGCCGCCTCGGTGTTGGCCGGGATGGCGCCCGCGGACTTGTTCCACTTGCTGTTGGACTCGTGCGAGGCCGCGAACTCGATGAACTTCCAGGCCGCGTTCTTGTTCTTGCTGGACCGGAAGAGGCCGAGACCGTCGACGGGGTTGGAGACCTGGACGCGCGTGCCGCCCTCCCCGATGGGGGCGGGTATCCCGGCGAACTTGTCCTCGCCCAGCGCCTTCAGGTGGTCCTGGTAGGAGCCGAGGTTGTGGCTGAGCATCCCGATGGTGCCGGTGTCCCACTGGGCGACCATCTTGGTGAAGTCGTTGTTGACGTCGGCGGCAGGCGTCGTCTTCTTGAAGAGGGCGGCGTACTTCTCCAGCGCCGCGACGTTCTTCGGGTCGTTCAGGGTGGTCTTGTCGCCGTCCCAGAAGTCCGTGATACCGGTCTGGCCGTAGATCGCGTCCAGGGCCTGCGCGATGGACCCCGCGCCGCCGCGGATGGTGTAGCCGAACTCGTTGTTCTTCGCGTCGGTGAGCTTCTCGGCGGCCTCGTAGAACTTGGGCCAGGTGGTGGGCGCCTCCAGCTTCGCCGCGTCGAACAGGTCGGTGCGGTACCAGAGCGCGCCGTTGTTCGCGGAGGTCGGCACGGTGTACATGTCGTCGCCCCGGCCGGCCGCGGCTCTGACGCTCTCCACCATGTTCTCGACGAGCTTGCCCTTCAGCTCCGACTTCTCCAGCCGGTCGCTGATCGGCTCCAGGGCTTCCTGGGACACGATGTTTGCCAGGTACGCGGTGCCGACGCCCCCCACGTCCGGCAGGCCGCCGCCCGCGATGGCCGTGTCGTACTTGGACTGCACGTCCGCGATCGGGATCGGGACGTACTTGACCTTGATGTCCGGGTTCTCCTTCTCGAAGTCCTTGATGATCTCGGTCCAGATGGCGGTGCGCGGACCACCGTTGTTGTCCCAGAAGGTGATCTCGCCCTTCCCGCTGCCCTCCGTGCCTGAGCTGCTGCCGTCGTCGCCGCAGCCGGTGGCCGCGAGTGCCAGGACCGCGGTGAGGGACACCGCGGTCGCGGTACGCCCCCGGAGCGTCTTCGAGATGTTCATGTCGGCTCTTCTCTCTCGGATCTGTACGCGTGCGTGGGGGGAGGTCAGTGGTGTGTGCGGTGCGGCGCGACGCCGATGTACTCCTGCGGACCCGTGTTCCGGGTCACGAGCCTCGGTACGTCGGCGGCGCGGTCCAGCGTGTACGGGTAGAAGTCACGCGGTTCGAAGGCGGCGCCCCGGGCGTCGGTGCGTCCCGTGGTGTTCCTCAGGATCGATCCGCGCTGGACCAGCTCGGCCGTGTCGTCGGCCTGGTAGGGGTGCTGGACGTCCCGGTAGTAGCTGTTCTCGATGACCATCTTCGTGGCGCCGCGCGCCCAGTTGCCGTACGTCCACAGCGGGTCCCCGTCCGCGACCTGCGCGGAGAGGTAGTTGTTGTAGAGGTGGGCGTAGGCGCAGTTGTCGGCGGAAGGGTTGCGCTGCTTCGTGCCGCTGAACCAGTTGTGGTCGATCGTGATCTGCGTGGTGACGTTCTCGGTCCAGCCGATGCCGAGCGCCTTGTTGTGGTTGTCGAAGTGGTTGTACGACACGGTGATGTACTGGCTGTCCTTGCGGATGTCGAGCAGCCCGTCACCCATGTGCGTCAGCCGGTTGTGGTCGATCCAGACGTGGTCGGCGGTGTCCATCTGGATCGCGTCGAAGTCGGTGGTCTTCCCGTCCCAGTCACCCTCGACGTAGGAGTCGCGGATGGTGAGGTTACGGATGATGACGTTGCTGGTGCCCGGGTTCAGGTGGAGTTCGCCGTGGACGATCTCGCCCGTGTCGCCCACCCCGACGATGGTCTTGTCGGACGTGACGTCGATGTCCGCGCCGAAGGGTTCGACCGCGATGGAGCCGGCCACCCGGATGACGTAGGGCTCCTCCGCACCGGCGTACCTCTCCAGGCCCGCCTGGTCGGTGACGGTGACCACCTCGCCGCCCCGGCCCCCCGTGGTGCCGCCCGCCAGCGAGGCGAAGCCGTGCGGTGTGGAGCCGTGGTGCGCCGCGGGCCGCGCCCCGGTGGCGGCCGACGCCCAGCCCGGGGCGGTGGGCAGCGATAGGGCGGCGGCCAGGGCGAAGGCGGTGAACAGCGTTCTCGCTCTGGTGCGCTCGGTACGGAGGTGCGTCATTGCGGCTCCCTACAGCGGTGCGGGGTCAGGTGGTGCGAGGTCTCTCGGGGGTGCGGTGAGCGGTGGTGCGGAATGCGGTGAAGCCGGCTGTTCCGGACGGCCCCGTCCCGGCCGGCGCGGTGGCGAAGAGGCCTAGGAGCGCTCCCACCCAACGCCAGGGGGCGGCCGCGAAGACCTGGCCGGACGCCTGGAAGCCGGCCCCGTCGCCGGTGTCGGCGTAGAAGCGGCAGCGGGCGCCCCGGGTGACCTCGATGCGGACGCGGACGGCTGCCCCGGGTGCGGGGCGGGGGTGTTCCGCGTCCCTCTCGTGCTCGGCGACGGTTTCGGCGTACCGGTGCACGAGCCGTGCCGTCCCGTCGGCTCCGGCCTCCAGGCCGATCCACGAGAAGGCGTCCCCGAGCACGGCGAGGCCGGCCTTGGCCCCCGGCTCGGCGGCGTCCAGCGTGATGCCGGTCTCGACGGTGAACTCCTCGGCGGGCAGCCGCTGCACCAGGACGTTGGGCAGGGCGCGCAGATCATGGGCGTACGCGGTCCGTACGCAGCTGAGGCGCAGCCCGTCACCGCCGTGCCCGACCGTCCACCCGGGCCGCGGGTTGGCCGTCCACTGCCACTGGCGGCCGTAGCGGCCACCGGGGAAGTCGTCGCTGGAGGGCGGTGCTTCGACGGGCTGCTCGGGGGCGTCGGGGCGGCGGTGCACGAGGACGGGTTCGCCCTCGTCGCCGATGACCGGCCAGCCGTCCTCCCAGCGCATCGGCTGGAGGTGCACCACACGGCCGTACGCTCCGCGGTGCTGGAAGTGCAGGAACCAGTCCTCACCGGCGGCGGTCCTGACCCAGCCGCCCTGGTGCGGGCCGTTGACCTCGGTCGTGCCCTGCGCGAGGACGACCCGCTCCTCGTAGGGCCCGTCGAACGTCCGTGAGCGGAAGGCGCCCTGCCAGCCGGTCTCCACTCCCCCGGCCGGGGCGAAGATATGGAACCAGCCGTCGTGCCGGTAGAGCTTGGGGCCCTCCAGCGTGAACCAGCCCGGGATCGTGTCGGCGTCGACGATGGTCGTGCCCTCGTCGAGCAGCTCCCGTCCGTCGGGGCTCATCCGGTGACCGGTGAGCCTGTTCTTGATGCCGGAGCGGGACTTCGCCCAGGCGTGCACCAGGTAGGCCTCGCCGGTCTCCTCGTCCCACAGGGGGCACGCGTCGATCAGGCCCTTGCCGGACTTGACGAGGTGTGGGGCGCTCCAGGGGCCGCGGATGTCCTCGGCGTTGATCTGCTGGATACCGTGGTCGGGGTCGCCCCAGAAGATCCAGAAGCGTCCCGCGTGGTGGCGCAGCGAGGGCGCCCACACCCCGCAGTCGTGGCGGGGCACGGCGAAGTCGGCGTCCGGTCCCAGCCGGTCGAGGGCGTGGCCGACCAGGGTCCAGTTGACGAGGTCGCGGGAGTGCAGCAGGGGCAGTCCGGGGACCCGGCCGAAACTGGACGCGGTCAGGTAGTAGTCGTCGCCGACGCGCACGACGTCGGGGTCGGACCAGTCGGCGTTCAGGACCGGGTTGCGGTAGGTGCCGTCCCCGAGGTCCGCCGTCCAGGGCATCGTCATCCGGAGACCGCCTTACGGACGTGGGCTGCCGCGGCGTCCCGGTCGAGGCGTCCGTCCGCGACGACGGTGACGACGCGGCGCACGACGGTGGCCCCGGCGGGGACGGGAAGCCGGCGGTCGGCGGCGAGGGAGGAGCCGACCCCCGGGTATTCGGTGGTGCGTACGAACCACGGGTCGCGCCGGGTCTCGTCGGTCGCGCCGGCGAAGACCAGCGTCCAGCCGTCCCCGGCGAGGGCCAGCCAGTCGGCGGCCCTGCCGTGCACGGCTTCCTCGCCGTCGAGCGTTCCGCTGAACACGGCGGGTGCCACGGCCTCCTTGGGGGCGCGCCAGAAGAAGCCGCCGTAACCGGCGCCGGGTCGGCCGTTGGTGGCGGGGCTGCCGATGGAGAGGTCCGTGGAGCCGCGGTTGGAGAGGGAGAAGGAGAAGTCCAGCGCCCAGGCGGTGTCGGAGATCTCGGCGACGGCGACCGTGCGGTGCTCGCGCAGCAGCTCGGCGCCGTCGGCCTCCCAGCCGAGCTCCTCCACGAAGCCGTCCGGGTCGCGCAGCTTCCAGCCGAGGTGGCGCTGCGTCCCGTGGTTGTCGAGCTCGGTGGGGCCCTGGTCGCGGACGAAGGTGCGCCCGCCCCAGAAGTTGTGTCCGGCCACGTCGGGCACCGCGACGGAGGCGCCCAGGTGGTGGATGTGGTCGGCCGGGCGCTCCTCGGTGACGGGGGTGCCGGCGAGCGTGGTGACGGGGTGCAGATAGGGCCTGCTGCCCGTCTCGGGGCCGTAGCCGTAGCGGCCGACGGGGCGTCCGGCGCAGCTGAGGAGTGCGGTGGTCATGGGGTGCTCACCTCGCTGGGTCGCGCCCAGAAGGCGCCGAGTTCGGAGAAGAGGGTGAGGGTGTCGGCGGCGGCGGCGACGGTGCCGTCGATGCCGCTCACGATGCGCCGTACGCCGTCGCCCGTGTCGGCGGGCCGGGTGTGCCAGGCGGTGGCGGGCAGCGCGGTGGGCTCGGGGGCGGTGCGTACGTGGTCGAGGACCCGCATGAACGCGCCGGTGCGCTCCGGCGGTACGAGGAGCGCGGTGCCGTGCTCCAGGTGGTCGACGAGGTTCTCCAGGAGGTCGGTCCGCCCGTGGACGGTCTCCTCCGGGCCGTGTCCGGCGCGCTGGACGAGGACCCGGTCCTGCTTGTACCAGAACGTGATGCGGCCGCGGTCGCCGTGGACGATCACGTACGGTTCGCCGGCCTCCTCCGCGCAGAGGGTGACCGCGACGGTCACCGGCAGTCCGTCGGTGGTGGTGACACGGACGCAGCTGGTGTCGTCGGACTCGATGTCGTGGGCCCGGAAGAGCTCGGTCTCGATGGACGCGACGTCCTCGGCCGTCCCCCGGTCCGCGAGTTCGAGCGCGGTGGCGACGGCGTGCGCCAGCGGGTTGGTGAGCACCCCGTCGACCACGTCGGTCCCGCCCATCCTGCGGCGCCCGGCCCAGGGGGCGCGCCGGAAGTAGGCGTCGTCGCGGACCCAGGCACCGGCGGCGCCGATGCCCCGGACGGTGCCGATCGCTCCGGTGCGTACGAGGTCCTTGACGGCCGTCACGGCGTGCGAGCCGAAGGACTGGAAGCCGACCTGGCAGGCGATGCCCGCCTCCCGTACTCCGTCGGCCATGCGGGCGTAGTCGTCCCAGGTCGCGGCGGGCGGTTTCTCCAGGAGGAGGTGGACGCCCCGGGCCGCCGCGGTCAGGGCCAGCGTGGTGTGGGTCGGGATGGGGGTGCAGACGATGGCGGCCCGCGCACCGGTGGAGTCCAGGAGGGCCCCGAAGTCGGCGGACTGCTCGGGCATCTCGTCGGCGAACATGTCGAGTTCGGCGTCGGTCAGCGGGTTCAGTTCGCAGACGCCGGCCAGTCTGACCAGGCCCTGGTGCTGGAGGCGGCGGATGTTGGCGAGGTGCCAGCGGCCGTGGCCGCGGGCTCCGGCCAGGACGACGGGGAGCGGCGTGGTCGTACTCATCGGGCGGCCCTCCCCGCTCCGGCCTCGCGGGCCACGTCGGCGGCGGCGTCCTCGGCGCTGTCGACGGGGCCGTGCAGGGTGGGTGTCCAGCCGGTGTCGGGGGCGAGATCGGTCTCGCTGCCGGAGTTGTAGGCGTTGTAGATGGAGACCAGGTCGACGGGGAAGCCGTTGAACACGGTGCCCCGCTGGGTGAGGGCGCTGCCGTTCCAGCTCTTCAGCAGGTCGGCGACCTCGACGTGGCCGGGGGTCTCGAACGCGTTGTTCTCCGCGACGATCCGGGACTCTGTGGAGATGCCGAGTGAGTAGCGGTAGTCGCCGTCCTCGGGGACGACGTACCGGTTGTTGTAGAGGTGGACCTGGCCGAAGCGGACCCGGGGGGCACGCTGCACGACGGAGTGGAACTCGTTGTGGTGCAGGGTGACGCGGAGCCTGCCCCGGTCGGTGGTCACGCCGTCGCCGTTGCCGATGAGCATCGCCTTGTCGTGGTCGGCGAACCGGCTCCAGGAGACGGTGACGAGGTCGGAGCCGTTGGTGATGTCGAGGAGCCCGTCGTGGCGCAGGTAGTTCCGCCCGAAATAGGTGGGCTCCCGGTCGTCGGGGTGGCCCTTGTCGCTGGCGGTGACGTGGTCGACCCAGACGTGGGTGGCGCCGCGCAGCCACAGCGTGTCGTACGCGGTCTTCCAGTCGCCGAGACCACCGGTGTTGGGCTGCCAGGCGGGGAAGCAGTCGTAGGCGTCGCGGAGTTCGAGATTGCGGATGATGACGTTGTCGGCGTCCTTGACCTGGAGGCTCGCGCCCTTGAGCACGGCGCCCGCACCGAGACCGACGATCGTGGTGTTCGACCCGACGAGCATCTCGACGCGTTCGGCCTGGCGGGCGGCGGACGCCTTGCGGGCGTCCTCCTGCGGCCCGGCGGGCTTGGCGCCGCCCCATGTACGGGGGTCGTAGGCGGCCAGGTACGCGTCGAGGCGGTAGCCGTCGGTGGCGTAGTCGGCGCAGTCCAGCCGCCGTCCCCGGTCGTCGGTGTTGGCGTCGATCGTGCCGGCCACCCGGATGATCTTGGGGACGGGGCTGCCGCCGTCGAGCGCCGCGACGAGCTGGGCCCGGTTGCGCACGGTGAGGACGTGGTCCTCGTCGGCCGCGGAGCCTCCGGTGGTTCCCGTGCCTTCCGCGGCCCAGCCGTCGTTGTCGGCGAGCACCTCCCGGCCGAGGTCCCGGCCGGGTGCCGTCGCGGCCGTGTCCGGCGACGCGGTGGCCGCCTGGGCACCCGGCTGGAGCACCGTGCTGCCCAGCAGGAGGGCGAGCGCGGCACCGGCGCGGCGCGCGGTACGGGGGCGGAGCTTCCAGGTCATGTGCGTCATCCCTTCACGGCGCCGGCGCTGAAGCCGGTGATGAGCCACTTCTGGATGAAGGCGAAGACGATCACCACGGGCACCGCGGCGATGACACCGCCCGCGGCCAGCGCCCCCAGGTCGACGCTGTCGGCGCCGATGAGGGTGTTGAGGCCGACCGGGATCGTCTGCTTGTCCTGTTCGCTGAGGAACATCAGGGCGAACAGGAAGTGGTTCCAGCTGTGGACGAAGGCGAACGAGCCGACCGCGATGAGTCCGGGGCGCAGCAGCGGCAGGACGACGGCGCAGAAGGCCTTGAAGCGCGAGCAGCCGTCCACCCAGGCGGCCTCCTCCAGGGAGACCGGCACGTTCTTGATGAAGCCGCTGATCAGGATGATCGACAGGGGGAGCTGGAAGACGGTCTCCGCGATGACGACACTCCCCAGGGAGTTGATCATCTGGAGGTTCTTGAAGATCTCGAAGAGCGGCACGAGCATCAGGGCGCCCGGGATGAACTGCGAGCAGAGCAGCGCCAGCATGAAAGCGCCCTTGATCTTGAAGTCGAAGCGGGCCAGGGCGTAGCCGCCGGCCAGTGCGACCAGGGTCGTGGCGATCAGGGTCGCGACGCCGACGATCATGCTGTTCTGGAAGAAGAGGGCGAAGCTGCGCTCGTTCCAGACCTTGGAGAAGTGGTCCCCCGTCATGGGCCAGGGCACCAGCGAGGTGGATCCGGCCGGCCGTACGGCGAAGAGGAACATCCAGTAGAACGGGATGAGGGTGAAGAGCAGATAGATGCCGAGCGGCACGTAGATCTGCCAGCGCGGTACGTCGTCGAAGGCACGCTCACGCTTGGTGCGGCGGTGCGAGGAGGGCGGCGGGAGGTCGTTGCCCCCGGACGGTCCCGGCGTGCGGGCGTCCTTCTTCTCCACGAGTGCGGCAGTCACTTGTTGTCGCCTCCGAACTTGCTCAGGCGCAGATAGACGATCGAGCAGAAGAGGAGGATCACGAAGGCGACGGTGGTGAGCGCGGAGGCGTATCCGAAGTCGTGGCCCTCGATGCCTGTATTGGCGACGTAGAGGGGCAAGGTGGTGGTCTCGCCCGCCGGTCCGCCGCCGGTGAGGGTGTAGAGCAGGTCGACGTTGTTGAACTCCCAGACCCCGCGCAGCAGGGTGGCCAGGATGATCGCGTCACGCAGGTGCGGGAGCGTGATGTGGAAGAACTGCCGCAGCCGGCCCGCGCCGTCCACCGACGCCGCCTCGTACAGCTCCTTGGAGACGGACTGCAGGTCGGCGAGGATGAGGATGGCGAAGAAGGGGACTCCGCGCCAGAGTTCGGAGATGGTCGCCGCCCAGAAGACGGTGCCCGTGTCGGAGAGGACCGACGTGCCGTACTCACCGATCCCGGCGTCCGCGAGGTAGCGGCTGAAGCCGGTCGAGGAGTTGTAGAGCAGGATCCAGATGGTGCTGGTCAGCACCCCGGAGACGGCCCAGGGCGAGAAGACCATGGCGCGGGATATGCCGCGGCCTATGAAGGTCTGGTTGACGATCAGCGCGAGGGCGAGACCGAGCGCGAGCTGCAGGGTCACCTGGGTGAAGACCCACTGGGCGCTGAAGCCGAGCGTCGGCCAGAACTGCTCGTCCTCGGTGAAGATCTTGGTGAAGTTGTCGAAGCCGGCGAAGCCGTTCCGCCACGGCTTGGTGACGTTGTAGTTCTGCAGGCTGTAGTAGAAGACGCTGACCACCGGATAGGCGATGAAGCCCAGCATCAGCAGGCCCGCGGGCGCGATCAGCAGATACGGCAGGCGGCGGGGGGTGGCCGAGCGGCGCTTGGACGCCTTCCCCTTGGGGGGCGGTGTGGCCACGGCTGCGGATTGGGCCATGACGCGTCTCCGATCTCTGGAAAGTGCTGGATGTGCCGTTCTTTCGGTGCATGGTGCAAGCGCTTACCGCATACCGTTCGAGATCCCGGACGGGGCGGTGCGCGGAATTCTCTTCGCCCGGCTTCAGCCCGCGTACGGGTCGGGCACTTCTCCCTGCCGTGCCAGGAACGCGAAGTCGCATCCGGTGTCGGCCTGGGTGATCTGGTCCTGGTAGAGCGCGCCGTAACCGCGCCCGTAGCGGGCGGGCGGCTCGGTCCACCGGGACCTGCGGAGTTCCAGCTCCTCGTCGCTCACGTCGAGGTGGAGCAGCCGCGCCTCGACGTCCAGCGTGATGCTGTCACCGGTGCGGACCAGGGCGAGCGGTCCGCCGACGAAGGACTCGGGCGCGACGTGCAGGACGCAGGCCCCGTAACTGGTGCCGCTCATCCGGGCGTCGGAGATCCGCACCATGTCGCGCACGCCCTGCTTCAGCAGGTAGTCCGGAATCGGCAGCATGCCGTACTCGGGCATGCCGGGGCCGCCCTTGGGGCCGGCGTTGCGGAGCACGAGCACATGGTCGGCGGTGAGGGCCAGGGCCGGGTCGTTGATGGTGCGCTGCATCTCCTTGTAGTCGTCGAAGACGACCGCGGGACCGGTGTGGCGCAGCAGGTGCGGCTCGGCGGCGATGTGCTTGATGACCGCGCCGTCGGGGCAGAGGTTGCCGCGCAGGACCGCGACACCGCCCTCCTCCGCCAGGGGGTTGTCCCGCTCCCTGATGACCTCGGCGTTGTGGACGAGCGCCCCGTCGAGCTGCTCGCGCATGGTGGCGTGCGCGACGGTGGGCCGGTCCAGGTGGAGCACGTCGGTGAGCCGCGCCAGGAACCCGGGCAGTCCTCCGGCGAAGTGGAAGTCCTCCATCAGGTACTTCCCGCCGGGGCGGAGGTTGGCCAGGACGGGCACGGTGCGGGCGATGCGGTCGAAGTCGTCCAGGGTGAGCTTCACCCCGGAGCGGCCCGCCATCGCGATCAGGTGGATCACGGCGTTGGTGGACCCGCCGAGGGCGAGGACGGTGGCGACCGCGTCCTCGTAGGCGTCCGCCGTGAGGAGCCGCGACAGCTTCAGCTGCTGCCACACCAGTTCGACGATCCGGATCCCTGACTCTGCCGCCATCCGGTCGTGACCGGAGTCCACGGCCGGGATGGAGGAGGCGCCCGGCACGGTGACGCCCAGCGCCTCGGCGGCCGCCGTCAGGGTCGAGGCGGTGCCCATCGTCATGCAGTGGCCCGGTGAGCGGGCGAGCCCGTTCTCCAGCTCGGCCATCTCGCAGTCGCCGATCAGGCCGGCCCGCTTGTCGTCCCAGTACTTCCACATGTCCGTGCCGGAGCCCAGGACCTCGTTGCGCCAGTGCCCCGGCAGCATCGGCCCGGCGGGCACGAAGACGGTCGGCAGGTCGACGGACGCGGCACCCATCAGCAGCGCGGGCGTGGACTTGTCGCAGCCGCCCAGCAGCACGGCGCCGTCGACGGGGTAGGAGCGCAGCAGCTCCTCCGTCTCCATCGCCAGCATGTTGCGGTAGAGCATCGGGGTCGGCTTCTGGAAGGTCTCCGAGAGCGTGGAGACCGGGAATTCGAGGGGGAAGCCGCCCGCCTGCCAGACGCCCCGCTTGACCGCCTGCGCACGGTCGCGCAGATGGACGTGGCACGGGTTGATGTCGGACCAGGTGTTGAGGATCGCGATGACCGGCTTGCCCAGGTGCTCCTCGGGGAGGTAGCCGAGCTGCCGGGTGCGGGCGCGGTGGCTGAACGAGCGGAGCCCGTCCGTGCCCCACCACTGGTGGCTGCGCAGCTCCTCGGGGGCGATGCGGCCCGTGCCGTCGTCCGTCATACCGACCACCCGGCGACCAGACCGGCGACCTCGGCGCGCTGGTCCTCGGGCAGCGCCCGGCTCGGTGCGCGTACGTCGCGGCGGCAGAGCCCGAGCGAGGCCAGGGCCTCCTTGACGACCGTCACGTTGTTGGCGGACTGGCTGTCGGCGCGCAGGTCCTCGAAGCGGCGGATCTGCTCCCAGACCTTCATCGCCGCGAGGTAGTCACCCGCACGCAGCGCCTCCAGCATGGCGAGCGAGACACCGGGGGCGACGTTGACGAGCCCGGAGGTGAAACCGCTGGCGCCGGTCGCGAAGTAGGAGGGGGCGTACAGCTCGGCGAGTCCGGCGACCCATACGAACCGGTCCAGGCCCGCGTCCCGGGCGAACGCGCCGAAGCGGGCGGCGTCCGGGACGGCGTACTTCACGCCGATGACGTTGGGGCAGCTGTCCGCGAGCTCGGCGAGACGCTCGCCGGCGAGCAGCGGGTTGCGGATGTACGGGACGACCCCGAGCCCGGGAACGGCCTCGGCGATGGCCCGGTGGTAGTCGATCCAGCCGTCCTGCGAGACGTAGGGGTGCACAGGCTGATGCACCATCACCATCTCGGCTCCGGCGTCCCTGGCGTGCTCGGCGGCGGCCACGGCGGTCGGCACGTCGTGGCCGACACCCACCAGGACGGTGGCACGGCCGCGGGCCTCCTCGATGGTCAGCTCGGTGACGGTGCGCCGCTCGTCGGGGGTGAGTGCGTAGAACTCACCGGTGTTGCCGTTCGGGGTGACGATGCGGACGCCGCCGTCGAGCAGCCGTCGCAGCAGCGCGCGGTGCGCGGGGACGTCGATGCTCCCGTCCTCGGCGAACGGGGTCACCGGGATCGCCACAACGTCAGCGAGGGCCGCCTTCAGCGGGGAGAGGTCCATGCGGACTGGCCTTTCGTCGAGGTGCTGGTGATACACGTCCAGCTGGTGGTTCACGCGGTGTCACCCCCGTCTTCGTCGTCGGGGAAGGCACGGCGTACGAAGGATGCGATGTGGTCGTGCAGGGCCCCCACGGCGGCCGTCGCGTCGTCGGAGAGGGCGAGCCGCAGGATCTCCCGGTGCTCGGCCGCCTCGCGCTCCCAGGACGGGTTCGCCGACCAGGCCACGGTCGACACGAGTGCGGCCTGGTCGCGGATCTCGTCGAGCATCCGGGCCAGCAGCGGGTTCCCGCAGGGCAGGTAGAGGGCCCGGTGGAAGTCCCGGTTGGCGAGCGACCTGCCCGCCTTGTCGATCGCCGAGTCGGCGCGCTCCAGGGCCTCCTGGGCCGCTTCCAGCGAGGCCTTGCGGGTCATGGAGCGGCGCAGCGCCTCCGGCTCCAGGAGCAGGCGTACGTCGTACACCTCCCGGGCCATGGCCGCGTCGACGAGCCGCACGGTGGCACCCTTGTACTGGCTCATGACGACCAGTCCGGTGCCGGCGAGCGTCTTCAGTGCCTCGCGTACGGGCGTCTTCGACACCCCGAACTGCGCGGCGAGTTCGGTCTCCACGAGCGCTTGCCCTGGCTTCAGCTGCGCGGTGAGGATCGCGTGCTTGATCGCCTCCAGCACGTACTGGGTCCTGGAAGGAATCGGGGCAGGCGCAAAGGTCATGGGTGAAGAGCTCTCACATCTCGCGTATCGCGTCTCATATATGACGTACGAAGTACGACGCGATGAAGCTAGAGCGGTGGGAATGTTTCGTCAACGCTTCTGGCAAAAGAAGTTCCGCGAACGTGGAATCCGCACCCTGCGGGGCCGGCCCGACACCCCCGTGCGGACATGGCTCAGGTCCCCGGCTGCACGCCGGGGACCTGCGTCCTGCGAGGGTGGGGAGCGCTCCGCGATCAGCCGCCGCGGACGGCGGAGAGGGCGGTCGCTACGGCGCTCAGGTCCGGCCCGGAGGCCAGGCCCGCGTGGTAGAGGCGCAGTTCGTTCGCGCCGAGCGAGGCCGCGTGCGCGGCGTCCTGTTCCAGCGTGCCGGGGCTGCCGCCCATGCCGCTCACCACGTTGAAGTTCGCGGCCAGCACCCCGGACAGCCCAGCGAACGGCCCGAGAACGGCCTCCCGCGCCGCTTCGCCGCCGGTGCAGGGCAGCACGACGCCGTCCGCCGTGGAGAGGACGTGCGCGGGCTCGACCCCCACGTTGGCCCCGGTGCGGTGGGAGGCGGGGTCCGCGTGGAGGAGGACCTGGAAGCCGGGCTCCGGCGCCGCTCCCCGTACGGCGGCGACAGCGGCCTCCTGGAGCCCTCTGGCGACAGGGCCACGCCACCGCCGGGTGGCGTCGGCGAGGCCGGCACCGAGCAGCTCCTCCACCCCGGCCCAGCCCTGCTCACCGGAGCCGGATCCGGCCCAGACCGGTTCCAGGGCGTGGCGCACCGCGGTGCGCAGCTCCTCGGCGTCCTGCCCCACGGAGGCGTAGCCCGCCCGGCAGTCGGCGCAGAAGCAGAGGGACATCAGATACTGCGCCGCGTCCCCCAGCCCGACCCCCGAGGTCTTGTCGTGGGCGTGCAGATGGGCGAAGCCGTACCAGCCGCACGATTCCAGCTCGGTGCCCGCCGCCCCCGGGCGTACGGCCGCCTCCGCCGCGAGCTCCACCAGATAGGCCCGGACGGCCGGCTGCGCGATGCACGGCGCCCAGGGGTAGCGGTCACCGTAGGCGTTGACCACGGAGGTGTCCGGATGCTCCGCGCCCAGGCGCGAGTTGTGCGCGAGGACCACCCAGGAGTGCACCTGGAGGCCGGCGCCCGCGAGTGCCTCGGCCGCCTCGGCGTACGGGTCCTCCCCCGCCACCCAGGACTGGGCGTAGGGGCGCAGCTCACGCCCCGCCCAGCGCGCGTCCGGCGGGTAGAGCACGGCCGCGTGTTCGGCGGTCACGATCCGGCGGCCGGGGTGGCGCGGGGTGAGGGCCCGGGTGGAGTGATAGGCGGAGGCGAGCGTCACCTGCTGGACGCCGAGGCCGGCGAGCCGGTCGGGGGCGTCCGGGTCCCCCACGACGTCCCAGGGGTACAGGAATGCCGAGGCCCTCACTTCGCCTCACCCGCGCGGTACTTCTCCAGGACCGCGCGGCCGTTGGCGATGACCGAGGTCAGCTCCTCGATGTGCGCGGCCGGGGGCTCGGTGAGCGGGGTGCGCACCGTCCCGACGGCCAGGCCTTCGAGCCGGACGGCCGCCTTCACCAGCGACACCGCGTAACCGTGGCCCTTGGCCCGGAGTTCGACGAGCGGGCGGTAGAAGTGGTCGAGCAGCGCGTTGACCAGGTCGTCGTCACCGGAGTCCAGCGCCCGGTAGAAGGCCAGGGCGATGTCGGGGGCGAAGGCGAAGACGGCGGAGGAGTAGAGCGTGACGCCGATGCCCCGGTAGGCGAGCCCGGTGAGCTCGGCGGTGGGCAGCCCGTTGAAGTACAGGAACTCCTCGCCGGGCAGCTCGGTGCGCACGGCGCTGACGATGCGCTGCATCAGGTCGAGGTCGCCGTAGCCGTCCTTGAGGCCGATGATCCCGGGGGTGCGGGCCAGGGCGACGACGGTCTCCGGGGTGAAGAGAGCGTTGTCCCGCTGGTAGACGACCGTCTCCAGCGAGGTGGCGGCGGCGAGGGCGGTGTAGTGGGCCAGCAGCCCTTCCTGGCCGGCGACGACGAGGTAGGGCGGCATGGCGAGGAGTCCGTCCGCGCCCGCCTCCTCGGCGAGCTTCGCGTACTGGATCGCGAGCGCCGTGCCGTAGCCGGCACCGGCGACCACGGGCACCTGTCCCGCGGTCTCCTCGACGGCCGCCCTGACGACGAGCCGGAACTCCTCCGGGGCCAGTGCGTGGAACTCGCCGGTGCCGCAGCAGGCGAAGACGGCCGCGGCACCGGCGTCCACCCCCTGGCGCACGTGCGCGCGGAAGGCGTCGAGGTCGACGGCGCCGTCCGGCCCGTAGGCGGTGACGGGGAAGAAGAGCGGCCCGGCGACTTCGGTGAGGCGGGCGGCAAGAGGGGCTGAGGTCACGGGCGCTCCCTGTGCAGATTCAGTCGTGCACAATTATGATCGGTGTCCATATCTCTGAACGCCGCCACGCTAAGGCAGCCGCGTGGCGGCGGTCAAGACAGGAACACCCAACCCCGAGACGAACCCACCCGAACCGAGCGACACTTGACGCGGTCCGCCGCGAGTTCTTAGCGTGTCCACGCATGTGAATGCTGCCCATGGATTTGACGCATCGGGCGGTCGCGTGACTTCGGCGTGCCTCGCGCGCCCCGCTGTCCGCACGCCCGCCCCGCGCAGCACCGCATCGCCCCGTCCGCGCACGCCGCGCCCGCGCCCTGCGCCCGCACCGAGGAGATCCCCGAATGCCAGCTCCGCGCACCGTCCTTCTCACCGGCGCCGCCGGCGGCCTCGGCACCCTCATGCGGGGACTGCTTCCCGCGTACGGCTACGACCTCCGGCTCTTCGACCTCACCCCCATCGAGGGCGAACCGGACGCCGTCACCGCCGACCTCGGCGACAAGGCCGCGCTGCGGGAGGCGGTGCGGGGCGTCGACGCGGTCGTCCACCTCGCCGGCATCTCCCTCGAGGCCTCGTTCGACAAGATCCTGCGCTCCAACATCGAGGGCACCTACAACCTCTACGAGGCGGCGCGCGAGGAGGGCGTCCGGCGCATCGTCTTCGCCTCCTCGAACCACGCCATCGGCTACACCCCGCGCCCGGCCGCAGGTGACCCGCTGATCCCGGTCGGGACCCCGCGCCGGCCCGACACCTTCTACGGCCTGTCGAAGTCCTTCGGCGAGGACCTCGCGCAGTTCTACTGGGACAAGCACGGCATCGAGACCGTCTCCGTGCGGATCGGCTCCTGCTTCATGGAGCCGACGTCGGTGCGGATGCTGTCCGTCTGGATGAGCCCCGGCGACGGGGCGCGCCTGTTCCACGCGGCCCTCACCGCCGGGGACGTGGGGCACACGGTGGTCTACGGCTCCTCCGACAACACCCGGCTCTGGTGGGACCTGACGACGGCCCGCTCCCTCGGCTACGAGCCGCAGGACGACTCCGAGCAGTACGCGGACAAGCTCGTCGCCGAGCACGGGGAGCTGGACCCGGAGAACCCCGAGCACGCGCACATCGGCGGCCACTTCGTCACGAACCCGCCGATCTGGCCCTACTAGGACCGGAGCGCGGGGCCTCCGGAAGCTCACGCGACGGAAACTCACGCGACGCGGCACCGCGGATCGGGCACGATCCGGGCATGCCGAGACCTTCCGGATTCCAGTACGAGCAGCACGGCGACGCGAGCGTCACCATCACCCACCACGGCCGCCCCGCGGGCACCCTGCGCGGCGGCCGGGCGGAGAAGTTCCTCTCGGAGGTGGCGTCCGTCGACGCCCAGCTCGTCATGGCCCGCTGGACGGGCGCGTACCGCCACGGCAACGAGCGCACCGCCCGCGAGCACCCCCGAAACCGGGGGCGCGGCGGGCGCTGAGCCGTACGGAGCAAGTCCGCGAAGGTAAGGGAACGGCAAAGCCGGGTCGTTCGTTACCCCGTGCATGACCGCAATGACCCCCGGCTCGAACATCCCTCTCTCCGCCGCCCGCGTGGCGGTGGACGTCGCCGCCCCGGTGCGGCTCGACGTCTCGGGCCTGCTGCTCACCGCCGACGGCAAGGTGCGCTCCGACGACGACTTCATCTTCTACAACCAGCCCTCGGGCCCCGGCGTGACCTACCGCTCGGGCGGCGGGTCGGCGCCCGACGCGATCGTGGTGGACACCACCGCGGTCCCCCCGGGCATCGAGAAGATCGTGGTCACGGCGAGCCCCGACGCCGCGGGCCAGACCTTCCGCGGTGTGGAGCCCACCGCCACCGTGCGCAACGCGGACGACGGCAGCGCGCTCGCCACGTTCACTCCGCCGCAGCTGGGCGGCGAGACGGCGCTGGTGGTCATCGAGATCTACCTGCGCAACGGCGCCTGGAAGGCCCGCGCGGTCGGCCAGGGCTATGCGAACGGACTGGCGGGCATCGCCACGGACTTCGGCGTCTCGGTGGAGGAGCCCGCCCCGGCGGCGGCACCCGCCCCTGCCGCCGCACCCGTCGCACCGCCCGCCGCTCCGCCGATGGCTCCCCCGGCCGCCGCACCCGTCGACCCGCGGATCGCGCCGCCGGCCCCCGCGGCGCCGCCCGCACCGCCGGCGCCCGCCGGCTCCGGCAAGATCAACCTCGACAAGGGCCGGATCAGCCTCCAGAAGAACCAGACCGTGTCCCTGGTCAAGGGCGGCAAGCCGCTGCTCTCGCAGGTCAAGATGGGCCTCGGCTGGGAGCCCGCGTTCCGTGGCAAGGACATCGACCTCGACGCCTCGGTGATCGCCTTCGGCCCCAACCGCAATCACCTGGACAGCTGCTACTTCGGCAAGCTCTCCATCCTGAACGGCGCCATCAAGCACTCCGGCGACAACCTCACGGGCGAGGGCGCGGGCGACGACGAGGTGATCGTCGTCGATCTGGGCCGGATCCCCGCGGACGCGACCGGCCTGGTCTTCACGGTCAACTCGTTCACCGGGCAGAAGTTCACCGAGGTCGCCAAGGCCTACTGCCGGCTGATCGACGCGGGCACCGGCGAGGAGCTGGTCCGCTTCGACCTGACCGGCGCGGAGCCGCAGACCGGCGTGATGATGGCCAAGCTGATCAAGCAGTTCTCCGGCGAGTGGGAGATGACCGGAATGGGCGAGTTCGTGAAGTCCCGGACCGTCCGCGGCATGGTCAAGCCCGCCGCGAAGGCCCTGTAGCACCGCCGTCCCCCGGAAACGGCTTCCGGGGCACCCGCGGGGTTCTCCCCTCAGGTGCCCCGGATCCGGAGAGTTTCCGGTGGGACGCGGTGCGTGCTCGTTCGCTCCCTCAGAGCTTGGTCAGCTTGGAGTACGGGCTCAGGATCCTCCCCTGTCGCCCCGAGAAGTCGATGAGCACTGCGTCGTTGTCGCCCTCGACAGCGAGGACTCGGCCGAGTCCGAACTGGTCGTGCGACACCCTGTCGCCCACATCGAAGCATTCGACCGGTGGGGCCGCCTGGGCCGGGCGGTTGAAGGGACTGGAAGGCAGGTGACGCCGGGAACCGGCTGACTGTTTCATTACGGTCGAGTATGCGCCCTGTAAGCGCCCGACGCCATGCCCGACCGCTCCGGAGCGGGCAGTAGTGCCGGATTCGTAATCAGCGGTTCCAGGGCCAGTCCGCGCTCCTGCCCGCTTCCAGCAGGGGCACCATGCGGAACGCCGCGTCGGAAAGACCCCCGAAGGTGTGGCGGTTCTCGCTTCCCGACGGCCCGTGCCCGACCCGGTACCCGGCCAGGTTCCAGGTGTACACGGGCACGGTCGGCGGGATGCCCTCGGTGGCGTCCCCGTAGTGCGTGAACGACGCCTGCTCGTCGGTGACGATCAGCACCCGGTCGTGCCCGCGGTAGTGCTTGCGTACCGCCTGCACCGTATTGGTGCCGCCCAGGTTGCCGAAGCGTTCCAGGATCTTCAGTACGGACTCGCCCCTGCGGCACTCCACCTGCCCGCTGCCCGTGCCGAACTGCACCAGATCGGCGTCCGCGGCCCGCAGCGCCAGCGCCGCGCCGAAGACCGCCGCGGCGTCGGCCCGGTTCAGGAGCGAGCGGTCGGAGAGCGGCGACCACATCGAGCCGGACCGGTCGACGAGGACCAGGGTGCGGCCGGGCAGCGCGGGGACGTTGCCCAGCGAGTGCGCGAGGGCCCGCTCCAGCGGGTAGGACCACCGCAGCGACGGCGCGTGCTGGTACGCCGCGAGGTAGCGGAAGGGGAACTGCCGCGAGGCGGCGACCGCCTCCGGGTCGCTGATCCTCGCCGCCACCCCGGCCGCGACCTCGTCCGACACGCCCGCCTCGTCGAAGTTGCGAAGGTTGCGGACGAGCGCCATCGCGCCCATGGACGGGATCACGGCCTCCCAGGCCGCGGCGTCCATCGGCCCCTGGAGCCAGCCCGCCAGCGCCTCCCAGGTCATGCCCGCCTCGGCCAGCCGGTCCGCACCACCGGGCCCGGTGATCACGGAACGGCGCTCGGCGACGGGCAGCGCCGTCAGCGCCCGGTGGGCGGTCAGCGTGCGGTCCGACGCGGGCGCCACGGCGTCCTCGGGGTGGTGCCTGCGGTCCAGGGCGTACCGGAACAGATCCCCCTGCCAGGGCTTTTCGGGGTCGGGCGCGGCGTGGACCAGGTTGAGTACGTCGCCGAAGCGGTAGCCCTTGGACGCCGTGTCGTACTTCAGCAGCGTCCTGCCGCTGTAGAGCCGGCGCACGGCGTCGGCGATCCCGCGCTTGACCGGCTTGGGCACGGCCCGGCCGTAGCGCGAGGTCCAGTATCCGAGCAGCTCACCGGGCTCGTCCGGGCGCAGCAGCACGGAGTCGACGACCCGCCGGTTGGACGGGCCGTCCTGCGCGCCGGCTTCGAGCCGCGCCTTCACGTACTCGGCGGCGCCGACGACCGAGGCCGTACGCATCTGTGCCTCGGTGCGCAGCCAGCGCAGCAGCCCCGCCGTCCACTCCGGGTCCTCGACGGCGAGCGTCCGCACCAGCGTGGCGAAACGGGTGTCGCGCTCTTCGCCGCCCTCGTGGAAGGTCTCCTGCGAGACGAAGTCGGCGACCGCGAGCAGGAAGAGTTCGGACCGGCTGTCGCGGAGATGTCCGAGGGCGCCCTGGTGGTTGCGCGCGGTACGCCCGGTGGACTTCACGGGCGAGGTGACGCGGGGCCGGGCGGAGCGGGTGTTGAAGCGTGCCATGTGAATTCCCCCGAATTCATGGAGGAGGACACAGCGAAGTAGGGGTGCCCGAGATCAGGAGTCGGCGACGGTGCTGGTCCGATGCTCTGTCCGATTGAGCTACCGGCCGTGGCCGGGCGGGACTCGAACCCGCAACCATCGGATCCGAAGAAGTATCCGTCGCCTGCGCACCGGGCACCCCGGCGCTCGTGCCTCCCGAGATCAGGTCGGCCGCGGCGTGATTTCTGGAAAGGAAGTAGCCGCTGCCTTCGCACCGGGAGGTGCGTGCCCCGACTCTAGGAGAACAACTGTGCGGCGCGCGAGAGGATTTCGCCCACGCGCCGCGCAGTCGGGTGTCAGTGCTTGTCCGGCTGACGCTTCCACGGACCCGTGATGGCGAGCATGATGCCGGGGGTCTGGATGTTGGCGAACAGCGTCTTTCCGTCCGGGGAGAAGGTGACCCCGGCGATCTCGCTGTAGGAGGGGTCCTCCTCCGTGCCGGCGTTGAGGTCGTTGCGTGCGATCGGGTAGGTGCGGCCGCTGTCGGTCGCGCCGAAGAGGTGCTGGATCCCGTTGCCGTCCTCGGAGATGACGATGCCGCCGTACGGGGACACGGTGATGTTGTCCGGGCCGTCGAAGGCGCCGTCCACCGACGGGTCGGCGTTGACGCCGAGAAGGACCTTGAGGGTGACCGTGCGGCGCTTGGGGTCGTAGAACCAGACCTGGCCGTCGTGGGCCACGGGGCTCTCGTCCCGGGCGAACGAGGAGACGAAGTAGGCGCCGCCGTCGCCCCACCACATGCCCTCGAGCTTGCGGGCCCGGGTCACCTGGGTGTCGGTGAACTGCTTGCGCACGGAGACGGTCCTCGCGTCCCGGTCGGGCACGTCGACCCAGTCCACGCCGTAGACGGTGCCGATCTCCGTGGCGCGGGACAGGTCGTCGACGAACTTGCCCCTCCTGTCGTAGCACTTGGTGGCCTGGAGGACGCCGGCGTCGTCGGCGAGGGTGCGCAGCTTCCCGCGGCCGTGCTTGAAGCCGTGCGGCGGGACCCACCGGTAGAGCAGGCCGTTGGGGCCGGACGCGTCCTCGGTCAGGTAGGCGTGCCCCCGCTTCGGGTCGATGACGACCGCCTCGTGGGCGTACCGGCCGAACGCCTTGATGGGGCGCGGGTCCCGGTTGGCCCGCTTGTCGTACGGGTCGACCTCGAAGACGTAGCCGTGGTCCTTGAGCAGTCCGTTCTTTCCGGCCTTGTCCTCGGTCTCCTCGCAGGTGAGCCAGGTGCCCCACGCGGTGCTGCCGCCGGCACAGTTGGTCGACGTGCCCGCGATGCCGACCCACTCGGCGGTGCGGCCGTCGCGACGGGTCTCGACGACGGTGCAGCCGCCGGCCGCGACCGGGTCGTAGACGAGGCCCTCGGTGAGCGGGACGGGGTACTCCCAGCCGGCCCGGGTGCCGGACAGCTCGTGGTTGTTGACCAGGAGCGTGACACCGCGGGCGCCTTCGAAGGCGGCGGTGCCGTCGTGGTTGGAGGGGGTCGGCTCGCCGGTCTCCAGCTTGGTGACCCCGCTGTGGGTGATGACGCGGTACGAGAATCCGGCGGGCAGCGCGAGGATGCCCTTCGGGTCGTCGATCAGCGGCCCGTAACCCAGCTCCTTGCCGTGCCCGTGGCCCTTGCCGTCGTCCCCGTGCCCGTGGCCCTTGCCGTCGTCCCCGTGCCCGTGGCCGTGGCGCGAGTCCTCGGCGGCCAGGGCGCCGGGTGCCGTGGCCAGGGCGCCGACGGCACCGGTCAGGGCTATCCCCGCACCGGTGAGGGCGGACTGTCTGCTGAATTCCCTGCGGGTGATCGACATGGTGTGCTCCTGGTGCTGCGTGGCCGGGTGGGTTGGCGCGATCACGTTCCCTCCCCCGCACCAACTCCAGCTGAACGCCACCCGGCGCACCGGGGTCCTGTGTGCCAACCCGGTTCCCGTCCCGGGACAAACCCGCCCATCGGTGCGGCCGTGACCGGTCGCGACCGGTCGCACCTGGCCGGAACACGCCGGTCCACCGGCCGCCTCCGCCGCGGGGCGGTGAAGGCGGCCTGCGGGTGGTCAGCCCCGGCCGAGGGCCTTGCGGGCGGTTCCGAGGTCGAGGAAGGCCGTCTCCCCCGTGGAGTCGCTCAGGCCGTCGTTGTCGGTGACGGCGTAGACGTGGCCGTTGCCCGCCACGGTGAGTCCTTCGAGCTTCTCCTGCGTCCAGCCCTTCGTGGCCCGCAGGTCGGGCAGCACGTCGTGGGCGAGAGTCTTGGGCAGGACGGCGAGCGTGCCCTCCGGGGCCGCGGTCCCCGGCAGGGCGACCGTGTAGATCCGCTTGACCCGGGCGGCGGGGCCGTTCAGCTTGTCGCGTTCGACGACGGCGAGCCTGTTCCCCACCACGGTGATCTCGGAGAGGCCGATCCAGTCGCCGGCCGTGGTGGTGGTGCCGAGCCGGTAGCCGTACCAGCTCCAGGTGCCCGCCCGGACGTCGTAGCGGCCGAGCCGGACCACACCGGCCGGGTCGGTCGAGGCCTGGCGCTGGAGGGCCGCCCAGACGATCTCGCGGCCGTCGCGGTCGGTGGTGGCGGTGACGCCTTCGAAGCCCTGCGAGCCGAGGCCCGGAGCGACGTCGGACGGGAGCGGGACGACCTGCTGGGTGACACCGTGGCGGTCCAGGCGCACCAGCTGGTTGCCGGCGCCCGTCCTGCCCTCGACGGCCAGCCAGAAGCCTCCCTGCGGGCGGGCGTGGATGCCTTCGGCGTCGTAACCGACGGGCTTGCCCGCGGCGTCCTTGACGGTCAGCTCGCGGGTGATGACGGCCGGTTCGCGGTCCGCGTCGATCGTGAGGACGCGGGTGGTGGAGTACGCGGCGTCGGTGACCGTGTACAGCTCGTCGGCGCGGCCCGGCACGGCCGACAGCGCTCCGAGCGCGCCCCAGCCGATGGGGGTGCCCGTGGCGTCGGGGCCCGAGACGAGCGAGGGGTGGGAGGGCGTGCCCCTGCCCAGCTCGAACAGGCTCACCGAGGCGCGCACCCCGGCCTCGGCGTCGTCCTCCTCGCTGGAGACCGCGAGCAGTCCGCGTGAGGGGATCGGCAGCAGCCCCTCGGGTCCGTTGGTGGCCGGCAGCACCTGCCGGAAGACCGGGCGGGTGGGCTTGCTGACGTCGTAGACGGCGACGAAGTTGCCGCGCTCGGAGCCCACGAAGGCATAGCGCACACCGTCGTACGTGGCGATCGCCAGCCCTTCGGGCTCGGTGCCCTTGTTCTCGGAGCGGTCCTCGTTCAGCAGGCCGTGGCGCGCCGCGATGTGCTCGAAGCTGTTGCCGGCGTCCCAGACCACCTCGCCGGTACGGCTGTCGAAGACGCTCCAGCCGCGGGTGCCGCCCTTCCAGTCGCCCTCGTTGGCTGTGGCCAGGTAGCGGTCGTCGATCCAGCCGAGGGCGTCCGGTTCGCGCGGCACGTCGGTGATGGACCCGGTCTGGTCGATGACGCCGTCCTCGACGGTGTCGATGCCGTCGACGGAGGCCGTGCCCGCGCCGAACGCCTTGGTGAGGCGCCCCGACGCGAGGTCGATCACGACGACGCCGTTGTTCTCCTGGAGCGTCACCGCGAGCTGGCCGCGGCTGTTGACGGAGACGTACTCCGGCTCCGGGTCCGTGGGTTCGGTGATACCGGCGGCCGTGAGGACGGGCAGCGCGGAGCCGTCCGCCCGGGTCAGGGGCACCGCGCGGGTGGTCCAGCGGGCGGGCGAGGTGCCCTTGAGGTCGACGATCCGCACGAACCCGGCGGGTGCCTGCGGGAGGTCGCCCTCCTCGCCGCCGGCCGGGGTGGCCTCCTCGTCACGCTCGTTCTCGATGGCGACGGCGGCGTACCGCTTGTCCTTGCTGATCGCGATCGAGTCCGGCTGACCGCCCAGGTCGTGGCTGGCCACCCGCTCACGGGTGGCCAGCGATATGACGTCGAGGCGTCCGGACGGCCGGCTGTAGCTCGCGCTGGTGTTCACGACGACCAGGACGTACCGGCCGACCACCGACACCGAGGTCGGCTCGTCCTCGGCGTCGCCCAGTTCGGCCAGGGAGAGCGTCCCGAGCCCCTCGGGCCGGCCGGCGTCACTGATGTCGAGGAAGCCGATCCGCTTGGCGGCGGCGTCCGTGTAGATCAGGGTGCGGCCGTCCTCGCTGGTCGCGGAGATCTCGGCGACCGTCTGCGCCGCGGCGTCCTCACCGGCGGGCCGGTTCTGGAAGACGGGGTAGGTGGCGGCGCGTTCGAAGGCCACCGGCTTCCGTCCGCGGTCGCCGCCGTGCGTCTGACCCGCGTTCACCGTACCTGCGCCCGCCAGGGTGCCCGCGGTCACGGCCAGGACCGCGAGTGCGGCACAGGTTCTCTTCGGGAGCATCGTTCCTCCGGTTCGGTCCGCTGAGGAACCGGATGCTCGCAGCGCTGGACCATGACCGGTGGGCGGCTCGGTGAACGGACGGCGAAGATCAGGAACACCGCCGGAGACCGACGGCCGCGGCGGACCCTGCCGCGGCCGCTGCCGGCCCGTGCGTCAGCTCTGGTGCCGCGACCGCGCCTTGTACGCCGCCTTGCGGGCGGCCTTCGCGGCGCCGCGGTCACTGTGGAGGCGGCCCATCGCCTCCAGGACCTCGGCGGTCGCCGGGTGCTCCACCCGCCAGGCCTCGTCGAAGAAGCCGCTGTGCTGGCCGGAGAGCCCCTCGACCAGCTCCTGGAGCTCGTCCAGGTCGCCGTCGGCGTCCAGTTGGGCGGCGATCGTGTCCACGGCCAGCCAGAAGATCATCGACTCCGGGGGCGCGGGCACGTCCGCCGCGCCGCGCTCGGCGAGCCAGACCCGTGCCAGACCGCCGAGCTCGGGATCACCGAGCACCGCGCGTACCGCCGGCTCGGCCTCCGGGCCGACCAGGGCGAGGGCCTGCTGGCAGTGGAGCCTGCGCAGGGGTGCCCGCCGGTCGGCGCCGCGCGCCGCGTCCAGGAGCTCCACCGCGGCGGCCTCCGCCCCCTCCGCCCCGCGTCGGCCGAGCCAGAGGCCGACCTCGGTGCGCGCGGCCTCCTCGGGGTAGTACGCGATGCCGTCGAGGAGGGCGTCGGCCCCCTTGTCGGCGAGGTCGCCGACGGCGGGGGCGTCCACGCCGGCCTCCAGCATCCGCTCCCGGATGCCGTAGAGGCCGAGCGGGGTCAGCTTCACCATGCCGTAGCGGGTGACGTCCTCGTCGTCGGCGGGCGGGGTCGCCTCCTCGCCCTCCTCGGTCAGCAACGTCTCGTCCACCGGCCGGTACTCGACGATGCCGATGGGTTCGAGGACCCGGAACTGGTCGTCCAGCCGCATCATGGCCTCGGACACCTGCTCCAGGACGTCGTCGGTGGGCTCCCCCATGTCGTCGGGCACCACCACGGAGGCGGCGAGGGCGGGCAGCGGCACGGGGCCGTCGGCGGGACCGGCCTCCGAGAGGGTCAGCAGGTAGAGGTTGCCGAGCACCCCGTCGAGGAAGTCGGCCTCCTCCTCCGGGTCCCAGTCCAGGGCGTCGAAGTCGACGCTGCCGTCCTCACCGATGAGGTCGGCGAAGTCGTCGAAGGCCGGGGCGGTGGCGTCCGCGTGCACGGCCTCCAGCCCGTCGAGCCAGATGGCGAGGACGTCCTGCGGGGATCCGGAGGTCAGCAGCGCGAGGTTCTCGCCAACCGTGACGGTGCCCTCCCCGTCGCCCTCCCCGGTCCCGTCGGCGTCCTGCGGGTCCTCGAAGTCGACGAGCCCGGTGTCGACGGCGAGGCGCCACGCCTCGCTGGCGTACGCGGCGCCGTCCTCGTCGTCGCCGAGCCCCAGGTGCCGTGCGGCATCGGGCAGCTGCGCCTCGACGAGCTCACCACCGGCGCCGACCCGGGTCGTGGGCCCCGCCCAGCGGGCGAGGCGGACGGCACGGGCGAGCAGCGGAGCGGCCAGCGCGTCCCGTGCCAGCTCGGCCTCGGTGTGCAGCCGCACCGGCGGCAGGGAGGGGCGCTCTGCGGACATCAGGGGGTTCTCCTCGGGGCGTGCGCGGGCTGTGTGCGAGGGGCCGGCCCGGTGCGTACGGGGCCTCGGCCGCCCCCCAGCGTAGACGCATTTCGTCCCGAGCCGCCCGGTTCTCCTACAGGCCGGACGCGAGACTGAGCGCGGGTGTGTAGCGGTGGACGCCGCCACCGGTCACGCCCGGATAGTTCTGGACCCGCTTCCACTGCGGCGTAAGGGTTCCGACGCCTTTACCGCCCGACGCGAGCGCGTCGATGTGCGCCTGCGCGGTCTCCCACTCGGCGTAGTTGAGCACCCGGTCCCCCGCCGTACCGACGTGGAAGTGGGCGGAGATGCCGCCGGGCGCCGGCTCCGGATCGGTTTGCAGGGCCTCGAACACGCCGTCCACCCAGTCCCGTTGGCGGGCGGGGTCCGGCCCCGCGAACTCGACGTCCACGATCACCACGCACCCCGGCTCACGGGCGTCGCCTCCCAGGAGCCCCGAGCGGTACAGCTCGAACGTGTGCAGCCCGAGCCGCTCGATGCCGGGAACCGCCGCGTCGACCTCGGTGACACGCTCGCCACGGCCCGTGCGGACGAATTCGCGGTAGACGGATTCGTCGGCCCACTGCGAGTAGTGGAGCAGAGTCTTCCCGTCCTCCCCGACGTGCACGGTGTACGAGAGGGGCCCGGGGTGCGGCCACTCGCGGGTCGCCCAGGCGGCACGGACGGCCTCGACCGTCCGGCGCTGCCGTTCGGGGGTGCCGACGTCCCAGGTACTGACCTTGACGATCCCCACGTCGGAACGGGTCAGCTCGGGACGGGAGTTGAACTGCACGGCGGGCATGGCGTGATCCTCTCCGGCGCACCCTCGCGGTGCGCCTGGCGACCACCACCCTCGTACGTCAAGTGCGCTTGAGGTCAAGGCCTGTCATCCGGCCTCCCCCGCACGCCAGGCCGTCGTGTTCAGCTCGTCCATGAGACGTATGTCGTGGCCTTCCAGGGGAAAGACACGGGCGCCCGTGTCCGGGGCGGCGGCGATCTCCAGGGCGTCGCCCTCGATGAGGTCGCCGCCCTCCTCGGTGGAGACCCAGGCCAGGGTCGATGTGACGCTCGCGCCGGGCTTCAGCATGACCTCCTCGGGCCCCTCGTCGTTGCCGAACATCGACCCGCCCGCGTTCACAGGCACGGGGATGCGTTCGCCCTCGTCGTCCAGGGCGCGGACGGAGGGGTAGCCGTGGACGCGGTAGGGCCGCTTCCCGCAGTTGGTGAGTGTGAGGGTGACGGCGCGGTGGAACATCGCCGTCTGCACGGGACCCATCTCCACCACCGCACCGGAGGCGGGGCAGCCGTCGGCCGGCGCGGCGGGCGTGGGCACTCCCTGCGCGGGGGCCTCCGCCGTCGCCCCGGGGCCCGTCGGGGCCCCGGCACCCGTCGTCGCCCCGGCGTCCGGGGCGGGCACGGCGTCCACCGGCCGCGTCGTGCGGGTGGGACCCGTCGACGGGCCGGGCTCCCCCTCGCCCGCGGGGACGAGGAAGCCGGCGCAGCCGGACGACGTCAGCGTGGCTGCCGTGAGCAGGGCGGCCGTGATCGTTCTCCGTACGCGCATGCCGTGAACCCACCCCCGGAACGGTTTGTCGCAACCGCGTTCGATCATGCCAGACGCCGCCTCCACCGTTCAGCGTCTCTTGCCCGTCATCCCAAGCAGAACTAAGTGGACCCGCAGGCACCGGAAGCCGAGACTGCGGACATGACATCCCACACGGCCAGGCCCTTCGGCCGCGCCCTCTGCGCCATGATCACCCCGTTCACCGCCGCAGGTGACCTGGACCTGGACGCCGCCCGCCGTCACGCCTCCGATCTCGTCGCCGACGGCTGCGACGGCCTCGTGCTCAGCGGCACCACCGGCGAGTCCCCGACCACGACGGACGAGGAGAAGACAGCGCTCCTGCGGGCCGTCCGGGAGGCGGTCGGCGACTCCGTGACGCTCGTCGCGGGCGTGGGCAGTTCCGACACCCGGCACACGGTCCGGCTCGCTCGGGAGGCCGAGGCCGCGGGCGCCGACGGGCTGCTGGTGGTGACGCCGTACTACAGCCGTCCTCCGCAGGCCGCCGTCGAGGCGCACTTCCTGCGGGTCGCGGAGGCCACGGGCATCGGGCTGATGCTGTACGACATTCCGGGCCGCACCGGCACCAGGATCGAACCGGCGACACTGCTCCGGCTGGCCGGGCACCCGCGCGTCGTGGCGGTGAAGGACTGTTCGTACGACATGCTCGCGGCCGCCAGGGTGATGGCGCGGACCTCGCTGGCCTACTACTCGGGATGCGAGGAGCTGAACCTTCCGCTGTACGCGCTCGGCGGCGCCGGCTATGTGAGTACGGTCGCCAACGCGGCCCCGCGTCAGATGCGGGCCGTGCTGGACGCGTTCGACGCCGGCGACACCGCGGAGGCGGCCCGTCTCAACGGGCTCATCGCCCCGCTGATCGAGGCCATGATGGCCGCCGGCCTGCCCGGCACGGTCACGGCGAAGGCGCTGCTGGACGCGGGCCCGGTCCGCGAACCGCTGCAGCCCGCCGGCCGCGAGGCGGTCGACGGGCTGCGCGGGGTGTACGAGGAACTCCTCGCCGCTACCGACTAGTCGTTGCTGTGCAGTACGTCGTTGAGCCCGTCCCAGACCGCGTTGTTCGGGCGGGCCTCGACGGCGCCGGTCACCGAGTTGCGGCGGAAGAGGATGTTCGAGGCGCCGGAGAGCTCGCGGGCCTTGACGACCTGGCCGTCGGGCATCGTGACCCGGGTGCCGGCCGTGACGTAGAGACCGGCCTCGACGACGCACTCGTCGCCGAGCGCGATCCCGATGCCCGCCTCGGCGCCGATCAGGCAGCGCTGCCCGATGGCGATGCGCTCCTTGCCGCCGCCGGACAGCGTGCCCATGGTGGACGCGCCACCGCCGATGTCGGAGCCGTCACCGACGACGACGCCCGCGGAGATGCGGCCCTCGACCATGGAGGTGCCGAGGGTGCCCGCGTTGAAGTTGACGAAGCCCTCGTGCATCACGGTCGTGCCGGATGCCAGATGGGCGCCGAGCCGCACCCGGTCGGCGTCGGCGATGCGCACGCCCTTGGGCGCGACGTAGTCCGTCATCCGGGGGAACTTGTCCACCGAGGTGACCTGGAGGTGCAGGCCCTCGGCGCGGGCGTTGAGCCGGACCTTCTCCAGGTCGTCGACGGCGACCGGACCCAGCGAGGTCCAGGCGACGTTGGCGAGGAAGCCGAAGATGCCGTCGAGGTTCTGCCCGTGGGGCTGCACGAGACGGTGCGAGAGCAGGTGCAGGCGCAGGTAGGTGTCGTGCGCGTCGAGCGGCTTGTCGTCCAGCGAGGAGATGACCGTGGACACGGCGACGATCTCCACGCCGCGGCGCGCGTCCACGCCGATGGCCTTGGCCGCGCCGTCACCGAGACGGTTCACCGCCTCCTCGGGGCTCAGCCGCTGCGTCCCGGCCGGGCCGGGTTCGGCGGCGAGCTCGGGGGCGGGGAACCAGGTGTCGAGGACGGTGCCGTCACCGGCGATGGTGGCGAGGCCGGCGGCGACGGCGCCGGTGTTGCGGGCGGAGCCCTGGGAAGTCGTGTCGGTCATGAACAGAACCTAACCGTCCGAACCCCGCGCGGGCGAACCGGTCTCAGTTGCCGGAGCGTGTCCGCCCGGGAGGACGGGGCGGCCGGGCCCCGCACCGCTCGCCACCCGAGGCCCGGACGAGGGTTCGCGCAGCCGCCGCGCCGCCAGGACGGCCACGCCCGCGCCGCATGCGAGCGTCGCGCAGAGGGGCCGCAGAAGCGCGGGTGCGGCGTGCCGCCCAGGGGTGGGGCGAAGACCAGGCCACTGATCGCAGCGCCCGCCTACAGGCTCTGGAACCGGCCCTGCGCGTGGAGCGGCGCCTGGTCGGCGGCATAGGCGGTGGCCGTCGTCCCGTGGAGGATCTCGCCCGGAGTCGGCGACACCGTCATCGAGACGGCGAACAGGGCCCCGGCCCTGCGACCGGCGCCGACAGCGGGCCGGAACCGCGCGGTCGTCGGGGCCCGCACCTCGTCACGGACACCGAGTCGAGCGTGCGGGCCGCGGGGAACCACCGCCCGACCGGTCTCAGCGGCCCGCCCCGTCCGCGACCCTGGCCAGCATCTCCCTGGTGTACTCCGGGTCGAAGTCCCCGCCGGTGAGCAGCACCTGGAGACTGATCCCGTCCAGCAGGGCCGTGAGCGCCCGCGCGGTGGCCCGGTCCGTGCGGTCGGCGATCAGGACGGCCAGGGCGTCGGCCCACTCGGCGGCGACCGGCCGCAGAGCGGGGCGGCGGAGGGCCGCGAGGTACAGCTCGTACTCCAGGGCCAGCGGACCACGCCCCGCGGAGAACCACTCCCCCAGCAGCCGGGTCAGCTCATCGGCCAGCGGGACCTCGGGGTCGGAGAAGTACGGGCTCTCCCGCACCGTCCGCGCGAAGCTCTCGTTGCACCGGCGCAGGGCGGCGACCAGCAGTTCGTCCAGCGAGCCGAAGTGATACGTCGTCGAGCCGAGCGGCACGTCGGCCTCGGCGGCCACGGTCCGGTGGCTGAGCCCGCCGATACCCCGGTCCGCGACGACGCGGATGGCCGCGTCGATGATGCGCTCACGCCGCTCGGGGTCGTACCGCCGGACCATCAGTGGGCCCCTCCGACATTGAGGACGACGACCCCCGCGACGACCAGGGCGATGCCCGCCAGCTTGACGAGGCTCGCGGACTCGCCCATCCAGAGGATGCCGATGGCGGCGACGGCCGCGGTGCCCGTTCCCGCCCAGATCGCATAGGCGGTACCGATCGACAGCGTCTTGAGGGTCTGGGCCAGCAGCGCGAAGGCGAGGACGTAGCCGACGACGGTGATGAGCGAGGGCCACAGCCTGGTGAACCCCTCGCTGTACTTCATGGCCGTGGTCCCGGCCACCTCCGCCGCTATCGCCGCGGCCAGCATTCCGTATCCCATGCGTACAAGCGTACACAACACTGTGTACGGGCGTACACAAAAACGCTGCACCCGCATCGTCACCGGCCAGGAGGGGATTCGGGGGCACCCCGGAGCGCTACGGTGTCCGCACCGGTAGGACCGGATGACAACCGGACGATACGAGCGACGGAGCAGTGGTGGCGCAGGACGCAGGGTGGGGCGGGGGCGCCTACGGGGGCGCGGCGTACGGCGGAAGTCCCTACGGGGGGCCGCCCGGATGGGGCGGCTGGGCGCCGCCGCCGAAGCCGGGGGTGATACCGCTCGCCCCGCTGAAGCTGGGGGACGTGCTGGGCGGGGCGTTCTCGACGATGGGAAGGTACTGGAAGCAGCTGTTCGGCATGGCCGGCGCGCTGTACGGCGGGGCCGCGCTCCTGATGGCGGCGGCGGTCGCCATCGCCTACTCCGCCGTCTCCGACCACCTGGACCGGGTGGTCTCCCTCGACTACGACGAGGGAGCCTCGTCCTCGGACATCGTTCCGCTCGTGACCGCGGGCTGCCTCCTCGCCCTGCTGGGCATCGTCACCATGGCCATCGTCTCCGGCCTGATGTACGCGGCGGTCCCGGCCGTGCTGCAGGATGCGGTCCTGGGCAGGCCCGTGGCCTTCTCGACGGTGTGGCGGAAGGCCTGGGCCCATGTCGCCCCCGTGATCGGCGCCCTCATCCTCACCGCCCTGGTCGCGATGGTGCCCGTGCTGCTGGTCATGGCGGTCTTCATCGGGGCGATCATCAGCCTCGTCACGATGGACAGCGGTGGTGGCGCCGCCACCGCCATCACCCTGGGCGTCGTCGGCGTCCTGATCACCGGGCCGCTGGCGGCCTGGATCTGGATAAAGGTGAGCCTGGCACCGGCGGCCGTGGTCTTCGAGGGCCAGGGGCCCGTCGCCGCGCTGCGCCGCTCGTCCCAGCTGGTGCGCGGTGACTGGTGGCGGATCTTCGGCATCACCCTGCTGGCCGGCGTGATAGCGGGAGCGGCCGGCTATGTCATCCAGATGCCGTTCTCGATCCTCGGGCTCTTCCCCGGCATGATCGGAACAGCGTCGCTGGAGGACGATCCGAGCCCCACGGCCGTGATGGTCGCGATGAGCGGCTATCTGGTCGCGACCCTGCTGGGGCAGCTCGTGAGCCAGATCATCTCGACGACATTCCCCCAGCTGGTGACCGGCCTGCTCTACGTCGACCGCCGGATGCGGACGGAGAACCTGGGCCCCGTCCTGGCCGAGGCCGCCGGCGTCCCCGCACAGGGCCCGGTGCCTCCGCCGTACGGGGGTGGCGCCCCGCAGTGGTGAACGGGCCGGGGCAGGAGCCCCCGGCCGCGCCGGGTCACCGCCCGCGGGAGGTCGACGCACCGGCAGGAGCCCCCGGTCCGGGCGCGAGCGGCTACACAGACGGAGGAAGGCCCCCGGCACAGTGCCGGGGGCCTTCCAGGACGTCGTGGCTCAGACGTTGAAACCGAGCGCGCGAAGCTGCTCGCGACCGTCATCGGTGATCTTGTCGGGGCCCCACGGCGGCATCCAGACCCAGTTGATCCGGAGCTCGTTGACGATGCCGTCCGTGGCGGACTTCGCCTGGTCCTCGATGACATCGGTCAGCGGACAGGCCGCCGACGTCAAGGTCATGTCGAGGGTGGCGATGTTGGCGTCGTCGATGTGGATGCCGTAGATCAGGCCCAGGTTGACCACGTCGATCCCCAGCTCGGGGTCGACCACGTCGTACAGGGCCTCGCGGACCTCCTCCTCGGAGGCCGGCTTGGTCGTAAGAGTCTCGTTGTCGCTCATGCCGTCTTCCCTTCGGACAGCGCCTGCGCCGTCGCGTCCTTCCACGCCATCCAGCTCAGCAGCGCGCACTTGACCCGGGCCGGATACTTGGAGACGCCGGCGAACGCGACCGCGTCCTCCAGCACCTCCTCCATCGCGTCGTCCGGCTCCAGCTGACCCTTGGACTGCATCAGTTCCAGGAGACCTTCCTGGAACTGATGCAGTCCAAGGGTCAGCTGGAGCCGGACGACGCGATGGAGGAGGTGCTGGAGGACGCGGTCGCGTTCGCCGGCGTCTCCAAGTATCCGGCCCGGGTCAAGTGCGCGCTGCTGAGCTGGATGGCGTGGAAGGACGCGACGGCGCAGGCGCTGTCCGAAGGGAAGACGGCATGAGCGACAACGAGACTCTTACGACCAAGCCGGCCTCCGAGGAGGAGGTCCGCGAGGCCCTGTACGACGTGGTCGACCCCGAGCTGGGGATCGACGTGGTCAACCTGGGCCTGATCTACGGCATCCACATCGACGACGCCAACATCGCCACCCTCGACATGACCTTGACGTCGGCGGCCTGTCCGCTGACCGATGTCATCGAGGACCAGGCGAAGTCCGCCACGGACGGCATCGTCAACGAGCTCCGGATCAACTGGGTCTGGATGCCGCCGTGGGGCCCCGACAAGATCACCGATGACGGTCGCGAGCAGCTTCGCGCGCTCGGTTTCAACGTCTGAGCCACGACGTCCTGGAAGGCCCCCGGCACTGTGCCGGGGGCCTTCCTCCGTCTGTGTAGCCGCTCGCGCCCGGCCCGGTGCCTCCGCCGTACGGGGGTGGCGCCCCGCAGTGGTGAACGGGCCGGGGCAGGAGCCCCCGGCCGCGCCGGGTCACCGCCCGCGGGAGGTCGACGCACCGGCAGGAGCCCCCGGTCCGGGCGCGAGCGGCTACACAGACGGAGGAAGGCCCCCGGCACAGTGCCGGGGGCCTTCCAGGACGTCGTGGCTCAGACGTTGAAACCGAGCGCGCGAAGCTGCTCGCGACCGTCATCGGTGATCTTGTCGGGGCCCCACGGCGGCATCCAGACCCAGTTGATCCGGAGCTCGTTGACGATGCCGTCCGTGGCGGACTTCGCCTGGTCCTCGATGACATCGGTCAGCGGACAGGCCGCCGACGTCAAGGTCATGTCGAGGGTGGCGATGTTGGCGTCGTCGATGTGGATGCCGTAGATCAGGCCCAGGTTGACCACGTCGATCCCCAGCTCGGGGTCGACCACGTCGTACAGGGCCTCGCGGACCTCCTCCTCGGAGGCCGGCTTGGTCGTAAGAGTCTCGTTGTCGCTCATGCCGTCTTCCCTTCGGACAGCGCCTGCGCCGTCGCGTCCTTCCACGCCATCCAGCTCAGCAGCGCGCACTTGACCCGGGCCGGATACTTGGAGACGCCGGCGAACGCGACCGCGTCCTCCAGCACCTCCTCCATCGCGTCGTCCGGCTCCAGCTGACCCTTGGACTGCATCAGTTCCAGGAAGGTCTCCTGGATCTTCTGCGCCTCGCCGAGCTGCTTGCCCACCAGCAGCTCGTTGAGCACGGAGGCGCTGGCCTGGCTGATGGAGCAGCCCTGACCCTCGTAACTGACGTCGGCGATGGTGTCGCCGTCGTACTTCACGCGGAGCGTGATCTCGTCGCCGCACGTCGGGTTGACGTGGTGCACCTCGGCGTCGCCGTCCCGCAGGCCACGCCCGTGGGGGTGCTTGTAGTGGTCCAGGATCACTTCCTGGTACATGGAATCAAGCTTCACCAGTCAACCCTCAGCCGCTCTGCCATCTAACCGAAAAAGTTCCGCACGTGTTCGAGCCCGTCCACCAGGGCGTCGACCTCGGCGGGCGTGGAGTACAGATAGAACGACGCTCGCGTCGTCGCAGGAATTCCGTACCTCAGGCACACCGGGCGTGCGCAGTGGTGTCCGACCCGCACCGCGATGCCCTGCTCGTCGAGCACCTGCCCCACGTCGTGCGGGTGGATGTCGCCGAGCGTGAACGAGATCGTCGCGCCCCGGTCCTCGGCCGTCGCCGGGCCGATGATCCGGAGGTCCGGAACCTCCAGGAGCCGCCTCACCGCGTACTCGGTGATGGCCTGCTCATGGCGGTGGATGTTCTCCATGCCGATCGAGGAGAGGTAGTCCACGGCCGCTCCGAGGCCGACGGCCTGCGCGATCGGGGGCGTACCCGCCTCGAACTTGTGCGGGGCGGGGGCGTACGTCGAGGAGTGCATCGACACGGTCTCGATCATCTCGCCGCCACCGAGGAACGGCGGCAGGTCCTCCAGGAGCTCCTGCCGCCCCCAGAGCACGCCGATGCCGGTCGGGCCGACCATCTTGTGGCCGGTGAAGGCCACGAAGTCGGCCTGCAGCGCCTGCACGTCGAGCACCATGTGCGGGGCGGCCTGCGAGGCGTCGATGCAGACCAGCGCGCCGACCTGCTGGGCGCGGCGGATGATCTTCTCGACCGGGTTGATCGTGCCCATGATGTTGGAGACGAGCGTGAAGGAGACGATCTTCGTCTTCTCCGTGATGATCTCGTCGATGTTGGACAGGTCCAGCCGACCGTCGTCCGTGATGCCGAACCACTTGAGCTTCGCGCCGGTGCGCTGCGAGAGCAGCTGCCACGGCACGATGTTGGAGTGGTGCTCCATCTCGGTGGTGACGATCTCGGTGTCGCTGTCGACCCGGTAGGGCTCGTCCGCCCAGCCGAGCATGTTGGCGACGAGGTTCAGCGACTCCGAGGCGTTCTTGGTGAAGATCACCTCGTTGCGGCTGGGTGCGTTGATGAAGGCCGCGACCTTGTCGCGAGCGCCCTCGTACAGCGCGGTGGCCTCCTCGGCGATGGTGTACACACCGCGGTGGACGTTGGCGTTGTGCCGCTCGTAGTACTCGCTGAGCGCGTCGAGCACCTGGCGCGGCTTCTGCGAGGTCGCCGCACTGTCCAGGTAAACGATCTTCTTGCCGTCGTGGACCGTGCGGTCCAGGATCGGGAAGTCCTTGCGGATCGCCTCGGTGTCGAGGAGGCCGGAGAGCCCCTGTCGGGCGTCAGTCACGCGACCGTACCTCCTGAGTTCGCTCCGCTCACGGGGCCACCCTTCGTGTAGGCCTCGTAGCCCTCGTTCTCCAGCTGGTCGGCCAGCTCGGCACCGCCGGAGGCGGCGATCCGGCCGTTGGCGAAGACATGCACGTAGTCGGGCTTGATGTACTTGAGGATGCGTGTGTAGTGCGTGATCAGCAGGGTGCCGACCTCGCCGGTCTCGCGCACGCGGTTGACGCCCTCGGAGACCGTCTTCAGCGCGTCGACGTCCAGACCGGAGTCGGTCTCGTCGAGGATCGCGACCTTCGGCTTGAGGAGCTCCAGCTGAAGGATCTCGTGGCGCTTCTTCTCACCACCGGAGAAGCCCTCGTTGACGTTGCGCTCGGCGAAGGCCGGGTCCATCTGGAGCTGGGCCATCGTCTCCTTGACCTCCTTCACCCACGTCCGCAGCTTGGGGGCCTCACCGCGGACGGCGGTGGCGGAGGTGCGCAGGAAGTTGGAGACCGAGACACCGGGGATCTCGACCGGGTACTGCATGGCGAGGAACAGGCCGGCGCGGGCCCGCTCGTCCACGGACATCTCCAGGACGTCCTCGCCGTCCAGGGTCACCGTGCCACTCGTGATCGTGTACTTGGGGTGACCCGCGAGCGAGTACGCGAGGGTGGACTTGCCGGACCCGTTCGGGCCCATGATGGCGTGGGTCTCGCCCTGCTTCACGGTCAGGTCGACGCCCTTGAGGATCTCCTTCGTGGCGTTGTCGGCCTCGACGGAGACGTGCAGGTCGCGGATTTCAAGCGTTGCCATGGGTGACTCAGGACTCCTGGGTGACGGAGACGAGCACATCGTCCCCTTCGATCTTTACGGGGTATACGGGGACGGGGCGCGTCGCGGGAAGACCGGACGGCTTGCCGGTGCGGAGGTCGAAGCTCGATCCGTGCAGCCAGCACTCGATCGCGCAGTCCTCCACCTCGCCCTCCGACAGCGAGACGTTCGCGTGCGAGCAGATGTCGTTGATCGCGAACACCTCGCCCTCGGTGCGGACGACGGAGACCGGCGTGCCGTCGAGCTCCACCCTCTTCGGGGTGTCGTCCTCCAGCTCGCTCAGCGCACAGGCTTTGACGAAGGCCATCAGACCGACGCCTTCAGCTCGGTCTCGATCTTGTCGAGGAGACGGGCTTCGACGTCGGGCAGACCGATCTGCTGGACCAGCTCGGCGAAGAAGCCGCGCACGACGAGCCGGCGGGCCTCCTCGGCCGGGATACCGCGGGACTGCAGGTAGAACAGCTGCTCGTCGTCGAAGCGGCCGGTCGCCGAGGCGTGGCCGGCGCCGACGATCTCGCCGGTCTCGATCTCCAGGTTCGGTACGGAGTCGACCCGGGCACCGTCGGTGAGAACCAGGTTGCGGTTCATCTCGTAGGTGTCGGTGCCCTCGGCCGCGGCCTGGATGAGCACGTCACCGATCCAGACGGCGTGGGCGTCGTCGCCCTGGAGCGCGCCCTTGTACACCGCGTTGGACTTGCAGTGCGGCGTGTTGTGGTCGACCAGGAGACGGTGCTCCTGGTGCTGGCCCTTGTCGGTGAAGTACAGGCCGAAGAGCTCGGCCTCGCCGCCCGGGGCCGCGTACGCGACGCGCGGGTGGAGACGGACGAGGTCCCCGCCGAACGTCACGATGATCGACTTGAAGGAGGCGTCGCGGCCGACCAGCGCGTTGTGCTGGCCGACGTGGACGGCCGTGTCGTCCCAGTCCTGGACGGAGACGACGGTCAGCTTGGCACCGTCGCCCAGGACGTATTCGACGTTGGCCGCGAGCACGGCGTCACCGGTGTGGTCGATGACGACGACGGCCTCGGCGAAGGCGCCCAGCTCGATGACCTGGTGGCCGTAGGCCACACCGCCCTCACCGTGCACGGTGATCCGGACCGGCTCGCTGAGCACGGCCTCCTTGGCGACCGTGACGACCGAGGCGTGCTGGAAGGACGAGTACGCCTGGGCGGCGACCCGGTCCACCGGCGTCCCGGCCTTGCCGAGCCGCGCGTCGTCGCGGCCGACGGTCTCGACCGTGACGCCCGAGGGCGCCTCGACGACGACCTTGACACCGTCACCGGTGGCGACGGCGGTGCCGTCGTGCAGGCCGCGCAGCCGGTCCAGCGGCGTGAACCGCCACTCCTCCTCGCGGCCGTGCGGGACCGGGAAGTCCGCGACGTCGAAGGACGGGGGCGCGCTCATGCGCGTGGCGACGGTGGACTCGGCCGCCACCGCGATGGACCCGGCGGTGGTGGAGCCCGCAGGGATGTTCTGAGCCTCAGCCATGGCTGTCGTAGTGCTCGCTTTCTCAGTCAAGAACTCTTCGGGATTCGGTCGGCGGGCGTACTAGCCGACCGAACCCTCCATCTGCAGCTCGATCAGCCGGTTGAGCTCCAGGGCGTACTCCATGGGCAGCTCCTTGGCGATCGGCTCGACGAAGCCGCGCACGATCATCGCCATGGCCTCGAACTCGGTCATGCCGCGGCTCATCAGGTAGAAGAGCTGGTCCTCGGAGACCTTGGAGACGGTCGCCTCGTGACCCATCGACACGTCGTCCTCGCGGACGTCGACGTAGGGGTAGGTGTCGGAGCGGGAGATGGTGTCCACGAGCAGCGCGTCGCACAGCACGTTGGACTTGGCGCCCGGCGCGCCCTCGCCGATCTCGATGAGACCGCGGTAGGAGGTGCGGCCACCGCCTCGCGCCACCGACTTGGAGACGATGTTGGAGGAGGTGTTCGGAGCCATGTGGACCATCTTGGCGCCGGCGTCCTGGTGCTGGCCCTCGCCCGCGAAGGCGATGGACAGGGTCTCGCCCTTGGCGTGCTCGCCCATCAGGTAGACGGCCGGGTACTTCATGGTGACCTTGGAGCCGATGTTGCCGTCGACCCACTCCATGGTCGCGCCCTCGTACGCCACGGCGCGCTTGGTGACCAGGTTGTAGACGTTGTTCGACCAGTTCTGGATGGTCGTGTAGCGGCAGCGGCCGCCCTTCTTCACGATGATCTCGACGACCGCGGAGTGCAGCGAGTCCGAGGAGTAGATCGGCGCGGTGCAGCCCTCGACGTAGTGGACGTAGGCGTCCTCGTCGACGATGATCAGCGTCCGCTCGAACTGGCCCATGTTCTCCGTGTTGATACGGAAGTAGGCCTGGAGCGGGATCTCGACGTGCACGCCCTTCGGCACGTAGATGAAGGAGCCGCCGGACCACACGGCGGAGTTCAGCGAGGCGAACTTGTTGTCACCGACGGGGATGACGGTGCCGAAGTACTCCTTGAAGAGCTCCGGGTGCTCCTTCAGCGCGGTGTCGGTGTCCATGAAGATGACACCCTGCGACTCGAGCTCCTCGTTGATCTGGTGGTAGACCACCTCGGACTCGTACTGCGCGGCGACACCGGCGACCAGGCGCTGCTTCTCCGCCTCCGGGATGCCGAGCTTGTCGTACGTGTTCTTGATGTCCTCGGGCAGGTCCTCCCAGGACTCCGCCTGCTTCTCCGTGGACCGCACGAAGTACTTGATGTTGTCGAAGTCGATGCCCGACAGGTCCGAGCCCCAGTTCGGCATGGGCTTCTTGTCGAACAGCTTCAGGCCCTTGAGCCGGAGCTTCAGCATCCACTCCGGTTCGTTCTTCTTCTCCGAGATGTCGCGGACGACAGCTTCGGACAGGCCGCGCTTCGCCGCCGCGCCTGCCGCGTCGGAGTCGGCCCAGCCGAATTCGTACGTGCCCAGGCCCTCGAGCTCAGGGTGGGCAGTCTCCGTAGGGAGCGTCATGCGGGGTTCCTCCCGGCCGTACTTGCAGATGCTGAATGAGTGGTCTGTGAAGTCTGTGGTGCCGTGGGGCTGCTGCGCGGAACGAACGTCGTGCACACACCGTCACCGTGGGCGAGGGTGGCAAGACGCTGCACATGGGTCCCGAGCAGGCTGGAGAAGAACTCCGTCTCCGCCTCGCACAGCTGCGGGAACTGCTCGGCTACGTGCGCGACCGGGCAGTGGTGCTGGCACAGTTGCTCGCCCTGTTGACGGCCCGGGGCGCTGCGCGCCGTAGCAGCGTACCCGTCGGCCGACAAGGCCTTGGCCAAGGCCTCGGTGCGGGCCTCGGGGTCCGCGGCCTCGATCACGGCCCGGTACTTCTCGGACTGGGAGGCCATCCTGGCGCGGGCGAAGGCGACGAGCGCCTCGTCCCCCGCCGTCTCGGCGATCCAGCGCAGGGCGTCGGCGGCGAGCTTGTCGTAGGACTGGTCGAACGCGTCCCGGCCGCAGTCGGTGAGGGCGAAGACCTTGGCCGGACGGCCGCGG
Organism: Streptomyces sp. QL37; assembly: GCF_002941025.1. Lineage (NCBI taxonomy): Bacteria > Bacillati > Actinomycetota > Actinomycetes > Kitasatosporales > Streptomycetaceae > Streptomyces > Streptomyces sp. QL37. Next base: position 6,756,296 of record NZ_PTJS01000001.1, on the reverse strand, counting down.
GTCCGCGCTCCGTAGACCCGCTGCTCGCGGGCCTCGACCACATCGTCGGAGCCGAGTGCGTCCAGATGGCGACGGACGGCGGCCTGGGTCAGACCGACGCGCTTCGCCAGATCGGCGACGGTGGACGGGCCGTGGTCCAGGATGGAGCGCGCGACCCGGTTGCGCGTCGAACGCTCACCGGTCGCGAGTTCCTCCTGAGGAGCCTCGCCAACGTATTTCACAACGCCATTGTTGCGTAATTCCTCCGGGCCTGACAACCCACCTCCCGGCCGGGTGCGGTGCCCTTCATCACTTAGGCAAACCTAAGTTGACCTGCGAAAACAGGCGATCACAGCAGGCCGTCGCAGGTGGGCGCTCTCCCGGCCGGCCGGTGGCCGGACCGCCGGAAAGGCTCCCGGGACCTGGGGGAACCCGGCGCGCCGGACCCCTCACCTGCCAGCCTAGACTTGCCCGCCATGAGCAGTGAGCCCGTCGTACAGGCCAGGGGCCTCGTCAAGCGGTACGGCACCAGAGCAGCGGTCGACGGCCTCGATCTGGAGGTCGCGGCGGGCGCCGTGACCGCGGTCCTCGGCCCCAACGGCGCCGGCAAGACCACCACGATCGAGACCTGCGAGGGCTACCGCCGTCCGGATGAGGGGACCGTGCGGGTCCTCGGTCTGGACCCGGTCGCGGACGCCGCGGCGCTCCGTCCCCGGATCGGCGTGATGCTGCAGTCCGGCGGCGTCTACTCGGGCGCCCGCGCCGACGAGATGCTGCGCCACATGGCGAAGCTGCACGTCCACCCGCTGGACGTCGACGCCCTCGTCGAACGCCTCGGGCTCGGCAGCTGCGGCCGGACCACCTACCGCCGGCTCTCCGGCGGCCAGCAGCAGCGCCTCGCGCTGGCCATGGCCGTCGTCGGCCGCCCCGAGCTGGTCTTCCTGGACGAGCCGACGGCGGGTCTCGACCCGCAGGCCCGCCGCTCGACGTGGGACCTGATCCGGGAGCTGCGCACCGACGGGGTGTCGGTCGTCCTCACCACCCACTTCATGGACGAGGCCGAGGAGCTCGCCGACGACGTCGCCGTCATCGACGCGGGCCGGGTCATCGCCCAGGGCAGCCCGGAGCAGCTGTGCCGCGGCGGCGCCGAGAACACCCTGCGCTTCACGGGCCGCCCCGGCCTCGACCTCGGCTCGCTGCTGAAGGCGCTGCCCGACGGAAGCGAGGCGGCCGAGCTCACCACGGGCACCTACCGCATCACCGGGCAGATCGACCCCGAGCTGCTGGCGACCGTCACTTCCTGGTGCGCCCAGCACGGTGTGATGCCGGACGGCATCGCGGTGGAGCGGCACACCCTCGAGGACGTCTTCCTGGAACTGACCGGCAAGGAGCTGCGCGCATGAGCGCCGGTACGTACACCCCGCGCCCCGGCGCCGCCCCGCTGCCCCGCATGATCGCCGCACAGGCCGCGCTGGAGACTCGGATGCTCCTGCGCAACGGCGAACAGCTGCTGCTCACCGTGGTCATCCCGACACTGCTGCTCGTACTGTTCAGCGCGGTCGACATCGTCGACACGGGCACGGGCGAGCCGGTCGACTTCCTGGCACCCGGCGTCCTCGCGCTCGCGGTGATGTCCACGGCCTTCACCGGCCAGGCCATCGCGACCGGATTCGAACGCCGCTACGGGGTGCTGAAGCGACTGGGCGCCTCACCTCTGCCCCGCTGGGGCCTGATGGCGGCGAAGACCGTCTCGGTGCTGGTCACGGAGGTGCTGCAGATCGTCCTGCTGACGGTGATCGCCTTCGCTCTGGGCTGGTCGCCCGAGGGCAGTCCGTTCGCCGTGCTGCTGCTCCTGGCACTGGGCACCGTGGCCTTCTCCGGACTGGGGCTGCTCATGGCGGGGACGCTGAAGGCCGAGGCGACCCTGGCGGCGGCCAACCTGGTCTTCCTGCTGCTGCTGGTCGGCGGCGGGGTCATCGTGCCGCTGGACAGGTTCCCGGACGCGGCGCGGTCGGTGCTGGGTCTGCTGCCGATCTCGGCGCTCTCCGACGGGCTCAGGGACGTCCTCCAGCACGGCGCGGCGATGCCCTGGGGCGACGCGGCGGTCCTGGCCGTCTGGTCGGTCCTGGGGCTGGGCGCGGCCGCCAGGTTCTTCCGCTGGGAGTGAGCGGCGGGTTCCCGCCGGGATGTCCGGGCTCAGCCGGTAATGCCCACCCCTCGTGAAAACATGCACAAGCCGCCGCTTACGATAGTGCGCGTGCCCAAGCTGACCCGAGCCGAAGTCGCTCAAGCCGCCCGCAACCCGCTCCAGTACATCGCCGAGCGATGGACGCCGACGCCGGAGACCGTGCGCAGGGCGGTCATGTCCTCGGTCGTCATGGCTGTACTCATCGTCGTGACCGGCGGAGCCGTACGGCTGACAGGCTCCGGCCTCGGCTGCCCCACCTGGCCCAAGTGCACCGACGACAGCCTGACGACGACCAGCGAAATGGGCCTGCACGGCGTCATCGAGTTCGGCAACCGGATGCTGACCTACGTGCTGTGCGCGGCGGTCGGCTGGGCGATCATCGCCGTACGTTCGGCCGACCCTCTGCGACGTAGCCTCACCCAGCTCGGCTGGGCGCAGTTCTGGGTGGTCATGGGCAACGCGGTGCTTGGCGGGATCGTCGTCCTGGTGGGCCTCAATCCATACACCGTCGCGGCGCACTTCCTGCTCTCGACCGCGCTGCTCACGCTCGCGATGCTGATGTGGAACCGGTTGGGCGAAGGTGATGGCGCACCCAAGCCATTGGTGGGCCGAGCAGTCTCGCAGCTCACCTGGATCCTGGTGGTCGCCGCCGGTTTGCTGATCGCGGTCGGCACGGTCGTCACCGGGTCCGGGCGTCACGCCGGCGACTCCAGCGACGTGCACCGCATTCCGCTCGACTGGAAGCTGATCACCCAGGTCCACGCCGACCTGGCCTGGGTCGTGGTGGCACTCGCGATCGCGCTCTGGTTCGTACTGAAGGCCGTGGACGCACCTGCCGGGCCCAGGCGCCGGGCCGGTGAGCTCTTCGTGATATTGCTCGCCCAGGGGCTGGTCGGCTACGTCCAATATTTCACCGACACTCCGGAAGTGCTGGTCGGTGTACACATGCTCGGCTCATGCCTCGTCTGGATTGCCGTGCTGCGGGTGCTGCTGGCGCAGCGGGAACGCCCTGTGCCGAGTACACCGGCATCGGCCCCCGATAGCGAAACGCTGTCCCTGGCCTGAGGGCCGCCACGCACCGGGGAGCATGCCGCGCAAGGCGGCATCGGGTACGTCCAGCAGGGACCATCCCCGCACGTACGTGGCGCAAAGACCAACGAGCGACGCCCGGTCGAGTCACGCCGAGCCGACGCGGCACGCAGAGGGGCCCTGGTGGCCCGGACCGCTGGTCCGGGCCACCAGGGCCCCTCACAGGCTTCAGCTGTCGTTGGACGGACCGCCCACCTGGATGCCCGCCATCCGGGACCACTCGTACGGGCCCGTGCGGACCTTGGCCGCGAACTCGCCGTCGAAGGCCTCGTGGACCGTGATGCCCGCCTTCTGCGCGGCGCTCTCGGCGACGGCGTAGGAGGGCGCGACCAGGTCGCCCCAGCCGCCGTCCTCGCCGACCAGCACGATGCGGGTACCCATCCGGCCGAGGTGGGCCAGCTGCCCCTCGGCGCCGCCGTGCGCCTTGACGAAGGCGCCGATCTGCTTGGCGAGCTTCGCAGCCCTGCGCTCCGCGCGGGCCGCGTGCTTGCTGTCGTCCGTCTGCTGCGTCTGAGGCTCTGCCGTCTCTGCCATGAACAGGATGCTACCGACGGGTAGATCAACTGGCGACGGGCGGGGGGCGTGGCATCGGCCACGTCCCCCGCCCGTCGGCGGAGCTTCGGTGCGTGCGGGGCTACCTCAGGAAGGGGTCCACCGCGACGGCGACGAAGAGGAGCGAGACATAGGTGATGGACCAGTGGAACAGCCGCATCTCCTTGAGCTTGGCGCCCGTCACGCCGGACTTCGCACGGTTCTGCAGGCCGTGCGCCTCCCAGAGCCAGAAGCCGCCGGTCAGCAGGGCCACAGCCGTGTAGAACCAGCCGGTGTAGCCCAGCGGGGTGAGCAGCAGCGAGACCCCGACCATGACCCAGCTGTAGACGACGATCTGGCGGGCCACCACGCGGTTGGAAGCGACGACCGGGAGCATCGGGACGCCGACCCGGGCGTAGTCCTCCTTCACCTTCATCGACAGCGGCCAGTAGTGCGGCGGCGTCCAGAAGAAGATGACGGCGAAAAGGATCACCGCTGCCCAGGACATCGAATTGGTCACGGCGGACCAGCCGATGAGCACGGGCATGCACCCGGCGATTCCACCCCACACGATGTTCTGCGAGGTACGGCGCTTCAGCAGCATCGTGTAGACGACGACATAGAACAGAAGTGCGCCGAGTGAGAGGGCCGCGGAGAGCCAGTTGACGAGCAGCCCGAACCAGACCGTGGAAATCACCGCGAGCGCGATTCCGAAGGCGAGGCACTCACGGGGGCTCACCATGCCCGTGACCAGCGGGCGCTGGGACGTACGGTCCATCAGCGCGTCGATGTCGCGGTCGATATACATGTTGAGCGCATTGGCACCGCCCGCGGAGAGATATCCGCCGATGGTGGTGGTAACTACGAGCCAAAGATCGGGCACTCCCTGAGCGGCGAGGAACATCACCGGAACGGTGGTGATCAACAGCAGCTCGATGATGCGCGGCTTGGTAAGAGCCACGAATGCCTTGATGCGGGCCCCGAACGGGCGATGGCCCCCTGGGCTCGGAGTCAAGGCGACCCCTGCGGGTCGGGACTCGACGGCCGTCACGCACACCCCTGACAGAGAAATCCCAGCAAGCTCCGGGCAGGAAGGCCCGGTAAAGACTTGCGCGAACCAGACCACTGTAGACGTTGGGCATACGCCACTCTTCGCGGGGGTGGGGTCGTGTTGGGGTGGCGCAGAAGTGAACGGGAGCGCTCATACGGGAGGCGAACTCCGCAGGTCGCCCGCACTGTGGAAAGGGCAGAAGTGCGGCCTTCCGACGGGGGTAGGCTCGACAATGCCCGGTGCGGTAACCAGTCACCGGTTTACGAACAGTGGAGAGGAGCCCTGACTCAGGGTGAGCACCAAGCCGACCACCACAGACCTCCAGTGGACCGAATTGGACCAGCGGGCCGTGGACACCGTCCGCGTCCTCGCCGCGGACGCCGTACAGAAGGTCGGAAACGGCCACCCGGGTACGGCGATGAGCCTCGCTCCTGCCGCGTACACCCTCTTCCAGAAGGTGATGCGCCACGACCCGGCTGACGCGGACTGGACCGGACGTGACCGGTTCGTACTGTCCGCGGGCCACTCCAGCCTGACGCTGTACATCCAGCTCTACCTCGCCGGATACGGCCTGGAGCTGGACGACCTCAAGGCTTTCCGCACCTGGGGCTCCAGGACGCCGGGCCACCCGGAGTACGGGCACACGACCGGTGTCGAGACGACCACGGGCCCGCTGGGCCAGGGTGTCGCCAACGCCGTGGGCATGGCGATGGCCTCCCGCTACGAGCGCGGTCTCTTCGACCCGCAGGCGGCCCCCGGCACCTCCCCGTTCGACCACACCATCTGGGTCGTCGCCGGTGACGGCTGCCTCCAGGAGGGCATCTCGGCCGAGGCGTCCTCGCTGGCCGGCCACCAGAAGCTCGGCAACCTGGTGCTGCTGTGGGACGACAACCACATCTCGATCGAGGGCGACACGGAGACCGCGGTCTCCGAGGACACCCTGAAGCGCTACGAGTCCTACGGCTGGCACGTCCAGCGTGTGGACCAGTCGCCCAGCGGCGACCTGGACCCCGAGGGTCTGTACCGCGCGCTGCAGGCCGCCAAGGCCGAGACGGAGCGCCCGTCGTTCATCGCGGCCCGCTCGATCATCGCCTGGCCCGCCCCGAACGCCCAGAACACCGAGGCCGCGCACGGCTCGGCGCTCGGCGACGACGAGATCGCGGCCACGAAGCGGGTGCTCGGCTTCGACCCGGAGAAGACCTTCGAGGTCTCCGACGAGGTCATCGCGCACACCCGTGAGGCGCTGGACCGCGGCCGCGAGGCCAAGGCCGAGTGGGAGAAGTCCTTCGCCGCCTGGCGCACCGCCAACCCGGAGCGCGCCGCCGCCTTCGACCGGATCGCGGCGGGCGAGCTGCCCGCGGGCTGGGAGGAGCACCTCCCGGTCTTCGAGGCCGGCCACGGGGTCGCCACGCGCGCGGCCTCCGGCAAGGTCCTCCAGGCGCTCGGCGGTGTCATCCCCGAGCTGTGGGGCGGCTCCGCCGACCTCGCCGGCTCGAACAACACCACGATCGACAAGACGTCGTCGTTCCTCCCGGCCGGCAACCCGCTGCCCGAGGCCGACCCGTACGGCCGCACGATCCACTTCGGCATCCGCGAGCACTCCATGGCCGCGGCCATGAACGGCATCGCGCTGCACGGCAACACCCGCGTCTACGGCGGCACCTTCCTGGTGTTCTCCGACTACATGCGCAACGCCGTTCGCCTCTCCGCGCTGATGCACCTCCCGGTGACGTACGTGTGGACGCACGACTCGATCGGTCTCGGTGAGGACGGTCCGACCCACCAGCCGGTCGAGCACCTCGCCTCGCTGCGCGCCATCCCGGGCCTCAACGTCGTCCGCCCGGCCGACGCGAACGAGACGGTCATCGCCTGGCGCGAGATCCTCAAGCGCGGCAAGAAGGACTTCGGCACGAGCGCCCCGCACGGTCTGGCACTGTCCCGCCAGGGGCTGCCCACCTACGCGGCGAACGAGAACGCCGCCAAGGGCGGTTACGTGCTCCTCGACGCCGAGGGCGGCGAGGCGCAGGCCGTTCTCATCGCCACCGGTTCCGAGGTCCAGCTGGCCGTCGAGGCCCGCGACGAGCTCCAGGCGGCCGGTGTGCCGACCCGGGTGGTCTCGATGCCGTGTGTCGAGTGGTTCGAGGAGCAGGACCAGGCGTACAAGGACAGCGTGCTGCCGCCGTCCGTGAAGGCCAGGGTCGCCGTCGAGGCGGGCATCGGCCTCACCTGGCACCGGTACGTGGGCGACGCCGGCCGGATCGTCTCGCTGGAGCACTTCGGTGCGTCGGCGGACGCCAAGGTCCTCTTCCGCGAGTTCGGCTTCACCGCCGCGCACGTGGCGGAAGCCGCCCGGGAATCTCTCGCCGCCGCCGCGCGCTGACGCGGACATACGACTAGTAGGAGATGCAATTCTCATGACAGACGCACTCAAGCGCCTCTCCGACGAGGGCGTGGCGATCTGGCTGGACGACCTGTCGCGCAAGCGGATCACGTCCGGCAACCTCGCCGAGCTGATCGACCAGAGCCACGTCGTTGGTGTCACGACCAACCCGTCGATCTTCCAGAAGGCGATCTCCCAGGGCGACGGTTACGACCAGCAGCTCACCGACCTCGCCGCCCGCAAGGTGACGGTCGAGGAGGCGATCCGCATGATCACGACCGCGGACGTCCGTGACGCCGCCGACATCCTGCGTCCGGTCTTCGACGCGACGGACGGCCAGGACGGCCGGGTCTCCATCGAGGTCGACCCGCGCCTGGCCCACAACACCCTGGCCACGGTCGCCGAGGCCAAGCAGCTGGCCTGGCTGGTGGACCGGCCGAACACCCTGATCAAGATCCCGGCGACCAAGGCGGGCCTGCCGGCGATCACGGAGACCATCGGTCGGGGCATCAGCGTCAACGTGACGCTGATCTTCTCGCTGGAGCGCTACCGCGAGGTCATGGACGCCTACCTGGCGGGCCTGGAGAAGGCGAAGGCCGCCGGCCTGGACCTCTCCAAGATCCACTCGGTCGCCTCCTTCTTCGTGTCCCGCGTGGACACCGAGATCGACAAGCGCCTGGACGCGATCGGCAGCGACGAGGCGAAGGCCGCGAAGGGCAAGTCCGCCCTCGCCAACGCCCGTCTGGCCTACGAGGCGTACGAGGAGGTCTTCGCGGGCGACCGCTGGGCCGCCCTCGACAAGGCGCACGCGAACAAGCAGCGTCCGCTGTGGGCCTCCACCGGCGTCAAGGACCCGTCCCTCAAGGACACCCTGTACGTCGACGACCTCGTCGCCCCCAACACGGTGAACACCATGCCGGAGGCGACGCTGGAAGCCGTGGCCGACCACGGCGAGATCACCGGCAACACCGTCGCCGGTGGCTACGACCAGGCGCGCGCCGACCTCGACGCGATCAAGAAGCTCGGGGTCAGCTACGACGACGTCGTCCAGCTGCTGGAGGACGAGGGCGTCGAGAAGTTCGAGTCCGCCTGGAACGACCTGCTCAACTCCACCGAGGCCGAGCTCAAGCGCCTCGCTCCTTCGGAGGGCTGACCACCTTGTCTGGTGTTCCCGGAGCCAACCCGCTCCGTGACGCACAGGACCGACGGCTCCCGCGTATCGCGGGGCCGTCGGGCCTGGTGATCTTTGGCGTCACGGGCGATTTGTCCCGTAAAAAGCTGATGCCCGCCGTCTACGACCTGGCCAATCGCGGCCTGCTGCCACCGGGCTTCTCGCTCATCGGCTTCGCGCGCCGCGACTGGGAGGACGAAGACTTCGCCCAGGTCGTCCATGACGCCGTGAAGGAGCATTCCCGGACCCCGTTCCGCGAAGAGGTCTGGCAGCAGCTCAGCCAGGGCATGCGCTTCGTCCAGGGCAACTTCGACGACGACGAGGCCTTCGAGACCCTCAGGGCGACGATCGAGGAGCTCGACAAGGCGCAGGGTACGGGCGGCAACTTCGCCTTCTACCTCTCCGTGCCGCCGAAGTTCTTCCCCAAGGTCGTCCAGCAGCTCAAGAAGCACGGGCTGGCCGACCAGAAGGAAGGCAGCTGGCGACGGGCCGTCATCGAGAAGCCGTTCGGTCACGACCTGGAGAGCGCGCAGGAGCTCAACCACCTCGTGCACGACGTCTTCCCGCCGAACGAGGTCTTCCGTATCGACCACTACCTCGGCAAGGAGACGGTCCAGAACATCCTGGCGCTGCGCTTCGCCAACACGATGTGGGAGCCGATCTGGAACAGGTCGTACGTCGACCACGTCCAGATCACGATGGCCGAGGACATCGGCATCGGCGGCCGGGCCGGCTACTACGACGGCATCGGCGCGGCCCGCGACGTCATCCAGAACCACCTGCTCCAGTTGCTGGCGCTCACGGCGATGGAGGAGCCCGGCTCCTTCCACCCCAAGGCCCTGGTCGCCGAGAAGCTGAAGGTGCTCACGGCGGTGGAGCTGCCCGAGGACCTGGGCAAGCACACGGTGCGCGGGCAGTACACGCACGCGTGGCAGGGCGGCCAGGAGGTGCCCGGCTATCTGGAGGAGGACGGTATCGACCCCAAGTCGAAGACCGACACCTTCGCCGCGATCAAGCTGACGATCAACAACCGCCGCTGGGCGGGCGTTCCGTTCTATCTCCGTACCGGCAAGCGCCTCGGCCGCCGGGTCACCGAGATCGCGGTCGTCTTCAAGCGCGCCCCGTATCTCCCCTTCGAGTCCGGTGCCACGGAGGAGCTCGGCGGCAACGCCCTGGTCATCCGGGTGCAGCCCGACGAGGGGGTCACGGTCCGGTTCGGCTCCAAGGTGCCCGGCACCTCCATGGAGGTGCGGGACGTCACGATGGACTTCGCCTACGGCGAGTCCTTCACGGAGTCCAGCCCGGAGGCGTACGAGCGGCTCATCCTCGACGTCCTGCTCGGTGACGCCAACCTCTTCCCGCGGCACCAGGAGGTCGAGCTCTCCTGGAACATCCTCGACCCGATCGAGGAGTACTGGGACAAGCACGGCAAGCCCGCCCAGTACGCGGCCGGCACATGGGGTCCGGCCGAGGCCGACGACATGCTCGCACGCGACGGACGGAGCTGGCGCCGGCCATGAAGATCGATCTCACGGAAACCACGTCCAGCAAGATCAACCAGGCCCTCATCTCGGCCCGCCGGTCGATCGGCTCCCCCGCCGTCGGCATGGTCCTCACCCTCGTCATCGTCACGGACGAGGAGAACGCCTACGACTCGCTCAAGGCGGCGAGCGACTCCTCGCGCGAGCACCCCTCGCGAATCATCGTGGTGATCAAGAGGGTCAGCCGTTCGCCGCGTGCGCGGCGCGACGCCCGGCTCGACGCCGAGATCCGGGTCGGCTCCGACGCCGGCTCGGGCGAGACCGTCGTCCTGCGTCTGCACGGCGAGCTGGCCAACCACGCCCAGTCCGTCGTCCTGCCGCTGCTGCTGCCGGACGCCCCGGTGGTGGCGTGGTGGCCCGAGGACGCTCCGGCTGATCCGGCGAAGGACCCGCTGGGCGCTCTCGCCCAGCGCCGCATCACCGACACGTACTCCGCCGAGCACCCGCTCGACGAGCTGTCGGTGCGCGCGGCGACGTACCGGCCCGGGGACACCGACCTGGCCTGGACACGCATCACGCCGTGGCGCTCGATGCTGGCTGCGGCGCTCGACCAGCAGCCGGCGAAGGTCGTCTCGGCGACGGTCGAGGGCGAATCCGACAACCCGAGCTGCGAGCTGCTGGCCATGTGGCTCGCGGACCGCCTCGGGGTTCCGGTGGAACGCACCCTCTCCGGTGGTCCCGGCCTGACGGCCGTGCGGCTGGAGACCAAGAACGGCGTGATCGTCCTGGACCGTCCCGACGGTTCGCTGGCGACGCTCTGCATGGCCGGGCAGCCGGACCGTGCGGTCGCGCTGAAGCGGCGGGAGACCGCCGAGCTCCTCGCGGAGGAGCTGCGCCGTCTGGACCCGGACAACATCTACGAGGCCACGGTGAAGTTCGGCGTGGAGCGCCTCGGCGGGCCCACGGAGGCGTCGTCCGTCGGTGCGGGTCAGAAGCGGCCGGAGCCCGCGGGTTCCGCCGCTCCTGCCGCGAAGAAGGCGGCGGCCAAGAAGGCGGCGTCGAAGTGAGTGCTCCGCAGCTCGTCGTGCACCGCGACAAGGAGCTGATGGCCCAGGCCGCGGCGGCCAGGCTGATCACGAAGATCGTGGACGCCCAGGCCGCTCGTGGTACCGCCTCGGTGGTCCTCACCGGCGGGCGCAACGGCAACGGCCTGCTGGCCGCGCTCGCCGACTCGCCCGCCCGGGACGCGGTCGACTGGTCGCGGCTCGACCTGTGGTGGGGCGACGAGCGGTTCCTGCCGGAGGGTGATCCGGAGCGCAATGTCACGCAGGCCCGTGAGGCCCTGCTGGACAAGGTGGAGCTGGACCCCTCCCGGGTCCACGCGATGCCCGCGTCCGACGGGCCGTACGGCGGCGACGCCGACTCCGCGGCCGCGGGGTACGCGGCGGAACTCGCCGCCGCGGCGGGCCCGGAGGACCACGGGCCCGTGCCGACGTTCGACGTGCTGATGCTGGGTGTCGGCCCGGACACCCATGTCGCGTCGCTCTTCCCGGAGCTGCCCGCGGTGCGGGAGACCGAGCGCACCGTCGTCGGTGTGCACGGCGCTCCGAAGCCGCCGCCCACCCGCGTCTCGCTCACGCTGCCCGCCATCCGGGCGGCGCGTGAGGTGTGGCTGCTGGCCGCCGGCGAGGACAAGGCGGAGGCGGCCGAGATCGCGCTGTCCGGCGCCGGGGAGATCCAGGCACCGGCGGCCGGGGCCTACGGCCGCAGCCGCACGCTGTGGCTGCTGGACGCGGCGGCGGCCTCGAAGCTGCCGCGCGCGTTGTATCCGCCCGCCTCGGCGTAACGGATCACTCCGTCCCGAAGGCCCGGCCCGCTCCCAGGAGCGGGCCGGGCCTTCGCGCGTGGACCGCCCGTGTCCCCTACGAGGGGTCTCGGCCGGGGGCTGCTTCGGTGGGGCCGCAGTCGGGGCGCCGTGCCGTCGCGGGGTCGAGGGCATTGCTCACCAGGCGCAGGACCACGGGGTCGTAGGGGCTGCCCATGTGCCCCGTGCGGTCCTGCGGGCACACGTCCTGGACGGTGATGTTGGCGACCTGGCCCGCGGAGGGGCCGGGGCGGAGGTACTGGCGCTCGTACGGGGTGACGATCCTGTCCCACCGGGTGACGAGGGTGGTGTACCGCACGCCGCGCACGGTGTCGCCGCCCGCGTCCAGCCGGCGGTTGACGGCCGAGCCGATCGTCTGGTCGGCCAGTGCCTGCCCGCCGAATTCGGCGACCGGGGCGAGGATGTGCAGCCGCTGGGCGAGGGTGGCCAGGCCGGACACGGTGCTGCCGTGGTTGGCCGGGGAGATGCCGATCAAGTGGTGCACCTTGTTTCGGGCGGGTTCGTCCTGGTCCGCGCCGCCCGCGAACTTCAGGTAGTAGCGCGGCAGGATTCCGCCACCCTGCGAGTGGCCCACCAGGTCGACCTGGCGGGCTCCCGTCCGGTCGAGGACCCGGTCCACGAAGCGGGCGACCTCCTCCGCGGAGTCGGGGATCGCGGCCCTGCCCTTGACGACGTCGCCTCGCGGGGCACCGAAGTTGCCGGCGAAGACGCAGTAGCCCTCCGCCCTGAGACGGGGCGAGAGCGCGTTCCAGTTGCTGGAGGCGTTCTCGTAGGTGCCGTGGACGAGGACGACCGGCCTGGGGTGCCGGGCGGCGGGTTCGCAGTTCCAGTCGTTGGCCCGTGGCGGCGGGGCGTCGGGGTGGTCGACCGAGGCGAGGAACGCGCGCTTCCAGCGCGGATGCCCGGTGTCCGGACCGCCCGCGGAGCCGGCGGTGAGCGGGGAGCGGCCGTCCGGAGCCGACGCGACGACGAGGGCGAGCAGGAGGCCGAGGGCCGTCAGCACGGCCGGCCGGCGGAACACGCGGCCGCTGCGGGGCCTTCGGCCGGCGGGGAGGTCGGGCTCGGTGGTGCGGAGATGCGGGACCTGCATGGAGGTGCCTCCCGGATGGGTTCTCAGGGTCTGTTCAGGGACGCGAATCGGTGGGGTGTCCGCCGGCCCACGCCGGTGCGCTTTCGGGTGACGTCACGCCGTGTGCTGTTCACGGAGAGTGAGACTGCCGGTACGGTGGGAGGCGTCGTGTGCGGGCCGGTGCGCCCGCTCCGTCCCCCGACGCAACACGTCACCTCGTGCCCGGCCGCAAGGAGATGGCATGCCCGCGAACTCTGTTGTCTTCGGTGCCGGTGGCTTCATCGGCCGCTCCCTGGTCGCGGAACTCCTGCGCCGCGGCCAGGAGGTCGCCGCGGCCGTGCACAGCGGCGGTGACCGGCTGACCCGGTGGCTGGCGGACCAGCGGGTGGACACCGGCCGGCTCACCGTCGTCCACGCCGACATCACCCGGCCCGGACTCGGCCTGCCCGAACAGGAGTTGGGTGAGGTGCGTGACGTGTACAACACGGCGGCGCGGTTCGCCTTCGGTATGGACCCGGCCGAAGCCAGGGCGGTCAACGTGGACGGCGCCGTACATGTGATCGAGTGGGCCGCGGCCCGCCCGCATCTGCGCCGGGTGGTGCACATCAGCGGCTACCGCATGGCCGCGGCCGGCGCGGACTCGCCCGACTACGCGCGTGACGGCGCCTACGAGGCGTCCAAGCGTGAGGGTGACGCCGCGACGCGGGCACGGGCTCGGGAACTGGGCGTCCCGCTGACGGTCGCCAATCCCAGCACGGTGATCGGCCAGGGGCAGTACGTCGGTCTGGCCGACCTGGTCGGGGAGCTCTGGCGGGGCCGCCTCGCCGCACTGCCCGGCGGCCCGGACATCTTCCTGCCGGTCGTCACGATCGACTACTTCGTCCGGTTCCTGGCCTCCCTTCCCGAGCGCCAGGAGAGCGCGGACAACACCTACTGGCTGCTGGACGACGCCACACCCCGGCTGCCGCAGCTCGTCGCTCTGCTCGCCGAGCACATGGGCGTACGGGCTCCGCGCCGGTCCGTTCCCCTCGGTCTTCTGAAGCGGTTGCCCCGCGCACTCACCAAGGCGGATCCCGAGTCGCTGTCGTTCCTCTCCACCGACCGCTACGACACGTCGTCCGCACGGAAGTTCGCCGAGTCCTGCGGACTCGAGATGCCGCCGGTGCACGATGCCCTGCGCGGGTGGGCCGACGACCTGGTCGCCGCCCGCTTCGGCCGGGTCCGGGCACCGCGCGCGCCGTACGGCTTCCAGCAGGTCGGCGAGGACAGGACCTGGGTGACGGGCGACCGGGGGGAGCCGGGTTACGTCTTCCTGCACGGGCTTCCGGTCGATGCCGACTCCTGGTCGCCGGTGGCCGACCGGGTGGACGCCTCCACCCTCGCGGCCGACCTGCCGGGCTTCGGGCGGTCCGCGCCCGCCCGGCAGTCGCACGACGACTGGCTGAGCGCCCTTCTCGCACCGGTCCGTAGCCGGCCGGTCCTGGTCGCGCACTCCTACTCCTGCGGACCGGCCCTGCGTTACGCGCTGCGGCACCCCGAGCGCGTGGGCGCGCTGGTCCTCGTCTCCCCGGCCTTCCTCCAGCCCGCCTCCTCGTGGCTGATGCGCTCACCTCTCGCCGTTCCCGTCCTGCGCGGGATGTCCGCGGAGCGGCTGGCCGGATCGCTCGGGCTGCCGCACGACGGTTACCTGGAGGGGCCGGTGGCGGACCTGCGCCGGGCAGGGGCGGCGGTCCGCGTGGTGGCCGCCCTGCGTTCCGCGTACGGGCAGCGCGGTGCGCTCCGGAGCGCCCTGCACCGCGTCACGGTGCCGGTGGAACTCGTCGTCGGATCGCAGGACCCGCTGGAGGAGCCGGGCGTCCTGCCCGTGACCGAGATCGCGTCGGCCGGCCACTACCCCCAGCTCACCCACCCTGATGACGTCGCCCGTCACCTCGTCCCGGTGAGGGAGCGGGCAGCGGCCCGCTAGCGGCCGGTGCTCAGTCACGGGTGAAGGCCAGCACCACGTTGTGCCCGCCGAAGCCGAAGGACGTCGAAAGGGCCGCGGTGGCGTCGGTCCTGCGTGGCGCGCCGAGCACGAGGTCGAGTCCGATGCCGTCCCCGATCTCCTCCAGGTTGCGCACCGGCGGCACCATCGATTCCTTGAGTGCGAGGACCGTGAGGATCGCCTCCACCGCGCCCGAGGCGCCCAGCAGGTGGCCGGTGGCCGACTTCGGGGCCGTGACCACCGGATGGTCACCCACCGCCGCCCGCACCGCCCGGGACTCCGCGACATCCCCCTGGGGTGTGCCTGTCGCGTGTGCGTTGACGTGGCCGATGTCGCCACCGGTCAGTCCCGCGTCGCGCAACGCCTCGTCGATCGCCCGCGCCTGGCCCGCCGCGTCGGGAAGCGTGATGTCGTGGGCGTCGGACGTGACACCTGCCCCCGCCAGCGCCGCGTGGACGCGCGCACCCCGCGCACGCGCGAAGTCGCCCCGCTCCAGCACGACCATTCCCGCGCCCTCCGACATCACGAAGCCGTCCCGCCGCCGGTCGAACGGCCGGGACGCCCGGTCGGGAGCGTCGTTGCGCAGCGACAGGGCGCGCATCTGCGCGAACGCGCCGAGTGAGAGCGGATGGATGCAGGCGTCGGTGCCCCCGGCCACCACGACATCGGCGCGGCCTGCCCGGATCAGCAGGGCGGCCACCGCGATCGCCTCGGCGCCGGAGGCGCAGGCGCTGGTCGGGGCGTGGGTGCCGGCACGCGCGCCGAGCAGCAGGCTGACCACGGCCGAAGCGCCGTTGGGCATCAGCCGCGGGACCGTGTACGGGGACACGGAACGCTGTCCGCGCTCCCCCATGCGGTCGTGCTGGTCCAGTATCGTCAGCGCGCCCCCGATCCCGGTGCCCACCACGACGGCCAGCCGTTCGGGCTCGACCTCCGGCGGCCCCGCGTCGGACCACGCCTCCCGGGCCGCGACCAGCGCCGCCGCCTGACTCCGGTCCAGCCGGCGGCGCTGCACCGGGTCCACCTCGGCGTACGGATCCTGGTGCATGGCGCCGGCGATGTGGACCGGCAGCCGCGTGACCCAGGGAGCGATGATCGGCGAGATGCCGGACCGGCCCGCCAGCAGCCCGTCCCAGGTGCCAGGGACGTCGGCGCCGAGCGGGGTGGTGGCTCCCATGCCGGTCACCAGCACGTCATTCCCCGGGCGGCCGCTGGACCGCGCGGTCTCACCGACCGTACGCCGCACGGCCGACCCCCTTGCCGGAACCGCCGGCCGACCACGCGCACGCACTCAGCCCGGCCGCGGTGAGCCTGACCACGGCGAGCATCAGATCACGGGTCCCGGCCGCCTGCGCCAGGCCTTCGTACGCGTCCGGCCGCCCGGTCTCCTCCCCGTCGTGAAATGCATTCGTTTCCACAGTCACACACATACCATCTCCCCATTCCTTACCACCGCGTATGGCTTGAAAACGCCGTAGTCGCCGGTCGGGCGCACGGAATGCCACTGGGACGCGGACGAGTTAGCGGCGCGGATTCATCTCCCCGCAACCGCAACTCAATCTATGCGCAGCCGCCCCCTGTCCACCTCGGCTATTCTGTCGAATTATCGCCTCCCCCTTTCAGCGGATTCTCCTCCATTAGGGGGGCGCAGGGGGGCGCAACCGAGGGCCACAGAAAGCGCCCCACCTCCTCTGCACGTACAGTATGCCGAGCTCAGCACCATGATCAAATTCTTTCTGACTTGTCGTACAATGCCTTCGATTATTGCTTATTGCCACAACACTCAGGAATGCTGCATAGTGAAGAAAGAGGCTGCAGAGAACAGTTTTCCAACAGAGACCTCGGACTCCGGTGCACTTCAAAAATAAATCAGTGCACAGGAGGGGCAAGGGCAGCTCAAGGATGACTTTCCCGTTCTCCTGCAAAATCCGGAAAGGGAGATTCGTGCCGCACACCAAAAGGCCTCAACCGTCCTCGGCCGAGGAACAGGTCCACGTAGTCCGCTGGCCCCTCGAAGCGTCGAAGCTGGAACACTTCCGGCACAAGGGCGCCCTCCGTCTCCTCGTGATCGAGAACGGGGCGACGCCGCCCGTGTCGACGGACGTGCGGGAGGACTGGGTCCGATCGCCGATCACCCGGGAGGACTTCGCCGCACGCGTCTCGGCCCTGCGCGCCAGGGCCTCGTCGCACGATGTGCCGGCGCTGGACCACGACGGTCTGCTCAGGTACTGCAGCCGGGTCGTGCCGGTCTCCCCGACGGAGATGTACCTGCTGCGGCCGCTGGTGCAGCGCTTCGGGAGCCTGGTGGGCCGCGAGGAGCTGCTCACGCTGCTGAGCACACGGGGCAGCACCGCGAGCCGGAACGCCCTGGACCTGCACGTGATGAGGATCCGCCGCCGCGTCCTGCCGCTGGGTCTGCGGGTCCGCACCGCCAGCCGGCGCGGTTATCTGCTGGAGGCGCTGGGCTGACCGCACAGCCCCTGCCGGACGTCGGTCCGGCAGGGGCTGTGCGGGTGTGCGAGGGCGTCCGTGCTCAGACTCCTCCGGTCCGCCGCGGTCCGGAGCAGGCACACAGCGCGGGCGCCAGTCCCGTCCGGTGCGCGTAGATCACTGCGTGCACCCGGTTGCGCAGGTGCAGCTTGTCGAGCAGGTTCTGCACATGTGTTTTCACCGTGCTCTCGCTCACCACGAGTTCGGCGGACATCTCGGCGTTGCTGAGGCCGCGGGCGAGGAGTTGCAGCACCTCGTGCTCCCGGCGCGTCAGCAGTCCGGCGCGTGCGCGGTCCGCGTCCGTCCCCGCGCGGAAGCCGGTCACGGGCCACGGGCCCCCGGCGCCCGCGCCGTGCCGTGAGCCGGCCTCCGCGTAGACGGCGTACCCCGCCGAGACCATATGGACGGCGGAGACCAGCTGTCCCGGGGTGGCACTGCTCAGGACGACGCCCTTGGCGCCGGCCCGTAACGCCTCCCGCGCGGTGGGGTCGGTGCCCGTGGCGGTCAGAAGGACGGCCGGCATGGCGTCCCCGTACCGTGCGGCCAGCGCGGCGACCATACCGACGACGTCGAGGCCGGGTGACTGTGCGTCGGCGAGCACCACTCCGGGGCTGAGGCGGAGCACCTCGCGCTCGGCGCCCGCGGCGTCGGAGGCCTCCCCGACCACCTCGGTGGTCCCGTCCTGGTCGAGGATGGCGCGGATGCCGGTCCGGGTGATGGCTCGGTCGTCGACGAGCAGGACGCGGACGGATGCGGTGATCGGTCTCTCCTTCCCTCTGGAGCGTGGAAACACTCCGCGGTGATCCGGACCTCCGGTCCGGGGCGGCCGAAGACGGTCCGGGGGTCAGGCCTGGGCGCTCTCGGGCCCGGGAATCTTCATGCCCGCGTCCCTTCCGGCGGTCCGCTTCGCGTTCGGGCGCCTCGGTGTCGTGAGGACCGCGACGGCGCCGACGGCGATGAGGCAGGAGCCGGTCCACAGGGCGGGAATCATGCCGTCGGTGAACCCGCCCGCCGTGGTGAGATCACCGTGCGCGGTGAACACGGAGGCCAGCACGGCGACTCCGAGGACCCCGCCCAGCTCGCGCAGCGAGTTGACCGCGCCCGAGGCCATCCCCCGGTCCTGGGCGTCGACCGAGCTCATCACCAGGTTCGCGGTCGGGGAGAAGTAGAAGGTCATGCCGAGCCCGCACAGGACCAGGGCCGGTACCAGGGAGACGTAGTCCACGTCCGGTGAGACGCGGGCGGCGATCCAGCCCAGCCCGCAGGCCTGGAAGGTCAGTCCGATCGCCACGATGGACCGGCTGCCGATCCGGTCGGAGAGGAATCCGACGAGCGGGGCCACGAAGATCGGCACCGCCGTCCAGGGCAGGATGCGCAGGCCGGCCTCCATCGGGGAGTAGCCGCGCGGGCCTTGGAAGAACTGGGTGAGAAGGAAGACCGAGCCGAACATACCCGCGAACATCAGCAGCCCCGCGGCGTTCATGCCGCTGAAGGTGCGGTGGCGGAACAGCCTCATCGGGAACATGGGCATGTCGGTACGGAGTTCCCAGGCGACGAACGCGGCCACGACCAGGGCTCCCCCGGCCAGCGCGGTCAGGACGTGAGGGCTCGTCCAGCCGTCCGTGGGGCCCTGGATGAGGCCGAACACGATGCCGAAGAGGCCGGCACCGGCCAGTACGGTCCCGACCAGGTCGAGCCGGGAGTTGGGGCCGCGGCTCTCGGCGAGCTTCCACCGGCCGAGCGGCAGCAGGACGAGACCGATGGGCACGTTGATCCAGAAGATCCACTGCCAGGTCAGGTGCTCCACCATCACCCCGCCGACAAGCGGCCCCATCGCGATGGCCAGGCCCTCGACGGCGCTCAGCGCCCCGAGGACGGCGCCACGGCGGGCGGGCGGAGCGACCGCCGTGAGGAGGGTCAGATTGAGCGGCATCAGCGCGGCGGCACCGAGGCCCTGCAGGGCTCGGGCCGCGATGAGCGGGCCGATGCCCGGGGCGAGCGCCGCGGCGGCCGACGCGGCGGTGAAGACGCCCAGACCGACCACGAACATCCGCCGCCGCCCGAACCGGTCGCCCAGCGCCGCACCCGGGAGCATCAGCACGGCGTAGGTGAGTGTGTAGGCGTTGACGGTCCACTCGAGTTGCTGGATGTCGCCGCCGAGGCTCTCCCGGATCGCGGGGAGGGCGGTGATGACGACCAGGTTGTCGAGGGAGACCATGGCCACGCCGAGGCCACAGCAGAGGAACGTCCACAGGACGCTCCGCTTGGAGACATGCATGATTGCCTTTTCCTGGAGGGTGTCGACGGCCGGACACCGGCGGCGGTCTCGCGGGTTTCCGCGAGGCCGCCGCCGGTGGTGCGTGCGGGGTCGCGGTTCAGCGCGCGCCGGACCGGCGCATGAGGCGGAGCATCGGTGGCACCAGGGCCGCCATTTCGACCGGCCGTCGCAGGCGGTTCAGCCAGCGCTCGCCGAGCGGCCGGGCCAGCTGGTGCACGTCCAGGCCGATCTCCTGACGCACCCGCTTCCCGGCGAGTACGCGTACGGCCATGTGGGAGCTCAGCACCCCGAACGCCGTCGCGGTGTAGGCGACCTGGGGGAAGCTGTAGTCCGTACGCAGGTGGTTGGCCCGGATCTCGGCCAGCATCTCGGCCGGCACCCGGTGCAGCGGCACCGCGCGGCGCAGGAGCTCCCAGGTGTCCGCGCGCTCGATGTCGGCCAGGGTGATGGCTCCGGCGAAGGGCTCCCGGACGCGCCGGTAGTCGTAGCAGCGCACGTACTGGGTTCCGGCCATGTCCCAGCCGGTGATGAGGGGGAGCTTCCGCTGGACCGCCACGCGGTGCAGGAGGTGCTTCGCGTGCCATCCGTCGGCGGTGGTGACGTCCACCCCGTCGATGATGATCTGACAGGGAGCGGTGAGCCGCTGCACGGTCGCCGCGGTCACCCCCTCGGTGAATACGCTCACCCGGGCGTGCGGGTTGATCGCCATGATGCGTTCGGCCGCGCCGGCGGCCTTGTTCTGCTCGATGTCGGCGGCGACCGCGCTCTGCCGGTTCAGGTTGTTCAGTTCGAACGTTCCGGGGTCCGCCACCAGGAAGCGCTGCGCCCCGAGCCGGGTCAGCGGCTCCACGGCGGCGCCTCCGATGGACCCGCAGCCCGCCACCAGGATCGTGGCGTCGCGCAGCGCCTGCTGCTCGTCGGCCGAGACCACACCCGCGTTGCGGGTGACGAGCTCCTCGTAGAAGACGCGGTGCGGTCCCGACTCCGCGCTGCCCGCCGGCGGCAGGCCCATGCTCTCCGGGGTCATACGGCACCTCCTCGCTGGCGGGGGATCAGGGAGCCGCCCGCCGCCTGCCTGCGTCCGGCGAGCCGGGCGACCATCTCGTGGTACGAGGTCAGATCACTGCTGCCGTCCATGTACGACCGGACGACGTCGCGGTACCAGGGCAGGTCCTGGGGCACCGGGGCGACGAAGGGCTTGGCGAGGACGCCCTGGTGGTAGATCGGCGCCAGCGGGTCCGACGAGGGCAGGCTCGGGGAGGTGTCCTCGACGACGTGCAGGTCGAAGCCGGCCAGCCTCAGGTGGCGCAGGGCCACGTGTTCCTTGGCGTCACCGAGCACGAGGCGGATCGAGTCGTCGAGCTGGATCATCGCCTCGCCCATGCCGAGCATGAGGTGCCACGGCACCCGGTCGTGCTGGATGCCGAGCGGCATCGACTGGTCGCGCAGGAAACGCTTCAGCTCGAAGACCTGGTGGGTCCCCAGGCCCAGGCGCGCGTACTGTCCGAGCAGGTCGATGCCGTGGGCGGCCTCGGTCGGGAACAGGGCGCGCCGCGGCGAGTCGAGGGGCAGGCTCGCGGGGTCCGCCGAGCAGCTCAGCCCGACGTAGCCGCGGATCCTCCCGGTGCGCGAGCAGAGGGTGACCGTGTGGATGCTCTCCATCTGGCCCGGGCGGGGCAGCGGTTCGTGGTACGCCGCCGTGCGGTAGACGAGGTCGGCCGAGATCCAGCTCAGCCGCAGATACTGGGCCAGCCGGAAGCCGAGGATGCCTCTGAGGTACCGGGCGGGGATCTGGCTGTCCCGTGCGGTGAGGGTGATCAGCCCGCTGTGCACGTCCTCCGCGTGGTACAGGGGTGTTCCGGCGATCTCGGCCGGAAGCTGCCGGTAGCTGAGGCGTTCGTGGAGTTCGATGATGTCGGCGACGTAGCGCAGGGCGCGGGAGCCCGCCGGGTCCGCGGAGGTCGGGATGGTGGTGCGGGCGGGCCCGTCACCGCCGGCGAGGGGGGAGGCGGTGTTCATTCGGCGTCGTCCTCGGCGTAGAGGGTCTCGGTGATCGTGAGCGCCAGGACCTCGGGGGTGCCCTCGTACACGCGGGTGCCGTAGGCGTCGCGGAGCATCTTCTCCACTCCGTACGAGCGCAGGTAGCCACGCGCGCCGACGAGCGAGAGAGCGGCGTCGGCCACGTCGATGGCGGCCCGGTCGGCGAAGAGTTTGGCGACGGCCGGCTCATAGGCGGGTGGGGGCAGTTGGGTGTCCACGGTGTTCGCCGCGTGGAGGTACAGCAGGCGGGCGGCGTCCACCTTGGCGCTCATGCCGGCCAGCTTCGCCGCGGTGAACTGGTGCCGGTGCAGGAGTTGACCGCCCTGCACGCGTTCCCCCGCCCAGGCGACGGCCTGTTCCAGGGCGCCGCGGGCCACACCGGTGGAGATGCCGGCGACGGCGGCGCGGGCCATGTTGCTCTGCGCCATGTTGATGGGCATGCCCTCGCCCTCGCCGCCGATCATGTTCTCGGCGGGCACCCGGACCTCGTTGAACTCCAACTCGCTGCCCAGGCAGGCGCGGTAGCCCATCTTGTCGGCGACCGGGCCGCGTACGACCCCGGGGAGGTTCAGGGGCACGATGAAGGAGGTGAGCCCGGTGGCTCCGGGGCTGCCCTCCATGTTCGCGAACACGGAGGCGAAGGCGGCGAAGCGGGCGTTGGTGATGAACCGCTTCCTGCCGGTGAGCACGTACTGGTCGCCGTCCCGCCGCGCGGTCATGACGTTGCGTGCGTGCTGCGCGTTGGCCGGGATGATCAGGTCGCACCCGGCGTCCTCCTCCGTCACCGCGTTGCACGCGAGCACCGGCTCGTCACCGGAGAAGAGCGGGAGGTAGCGCGCCTGGAGGCGGGGGTCTCCGGAGAGCAGGAGCGGGGCCTGGCCGAGCATGGTGGCGCCGAAGACGAGCGCGGTGCCGGGGCACACGGCGGCCACTTCCTCCAGGGCGGTGGCGACTCCCAGCATGCCGAGCCCGAGACCGCCGTAGTCGGTGGGGACGGCGGCCCGGGTCAGACCGATCTCGTGGCCGCGGCGCACCACGTCCCAGTCGAAGTCCTCCGCCGGCGCCTGGTCGAGCGCCCCGACCAGGGGCTTCACGGTCTCCTGCGCGAACCGCCTCGCGTCGTCCTTGAGTTGCCGCACATCCGGGGGCAGCACGTCGAAGTTGAGCTCTGGGGAGAGTTCTGCCGGTACGTCGATGGTCATGGGTTTCGTGGCTCCTCGGTCACTGGTGTCATCGGGGGCGGTCGGGGGACGCAGGTGGCGGGTCAGGCGCCGACGCCCGACTCCGCGGCGATCGTGGGGTAGCTGTCGAAGGCGGGCTGAAGCATCGGCACCAGCTCCAGGACCTTGGCGATGCGACCGCGGATCCGGACCTTGCCGGTGGCGATGGCGGCGGGCACCAGCAGCCGGCCCGACCACAGCGCGTGCGCGGTGTCGCAGGACATCTTGAGAGTGATCGCGGCCTTGAACGGCACGTCGTCCCCGAGGACCACGCCCTCGGACGAGACGAAGATCCGGCAGTCGGGCTTGCTGTGCACCAGCTGCACCGACAGGGATTCCTTGCGCGCCTTCTCCACGAACTGCTCGTCCTCCAGCAGCACACCGAAAAGCCGGCCGAACACTTCGGAGGCCATTTCACTGGACGAAAAAACGGTCATGCTTCCCCTTCTCGATTTCGGTGATCCGGCACCCGGCCCGCAATGAATGGACGCATCGCCTGGCCGCTCCTTCTGTTCTTCGAGTGCCGATGCCCGCACGCTATGACACCTTCCGGAGAGCTTCACCCGCATCGACAGGTAGCCGAAAAAAGACTGAAAGAAATGAGTAAGCAGCCGCCCCACACCGCCCTGACCTGCGGCGACCTCCCGTAACGGACCCTGCCTCCTGTATACGAAACAAGTTGACAGCGCGTGATAACACTCCCCATGAATGCGACTCGAATGAAAAGCGGGGGCCATGGGTCCCACCACGAAAGAGTGATTAGGGAAATCAGGCCTTGCGCATGACGATTCCGTACTGCGTCATGGATATGCCGTCGCGGCGACGCGCAGAGGAGTAACCCCGAAGCAGAGAAGAAGGAGGTGAACAACAATGCGCAGGATCGAGATGAAGCACCGGATCGCCATCCGGGCCGACCGCCCCAGGGCCGGTGAGGGTTCCACCTGGAACTGGACGTGGGCCTACCGCCAGGCGTGACCGTGCGCGTGGGGCCGGGTACCCCCTTGCCCGGCCCCACGCGTATGTCCGGTCCTTCCCCTACCGCTCCCCCCCTTGCAGGAGTCACCGTGCGTCTACGCCGTTCCCGTTGCCTGACCTGCTACTGGCACGACAGCGCCTTCGTCGTCCACCCTCATCCGGGCGGCACGCCCACGGCGCTGCACCCGGCCGCCGCGGAGATCCTGGCGGCCTTCGAGGACTGGAGCACTCCCGGGGAGGCCGCCGGACAGCTCGGCCACCTGACCCCGGACACCGTCGAGGACGGGATCGAGGCGCTGGTGCGGGGCGGGGCCCTGCTGGCCCACGGCAGTGCGGCCGCGCGGCTCGACGAGCGGATCGCCGGGCAGTGGGGCGCGTGGATGCCCGAGGCGTCGTTCTTCCACTACGCCACCCAGGACGTGTACGACTCCCCACAGGCCCTGGCCCCCTCCGGCGAGGCGCGGGAGCCGGGCGACGCGAGGCCCGGGCAGGAGCCGGCGCGGGAGTCGTCGCCTCCCCTGTTCACGGGTCATCCGGAGGCTCCCCGGCTCCTGCTGCCCCGCAGGCCTGCCGCGCTCCGCGCCCCGTTCGAGCAGGTCCTGTACGACCGCCGCACCCACCGCGACTTCACCGGAGCACCGGTGTCGCTGGAGACGCTGGCCGCCTTGCTGGCCGTCGTCTTCGGCCCGGTCGACTTCATCGACTGCGGGCGCGGCGCCCTGTACCGGCGGACCAGTCCGCAGGGCGGCTCCCGGCAGGAGATCGACGCCTACGTCGGTGTCCTGGACGTCGGCGGCCTGTCCCCGGGCTGGTACCACTACAACGGCTTGCAGCACGCGCTCGAACTGCTCTCCGAGGGCCTCACGCCCGCGGAGGCCGCCCATCTCTGCGCCGACCAGTCATGGGCCTCGCGCCCCGCCTTCCTCGTCGTACTCGCCGCGCGGCTGGAGCGGATGAGCGTGAAGTACCCCACGCCCCGCGCCTACCGGGTCTGTCTGCTCGACGCCGGGCACGTGGGACAGACCTTCGCCCTGACCGCGACGGCCCTCGGGCTCGGCCCCGCCCAGACCGGTGCCTTCAGGGACTCCGCGGTGGCCGGCCGCTGCGGCCTGGACAACACCGGCCACACCCCGCTGTACGTGCTGGCAGCGGGGCACCCCGCTCCGACGCCCCGGGACGCTCCTCCGCCCGCCGGCGTCCCCGCCTTCGACGCCACCGCCCTGCTCGACACGTGACCACCAGGGGGCGCCGCCGCCTCCGGCTCAGTCCCGGTCCAGGAAGGGCTCCAGCAGCCCCGGTACGGCGGCCGCGGCGAAGGCGAGGCCTTCGGACGCGTCGGTGTCGTGCGCCGTGCAGGCGCCGCCCCCGGCAGCCGTCGTGGCGGTGACACTCAGCAGCCCGGCCCGGCGCTGGAACCAGGACTGCTTCACCGTCCAGCCGATCACGCCCGCCCGCTGAAGAGCAGCTGTGGACCGCCGGACGGTACCTGAGCGGGTCACCAGGTAGCCGCCACTGAGCGTGTGCCCCAGCGAGCGGTACGCGTCGACGGCCAGGAGTGCGGCGACGGGCACGAACACCACCGCGCAGGCGAGCGCGGTCCACAGCAGTACGGGCGTCAGCAGGACGCCCAGGACCACCTGGACCAGCACGGGTGCCAGGGCGACGGACAGGGCACGGCGGAGCCGGCGGTTCCGGGCGGCGAGGGGGTGGCCGGTCAGGGAGGCGCCCGTCGGGGAGACCGGCTCGCGCAACACCTCGGCGGCGATGGAGTCGGCCAGTGCGCGGGGCACGGCCGGCAGGAGGGTGTTGTGGTCGGCGCTCCGCGCCTCCTCGTTCTTGGCCAGACCCGTCGTGATCGCGTCCACCCTGGCGGCGCCCGCAAGCCGCACGCCCAGTGGTTCCACCAGGTCCACCCCGCGCAGCCGCCGCTCCTCGACGGACAGGGAGCGCGAGGTGAACAGCCCGCGCCGCACCCGCAGCGTGCCGCCCGGTTCGCGCTCCAGGCGGTAGTTCCACCACATCTCGATCCACAGCCCGAGCGCCCCGACGACGCCGGCGACCAGCGCCGCCACGACCAGGGTGACGATCGCCCAGACCAGCGGCGTGTCCCGGAAGCGGTCGACTGTCCAGTTGATCACCTCGGCCTGAGCCCCGACCCAGTCACTGACCTGCATCACACCGCCTGCGGCCGCGCCGCCGAGCATGGGCGCGACGAAGGAGACCGGTGCGTAGCGGACCCAGCGGAGGTCGAGCGTGGCCAGTTCGCCGTCCGGGTGCGTCACGGATGCCCCGGCGACGGCACGGTCGAGGAGCTCGCGGCGCAGCCGCTCGCCCTCGGGGCGGGAGACGGGGTCCAGCGTGAGGGTGGAGTCGCCGCCCGAGTGCTCACCGGTGCCGATGCGGACCGAGACCAGCCCCAGGATCCGAAGCAGCGGATGGGCGGTGAGGTCGACGCTGCGGATCCGCTCGCGGGCCAGCGAGCGGCGCTTCACCAGGAGGAGCCCGGTGTGCAGGTCGACGCGCTCGATGCCGACCCGGTAGCGGGTGCGCCGCCACCGTACGTAGTCACCGGCGGCCGCACAGCCGATCAGCAGGGCGGCTCCCGCCAGGGCCCAGCCGATGGCCGCCGCGTATCCGAGACGGCCGGACAGCGCGACCGTCACCGGCACGGCCGCGCCCGCCGCGACCCCCGCCGTGACGAGCGCGGTGACCAGGACCGTCCGGCGATGGAGCCGCCGCCAGCCGGGGCCGCTGTCGACGGCCGTGCTCATGTGGCGTCCCCGGGGGTCTCCTGGGTGATCCGGGTCAGTCGCTCGGCGAGCTCGGCCGCGGCCTCGTGGGTCAGGCCTTCGATCTGTACGGCGCCCTTGGCGGACGCGGTGGTGACGGTGACCGTCGCCAGCCCGAAGAGCTGTTCCAGCGGGCCCCGCACGGTGTCCACGGTCTGGATACGGGACATCGGCGCGATCCGCCACTCCCGCAGGAAGGCCCCGGTGCTCACGTAGACCGCCTCGTCGGTGACCTCCCAGCGGTGGGTGCGGAACCACCAGAGGGGGAAGAGGACGGCGCACAGCAGACCGACGGCGCCGAGCACGGCGGCGGGCACCAGCAGCCAGAATCTGGCGGGCCCGATGAGCGCGCCCAGGATGCCGAGGACCGCGACCGGGGCCGCGGTCAGCAGCAGCCACTGGGCCCGCCACCAGCCGACGGCCCGGCGGTCGGGCGCGTTGCGCGGCGGCCTGAGCCGTATCGTCCCCTCCCCCGTGGTCATCGCTCAGCGGCCACGCAGCGAGCGGTACGTCGAGACGAGCGCCGCGGTGGAGCTGTCCAGCTGTTCGCCGCCGGTGCCCTCGGTGAGGACGGGCTCGATCTTCTTGGCGAGGACCTTGCCGAGCTCGACACCCCACTGGTCGAAGGAGTCGATGTTCCAGACGGCGCCCTGGACGAAGACCTTGTGCTCGTACAGCGCGATCAGCTGACCGAGCACCGACGGGGTGAGACGGTCCGCGAGGATCGTGGTCGTCGGGTGGTTGCCGCGGAACGTCTTGTGCGGCACGAGCTCCTCGGGCACACCCTCTGCGCGGACCTCCTCGGGCGTCTTGCCGAAGGCGAGCGCCTGGGTCTGGGCGAAGAAGTTGGCCATCAGGAGGTCGTGCTGCGCGATCAGCCCGGGCAGCAGGTCCTGGACCGGTGCGGCGAAGCCGATGAAGTCCGCCGGGATGATCTTCGTGCCCTGGTGGATCAGCTGGTAGTAGGCGTGCTGCCCGTTGGTGCCGGGGGTGCCCCAGACGACCGGGCCGGTCTCCCACTCCACCGGATCGCCGTCCCGGTCCACGGACTTGCCGTTGGACTCCATGTCCAGCTGCTGCAAGTACGCGGTGAACTTGGACAGATAGTGGCTGTAGGGC
This sequence comes from Streptomyces sp. QL37, assembly GCF_002941025.1. Classification (NCBI taxonomy): domain Bacteria; kingdom Bacillati; phylum Actinomycetota; class Actinomycetes; order Kitasatosporales; family Streptomycetaceae; genus Streptomyces; species Streptomyces sp. QL37. The sequence continues at coordinate 6,728,577 of NZ_PTJS01000001.1, read as the reverse complement.
AGCACCGCGTGCGACTGGGCGTCGAAGAACTGGCCGTACCAGATGCCCAGCAGGCCCAGCAGCAGCGGGGCGTTCTCCTCGGCGGGGGCGGTGCGGAAGTGCTCGTCGACGAGGTGGAAGCCGTCGAGCATCTCGCGGAACCGGTCCGGCCCGATCGCGATCATCAGCGACAGGCCGATCGCCGAGTCGTAGGAGTAGCGGCCCCCGACCCAGTCCCAGAACTCGAACATGTTGGCCGTGTCGATGCCGAAGTCCGCGACCTTCTCGGCGTTGGTCGACAGCGCCACGAAGTGCTTGGCGACGGCGTCCTGACCGGCCCTCAGCTCGGTGAGCAGCCAGTCGCGGGCGGAGGTGGCGTTGGTGATGGTCTCGATCGTCGTGAAGGTCTTGGACGCGACGATGAAAAGGGTCTCGGCCGGGTCGAGGCCCTGTACCGCCTCGTGGAGGTCGGCGCCGTCGACGTTCGACACGAAGCGGACGGTGAGCGAGCGGTCCGTGAAGGAGCGCAGGACCTCGTACGCCATGGCGGGGCCGAGGTCGGAGCCGCCGATACCGATGTTGACGATGTTCTTGATCGGCTTCCCGGTGTGGCCGGTCCACTCGCCCGACCGGATCCGGTCGGAGAAGGCGGCCATCCGGTCGAGGACGGCGTGCACGGCCGGCACCACGTTCTCGCCGTCGACCTCGATCACGGCGCCCCGCGGCGCGCGGAGCGCGGTGTGCAGGACGGCGCGGTCCTCCGTCGTGTTGATCTTGTCGCCGCGGAACATGGCGTCCCGCAGCCCGGCCACGTCCGTGGCTGCCGCGAGATCGCGCAGCAGCCGCAGCGTCTCGTCGGTGACCAGGTGCTTGGAGTAGTCGATGTGGAGGTCGCCGACCCGGAGGCTGTACTGCTTCCCCCGGTCCGGCGCGTCCGCGAACAGCTGCCGCAGATGCGTCTCCCCGAGCTGCTCACGGTGCTTGCCGAGAGCCGTCCACTCGGGCATCTGGTTGAGCTTGGTTCGGCTTTGTGCGTTCATCCCGGAAATCGCCCACTTCTCTCGTACCTGCAACCTTCCCCGCTGCCCCTCCAACCTAATTGATCTGGAGGGTCCGACGGGGCATCGGCGAGCTGGTGGACGACATGACGATTCCGGCCGGGCACCCAGAGGGTGACCGGCCGGTGAAAAGTCTCAGATCTCGCCGCGGAGTTTCGCGAGGGCTTCGGCGAGGATCGCCTCGCCGTCCGCGTCGCTGCGCCGCTCGCGCACGTACGCGAGGTGCGTCTTGTACGGCTCGGTGCGGGGCGGAGCCGGCGGGCTGTCCCGGTCCTGTCCGGCCGGGAAGCCGCAGCGCGGGCAGTCCCAGGTCTCCGGTACCTGCGCGTCATGGGCGAAGCTCGGCTGCGTCTCGTGCCCGTTCGAGCACCAGAAGGAGATGCGGGCGCGTGGCGCGGACTCGCCGCGCTCGGCCTCCCCCATCGGCCCCGCTCCGACCCGGCTTCCCCGGATCGCGTTGCCACTTGCCACGGTCGTAACTCCCTGCGTGATGGTGCTCGAAGATGCCCCAGTCTACGTAAGGCCCAACGCGCGTCCAGTGAAAGGAGTTACACCCTCACAAGGAATCGCGGACGACGGGTCAGCTGTCCAGCTTGATGAGCAGAGCAAGGACGACAATGCACGCGAACCAGGCCAGGCCGACCACGACGGTGATGCGGTCGAGGTTCCGCTCCGCGACCGAGGAGCCGCCGACGGAGGACTGCATCCCACCACCGAACATGTCGGAAAGGCCGCCGCCCTTTCCCTTGTGCATCAGCACCAGCAGCATCAGCAGCAGGCTGAAGACGATCAGGGCGATCTCGAACGCCAAAACCACGGCTGGTCCCTACTTTCCGGAATTCCTAGGACTGCATGTACGAACAGCGGGGGCCCGGGGGTAGACCCCCCTCGGCCCCCGCAAGGGTACGACGGATCCGCGCTACCGCATACTCACTGGTCGCGGAAGCGGACGATCTTGACGAACTCGTCGGCGTCGAGGGCGGCGCCGCCGATGAGGGCACCGTCGACGTCCGGCTGCGCCATGATGGCGGCGACATTGCCGGACTTCACCGAGCCGCCGTACTGGATACGGACCGCGTCGGCCAGCTCCTGCGAGTACAGCTCCGCGAGACGGCCGCGGATCGCGCCGCACACCTCCTGGGCGTCCTCGGGGGTGGCGACCTCGCCGGTCCCGATGGCCCAGACCGGTTCGTAGGCGATCACGATGGACTCGGCCTGCTCGGCCGGGATGTCCTTCAGGGCACCGTCGAGCTGCGCCAGCGTGTAGGACACCTGGTCACCCGCCTTGCGGATGTCCAGGCCCTCGCCGACGCAGAGGATCGGGGTCAGGTCGTGCTTGTACGCGGCCTTCACCTTGGCGTTGCAGATCTCGTCGTTCTCGCCGTGGTACTGGCGGCGCTCGCTGTGGCCGACGGCCACGTACGTGCACTTCAGCTTGGCGAGCATCGGGCCGGAGATCTCACCGGTGTACGCGCCGGAGTCGTGGGCCGAGATGTCCTGGGCGCCGTACTTGATCTTCAGCTTGTCGCCGTCGACCAGCGTCTGCACGGAGCGCAGGTCGGTGAAGGGCGGCAGGACGGCGACCTCGACCGCGTCGTAGTCCTTGTCGGCCAGGGCGAAAGCGAGCTTCTGGACGTGGGCGATGGCCTCGAGGTGGTTGAGGTTCATCTTCCAGTTGCCCGCCATGAGCGGGGTGCGGGTGGTCATGAAAGGTCAGTCCTCCAGTGCGGCGAGGCCGGGAAGCGTCTTGCCCTCGAGGTATTCGAGGCTGGCGCCGCCACCGGTCGAGATGTGGCCGAATGCGTTCTCGTCGAAGCCCAGGATGCGGACGGCGGCCGCGGAGTCGCCGCCGCCGACGACGGTGAAGGCCTCGGAGTCGACGAGGGCCTGGGCGACCGCCTTGGTGCCCTCGGCGTAGTCGGGGTGCTCGAAGACGCCCATCGGGCCGTTCCAGAAGACGGTGGCCGCGTCGGCGAGCTTCGAGGCGTACAGCTTGTTGGTCTCCGGGCCGTTGTCCAGGCCCATCGCGCCGGCGGGAATGGCGTCGGCGGCGACGGTGGTGGGGTTGCCCGGGGTCTTGGCCTTGAGGTCGGGGAACTGCTCCGAGACGACGACGTCGACGGGGAGCACGAACTCCACGCCCTTCTCCTCGGCGCGCTTGAGGTATTCGAGCACCGCCGGGATCTGGTCCTCCTGGAGGAGGGAGCTGCCGACCTCGTACCCCTTGGCCTTGAGGAAGGTGTAGGCCATCCCGCCGCCGATGAGGATGCGGTCGGCCTTCTCCAGCAGGTGGTCGATGACACCGAGCTTGTCGGAGACCTTCGAACCGCCGAGGACCACGGCGTAGGGGCGCGTGACGTCCTCGGTGAGCTTCTTCAGGACACCGACCTCGGTGGCGATCAGGCTGCCGGCCGCGTGCGGCAGCCGGGCCGGGAGGTCGAAGACCGAGGCGTGCTTGCGGTGGACGGCGCCGAAGCCGTCGCCCACGTACACGTCGGCGAGCTCGGCGAGCTGATCGGCGAAGGCGCCGCGCTCGGCGTCGTCCTTCGACGTCTCGCCGGCGTTGAAGCGGAGGTTCTCGACGACGGCGACCTGGCCGTCGGTGAGGGCGGCGACCGTGGAGCGGGCGGACTCGCCGACGGTGTCGGTCGCGAAGGCGACGTCGGCACCGAGCAGCTCGCCCAGGCGCGCGGCGGCGGGCGCGAGCGAGAAGGCCGGGTCCGGGGCACCCTTGGGGCGGCCCAGGTGCGAGGCGACGACGACACGCGCGCCGGCGGCGGCGAGCCGGGCGATCGTCGGCTGGACGGCGCGGATGCGTCCGTCATCGGTGATCGTGGTGCCGTCCAGCGGCACGTTGAGGTCGGCGCGGACGAATACCCGCTTGCCCGCGACCCCTTCGTCGAGAAGTTCGTCGATCGTCTTCATCTCTGTTCCCATACTCCTTGGAAGGACGGATGAGCATGCGAGGGGGCTCGGACGGCGCCGCGTCGCGCCGTCCGAGCCCCTCACATCACACCTGGATGCCTGTCGATCCTAGGATCAGAGCTGGCCGCCGACGAAGACGGTCAGGTCGACGAGGCGGTTGGAGTAACCCCACTCGTTGTCGTACCAGCCGAGGATCTTCACCGAGTTGCCCTCCTGGACCATGGTCAGGGAGGAGTCGAAGGTGCAGGACGACGGGTCGCCGACGATGTCGGAGGACACGATCGGGTCCTCGGTGTACGTCAGGAAGCCCTTGAGGTCGCCGTCGTCGGACGCCTTCTTGAACGCGGCGTTGACCTCGTCCTTGGTGACCTCGCGCTGGAGGGTCACGACGAGGTCGGTGGCGGAGCCGGTCGGGACCGGGACGCGCATCGCGATGCCGTCGAGCTTGCCCTTGAGCTGCGGGAGGACCAGGGCGGTCGCCTTGGCGGCGCCCGTCGTGGTCGGGATGATGTTCTCGGCGGCGGCGCGGGCGCGGCGCAGGTCCGAGTGCGGGAAGTCCAGGATGCGCTGGTCGTTCGTGTACGCGTGGACCGTCGTCATCAGGCCCTTGACGATGCCGAAGTTCTCGTCGAGAACCTTGGCCATCGGCGCCACACAGTTGGTGGTGCAGGAGGCGTTGGAGATGACGTGGTGGTTGGCCGCGTCGTACTTGTCCTGGTTGACGCCCATCACGATGGTGATGTCCTCGTCCTTGGCCGGAGCCGAGATGAGGACCTTCTTGGCGCCACCGGCGATGTGCTTCTCGGCGTCGGCCTTCTTGGTGAAGATGCCGGTCGACTCGATGACGATGTCGACGCCCAGCTGACCCCAGGGGATGTCGGCCGGGTTGCGCTCGGAGAGCACCTTGATGGTGTGACCGTCGACGGTGATGGTGTCGGCGGTGTGGCTGACCTCGGCCTTGAGACGACCCAGAATGGTGTCGTACTTCAGCAGGTGAGCCGTGGTCGCAGTGTCACCCAGGTCGTTGACAGCCACGATCTCGATGTCCGCACCCTGCTCCAGCAGCGCGCGGAAGTAGTTACGACCGATGCGGCCAAAGCCGTTGATGCCTACGCGGATCGTCACGAACCGATCTCCTCGTTAGGAACGCCGGTTTCGATGCCGGCGAGTTTTATAGGGATGTCCCCGACCGCCTCCGACCCTACCTCTCCGAAGGCTCCGGAGTGACATCGAGAGCGGCGCCGCGAAAAGGGATCCCCTTACTCCCGAGTAGGAGTAAGGGATTCCGGTCGACGGAACCAGCGGGGCCGACCGCCGCGCCGACCGTTCACCAAGCGTCAACACCCGGCACGACCAGGCCTCTTGCGGTCCGGGGGCAGTCGGCGGCCCTTGTCACCGGGAGTCACTGATGTCGGCTCAGTTGTCGCGGTTGCGCCGCCCACGGGCGCCGGCAATGACTTCCGCGGCTCATTTTCCGCCAAACACCTGGACACCCCGCAAGTGCCACGCTCAATTGTGCGGAGCGGTACTCAATCGTTGAAATCGACAGGCCCACTACACACTTCCGGGGGACGCGGACGGCGGAACTGCTGAGTTCACCCGCTCAATCGTGCGGGGCGGCGCTCGGAAAACCATTGGAGAAAGCGCTCTACGTCCCATGCGGAGGACTCCCGCCCCGGCCAGGGGAAATATCACCTCCCGGGACCCGGCTCCGCGCCTCCCGCCACCGGGAAAGCGGCAGGCCCCGGCCGCGCCCGGGAGGGGCGGCCGGGGCCTGCGGCGGCTCTCAGCCCACGAGGCCGTCGGCCAGCTCCTCGCTGAGGGTCGATTCCGTGCCGGGGATGCCGAGGTCCTGGGCCCGCTTGTCGGCCATGGCCAGCAGACGTCTGATCCGGCCCGCGACCGCGTCCTTGGTCAGCGGCGGGTCGGCGAGCGCTCCCAGCTCCTCCAGGGAGGCCTGCTTGTGCTCCATGCGCAGCCGTCCGGCCGCCGCGAGGTGCTCCGGGACCTCCTCGCCCAGGATCTCCAGCGCGCGCCCCACGCGGGCGCCTGCGGCGACCGCGGCGCGGGCGGAGCGGCGGAGATTGGCGTCGTCGAAGTTGGCGAGCCGGTTGGCCGTGGCCCGGACCTCGCGCCGCATCCGCCGCTCCTCCCAGGCGAGCACCGCGTCATGGGCGCCCAGGCGGGTCAGCAGCGCGCCGATCGCGTCGCCGTCACGGACCACGACACGGTCCACCCCCCGCACCTCGCGCGCCTTTGCCGCGATGGAGAGCCTGCGGGCCGCTCCCACCAGGGCCAGGGCGGCCTCCGGGCCGGGGCAGGTCACCTCCAGCGAGGAGGAGCGGCCCGGCTCGGTGAGCGAGCCGTGGGCCAGGAACGCTCCCCGCCAGGCGGCCTCCGCGTCGCAGGTGGCCCCCGAGACCACCTGCGGGGGGAGACCCCGGATGGGACGGCCGCGGCCGTCCACCAGGCCGGTCTGGCGGGCCAGCTGGTCACCGCCCGCCACCACGCGTACGACGAACCGCGAGCCTCGCCGCAGTCCGCCGGGGGCCATCACGATCAGCTCCGAGCTGTGCCCGAAGATCTCCAGGATGTCCCGCTTCAGCCTGCGTGCCGCGCTCCCCGTGTCCAGCTCGGCCTCGATCACGATCCGGCCGCTCACCAGGTGCAGCCCGCCCGCGAACCGGAGAATCGCCGAGACCTCTGCCTTTCTGCAGCAGGTCCGGGTCACGGGAAGCCGAGAGATTTCGTCCTTCACCGCTGGCGTCATCGCCATGGGCCGATCCTTCCATGCATCCGAAAAATACGGTCGTACGCGGCGGCCAACAGCTCCGGATCATGAATCGGAACGCCGTCGGGTGAGGCCACGGGGGCCAGCTCGACCGCGGCTCCGAGCCGCTGTGCGGCGTCGGCGAGGGACTCGCGGTCGGGCACGGCGGCCTCGTCGGCCAGCACCACGTCCATGGCGAGTTTAGGGGCGTGTCGTCCCAAAACCTCCAAATGACGCTGCGGTGAGAACCCTTCTGTTTCACCGGGCTGTGGTGCGAGGTTCAGCGAGAGGACCTTACGGGCCTTCGTGGTCACCAGTGCGTCGAGCAGCTCCGGGACCAGCAGATGCGGAATCACGGAGGAAAACCAGGACCCTGGGCCCAGAACCACCCAATCGGCGTCGAGAACGGCGGCGACCGCCTCGGGGACCGCCGGCGGATCGGCCGGCACGACGTGGACCGACTGCACCTCCCCCGGGGTCAGCGCCACCGTCGCCTGTCCGCGCACGGTGACCGTCTCGTCGGGGCGCTCCGGGTCGTGCCCCCGTACGAGGGCCTGGAGCTCCAGGGGGACGGCGGACATCGGCAGCACCCTGCCGTGCGCTCCGAGCAGCTTGCCGACCAGGTCGAGGGCCTGGACATGGTCGCCCAGCTGCTCCCAGAGGGCGACGATGAGCAGGTTGCCCACCGCGTGCTCGTGCAGATCGCCCTTGGACTCGAAGCGGTGCTGGATGACCTGGGCCCAGGTCTGGCCCCACTCGTCGTCCCCGCAGAGCGCGGCGAGCGCCTTGCGAAGGTCGCCCGGCGGGAGGACGCCGAGCTCCTCGCGGAGCCGCCCGCTGGAGCCGCCGTCGTCGGCGACGGTCACCACGGCCGTGAGATCGCCGGTGATCCGGCGCAGCGCCGTGAGCGAGGCCGAGAGGCCCATGCCGCCGCCGAGGGCGACGACCTTGGGCTGTGCGCCGCGCTTACGGCCGGAGAGCGCGGCCGTGGCCCTGCTCAGCCTGCGCTGACGCGGATTGCGACTGGTCACTCGCGCCCCATGTCCCGGTGGACGAGGACGGTCTCGATCCCTTCGGTGGCCAGGCGTGCGGCCAGCTTCTCCGACATCGCGACGGAGCGGTGCTTGCCGCCCGTGCACCCGACGGCGATGGTCACGTACCGCTTGCCCTCACGGCGGTAACCGGCGGCGATGAGCTGGAGCAGCTCGGTGTACTGGTTGAGGAATTCCTTGGCGCCCGGCTGGTCGAAGACGTAGTCGGAAACCTCCTCGTTGAGCCCGGTGAAGGGGCGGAGCTCGGGAACCCAGTGCGGATTCGGCAGGAAGCGGCAGTCGACGACGAGGTCGGCGTCGACCGGCAGCCCGTACTTGTAGCCGAACGACATCACCGTCGCCCGCAGCTCCGGCTCCTCGTCGCCGGCGAACTGCGCGTCCATCTTGGCCCGCAGCTCGTGCACGTTGAGGCTGGAGGTGTCGATGACGAGGTCGGCGTCACCGCGCAGCTCACGCAGCAGGTCACGCTCGGCCGCGATGCCGTCGACGATGCGGCCGTCGCCCTGGAGCGGGTGCGGACGGCGGACCGATTCGAAACGGCGTACGAGGGCGTCGTCGGAGGACTCCAGGAAGACGATCCGCCGGGTGACGTGCTTGGCCTCCAGATCCGCGAGGGACTCCCGGAGATTGTCGAAGAAGCGGCGGCCCCGTACGTCGACGACGACGGCGATGCGGGCGACGTTGCCCTGGGACCGGGCGCCGAGCTCCACCATCGTGGGGATCAGCGCGGGCGGCAGGTTGTCGACGACGAACCAGCCGAGGTCCTCCAGACACTTGGCGGCGGTGCTGCGCCCGGCGCCCGACATGCCGGAGATGATCACCAGCTCGGGGATGGCGGGCGTGGTGGCCTCGGCCTTCTCCGTGGTGCTTCCCGTACTCATGTGTGCTGCTCCGTCTGCTCGGCCGCGTTCGTTCTGCTGTTCATGCGCGTGCTCGGTCATGTCCTGCTGCCCCCGTCGTCCTCTTCAATGATCTCTCCAGTGGCGGTGTTCACGGCGGGTGCGGCCGGGGCGGCCGCGGCGAAGGCGGCGGCCACCGATTCCGCGGTCCTGCGCCCTATCCCCGGCACCCCGCAGATCTCCTCGATTGTCGCCTGCCGCAGCTTCTTGACGGAGCCGAAGTGCTTGATCAGCGCCTGCTTGCGGGTCTCGCCGAGGCCCGGGACGTCGTCCAGGGGGCTGCTGCGGATGCGCTTGGCCCGTTTGGCCCGCTGGTAGGTGATGGCGAAGCGGTGGGCCTCGTCCCGGATGCGCTGGAGGAGATAGAGCCCCTCGCTGGAGCGGGGCAGGACCACCGGATCGTCGTCATCGGGCAGCCAGACCTCTTCGAGGCGCTTCGCGAGACCGCAGACGGCGATGTCGTCGATCCCCAGCTCGTCCAGCGCGCGCTTGGCGGCGGCCACCTGGGGCTGCCCTCCGTCGACGACGACGAGCTGGGGCGGGTAGGCGAAGCGCTTGGGGCGGCCGTCGTCCTCGCGGGGCTCCTCCCGGACGAGGGCGGGGTCCGGCGCCCCGGACACGACCGCCCCGGGCGCGGGCTCACCGGACGCCGGTCCGTCGGTTCCCGGCCCACCGGGCACGGACCCGCCCGGTGCGAGCTCCGCTGGTGCGGGGACGGGGCCGGTGGGCGCCGGGGTCTCCTCCCACTCCCCCGTCCGCTCCTTCTCCTGGAGGTAGCGCCGGAAGCGGCGGCCGATGACCTCGTGCATCGACCGGACGTCGTCCTGGCCCTCGAAGCCCTTGATCTGGAAGCGGCGGTATTCGCTCTTGCGTGCGAGGCCGTCCTCGAACACCACCATCGACGCGACCACGTCGTCACCCTGGAGGTGCGAGATGTCGAAGCACTCGACGCGCAGCGGAGCGGTCCCGAGACCGAGTGCCTCGGCGATCTCCTCCAGGGCCCGCGAGCGCGTCGTGAGGTCGGAGGCGCGCTTGGTCTTGTGCAGCCCCAGCGCCTGCTGGGCGTTGCGCTGGACCGTGCCCATCAGGTCCTTCTTGTCACCCCGCTGCGGGATGCGCAGGCTGACCTGGGACCCCCTGCGGCCCGCGAGCCACTCGGACACGGCGTCGGGGTCCTCGGGGAGCGCCGGGACCAGCACCTCCTTGGGGACGGAGTCGCCCGCCTCCTCCCCGTAGAGCTGCTGGAGTGCGTGCTCGACCAGGCCCGCCGTGTCGACGGCCTCGACCTTGTCGGTGACCCAGCCGCGCTGGCCCCGCACCCGTCCGCCCCGGACGTGGAAGATCTGGACCGCCGCTTCGAGCTCGTCCTCGGCCACGGCGATCAGGTCGGCGTCGGTGGCGTCGGCGAGGACGACGGCGCTCTTCTCCATCGCCCTCTTCAGCGCCTCGGCGTCGTCGCGCAGCCGGGCCGCGCGCTCGTACTCCATCTCCTCGGCCGCCTGCATCATGTCCTTCTCCAGGCGGCGGATGTACGTCCCGGTGCGGCCTGCCATGAAGTCGCAGAAGTCCTCTGCCAGATCCCGGTGCTCCTCGGGGGTGACACGTCCGACGCACGGGGCCGAGCACTTGCCGATGTAGCCGAGGAGGCAGGGGCGGCCGGTCCGCTCGGCGTTCTTGAAGACACCGGCGGAGCAGGTGCGTACGGGGAAGACCCGGAGCATCAGGTCGACGGTCTCGCGGATGGCCCAGGCGTGCCCGTACGGACCGAAGTAGCGCACGCCCTTCTTCTTGGCGCCGCGCATGACCTGGACGCGGGGGAACTCCTCGTTGAGCGTGACCGCGAGGTAGGGATAGCTCTTGTCGTCGCGGTACTTGACGTTGAACCGGGGGTCGAACTCCTTGATCCAGGAGTACTCCAGCTGGAGTGCCTCGACCTCCGTGGAGACCACGGTCCATTCCACGGACGCGGCCGTGGTGACCATCGTGCGGGTACGCGGGTGGAGACCGGCCAGGTCCTGGAAGTAGTTGGCCAGGCGCTGGCGCAGGTTCTTCGCCTTGCCGACGTAGATCACCCGGCGGTGCTCGTCGCGGAACTTGTAGACCCCCGGGGAGTCGGGGATCTGTCCCGGCTTGGGGCGGTAGCTGGAGGGGTCTGCCATGTCTCACACCCTACTTGCGGGCGGTGACAGAGCGGCATTTCCGGGGGCTCCGGTGCCCGGGACGGGCGGCCGGGTCAGGCCTCCGGGCCCGCGACGAGCTTCCCGCCCTCGACCTTCACCGGGACGGAGGGCAGCGGCACGGTGGCGGGACCGTGCAGCGCCTTCCCCGTGGTCATGTCGAAGCGGCTGCCGTGGCAGGGGCAGTTGCCCTCGTTGCCCTCGACCTTGTCCAGGAGGCAGCCGGCGTGGGTGCACTGCGCGCTGAAGGCCTTGTACTCCCCGGCGGCCGGGCAGCTCACGACGACCCGCTGCTCCCGGAAGAGCTTCGCCCCGCCGACCGGGACCTCGGCGGCGGCGCCGAGCTCCACGGGCGCGGTGGGCGTGGGCGTCTGCGCGTGGCCGAGCTTCGACTCGGTCGAACAGGCCGCCGTTCCCAGCCCGGCGGCACCGGCGAGAGCGGCACCCTTCAGGACGGTACGACGGGCGGCGGGCAGGCCGGGCATGCGGTCTCCACTGGTCGGGGGGACAGAGAGCCGCCGTCACCGTCCGGGGCACCGGGTGCCACGGACTCCCGGGCACGGGCCGCACCTGAAGGCACGGGCGACAGACCCGACGATACCGGCGGAGAACGCCGGCCCTTCGACCGGCCCCGGAGAGCGCGGGACGAAGGATGGGCAGGCGGGGTGACTGCCCGCAGGGGGCGGGCCCCGGGTGCGGGGCCCGCCCCCTGCGGACGGTGTCAGGCCTTCCGCGCGCGGGTGGCCTTCTTCGCCGCGGGCTTGTCGGCGGCCGCCTTTCCCGACGTCCTGGCCGTGGCGGTCCTGCGGGCCGTGGACGTCTTGGCCGCGACGGCCTTCTTCGCGGGTGCCTTACGGGCCTTACGGGCCGCGGGCACCGCTGCCCCGCCGATCCGGTCCGCGCCCAGGATCTCCTGGAGGAACTTCCCGGTGTGGCTGGCCGGTACCGAGGCGATGTGCTCAGGGGTGCCCTCGGCGACGACCAGACCGCCGCCGCTGCCGCCCTCGGGGCCCATGTCGACGACCCAGTCGGCGGTCTTGACGACATCGAGGTTGTGCTCGATGACGATCACGGTGTTGCCCTTGTCGACCAGGCCCGAGAGGACCGAGATGAGCTTGCTGATGTCCTCGAAGTGCAGACCGGTCGTCGGCTCGTCCAGGACGTAGACCGTGCGGCCGGTGGAGCGCTTCTGCAGCTCGCTCGCCAGCTTCACCCGCTGGGCCTCACCACCGGAGAGCGTCGGCGCGGACTGGCCGAGCCGGACGTAGCCGAGGCCGACCTCGTTGAGCGTGCGGAGGTGGCGGGCGATCGTCGGGACCGCCTCGAAGAACTCCAGGCCCTCCTCGATCGGCATGTCCAGCACCTCGGCGATGGACTTGCCCTTGTAGTGGACCTCCAGGGTCTCCCGGTTGTAGCGCGCGCCGTGGCAGACCTCGCACGGGACGTACACATCGGGCAGGAAGTTCATCTCGATCTTGATCGTGCCGTCGCCGGAGCAGTTCTCGCAGCGGCCGCCCTTGACGTTGAAGGAGAAGCGGCCCGGCAGGTAGCCGCGCACCTTCGCCTCCATCGTCTCGGCGAACAGCCTGCGCACGTGGTCGAAGACTCCGGTGTACGTCGCCGGGTTGGAGCGGGGTGTGCGCCCGATGGGCGACTGGTCGACGTGGACGACCTTGTCGACGAGGTCGTCGCCGTCGACCCGGGTGTGCCGCCCGGGGACCGACTTGGCGCCGTTGAGCTCGCGCGCGAGGTGGGTGTAGAGGATGTCGTTGACCAGGGTCGACTTCCCCGAACCTGAGACGCCGGTGACCGCGGTGAGCACACCGAGCGGGAAGGAGACGTCGATGTCCTGGAGGTTGTTCTCCCGGGCGCCGTGCACCGTGAGCCGGCGCTTCGGGTCGACGGGACGCCGGATGTCCGGCATCTCGATCTCCCTCTTGCCCGAGAGGTACTGGCCGGTGATCGACTCCTTGTTGGCCAGCAGCTCCTTGAGCGAGCCGGAGTGGACGACCTTGCCGCCGTGCTCACCCGCGCCGGGGCCGATGTCCACGACCCAGTCGGCGACCTTGATGGTGTCCTCGTCGTGCTCGACGACGATCAGCGTGTTGCCCATGTCCCGCAGCCGGACCAGGGTCTCGATCAGCCGGTGGTTGTCGCGCTGGTGCAGGCCGATGGACGGCTCGTCCAGGACGTACAGCACGCCGACGAGCCCGGAACCGATCTGGGTGGCGAGCCGGATGCGCTGGGCCTCGCCGCCGGACAGGGTGCCCGCGGCGCGGTTCAGTGAGAGGTAGTCGAGGCCGACGTCGACGAGGAACCTCAGCCGCTCGTTGACCTCCTTGAGGACACGCTCGGCGATCTTCTTGTCGCGGGCGTTCAGCTTGAGGCGGCCCAGGAACTCGGCGCACTCGCTGATCGACATCGCGGAGACCTCGGCGATGGACTTCTCCATCACCGTGACCGCGAGGACCAGCGGCTTGAGCCGGGTGCCCTCACAGGTCGGGCAGGCCACCTCGCGCATGTACCCCTCGAAGCGCTCCCGGCTGGAGTCGCTCTCGGCCTCGGAGTGACGCCGCTTGACGTACTGCACGGCGCCTTCGAAGCGGGGGGTGGTGTAGGCGCGCTCGCGGCCGTACCTGTTGCGGTAGCGGACCTCGGTCTGGATCTTGTGGCCGTGGAGCAGAGCCTTCTTGGCGCGCTGCGGCAGTCCGGCCCAGGGGATGTCCGTACGGAATCCGAGGGCGTCGGCCAGCGCGGTGATCTGGCGCCCGAAGTACTCCTTGGTGTGGCCGTGCGACCAGGGGTGGATCGCGCCCTCGTCCAGGGACTTGTCCTCGTCCGGGACGATCAGCTCCGGGTCGACCTCCATGCGCGTGCCGATGCCCGTGCAGTCGGGGCAGGCGCCGAAGGGGGAGTTGAAGGAGAAGGAGCGCGGCTCCAGCTCCTCGAAGGAGAGATCGTCGTACGGGCAGTAGAGGTGCTCGGAGTACATCCGCTCACGCTCGGGGTCGTCCGCCTCCAGGTCGACGAAGTCGAGCACGACCATGCCGCCGGAGAGGCCCAGGGCCGTCTCGACCGAGTCGGTCAGCCGGCGCTTGGCGCTGTCCTTCACCGTGAGGCGGTCGATGACCACCTCGATGGTGTGCTTCTCCTGCTTCTTCAGCGTGGGCGGCTCGGACAGCTGGATCGTCTCGCCGTCGACCCGGGCCCTGCTGTAGCCCTTGGTCTGGAGGTCGGCGAAGAGGTCGACGAACTCACCCTTGCGCTCGCGCACCAGCGGGGAGAGCACCTGGAAGCGGCTGCCCTCGGGCAGGCCGAGCACCTTGTCGACGATGGCCTGCGGCGACTGGCGCGCGATGGGCCTTCCGCACTCGGGGCAGTGCGGCTTGCCGATCCTGGCGAAGAGCAGCCGGAGGTAGTCGTAGACCTCGGTGATGGTGCCGACCGTCGAGCGCGGGTTGCGCGAGGTCGACTTCTGGTCGATGGAGACGGCGGGCGAGAGGCCTTCGATGAAGTCCACGTCCGGCTTGTCCATCTGGCCGAGGAACTGCCGGGCGTACGAGGAGAGGGACTCCACGTAGCGCCGCTGCCCCTCGGCGAAGATCGTGTCGAACGCGAGCGAGGACTTGCCCGATCCGGAGAGCCCGGTGAAGACGATGAGGGAGTCACGGGGGAGATCGAGCGAGACGTTCTTCAGGTTGTGCTCGCGCGCGCCACGGACGATGAGACGGTCGGCCACGCCGGTCCGCACCTTTCTGGAGAGAAGTGGGGGAACTGAGCCCCTGTCCCAGGGTATGGGGGGCGCCACAGCGATGTACGAAGCTTTCGACTCCGAGCGTATAGCACGCGCATTCGATTTACGGTCGACCGAAGACTCCATCACCCGAATGAGTGGTGGGGTCTACGCTCGGTCCATGACTGATCATGCGCGCGACCTGGAAGCTGTACGTGAAGCGACCGATCGGCTGCTCAGTGCCACGGGCAAGATGGACGACGGCGTCGTCGCCGAGCCGTCGCGTCTGCCGGGCTGGAGCCGCGGCCATGTTCTTGCCCACCTGTCACGTAACGCCGACGCCCTCGTAAATGTTCTCCAAGGGCGCCCGATGTACGCGAACAGCGAAACCCGGGACGCCGACATCGAACGCGATGCCCCCCGGCCGGTGGCCGGACACCTCGCTGACCTGCGTGCGAGCGGGGCGGCCTTCCTCGCCGCCGCTGCGGCGCCGGCCGACTGGTCACGCACGGTCACGATGCGCAACGGTGTGACGGATTCGGCCTCCCGGGTCCCCTTCCGCCGCTGGGTCGAGGTCGAGCTGCACCACGTCGACCTGGGGGTGGGGTACGAGCTGGAGGATCTGCCGGAGGAGTTCGTGACCCGGGAGAACGACTTCCTGGCGGAGCGGTTCGCCGGGCATCCCGATGTCGTCCCGACGACGGCGGTCGCCCCGGACGGCCGGCTGTGGACCACGGGGGGCGGCGCCGACGGCGCTCCGGTCACCGTCCGGGGCACGGCCCCCGACATCCTCGGCTGGCTCTGCGGACGCCGTGACGGCTCCGCGCTCACCGTGGAAGGCGGCAGCCTTCCCACGCTGCCGCCGCTATAGGCTGCGTCACATGACGTACAGCGGAACGGTCAGGGTCGGCGGAGCTGCGGATGTGCACGAGCTGACGGATCTGATGATCTCCAAGGTCGCCGTCGGACCGATGAACAACAACGCGTACCTGCTGCGCTGCCGGGCCACCGGCGAGCAGCTCCTGATCGACGCGGCCGCCGAGGCCGGGACACTGCTGCGGCTGATCGGCGAGGACGGCATCGCGTCCGTCGTCACGACGCACCGGCACGGCGACCACTGGCAGGCACTCGGCGAGGTGGTGGCGGCCACCGGAGCGCGGACGTACGCCGGGAGGTACGACGCCGAGGGCATCCCCGTCCCGACCGACGAGCTCGTCGAGGACAACGGGACGATCCGGGTGGGCCGGGTCTCGCTGACCGCGAGGCATCTGACCGGCCACACCCCGGGGTCCATCGCCCTGGTGTACGACGACCCGCACGGCGCCCCGCACGTGTTCACCGGGGACTGCCTCTTCCCCGGCGGCGTAGGCAATACGCACAAGGACCCGGAGGCGTTCGCGAGCCTGCTGCACGACGTGGAGACCAAGCTCTTCGACCGGCTCCCGGACGAGACATGGGTCTACCCGGGCCACGGTCACGACACCACGCTCGGTGCCGAGCGCCCGCGGCTGCCGGAGTGGCGCGAGCGCGGCTGGTGAACCGCCGAACGGCCGACGGCCGGGCGCCCCTCGCGGGGCCCCGGCCGTCGGTGTGTCCGTCGGGCGCTACTTCTCCGCGCCGACGTTCTCGCTGTCGTCCTTCTCCCCGGCCTCCCGTGCCGCCTGCTTCTTGTTGGCGATCAGGCTGGTGACCGTGGTGACCACCAGGACGAGGCAGATGAAGGAGAGGGAGAACGGGATGGAGATCTCCGGGACGTGCACCCCGGACTCGTGCAGTGCGTGCAGCACCAGCTTGACGCCGATGAACCCGAGGATCACCGACAGCCCGTAGCTGAGGTGGACCAGCTTCTTCAGCAGACCGCCGATGAGGAAGTACAGCTGACGCAGGCCCATCAGGGCGAAGGCGTTGGCGGTGAAGACGATGTACGGGTCCTGGGTCAGACCGAAGATCGCCGGGATCGAGTCCAGTGCGAACAGCACATCGGTGGTGCCGATGGCGAGCATGACCACCATCAGGGGGGTCATGACGCGCTTGCCGTTGTTCCGGATGAAGAGCTTCGTCCCGTGGTACCTGTCGGCGACACCGAAGCGGTGCTCGATCGACTTCAGGAGACGGTTCTCCTCCCAGTCGTCCTCGTCCTCGTCGGCCCGCGCCTCCTGGATCAGCTTCCAGGCGGTGTAGATCAGGAACGCGCCGAAGATGTAGAAGATCCACGAGAAGTTCGCGATGACCGCGGCACCGGCCGCGATGAAGATCGCACGCAGCACCAGGGCGATCAGCACACCGATGAGCAGCACCCGCTGCTGGAGATGGCTGGGCACCGAGAACTTCGCCATGATCAGGACGAAGACGAAGAGGTTGTCGACACTGAGCGACTTCTCGGTGATGAAGCCGGCGAAGAATTCGCCCGAGGCCTGGCTCTCGCCGAAGACCAGCAGCCCGAGCCCGAAGAGGGCGGCCAGGGCGATCCAGACGATGGTCCAGATCCCGGCTTCCTTGGTCGACACGTCATGGGGCTTGCGCCCGATGAAGAAGTCGACGGAGATGAGGGCGACGAGACCGAGAATGGTCAGCGTCCAAAGAGTCCATGAAACGTCCACTGCGCCTCCGGCAGTTCGCTACGGCTATAGATCAGCGTCGTCGCTGCCGGAGGTCTCTTCCACCCGGGAGCGCGGGATGCGCGCCGGGCCGACGCCCCGGGACCGGTCACAGTCCGTACTGACGGGAACGCCGCGATCGGGAGTACTCCCCTCCGCACCAAGAACAGTACATGAAGCACCAAGAAAAGGTAAAGTCCATACCAAGGCATACCCAAAACGCCAGGTCAGAAGGTATGTGCCGGTAATTGACCTACCGTCACCCCGCTCAGCGGCGACCGCTTCGCCGCGCCGCGGCCACCAGTGCCAGCACCTGCTCCAGGACGCGGCTGCCCTGCGGCGCCCTCAACGGTTCGTACGTCCACGCGTGGCCGACCCAGGGGTCGGCGAGGTGGTCGTCCGCCACAGGGGTGATCCGCAGCAGGGAACGCCACAGCGGGTCGAGCACCGGGCCGTAGGCGCGGGCGTCCTCCCGGTCGGCGACCATCAGCAGGTGCACACCCACCGAGGGACCCTCGTCGGCCAGGTAGCGCAGTTGGGTGACGGCCCTGTCGTCGAAGCCGTGCGGGAAGTCGTTGACGATCAGCAGCTGCTCCCCCGTGTCGAGATCCGGGGGCAGCGCGTCCGCCGCGCCGGCCCTGATCGCCATCTGCACCAGATCGACGCGCCGGGTGAGGTGGGCGAGGACCGAGGAGACGCCTTCCGCTCCGGCGGCGGGTGGCCCGGCGAGCACCCCGGAAGAGACCAGGGGGGCGAGCGGGCCCGCGGCGGAACCGGCCGGGTCGATCACGTGTACGGAGAATTCGTCCGCCGGGTAGACGGCGAGCAGCCGCGCGGCCAGGGCGACCGCGGTCTCCATGGCCAGCTTGCGCAGCTGGTCCCCGGCCGTCGCGGCGGCCGCCTCGGAGGCCGTACGTCCGCTGTCGACCCAGATCCCGCGCTCCAGGGGCAGCCGCACCAGCAGCGGGATGCGCAGGCCGATGCCCTCGGGCAGATGGAGGTCGCCGATCCGCAGGGCCATCGGGATCTCCATCGGGACGCGGTAGCCGTGCCAGACGGGGTTGCCCCAGCCCGCGTAGGCGGCGGGGAGGGCCGGTTCGACGACGGCGGACTCGGCGGCGAGCTGGGCGAGATCCCGTTCGAGCGCGTCGCGTGCCCGGCCGGTGAGTTCGTCGTGCTTGGCCCGGGCCTCATCGCGGGCCCGGTCGCCGGCACCACCGATGCGGCTGCGCGGGTCGGAGAGCGTCCGGTCGAGCTCCTGGTCCATCCGGGACTCGGCGAAGTCGACGGCGCTCCGGTAGGCGGCGACGGCGCGGGCCAGGTCCTCGAACATGCCCCAGATCTGGTTGTAGAGGCGCTCGTCCATGGACCAGCCCGTGGCATCGCCGGCGGCGGGGGCGGCGCGGAGGTCTGACGCCGCGGGTGCGCGTAGTTGACGGGTCCGCCTGGTGCGGCGGGCTGCGGGGGCGCGGGGTCCGCCGGCGGCTCGGGGGTCCGCGCCGAGGCGGGCGGCCTGCCGGCGCCTCCGGTGGTCGCGGGGCCCGCCGGGTGGCGTACGCGCTCGCCTTCGGGGGAACGGGGCGGCGGGGGCACGGAGCGGGCGAGCCCGGAGGCGACCGCGTCCTGGATGGAAGCGGCCAGCTCCGCCGCCTCGGCCACTCCCTGGTCCGCTAGCATCTCGGCGAGCCCCGCGGCATAGCCCTGGCCGACGGCGCGGACCTTCCAGACCCCCTGGCGACGGTAGAGCTCCAGTGCCGACACCGCGGACTCGGTGTCCAGACCGGTGAGGGTGAACGTGGCGATCTCGGTGCCGTCGAGTCCGGTGACGGCGACGAAGGGGGCGGCGACCGCACCGAATCTGCCGGGCCGCCCGGCTCCGGTGGGCAGGGCGAGGAGCACGGTGACGCGGTGCACCGAGTCGGGCAGGGCGTCCAGGTCGACGGCCAGCCGGTGGTCGGCCGCCGCCTGCCGGGACACCTCGAGCCCGGGCACCCGGTGCGAGGCGGGGTGGGCGATCCACTCGGCGCCCCGGACGGTGCCCCGCTCGTCCCCGAGCGTGGCACCGGCCACGACGGGTGAGCCCGCCGACACCCTGATCTCCAGACGGGTCTGGGGCAAGGTGTGGTTCTGCCCCCGGACCAGCTCGGCCGTCATTGCCCTGTCCCCTCGACGTTCGGTGTGATGCCCTGCCATGGGCGCAGCTCCCGGCGGCGGGTGCCTCCGGGAGCTGCTCGTACGGATCTGCGGGCCGGGTACCGCCCGCGCCCTGCGGCGCCTACAGGTGCGGCAGGATCGCCGGCATCAGGTCCTGGAACGTGCGGCCGTTGGCCGGGTTGCCGAGGGCGGTCATCTGCCATCCGCTGCCCGCACGGTGCACCTTCGCCATGATCTGCGCCGTGTACTGGCCACCGCCGTCCAGGGTGTAGCGGGCGAGCTCCTGGCCGTTGGTCTCGTCGACGATGCGGCAGAAGGCGTTCTGCACCTCCTGGAACGTCTGGCCGGTGAACGAGTTCACCGTGAAGACGATCTGGTCGATGTGGACCGGGACCCGCTGCAGGTCGACGAGGATCGCCTCGTCGTCGCCGCCCGAGCCGGCTCCGCCGACGAGGTTGTCGCCGGTGTGCTTGACCGAACCGTCGTCGCTGACGAGGTGGCGGAAGAACACGACGTCCACGGGCTGCTTGTCGGCGAAGAGCACCGCCGAGGCGTCCAGGTCGATCTCACGGGTACGCGAGCCGAACAGCCCTCGGCGGGGAGCCGCCTGCCAGCCGAGCCCCATCCGTACCGCGGTCAGGGTCCCCCCGTCGCTCTTCTGCAGGCTGATGGCCTGACCCTTGGTCATGTTGACCGTCACGCGCTGTCCCCTCTCCGCTTGCCCCGCAACCCTCGGTGTGCGGTTTCCGAGCACCCTACGCAGTCCCCGCAGGCGGGAAGAGTCGTGGGCCGTTTTTGTGGCGGTCCTGCAACACTGCGGGCCCCACGGGGTCAGGCCAGCCCCGCCTCCCTCATCTGACGCAGCTCCTTCTTGAGCTCCCCCACCTCGTCACGCAACCGCGCGGCCACCTCGAACTGCAGGTCGGCGGCGGCCGCGCGCATGCGGTCCGTCATCTCCTCGATGATGCCCGCGAGCTCGGCGGCGGGCCGGTCGGTGACCACCGCGGCGTCCTTCTTCGTCCTGCCCCCCGCGGCCGCCTTGCCGCCCAGCGAGGGGACCGGGGCCTTGGTGTCCTTGGCCTGCCGGTAGCCGGTGCCGAGAAGCTGCTCGGTGTCGACCTCCTCGCGTGCGATGGACGCGACGATGTCGTTGATCTTCTTGCGGAGCGGCTGCGGGTCGACCCCACGCTCGGTGTTGTAGGCGATCTGCTTCTCGCGGCGGCGGTTGGTCTCGTCGATGGCCTGCGCCATCGCCGGGGTGACCTTGTCGGCGTACATGTGGACCTGCCCCGAGACGTTACGGGCGGCACGGCCGATGGTCTGGATCAGCGAGGTGCCGGAGCGCAGGAAGCCCTGCTTGTCCGCGTCGAGGATGGCCACGAGCGACACCTCGGGCAGGTCGAGGCCCTCACGCAGGAGGTTGATGCCGACCAGGACGTCGTACTCGCCGGAACGCAGCTCGCGCAGCAGCTCGATGCGGCGCAGCGTGTCGACGTCGCTGTGGAGGTAGCGGACCTGGATGCCCAGCTCCAGGAAGTAGTCCGTGAGGTCCTCGGACATCTTCTTGGTGAGGGTGGTGACCAGGACGCGCTCGTCCTTCTCGGTCCGCGCGCGGATCTCGTGGACCAGGTCGTCGATCTGGCCCTCGGTGGGCTTGACGACGACCTCCGGGTCGACGAGCCCGGTGGGCCGGATGATCTGCTCGACGAAGCCGTCGCCCCGGGACATCTCGTACTTCCCGGGGGTGGCGGAGAGATAGACCGTCTGGTCGATACGGCCCAGGAACTCCTCCCACTTCAGCGGACGGTTGTCCAGGGCGGAGGGCAGCCGGAAGCCGTGGTCGACGAGGGTCCGCTTACGGGAGGCGTCGCCCTCGTACATCGCGCCGATCTGCGGCACGGTGACGTGCGACTCGTCCAGGACGAGGAGGAAGTCCTCGGGGAAGTAGTCGAGGAGGGTGTTGGGTGCGGTGCCGGGCGAGCGGCCGTCGAAGTGCATCGAGTAGTTCTCGACGCCGGAGCAGGTGCCGATCTGCCGGAGCATCTCGATGTCGTACGTGGTGCGCATGCGCAGCCGCTGGGCCTCCAGCATCTTGCCCTGCTTCTCCAGCTCGGCGAGGCGCTGCTCCAGCTCCTTCTCGATGCCGCTGACCGCCTTCTCCATGCGCTCGGGGCCCGCCACGTAGTGGCTGGCGGGGAAGACGTGGAGCGAGGCGTCCTCGCTGATGACCTCGCCGGTGAGGGGGTGGAGGGTCGAGAGCGCCTCGATCTCGTCGCCGAACATCTCGATGCGGACGGCGAGCTCCTCGTACACCGGGAAGATCTCGATGGTGTCGCCGCGGACGCGGAAGGTGCCGCGGGTGAACGCGAGGTCGTTGCGCGTGTACTGGATCTCGACGAAGCGGCGCAGCAGCTGGTCACGGTCGATCTCGTCGCCGACCTTGAGCTGGACCATCCGGTCCACGTACTCCTGCGGGGTGCCCAGGCCGTAGATGCAGGAGACGGAGGCGACCACGACGACGTCGCGCCGGGTGAGCAGCGAATTCGTGGCGGAGTGGCGCAGCCGCTCGACCTCCTCGTTGATCGAGGAGTCCTTCTCGATGTAGGTGTCCGACTGCGGGACGTACGCCTCGGGCTGGTAGTAGTCGTAGTACGAGACGAAGTACTCCACGGCGTTGTTCGGGAGGAGCTCGCGGAACTCGTTGGCCAGCTGGGCGGCCAGCGTCTTGTTCGGTGCCATCACCAGGGTGGGGCGCTGGAGCTTCTCGATCATCCAGGCGGTCGTCGCGGACTTGCCCGTGCCGGTCGCGCCGAGCAGGACGACGTCCTTCTCACCGGCGCGGACACGCCGGTCCAGCTCGGCGATGGCCGCCGGCTGGTCACCGCTGGGCTGGTAGGGACTGACGACCTCGAAAGGCGCCACCGAACGTTCGATCTTCGAGACTGGCCGCATGCAACCACCGTACGACCCCCCACTGACAACGGCTGGGGCTCAGCGGTTCCACGGCTGCCGGGACGCCTTGCGGGCGGCGGTCGCGTAGGGCGGCGTGCGCCTCCGCTGGGCCGGGATCGAGGTCACCGGTCGCCCGCCCCGTGCGGCCTGCCCCGGCGGTCGCCGGGCTTCCTCGGGGCCACCGGAGACCACCAGGGGGTCGATCATCACGACCACGGCGGCGAGCAGGAGGAAGCAGCCCGGTCCGATCATCATCGGCAGGAGCAGCGAGGTGGGCGCCTCGCCGGCCGGTGCCGGTACGGCGTCGGGGTGCAGGTGCACCTGGAGCGCGGCCATCCCCGTGTAGTGCATCCCGCTCACGGCCACGCCCATGACCACGCTGGCGCCCAGGCTGGGGAGGAAGCCGTGGATGGAGACGGCCGCCCACAGCGCGGCGGTCGCGGCCACCACGGCGATGACGACGGAGAGCGCGACGGTGAGGGTGTCGTACTCGAACAGTCCCTGGAAGTTCATTCCGGCCATGCCGAGGTAGTGCATGGAGGCGACCCCGAGGCCGGTGATCGTCCCGCCCGTGACGAGCGCCATCCGGGTGGCGCCCCGGTAGCCGACCAGGAAGATGCCGACCCCGACCATCCCGACGCCCACGGCGAGACTGGCGTAGGTGAGGGGCCTGTCGTAGCTCACCGGTGCTTCGCGGACGGTGAAGCCCAGCATCGCGATGAAGTGCATCGTCCAGATGCCGGACCCGATGGAGGTGGCGCCGAGGGCCAGCCAGCCGGCTCTGGACGCTCCACGGGTGCGCAGGGACCGCGTGGTGCACCGAAGACCGAGCGCGGCACCGAGGCATGCCATGAGGAACGCCGTGACGGGTGTCACGAGTCCGTAGGTGAATCCGTCAACTGTGCCCTGCATGCTGGTACGCCCTTCGCGGTGTGCCCGGGTTCGGGGGTGACCCTAAAGGGCAAGGCCCGGCAAGCAAACATAAGAGCGGCATTTTATCCGCCTCCGGGCCCTCCGCGGACTCGGCACCTCCATTCCGTTCACAACATGGCCATCATCCTCCTCCCCTCCGTTGGGGAACCGATGCGAGTCTCTGCCTGAACGCATCCCCACGCGAGGAGTACACGTGTCCGTACGCACAGCAACCGCTTCCGGCGCCGCCGCCGCCATGCTCGGCGCCTGCGTCCTGCTGCCCGCCACCCAGGCCCAGGCCTCGGGCGCGCAGGACAGCCCGGTCGTCTACGCCCACCGGGGCGCTTCCGCCTACGCCCCGGAGAACACCCTGGCCGCCGTGGACGCGGCGGACGACCTGGGCATCGCGTGGGTGGAGAACGACGTCCAGCTCACCAAGGACGGCGTGCTGGTCGTCGTGCACGACACCACCTTGAGCAGGACCACGAACGCCGAGGAGGTCTTCCCCGACCGCGCGCCCTGGGCGGTCAAGGACTTCACCGCGGCGGAGATCGCGAAGCTCGACGCGGGCAGCTGGTTCGGCGCCGGCTTCGCGGGCGCCCGGGTGCCGACGCTCAGCCAGTACCTGCACCGGGTCGAGCGCAACCGCCAGAAGCTGCTCCTGGAGATCAAGAGCCCGGAGATCTACCCGGGGATCGAGAAGGAGACCCTCCGCGTCCTGCGCAAGGAGGGATGGCTCGACCGCGTCCACGTCAAGCACAAACTGATCATCCAGAGCTTCGGTGCAGAGAGTGTGAAAAGTGTTCATGTTCAGCGTCCGGACGTCGTCACGGGCTTCCTGGGCACCCCGGCGGTGGCCGATCTGCCGTCGTACGCGGCGTTCACCGACCAGATCAATCCGTCGTACACGACGATCGGCGCCGACTACGTCGCCGCGGTGCAGAAGCTGAAGGGCGCCCACGGCAAGCCTCTCCAGGTCAACACCTGGACGGTGAACGACGCGGCGAAGGCTGCCGAGGTGGCCGGTTTCGGCGTGGACGGCATCATCACCAACAACCCCGACGTCGTCCGGGACGCCACCCGCTGAGCGGCTGACGGGACGGCACTGTCAGTGGCCGGTCGTACGGTGGGTCGCATGGAGAGCAGCGAGCAGGTCGTGGAGTGGTCCGTCGTGCCGAGCGACATCGGCCCGCTCCTGCTGGCCGCGACCCCGTCCGGCCTGCTGACCGTGGTCTTCCACGCGGGCCCGGCCGTCCGGGACAAGGTGCTGGAGCGGCTGCGGACACGGCTGGGCGCGGAGCTCGTGGAAGCCCCGGACTCCGCGCTGCTGGCCGAGCCGGTGCGGCAGCTCGCCGCGTATTTCGCCGGAGAGCTGCGGGACTTCTCGCTCGTTCTGGACTGGTCGCTGAGTTCCGGCTTCAACCGCGAGGTTCTCACCGAGCTGGCCTCCGGTGTGCCCTACGGGACGGTCGTGGGCTACGGCGACCTGGCGGGCCGGGTCGGCCAGCCGGGCGCCGCCCAGGCCGTGGGGGCGGCCATGGGTTCCAACCCGCTGCCGGTCGTGGTTCCGTGCCACCGGGTGGTGGAGAGCGGCGGAGGGCTCGGCGGGTTCGGCGGGGGCCTGGAGACCAAGCGGCAGCTGCTGGCGCTGGAGGGCATACTCCCGCAGCCGCTGTTCTGAACGCCGCCCGTCCCGCGCCGGAGGGACGATCACCGCGTCGTCCCTCCGCCGAAGGGCACAGCACCGCGACCGTGGCGCACTCCGTACCTTCGGACCGAACGTGTCCGTAAGGCGATGTCGCGCTGAGGTACGAGCTGTCACACTGCCGCGGTGATGACAGCACTCCCCGCCTCCCGGGTCACAGCCGCCGAGCTGCCGGCACTCCGGCGCCGGATATCCGCCGTACTCGTCGGCAGCCAGATACTCGGCGGCCTCGGTGTGGCCGTCGGTATCGCGCTCGCCCCGGTCCTGGCGGCCGAGGTGAGCGGTTCCGAAGCCCTGTCGGGGCTCGCGCCGACCGCCTCCGTGGCGGGCACCGCACTGCTGTCGCTGCCGCTGGCCGCTGTGATGACCTCGCGGGGCAGGCGCGCCGGGCTCGTCCTGGCCTACCTGATCGGGGCGTTCGGGGCCTTCCTCGTGGTGACCGCGGCCGTCGTGGGCAGCTTTCCGCTGCTGCTGCTCGGCATGGCCGGCTTCGGTGCCGGCTCGTCGGCCAACCTCCAGGCGCGGTTCGCGGCGGCCGACCTCGCGGAGCCGGAGCGGCGCGGCCGGGCGATCTCCACCGTCGTCTGGGCCACCACGATCGGTTCGGTGCTCGGCCCGAACATCACCGCTCCCGCGAGCCGGGTGTTCCGGGGCACCTTCGTACCCGAGACGGCGGGCCCGTTCGCCTGGGCCGCCGCCATCTTCCTGCTCACCGGGGCCGTGGTCGCCGTGCTGCTGCGCCCCGACCCGCTGCTGACCGCGCGGGCGCTCGCCTCCGAGGACACCGCCGACGCGGCGGGCCGGTCGCTGCGGGCGGGGATCGCGGCGGTGCGGGCGGCCCCGATGGCCCGGCTGGCACTCGTGACGGTCGCCGTGTCCCACACCGTGATGGTCTCCATCATGGTCATGACCCCTGTCCATCTGGGGCACCACGGCGCGGACATCCAGCTGATCGGCCTGGTCATCAGCGGACACATCGCCGGCATGTACGCGCTGTCCCCCGTCATGGGCTGGCTCTCCGACCGGGTCGGCCGGCTCTCCGTCATCGGGCTGGCCGCCGGACTGCTCTGCTGCGCGGCGGTGTTGGCCGGCACGTCGGGCGGCGGGCACATCCGGACGGCCGCGGGCCTCTTCGTCCTGGGGCTCGGCTGGTCGGCGGGTCTGGTGGCGGGCTCGGCGCTGCTCACCGACTCGGTACCGCAGGCGGCACGGGCCGCCGTGCAGGGACTCTCCGACCTCACGATGAACACGGCGGCCGGCATCGGCGGCGCCGTCGCCGGCGTGATCGTCTCCCGGCTGGGCTACGGCTGGCTGAACGCGGTCGCCGCCTGCCTTCTCCTGCCGATGGCCGTGCTCGCGTTGCGCAGGGCGGTGGCCCGGCCGGCCCCGGATTCCGCGAAGGCCTGACCCCCCGCTCGACAGCCGGGCCGTCTCGGGTTTGGGGCACCCGGGCCCGCGACAGAGATGGGGCATGCCTCAGAATGCATCGGCGCCCCTGTCGCAGGAACCCGGCCGCAGCACCTCCGTACTCTCCGAAGAGGTGCGGGAGGCCCTGGAGGAACGACGTCCCGTGGTCGCCCTGGAGTCGACGATCATCGCGCACGGGCTGCCGCGCCCCCGCAATCTCGACGTCGCCCGGGAACTGGAGGAGCTGACGCGGAAGGCCGGCGCCGTCCCCGCCACGGTCGCCGTGCTGGACGGCCGTGCGCATGTGGGTCTGGACCGCGCCCAGTTGGAGCGGGTCGCCGGGGACCCGGGCGTACGCAAGCTGGGCCACCGTGATCTCGCGCCCGCGCTGGCCCTCGGCGCGAGCGGCGCCACCACCGTGTCCGCCACCGCCTTCCTCGCGGCGCGGGCCGGTCTGAGCGTCTTCGCCACCGGCGGGCTCGGGGGCGTACACCGCGAGTGGACACAGACGCAGGACGAGTCCGCGGACCTCCGGCTGCTCGCCCGGACCGGGATCACGGTGGTGTGCGCGGGCGTGAAGTCGATCCTCGACGTACCCGCCACACTTCAGCGCCTGGAGACCCTCGGTGTCGGCGTGCTGGGCTACGGGACGGAGTATTTCCCCGGCTTCTACCTGAGCAGCTCCGGAGAGCGGGTCGACTGGACCGTCCGTACGCCCGAGGACGTCGCGCGGGTGATGCGGGCAGGGAAGCGGCTGGGCGGCCCGCCCGCCGCGCTGATCGTCGCCAACCCCGTTCCGGAGGAGGAGCAGTTGGACCCGGCGGAGCACGACCGGGTGCTCGCCGGGGCCCTGGACGCCTGCCGGACGCGGGGGGTCACGGGGCAGGCGGTCACTCCGTTCCTGCTGGAGTATCTGATGCGGGAGACCGGCGGGGCGTCCCTGGAGGCCAATCTCGCCGCGGTACGCGGGAACGTGACGCTGGCCGCGCGGATCGCCGTGGCCGCGGCCGGCCGGTGAACGGGCCCGGCCGCGCGGTGGGCGGAGGCGGGCTGCTCGTGGTCGGGGAGGTGGTCACCGACGTGGTCGTACGGCACGCCTCCGCCCCGCTGCACGGCACGGACACGCCGGCCCGCATCTCCACGCTGCCGGGCGGGGCTGGGGCCAACGTGGCCTGCTGGGCGGCGCGTTCGGGGTGCCGGGACGTCCGGTTGCTCGCCCGGGCCGGGGCGGAATCCGCGGCCTGGCACCGGGACGCGCTGCGTCGGGCCGGGGTGCGCCCCCTGCTGTGCGTGGACGAGGGCGCCCCGACCGGCACGGTGGTGGCCCTGGTCGACTCCTCGGCCGAACGCACCTTCCTCACCGACAGCGGGGCGGTCCTGCGCCTCTCGCCCGGCGACTGGTCTCCTTCGCTGCTCGACGGTGCCGCCCGGCTACATCTGTCCGGCTACCTCCTCTTCGGGCCGACGAGCCGGGCGACGGCGGCACTCGCCCTGCGGGAGGCCCGGGTGCGGGATGTCCCGGTGAGCGTGGATCCGGCTTCGGCCGGATTCCTCGCCGCTCTGGGTGCCGGAGCTTTCCTGGACCTGGTCGAGGGGGTCGATCTGCTGCTGCCCAACGCGGACGAGGCGCGCGAGCTGACGGGTCTGCCCGATCCCTCGGACGCCGCGGCCAAGCTGAGCCGCCATGTGGGCCGGGTCGCCGTCACGCTCGGGGACCGGGGCGTTCTGCTGGCGGCCGACGGCGCGGTGACCGCGCGGGTGCCCGCCGGGGAGGCCGGCGCCCCGGTCGACTCGACAGGCGCGGGGGACGCGTTCACCGGCGGCTTCCTGGCGGCACTCATCGCGGGTGCGGACGAGGTCTCGGCGGCCGCGGCGGGCTGCCGGGCAGGGGCCGAAGCGGTCGCGACGGTGGGGGGCCGCCCTGCGTGAGGCCCCCTCGCCTCAACCGCCGAGCCCCGTCCAGGCGGGGTGGCGCGGGTCGTCGGCCCGTACGACGGCGTCCGCGCGGTCGGCCGGGGCGACCTCGTCCTCGTACCGCGCGAAGGCGGGCAGCGTCCACCGCTCGCTCTCGCGCGTACGCCGTCGCAGCGCTCCCGGCGAGAGGCTCAGATGTACTCCGAGGTCGAACGGGAACCAGTGCCCGAGGAGCAGCGGCCCGTGCAGGATCAGCACCCCGCCCTCGGGCAGCTCCTGGTACGGACTTCGGGTCGCCCGGTCCGTCGCGGGGTTCCAGAGATCGGGCAGGACCCGGCCGCTGCCGCCCGCCTCAAGGGGGCGGAACACCTCACGCCACAGCGCCCCGGTGTCGAACCAACTGTCGGCGTACGAGTCCGGGTCCTCCTTGCCGTACTCGTAGCGCAGGCTGGCCGGGCGCAGGAAGCCCTCCGTGGAGACGGCGAGCACCGGGCGCCCGCGGGCCCGTAGTGCCTCGGCGAGATAGGCGGCGGCTTCCTCGGGGCGGGCGGCGGGAGCGCCGTCGACGCCGATCCTCAGCCAGGACCCGCCGTCGGCCGGTTCGAGTCCGTCGGCATGGGCGGCGAGGGCGCGGGCCAGCCGTTCCCAGGTGATGGGTTCAAAGTGCACGCATCCATCATCGTCCTGTCGCATCATCATCCGTATGGATCTCGCATATGCCCGTCAGTTCGCGTCCCGGTGGCAGGACGACTGGAACTCCCACGATCTGGACCGCATCCTCGCCCACTACGCCGAGGACGTGACCTTCAGTTCCCCGATGATCGCCCGGCTGACGGGCTCCCCGGCCGGGACACTGCACGGCAAGGCGGCGCTGCGCGCGTACTGGGCGGCCGGGCTGGAGAAGATCCCCGACCTGGAGTTCGAGGTGATGGACGTGCGCGCGGGCGTCGACGCGCTGGTGATCGACTACCGCAACCAGATCGGTGGCCGGGTGTACGAGGTGCTGACCTTCCGGGACGGGCTCGTCGTCTCAGGATTCGGGGCGTACGGGGAGACGGCCGCCGTCTGACGGACGACTGGGAGGCGCCGGAGAGCGCACCGCCCTCGGGGAGCAGGCGGGTCACCCACAGCGCGACGGGTTCCGTGCCCGGGGGTGCGCCCGATGTGCCGGTGACCGGCTCCGGACGGCGCGGTCAGCCGCCGCCACGGAGTTCGACGGCGAGCGGGCTCTCGCCGAGGACCTCGGCCCGGCCCTCCCTGACGGCCTCGGCGAGGCCGCCCCCACCGCGTCCGACGGCCAGGACGGCCTCCGCGTCCAGCACGAGGCACGCGTCCGGGGCGTCGGCTGGGCCGTGTCCGTAGGCCTCGCCACCCGCCGCCTCCGCACCGACGCGGAGGTGGAACACGCCCTCGGTGAGCCTGACTTCGATGACCCCGCCGTGGGTGAGGCCGTCCAGGGCCCGCAGCAGCGGCAGTGCGAACCAGTGGGCCCTGACCGCGTCCGTCGGCCGGCGTTCCCCGAGCGCGGGCGCGCCCCACCCGGCGAGCGCGGTGAGGACCGGGAGCAGTCCGCGCCCGTGCTCGGTCAGTTCGTAGACCGCGACGGCCGCCGGGGGCGGCAGGCGGCGGCGCACGGCCAGACCGCCCTGTTCCATGTCCTTGAGCCGGGAGGCCAGCACATCCGTGCTCACGCCCGGCAGGTCGGCGTGCAGATCCGTGTAGCGGCGCGGCCCGGCCAGCAGTTCACGGACGATCAGCAGCGTCCACCGGTCACCGACGGAGTCGAGGGCACGGGCGGTGGCGCAGAACTGGTCGTAGCTCCGGCGGCGGACGGGACGTGCGGACTGCTGCTGACGTGGCATGCGACGCAGTCTAGACATGTTGTTGGACTTTCCAAGCCCGAGCTTGGTAAAACCAAGTAACGCATATTCGGGGTCGGGGAGGCACCGCATGGAGTTCCGGCAGTCCAGCAAGCTCAACGAGGTCTGCTACGAGATCCGGGGGCCGGTCATCGAGCAGGCCAACGCCCTGGAGGAGGCGGGCCACAGCGTGCTCCGCCTCAACACGGGGAATCCGGCACTGTTCGGGTTCGAGGCCCCCGAGGAGATCGTCCAGGACATGATCCGGATGCTCCCCCAGGCGCACGGCTACACCGACTCGCGAGGCATCCTGTCCGCGCGTCGCGCCGTCGCGCAGCGCTATCAGGCGATGGGGCTGGCCGATGTCGACGTGGACGACGTCTTCCTCGGCAACGGGGTCTCCGAGCTGATCTCCATGGCGGTGCAGGGGCTGCTGGAGGACGGCGACGAGATCTTGATCCCGAGCCCCGACTACCCGCTGTGGACCGCCGTCACCACGCTCGCGGGCGGCAGGGCCGTGCACTACACCTGCGACGAAGGGGCGGACTGGAACCCCGACCTGGCCGACATGGCCTCGAAGATCACCGACCGCACCCGGGCCATGGTGATCATCAACCCGAACAACCCGACGGGCGCCGTCTACTCCCGGGAAGTCCTCGACGGCATGCTCGACCTGGCGCGCCGGCACGGGCTGATGGTGTTCGCCGACGAGATCTACGACCAGATCCTTTACGACGGTGCCGAGCACCACAGCGTGGCCGTGCTGGCTCCCGACCTGCTCTGCCTCACCTTCAGCGGGCTGTCCAAGACGTACCGTGTGGCGGGTTTCCGCTCCGGCTGGATGGTGGTGTCGGGCCCGCAGCAGCACGCCCGCAGTTATCTGGAGGGGCTCACCATGCTCGCCTCCATGCGGCTCTGCCCCAACGCCCCCGCGCAGTACGCGATCCAGGCGGCGCTCGGCGGCCGGCAGTCGATCCGGGACCTCGTCGCCCCCGGCGGCAGGCTCCACGAGCAGCGTGACCGGGCCTGGGAGCGGCTCAACGAGATCCCCGGGGTGTCGTGCGTGAAGCCGAAGGGCGCGCTGTACGCCTTCCCGCGCATCGACCTCAAGGTCCACCACATCGTCGACGACGAACGGTTCGTCCTGGACCTGCTGCTGCGGGAGAAGATCCAGGTGGTGCAGGGCACCGGTTTCAACTGGCCGCGCCCGGACCACTTCCGCATCCTCACCCTGCCGCACGCCGACGACCTGGACGCCGCGATCAGCCGCATCGGCCGCTTCCTGAACGGATACCGCCAGTGACCTGTACGACCTGCCGTACGCCCGTGCACACGCAGTTCGCCTCGCCCGGTCTGGTGGAGGCGATCGTCGAAGGCGGGCTCGATCCGGCCGAGGACCCCCGCTGGGCGGACTCGGGCGCGGTGTCGGCCTCCGAGTACGCCCGCTGGGCAGGCCATCTGTGCGGTATGGCCTGTCTGCGCATGGCGCTCGGCGCCGGTGCGCCGCCCCTGTTCGCCCTGCGGGACGGGGCGTTGAAGTACGACGCGTACACGGAGGACGCCGACGGGGTGATCAAGGGCCTGGTCTACGCACCCTTCGCCCGGTACGTGTCCGAGGTCCACGGTCTCGACGCTGTCGTCCACCGGCACCTCTCCCCCGCCGGGATCCTGGAGCAACTGGACGAGGGCCGAAGGGTGATGGCCTCCGTGCACTACGGGATCCGGTACCCGGAGCGGCCGGCTCCCGGGCGCGGTGGCCACCTGGTGCTGCTGACCTCCCGAACGGCGGACGGGGCCGGCGTCCACTTCCACAACCCGTCGGGGACCACGGCCGCGACACGCGCGGCCGGTCTTCCGCTGCCGGTCTTCGAGCGCTTCTTCGCGGGCCGCGGGGTCTCCCTCCCGGGCGCCGTGGCAACACACGCGTAGCGGCTCACCATTACGGGTGGTCCGGTCTCCACGCAGGATGTCCCGCCGCGTGGACGCCGCGCCCTCGTGCCACGGTGGGCGCGGCCTCGTCCGACCGTTCATGGGAGAACACCTTGCCGCACACACGGCCCGAGCAGCGTCCGAAGCGTTCCGGCAGGCGCACCGCGCTCACCGCAGCCGTCGCGGCCGCCGCCGTGCTGGCCGCCGGGACCCCGATCGCGTACGCCACCCTCGGCGAGGAGGTCCCCCCGGCCGCGGCCGCTCCCGCCGCACGGGGCACGGCCCATGTGGAGACCCGCCTCTTCTTCGGCACGGAACGCCCGGACGGTGGACCCGGCGTGACGGGCGAGCAGTTCCGGTCGTTCATCGACCGCACGGTCACGCCCGCCTTCCCTGAAGGGCTCACGGTCCAGGAGGGCCGGGGACAGTGGCGCGACTCCAACGGAGTGATCGAGCGGGAGCGTTCGTACGAACTGATCCTTCTCTACCCGGCGTCGGAGGCCCGCCTGCGGGACCCGCAGATCGAGCGGATCCGCTCCGCCTACGAGAAGGCGTACGCCCAGGACTCGGTGGCCAGACTCGACGAACGCACCCTCGCCGACTTCTGAGTCCCGGACGCGCCGCGGCTGTCAGCGCCTGTTCAGCAGCCGGGCGAGCCCCTGCACCCCGCCGGCGACGACCGGGAACAGGGCCAGGCCCGCGGCGGCCGAACGTCCTCCCCCGACGGGCACACCGGCCGCCGCCAGCCGTCGCACGGCCCAGACGGAGTACGGGATGACGACCAGCGGGGCGGTGACGACGCCTGGGGTGTACCCGCGGTAGGCGGCGGACTGCGCCAGGTGGACCGCCCCGTGCAGCCCGAACCCGAAGAGGACGGTCCCGAAGAAGGGGCTGCGGCCTCCCGTGCGCGCACCGGCCGCCGCAGCCGCGGCGACCACCCCGGCCATCAGGCCGATGGCGGTGTTCACCTCACGCTGCGAGAGCTCCATCCGCCGCCACACCGCGTCCGGCACCTGCGGGAAGCGCTCCTGGAGACGGGGCCCGGCCTTCGCGGCCCACCGGGCCATGGTGGCCAGCTCCTCCGCGTCGTGCACCGCCCATGCGGCGAACAGCCCCCAGGTCACCGCGCCCGGCACCGGCTTCCCGGCCATGTCCGCCCCCTGCCGACAGATGACGCGACGATGCGATGTCGCGACACCTACCGACCTTAGACCGGGCCGGCCCGGTCCGCCCGGTGTTCGCTAGTCTTCCGCCGCCGGGGTCACGGACCGGCGCTCACGGACGGACACGAGCAGGGAGCAAGCGACATGGGTGCGGCCATACGCCACTTCACCGCCATCGGCCCCGGGGACCAGGTGTTCACGGTCAACGTCGAGCGGGACTTCCGGTACGACCCGTACCGCGACTTCCTCGTCTGCGCGGACTGCGGCTGGTCCCCGTCGCTGCTGACCATGCGGAGGATCGACGACATGGCCTGGGAGCATCTGGCAGGCTCCCACGACGCCTCCCGCGGACGGACCGATCAGGAGAACGAGTCCTTCCGCAAGGCGCGTTGGGTGGTGCTCCCGCTGTGCGCGGTCCTGATCATCGCTCTGCTGGTCTTCCTCCAGAGCTGACGCGGCTGCCGGGGCGTCAGCCCCGCAGCGCCGTGAGGGCGGCGACCGGGTCGGGGTCCGGCGTCGCGCGGGGCCACCAGTCCTCCTCGCCCGGCTCGGATTCGTAGCCGTACCAGCGGCTGTCGTGGCCGAAGCGGAGCTGGAGGGTGCCGCCTGCGTTGGTCAGGTGGTTGCGCCAGGGCTGGAAGCGCGGGTGGTCGGCCGCGGCGAGGGCGGGCCGTGCCCGGTCGAACGGGCCGGCCGGCGGGTCCCACGGGGTTTCCAGCACCGCCAGCCCCTCCGCACCGCCCTGCCGCCACGCGGCGACGGCCCGGGCGAGGTCCGTCGTGCTGCGGCCGGTGGCGTAAGCCAGCTCCCGGTACAGCGCCCGGGTCGTGGCGGTGAGCCCGGCGGTGGGGCGGGA
The DNA here is from genome assembly GCF_002941025.1 of Streptomyces sp. QL37. Taxonomy (NCBI): domain Bacteria; kingdom Bacillati; phylum Actinomycetota; class Actinomycetes; order Kitasatosporales; family Streptomycetaceae; genus Streptomyces; species Streptomyces sp. QL37. The sequence goes on along the minus strand of NZ_PTJS01000001.1, from coordinate 6,694,536 downwards.
GGCGGCGATCCGGACGGCGTCCTGCCAGGTGCTGAGCCCAGCGAGCGGGTCCTCCCCGGTGGTGAGCATCGTATGGGCGCGGGCGGCCGCGTCCGTGGCGAGGTGATCGAGGCCGAGCGGGTCGCGCGCGCCGGGCAGCTCCGGGTAGGACGGCGGCTCCCCCGGGTGGGGCGGCACGGGCAGGGGGGCGGGCAGCGGCGGCAGGAAGCGGTCGGCGAGGGCCTCGTGGGCCGCGACCGAGGGCATGGCGGGGGCCTCGGGGCGTTCGCGCGCGGAGTGCTCGGCGTTGCGCCGGCCCAGCTCTTCGAGGAGCTCACGCTCGCCCCGGCCGCGCATCAGCAGGAGGACGAACGGGTCGCTGTCCAGCAGCCGTGCCGTCTGGAAGCAGAGCGCCGCCACGTGCTTGCAGGGCCAGCCGCGGTCAGGGCAGGAGCAGTCCGGGTCCAGATCCCCGGCGGCGGGCAGCAGCCGGATCCCGGTCTCGCCCGCCGTGTCGACCAGGGAGTGCGGCATCTCCTTGTCCAGGAGCGCGGACAGATGCCCGGGCCTGGCCGCGACGGCGTCCAGGAAGGTGTCCCAGTCGGACGCCGAGAACGTCCGCAGGCGCAGCTCCGCGCGGTAGGGGCGGGGGCGGCTGCCGTGGACGTAGGCGATGACCCGGCCCGGGGTGACGGTGACCGCGGCGACATGGCCTCCGTCGGCGTACGTACGGCCGCGGGCGAGACGCCCCTCGTCCATCGACAGGGACTGCAGGGCGTCCACCCAGGCGCGGCCCCACCAGCTGTCCGCGAAGGGCCCTTCGGCGTCGGAGGCGCGGGCGGGCACCGCTTCGAAGGTGCGCCGCAGGTCGTCGGGGCCGGGTCGGGCAGCGGGGCTCCCACCGGGGGTCATGACGTCCTCCGGAGTGAGACGAGGTCGGCCAGGTCACGGTCGCTGAGCTCGGTCAGGGCGGCCTCGCCGGAACCGAGCACCGCGTCGGCGAGGGCCCGCTTGGACCGGAGCAGCTCGCTGATCCGGTCCTCGACGGTGCCCTCGGCGATCAGCCGGTGCACCTGCACGGGCTGGGTCTGGCCGATGCGGTACGCACGGTCGGTGGCCTGCTCCTCGACGGCCGGGTTCCACCACCGGTCGTAGTGGATGACGTGGGCGGCCCGGGTGAGATTGAGGCCGGTGCCCGCCGCTTTGAGGGAGAGCAGGAAGACGGGGACCTCGCCGGACTGGAAGCTGTCCACCATCCGCTCCCGCTCGGGCACCGGGGTGCCGCCGTGCAGCAGCTGGGAGGGGATCGCGCGGGAGGCGAGGTGGGCGGCGAGGAGCCTGGCCATCGACACGTACTGGGTGAAGATCAGGACGGAGCCGTCCTCGGACAGGATCGTGTCGAGGAGCTCGTCGAGCAGGGCGAGCTTGCCGGAGCGCCCCGGGAGCCGGGTCGGCTCCTCCTTCAGATACTGCGCGGGGTGGTTGCAGATCTGCTTGAGCGAGCCCAGGAGCTTCATGATCAGGCCGCGGCGGGCGATGCCTTCCGACTGCTCGATGAACGCCATCGTCTCGCGGACGGCCGCCTCGTAGAGCGTGGCCTGTTCCCGGGTGAGGAAGACGGGGTGGTCGGTCTCGGTCTTGGGCGGAAGCTCGGGCGCGATACCCGGGTCGGACTTCTTGCGGCGCAGCAGGAAGGGCCGGACCAGCCGGGAGAGCCGCTCGACGGCCTCCTCGTTGCCCAGGCCGGCGGCGGTGCCGGTGTTCTCGACGATCCTGGCGTGCCTGGAGCGGAACGCCTTGAGCGGGCCGAGCAGGCCCGGGGTGGTCCAGTCGAGCAGCGCCCACAGCTCGGAGAGGTTGTTCTCGACAGGGGTGCCGGTCAGGGCGACACGGGCCGGGGCGGGGATGGTGCGCAGGGCCCTGGCGGTCGAGGAGTGCGGATTCTTCACGTGCTGCGCCTCGTCGGCGACGACGAGCCCCCAGGTGTGCCCGGCGAGTTGCTCGGCGCTGGAGCGCATCGTGCCGTACGTCGTGAGGACGAAGCCGCCGTCGGAGCCGCCGAGGTCGCGTGCGGTGCCGTGGAAGCGGCGCACGGGGACGCCGGGTGCGAACCGGTTGATCTCGCGGTGCCAGTTGCCGAGGAGGGAGGCGGGACAGACCACCAGCGTGGGCGCGGCACGCGCGCGGTGCAGATGGAGCGCGATGACGGTGATCGTCTTGCCCAGGCCCATGTCGTCGGCGAGACAGCCGCCCAGGCCGAGCGACGTCATGCGGTCAAGCCAGGCCAGGCCGCGGAGTTGGTAGTCGCGCAGGGTGGCGTCGAGACCGGGCGGCGCCGGGAGGGTGGCGTCCTCGTCCAGGATGCGCGTGCGGAGCGCGGCGAGGGCCCCGGCCGGGACGGCCTCGACGTGTTCGCCGTCGACCTCGGCGCTGCCCGTGAGCGCGACGGCGAGCGCGTCCACCGGGTCGAGGAGACCGAGCTCCCGCTTACGTGCCTTGCGGACGAGCGCGGGATCCACGACGACCCACTGGTCGCGCAGCCGCACGACCGGCCGGTGCGCCTCGGCCAGGGTGTCCATCTCGGCCTCGGTGAGCCGGTCGTCGCCCAGGGAGAGCTGCCAGTCGAAGGCGAAGAGCTGCTCGGCGTCGAAGAAGGAGGTGCCGTCGGTGGCCGACCCGGGCGCCGGGCGGACGACGGCCGTCGCGGTGAGCGAGCGGGCGAGCTCCCGGGGCCAGTGGAGCGCCACCCCCGCCGCCGCCAGCCTCGCTCCGGCCGGGCCGATCAGCTCGTGGAGCTCGTCCTCGGTGACGGCGAGCACGTCGGGGACGGACTGGTCCAGCAGCCGTTCGAGGGGCGGCCAGACGCGGGCGGCACGGCGCAGCGCGAGCACGGCGTCGATCCGGGCCCTCGGCCCGAACGGCTCGCCCGCCCCGCCGCTCCACAGTGTGGCCGCGTCGGTGACGTACGTCGGGTCGGCCAGGCTGTGCACCTGGGTGATGGCGGCGGCGGCATGGCGCGAGGCGGCCGGGGCGCTGGGCGTCTCCTCGTCCCCGGCGTCCTGCCCTGAGGAATCGAACAGGTCGTACGCGGAGAGGTCGAGCCGGAGAGAGACGCGCACCCCCGCGTCGAGTCCTGCGGCCACCTCGACGGCCCAGGCGCGGGCGTCCGGCAGGTGCTGTCCGCCGGGGGCGGCGAACGGCGCTCCCATGGCGTGGGCGGCGGCGGGGGTCCGGGGCAGGGTGTCGGCGACGGCGTCGAGGAAGGCGCCGAGCAGCGCACGGGGTTCGGGGACACGCAGGGGCGTGCCGTCCAGCGGGACGGCGTGTCCCTCCGGAGGCATCGAGGCGGCGACGGCCCGGAGGTGGGCGATGTCCTCCGCGTCGCGCGGTCCTGCCCGCCAGGCGTCCTGGTCGTCGGCGGTCAGTCCGGGCAGGAGCCTGCCCCGCGCCACGAGGGTGAGGGCGTGCAGGGCCGCCGCTCCCCAGGCACGGGTGGCGGGGTGTGCGGCGGCGCGGTGCCTGGCGCGCGCGAGCAGGGGCACCGCGTCCCCGACGGGAAGGGCGATGGCGGGCACGGTGCGGGAGCGGGCCCCGTCCGTGCCGTGCCGGACGACGACCGTGAGCTCGGTGAAGGTGCACGCGTCGGCGGTGGGGAGCGCCATGCCGGGGCCCGGGAGGCCGACGGCTCCTTCGGGGTCCCAGAAGGCGATCCGGCCGTCCCTGGGCAGCGCTGCCGGCAGGAAGACAGCCGCGCACCGCAGCAGCCGGTCGACCGTGACGTCCTGTTCCCGCCGCGTCATGTCCACCGTCCCCTCCTGCCTCGGTCCGCTCGCACTTCTCCTGTGTTCGCGAGTCTAGGCGGGGGGTGTGACAGAGCCCGCCCCGGCCGTGTTTCCACAGGTCGAGCGGGCGGACGACCGGGTCAGTGACGGCTGAAGGGCCTGGTCCGGGAGCGGCCGGGCGCCTCCTCCGGATCGAGCTCCGGGAGCGCCTCCGGGTCGAATTCCGGGACCCCGTCGGGCTCCGCGCCCGCGTCCGTGAGAGGGGCGTCCGGGAGAGGCCGGTCCGTGAAGGGCTGCTCCGTGACCGAGGGATCCACGAGGGGCGCGTCCGCGGTGGACGGGTCCGCGGGCTGCTCCGGGGCCGGCTGCCCGGCTCCCACGGGCGCCTCCTGCCCCTGCCCCTGCCCCTGCCCCTGCTGTGCGCGTTCCAGGAAGCGGAGGAGCTCCACCGGGAAGGGCAGGACCAGTGTGGAGTTCTTCTCGGCAGCGACCGCGACCACCGTCTGCAGCAGCCTCAGCTGGAGAGCCGCCGGCTGGGTCGACATCTGCTGCGCCGCCTGGGCGAGCTTCTTCGACGCCTGCAGCTCCGCGTCCGCGTTGATGACCCTCGCTCGCCGCTCACGGTCGGCCTCGGCCTGCCTGGCCATGGACCGCTTCATCGTCTCCGGCAGCGACACGTCCTTGATCTCGACCCGGTCGATCTGCACACCCCAGCCCACCGCGGGGCTGTCGATCATCAGTTCAAGACCCTGGTTCAGCTTCTCGCGGTCGGACAGCAGGTCGTCCAGGTCGCTCTTACCGATGATCGACCGGAGGGAGGTCTGCGCCATCTGGGAGACCGCGAACCGGTAGTCCTCCACCTGAATCACCGCGCTCGCCGGGTCCACGACCTTGAAGTAGATGACTGCGTCCACCCGCACCGTGACGTTGTCGCGCGTGATCCCGTCCTGGGCGGGCACGGGCATCGTCACGATCTGCATGTTGACCTTACGGAGGCGGTCGACACCCGGGACGATCATGGTGAAGCCCGGCGGACGCACCGCGTCGTGGAGCCGGCCGAGCCGGAGCACGACACCCCGTTCGTACTGCTTGACCACCCGGGCCGCGGCCATGCCATAGAGCAGACCGCCCGCGAGCACGGCCACCAATACGATCACCAGCACCTGGACCATCACGGCCCCCTGACTCCGGGGTGCGTCACCACACCCGCTCATCACGCCCTATTAACACGATATGCCCGATATGCATACTTTCGAACCCCCGTCCGGGTGCCAGTGGCCCCGGCCGGCCGCGCACCGGATGCCGGCGCCCCGGGGACCGGGCAGGGTGGCAGCGCCAGCACGTCTCTGTGACGTACCGATGAGCCGGACGAGCAGACGAGGACCCGCCCATGTCCGTCACCGCGCCCCCCACCGTTCTCCGCCGACGTACCGGCATCGCCGCCGGTGCGGTCCTGCTCGCCCTGGCCGCCACGGGCTGTTCCGGCCTCGGGCGCACGGCGGTGGGGCCGGTGTCCTACACCACCGAGAAGGACGAGGTCGTCACCGTGCACAGCCCCTCGGTGAAGGGCTGCCACACGATGGACCCGGCCGGTTCGGGCAAGGTCGACAACCGGACCATGATCGACATGATCCTCTACACCACCCGCGACTGCTCCGGCCGGGGGACCGCCTACGTGGCCACCACGTTCTCCGACACGAACGCCCCGCGCGCCCTGCCCTGGCGCAGCTACAGCTTCGTCCACTGACCGGTGCGGGCCGTCCGCCCCTGCCCCCGGAGCAGCGCGAACAGCTCCCGGGTCCGCTCCCGACGGTCCCGGGCGATGAGGACGACCAGGGCGATGAGCAGGGCGGGCATGACCGCGTTCGGGGGGTCGAGCAGCGTCAGCTGGACGACGGACGCTCCGGCCAGCAGCCCGGCGAGGGCGATGGCGGCCACTCCCGCGAGGAGCGGGATCAGCAGGGCCAGCGCGCCTGCCAGCTCCAGGGCTCCGATGGTGTACATCGCACCGCTGCCCCAGCCCATCCGGTCGAAGGATTCGACGGCCGACGCATGGCCGATGAGCTTGGCCACGGCGCTGAAGCCGAGGAACAGCGCGAGGACGGCGCGTGCCCCGGTCAGGGCGGCGGAGCGCACGCGACGGCGCGGCGCGGAGAGGGCGTTCGGCGCGGCGAGCGGGGTGGGAGCAGCGGTTTCGGACATGGAGGTCTCCTCGGAGGGCCTTGTGGGTGGCGTGCGCCGGGGCGCGGTGCGGTCCTGCCGCCGCGCTCCCACGCGCTTACGGAGAGGTAGACCGCACCGGTCTCCGGAACTCATCGCCTCAGGGGCCCTCGAACCCCCTTTTCTCAGGTTTGCCGGGGGCGCGCCAGCACCCAGGTGCCGTCCGGGGTGAGATAGCGGCCGACTGCGAGCCCGGCCTCCTCCAGATGCGCCTCGAACCGCTCCACGGACAGCTCCCGCGACCGGAAGGTCTGCGTCCACCGGGCGTCCTCGAAGACATACTCCACGCGCACCTCGTCCACCCCGTCGCCGACGGGGTCCGACGAGAGGATCCGGATGGTGCAGCCCGCCGCCCGGTCCTCCCTCTCCCGGGGCACATCGGAGTGGTAACCGGCTCCTTCCCGCTGGACGAGCACGACTCCGTCGTCCTTCACATGCCTGCGGCAGGTCCCGAGGAGCCCTTCCCTGACCCGGTGATCGCTCGTGTGCACCAGGAACGACCCGAGCACCACGGCGTCGAACCGCTCCTCGCCGAGCTCCAGCGCCTCGATGGGACTCCGGACCGTGCGGGCGCCCCGGACCCGCTCCAGCATCTGCGCCGACTCGTCCACCGCGGTCACGTCGAAGCCCAGGGCCACCAGGGGATGCGTCACCCGGCCGGCTCCGCATCCCAGTTCGAGCACGCTCGCTCCCGGACGCAATACCGAGGCGATCACCTCGGGTTCGCTGCCGACGGACAAGCGCGCGTACAGCTCGACCGCGCAGCCGTCCGGTGTGATCGCGCCCGGCCCCGTCCCCGTGTGTCCCTCACGTACCAGTTGTCCGCCCATATCCGCCAGAACGTACGGACGCGGAGCGGCGTTCCCTGTCGCGCCCCGGACGACGGCTGCCGGCACGGGACGGCGCCGGCCGGGCTTCCGTCCGCCGCGCCGCTGGGTCATCCTGGAGAGGAGGCGATGCAGATGCGTACCGGAAGTGAACCGTCCACCGCACGGAGCCCTCTGCGGATGCGGCTCTGGCTGAGTCTCTGGGGCATGCTCTGGGCCGCGTTCGGTCTGGCGGCCTTCGTGGCGACCGGCCGCGCCGGCTGGGCGACGGCCTGCGGTGTGCTGCTGGTGGTCACGGTCACGGACTTCTGCGTGGTCGTCCGCCACATGCGGCAGGGCCCGCGCTATCAGCCGGGCCGGGACGTCCCTCCGTACGAACCCGACCGCGGCGGACGGGGCCGGTACGGGCGCTGAGTCCCGCCGGAGCGGGCCCGCCCCCGCCCGCGGCCGTCAGGAGGGTTCGTCGAAGCGCGCCGCCCGCAGGTACTCCGGTTTCGGGTCGAGTGCGGCGGCCAGCCGGAAGTGGCGGGTGGCCTGTTCGGGCCGGCCGGCGCGCTGGAAGGTGCGGGCCAGGGCGAAGTGCGCGAAGGCGTTGTCCGGCTCACGCTCCAGGACCAGCTCGAACTCCAGCTCGGCCGGGCGCAGTTGAGCGGCGGCGAAGAAGGCCCTGGCACGCAGCAGCCGGGCAGCCGTGTTCTCCGGGTGGGCCGCTATCACCGAGTCGAGCAGCTTGACCGCACCCCGCGGATCACGTGCCGCGAGGAGCTGCTCCGCCGCGCGGAAGTCGATGACATGCGTTTCCGGGTTGCTTTCGGCCACGGCCGTATCCTTCCCCTTGCCTGGCGCTCTTCAACATCCGGCCGGGTGCGCGTATTCCGCCGTGCGCCGGGTCAGCCGGTGGCGGCCCGTGCGGTGAGCTCCGACCAGACCTCGCGGACCTGGGGTTCCAGATCCTCCAGGGGGCCGTCGTTGTCGACGACGATGTCGGCGACGGCCAGCCGCTCCTCGCGCGTGGCCTGCGCCGCCATGCGGGCGCGGGCGTCGGACTCGGTCATGCCGCGCAGCCGCACGAGCCGGTCGAGCTGGGTGCCGGGCTCGGCGTCGACGACCACGACGAGGTCGTAGACCGGGGCGAGGCCGTTCTCCGTGAGCAGCGGGACGTCGTGGACGACGACCGCGCCGGGACCGGCGGCCCGTTCCAGCTCGGCGGAGCGGGCCCCGACGAGCGGGTGAACGATGGCGTTGAGCGTGGCAAGCCGCGCGGGATCGGCGAAGACGATCGAGCCGAGCGCCGGCCGGTTCAGAGCCCCGTCGGGGCCGAGGATTCCACGACCGAACGCCTCTACGACGGCCGTGAGCCCGGGGGTGCCGGGCTCGACGACCTCACGGGCGATCCGGTCGGCGTCGATCAGTACGGCTCCGTAGCGTGCGAGCAGCCGGGACACTTCGCTCTTGCCGGCGCCGATTCCGCCGGTCAGGCCCACTTTCAGCATGTGCCGACCCTAGCCTCCGGCCGGGGGGGCAGCCGGAGGTCCCTCAGGAATCGCCCTCGCGTTCCGCGAGGAAACGCTCGAATTCGCGGCCGATCTCGTCCGCCGACGGCAGGTCGGCCGGCTCCGCGACGAGGTTGCCCCGGGTTTCGGAACCCGCGATCGCGTCGTACTGGTGCTCCAGACCTTCGACGAGCGAGACGAGCTCCTCGTCACCCTGGCCGACCTGCCTGTCGATCTCGGTCTGGGTGCGGTGCGCCTCTGTACGCAGCGTGTGCGCGACGCTCGGCAGGACCAGCCCGGTCGCCGCGGTGACCGCCTCCAGGGCGGTGAGCGCGGCATCCGGGTAGGCGGACCGGGCGACGTAGTGCGGCACATGGGCCGCTACGCCGAGGACGTCGTGCCCGGCCTCCATCAGCCGGTACTCCACGAGCGCCTCGGCGGAGCCGGGGACCTGCGCCTCGTCGAAGGGGCTGCGGTGTCCGGGCATCAGGTCGGTGCGGTTGCCGTGCGGGGTGAGGCCGACCGGGCGGGTGTGCGGAACGCCCATGGGGATGCCGTGGAAGCTGACGGCGAGGCGCACGCCGAGCCGCTCCACGATCTGTTCCACGGCGGCGGCGAACCTCTCCCACTCGACGTCGGGCTCCGGCCCGGAGAGCAGCAGGAACGGTGCGCCCGTGGCGTCCTGGACGACCTTCACGTCCAGGGTGGGCGCCTCGAACGCCGTGTACCGGTCACGCCTGAAGGTCAGCAGGGGGCGGCGTGCCCGGTAGTCGACGAGCCGGTCGTGGTCGAAGCGGGCCACGGTCTGATGGGGCAGCGTCTCGAGCAGGCCGTCGACGATCTGCTCGCCGGTCTCGCCCGCGTCGATGTAGCCGTCGAAGTGGTAGAGCATGACCAGGCCGGCCGACTCCTGGGCGAGCGCCATGTCGACGACGGCCAGGCCCTTCGGCTCCCATTCGTACAAACTCTGCGGATCAGGCACGGTTACCGCTCCTCCTCGTGTTCCTCGACAAGAACACCCCGCCCGGCCACGGCATTCCCGTCCGCGCCCCCGGTCCTCACCGTTATGCGAGGACCCGGCTGTGCAGCGCCGTGACCGCCTTCCGTGCCGAGGTGAACGCCCCGTGCTGCCAGGCGTCGGTGTGGCTGAGGTGGTCGCCGGCGAAGTACACATGCCCGGCGGGGCTGTTGAGCGGCGCGAAGGCGGGGGCGTCGGGCCCGCCGGAAAGGGAGTGCCAGGAGGTCTCGAGGTACGGGGTCTGGCGCCAGTGGTGGGAGAACGACGTGGCGAGTTCCGTGCGGTACCTCTCACCGTGGATCTTCACGCCCTGCGCGACCGCCCGCGCTTCTCTCTCGCGCGGCGCGAGGGCGGCGTAGGCGTCGGCGTTCGCACCGGTGTTGTAGTAGCCGATGATGGTGCCGCGTTCGCCGAGGTGTCCGTGGGACGGGTACCAGATGTGGGAGAGGTCCATGTCCGTCTCGGTGATGCCCCCGAAGATCCGGTGGTCGGTCTCCCACCAGCGGCTCCTGTACTCCAGCCCGATCTTGCCCGCCGAGGACGGCTTGCAGGCTTCCAGGGCGCTCTGGACGGCCGGGCCGAGGTTGTGGGACGTCTTGGCCAGGATGTTGGGCGGGAGCGCGGCGATGCAGTAGTCCGCCTCGATGCGGCGGGTGCGGCCCGCCTGGGTGTAGGTGACGGAGACACCGTGCGCCGTGTCCGTGATGTCGGTGACGGCCGCTCCGGTCCGGACACGCCGCTCGCCCACCGCCCGGGTGAGCGCCGCGGGTATCCGGTCCATGCCGCCCACCGGCTGGAACATCAGCATCGCCTGGTCGTACTCGAATTCGAAGGAGAAGTAGCGGCCGACGCCGCTGGCGAAGACCTCGGACGCGGTGGGCACGGAGCCGAGTTGCTCTCCCGGGGTCCCGGCGGCGGCCGGGTCGACGCGGTAACCGCGCCGGGGGCTGCCCGTGTAGTCGAGCGTGTCGCCGATGTCGCCGAAGTCCTTGAGGAACTCCAGGAGCCGCTCCTGGTCGTCGGCGGTGATCTGCCGGTCGAGAGCGCCCTTGTCGCCGGCCTTGGCCAGGAGTTCGGCGACGTAGCCGTACATGTCGGCCTTGGCGGTCCGGTAGCGCACCGGCGCCTTCATGCCGGCCTTCTCGTTGAAGAGGTAGGCGTTGGCGTTCTCGTTGGTGAACACCTCGACGGGGACGCCGAGTTCCCGGCAGTAGTCGAGGGTGACCATCCACTGCGGGATCCGGCCGGGCCCGGCGTTCATGTACTGGCCGTCGCTGAAGCGGGCGGTCTGCCTGTTGCCGTAGGTGTCGGTGGTCGTGTCGCCGCCCCGGACGGTGAAGTTGCGCCCGCCGGTGCGGCCGCGGGCCTCCAGGACCGTACAGTCGTAGCCGGCCTTGCCCAGTTCGTACGCGGCGGCGAGGCCGGCGATGCCTCCGCCGACGACCACGACCTTGGCGGCGGCCCTGCCCTTCAGCGAGAAGTCGCCCGGGCTCGGGGCGCGGAAGGCGGGTTCGCGGGCCGCCGCGGCCGCGGTGGGTGCGAGTCCGAGGGCGCCCATCGTGGCGAACATGGCACCGGCGCCACCGGTGAGGCCCACGTTGCGCAGAAAGCTTCGGCGGCTGGCGCCCGCCGCCGCGGGAGAGTCCTGCGAGACGCGTGAGGTGTTCGACGTGTGTGTCATTCCCTGGCTCCCCTGGTGATCCGGACGTTGCGCGGATCCTGGCAAGCGCTTGTTACGGGCCGTCAGCCATTCGTGTATCCCACACGTTTCTTCCGCCCATCAACCTCGGCGGCACATTGGTCCAGACCTTGACATGTCCACACGTCCCCCATACGGTCACGGGCAGATTCAGGGTCTCGCCCCATATTCACGTACGAGAACGTCTGAAACTCTTCGACGGGAAGGCACCCCCATGCGCGCCCGCACCCTTGTCCCCGCCCTGGTGACCGCCGCACTCGCCGCGTCCGCGCTGCCCCTGGCCGCGGCCGGCCCCGCGCGGGCGGCCGCGGTCGTCGACGTGAGCACCGCGGCGCAGCTCAAGGCGGCACTCGCCGCCGCGGCCCCGGGCGACACGATCCGGCTCGCCGACGGGACGTACACGGGGAACTTCAAGGCGACCGTCCCGGCCACCTCCGCCGCGCGGATCACCCTCACCGGATCCCCGGCGGCGGTCCTGACGGCCGGCGGCGGCTACGGGCTGCACCTGAACGGGGCGTCGTACTGGACGGTGTACGGCGTCACGGTCACCGGCGGGCAGAAGGGCATCGTCACCGACGCGGCGACCGGCGTCGTCATCGACTCGGTGACCGTGCACGGCCTCGACATGGAGGGCGTCCACTTCCGCACGTCCAGCCGTGACGGCGTCCTGAAGAACTCCCGGATACACGACACGGGCCGGAACGGCCGGGGCATGGGCGAGGGCGTGTACGTGGGCTCGGCGGGCGACCTCACCGACCGGAGCGACAACGCCCGGATCATCGGCAACACGATCGGCCCGGGCGTCGGCGGCGAGAACATAGACATCAAGGAAGGCACCACCGGCGCGGAGATCATCGGGAACACCTTCGACGGCAACGGCTTGACCGGCGCCAACTACGACGACTCGTGGGTCGACGTGAAGGGCAACGACGTGCTGGTCGAGAACAACAAGGGCGTCCGCACCACGAACAACGGCTACGAGACGCACACCCAGCAGAGCGGTTGGGGCTGCGGCACCGTCTTCCGCGACAACGTCTCGGATCTGAGCGGCGCCACCGGTGGCGGGCAGCTCGCCGTCAACGTGACCAATGCGAGCACGAGCTGCCTCACCACCGTGTACGCCTCCAACACGGTCACCGGCGGCAAAGGGCTGACGAACATCGCCGTCACGCCCTGAGCCCCGCGCCGGGAACGAGTCAGCCCCGCGCGGGGAAGGGGTCAGCCCCGCGCCCGGACACCAGTCAGGCCTGCGTCCAGGAACGGGTCAGGCCGCGCGTCCCGGACACGAGTGAGGCCCGCCCCCCGGAGGGGACGGGCCTCACCTACAGCTCTACAGCTACTGCAGCCGATGAGCGGCTGGGGTCAGAGCGTCAGCTCTGGCCGCCGGCCAGCTTCTCGCGCAGGGCGGCCAGGGCCTCGTCCGACGCCAGGGCGCCGGAGTTGTCCGCGGACTCCGAGGAGTACGAGCCGCCGCCACCGCTGCCGCCGGAGGCAGCCGGGGCAGCGCCGGCCGGGGCGGCAGCGCCCTCGGCAGCGGCAGCCTCGTCGGCCTCGCGGGACTTGATGACCTGGGCCTGGTGCTGCTCGAAGCGCTGCTGCGCCTCGGCGTACTGCGTCTCCCAGACCTCGCGCTGAGCCTCGAAGCCCTCGAGCCAGTCGTTGGTCTCGGGGTCGAAGCCCTCGGGGTAGATGTAGTTGCCCTGGTCGTCGTACGACGCGGCCATGCCGTACAGCGTCGGGTCGAACTCGACCGAGGCCGGGTCCCCGCCGAACGCCTCGTTGGCCTGCTTCAGCGAGAGGCTGATGCGACGACGCTCGAGGTCGATGTCGATGACCTTGACGAAGATCTCGTCGTTGACCTGGACGACCTGCTCCGGGATCTCCACGTGGCGCTCGGCCAGCTCGGAGATGTGGACCAGACCCTCGATGCCCTCGTCGACGCGCACGAACGCACCGAACGGAACGAGCTTGGTGACCTTACCGGGAACGACCTGCCCGATCTGGTGCGTACGGGCGAACTGCTGCCACGGGTCTTCCTGCGTCGCCTTGAGCGACAGCGACACGCGCTCGCGGTCCATGTCGACGTCGAGGACCTCGACGGTGACTTCCTGGCCGACCTCGACAACCTCGGAGGGGTGGTCGATGTGCTTCCAGGAGAGCTCGGAGACGTGCACGAGACCGTCGACGCCACCCAGGTCCACGAAGGCACCGAAGTTGACGATCGAGGAGACGACGCCGGAGCGGACCTGACCCTTCTGGAGGGTCGTGAGGAACGTCTGGCGAACCTCGGACTGCGTCTGCTCGAGCCAGGCACGGCGGGACAGGACCACGTTGTTGCGGTTCTTGTCCAGCTCGATGATCTTGGCCTCGAGCTCCTTGCCCACGTAGGGCTGGAGGTCGCGGACACGACGCATCTCGACGAGCGACGCCGGGAGGAAGCCACGGAGGCCGATGTCGAGGATGAGACCACCCTTGACGACCTCGATGACGGTACCGGTGACGATGCCGTCTTCTTCCTTGATCTTCTCGATGGTGCCCCAGGCACGCTCGTACTGAGCGCGCTTCTTCGAGAGGATCAGGCGGCCTTCCTTGTCCTCCTTCTGGAGAACCAGGGCCTCGATCTCGTCGCCGACCTTGACGACCTCGTTCGGGTCGACGTCGTGCTTGATCGAGAGCTCGCGGCTCGGGATGACGCCTTCGGTCTTGTAACCGATGTCGAGGAGAACCTCGTCCCGGTCAACCTTGACGATGACACCGTCAACGATGTCGCCGTCGTTGAAGTACTTGATCGTCTCGTCGATCGCCGCGAGGAACGCGTCCGCGTCGCCGATGTCGTTGACCGCAACCTGCGGAGTGGTGGCGGTGGTCTCGGTGCTGCTCGTCATGTGGGAAAGGGCTCCGGTACGGACAGTGAGTCGTAGGTACTGCTACGCCGAGAGCCCGTATCGCCTCTGCAGAAGACCGGACAGCCTGGAAAGCGCCGATCCGTTAACCGGAAGGCGCCTCGACAACCGAGGGGACATGCAACAGACGCGAGCGCGGCCTGCTAGGTCTGAAGCGCGCAGGCTCGCAGCGCAACTTGTAGCATACGGGGGCAGCCGGACAGGGTCAATGCGCGAAGGCGCACACCCGGGGCACAACACCCCAATCCCGGCACAACTCACGTTCACCGAGGCCACATCGGTCGCAGCGGCGTGTCGTGCGCGCACAGGCGCACTCACCCCCTGCGGCCCGTGGAGGCACCCGCGCGAGGCGGGTGAAGGCAAACTACAACGACGGGCACGATGAGCCAAGAGATCTACGACTCCGAACCTGAGGCGACCCGGCGGGAAGCCGGTGAGGCGGAGAGCAGCCGGGCGAGCCGCGGCTGGTGGGACCGGAACGCCGACGAGTACCAGAGCGACCACGGCGCGTTCCTGGGGGACGACCGCTTCGTCTGGGGCCCGGAGGGGCTGGACGAGGCGGAGGCCGCCCTGCTGGGCCCGGCGGGGGACCTGAAGGGTCTGGACGTGCTGGAGATCGGGGCGGGCGCCGCCCAGTGCTCGCGCTGGCTCGCCTCGCGCGGCGCCCGCCCGGTGGCCCTGGACCTCTCCCACCGTCAGCTCCAGCACGCCCTGCGGATCGGCGACGGCGTGCCCCTCGTGGAGGCCGACGCCGGACGGCTGCCCTTCCGGGACGGCTCCTTCGACCTGGCCTGTTCCGCCTACGGCGCGGTGCCCTTCGTCGCCGACCCGGTGCAGGTGTTCCGCGAGGTGCACCGGGTGCTGCGGCCCGGGGGACGCTGGGTCTTCTCGGTGACGCACCCGATCCGCTGGGCGTTCCCGGACGAGCCGGGCCCCGAGGGCCTCTCCGTCTCCGCCTCGTACTTCGACCGGGTGCCGTACGTCGAGCAGGACGGGAGCGGCGACGCGGTGTACGTGGAGCATCACAGGACGCTGGGCGACCGGGTGCGGGACGTGGTGGCGGGCGGTTTCCGCCTGATCGATCTCGTGGAGCCGGAGTGGCCGGCCTGGAACGACCAGGAGTGGGGCGGCTGGTCCCCGCTGCGCGGCAACCTCATCCCCGGCACCGCGATCTTCGTCTGCGAGCGGGACGACCGGGCCTCGTGAGGGACCAGCGGTCCGACTGAACGGCGGGCGTACGAGACTGGGGGCGTGATCCGCACCGACGCCCTGGACCAGTTGCCCGTACGCACCGCTGTGCCCGCCCTGGAGCGCGCGCTCGACGAGCGGGGGGCCGCGGTGCTGTGCGCGCCGCCCGGGACCGGCAAGACGACCCTCGTGCCCCTGGTCCTCGCCGGGCTGACCGGCGGCGGTCCGGCGCGCAGGGTGCTCGTCGCCGAGCCCCGCAGGATCGCCGCCCGGGCCGCGGCACGGCGGATGGCCTGGCTGCTCGGGGAGCGCCCCGGGGAACGCGTCGGATTCACGGTGCGCGGGGAGCGCGTGGTGGGGCGCGACACGGTGGTGGAGGTCGTGACCACCGGGGTACTGCTCCAGCGGCTCCAGCGCGACCAGGAGCTGGCCGGCGTCGACGTGGTGATCATCGACGAGTGCCACGAGCGCCATCTCGACGCGGACACTGCCGCCGCGTTCCTCCTCGACGTACGGGGGACGATCCGGCCCGATCTGCGGCTGGTGGCGGCGTCGGCGACGACGGACGCCTCCGGCTGGGCGCGGCTGCTCGGTGACGCTCCGGTGGTCGAGGCACAGGGGGTGTCCCATCCGGTCGAGGTGGTGTGGGCGCCGCCCGCCGGGCCGGTGCGCCCGCCGCACGGGATGAGGGTGGATCCGGCGCTTCTGACGCATGTGGCCGCCGTGGTGCGCCGGGCGCTCGCCGAGCGCGACGGTGACGTCCTGTGCTTCCTGCCGGGTGTCGGCGAGATCGGCCGGGTGGCCGGTCAGCTGGCGGGCGTCGGCGCCGAGGTGCTCCAGGTGCACGGGCGCGCCCCGGCAGCCGTGCAGGACGCGGTGCTGGCGGGACCGTCGGGCGGGCGCCGGGTGGTGCTGGCGACGTCCGTGGCGGAGTCGTCCCTGACGGTGCCCGGGGTGCGGGTCGTCGTGGATTCCGGCCTCTCCAGGGAGCCGCGTACCGACCACGCCCGGGGGCTGGGCGCCCTGACGACCGTGCGGGCGTCACGGGCGGCGGGACGGCAGCGTGCGGGCCGTGCGGGGCGCGAGGCCCCGGGCGCGGTGTACCGCTGCTGGGAGGAGGCCGAGGACGGGCGCCTGACCGCGTTCCCCTCCCCCGAGATCAAGGTGGCCGACCTCGCGGCGTTCGCGCTGCAGGCGGCCTGCTGGGGCGATCCGGACGCCTCGGGGCTCGCGCTGCTCGACCCGCCGCCCGCCGGCGCCATGGGCGCGGCCCGGGAGGTGCTGACGGCGGTCGGCGCGGTGGACGCCACGGGGCGCGCGACGGACCGGGGCGTGCGGATGTCCCGGCTCGGCCTGCACCCCCGGCTGGCCCGCGCCCTCCTGGACGGCGCGGACGAGGTCGGCGGGCGCCGCGCCGCGGAGGTGGTGGCGCTCATCGGCGAGGAACCGCCGCGGGAGTACGGCGACGACCTGGCACACGCGCTGCGCACGGCGCGGCGCGGCGGGGACGGTTACGCGGCGCGCTGGCGGCAGGAGGTGCGGCGGCTCTCGCAGTCCCTGGGCTCCTCGGCGGGCACCGGTGCCGGCCCGGACGACGCGGCCGTGGGGCTGGTGGCGGCGCTGGCGTTCCCGGAGCGGGTGGCGCGGGCCCGGGGCGAGGGGGCGTTCCTGATGGTGTCGGGCACGGGCGCGGAGCTGGGGAGCGGCTCGCGGCTGCGCAGCGCGCGGTGGCTCGCGGTCGCTGTCGCGGACCGGCCCGCCCATGCCGCGTCCGCCCGGGTGCGGCTGGCCGCCGTCGTCGACGAGGACACCGCGCGGCTGGCCGCGGGACATCTGCGGTTCGCCGGGGAGGAGGTCCGGTGGGCGGACGGCGACGTGGTGGCGCGTTCCGTGGAACGCCTGGGAGCGGTCGAGCTGTCGGTACGCGCGCTGCGTGAACCGGACCCGGAGCTGGTGCGCGGGGCGCTGCTGGAGGGG
Source organism: Streptomyces sp. QL37 (assembly GCF_002941025.1). NCBI lineage: Bacteria > Bacillati > Actinomycetota > Actinomycetes > Kitasatosporales > Streptomycetaceae > Streptomyces > Streptomyces sp. QL37. Next base: position 6,677,450 of record NZ_PTJS01000001.1, on the reverse strand, counting down.
CTGCGCCGGGAGGGGACGGGGCTGCTGCGGTGGACCCGGGACAGCGAGCAGCTGCGGCTGCGGCTCGCGTTCCTGCACCGGGTGGTGGGGGCGCCGTGGCCCGATGTGTCGGACGGGGCGCTGCTGGACCGCGCCGACGAGTGGCTGGAGCCCGAGCTGTCCCGGGCCGGCCGCCGCGCGGATCTGGCGCGGATCGACGCCGGGCAGGCGGTGCGGCGGCTGCTGCCGTGGGCGACGGGTGAGGCGGCCCGGCTCGACGAGCTCGCCCCGGAGCGGATCGAGGTGCCGAGCGGGTCCCGGATCCGGGTGGAGTACGGCGGGGAGCAGCCCGTACTCGCGGTGAAGCTCCAGGAGCTGTTCGGGCTGAGCGAGACGCCCCGGGTGGCGGGCGTGCCCGTCCTGGTCCACCTGCTGTCCCCGGCCGGGCGCCCGGCGGCGGTCACCGCGGACCTGGCGTCGTTCTGGCGGGAGGGGTACCGGGGCGTACGGGCGGAGCTGCGCGGCCGCTACCCGAAGCACCCGTGGCCCGAGGACCCGACGACCATGGAGGCCACGCGCTTCACCTCGGCGCGACTGCGCCGGGACTAGCGAAGGCACCGGACCAGCGAAGGTACCGGGCCAGCACAGGTGCCGGGCCACGGCTTCCGGCCTGAGCCGGAAGCCGCTGGTCCCGTGCGGGTCAGGCCGCGGGGGCCTCGACCTCGAGCTCGACGGTCAGCGTGGCGCCGCTCGCTGTGGTGAGCCGCAGTTCGTAGGTGCCCGCCGTGTCGTCGGCGTGGATCTCCGGGAGTTCGAGGAGTCCGTCGGCTCCGGTCTTCAGGGTCAGGGTGCGGACGGGGGTGCCGAGCGCGTCCTTGAAGTACGGGCCCTTGTCGTTCGCGGTGGGCGTCTCCGCATCGGTGATCATCGTGGCGGTGACGGCGGTGTCCGCCACCCCCGTGCCCTTGTACGCCGCCTTGACCTCGAGCCGGTCGGCGAACGCGGTGCCGGGGGCGGCCGTCAGGACCTTGTCGTCGGTACGGACGATGGTGTCCGCGACCCGGGCCGTGACGGTCCCGAGGTAGCTGACGGTGCGCGGCGCGGTGGTGCCGGCGACGGCGGTCACCCTGAAGGGACCCGTCTTCTCCCCGGCCGTCAGGACAGGGGCGGTGACGGTGCCGTCGGCCCCGGTGGTCAGGGTCACGGTGCGCTTCCCCTCGGCGAAGCGGGTGTCCGTGTCGCCGACGACGCTGAAGGTCACCGACGTCTTGGCGAGCGGCGCGCCCAGCTTGTTCCGCGCCCGGACCTTGACGCGCTCGGAGAACGCGTCGCCCGCCGTGGCGGTGAGGGGGCCGGTGCCCGCGTTCTCCAGGCTCCCGAAGGTCACGCCGGGCGCCGGGGTGGTGGGCGGGGGCGTGGTCGGCGGAGTCGTCGGCCCGGTGGACGGAGGCTTCGTGGCCGGCGGCTTGGTGGCAGGCGGTTCGGTGGCCGCCGGCGGGGTGCTCGGCGACGAGGTGGCCGGCGGAGTGGGCGTGGGCGACGGGGAGGGCGTACCGGTGTCCGTGTCCTTGGGGAGGACGCCCGTGCCGTCCGGGACCTCGTGGGTGCCGCGCTTGTAGTAGTCGAACCAGGAGCGCACCGTGCGCAGGTACTCGGTGGAGTGGTTGTAGCTCAGCACCGCCCGGTCGAGGTCCGTGGCGAGCGACAGGTCGCGGGGGCCGGCGCAGAGGTAACGGCCGGCGGCCAGTGCCGCGTCGTAGACGTTGTTGGGGTCCTTGCGCCCGTCGCCGTTCCCGTCCTGGCCCCAGGTCGCCCAGGTCGACGGGATGAACTGCATCGGGCCGACCGCACGGTCGTGGGTCGAGTCCCCGTCGTACGCCCCGCCGTCGGTGTCCTTGATCAGCGCGAAGCCCTGGCCGTTGAGCGCCGGGCCGAGGATCGGGGAGAAGGTGGTGCCGTTCGCGTCGACCTTGCCGCCGCGGGCCTGGCCGGACTCGACCTTGCCGATCGCGGCGAGGAGCTGCCACGGCAGGCGGCACGCGGCGTCGGTGCTCGCGAGGTCCTTCTCGGCCCTCTTGTACGCGGCCAGGACGGTGGCCGGTATGCCCGCTTCGGCACTGCCGGTCACCGGCAGATTGACGGACGCACCGGGCTTGTTGGGCGTATCGAGCGGCGGGAGGTCGGTGTGGTAGGGCGAGTTGCCCGTGGCCGCGCTGTCGCCGGGCGGTGTCACACCCGCCGCGGTCCGGTCGTCCGCGGCGCTGTCGGGGTGCGGTGCCGCGGGGGCCTGAGAGGCGGAGAGGGCTGCCACGGCGGCGGCGGCCACCGCGGTGGTGGTGGCCCCCCTGCGCAGCCTGCGGCCGAATTGCGCTGCCATACGTGTCGGTTCCTCCCCGTCGACGGCTGTCCGCGCTCCCCGCGCGAGAACTCAGGCGACCCTACGACAACTCCCGCCGCCCGAACACTGGTCCCCGCCCGGTTCTTACCGCTTTCTCAGCTTCACGGCCGTCAAGTCGCCTGGAAGCCGCTGCGGGTGACACGTGCTCACGCATACTTGCCGCCATGCCGTTCACGCTCAGCCACGCAGCCGCCGTGCTCCCGGGAATCCGCAGGTCCGGCACGGGCCGTGGGCCCCTCGTCGCCTCCGCGCTCGTCGCCGGGTCGTTCGCGCCCGACCTCACCTACTACGCGGACACAGTCGTGCCGGGGGCGATGGAGTTCGGCGAGGTGACACACGCCGTATGGGGAGTGTTCACCGTGGATGTCCTCGTCACCGGCGTCCTGGTGGCGCTCTGGCTGATGCTGCGCGAACCGCTCGTCGCGCTGCTGCCCGTGGCCGCGCGGGGACGCGTGCACACGTTCGTGCGGGGGCGCCGTCGTGAGCCGGGCCGCCCTGCTTTCCCCGAGGCGGTGTGGTTCGTCGTGTCCGCCGTCATCGGTCGGGGACCCACGTCGTGTGGGACGCCTTCACGCATCACGACCGGTGGGGCACGGAGCTGATCCCCGTCCTCGGCCGGAGCGTCGGCGGCCACCCGGTGTTCCAGATCGTCCAGTACGGCAGTTCGGCCCTGGCCCTGGTGGTCCTGGCGTGGTTCACGTACACGGGCCTGCGGCGCACCGGGCCGGTCCCGGTCCCGGCGTCCGTGCCGGTGCTGAGCCGGGCCGAACGCAGGTGGGCGGGTGCGCTCCTGGCGCTGTGCGTCCTGCTGGGCGTCGTCCACCGGTGTGCCCGCTGGTACGCCTGCTTCGGGCACGCCGACACGCCCCTCGACATCATCCCGACCGCGTGCTTCGGCGCCGGGGCGGGCCTGACGGCCGGCCTGGTGCTGTACGGGGCGTGGGCGCGGCTGCTGCGGAACCCGTCCGGGCGCCCTCCGGCGGACGGGCCCCGTGCGGCGGACGCGCCCCGTACGGACACCGCACGGGGCCGCCCGGCCGGCCGGGACGCCGGCTGAGCGCAGCTCCGGGAAGGGCCGTCAGTGCGCGGCCGTCTCCCAGTCCTTGCCGACGCCGACCGAGACGTCCAGCGGCGCACGGAGCTCGACCGCCGTGGACATCTCGCGGCGGAGGATCTCCTCGACCTGCTCCCGCTCGCCCTTCGCGATCTCCAGGACGATTTCGTCGTGGACCTGGAGCAGCATCCGCGACGTCAGCTCCGCCTCACGCAGCGCCCGGTCCACGTGCAGCATCGCGACCTTCACGATGTCGGCGGCCGTCCCCTGGATCGGGGCGTTGAGCGCCATCCGCTCGGCGGCCTCGCGCCGCTGTCGGTTGTCGCTGTTCAGGTCCGGGAGGTAGCGGCGGCGGCCGAGGATCGTCTCCGTGTACCCGGTGGACCTGGCCTCCTCCACGACGCGGTGCAGATAGTCGCGCACCCCGCCGAACCGCAGGAAGTAGGTGTCCATCAGCCCGCGCGCCTCGCCGGCCTCGATGTTCAGCTGCTGGGAGAGGCCGAACGCGGAGAGCCCGTAGGCCAGCCCGTACGACATCGCCTTGATCTTGCGGCGCATCTCCGCGTCGACGGCCGACTTCTCGACGCCGAACACCTGCGAGGCGACCGTCGTGTGAAGGTCCTCCCCGGAGGTGAACGCCTCGATCAGACCGGCGTCCTCCGAGAGGTGCGCCATCACCCGCAGCTCGATCTGGCTGTAGTCGGCCGTCATCAGCGTCTCGAAGCCCTCGCCGACCACGAAGCCCCGGCGGATCGCCCGCCCCTCGTCCGTACGCACGGGGATGTTCTGCAGGTTCGGGTCGGTGGACGAGAGCCGGCCCGTCGCCGCGACCGTCTGGTTGAACGTGGTGTGGATGCGGCCGTCCCCACCGATCGTCTTGATCAGGCCCTCGACCGTGACCCTCAGCTTCGCCTGCTCCCGGTGGCGCAGCATGATGACCGGCAGCTCGTGCTCGGTCTGCGCGGCCAGCCAGGCCAGCGCGTCCGCGTCGGTCGTGTAGCCCGTCTTCGTCTTCTTCGTCTTCGGCAGGGCCAGCTCACCGAAGAGCACTTCCTGGAGCTGCTTGGGCGAGCCGAGGTTGAACTCACGGCCCACCGCGGCGTGCGCCTCCTTCACCGCCTGCTGCACCGCACCGGCGAACTGCTGCTCCATGCCCTCCAGATGCGCTCGGTCGGCGGCGATGCCGTGCCGCTCCAGACGGGCCAGCATGATCGATGTCGGCAGCTCCATGTCGTGCAGCAGTCCGGTGGCGCCGACCTCCTTCAGACGCGTCGTGAACGCGTCCCCCAGGTCCAGCACCGCCCGCGCCTGCGCCATCAGGGCGTCGGCCTCCGCGCGGTCGTCCGCGCCGAACGCCAGCTGCCCGTCGGACGCGGGGGCCGGAGCCAGCTCACGGCCGAGGTACTCCACGGCCAGGGCGTCCAGGGCGAAGGAACGGCGGCCGGGCTTGACGAGATAGGCGGCGAGCGCCGTGTCCATCGTGATGCCCTCCAGCCGCCAGCCCTGCTCGGGGAAGACCCGCAGGGCGTTCTTGGCGTTGTGCAGGACCTTGGGCCGCTCCGGGTCCGCGAGCCAGGCGGCGAGAGCCTGCTCGTCGGCCTCGTCGAGCTCGGCCGGGTCCAGCCAGGCGGCGGCCCCGTCGGCGGCGGCGAGCGCGATCTCCGTGACCGTGCCCGTCCCCAGCGACCAGGTGTCGACGGTCATCACACCGAGCGGCTGCCCGCCGTGGGCCTCCAGCCACGGGGCGACCTCACCGGACCCCAGCACCGCGCCGTCCAGCTCGATGCCGGCCAGGGGCTCCGGCGGACCGGCCTCCTCCGCACCCGGGTCGACGGCGAGCAGCCGCTCGCGCAGGCTCGGGTTACGGATCTCCAGGATGTCCAGCACGCCCGTGACCGCCGTGCGGTCGTACGGAGCGCGCTCGAGCTCGGCCGGGGCCTTCGGCAACTCCACGTCCCGGACCATCTCGGTCAGCACACGGTTCATCTTCACCGCGTCCAGGTGATCCCGGAAATTCTGCCCGGCCTTGCCCTTGACCTCGTCGGCCCGCTCGATCAGCTCCGCGAACGAACCGAACTGGTTGATCCACTTCGCCGCCGTCTTCTCACCCACACCGGGGATGCCCGGAAGGTTGTCCGAGGGGTCGCCCCGCAGCGCCGCGAAGTCCGGATACCGCGAAGGCGTGAGCCCGTACTTCTCCTGGACCTTCTCCGGAGTGAAGCGCGTCAGCTCCGAGACGCCCTTCGTCGGGTAGAGCACCGTCACATTGTCCGTGATCAGCTGGAACGAATCCCGGTCGCCCGTGACGATCAGCACCTCGAAGCCCGCCGCCTCGGCCTGCGTGGCCAGCGTCGCGATGACGTCGTCGGCCTCGAACCCGTCCACCGCGAACCGGTCCGCGTGCATCGCGTCCAGAAGCTCGCCGATCAGCTCGACCTGCCCCTTGAACTCGTCGGGGGTCTTCGAACGATTCGCCTTGTACTCGGGGAACTCCTGCGCACGCCAGGTCTTGCGGGACACGTCGAACGCGACCGCGAAATGCGTGGGCGCCTCGTCGCGCAGCGTGTTCGCCAGCATCGACATGAAGCCGTACACGGCATTCGTCGGCTGCCCCGTCGCCGTCGTGAAATTCTCCGCGGGCAGGGCGAAGAACGCCCTGTACGCCAGGGAGTGCCCGTCCATCAGGAGCAGGCGCGGTCGGTTGTCTGCCGTCTTCTTCGATGCCGTCTCAGCCACGCCCCCGATCCTGCCACGGACCACTGACAATCCGGACCGGCCACCACCCCCGGCCCGGGACACCGCTCCCCCTCCGGAGCGGCCTCCCCGCCCCCGCGCTTCCCGCGGAGAGACCCGGCACGCGTGCATGACAGGATCGAAGGACTGTCAAGGCGTAAGAAGAAGAGACAGGACGCCACGGGCCCGGCCGGACGCGACACACGCGCCCGCACCGCCCCGGAGGCGGCCGAAGGCTCGAAGGGGAGCACCATGGCCACCAAGCCCCCGACCGGTGACCCGGTCCAGGACGCCCCGCGGATCGACGCGGTCCAGCACGCCGCCGCCGGACTGCCCGCCGTCGCCCACACCCTGCGCATCGCCCAGCAGCAGATGGGCGTCCGGCGCACCGCGCAGACCCTCCTCAAGGTCAACCAGAAGGACGGCTTCGACTGCCCCGGCTGCGCCTGGCCCGAGGGCGACAAGCGCCACACCGCCGAATTCTGCGAGAACGGCGCCAAGGCCGTCGCCGAGGAGGCGACCCTGCGCCGCGTCACCCCCGACTTCTTCGCCGCCCACCCCGTCGCCGACCTCGGCACCCGCAGCGGCTACTGGCTCGGCCAGCAGGGACGCATCACGCAACCCGTGTATCTGCCCGAGGGCGCCGACCGGTACGAGGCCGTGACCTGGGAACGCGCCTTCGAGATCATCGCCGAGGAGCTGACCGCACTCTCCTCCCCCGACGAGGCCCTCTTCTACACCTCCGGACGCACCAGCAACGAGGCGGCCTTCCTCCTCCAGCTCTTCGCCCGCGAATTCGGCACCAACAACCTGCCCGACTGCTCCAACATGTGCCACGAGTCGTCCGGCTCGGCCCTCACCGAGACCATCGGGATCGGCAAGGGCAGCGTCAGCCTCGAAGACCTCCACCACGCCGACCTGATCATCGTCGCCGGACAGAACCCCGGCACCAACCACCCCCGGATGCTCTCCGCCCTCGAACAGGCCAAGACCGCCGGGGCGAAGATCATCTCCGTGAACCCGCTGCCCGAAGCCGGCCTCGAACGGTTCAAGAACCCCCAGACCGCCCACGGCATGCTCAAGGGCGCCGCCCTCACCGACCTCTTCCTCCAGATCCGCATCGGCGGCGACCAGGCGCTCTTCCGCCTCCTCAACAAAATGATCATCGAGGCCGACGGCGCCGTCGACACCGCCTTCATCGCCGAACACACCCACGGCTACGAGGAATTCGCCGAAGCGGCCCGCGCCGCCGACTGGGACGACACCCTCACCGCCACCGGCCTCGACCGCGACGCCATCGAACAGGCGCTCGCCATGATCCTCGCGTCGGAACGCACCATCGTCTGCTGGGCCATGGGCCTCACCCAGCACAAGCACTCCGTGCCGACCATCCGCGAAGTCGTCAACCTCCTCCTCCTGCGCGGCAACATCGGCAGGCCCGGCGCCGGCGTCTGCCCCGTACGCGGCCACTCCAACGTCCAGGGCGACCGCACCATGGGCATCTTCGAACGGCCCTCCACCGCCTTCCTCGACGCCCTCGACCAGGAATTCGGCATCACCTCGCCCCGGCACCACGGCTACGACGTCGTACGGTCCATCCAGGCGCTCCGCGACGGCGACGCCAAGGTCTTCTTCGCCATGGGCGGCAACTTCGTCGGCGCCACCCCCGACACCGCCGTCACCGAGGCCGCCATGCGACGCGCACGGCTCACCGTCCACGTCTCGACCAAACTCAACCGCTCGCACGCCGTCACCGGCACCCGCGCCCTGATCCTGCCCACCCTCGGCCGCACCGACAAGGACGTACAGGCCGGCGGGAAGCAGTTCGTCACCGTCGAGGACTCCATGGGCATGGTCCACGCCTCACGCGGCAACCTCACCCCCGCGAGCCCCCACCTGCTCTCCGAACCCGCGATCGTCGCCCGCCTCGCCCGCGCCGTCCTCGGCCCCGCCTCCACCACCCCCTGGGAGGACTTCGAGAAGGACTACGGCACGATCCGCGACCGCATCTCCCGCGTCGTCCCCGGCTTCGAGGACTTCAACACCCGCGTGGCCCGGCCCGGCGGATTCACCCTCCCCCACGCCCCGCGCGACGAACGCCGCTTCCCCACCGCCACCGGCAAGGCGAACTTCACCGCCGCACCCGTCGAACACCCCGCGCTCCCCGAAGGCAGGCTGCTCCTCCAGACGCTGCGCTCCCACGACCAGTACAACACCACGATCTACGGCCTGGACGACCGCTACCGAGGCATCAGGGGCGGTCGCCGCATCGTGATGGTCAACCCCGAGGACGCCCGGGCCCTCGGCCTCGCCGACGGCGCCTACACCGACCTCGTCAGCGAATGGAAGGACGGCGTCGAACGCCGCGCCCCCGGCTTCCGCGTCGTCCACTACCCCACCGCACGCGGCTGCGCCGCCGCGTACTACCCGGAGACCAACGTGCTCGTCCCCCTCGACGCCACCGCGGACACCAGCAACACCCCCGCCAGCAAATCGGTCGTCGTACGGTTCGAAACCGCCTGAGCGCCCCTAAGCGCACGCTCAGCCGTCTGATAAGAACAGTGCACACAGCAACGAACGACCGCACACGATCGGAGCCGGACCCCATGGGCGAGCACACCGCACCCACGTTCCCCCAGGAGATCATCGACGAGTACGCGGCACTCGGCGTCGACCTCCCCGCACTCTTCTCCGCCGGCCACCTCGGCGAGCGCATGGGCGTCACCGTCGTCGAGGCCTCCGCCGACCGGGTCGTGGGCACCATGCCCGTCGAAGGCAACACCCAGCCCTACGGACTCCTCCACGGCGGCGCCTCGGCCGTCCTCGCCGAGACCCTCGGCTCCATCGGCTCCATGCTCCACGGCGGCGCCACCAAGCTCGCCGTCGGTGTCGACCTGAACTGCACCCACCACCGCGGCGTCCGCAACGGCCTCGTCACCGGCGTCGCCACCCCCGTGCACCGCGGCCGCTCCACCGCCACGTACGAGATCGTCATCACCGACGAGCACGACAAGCGGGTCTGCACCGCCCGCCTCACCTGCCTGCTCCGCGACGCACCGGGCCCCGCCGCCGGCTGACCCACGCCCCTCAACCCCCTCCTGCCCGGCCGGAAAGCACACCGCTATCCGGACCGGGCAGACCCATATACGAAGCGTTGACGTGAAGTTGACGGACACGGAGGGTCAACTCCCTTGACCGTAACTCCCGTTCCATGAGCCACTTCAACAGCGATACCACCCTCACGGCGCATCACACACATCCCACACATGTAACACTGCGTAACATGTGTGCAATACACGAAAATCGTCGCCCGGCCCGCCCCGCGCCNGTCTGGGTGTCGCCGCCGCCGCTGCTCTTCGAGTCGTCATCGGCGGCCGACACCCCCGCATGCCCCTTGCGCCCCGATTCGCGCGACAGCACCAAGATCACCCCAAGCCCCTTAGCAGAGCTGCGGGTTCTCACCATGCGGTCACTCCGCCGCCCGGGCAAAAGCCGTACACCTCCACACTGCGGCCAACAAGCCTTCCCCACGGCATAACAAGACAGTCACATCATCACCGGACCCATCCCGCACCCCCTCACCTGCCCTTAGAGTCACGGCCAGTCACCGCGCCGCCGGGCGCGTCTGCTGCACGGCCCTGTATCGACCAGTACGGCCCGGCGATCGTCACGGCACCTCAGCAGAGGAGGCCGCGCCAGGGAAAGGACCTTTCGTGCGACACCGTTCTTTGCTCATACTCACCACAGTGCTCACCACAGGCGCACTGACCCTCACCGCCTGCGGATCGCGCGACGACGACTCGAAGAGCAGCGGCGGCGGCGACACCCAGACCGTCGTCATCGGTGTCGACGCACCCCTGACCGGCGACCTCTCCGCCCTCGGTCTCGGCATCAAGAACTCCGCCGACCTCGCCGTCAAGACCGCCAACGCGGACAAGACCGTCCCCGGCATCAAATTCGAACTCCAGGCGCTCGACGACCAGGCCCAGCCCTCCGTCGGCCAGCAGAACGCCCAGAAGTTCATCGGCAACAAGGACCTCCTCGGCGTCGTCGGCCCCCTGAACTCCGGCGTCTCGCAGTCGATGCAGAAGCCGCTCAACGACGCCAACCTCACCCAGGTCTCCCCCGCCAACACCGGCACCGAGCTGACCCAGGGCAACAACTGGAAGACCGGCGACAAGAAGCGCCCCTTCAAGACCTACTTCCGCACCGCCACCACGGACGCGATCCAGGGCGCCTTCGCCGCGAAGTACCTCTTCGACAACGCCAAGGTCAAGGACGTCTACCTCATCGACGACCAGAAGCCCTACGGCGCCGGCCTCGCCGCCTCCTTCAAGACCACCTTCACCGAGCTCGGCGGCAAGATCGTCGGAGCCGACCACATCAACCCCGACGACCGCGACTTCAACTCCGTCGTCACCAAGGTCAAGCGCTCCGGCGCCAAGGCCGTCTACTACGGCGGCGAATACCCCGCCGGCGCCCCCCTGAGCCAGCAGCTCAAGGACAGCGTCCAGATCCCCCTCATGGGCGGCGACGGCATGTACAGCGCCGACTTCATCAGCCTCAACAAGAAGGCCGAAGGCGACATCGCGACCTCCGTCGGCAAGCCCGTCGAGGAACTCGACTCCGCCAAGAAGTTCATCGCCGACTACAAGACCGCCGGGTACAAGGACGCCTACGAGGCCTACGGCGGCGGCACCTACGACGCCACCTGGTCCATCATCGAGGCCGTCAAGGCCGTCGTCGCCGACAACGACGGCAAGCTCCCCGAGGACGCCCGCATCCAGGTCCTCGAAGCCATGTCCCAGGTCAAGTTCGACGGCGTCACCGGCCCCGTCTCCTTCGACGAGTACGGCGACACCACCAACACCATGATGACCGCCTACCAGGTCACCAGCGGCAAGTGGACCTCCAAGCTCAGCGAGGCCGTCAAGTAGGTCCACCACGGACCCCACGCCCACAGCACACGCACACAAGACCGCGCGGGAGCGCTACGAGCACTCCCGCGCGGTGCCATATCCGAACCACTCCACGGAGGCCCTGCGGTGAACGAACTGCCGCAACAGCTGGCCAATGGACTCATCCTCGGCGCGATGTACGGTCTCATCGCGATCGGTTACACGATGGTCTACGGAATCATCCAGCTCATCAACTTCGCGCACGGCGAGATCTTCATGATCGGGGGCTTCGGAGCCCTCACGGTCTACCTCGGGCTTCCGTCCGGACTCTCCCTGCTCGCCGCGATACCCCTCATGATCGCCGGCGGAGTCATGTGCTCCGTCGCCGTCAGCGTCGCCGCCGAACGCTTCGCCTACCGGCCACTGCGCACGGCGCCACGCCTAGCCCCCCTCATCACCGCCATCGGCCTCTCCCTCGCACTCCAGCAGGCCGTCTGGATGTGGTACCCCGACGCCACCAAGGACCGCTCCTTCCCCCAGTTCAAGGGTGAGGCGATCGACATCTTCGGCGCCAACATCCAGCGCGGCGACCTCTTCGTCCTCATCGCCGCACCCATCTGCATGCTCGCCCTCGGTCTCTTCGTCTCCAAGACACGCGCCGGCCGCGGCATGCAGGCCACCAGCCAGGACCCCGACACCGCCAAGCTCATGGGCATCAACACCGACCGCATCATCGTCATGGCCTTCGCCATCGGTGCCGCGTTCGCCGCCGTCGCCGCCGTCGCCTACGGGCTCAAGAACGGCCAGATCGGCTTCCGCATGGGCTTCATCATGGGCCTCAAGGCCTTCACCGCGGCCGTCCTCGGCGGCATCGGCAACATCTACGGCGCCATGCTCGGCGGAGTCGTCCTCGGCGTCGCCGAAGCCCTCGCCACCGGCTACATGAGCGACGTACCCGGCATGGAACTCTTCGGAGGCGGCGCCTGGAAGGACGTATGGGCCTTCGTGCTCCTCATCCTCGTCCTCCTCATACGCCCGCAAGGCCTGCTGGGCGAACGCGTCGCGGACAGGGCGTGATACCCATGACCACCAACACCGCCCTGCTCCCCCTGCCCACCGCAGCAGCACGCGCCGCCACCACCACCGGCGCCGCACTCGCCCTCATCGGCACCTTCCTCGCCTGGACCTACACCGACACCTTCCCCGGCGACCTCACCGTCACCGGGTACCCCGGCGGACTCCAGGTCCTCACCCTCATCAGCGCGGCACTCACCCTCCTCTTCGCCCTCTCCGGATACGGCGTCAAGGGCCTGCGCTGGCTCACCCCCGGCGGCACCAACAGCCCCACCAGGCTCCTCGCCCTCGGCACCCTCCTCACCACCGCCTACACCGTCATCGCCGTCATCGTCACCAAGGACGACAACGGCAACCTCCTCGGACTGATCGAACTCGAACCCGGAGCCTGGGTCAGCCTCGCCGGCGCGATCATCGCCACCATCGCCTCCCTGGGCCTCCCCGACGACCAGCCCTTCGACGACAACACCACCCCCAGCGCGCTCAACCGATTCCTCCACAGCCTCCGCGCGCCGGGACCCGACCGCATCAAAGCCCTCCCCGCCTGGGCCGAGATCCTCATCATCGCCGCCGCCTTCGGCGTCGCCCTCGAGGTCTTCACCTACGGCATCGACACCGAGTACGCCGAACTCTTCATCGGCTACGTCATCGCCGTCGCCTTCGGATTCACCGCACTCACCCGGGCCGGACTCATCGCCCGCGTCACCGCGCTGACCTCCAAGCACCGCAACGTCACCCTGTGCGCCGCACTCGTCGCGGCCTTCTGCTTCCCCTTCACCCAGCAGAACGAGGAATACGCCCTCATCGGCGCCAACATCCTCATCTTCGCGACCGTCGCACTCGGCCTCAACGTCGTCGTCGGCCTCGCCGGCCTCCTCGACCTCGGCTACGTCGCCTTCCTCGGCGTCGGCGCCTACGCCGCGGCACTCGTCTCCGGCAGCCCTCTCTCCCCCGTCGGCGTCCAGTTCCCCTTCTGGGCCGCCGTCCTCACCGGAGCCGCGGTCTCACTCGTCTTCGGCGTCGTCATCGGCGCCCCGACCCTCCGCCTCCGCGGCGACTACCTCGCCATCGTCACCCTCGGATTCGGAGAGATCTTCCGCCTCACCGTCAACGCCCTCAACGGCGTCAGCGGCCCCGACCTCACCAACGGCTCCCAGGGCATCCCCAGCATCCCCGACCTCAACCTCTTCGGCTTCGACTTCGGCCTCAGCCACGACATCGGCGGCATCACCCTCGGCAGGTCCGCCAACTACTACCTGCTGATGCTCCTCTTCACCGCCGTCGTCGTCCTCGTCTTCCGACGCTCCGGAGAATCCCGCATCGGCCGCGCCTGGGTCGCCATCCGCGAGGACGAAACAGCGGCCACCGCCATGGGCATCAACGCCTTCCGGCTCAAACTGCTCGCCTTCGCCCTCGGCGCCACCCTCGCCGGCCTCGCCGGAACCGTGCAGGCGCACGTCTCCTACACGGTCACCCCCGAGCAGTACCAGTTCGCCGGATCGGTACCCCCGAACTCCGTGTTCCTCCTGGCCGCCGTCGTCCTCGGCGGCATGGGAACCCTCAGCGGACCCCTCGTCGGCGCCGCACTGCTCTACCTCATCCCGGCCAAGCTGCAGTTCATGCAGGACTACCAGCTCTTCCTCTTCGGACTCGCACTCATCCTCCTGATGCGCTTCCGCCCCGAAGGGCTCGTCGCCGACCGCAGGAAGCAGCTCGAATTCCACGAGACCGGCCAACTCGACGTACCACCGGACACACCACTCACCGACACAGCCGCCGGCACCACGAAGGCGGGGGCGTGACCACCATGACCAAGACAGACGCACCCACCGGCACCACCGTCCTCGACGCCAGCGGCGTCACCATGCGCTTCGGCGGCCTCACCGCCGTACGAGGCGTCGACCTCACCGTCAACGCCGGCGAGATCGTCGGCCTCATCGGACCCAACGGCGCCGGCAAGACCACCTTCTTCAACTGCCTCACCGGCCTCTACGTCCCCACCGAGGGCAAGGTCAGCTACAAAGGCACCGTCCTGCCGCCCAAGCCCCACCTCGTCACCCAGGCAGGCATCGCCCGCACCTTCCAGAACATCCGCCTCTTCGCCAACATGACCGTCCTGGAGAACGTCCTCGTCGGACGCCACACCAGGACCAAGGAAGGCCTCTGGTCCGCCCTCCTGCGCCTGCCCGGCTACAAGAAGGCGGAGAACGCCAGCCGCGAACGCTGCATGGAACTCCTCGAGTTCATCGGCCTCGCCGACAAGGCCGACCACCTCGCGCGCAACCTCCCCTACGGAGACCAGCGCAAGCTGGAAATCGCCCGCGCCCTCGCCAGCGACCCCGGCCTCCTCCTCCTGGACGAGCCCACCGCCGGCATGAACCCCCAGGAAACCCGCGTCACCGAAGAACTCATCTTCGCCATCCGGGACCAGGGCATCGCCGTACTCGTCATCGAGCACGACATGCGGTTCATCTTCAACCTCTGCGACCGCGTCGCCGTCCTCGTCCAGGGCGAGAAACTCGTCGAGGGCACCGCCCCCGTCGTCCAGGGCGACGAACGCGTCGTCGCCGCCTACCTCGGCACCCCCTTCGAAGGCGCCCCCGGCGCCGAAGAAGCCGCCGAGGTCGCAGCCGCCGAGGCCACGGCGGCCGGCACAGCCAAGCCCGCCACCACCACCGAGGAGGAGGACACCCGATGACCGCACTGCTCGAGGTCGAAGACCTCCGCGTCGCCTACGGCAAGATCGAAGCCGTCAAGGGGATCTCCTTCACCGTCGAAGCCGGCCAGGTCGTCACCCTCATCGGCACCAACGGCGCGGGCAAGACCACCACCCTGCGCACCCTCTCCGGACTCCTCAAGCCCGCCGGCGGCCGCATCCTCTTCGAGGGCAAACCGCTCACCAACATCCCGGCACACAAGATCGTCTCCCTGGGCATCGCCCACTCCCCCGAGGGACGCCACATCTTCCCCCGGCTGACGATCGCCGAGAACCTCCTCCTCGGCGCCTACCTCCGCAACGACAAGGCAGGCATCGAGAAGGACGTCCAGCGCGCCTACGACCTCTTCCCCATCCTCGGGGAACGACGGAAGCAGGCCGCCGGAACACTCTCCGGAGGCGAGCAGCAGATGCTCGCCATGGGACGCGCACTCATGTCGCAGCCCAAGCTGCTCATGCTCGACGAGCCCTCGATGGGCCTCTCCCCGATCATGATGCAGAAGATCATGGAGACCATCGTCGAGCTCAAGGCGTCGGGCACCACGATCCTGCTCGTCGAGCAGAACGCCCAGGCGGCCCTCTCCCTCGCGGACCACGGCCACGTCATGGAGGTCGGCAAGGTCGTCCTCTCCGGCACCGGGGCCGACCTCCTCCACGACGAGTCGGTCCGCAAGGCCTACCTCGGCGAGGACTGAGCACCCCCGCACACGGGAAGGGCCTGCCCCCGGACACCTCCGGTGGCAGGCCCTTCCCGTTGTCTGCGCAGGCGCCTACTCGGCGGCCTTCTTCTTCTCCTCGGCGTCCTCGATCAGCGCCTCCGCCAGCTGCTGCATCGACATCCGGCGGTCCATCGACGTCTTCTGGATCCAGCGGAACGCCGCCGGCTCGGAGAGCCCGTAATCCGTCTGCAGGATGCTTTTCGCCCGGTCCACCAGCTTCCGGGTCTCCAGCCGCTGCGAGAGGTCCGCGATCTCGCTCTCCAGCGCCTTCAGCTCCGCGAACCGCGACACGGCCATCTCGATGGCGGGGACCACGTCGCTCTTGCTGAACGGCTTCACCAGATACGCCATCGCACCGGCGTCCCGGGCCCGCTCGACTAGGTCGCGCTGGGAGAACGCCGTCAGCATCAGGACCGGGGCGATGGACTCCTCGGTGATCTTCTCGGCGGCCGAGATCCCGTCGAGGACCGGCATCTTCACATCGAGGATCACGAGGTCCGGGCGGTGCTCCCGCGCCAGCTCGACGGCCTGCTGCCCGTCCCCGGCCTCGCCGACGACCGAGTAGCCCTCTTCCTCCAGCATCTCTTTGAGGTCGAGGCGGATGAGCGCCTCGTCCTCGGCGATGACGACGCGGGTCGTCAGCGGCGGGACGTGCGACTTGTCGTCGTCGACGGCGTCTACGGGCTGGGGCGACTCGGGGGTGGTCACGGGGCTCCTTGGTCCAGGGCAGGTACAGCTCCCACGAGCCTACCTAGCTGCGGTATGGTGGCTTGGCAGCGGGTCGGAGGCCACCTTCGATTCCTTGGGCCCCGGTAGCCCAATCGGCAGCAGGCGATGCTCTCAAACAGCATACAGTGTGGGTTCGAGTCCCACCCGGGGCACTTTTCCTTAGATTCCAAGGCTTCGGCGGAATTTCGGAAGATCACGTGAAAGTGTGAACAACGGCGCTTCACAGTGCCCGATCGATCCGACCGAACAAAGATCGCCTCTGTGTACGACCTCGACACTCGCAAACGCGCCCTGGCACTGGTCACTCAGGGCTTCAGTCAGAACTCTGTCAGCAAGCAGACCGGCATCTCCCCAGCCGCCATCCGTGCCTGGCTGAAGCGAATAGAGCCCCTCGGACATTGCCGGGGCGCCGAATGCCCCCGGTGCTGCGCCACCCCGAGACTCCCGGATGAGCCCGCCGCGTACTCGTACCTGCTCGGCCTCTGTCTCGGCGATGGATGCGTCAGTTCCACCAAGCGGGGCGTGTACTCCCTCCGCATCGCGTGCGCTGACGCGTGGCCGGGGCTCATCGAAGCCTGCGTCGAGGCCGTACAGCGCACACGGCCGACCAACAAGGTTTGCCGGTTACAGAGTCAGGGCTGCCAGTACGTCACAAGCTTCAGCAAGCACTGGCCCTGCCTGTTCCCTCAGCATGGACCAGGGAAGAAGCACGACCGCGAGATCACCCTCGAACTGTGGCAACAACAGATCGTGGACGCCCACCCCTGGGACTTCATCCGCGGCCTCATCCACTCCGACGGCTGCCGGATCATCAACTGGACCACTCGTCTGGTCCGTGGTGAGCGGAAGCGCTACGAATATCCCCGGTACTTCTTCACCAACAAGTCCGACGACATCCGCAAACTGTTCGGTGACACGCTCACCTCCGTCGGCGTGGAGTGGACCACCCTGGCTCGCGGCAGCGACCCGTACAACATCTCCGTAGCCCGACGGGCGTCCGTCGCCCTCATGGACGCTCACGTCGGGCCGAAGTACTGACGACCGTCACTCCGGGCTGTCGTCCTCGCCGATGTGGTGCACCCGTACCAGGTTCGTCGAGCCCGCGACTCCTGGCGGGGACCCGGCCGTGATGACCACGATGTCGCCCTTCTGGCAGCGGCCGATCCGCAGCAGTTCCTCGTCCACCTGCGCCACCATCGCGTCCGTCGACTCCACGTGCGGCCCCAGGAACGTCTCGACGCCCCACGTCAGGTTCAGCTGCGCGCGGGTGGCCTGGTCCGGGGTGAAGGCGAGGAGCGGGATCGGGGAGCGGTAGCGGGAGAGGCGCTTGACGGTGTCGCCGCTCTGGGTGAAGGCCACCAGGAATTTCGCGCCGAGGAAGTCGCCCATCTCGGCTGCCGCGCGGGCGACCGCGCCGCCCTGGGTGCGGGGCTTGTTGCGGTCGGTGAGGGGCGGGAGGCCCTTGGCGAG
Organism: Streptomyces sp. QL37; assembly: GCF_002941025.1. Lineage (NCBI taxonomy): Bacteria > Bacillati > Actinomycetota > Actinomycetes > Kitasatosporales > Streptomycetaceae > Streptomyces > Streptomyces sp. QL37. Next base: position 6,659,680 of record NZ_PTJS01000001.1, on the reverse strand, counting down.
GATGTCCTCCTCGGCCGCTTCGACGATGCGCGCCATGGTGCGGACGGTCTCGACGGGGTACTTGCCGACGCTGGTCTCGCCGGAGAGCATCACGGCGTCCGTGCCGTCGATGACGGCGTTGGCGACGTCGGAGGCCTCGGCGCGGGTGGGGCGGGAGTTGTCGATCATCGAGTCGAGCATCTGGGTGGCGACGATGACCGGCTTGGCGTTGCGCTTGGCGAGTTTGACGGCGCGCTTCTGGACGATCGGGACCTGCTCCAGGGGCATTTCGACGCCCAGGTCGCCGCGGGCGACCATGATGCCGTCGAAGGCGGCGACGATGTCGTCGATGTTGTCGACGGCCTGGGGCTTCTCGACCTTGGCGATGACGGGAAGGCGGCGGTCCTCCTCGTCCATGATGCGGTGGACGTCGTCGATGTCGCGTCCGCTGCGCACGAAGGAGAGGGCGATGATGTCGGCGCCCGTGCGGATGGCCCAGCGGAGGTCTTCGATGTCCTTTTCGCTGAGTGCGGGGACGGAGACGGCGACGCCGGGGAGGTTCAGTCCCTTGTGGTCGGAGACCATGCCGCCTTCGATGACGGTGGTGTGGACACGGGGTCCGTCGACCTCGGTGACTTCGAGGGTGACGCGGCCGTCGTCGATGAGGATGCGTTCGCCGGCGGTGACGTCGGAGGCGAGGCCGTCGTAGGTGGTGCCGCAGGTGGTGCGGTCGCCTTCCATGGGTTCGACGGTGATGGTGAAGTCGTCGCCGCGTTCAAGGAGTACGGGGCCTTCGGCGAAGCGGCCGAGGCGGATCTTCGGGCCTTGAAGGTCGGCGAGGATTCCTACGCTGCGACCGGTTTCCTCGGAGGCTTTGCGTACGCGGTGGTAGCGCTCTTCGTGTTCGGCGTAGGTGCCGTGGCTGAGGTTGAGGCGGGCGATGTCCATTCCCGCTTCGACGAGTGCTTTGATCTGCTCGTATGTGTCGGTTGCGGGTCCCAGGGTACAAACGATTTTCGCTCGGCGCATGGTTCGAGCCTAGACCTTACCTGCGGGTAGGTAATTGTCTCTGCATGACTGTCCAACAGCCTTTTGATGAAGGGCTATTGACAACTGTTGAATTGTGCGGCGGGGCGCTCCGATGAGCGTCCATGGGGTCGCACCGGTGGGATGGCGGCCGTGGGGGGCGGGGCTGCTGGTCACCAGATCGAAACCTGCTGGGGGTGTTGCGGGTGGGGGTGGCTGGGCCAGAATCTACGCGCGTTGTTCGCTCGAACGAGGAGTCAAGGATGCCGTTGAACCGTAGGAAGTTTCTGGGCCGTTCGGCCGTCGCCGGTGCGGGTGTGGCACTGGCGGGAGGGGTCGGCGCGGGGGCTGCTGCGGCCTCGGAGCCGAAGGGGCACGGTCACGGCCGTCCGTCGAAGCGGTACTCGTTCACGGTGATGGGGACGACGGACCTGCACGGGAACGTCTTCAACTGGGACTACTTCACGGACAAGGAGTTCGACGACTCGGCGCACAACGATGTCGGGCTGGCGAAGATCTCGACACTGGTGGACCGGATCCGTGAGGACCGGGGCCGTGCGAACACCCTTTTGATCGATGCGGGTGACACCATCCAGGGCACGCAGTTGTCGTACTACTACGCGAAGATCGATCCGATCACGGCGAGGCGTGGTCCGGTGCATCCGATGGCGCAGGCGATGAACAAGATCGGTTATGACGCGGCGGCGCTCGGGAACCACGAGTTCAACTACGGCATTCCGGTGTTGCGGAAGTTCGAGCAGCAGTGTGATTTCCCGTTGCTGGGTGCGAATGCCCTGGATGCGAAGACGTTGCGGCCGGCGTTTGCTCCGTATGTGATCAAGCGGGTGCGTACGCCGCATGGCCGTGATGTGCGGGTGGCGGTTCTCGGGTTGACGAATCCTGGTATCGCGATCTGGGACAAGGCGAATGTGGGCGGGAAGATGGTGTTCCCGGGTCTTGAGGAGCAGGCGGCGAAGTGGGTGCCGAAGCTTCGTTCGATGGGTGCGGACGTGGTGATCGTTTCGGCGCATTCGGGTTCGTCGGGTACGTCGTCGTACGGGGATCAGTTGCCGTATGTGGAGAATGCGGCGGGCCTGGTGGCGGAGCAGGTGCCGGGGATCGATGCGATTCTGGTGGGTCACGCGCACTCGGAGATTCCTGAGTATTTCGTGACGAACAAGGAGACGGGTGAGCAGGTTGTTCTCTCGGAGCCGTTGAAGTGGGGGCAGCGGTTGACGCTGTTCGACTTCGACCTGGTGTGGGAGAAGGGCCGTTGGGTGGTCGAGAAGGTCGGCGCGTCGGTGTTGAACTCGAACACCGTGCCGGAGGATCCGCGGATCACGTCGTTGCTCGGGGACGAGCACACGAAGGTGGTGGCGTATGTGAACCAGGTGATCGGTACGTCGGTGGCGGCGATGTCGACGGCGGAGGCCCCGTGGAAGGACGAGCCGGTCATCGATCTGATCAATCTGGTGCAGGCGGAGACGGTGAGGGAGGCGTTGGCGGGCGGTGAGTACGCGGCGTTGCCGGTGCTGTCGCAGGCGGCGTGTTTCTCGCGTACGGCGTCGATCCCCGCGGGCGAGGTGACGATCAAGGATGCGGCGGGGCTGTATCCGTTCGAGAACACTCTGGAGGCGCGGCTTCTGACGGGGGCGCAGCTGAAGGACTATCTGGAGTACTCGGTGAGGTACTACGTGCAGACGGCGGCCGGGGCTCCGGTGGATACGTCGAAGTTGACGAATGCGGAGAACATTCCGGATTACAACTATGACGTGGTCTCTGGCGTGACGTACGACATCGACATCGCGAAGCCGGTGGGTTCGCGGATCGTGGGGTTGTCGTTCGAGGGGGCGCCGGTGGATCCGGCGGCGCGGTTCGTGTTCGCGGTGAACAACTATCGGGCCAGTGGTGGCGGCAACTTCCCGCATGTGCCGGGTGCGAAGCAGTTGTGGGCGAATTCGGATGAGATCCGGAACACGATCATCGGGTGGGTACAGGCGAAGGGTTCGGTTGATCCGGCGGAGTTCGCGTCGGTGGACTGGCGTCTGACGCGGGACGGTGTGCCGGTGTTCTAGCCGGTGGTGGGTGTGTGGGGCGGCCGTTCTCCTCGGGGAGGGCGGCCGCCGGTGTGTTTCCGGTGCGGTGGGCCGGGGTCAGGTGGTTGCCTCGATCGCGCTCAGGCCGAGCATGACGAGTCCTCCCGCGGTGATGACGATTCCGAGGAATCTGAAGAACGACGGCCCGACCCCGTCGCTCTGGGTGAGGCCGAGGTTGCCGGTCTGCTGTGCCTTGACCTCCATGGCGGCCCGTCTGCGTGCCAGCGTGGCGCCGATGGCGCCTCGGATGTCGAAGGCCCATCTTCCTCCGTAGCAGACGGCTGCGATTCCGAGGACGGTGATGAATATGTGGACCCCGGCCGGGATGGGGGCGGCCGTAGCGGCGGTGATCATGAACATGAGGCTCATCATGGCATGTTGGGGCCGGCCGTCGGCAGGCCTTTCGACCTCGCAGGACCGGGACTCGGCGGGTCCGCCTCGAAGGCGCCCACGCCCCCGGGAAGCCCTGCGATCACGGCCTTTCCCCTTGTTCCGTCCTCCACTCTTCCCGGGGGCGTGGGCGCCTTCGAGGCGGACCCGCCGAGTCCCGGTCCTGCGAGGTCGAAAGGCCTGCCGACGGCCGGCCCCAACATGCCATGATGAGCCTCATGTTCATGATCACCGCCGCTACGGCCGCCCCCACCCCGGCCGGGGTGGGGGCGGCCGTAGCGGCGGTGATCATGAACATGAGGCTCATCATGGCATGTTGGGGCCGGCCGTCGGCAGGCCTTTCGACCTCGCAGGACCGGGACTCGGCGGGTCCGCCTCGAAGGCGCCCACGCCCCCGGGAAGAGTGGAGGACGGAACAAGGGGAAAGGCCGTGATCGCAGGGCTTCCCGGGGGGGGTCCGAGGTCGGGGGCGCCGACTCCGTGGGTGTGGCGTTCGGCGTTCTGTACGTAGATGTTGCCGGTGATGGTGGGGTCGAGGTCGAGGCGGAAGTCGGTGTGGATGCGGGGGCGTCCTCGGGTGTCGCGGTGGATGTGGGGGGCGATGCCGGTGAGGAGGGTGTCGAGGGGGCGTTCGCGGTAGCCGGTGGCGAGGACGACGGCGTCGGTGGTGAGGCGGCTTCGGGTGGCCTGTTGGGTGTGTTCGAGGTGGAGTTCGATGCGGTTGCCGCTGCCGGAGAGGCGGCCTGCGGTGCGGACGCTGACGCCGGGGGTGAGGGTGGCGTCGGGCCAGCCGCCGTGGAGGGTGCGGCGGTAGAGCTCGTCGTGGATGGCGGCGATGGTGTCGGTGTCGATGCCTTTGTGGAGTTGCCATTGCTGGGGGACGAGGGTGTCGCGTACGTGTTCGGGGAGTGCGTGGAAGTAGTGGGTGTAGTCGGGGGTGAAGTGTTCGAGGCCGAGTTTTGAGTACTCCATGGGTGCGAAGGCCTGGGTGCGGGCGAGCCAGTGGATCCTCTCGATGCCGCGGGGGCGGGCGCGGAGGAGGTCGAGGAAGATTTCGGCGCCTGACTGGCCGGAGCCGATGACGGTGATGTGGTCGGCGCGGAGGAGGTCTTCGCGGTGGTGGAGGTAGTCGGCGGAGTGGATGACAGGGGTGCCGGGGGCTTCCGCGAGGGGGCGGAGGGGTTCGGGGATGAAGGGAGCGGTGCCGACGCCGAGGGCGATGTGGCGGGTGTGGGTGCGGCCGGGTGTTCGGGCTTCGCCGTCGTGGCCGAGTCGGGTGTAGTCGACGTCGAAGTGCGAGTGGTCGGTGTTCCAGCGGATGGCGTCGACCTGGTGGTTGAAGTGGATGGTGGGGAGTTGTTCGCTGACCCAGCGGCAGTAGGCGTCGTATTCGGCGCGGTGGATGTGGAACTGCTCGGCGAAGTAGAAGGGGTAGAGGCGTTCGCGGGTGCGGAGGTAGTTGAGGAAGGTCCAGGGGCTGGTGGGGTCGGCGAGGGTGGTGAGGTCGGCGAGGAAGGGGACTTGGAGGGTGGCGCCGTCGATGAGGAGACCGGGGTGCCAGTGGAAGGCGGGGCGTTGTTCGTAGAAGGCGGTGGTGAGGAGGGTGCCGAGGGCGGTGGGGATGCGGTCGGCGAGGGCGGCGAGGGAGAGGTTGAAGGGGCCGAGGCCGATGCCGAGGAGGTCGTGGGTCCGGTCGCCGGCGGGGGTGGTCCGGTCGGTCATCGGGGGGTGCTGCCTTCCGTGGCGGTGCGGGTGTGGGCGTGGGCGTGGGTGACGAGGGTGAGGAGCTGCTGGAGGTCGTCGGGGGTCGTGTGGGGGTTGAGGAGGGTGGCTTTGAGCCAGAGGCGGTCGTCGGTGCGGGCGCGGCCGAGTACGGCGTGGCCTTGGTTGAGGAGGGTGCGGCGGATGGCGGCGACGGTGGTGTCGTCGGTGTGGGTGGGGCGGAAGAGGACGGTGCTGATGGTGGGGCGGTCGTAGAGCTCGAGTGCCGGGTGCTGGTCGATGAGGTCGGCGAGGTGGTGGGCGGTGGCGATGGTGCGGTCGATGAGGTCGGCGAGTCCGTCGCGGCCGAGTGCTTGGAGGGTGACGGCGATTTTGAGGGCGTCGGGCCGGCGGGTGGTGCGGAGGGAGCGGCCCAGGAGGTCGGGGAGGCCTGCGTCGGTGTCGTCGTCGGCGTTGAGGTAGGGGGCGTGGTGGTGGAGGGCGTCGAGGTCGTGGTGGTGGTGGACGGCGAGGATGCCGGCTGATGCGGGTTGCCAGCCGAGTTTGTGCAGGTCGAGGGTGACGCTGTGGGCGCGGTGGAGGCTGCGGAGGGTGTGGCGGTGGGTGGGGCTGAAGAGGAGGGGGCCGCCGTAGGCGGCGTCGATGTGGAGGTCGGCGCCGTGGGTGGTGGTGAGATCGGCGATGTCGGTGAGGGGGTCGATCTGGCCGGTGTCGGTGGTGCCTGCGGTGGCGGTGACGAGGAGGGGGCCGTCGTTGCGGAGGAGGGCGTCGCGGAGTGCGGTGAGGTCCATGACGCCGGTGGGGGCGGGGATGACGACGGGTTGTGGGAGGCCGAGGAGCCAGGCGGCGCGGGTGATGCTGTGGTGGGCGTTGGCGGCGCAGATGGTCTGTACGGGGCCGTGGCGTTCGCGGGCGAGGAGGAGGGCGAGTTGGTTGGCCTCGGTGCCGCCGGTGGTGATGAGGGCGTCGGGGTGCGGGGCGTGGGGGTAGATCTCGGCGGCGAGTGCGGTGGTGAGGGCGGTTTCGAGGGCGGAGGCTGCGGGGGCCTGGTCCCAGGAGTCCATGGAGGGGTTGAGGGCTGACGCGGCGAGGTCGGCTGCTGCGGCGAGTGCGAGGGGTGGGGTGTGGAGGTGGGCGGCGCAGTGGGGGTGTGCGGGGTCGGCGGCGCCTTCGGTGAGGGCGGTTTCGAGGGCGGAGGCTGCGGGGGCCTGGTCCCAGGAGTCCATGGAGGGGTTGAGGGCTGACGCGGCGAGGTCGGCTGCTGCGGCGAGTGCGAGGGGGGGGGTGTGGGGCCCCGGGGCTGGTATAGGCGTTCGTTGTTCGCATGGCTGTGCCCGGCTCCTCGGGTGAGGGGCCGGGCACGGTGGTGTCGGGTGGTGCGCCTGGGGTGTGGGGCCCCGGGGGCGTGGGTCAGTGGGCGTTGCGTACGGCGAGGGCGCGGCGGAGGTCGTCGAGCTGGTCGGTGATTTTGCGGCGGAGGGCGGGGGTGAGTGCGGGGTTGGTGAGTGCCTGGTCGCCGAGGTGGATGCTGTCGGGGTCGATGGCGTGGGCGGGGAAGGCGTGGCGTCCGGCGGCTTCGGCGATGGCGGGGCCGCGACGTGCGGCGAGCGCGATGGCGTCGGGGTAGTAGCGGGCGATGTAGGGGTGGGTGAGTTCGCTCTGTTCGGGCTGCCAGAAGCCTTGGGCGGTGGCGGTGAAGAGGTAGTTGGACAGGTTGTCGTCGGTGAACATGGCCTGCCAGGCGGCTGCTTTGGCTTCGGGGGTGGGGAGGGCGGCGCGGCAGCGGGCGGCGCCTTCCTGTCCGGTGGCGCTGGGGTCCTCGGCGAGTTCGCGGTCGATGGCGGTCTCGTCGGTGGCGCCGAGGATGGCGAGGCGGGTGAGGATGCGCCAGCGGAGTTCGGGGTCGAGTTCGGGTCCGCCGGGGACGGTGCCTTCGCGGAGCCAGTCCTGGATGGCGTCGGGCTGGGTGGCGGCGTCGATGAAGTGGCGTACGGCGGTGAGGCGGAGGCCGGGGTCGGGGCTGCCGGGTGTGGTGGTGCCGGGATTGCGGTCCCAGTCCTTGGCGGTGAGGCCTTCGGTGCGGCGGAGGAGGTCGCGGCAGAGGGCGGTGATGGTGGCGAGGGCGGTGGGCCGGTCCTCGGGTGTGAGGTAGCGGTCGGCGATGTGGGTGGCGGCGAAGCCGAGGACGCCGTGGACGAGGGCGAGGTCGGTTTCGTAGGGGAGGTGGGTGCGGGCGGCGGTGAGGTGGACGGTGGGGTGGAGTGCGCCGTCGCGGACCATGTCGCGGGCGGTGTTCCAGATGACGGCGCGGGTGAGGGGGTCGGGGATGCCGGAGAGGTGGGTGAGGGCGGTGTTCCAGGAGTCGGGGTCGAGGCGGATCTTGGCGTAGGTGAGGTCGTGGTCGTTGAGGACGACGAGGTCGGGGCGGTGGCCGGGCTGGGTGGTGGGGGTGCCGTCCTGGGGGACGTCGAGTTCGAAGCGGTCGCGGAGGGTGAGCTGGTCGGTGCCGGTCTGGGTGTCGAGGCTGTGGTCGTAGGTGCCGACGGTGATGCGGTGGGGGCGGGTGCCGGCGCGGTCGACGGTGAGGTTCCAGCTGTTGCCGGTGGTTTCGGTGTGGGCGGTGAGGGTGTCGATGCCGGTGGTGCGGAGCCATGCGGCTGCCCAGGCGTGGACGTCGCGGTCGGTGGCCGTGGCGAGGTTGTCGATGAAGTCGGCGAGGGTGGCGTTGGCGAATTTGTGGCGGGCGAAGTGGGTGTTGATTCCGGCGAGGAAGTCTTTTTCGCCGAGCCAGGCGACGAGTTGGCGGAGTGCGGAGGCGCCCTTGGCGTAGGAGATGCCGTCGAAGTTGAGGAGGGCGGACTCGGTGTCGGGGACGGCGTCGGGGTCGGGGGCGACGGGGTGGGTGGTGGGGCGTTGGTCGGCGTCGTAGCCCCAGCCCTTGCGGGAGACACCGAATTCGACCCAGGTGTCGGGGAACGGGGTCCTCCCTGCTCGAACGGAGTGGGGAGCTTGGGGAAGGGTGGCTTCGGTGAGGGTCTGGTAGCCCATGTACTCGGCGAAGGACTCGTTGAGCCAGATGTCGTCCCACCAGGTGAGGGTGACGAGGTCGCCGAACCACATGTGGGCCATTTCGTGGGCGATGACCATGGCGCGGGTCTGGCGTTCGGTGTCGGTGACTGCGGAGCGGTAGACGAATTCGTCGCGGAAGGTGACGAGTCCTGGGTTCTCCATGGCGCCGGCGTTGAATTCGGGGACGAAGGCCTGGTCGTAGGAGTCGAAGGGGTAGGGCTCGTCGAATTTCTCGTGGTAGCGGTCGTAGCAGGCGCGGGTGATGTCGAGGATCTCGTCGGCGTCTGCGTCGAGGTGGGGGGCGAGGGAGCGGCGGCAGTGGATGCCGAAGGGGAGGCCGGCGTGGTGGGTGGTGACCGAGTGCCAGGGGCCTGCGGCGACGGCGACGAGGTAGGTGGAGATGGGCGGGGTGGGGGCGATGGTCCAGCGGCCTTCGGTGGCCTGGGTGGCGGTGCCGTTGCCGAGGACGGTCCAGCCGGTCGGTGCGGTGACCGTGAGGTCGAACACGGATTTGAGGTCGGGCTGGTCGAAGGCGGCGAAGACGCGCTGGACGTCTTCCATGAAGAGCTGGGTGTAGACGTAGGTCTCGCCGTCGGCGGGGTCGGTGAAGCGGTGCATGCCTTCGCCGGTGCGGGAGTAGCGCATGGTGGCGTCGACGGTGAGTTCGTGGGGGCCGGCGGTGAGGCCGTCCAGGGGGTAGCGGTTCTGGTCGAGGCGCTCGGGGTCCAGGGGTTGTCCGTCGAGGCTGAGTGAGCGCAGGGCTTCCGGCTTGATCTCGACGAAGGTGTCTCCGGCCGTGCGGGCGGTGAACCGGATGGCGGCGCGGGAGCCGAAGGTCTCCTCGCCCGTGGTGAGGTCGAGGTCGACCGTGTACCGGTGTACGTCGAGGAGCTGGGCGCGGGTCTGCGCTTCGTTGCGCGTCAGTACGGACATGGCGCCCATGCTGCCGTACGGGTCCGGGGCTGTGCAGCGGGGTTCTCGCAGGGCTGACGGCGGGCGGCGCGCTCCCGTGCGGCCCGCACCGGACCGGTGCCGCGGGCCCCGGGGGCCTGGCGTCGCGGCCCCCGGGGCCCGTGGCGGGGGGCGGTGGGGTCAGGTGGTGGGGCCCGCGGTTTCCTCGGCGATGCGCTCGTGGTGGCGGATGACCTCGGCGACGATGAAGTTCAGGAGCTTCTCGGCGAAGGCGGGGTCGAGTTTGGCGCTCTCGGCGAGCTGCCGCAGCCGGGTGATCTGGCGGGCCTCGCGGGCGGGGTCGGCGGGCGGCAGATGGTGTTCGGCCTTGAGGTGGCCCACCTGCTGGGTGGCCTTGAAGCGCTCGGCGAGCATGTGGACGACCGCGGCGTCGATGTTGTCGATGCTTTCGCGCAGGCGGTTCAGTTCGGTGGTGACGTACTCGTCGATGTCGCTCGTGGTCATGGTCAGCGAGCTTAGACGCATCGGTCGTGGCGGGATCGACGGCGGGTGGCCGGCGGCTGCGTGGGGCGGGCCCGGGGGCTCCCGTCGCGGCGGGAGCCCCCGGGGTGTCGCGTCGGAGTGGTCGGTGTCAGAGGGTCGCGGCTGCCGCGGCGATGGCGGAGGCGAATGTCGACACCTGGGTGTAGACGCCGGGGTAGCCGGGCCGCGCGCAGCCTTCGCCCCAGCTGACGATGCCGACCTGGGTCCAGGCTCCGGCGTTGTCCTTGCGGAACATGGGGCCGCCGGAGTCGCCCTGGCAGGTGTCGACGCCGCCGGTGCTGACGTATCCGGCGCAGATCTCCTCGCTCGGGACGAGGTCGCTGCCGTAGGCCTGCCGGCAGGTGGTGTCGGAGACGTAGGGGACGGTGGCCTTGAGGAGGTAGCGCTGCTGGCCACCGCCCTCGGTCGCGGCGCCCCAGCCGGCGATGGTGAAGGTGCCGGTGTCGTAGGCGGTGGTGGTGGCGATCTTCAGGGCGGGCTGGTTGATGGGCTGGGCGAGTTTGATCAGTGCCCAGTCCTTGCCGACGCCGTTGTAGCCGGGCGCCTGGAGGACCTTGGTGGAGCGGACCTTGACGGCGGAGGACGACTGGAGGTCGACGGCTCCCGCGGTGGCGGTGATGGAGGTGTTGTTGCCGGATCCGTCGACGCAGTGGGCGGCGGTGAGCACGACGGTCTGGCTGTAGAGGGCGCCGCCGCAGCCCATGGAGAGCCGGACCATGAAGGGGAATTCACCCTGCGCGGCGCGGGTGCCGCCGACGACGGGTGCGGGGGCGGCGGAGGCGCCGGACGGCTGGAGGCTGATGGTGGCGAGGGCTACCGCGGCTATGACGGAGCATCTCTTGAGGGTGCGCAGGAGCTGCTTCACGGGAGTGCCTGCTTTCGTGTGGGGGGTGATGGTGGGGTGCCGGGTGCAGGCGTGCGGGCGTGCGTGTCCTGGTCAGGGGCATGGCACGAACAATTCTCGGCATGCCCGCGACAAGAACGATCCGATTATCGGGAAGCGATCACCGCTGTCACAAGGCAGGGTTTCCGGCCAAGATCACCTGTCGCCCCCGGCCGGTTCCAGCCGGAGCGGCCCAGGTGTATTGATCACGAGCGTTGTTGACTGACGGCAACGCCGGGAGGAGCGGTGCCAGATCCCGCGAGCCCGGGATGATCCAAACGAGAGGCCCTAGAGTGAGGGTCCGTTGAGCGCCATTGATGGGGGTTCGGTCGTGAGCGACGGCAGTAACGGCGGCGGTCCGGTCGTCCACGGATTCCCGCATCTCGACGCCGTCCGGTCCGCGATCACCGCGCTCTACCGGCGGGTCTCCCCCGACGGCGTGCGCGCCTACGCCACGAGCCTCGCCCCGGCCGACGCCGCCTTCTCCGATGTGGACGATCTGCATCTCGGCGCCCAGCGGGTGGCCGGTGCCCTGGTGCAGCACCTGCGTCTGCCACAGGCCCGGATCGTCGTCGGCTTCCGGCGTATGGAGCACGCCGCGAGCGTCGAACTCACCGCCGGTCCGGAGTACTTCATCGAGCTCAACGACCGATTCCGTACGCACCGCAGGGACATCGGGGCAGCGCTGGCGCACGAGATCACCCATGTGCTGCTGCACCGGCTGGGGCTGGAACTCCCCGGCACCCGCGACAACGAGATCCTCACGGACACGGTGACGGCCTATCTCGGCGCGGGGTGGCTGCTGCTGGACGCCTTCCGTCAGGACGCGGTCTCCAGCCAGAAGCTCGGCTATCTCACGCCCGAGGAGTTCGGGTACGTACTCGCCAAACGCGCGCTGGCCTTCGACGAGGACCCGTCCGTGTGGTTCACCAGCCCCCAGGCGTACACGGCGTACACCAAGGGGCGGGCCGAGGCCCTGCGCGACCTGCAGCGGCCTCCGCTGACGGCCGCGGGGTGGGCGGGCAGGCGTCGTTACGCCAAGGACCGCCGTCTCGCCGGCGACCGCCCCGGGGCCGCCCCCGACCCGTCCGTCCCGTACGCCTTCAAGGGCGGCACGGACGGACTGCGGGTCTCGTTCGCCTGCCCCACCTGCCACCAGCGGGTCCGCGTCCCGGTCAGGGGCCGGACGCGCGCCCGGTGCGGCCTGTGCCGCACGGTCCTGGAGTGCGACACCTGAGAATCCGGCCAGGTCCCGGGTGGTCGTAGGGTCGGTGTATGACGAATGGTCCGGTTGGGGGTGCCAGCAGCCTCTTCGAGGCGTTGTACGCCGATGAGGACGCCGTCGTACGGGCGCTCCGTGCGGGCGCGTCCGCCGAGTCGAGCGACGAGGAGGGGACGACCGCGCTGTATCTGGCGTCCGTGCAGGACCTGCCCGGCGCGGTGCGGCTGCTCCTGGCCGCGGGTGCGGACCCGAACCGGGCGAGCGGCCCGGAGGCCGGCGATCTGCCGCTCTGCGGGGCGGCGTGCGGCGGGCACGCGGAGGTCGTCGGGGCGCTCCTGTCCGCCGGGGCCGAGCCGGATCTCAGCGAGGAGTTCGGCTTCACCGCGCTGCGCTGGGCGGCGGGCCTCGGTCACGCCCGGGTCGCGGAGGCGCTCCTGGCCCATGGCGCCGATCCGGATCTGCCCGGCCCGCAGGGTGAGACGCCGCTGGTGGTGGCGGCCCGGCGTGGGTCGCTGCACACCGTACGGGCCCTGCTCCGGCACGGTGCCCGCGACCTGTCCCCCGCCCTGGCGGAGGCCGGGCGCATGCTCACGCTGGACGTGGAGGGGGAGCTGCGGGACGCTCTGCGGCGTACGTACGGGGACGAGGGCCACGAGAGCGTGGTGCACCGCGCGACGGTGGACGGCGGCGTGACCGTCACGGTCGAACTGCTGCGGGGCGGGGAGCCGTTCGCGTCGCAGGACCTGCAGACGGGGCACGGCGCGATCGCGACGCTCCTGGAGAGCGGGCTGGGCCTTCGGGCCCCGTTCGAGGAGCTCGCCGTCCGGGCGCTGCGGGAGGGTGACCCCGGGCTGGACAACTGGTCGGTGTCGGTCGGGGCGCTGTGCGGGCGGGGCGACGAGGAGACGTTCCAGGCTGCGGCCGCGTGGACGGCGAGCGAGGATCCGCTGAGGCAGGCGTTCGGAGCGGATGTGCTGGCGCGGCTCGGATTTCGTGGCGGTGCCAAGCCGTTCGCCGACCGGGCGGTGCCGCTGCTGCGGGAGCTGGCCAGGACGGCGGCCCCGGCGCCGGCCGGGGCCGCGGCGCGGGCGCTCGACGGGTACGGGGGCGCGCCGGAGGAACCGCGCGATTGAGGACGGGCCCGTGTCCGCTTCCCCGGGAACGGGGAGCGGACACGGGCCCGATGACCGGCGGACCGGTCGGGTGTCCTGTGGTTACGCCGCCCTGCGGCCACGGCCGGGGGCGCTGCCGCGCCCGGTGGAGCCGGCCCGGCCGGCACCGGCGCCGCGGGCTGATCCGCCCGCGCTGCCGGCTCCGCCACGAGCCGCACCGCCGCCGGAGCCGCCACGGGCCGCACCGCCACGCGTGCCGCCGCCCGCACCGCCGCGGGCCGCACCGCCGCCGGTGCCGGCCTGTGCGGCGCCCGAGCCCGAGCCCGTCCCGCCGCGCCGGCCGCGTCCGCGGCTGCCCGAGCGGAACGATCCGCCGGCCGCCGCGCCCGAACCCGCACCGGAGCCGCGCGTACGCGGCTTGGGCTGGGTCGGCTGCGGCACCTCGATGACGATCGCGACGCCGGACGGCTCACGGGCGCCCGTGATCCGGCTGAGCTCGTCGTCGCTGGACTTGATCCGGGTGGTGCGCGGCGCGATACCCGCGTCCTGCATCAGCCGGGTCATCTCGCGCTTCTCCTCGGGCAGCACGAGCGTGACGACGCTGCCGGACTCCCCGGCGCGCGCGGTGCGCCCGCCACGGTGGAGGTAGTCCTTGTGGTCGGTGGGCGGGTCCACGTTGACGACCAGGTCGAGGTCGTCGATGTGGATGCCACGGGCCGCCACGTTCGTCGCGACGAGCGCGGTGACCTGCCCGTTCTTGAACTGGTCCAGCGTCCGGTTCCGCTGCGGCTGGGACCGGCCGCCGTGCAGGGCCGCTGCCCGCACACCGCTGGCGAGGAGCCGCTTGGCGAAGCGGTCGGCGGCACGCTTGGTGTCGACGAACATGATCACGCGGCCGTCGCGGGCGGCGATCTTCGTGGCGACGGCCTTCTTGTCCGTCTCGTCCAGGACGTGGAGCACGTGGTGCTCCATCGTGGTGACCGCGCCGGCGGACGGGTCCACGGAGTGCACGACCGGGTCGGTGAGGAACATCTTGACCAGCCGGTCGATGTTCTTGTCGAGGGTCGCGGAGAACAGCATCCGCTGGCCGTCCGGCTCGACCTGCTTGAGCAGCGCGACGACCTGCGGCATGAAGCCCATGTCGGCCATCTGGTCGGCCTCGTCGAGGACGGTGATCGCGACCTCGTCGAGCCGGCAGTCGCCGCGCTCGATGAGGTCCTTGAGGCGGCCCGGAGTGGCGACGAGCACCTCGGCGCCGCGGCGCAGCGCGCCGGACTGCCTGCTGATCGACATGCCGCCGACGACGGTGGCGACACGCAGGTTCACGGAGGTGGCGTACGGGGTCAGCGCGTCGGTGACCTGCTGGGCGAGCTCGCGGGTGGGGACGAGGACGAGCGCCAGCGGGGCGTGCGGCTCGGAGCGGCGTCCCGCCGTGCGGGCGAGCAGCGCGAGGCCGAAGGCCAGGGTCTTGCCGGAGCCGGTGCGGCCGCGGCCGAGGATGTCCCGGCCGGCCAGCGAGTTCGGCAGGGTGGCGCCCTGGATGGGGAAGGGGTCGGTCACGCCCTGTGCGGCGAGGGTCTTCAGCAGCGCGGCGGGCATGTCCAGGTCGGCGAAGGCGTCGACGGCGGGCAGCGCGGGGGTGAGGGTCTCCGGCAGCGCGAACTCGCCGCCCTGGGCGGGCGCGGTCCTGCGGCGGGCCGGTGCCTTGCCGGATCCTCGGGTGTTGGCCTGCGGCCGGTCCGTGCCGCGGCCCCTTATCGGGCGGTTGCGGGCGGGTCGGTCCTGGCGTTCGGAGCGGGTCATACGGAATTGCCCTCCTGGGGGATTCCTGGGGTTACTGCCGACTGCTGTGGACTGCTTGATGTGCGCCCCAGGATGCAAGCACAGAGCAGGTGTCCCGGTTGCGGAACCGAACCGGGAAAAGGTGAGTCGGAAACAGCACAAACCGGGGCCCGCACCTTCACGGTGCGGGCCCCGGTTGCGAGGTACGCGTCCGGCAATTAGGCCGGGACGATGTTCTCCGCCTGCGGGCCCTTCTGGCCCTGCGTGACGTCGAAGGAGACCTTCTGGCCCTCCTGGAGCTCACGGAAGCCCTGGGTGGCGATGTTCGAGTAGTGGGCGAAGACGTCGGCGCCGCCGCCGTCCTGCTCGATGAAGCCGAAGCCCTTTTCCGAGTTGAACCACTTCACGGTTCCAGTAGCCATGTCATTCTCCTAAAAGAGGTGCAGTGCCGGAAATCCGCACTTTACGAATTCCAAGTCGCCGCATTGAGCCCCATCCGGAGAAAGCCGGAAAACAATAAAGCGCCTGAGGAGGGTTCCCGTCAGGCGCACATAAAGTTCATGGGTACCAAAACTGCAACTCGGCAACCGTAGCACGTTCTGTCGGCGGGCGGCAGATCACTCCGCCCTCGGCGCGCCGGAGGATCTGCTGACCAGCGGAGCGGCGGTGACCGTTCACGGCGGGTTCCGGAGTCGTTCCCGGAGGCTTCCCGCCCCGTTCCCCCAAGGGCCGGACGCCCTCCGACGGGCGGTGGAGGGCACCGTCCGGCCCGGCGGTCGGCGAGGGGCCGGGCGACCTCGTCCGGGAGGTCGGATTCACCTGGATGCCGTAGCGGCGCCCTCGCGGCCAGCGCGCCACCCGGCGGCCGGATCCGCGGCAGGGGTTACGCCGGACGGGTGGCCGGCACCGGGAGGTCAGCCCTCGCGTACCGGACTGTCGTCGTTGCCCCTGCGCAGGGTGCGCAGCGGCTGGCCGGGGCGCCAGACCTGCACGACGAGGTCGTCGCCGTCGATTCCGGTGCGGACCACCTCGGTGGGTTCGGCGCGGAAGAGGAGGAAGGGTTCGGGTGGGGCCGCCGCCTCGACGAAGCGTGCCAGCACGGCGGCGTCGGTGATCTCCACCGCCCGCCCGGAGACGCGTACGTCCCCGTCGGCCATCTCCGCGTCCGGCCCGGGATTGGCGTGGACGGCGAAGCGGGGGTCGCGCCGGAGGTCCAGTGCCTTGCGGGAGCCGGGCATCATGCCCAGCCACAGTGCGTCCATGCGGAAATCCACCTCCAGGCCGGTGACCCGGGGGGAGCCGTCCGCGCGCAGGGTCGCGAGCACGTGGTGCTTGTACTGCTGGAACCGTTTCCGCACGGTGTCGGCGAAGGCGGGTTCCGCCGTGCGGAAGTCCTGCCACGAGGCGGGTGTCACGTTCGGTGTCATGGGTGCCATCGAACCTCGTAATCCGGACATCCTCTGTCTCGTTTCGTCGCGCGTCACCGGATCGGACGCGGCTCGCCCCGCGCTCGTCGCCCGTAGTGCCCCGGCTGCCGCGGGAGTTCCGGGGCGCGGGCCCCCCGGCCCCAGGTGCGCCCCGCTTCACCCGCGTTCGCTATCTTGAGCGCCGCCGCCCCCTGCGGCCCTCCGTCCACGAATGAAGGAGCCGGCCATGACGGCCGCCGCCACCACGTGTTATCGCCACCCGTCGTACGAGACGTATGTGCGCTGCACGCGTTGCGACCGGTACATCTGCCCCGACTGCATGCGTGAGGCGTCCGTGGGGCACCACTGCGTGGAGTGCGTGCGGGAGGGGCAGCGTTCGGTCCGTCAGGCCCGCTCGCTGTTCGGCGGGGCGGTGCCGAGTGCGGCGACGCCGGTCGTGACGTACGTGCTGATGGTGCTGAACGTCGTGGCGTACGCGGTCGAGGTCGTACGGTCCGAAACGGTCGACCGGTTCGGGATGCTCGGGGCGGCGCTGGTCGGGCCGGACGGCGAGCTGTACGTGTACGGGGGCTGGACCGCGCCCGGCTTCGAACTGACGGGGGTGGCCGACGGGGAGTGGTACCGGCTGCTGACGGGCGCCTTCCTGCACCTCCCGCCCGACGCGTCGTTCGGTGTGATGCACCTGGTCTTCAACATGCTCGCGCTGTGGAATCTCGGCCGGGTCGTTGAGGGGCAGCTCGGCCGGGCACGGTATCTGGCGCTGTATCTGCTGTCGGCGGTGGGCGGTTCGGTGCTGGTGTACCTGGTCTCGCCGGAGACACCGGCGGTCGGCGCGTCGGGCGCGGTCTTCGGCCTGGCGGCGTCGTTCTACGTCATCAGCCGGCGTCTGGGCAGGGACATGCAGGCGGTCAACCGCTTCATGGCGGGGTTCCTGCTCTGGATGGTGGTCTCCGCCGTGTTCACCTCGTGGGAGGGGCACCTCGGCGGGCTGCTGACCGGTGGTCTGGTGACCTACGGGCTGGCGTACGCGCCGGCGAGGCTGCGGACGTCCGCGACGCAGCTGGCCGGCGGGGCGGTTCTGGTCGTGCTGCTGGCGGCGGTGGTCGCCGTCCGGACGGCGACTCTGACGGGCGCGGCCTGACGGGAGGCCGCCGGTCACCGAGGCGGGTCCACTTTCTGGGACCATCGTCCCATGGTGAGAGAGACGCCGGTGGGCCGGCCGGAGGCCGGGGCTGAGGGGCCGGGTGAGGGCCCGGGCGGGCGTGTCCGGCGGTTGCACCCGCTCGACTGGCTCGCGGGCGCCCTGCTGGTCCTGGGGCTCCTCGCGGTGGTGACGGGGCTGCTGCCCTCGGAGCCCGCCGCGGACGAGATGCGGCGCGTGGGGCCGCTGGTGGTGTTCCTGGGCACGGTGATCGTGATGGCCGAACTGACGGGCCGTGCGCAGGTCTTCGATGTGGTGGCGGCCTGGGTGGCGCGGGCGGGGCGGGGTCGCTATCCGCTGCTCTTCGGGCTGTGCGTGCTCTTCGCCTCGCTCACCACGATCACGCTGAACCTCGACACCACCGCCGTGCTGCTCACCCCGGTCATGCTGGCGCTGGCGACCCGGCTGGGGATCGCGGCGGTGCCCCTGGCGATGACGACGGTGTGGCTGGCCAACACGGCGAGTCTGCTGCTGCCGGTGTCGAACCTGACGAACCTGCTGGCGGCGGACCGGGTGGCGCTCTCGTCGTCCGGCCTCGCGGCGGTGATGTGGCTGCCCCAGCTCGCGTCGATCGCCGTGACGGCGGCCTGCCTGTGGGTCTTCTACTGGCGGCGTGGCCGGCGCGGCGGGGGCCAGGACCGGTACACCCCGCCGGACGCGCCGGTGGCCGAGGATCCCGTCCTGCTGCGGATCTGCTCGGTGGCCTGCGCGGGCTTCCTGCTGGCGATCCTGGTGGCGGACGTGCCGCTCTGGTCGGCGTCGCTGACCGCGATGGTGGTGGTCGTGGTGGCGTTCGCCGTACGGCGCAGGGAGGAGCTGCGGCTGTCGCTGGTGCCGTGGCGGCTGCTGGTGCTGGTACCGGGGATGTTCCTCGTCGTGGAGACGGTCGACGCGCACGGCCTGCACGGGTTGCTGGAGTCGGCGCTCGGCTCGGACAACGGCTTCCTCGGGATGCTGCGGACGGCGGCGGTGGGCGCGGGGCTGTCGAACATCCTGAACAACCTCCCGGCCTACCTGGCGGGCGAGGCGGTCGTCCCGGTGGCGAACCACGAGCAGTTGCTGGCGCTGCTGATCGGCGTCAATGCGGGGCCGCTCGTCACCCCGTGGGCGTCCCTGGCGACGCTGCTGTGGTTCGAGCGGTGCCGCTGGCACGGGACGCGGATCGCCCTGGGCCGTTTCGTGGGGACCGGTCTGGTGCTGTCGGTGGTGGGCACGCTGGCCGCGGTGTCCGCGCTGGCGCTGGTCACCTGAGCTGTTCCGGCCACGGCACCTGGGAACGCGCCGCGGCGCCCGCCCTTGTCCGGTCGGGGACGGGGGCGGGCGCCGCGTTCAGTTCCGTACGCCGTTGTACGGGACGTCTGTGTGCCGTGGTCAGACCGTCAGTGAACGGTCCGTCGGGCGGATGGGGGCGTGCAGGGCGCTGGTCCCGGTCAGGAAGCGGTCCACGCCGCGCGCCGCGGAGCGGCCCTCGGCGATGGCCCAGACGATGAGGGACTGGCCGCGGCCGGCGTCACCGGCGACGTAGACGCCGTCGACGTTGGTCGCGTAGTTCTCGTCGCGTGCGATGTTGCCGCGCTCGTCGAGGTCGAGGCCGAACTGCTGGACGAGGCCGTTGGCCTGGTCGGTGCCGGTGAAGCCCATGGCCAGGGTGACGAGCTGGGCCGGGATGACGCGCTCGGTGCCGGCCTTCTGCTCCAGCTTGCCGTCCTTGAACTCCACCTCGATGAGGTGCAGGGACTGGACGTTGCCGTCCTCGTCGCCCTCGAAGTGGGTGGTGGAGACGGAGTAGAGCCGCTCGCCGCCCTCCTCGTGCGCGGAGGTGACCTTGTAGAGCATCGGGAAGGTCGGCCAGGGCTGGTTGGCGTTACGCTCCTCGCCCGGCTGCGGCATGATCTCCAGCTGGGTGACGGAGAGCGCGCCCTGGCGGTGGGCGGTGCCGACGCAGTCGGCGCCGGTGTCGCCGCCGCCGATGACGACGACGTGCTTGCCCTCGGCGGTGATCGGGGAGACCGTGAGGTCGCCCTCCTGCACCTTGTTGGCGAGCGGGAGGTACTCCATCGCGAAGTGCACGCCGTTGAGGTCGCGGCCCGGGACGGGCAGGTCTCGGGAGACGGTGGCACCGGCGGCGATGACGACCGCGTCGTAGCGACGGCGGAGCTTCGCGGCGTCGATGTCCTTGCCGATCTCCACCTCCGTGCGGAACTTGGTGCCCTCCGCGCGCATCTGCTCGATGCGGCGGTTGATGTGCGACTTCTCCATCTTGAACTCGGGGATGCCGTAGCGGAGGAGTCCTCCGATGCGGTCCGCGCGCTCGAAGACGGCGACGGTGTGGCCGGCGCGGGTCAGCTGCTGGGCGGCGGCGAGGCCCGCCGGGCCCGAGCCGATGACGGCGACGGTCTTGCCGGAGAGGCGCTCGGGCGGCTGCGGGGTGACGTCGCCGCTGTCCCACGCCTTGTCGATGATGCTGACTTCGACGTTCTTGATGGTGACGGCCGGCTGGTTGATGCCGAGGACGCACGCCGACTCGCACGGAGCGGGGCACAGGCGGCCCGTGAACTCCGGGAAGTTGTTCGTGGCGTGCAGGCGCTCGGACGCCGCCGACCAGTCCTCGCGGTAGGCGTAGTCGTTCCACTCGGGGATGAGGTTTCCGAGCGGACAGCCGTTGTGGCAGAACGGGATGCCGCAGTCCATGCAGCGGCCGGCCTGCTTGCTGATGATCGGGAGCAGTGATCCCGGAACGTAGACCTCGTTCCAGTCCTTGACACGCTCGCCGACGGGGCGGGTCTCGGCGACCTCGCGTCCGGTGGTCAGGAAGCCCTTGGGGTCAGCCATTGGTCGCCGCCTCCATCATCTTCTCGGTGGTCTCCTGCTCGGAGAGACCGGCGAGCTCAGCGGCGTCCTTGGCGGCGAGCACTGCCTTGTAGGTGGACGGGATGATCTTGCTGAAGCGGGCGGCCGCGGAGTCCCAGTCGGCCAGCAGCTTCTCGGCGACCGTGGAGCCGGTCTCCTCCTGGTGGCGGCGCACGACATCGTGCAGCCACTGCCTGTCGGTGTCGTCGAGGAGCTCGACGGCGCCGACGTTGCCGGTGTTGACGTTGTCCAGGTCGAGGTCGATGACGTACGCGATGCCGCCGGACATGCCCGCGGCGAAGTTGCGTCCGGTCTCGCCGAGGACGACGGCGTGACCGCCGGTCATGTACTCGCAGCCGTGGTCGCCCACGCCTTCCGAGACGACCGTGGCACCGGAGTTACGGACGCAGAAGCGCTCGCCGGTCCGGCCGCGGAGGAAGAGCTCGCCGCCGGTCGCGCCGTAGCCGATGGTGTTGCCGGCGATGGTGGAGTACTCGGCGAGGTGGTCGGCGCCGCGGTCCGGGCGGACGATGACGCGGCCGCCGGAGAGGCCCTTGCCGACGTAGTCGTTGGCGTCACCCTCCAGTCGCAGCGTCACACCGCGCGGTACGAACGCGCCGAAGGACTGGCCGGCGGACCCGGTGAAGGTGATGTCGATGGTGTCGTCGGGCAGGCCCGCACCGCCGAACTTCTTGGTCACCTCGTGGCCGAGCATGGTGCCGACGGTCCGGTTGATGTTGCGGATCGCGATCTGGGCCCGGACGGGCTGGGCGGTCTCGGCGCTGTCGGCGCCCAGGGCGTCGGCGGCGAGCTTGATCAGCTCGTTGTCGAGTGCCTTGGCCAGTCCGTGGTCCTGCTCGGCGATCTGGTGGCGCACCGCGCCCTCGGGGAGCTCGGGCACGTAGAAGAGGGGCTCGAGGTCGAGGCCCTGTGCCTTCCAGTGGGTGACGGCCCGCTCGGTGTCGAGGAGTTCGGCGTGGCCGACGGCCTCCTCGATCGTGCGGAAGCCGAGCTCGGCAAGGATCTCGCGGACCTCTTCGGCGATGAACTCGAAGAAGTTGACGATGTACTCGGCCTTGCCGGAGAACCGGTCGCGGAGGACGGGGTTCTGGGTGGCGATACCGACCGGGCAGGTGTCGAGGTGGCAGACGCGCATCATGACGCAGCCGGAGACGACGAGCGGCGCGGTCGCGAAGCCGAACTCCTCGGCGCCCAGCAGCGCGGCGATGACGACGTCGCGGCCGGTCTTGAGCTGGCCGTCGGTCTGGACGACGATGCGGTCGCGCAGGCCGTTGAGCAGCAGGGTCTGCTGGGTCTCGGCGAGGCCGAGCTCCCAGGGGCCGCCCGCGTGCTTGAGGGAGGTGAGCGGCGAGGCGCCCGTGCCGCCGTCGTGGCCGGAGATGAGGACGACGTCCGCGTGGGCCTTGGAGACACCCGCGGCGACCGTTCCGACGCCGACCTCGGAGACCAGCTTCACGTGGACGCGGGCCGCCGGGTTGGCGTTCTTGAGGTCGTGGATCAGCTGAGCCAGGTCCTCGATGGAGTAGATGTCGTGGTGCGGCGGGGGCGAGATCAGGCCGACGCCCGGGGTGGAGTGCCGGGTCTTGGCGACCCACGGGTAGACCTTGTGGCCGGGCAGCTGGCCGCCCTCGCCGGGCTTGGCGCCCTGCGCCATCTTGATCTGGATGTCGTCCGCGTTGACCAGGTACTCGCTGGTGACACCGAAGCGGCCGGAGGCGACCTGCTTGATGGAGGAGCGGCGTGCCGGGTCGTAGAGGCGCTCGGCGTCCTCGCCGCCCTCACCGGTGTTGGACTTTCCGCCCAGCTGGTTCATGGCGACGGCGAGGGTCTCGTGCGCCTCCTGGGAGATGGAGCCGTACGACATGGCGCCGGTGGAGAAGCGCTTGACGATGTCGGCTGCGGACTCGACCTCGTCGATGGAGATCGGTTCGCGGCCGCTCTTGAAGCCGAAGAGTCCGCGGAGCGTCATGAGGCGCTCGGACTGCTCGTTGACCCGGCCGGTGTACTTCTTGAAGATGTCGTACCGGCGGTTGCGGGTGGCGTGCTGGAGGCGGAAGACCGTCTCCGGGTCGAACAGGTGCGGCTCACCCTCGCGGCGCCACTGGTACTCGCCGCCGATCTCCAGCGCGCGGTGCGACGCGGAGATGCCGGAGGCGGGGTACGCCTTGGTGTGCCGGGCGGCGACCTCCTTGGCGACGACGTCGAGTCCGGCGCCGCCGATCTTGGTGGCGGTGCCGTTGAAGTACTGGGCGACGAAGGCCTCGTCGAGGCCGACGGCCTCGAAGACCTGGGCGCCGCGGTAGGAGGCGACGGTCGAGATGCCCATCTTGGACATGACCTTCAGGACGCCCTTGCCGAGGGCGTAGATCAGGTTGCGGATGGCCAGCTCGGGCTCGATGCCCTCGATGAACGTACCGGCGCGGACGAGGTCCTCGACGGACTCCATCGCGAGGTACGGGTTGACGGCGGCGGCGCCGTAACCGATGAGGAGCGCGACGTGGTGCACCTCGCGGACGTCGCCGGCCTCGACCAGCAGGCCCACCTGGGTGCGCTGCTTGGTGCGGATGAGGTGGTGGTGGACGGCCGAGGTGAGCAGCAGCGAGGGGATCGGCGCGTGCTCGGCGTCGGAGTGCCGGTCGGACAGGACGATGAGGCGGGCGCCGTCCTCTATGGCGGCGTCGACCTCGGTGGTGATCTGCTCGATCCGCGCGGCGAGGGCCTCGCCGCCGCCGCTGACGCGGTAGAGGCCGGACAGGGTCGCGGCCTTCATTCCCGGCATGTCGCCGTCGGCGTTGATGTGTATGAGCTTGGCCAGCTCGTCGTTGTCGATCACCGGGAAGGGCAGCGTGACGGCGCGGCACGCGGCGGGGCTCGGTTCCAGGATGTTCCCCTGGGGGCCGAGCGTGGAGCGCAGCGAGGTGACGAGCTCCTCGCGGATGGCGTCCAGCGGCGGGTTGGTGACCTGGGCGAACAGCTGGGTGAAGTAGTCGAAGAGCAGCCGGGGGCGCTCGGAGAGCGCGGCGATCGGCGAGTCGGTGCCCATGGAGCCGAGGGGTTCACCGGCGGTGCGTGCCATCGGGGCGAGGAGGACGCGGAGCTCCTCCTCGGTGTAGCCGAAGGTCTGCTGGCGGCGGGTGACCGAGGCGTGGGTGTGGACGATGTGCTCGCGCTCGGGGAGGTCCTCGAGCTCGATCTCGCCGGTTTCCAGCCATTCCTCGTACGGGTTCTCGGCGGCCAGGGACGCCTTGATCTCGTCGTCCTCGACGATGCGGTGCTCGGCGGTGTCGACGAGGAACATCCGGCCGGGCTGGAGGCGGCCCTTGCGGACGACCTTGGCCGGGTCGATGTCCAGGACGCCGACCTCGGAGGAGAGGACGACGAGGCCGTCGTCGGTGACCCAGTAGCGGCCGGGGCGCAGTCCGTTGCGGTCGAGGACCGCGCCGACCTGGGTGCCGTCGGTGAAGGTGACGCAGGCCGGGCCGTCCCAGGGCTCCATCATCGTGGAGTGGTACTGGTAGAAGGCGCGGCGGGCCGGGTCCATGGAGGCGTGGTTCTCCCATGCCTCGGGGACCATCATCAGCACCGAGTGCGGCAGGGATCGGCCGCCGAGGTGGAGCAGCTCCAGGACCTCGTCGAAGGAGGCGGAGTCGGAGGCGTCCGGGGTGCAGACGGGGAAGATCCGGTCGAGCTGCGCCTCGCCGAAGAGGCTGGAGGCGAGCTGGGACTCGCGGGCCTTCATCCAGTTGCGGTTGCCCTTGACCGTGTTGATCTCGCCGTTGTGCGCGACGAAGCGGTACGGGTGGGCGAGCGGCCAGCTGGGGAAGGTGTTGGTGGAGAAGCGGGAGTGGACCAGCGCGACCGCGGTGGCAAAGCGGCGGTCGGAGAGGTCCGGGAAGAACGGCTCCAGCTGCCCGGTGGTGAGCATGCCCTTGTAGACGATCGTGCGTGCGGACAGCGACGGGAAGTAGACGCCTGCCTCACGCTCGGCGCGCTTGCGCAGGACGAAGGCCTTGCGGTCCAGTGCGATGCCGGTGCAGGTGCCTCCCCCGGACTCCGTCCGGGAGGTGCCCCCAACGAACAGCTGGCGGAAATCGGGCATGACGGCGCGGGCGCCGTTGCCGAGGATGTCCGGCGTGACCGGGACCTGGCGCCAGCCGAGGACGTCGAGGCCCTCTTCGGCGGCGATCTTCTCGATCTGCTTCACGGCGTCGGTGGAGTCGTCCGCGGGCAGGAAGGCGATGCCGACGGCGTAGGAGCCGGCCTCGGGGAGCTCGAACGCGGCCTCTTCGCGGAGGAAGGCGTCCGGGACCTGAAGGAGAATGCCGGCGCCGTCACCCGAGTCGGGCTCGGATCCGGTGGCGCCGCGGTGTTCGAGGTTGCGCAGTACGGTCAGCGCCTGCTCGACCAGCTCATGGCTGGCCACACCGGTCAGAGTGGCCACGAACCCGACACCACAGGCGTCGTGCTCGTTACGGGGGTCGTACATCCCCTGCTGGACAGGGCGACCGTCCATGGGCGACCAGGCGTCGGAACGCATTGGCTCTCCCGTCGTCGTCGTGGCATGTGCTGTGCCGAGGGACGACGCTGGCCCTCTGCGAAATTTCGTGCAGGTTACATGATGGAACGCTTCTCAAAAAGCGAATAGCCCGTTCCAACATGCGGACACCACGGAGTCGTGGTGCGGGTGGGTCACGATCGGAAGGATCATTGTGGATCACTGTCCGGGGAGACCGCAGAGAGCAGGCGTCGTTGCCCGCGAGTGTCTACGGCTCTTGCCCGGCGGTCATGCAATCGAAACCGCCGGGTAACGGCTACTTATGTGTAGCACTGCATAGCGTCTCATTTTACGGGGGCCTTACCCGATCCGCCCAGTGACGTGCGTCAAGACGTACGTCACACCGGTGCGACAACGCAAGGGTGCCCGGGAATTCCCGTCCGGCGGGCCGGAATCCCGGGCACTCCCCGGCGGCCTCAGCCGACGGCCACACCGAAGAGCGCGCCCAGGCCGTACGTGATCGCCGCGGCGGCCCCGCCGAGCACGAGCTGACGCAGCCCGCTGAACCACCAGGTGCGTGCCGTCACCCTGGCCACGACGGCCCCGCAGCCGAAGAGACCGGCCAGGGCGAGCAGCACGGCGGGCCACATCTGGGTGGCGCCCAGCAGATAGGGCAGCACGGGCAGGAGAGCGCCCAGCGCGAAGGCGCCGAAGGAGGACAGGGCGGCCACGAGGGGCGAGGGCAGGTCGCCCGGGTCGATGCCCAGCTCCTCGCGGGCGTGTATCTCGAGGGCCTGCTCCGGGTCCCTGGACAGCTGGCGCGCGACCTCCTGGGCGAGGGCGGGCTCGACCCCGCGGGACTCGTAGAGCGCGGCGAGCTCCCGCATCTCGTCCTTGGGGTGCTTGCGCAGCTCGCGCCGCTCGACTGCGAGCTCGGCCTCGACGAGCTCGCGCTGCGAGGCGACGGAGGTGTACTCCCCCGCGGCCATCGAGAAGGCGCCGGCGGCGAGACCGGCCAGGCCGGTGATGACGATGGTCTGCTGCGAGACCGCCCCTCCGGCGACGCCCGTCATGAGGGCGAGGTTGGAGACGAGACCGTCCATGGCGCCGAACACCGCGGGCCGCAGCCAGCCGCCGTTGACGTCGCGGTGGGTGTGGTTGTCCCGGTGGGCCTCGTGCAGTACGGCGTCGGTCTCGATGATGGACACAGCTCTCCCCTTTTCCGGGAGCGGTCCCCAAGTCGCACTTCCCGCTCCGCACCGTCGAAAGTACGCACGAAAAAGGCCTCCCGCCAGCAAGGAAGGCCGAACTTACCTACCGCACAGGCGTCACCCGGGCGGCCGATTTGTACGAAATACGCGCCTCTCTTCGGTGCGATCGGGGAAACCTCGCATATCCGGTTGTTCCGGGTGCGAACGAAGGGGCGACACGATGGAGCTCAGGGCGGACGGTCCGGCGGCGGGCACGGGCGACCGGGCGCGGGGGGCGTTGCTGGGGCTCGCGGTCGGGGACGCGCTCGGCGCACCGGCGGAGAACCTGCGCCCGTCCGAGATCCGCCGCCGCTGGGGCCGTATCGAGGGATTCGTCAGCGCCGACCCGGCGGGGACCGACGACACCGAGTACGCGATCTTCTCCGGGCTGCTGCTCGCACGGCACGGCTCGGCGCTCACCGTCCCGCATGTCGAACGGGCCTGGCACCACTGGATCGCGGATCTGGACGAGGGCCCGTTCCGGGGAGCCGGATTCAGCGAGCGCGGGACGCTGGAGAATCTGCGGCGCGGACTTGCCGCCCCGATCTCGGCGCAGCACCGGCACGCCTGGAGCGACGGTCTCGCGATGCGGGCGGCGCCGTTCGGGGTGTTCGCGGCGGGCCGCCCCGCGGAGGCCGCCCGGCTGGTGGCGGTGGACGGGCGGGTCAGCCATGACGGGGAGGGCATCTACGGCGGTCAGGCGGTCGCGGCGGGGGTGGCGGCCGCGATGGTGGGGGCGGGGCTGGCCTCGGTGATCGCCGCCGCGCTCTCGGTCGTGCCGATGGACTCCTGGACGGCCCGCTCGCTGCGCCGCGCGGTCACGGCCGCGCAGCGCTCGTACCCGGACCGGCTGGCCACGGAGCGCGCGGTGCGGTCCGCGGTGGTGATCGGCGGCTACCCGTGGACGGATCTGGCGCCGGAGGCGGTGGGTCTGGCCTTCGGCGCCCTCACGGCGGCGCGCGGCGACTTCCGTACGGCGGTGCTGACCGCGGTGAACATGGGCCGGGACGCGGACACCACGCCCGCCACGGCGGCCGTGGTGTCCGCGTCCCGGCCCATGTTCACCGCGGTCAGCACCGCCGTACGGAAGTCGCCGCGCGCCGCCGTGAGGGCGCCGAAGGCCAGACCCACCGCCTCCGGCGCCAGATCCGTCCACGGGTAGCCGCCGATCACCACCGCGGACCGCACCGCGCGCTCCGTGGCCAGCCGGTCCGGGTACGAGCGCTGCGCGGCCGTGACCGCGCGGCGCAGCGAGCGGGCCGTCCAGGAGTCCATCGGCACGACCGAGAGCGCGGCGGCGATCACCGAGGCCAGCCCCGCCCCCACCATCGCGGCCGCCACCCCCGCCGCGACCGCCTGACCGCCGTAGATGCCCTCCCCGTCATGGCTGACCCGCCCGTCCACCGCCACCAGCCGGGCGGCCTCCGCGGGGCGGCCGCGATGGTGGGGGCGGGGCTGGCCTCGGTGATCGCCGCCGCGCTCTCGGTCGTGCCGATGGACTCCTGGACGGCCCGCTCGCTGCGCCGCGCGGTCACGGCCGCGCAGCGCTCGTACCCGGACCGGCTGGCCACGGAGCGCGCGGTGCGGTCCGCGGTGGTGATCGGCGGCTACCCGTGGACGGATCTGGCGCCGGAGGCGGTGGGTCTGGCCTTCGGCGCCCTCACGGCGGCGCGCGGCGACTTCCGTACGGCGGTGCTGACCGCGGTGAACATGGGCCGGGACGCGGACACCACGGCCGCCGTGGCGGGCGCGCTGGCGGGCGCACTGCACGGGGCGTCGGCGATCCCCCGGGACTGGGCGGCGGCGATCGGCCCGGTACGGGGCAGCTGTCTGCCGTCCATGCGGGGGTATCACGTCCTGGACATCGCGGAGCTGCTGACCCCGGACGACGGGGAGGACACGCCGGCCCCGGACCGGGAGCCCGCCGCCGCACCCGTCCCCCCGCGGCCCGAGCCGCCCGGGGTGCGGCCGCCGGGCGGTTCGTGGCACACGCCCGTACGCACCGCGCCGGCCGCTCCGGCCCCGGGCGTCCGGCAGGACGCCCGGTGACCGCCGCCCGCGGCCCCGGGCGGGGCGCGTCCACCGCGCCGGCGGAGTCCGCCTCGCACGTGGCCATCACGATCACCTCGGAGCCGGCGGCCGACGGTGTCGCCAGGGGCCGCACCGCACCGGGCCGGCAGGCCAGGATCGAGGGGCTGCTGCTCGGGCTGGCAGCAGGCGACGCCGCCGGCTGGCCGGCCGCGCGGCACCGTGCGGCGCGGATGCCGGAGTGGACGAGGCGGCTCACCAGGGAGCTGGACACCTTCGCGGAGCAGAACGCGACGACGACCCTCCCCGTGCCCATCGCCCTCAACCAGCCGCCGGAGCCGCTGCGGCTCGGCCCGTCCGACGACGCCGAGTGGGCCGCGTTCTCCGCCCGGACCGTCCTGGCCGCCGCGGCCGACCACGCGCCGGACCTCTCCCCCGGCCACCGGATGCGGGACGCGGTCGACCGTTCGTGGAACGCGCTGGCGGCGAAGGTGGCCGCCGCGAGCGCCCGGGCGCCCGAGGTCGAGTCGGCCGTCCTCCCGCTCCGGGCCCGGATCTCCGTACGCGCCGGGCTCGGCAATCTGGCCGCCGGGCTGCGCCCGCCCGCCACCGGCCACGACAATCCGCACTACTTCGACGACGCGGCCTGCGTGCGGGCCGCCGTGCTCGCGGTCGTGCACCCCGGCGACCCGGCGGCGGCGGCCGGGCTGGCCGAGTTCGACGCCCGGTACACGCAGGACGGCGACGGGGTGCACGGCGCCCGCGCGATCGCCGCGGCGATCGCGGAGGCCCTGGCCGGGGCGGACGTCGACACGGTGGTGAACGCCGCGCTCGACCAGCTCCCCGAGGGCACCGAGATCGCCCGCAACGCAGTCCACGCGGTGCGGCTGGCCCGCGAGTTCGCGGACGAGGCGGGGGGCGCCTTCGCGCTCGTCCCCGTGCTGGAGCACCAGATCGTGGACCACGTCTACAGCTACGGGATCGCCGCCGCCGAGACCGTCCCGGTCGCCCTCGCCCTGACGACCGCCGCCCGGGGCGAGTTCGCCCAGGCCGTGCCCGCGGCGGCCTGTCTGTCCCGGGTCGCCGATTCCGCGCCCGCGCTGGCCGGGGCCCTGACCGGGGCGCTGGGCGGGACGGCGACCGTGCCCGAGGGCTGGCGGGAGGCCTGCCGGACGCTCGCCGGGTGCGCGCTGCCCCGGCTCGCCGGTACGGACCTCATCGAACTCGCCGGGCTGCTGGCAGCCACGGAACCGGCCACCCCGGGTGGACAATCCCGACATGGCACACAAAACATCCGCACCGGTCGAGGCCGGCACGACCACCACGACGCTCACCCTGGATGAACGCATCACCGGCGCCCTCGTCGGCGCGGCCGTGGGGGACGCGCTCGGCGGACCCGTCGAGGGCTGGACCCCCGAGCAGATCGCCGAGCGCCACGGCGGCCGGGTGACCGGCGTCGTCGGGCCCTGGTACGGCGACGACTGGCGCACGGCGCGCCCCATCGCCCCGTACCACAAGGGCGACGGGCACGTCACCGACGACACCTTGATGACCCACGCCCTGGTCCGGGTGTACGAGACGGTGCGCGGCCATCTCGACGCGTACTCCGTCGCCGACCACCTCGTCCCGGACCTGATGTCGCGGCCCCGCTGGATTCCTGAGCTGGAGGCCGAGGCGCTGCCCCTGCAGCGGATCTTCCTCGCCGAGAAGTGGATCGTCACCCGGCTGCACTACGGGCACGCCGACCCCCGTGAGGCGGGCTCGGGCAACATCGTCAACTGCGGGGCGGCGATGTACATGGCCCCGGTCGGCCTGGTGAACGCGGCCCACCCGGAGGCCGCGTACGCGGAGGCGCTGGATGTCGCGGGAGCCCACCAGTCCTCGTACGGCCGGGAGGCGGCCGGGGTCCTGGCCGCGGCGGTCGCCGCCGCGTGCGCTCCGGACGCGACCCCCGCCTCGGTCGTCGGGACCGCTCTGCGGCTGGCCAAGGACGGCACGCGGGCGGCGATCGAAGCTGTGTGCGAAGTGGCCTCCCGTCACACGGACTTCGAGTCGGCGCTGGTGCCGCTGCGCGCGGCGGTCGCCCCGTTCGACACGGTGGGTCCCCACTACCGCGACCCCTCGCTCGGCGCCCGGCGGCCCTCCCGGCTGCACTCCGTCGAGGAGCTGCCGGTCGCGCTCGGAATGCTGCTCGTCGGCGACGGCGACTACCGTCGCTCAGTGCTCGGCTCGGTCAACTACGGCCGGGACTGCGACTCGATCGCCACGATGAGCGGCGCCCTCGCGGGTGCGCTCCACGGCGAGCAGGGCATCCCCGCGACCTGGGTGAAGACGGTCGCCGACGCCAGCCGCCTGGATCTGCACGCCCCGGCTCGGGCCCTCGCGGAGGTGGCCCGGGAGGTCTTCGCCCGGGACACCGCCCGGCGCCGCGCGCACGAGGCGGCGTTCGCCGTGCTGACGGGCGACGGCCGGTGACCGTACGCCTGACATGGGTCCAGCCCGAGGACCTGGTGGGCCACGAGCTGCGCCAGGCCGCGCAGGACGGCCGGGACGCCGGGGACGTCGAGCGGCGCTGGTACGCGGCGGGCGGTGCTGCCGCGCCGGAGCGGGCGGGAGCCTCGGAGCCCGCCGCGCCGCGCCGGCTGCGCGCGCTCGCCGGGGAGCTCCTGGACGAACTCGCCCTGCTGGAGTGCCCGTCGGCCCAGGACGAGCCGACCGGCCTGTCCGGGATCCGGGCCGCGTGCCCGCGCTGGCCCGCCCCGCGCGCCCGCCCGGTGTCCTCCGGGCCCGACCGTCTGCACGCGGCCTGGCTGGGGCGGGCCGCGGGCTGTCTGCTGGGCAAGCCGGTCGAGAAGCTGCCCCTGGCCGGCATCCGCGCCCTGGCCCGCGCCACGGGCAACTGGCCGCTCACCACGTGGTTCACCGCCCGGGGGCTGCCCGGAGAGCTGGCCGCCGCCTACCCGTGGAACCGCCGCTCGGCGCCCACCTCCCTCGCCGAGAACATCGACGGGATGCCGGAGGACGACGACCTCAACCACCCCTTGCTGACGGTGCTGCTCCTCCAGCGGCACGGTCACGGGTTCAGCACGTCCGACCTGGCCCGGCTGTGGCTCGACGAGCTCCCGGCGGGCCGGGTCTTCACCGCCGAGCGGATCGCGTACCGCAATCTGCTCGACGGGATCGAGCCGCCGGAGACCGCGCGCCACCGCAACCCGTTCCGGGAGTGGATCGGCGCCCAGATCCGGGCCGACGTGTATGGCTGGACGCATCCCGGCGACCCGGGGGCCGCCGCGGAACAGGCCCACCGGGACGCGGTCCTCACCCATACGGCGAACGGGGTGTACGGCGCGATGTTCACCGCCGCGGCCCTCGCCGAGGCAGCCGGGGGCGAGACCGACGTGCACGGGTGTCTGGCGGCCGGACTTCGGGTGGTGCCGCCCCGGTCCCGGTACGCGCGCGCGGTGCGCCTCGGTGTCCGGGCCGCCCGCGAGGAACCCGACTTCGACACGGTCGTGGACCGCCTCCACGACGCGTACGGCTCCACCCACCACTGGGTGCACGTCCTGCCCAACGCGGCGCTGCTCGCAGCCGCCCTCACCCACGCGGACGGGGACTTCGGCCGCTCGGTCTGCTGTGCGGTGTCCGGCGGCTGGGACACCGACTCGAACGGTGCGACGGCCGGTTCGCTCGCGGGCCTGCTGGCCGGCCGGGCATCCGCGCTCCCCGACCGGTGGACCGCCCCGCTCAAGAACCGCCTCGCCACGTCCGTCCCCGGCTTCGACTCCATCGGCTTCGACACACTCGCGGAACTGACCCATCAGGAGGTATGCCGCCCATGACAGCGATCGCCGTGCTCGGCAGCACCAACATGGACCTGGTCGCCTACGTCGCCCGGGCGCCCGGACGCGGGGAGACCGTCACCGGACGGGAGTTCCGGACCGTCCCCGGCGGCAAGGGGGCCAACCAGGCCGTCGCGGCGGCCCGCGCGGGGGGCGAGGTGGTGATGATCGGGGCCGTCGGGACCGATGAGTACGGCTCGTCGCTCCGGACGAACCTGGAGCACGCCGGTGTGGACACGGAGCTGCTGCACACCGTCGCCGGGCCCAGCGGCACCGCGCACATCGTCGTCGACGACGAGGGGTCCAACGCGATCGTGGTGATCCCCGGCGCGAACGGCACCGTGACCGCGCTGGGCCCCGGGGAGAGAGCCGCCGTCGCCGCGGCCGGCCTGCTCCTCCTCCAGCTGGAACTCCCGCTCTCCGTCGTGGTCGAGGGAGCGCGGACCGCGAAGGCCCGGGGCGTACGGACGATCCTCACCCCCTCCCCCGTGCAGCCGCTGCCGACCGGACTCCTGGACGACGTCGACCTGCTGATCCCCAACGAGCACGAGGCCGCCGCGCTCACCGGATACGCGGAACCGCACGCCGCGGCCCAGATCCTGCTGCGACAGGTCCCCGAGGTCGTGATCACGCTCGGCGGGAAAGGGTGCCTGTACGCGGCACGCGGCGGCGAACCGGTCCTATTCCCCGCCCCCGAGGTCACCGCCGTCGACACGACCGGCGCCGGGGACACCTTCGTCGGCACGCTCGCCGTGGCACTCGGCGAGGGCCGGTCCGTGCCGGAGGCGCTGGCCTGGGCGTCCTCCGCCGCGGCGCTCTGTGTGCAGAAACCGGGCGCGTCCACGTCCATGCCGTACCGAAGCGAGATCGATGCCCTGTGAGTACGACGACCGCTCCCCTCTCCGGCCTGCGGGTCCTGGACCTCGCCACCCTCTTCGCCGGGCCTCTCGCGGCCACCATGCTCGGGGACTTCGGGGCCGAGGTCATCAAGGTCGAGCATCCGCGCAAGCCCGATCCCTCGCGCGGCCACGGCCCCGCGAAGGACGGGATCGGCCTGTGGTGGAAGCTGCTCGGCCGGAACAAGCGCACGCTGACCCTCGACCTGTCCGCCCCCGGCGGCCGGGACGTGCTGCTGAGGCTGGCCGCGGACACCGATGTGATCATCGAGAACTTCCGGCCCGGGACCCTGGAGCGCTGGGGGCTGGGCTGGGAGGAGCTCCGCGCCGTCAACCCCCGGCTGGTGCTGGCCAGGGTCACCGGCTTCGGGCAGACCGGCCCCTACGCGCACCGGCCCGGCTTCGGCACGCTCGCCGAGGCGATGAGCGGCTTCGCCGCCGTCACCGGGGAGCCGGACGGGCCGCCGACCCTGCCGCCGTTCGGCCTGGCCGATTCGATCGCGGCGCTCGCCACGGCCTACGCGGTGATGACGGCGCTGTCCGGGCGCGGTCTCACCGGGCAGGGGCAGGTGGTGGACATGGCGATCATCGAGCCGATCCTCACCGTGCTGGGGCCGCAGCCGCTCTGGTACGACCAGCTCGGGTACGTCCAGCCGCGGACCGGGAACCGCTCCCGCAACAACGCCCCGCGCAACACCTACCGCACCTCCGACGGCCACTGGGTCGCCGTCTCGACCTCCGCCCAGTCGGTCGCGGAACGCGTGATGCGGCTGGTGGGGCGTCCGGAGCTGATCGAGGAACCATGGTTCTCCGCCGGGACCACCCGCGCCGAGCACGCGGACGAACTCGACGAGGCGGTGGGCCACTGGATCGCCCGGCGCACCAGGGAGGAGGCGGTGGACGCCTTCGAGAAGGCCGAGGCGGCGATCGCGCCGATCAACGACGTACGGGATGTGATGGAGGACCCCCAGTACCGGGCGCTGGGCACGATCACCGAGGTCGACGACCCCGAGCTGGGGCCGCTGCGGATGCAGAACGTGCTGTTCCGCCTCTCGGAGACGCCGGGGGCGATCCGCTGGGCCGGGCGGCCTCACGGGGCGGACACGGACGCGATCCTGGCGGAGCTCGGCCTCTCCGCCCCCGCGGTCGCCGCGCTGCGGGACGAGGGGGCGCTGTGAACGGCCCGGCGGTGGCGCTGACCTGGCTGTACGTTCCCGGGGACCGGCCCGAGGTGGTCCGCAAGGCGCTCGGCTCGGGCGCGGATGTGGTGATCATCGACCTGGAGGACGCGGTCGCACCGGACCGTAAGGAGTACGCGCGGTCGGCGACGGCGGAGCTCCTCTCGGATCCGGTCACCGCGGACCCGATGGCGGTGCCGGTCCATGTCCGGGTCCACGGCGAGGACGACGTGAAGGCGCTGGCGGGGCTGGCGGGGCTGTCCGGGATGCGGCTTCCGAAGATCACGCATGCGGCGTCCGTGCACCATGTCGCGGCCCTGGCTCCTGGTGTGCCGCTGTATCCGCTGCTGGAGTCGGCGCTGGCGATCGAGCACGCGTACTCGATCGCGGGGGCACATCACTCCGTACGGGGGGTGGCGCTGGGCGAGGCGGATCTCCGGGCGGACCTGGGGGTGCGGGACGACGCCGGTCTCGACTGGCCGCGCAGCCGTGTGGTGGTCGCCGCCCGGGCGGCGGGGCTGGACCCGCCCGTGATGTCGGTGTACACGGATGTCCGGGACCTGTCGGGGCTGCGGTCGTCCTGTGCGCACGGGAGGGATCTCGGGCTGCTCGGCCGGGCGGCGATCCACCCCCGGCAGCTTCCGGTGATCGAGCGGGCGTTCCGGCCGACGTCACGGGAGGTGGAGGCGGCGGAGCAGATCGTGGAGGCGTCCCGGGCCGAGGCGGGGGCGCAGGCCCTGCCGGACGGGAGGTTCGTCGACGCGGCTGTGGTGGCGACCGCGGAGCGCACACTCGCGTTGGCGCGCTCGCGCCGATGAGGCCCGTACACGGCGAAGGGGCCGCCGGACCGTGGTGGTCCGGCGGCCCCTTTTCGCCGTGTGCGCGGGGCCGGGGAGCGTCAGCTCCTGTCGGCCTTCTGCGGGGTCCCGTCGGCCTCGGGGGCCTGCGCGGCGGCCTCCTCGGAGCCGTCGGCGCTCCCGGAGGCGGTCTCCCCGGAGGCGGACTCCTCGGAGCCGGTCTCCCCGGAGGCGTCGGCCGCCTTCTCGCCGCCGCCCTCGTCGTCCTTGGTCAGGCTCACCGCGGCGGGCTCGACGACCGCCTCGCGGCCGGGGCGCACCTTCGCCGAGATCACGATGTAGGCGACGGCCAGCACGAACACGACGATCGCGGTCCACACGTTGAGCCGGAGGCCCAGCACGTGGTGCGCCTCGTCGACGCGCATGTACTCGATCCATCCGCGGCCCGCGCAGTACGCCGCGACGTACAGCGCGAAGGCCCGCCCGTGTCCGAGCTTGAAGCGGCGGTCCGCCCAGATGACCAGGAGCGCGACGCCGACGCACCACAGGGACTCGTACAGGAACGTCGGGTGGTAGGTGCCCTCGACCCGGTTCGTGCCCTCGCTGATCTTCAGCGCCCAGGGAAGGTCGGTCGGCTTGCCGTACAGCTCCTGGTTGAACCAGTTGCCCCAGCGGCCGATCGCCTGGGCGAAGGCGATTCCGGGTGCCAGTGCGTCCGCCCAGGCGGGGAGCGGGATCCCACGGCGACGGCAGCCGATCCACGCGCCGACCGCGCCGAGGGCGATCGCGCCCCAGATGCCGAGGCCGCCCTCCCAGATCTTGAAGGCGTCCACCCAGTTCTCACCGTCGCTGAAGTACAGCTGGTAGTCGGTGATCACGTGGTAGAGCCTGCCGCCGACCAGGCCGAAGGGCACGGCCCAGACGGCGATGTCGGCGACGGTGCCGGCTTTGCCGCCTCTGGCGATCCAGCGCTTGTTGCCGAACCAGACGGCGACGAAGACACCGATGATGATGCAGAACGCGTAGCCGCGGAGCGGGATCGGGCCGAGCTCGATCACGCCGGTCGACGGGCTGGGAATGAAGGCAAGGTTCATGACGGGGTCGACGCTACCCTGCCGGACGGGACGTACGGCAAGCCGTCCGGCAACTTCTGGGTAACGGGGCCCCGGCGGAGTACCCCCGGAGCTATGGGCACGGGTCAGGGAGTTGCCCCGACGGTGGCCGGTTTCTTGCCCTTGTTGGCCTCCGCGACCCACTTCTCGAGGTTGGCGACGGAGATCTGTTCGTTCCCCTTCTTCGGGAAGATCGACTCGCCGTTGAGCAGCGCGGTCGGTGTGCCCTCGAAGCCGCCTTCGGTGAACGCCTTGTTGGACTTCTCGACCCAGCTGTCGTGCGTGCCGTCCTCCACGCAGCTGCGGAAGGCGGGCGTGTCCAGGCCCTTCACCTTGCCGGCCAGCTCGATCAGCTTGCTGTTCTCACCGAAGGCGTCGTCCGTCTCGGCGGGCTGATCGCGGAAGAGGGTGTCGTGGTACGGGGCGAACTTTCCGGCGTCCTGGGCGCAGGCGGCCGCGTTGGCCGCGCGCAGCGAACCGCTTCCGCCGAGATTGCCGTCGATGATCGTGGCCAGGTGGTACTCCACCTTGAGCCGGCCGCTGTCGGTGAGCTTCGTGATCGTGTCGCGAAAGGCGTTCTCGAACTGGGCGCAGACCGGGCAGCGGAAGTCCTCCCAGATCGTGAGCGTGGACGGGGCGTCGTCGGCCCCGACCTGGAGGGCGAGGCCGTCCTTGCCCATCGCCCCGGACGGGGTGACGGCGGGCCCGGCCTCGCTGTCCTCGTCGTTCTTGCCGGCGTTGGCCGCCATCACTCCGATCACGGCTGCCAGCGCCAG
This sequence comes from Streptomyces sp. QL37, assembly GCF_002941025.1. NCBI lineage: Bacteria > Bacillati > Actinomycetota > Actinomycetes > Kitasatosporales > Streptomycetaceae > Streptomyces > Streptomyces sp. QL37. Next base: position 6,623,074 of record NZ_PTJS01000001.1, on the reverse strand, counting down.
CACCCCCACCACGGCGGTCGAGACGATCAGCGTGCGGCGGCGGCGGTCCCGCGCCCGGTCCTGCTCACGCTGCTGGGCGAGCCGGTCGCGCGCGGCTCTTCTACGGTCTTGGTTCTCGCTCACACCGCGCAAACGAACCGGGGAGGCACGTCAGCGCCTCCCCGGTCCCAGGTCCACCCGTACGGATGACGACGGCTGTCAGCGCTTTCGAACGCCCTCGGCCAGTTCGCCCGCCAGCGCGCGGACGGCGGCGAGCCCTGCGGCCTCGTCCGGGGCGTCGAGCATCCGCTTGACGAAGGCGGAGCCGACGATCACCCCGTCGGCGAAGCCGGCGACCTGCTGGGCGTGCTCGGCGGTGGAGACGCCGATGCCCACGCAGACCGGCAGGTCCGTGGTGGCGCGGGTGCGCCGCACCAGGTCCTGGGCCTGCTCGCCGACCGACTCGCGGGTGCCGGTGACGCCCATCAGCGAGGAGGCGTAGACGAAGCCCGATCCTGCCGCCGTGATGGTGGCGAGGCGCGCGTCCTTGCTGCTCGGGGCGACGACGAAGACGGTGGCGAGACCGTGCTTGTCGGCGTGCTCCCTCCACGGTCCGGACTCCTGGACAGGCAGGTCGGGCAGGATGCACCCGGCTCCGCCCGCCTCGGCGAGCTCGGCGGTGAAGCGCTCCACGCCGTACCGGTCGATCGGGTTCCAGTACGTCATGACGAGGATCGGCGCGCCCGTCGCCTCGTGCGTCTCACGGACCGTACGCATGATGTCGGCGATCTTGACTCCGCCGCGCAGCGCGATGTCGTCGGCGGTCTGGATGACCGGCCCGTCGAGCACCGGGTCGCTGTGCGGGAGGCCCACCTCGATGACGTCGGCGCCGCCCTGGACGGCCGCCTTGACGGCCGCGATGCCGCCGTCGACGGTCGGGAAGCCTCCGGGCAGGTAGGCGATGAGCGCCGCCCGGTCCTCGGACGCGGCCTTGGCCAGCGTCGATTCGAGAAGCTCTCGGTTGCCGCTCACTTGGTGACCTCTTCCTCTCCGTCGGCGACATCGGCCTCGACGACCGCGTCCGCACCGTCGTACAGCCCGAAGTAGCGGGCTGCCGTGTCCATGTCCTTGTCGCCGCGGCCGGACAGGTTGATCAGGATCAGTCCGTCCGGGCCGAGCTCCCGTCCGACCTCTAGGGCGCCGGCCAGCGCGTGCGCGCTCTCGATGGCCGGGATGATCCCCTCGGTGCGGGAGAGGAGACGCAGCGCCTGCATGGCGGCGTCGTCGGTGACGGCGCGGTACTCGCCGCGGCCGACGTCCTTGAGGTACGCGTGCTCGGGGCCGATGCCGGGGTAGTCGAGTCCGGCCGAGATCGAGTACGGCTCGGTGATCTGGCCCTCCTCGTCCTGGAGGACGTAGCTGCGGGAGCCGTGCAGGATTCCGGGCTCGCCCGCGGTCAGGGTCGCCGCGTGCTCGCCGGTCTCCACACCGTGTCCGGCGGGTTCGCAGCCGATCAGCCGGACGTCCGCGTCCGGGATGAAGGCGTGGAAGAGGCCGATGGCGTTGGAGCCGCCGCCGACGCAGGCGACAGCGGCGTCCGGCAGCCGGCCGGCGCGCTCGAGGATCTGGCGGCGGGCCTCGACACCGATCACCCGGTGGAAGTCGCGGACCATCGCCGGGAAGGGGTGCGGCCCGGCGACCGTGCCGAAGAGGTAGTGGGTGCGGTCCACATTGGCGACCCAGTCCCGGAACGCCTCGTTGATGGCGTCCTTGAGGGTCCTGGAGCCGGACTTCACCGCGACGACCTCGGCGCCGAGCATCCGCATGCGCGCCACGTTCAGCGCCTGCCGCTCGGTGTCGATCTCGCCCATGTAGATGGTGCACTCGAGCCCGAAGAGGGCGCACGCGGTCGCGGTGGCGACACCGTGCTGCCCGGCTCCGGTCTCCGCGATGACGCGGGTCTTGCCCATGCGCTTGGTGAGCAGGGCCTGGCCGAGCACGTTGTTGATCTTGTGCGAGCCGGTGTGGTTGAGGTCCTCACGCTTGAGGAAGACGCGGGCGCCTCCGGCGTGCTCGGCGAAGCGCGAGACCTCGGTCAGCGCGCTGGGCCGGCCCGTGTAGTCGACCATGAGCTGGTTGAGCTCGGCGGCGAAGGCCGGGTCCGCCTTGGCCTTGTCGTATTCGACGGCCACCTCGTCCACGGCGGCGACCAGCGCCTCCGGGATGAACTTGCCACCGAACGCGCCGAAGTACCCCTCGGCGCTGGGGATCAGACCCTCGGGGTCCGGGATGAAGAAGTCGGACGACATGCGACGTGCTCCTCGAATCGCAACGGGTGATGTCACCGTATGCGCCATGGGCGGAGCGCCGCGCCGACCGGTGGACGGTCGGTGCGGTGGGGCGTGCGGATCCCCCTGTACGGGGGGACGGGCGACGGCCGGGGCTCGCTACGGCGCGGACCCCGTGCGCCATCGCATCCCGTTCACCTGGCCCGGTTCGTCGCCGATCACGTACCGCACGCGCCGGCCGTGCACCCGCCGGGCGGGGGCGCGGCAGCCGCGGGGGCGGCAGCCGCGCGCCAGCGGCGCGTGCGGGTCCCGGGCGCTCGCGGCGGCGGGGCGCAGGCCCGGCCGGATGCGGGCGGAGGGACGGTCGGCGGGCACGGGTGGGATCAGCTCCGTCCGTGCCTGAGTGCCGGGTGGGCGCCTGCGGCGACCAGGTCGGCGACGGCGGCGCGGGGGTCCCGGCCGGTGACCAGGGACTCGCCGACCAGCACCGCGTCCGCGCCGGCGTTGGCGTAGGCGATGAGGTCGTGCGGGCCGCGGACGCCGGACTCGGCGACCTTGACGATGTGGTCGGGGATCTCGGGGGCGACGCGTTCGAAGGTGGAACGGTCGACCTTGAGGTCCTTCAGGTTGCGCGCGTTGACACCGATGATCTTCGCCCCGGCGTCCACCGCGCGCTCCGCCTCCTCCTCGTCGTGGGCCTCGACGAGCGGCGTCAGGCCGATCGACTCGGCCCGCTCGATCAGCGAGACGAGGGCCTCCTGGTCGAGGGCGGCGACGATCAGCAGGGCGAGGTCGGCGCCGTAGGCGCGTGCCTCCCACAGCTGGTACGAGGTGACGATGAAGTCCTTGCGCAGGACCGGGATGTCGACCTTGGCGCGGACGGCCTCCAGGTCGGCGAGCGAGCCGCCGAAGCGGCGCTCCTCGGTGAGGACCGAGATGACGGATGCCCCGCCGGCCTCGTAGTCGGCGGCGAGCGCGGCCGGGTCGGCGATGGCGGCAAGGGCCCCCTTGGAGGGGCTGGAACGCTTGACCTCGCAGATGACGGTCACACCCTCGCCGCGCAGGGCGGCGACTCCGTCCTTGGCCTGGGGAGCGCGCGCGGCGCGTTCCTTGAGCTCGTCGAGGCTGACGCGCGCCTGCCGCTCCGCGAGGTCGGCGCGAACGCCGTCAATGATCTCGTCGAGCACACTCACGCGAGCGGCCCCCTTCCGAAGCGGTGATGGGTACAGGATCAGCCATCTCGATGGTATCCGCAGGACGGCTCAGGGCCCGCATCCGGCGGCCTTACGTCCCACTACCTGGTCATTCAGGGCGCCAGCGCCGAGCCGAAGGGCAGATTCCTGACCACGGAGAACACCAGCAGCACCGCGCCGACACCCCACCAGTAGCCGGGTGCGAGGCCGATCCGCAGGGGCCTGCCCCGGCTCGCGCGGACCGCCCAGAGCACCCAGACCGCGGCGAAGACGCCGTAGCCGACGACGGCCAGGGCGTTGGCGCCGAGGGCGGCGGCCAGGTCTCCGTGGGCGAACGCGTGGGCGCTGCGCAGCCCGCCGCATCCGGGGCAGAACACGCCGGTGAAGCGGAGCATGGGGCAGACCGGGTAGTGGCCGGGCTCGTTGGGGTCGACCGTGGCGACGTAGCCGAAGGCTCCGACGACGGCGGCGAGGACCCCGACGGGCGTGGCGAGCCGGCGGAGCCGGGAGACCGGGGCGGGGGCCTGCGGACCGGGGCCCCGCACGGGGGGCTGGTCCGGGGCGGCGGCTGCGGGAGAGGCTGAGGCGTCCACGGGCCGATTGTCCCCGCTCACGGCGCGAGGCGCAGCCCTGCCCGGGCCGCGCCTCGCGTCGTGTCGCCGGTGCTCGTGACCGGTCAGACCGTGATCTGGGCCCGGGAGGCGCGGGCCCTGGCGGCCGCCATCTCCGCGGACTCCTTCGGCATGCCGAGGCCCGCCATCTTCATGGCGAGACCGACGACCCCGCCGAGGAGGACGACGGCGATACCGGCCCAGAAGCCGAGCGTGTTCGCCGCGACCATGAAGAGGCCGGCGATGCAGAAGCCGATGAAGGAGATGATGACACCGGTCCAGGCGGCCGGGGTGTGTCCGTGGCTGCTGCCCGCCATGAGTTGCTCCTAGTTGGTGTTGCGCTGAAGGTGTCGCGCTTACGAAAGCTTGCTGCCATTGTCCCGTACGTGCCGGTGGACGTGAGGCTGGGGGTCATGCCTCGCGCGTCGGGTCCTCGCCGCGGTCCAGGGCCTTCCACAGTTCCTCGGGCCGGTCGGGGTCCGGGGCGGTGCGGGGGGCCTTGCGGGGGCGGGGCGTGCCGTCCCGCTCGTACCGTCCCGACATGGCCGGCCAGCGGCTGCCGTAGCGCAGGGCGAGCAGTCCGGCGAGCAGGATGAGCAGCCCGCCGGCCGCGGTGACGTAGGGCCAGGCGGTGTGGCTGAGGGCGTCGACGGTGGCCGAGGTGTTGCCCGTGGTCTGTGCGGCCCGCTCGTCCAGGGCCGCGCTGTCCGAGGCTCCGGACCAGGCGCTCAGTCCGGCGCCGAGGCCGCTGAGGGCCAGCAGTCCGGCGACGATCAGCCGGCCTCCGCCGCGGACTGCGAAGACGGCGACGAGGGCGGCCAGGCCGACGACGGCGAGGGCGGCGGGGAGGCCGGTGACGTCCTGGCCGTCGGCGCTGAGCGGAAGGGTGCCGCCTCCGACGGCCGCCTTGCCCTCGGCCCAGGTCTGCCCGGAGGCGAGGAGGACGACGGTGGCACCGGCCGCTCCGAGGAGCAGGCCGGCGGCCAGGCTTCGGCGGCTTCCCGCGCTGTCGGGCGCGGAGGCGGCTCGGGCACGGGGCTGGGGTACGGGGACAGCACTCACGTACTCCACTATCCCCTACCGGCTCGGACCGACCGGCGGACGGGGGTGCGTGCCCGGCCCCGTCACGCCGCTCCTCTTCCGCCGGCCGGTCTCAGTGAGCCCCGAGGCGGTTGGCCGTGTGCACGGCTCGCAGGACCGCGGCGGCCTTGTTCCGGCACTCCATGTCCTCGGCGACCGGGTCGGAGTCCGCGACGATGCCCGCGCCCGCCTGGACGTACGCGGTGCCGTCGCGGAGCAGGGCGGTCCGGATGGCGATGGCGGTGTCGGAGTCCCCCGCGAAGTCGAGGTAGCCGACGCAGCCCCCGTACAGCCCCCGGCGGCTGGGTTCGAGCTCCTCGATGATCTGCAGGGCGCGGGGCTTGGGCGCTCCGGAGAGCGTGCCGGCGGGGAAGCACGCGGTGAGGACGTCGAAGGCGCCGCGGCCCTCGGCGACGCGTCCGGTGACGGTGGAGACGATGTGCATCACGTGCGAGTACCGCTCGACCGACATGAAGTCGACGACCTCGACGCTGCCGGGCTCGCAGACCCGTCCCAGGTCGTTGCGGCCGAGGTCGACGAGCATCAGGTGCTCGGCGCGTTCCTTCGGGTCGGCGAGGAGCTCGTCGGCGAGTGCCTGGTCCTCCTGCGGGGTGGCGCCGCGGTGCCTGGTACCGGCGATGGGGTGAACCATCGCCCGGCCGTCCTCGACCTTGACGAGCGCCTCGGGGCTGGAGCCGACGACGTCGAAACCGTCGAAGCGGAAGAGGTACATGTACGGCGACGGGTTGGTGGCGCGGAGGACCCGGTAGACGTCCAGGGCACTCGCCGTGCAGGGCGTCTCGAAGCGCTGGGAGGGGACGACCTGGAAGGCCTCTCCCGCCCTGATCCGCTCCTTGACGTCCTCGACGGCGTCCATGAACGCCTGGCCGCCCCAGAGCGCGGTGTACGGCGGGAGCTCGGAGGGCGGCAGCGCGGCGGGGGCGTTCTCCACGGGCCTGGAGAGGTCGCGTTCCATGGCGTCGAGCCGGGCGACCGCGTCCTGGTAGGCCTCGTCGACCCCGGTGTCCAGGTCGTTGTGGTTGATCGCGTTGGCGATCAGCAGGACGGTGCCGTTCCCGTGGTCGAGCACGGCGAGGTCCGAGGTGAGCAGCATGGTGAGCTCGGGGAGCTTCAGGTCGTCGCCGCCGTGCTCGGTGATCCGCTCCAGTCGGCGTACGACGTCGTAGCCGAGGTAGCCGACCATGCCGCCGGTGAATGGCGGCAGGCCCTCGTCGCCGACCAGGTCGCGGGGGGTGTGCAGGGTCTCGACGGTGGCCCGGAGCGCCTGTAGCGGGTCGCCTTCGACGGGGACGCCGACGGGTGGGGTGCCCAGCCAGTGGGCCTGTCCGTCGACGGAGGTCAGGGTGGCGGCGCTGCGTACCCCGATGAAGGAGTAGCGGGACCAGGTGCGGCCGTTCTCCGCGGATTCGAGGAGGAACGTGCCGGTGCGTTCTGCCGCGAGCTTGCGGTAGAGCCCGACGGGGGTGTCACCGTCCGCGAGGAGCCGGCGGCTGACGGGGATGACACGCCGGTCGACGGCGAGCTTGCGGAAGGTCTCGAGATCCATGGCGGCTGACCTTATCGGGGCGCGGTGAGCGGAAGGACGTCCTTGTCGAAGCAGGTGCGGTCGCCGGTGTGGCAGGCGGCACCCGTCTGGTCGACCTTCACCAGGACCGTGTCGGCGTCGCAGTCGAGGGCGACGGACCTGACCTGCTGGATGTGGCCGGAGGTGTCGCCCTTGACCCAGTACTCCCGGCGGCTGCGGGACCAGTAGGTGCAGCGGCCCGTGGTGAGGGTGCGGTGCAGCGCCTCGTCGTCCATCCAGCCGAGCATGAGCACCTCACCCGTGTCGTACTGCTGGGCGATGGCCGGGAACAGTCCGTCGGGGCCGCGCTTGAGGCGGGCGGCGACGGCCGGGTCGAGATTGCTGGCGGGCGTGGAGCCGGGCGTGCTGGTCATGCGCCCATTGTGCCGCCCCGGACGGGGCCGTCCGGTCGTGCGTCCACTGGGCGGACCGCGGGCGTCGGCCGTACGCTGGCGGGCATGTCGACCCATGCGAAGCGTGAACGTCTTCTGCTCGCCGACCTGTTGGAAGCGGCGGGTCCCGAGGCCCAGACCCTGTGCGACGGCTGGAAGACCCGTGACCTGGCCGCCCATGTCGTGGTTCGTGAACGCCGCGCCGACGCGGCGGGCGGGATCATGCTGGGTGCTCTGAAGAACCGGCTGGAGCGGGTCCAGGCCGAATTCGCCGCCAAGCCGTACGAGGAGCTGATCCAGCTCATCCGAACGGGTCCCCCGCGTTTCTCGCCCTTCGGTCTGAAGCAGCTGGACGAGGCGGCCAACACCGTCGAGTTCTACATCCACGCGGAGGACGTGCGCCGGGCCCAGCCCGACTGGTCGCAGCGGGACCTCGATCCGGTCTTCGCCGACGTGTTGTGGTCGCGTACGGAGAAGACGGCACGGATGCTGGGCCGCCGGGCCCCGGTGGGGCTGGTGCTGCGCCGCCCGGACGGTCAGACGGCGGTGGCCCACAAGGGCACCCCGGTGGTGACGGTCACCGGGGAGCCGGGTGAGCTGCTGCTGTTCGCCGCCGGGCGGCAGGACGCGGCCCGGGTGGAGCTGGAGGGCGACAAGGACGCGCTGGCCCGGCTGCACACGGCCGAGCTCGGCCTGTAGCGCCTTCCGGGATCGCGCTCAGGCGCCGTCGCGTACGGGTGCCCGGCGGATCCGGTGGCGGTGCCGGTCGTCGGGCGCCGCGTCGGGGTCCTTCCCCGATCCCAGCAGCCCGAGCAGGAATCCCGCGGGGATCGTGACCAGGCCCGGGGTCTGGAGCGGGAAGACGTCGAAGTCCCACTCCGGGAAGAGCGCGATCGGTGTGCCGGAGAACGCCGGGGACAGGACCATCAGGATCCCGATCAGCGGAAGCGTCCCGTACACGGTCCATCGCACCCCGCGGGCGTTGAAGCGCGGCCGGAACAGGGCGTACAGCAGGACGGGCGGCAGGACCGAGGCCGCCGCCGCGAAGGACAGGGAGAGCAGCACCTGGGGGTTGCGGTCGTGGGTGTACGCCGAGAGGAGGACGGCGAGTGCCCCGATGCCGACGACGGCCCAGCGGGCGCGCCGGATCTCCCTGCTGGAGGCCTTGCCCTCGCCCTGGGCGCCCGACTTCACCGTGAAGTCGCGGGCCAGGGAAGAGGCGGCGGCCAGGGTGATCCCGGCGACGGCGGCGAGCGTGGTGGCGAACGCGGCGCAGGCCACGAGTGCGAACAGAGGGCTGTCGCGGGGACCGGCCGCACCCGGGTCCAGGGCGCTGGTCACCATCAGCAGGGAGGTGCCGCCGGCCGGGTCGGCGGCGTGCAGCAGCTCCCGGCCCACCAGGGCGGAGGCTCCGAGTCCGACGATGACGATGCCGACGCAGAGCAGGGCGACGGGGCCGACGGCCCAGATGCCGGCCCGGCGGGCGGTCCAGGCGTCGCGGACCGGGTGGAGCCGCATCATGATGTGCGGCATGCAGGCGGCGCCGAGCAGGAGGGTGGCCTGGAAGCCGATCAGGTCGAGCCCGCCGGCGAGTCCGTGGCCGAACTGAAGGCCGGGGCGCGCGTAGGCGCCGCCCGCCCCGCTGCCCGCCCGGGCGGCGTCGAAGAGGGCGAACGGGGACCAGTCGAAGCGGGCGAGGACGAGTCCCGCGAGCAGGGTGACCGCTCCGAGGACGACGGCCACCTTGAGGATCTGGATGTAGCCGGTGCCCCGCATCCCGCCGAACGCCGAGTAGCAGACCATCAGTGCGCCACTGGCGACGGTGCAGCCGGTGAGAGCTCCGTCGGGCAGCCCGAACATGGAGGTCATGACGCGGCCGGCGGTGGTGAGCTGTACGAGCAGCAGAGGGGCCAGTACGACAAGGGTGGCCACGCCGAGCGCACGGCGTACGGACCCGTCGCCGAGCCGGTCGGCGAGGAAGTCCCCCATGGTGAACACGCCTTTTCGGCGCAGCCGTTCGGCGAAGAGGCGCATGACGAGGGCCAGTGAGGCGACCGTCGCCAGGGCGAACAGCAGGCCGTCGAATCCGGCGAGTGCCACGGATCCGGTGGTGGAGAGCAGGGTGGCGGCGGAGACGTAGTCGCCGGCGATGGCCAGTCCGGCGCCGACGGGGCCGAGGGTGGCGCCGCCCGCGTAGAAGTGTTCCGGATCGTCCTGGTCGGCGGCGGCGAGTCCGCACAGCAGCAGGGACACGGCGACGAAGGCGAGGAAGATCACCACGGCGAGGGACCGGGCGTCGATCGCGCCGCTCACCGGATCCGCTCCGCCGGTACGGCTGTGCAAGGGGCAGCTGAAGACATGCGCGCCATGGCACCAGGCGGGGCGGGTGCGGCACAGGGGGCCGGGACGGGGCGCGGCGCGGGTACAGCCCACCCGGCACAGGACTGTGCCGCCGCACAGTCGGCGGGCCCCGGGTCCGGGGGAGGCCGCCCCCGCGACCCGGCTTCCCGGGGCCCGGCTCCCCCGTGGCCCGGCACCCCTCGAGGCTCCCCCGCCGCCGCGGGCAGCCGCGCTCAGCCCGCCAGCAGCCGCCGTGCCGCCAGCGCCAGGGACACCTCGACGGCGTCGGACGGCCGTGTCAGACAGCGGCCCGTCAGCTGCTCGAACCGCCGCAGCCGGTTCAGGACCGTGTTGCGGTGGCAGTACAGCTTCGCTCCGGCCCGCTGGGCCGAGCCGTCCGAGTCGAGCCACGCGGTCAGCGTCTCGATGAGCACGTCCCGGTCCGCCGGGTCGAGCCGGTCCAGCGGTCCGAGTACCCGGTCGGCGAGCGCCGTCCCGAGGCCGGGCGAGGAGACGACGAGCGCGGCGGGCAGGTGCTCGTCGAGCAGGACGGTGCCGCCGGAAGCCGGGCAGGTGCGCAGCGCCGTCTCCGCGAGGCGCCGCGCGTCACCGACGGAGGCGAGTCCGTCGACCACCGAGCTGATGCCGACGCGGGTTCCCGGAGGCACCGTCAGGCCGTCGGCCAGCGCGGCGAGTTCACCGTCGGCGGGCGGGACGGAGGCGGGTGCGGCCTCGGTGTCGCCGTCGCCCGGTGGCTCGGGCTCCGCCGCCACCGGGACCGTCCCCAGCGGCAGGACCGCCAGCTCCACCTCCCCCGCCGAGTGCCAGAGGGCGGGCGTCCCCTCGGCCAGGGCGACCGGCGGACGCCCGGCGCCGTGCGGGGCGCGGCGGGCCCCGGCGACCGCGAGTACGGCGTAACGCCCCTGCACCGGGAGGCCCAGCATCGCCGCGGCGTCCGGCAGGTCCGCGATCCGGGCGGTGCCGTCCAGCAGGGCCGCGGTCATCAGGCGCTGCTGGTTCTCGCGGCGCCAGGAGAGCCGCCGCTCGGCCTGCCGGTAGGCCTCGGCCACCACGCCGCAGTGCTCGTCGACGAAGTTCCAGACGTCCGCGGCGACATGGACCAGCAGCCGGGTGTCCTCGGGGTGGCGCCGGGCCGTGTCGTCGACCAGGTCCTGCCAGACCATCGCGCCGCCCATCCGGAAGGCGTGCATGACCGCGTCGAGCGGTACGCCCTGCTCGGCCCTGCTCTCGCCGATCCACCGGGAGGTGCGGTGGGCGGCGTCCCGGAACTCGCGGGGCTGGATGAGCGAGGCGACGTTGTGCCGCAGCGAGTGGTGGACCTCCTGCCAGATCTCGGCGGGCTCGGTCTCCATCGCGGCGCGGTAGGCGGGCTCCTGCTCCCGCAACGCCTCGACCAGCCGGTCCGTGAGCTCCGGCAGCGCCTCCAGCAGCCCACGGGCCGCCCGGTGGAGCACTGCTACGGCCTCACGGTCGGCCAGGGACCGGAAGCGGTGCGGCAACGGCGCTACGGGGGGCGGTCCGTGCAGCGCCCTGATCCGTGAACGTACGACCTGTGGCATGGCGGCCTCCACCGGGAATCGGCCGGCCGAGGTTGGGCCGGCCCCGGTGTGCGCCCCGCCCGCATTGGGCGGGCGCACACCGATCGATCCTGACGACCGCAGAATGGCATACCGCCCGGTCGGTACCTAGAGGTGTGCGCGGTTCTTCTCATCACGGTCCTGCAACCTCGCTCCGCCCCCGGGAGTCGGGCCTGTTCCGGACGGGAGGCCCTAGCGGTCCAGCAGCCTCGCGAGCTCGGTCCGTGACCGTACCCCGAGCGCCGCGAAGACGTTGCGGAGATGGTGGTCGACGGTCCGCGGGCTCACCGAGAGCCGCACCGCCACCTCACGGTTGGTGGCGCCCTCCGCGACACAGCGGGCGATCCGCTGCTGCTGGGGGGTCAGCCCCGCCAGCGGCCCGGGGCCGCTCTGGTCCGGCACGTCCACCGCCTCCCCGGCGGCCCGCAGTTCCCCGCCCGCCCGTTCGGCCCAGACACGGGCCGAACAGCGCTCGAAGGCGACCAGCGCGTCGCGCAGCGGGCCGCGCGCCTCGCGGGTGCGGCGCAGTCGGCGCAGCAACTGGCCGTGGAGCAGCCGGGTGCGGGCGCGTTCGAAGTCTCCGCCCGCGCGGTCGTGGTGCGCCAGCGCCTCCTCGTACCGTGCGGCGGCCTCCTCGGGCGGTGCCAGCAGGGCGCGGCAGCGGGCCAGCTGGGCGGGGACCTGGGGGTCGGTCGTCCGGGCGGTCCACAACGCGAACTCCTGGACCGCCACGGCGAGTTCACCGGCCCCTTCGTCCGCGCGGCCGGAGAGCACCATCGCCTCGACGTAGCACGGCACGGCGAGCATCCGGGTGGCGAAGTGCCCCGTCCCCGGCCCCGGCCTGACCAGCGGGCCGAGCCGGGCCGCCGCCTCGCCGGGCCGCCCGGCCGCCAGGTCCGCGCGGGCGACCGCCCAGGTGGCGAGCATGGCGGCCTGGGCCAGACCGTGCGGCCCCGCCCCGGCCAGCGCCGCGTCGGCGTGGGCGGCGCACGCCTCGGCGGGCCCCTCCACCGAGGCGGCGAGCGCGAGCACGGAGTGCAGATGGGTGGCGGAGTTCTGCTGCCCGGTGCGGCGTGCGGCGTGCAGCCCTTCCAGCGCGTGGGCCCGGGCCCTGGCGTGCTGTCCGGAGCGCAGTTCGGCGTAGGCGAGCTGCTCCAGGGCGTGCGGCAGCAGGGCTTCGGGCCCCCGGAGGCGTACGACGGCGAGGGCGCGGGCCCCGGCCCGGCAGGCCGCGTCGACCTCGCCGAGCACCAGGGCCGAGGCGCCCGCCCGCAGGAGCTCCCCGGCGTCCTCGGCCCGGTCGGCGGAGTCGAGGCAGCACCGCAGGAGGGCGTGGCCCCGGTCGGGGTGCCCGGCGAGCACGGCGCACATCCCGGCGCGGTACTGCGCCATGGACCGGTCGGCGGCGGCGACGGGGATGCGGTTCATGGCGTCCAGGTACGCGATGGCGTCCCCCATGTCCCACGCCGCCTCCGCCGCGCCGAACAGGGCGTCCAGGGTGCGGCGGGGATCGTGCGGGGCGAGCAGCTCCGCCGCGGTCAGGAGCGCCTCGCGGGCGTCGGCCGCCGGCCCGTCGCGCAGGGCGAGCATGCCGCGTACGTACGGTGCGGCGCCTCCGGCGAGGTGGGGGCCGACGCGGGCCAGCATGGCGCGGGCCCGGCCGGTGTCGCCGGCCAGCCGCGCCTGCTCGGCGGCGGCGGTGAACCGGGCGGCGCGCAGGGCCTCGTCGGTGGAGAGCGCGGCGGCGCGGGCCAGCGCCGCCGACCGTTCGCCGTGCGGGCGCGGGGCGGTGGCCGCGGCCTCCAGCCGCCCGGCGAGCGCGGCGTCCGGCCCGGGCGCGGCGCAGGCCAGCTGCACGAGCGCGGGCAGCGGGGCGGAGCCGGGCCCGGTGAGCAGCCCGGCGAGCAGTTCGTGCACGGCCCGGCGGCGGCCCGGCGGCGCCCGGTGCAGGACCGCGCGGCGCAGCAGCGGGTGGCTGAAGTGCACGCGGCTGCCGGCGCGTTGGAGTGCCCCGGCGGTCCCTGCGGGCGCGAAGAGCACCCGGTCGAGGTGCGCCGTCGCCAGCCCCGCCCGGGCGCCTGCCCGCAGCAGCAGGGCCGCGTCGGCTCCGGCCCCGTCCGGCTCGTGTTCCTCCGCGGCTGCCGCCAGCAGGAGCAGTGTGCGGCTGTCGGAGGGGAGGCCGTCCAGGTGCTCGGCGTGGGCGTCGAGGACCCCCTCGGCGCCGGGGAGCGGGTACGGCAGCGCGGTGCGCCCCGCCAGCTGCCCCGGGGTGAGACGGCCGACCAGTCCGGCCAGCAGCCGTGGGTTGCCCGCCGCCTCGCGCAGGAGTTCGCTGCGTACGACGGGGTCGACATCGGCCGTGCCGTCGGTGAGCCGGTCCAGGAGCGCGGTCGCCGCGTCGTCGTCGAGCGGGCCGAGGCGCAGCGCGGGCAGTCCGGCGAAGGCGGTCTCGTCGGCCGCGCCGATCACCACCGCGACCCGGCTGCCCGCGCCGAGTCTGCGGGCGGCGAAGCCGAGTGCGGCGCGGGAGTCGGGGTCCCAGGCGTGCGCGTCGTCCACGCAGACCAGCAGGGGCTGTTCGGCGCCCAGGCCCCGCAGCAGGCCGAGCAGCCCGCCCGGGGTGATCCCGGAGCCCAGGATGGTGTCGGGCGTGACGGGCAGCGGGCCGGGGGCGGAGCAGAGGAGGGCGTGCAGCCCGCTGTAGGGCAGTCGCTGTTCGGTGGGGGCCGCGGCGGCGTACAGGACGGGGCCGCCGTGCCTTCCGAGGTAGTGGGCGGCGGCCTGCCGCAGCAGGGCGGTACGGCCGAGGCCGGGCGGCGAGGTCAGCACGAGCGCTCCGCCGTCCCCTGCCCGCAGCCGTCCCAACAGGGTTTCCAGGATGGCCAGTTCACCGCTGCGGCCGTACAGCCGGAGCGGACTGTGCACGGTCGTCGATGGGGTCACGCTCTCACGTTACTTCCGCGTAAACAGCGTCGGAAGGCTCGCGTCCGCTCCCTGTTCCCGGCCGGCCCGGAGCGGTGCGGGCTCCCAACGGAACGGCGGCCTCGCTGTGCCGGGGCACAGTCCCGGCCCGTTCCGCCGCGGCCGCCCGTAACGTCGGTGCATGACTGATGAATTGCGTACACACGATGGTTTGACCCTGCGTTACTGGTCCTGGTCGCGCAACCCGGACACCGCCCTGCCCCCGGTGGTCCTGCTGCACGGCTTCGCCGCGCACGCCCGGCTGAACTGGGAGGGACCCGGCGTCGTCGAGGCGCTCGTGGCGCGGGGCCGGCGGGTGTACGCCCTGGACGCGCGGGGCCACGGCGAGTCGGACCGGCCGCACGACGACGCCCACTACGGCGAGTCGCTGATGGCCCGTGACGTACGTCTGCTCATCGACCGCATCGGCGCCGACCACGTGCATCTCGTGGGGTATTCCATGGGCGCGGTGGTGGCGGTCCTGGCCGCTGCGGAGGACACCCGTGTCAGCCGCCTGGTGGCCGGGGGGATCGGCGCCGGCGCGGTGGAGGTGGGCGGTCTGGACACCCGGGTGATGCCGCCCGAGCTGGTGTCGGCGGCGCTGACGGCCGACGACGCGGCGGACGCGCCCGAACGGACCCGGGCGTTCCGGGTGCTGGCCGACACGGCGGGCGGCGACCGGCTGGCGCTGGCCGCGCAGATACGGGCGGTGCACCGGGACGCGCTCCCGCTCGACCGCATCGCGGTCCCCACGCTGGTCCTGGCCGGTGCGAGCGATCCCCTCGCGACCCGGCCCGAGGTGCTGGCCTCGGCGATCCCCGGGGCGGAGCTGACCGTGCTGCCGGGCGACCACCTGACGGTGGTGCGCGATCCCGGATTCGCCGGGACCGTCGCGGCCTTCCTCGCGCGCGGCTGAGACCCGGGCGACGAGAAGGGGCCGGACCGCGGTACGCGCGGTCCGGCCCCGGTCTCCCCCCGGATCAGTGCGGGCAGTTGCCCCGGTACTCCGCGATCGTCAGGCTGGCCGACGGGATCGGGCAGAGGAACTGCTCGTAGCGGGTGTCGTTGTCGATGAAGCGCTTCAGCCACGAGATGCTGTACTTCGCGATCGTCGTGTTGGACGTGTTCGGGGTGAAGTGGGTGGCACCCCGGAGCTCCAGGTACGCCTTGTCCAGCGAGCTCGGCAGCGAGTTGTAGAACGGCTTCGAATGCGTGGTGACAGAAGCGACCGTGTCACCGTCGGCTCCGACGACCAGGGTCGGGGTCTGCACCTCCGGCCACGTCTTGTCCGTGTTCCAGCCGGTCAGCGGGATCGCCGCCTTCAGCGAGGGACGGTCCTTGGCGGCCTCCAGCGTGCCACCGCCACCCATGGAGTGGCCCATCACACCCAGCCGGGAGGAGTCGACCCGGCTGCGCACCGAGCTGTCCTCGGTCAAGTAGTCGAGAGCGGCGAGCAGTTGGTCACCGCGGCTGGCCGGCTGGTCCAGCGTGGTGTTGGTGTCGATGGTGAACACCACGAAGCCCTGCGAGGCCAGACGCGGACCGAGCCACGCGATGCTCGACTCGTAGGCGGTGAAACCGGGCGAGATGACGACCGCCCCGAACGTCCCGTCCGAGGTGGACGTCGGGTAGTAGATCGTCCCGCCGCCGAAGCCTCTGACGCTGAGCGACGACACGGACGTCTGGGACGTGGAGTAGGAACCGCGGATCGCCTCGATGCTCGAGTTGCTCGGCGCCGGACCGCGCTCGTACGGATTGTCGGCGGCCTGGGCTCCGCCGGGGACGAGCGCGGTGAGCAGACCGGCGGTCGCCGCCGCTGCCGCCAGGGCGCCCTTGACGGTGCGGGAGCGGCTCTTCGACATCCGGTGGCGGCGCGGGGAGATGTCGCCGGAGGGGAGGTGCTGCTGCACGGGGATTCCTCTCGGTTGTGGCGGAACCGCACCGGGGCCGCCGGTCGCCCCGTCGTCCGGGGGCTTCGGGTGTGCACCGCGTCGGTAGCGCCGTCCTTCATTGGCCTGCCGCCACTTTCGCGGTGGCTCCCCCGGGCGGACATCGGCGAGATCGCCGGTCTTCGCTCCGGATCACACGGCCGGGGCTGCCGGGCAGCAGCACGCACGAAGGGCCGGACCGCGTGCACGCGGTCCGGCCCCCGGTCCTGTCGGTCAGGAGGTGTGCGGGCAGTTGCCCTTGTACTCGGCGATCGTCAGGCTCGTCGACGGCAGCGGGCAGAGGAACTGCTCGTAGCGGGTGTCGTTGTCGATGAAGCGCTTCAGCCACGAGATGCTGTACTTCGCGATCGTCGTGTTGGACGTGTTCGGGGTGAAGTGGGTGGCACCCCGGAGCTCCAGGTACGCCTTGTCCAGCGAGCTCGGCAGCGAGTTGTAGAACGGCTCCGAGTGCGAGGCGACGGGGGCGATGGTGTCGCCGTCCGCCCCGATGACCAGGGTCGGGGTCTGCACCTCCGGCCAGGACTTGTCCGTGTTCCAGCCCGTCAGCGGGATCGCCGCCTGGAGGGCGGGCCGGTCCTTCGCGGCTTCGAGCGTGCCGCCGCCCCCCATGGAGTGACCCATCACGCCGAGCCGGGAGGAGTCGATCCTGGTGCGGACCGAGCTGTCCTCGGTGAGGTAGTCCAGCGCGGCGAGCAGCTGGTCACCGCGGCTGGCCGGCTGGTCCGCCGTGGTGTTGGTGTCGATGGTGAACACCACGAAGCCCTGCGAGGCCAGACGCGGACCGAGCCACGCGATGCTCGACTGGTAGGCGGTGAAGCCGGGTGAGATGACGACCGCTCCGAAGGTGCCGTCGGACGTGGACGTCGGGTAGTAGATCGTGCCGCCGCCGAAGCCCCTGACGCTCAGTGAGGAGACGGTCGTCTGGGAGGTGGCGTACGAGCCGCGGCTCGCCTCGATGCTCGCGTTGCTCGGCGCAGGGCCACGCTCGTACGGATTGTCGGCGGCCTGCGCGCCCGGCATCAGCGCCGTGACCAGACCGGCCGTGGCGGCAGCCGCCGCGACGGCGAACCGGACGGTGCGGGAGCGGCTCTTCGACATCCGGTGGCGGCGCGGGGAGATGTCGCCGGAGGGGAGGTGCTGCTGCACGAGGGGGGATCCTCTCGGTTGTGGCGAACCACACCGCGGCAGCCGGCGGCCCCGTCGTCCGGGGGCCTTCTGGGGAGCACCGCGTGGTGGCGCCGTCATCTGTTGACGGCGCCACTCTGGCGGCGCGCCCTCCGGGCGGACATCGGTGAGATCGCCGGTCTTCGCGACCGGCGGTCTCCCCGCCCCGGGTCAGCGAACGGGGTGTCCGGCCCCGCGCAGGGCGTCCTTGACCTCGGAGATCCGCAGGTCACCGAAGTGGAAGACGGACGCGGCGAGCACCGCGTCGGCTCCGGCACCGACGGCCGGAGGGAAGTCCTCGAGCCGGCCGGCGCCGCCCGAGGCGATGACGGGGACGGTGACGTGGGCCCGTACCGCCTTGATCATCTCGGTGTCGTAGCCGTCCTTCGTGCCGTCGGCGTCCATCGAGTTGAGCAGGATCTCGCCCGCCCCGAGCTCGGCCGCCCGGTGCGCCCACTCGACGGCGTCGATGCCGGTGCCCCTGCGGCCGCCGTGCGTCGTCACCTCGAAGGTGCCCTCGGGGGTGCGCCGGGCGTCGACGGAGAGTACGAGGACCTGGCGCCCGAAGCGTTCGGCGATCTCGCGGATGAGGTCGGGGCGGGCGATGGCCGCGGTGTTGACCCCGACCTTGTCGGCCCCGGCGCGCAGCAGCTTGTCGACGTCGTCGGGGGTGCGTACCCCGCCGCCGACGGTGAGCGGGATGAAGACCTGCTCGGCGGTGCGGCGCACCACGTCGTACGTCGTCTCACGGTCACCGCTGGAGGCGGTGATGTCGAGGAAGGTCAGCTCGTCGGCGCCCTCGGCGTCGTACAGCTTGGCCATCTCGACGGGGTCGCCCGCGTCGCGCAGGTTCTGGAAGTTGACGCCCTTGACGACGCGGCCCTTGTCGACGTCCAGGCACGGGATGACCCGTACGGCGAGAGTCATCGCTCACCTGCCCGGTAGGCCTCGACCTCGACCTCGACGACGAGGGAGGGGTCGACGAAGCCGGACACGATGATCATGGAGGCCGCGGGGCGGACGTCGTCGAACAGCTCCTTGTGGGCCCGGCCCACCTCGTCGACGTCACGGGCGTGCGTGATGTACATCCGGGTGCGCACGACGTCCTCGCGGCCGAGCCCGGCCTGCTTCAGGGCGTCGAAGGCGAGCTGGAAGGAGGCGACGGCCTGCTCGTACGGGCCGCCGGCGGAGATCTCGCCGTTGACCACGGACGTGCAGCCCGCGACGAGGACGAGCCCGTTCGGCAGCTGTACGGCGCGGGAGTAGCCGAACTTCTCCTCCCAGGGTCCGCCCGAGGAGACGCGGCGTACGGAGTCCGTCATCCGGCGACCGCCTTGAGGGCCTCTTCGAGGGTGAACGCCTTGGCGTACAGCGCCTTGCCGACGATGGCCCCCTCGACGCCTTCCGGGACGAGCAGGGAGATCGCGCGGAGGTCGGCGAGCGAGGAGACGCCGCCGGAGGCGACGACCGGCTTGTCGGTGGCGGCGCAGACGTCGCGCAGGAGGGCCAGGTTGGGGCCCTGGAGGGTGCCGTCCTTGGCGATGTCGGTCACCACGTAGCGGGCGCAGCCCTCGGAGTCGAGGCGGGCGAGCGTCTCGTAGAGGTCGCCGCCGTCGCGGGTCCAGCCGCGGCCGCGCAGCGTGGTGCCCCGGACGTCGAGGCCGACGGCGATCTTGTCGCCGTGCTCGGCGATGACCTTGGCGACCCACTCGGGGGTCTCCAGGGCGGCGGTGCCGAGGTTGACCCGGCGGCAGCCGGTGGCGAGGGCGGCCTCCAGCGAGGCGTCGTCGCGGATGCCTCCGGAGAGCTCGACCTTGATGTCCATGGCGCCGGCCACCTCGGCGATCAGCGCGCGGTTGTCGCCGGTGCCGAAGGCGGCGTCCAGGTCGACGAGGTGCAGCCACTCGGCGCCGGAGCTCTGCCAGGCGAGGGCCGCCTCGAGCGGGGAGCCGTAGGAGGTCTCGGAGCCGGATTCGCCGTGCACGAGGCGGACGGCCTGTCCGTCGCGGACGTCTACGGCGGGGAGCAGTTCAAGCTTCGGCATTACAGCGTCTCGATCCAGTTGGTCAGCAGCTGGGCGCCGGCATCGCCGGACTTCTCGGGGTGGAACTGGGTGGCCCACAGCGCGCCGTTCTCCACGGCGGCCACGAACCGCTCTCCGTGCGTCGCCCAGGTGACCTTGGGGGCACGGATCTTGGCGTTGGTCACTTCGAGGGACCAGTCGTGCGCCGCGTAGGAGTGCACGAAGTAGTACCGGGACTCGGGGTCCAGACCGGCGAAGAGCTGGGAGCCCTCCGGGGCTTCGACGGTGTTCCAGCCCATGTGCGGGACGACGTCGGCCTTCAGCGGTCCGACGGTGCCGGGCCACTCGTCGAGGCCCTCCGTCTCGACGCCGTGCTCGATGCCGCGCTCGAACAGGATCTGCATGCCTACGCAGATGCCCATGACGGGACGGCCGCCGGACAGCCTGCGGCCGATGATCCATTCGCCGCGCGCCTGCTTCAGACCCGCCATGCAGGCGGAGAACGCGCCGACGCCGGGGACGAGCAGCCCGTCGGCGTTCATCGCGGTGTCGAAGTCGCGGGTGATCTCCACGTCCCCGCCGACGTGGGCGAGGGCCCGCTCGGCGGAACGGACGTTGCCGAAGCCGTAGTCGAAGACGACGATCTTCTTCTTGTCGCTCACAGTCCTCTACCTCAGTCCCAGAGTCCCTGGATCCGCATGATGCCCGCCACCAGGCACATCACGGAGCCGATCCCGAGGAGCACGACGACGCCCTTGGGCATGCCCTGCTTCCAGAAGGAGTAGACGCCGCCGGCCAGGAAGAGGCCGACGATGATCAGAACGGTGTTGAGGCCGGTCACAGGGCGCCCTTCGTGGACGGAAGGATGCCGGCCGCGCGCGGGTCGTGCTCGCTGGCGTAACGCAGGGCGCGGGCCAGCGCCTTGAACTGGCACTCCACGATGTGGTGGGCGTTGCGGCCGTACGGGACGTGCACGTGCAGGGCGATCTGCGCCTGGGCGACGAAGGACTCCAGGATGTGCCGGGTCATCGTCGTGTCGTACTCGCCGATCATCGGCGCCATCTTCTCCGGCTCGGTGTGCACCAGGTAGGGGCGGCCGGAGAGGTCGACGGTGACCTGGGCGAGCGACTCGTCCAGCGGGACGGTGCAGTTGCCGAAGCGGTAGATGCCGACCTTGTCGCCGAGCGCCTGCTTGAAGGCGGCGCCGAGCGCGAGGGCGGTGTCCTCGATGGTGTGGTGCGAGTCGATGTGCAGGTCGCCCTCGGTCTTGACCGTGAGGTCGAAGAGCCCGTGCCGGCCGAGCTGGTCGAGCATGTGGTCGTAGAAGCCGACCCCGGTCGCGACATCGACCTTGCCGGTGCCGTCGAGGTTGATCTCGACGAGCACGGAGGTCTCCTTGGTGGTCCGTTCCACCCTGCCTACGCGGCTCATGCGTCGTGCTCCTTCTTCAGTTCGCGCACCGCATCGAGGAACGCGTCGTTCTCTGCCGGGGTTCCCGCGGAGACCCGCAGCCACCCCGGTACGCCGTTGTCCCGGACCAGGACGCCCCGGTCGAGGATCTGCTGCCAGGCGGTGTGGCTGTCGGCGAAGCGGCCGAACTGGACGAAGTTGGCGTCCGAGTCGGTGACGGCGAAGCCGAGCTCCCGCAGTCCGTCGACCAGCCGGTCGCGCTCGCTCTTGAGCTGCGCGACGTACCCGAGCAGCGTATCGGTGTGCTCCAGGGCGGCGAGCGCGGTGGCCTGGGTGATCGAGGACAGGTGGTACGGCAGGCGCACCAGCTGGACCGCGTCGACGACGGCGGGGTCGGCGGCGAGATAGCCCAGGCGCAGGCCGGCGGCGCCGAACGCCTTGGACATGGTGCGCGAGAGCACCAGGTGGCGACGGCCCTCGATCAGCGGCAGCAGCGAGGGGCTGTGGCTGAACTCGC
Source organism: Streptomyces sp. QL37 (assembly GCF_002941025.1). Classification (NCBI taxonomy): domain Bacteria; kingdom Bacillati; phylum Actinomycetota; class Actinomycetes; order Kitasatosporales; family Streptomycetaceae; genus Streptomyces; species Streptomyces sp. QL37. The sequence goes on along the minus strand of NZ_PTJS01000001.1, from coordinate 6,601,984 downwards.
CGTACGCCTCGTCGACGACGACCATCGAGGGCCGGGCGGCCTGGGCGGCGTCGTAGAGCTCCACGACGGTCTCCGCGTCCACGGCGGTACCGGTCGGGTTGTTGGGCGAGGTGATGAAGACGACCTCGGGGCGGTGCTCGGCGATGGCCTTCTTCGCGGCCTCCACGTCGATGGTGAAGTCCTCGTTGCGCGGGCCGGAGATCCAGCCGGTGCCGGTGCCGCGGGAGATCAGGGCGTGCATGGAGTACGAGGGCTCGAAGCCGATCGCGGTGCGCCCCGGGCCGCCGAAGGTCTGAAGCAGCTGCTGGAGGACCTCGTTGGATCCGTTGGCCGCCCATACGTTGGCGGCCGCGACCTCGTGGCCCGCGGTGCGGGTGAGGTAGCGGGCGAGCTCGGTGCGGAGCTCCACGGCGTCGCGGTCGGGGTAGCGGTTGAGGTCGCGGGCGGCCTCACGGACCCGCTCGGCGATGCGGTCGACGAGCGCGTCGGGCAGGGAGTACGGATTCTCGTTGGTGTTCAGCCGGACCGGTACGTCGAGCTGGGGCGCCCCGTACGGGGACTGGCCGCGCAGTTCGTCGCGGATCGGGAGCGCGTCCCAGGCGTTGGTGCGGTTCGTCACGCTTGCGGAACCTTCCAGCCGAACCTGGCCTTGAGCGCGGCGCCGTGTGCGGGGAGGTCCTCCGCCTCGGCGAGGGTCACCACGTGGTGGGTGACCTCGGCGAGCGCGTCGCGGGTGTAGTCGACGATGTGGATGCCGCGCAGGAAGGACTGCACGGACAGACCCGAGGAGTGGCAGGCGCAGCCGCCGGTGGGCAGGACGTGGTTGGAGCCGGCGCAGTAGTCGCCGAGGGAGACGGGCGACCAGGGGCCGACGAAGACCGCTCCGGCGTTGCGGACCCGGTCGGCGACGGCTGCGGCGTTCTCCGTCTGGATCTCCAGGTGCTCGGCGGCGTACGCGTCGACGACCTTGAGGCCGTCCTCCAGGTCGTTGACCAGGACGATCGCGGACTGGCGGCCGGCCAGGGCGGGCTCGATCCGGTCCGTGACGTGCTTGGTCGCGGCGACCTGCGGCGTCAGCTCGGCCTCGGTGGCGGCGGCCAGCTCCTCGGAGTCGGTGACGAGGACCGCGGCGGCCATCGGGTCGTGCTCCGCCTGGCTGATCAGGTCGGCGGCGACGTGCACCGGGTCGGCGCTCGCGTCGGCGAGGATCGCGATCTCGGTGGGACCGGCCTCGGCGTCGATGCCGATGCGGCCCTTGAGGAGGCGCTTGGCGGCGGCGACGTAGATGTTGCCGGGGCCCGTGACGAGGTTCACGGGCAGGCAGTCCTCGGTGCCGTACGCGAACATCGCGACGGCCTGGGCTCCGCCGGCGGCGTAGACCTCGTCCACCCCGAGCAGGGCACAGGCGGCCAGGATCGTGGGGTGCGGCAGTCCGCCGAACTCCGCCTGCGGCGGGGAGGCGACGGCGATGCCCTCGACACCGGCCTCCTGGGCCGGGACGACGTTCATGACGACGGACGAGGGGTAGACCGAGCGCCCGCCCGGCACGTAGAGGCCGACGCGCTCGACGGGCACCCACTTCTCGGTGACCGTGCCGCCGGGGACGACCTGGGTGGTGTGCGTGGTGCGGCGCTGCTCGCGGTGGACGAGGCGGGCGCGGCGGATCGACTCCTCCAGGGCGGCGCGCACGGCGGGGTCGAGCTGTTCCAGCGCCTCGGTGATCGCGCCGACGGGGACGCGGATCGAGTCCAGGCGCACGCCGTCGAATTTCTCTCCCCACTCGATCACTGCGGCCGAGCCACGATGGCGTACGTCCTCGCAGATGGGCCGCACCGTCTCCAGGGCGGCTTCCACGTCGAACTCGGCACGGGGCAGCAGGTCGCGCAGGGCGCCGCCCTCGGGGAGGGCGGTACCGCGCAGATCGATTCGAGAGATCACACCGCAATTCTCTCAGACCGGTTCAGCCGTCCGGTCGCCCGTATCACTGGCTGATACATGTCCCGGCTGTCACTGCTGACCATTAGCGTTCACATGGTCACACAGAGGGAAGAACGACCGTACGAAGCGCGGGTCGGACCGCGCAGGCGGAGGTGAGGCAGTGACCGAACCGCACGACGGCGAGATCCCCGACGGGCTCAGCGCCGCGGAGCTGGGTATGTGGCAGTCCTTCCGGAACGGCACCACCTACGATCTTCGTGTCCATGATCCGGTGCGCGACGACCCGTTCGCCCCGCACATCTGGGGCCCCGAGCGCAGTGTCGGCGCGCGCACGGTGGCGCGGCTGCTCCTCGACGGCCCGCCCGCGCGGCCGGGGCGGGTGGCCGCCCTGAAGCTCCGGGGCTTGCGTATCACCGGGAAGCTGGACCTGGCGGGCGGGCGGGTGTCCCCGTACGTCGAGCTGACGGGCTGCCGCTTCGAGCAGGAGGTCGTGCTGCCCGAGTGCCACTTCACCACGCTGCGGATGGTGGGCTGCGCGTTGCCCAGGCTGGACGCGGCCCGGCTCCGCACGGAGGGCGATCTGCATCTGCCGCGCTGCCGGATCGAGCGCGGCGTCCGGCTGACCGACGCGCAGATCGGGACGGACCTCCTGATCAACCAGATCCGCATCGGGCCCGACCGGCGCGGCCGCTCCTTCGTGGGCGACGGGATGTCGGTGGCGCAGGACCTCCAGGCCGAGATGATCGAGACGCGCGGCGAGCTGAGCCTGCGCGGGGCGAAGGTGGGCGGTTCGCTGAGCCTGCGCGGCAGCCGGCTGCGCGCCACGGACGGGCGGCGGGCGCTGAACGCCCCGCAGCTGAGCGTGGAGCGCACGCTGTACATGACGGAGGCCTGGGTGAGCATCGACACGGGGAACCAGGGCACCACTCCCCCGTTCGGTGTCGCGCGCGGCGGCGGTCCGGCGCGCGGGACGCGTGCGCAGGTCTTCGAGTGCCGGGGCGCGGTGCGGCTCGACGACGGGCGGTTCGGGGACGCGGTGGACCTGCACAAGGCCAGGTTCGTGCTCGCCGACCGCGAGGAGCTGTCGCTCCGCCGGATCGTCACGCCCGAGCTGCGCTTCAACGCGGAGCGCCCGAGGGAGGGCCGGGTCGTGCTGAACGGCGCGAAGGTGGTCACCCTGATCGACGTGTCGACCAGCTGGCCGGGCCCGGGCGGCCTGGCGATGGGCGGCTTCGTGTACGAGAACCTCGTCCCGTACGGCCATTTCCCGCTCTCCCGGCGCCTGGAGTGGGTGCTGGCGGCGACCCCGGAGTACGTCCCGGAGCCGTACGAGCGTCTGGCGACGGTGCTCCGCAGCTGCGGGGAGGACGCCGACGCCCGCGAGGTGCTGCTGGCCAAGCAGCGGCGACGGCGCGAGACGCTGCCGCCCGCGGGGAGGATCTGGGGGTATCTGCAGGACTGGACGGTGGCGTACGGCTACCGGCCTGGGCGGGCCCTGGTCTGGATGGCGGTGCTGTGGGCGGCGGGGGCGGTGGCCTTCTCGCAGTACACCCCGGAGTCGATCAAGGGGAGCGAGCATCCGCAGTGGAATCCCGCGCTGTACGCGCTGGATCTGCTGGTGCCGGTGATCAATCTCGGACAGGACGGCTACTGGCTGCTGGAGGGCGGCTGGCAGTGGACGGCGGCGGCCCTCGTGCTGGTGGGATGGATACTGGCCACGACGGTGGCGGCGGGCGCGTCCCGGCTCCTGCGGCGCGGCTGACCGGAGAACGGCGCCCCGTCCGGCCTGATCCCAGGCGGCGCAGCGGTCGAAAGGCAGGCCGAGGCTCGGCAGGGCAGGCGGTTATCGGCAACCGTACGGTCGGAATCACGCCATGCACGCGCGCTTCCTTTGCCCTTTCTTGACCCCGTCGAGGGCAACCCTTCCACTCGCTACAGAAGCTTCACAGAGGCCCTCTGGCGCTGCCCTCACCAGGGCTTTTCAATGGTCTGCACCATGGCCTTCCTCCGCGCACTGCTGAGCTCCGCGCGCACCCTCCGGTACGGCCCCGGGCTGGCTGCCGGGATGCCGGCGGACGACGCGGTGATGCTCGACGCCCCCGACGAGCGGCTCTCCCCCGCGCTGGTGGCGGCGGCCCTCGGCGACTTCGAGCCCGCGGCCAAGCTCCTCGCCACCACGAGGGACGCCGCCGACTGGGAGACCCGGGACCGCACCCTGGCCCGGCTGGTCGCCTTCGCGCGCGGTCGCGACGACTGGCTCACCTGCTGGCTGGCCGCCGCCCCGCGCGACCCGGACGCCCTGCTCGTCAAGGCCGCGCTGGCGGTGCGCCGCGCCTGGGAGTCCCCCGCCCACGCCGAGCTGCTGCGCGAGGTGGGCCCGCTGATCACGGCGGCGGCCGAGGCCGACGCCCATGACCCGGTGCCGTGGCGGCTGGCGCTCGACCACGCCCGGGGCACGCACGCCCCGCACACGGTCTTCGAGTCGCTGTGGGAGCAGGCCGTCCGCCGCTCCCCGCACCACTACGGCAGCCATGTCTCCGCTCTCCGGTATCTCTCGGCCGAGTGGTACGGCTCCCACCGCGAGTGCTTCGACTTCGCCGAGCGGGCCGCCGAGGACGCCGCCGGGGACTCCCTGGTGCAGGCTCTCCCCGTACGGGCGGCCTTCGCCCTGCTGCGGGACGAGAAGGCGTCCGCGCGGGCGACCTCCGTGCAGACGGACCGGATCGACGCCGCCGCCGACCTCGCCGTCCGGCTCTCGGCCGGTTTCCCCGCCGGTGATCCCTGGCCGGCCGAGGTCCGCAACCTGCTGGCCTACGTCCTGGTCGCACGGGGACGCGCGGCCGAGGCGCTGGAGCAGTTCCGGCTGATCGGGCCGTACGCGACCTCGTTCCCGTGGGCCTCGGTGACCGGGGAGGCGCTCGGCGGATTCCTCGACGCGCGGACCGGTGTACGGCTCGAGGTGGCCTCTTCCACACCTCTGTGCGGGCGGCCGGAACACGGCGGGCGCCGCGGCCATTAGGCTTGGCGGTTGTGACCACCGCTCGCCTGCCTCTCTTCCCGCTGAACGCGGTGCTGTTCCCCGGCCTCGTGCTGCCGCTCAACGTCTTCGAGGAGCGTTATCGCGCCATGATGCGCGACCTGCTCGAGATCGACGAGGACGAACCGCGCCGCTTCGTGGTGGTCGCGATCCGCGACGGCCGCGAGACCGCCCCGACGGCCACCGGCATGCCGGACACGGTCGCCGCCGCGCCTCCCGCCGAGCGGGCCCCGGGCGACGGCTTCGGGCCCGATCCCGTCCAGACCTTCCACCGGGTCGGCTGCGTCGCCGACGCGGCGAAGATCCGTGAGCGCGCCGACGGCAGCTACGAGGTCCTGGCCACCGGCACCACACGGGTCCGGCTGCTCTCCGTCGACGCGAGCGGACCGTTCCTGACGGCCGAGGTCGAGGAGCTGCCCGAGGATCCGGGGGCCGCCGAGGGTGAGGACTCGCCCACGGACGAGGCGGGTGCCCTCTCGGAGGGCGTCCTGCGAGCCTTCCGCAGCTATCAGAAGCGGCTGGCCGGAGCGAGCGAGCGCTCCCTGACGACCGGTGCGGACCTGCCCGACGACCCGTCCGTCGTCTCGTATCTCGTGGCCGCCGCCGCAGTGCTCGACGTCCCGACGAAGCAGCGGCTGCTCCAGGCACCGGACACCGCGACCCGGCTGCGCGAGGAGCTGGCGCTCCTGCGCAGGGAGACGGCCGTCATCCGGCACCTGCCCTCCCTGCCGGCGTCCGAGCTGACCCGCGACCCCACGTACCCCAACTGACCCGAGGACCGGCCCAGGTGGCGAAGAAGTCCAGGAAACAGCAGTCCGGCTCCACGCCGGCCACGGTCGCCCTGACCGCGGCCGGCACCGCCTTCACGGTCCACGCGTACGAACACGACCCCGCGTCGCCGTCGTACGGCGAGGAGGCGGCCGAAGCTCTCGGTGTCTCCGCCGACCGGGTGTTCAAGACCCTGGTCGCCGACGTCGACGGCGAACTGGTCGTCGCGGTCGTCCCCGTGGCGGGGTCCCTGGACCTGAAGGCCCTGGCGTCGGCGGTGGGCGGCAAGCGCGCCGCCATGGCCGACCCCTCGGCGGCCGAACGCACCACGGGCTACGTGAGGGGAGGCATCTCTCCGCTGGGCCAGCGCAAGCGCCTGCGTACGGTGCTGGACGCGTCGGCCGGGTCGTACGCCACGATCTGCGTCTCGGCGGGGCGCCGGGGCCTGGAGGTCGAGCTCTCCCCCTCCGACCTGGCCGCTCTGACGGATGCCACCCTGGCCCCGGTCGGCCGGACGTAGCGGGACGCCCGGAGTGCGGGGTTCGCGGAATGCGGACCCCGGGTACAACCGTTTCCGCACAGGTGAACGAAACTTCTGCTTCCGAACGTGCTGGACCGGGCGGCCTCGCGGCCACCCGGGAACGGCTTTTCACGGAACGCCGCTCCACGGAGTCCCGGCTCACCGCTCTGCAAAGTGATTTCGACGGGATCGTCGAGGCGAACGCCCTGGTGGCGGTCGACGACGAACACGACCCGGAGGGATCCAGCACCGCCTTCGAGCGGGCCCATGTCGCCTCTCTGCTGGACCGGGCGCGGGACCACCTGGAGGAGGTGGACCGCGCCCTGGAACGGCTGGAGCGAGGCGGCTACGGGCGCTGCGAGGCGTGCGGTGAGCCGATCCCACCGGGCCGTCTGGAGGTGCGTCCGGCAGCGACGACCTGTGTGCGGTGCGCTGCCGGCGCATCCCGCTGACGCCGTTCGCGACGGGCCGGGGAAGCGTGAGCCGCTTCCGCCGGCACACGGTCAGCGCTTGAAGGCGCCCTTCGACTTCTCCTTGGTGTCACGGCCCTTGCCGCGGGCCTCCAGGGCCGCTCCCTTGGCCGCGGTGGTGTCGTCGCCGACCGCGTGGGCCACCTTGCGTACGGCCTTGCCGACGATCTGCTCGGTCTTGGCCTTGCTCTTCTCTCCGGCGCTCATGTCGGTCCTTTCGTAGGTGCTCATCCAGTCGCCTGCCCCTGTCTCCGGCACGGAAACGGCCCGAAGCGGAAACACGCCGGGAGGGAGGCACCGGGCGCGCCCTCGACGCCGTGCTACGCGGGTTCCGCCGCGCCCCCGGATTCGTCACCGGCCCCGCGCGCCATGGGTACGCGCGGAGCTCCCGAGCGGGTCAGCAGCCGTTCGACGTCCGCGAGCGGGCGCAGGACGCAGCGGTCGAGCAGCAGGGACGGGCTGATGAGGGTCGAGCCGACCTCGTGCCCGGCCTTGACGCAGGTGTAGGGCGAACTGTGCACCGTCACGTCGTCGCCGACAGCCGTGATCCGGCCGGCCAGCGCCGCCTTGCGTGCGCAGATCGCCACCGGTCCGACGACCTCCCGGGTCACGCGGCCCGCCCGTACCCGGCGCGCCCACAGCAGTTCCAGGATCAGGTGCCCGCGCACGGAGAAGCCGCCGATCGCCGTGCCGAGCAGCCAGCCGTCGCCCATCCGGCCGCGCAGCACCTGCGCCGTGTCCCGGCCGGCCGCGACCTCCAGCACGCTGCAGCGCGGGACGACCGCGCCCCTGCGGCCCCGTCCGTGCCCCGTGCTGCGGCCGCCGCTGAGCGCGCGGGTGCTCCGGTCGGTGAGCAGCCCCGTCCAGTAGCCCTCGCGCAGCAGCGTGACGGTCCGCGCGGCGGTGCCCTCGTCGTCGCGCGCGTAACTGCCCGCGTACGGACGGGCCCCGGGCCGGTCCCGTACGGTCAGCGGGACCGGCGTCCAGCGGTCGCCGAGGACGCGGCCGAGGGCGCCGCCGTCGGAGAGGTAGTTGTCGGCCTCGCTCGTGTGCCCGAAGCATTCGTGCGCCAGTACCCCGGCTGCCGTGGGTGACAGCAGCGCCGGTCCCGCCACCGGCTCCGCCAGCGGCGAGCGCAGCCGCAGCAGCGCCTGGTCGTCGAGGAGCTGCCGTACGCCCTGCCGCAACTGTCCGGCCACGAAGAGCGGGTCGTAGGCGGCGGCGCCCCACTGGGGCGTCGTGCCGTGGTCCGGAGGGCCGAGGCTGATGCGGACCCGCCACAGCCCGCCCCGCTCGTCCGGGACGATCCGCGCCCGCGGCCCCAGTTCCAGGCGCGCCGCCGCCAACGCCGCGGCCAGGACGTCGGTCACGGCGAGGGCACGCCCGTCACCGCCCGCAGGGCCCGGCGCAACGCGTCCTCGAGGCGTTCGGTGTCGGGGGCGCCGAGCGGCAGCGGCCGCCACCAGTCCGGTTCCCTCGACAGCGCGCTCAGCAGGGGCTTGAGGTGCTGGGAGAGTGCGCTCCGGGCGTTGTAGGAGAAGGAGACACTGACGGAGCCCTCACCGTCGTCCCCCTCCACGCCCTCGTGCGGTGCGAACAGCGGCAGATAGAGCACGTCGCCGGGGTGCAGCTCCGCGCGCAGCGGTTCCTCGGGCAGGTGGCCGGAGGGGACGAAGCCCTTGGTCTCCAGCATGCGGCTGCGCTGCCGCTCCGGCGCGGTGTCCTCGGGCAGACCCACCAACCAGGTCTTCGAACCCCGCTGCTGCACGACGAAGTTGTCACTGTGGTCGAAGTGGCAGCCGATTCCAGCGCCGCGGCCCCGGGTCACCGACAGGTCCGCCGTGCACTCGTCCCAGCCGAACAGGTCGGTCAGCTTCGCGCAGGCGTCGGCCAGTTCCGGCAGGGTGTGCTGCGCCTGGTTGACGAAGAGCACCGTGCCGTCGGACCGCCGCCGCACCTGTGCTCCGGACCCTGGCTCCCGCTGTGCCGCTTCGAGGCGGCGCTCCAGGGCCTCGATGTCGGGCCAGTCCAGGGAGGGTGCCAGGAAGCGCGGGCCCACGCCGCGCCAGAGGGCCGGGCGGCGGCGCCAGTGCTCGCGGTAGAAGAGGTCCAGGTCGAACGCGTCCGCCTCCGGCAGAATGCGTGTGGTCATCGCAGCCCCCATGCCCGCAGTCGCTGTAGCAGTTTCGCCCGTACGTCGGGTGGTGTACTCACGTCGTGACCGGCCAGGACGGCGGTCAGCGCGTCGAAGAGGGGGCGTCCGGCCGGGCCGATGACGCAGCGCTCCGCGCCCGCGAGGAACATCGTGGGGCGCAGGTCCCAGTCGGCGGGCGCCTCGGAGTAGTCGCGGAAGGCGCAGAAGGTCCCCCCGTGAAAGGCCGAGTCGCGCAGCGTGACGTCGAAGGTGGCCTCCGCGCCCGTGGCGATCGCGCGGGCGACGGCGGAGGCGGCCTCGTGGTGTGCGAGCGGCTCAAGAGCGCACCCGGGGTCGAAGGACGGTCCGGCAGCCATGAACCGGTGGAAGCACTCGGGCAGCGAGAGACCACGCCCCCGGGGGGAGTAGGGCACGTCGCGGAAGTGCTGGAACTGCGGTGAGGCGACGAAGAGTTCGGCCACCTCGTTGGTCCCGTGGCCGTGCCGCTCCCGGATCGTCTCCAGGGTGCGCGCGAAGGCCCCCCTGAGCCCCTGCCCCGTGCCCGTGCCGCCGCTGACCACCGCGGAGCGGATGTTACGCCCGACCAACCGCAGTTCCGTCATGTCCACCCGGTCGAAGACCTCGATCAGGTCCGCGTCGAGCGGCGGCCGCATGCCGGCCGGGCCCCCCTCGGCGAACGCGGAGCGGAACCGCTGGTCGTACAGCAGCCGGTCGAGGACCCCCAGGATGCGTCCGTGCCGCCCGGCCTCGGCCGCGTCGCCCGGACCGGGCCCGCCGTCGACGTCGTACCCGTCCGCGCGGTCCACCGCTGTGGCCTCATGCGGCATGGGCGGTCTCCTTCCAGTCGCGTACGAGGGAGAAGAGGCGCTCCGCGTTCGGCCGCGACTTGGGCACCAGCACCCCGTCGGCGGTGAACTTGGGGTCCTCGTAGGTGATTCCGGTCAGCCGCGGCATCATCGGCAGCAGGTGTTCCAGCAGGGTGAGCTGCTCGTCGAGGAGCACGCCGTGGTGCAGGTCCCGGAAGCGGCCGTCGACGATCTGGCAGCCGGAGAGGTGCACCTCGTGGCAGCGGTCGAGCGGCAGCGCCTCGAGACCGTCGAACATGCGCGCTCCGGTGCGCCCCATCAGCCACTGGTAGGCGAGGATGTGACCGATGTCGATCGTCGCGTGCACGCCCGTCTCCCGGACGACGGTGTCGAAGAACGCGAAGGCGTCCAGCGTGCCGACCAGGAAGCTGCCGCCCTCGGTGAAGCCGGGGAACTCCACGGACAGCGGCGCCCGCAGCCGCTCGCGCCACTCCGCGACCCCCGCGACGCAGCGCCGCAGCCCCTCCGCCGTCAGTACGGGCGGCATCGGGTACGGCAGGCTGCGGCCCCCCAGCGACCAGATCCCCAGATCCTCGATGATCCAGCGGAATCCGTAGCGTTCGACCAGCGCGTTGGTGAAGTCCGCGACGGCGGACCGCTCGTACCGCTCCGGAGAACCGGTGTTGAGCAGGGTGTGGTGGAAGGCGCGCGGGCGGCCGTCTCCGAACAGTGCGAAGAGGCTGTCGTACGCGGGGAAGTAGCGCTCGGGTGTGAGCGGGCCGTAGTCGATGGGCTGGAAGGCGACGAACATGTAGTCGTACGTCTGCGCGTTGCGCCGCAGGAACGCCTCGACCTGGTCGGTCGGGCGGCCCTCCCCCGTCTTCTCGAATCCGATGCGTTCGCCCCAGACGAGGTCCATGCCCAGGCCGAGCCCAAGTTTGTCCATCAGGCACTCTCCGCTTCCGGTGGGTCGAGCACGAGCAGCCTCTTGTCGATCATCTGCGCCAGCCAGCGGCGCGCCCCCGGCTCCTCGGAGGTGAGGCCGCCGCCGGGGGTGCGCTCCACGCCCGCGGGTACGGCCGCCATCCGTGGCCAGGCGACGTCGGCCAGGAACCAGCGCGTACGGACGGAGTCGAGCGCCACTCCGAAGCGCGGCCGGGCCAGCAGCGCCGGCCCGGTGACCGCCGCGGGCCGGTCCCGCGCGCGCGAGGAGAGGTCGGGCCGGACGGCCCGTTCGGCGTCCGGCACCGCCTCGACGGTCATCCGCAGCAGCCGCTGCCTGGCCTCCTCCGTCGCGGTGTCCTCGAGGAGCGCGCCGCCGACCCGGCCTCCGGCGAAGGCGAGGCCCTCGTTGGTGATCAGGTAGGCGTCGTCGTCCTGGCGCCGCCGGCCGGCCCACAGGTAGCTGCCCGGCTCGGCGACGACCAGCTGCATGGTGTCCAGGCCCATGTCCGCCGGGTGTCGCTGCACCACCTCGACCGTCTCACGAGACCCCTGGACGGCGTCGTCGTGATCGAAGCCGTCCATGAACGACAGGTTGGTGACGATCCCGGCCCGGGTGAGGTTGAGTACGGCGCGTTCCGCGTGCGCCGCGTCCTGGCCCTTGTGCAGGGAGTCGAGAATGCCTTGGTTCGCGGTCTCGAAACCGGTCGACAGCTGGACACAGCCCGCCGCGCGCAGCCGTTCGCAGAAGGCGGGGTCGGCCAGTTCGCGTTCCAGACGCGCCCGGACCCGGAAGGTGAGCGACACACCGCGCCGGCGGACCGCCTCCGTCACGCGCAGCAGATGGCGCAGGCCGGTGTTCTCGTCGGTGACCGCCACATCGGTCATCCCCAGCCGGCGGGACAGCGCCACCAGGTGTCCGGCGGCCACCTCCGGGTCGATCTGCTGGAAGGCACGGGCGTCCCGGTAGCGGTTGCCGTACGAGCAGAAGGTGCACTTCCCCCAGTAGCAGCCGACCGTGAGCCGGTAGGGGAACTGGTGGGCCATGTTGGTGTAGACGGAGAAGTCGAACGGCGCGAAGTCCGGCATCGGCTGCTCGCTCAGCACGAAGCCGTCCGCGAGCCCCGTCCGCTCCCGCACGGCGCCGCCCGCGCCGGTGGTCTCCTCTCGGGTGCCCGTTCCGCCCCTCGTCCCCGGATCGCGGTCGCCCGCGCCCAGGACGCGGGTGAGGAAGTCCTCGCCGTGGCCGAGGCACCAGTGGTCGACGGCGCGGGAGGCGGTGACGTGCCGGCGCAGCGGTGCCGCCCACATCTGCACGGTGGGTCCGCCGAGCGCGATCCGCAGCGCGGGACGCCGTTCCTTGAGCAGCGCGCACAGGGTGAGGACGGGCACGAGCTGGCTGAAGAAGGGCACGGAGAAGGCCAGCATCCGTGGCGGGTCGTCGGACAGCACCTCCTGGAGGCGGTCGGCGCACCAGCGCGCCGACCAGCCCTCGCGGCCGGCGTCGACGTACCTGTCCAGTTCGGACAGCAGCAGCGGGCCGTCGACGATCCAGCCGTCCTGGGAGGCCTGCTGGGTGACGTAGCGGACCGACGCCTGGATGGCCGTCTCCTGGGCGAAACCGGTGGAGCGGTCGCGGGCGGTCTCCAGCAGCCGGGCGCCGTGCCGGGCCCGGTACCGCTCACTGACGGTCCGGTAGATCTCGCCCGCGCTCGTCGGAGACGCGCCGGGATCCGGGGCGTCCGCGGCGGACGGTTCCTGACTGCGGAGCAGGACGCGGGCGCGGTACTCCAGGTTCAGATCGAGTGTGCGGACCCGGTAGTCCTGAGCCGTCCAGGCGGCGGCGAGCTGCGGCAGCGCCAGGTACGGGAACTGGACGGCCTCGCTCACGGGCGGCATCACCAGCAGTACGTCGCTCATCGCTCATCCCCCTCCCGTGCTCCGCTCGGCGGTCCCTGCCCGCGTCAGCCGTTCGATGAGGTCCAGACGGTCCCGTGCCGCTTCTGCGCCTTCCGGGTCGCCCCGCGCCTCGGCGAGCACCCGGACGGTGCGCCAGACCCCGGCGCGCAGCGGCAGCTCCTCGGCCACGGCGCGGAACTCCGCCAGCGCGGCGCCGGGGCCGTCCAGGCGCAGGGTGGCGCGGGCCGCCAGGACCCGCGCGTGCATCGCGAGGGTGTCGCGCGGGTCGAGCGCGACGGCCTCGCGCAGTCGGTCCCTCGCGGCGCTGTGATCGCCCCGCGCGTAGTACGCGGCGCCGATCTTGTACGCCAGCCAGCTCGACCGGTACCCCTGGGCGGTCGCCCGCTCGTAGCACTCCTGGGCCCGTTCGGGACTCGCGGAGGCGTTCGCCAGGCCGCGCAGGGCCACCGCCACTCCTGGCGAGGGATCCCCCGCACCGGACTCCCCGCCCTCCGCCGCGGGTTCGTCGTGAGCCGGGAGCCCGGCGCCCTGGTGGACACGCAGCATCAGGTCCTCCGGCCACGGGGTGGAGGGCAGGAAGGAGGACTCCCGGGCCCTCAGCCCCAGCCGTCCCGCGACGTCCGGGCCGACCCCCCGGAACTCGCCGGGCAGGAACCCGGAGCGGGTGGACCACGTCATCGCGGACAGTTCGCCCCCGCACGCAGCGACCAGTTCGGCCAGGTCGTCGACGGAGTGGTCGGCCCTGCCATGCTCGTCCACCAGCCAGTCCAGGTCGATGTCGGTGACGACGTCTCCGGTCACGTGCCGGTCCAGGTGGCGGGCGAGGAGGTCGGGCGGTACGACCGAGAGCCGTACGCCGCAGAGCGTCACCGCCAGGCAGCAGTCGCCGGTCCGCGCGTCGACCGGGACACCGCCGGTGGCGATGAGGGACACGCAGTCCACCGCCCTGCTCTCCCAGCCCGCGTACGAGGTCCAGCTCGGCACCCACACCAGGTCGGTGAGGGCGGCGGCGAGGGCGGCGGCGGACCAGAAGTCGTCGAGCCCGAAGGCGCCGGGCACCCCGCGCACGGGCAACCGGCGCAGCAGCTCCGCAGGGGACGTCCCGGCACCTGCCGCAGCGTGCAGTGCCTCCTCCCCGCCGGGGGCGAGGGGCTTGAGGTCCAGGTGGCGATCGAAGCAGACGACGGTGCGGTCGCGGTAGGGGCTCTGCGGCCACAGCGCCGCGACCTCGCCGTGCTCCTCGAACAGGTCAACTCGTCCCTGCATCCCGCACCCTTTCCGGAAGCGGCGCGGCCGGCGCCGGCGCGGGGGGCGTCCTGGGGGCGGGCAGGGGTGCCGAGGAGAAGCGGCGCGCGTCCGGGCTGAGCATCGCGGCGGCGGTGGTCACCAGGACGAGGACGCCTGCCCACAGCATGATCGTGCGGGCGTCGGCGAAGCGGAGCAGCACCGCGCCGAAGAGCTGACCGAGGGGGAGCGAGGCGAAGGAGAAGAAGAAGTCGGCGGAGAACGCCCGGCCGTGCAGCCTCTCCGGCACCTCCCGGCGCAGCCCGGCCATCTTGACGACGTCGAACGCCTGCTGGCCGATGCCGCCCGCGACGAACGCGGCGGTGAGCAGCAGCACCGATCCGGTCGCCACGGGAGCAAGCACGGTCACGCCGAAGAGACCGAGCAGCGCCAGCGAGTACAGGCCCCTGCTCCGGCCGGTGACGCGCCCTCCGACCAGTGCGCCCACGACGGTGCCCACCGCGAAGGAGCCGAGCACGAAGCCGTAGACGGTGGCGCTGTGTCCGGTTTCCAGCAGGAACACCGGCAGGGCGACCATCCACGGTCCGACGGCGAGCAGGACGTGGACGACGGCGAGAATCTGCACGTGCCGCAGCCACCGGACCCGCCACAGCACGGCGAGTCCGCCGAGGGCGGAGCGCAGCAGTGACTCATCGGGCTGCTCCGCCTCGTCGGAGGTCCCGTCGGCCGGTCCGGCCTTCGCGAGCCCCTCCGGCACGGGGCTGTCCGGCACGGGGCGTGCCGCGTACCGGGCACCTGCCCAGCGGGTCACGACCGCGGACAGGCCGAATGCCACGGCGGCGGCGACGGCTCCCGCCGACGAGCTGAGAACGGCGACGAGCGTGGCGGCAAGGGTGGGGCCGACGATGCCGGAGGTGTTGCGCATGCCTTCGAGGAGGCCGTACGCGGCGGTGACCGCGGCTTCCTCCGGGTCGGAACCGCCTGAGCCGTCGGCCGCGTCGGTTTCACCGTCAGGCTTCCTGGCCGCGCGCGCGTCCTTGCGCAGCACCTGGGGGGTGATCAGCAGCAGGGCCGGTTCACTCACCGCTTCGCACAGGCCGATGAGGACGGCGACGCCGAGGATGACGGCGTCCAGCCGGCCGTCCCAGAGGAGGGCCAGCGCGATGAGCGCGAGGAAGCGGGTGGCATCCGCGGTGACCGCCGCGGCGACGGGGTTGACCCGGTCGAGAACCGCGCCGCTGAAGAGGACGACACCGCCGAGTGCGATGAAGCGGGCGGCGAATACCGCTCCGATGGTCTCCGCTGTCGTTCCCGACTGCGCCGCCGCCACGACGACGATGATCGGAAAGAATGCGTCACCGAGCAGAGAAACAGCCTGCGCAAGGCATAGCCCGGCGAAACGCCGATTTCCGAGCAGCTGAAGATACGTTCTCACCGGGAACGCGAGACCTTTCTCGAGGAGCCTGCCACCGGGCGGTTTCCCGGCCGACGGCAGGCCTGCGTCGGTCCTTCGGTCAGTTCTTGAAGCGGAACGCGTGGAAGGCGACGCTCTCGTCCAGGTCCTCGGCCTCCAGGACTTCCAGGCTGTCGAGGTCTTCGATGTCGTCGAGGATGGTCTGCTCGTTGCGTGACTCGCCCATAATTCCTCCTGAAATAGGAAGGAGCGCGGCAGGCTGATTCCCACAGCGCCGAGAAAAAGGCTATCGAGGGACTTCCCGATTTGAGAATCCCGCTCACCCTTTCTGGCTGAAAGGGCGCTCCGAACAGCTCGAAGGGCGTGCCGAACAGATCACCCCCGAGCCCACGAATACCGGCGCCGAGCAGGGCGTAATGCGTGAGCGGAATGCGGAATTCAGAATTCGCAAGGACGTGCGATGGCCGGTTCCCCATCCTTCGAAAGGGTGTCGTCCGGCTCAGCGGTCATGCGGTGCCCCGGAGCCCCGGGAAACACCACCCGGGTCCACTTCCTCGACAGGACACGCACCGCCGTACGGGATACTCACCGGCCGCAGAGCACGGGGGTCCGGCCGCCGACGCCGGCGGACGGCCGTGTCCGAAGCCCGCTACGGCCGCCCTGTGTGCGGAGCCCGCTTCGCCGCCCGGCGTCCGGAGCCCCGCTACGGCCGCCCGGGGTCCGGCTTGTCCGCCGGCCACTCGGCGTCCGCCGCCGGCCGGCCGGCGTCCACCGCCGGCCACTCGGGGGCACCGGAGGCGCCCCCGTCCCCCGGCTCGGACCGGGGCGCCCCGTACGGGCTCTCCCACTCCGGCTCGGGATCCCGCGGCCCGAACAGCGCCGTCAGTCCCAGGTGGACGATCATCGCGGCGATGGGCCAGGCGAGCATCGCCGCCCCCACCGCGTGCAGCTCCAGCGGCGCGTCGAAGGTGACGCCCTTGCCGACCTCCTTGGCATGGGCCACCACATCGGACGTCGGCCCGAACCAGGTACCGACCCCCCACGCCAGCAGGGAGCCGAGCAGCCCGCCCAGGGCGAGCCCCACCACCAGCGGGATGCCCCCGCGGCGGCGGAGGAGGAACACGACGGCCGCGGAGACCAGGCCGAAGGCGAGTGCCAGCAGCACGAACGTGCCGTCGGCGCCGATGGCCTCCTCGCCCTCGCTGTTCTTGAGGAACACGGCGGTGTCGTCGGAGACGAGCGGCACCCGGGGCGCCAGCCACAGCCAGAGCAGCCCGAGACCGACACCGGCCACCGTCAGCACCACCGCGATCACCGCGGCCTGCCGTAGCTCCGCACGCCGCTCGTCCGGGCCCGGCTGCTCGCCGGGCAGGACGTGCGACCCGGCGGGCGGGTTCTGCCACGGGTCGTTCGGCTGGGGCTGGTGCGGCGGCGTCAACGGTGCGGTCACGGTGCCATCGTGCCAGGCGGACGTGTGCGCCGCCTCACCGGACCGCCGCACGCCGGTACGCCCAGGTGGCCACGGCCAGCGAGAGCACACCGACCGCCGCGCACACCGCGAGGTCGAGGGCGACGACCGCCCAGTCGGGGTGGGCGTCGAAGGACCGGGACAGCGCCTCGACGCCGTACGTCGAGGGGAGCAGATCGCGAGCCCACCCGATGGGGCCGGGCAGCCGCTCGGCCGGCAGCACGCCCAGCAGCAGTGCCGCCGACATCCCCAGCTGTCCGAGCAGCGTGGCCACCTCCTGGCGCGGCGCCAGCAGTCCGAGCGCGGCGCCGAGGCCGGAGAGCGCGGCCCCGGAGAGCGGGATGACGGCGACGAGCACCCACAGGTGCGTCATCGGGAGTCCGAACAGGGCGCTGCCCGCCACCGCCGTGACGATCGTGCCGGGCACGGTGAACGAGGCGTACGCGCCCGCCGCCCCCAGCACCACCGCGGCCGGCGGAACCGGCAGCGTCGCGTAGTGGTCGAGCCCGCCGCCGGCCCGGAGCTGGCCGAAGTACTGGGCGAGCAGATTGAGCGCGACGAAGGCCACGACCAGCACGCTGGAACCGGCGACGACGGCCCGTGCCTCCGCACCGCCGTCGACGACCCCGCGCATCAGCACCATGATCCCGACGGACTGGAAGGTCGCGACGAAGAGCAGCGGGATGCGCGCGACCCTCGCCCGCGACAGCTGCGCCCGGTAGACGGCGGCCAGCGACGGGAGCAGCCTGGCCCGCGGCGCGAGGGCCGCGGGGGCCGTGCGTGCGGGCGGTCCGTTCCGTACGGCGGAGGTCCGCATCTTCGGCCCGGTCACCTTCGCTGACTCCGTGGGAACGATGCTCGTCACCTGGCAGTGCTCCCGTCCGACTCCGACACGTCTCGCGACACGTTCACCGTCCTGCTCACGCCTTCACCAGTCCCTCGGCCCTGGCGGCGTCCCCGCCGAGCGCCAGATAGACGTCCTCCAGGCTGGGCGTGGCCAGCGTGAAGTCGTCGAGCGAGGAGAACGCCGCCCCGCCGGTCACCGCGGCGACCGCGGCCCGCGCCTCGTCGGGTCCGAGCCGCAGCACCCACTTGCGCCCCGACTCCTGCGCGGATTCGCGGAGCGCGGCCACCTCCGGGACGTCCAGCGGCGCGCGCTCGCGCCACACCAGCTCGACCCGCACCTCGCCGGCCACACGTTCCTTGAGCCCGGACGGGGTGTCGCAGGCGATGACCTTGCCACGCTCCATGACGGCCACCCGGTCCAGGACCGTCTCGGCCTCGATGACGTTGTGGGTCACGAGCAGCACCGTAGCGCCGTGCTCGGCCCGCCTCCGGTCGACGGCGGACCAGACGGAGCGCCGGGCGACGGGGTCCATGCCGGTCGTCGGCTCGTCCAGGACCAGGACGGGGCGCTCGCCGACCAGTGCCGCGGCGAAGCAGGCGAGCCGCCGCTGCCCGCCGGACAGCTTCTTCAGCGGGCGTCCGGCGAGGTCGGTGATCCCGAGCTCCTCGAGTACGTCGTCGCGGGCGGCGCGCGCCTGCCGTACCGGCAGGCCCCTGAGCCGCCCGGTGGTCTCCGCGGCGAGCGACACGGTCAGTTCGTCGAGGGCGGTGGACTCCTGGCCCAGGTAGCCGATGAGCCGCGAGGCCCGCTCGGGGTGGCGCACCAGGTCGTGTCCCAGCACCTCGACACTCCCGGAGTCGGGGCGCATCAGCCCGGTGAGCTGGCGGACGAGCGTGGACTTCCCCGCGCCGTTGGGTCCGAGGAGCCCGAAGATCTCGCCGCGCCGGACATCGAGGCGGACCCCGTCGGTGGCGCGCACCTCGGGGGTGGCGGCGCGGCCTCGTCGCCCGCGGACGGCGGGGTAGGTCTTGACCAGGTCACGCACCGCGCACACGGTGCCGGTCTGTGCCTGCGCTGCGCCCGTAGCCTGTGCTGTGCCCGTACTCACGAGGTATGAGCCTACGGGGTCGGATGCCCCGTATTGCGCCCGGGGCCGGGCAGCGCCGCCCCGCTCACTCCCCCGCGGGAGCGTGCTCGGCGGCGGCCCGTACGTCGATCTCTCGCCAGAACCCCGCCCGGATGGCATAGCGGTCGTGCTCGTCGATCTGGTCGTCCTTGTGCGCGAGCAGCCCGAAGCGGGCCGCGTACCTGAGGAGTTCCCCGTCGATGCGGTGCGGGATGCGGGGGTACATGGTGGACAGCTTCTGGAGGTGGACGGTCTCCGGCAGCCGTTCCATCCAGCGCCGTGCGAAGACCTGGCCGACCTCGAAGGGGTCACCGCCGACGGTGGTGATGTCCTCCTCCCGGTCCGCCCAGCGCTGCTCCGCGCTGGTGAGCTGGGCCAGGGTCGGCAGGGACGCGGTCTCGGCCGGTTCGCCGAGCGGTCCGCCGCGCTCGACCCAGCCCTTGTCCGACGACCAGCGCAGTGTCGCGTTGGCGGCCGGTGGCTGCGCGGTCTGCTGCACGGTCACCGCCGCGGGCGCCCGCAGGCTCGCCAGGTCCTTGGGGGTGGGGACGCCCTTGTGCCCGGGCGCCGGCTGGGGGTGCGGGGCGGCCTCCGTGGCGGCCGTGCCGGTGCCGTTACGGGCCGCGGCGGCCTGGGCCTCGGACGCCCGCTCGGCGGAGGCGGCGAGAGCGGCCTCGGGCAGCGGCGCGGACAGGATCGCGGCGATCTCGGGGCGCGGGACGGGTGGGGGCGCGCAGACGCCGCCGGTCTCCTTGGCCCGTACGGCCTTGGTGATCCAGGCCCGGTCGAGCACCCGCCGCTCGTCGGCCTCGGCGACGAGGTCCTCGGACTGGTTGTAGTCGCCGTCGGCGGCCTGGACGGCCCAGAGGTGGACGGCGACGCCGTGCTCCTTGGCGGACATGAGGCCGGGCAGCAGATCTCCGTCACCGGTCACGAGCACCACGTCGGAGCAGGCGCGGTTCCTTGCCAGCTCGGTCAGTTCGGCGTGCATGGCCGCGTCCACGCCCTTCTGCGCCCACCGTCCGTCACTGCGGGTGAGGGCGCCCAGCCGAACGGTCACCCGCGGCATGACGCGCAGCCTGCGGTGCTCGGGCTGCGGGACGCGGTCGGGGGCGCCGTCGAACCAGTAGATGCGCAGCAGGGGCTGTTCCGTGTCGGCCTCCGCGCGCTCGCGCAGGCCCTGGATCAGGGCCGCGTGGTCGACGGTGATGCGGGAACGGGCGGGCTCTCCGGCCAGCAGACTCGCGGCTGCGCCCAGCAAGTAGCCGGCGTCCACCAGGACGACGCAACGGTCCACGCGTTCCACCCTCTTCCAATTCGGGAGCGGATCAGCGGCCCCTGACATGGGGGTGCGTCCGACGGCCCGGGGTTCGCTTACTCAGGGTTTCCTTCGAGTCTGCCCGACGGCACGGGGGTTAAGGTCCGGAACTCGATCATCGGCGTGGCGGATCGGGGAACGGCGGATGATACCTCGCCTACTACGCTCGGTAATGATCCAACATGCGTCCTTTGTGGTGATATGTGAGTCTGACAGCGGTTCTGGACCCCCCAGGGCTTCCACAGGAGGCATCACGATGGCGAAGAACAAGAACCGCAAGCAGGGCAGCCAGCACGACCGCGCTTCGGCCGCGGAGCGCGGCGCCGAGGAGGCCAAGTCGACGGCGTACGAGTCGCAGACCCAGCCCCAGTCGCAGGCGCAGGGCAGCCCGGCCGATGTGGCGCGCAAGCACCAGAAGCGCTTCGGCCACAACTGACCGGTTCACGGGCCGGCAGGCCGAGAGGGGCGCCCCGCCAGTGGCGGGGCGCCCCTCTCGTGGGTGCGGGGAGGGCCGTCAGCCGGCCAGGCAGGACGGGCCGAGCAGCACCTTCAGGTCGCCGAAGAGGGCGGGATCCGGCTTGACCCGGTGCCGGTCGAGCCGGAGCACGGTGGTCTTGCGGGGGCCCTGGAGCCTGATGCGCACCTCGGTGTCGCCGCGGTGGTTGCTGAGGACCTCGCCGAGCCGGCTGACCATGGGCGGGGTGACCCTGACTGTCGGGATCGTCAGGATGACGGGTGCGTTGGACCCGGCGTTGGAGATGTCGGGGACCTGCATCTCCATGGCGACGAGGCGCGGCACGTCCTCGCGCTTGTCGAGGCGTCCCTTGACGAAGACGACGGTGTCCTCGACGAGCTGGGTGGAGACCAGCTGGTAGGTCGCGGGGAAGAACATGCACTCGATGGAGCCCGCGAGGTCCTCCACGGTCGCGATGGCCCACGCGTTGCCCTGCTTGGTCATCTTGCGCTGGAGGCCGGAGATGATGCCCCCCACGGTGACGATCGCGCCGTCGGAGTGCTCACCGCCGGTGAGCTGCGAGATCGCCGCGTCCGACTTGTCGGACAGGACGTGCTCCAGGCCGAAGAGCGGGTGGTCGGAGACGTACAGCCCGAGCATCTCGCGCTCCTGCGCGAGCAGGTAGGACTTCTCCCACTCGATGTCGGAGAACTCCACGTCGAGGCCGAAGCCGGGTTCGTCGCTGTCCGTCTCGCCGCCGCCGAAGAGGTCGAACTGCCCCTCGGCCTCCTTGCGCTTGACCTGCACCACGTTGTCGATCATCGGCTCGTGATGGGCGACGAGCCCCTTGCGGGTGTGCCCCATCTCGTCGAAGGCGCCGGCCTTGATCAGCGACTCGACGGTGCGCTTGTTGCAGACGACCGCTTCGACCTTGTCGAGGAAGTCGGGGAACGTGGAGTACTTCCCCTTCGCCTTGCGGCACCTGATGATCGAGTCGACCACGTTCTGCCCGACGTTGCGGACGGCGGTCAGCCCGAAGAGGATCACGTCGTCACCCTGGGCGGCGAAGTTCGACTCGGACTCGTTGACGTTCGGCGGGAGCACCTTGATGCCCATGCGCCGGCACTCGTTGAGGTAGACCGCGGACTTGTCCTTGTCGTCCTTGACGGAGGTCAGCAGGGCCGCCATGTACTCGGCGGGGTAGTTCGCCTTGAGGTAGGCGGTCCAGTAGGTGACCAGGCCGTACGCGGAGGAGTGCGCCTTGTTGAACGCGTACCCGGCGAAGGGCACCAGCACGTCCCACAGGGCCTTGATCGCCGCGTCGGAGAAGCCGTTCTTCTTGGCGCCCGCCTCGAAGAGGACGAAGTTCTTCGCCAGCTCGTCGGCCTTCTTCTTACCCATCACGCGGCGCAGGATGTCGGCCTCGCCGAGCGAGTACCCGGCGACGATCTGGGCGGCCTTCTGCACCTGCTCCTGGTAGACGATCAGGCCATAGGTGAGCCCGAGGACCTCCTTGAGGGGCTCCTCCAGCTCCGGGTGGATCGGGGTGATCTCCTGCCGGGCGTTCTTGCGCTCGGCGTAGTTCGTGTGCGAGTTCATTCCCATCGGGCCCGGCCGGTAGAGGGCCGAGACGGCGGAGATGTCCTCGAAGTTGTCGGGCTGCATCTGGCGCAGCAGCGAACGCATGGGGCCGCCGTCGAACTGGAAGACCCCGAGCGTGTCGCCGCGGCAGAGCAGCTCGTACGTCTTGGGGTCGTCCAGGGGCAGGGAGAGCATCTCCAGGTCGATGCCCTTGTTGGCCTTCACCATCTTGATGGCGTCGTCCATGATCGTCAGGTTGCGCAGGCCGAGGAAGTCCATCTTCAGCAGGCCGAGCGACTCGCACTGCGGGTAGTCCCACTGCGTGATGGTGACGCCGTCGGTGTGCCGCACCCAGACCGGGGCGTGGTCGACGATGGGCTCGCTGGACATGATCACGCCGGCGGCGTGGACACCCATCTGCCGGACGAGGCCCTCGACGCCCTTGGCGGTGTCGATGACCTTCTGGACGTCCGGCTCGTTCTCGTACATCCCCCGGATCTCGCCCGCCTCGCTGTAGCGCGGGTGCTTGGGGTCGGTGATGCCGCTGAGGTCGATGCCCTTGCCGAGGACGTCGGCGGGCATGGCCTTGGTGAGTCGGTCGCCCATCGCGTAGGGGTAGCCGAGGACGCGGGCGGAGTCCTTGATCGCGTTCTTGGCCTTGATCTTGCCGTAGGTGCCGATCATGGCGACCTTGTCGGCGCCGTACTTCTCCGTGACGTACCGGATCACCTCGACGCGCCTGCGCTCGTCGAAGTCGATGTCGACGTCGGGCATGGAGACGCGCTCGGGGTTGAGGAAGCGCTCGAAGATCAGCCCGTGGGTGATCGGGTCGAGGTCGGTGATGCCCATGGCGTACGCGACGATCGAACCGGCGGCGGAACCACGGCCGGGGCCGACCGCGATGCCGTTGTTCTTGGCCCACATGATGAAGTCGGCGACGACCAGGAAGTACCCCGGGAACCCCATCTGGATGATGATGTCCATCTCGTACTCGGCCTGCTTCTGCCGGTCCTCGGGGACGCCTCCGGGGTAGCGGCGGGCCATGCCGACCCGGACCTCCTCCTGGAACCAGGTGACCTCGGTGAAGCCCTCCGGGATGTCGAACTTCGGCATCAGGTCGCGCTTCTCGAACATCCCGGTGGTGTCGATCTGCTGCGCGACGAGGAGGGTGTTGGCGCAACCCTCCTGCCAGGCGTCCGAGGAGTCGACGGCGTACATCTCGTCCGTCGTCTTCAGGTAGTAGCCCGTGCCGTCGAAGCGGAAGCGGTCCGGGTCGGAGAGGTTCTTGCCGGTCTGGATGCAGAGCAGCGCGTCGTGCGCGGTCGCCTCGTGGGCGTAGGTGTAGTGCGAGTCGTTGGTCACGAGCGGCGGGATGCCGAGCTTCTTGCCGACCCGCAGCAGGTCGTCGCGGACGCGGCGCTCGATGTCGATGCCGTGGTCCATCAGCTCCAGGAAGTACCGGTCCTTGCCGAAGATGTCCTGGTATTCGGAGGCCGCCTTGACCGCCTCGTCGAACTGGCCGAGGCGCAGGCGGGTCTGCAGCTCGCCCGAGGGGCACCCGGTGGAGGCGATCAGGCCCTCGGACCACTGGGAGATGGTCTCCTTGTCCATGCGCGGCCACTTCTGCAGCCAGCCCTCGGCGTACGCGTCCGAGGAGAGCTTGAAGAGGTTGTGCAGTCCCGTGCTGTTGGCCGCCCAGATCGTCTTGTGGGTGTAACCACCGGAACCCGAGACGTCGTCCCGCTTCTGGTGCGGCTGGCCCCACTGGATCTTGCGCTTGTGCTTGCGGGACGCGGGGGCGACGTACGCCTCGATCCCGATGATCGGCGTCACGTCGGCCTTCTTGGCCGAGTGGAAGAAGTCGTAGGCGCCGTGGAGGTTGCCGTGGTCGGTCATCGCGATGTGCGACATGCCCATCGTGTTCGCCGCCTCGAACATGTCCTTGAGCCGCGCGGCACCGTCCAGCAGCGAGTACTGGGTGTGGACGTGCAGGTGCGTGAAGGGCGGCTTGGTCACGGCGCTGTGCCTCCGGAGGAACTCGGGATGACGGCTGAGGGGGACAGCGTGGAAGTCTACGTCTCCGAGGTGACAAGCGGCGGGCACTCCGGGGTACGGTCGCGCGTTGGAAGACCGGGGACGCCCGTCCCTTTTGTCATGAACGCCATGTACCAGGAGGCACCCAGCGATGTCGGACACGCAGACCGGCGCAGAGCAGCGCGGGGAGCAGATTCTCGCAGTTTTCGACACCGCTTTCGGGCAGCTCCTGGCCGCCGACCCCGCAGCCTTCCGGGTCAAGTTCCGCAAGATGGCGGGTTCGGCCTTCGCGTTCTACCGGGGCTCGGCCGGGCTCTTCTACGCCGATCTGGACCGCGAGCAGCACACCGGTGCCT
This sequence comes from Streptomyces sp. QL37, assembly GCF_002941025.1. Taxonomy (NCBI): domain Bacteria; kingdom Bacillati; phylum Actinomycetota; class Actinomycetes; order Kitasatosporales; family Streptomycetaceae; genus Streptomyces; species Streptomyces sp. QL37. The sequence continues at coordinate 6,577,585 of NZ_PTJS01000001.1, read as the reverse complement.
ATCTGGACGAACGCACGAGCCGGGTGTGGATCCACGGCGACCTGCACGCCGAGAATTTCGGCACGTACATGGACGCCAACGGCCGGCTCGTGTTCAACGTCAACGACTTCGACGAGGCGTACGTCGGCCCCTTCACCTGGGACCTCAAGCGCTTCGCCGCCTCCGTCGCCCTGATCGGCTACGCCAAGGCGCTGGGCGACGACCAGATCGGTGAGCTGGTCCGGGTCTACGCCGACGCCTACCGCGAGCGGATCCACGCCCTGGCGACGGGCGCCAAGAACGACGAGGTGCCGCCCTTCACCCTGGACACCGCCGACGGCCCGCTGCTCGGCGCGCTGCGCGACGCCCGGGCCCTGACCCGGTTCGGTCTGCTGGACTCGATGACGGAGATCCGGGACTTCGAGCGCCGGTTCACCGCCGACGGCGGCGCGATCGACCTGGACGCGGCGACGCGGTACAAGGTGCTCGCGGCGTTCGACGGCTATCTGGAGACGCTGCCGGAGTCGAGCCTCTCGCGCCCCGACTCGTACCGGGTGAAGGACGTCGTCGGCCGCCGGGGCATCGGCATCGGGTCGGCCGGCCTGCCCTCGTACAACATCCTTCTGGAGGGCAACAGCGACGCCCTGGAGAACGATGTGGTGATCTACCTCAAGCAGGCGCAGACCCCGGCCGTGTCCCGGCACATCACCGACGCGGCGGTGCGGGACTACTTCCAGCACGAGGGGCACCGCACGGTGATCTCGCAGCGCGCCCTCCAGGCGCACGCCGACCCGTGGCTGGGCTGGACCGAGCTGGACGGGTCCGGGCAGCTGGTCGCCGAGGTCTCCCCGTACGCGGTCGATCTGGACTGGTCCGACATCGACGAGCCGGAGGAGATCGCGGCGGTGGTCGCCGACCTCGGCCGGGCCACGGCGACGATGCACTCGGCGGCGGACGACGAGAGCGGGCACTCGCTGGTGCCGTTCTCCACCGAGCGCGCGATCGACGCGGCCATCGCGGCCGACGAGGAGGGCTTCGCCGAGCTGCTGGTGGACTTCGCGCACAGCTACGGCGCGCGTGCCCGCGCCGACCACCAGATCTTCGTCGACCTCTTCCGCAACGGCCGTATCCCGGGCCTGTAGGGCTCCTCGCGGATCCTTAGGGCTCTCATACAGGAACGCATGGCAAACTCTCCGGCGATGGACGTATCAGGGACACAGATCAGAGCGGTACGCGCGGCGCTGTTCACCGCGCTCGTCGTCACGCTCTCCTCCGCGTCCCATGTGCTGCTCTCCCGTGTCCCGCTGCCGATGGCCGCCGTGGCGCTGCTGGCCGGGGCCGTCTTCGCCGTGGCGTTCGCGCTGGCGGGCCGGGAACGCGGTTTCGGCGCGATCGCCGGGCTGCTGGTCCCGCTGGAGCTGGCCGCCGACACGGTGTTCACCACCGGCCAGCACCTCTGCTACGGGGCGGCGGGCGGCCCGATCGCGGGCCCGCTGCGCTCCGTGGGCGTCGACGTGCTCTGCGGCGGCGAGCCGGGGCTCGGCGCCGACGGAATCTCCGGTGTGGCCTCGGTCGGCACGCCGCTGGCCGGGGTGACGGGCGAGGGCGGCCACGCCGCCGCCCTGCTGGCCTCGCCCGGACCCGCTGTCCCCTGGCTGCTGCTGGCCGCGCACGTGGCGGTCGGCCTGCTGGCCGCCGCCTGGCTGCGGCGCGGCGAGTCCGCCCTCGCGGGGATGCTGCGCGCGGCCGCCGCCTTCGCCTTCCGGCCGCTGTTCACCGCGGTCGCCGTGGTGGGGACCGCCCGGCGCCGCGTGCGGTCCGGCGCCCGGCGCGCCGGACGCCCGCACCCGCTCGCCCCGGCCCGCTTCCTGGTGCACTCCGTGGGACGGAGGGGCCCACCGCGTCCGGCTCCCGCCCCTGCCTGAGTACGCGGTAAGTCCCCCGAGCCACCCCACCTCCACGGAGCACCCCCATGAGCAAGCGCAACAGCCAGGCCAACAAGTCCGCCGCCCGCGAGCGGCTGCGCGCGGAGCGCGAGCGCCAGGCCAAGAAGGACAAGACCCGCAAGCAGATCGTCGTCGGCGTCTCGGTCGTCGCCGTGCTCGCGATCGCCGGCGGTGTCAGCTACGGCGTGATGCAGCTGAACAAGCCCTCCGCCTGGGAGGCCGCCGCGGACGCGAAGAACGTCACCGCCCCCAGGAACACCTCGGGTGACGACGGCACGACCGTCGTGATCGGCGAGTCGAGCGCCAAGAAGACCCTGGAGCTGTACGAGGACTCGCGCTGCCCGATCTGCGCCACGTTCGAGCAGACGGTCGGCGAGACCGTGGCCAAGGACGTCGACGCCGGCAAGTACAAGATCAAGTACGTCGGCGCGACCTTCATCGACAACTCGGACAGCGGCGAGGGCTCGAAGAACGCCCTGAGCGCGCTGGGTGCGGCGCTGAACGTGAGCCCGGACGCCTTCCTGGAGTACAAGACCGCCCTGTACTCCGCGAAGTACCACCCCGAGGAGACGGACGACAAGTTCGCCAAGGACAGCTACCTGATCGACGTGGCGGAGTCGGTGGACGCGCTGAAGGGCAACAAGGCGTTCCAGAAGGACGTCGAGGACGGCACCTACGACGCCTGGGCGATCAAGATGTCCAAGGCGTTCGACAAGAGCGGTGTCCAGGGCACGCCGACCCTCAAGATGGACGGCAAGACGCTCACCGCCGAGGGCAGCGAGAACGCGCCCATGACGGTGGCCGACTTCAACGCTGCCGTCACCAAGGCGCTCAAGGGCTGACAGGAAGACCCGCGGCCCGACGGGGACCGCGGGCACAACTCCGGGCGTCATCCGGCCAACAGGCGGGCGAACTTCCTCTGTTCGCCCGCCTGTTCGCTCTACCCGCCAGTAGGGTGATCGTCCGTGACCAGACGACTCCTCTCCGCCGCACCCAGCCGCCGCACGGTCGTGAAGGCCGCCGCCGCCACCGCGGTCGCGGGCACCGTGCTCACCGCCACCGGCGCCCGGGCCGCCGACGGCCCCGCCTTCCTGCACGGCGTCGCCTCCGGCGACCCCCTGCCCGACGGCATACTTCTGTGGACCCGCGTCACCCCCTCCCCGGCTGCCGTGCCCGGCTCGGGCGTCGGCGCCGATACGCCGGTGGTCTGGGAGATCGCCGAGGACAAGGCCTTCTCGCGGGTGGCCGCCCGGGGCACGGCCGTCGCGCGGGCCGAAGCCGACCACACCGTCAAGGCCGATGTCCGGGGGCTGCGCCCGGCCACGGACTACTGGTTCCGCTTCTCGGCTCCCCCCGGCGGGACCGAGGGCGGGCAGGGCGTCCTCTCCCCCGTCGGCCGCACCCGCACCGCGCCGGCCGCCGGGGCCTCCGTCGCCGGGATCCGGTTCGGGGTGGTCTCCTGCGCCAACTGGGAGGCCGGCTGGTTCTCCCCGTACCGCCACCTCGCGGACCGCGCCGACCTCGACGCCGTGCTGCACCTGGGCGACTACATCTACGAGTACGCGTCGGGCAGTTACCCGACCCAGGACACCGTCGTACGCCCCCACGCCCCGCTGCACGAGATCCTCACCCTCGCCGACTACCGCCTCCGGCACGCCACGTACAAGACGGACACCGACCTCCAGGCACTGCACGCCGCCCATCCCGTGATCGCCATCTGGGACGACCACGAGTTCGCCAACGACGCGTGGTCGGGGGGAGCCGAGAACCACACCCCCGGCACGGAGGGCTCCTGGGCCGCCCGGGTGGCCGCCGCGAAGCAGGCGTACTTCGAGTGGATGCCCGTCCGCGCCTCCACCGAGGGCACCGTCCACCGGCGGCTGAGCTTCGGCGGTCTGGCGGAGCTGCACCTGCTCGACCTGCGCAGCTTCCGTTCCGAGCAGGCGTCGATCGGTGACGGCGCGGTCGACGACCCCGGGCGCTCGATCACGGGGCGGGCGCAGCTGGACTGGCTGAAGGCCGGGCTGACCGCGTCGGACGCCCGCTGGAAGCTCGTCGGCACCTCGGTGATGATCTCGCCGGTCGCCTTCGGGGCGTTGCCGGCCCATCTGCTCGCGCCGCTCGCGGAGCTGCTGGGACTGCCCGCGGAGGGGCTGGCGGTCAACGTCGACCAGTGGGACGGCTACACGGACGACCGCAAGGAGCTGATCTCCCACCTGCGGGACCATGGCGTGAGCGACACGGTCTTCCTGACCGGTGACATCCACATGGCGTGGGCCAACGACGTACCCGTGAAGGCTGCGACGTATCCGCTCTCCGCATCCGCGGCCACCGAGTTCGTGGTGACGTCGGTGACCTCGGACAACCTGGACGACATCCTGAGGGTCGCTCCGCAGACGGTGTCGCTGGTAGCCGCGGCGGCGGTGAGGACCGCGAACCGCCATGTGAAGTGGGTCGATCTGGACTCGCACGGCTACGGCGTCCTCGACGTGACGGCAGAGCGCTCGCAGATGGACTACTACGCGGTCTCCGACAAGACCGCGAAGGACGCGACGTCGTCCTGGGTCCGCTCCTACCGCACGCTCAGCGGCACCCAGCGGATCGAGCGGGTGAGCGCGCCGGTGCGCTGACCGGCGGAGGCCCGGGCAGGGCCGCGCACCGGGGTGCGCCGCCCTGCCGCGTGACTACAGCGTGGCGAGGAAGCCGAGCGCCACCTTCCAGGTCAGGTCGGCCGCGTCCTGGTCGAAGTCGGGCAGATCGGGGTCGGTGTAGAGGTGTCCGGCCCCGGGATAGCGGTAGATCTCGACGTCGGCCCCGGTCCGCTGCATCTGGAGGTACCAGCTGTTCAGCCAGTCCGGCGACTCGAACACGTCGGGGTCGGCGACGTGCAGCTGTACGGGCAGCTCGTCCACCGAAGCGTTCTCGGCGATGTCCGACGTGCCGTGGAGCAGGAGCAGGCCGCGGGCCTTGGCGTCACCGAGCGCGAGGGTCTGCGCCACGGACGCGCCGAACGAGAATCCCGCGTACACGAGGCCCTGGTCGGAGTAGGGCGCCGCGGCCAGGACGGCGCGCTTGAGCAGCTCCTCCTTGCCCACCTGTTCCTTGAAGGCCGTTCCGTCCTCGACCGTTTCGAAGGTGTGCCCCTCGAAGAGATCGGGCACGCGCACCTCGTGCCCTGCCGCGCGCAGCCGCTCGGCGGAAGCGTGCACGGCCGGCCTCAGACCGTGGATCGAGTGGAAAAGCATGATGTTCATGCGGTCCATGGTGCCAGGCCCGCCCCGACTCTTGGAGGACGACGGAATGGAGAACGTACTGCGGCCGGTGCTCGTGCTGGGCGGGTCGCTGCTGATCACCCTGCTGGTGGGGTGGCTGGTCGATCTGCTGCTGCGCCGCGCCGACGGCCGCCATCACGAGACCCCGCTCTGGGGTCTGCTGCGGCTCTGCCGTCCGCCCATGCAGGTGGTGCTCTGCACGGCGCTGCTGAGGGCCAGCTTCGACCAGCTCCGGCTCGACGTGGTGCGGGACAACCGGGACGCGATCGGGCAGGTCCTGACCCTGGTCCTGATCGCGGCGTCGGCCTGGCTGGTGATCCGGGTCGCCGCCACGATCGTCCAGTCCTCGTACGCCCGTTACGCGACCTCCACCCGCGATCCCGCCCGTGTCCGCCGGGTCCGGACCCAGGTCACGCTGATCCAGCGTGTGGTCACCGCGGTGGTGGCGACGGTCGCGGTCGCCGCGATGCTGCTCACCTTCCCCGCGATGCAGACCGTCGGCACCTCGATGCTGGCCTCGGCCGGTGTGCTCGGCATCGTCGCCGGTGTCGCCGCCCAGTCCACGCTCGGCAACCTCTTCGCCGGGTTCCAGATCGCCTTCGGCGACATGGTGCGGCTCGGTGACACCGTGGTCGTGGACGGGGAATGGGGGACGGTCGAGGAGATCACCCTGACCTTCCTCACCGTGCGGACCTGGGACGAACGGCGGTTCACCATGCCCGTGTCCTACTTCACGAGCAACCCGTTCGAGAACTGGTCGCGCGGCGGCGTGCAGATGACCGGCACCGTCTTCTTCCAGCTCGACCACTCGGCCCCGGTCGCCGCGATGCGTGACCGGCTGCGCGACATCCTCGGCGAGTGCGCCGCCTGGGACGGCCGCGACTGGTCCCTGGCGGTCACGGACACCACCCCGACCACGATCGAGGTGCGGGCGGTGGTCACCGCGAAGGACGCGGACGACATCTGGACGGTGCGCTGCGCGGTGCGGGAGCAGATGATCGGCTGGCTCCGGGACAACCACCCGTACGCGCTGCCCCGGGTCGTGACGTCGCCCGCGGCGCTGCCGCCGGGCGACCACTGGCGGGAGCTGACGGGTGCGGACACCGGCCTGACGTCGTCCAACGGCCGTGTACCGACCCCGGACAAGGCGCCCCGCACAGGACGTGGCTGAGCGGGTCCCGCGGGCGGGTGGGCCGGTCAGCGCAGGCTGCGTACGTCCAGGTAGCGCAGCACCCGGTCCACCACCTCGGGGTCCGACCCGGGCTCGCTGCGCGCGGCGAGCACCGCGTGCCGGGCGGCCGACATCATCTCGCGCTGGATCCGGGCGACCTCCCTGAAGCGCTCGGCGCGCTGCGCGTACGCCTCCCGCCGGTCCTCGTCGACCATGTCGGGACTGATCCGCGCCCCGATGTCGTAGGCGGCGCGCTGCAGCCGCTCCAGGACCTCCTCGGGGAGTCCCTCGGTGTCCTGGACCTCCTTGAGGCGGGTCTTGGCCGCCTTGGCCGCCCGGATCGCGAGGTCGCGCTCCAGTGCCTGCTCGGCCTCGGTGTCCGCCCGGACGCCGAGCTTGCGTACGAGCCACGGCAGGGTCAGGCCCTGGAGGACGAGGGTCACCATGATGACGACGAAGGCGATGAAGACGATCTCGTCCCGGCCGGGGAACGGCTTGCCGTCGTCCGTCTCCAGCGGGATCGCCAGCGCCAGCGCGACGGAGGCCACTCCGCGCATCCCCGCCCACCACATGATGACGGTCTCGCGCACGCCGGTGGGGATCTCCTCGCTGACGTCACGCCGGGTGTGCAGCCGCTTGGCGAGCCAGGCGGCGGGCAGCAGCCACAGGAGCCGGACGCCGATGACGACCGCGGCGACGGCGAGGCCCCAGCCCAGCAGGCGCAGTTCGTGTCCGTCGGCGGTGCCGAAGACGTTGTGGAGTTCGAGGCCGATCAGGCCGAAGGCGACGCCGGTGATGAGGGTGTCGACGATCTCCCAGAAGGACCGGCCGGTGAGCCGCCCGAGGACGTCGTCGGCGTCCGCGGTGTGCTCGGCGAGGAAGAGCGCGGTGGTGAGGACGGCGAGCACGCCCGAGCCCATCAGCTCCTCGGCGAGTACGTAGCTGACGAACGGCACGAGGAGGGTCAGGCCGACCTGGAGGGTGGTGTCTCCCAGGTACCCCATGAGTTTGATGGTGAGCCAGCCGAGCACCAGGCCGACCACCACGGCGACGACGGCGGAGAGGACGAGCAGTCCGAACGCGGCCGGCAGCGAGAAGGTTCCGCTGACGGCGGCGGCGATCGCCACGTGGTAGAGGACGATGGCCGTGACGTCGTTGAACAGTCCCTCGCCCTCCAGGATCGACACGAGCCGGCGCGGCAGCCCCACCGATCCGGCCACGGCCGTCGCCGCGACCGGATCGGGCGGGGCGACGAGCGCGCCCAGGGCCACGGCGGCGGCGATCGGCAGCCCGGGTACCAGCGCGTTCGCGACGGCCGCGACGGCCGCCGTGGTGACGAAGACGAGAGCGACGGCCAGCAGGAAGATCGGCCGTCGGTTGGCCGCGAACTGCCGCCAGGAGGTGCGCTGCACGGAGGCGTAGAGCAGCGGCGGCAGGAGGGCCGGGAGGATGATCTCCGGTGGGATGTCCACGTCGGGAACGAAGCTGGCGAAGGCCATGACGATCCCGGCGAGGGTCATCAGGATCGGTGCCGGGAGACGCAGGCGCTCCCCGAGCGGCACCGTGACCACCGCTCCGAGCAGGAGCAGGAGCAGGAGCGCCATCTGGTCCACGTTGTGCCTTCCGCAGCGCGCGCGGGCCTCCGGGCCCGTGTTGATCAGCCGGTCAGAGCTCCCAGCCTGTCACGCGCACCCTGTGGACCGGCGGCAGCCCCCGCAGGCCGCGCGGTCAGAGCGCGCGGCGCATGGCCCGGTGCGGAATCCCGGCGTCCGGGAACTCGGGACCGTACGCCGTGTAGCCGAGCCGCTCGTAGAAGCCGAGCGCGTGCGTCTGGGCGTGCAGGTCCACGGCGGTCAGGCCGAGTGTGCGGGCCTGCTCCTCTATGGCACGGACCAGTGCGGCCCCGACGCCCGACCCACGGGCCTCGCGGGTCACGGCGAGCCGGCCGAGCGAACCCACGGCCGGGTCGCCGCCGGTCCTGTCCGCCGCGTCCTCGCCGTGCAGCAGCCGTCCCGTGCCGAGCGCGGAGCCGTCCGCGGCCACGGCGATGACGTGCACCGCGGTGGCGTCATGGGCGTCGTACTCGATCTCCTCGGGGACCTGCTGCTCGCCGACGAAGACCTCTTTGCGGACCTGGAAGCAGGCCGCGAGGTCGCTCTCGCCGAGGGCCCTGCGGGTGCTGTACGGGTCGTGCCCGGGGTTCATTCGCTCTCCGCGGCGATCGTGTCGAGGGCGTGGCGCAGGTCGTCCGGGTAGCCGCTCTCGAATTCGACCCAGCCGCCGTCGGCCGGGTGCTCGAAGCCGAGCCGGACCGCGTGAAGCCACTGCCGGGTCAGGCCGAGGCGCTTGGCCAGCGTGGGGTCGGCGCCGTAGGTCAGGTCGCCGACGCAGGGGTGGCGGTGCGCGGACATGTGCACGCGGATCTGGTGCGTGCGTCCGGTCTCCAGCTTGATGTCGAGCAGGCTGGCCGCGCGGTAGGCCTCGATGAGGTCGTAGTGCGTCACGGAGGGCTTGCCCTCGGCGGTGACGGCCCACTTGTAGTCGTGCTGCGGGTGGCGGCCGATGGGGGCGTCGATGGTGCCGCTCATCGGGTCGGGGTGGCCCTGCACGAGCGCGTGGTACTTCTTCTCGACGACCCGGTCGCGGAACTGCGCCTTGAGCAGCGTGTACGCCCGCTCCGACTTGGCCACGACCATCAGGCCGGAGGTGCCGACGTCCAGCCGGTGCACGATGCCCTGGCGCTCCGCGGCGCCCGATGTCGAGATGCGGTAGCCGGCCGCGGCGAGGCCACCGATGACGGTGGTACCCGTCCAGCCGGGGCTGGGGTGGGCGGCGACGCCGACCGGCTTCATGATGACGACTATGTCGTCGTCGTCATGGACGATCTCCATGCCCTCGACGGGCTCGGCGACGACCTGGACCGGAGCGGGCGCCTGGGGCATCTCCACTTCCAGCCAGGCACCGCCGTGCACCCGCTCGGACTTCCCGGCCACCGCGCCGTCCACCTGGACCTTCCCGGCGGCGGCCAGCTCGGCGGCCTTGGTGCGGGAGAAACCGAACATCCGGGAGATGGCGGCGTCGACACGCTCACCCTCCAGGCCGTCGGGTACGGGCAGGGTGCGGACCTCGGGATACGTACTCACCAGTCGAGTATGCCTTGCGCCCGCTAGTCCTTGTGCACGGTGCCGTCGGGGTCCAGGCCCTTGAAGGAAAGGATCACGATGAGGATTCCGCCGCAGACGATCGCCGAGTCGGCGAGGTTGAAGACGGCGAAGTGCGCGGGGGCGATGAAGTCGACCACCGCGCCCTCGAAGACGCCGGGCGCCCGGAAGATGCGGTCGGTGAGGTTGCCGAGCGCTCCGCCGAGCAGCAGGCCGAGGGCGATGGCCCAGGGCAGGCTGTACAGCTTGCGGGCGAGCCGGACGATCACGATGATCACGACGGCCGCGATGGCGGTGAAGATCACGGTGAACGCCTCACCGATCCCGAAGGCGGCGCCCGCGTTGCGGATCGCGTCGAGCTTCAGCCAGTCGCCGAAGATCTCGACCGGCTCCTCGTGCTCCAGCTTCGCGACCACGATCATCTTGCTGATCAGGTCCAGCAGATAGGCCAGGACCGCCACACCGAGGAGTACCAGGATCTTCTTCCTGCCCCGGTCGCTGCCGGGCTCGTCGCTCCCCGTCGGGGTCGAGCCCTCTACGGGCTGCTGGGGCTCAGCCCCGTCGGCCCCCTCGGCTTCAGGGATATCCGGCGTACCGATGATGCGCTCCGCCTCTGCCACGTGAGTCCCTCAACCTAGGTGCCTGACTGAGGACGAGGGTACGACACACCCGGGGGATCAGGGGCGCCAGGACCCGGACCTCCCCGGCTTCCACGGCCCTTGGGGTCTTCCGTCCGGCTCCGGGTGCCGCCGGAGCGCTTCCGTCCGGATCCCGGAGGCCACCCGGACGGAAGACGGACCCTGGGGTCTCCTTTGGATCATGCCGGGTTCGCGGGGTCCGGCACCGCACGGCGTTGTCGTCGATCCTCCCCAGGCTCTCGGCTCCGCCCGAGCAGGGGAGGCCCCGATCGCTCCGCGTCGCCGCGGTCCTCCGCCCTGCGATCACGGCACCGGACCCCGCTCCCTCATCCGGCCTGGTCCGGACGGAAGGCCTAGCCGCGCCGCTCCTGCTTCTGCTTGTCCTCGACGCAGAGCGTGGCCCGGGGGAAGGCCTGCATCCGCGCCTTGCCGATCGGCTTGCCGCAGACCTCGCAGAGCCCGTAGGTGCCCGCGTCGAGCCTGGCGAGCGCCCGCTCGGTCTGGTCCAGGGTCTCCTGGGCGTGGGCCGCCAGGGAGAGCTCGTGCTCCCTGGTGATGTTCTTCGTGCCGGTGTCCGCGTCGTCGTCCCCCGCCCCGTCGCCCGAGTCGCGCATGAGACCTGCGAGCGCCGCGCCCGACGCCTCCAGCTCGGTGCGCAGCCGCAGGACCTCGCCGGCCAGCTCGGTCCGCGCCGCGTCGACCTCCTCCGGGGTCCAGGGGTCCTCCCCCGGCCTGACCGCCAGGTCTCCGGGCGCCGTCGCGGCGCCGGCCCTGGCCGGGGGGACCGCGGTGGCGGTGCCCTCTCCTACAGCCGTGGTCCGGGCCGCGCTCTTCTTGGCTACCACCGTGTGGGCTCCTGTCTGCTCGGCGGCCTGGGCCGCCCCCGTGGCCTTCTTCGACGCCTTCTTGGCTGCGCTCTTCTTCGTCGTGCTCTTCTTCGCCGTGCTCTTCTTCGCCGGCTCGTGGCGCGCCGGGTCCTGACCGGCCTGTTCCGGTTCCGGCGGGTGCGCCGCCGTCCTCTTCCCGGCGGTCCTCTTCCCCGCCGCTCTCCCGGCCGTCTTCCTGGCCGGCTCCTGGTCCGCGCTCCCGGTCTTCTCCTCGGCAGCCGCAGCCGTGGATCTCTCGGACGCCGATCTCGATGCGGCGGTCTTCTTCGCCACCATGGCCGCGGCCCCTTCACATATTGTGATCTTGCACGCGAATCGTGCTGGGACGATAAATCGACCCCAGCTCCGCGGCAACGGGGCACGCCGCCGGTTCGCCCCCTCCCGCCGCCGGTCGGTGGCGCGCCTGCAACCGTTGTGCCCAGCTCCCCGGCCGGTAATCCGCCCCCGCGCGCACTCCGGAGACTCCGTCCGCCCCGACTGGCCATTCGGGTGCAAGCCCCTTCCATGTGCCCGTCGGTCGAAAACCGGTCGGCCGTCGCCCGCAGGGGCCCGTACACTGGCCGCAGCGAGAGGCATGGATGGGACGAGTAGCGTCGTACGCAGCCAGGAGCGACCCGGGGACGGTGGGAGCCCGGGGGCGAGCGCGTCGTGAAGATCAGCCCGGAGCCGCCGGAAGAAAGCTTTGGACAGTGGGCTCGCCCCGCTGACACGAGGCGACTAGACCCGGCATCGCGACCCCAATGAGGGGGCCACGGGTGCGTGCCCGGGGCCAAGGAGGGTGGTACCGCGGGAGCTGACCAGGCTCTCGTCCCTCCGACGGAAGTGGAAGACGTCCGCCGGAGGAAGCCCGCACATGACATCGCCGCAGTACCGCCAGGTACCCGCCCAGGTCGACCTGCCCGCCCTCGAGCACGCCGTGCTCGACTTCTGGCGCGACAGCAAGGTCTTCGACAAGAGCCTCGAACAGTCCGAGGGCCGCCCCGAGTGGGTCTTCTACGAGGGCCCCCCGACGGCCAACGGCATGCCCGGGGCCCACCACATCGAGGCCCGCGTCTTCAAGGACGTCTTCCCGCGCTTCCGCACCATGCAGGGCTACCACGTCGGCCGCAAGGCGGGCTGGGACTGCCACGGCCTGCCGGTCGAGCTCGCGGTGGAGAAGGAGCTGGGCTTCAACGGCAAGAAGGACATCGAGGCCTACGGCATCGCCGAGTTCAACGCGAAGTGCCGTGAGTCCGTGACCCGCCACACCGACGCGTTCAGCGAGCTCACGACCCGCATGGGTTACTGGGTCGACCTGGACGACGCCTACCGCACGATGGACCCCGAGTACGTCGACTCCGTGTGGTGGTCGCTGAAGGAGATCTTCAACAAGGACCTGCTGGTCCAGGACCACCGCGTCGCCCCCTGGTGCCCCCGCTGCGGCACCGGTCTCTCCGACCACGAGCTGGCCCAGGGCTACGAGACGGTCGTGGACCCCTCGGTCTTCGTACGCTTCCCGCTCACCTCCGGCCCGCTGGCCGGCGAGGCCGCGCTGCTGGTCTGGACGACCACGCCGTGGACCCTGGTCTCCAACACCGCCGTCGCCGCGCACCCCGACGTCGACTACGTGGTCGCGACGGACGGCGAGGAGAAGCTCGTCGTGGCCCGGCCGCTGGTCGAGAAGGCGCTCGGCGAGGGCTGGGAGCTCACCGGGGAGACCTTCACCGGCCGCGAGATGGAGCGCTGGACGTACGAACGCCCGTTCCAGCTCGTCGAGTTCCCGAGCGAGGCGCACTACGTCGTCAACGCCGAGTACGTCACGACCGAGGACGGCACGGGTCTGGTCCACCAGTCCCCCGCCTTCGGCGCCGACGACCTCCTCGTCTGCCGCTCGTACGGCCTGCCGGTCGTCAACCCGGTCCGTCCCGACGGCACCTTCGAGGAGGACCTCCCGCTGGTCGGCGGCGTCTTCTTCAAGAAGGCCGACGAGGCCCTCACCGAGGACCTGGCCGCGCGCGGCAAGCTCTTCCGCCACGTCCCGTACGAGCACAGCTACCCGCACTGCTGGCGCTGCCACACGGCCCTGCTGTACTACGCGCAGCCGTCCTGGTACATCCGCACGACGGCGGTCAAGGACCGGCTGCTCCAGGAGAACGAGAAGACCAACTGGTTCCCGGACTCGGTCAAGAACGGCCGCTTCGGCGACTGGCTGACCAACAACGTCGACTGGGCGCTGTCGCGTAACCGCTACTGGGGCACCCCGCTGCCGATCTGGCGCTGCGAGGACGACCACCTCACCTGCGTGGGCTCCCGCGCCGAGCTGTCCGAGCTCACCGGCGCCGACCAGTCGGGGCTGGACCCGCACCGGCCGTTCGTCGACGAGATCACGTTCACCTGCTCGCACGAGAACTGCCAGCTGGAGGCGTACCGCGTCCCGGAGGTCATCGACGCCTGGTACGACTCGGGTTCGATGCCGTTCGCGCAGTGGGGCTACCCGTACAAGAACAAGGAGGTCTTCGAGTCCCGCTATCCGGCGCAGTTCATCTCGGAGGCCATCGACCAGACCCGCGGCTGGTTCTACACGCTGATGGCGGTCGGGACGCTCGTCTTCGACAAGTCCAGTTACGAGAACGTGGTCTGCCTGGGCCACATCCTCGCCGAGGACGGCCGGAAGATGTCCAAGCACCTGGGCAACACCCTGGACCCCATCCCGCTGATGGACCAGCACGGCGCCGACGCGGTCCGCTGGTTCATGGCGGCGGGCGGCTCCCCCTGGGCAGCGCGCCGGGTGGGCCACGGCACGATCCAGGAGGTCGTCCGCAAGACGCTCCTCACGTACTGGAACACGGTGGCCTTCCAGGCCCTGTACGCCCGTACGTCGAACTGGGCGCCGTCGGCGGCCGACCCGGCCCCCGCCGACCGCACGGTCCTGGACCGCTGGCTGCTGAGCGAGCTCGGCGCCCTGGTGGACGGGGTCACCAAGGCGCTGGAGGGATACGACACCCAGCGCGCCGGCAAGCTGCTCTCGGCGTTCGTCGACGACCTGTCCAACTGGTACGTCCGCCGCTCGCGCCGCCGTTTCTGGCAGGGCGACAAGGCGGCGCTGCGCACGCTGCACGAGGTCGTGGAGACGATCACCCGGCTGCTGGCCCCGCTGACGCCGTTCATCACGGAGCGGGTCTGGCAGGACCTGATCGTCCCCGTCACCCCGGACGCCCCGGAGTCGGTGCACCTCTCCGACTGGCCGAAGGCGGACCCGGCGTCGATCGACCCGGCGCTCTCCTCGCAGATGGCGCTGGTGCGCCGCCTGGTGGAGCTCGGCCGTGCCACGCGCGCCGAGTCGGGGGTCAAGACCCGGCAGCCGCTGTCGCGGGCCCTGGTCGCGGCCTCGGGCTTCGAGTCGCTCACCCCGGAACTGCGCGCCCAGATCACGGAGGAGCTCAACGTCTCCTCCCTGGCCTCGCTCTCGGAGGTCGGCGGCTCGCTGGTCGACACCACGGCGAAGGCGAACTTCCGCGCACTGGGCAAGCGGTTCGGCAAGGGCGTCCAGGCGGTGGCCAAGGCCGTCGCGAACGCCGACGCCGCCGCGCTGAGCCTGGCGCTGCGCGAGGGCACGGCCTCGGTGGAGGTCGACGGCGAGCAGATCACCCTCGCCCCCGACGAGGTCATCATCACGGAGACCCCCCGCGAGGGCTGGTCGGTGGCGTCCGACTCGGGCGCGACGGTCGCGCTGGACCTGGAGATCACCCCGGAGCTGCGGGCCGCCGGACTCGCCCGTGACGCGATCCGGCTGATCCAGGAGGCACGCAAGAACAGCGGCCTGGACGTGGCGGACCGGATCGCGGTCCGCTGGACGTCCACGTCCCCCGCGACGGCCGAGGCCCTGACCGCCCACGCGACGCTGATCGCGGACGAGGTCCTGGCCCTGGACTACGCGCAGGGTGAGGCGGACGACACGTACGGCACGCCGTTCGAGGACGAGGGCCTGTCCCTCACGTTCCGCCTGCGCAAGCACTGAACCGTACGACCTGAGCGGCCCGTCCATCCGACCGGATGGACGGGCCGCTCGGCTTTCTCCGCCCGCGTCCCTCCGCCCGCGAAGGCCTGGGCGCACACCCCTGGCCCGTGGGATCCCGCCCTCCCCTCCTTGGCAAGCCGGCTCCCCGGAGCCGGCTTGCCAAGGAGGGGAGGGCGGGATCCCACGGGCCAGGGGTGTGCGCCCAGGCCTTCGCGGGCGGGGGGCCGGGCCCCGGGAAAACCCGGGGCCCGGCCCTCAGCCTGCCGACGGCTACGCGCTCAGCGAGCGCGAACCGCTCAGTTGTCGTCCTCGTCGATCAGGAACCCACGCATCGGCGACGGGGCCTGCTGCATCGGCTGCGGCGCCTGCGGCCGCACCGGTGCCATCGGCTGCGTCATCGCGGGCGACATCTGCTGCTGGCCGCCACCGTCCCGCTGGACCTGGAGATCACCCCGGAGCTGCGGGCCGCCGGACTCGCCCGTGACGCGATCCGGCTGATCCAGGAGGCACGCAAGAACAGCGGCCTGGACGTGGCGGACCGGATCGCGGTCCGCTGGACGTCCACGTCCCCCGCGACGGCCGAGGCCCTGACCGCCCACGCGACGCTGATCGCGGACGAGGTCCTGGCCCTGGACTACGCGCAGGGTGAGGCGGACGACACGTACGGCACGCCGTTCGAGGACGAGGGCCTGTCCCTCACGTTCCGCCTGCGCAAGCACTGAACCGTACGACCTGAGCGGCCCGTCCATCCGGTCGGATGGACGGGCCGCTCGGCTTTCTCCGCCCGCGTCCCCCCGCCCGCCGGCCGCCCCGCCCCCCTCCCGCCACGGACAAGGCACGCAAAAGGGCCGGGCCCCGGGAAAACCCGGGGCCCGGCCCTCAGCCTGCCGACGGCTACGCGCTCAGCGAGCGCGAACCGCTCAGTTGTCGTCCTCGTCGATCAGGAACCCACGCATCGGCGACGGGGCCTGCTGCATCGGCTGCGGCGCCTGCGGCCGCACCGGTGCCATCGGCTGCGTCATCGCGGGCGACATCTGCTGCTGGCCGCCACCGTACGACGGGCCACCACCCATCGACTGGTTGCCGGCGCCCATCTGCTGGTTGCCGTGACCACCGTGGTTGCCACCCATGGTGTGCCCCATCGCACCCGCACCGGCCGGAGCCAGCGAAGGCGACGGCGGCAGCGAGGCGGCGGCGGGCGTCCGCGGCGGAGCCAGCGAGTCGTCGGCCTGGGTCTCCAGCTGACGCAGCTGGCTCTCCAGGTAGGACTTCAGACGGGTCCGGTACTCGCGCTCGAAGCCACGCAGGTCCTCGACCTTGCGCTCCAGCGTCGCGCGGGCCGACTCCAGCGAGCCCATCGCCACGCGGTGCTTCTCCTGCGCGTCCCGCTCCAGGGCGTCCGCCTTGGCACGGGCGTCACGCTCGAGGCCCTCGGCACGGCTGCGCGCCTCGCCGACGATCTTGTTGGCCTCGGAACGGGCCTCCGCGATCGCCTGGTCGGCGGTCTGCTGAGCAAGGGAGAGGACACGGGCGGCGCTGTCGCCACCGGGACCACCCTGACCGGGCTGCTGCATCTGCTGCTGCTGCTGCTGCATCTGCTGCATCTGCTGCTGCGGTGCGTGACCGCCCATGGGGCCGCCCATCGGGCCACCCATGGGACCGCCCTGCATCGGGCCGGGGCCGTGCGGGCCCTGCGGACCGGGGCCGTGGCCACCCTGGGGGCCATGGCCGCTGGGACCGGCAGGCAGCTGCGGAGCTCCACCGGGCAGCTGGGGGGGACCCATCTGCGGGGGCTGCTGCTGCTGTACCGGCGGACCCGATATGGCGGCGGGCACCGGGGCCCCTGGCCGGTCCTGCTGCTCCGGCGGTTTACGCATTCCCTGCTGCTGCTGGTTCTGCGCGGCGGCACGCGTGGCCGCGGCCAGCTTGGCGCGCAGGTCCTCGTTCTCACGGAGCAGTCGGGTCAGTTCCGATTCGACCTCGTCGAGGAAGGCATCGACCTCGTCCTCGTCATAGCCTTCTCGGAGGCGGACGGTCGTGAACTGCTTGTTCCGCACGTCCTCGGGGGTCAGCGGCATCTCTTCTTCACCTCTACGTAGTCGTCGGCAGTCGGCAAGACCGTATCGTTCACACGCTGCTCGCAAGCTTGCCCACGAGATTGAGCAGAATGTAGACGATGATCATCAGAACGAAGAAGGACAGGTCAAGTGCCACGCCCCCGAGACGCAACGGCGGTATGAACCGCCGCAGAAGCTTCAGCGGTGGATCCGTGACAGTGTAAGTGCCCTCGAGAACGACCACCATCGCCTTGCCTGGCTGCCATGAACGTGCGAACTGGAAGACATAGTCCATGACCAGCCGGAAGATCAGCACGATGAGGAAACACATCAGCGCGATATAGACCACATCCAGTGCGATGCCCATGTCCCGCGCTTCCCTCTCCCCTGGCTCTCGTAGCCCCGGCCACCCGGCCGGGTTTGTTCCCGGTGTTCTCAGCTCTGGTTGAAGAACCCGCCCTCTGCGATGCGGGCCTTGTCCTCCGCCGTGACATCGACGTTAGCAGGCGACAACAGGAACACCTTCTGCGTCACACGCTCAATGCTGCCATGGAGACCGAAGACAAGTCCCGCGGCAAAGTCGACAAGTCGCTTCGCATCCGTGTCGTCCATCTCCGTGAGATTCATGATCACCGGAGTGCCCTCGCGGAAGTGCTCCCCGATGGTACGGGCCTCGTTGTAGGTCCTGGGGTGCAGCGTGGTGATCCTGTAGGGCTCCCGCTCGGACACGACCTTGGGCATGATCACCGGTGCGTTCTTCTCCATGTTCGGGCGGTCAGGTGTGATGGATGCCACGGGGGCGATTCGGGCGGGTCGTCCGCTTTCCGCCGGGAGCTGAACCGGTTCCCGCGGCGCGGGCGGCTGTACCGATCGCACCGGTTCGTCCCGTTCCCGCTCCACAGGATGCGCGGGCTGATGCCGCCGCCTGTCCCGCTCGGGCTCCGGCTCGGGTTCGAATTCGTCGTCGGGGTCGAACCCCGGACCGTCGTACCCATCGTCCTCCACGAGGCCGAGGTAGACCGCCATCTTGCGCATCGCGCCGGCCATGCTCCGAGTCCTCCGCTCTGTGGTGGATCGGCATTCGTGTCACCAAGTGCCCGAGATCCACTCCGGCCTGCCCGCTTGAAGCGGGAATGACCATATTTTCTGCTGTGGTCCGACTTGCTTCGCGACGTTACCCGAGCCGGGGTCGGACTCCGAGTACCGCCGTACCGACGCGTACATGTGTCGCCCCGGCCGCGACCGCGTCCTCGAGATCCGCGCTCATCCCAGCAGAGACCATGTTCGCAGCCGGATGGTTCCCGCGCAGGCGGGATGACAATTCCATCAGGCGGTCGAACGCGGCCCGTTGCCGGCCGGCGTAGGGACCGGCGAGCGGGGCGACGGTCATCAGGCCGTCGAGCCTGAGCCCTTCCGCCGCCTGCACCGCGGCCGCCAACTCCTCGATCGCGTCCGGCGCGACCCCGCCCCGGTCACCTCGCTCACCGCTCTCGGCGTCGAGGGCGACCTGGATGAGGCAGCCGAGCTCACGCTCACCCCGGACCGCCGCCGCCGAGAGTGCGGTGACCAGCTTCACGCGGTCCACGGACTGCACCACATCGGCATAACCGGCCACGGACCGGACCTTGTTGGTCTGCAACTGCCCGACGAAGTGCCATGTGAGCGACAGATCCGCACAAGCCCCGGCTTTTGGCGCCGCGTCCTGATCACGATTCTCCGCGACCTGCCGCACACCGAGTTCGTGCAGAATGCGCACATCGCTCGCCGGGTAGGTCTTGGTGACCACGATGAGGGTCACTTCTTCCCGCTTGCGGCCGGCCGAGACGCAGGCGGAAGCAATGCGTTCCTCCACCTGTGCCAGGTTCGCCGCGAGTTGAGCCCTGCGATCCGTCATGTCCTATCAGTCCAACCAGACATATCCGGCGAGCCGTCCTGTGGTGCGGTCGCGGCGGTACGAGAAGTGGTCGCCGGATTCCAGGGTGCAGAACGGCGAGCTGTGCAGGTCCCCGACACCGAGCTGCGCGAGCTGGGCGTGGACCCCGGCCGTGACGTCCACCGCGGGTGTCCCCCAGGCGGTCTCCGACCACGATGCCGGGACGGCCGCGGCGACCTCCGCGCGCATCTGCTCCGGAACCTCGTAACACCGTCCGCAGACGGCCGGTCCGGTGTGCGCGGTGATCCGGGACGGCTCCGCCCCGAGTGCGATCATGGCCTCGACCGCGGCCGGTACGACGCCCGCGACCAGACCGGGCCTTCCCGCGTGGGCGGCGGCGACGACGCCGGCCGCCGGATCGGCGAGCAGCACGGGTGTGCAGTCGGCGGTGAGCACCGCGAGCGGGAGTCCGCGCCGCGCCGTCACCACCGCGTCCACCGCGGGGATGTCCGCGGTGTCGCCCCAGGGGCCGTCGACCACGGCCACGTCACGGCCGTGCACCTGGTTCATCCAGACCACCCGGCCCGGGTCGAGACCGAGGGAGCGGGCGGCGCGCGCACGGTTCGCGCCGACGGCGGCGGGATCGTCGCCGACCGCACCGCCGAGGTTGAGCTCCTCGTACGGAACGGCGCTCACTCCGCCCCACCTGTCGGTGAAGGCGAAATGGGCGCCGCCCGCCGGAGACTCCGCGGCTTTCACCGCGTGCTGCGGATCTATCACTTCAAGAAGTCCGGTACGTCCAGCTCTTCGGCCTGGTTGTCCTGGTAGGGACGGGCCGTCGGGACGTGCGGCGGGGTGACCGGCGGCAGCGAGGTCTCGTTCGCCACGGGCGTCGGCTCGGCCGGCGTCTGGGGCTCCTCGCGCGGGGGCACGGAGCCCAGTCCGCCGGTCTGGCGTGCCGGCTCGGCCGCTCGGACCGGCGGGGCCGACTCCTCGCGCTTGCCGGCGCTGGACCCGAGGACGTTCTCCCGGCGGGCCGGCGGCTGTCCGCCGTCGAAGCCCGCGGCGATGACGGTGACCCGCACCTCGTCGCCCAGCGCGTCGTCGATGACCGCGCCGAAGATGATGTTCGCCTCGGGGTGGGCCGCCTCGCTCACCA
This sequence comes from Streptomyces sp. QL37, assembly GCF_002941025.1. Lineage (NCBI taxonomy): Bacteria > Bacillati > Actinomycetota > Actinomycetes > Kitasatosporales > Streptomycetaceae > Streptomyces > Streptomyces sp. QL37. The sequence continues at coordinate 6,557,445 of NZ_PTJS01000001.1, read as the reverse complement.
GCTGGGCGGCCTCGTTGATCTCGAAGAGACCGAGGTCGCTGCCGCCGGAGATCGAGAGCAGGACACCGCGGGCGCCGTCGATGGACGCCTCCAGGAGCGGCGAGGAGATCGCCATCTCCGCGGCGGCCACCGCGCGGTCGTCGCCGCGGGCGGAGCCGATGCCCATGAGCGCCGATCCGGCCTCGGACATGACCGACTTGACGTCGGCGAAGTCGAGGTTGATCAGGCCCGGGGTGGTGATGAGGTCGGTGATGCCCTGGACACCCGAGAGCAGCACCTGGTCGGCCGACTTGAACGCGTCGAGCACGCTGACCTGGCGGTCCGAGATGGACAGCAGCCGGTCGTTGGGGATGACGATGAGGGTGTCGACCTCTTCGCGGAGCTCGGCGATGCCGTCCTCCGCCTGGTTCGCGCGCCGCCGGCCCTCGAATGTGAACGGGCGGGTGACCACGCCGATCGTCAGGGCGCCCAGCGAGCGCGCGATGTTGGCGACGACGGGTGCGCCGCCGGTGCCGGTGCCGCCGCCTTCTCCGGCGGTGACGAAGACCATGTCGGCCCCCTTGAGGACCTCCTCGATCTCCTCACGGTGGTCCTCTGCCGCCTTACGACCGACGGCCGGGTTCGCCCCGGCGCCGAGGCCACGGGTGAGTTCACGGCCGACGTCGAGCTTGACGTCGGCGTCGCTCATCAACAGTGCTTGCGCATCGGTGTTGATCGCGATGAACTCGACGCCCTTGAGACCGACCTCGATCATTCGGTTGATGGCATTGACACCACCGCCGCCGACACCGATGACCTTGATGACTGCGAGGTAGTTCTGCGGTGCTGCCACGTCGAAGGCCTCTCGCCTCGAGTTACGTGTCGTCGCTTCGCGGTAGTCCCGCCGCGACGACGGATGCCGATTGGGTCGGTCCGGACGCCGACCCAAACCCTAACCTTGAAGTTTAGGGTTACCAGTGTGTCTGCTTCTTGGACTCTTCCGAACAGGACACTAAGTCGACAAGTGGCGCACGTTCAACGAACACGCCGAACCTCCCGTTTTTCTTTTCACCCTATGTGATCACCCGTAGCGCTGACCAACCAGGGGGCTGGCCAGGCCAAACGTGCGTCAACTCTTCGACACCGCAGGGGCGGTGGGAGCACTCACGTCGAAGTGTCCCGCTTTGGGAGACGCTTTCATGAGAGCGATGAGCACCCGCGCCTTCACGGGCCCCTCCTCACTGCTGCCCCACATCACGGTCCGCCCCCGGGTCAGTTCGAGGACGGTGGAGTCGTACGAGGTGACCCGCACGGTTTTGGTCTCCCCCGCCACCTGCCCCGGAAGGTCCCCCGCGACACGGACCGCTTCGCGCAGCAGCCGGTCACTGCCGAAGCGACGCAGGCTCGCCGACTGATCAGGCGTCAATTCGAGCAACGGTACATGCGGCGGCGCTTCGTCCACGGTTGCGAAGCGCACGCCCTTCGCGTCCACTTCGATGAACTTTGCGCCCTTTTCGACCAACAGGACCGGTTTCCGTTCGGTCACCTTAAGGCTCACACCGTGTGGCCATGACCGTACGACATCCACGGAGTCGATACGAGGCAACTTCTGGCGCAACCGGTCCGCGATCTCCCCGGTGTCCACGGAAATGAGCGGGGATCCGACCGGAGCCGCCGCGGCGGCCTCCACCTCGCTCCGGGTGAGTACGTCGGTGCCGGTCGTCGTGACCCGCTCCAGCCTCAGCCAGGACGAGCCGTACAGCACCCAGACCGTGGCGGCGGCGGTCAGCACGAGGCCGACAGCGGCCAGGACGAGCCGCGTACGGCCCGTCAGTCTCCGCCCCTGGGGGCCGATGTGCGGCGGGCGGGCCGGGGTGTCGGCCCGCTCGGCCTCACCGCGCTGGGCGGTCGTCGGTCCGGCCACGCTCGCTCCTTCGCCGGACCCGGGGCGCGTGCCCCGGGTCCGCACCGCCTCACGCCTGGCGGCGTGCGGCAATCGCTTCGTACACCATGCCGACGAGCAGGTCGTCGGCGTCCCGTCGTCCGAACTCCGCGGCGGCACGGGACATCTCGTACAGCCGGTGCGGGTCCGAGAGCACCGGAAGGACGTTGCCCTGCACCCATTCCGGGGTGAGCGCCGCGTCGTCCACCAGCAGGCCGCCGCCGGCGTTGACCACCGGCTGGGCGTTGAGCCGCTGTTCGCCGTTGCCGATGGGCAGCGGGACGTAGGCGGCGGGGAGCCCGACGGCGGAGAGTTCGGCGACGGTCATCGCGCCCGCGCGGCAGAGCATCATGTCGGCCGCGGCGTACGCGAGATCCATCCGGTCCACGTACGGTACCGGGATGTAGGGCGGCATCCCGGGCATGTTGTCGATGCGCGGCAATTCGTTCTTCGGACCGACCACGTGCAGGATCTGGATCCCGGACCGCTGGAGCAGGGGTGCGATCCGCGTGACCACCTCGTTGAGGTGGCGGGCGCCCTGCGAGCCGCCGGAGACGAGCAGCGTCGGCAGGTTGGGGTCGAGGCCGAAGGCGGCACGCGCCTCCGGGCGGACCCGGGCCCGGTCGAGGGTGGCGATGGTCCGGCGCAGCGGGATGCCGATGTAGCGGGCCCCGCGCAGCTTGCTGTCCGGGGTGGAGACGGCGACGCCGTGGGCGTAGCGCGAACCGATCTTGTTGGCCAGGCCCGGCCGGGCGTTGGCCTCGTGGACGACGATCGGGACCCCGGCGCGCTTGGCCGCGAGATAGCCGGGCAGGGCGACGTAGCCGCCGAAGCCGACCACGCAGTCCGCCTTGGTGCGCTCCAGGATCTGCTCGGCGGCCTTGATGGTGCCGCGCAGCCGCCCCGGGACGGTGATCAGCTCGGGTGTGGGCTTACGCGGCAGCGGTACGGCAGGGATCAGTGCCAGTTCGTACCCCCGCTCGGGTACGAGCCTGGTCTCGAGTCCGCGCTCCGTGCCGAGGGCAGTGATTCCCACGGTCGGGTCCTGCCTCCGCAGGGCGTCTGCGAGGGCAAGCGCGGGCTCGATGTGCCCGGCGGTCCCCCCGCCGGCGAGTACGACATGCACCGAAATTCACCGCTCTCCGGACGGACGCTTCATGACGCGCCGTCTCATCGTCTTCCATCTGACCCCGGGCCTCCGCATGGCCAGGGCAGCTCTCGCCGCCGGGTCCTCCCGCGCGAAGGCGATCAGGAGCCCGACAGCGAACATGGTCGGCAGCAGGGCGGAACCCCCGTAGGAGAACAGCGGCAACGGGACACCGGCGATCGGCAACAGGCCGAGCACCGCACCGATGTTGATCACGGCCTGCGCCGTGATCCAGGTGGTCACGCCTCCCGCTGCGTACCTCACGAAGGGGTCCTCCGTGCGTCCGGCCACGCGGATACCCGCATAGCCTAGAGCCGCGAAGAGGGCCAGCACCGACAGCGTCCCCGCCAGGCCCAGTTCCTCCCCGGTGATGGCGAAGATGAAGTCGGTGTGCGGTTCCGGAAGTTGACCCCATTTTTCCACACTCGCGCCGAGCCCGGAACCGAACCATCCGCCTGAGGCGAGAGCATAGATTCCGTGCACCGCCTGCCAGCACGAGTCGCCGGGGCCGGGCTCGGACGCCCCGATGCAGCCGAGCCGGGACATCCGGTTGGGGCTGGTCTTGATGAGCAGGAAGCCGATGAGACACGCGAAGGCGAGCACACCGGCGAAGAGCCTGGTGGGTGCGCCTGCCAGCCAGAGCAGGCCGAAGAGGATCGCCGTGAGGATGATCGCGGTGCCCATGTCGCCGCCGAGCATGATCAGCCCGAGCAGCATGAAGGCGACCGGCACGAGCGGCACGAGCATGTGCTTCCACTGGGCCAGCAGCCGCCTGTCCTGTTTGCGCGCGAGCAGGTCCGCCCCCCAGAGGATGAGGGCGAGCTTGCCGAACTCGCTCGGCTGGAGCTGGAAGGGGCCGCCGACATAGATCCAGTTCTGGTTGCCGTTGACCGACATCCCTATCCCCGGCACCTGGACCAGGACCATCAGGAAGACGGTGCCCATGAGCAGCGGATAGGCCAGCGCCCGGTGGAGTTTGACGGGCATCCTGGAGGCCAGCAGCATCAGTCCGGCCCCGATCACGGCGGCGAGGAACTGCTTGCGGAAGAAGTAGGTGCTGGGCCGTGCCAGCTCCAGCGCCTTGATCATCGAGGCGGAGTAGACCATGACGAGGCCGAGCACGGTGATGAGCATGCCGGCACCGAGGATCAGGTAGTACGCGGTCAGAGGCCGGTCCCAGGCCCGTCGTGCCCGCTCGTACGTCCGCCGCACCCCGGCCCCCCGGCTCGGCCGGGGCTGCCCGCCTCCGGACCTCGACGGTCCCCCGCCACGCGGCGAGGGGGGCCGTCGGGGGCCGGTGGCGGGCCGGCTCCTCAGGGCGAGCCCGGCCGGCAGGCCGGGGCCCCCGGGCAGTGGTCCGGCGAGCAGGGGTTGGGTGAGCACCCGGCTGATCGCGGCGGTGGCCCGTGAACGGCCGGCTCCGCGCGCGGCTGGGCTCTCGTCGGCCGGCATTGTCGCTGTCCCCTCCACTGCTCGTGCCCGGGGCTGTCGCCCGGGGCCCCGGCCCCCGGCGGTGCTGCTCGTGCCGGGTCCCGGGACCCTCCCGGTCCTCTGGGACAGTACGACGCGGAGACCGGGCCCGTCAGGCGCTCTCGTCGGCGAGTTGGCGGACCGCGTCCGCGAACGCCTCGCCCCGCTTGTTGTAGTTGACGAACATGTCCATCGAGGCACAGGCCGGGGCCAGCAGGACGGTGTCACCGTGCCGGGCCAGCCGTGCCGCTTCGCGGACCGCTGCGGACATCGCCCCAGTGTCGGTCCGGTCGAGGTCGACCACGGGTACCTCGGGGGCGTGTCGCGCCAGGGCTTCGCGGATCAGCGCCCGGTCGGCGCCCATCAGCACGACACCCCTCAGCCGCTTCGCGGCCCCGCTGACCAGCTCGTCGAAGGTGGCGCCCTTGGCGAGGCCGCCGGCGATCCAGACGATCGGCTCGTAGGCCGCGAGGGAGGCCTCGGCGGCGTGGGTGTTGGTGGCCTTGGAGTCGTCGACGTACGAGACCCCGGAGACATCGGCGACGTGTTCGATGCGGTGGGCGTCGGGGCGGAAGGCCCTCAGCCCGTCACGCACGGCGGCGGGCTCCACGCCGAAGGCCCGGGCCAGCGCCGCCGCCGCGAGGGCGTTGGCGATGTTGTGCGGGGCCGGCGGGTTGACGTCGCCGACCTCGGCGAGCTCCTGCGCCTGTTTCTGGCGGTTGGCGACGAAGGCCCGGTCGACGAGGATGCCGTCGACCACCCCGAGCTGGGAGGGGCCCGGCGTACCGAGGGTGAAGCCGATCGCGCGGCAGCCCTCCTCGACGTCGGCCTCGCGCACGAGGTCCTCCGTCGCCCCGTCCTGCGCGTTGTAGACGCAGGCGACGCTGTTGCCCTCGTAGATCCGGCCCTTGTCGGCTGCGTAACCGGCCATGGAGCCGTGCCAGTCGAGGTGGTCCGGGGCAAGGTTGAGCACGGCCCCGGAGTGGGCGCGCAGCGAGGGCGCCCAGTGGAGCTGGTAGCTGGAGAGCTCGACGGCGAGTACGTCGTACGTCTCGTCGCCGAGCACGGCGTCCAGCAGGGAGACCCCGATGTTGCCGACCGCGGCCGTGCGAAGGCCGGCGGCCTCCAGGATCGAGGCAAGCATCCGCACGGTCGTGGTCTTGCCGTTGGTACCGGTGACCGCGAGCCAGGGCGCGGCATCGGGGCCCCGCAGCCGCCAGGCGAGTTCGACGTCGCCCCAGACGGGGACGCCGGCCTCGGCGGCCGCCCCGAAGAGCGGCTTGCCGGGCTTCCAGCCGGGGGCCGTGACCACGAGCTCGGTGGACTCCGGCAGGGTGTCGCCGTCGCCGAGGCGCACGGTGACTCCGAGCGCCTCCAGCTCGGCGGCCTGGGCGCGGGAGCGCTCGTCGTCGCCGTCGTTGACGACCGTGACGAGAGCTCCCCGCTCATGCAGGGCGCGGGCCGCGGGGACACCGCTGACGCCGAGCCCGGCCACCGTGACGTGCTTGCCCCGCCAGTCCACGTCGTTCACTTCTTTGCTGCCCATCCCGCGTAGAAGAGGCCGAGTCCGACGATCACGCACATGCCCTGGATGATCCAGAAGCGGACCACGACAAGGACTTCGGACCACCCCTTGAGCTCGAAGTGGTGCTGGAGCGGCGCCATGCGGAAGACCCGCTTGCCGGTCATCTTGAACGAGCCGACCTGGATGACCACCGACATGGTGATCATCACGAAGAGGCCACCGAGGATGGCCATCAGGAACTCGGTGCGGGAGCAGATCGCGAGACCGGCGAGCGCTCCGCCGAGAGCGAGCGAACCGGTGTCACCCATGAAGATCTTGGCGGGCGAGGTGTTCCACCACAGGAAGCCGAAGCAGGCGCCCATCAGGGCCGAGGCGACGACCGCGAGGTCGAGCGGGTCTCTCACCTCGAAACAGGCTTCCGGGTTGGTCAGGGTCGTCGCGTTGGCGCAGGACTCCTGGAACTGCCACAGCCCGATGAAGGTGTACGCACCGAAGACCATCACCGAGGCGCCGGTGGCGAGGCCGTCCAGACCGTCCGTCAGGTTCACGCCGTTGGACATGGCGAGAATCATGAACAGCGCCCAGACGACGAACAGCACCGGTCCGATGGACCAGCCGAAGTCCTCGACGAAGGAGAGCCGGGTCGATGCCGGGGTGTTGCCGCGGAGGTCGGCGAACTGGAGCGAGAGCACCGCGAAGGCGATGCCGACGATCAGCTGGCCGGCCATCTTCGCCTTGGCGCGCAGGCCCAGCGAGCGCTGCTTGACGATCTTGATGTAGTCGTCGAGGAAGCCGACGAGGCCCATCCCGGCCATCAGGAACAGGACGAGGACGCCGGAGAAGCGCATCTCCTCGCCGGTGATCACCTTCGCCAGGACGTACGCGATGATCGTCGCCAGGATGAAGGCGATACCACCCATGGTGGGCGTGCCCTTTTTACTGCCGTGGGTACGCGGGCCGTCGTCCCGGATGAACTGCCCGTAGCCCTTGCGGGCCAGAAGTTTGATCAGCAGCGGAGTGCCGACCAGGGTCAGGAAGAGCCCTATGGCTCCCGCGAAGAGGATCTGCCTCATCGGACGGCGACCTCGCCCTCGGTCGTCTCCAGCAGTGCCAGGGCGACCTTCTCCAGGCCGACCGACCGGGACGCCTTCACCAGCACGACGTCTCCCGGGCGCAGTTCACTGCGCAACAGGTCGACGGCCGCCTGTGCGTCGGACACGTGCACCGACTCCTCACCCCACGAACCCTCGTTATATGCGCCCAGTTGCAGCCAGGAGGCTTCCTGCCCCCCGACAGCGACGAGCTTGCTGACGTTGAGCCGGACGGCGAGCCGTCCGACCGCGTCGTGCTCGGCGAGCGACGCGTCACCGAGCTCGGCCATCTGACCGAGCACCGCCCACGTGCGCCCCCCGGCTGCCTGTCGGGCCTTGCCCATGGCGGCCAGCGCACGGAGTGCGGCCTTCATGGATTCGGGGTTCGCGTTGTAGGCGTCATTGACGACCGTCACACCGTCCGGACGCTCGGTGACCTCCATGCGCCAGCGGGAGAGGGTGCCCGCCCCGGAGAGCGCATCGGCGATCTCGGTCACGGACATGCCCAACTCATGGGCGACGGCGGCCGCGGCGAGCGCGTTCGACACGTGGTGCTCACCGTACAGGCGCAAGGTCACGTCGCTGCACCCGGTCGGGGTGTGGAGCGCGAAAGCGGGCCGGCCGTCGTCCGTGAGCCGCACGTTCTCTCCCCGTACGTCCGCATCCGGGGCCTCTCCGAAGAGGAGCACCCGGGCTTTTGTACGGGAGGCCATGGCCCGCACGAGCGGGTCGTCGGCGTTGAGGATCGCGGTGCCGTCGTCCGGGAGGACCTCCACGAGCTCGCCCTTGGCCTGGGCGATCGCCTCACGGCTGCCGAACTCCCCGATGTGGGCGCTGCCCACGTTGAGGACCAGGCCGATCTTCGGGGGCGTCAGGTCGGCGAGGTAGTGGATGTGGCCGATACCCCGCGCGCCCATCTCCAGCACGAGATGGCGGGTTTCCGCCGTCGCGCTCAGCGCGGTGAGCGGCAGACCGATCTCGTTGTTGAGGGAGCCCGGTGTCCAGACCGTGGGCGCCTTGCGCTCCAGGAGCTGGGCGATCAGGTCCTTCGTGGACGTCTTGCCGGCCGAGCCGGTCAGCGCGACGACGGTGGTGCCGAGGCGTTCCACGACGTCGCGGGCGAGGGCTCCGAGCGCGGCCACGACGTCGTCGACGACGATCGCCGGGACACCGACGGGGTGGGCGGCGAGCACGGCCACCGCGCCCGCCTCGACGGCGCGTTGCGCGTAGTCGTGGCCGTCGACACGCTCGCCCGCGAACGCGGCGAACAGGGAACCCTGCCGCACCTCCCGGGAGTCGATGACGACGGGGCCGGTGACGACGGCGGAGCCGTCCGGTACGTCGTACGGCTGCCCGCCGACGATTCCGGCGATCTCGGCGAGGGAAAGGGCGATCACTTGGTCATCCCTGACTGTTGTTCTCGTGGGTGTGTACGCGGTCCTCGGGGGCGTGCGCGGCGCCCGTGCGCCCCAGGGAGCGTTCGATGGCCTCGCGCAGGACCTTCCGGTCGTCGAAGGGGCGCACCACTCCGTGGATGTCCTGGCCCTGCTCATGACCCTTTCCGGCCACCAGCACGGTGTCGTCGGGCTCGGCCCGGGCGACCGCGGCGGCGATGGCCGCGGCCCGGTCGGCCTCGACGAGCACGTCGCCGCGCTCGTGGACGGGCACCTCGGCCGCGCCGGAGAGCATCGCGGCGAGGATCGCGAGCGGGTCCTCGGAGCGGGGGTTGTCGGAGGTCAGCACGGCGGTGTCCGCGAGCCGTGCCGCGGCGGCGCCCATCGCGCCGCGCTTCGTCGTGTCGCGGTCGCCGCCGCAGCCGAGCACGATGTGCACCCGGCCCTCGGTGACCTTCCGCAGGGAGCGCAGGACCGATTCGACGGCGTCGGTCTTGTGCGCGTAGTCGACGACCGCGAGGTACGGCTGTCCGGCGTCGACCCGTTCCAGCCGGCCGGGTACGCCGGGGACCGCCGCGATGCCGTCGGCCGCGATCTGCGGGTCGACGCCCGCGACGGCCAGGGTGACGATCGCGGCGAGGGTGTTGGCGACGTTGAACGGGCCGGGCAGCGGGGCCCTGGCGGTGACGCGCTCGCCCTTGGGGCCGATCACGGTGAAGGTGCTGTCCCGGGGGCCGACTTCGACGTCCTCGGCCCGCCACTCGGCGTCCGGGTGGCCCTCCGCCGAGAAGGTGACGACCGGGACGGACGCCTCCTCCACCAGCCGGCGGCCGTACTCGTCGTCGAAGTTGACGACGCCGAGCTTGCTGCGCTGCGGGGTGAACAGCTGTGCCTTGGCCTGGAAGTAGTCCTCCATCCCGGAGTGGAACTCCATGTGCTCCGGGCTGAGGTTGTTGAACACGGCGACGTCGAAGACACAGCCGTCCACCCGGCCGAGCACCAGCGCGTGGCTGGAGACCTCCATGGCGACCGCCTCGACCCCGCGTTCGCGCATGACGGCGAACAGTGCCTGGAGGTCGGTGGCTTCGGGGGTGGTGCGCTCCGACTTGATGCGCTCGTCGCCGATCCGCATCTCGACGGTGCCGATCAGCCCGGTGCTGCGTCCGGCGCCCCGCAGCCCGCCCTCGACGAGGTACGCCGTGGTGGTCTTGCCGGACGTTCCGGTGATGCCGATCTGGAGGAGGCCGACGCCTGGCCGTCCGTAGATCTCGGCCGCGAGTTCGCCCATCCGGCCGCGTGGGTCCCCGGTGACGAGGACCGGGAGGCCGGTGTCGGCGGCGCGCTCGGCGCCCGCCGGGTCGGTGAGGATCGCGGCCGCGCCGAGGCCCGCGGCCTGGGCGGAGAAATCGGCACCGTGGAAACGGGCGCCGGGCAGAGCCGCGTACACGTCCCCGGGGCGCACGGCCCGGGAGTCGTGGGTGATTCCGGTGACCTCACCGGAATCCTGCGGTCCGGCACCGAGCCTGGCGGCCAGCTCTCCGAGGGACGTGGGCCGGAGCCTGTCCGGTCGGGGCGCTCCCGGGTAGGTCACAGGCGCGTCCTTCTGAGTGGTTTGACACTGATCAGCGTGGGGCACGGCGGTGAGCGTACCGGGCGGACCCGGCCTCTCGCGAAGTGAGGGGCCGGGGTCGCGGTACTTCTCGTTCCGGTTCCCGGGATCAGGGGTGATGGTCGTCACTGAGGGTTCCCCCGAGTTACTCGCCGGGCTTGAAGGACACCGGCAGCCGGGCGGGATCGCTGCCGGAAGGAGGGGTCTGGAGGGTCTTGAGGGCGAACTCCATGACCTTCTTGTAGATCGGGCCACAGATCTGGCCGCCGAAGTAGCTGCCCTTGGTGGGGTTCTGGATGGCGCAGTAGACGGCGATCTGCGGGTCGTCGGCGGGGGCGAACCCCGCGAAGGACGCGGTGTAGCCCTTGTAGACGCCGCGTACGGGGTCGACACGGTTGGCCGTGCCGGTCTTGCCCGCGACCCGGTAGCCCTCGATGTGGGCCTTGGTCCCGGTGCCTTCCTCGTCGTCCACCACGGACTCCAGCATCTTCGCCAGCGTCGTGGCCGTCTTCTCGCTGACCACCCGGGTGCGTTCCGGGGCTTCGGACGCCGTGTAGCGGTCGTCCGCGTCCTTGGTCCCGCGGACCAGGGTCGGCTCGATCCGGACCCCGCCGTTGGCGATGGTCTGGTAGACCGAGGCGGCCTGCATGGCGTTGAGGGAGAGCCCCTGGCCGAACGGGATCGTGTACTGCTGCGAGGTCGACCAGTCCTTGGGGTGGGCGATGATGCCGGGCGACTCGCCCGGGTAGTCGAGCCCCGTGGTGCTGCCGAGGCCGAACTTGCGCAGGTACGAGTACAGGACCTTGTTGGCCTCGGCCTGGGTCTTCCCGAGCTGCCCGGTGGCCAGGATCGTGCCGATGTTGCTCGACTTGGCGAGTACGCCGTTGAGCGTGAGGTACCAGGTGGGGTGGTCGATGTCGTCCCGGAAGAGCCGGTCGCCCCGGTGCAGCCGGTTCGGCACGGTGACGTGCGTACCGGGTGTGGCCGCCCCCTCCTCCAGCACCGCGGCCATGGACATGACCTTGCTGGTGGAGCCGGGTTCGTACACGTCCTGGAGGGCGGCGTTGCCCAGGGCGGCCGAGTTGCTCTGCGCGAGGTCGTTGGGGTCGTAGCCGGGGGCGTTGGCCATGGCCAGCACCTCGCCGGTCCTCGTGTTCTGGACGACCACGTAGCCGCGGTCCGCCTCGGACTTCTCGACCTGGTCCGCGATGGCCCGCTGGGCCGCCCACTGGATGTCGCGGTCGATCGTCAGCTCGACGTCGGTGCCCGCGACGGCCGGGATCTCCGTGGAGCCGGCGGTCGGCACGGGCCGGCCGCCCGCCTGGGCGTAGCGGATCTTGCCGTCCTCGCCCTGGAGCTGCTTGTTCAGCTGTGCTTCCAGTCCGCCGCCGCCCTTGCCCTCGGCGTTGACGAATCCCAGTATCCCGGCGGCGAGGTCGCCGTTGGGGTACACGCGCTTGGTGGTGGGCTCCTGGAGGACTCCGGCCAGCACGTTGGCGCCGGGGCCGCCCTTCGCCTTGTCCTCGGCCGCCTTCTCCGCGAAGACGGCCTTGAGGTCCTTGATCTGCTTCCAGACCTGCGGGGTCTGGCGCCGTGCCAGCACGGTGTAGCGGCTCCTGGGGGTGGAGAGCTTCTTGGCCAGGTCGGCCTCGTCCTTGCCGAGGATCGGGGCGAGCAGGGCCGCCGCCTGCTGCGGCGCGTCCGGGGCCTTGCTGTCCTCGGGTGTGAAGAGCTTCGGGTCGGCCGTGATGTCGTGGGCGTCGACGCTGGTGGCCAGGGCGATGCCGCTGCGGTCGGTGATCTCACCGCGTTCGGCGGCGATCGTGTACTCCAGGTAGCGGTTCTTCTCGGCCTTGGCGGAGTACGTGTCGGCGTCGACGGCCTGGACCTGGAGGAGCCGGACGACGAACGCCAGCATCACGAGGGTCAGGCAGAGGCTGATCAGGCGCAGCCGGGGGCGCGGGCTGCCCAGCCGGATCGACCGGGGGGAGCCGCCGCGTCGCTTCCTGGCCGCCGGGCTCCGTGGACGCCGGGCGTCAGGACGGGCGGCGGACCGGGGGCGCCCCGGCCCGCCGGCCGCGTTGCGGGAGCGCGCGGGGCCGGGGACACGGCGGCGCGGCGGTTCCTTGGACGGCACTGCGTCACCTGCCGGGACTCGTCGGGGGCGGGGTCGGGGTGTTCGAGGCCGGTGCGGTGGGGGCCGTCGAGGGCGTCGCGGGGGACGCGGAGCCGGAGGGTGAGGCCGGTCCGGCCGCGCTCGCCTCCGCCGCCGGGACCTCGGTGGGGGAAGGCTGCGCGGTGGCCCGCTCGGGCTTTCCGCGAACGGTGCCGTCCGGGTCCAGGAAGGCGGGGCTGCCGCCGGGCACCATGCCGAGCTCCCTGGCCCGGCGCTCCAGCGCGTCGGGTTCGGAGTAGCTGTCGACGTCCCTCTGGAGGGCCTGCTGCTCGTCGGTGAGCTCGGTGGTCTCCCGCTTCAGCTTGCTCAGCCTGAACGATCCTTCATTGAGCGCCGAGTTCAGCAGCAGGAGCGAGATCAGGCCACCCGCGAGCAGCAGCACGACCAGCAGGACGAAGGGGGTGCGGGCGGCGGTGCTCGGCCCCGACGGCATCAGCCGGGCGAGCCGGCCGGCCCGCCCCTTCATCTGCTCGGCCGTCCTGGTCACCGCGGTGCCACCGTCCTCGGGCGCGTCCGGCCGGCCCGGCGGGGTCCGCTCATCGCTCCTCCTCGCGGATCCGCTGGGCGCCGCGCAGCCTGGCGGGGGCGGCACGCCGGTTCTCGGCGACCTCCTCCTCGGTGGGCAGTTCGGCCCCACGGGTCAGCAGCTTCAGCCTGGGCTGGTAACGCTCGGGGACCACGGGCAGTCCGGGCGGCGCCGTGTTGGCGGCACCGGCGGCGAAGACCTGCTTGACGAGCCGGTCCTCCAGCGAGTGGTACGAGAGGACGGCGATCCGGCCGCCGACCGCGAGGCTCCGCACCGCTGCCGGAATCGCCCGCTCCAGAACGGTGAGTTCACCGTTCACCTCGATGCGGAGTGCCTGGAAGGTGCGCTTGGCCGGATTGCCGCCGGTCCGCTTGGCGGCCTGCGGCAGGGAGTCGCGGATCAGCTCGACGAGGCGGGCGCTGTTGCTGAAGGGTTCCTTCTCGCGTTCGCGGACGACGGCGGAGACGATGCGCTTGGCCTGCTTCTCCTCGCCGTACGCGCGCAGGATCCGCACGAGTTCGCCCGGCGGGTAGGTGTTGAGCACCTCGGCCGCGCCGATGCCGGTCGTCTGGTCCATGCGCATGTCGAGCGGCGCGTCCTGGGCGTACGCGAAGCCGCGGTCGGCCTCGTCCAGCTGCATGGAGGAGACGCCCAGGTCGAACAGGACGCCCTGCACCTTGGGGATCCCCAGCCGGTCCAGGACCTCGGGCAGTTCGTCGTAGACCGCGTGGACCAGCGTGGCGCGGTCGCCGTACGGGGCGAGGCGCTCGCCGGAGAGCCGCAGCGCCTCCTTGTCCCGGTCGAGGGCGATCAGCCGGACCTCGGGAAAGGCGGCGAGCAGGGCCTCGCTGTGCCCACCGAGCCCGAGGGTGCAGTCGACGACGACCGGGGGCCGCGGCCCGGTCGCCTCCAGAGCCGGGGCCAACAGGTCCAGGCATCGCTGGAGCATCACCGGGACGTGTCGGGTCTGACTCAAAGCGCCCTCTCAGGCTATGTCCCGTGTGGCCGCACATACGGCCTGGTCCCCGCCCGCCCGGAAGGGGAGGTCGGCCGGCGCCGGGGAAGGAGGCGTCGGCCGGCCGGCGAGCGGGAGAGGGCCGGACCGCATGTACGCCGCACATCACGGGGAACTCGAAACATGTAAAAATATGCAGAATGTGCAGGCGTGTCGGTAACTTCGCGTCACTTTAGTCCACCCTGCCATTCGATCCATTCCCGATCAACGAACCGCGCAGCGCGTCGCACCGCCGCGACGGACCGGGAGACTCACCCGGCCGGGCGCCTCACGGTGAGGCTTGTGGGTTACCTCACAACAAGCCACGTTGACGTTCTTTGTCCCCTTCCACAGCAAGCCAGGCGCAGTCTCGAACGCTAACGTCATAGCTATGTCGACTTCTGCGCAGGCTTCCGCCCAGACCGATTCCCCTTCGTCCTCCGCGGCCCGTTCCGGAGGGACAGTCACCGACCGCCTGGTCGAACTGAACACGCGTTACGCGGAGAAGTTCAGCGACCCGGGCATGGACGCGCGGCCCGTGCTGCAGGTCGCCGTGGTCGCCTGCATGGACGCCCGCCTCGACCTCCACGCCGCGCTCGGCCTGGAGCTCGGCGACTGTCACACCATCCGTAACGCGGGCGGCGTCGTCACCGACGACGTCATCCGGTCGCTGACGATCAGCCAGCGGGCGCTCGGCACCCGCAGCGTCGTGCTCATCCACCACACGAACTGCGGCATGGAATCGATCACCGAGGAGTTCCGGAAGGACCTGGAGTTCGAGGTCGGACAGCGCCCGGCCTGGGCGGTGGAGGCCTACACGGACGCCGACCAGGACGTACGGCAGTCGATGCAGCGCGTGCGCACCTCCCCGTTCCTCCTGCACACGGACGATGTCCGCGGTTTCGTCTTCGACGTGACCACCGGCTCGCTGCGCGAGATCCTGCCCGCCTCCTGAACCCCTCGACATACGGACCACATCCGGCATTTCGCCCCCACTTATCCACAGGCGAGTGACACGAAGCGGTAACGGCAACAAGAATGCGGGTGTGACATCTCTCCGGGTCCTCCGGAGAGTGTCCGTATTTCGGGGCGGGCCGGGCAGCTTTGTGCGTCGGCCCGTGCACAAGGGGCCGAGGAGGGCCGGGTGACGACCTATGACGATCGAGCGAGCCTCACAGATCTGACCACCACAGCGGAGCGGGTACGCAGGTCGGTCGAGGGTGTGATCGAGGGCAAGCCTGATGTCGTACGGCTCTCTCTGACCGTGCTGCTCGCCGAGGGGCATCTCCTGATCGAGGATGTGCCCGGGGTCGGCAAGACGATGCTGGCCAAGGCGCTGGCGCGGTCCATCGACTGTTCGGTGCGGCGTATCCAGTTCACGCCGGACCTGCTGCCCTCGGACATCACCGGGGTCTCGATCTTCGACCAGCAGCGACGGGACTTCGAGTTCAAGCCGGGCGCGATCTTCGCCCAGATCGTGATCGGCGACGAGATCAACCGCGCGTCGCCCAAGACCCAGTCGGCGCTGCTGGAGTCGATGGAGGAACGCCAGGTCACGATCGACGGGCACACCTACGAGCTGCCCGATCCCTTCATGGTCGTGGCCACCCAGAACCCGGTGGAGATGGAGGGGACCTACCCCCTGCCCGAGGCGCAGCGCGACCGCTTCATGGCCCGGGTGTCGATCGGCTACCCGAGCGCCGAGGCCGAGCTCCAGATGCTCGACGTGCACGGCGGGGCCTCGCCCCTGGACGACCTGCAGCCGGTGGCCCACGCCCACGACATCGTGAAGCTGATCGACGCGGTGCGCACGGTCCATGTGGCCGAATCCGTCCGGCGCTACGCCGTGCAGCTGGTGGCGGCCACCCGCCAGCACCCGGATCTCAGACTCGGGGCCTCGCCGCGCGCGACCCTGCATCTGCTGCGCGCCGCCAAGGCGTCGGCCGCGCTGAGCGGCCGGGACTACGCCCTGCCGGACGACGTCCAGGCCCTCGCGGTCGCGGTGCTCGCCCACCGGCTGCTGCCGACCGCGCAGGCGCAGCTCAACCGCCGTACGGCCGAGCAGGTCGTGCTGGACATCCTGCAGCGCACGCCGGTGCCGACCTCGGGCGGCACGGCGGCCCCCGCGCAGCCCCAACAGCATCCGGGCACCCCGGTGTACGGCCGGCAGCCCGGCGCACGGCAGCTGTGATGGCGTCCGGGGCGCCCGGCCCCGTGGACGACAGCGACGACAAGGGCGGCCTGCGGGCGGCTCTCGGCGGACTCACGACGCGGGGGCGGTCCTTCCTGGCCGCCGGCGTGGCGGCGGCGGTCTGCGCCTATGTGCTGGGCCAGGGCGATCTGCTCCGGGTGGGGCTGCTGCTCGCGGTGCTCCCGCTGGTCTGCGTCACCGTCCTCTACCGCACCCGCTACAGGGTGGCCGGAAGCCGCCGGCTGTCGCCGTCGCGGGTACCGGCGGGATCGGAGGCGCGGGTCCATCTGCGCATGGACAACGTGTCCCGCCTGCACACGGGCCTGCTCATGCTCCAGGACCGCGTTCCGTACGTCCTCGGCCCCCGGCCCCGGTTCGTCCTGGACCGGGTGGAGCCCGGCGGCGTACGGGAGGTGTCCTACCGGGTCCGCTCCGACCTGCGCGGGCGCTACCCACTGGGGCCGCTGCAGCTGCAGCTGGGCGATCCGTTCGGGATGTGCGAGCTGACGCGCTCCTTCAGCGCATACGACACCCTCGTGGTCATCCCCCGCACCGAGCCGCTTCCGCCGCTGCGGCTGGCCGGGGCGACCTCCGGGTACGGCGACGGCAGGCAGCGCTCGCTGGCGCTGGCCGGCGAGGACGACATCATTCCTCGGGGCTACCGCCACGGTGACGACCTGCGCCGGGTCCACTGGCGCTCCACCGCGCGCTACGGCGAGCTGATGGTGCGGCGGGAGGAGCAGCCGCAGCGCGCCAGGTGCACGGTGCTGCTGGACACCCGGCGCATCGCCTACCGAGGGGCCGGTCCCGGATCGGCCTTCGAATGGGCGGTGGCCGGGGCGGCGTCCGCGCTGGTGCACATGCTGGAGCGTGGCTACGCGGTGCGACTGCTCACGGACGAGGGGAGCTCCGTGCCGGGTGGGAGCGCGGACGGCTTCGCCGGATCGACCCAGGAGTCCGCGGACTCGGCGGGTCTGATGATGGACACCCTCGCCGTCGTCGACCACTCCGACGGAGGCGGTCTCTCCCGGGCGTACGACGTGCTGCGCGGGGGCACCGAAGGGCTGCTGGTGGCGTTCTTCGGCGATCTCGACGAGGAGCAGACTGCGGTGGCGGCCAGGATGCGGCAGCGCAGCCGGGGGGCCGTCGCGTTCGTACTGGACGGCGACGACTGGGCGCGCGGCGCGGAAGCCGCGCCTCCTGCGCCGGTCTCCGACCGCCTGCGGCTGCTGCGCGAGGCGGGATGGACGGCGATGGCGGTGCCACCCGGTGCGGAGCTCGCCCGGCTGTGGCAGCAGGCGGGCCAGGAGGGCTCGGGCGACCGGTCGCCCGCGGCCGGGACGACGACGGGGCTCTCCGGGAGTTGGTCATGAGCGGGCGTACGCGGCTGGCGCTGTGCGCCTTCGCCGCCACGATGCTGGCGGCGGGCTCTTTGCTGCCGCTGGTCGAGGCGTCGAAGTGGGTCCTGCAGGCAGCGTTCATGCTGGCGATCCAGAGTGGTGTCGGCGTGCTCGCCCGCCGGATGCGCTTGGCGCGGGTCCTGACGGTCTCCCTCCAGGTACTCGTGACTCTGCTGGCCCTGACCGTGGCCTTCGCCAGGGAGCACGCCCTGTTCGGTGTGGTTCCCGGGCCCCAGGCGGTGCAGCGGCTCGCCGAGTTGCTGACCCTGGGCGCCGACGACGTCAACAGATACGCCATCCCGGCACCGGCGACGGACGGCATCCGGCTGATGCTGGTCGGCGGCGTGCTGCTGATCGGGCTCACCGTGGACATCCTCGCGGTGACCGTCCGCGCCGCGGCGTCGGCCGGTCTGCCGCTGCTCGCCCTCTACTCGGTCGCGGCCGGGCTCTCCGACGGCGGGGCCGGCTGGCTCTGGTTCCTGCTCGCGGCGTGCGGCTATCTGCTCCTCCTGCTGGCCGAGGGCCGGGACCGGCTGTCCCAGTGGGGTCGGGTGTTCGGCGGTGTCTCACGTACGTCGAGCGGTCTGGCGGCCGGCCTGGACGGGTCCGGGCGTGCCGTGGCGTCGGTCCGGACGGGACGGCGGATCGGCGTGGTGGCGCTGGGCATCGCGCTGGCCGTGCCCGCGGCCCTGCCCGCTCTCGACGGCGGGCTCCTGGGCGGGACGGGCGGCGGGTCGGGCAGAGGGAGCGGCGGGGGCACGATCTCCGCGGTGAACCCGCTGGTCTCGCTGCAGAACAATCTCAACCAGCCGGAGAACCGGGAGGTGATGTCGTACCGCACCAACTCGGAGAACCCGCAGGACTTCTATCTGCGCATCCTGGCTCTGGACCAGTTCAACGGCAGCGAGTGGCGCCCGTCGACCCGGCGGCTGAGGGACGTCCCGGCCAGGCTGCCGCAGCCGGCCGGCCTGGACGGGGGTGTCGCGGTCACCGAGATCCGGACGAACATCTCGGCGTCGCGCTCGTACCAGCAGACGTATCTGCCGCTCCCCTACCCGGCGAGCGAGGTCGACATCCGGGGCCGCTGGCGGTTCGAGCCCGAGGGGCGGACCCTCGTCGGCGACGACGGCCAGACGACGCGCGGCGCCCGGTACGAGGTCAGCAGCCTGGAGGTGGCGCCGACGGCCACGCAGCTCGCCTCGGCGATGGAACCGCGCTCGGACCTGGCCCGTGAGTACACGCGGGTGCCCACATCGCTGCCCGATGTGGTCGAGGAGACCGCGCGGCAGGTGACCGCGGGTGCCGCCGACGACTACGAGCGGGCGGTGAAGCTGCAGGACTGGTTCGCCTCGGAGGGCGGTTTCCGCTACGACACGACGGTGACGTCGGGTACCGGCACCGCGGCGATCGAGCGCTTCCTGAAGGACAAGGAGGGCTTCTGCGTCCACTTCTCCTTCACGATGGCCGCCATGGCCAGGACCCTGGGCATCCCGGCCCGGGTCGCGGTGGGGTTCACGCCCGGCACGGTCCAGGCGGACGGTTCGGTGTCGGTCGGGCTGCGGGACGCGCACGCCTGGCCCGAGCTGTATTTCGAGGGCGTGGGCTGGACCCGCTTCGAGCCGACACCGTCCCGCGGCACCACCCCGGCGTACACCCTGCCGGACGCTCCCTCGCAGGATCCCAGCGATCCGGCGCTGCCGACGGAGGGTGCCTCCACGGCGCCCACGGCCGCTCCCTCCGCCACGGAGTCCTGCCCCGCGCAGATGCGTCAGCAGGGTGAGTGCGGTGCGTCCACGGCCCCCGGTGCGACGGACTCCGCCGACCCCGGGGCCCCGGCGGGCACGGTGGCGCTGTGGGTGGCCGGCTCCTTGCTGGTGCTCACCCTCCCGCTGTCGCCGATGCTCTGGCGGGTACGGGCTCGTGGCCGGAGGCTCGGCACGTCAGGAGGGCGTACGCCCGCTGACGCGGCGGCCAGGGTGATGGCCGCCTGGCGGGAGATCACCGATTCGGCCTGGGATCACGGCATTCCGCCGGACGAGTCGCAGACCCCTCGTAAGGCCGCGGCACGCGTCGTACGGCTGGGGCACCTCGACGGCCCGGCGGCCGCCGCGGTCCATCGGGTGGCGGGGGCGGTGGAGCAGGTGCTGTACGCACCCGAGCCGGGCGCCGCCGCCGCCTCGGCCGAGGACGTGCGAGCCGTCCGGGCGGGG
Organism: Streptomyces sp. QL37; assembly: GCF_002941025.1. Classification (NCBI taxonomy): domain Bacteria; kingdom Bacillati; phylum Actinomycetota; class Actinomycetes; order Kitasatosporales; family Streptomycetaceae; genus Streptomyces; species Streptomyces sp. QL37. The sequence goes on along the minus strand of NZ_PTJS01000001.1, from coordinate 6,537,791 downwards.
CTCGGGGCCTCGGCCGGACGGTGGGCGAAGGCGCGGGCGACGCTCGCGCCCCGTTCGGCCGTCCGGGTGATCTGGGCGCTCTCGGAACGCCGGACGGAGTTCGGCCGCCGGTGGGCGGACCGCGCGGGACGCGACCGCTGGGCGGCGCGGCTGCGCCGCCCGTCACGGCAGCAGGGCTGATCCCCCAGGAGCCGGGAGCCGGGGCCGGGCGGCCCCGGCTCCCGGCCCGTTGCGGCGGCAGCGCTGGAAACACGTGAGGGGCGGTCGCTTCGCAGCGACCGCCCCTCACGTGTGAGGTCCAGCGTCAAGTTCTCGGTGTGCGCGGACCGCGTCCGGTGCCGACGACTGTCCGCCGCCGGCCGGGAAGCGGAAAGCTCACTGGCCCTGTTCGTCGCGGCGGCGCTGCCACCTCTGTTCGATCCGGTTCATCATCGACCGGCGCTGCCTGGGATGTCGGCGTTCGCCGCCGCCCCCGCTCGCACTCCCCGCCGGCTGCTGCTCACCGGGTTTCGGCGCCTTGCGCCATCCGGTGACCGCCAGCACGGCACAGCCCAGCATGACGAGGAATCCCGCCACACTGACCCAGGTCTGCTGGAAAACCATTCCGGCCATGAGGAGCGCGATACCCACCAGAAAACCGGCTACCGCCTGGTAGACCCGTCGCCGGGTGTACCTGCGCAGCCCGCTTCCCTCAAGCGCTGTAGCGAACTTGGGATCTTCGGCGTACAGCGCTCGCTCCATCTGCTCGAGCATTCGCTGCTCGTGCTCCGAGAGCGGCACGGAGTCCTCCTCGTCGTCGGCCGCGGGGGCGACCGGTATGCGGCCCTTCCAGGATAGGCAGGGATTCGCCCCCGTGAAACCCGCCCTCTAGCCATAGCCAGTCCGGACCGCCATTTCGGCTCGGCTGCTGAGGCGTAGATTCCCCGACCTCCGATCCGTCATGCCGGATGGTGTCACCCGATCATACGGGGCTCGCGGCCCGATCGGGTGTTCCCGGCAGTACTCCGTCTGCAGCTGCGTTGCTGATCAGCCGTGCTCCCGCCGCTTTCGCGGCTGTACTCCGGCAGTGTCGCCTTCGCGGCTCAGCCGCGCTTCTCCCCCAGAACGTGCAGCTGGGTCGCCACCGAGTGGAAGGCCGGCAGTTCCGCGACGGCCGCTTCCAGCCTGAGGAGCTCCTCCATGGCGCCCGGTTCGGTGTCCACGAGCACGCCCGGCACGAGGTCGCCGAAGACCCGTACGCCGTGGACCGCGCCGACCTCGACACCCGCGGCGGCGACCAGTCCGGTCAGCTGGTCGGCGGTGAACCGGCGGGGCACGGGGTCACCGTCGCCCCAGCGCCCGGCGGGGTCCGTCAGCGCCTGCCGGGCCTCCGCGAAGTGGCCCGCGAGCGCCCGGGCCAGGACGGCACCGCCGAGGCCGGCGCCGAGCAGGCTGAGCGCACCGGACGGGCGGAGCGCGTCGACCGCGTTCCGCACGCCCTCGGCGGGGTCGTCCACGTACTCCAGGACGCCGTGGCAGAGGACCGCGTCGTAACCCGCGCGGTCGACCACCTCGAAGAGGCCCAGGATGTCTCCCTGGACGCCTCGGACACGGTCGGCGACACCGGCCTCCTCCGCCCGGCGCTCCAGCGCGAACAGGGCGTTCGGGCTGGGGTCGACGACGGTGACCCGGTGGCCGAGCCGGGCGACGGGCACGGCGAAATTGCCGGTGCCGCCGCCGGTGTCGAGCACGTCCAGGGCTTCCCTGCCGGTCGCCTTGACCCGGCGCTCTAGAGCGTCCTTGAGGACCTCCCAGACCACGGCGGTACGGAGGGAGGCGCGGGGGCGCAGCTGGTCCGACACGGCAGTTGACTCCTCGGCACGGTGCCGCCATGGACGGCGGAGCGTGAACAGTGCAGGTGGTACGGGTGCTCTCCACCCTATTGCCTCGCACCGCCGGCGCGGTCACCCCGCGTCGGGCCGCTGCTCGGATCCGTCCCTCCGGGGCTGCGGCAGGACGGGCTGGAGGACCAGCATCCGCTCGACCAGACGCAGGAACATGGCCGCGTCGCGCAGCAGATCGTCGGCGTCGCGGATGGTGGCCGCGCCGGGTATGCCCGCCTCCGCCCGGGCCCTGCGCGGGGCCCCGGAGGCGAACAGGGCGCTCCATTCGGTGAGTTCCGGCGCGATGTCCGGGAGGACCTCCCAGGCGCTGCGGATCCGCTCCCTGCGGCGCCTGCCGGTCTCGGGCCGCCCGCGAGCGGCGAGCACTGCGGCCGCCGTGCGCAGAGCGGCGAGGTGGGCGGTGGCGTACCGCTCGTTGGGCACGTCGAGTACGGCGGCCTCGTCCAGGCCGGCGTGGGCCTGGGCGAGCAGATCGAGAGCGGCGGGCGGCGCCGTGGTGCGGCGCGGTACGGGGTGGACGTCGGTTGCCGGACCGGTCAGTGAGGGGGCAGGGCTGCCTGCGCGGCGCCGCGGTGCGGCGGCTGCGGACGAGCTGGCCATGACGAACCTCCTGTCGTCGTGTGACGGCTCCGTGGCCGTATGTATCCATCGTGACGGCCCCCACTGACAATCCCTCAGATCTCGCCCCTGACCAGGCACTTTGCTTCGAGCGCGAGTTCGGGCTAGCTTTTTGCACTGACTGGTCAGTGCAAAAAACATGGGGGTGGGGTCGTGGACAGCCCGCACGGGGCGTCGCTGAGCGCCGAGGACTTCGGGCTGAAGGGTCCGCGCGGCTGGGCCTTCCGAGGAGTGGGGTTCTCCGCCGGTCCCGGATCGCTCGTCGCCGTGGAAGGACCCTCCGGCTCCGGCCGCACGTGTCTGCTGCTGGCGCTCACCGGCCGGATGCGTTCCACGCGGGGGCACGCCGAGGTCGGGGGTGAACGCCTGCCCGGCCGGCTCGCCGCCGTACGCCGCTTCAGTGCTCTCGGCCCGGTCCCCGGGGTCAGCGATCTGGATCCCTCCCTCACCGTGGCCGAGCATCTGCGGGAACGGGCTCTGCTGCGGCGCCGCTTCGGCGGTTCGCCGCGCGCCCTGCTGCGGTTGCCCGCCGAACGCGCCGCCACGGCACGGGCGTCGATCGACACCGCGCTGGAGGCCGCGGGGCTCGACCTCGCGGTGCTGCCCAAGGCCGAACGGACCTCCGTACGGGATCTGGAGCGACTGGAGGCCCTGCGCCTGTCCGTCGCCCTCGCCCTGATGAGCCGTCCGCGGCTCCTCGCCGTCGACGACACGGACCTCAAGCTCTCCGCCACGGACCGCGCCCTGGCCTGGGAGCTGCTGCGCACCCTCGCGGCCGCCGGGACCACCGTGCTGGCCGTGTGCAGCGTGTCCCCGGAGGACGCGCTCACCGTGCGCACCCGCCCGGAGTCCGGAACGGACACGCCCGACGACACGACGACCGGGAAGGACACGGCCGATGCGATCGCCGAGACTGGCCGCGCTTGAGCTGCGACGGTTCGGGAGGGGGCGGATGCCGCGCGCCGCACTCGTGGCGCTCCTCCTGCTGCCCCTGCTGTACGGAGCGCTCTACCTCTGGTCGTTCTGGGACCCGTACGGCCGGCTCGACCGGGTTCCCGTGGCGCTGGTCAACGAGGACAAGGGGGCGGACACCGGTGGCGAACACCTCGCGGCCGGTGACGAGATCACCGGCAAGCTGCTCGACTCGAAGGTCTTCGACTGGCACCAGGTCGGCTCCGCCGAGGCGGAGAGGGGCGTCGAGGACGGGACGTACTACCTCTCGCTGACCATGCCGTCGGACTTCAGCGAGCGCATCGCTTCGAGCTCCGGGGACTCCCCCGGCACCGGCGCGCTGCGGGTGCGTACGAACGACGCCAACAACTACATCGTCGGGCAGATCTCCAGGACGGTCTTCGCCGAGGTCCGCAGCGCCGCGTCCTCCAAGGCCTCGCGCGGCTTCCTGGACCGGATCTTCATCGATTTCTCCGGTCTGCACGACGCGACCGCGAAGGCGGCCAAGGGGGCCGACGACCTCGAGAGCGGCCTCACGAAGGCGAAGAAGGGCTCCAAGGACCTCGCGGACGGTCTCAAGGACGCCAAGTCGGGCAGTGGCACGCTCTCCACCGGCGTCACCAAGCTGGACAAGGGCGCCGGCGACCTCGAGACGGGGTCCCGGCAGGTCGCCGGCGGAACACAGCTGCTCGCCGACAAGGTCAACGCGGTCGCCGAGGACGTACGCCCCTTCCTGAAGGACAACGGCAAGGCCATCGGGGACACCGCCCGGCTGGTCGCCGACTCCTCGAAGGCCGTACGCGACAACCTCGACCTGCTGGCCGAAGCCGCGCCCACCGCCTCGGCCGCCGCCCACACGGCCTCCGACGACCTGGCCGAGGTCTACCGCGACCGCTGCGAGGACCAGCCGCTGCCCGACCCCGGGGTCTGCCCGCAGCTGAAGCGTGCCAAGACCGCTGCGGAGGACGTCGCGAAGGTCTCCGACGACGTGAACGCGCTGGTCAAGAACCAGAAGGGCGACCTGGCGAAGCTGCGGACCCAGCTGACCACCCTGGAGAAGCAGGCCGACGCCCTGGCGAAGCGCTCGCCGCACCTGGACTCGGACCTGGAGTCCGCCGTGAAGAAGATCAACGCGCTCAACACGGGAGCGCACAAGGTCGCCAAGGGTGCCGACACGCTCCACTCGGGTCTCGGGACCGCCAAGAAGGGCGCCGGGGACCTGGACGCCGGCGTGAAGAAGCTGAAGGCGGGCGCCACGACCCTGGACAGCGGGCTGTACCGGCTGGGCGACGGCTCCTCGACGCTCGCCCAGGGACTGAACGACGGGGTCGGCAAGATCCCCGACTACGACAAGAAGGACCGCGACGCCCGGACCGGTGTCATGGCCGACCCCGTGCGACTGGCCTCCTCCTCGCTGCACGCGGCGCCCAACTACGGCACCGGCTTCGCCCCGTACTTCATCCCGCTCTCGCTGTGGGTGGGCGCGATGGTGGCGTACATGCTGATCCAGCCGCTCAACCGGCGGGCGCTCGCTGCCGGGGCGCCGGCCTGGCGGATCGCCTTCGCGGGCTGGCTGCCCGTCGCCGCCACAGGCCTGCTCCAGGTCGCCGCGCTCATGTCGGTGCTGCACTGGCAGCTCGGCCTGCGGATGACGCACGCCGCCGGAACCATCGGCTTCCTGGCACTGGTGACCTGCTGCTTCGCCGCGATCGTGCAGTGGCTCAACGCCCGCTTCGGCGCCGCGGGCCGGATCCTCGTCCTGGCGGTGCTGATGCTGCAGCTGACCTCGGCCGGGGGCACCTATCCCGTCCAGACCAGTCCCGGGTTCTTCGGGGCGATCCACCCCTACCTGCCGATGACCTACGTCGTGGACGGACTGCGCCGGCTGATCACGGGCGGCGGGCTCGGCCCGGTCTGGCAGGCCTGCGCCGTGCTGGTGGCCTTCACCGCGGGCGCCCTGGCGCTGACCGCGCTGTCCGCCCGCCGCAAGCAGGTGTGGACCCTTGACCGGCTGCACCCGGAGCTGAGTCTGTGACCGCACCGGGACCTGTGAGAATCAAGGGCATGGACAGCAGTGGCACCACGCGCCGACAGGTCACCCGGCAGAAACTCTACGAGGCGGCGGTGACCCTCATCGCGGAGAAGGGGTTCTCCGCGACGACGGTCGACGAGATCGCCGAACGCGCCGGGGTGGCCAAGGGCACGGTCTACTACAACTTCAAGAGCAAGACCGAGCTGTTCGAGGAGCTGCTGCGGCACGGCGTCGGCCTGCTCACGCAGTCGCTGCGTTCGGCCGCCGACTCCGCGGAGGCGGAGGGCGGCACCCGGGTCGAGGCGCTGGACGCGATGATCAGGGCCGGTCTGGTCTTCATCGACCGCTACCCGGCCTTCACCCAGCTGTACGTCGCCGAGCTCTGGCGCACCAACCGTGCCTGGCAGTCGACCCTCCTCGTGGTGCGCCAGCAGGCCGTGGCGGTCGTCGAGGAGGTGCTCCGCGAGGGCGTCGCGGGTGGCGAGCTCAGCGAGGAGATCGACATCCAGCTGACGGCCGCCGCACTGGTCGGGATGGTCCTGGTGGCCGCTCTCGACTGGCAGGCGTTCCAGCCCGAGCGGACCATCGACGACGTGCACTCGGCGCTGTCCCTGCTGCTGCACGGCCGGGTCAGCGGGCGCTGAGGCGGCCCCGCACGAGAAAAGCGCCGGTCCGGTGGAATTCGATCCCCCCGAATTCCGCCGGACCGGCGCCCCGTACCGCCGCGAAGCCCTCCCCCGTGACCCCGTGCTGTCCCCCGTGGTCCCGGAGCTCCGCGTCGTCCGCCCCCGTTACGTCCGGGGTGCCGCGCAGTTCCGCCGCCCCGTGCCGGCGGTCCCCGGGCCGCGCCCCTTCCGTGGTCCCCACTCTTCCGTCCGCGCAGGTGGGAGCCCATCCGCATCCCTACTCATCTCCCGCACTAGGTAGAGATACTCAGGCCTGTGCCGCAAGGCCCACCCGGGCGTCCACCCGACTGGTTACGATCGCGTCCGTGTCCGTACTCCCCCTGGTGTTCACGAGCGGCTGGGCGAGCGGGATCAACGCCTACGCGGTGGTCCTCCTCTTCGGCATATTCGGCGCGACCGGACTCACGGACGAGGTGCCCGAGTCCCTCCAGCGCACCGATGTGCTCGTGACCGCCGGTGTGCTGTTCCTGTGCGAGGCGGTGGCCGACAAGATCCCGTACGTGGACTCGGCCTGGGACACGGCGCACACAGTGATCCGGCCCGTGGCGGGCGCGGTCGTCGCGGCGCTGCTGGCGGGCGAGAGCGGGTCGCTGCCGGAACTCGCGGCGGGAGCCGTGGGCGGCTCCACCGCGCTGATGAGCCACCTGGTGAAGGCCGGCACCAGGATGGCGGTCAACACCTCGCCCGAACCGTTCAGCAACATCGGGGTCAGCGTCGCGGAGGATCTCGGCGTGGCCGGGATCATCACCTTCGCGGTCTTCAACCCGGTCGCGGCGGCCGTCGTCGCCGGGGTCCTGCTGCTGCTGGGCCTGCTGATACTGGTCTTCCTCGCCTCCCGGATCCGCCGGTTCCTGCGCCGCAGGGCCCAGCGCCGCGAGGAGAGACGTCTGTCCGGAGCGGGCAGGCACTGGCCTCACGAATGAGCTGTCGGTGGCACCCCTTAGGGTCACTGGCATGGCACGAATTGCGGTGATCGGCGCCGGGACCGGCGCGATGGCGGCGGCCGCCCGGCTCTCCGTGGCAGGCCACCGGGTGACGGTGTACGAGCGGTCGGAGACCTACGGCGGCTCGCTCGGCCGGTACACGCGTGACGGTTTCGTCTTCGACACCGGCCCCGGGCTGCTGCATCTCCCCGCGGTCTACCGCGACCTGTTCGTGAAGACGGGCAAGGAGAGCCTGGAGCAGTGCGTCACGCTCACCCAGGTCGACCCGGCGAGCCGTCATCTCTTCGCGGACGGCACGACGGTGTCCCTGCCCAACGCCTCGCGGGCGGGGGTGGTCGGCGCGCTGGACCGCGCACTCGGTGAGGGCGCCGGGGCCCGTTGGGGGGACTTCCTGGGCAGGGCCGGGGCCGCCTGGGACCGGTCGCGCAGGCCGTTGCTGGAGGAGCCGCTGCCCGAGGACCCGCGGCCACTGGGCCGCGACCCCTACCCGGCCGTGCGCCGGCGCAGGCTGCTGCGCGCCGCCCGGGAGGCGGGGACGGTGGCGGAGGTGGGCGCCTGGGAGCTGGCAGACCCCCGCCTGGCGGCCCTGCTCGACGGTTACGCCCTGTCGTACGGGCTCGACCCCCGCCGCGCCCCGGCCGCAGCGGCCCTCCTGCCGTACATGGAGGAGACGTTCGGCACCTGGTACGTCGCCGGGGGCATGCGCGCGCTGGCCGACGCGGTGTACGAGCGGTGTCTGGCCCGCAGGGTGGAGTTCGTCTTCGGCGCCGAGGCGGTCCGGGTGACCGAGAAGGACGGGCGGGCGGCAGGGATCGAGCTGGCGGACGGCACGGGCGTGGAGGCCGATCATGTGATCCTGGGCGCGCAGCCGGCGCCGGGGCTCCTGCCGGTCCGGGAGGGGTGGGCGGCCAGGGAGCACGGAGCTCCGGTGCCGGGCCGCTTCGTCGTCCTGCTGTCGCTGCGCGGCGCCCGGGAGGCGGGCGCCGCGCACCGGACCGTGGTGCACGCCGCGGACCCTGGCGCGGAGCAGGAGGCGGTGTTCGGCGGCCGGACGGCGGAGCGGCCCACGGTGACGGTGCTGCGCCCGGACGACCCGGCCACCCGGCCCGACGAGGAGCACGAGGCGGTGACCCTGATGGTGACGGTGGCGCCGCACGGCCCGGTCGACTGGACGGACGCCGCGTTGCGCGAGCGGTTCGCGGACGTGGTGATCGGCCGGGCCGCCGAGGCCGTTCCGGGTCTCCGCGAGCGGATACTCCACGCCGAGGTGCGCACGCCGGTCGAGACCGCTGCCGGCACGGGAGCCGAGGGCGGTTCGGTGCCGGCCCCCGCCCTGGCCGGGGCGGGGGGCGCGTATCTGCACTCCGGTAACCGCACCCCGCTGCCGGGCCTGTACCTGGCGGGCGGCTGGGCGCATCCGGGCGGCGGCCCGGCCCACGCCGGGATGTCGGGCGCCCTGGTGGCCGGGCTCGTCGTGGAGGGTGACGGCTTCCGCGGCTCGCGGTGAGCCCGCGTCCGGCGCACGGAGCCGGCCGCCGGAGGGCGGCGGCCGGTCCGTAGGTCAGTAGCGGTACTGCTCGTTCTGGCCGGTGTCGTATCCGTTGCCGTACGGAGCGGGCTGGACGGGCGCCTCCGGCGGCAGCGGCGGGTGCTGGTCGCTCTCGCGCTGCTGCGGGACCCAGACGCCGCCCGGCGGGGTGTCGGTGTACTGCCCGGCGTACGGATCCGAGGGCTGCTGCCCGGCGCCGTAGGAGGGGTCGTAGCCGCTGCCGTAGCTGTCGTACGCCGCGTACTGCCCGGTGCCCGTGGTGGTGGTGCCCGTGCCGTCGTAGGGGTCGGAGTAGGAGGCGTAGCCCGCCTGGTCCGTCCCGTAGTCGTACTGGCCCGCGTAGGCGCCCTGGTCCTGGTGGGTGTCCTGGCCCCCGTAGCCGCCCTGCCCGCCGTGGAGGTCCTGGCCGGCCGGCCCGCCGTAGCCGTTGTACGGGTCGTAGCCGGCGTGCTGAGGGTGTGGTTCGCCGTGCTGGTCCTGGCCCTCGCGGCCCGCGGGAACGGGGTCGGTGTAGATGCCGTACTGCCCGGTGTCGTCGGGCAGCGGCTCCGGTGCGTAGACCGCGGCGGGGGCTGCTTCCGACCGCCGGTCGTCTCCCTCGTACTCCAGGCCGGAGACCTCGAGCGTGGGCTTCCGGCTCTCCGGGCCGCGCGCCCCACGCCGGCGGCGGCTCTCGCCCGGGCTGCCGCCGATGGCCCACCCCGTCGAGAAGCCTCGCCTGAAGGAGAGCGTCACATACGTCTGGCCTGTCGCGAAGGCGATCGCCCCGAGGACGATCACCAGCACGGAGGGGATCAGCACACCGAGCACCACACCGAGGAAGCCGGCGAAGGCGAGCAGTCGCCAGCGCAGGCGTGCCTTGTACTGCAGGAGCACCTCGCCCAGCAGCCACAACGCCACTATGCCGAATGCGATGTAGAGGACCGTCCAGCCCACGCCCGCCCCCTCCTACGGCCACCGCCCCGGTTGGTGGCGGGTACGGCCGGTCAGGACTGCTTGTGCAGTCCGAGATTCTCGTAGATCTCGAGTGTCGCCGTCGAGTTGTTGAGCGTGATGAAGTGCAGCCCCGGGACACCCTCGGAGAGCAGTTTCGCGCAGAACTCCGTGGCGAACTCGATGCCAATGGAGCGTACAGCCGCCGGGTCGTCCTTCGCGGCGAGGATGCGCTCTTTCAGCGAGGAAGGCAGGGAAGCGTTGCTGAGCTGCGCGAATCTCTCCAGCTGTTTGACGCTGGTGAGCGGCATCACCTCGGGAATGACCGGGGTGTCGCAACCCGCGGCGACCACGCGGTCACGCATCTGGAGATAACTCTCCGGGTGGAAGAACATCTGGGTGATCGCGTAGTCGGCACCGGCGCGGCACTTGTCGACGAAATGACCGATGTCGGTGTCCCAGTCGGTGGACCGAGGGTGCATTTCGGGAAAGGCGGCGACGCCGACGCAGAAATCACCGGCTTCCTTGATCAGCCGGACGAGATCCGCCGCGTACCGCACGCCCTGCGGGTGCTCGATCCACTCGCCCATCGGGTCGCCGGGCGGGTCTCCGCGCACCGCGAGGATGTTGCGGATCCCGGCGTCGGCGTACTGCCCGACCATGTTGCGCAGCTCGGCCACGGAGTGGTCGACGGCGGTGAGGTGCGCGACGGGCGTGAGCGTGGAGTCCGCTGCGATCCGCTGGGTGGCCCGGACCGTCCCGGCGCGGGTCGAACCCCCGGCCCCGTACGTCACGGAGACGAAGCTCGGTCCCACCGCCTCGACCCGGCGCAGGGCGTTCCAGAGGTTCCGTTCGCCCTTCTCCGTCTTGGGTGCCCAGAACTCGAACGAGAACGACGTCTCGCCGGTCGCGAGCAGCTCACGCACGGTGCGCGCGTGATCTGTCCGGGTGGAAGGTGTGCCAAGAGCCATACTGGGAGGTTAACCAGGGCCCGGCGGTACCCCAACCAGAGCGAGTGAATTGCCCGGAATGAGGTGGGTTTTGTCCACCCTTCGGACAGCCGCTCCGGCCGGGTGCGAGGCCGTCCGGTTCAGAGGGCGCGCGCCCGGACGCGTCGCGCGAGCGATGCCGCCGCCTCGGCCGGGTCCGCCGCCTCGGTGATCGCCCGCACCACGACGACGCGACGGGCGCCGGCGTCCAGCACCTCGTCCAGATTGCCGGCGTCGATCCCGCCGATGGCGAACCACGGCCGCGTCGTGCCGAGCGAGGCGGCGTAGCGCACGAGGCCGAGGCCCGGGGCGTGCCGGCCGGGCTTGGTCGGGGTGGGCCAGCAGGGGCCCGTGCAGAAGTAGTCGACGCCGGCCTCGGCGACGGCCGCGTCGACCTCGGCCTCGGCGTGGGTGGAGCGGCCGATCACCACGTCGTCGCCGATGACGGCGCGGGCGGCCGGTACCGGCAGATCACCCTGCCCGAGGTGCAGCACGTCGGAGCCGATGGCATGGGCGACGTCGGCGCGGTCGTTCACCGCGAGGAGCGCTCCGTGGCGCTTGCAGGCGTCGGCGAACACCGCGAGGTGTTCGAGCTCCTCGGCCGCCTCCATGCCCTTGTCCCGCAGCTGCACGATGTCCACGCCGCCCGCCAGCACGGCGTCGAGGAACTCGGGGAGGTCCCCCTGCCGCTTGCGGGCGTCCGTGCACAGATAGAGCCGGGCGCCGGAAAGCTGGGTGCGAGGCGTGGACATGAAGAGTTCCCCCGTCGGTGCGTCGTTGGATCACTGATGCGGCGACCACTCGCCGTACGTCGATGGATGGCCGCGCCGGCAGGACCGGTCACGGCGGGGTGCGGGCCGTGATGTGCCACGGCCCGCACCCCGCTCACGGTCCTCCGGTCAGACGGCGAGCGCCTGGGCCCGGCGCTTCACCTCCGTACCGCGATTCTCGCTCAGGGCCTGCGCGGGCGTGCCGGGCAGGGTCGGGTCGGGGGTGAAGAGCCAGTCCAGCATCTCTTCGTCGTTGTAGCCGTCGTCCCTCAGGAGCGTCAGGGTCCCTGCGAGACCCTTGACCACCTTGTTGCCGTCGATGAAGGCGGCAGGCACCTGGAGCGCCCGGTTCTCACCACGTCGTACGGCGATCAGCTGGCCTTCCTTGACCAGCTGCCGTACGCGCGTCACCTCGACATCGAGCATTTCCGCGATGTCGGGAAGGTGGAGCCATGCGGGGACGAGAGCATCGATCTTTGCGTCAATCTCGGTCACAGGGACAAGCGTGCCATCCCGGACCGACAGTCGGTAGCCGGGCCGGGCGTACGAGGCCGTGCCTACCCCTGGAGCAGCGTCGATTTCAGCGGTACGGAGGAGTCGGCGGCCCGCGCCGGGTCGATCCGCGCCCCCGCCTCGACGAGCTTGCGCCCCTGCGCCAGGTCGCGGGGCCTGTTGACGGCCAGCAGGGCGACCAGGACGCCCTGCCGCAGCCAGCAGACCGTCCAGGACGGGTCCCCCGGGTCGCCTCGCCACAGCAGCCTGTGCGCACCCGCGTGATGGCCGGCGTACTGCACGAAGCGGCCGAACTGCTCGGACCAGAAGTAGGGCACCGGGTCGTACGTCCTGAGCGCACCGTCCGCGAGGGCGGCGGCGACCGTCCGCGGCCCCTGGAGCGCGTTGTCCCAGTGGTGGACGAGCAGCCGTTCCCCGTAGCGGGCGGACGGGAAGGAGGCGCAGTCGCCCACTGCGTAGACATCGGGCAGCGACGTGCGGAGCGAGCTGTCCGCGGTGACCGAGCCGTCGGGGCCGAGCGCGATGCCCGAGCCCGCGAGCCACGCGGTGGCGGGCCTCGCGCCGATGCCGACGACCACCGCCCCGGCGGGGATCACCCGGCCGTCCGCGAGGTGGACGGCGCCCTGTCCGACGCGTGCGACCCGGGCGCCGGTGAGGAGTTCGGCTCCGCTCTCCGCGTACCAGGCGGCCATCGGCTCGGCGACCTCTGCGGGCATCGTGCCCGCGAGGGGCCGGCCGGCGGCCTCCACGACGGTGACCGCGCACCCGGCCGCTCGGGCCGCCGTGGCGAACTCGGCGCCGATCCAGCCCGCTCCGACGACGACCACGTCGTGCCGGCGCTCCAGGACGGGCCGCAGCCGCGCGGCGTCGTCGAGGGTGCGCAGCAGATGGACACCGGGCACGCCCTCGGAACCGGGCAGCGCGACGGGTTCGGCTCCGGTGGCGAGGACCAGCACGTCGTAGCCGACGGGTCCCTCCGGGGTGTCCAGCTCGTGCGCCCCGGCGCGCAGACCGGTCACGTCGAGCCCCAGGCGCAGAGTGATGTCCAGTGCCTCGAAGTCGACGTCGAAGGCGGAGTCCTCCGCCTTGCCGAGGAGGACCGCCTTGGACAGGGGCGGCCTGTCGTACGGCTGGTGGGGTTCGGCGCCGATCAGGGTGACCGGGCCGGTGAAGCCCTGTTCGCGCAGGGCCACGGCCGTCTGCACACCGGCCATGCCGGCGCCCACGATCACGACTCCGCTCGGTCGTCGTCCCGCTGCCGGGTCCTGTGTCTGCTCGCTCACCTGTCCACCCTAGGCCGTGTCCAGCCACCGGCCCCTCCGGCCCGACGCCGGCTCCACCGCGCCCACCCACTCCCTTACGGGCCGCGAGAGGTGGGGTCTAGGCTGGCCACCGTAAGGCACTCGCGGGAGTCCGGGCGTACCGGGCTGAGAGGGAGGCTGGCCGGCCTCCGACCGTACGAACCTGATCCGGGTCATGCCGGCGAAGGGAGGGGCTGGACGCCCATGCGTATCTCCGCAGACAGTTCCGACGTCCTGGTCGTCGGAGGCGGCATCATCGGTCTGGTGACCGCCTGGCGGTCGGCCCTGCACGGCCTGCGCACCACGCTGGCCGACCCCGCGCCGGGCGGCGGCGCCGCCCAGGTCGCGGCCGGGATGCTGGCCGCCGTCACCGAACTCCACTACGGCGAGCAGACGCTGCTCGGCCTCAACATGGCTTCCGCCGGGCGCTACCCGGCGTTCGTGGCCGAGCTGGAGGAGGCGAGCGGGCAGGAGACCGGCTTCCGTGCCTGCGGCACCCTGTCCGTCGCGCTGGACTCGGACGACCGGGCGCATCTGCGGGAGCTGCACGCTCTGCAGCAGCGTTCGGGACTGGAGTCCGAGTGGCTGAGCGGCCGCGAGTGCCGCCGCCTGGAACCGATGCTCGCCCCCGGCGTGCGCGGCGGACTGCGGGTCGACGGCGACCACCAGGTGGATCCCAGGCGGCTGGCCTCGGCCCTGCTCACCGCGTGCGAGCGGGCGGGGGTGGTCTTCCGCCGGGCCTGGGTCCAGCGGCTCTCCGTCACGGGCGGCCGTGCGACGGGAGCGGTCCTGGCGGACGGCACCGAACTCGCCGCCGGCCAGGTGGTACTCGCCGGCGGCAGCCTCAGCGGCCGGCTCCAGGGCGTCCCCGAGGCGGTCCTGGCGCCGGTACGCCCGGTCAAGGGTCAGGTGCTGCGGCTGACCGTGCCTCCCGCCTACGCCCCCTTCCTCAGCCGGACGGTGCGGGCGGTCGTGCGCGGCAGCCAGGTCTATCTGGTCCCGCGCGCCAACGGTGAGCTGGTGGTCGGCGCGACGACGGAGGAGATGGGCTGGGACACCACGGTCACCGCGGGCGGGGTGTACGAGCTGCTGCGGGACGCCCATGAGCTGATGCCCGGCATCACGGAGCTGCCGCTGACCGAGACCCGGGCGGGTCTGCGGCCCGCCTCACCGGACAACGCCCCGCTGCTGGGGCCCACGGCACTGCCCGGACTGCATCTCGCCACCGGGCACCACCGCAACGGGGTGCTGCTGACCCCGGTCACGGGCGATGTGATGGCTCACGTGCTGACGACCGGCGAGCTGCCCGAGCTGGGCCGCCCCTTCTCACCGCGCCGCTTCGCCACCGTCGCCCCGGAGAGTTCACCGGCCTCCTCCCTCGAAGAAACCGCCCCCACGCCGCAGGAGCAGCCCGTATGACACAGCCCGTGCCCACCGCCGTCCCCGGTTCCGAGCCCGAGGCCGGTTCGGTGCCCGGTTCCGAGTCCGTTCCCGTGTCCGTTTCCGCTTCCGTGTCCGTTTCCGTTTCCGTTTCCGAGTCCGTTTCCGTGTCCGTCAACGGGGAAGGCCGCACCGTGCCCGCCGGCACCTCGCTGGACACCCTGGTCGCGCAGCTGACCACAGCGCCCTCCGGGGTCGCCGCCGCGGTCAACGAGGCCGTCGTGCCGCGCGGTCGGTGGTCGGCCACCACGCTCACCGAGGGAGACCGCGTCGAGGTCCTCACCGCGGTCCAGGGAGGCTGACCATGTCCGACGACCTCTTCACGCTCGGTTCCACCACGTTCTCGTCCCGGCTGATCATGGGGACGGGCGGGGCGCCCAGCCTCGACGTACTGGAACGCTCCCTGATCGCTTCGGGCACCGAGCTGACCACCGTGGCGATGCGCCGGCTCGATCCGACCGTGCAGGGTTCGGTGCTCTCCGTCCTTGAGCGCCTCTCCATCCGGGTCCTGCCGAACACCGCGGGCTGTTTCACCGCGGGCGAGGCGGTGCTGACGGCCAGGCTGGCCAGGGAGGCGCTGGGCACCGACTGGATCAAGCTGGAGGTCGTGGCCGACGAGCGGACCCTGCTGCCCGACCCGATCGAGCTGCTGGACGCCGCCGAGATCCTGGTCGACGACGGCTTCACGGTCCTGCCGTACACGAATGACGACCCGGTTCTGGCCCGCAAGCTCCAGGACGTGGGCTGTGCGGCGATCATGCCGCTCGGCTCCCCCATCGGTTCCGGGCTCGGGATCCGCAACCCCCACAACTTCCAGCTGATCGTCGAGCAGGCCGCGGTCCCGGTGATCCTGGACGCCGGGGCCGGGACGGCCTCGGACGCGGCGCTCGCGATGGAGCTGGGCTGTTCCGCTGTGATGCTCGCCTCGGCGGTGACCCGGGCGCAGGAGCCCGAGCTGATGGCCGCGGCGATGCGGCACGCGGTGGACGGCGGACGCCTGGCGTACCGGGCGGGCCGCATCCCGCGCCGTCATTTCGCGGAGGCGTCCTCGCCGGCGGAGGGCCGCGCGGTGCTGGATCCGGAGCGCCCGGCCTTCTGAGGGCCGTGCACCGGCTGGGTCTCCCCCGTCACAGCACGCACATGCCCCTGTCACGGCTCGGCACCGGAACGGCCCCCGGGAGACCTGGCCCATCCGTGGTGTCCGTGGCAGCTCGTAGACTCGCCCCGTGGACACGACCCTCCAGGACCCCCTTGTCGGGCAGCTGCTCGACGGCCGCTATCGCATCGATGCGCGCATCGCCGTCGGCGGTATGGCCACGGTCTACCGGGCCGTGGACACCCGGCTCGACCGGGTGCTCGCCATCAAGGTGATGCACCCGGCGCTGGCGACCGACGCGGCGTTCGTCGAACGCTTCATCCGCGAGGCCAAGTCCGTCGCCCGGCTCGCCCACCCCAATGTGGTGGCCGTCTTCGACCAGGGCGCCCAGGGCGCGTACGTGTACCTCGCGATGGAGTACGTCGCCGGGTGCACCCTGCGCGACGTCCTGCGCGAGCGCGGGGCACTGCAGCCCCGGGCGGCGCTGGACATCCTGGAACCGGTGCTGGCCGCCCTCGGCGCCGCGCACCGGGCGGGCTTCGTCCACCGCGACATGAAGCCGGAGAACGTCCTGATCGGTGACGACGGCCGGGTGAAGGTCGCCGACTTCGGTCTCGTACGCGCGGTGGGTACCGCCACGGACACCACCGGCTCGCTCCTGGGCACGGTCTCGTACCTCGCTCCGGAGCAGATCGAGCAGGGCACGGCCGACACCCGGTCCGACGTGTACGCCTGCGGTGTGGTGCTCTACGAGATGCTGACCGGCGGCAAGCCCCATGGCGGTGACACCGCCGCCCAGGTCATCTACCAGCATCTGAACGAGGACGTCCCGGCGCCTTCCGGTGCCGTTCCGGGCCTGGCCGCCGGGCTGGACGATCTGGTGGCCGCCGCGACGGCGCGCGACCCCGACGTCCGTCCGTCCGACGCGGTGGCCCTGCTCGCGCAGTCCCGTGGGATACGGGCGGCTCTCACCGAGGAGCAGCTCGACGCGATGCCTCCGCAGGCCATCGCGGAGGAGCACGACGGCGCCGAGGACCGCACGAGCGTGATCCCCAGGGTGATCCCGGCGGGCCAGGGCACCGCGCACCACACCAGCCGGCTGGAGATGCCTCCGCCCTCGCCCCGGGAGCCCGGGCGCGGGCGCCGAGGGCCCTTCGCGGGGCGCGGACGACGCGGGCCGCTCGCCGTGCTCGTCGCGGTCCTGCTGGTGCTGGGCGCCGGCGTGGGCGTCTGGTACATCAACTCGGGGCAGTTCACCCGGGTCCCGTCCCTCCTGGGCAAGACCCAGAGCTCCGCCGAGAAGCGGCTCGCGGACGAGGGGCTCGATCTGAAGGGTGTGGAGCGCGCCTACAGCGACACGGTGGAGCGCGGCACGGTCATAAGCACCGATCCGGGCTCCGGTGAGCGCATCCGGGGCAACGACGCGGTGAAGCTGGTGGTCTCGCGCGGCCCGGAGATCGTGAAGGTCCCCGATGTCGAGGCGCTCGCACTCGCCGAGGCCCGGCGTGAGCTGAAGAAGTCGGGGCTCGCGCCCGGGATGGTGACCCGGGAGTTCAGCGAGGAGATCGACCGGGGCAAGGTGGTCCGTACGGATCCGCGGGCCGGTACCGAGCGCCATCCCGACTCGGCGGTCGCGCTGGTCGTCAGCAAGGGCAGCCCGGTCGACGTGCCCGACGTCTCCGGCCTCTCGGTCGAGGACGCCAAGGACGCTCTGGACGAGGCGGGTCTGGAGGCGAAGGTCCTGAGCGACCGGGTCAACTCACGCGAGGCCGCGGGCGAGATCGCCCGGCAGTCGCCCGGGAGCGGCGCGGAGGCCGCCGAGGGCGACACGGTGGAGCTGACGGTCTCCAAGGGCCCGCGCATGCTCCAGGTCCCCGATGTCACGGGGAAGGACGTCGACGAGGCCCGGAGCACACTGGAGGACGCGGGGTTCGAGGTCAAGGTCGACCGCCCGTTCCTCTCCTTCAGCGACACGGTCGGCGGCCAGTCGGTCGAGGGCGGCGAGAAGGCCGCGGAAGGCTCCACGATCACCATCAGGACCAAGGCCCTGTAGACCCACGAGGACTGGCGGCACATGCGCAACCCCATCGGCGGTCACGTCCCCGTGGCCGGCGGACTCTCCAAGGTCGGCCTCGGCTACGCGCGGGAGCTGGCGGCGGAGACCGTGCAGGTCTTCGTCGCCAATCCGCGCGGCTGGGCCACACCGTCCGGGAACCCGGCACAGGACGAGCTGTTCCGCTCGGAGTGCGCCGCCGGGCGGATTCCCGCGTACGTCCATGCCCCGTACCTGATCAACTTCGGCTCGCACACCGAGGCCACGGTCGAGCGGTCGGTCGTGTCGCTGCGCCACTCGCTGCGGCGGGCGAGGGAGATCGGTGCCCTGGGCGTGGTGGTGCACACCGGTTCGGCGACCGGCGGACGCGCGCGTGAGGTGGCGCTCGCCCAGGTGCGTACGCACATGCTCCCGCTGCTGGACGAGCTGACCCATGACGACGACCCGTTCCTGCTGCTGGAGTCGACCGCGGGGCAGGGCTCCTCGCTCTGCTCCCGGACCTGGGACTTCGGCCCGTACTTCGAGGCCCTGGACTCCCACCCCAGACTGGGTGTCTGCCTGGACACCTGCCACATCTACGCGGCGGGCCACGATCTGACCGGCCCCGCGGGCATGCGCCAGACCCTGGACCTTCTGGTGGACACGGTCGGCCGGGGCCGGCTGAAGCTGATCCACGCCAATGACTCCAAGGACGTGGTGGGCGCCCACAAGGACCGGCACGAGAACATCGGGGCGGGTCATATCGGCGCCGAGCCGTTCCGCGAGCTGTTCTCGCATCCGGCGACCGAGGGCGTGCCACTGATCATCGAGACGCCCGGCGGCAAGGAAGGCCATGCCGCGGATGTGGCCCGGCTGAAGGAGCTACGGAGCTCCCGCCGACCCTAGAGGGAATACCCCCCAGGGGTATGGGGTTACATGGATGTAAGGGACCGCGACCCGGCTCTGGGGGCATCTCATGCGCCACGAGGCACACCACGCGCACACCCGCACCACGCATCAGGGACATCACGGCGAAGGGAGCGGCGCCTCGTCCTGGGCGGTCGCCGCACGCGCGACCCTGCACTGCCTCACGGGCTGCGCGATCGGCGAGGTCCTGGGCATGGTGATCGGCACGGCGCTCGGCTGGGGCAACGTACAGACCCTGGTGCTCGCGATCGTCCTGGCGTTCTTCTTCGGTTACGCGCTGACCCTGCGCTCGGTCGTGGGCGCCGGCCTGGCCCTCCGCACGGCAGTCCGGGTCGCGCTGGCCGCCGACACCGTGTCCATCGCGGTGATGGAGCTCATCGACAACGGGGTGATCGCACTCTGGCCGGGGGCCATGGACGCCGGCCTCTCGGACGGAACGTTCTGGACGGTCCTGGCCTTCGCGCTGGCGGCGGCCTTCGTCGTCACGACGCCTGTCAACAAGTGGATGATCGGCCGGGGCAAGGGGCACGCCGTGGTGCACGGCCATCACCACTGACGGCGCGGCGGGACCGTCAGAGCTCGGGACCGTCCCCGGGCTCCTCCTGGTAGGAGTAGCGCTGCTCGCTCCAGGGGTCGCCGATGTTGTGGTAGCCGCGCTCCTCCCAGAACCCACGGCGGTCGGCCGACATGTATTCGATGCCCCGGACCCATTTGGGCCCCTTCCAGGCATAGAGATGCGGCACGACGAGGCGCAGCGGGAATCCGTGTTCGGCGGTGAGCAGTTCGCCGTCCTTGTGGGTGGCGAACAGCGTCCGGTCCGACGCGAAATCGGCGATCCGGAGGTTCGAGCTGAATCCGTATTCGGCCCAGACCATCACATGGGTGACATGGGGCGCCGGCGGCGCCAGCTCCACCACCTCACGGGCCAGGATTCCGCCCCATTCGGCGCCGAGCATGCTGAATTTCGTCACGCAGTGGAGGTCCGCGACGACGGAGGCGAAGGGAAGTGCCGTGAATTCCTGGTGATTCCAGCAGTGCTTGTCACCGTCGGCCGTTGCCCCGAAGACCCTGAACTCCCAGCGGTCCGGTTTGAACTTGGGCACGGGCCCGTAATGGGTGACCGGCCAGCCGCGCTGCAGTCGTTGCCCCGGTGGAAGCCCGGACTGCTCTGCTGTGCCGCGTTCCCGGCTCTCCGGCTGACCCATGCCTCCATGGTGACAGACAGGCAGGGGTGGTCATGACCAGGGGAGAGTCGATTCGGGCAACTCATACTAAGCATGCACTTACTGGACGGCCGCATGGTGCGATGCGAGGATGCGCGCAAACGTGCCCAGTTCACCGGTTGGAAGGAGCCTCTGCGATGCAGGGCGACCCCGAGGTCCTCGAGTTCCTGAACGAACAGCTGACCGCCGAATTGACTGCCATCAATCAATACTTCCTGCACGCGAAGATGCAGGAGAACTTCGGCTGGACGAAGCTCGCCAAGTACACCCGGGCCGAATCGTTCGACGAGATGAAGCACGCGGAGATCCTCACCGACCGGATCCTGTTCCTGGACGGCCTGCCCAACTACCAGCGGCTCTTCCATGTGCGGGTCGGCCAGACGGTCACCGAGATGTTCCAGGCCGACCGTCAGGTCGAGGTGGAGGCGATCGACCGCCTCAGGCGGGGCATCGAGGTGATGCGCGGCAAGGGCGACATCACCTCGGCGAACATCTTCGAGTCCATTCTTGAGGACGAGGAGCACCACATCGACTATCTCGACACCCAGCTGGAGCTGGTCGAGAAACTCGGTGAAGCGCTCTACATCGCCCAGCTGATCGAGCAGCCGGACAGCTGATCCACGGCTCCGACAAGGTTCCGCGCGGTCCGCGAGGACATCTCAGGCCGCGTCGGAAAGCCTGACGTCCGGCGTGGCGCCGAGAGCGACGGGCGCACCGTCCGGGGCGCCCGTCGGCGCCGTACGCCCCTCGACGAGCTCACGGCGCGGGCAGTCGCCGCGGCCGAGCAGCGCCTGGATCCTGCGGACGCAGCCGCCGCAGTCGGTGCCGGCCTTGCACGCGGAAGCGATCTGGCGAGGCGTGCACGCTCCGCCGTCCGCATGCTGTTTGACCTGGTCCTCCGTGATGCCGAAGCAGGAGCAGACGTACATGCGGTTCACCTCCCGACGGGTCGATCGCTGCGCCGTCCCGAATTCTCGGTGAGGCTAACCTAACCTTACCTGCGAGCTCCCGCACGCAAAAGCCCCGGTACGCTTGTGGGGCACGGATCACATCGATCCGTGCCCCACAAGCGCGTCACCAGGGGTGTTCCCTACTGGTCGCGGTACATCTCGGCGACCAGGAAGGCCAGGTCGAGGGACTGGCTGCGGTTGAGGCGCGGGTCGCAGGCCGTCTCGTAGCGCTGGTGCAGATCGTCCACGAAGATCTCGTGGCCGCCGCCGACGCACTCGGTGACGTCGTCACCCGTGAGCTCGACGTGGATGCCGCCGGGGTGCGTCCCGAGCTCCTTGTGCACCTCGAAGAAGCCCTTGACCTCGTCGAGGACGTCGTCGAAACGGCGCGTCTTGTGGCCGGACGCGGCCTCGAAGGTGTTCCCGTGCATCGGGTCGGTCACCCAGACCACCTTGGCGCCGGAGGCGGTGACCTTCTCGACCAGCTCGGGGAGCTTGTCGCGGACCTTGTCGGCGCCCATGCGGACGATGAAGGTCAGCCGGCCCGGCTCGCGCTCGGGGTCGAGGCGGTCGATGTAACCGAGCGCCTCGTCGACGGTGGTCGTCGGACCGAGCTTGATGCCGATCGGGTTGCGGATCTTCGAGGCGAACTCGATGTGCGCCCCGTCCATCTGGCGGGTGCGCTCACCGACCCAGACCATGTGGCCGGAGGTGTCGTAGAGCTGGCCGGTGCGCGAGTCGGTGCGGGTCAGCGACGACTCGTAGTCCAGCAGCAGCGCCTCGTGCGAGGCGTAGAACTCGACCGCCTTGAACTCGGCCGGGTCCGTGCCGCACGCCTTCATGAAGTTCAGCGCGTTGTCGATCTCGCGGGCCAGGGCCTCGTAACGCTGCCCGGACGGCGAGGACTTCACGAAGTCCTGGTTCCAGGCGTGCACCTGGCGCAGGTCGGCGTAGCCACCGGTGGTGAAGGCGCGCACCAGGTTCAGCGTCGAAGCGGACGCGTGGTACATCTGCTTCAGCCGCTCGGGGTCCGGGATGCGGGCCGCCTCGGTGAACTCGAAGCCGTTGACGGAGTCGCCGCGGTAGGTCGGCAGGGTCACGCCGTCGCGGGTCTCGGTCGGCTTGGAGCGCGGCTTGGAGTACTGCCCGGCGATCCGGCCGATCTTCACGACCGGCACGGAGGCCGCGTACGTCAGGACGGCGCTCATCTGGAGCAGCGTCTTCAGCTTGGCCCGGATGTGCTCGGCGGACACGGCGTCGAAGGCCTCGGCGCAGTCGCCGCCCTGCAGCAGGAACGCCTCGCCCTTGGCGACGGCTCCCAGACGGGCGCGCAGCTGGTCGCACTCGCCTGCGAAGACGAGCGGAGGATACGACTCGAGGTCCGCGAGTACGTCGCGCAGAGCCTCGGCATCGGGGTACTCGGGCTGCTGCGCCGCGGGAAGGTCTCGCCAGGTGTGGCCACCGGCGACGGAGGTATTGGCGTTCACGGTCACCTTGACAACATTACGGGGTCGGCGAGGGCGACCCGTCCGCCCGCTCAACAAATGAGACGCGCGCTCGTTTGTCCACCGCGTCCGCTAAGGTACGTGGCATGTTCGCGCAGACAACCCAGAACTGGTGGTGGACCGCTCATCCGGCGGCCCACTGATTCATCGCGCGTACAGACTTCGCGAAGGCCGCCCGAGGGGCGGCCTTCTCTGCGTTTCGGAGCCGGGAGCCGTTCCTCACCAGGAAGGAACGCCCATGCCCGAGCCCATGTCCCGGCCCACACCCGGTTGTGCCGACGACCTGCTGTCCATGCTGCTCCGTGACGATTCCCCGCCCTTCGCCCTGCTGCGCAGGCGCACGCCCGGCAGGGACCACGACGTCGTCGAGGTCCTGACCGGGGAGGTGCGGGAGGTGGACCTGCTCGCCGACATCCCGGTGGGCGATCTGCCCTCACTGGCCCTGGTGCCCTTCCGGCAGATCGCCGAGCGCGGTTTCGACGTGCGCGACGACGGCACCCCGCTCTCCGTGCTGGTCGCCGAGGAGGCGTACGAACTGCCGCTGGCCGAGGTGCTCGCCCGGCTGCCCGGTCATGACGTCCGGGTCGAGGACGGCGCCTTCGACGTCCCCGACGAGGAGTACGCCGAGACCGTCCGGCGGGTCATCGAGGACGAGATCGGGCAGGGCGAGGGCGCGAACTTCGTGATCCGGCGGACCTTCGGCGGCGAGATCCCCGGTTTCAACCGGGCCGACGCACTGGCGCTGTTCCGGCGACTGTTGTCGGGCGAGCGCGGGGCGTACTGGACGTTCGTCGTCCACACGGAGGACCGGACGCTGGTCGGCGCCAGCCCGGAGGTCCATGTGCGGATGTCCGGCGGGACCGTTGTGATGAACCCCATCAGCGGGACCTACCGCTACCCGGCCGAGGGGCCGACCGCGGAGAGCCTGCTGGCCTTTCTCGGCGACCGGAAGGAGACCGAGGAGCTCTCCATGGTGGTCGACGAGGAGCTCAAGATGATGTGCACCGTCGGCGACATGGGCGGTGTGGTGGTCGGGCCGCGGCTCAAGGAGATGGCCCATCTCGCGCACACGGAGTACGAGCTGCGCGGGCGTTCCTCACTGGATGTGCGCGAGGTCCTGAAGGAGACCATGTTCGCGGCCACGGTCACCGGCTCCCCCGTGCAGAACGCCTGCCGGGTGATCGAGCGGTACGAGCCGGGAGGCCGCGGCTACTACGCGGGCGCCCTCGCGCTGGTGAGCCGGGAGCCCGGCGGGGCGCAGACGCTGGACTCGCCGATCCTGATCCGCACCGCCGACATCTCGGCGGCGGGCCGGCTGCGGGTGCCGGTCGGAGCGACGCTCGTACGCCACTCCGACCCTGCGGGAGAGGTCGCCGAGACCCACGCGAAGGCGGCCGGCGTGCTCGCGGCGCTGGGCGTCCGGCCCGGACGGCCCGAGGCGGAGGCGGGCCGGCCGAGGCTGGCGTCCGATCCGCGGGTCCAGTCGGCCCTGGACGACCGGCGCGGCGGGCTGGCCCCCTTCTGGCTGCGGATGCAGGAGCGCACACAGGACCTGTCCGGCCATGCGCTGGTGGTGGACGGCGAGGACACCTTCACCGCGATGCTCGCCCATCTGCTGCGCTCCTCGGGCCTCACGGTCTCGGTACGCCGGTACGACGAGCCCGGGCTCCGCGAGGCCGTACGGGCGCACGAGGGGCCGGTGGTACTGGGTCCCGGGCCGGGCGATCCGGGGGACGCGGCCGACCCGAAGATGCGGCTGCTGCGGGGGCTGGCCGCCGAGCTGGTGCGGGAGCACCGCCACGGGCTGCTCGGCGTCTGCCTCGGCCATGAGCTGATCGCGGCGGAGCTGGGCCTGGAGATCGCGCGGAAGGCCGTGCCGTACCAGGGGGCGCAGACCCGGATCGATCTGTTCGGCAGGCCAGAGACGGTCGGCTTCTACAACAGCTTCACCGCGCTCTGCGACGACGCTGCGGCCACGGAACTGAGCGCCCACGGCATCGAGGCGAGCCGGGACACCGCCTCCGGTGAGCTGCACGCGCTGCGAGGACGGGGCTTCGCCTCGGTGCAGTTCCACCCCGAGTCCGTGCTGACGCTGCGCGGCGCCGCGATCGTGACCGGACTGCTGGCGGCGCTGCCCGTGCCCAGCTGAAGTGTCCTGACACCGACGCGCACCGGCCGACAACTTTGGTTGCCGAAACGGATTTCGGTAACTATAGTTGTCGGCATGGCAGCGAACGAGGTCACTCACACGGAACTGACCGCACTCGAGCAATCCCTCTGCGACGCCCTGGCTCCCCTCGCATCGGCCTTGCGGGCCCGCACCACGGGGCTCCCCGAGGACCGCATGTGGGCGGCGGACCCCGTCGAGGTGTCACTGTCGGTCCTCTCCAGCTGGAAGGTGGTGGACTCGGCGGTCTCGCGGCTGACGGCCCGCGCCGCACGGACCGCCGGCTCCTACGGCGCGAGTTACGAGCAGCTGGGCGCGGCCTGGGGCATAACGCGGCAGGGCGCCCGCAAGAAGTGGCCCGACGCGGTCAACCGGCCGGCGGCAACGGCGGAGCAGGGCACCGTCGAGCTGTTCGGGGGCAAGGCCGAGCTCTTCCTGGAGTCCTCGTCGGGCAGCTGGCGGTGGACGGGGCTGGGCGCGGACGGCACGCACGGCGCGGCCGACGGGAGCCCACCCTGCGGCTCGAAGGAGGAGGCCGCGGCGTACGCGGGCGCGTTCCTGAAGGAGCACGCGAAGGGGCACGCGGGCTAACGCGCGGGGAGCGCCGGGACCAGGATGTTGTCGCTGCGGCGGCCCGCCAGGTAGTCCGTGACGTTCTGCACCGTGGCGTCGACGATCTGCCCCACCGCGTCCCGCGTGTAGTACGCCTGGTGGGAGGTCACGATGACGTTCGGGAAGGTGACGAGCCTGGCGAGGGTGTCGTCGTCGATGCCCTCCATGGATTTGTCGACGTAGAAGAGCCCTGCCTCCGCCTCGTAGACATCGAGCCCCACACCGGTGAAACGGCCGGCCCGCAGCTCGGTGACGAGAGCGCGGGTGTCGATGAGACCGCCCCGGCTGGAGTTGACCAGGATCGCGTCGTCCTTCATCACGGACAGGGCTTCCTCGCCGATGATGTGCTGGGTGGCCGGCATCAGGGGCACATGGAGGCTGATCAGGTCGGCCTCGGCGAAGAGGCGCTCCTTGTCCACGTACGTCATGCCGAGGGCGGTGCAGGCGGGGTTCTCGGCGACGTCCCAGCCGAGCAGTTCCATGCCGAAGCCGTGGGCGATCCGGGTGAAGGCCTCACCGATCTTCCCCGTGCCGAGCACACCTGCCGTGCGGCCGTGCATGTCCCGGCCGAGGAGCCCGTCGAGCCGGAAGTCGAAGTCCCGGGTGCGGCTCACCGCGCGGACGACGCGGCGGTTGACGGCCATGGCCAGGGTCCAGGCGAATTCGGCGACCGAGTGGGGCGAGTAGTACGAGACGCGGGCGACGCGCAGGGCGAGCCGTTCGGCGACGTCGAGGTCGATGTTGTTGAAGCCGGTGGAACGCTGGGCGATCATCTGCGTGCCGCCCGCCGCGAGCGCCTGCAGGACGCGGCTGCCGAGGTCGGCGTTGACGCTGGTGGAGATGATCTCGTAACCCGCGGCGATCGGGGCGGTGTCCTCGGTGAGGAAGACGTCCAGGCAGCGGACGTCGTGCAGGCCGGCGAAGGCCTTCTCGATCAGTGGCTTCTCGTCGGACTGCACGCCGAATGCCAGGATTTCCACGACGTCTCCCGGGAGAGGGGGCGGGGGCGGTCCTCGCGAATATACGACCCGCGCCCCCCGGGCGCCGCTCGGTCGGGGCGAGGCCGGCCGGGGAGGGGTCAGCCGAAGAAGACCCCGGCCTCCGCGTACAGGGCGGGGTCGACCGTCTTCAGGCGGGCCGTCGCCTCCGCGATCGGCACCCGCACGATGTCCGTCCCCCGGAGGGCGACCATCACCCCGGTGGCACCCTCGTGGACCGCGTCGATGGCGTGCAGCCCGAAGCGGGTCGCGAGCCAGCGGTCGAAGGCACTCGGCGTGCCGCCGCGCTGGACATGCCCGAGGACCGTGGTCCTGGCCTCCTTGCCGGTGCGCCGCTCGATCTCCTTGGCCAGCCACTCGCCCACGCCCGAGAGCCGGACATGACCGAAGGAGTCGTGGGAATCGTCCTTGAGGATCATCTCGCCCCGGACGGGTGCCGCGCCCTCGGCCACCACCACGATCGGCGCGTAGCTCGCCCGGAAACGGGAGGTGACCCACTCGCAGACCTGGTCGGTGTCGAAGCGCTGCTCCGGTATGAGGATGACGTTGGCCCCGCCTGCCAGGCCGGAGTGGAGCGCGATCCAGCCCGCGTGGCGCCCCATCACCTCGACGACGAGTACCCGCATATGGGATTCGGCCGTGGTGTGGAGCCGGTCGATGGCCTCGGTCGCGATGGAGACGGCGGTGTCGAAACCGAAGGTGTAGTCGGTGCCGGAGAGATCGTTGTCGATGGTCTTGGGAACGCCCACGCACGGGACGCCGTGTTCGTCGGACAGCTTCGCCGCGACGCCCAGGGTGTCCTCCCCGCCGATCGTGATCAGGGAGTCGATCTCGTACTCGGCGAGGCTGGCCTTGATGCGGCGGACCCCCTGGCCGGCGTACTCGGCGTCGAACGGATTGGTCCGGGAGGAGCCGAGGATGGTGCCTCCGCGCGGCAGGATGCCCCGCACCACCGGTATGGAGAGCGGCACGGTCACACCCTCCAGGGGGCCGCGCCAGCCGTCGCGGAACCCGGTGAAGTCGTAGCCGTACTCCTGCACGCCCTTGCGGACGATCGCGCGGATGACCGCGTTGAGCCCGGGGCAGTCGCCGCCCCCGGTCAGTACTCCGACCCGCATGGAAGCATCCCTTCGCCGAAGTGAGCTCGCTACGGGCCACGCTAATGGTGACCCAGGTCACTCCGGGATGGGTCGGACGGTCAATTCCGTGGCGATACGCGCCGGTTGTCCGTCAGGCGTCGTCGAGGCCGGCCTCGATGGCGTAGCGGACGAGCTCCACGCGGTTGTGCAGCTGGAGCTTGCCCAGGGTGTTCTGGACGTGGTTCTGCACGGTGCGGTGGGAGATGACCAGGCGCTCGGCGATCTGCTTGTACGAGAGCCCCTTGGCGACCAGCCGCAGGACCTCCGTCTCGCGGTCGGTGAGCTGTGGGACCTTCGGCCGGTCGGGGGCCGCGGGGGCGGGGTCGGAGGCGAGCCGGCGGTATTCGCCGAGGACCAGTCCGGCGAGCCCCGGTGTGAAGACCGGGTCGCCGGCCGCGGTCGCGCGCACGGCGTCGGTCAGCTCCTGGGTGCTGGCGGACTTCAGCAGATAGCCGGTGGCTCCCGACTTCACGGCCTCCAGGACGTCGGCGTGCTCGCCGCTGGCGGAGAGCACCAGGACGCGCAGCCCCGGGTGCGATCCGACCAGCTCCTTGCAGACCTGGACGCCGGGCATCCCCGGCAGGTTCAGGTCGAGCACCAGGACGTCGGGCCCTGCGGCCCTGGCCCGGCGCACGGCGCCCGGGCCGTCGCCGGCGGTCGCGACCACGTCGAAGCCGGACTCGGCCAGATCGCGGGCGACGGCGTCGCGCCACATCGGGTGGTCGTCGACGACCATCACCTTGATGGCCCGTTCCTCGGATGCCTGTGTCTGCGGTGTACTCATCGGGCCGTTCCTGCCTTCCCCCGTGAAACCTTCGGGACCTTCAATTCGACCTCGGTGCCCTGGCCCGGGACCGAGATCAGTTCCGCTGTGCCGCCCAGGTCGCGCAGCCGCCCGCGGATCGAGAGGGCGACGCCGAGCCGGCCCTCCCCTTCCGCCTGGTCGAGTCTGCCCTCCGGGATGCCCGGGCCGTCGTCCCGGACCGTGACGATCACCTCGTCCGGTTCGTCCTCGACCAGGATCCACGCCTGGGCGTCCGGCCCCGCGTGGACCCGGACGTTGTCCAGCGCGGCGCTCACCGCGGCGGCCAGCTCACGCGCCGCGTCGGCCGCCAGCACCACCGGGGCGCCGGGCTCCGCGAAGGTGACCCGGGATCCGGCGTGCGGGGCGAGCAGCGCGCGCAGGTCGGCCTCGGCGCTCTCCTCCTCGTGGACCTCCACCGCGCGGACCACCGCACCCTCCGCGCTGTCCTCGGAGACCCGGGTCGTCGGCACCAGGCCGCTGGAGACCAGGGTCCGCAGGGCGACCTCCTGCTCCCCCGCCATCCGGCCGAGCTCCGCGGCCTCGCCGCCCAGGGCGGTGCCGCGCCGCTGGACCATGGCCAGGACCTGGAGGACGCTGTCGTGGATGTCGCGGGCGAGCCGCTCCCGTTCCCGGGTGGCGGCCTCGATCTCCAGGGCCCGGGCCAGGGTGCGCTCACTGGCCCGGGCCACCTCGACGACGTAGCCGATGGCGATGGAGGCGACCCACACCAGCAGCACGTTGTGGAAGGTGTCCTCGCTGGGCTCGCCGCGCTCGACGATGTTGGCGGCGGCGACGAGGGTGGAGGCGAAGGCCGCCCAGCGCCAGCCGCCCTTGAGCGCGAAGGCGAGGACGGAGCCCGCGGTCCAGATCGACGGGAGCGTCGGACCGTCCATGTGCTGGGCGTCGAAGTCGGCCAGCGGGGTGAGGAGGATGCCCGTGAGGGCGACCGTGAGGTCCAGGCCGAGGAAGCGCTTCGTGCAGCTCGCCGCGTTGGCCACCCTGGGGAGGGTGACGAGCGTCCAGAGCGCGAGGAACGCCAGGAAGGCGACGGCGACCCAGGGGCGTTCCCACTTGTCACGGCCGAAGCCGGCGAGGAGCGCCGCGTAGATCAGCGTCAGCACGCGGTATGCGGTCAGCGCGCGCCACAGCGGCTGCTCGACCGACATCCGTACGACTCGTTCACGCCCGGCCATGTCCCCCGCGTCCCCTCCCCCGGTTCCCGCCCCTGCCATGCTGCCCGCCGCGGACGGCCGACGGCGCCCCTACGCGCCGCCGGGCCTCTGCTGGCCCTTGTTCTTCGTCTCCTCGGCGATCCGCCGTTTGGCCGCGGTCGCGTAGATGTCCACGTACTCCTGGCCGGAGAGTTTCATGATCTCGTACATGACCTCGTCGGTCACCGAGCGCAGGATGAACCGGTCACCCTCCATGCCCTGGTAACGGCTGAAGTCCAGCGGCTTGCCGATCCTGATCCCGGGCCGCATCAGCTTGGGCATCACCTGGCCGGGCGGCTGGATCTTCTCCGTGTCGATCATCGCCACGGGGATGACGGGCGCACCGGTGGCGAGGGTCACCCGGGCGAGGCCTCCGGGCTTGCCCCGGTAGAGCCGCCCGTCGGGCGACCGGGTGCCCTCCGGGTAGATGCCGAAGAGGCCGCCGCTCTCGATGACCTGGATGCCCGCCCTGATGGCCGCCTCGCCCGCGCCGCGGCCACCGGAGCGGTCCACCGGGAGCTGCCCGACGCCCTTGAAGAAGGCGGCCGTGAGCTTCCCCTTCACTCCGGGGGCGGTGAAGTACTCCGCCTTGGCGATGAAGGTCACCTTGCGTTCGAGGACCGCCGGCAGGAAGAAGGAGTCGGAGAACGACAGATGGTTGCTCGCGAGGATCGCCGGCCCGTGTGCGGGGATGTTCTCCAGGCCCTCCACCCACGGCCTGAAGGCGAGCTTCAGAGAGCCGCCGATGGAGAACTTCATTGCGCCGTAGATCAACTCGGGTGCCTCCTGTGTGCCGTCGATGAGACCTTAACCTGTGGCGCCGCGGCCTCCCCCGCCCGCTCGGGGCGGTGTCCCACCCGGCCGCCCCCGCAGGTGACGGCTGCTCGGGCGGCGACGGCCCTGGTCGGTGTCGGTCCGGTCGCGTACGGTGAGGTAATCCTTTTGCACACCCCCGCACCCCCGCCCCGCTTCATGAACAGGAGACCCCGGTGCCGGTCCTCCCTGGAGCCGAGCCGTTCCGCCACGAGGGCGGAGAGGTCGGCGTCCTCCTCTGTCACGGATTCACGGGTTCGCCGCAGTCCCTGCGCCCCTGGGCCGGCTATCTGGCGGAGCGCGGGCTGACCGTGTCCCTCCCGCTGCTGCCCGGCCACGGCACCCGCTGGGAGGACATGGCGGTCACGGGCTGGCAGGACTGGTACGCCGAGGTGGACCGTGAGCTGCGGGCACTGCGGGCACGGTGCGAGCAGGTCTTCGTCTTCGGCCTCTCCATGGGAGGCGCCCTCGCGCTGCGCCTCGCCGCGAAGCACGGCGACGAGATCGCGGGCCTGGTGCTGGTGAACCCGGCGAACAAGGTGCACGGCCTCTCGGCGTACGCCCTGCCGGTGGCCCGCCATGTGGTGCGTACGACGAAGGGGCTGACCAGCGACATCGCCCTGGAGGGTGCCGAGGAGATCGGCTACGACCGGGTGCCGCTGCACGCGGCGCACTCCGTGCGTGCGTTCTTCCGGCTGGTGGACGCCGATCTGCCTCAGGTCACCCAGCCCGTCGTGCTGCTGCACAGTCCGCAGGACCACGTCGTGCCGCCGGCCGACTCGGCGCGGATCCTCAGCCGGGTCTCGTCCAGGGATGTCGAGGAGATCCTCCTGGAACAGAGCTACCACGTGGCGACGTTGGACCACGATGCGGAGCGGATCTTCGACGAGAGCTACCGGTTCATCGACCGCCTCGCACCCAACGCTGGCAAGAAGGGGAGCACGTCCGGTGGCTGAGCACGACGCGGAGCGCGCGGGCAGTGACGAGGAGCGCGAACCGCGCCCCACGGAAGGAACGGCTGTCCCCGAGGGCACGGAGGGGGCCCGGCTCGACGAGGCCGCGGCCTGGGAGGCGATCGTCGCGGGGTACGGCGAGGAGCCGCCGGACCCGCCGGGCGCCAAGCCGTTCAAGTCGGTCGAGGATCTGGCCCTGCTGGAGGACGACCAGGTCAACGTCCTGGACCCCTCTCCGGAGTCCGGCGCGGGTGACGACGCCGACAAGGGTGTGGGCGGGAAGACGTCCGGCGGACCGCCGGAGAAGAAGCCGCTCGGCGGTTCGGTCGTCTTCGCGCCCGGCGTCGCGGGCCCGCGCGACTACGGCCTCCAGGAGCCCGAGGACGGCGACACCGACGATCCGGACGACGGCGAGGAGGGGCACTTCGTGCCGCCGGAGCCGCCACCGCTTCCCGAGGCCGATGTGACGGCCAAGTTCGCCTGGCTCGCGGTCGTCGGCGGCCCGGTGCTGATGCTGGTCGCGGTGCTGATGCAGTGGGAGATGACGTGGTGGCTCACCACTCTCTCCATCGGCGGCTTCCTGGGCGGCTTCGCCACCCTGGTGGCGCGCATGCCCCACGACGACGAAGAGGACGACGACCCGGGGCGCGGGGCGGTCGTCTGACCCGCCCCGGGGCCGGCTCAGCTGCCGGCGGGCACCCTGAGGGCGGCCAGCACGGGCAGATGGTCCGTGGCCGCCCGCAGGTCCGCGCCGGTGACGCCGGGCAGGCCCTCGGGGACGCCGCAGCCGAGCACCTCGATGCCGCCGGTCGCGAACACCGCGTCGATCCGCTTGCGCGGCGCGTCGGGCGGAAAGGTGAGCTCGCCGCCCCAGGGCCGCACGGTCCGGCAGTCCTGCAGCCGCTCCGCCAGCCTCCGGAAGGCGCCCCCGTCCGGTACGTCGTTGAGGTCGCCGGCCACGACGGCGTGCGGGACGTCCATCGCGTCGACCCGCTCCAGCAGCATCCCGGCCTGCGCCTGCCGTTCCTCCCGCTGCAGGCCGAGGTGGCAGCTGACGACACCGATCCGCGCCCCGGCGATCCTGACGACCGCGGTGGCCAGGCCCCGCCGGTGCAGCCCCGGTGTGAGGGGCAGCAGGACGTCCTCGGTGCTCTCCACCGTGGCGCGCAGGGAGCAGAGCAGCAGAGGACCGGCGGCCGTGGCCCCGCCGCTGAGGACCACCAGGTCGGTCATGGCCGCGAGCCGGGCCGCCGCCTTGCGCCACCGGAAGAAGCGCGGGGCCTCCTGGACGCACACCAGGTCGGGTGCGCAGGCGCGGATGACACGGGCCAGCGCCTCGGTGTCGTCGCGCAGCGAGCGGATGTTGTAGCTGAGCACTCTGATGACGGCCGAACCGTCCGGCTCGGTACGGGAGTCGGGCAGGGGCATCGGCT
This sequence comes from Streptomyces sp. QL37, assembly GCF_002941025.1. NCBI lineage: Bacteria > Bacillati > Actinomycetota > Actinomycetes > Kitasatosporales > Streptomycetaceae > Streptomyces > Streptomyces sp. QL37. Next base: position 6,505,318 of record NZ_PTJS01000001.1, on the reverse strand, counting down.
TCGTGACCATGGGAGGCACGATACGACGGACGCCCGCCGCTCCCGGTGGGGCGCGACGGGCGTCGGACGTGCTGCGGGTGGGGTCAGCCCTGGCGTGCCAGGTCCGCCGCGCCCACCAGGCCCGCCTTGCCGCCCAGTTGGGCTGCGAGGACCTGCGCGTGCGGGCGCCACTCGCCGCCGATCAGCCAGCGCCGGAACGACTTGCGGATCGGGTCGAGGACCAGCTCGCCCTCGTCCGAGACGCCGCCGCCGACGATGAAGGCCGACGGGTCGAAGAGCGAGGCGAGGTCCGCCAGTCCGGCTCCGGCCCAGCGGGCCAGCTCACGGAAGGAGTCGACGGCCACCGGGCAGCCCTGCCGGGCGGCCTCACTGATGTGCTTGCCCTCGATGCCCTCCACGGTGCCGTCGCCGAGCCCCAGGAGGATCGGGGCGTTCTCCGGGGTGGCGTTGGCGCGCTGCTTCGCGTACCGCACGAGAGCGCGCCCGGAGGCGTACTGCTCCCAGCAGCCCTGGCTGCCGCAGCCGCAGAGCAGGCCGTCCGGGACGACCCGGATGTGACCGAATTCCGCCGCCACACCGAAGCGTCCCCGGCGCAGCTTGTTGCCGATGATGATGCCGCCGCCCAGGCCGGTGCCGAGCGTGATGCAGATGACGTCGTCGTGGCCCTGGCCGGCACCGAAGCGGTATTCGCCCCAGGCCGCCGCGTTGGCGTCGTTCTCGACGACGACGGGCAGGCCGACGCGCTGCTCGACCTTGTCCTTGAGCGGCTCGTGGCGCCAGTTGATGTTCGGGGCGAACAGCACGGTGGCGCGCTTGTCGTCGACGTATCCGGCCGCGCCGATGCCTACCGCCTCGACGTCATGTCCTTCGCTCGCCCCGGACACGGCGGCGCTGATCGCGTCCACGATGCCTTCGGCGGTCGGCGGGGTCGATACCTTGAACGTCGAGAGGATCCGGCCCTCTTCGTCGACCACTCCAGCCGCGATCTTCGTGCCGCCGATATCGACGCCGATGGTGAGTCCCATGAATCCCTCAGTTTCGGTCGAGCCCCGCTACGGCCAACCGTACCCGAGCCGGGGACGGGAGTTCCCTGCCCACGGTCAGTCCAGGTCGATGTGTTCGCTGCCGCCGGTGCCCTCGTCGCGCGGGTCCGAGGGGTCGTCGGCCGCCTTCCTGGCGGTGCCGGGGGTGGAGCCGGTGCCGCCCGAGGTGCCTCCGGCGCCTTCGGTGCCCCGGGTCCAGCGGCCTTCCTGGCCCTCGACGGCGGAGCGGTAGGCGGCGAGGAGTTCGTTCCCCGCGGCGGCGAGATGGTCGAAGAGGTCCGGGTTGCGCTCGATGACCGGCTCGACGGCTGACCTGGCCTGCCGGATCACCTGCTGGACGGTGCCCTGGGTGGCCATGCCGAGCAGCGGCGACTGGAGCGAGGAGACCTTGTCGGCCACCACGTCGAACAGTTTGCGCAGCTCCTCGGCGGCGGATCCCGGCTGCTGTCCGTACCGGGCCCGGCGGCGGGCCTTCTCCGCTTCGAGGTCCTCGGCGCAGGCCTCCGCCCACGCGTCGTCGTCGACGGGACGATCGGTGGCTTCACTCATGGCGGACTCCTGCGACGCGGTTGCCTGCGTGACCGTACGGGCCACGTACCACCGACGTTACCCGACCGGTGGTACGCCGTTCATTGTGTCCGGGGCCAGAGCCCGGGGTCAGGTGTGAACCGGACACGCAGGACGCCGTCGGTGAGCGCGGCTCCGGAGACGGTGCAGCGGCGCAGCGCGGACTCCAGGCGGACGATCCGGTGGAACGGTCCGGCGGTGAGGAACAGTTCGTCGCCGCGCCGGACGAGCTTGAGGTCCTCCTTGACCGCTCCGGGCAGCGGCAGACACCAGGCGATGACCCCGTCCCCGGCGTCCTCGGTCCACCACGGGTCCCCGGCGTGTCCCGGCGTCCGGTCGTCCGGCGCGCAGGCCCTGGCGAGCAGGGCCAGGTCCTCGGCGGTGCGCGGCTCGCGGCCGAGGTGGGCGGTCTCGCGTACGGATGTCCCGGGCGCCCACTCCTGGTGCCAGTGGTCCAGGCACTTCTCCTGCCGGGCGGCCAGGTCCGCGAACCAGGGGTCGGCGGAGTGGCGGGGCAGGACCCGGGAGGCCACGACGGAGTCGACGCGCAGCCCGTGGAGCGCGAGTCCGGTACGGGCGGAGCGCAGCGCCTCGCCGGCGGCCTGCCCGGGTTCGGCGACCAGCCGCACGGTGGTCGCGTTGTCCTCGATCAGGGCCTCGACGGCTGCCAGTTCGGCGTCCTTGCGGGCGGCGGCCTCGTACAGCCACTGGGCGGGCATGGGGACGCCGGCGAGCTGGGCGAGCACCGGGCGCAGGGCGCGGGCGGCCTGGCGTTCGGCGGGCAGGAGGCGGCGCAGATAGCGGCGCAGCCGGCCGGGCAGTGCGAGCAGGGCGAGGGCGTCGGGGAGCGGGGGCAGGTCGACGACGAGGACCTCGTGGCCGTCGCCCTCGGCCGCCCGGCGCAGGGTGTGCAGGACGGCGAGCTGTGCGCTGCCCGGCAGTTCGGTGAGTTCCTCGGCGTCGAGCCGGTTGGCGCCGAGCAGGTCGAGCACCCCGGACGCCCGCTCCTGGAGTTCCAGGAGCTCGTCGCGAAAGTGCGCGGCGGAGTCGACGCGGGCGCAGGACAGGCGCTCCGTGCCCGCGGGGAGTGCGGGCACGGCGTCCGCGGAGATCAGGAGGGTGCGGCGGCCGGCGCGCGCCGAGGCGAGCGCGGTCGCCGCGGCGACGGTGGTACGGCCTGCGCCGCCGGGGCCGGTGACGAGGACCGTACGCACGTGATCAGGCCTTCGGGACGGACTCGACGCGCTTCTTCAGTCCGGCGAGGGCCCGGTCGATGATGACCTTCTCGGCCTTGCGCTTGATCATGCCGAGGAGCGGGATCTTGACGTCGACGGCGAGCCGGTAGGTGACCTCGGTGCGGTCGCCGTCGCCCAGCGGCGCCAGCGCGTAACTGCCGTCGAGGGCGCGCAGCATCTGGGACTTGACCAGGGTCCAGCCGACCTCGTAGGGGCTGTTCCAGGTGTAGGCGAGGACGTGGTCGTCCTTGATCGCTCCGGCGTCCAGGACGAGGCGGACCTGCTCTGCACGGCCCTGGTCGTCGGTGGCCAGGATCTCGGCCTCCTTGACCTCGCCGGTCCACTCCGGGTATCGGGCGAAGTCGGCGATCACTCCCATGACGTCGGCCGGTGCCGCCTCGATCGTGATGCTCGAGCTGGTGTGTTCAGCCATCGCCGTGGCCCTCCAGTGCGGTGTACCGGTCGCGTTCGGCAGAGGCCTGCCGTGTGCAGGCTATCGCGTGCCGGCGGCCCTCCCGCCCGCGCCCCGGCCCGCGGGCGGTGGCCGTGTCGCTCACCACTCCAGGGCCCAGGGGCGCCCGCTCGACGCGAAGTGGCCGACGTTGACGCACTCGGTGACGCCGATCCGCATCCGGCGGACCAGCGGCTGGTGGACATGGCCGAAAAGGGCGTAGCGGGGGCGGGTCCGGTGGATGGCGTCCAGGAGCGCGCGGCTGCCCCGCTCGAAGCGCCGGGCCACGGTGTCGTACGTCAGCTCCGGCACGTCCGGCGGGATGTGTGAGCAGAGGACGTCCACGGGACCGAGCGCCTCGACCTTGGCGGCGTACTCCTCGTCGCTGATCTCGTACGGGGTGTTCATCGGGGTCCTGAGGCCTCCCCCCACGAACCCGAAGACGCGGCCTCCGATCTCGGCACGTTCGCCGTCCAGCACGGTGGTACCGGAATGGGCGTACTCGGGCCAGAGCGTGGGGACGTCGACGTTGCCGTACGTGGCGTAGGTCGGGGTGGGCATGACCGCGAACATCTCGGCGTACTGCTTGCGCACCGCGGACAGGATCGCCGCGTTACGGTCCCTGCCCGCCCACAGCTCCCGGCCGAAGGCGCGTGCCTCGTCGAAGCGGCGCGCGGTGCGCAGCTCGACGATGCGGTCGGCGTTGGCGACGCCGAACAGGTCGGGGAAGATGCCGCGCGAATGGTCCGCGTAGTCGAGGAAGAGGACCAGGTCACCCAGGCAGATCAGGGCGTCCGCACCGTCCCCGGCCCGCGCCAGCGCCTCCGCGTTTCCGTGTACGTCGCTGACGACGTGCACGCGTGTCCGTCGAGTGGGGGTTCTGTGCTGATTGTGCGGTGTACCGGCTCCCATGGAGATCACCCTAGGTGTCCGCCCGCTGCTCTGGGTAGAGGCCGTCGGACCTGCGATTACTTCCGGATCGGGACACGGGTGGACTAATGTGCGCCGAAGTGCCGCCGATATGTGTGATGCATAAGACATCTGGCCGGAACCCCCTTTCCGGAACCGAGTACCGGTGGGTAACGTCCCGCCAGTCCAGTCGTGCTCACCCCACTGAGCATCTGCCAGTCTTGGACCGATCCGGTACGTCGCACAGAGCCGTGGAACCGGAGCCCGATGAGGAGCAGCAGTCTTGCGCGAGTTCAGCCTTCCGGCCCTGTACGAGGTCCCTACGGACGGCAACCTGACGGATCTCATCCGCCGCAACGCCGCTCAGCATCCCGATGTCGCGGTGATGAGCCGGAAGGTGGCCGGCGTCTGGACGGACGTCACGGCGACCCAGTTCCTCGCTGAGGTCAGAGACACCGCCAGAGGCCTGATCGCGGCGGGCATCCAGCCCGGCGACCGGGTCGCGCTCATGTCCCGCACCCGCTTCGAGTGGGTCCTGCTGGACTTCGCCATCTGGAGCGCGGGCGCCGTCACCGTGCCGGTGTACGAGACGAGTTCCCCCGAGCAGGTCCAGTGGATACTCGGCGACTCGGGCGCGGTCGCGGTCGTCGTGGAGAGCGGGACCCACGCGGAGTCCGTCACCGCCGTGCGGGACCGGCTCCCCGGTCTGCGGCACCTCTGGGAGATCGACCGGGGCGCCGTCGGCGAGCTCGTGGCCGCGGGTGCCGGGGTCTCCGACGAGCTGCTCGACCTGCGCATGGTGAGCGCCAAGGCCGACGACCCGGCGACGATCGTCTACACCTCGGGCACCACCGGCCGCCCCAAGGGCTGTGTGCTGACGCACCGCAGCTTCTTCGCGGAGTGCGGCAACATCGTGGAGCGGCTCAAGCCCCTCTTCCGTACGGGCGAGTGCTCCGTCCTGCTCTTCCTTCCCACCGCGCACGTCTTCGGCCGGCTGGTCGAGGTCGCGTCGGTGATGGCCCCGATCAAGCTCGGCTGCGTGCCGGACATCAAGAACCTGACGGACGAGCTGGCCTCGTTCCGGCCGACGCTGATCCTCGGTGTGCCGCGGGTGTTCGAGAAGGTCTACAACTCGGCGCGGGCCAAGGCCCAGGCCGACGGCAAGGGCAGGATCTTCGACAAGGCGGCCGACACCGCGATCGCGTACAGCCGCGCGCTGGGCACGCCCGAGGGCCCCTCGGTGGGCCTGAAGGTCAAGCACAAGGTCTTCGACAAGCTGGTGTTCAGCAAGCTGCGGGCCGTGCTCGGCGGCCGGGGCGAGTACGCGATCTCCGGTGGCGCGCCGCTGGGCGAGCGGCTCGGCCACTTCTTCCGCGGCATCGGCTTCACGGTGCTGGAGGGCTACGGCCTCACCGAGAGCTGCGCGGCCACGGCCTTCAACCCCTGGGACCGGCAGAAGATCGGTACGGTCGGCCAGCCGCTGCCGGGCTCGGTCGTACGGATCGCGGACGACGGCGAGGTGCTGCTGCACGGCGAGCACCTGTTCACCGGGTACTGGCAGAACGAGGCCGCGACGGCCGAGGCGCTGGCCGACGGCTGGTTCCACACGGGTGACATCGGCACGCTCGACGAGGACGGCTATCTCGCGATCACGGGCCGTAAGAAGGAGATCATCGTCACGGCGGGCGGCAAGAACGTCGCGCCCGCGGTGATCGAGGACCGGATCCGCGCGCACGCCCTGGTGGCCGAGTGCATGGTGGTCGGCGACGGACGCCCGTTCGTCGGCGCGCTGCTCACCCTCGACGAGGAGTTCCTCTCCCGCTGGGCCGAGGAGAACGGCAAGCCCGCCGGGTCGACCGCGGTCTCGCTGCGCGACGACCCGGATCTGCTGGCCGAGGTGCAGCGGGCCGTGGACGACGGCAACGCGGCGGTCTCCAAGGCGGAGTCGGTACGCAAGTTCCGTGTTCTGGCAGCTCAGTTCACCGAGGAGGCGGGCCACATCACGCCCTCGCTGAAGCTGAAGCGCAACGTCGTGGCGAAGGACTTCGCGGACGAGGTCGAGTCGATCTACCGCGGCTGAACCCGGACGCACGCAGGAGGGCCCGCACCGTGACGGTGCGGGCCCTCCTGCGTGCTCAGAGCAGCGTCTTCAGGTGCTCGGCGAGCAGGTCCCAGCGCCACTTCTCCTCGACCCACGCCCTGCCCCGCTCCCCCATGCGCCGGCGCAGTTCCGGGTCGCGGAGGAGGGCGACGATCCGGTCGGCGGACTCCTCGGCGGAGCCGCCCCGCACCACCCAGCCGGTCTCGCCGTCGAGCACGGCGTCGGGGGCGCCACCCGAGTCGCCCGCCACGACGGGCAGTCCGGTCGCGGACGCCTCCAGATAGACGATGCCGAGGCCTTCGACGTCGAGCCCGCCGCGCCGGGTGCGGCAGGGCATGGCGAACACGTCGCCGGCGCCGTAGTGCGCGGGCAGCTCCTCCCAGGGCACCGCCCCGGTGAAGCGCACGGACTCCTCGACGCCGGTCTCGGCCGCCAGCTTCCTCAGCTGCCCGGCGTACGGACCCCCGCCCACGACGAGCAGGACCGCGTCCGGCACGCGCGCCAGGATCGCGGGCATGGCCAGGACGAGGGTGTCCTGGCCCTTGCGCGGCACGAGCCGCGACACGCACACGACGACGGGACGGTCGGCGAGCCCGAGCCGGGCCCTGATCCGGTCGCCGCCGGAGGCCGGGTGGAAGGTCTTCTCGTCGACCCCGGGCGGCAGCTGCACCATGCGGCCGGCGGCCTCGGGGGTGAGCGCGGCGGCGATCCTGGACCGGGTGTACTCGCCGAGGTAGGTGATGGTGTCGGTGCCCTCGCCGATGCGGCGCAGCAGCTGCCGGGACGCGGGCAGTTGCGCCCAGCCCGCCTCGTGGCCGTGGGTGGTGGCCACGATCCGGCGGGCACCGGCCCCGCGCAGCGCGGGCGCCATCAGACCGAGGGGGGCGGCCGCGCCGAACCACACGGAGGAGCAGCCGTGTTCACGCAGCAGCCGGACCGCTCGCCGGGTGACCCCCGGGGTGGGCAGCAGCATCGTCGTACGGTCGCGCACGACGGTGAACGGCTGCTCGGCGTCGAAGGCGGCGGTGGCCTCGGCGCCTTCCGTGCCGCGCTTCCAGGTGGAGGCGTAGACCACGATCCGGTCGGGGTCCATGCGCAGCGCCATGTTGTGCAGGAAGGCCTGGATGCCGCCGGGGCGGGGCGGGAAGTCGTTCGTCACGATCAGCGTCTTGTCCATCGCCGCCGACAGTACCGGGCGGCCCGACGGCCCTGCCTGACGGCTCCCGCACAGCCCCGGCCTGCATCATGGCGTGCATGACGGTCAGGACAGGTACGGGCGGCCGGGCTCTGTCCCTCGCCCTGTGGGGCCTCACCCGGGCGGTGCTGCTGCTCTGCGTCTTCAAGGTGTTCACGGTGCCGGGCCCGGATGTCACGAGCGACGTCTCGGTGATCTACCGGGGCTGGTACGAGGTGCTCCGCGCCGGCACGTATCCGCTGGACGACGTCACGTGGCAGTATCCGCCCGCCGCCGCCCTGGCCGTGCTCTCCCCGGATCTGCTGCCCTTCCTGGAGTACGCGTCCGCCTTCTTCGTCCTCGTGCTGCTCTGTGACGCGCTGGTGTTCGGTCTGCTGCTGTACGCGGGAAGCCGTCCGGGCATGCGCGACGCGGGCGCCTGGCTGTGGGTGGCGGGCGTGCCGCTGCTCGGGCCGACCGTGTACGCGCGCTACGACCTGATGGTGACGGCCGTCGCGGTGGCGGCGCTGCTGGCGGGTGTCCGTCACCCCCGGGTGATGGGGGCGCTGGCCGCCTTCGGCACGCTGCTGAAGGTGTGGCCGGTGCTGGTGCTGGTGGGCACCGCGCGGGGCAGGGCCACCCGGCGGTCCTGGTCGGCCGCGGCGGTGACGGGCGCGCTGCTGGCCCTGGTGGCGGCGGTGGCGGTGCCCGGCGCGTTCGCCTTCCTGACGTTCCAGCGGGACCGGGGGCTGGAGATCGAGTCACTGGGGGCGCTGGTCTTCCATGTGGCCCGGCGGTTCGGCTGGGAGGGCCGGGTGGAGCTGCGCTACGGCTCGATGGAGTTCGCCGGCCCGCACGTGGCGCTGGTGAGCACCCTGACCCTGGCCCTGAGCGTGCTCGCCTTCGGCTGGCTGCTGGTGTGGCGGCTGCGGGCCCGTACGTTCGCGGTGCACACCCCGGCCGACGCGGCGTTCACCGCGGTGCTGCTGTTCACCGTGACCAGCCGTGTCATCAGCCCCCAGTACATGGTGTGGCCGCTCGGTGTCGCCGCGGTGTGCCTGGTCTTCCGGGGCAGCAGGATGGCGCTGCCCGCCTGTCTCGTCCTGGTGGCCACGGCCGTCACCCTGCTGGAGTTCCCGCTCGGCTTCGGGCACGTGGTGGCCAGTGACGCGAAGGGCCTGGAGCTCATGGCCGTACGCAACGGTCTGCTGCTCGCCGCGGTGCTGAGCGCCGGGCGGCGGCTCTGGCGGGACACCGTGCCGGGGGCGGAGCGGGGGCCCGCGGCGGAGCGGGTCAGCCCAGCCGGGCGCGCAGATACTCCCGCCAGCGCGCCGTGAAGTCCTGGGGGGTGGTGCCGAGCACCGTGTGCATGGCCTGCTCGACGGCGCCGGCCCGCTCGGAACGGCTCCCCACGGCCTTGTAGAAGGCGATCAGCTCCTCCTCGCCCCAGTCCCGCGCGATCAGCTCGCAGGCCAGCCAGGCGCCCTCGTAGGCCTGCGAGAGTTTCGCCGCGTCCTCGCCGAAGCCGAAGTCCTCGTCGGTCGGAAGCCGCGCGGGCAGGTCACCGCGCCGGACGGCCTCGGCGAGCTCCGGCGCGATCTCCGGGGCGGTGCGGCTCTCCTGCCGGTAGGCGGTCCGGTCGGCGTAGCCCTCGGAGAGCCAGACGGGAGTGGCGGCGGAGGTGTGTGCCCGGGTCGCCACATGGGTGGTCTCGTGGGTGAGGACGACCCGCTGCCCGAAGTCGCCGAGCATGCCGTACGCCTGCGGATTGACGATCACCCGGTCCGCGGGCTCCCGGCCGCTCCCGCCGACCTTGCCGGTGGTGACCGCCGCTATGCCCCGGTAGCTGGACGCGGGTGAGTCCAGGAGCCCCGCCATGTCCTCCACTGACTCCGGGACGAGCACCACGACCCGCTCCGCCCAGGGCTCCGGCCAGCTGCCGGTGACGGCGGGGACGGCCCGGTCCGCGGTGGCCGCGATCCGGCGCAGCTCCGCTCCCCGGCGGCCGACCCCGAGGACCAGGCTGTGCGTGCCCCGTACGACGTCGACGTCGCCCTGCTGCCAGAGCTGCGCCGGGGAGCCGTCGGCGGCCCGGTCCGCGGCGATGTACCAGCTGCGGTCCTCCCCCCGGCGGACCAGCTCCACCGTGCGGGAGGAGGACATGGGGGCCATGTCGTAGCCCTTGATCCGGTAGCGCAGCTCGACCTCGGCGGTCACCCGGCCCGCGCCCTCGTCGGTGACGTCCTTCACCTTGTACGCCCAGGACTCCAGCGGTACGTCGGCGAGGTTGCCCAGTTCGGTGCGCTGCGCGGCCCGGAAGGAGGCGGCACGGGGGTCGAGCGCGGCCAGGTACGCGTCGGTGTCGCGCTCCATGACCGCCTCGGCCCGGCGGTCCAGGGCGGCGCCGACCTCCTGTGCGGTGATGCCGGTGGCGGAGTCCCCGGGACCGGCGCAGGCGGGCGCGAGCAGCAGAGCGGCGAGCACGGCGCCCGCCGTGCTCCGTCTGCGGGTGCGCTCCCGCCGCGCGTCCTGCGTCCGAACAGCCATCGGGCCGATCGTACGGTCATACCCGGGTGACCGAGGAGACGGGCATCATGCCGACGGGGTCGTAGCGCACCGGCGCTCCGGGGTACGGGGCGTGGATGACCTGCCCGTTTCCCGCGTACATCCCGATGTGACTGGCGTCCTCGCGGTAGGCGACCAGATCGCCCGGCCGCGCCTGCGCGAGAGGCACCATGCGGCCGGCGTGACGCTGCGCCTGCGAGGTCCGGGGCAGTCCGACCCCGGCCTGCGCGTACGCCCACTGCATCAGTCCGGAGCAGTCGAACCCCGCGGGCCCGTTGGCGCCCCAGACGTACGGGCGGCCGAGGGCCTGCCGGGCGGCCATGAGAGCCGCCAGGCCGCGTGCGGAGGCGGGGGCTCCCTCGGTCGGCGTCGCGGAGGGGCCGGAGCGGGATGCGCGGCCGACGGACTCACGGTCGGTGGCGGGCAGGGTGCGGAGGAGTTCTCGGGCGCGGGCGAGTCTGCCCTCCACGGAGCGCTTGTGGCGCGCCACCGCCGCGCGCTCCCGTTCCATGGCGGCGAGGGCCCCGGCGGCCTCCGCACGGCTCTGCGCGATCTTCCGCTGGGCCTGGTGGAGCTTGCGCAGTGTCACGGCCCGGCGCTCGCCCACGCGGTCCAGAGCGGCGGCCCGGTCCAGGAAGGTGTCCGGGTCCGAGGAGAGCAGGAGGGCGACCGACGGGTCGATGCCACCCGAGCGGTACTGCGCGCCGGCCATCGAGCCGAGGGACGCCCGCATCCGGTTGACACCCTCCTGCGTCCGCGCCGCCGAGTCCTGGGCCCTGGAGATCCGGCCGCGCAGCCGGCCGAGGCTCTCCCGCGCGGCGTTGTACTGCTCGGTGGCGCGCTCGGCCTCCCCGTACAGCCGGTCGACCGCGGCCTTCGCCGTCCCGTGGGTCTCCTCGGGCACGGCGCTCGCGGGTGCGGCCTGGAGGCCGGCCGCCGCGGTGGCCGCGGCGGCGGACAGGACGGTGGCCCGGACGCCACGGTTGAGGCCGGGCCGGGTGGGGCGGCGATGCGACACCACTGGAAGCCGCACTCCCTTCCGCTGTACGCAGATGTGCGCAGCCCCTGCCGCCCGGGACGGGCGGACCGACGACCGGGAGCTGCGCGGCAGCGCAGACAGTAACCGGACGGCTACGGCGCGGACAAAGGCCACGCCGGAAGGGGAAGGGAACCTGAAAGCCCCGCCCCGCCGGTGACCTGTGGTCTCCGGCGGGGCGGGGCTGGGTCGGGGGTGCCGCGATTCGCCCGTTCGGGCGTCAGACGCGGACGCCGAACTGGAAGGTGCCCATGTAGTCCATCGACTCGTAGCGGACCACGGCGCCGGGCTTCGGGGCGTGCAGGATCTGGTTGTTGCCCGCGTACAGGCCCACGTGCGAGGTGTTGTTGAAGAAGACCAGGTCGCCCGGCTTCAGGGCGCTGCGGCCGATCCGGACACCGTCGTTGATCTGGGTGTACGTGGTGCGGGTGATCTGGACACCGGCCTGGGCGTACGCCCACTGGGTCAGACCCGAGCAGTCGTAGGCGTTGGGGCCGGTGGCGCCGGAGACGTACGCCTTGCCCTGCTGCGTGGAGGCGGCCTGGAGGGCGGCGGCGCCACGGGCGGAGGCGGGGACCTCGTTGCCGAGGTCGACCCGGTCACCGGCGGCGCGGCTGGCACGCTGCTCGTCCTCGGCCATCTTGGCGCGCTCGGCCGCGGTGAGGGTGTTCAGCAGCTTCTGGGCGTCGGCCAGCTTGCCCTGGTACTTCTTCTTGTTCTCGTTCAGCGTCTTGCGGACGTCGGCGAGGTCCGCGAGCTTGCCCTCGGCCTCCTCGCGCTGCTGCGCGAGGGTGCGCTGCTTCGCCTGGATCTTCTGCAGCGACTCGGCCTGCTTGGCCGTCAGCTGGTCGAGCGCGGAGGCCTGGTCGAGGAAGCTGTCCGGGTCCGAGGAGAGCAGCAGCTGGACCGACGGGTCGAGGCCGCCGGAGCGGTACTGCGCGGTGGCGAGCGAACCGAGCTCGCCGCGCAGGGTGTTGAGCTCGTCCTGGCCGCGGGCGACCTTGTCCTGGAGCGCGTCGGCCTGCTTCTTGAGCTTGTCCTGCTGCTCCTTGGCGCCGTTGGCCTTCTCGGTCGCGACCTCGGCCTCGTGGTAGAGCTTGTCGACCTTCGCCTTGACCTCGCTCTTGGTCGGCTTGGGGTCGGCGTGGGCGGCCTGGGAGGTCAGGGCCACGGCCGCGGCGGCGGTCGCGGTGAGCACGGTCACGCGGGCGCGGCTCGGCTGCTTGGGACGACGGTGGGACGCCACGAAGGCAGGCTCCTTCTTCCTCGAGCCGCCAACCGGGCTGTGGGGGGACATGGGCGAATCCCCGGCTCCGTGCAGGTCACGGACACGGCGGTTCCTCCGCCGTCACCCTGGGTGGGCGATCAACCGTGCGAAGGTTCGAGGCCTGACCTTAGTAACCATCTCGTTATCCACGCAATCTCCACAGGGTGAATTGTCGACACGCGAGGCGCCTTCGCGCCGCCAACGAACGCCGCTTGAAGGCGACCTGACGGTCCGTTCACACTGCCGCCACCCGAGGCCGAACCGGCGGAGAGCCGGCACCGGCGCGTCAGAGCATGATCAGCAGGCGCGTGTCGGCCTTGAGCTTCCTGTTCACCGAGCGGCTCTGCACGTACACCTCCAGCTTGGGGTTGTTCCCCGCCTTGACCGAGACGGTCCCGTGGATGCCCGTGCCGAACAGGAGGCTGCGCGCCGCGTCGCCGGTGTACGCGCGGTCGGTGTCCTTCTCGACCACGATGACCTCCTTGTCGGGCTGAACCTGGACCCGGCTGCCCAGCTGGTAGTAGCAGGAGCCGCGTTGGTACGACACACCCGGATGCGAGTCGACGAAGGCGCGGATCTCGACCTCCTTGTCGACCTTCAGGAGCCGGTACTTGTCGGCGGAGACCGGTTCGAGGTTCGCCCGCACCTCGTCGACCGATATGTCCTGGCCGACGGCGAACAGGTTCTTCGTGCCGCGCACACCCTGCTCACGGCCCCGCAGGAAGCTGGTGGCGGCGGCGCGCACGGTGCCGATCGCGTCCTCGACGCCCTTCTGGGAGTCCGCGTCCCAGATGGCTATGTTCCCGGCCGGGAAGCCGTAGTTCTGAGCGGTTCGCTTCGCCAGCGAGTTGGGGACGAGGATCGCGGAGGTCCAGTGGCTCGGGAGCCCGCCCATCTTCGCCGTGATCCTGTCGAGCCAGGGGCCGAGTATGGACATGTCCCCGTCGTGCCGCCTGTCGCCGCCCGAGGCGTTCTCCTCGCCGTCCGTCACGACGATCTGGAGGAAGCTGTGCTCGCCGTATTCCTCCCAGATGTGCCCCAGGTCCTCCAGGGACTTCAGCGAGGCCTCGATGAGGGCCGTGGCGCCGTTGTTGACCTTGTACAGGCCCCGCATGGACGGCAGATGCTTCACATCCATGTCCCAGACCAGGTTCTCCACCCTGTGGTCGAAGGAGTACAGGCTGATGCGGGTCTCATGTCCGAGGTTGTCCGACTCGGCCTTCAGCCCCGCCACGAACTCGTCCACGACGCGGATGAGCTGGCCCTGGTGCTGATGCATGGAACCCGAACAGTCCACTACCAACGCGACGTGGTTCACCTTGTGCTGGATCTTGTTGGTGGGCACGATGCTGCTCCCTCTGCGAGGCTCCCCGAGTGATGTCTTCACCCTAGGAGGAGGCACTGACAGTGGGGCCTGACGACCGGTTGCTCCCCGCCCGTGGCAGGGAGCAACCGTGACGGCTACGCCGTCGCCCGCACCCCCCGCGGAGTGGGCAGGAAACCCGTTTCCTGGAAGTAGGTCAGGTAACGCGTCAGGGTGTCGTCCGTCAGGAGGGGCAGGTGGACGCCCAGTGCCGCCGCGGCCTTTGCCGTCCGGCTGGAGTCGAAGTCGCGGTGGTCGATCGCCTCGTGCCTCGTCCGTCCCGCGTCGCCCAGGAACAGTTGAGCCGCGTTGTCGTGCTGCGCCGCGACGCGGGCCTGCCAGTCCGGCGCGGGAACCGTGTGCAGCTCGTGGCCCAGGCGGGCGGCCGCTTCGAAGACGCGGTCCAGACCCGGTGCGTCCGGGTTGGTGAGGTGGTAGGTCTCGGCCCCCGTCCGGCCGGTCGCGGAGAGCGCCACCACGGCCGCGCTGACGTGGTCCACGGGCACCCAGTCGGTCGACCCGTGCGGCAGGTCCGGCACCGCGCCCGCCTGGAGGCACCCCTTGACGAGCTGCCAGAGCAGGTCGCGTTCCTGGCAGGCTCCGGTGGTGGTGTCGCCGCTGATGCGGCCGGGCCGGTAGACGGTCACCGGCAGCCCGCGTTCGCGGGCCAGGCCGATGAGCTGCTCGGCGACCCACTTGCTCTGCGCGTATCCGTCGGGCAGGTCGGACGCCGGTCCCGTCGGGGTCGACTCCGTGACGGCGGCGGGATGCGGGCCGGCCACCGGGGCGAAGACGCTCGTGGTCGAGACGTAATGCATCCCGGGTGACGCGGAGTCGGCGAGCAGACGCAGCAGTTCCTCGGTGCCCGCGACGTTGGGGGCGCGAAGATCACCGTAAGCGGCGGCGAAGTTGACGCGTGCGCCGTTGTGGACGACCGGGCCGAGGCGGCGGGCCAGGGCGGCCCGGTCCTCGGCTGACAGACCGAGGCCGGGGGCAGCCAGGTCCCCCGGGACGGGGACGATCAGGTCCGCGTACCGGGGACGCCACAGGCCGTAGCGCTCCAGGTTGGCCCGCAGCCGGTGGGCGGCGCGCTGCTCGTCCTCGGCGCGCACGAGGCAGTCGACCGGGCCGTCGGTGGTCTCGATGAGGTCCCGCAGGAGGAACGCGCCGAGGAAGCCGGAGGCGCCGGTCAGCAGCGGGCGCGCGGAAGGGCGGTCGAGCCTCCGGCCCGGGACCGTGCCGCTCCGCCGCGTGCCGGTGATGTCCGGCGCCAGACGGACCTCGGCGGCGAGGTCCGGTGCGACCGGGCCCGCCTGGGACTCCTCCCCCGCCTCGCTCTCCAGGAGACGGGCCACGCCTTCGACGGTCGGCGCCGCGAACAGGGCGCGCAGGGAGGGGCGACGGCCGCAGCGTTCCCCGATCCGCTGGGCGAGGGTCACGGCGAGCAGCGAGTGGCCGCCGAGGGCGAAGAAGTCGTCCGTGACACCGACCTCGGGTACGCCGAGTGTCTCCGCGAAGGCCTCGCACAGGGCGCGTTCGCGGGCGGTGCCCGGTGCACGGCCGCCCGCCGTGACGGCGTGGTCGGGTGCGGGCAGGGCGCGCCGGTCGGTCTTGCCGTTGGGGGTGACGGGCAGGGCGTCGAGCCGTACGTGGGCCGCCGGGACCATGTGGTCGGGCAGGGTGGCGGCGAGGTGCGCGCGTACCCCCGCGTCGTCCGGGCCGTCCGCGCCGTCCGCGGGCACGGTGTAGGCGACCAGGCGCCGGTCGCCGGGCCGGTCCTCCCGGACGACGGCACAGGCCGCCGCGACGCCGGGCAGGGCGGTGAGCGCGGCCTCGATCTCACCCAGCTCGATGCGGAACCCGCGCAGTTTGACCTGGTCGTCGACGCGGGAGACGTAGACGAGCTCCCCGTCGGCCGTCCAGCGCACCAGGTCACCGGTGCGGTACATGCGGCCCCCCGCCCGGTCGGACGGGTCGGCCACGAAGCGGGACGCGGTCAGGGCTGCCCGGCCGTGGTACCCACGGGCCACTCCCTCGCCCGAGACGTACAGTTCACCGACGACGCCGGGCGGCACGGGGGCCAGCCTGTCGTCCAGGACGTGGACGCGGGTGCCGTTGACGGGGACGCCGATGGAGACGGTGCGGTCGGGGGCGAGCGGCCCGTCCGCGTGCTGGAAGGTGCTCATGGTCGCGCACACGGTGGTCTCGGTCGGGCCGTAGGCGTTGACGAGGAACCGGTCCCGCGCCCAGGTGCGCGCCAGGGCCGGCGGGCATGCCTCTCCGGCGAGGACCATCGTCGTCCCGGCGGGCAGCGAACCGGGCGGCATGACCGCCAGTGCGGCGGGCGGCAGGGTGAGGTGGGTGACGCCCCGCTCGCGGACCCGGGCGGCGAGGGTGGGCCCGGGCAGCAGGGCTTCCCGTTCGTCGATCTCCAGGCAGGCCCCGGAGAGCAGCCCCATGCAGAGCTCCCAGAACGCGGCGTCGAAGCTGACGGAGGCCAGGTGCAGCACCCGGCTGCCCGGGGCGACGCGCAGCCGCTCGCTCTGGGTCCTGGCCATGGCGCCGGCGCCCCGGTGGGTGACCACGACGCCCTTGGGGCGCCCGGTGGAGCCGGAGGTGTAGATGACGTACGCCGGGTGCGCCGGGAGCAGGGCCGGGGCGGGGCCGGTGTGCGCCGACGTCGGCGTGCCGCTCTCCAGGTCGCCGGTGTACAGGCAGGGCACCGGGGAGTCCGGGAGGCGGCGGCGGATGGCGGGCGTGGTGAGGAGGAGGCGCGGCCGGGCGTCGTCGAGCATGTACGACAGGCGCGGGGCCGGGTAGTCGGGGTCGAGCGGCACGTATGCCGCCCCGGCCTTGAGGATGGCGAGCAGGGTCACGACGAGGTCGTGGGTGCGGGGCAGGGCGACCGCCACCCGGTCCTCGGGGCCGATGCCCCGCGCCGCGAGGTGGTGGGCGACGGCGTCGGCGCGGGCGTCGAGCTCGCCGTAGGTGAGGGTGGTGCCGGCGTCGCGGACCGCCGGGGCGTCCGGGGTGCGCCGGGCCCACTGCTCGAAGAGCGCGGGGACGGTCGACTCCGGCAGGTTCTCGACGGGCCCGGTCCCCCAGGCGACGAGCCGGGAGCGCTCGGCGGGGGTCAGCACCTCGTACGTGCTCAGGGGGCGGTCGGGGTCGGCGGTCACGGAGTCGAGCAGCAGGACGAGCCGTGCGGCGAGGTCGCGGACCGTGGCGGCGTCGAAAAGCTCCGTCGCGTAGTCGACGGCGGCGCGCATGCCGCTGGGCGTGCCGCCGTCGTCGTACGTCTCGGTGAAGGTGAACGACAGGTCGAACTTGCTGACCCCGGGGGCGGCCGGCACACCACTGGTGGTGAGGCCGGGCAGGTCCACGGGGGCGGCCGGGGTGTGGTTCTGGAGGATGAGCATGGTCTGGAACAGCGGGTGGTGGTTCTGCGAGCGGGCGGGGTTGAGCAGTTCCACGAGGCGCTCGAACGGGACGTCCTGATGCGCGTAGGCGGAGAGGTCGAACTCCTTCACTCGGTGCAGGAGTTCGAGGAACGTGGGGTCGCCCGTCAGGTCCGTGCGCAGCACGAGTGTGTTGACGAAGAAGCCGACGAGGTCCGACGCCGCCTCGTCGGTGCGTCCGGCGACGGCCGTGCCGAGCGGGATGTCGTGGCCGGCGCCGTGCCGGGAGAGGACGGTCGAGAGGGCGGCCTGGAGCACCATGAAGACGCTGCATCCGCTGCTGCGGGCGAGGCTCGCGACGCGCCTGGCGGTGGTGGTGCCGAGTGCGAAGTCGTGGGTGGCGCCGGCGTGCCGGGGTGTGGCAGGGCGCGGTCGGTCCCAGGGCAGGGCGACCATCTCCGGCAGCCCTTTCAACGCGTCTTTCCAGTGGGCAAGTTGCCGTGCCACGAGGCTCTCGGGGTCGTGCTCGTCGCCCAGCAGACGGCGCTGCCAGAGCGTGTGGTCGGCGTAGTCGACGGGGAGTTCGGCCCACCCCGGCACCTCGGCACGGATGCGCGCGCGGTAGGCGGAGCCGAGGTCGCGGGCGAGGGTTGCCAGGGACGAGCCGTCGGCGGCGATGTGGTGGATCACGAGGACCAGGACGTGGGAGTCCTCGGCCGGGCGCAGCAGGGTCGCCCGCAGAGGGAGGCGGTGCTCGATGTCGATCGGTGCGGCCGCGGCTGCCCTGATCCGGTCGGACAGTCCTTGCTCGTCGACGGCTTCGACGGCGAACGGGAGGCGGACGTCGTCCGGCGCGGTGATGTGCTGGCGCGGTCGGCTGTCGTACTCCGGGAAGACGGTGCGCAGGGCGGCGTGCCGGGTGATGACGTCGCGGAGGGCCAGGCGCAGTGCCTCCGCGTCGAGCGGTCCGTCGATGCGCAGGGCGAAGGGGATGTTGTAGGTGGCCGAGGGGCCTTCGAGGCGGTGGAGGAACCACAGGCGCTGCTGCGCGTAGGACAGCGGGAGTGCGTCGGGGCGTTCCTGCGGCACGAGGGCGGTGCGGACGCGGCCGACGAGGCGGGTGGCGAGCAGGGAGTGGCCGCCCAGGGCGAAGAAGCTGTCGTCGACACCGACGCGGTCCACGCCCAGCACATCGGCGAACAGCCCGGCGAGGATCTCCTCGTGGGCGGTGCGCGGCGGGCGGCTGCCCGCGCCGGGCGGGGTGGCGGGGGCCGGGAGGGCCGACCGGTCGAGCTTGCCGTTGGTGGTCAGCGGAAGCGTGTCGAGCGGCTGTATGACCGAAGGCACCATGTAGGCGGGCAGCTGACTTCCGACGTGGGCGGCGAGCAGGTCCGGGTCCGGGGTACGTCCGGCTGCCGGGACGACGTAGGCGGTCAGGGTCCGGTCGCCCGGCAGATCCTCGCGGACCAGGACGCAGGCGGCGCGCACGGACGGGTCGGTGCGGAGCACCGCCTCGATCTCGGCGGGCTCGATGCGGTGGCCCCTGAGCTTGATCTGCTGGTCGGCCCGGGCCACGTGGTGGAGGGTTCCGTCGGGGTCCCTGCGCACGAGGTCGCCGGTGCGGTACATCCGCGCCCCCGTACCGGCGAACGGGTCGGCGACGAAGCGGGTGGCGGTGAGGCCGGGACGGCCCAGGTAACCGCGCGCGACTCCGGGGCCCGCGACGTACAGTTCGCCCTCGGCCCCTGGCGGCACGGGCCGCATCGCCCCGTCCAGGACGTAGGCACGCATACCGTCGAGCGGGCGGCCGATCGGGGGCGCGACGCCCGGAGCGTCGCTCGGGCGTACGCGGTGGAGCGTGGCGAACGTGGTGGTCTCGGTGGGGCCGTAGACGTTGAAGAAGGCGGTGCCGGGGTGTGCGGCGGCAAGGCTCTGGAGGACGCCGGGCGCCGCTGCCTCGCCTCCCGAGGCGGCCAGGCGGAGCAGGCCGAGGGCTCCGGGGTCGGTCTCGGCGATGACGTTGAACAGGGCCGTCGTCAGGAACGCCGCCGTCACCCCGTCGCGGGCCACGAGGTCGCGGAGTACAGCGGGCTGGAGAGCACCCTCGGGGGCCACGACGACACGGCCCCCGTTGAGCAGGGGGGCCCAGATCTCGAAGGTGGAGGCGTCGAAGACGTACGCCGAGTGCAGCAGGACGGCTTCGGCGGCGCCGTCGCCCCACGTCCGGTCGGAGACCAGGGCGGTGATGTCGGCGTGCGTGACGCCGACCCCCTTGGGCAGCCCCGTGGAGCCGGAGGTGAACATCACGTAGGCGAGCCCGGCGCCGCCCCCGACGGCGGGGAGGGCCCCTCGGGCGGCGGGTCCTCCTTGCCCGACCCGGCCCGCGGCGTCGACGGTGATCACGTGCACGTCAGGGCCGAGTGCGCGCACCCACGGGTGTGTACGGGTGGTCCCGTCGACCACCAGGGCGCGGAGGGTGGCCACCTCTGCGACACGGGTGAGCCGTTCGGCCGGCCAGCTCGGATCGAGCGGTACGTAGGCGGCGCCCGCCCGCAGGGCCGCCAGGGACGCGGTGACGAGGGCCGTGGAGCGTCCCATGAGGATGCCGACGCCTTCCTCGGCGCCGGTTCCCGCCCCTGTCAGCGCGCCCGCCAGCCCGGCCGACAGCTCGTCGAGTTGCCGGTAGGTCAGCCGCTCGCCGGCCCCGGACACGGCCACCGCGTCCGGGTGGAGGGCGGTACGCCGCGCGACGGCGGCCGGGATGCTCTCGTCCAGGGTGCCGCGGAGGAGTCCGGCGCCGATCCCCCGGGAGATCAACGTCTCGCGCTCGCCGTCCAGAAGCACGGGGACGGCGTCGGCGCGGCCGTCGAGCCCGTCCGCCATGGCCGTCAGCAGGCGTCGCATGCGGGCGACCGTGCGGGCCACCTCGTCGTGGCCGAGGACGGCGGCCCGGTAACCGAAGGTGATTTTCAGGGACTCGCCCGGAGCGATGGTGAGGGTGAGCGGGTAGTGGGCCGCGTCCGTGCCGCTGAAGCCGGTGACGGCGAGACCGGGCAGCCCCTGCTGCGCGGTGCGCAGGGCCTCCGCGTCCATCGGATAGTTCTCGAACACGGCCAGTGTGTCGAAGAGTTCGTCCAGCCCGGTGACACCGCGTATCTCGGTCAGGCCCACGTACTGGTGGCCGAGGAGGCGGCTCTGCTCCTCCTGGAGCCGGGTCAGGAGCGCGGCCAGCGTCTCGCCGGGTGCCGGGCGGAGCCGTACCGGCACGGTGTTGATGAACAGGCCGACCATCGACTCGATGCCGGGAATCTCCGGCGGCCGGCCGGAGACGGTGGTGCCGAACACGACGTCCGAGCGTCCGGTGCGGTACGCGAGCAGCAGCCCCCAGGCGCCCTGGACCAGGGTGTTGAGGGTGAGACGGTGCGCGCGGGCCGTCTCGCGCAGCCGGTGCGTCGTGGCCGCGTCCAGTTCGAGGACGAGGGTCTCGGGCAGCTCGCCGGAGCCGGGCACGTCCGCCCCGCCCCTCCCCGCGAGCAGGGTGGGCGACTCGACACCGGTCAGGGCGGTGCGCCAGGCGTCCAGGGCGGCGGCACGGTCCTGCTGGGCCAGCCAGGCGAGGTAGGTGCGGTACGGGACGACGCGCGGCAGAGCACTGTCGTCGCCCCGGCGCGCGTACAGCTCGAACAGCTCCCGCACGAGCAGCGGCATCGACCAACCGTCGAGCAGGATGTGATGGCTCGTCATGACGAGCCGGTGCCTCTCAGGACCGGTACGCACGAGGGTGAACCGCATCAGCGGCGGAGTGGTGAGGTCGAAGCGGCGGGTCCGGTCGGCGGCGAGGAACGCGCTGAGGCGCTCCTGAGCCGTGCCCGTACCGTCCACCGCGCTCAGGTCCAGCTCCTCCAGCGGAACCGGTACCTCGGCGGCGACGGCCTGCACGGGCTCGTCCAGGTCCTCGTGGAGGAAGCCGACCCGCAGGTTGGCGTGCCGCCGCAGCAGACCGCCGACGGCGGCGTGCAGGGCGGGGAAGCTCACGGGGCCTTCGAGGTCGAAGACGAACTGCGCCGTGTAGACGTCCACTGCGTGGGAGTCGTACAGCGCGTGGAAGAGCATGCCTGCCTGCAACGGCGTCAGCGGCAGTACGTCTTCCAGTCGGAACCCGGTCACTTGCGTCCACCCCACTTGTTCTGCAGTCGGTCGATCTGGGCCTGGCCGAGCGAGACCAGGGGAAGGTCGGACGGTGTGTAGCCGCCCGCGTCGGGTCGTTCGGCGTGTTCGGCCACGGCGCGCAGGGCGCGGGTCCAGGCGTCGGACAGGGACTCCACGTCCTCCTCCTTGAGGAGGTCGCTGGGCCAGGTCCAGCGGGTCACCAGGCGCGGACCGTCCGCCAGGTCCTCGGTGTGCGCGTTGATGTCGAGGACGTGGTGCACGGGCATGTCGGGGTCCTGGCTGCGTGGTCCGCCGCCGTCGAGCAGGACGTCCCAGTCGGCGCCTTCGGCGCCGTCCGCCACGGCGGGCGAAGCGGCGTACCTGCCGAGGTAGTTGAAGCCGATCTGAGGGTCGGGCGAGGAGGCCAGCACCTGCCGGGCGGCTGGGTTGAGGTGGCGCAGCATTCCGTAGCCGACGCCGTGGTCGGGGACGGCGCGCAGCTGCTCCTTGACGCGTTTGAGGGCGCGCTCGACCAGCGCGGCGTCGAAGCGTCCGGGGGTGCGGGCGTCGACGGGTCCGGGGTCGAGCCGGACCGGGTAGAGGCTGGTGAACCAGCCGACCGTCCGGGAGAGGTCGAGGTGGTCGGCGATCTGCTCGCGGCCGTGGCCCTCCAGGTCGAGCAGGACGGCGGTGCCGCCGGGCTGGGACCCGCCGAGGGCGGCGGCCCGTTCCGCACGCCAGGAGCAGACGGCGAGGGCGAGGCCCGTGAGCAGGACGTCGTCCACCCCGGCGTGGAAGGCGGCGGGGGCGGTGGTGAGCAGGGACCTCGTCCAGGTGGCGGGCAGGTGGGTGACGAGGGTGCGCGTCCGGTCGGCGGTGTCCAGGTCGGGGTCGAGCGGCCTGTAACCCAGCTGCGGATCCCGTGTGCTCAACACGGTCTGCCACATGGCTAGTTCGTCCTCGCGCCTGGGCGTGTTCGCCTGGGAGGCCAGGAGCTGTGCCCACTGCCGGTAGGACGTGGTGGCCGGGCGCGGTGCCGGGGGCCGCTCGCCGGAGGCCGTGGCCTCGGAGACGGTCTGCCAGGCGAGCGCCACGTCGGCGGCGAGGATACGCCAGGAGACCGCGTCGACGGCCAGGTGGTGCACGACGAGCAGCAGCCGCCCGCGGGCGCGGGGCCCGGCATCGCACCAGACGGCCTCGACGACCTCGCCGTGCGCGGGCCGCAGCCGTCTGCGCGCCTGTTCTCCCGCCTCGGTGACGACGGCGCGGACGGCCTCGGCGTCGAGACCCGCGACGTCGACCCGGGTGAAGCGGCGCCGGGCGGCGACGGCACCGGACGGCAGGGCTTCGAGCACGGGTGCTCCGCCGGCCGACCGGGTGGTCCGCAGCCGGAGCATGTCGTGCTGGTCGATGAGGAGTTGGAGGGTGGCGACGAGGGAGTCCTCGTCGGCGCCCGCGGGCGTGAGCAGCACCCCGGACTGGTTGTATCCGTCGGTGGTGCCGGGACGCTCCAGGAACCAGGCGGCGATGGGCGTCGGCGGCATCTCTCCGGTGCCCTGCCCGGCCTGCGCGGCGGTCTCCCGGCCGAGGGCGGTGGCGACGGCCGCGATGGCCTCGGGGGTGCGGTGGACGAAGACGTCGCGCGGGGTGACGCCGAGGCCCGCGTCGCGGACGCGGCTGACGAGCTGGATGGAGAGGATGCTGTCGCCGCCGAGCGCGAAGAAGTCGTCGTCGGCACGGACGGCGGGAGCACGCAGGACGGCGGCGAACGCCTCGCACAGCACGTGTTCCTGTGGGGTGCGCGGCTCTCCGCCCGGCCGGAGGGCGGCGGGGCGCTCCGGGACGGGCATGGCGCGCCGGTCGGTCTTGCCGTTGGGCAGCAGCGGCAGCGCGTCGAGGGGGACGTGGACGGCGGGCACCATGTACGGCGGAAGAACCTCCATCAGGCGGGCGCGCAGTTCGCCGTCCGTGAGGACCGCGGCGCCGGCGCGCTCGCCGGACACGGTGTAGGCGACCAGACGCCGCTCGCCGGGATGGTCCTCGCGGACGAGGGCGCAGGCGGCGGTGATGCCGTCGAGCGCGGTGAGCGCGGCCTCGATCTCGCCGAGTTCGATGCGGAAGCCGTGCAGCTTGACCTGGTCGTCGGCGCGGGTGACATAGCTGAGCAGGCCGTCGGCGTCCCGTCGGACGAGGTCGCCCGTGCGGTACATGCGGCTGCCGGCGGGGCCGTACGGATCGGCGACGAACCGCGCGGCGGTCAGTCCCGCGCGCCCCAGGTAGCCGCGTGCGAGGCCTTCGCCCGCGATGTGGAGCTCGCCGGTGACGCCCGGGGGAACCGGCCGCAGGCCGGCGTCCAGGACGTAGGCACGGGTGTTGTCGACGGGGCGGCCGAGCGGCACGTTCCCCTCCCCCGCGGCGCCCGTGTCCCCGTACCGGTGGGCGGTGGCGTCGATGGTCGCCTCGGTGGGCCCGTAGAGGTTGTGCACCTCGGCCCGCCATGTCCGCCCGACGCGCTCCGCCAGTTGCCGGGGCAGGGGTTCACCGCCGCACAGGACGGCCCGCAGTGTCGTGGGCGCCTCGTCGCGGGACGTCTCGGTGAGGACGACCGAGAGGTGCGAGGGTACGAACTGGACGAGGGTCGTCCCCGTGTCGCGCATACGGGCCAGGAGGGCCGCCGGGTCGTGGTTGAGGGCGGGCGGCACGAGGCACGTGGAGCCGCCGTGCAGGAGCGGCAGCCACGTCTCCCAGACCGAGGCGTCGAAGCTCGGCGAGGTGCGGGCGAGGACCCGGTCCCCGTCGGTGAGTCCGAGGTGGCCCGCCATCCACGCCATGTGGTTGGTCAGGGAGGCGTGGGTGACGACGACGCCCTTGGGGCGGCCCGTGGAACCCGAGGTGTAGATGACGTACGCCGCGTCGCGCGGGTACGGAGCGGCGGCCGGCGGCGCGGCCCGTCCGGTGGACCAGGCGGCCCGGTCGTCGAGGGCGAGGCAGGGCACGGACGCGCCGTACCGCGCCGCACGTGCGGTTCCATGGGTGAGGAGCAGGGCCGGGCGGGCGTCGTCGAGCATGTGGGCGACGCGGGCCTCGGGATACTCCAGGTCGACGGGCAGGTACGCGGCCCCGGCCTTGGCCACCGCCAGCATCGCCACGGCCTGGTCGGTGGTGCCTTCCAGGGCGAGGGCGACGAGGTGGCCGCGCCCGATGCCCCTGGTGCTCAGGTGGTGCGCGAGATCGTCGGAGAGCGCGTCGAGTTCACCGAAGGTGAGGCGGTGCGCGCCGCCGTCCAGCACGGCGATCGCCGCGGGGGTCCGTGCGCACTGCGCCCGGAACGCCTCGGGTGCCGTACGGGCCGCCACCGGCCGCACCGGGCCGTGCGCGGCCCGGTCGGCGTCCCGCCGCTCGGCCGGGTCCAGGACATCGGTGGTGTGGACGCGGCGGCCGGGGTCGGCGGCGAGCGAGGCGAGCAGGCGGGTCAGCCGGCCGGCCAGGGTGTGCGCGGTCTCGTGGGCGAAGAGTTCGGTGGAGAACTCCAGGACGCCGTCGAGGCCGGCGGGGCGGCCCGTGCCGTCGTGCTTCTCGGTGAAGGTGAAGGTCAGGTCGAACTTGCTGATGCCGGTGTGCACGGGCTGTTCCGCCACCGTGAGTCCGGGCAGGTCGACCACCGCGTCCGCCTGGTTCTGGAGGACGAGCATGGTCTGGAACAGCGGATGGTGGTTCTGGGCCCGGACCGGGCTGAGGGCGTCCACCAGCCGCTCGAACGGCACGTCCTGGTGGGCGTAGGCCGCCAGGTCGAAGTCCCTCACACGGTCGAGTACGTCGCCGAAGGTGGGATCCCCGCTCAGGTCGGTGCGCAGGACGAGGGTGTTGACGAAGAATCCGACCAGGTCGTCGAGGGCTTCGTCGGTGCGTCCGGCGACGGCGGTGCCGAGCGGGATGTCCTCGCCGGCTCCGTGCCGGGAGAGGAGCACCGCCAGGCCCGCCTGGAGCACCATGAAGAGGCTGCACCCGCGGGCGCGGGCGAGGTCCGCCAGGGCCCGGTGGGTGTCCGCGTCGACGGGGAAGGCGAACGCGTCGCCGCGGTGCCCCGTGACCGCGGGACGCGGCCGGTCGCAGGGCAGTTCGAGCAGATCGGGGGCGCCGGCGAGCGCGGTCCGCCAGAACTCCAGCTGGCGGGCGGCCTGTCCGGCCGGGTCGCTCTCGTCGCCGAGCAGGGCGCGCTGCCACAGGGTGTAGTCGGCGTACTGGACGCCGAGTTCCGTCCAGGAGGGCTCCACCCCCTCGGTACGTGCCCGGTACGCCTCACCCAGGTCGCGCGCGAGCGGGGCGAGGGACCAGCCGTCGCCCGCTATGTGGTGGACGACCAGTACGAGGACGTGGTCCTCGGCTCCCAGCCGCAGCAGCCTGGCCCGTACGGGGATGTCCGTGCTCACGTCGAAGGCGTGCGCCACCTCGGCTCCCAGGACCTCGTCGAGGCGGGCGGGAGCGGTGTCGCGGGGCGTCAGGTCGAGGTCGGCGCCGTCGGCGTCGAGGACGAGCTGACGGGCCACCCCGCCGGTGTCGGGGAAGACGGTGCGCAGGCTCTCGTGGCGTTCGACGACGTCCGAGAGGGCGCTCTCCAGGGCGTCGGGGTCGAGCTGTCCGCGCAGACGGAGCACGAGCGGCACGTTGTAGGTGGCGCTGGGCCCCTCGAACCGGTTGAGGAACCACAGGCGCTGCTGTGCGTAGGACAGCGGCAGCGGATCGGGGCGGCGCGGGGCGCGCACAAGGGGTCTTCTGGCCGTTTCGGCGCCGTCCAGCGTGGCGGCGAGCGCCGCCGGTGTGGGGTGCTCGAAGAGCGTCCTGACCTGGACCTCAACGCCGAGCACGGTACGGATGCGCGCGGCGAGGCGGGTGGCGAGCAGGGAGTGGCCTCCCAGGGCGAAGAAGTCGTCGTCGACGCCCGCCCCGTCGAGGCCGAGCAGGTCTGCGAAGAGTCCGCGGAGGATCTCCTCGCGGGCGGTGCGCGCGGCGCGCCCGCGGGCCGGTGCGAGGTGCTCGGGGGCGGGCAGAGCGCGCCGGTCCACCTTGCCGTTGAGGGTCAGCGGCAGCGCGTCGAGCAGGACGAACGCGGAGGGCACCATGTAGGCGGGCAGGGACCTGCCGACGGCCCGGGCGAGGTCGCCGGGTTCGGGGCGCGCGCCGCCGGCGGGCACCACGTACGAGACCAGCCGGCGGTCGCCGGGGGTGTCCTCGCGGACGACGGCGAAGGAGTCGGCGACGCCCTCGCAGCAGGCGAGCACGCCCTCGATCTCGCCGAGTTCGATGCGGTAGCCGCGCAGTTTGACCTGCCCGTCGGCGCGGTCGACGTACGCGATCCGGCCGTCGTCGGTCCACCGGACGAGGTCGCCGGTGCGGTACATGCGCCCGCCCGCCGGGTCGAACGGGTCGGCCACGAAGCGCGCGGCGGTCAGTCCCGGGAGCCCGGTGTACCCGCGTGCCACGCCGCGTCCGGCCAGGTACAGCTCGCCCACGACGCCCGGCGGGACCGGGCCCAGGGAGCCGTCGAGGACGTAACCGCGCATGCCGTCCAGGGGGCGCCCGATGGGGGGCGGTCCCGGTGGCAGGGCGGCCGCCACGTCGTGGCGGGTGGCGAAGGTGGTGGTCTCGGTGGGTCCGTACACGTGGAGGACGCGCGTGCCGGGCGCGGTGCCGGCGACCCGCTGCATCGCGTCCGGTGAGGCCAGTTCCCCGCCGGCGCAGACGAGTCGGAGGCCGGCGAAGACGCCGGGATCAGTCTCGGCGAACACGTTGAACAGGGCTGTCGTCAGGAAGACGGCGGTCACGCCGTGCTCCTGGACGGCGTCTCCGAGGACCCGGGCCTCCAGGACACCGGCCGGTGCGACGACGATCCGGCCGCCGTGCAGGAGCGGGGCCCAGATCTCGAACGTGGAGGCGTCGAAGACGTACGCCGAGTGCATCAGGACCGCGTCGGCGGCACCGTCGCGCCACGCGGAGTCGGCCGTGAGAGCGGCCACGTCGCCGTGCGTGACGCCGACGCCCTTGGGCAGCCCGGTCGAGCCGGAGGTGAACATCACGTAGGCGAGCGCGTCCGGGCCCGGCACCGCTGCCGGGTGGCCCGGCTGCTCGGGGGCGCCCCGCAGGACCCGGCCGGCCCGGTCCACGACCACGACCGGCACCCGGCGGGCCGTCGCGGTGACCCAGGGGGTGGCGCGGGCCTCCTCGTCGACGACGAGGACCCGCACGGCCGCCACCCCGGCGACCTGGTCGAGCCGTTCCTCGGGCCAGCGGGCGTCCAGCGGGACGTAGGCGCCGGCCGCGCGGACCACGCCCAGGGACACCGACACCACGGCCGGCGACCGGGTGAGGAGTACGCCGACCCCGGACTCGGGGCCCACCCCCAGGCCCGCCAGAGCACGGGCGAGGCCGTCGGAGACGCTCTCCAGCCCGGCGTAGGTGAGGGAGGCGTGGCCGTCGGTCACGGCCACGGCGTCGGGTGTGCGGTGCGCCTGGGCCGCGAAGAGGGCGGGCAGGGTCGCGTCCGCGGTGTCCGGCAGGCCTCGGCCGGTGCCCCAGTGGGTGACCCGGGTGTGCTCGTCCGGCGTCATCAGGCCGTAGCCCGCCAGGGGCAGACCGGGGTCGGCGGCCACCTGCTCCAGGAGGCGGACCATGCGCGTGGCGAGGGTTTCGACGGTGGCCCGGTCGAAGAGGGCGGTGGCGTACTCGATACCGGCGGTGAGGCCGCCCACGCCCTGTCCCTCGCCGCCCGATCCCTGTCCCTCGCCGCCCGCGCCCTGTTCCTCGGCGTCCGAGACCTGTTCCTCGGTGAAGGCGAAGGTGAGGTCGAACTTGCTCAGGCCGTTGTGGACGAGCCGGTCCTCGACCGCGAGGCCCGGCAGGTCGGGGCGGGCGGTCTCCTGGTTCTGCAGGACCAGCATGGTCTGGAACAGCGGGTGGTGGTTGCGCGCCCTGACGGGGTTCACGCTCTCGACCAGACGCTCGAAGGGCACGTCCTGATGCGCATAGGCCGCGAGGTCGAACTCCCTGACACGCACCAGGAGTTCGCGGAAGCTCGGATTGCCGGACAGGTCCGTGCGCAGGACCAGCGTGTTGACGAAGAACCCGACCAGATCCTCCAGCGCCTCGTCCGTGCGGCCGGCTACGGGCGAACCGAGCGGGATGTCGTCGCCCGCGCCGTGCCGGTGCAGCAGCGTGGCCACCGCCGCTTGGAGCACCATGAAGAGGCTGCTGCCCGACTCGCGTGCCAGTCGCAGGAGTTGTGTGTACACCGGGGGCGGCACGTCGAAGGTGTGGACGGCACCTCTCGGGTCCGTGGTGGCCGGGCGCGGCCGGTCCAGCGGCAGGTCGATCAGCCCGGGCAGTCCGGCCAGGGCGGATTGCCAGTGGTCGAGCTGCTGCCGCAGCGCGCTCTCCGGCGCGACTCCGTCGCCGAGAGCCGCGTGCTGCCAGAGGGTGTAGTCGGCGTACTGGAGCGGGGTGCCGGCCGTCAGCCCGGCCTCCCGGCCCTCCAGGCGGGCCCGGTAGGCGTCGCCGAGGTGGCGGGCGAGCGGGGCGAGGGACCAGCCGTCCCCCGCGATGTGGTGCAGGACGAGCACCAGGACGTGGTGCCCCGGCGCCGGACGGAGCAGCAGAGCACGCAGCGGCGGATCCGCGACGACGTCGAACGGCTCTCGCACGGCGGCCAGGACGGCTTCCTCCAGCTCCCCGGGGGCCACGGCCACGACGGGCAGGTGGGGCGTGGCGGTGTCGACGGGAAGGATCAACTGGTGGGGCACGCCGTCCCGTTCGGGGAAGAGCGTGCGCAACGCCTCGTGCCGCTCCACGACGTCGCGCAGGGCTGCCCGCATGGCGTCGGCGTCCAGGGTGCCGTCCAGTTCGAGGACGAGCGGGATGTTGTAGGCGGAGCTGGGGCCTTCGAGCCGGTTGAGGAACCA
The DNA here is from genome assembly GCF_002941025.1 of Streptomyces sp. QL37. Taxonomy (NCBI): domain Bacteria; kingdom Bacillati; phylum Actinomycetota; class Actinomycetes; order Kitasatosporales; family Streptomycetaceae; genus Streptomyces; species Streptomyces sp. QL37. The sequence goes on along the minus strand of NZ_PTJS01000001.1, from coordinate 6,476,108 downwards.
CAGGCGCTGCTGCGCGGAGGACAGCGGCAGCGGATCGGGCCGCAGCGCCGCGGGCACCACGGGCGGGCGGGCCCGGCCCGGCGTGTCGAGGGCGCGGGCGAGACCCGCGACGGTCGGGTGTTCGAAGAGGGTGCGTACGGCGATCTCGGCGCCCAGGACGGTACGGACACGGCTGACCACGCGCATGGCGAGGAGCGAATGCCCGCCGAGGTCGAAGAAGCTGTCGTGCGGGCCCACGAGCGGCCGGTGCAGGACATCGGCGAAGATCCCGGCGAGCAGGTCCTCCTGGAGGGTGCGCCGCCCCGCTCCGGTCGGGGTGTCCGCGCCCGGCTCGGGCTCGGGCAGGGCACGCCGGTCCGCCTTGCCGTTGGGCAGCAGCGGGAGTTCGTCCAGGACGACGACGGCGCCGGGCACCATGTAGTGCGGAAGGTTCTCGGCGAGTGCGTCGCGCAGGGCGGCGGGGCGCGGGGCGGGGTCCCCGGTGACGGCGTAGGCGACGAGCCGGCGCCGGCCGGGTGCGTCCTCGCGGATCACGGCACAGGCGGCCGTGACTCCGGGCCGCGCCAGGAGCGCGGCCTCGACCTCGCCCAGCTCGATGCGGAAGCCGCGGAGCTTGACCTGGTCGTCGGCGCGGGCCACGTGGTCGAGCAGACCGTGCCGGTTCCACCGTACGAGGTCGCCCGTCCGGTACATGCGGGCGCCGGTGGCGTCGAAGGGGTCGGCGACGAACCGGGCGGCGGTCAGCCCCCGGCGGTTCAGGTAGCCGCGGGCGAGGTTGGGACCCGAGAGGTAGAGCTCCCCGGTGACGCCGGGCGGTACGGGCCGCAGCCGCCCGTCCAGGACGTAGGCGCGCATGGAATCGACGGGAAGGCCGATCGGCACGGTCTCCGACGGTGTGCGGGCGTCCGCGTGTCCGCCGGTCTGCGGGCCGCCGGCGCGGTGGGCGGTCGCGTCGATGGTCGCCTCGGTCGGCCCGTAGAGGTTGTGCGCCTCGGCCCGCCACAGCCTGGTGACGTCGTCGGCGAGGGTGCGCGGCAGGGGTTCGCCGCCGCACAGGACGGCGCGCAGGCCGGGGAGCGGCGCGGCGTGCGCCGCCTCGGTGAGGACAAGGGCCAGGTGCGAGGGAACGAACTGGGCGAGGGTGACGCCGAACCGGCTCATCCAGGAGACGAGGGTGTCCGGTTCCCGGTTGGCGTCGTGCGGCAGCACACAGACCTCGGCGCCGCTCATCAGCGGGAGCCAGAGCTCCCACACGGAGGCGTCGAAGCTGGTGGAGGTGCGGGCGAGGACCCGGTCGTCCGGCGTGACGGCGAGGTACCGCGCCATCCAGGCCATGTGGTTGGCCAGAGCGGCGTGCGTCACGACCACGCCCTTGGGACGGCCGGTGGAGCCTGAGGTGTGGATGACGTACGCCGGATCCGCGGGGTGCGGACCGTCCGGCAGGGGCGCGACGGGGCCCGCGGGGCGGAGGTCCGGACCGTCGAGGGCGAGCCACGGTACGCCGGGGGCGGGCAGGTCCGCGTGGACGGCGGTGGTGGTGAGCAGCAGGACGGGACGGGCGTCGTCGAGCATGTGCCGGATGCGGGCGGGCGGGTACTGCGGGTCCACGGGCAGGTAGGCGGCACCGGCGCGCAGTACGGCCAGCATGGCGACGACGGTGTCCACGGACGGCGGCGCGGCGAGGGCCACCCGGTCCTCACGTCCCGCGCCCCGCTCGCGCAGGACGAGGGCGAGGGCGTCGGCGCGGGCGTCGAGTTCGGCGTAGGTGAGGCTCGTGTGCGCGTCGCGCACGGCCACGGCACGGGGGGTGCGCGCGGCCCACTCCCGGACCGCTTCGGGGGCGGTGCGGGCGGGCGGCGGGAGCTCCGCACCGCGTCCCCGGCCGAGGAGACGGTCACGCTCGCCCGGCGCCAGCAGGTCGAAGTCGCCGACCGTACGGTCCGGGTCGGTCACGGCCTGGGTGAGGACGCGGGCGAAGCGGGCGCACAGGGCGCGGGCGGTGGCGGCGTCGAAGAGGTCGGTGGCGTATTCCAGGTAGCCCCCGATGCGGCCGGTGCCGCTGCCCCCGGTGGCCTCGGTGACCTCGGTCGCCCCGGTGGCCCCGGTGCCCTCCGTGGCCTCGGTCGCCCCGGTGACCTCGGTGAGCGAGAAGGTCAGGTCGAACTTGCTGACCCCGGTGTGCCGGGACCGGTCGTGGCTGGTGACGCCGGGGAGGTCGAGCCCCGCCCGCTCCTGGTTCTGGAGGACCAGCATGGTCTGGAAGAGCGGGTGGTGGTCGCCGGACCGCTCGGGGTTGAGCGCCTCCACGATCCGTTCGAAGGGGATGTCGCCGTGGCTGAAGGCGGCGACGTCGAACTCCTTCACCCGGCCCAGCAGTTCACGGAAGGTCGGCTCGCCGGACAGGTCGGTGCGCAGGACGACGGTGTTCACGAAGAACCCGACCAGATCGTCGAGCGCCTCGTCGGTGCGCCCCGCGGTCGCGGTGCCCAGCGTGATGTCGGTCCCGGCGCCGTGGGCGTGCAGCGTCACCGCGAGGGCCGCCTGGAGCACCATGAAGGGGGTGCAGCCGGTGGCGCGCGCGAGCCGGGTGAGCGCTGCGTACGCGGGGGCGGGCAGTTCGAAGGGGACCGCGTCGCCCCGGTGGCTGGACACGGCCGGGCGGGGCCGGTCGAGAGGCAGGTCGAGCAGGTCGGGCGCGCCCCGCAGGGCCTCCTGCCAGAAGGCGGTCTGGCGTGCGGCCATGCTGTCCGGGTCGTCGGCCGAGCCGAGCAGCCGCCGCTGCCAGAGGGCGTAGTCGGCGTACTGCACGGACAGCGTGGGCCAGTCGGGAGTGTCCGCGCCCGATCTCCTGGCGCGATAGGCGGCGCCGAGGTCACGGCTGAGCGGGGCGAGGGACCAGCCGTCGGCGACGACGTGGTGGAGGGCGAGCACCAGGACGTGGCGGGTGGGGCCCAGGCGCAGCAGATGGGCTCGGACGCCGATGTCCCCGGTCAGGTCGAAGGGCACCGTGGACAAGCGGCGCACCGTCGTCCCGGCCCAGTCCTCGGCGCTCTCCTCCGCGGGCGGCAGTTCGACGACCAGCGGGACGAGCGCCACGGCGGCGGCCGGGTCGAGGACTTCCTGGCGGGCGACTCCGTCCTGCTCCGCGAACACGGTGCGCAGGCTCTCGTGCCGGACGACGACGTCGGCCAGCGCGCCGCGCAGGGCGTCCGTGTCCAGGGGGCCTTCGAGTTCGACGACCAGTGGGATGACGTAGGTGTCGCTGGGTCCCTCGACGCGGTTGAGGAACCAGAGCCGCTGCTGTGCGAAGGACAGCGGCACCATGTCGGGCCGTTGCTGCGGGACGAGGGCCGGCCGCGTGGTCCCGGTGGTGTCGAGGGCGGTGGCGAGAGCGGCGACCGTGGGGTGGTCGAAGAGCGTACGCATGCCGAGCTCGGCGCCCAGGGCGGCCCGCACCCGTCCGGTGAGGCGGGTGGCGAGCAGCGAGTGGCCGCCCAGGGAGAAGAAGTTGTCGTCGATGCCGACCGCGACCACGCCCAGGACGTCGGCGAACAGACCCGCCAGGACCTCCTCGTACGGTGTGCGCGGCGCGCGGCCCGTGGTGGCCACGGAGCGGGGGGCGGGCAGGGCGCGGCGGTCGACCTTGCCGTTGGCGTTCAGGGGCAGCGCGTCGAGCGGGACGAACGCGGAAGGCACCATGTACGCGGGCAGGGCGCGCCCCGCACGGCGGGCCAGGGCGGCGTCGTCCGGCCGGGCTCCAGGAGTCCGCACGACGTAGGCGACGAGCCGCCGGTCGCCCGGTATGTCCTCGCGCACCAGCACGCAGGCGGCACGCACGTCCGGGTCGGCGAGCAGGGTGTTCTCGATCTCGGCGGGCTCGATGCGGAACCCGCGGAGCTTGATCTGCCCGTCCGCCCGCCCGACGTACTCGATGTCGCCGCGCGCGGTCCAGCGCACGAGGTCACCGGTGCGGTACATGCGGCCGCCACCCGCGTCGTACGGGTCGGCGACGAACCGGGTGGCGGTGAGCGCCGCGCGGCCGAGGTAGCCGCGGGCGACGCCCTGGCCGCTCACGTAGAGCTCCCCCACGACGCCGGGTGGCACCGGCCCGAGGGTGCCGTCGAGCACGAGGAGGCGCATCCCGTCGAGGGCGCGGCCGATGGGCGGCACACCCGGGGTGCCCGCGTCCACCTGGTGGCGGGTGGCGAAGGTCGTGGTCTCCGTGGGCCCGTACACGTGCAGCACACGCGTGCCGGGCGCGGCCGCGGCCACCCGCTGCATCACGTCCGGGGTGGCGGCCTCACCGCCGGCGGCGACCAGGCGCAGTCCGGCGAACACCGCGGGGTCGGCCTCGGCCACCACGTTGAACAGGGCCGTCGTCAGGAACAGCGCGGTCACCCCGTACCGGTCCACCGCCTCCTCGACGGCGGGTGCCTCCAACACGCCGCCGGGGGCGACGACCACGCGACCGCCGTTCAGGAGCGGCACCCAGATCTCGAACGTGGAGGCATCGAACACATAGGCCGAGTGGAGCAGCACCGCGTCACACGCGCCGTCCGACCAGGTGGTGTCGGCGGCCAGCGCGAGAACGTCGGCATGTGTGACGCCGACTCCCTTGGGCAGGCCGGTGGAACCGGAGGTGAACATCACGTAGGCGAGCCGGCCGGTGTGGGCCGCTCCGGGCAGCGGTCCCGGTCGTGGCGGATCTCCGCGCACGACGCCGCCGGCACCGTCGAGGACGATCACCGGCAGAGCGGCGGCCCTCTCCTCCACCCAGGGCTGCCGGGCGGTGGCCTCGTCGACCACCAGGGCGCGGACGCGGGCCACTTCGGCCACGCGGCCGAGGCGTTCGGCCGGCCAGGCCGCGTCCATGGGTACGTACGCGGCGCCGGCCGCGACCGTGCCGAGCGTGGCGGACACCACGGCCGCCGAGCGTCCCATGAGGACACCGACGCCGTCCTCGGCGCCGATGCCCCATCCGGCCAGGGCACCGGCGAGGTCCTCCGCCGACCGCGCCAGCTCCCGGTACGAGAGTGTCACGGCGCCGTCCACCACTGCCGGGGTGTCGGGGGTGAGCAGGGCCTGCGCGCCGAAGGCCTCCGCAAGGCCGGAGGCCGTGGTCCTGGCCGGGAGGCCGGTGCCCCGCCCGTGGGCGAGCAGCGCCTCGGCCGCGGTGCCGTCCAGGAACGGCAGGTCGCGAAGAGGTGTGCCGGCGTCGGCGTCGGCCACGGCCGACAGGAAGGAGACGAGGGCCTGCTGGAGCAGCCGCACGTCATCGGGGTGGTACAGCTCAGGATTGGCGTCGAAGCCGATCAACGGCCCCTTGCCCTCCGCCCGTTCGGAGACGAAGAGGGACACGTCGTCGACCGGGCCGATGGACAGCACACGGGATGGGGCGGGGCTGCCGGCGAAGTCGAGGTCGTAGTCGTAGCCCATGATGTTGACGACGACGTCGGTGAGGTGTGCCGCGCCGTCGGCCATGTTCAGTTCACGGGCGAGCTGTTCACGGGAGAAGCGGCGGTGGCGCAGGGCGCCGCCCATCTCGGCCGCGACGGCACGTACGAGGGCGCCGACCGTCATGTCGGCGGTGACCGACAGGCGCAGCGGCAGGATGTTGGCGGTCATGCCGACGATGTGACGCAGCCCGCCGTGACGGCCGTTGGAGGCGAGCCCCACGGTGACGTCCTCCGCCCCGGTGACCCGGGCCACGTAGGCGGCGACCGCGCTCACGAGGACGGCCGTCCACCTGGTGCGTTGACCGGAGGCGAGTCCGCGCAGGTCGTCGAGGACGGTGACGGGCAGGGTCTCCCCGGTGTGCATCCGGACCTCCTGTCCGGCGGGCGCCGCTGCCGGGGCGTCGGTGCGCCGTCGGACGAGCGTCGTGCCGCCCCGCACGTGCCCGTCACCTCCCGGGCCTGCGGTGCCCCGCGCGCCGTCGCCCGCCAGGTCCGCGAACTTCCCGGTCCAGTAGGCGCGGTCGGCCTCGAAGCGGCCGGAGCGGCGGTAGGCCGTCTCGTCGGCCACGAGGTCGCGCAGGGGCGCGGCAGGCAGCTCGGCGGCGGCGAGGTTCTCGCCGCGCAGGGCGCGCCCGTAGAGGTCGGCCACGAGGCGGCCGAAGACGGCACCGCCGAGACCGTCGACGGCGATGTGGTGGAAGCGGACGTACCAGTAGTGCAGCCGGACGCCGAGACGCAGCAGCGCGAAGTGGTGGCGCGGGGCGTCGAACCGGTCGACGGTGGACATGTCGTCGGCCATGTAGCGTTCGGCCGCCGCCTCGGGATCGTCAGCGCCCGAGAGATCGACCACGCGGAGCCGGTCGTTGTCCGCCGTGGACCGGTGACCGACGCGCTGCCGCACCGTCTCGCCCCGGGTGACGAACTCGAGGTGGAGGCTGTCGCACAGGGTGACGGCCCGGCCGAGCGCCGCGCCGAACATTCCCTCGTCGAGGTCTCCTCGGATCTCGAAGCATTCCCCGATGTTGTATTTCGGGCTGTCCGGGTCGACGAGTTGGCCATACCAGACGCCCTGCTGGGCCGTGGTCAGTTCGAGGGACTCTTCGGGGATCGCGGGGGTCGGGAGAGAACGGTTTTCCTGCATGCCGGTCCACACCTTTGGGGAGAGTATTCGGGGACGGTGAAGAAGGGCCGGGTAAAACCGACCACGCCAGTGCACCGACCGCTGAAGCAGGGTCCGGCACACGCGAAGAGGGCCATCGCCGCACCCACGGAATCGGGCGCGGCCGAGATCTCCCACGGGGCATCACAGCTCAGCGGGAGGAAGCTTTTCGTCGGCACATCGAGGGAGCCCCGCAAGGCAACCCATCGATAATTTATGAACGCCACATGAAGGCGAAATGAGCATGTGCGAGCAAGGCCTATCAGCCTCTGATCAAACCTGATCGATTTCGCTCGAATGGGAACGAAATCGATCAGGTCGAAGCGCCGACAAGCCGCTCGGCCCAGGGAGCAGGTGAAGCGCCCTCAGCCGCCTGTCCGCCGCCCTATCCGGCGTCGGCTCCCATCGCCCGCACCAGGCCGGCAGGCCGCATGTCGGTCCAGGCGCCTTCGATCACGTCGAGACACTCCTGACGCGACCCTTCCGGCCCCTCGGTGCGCCAGCCGCCCGGAACGTCGATATGTGCGGGCCACAACGAGTACTGACCCTCGTCGTTCACCAGCGCCACGAACCGTCCCGACTCGTCATCGAAAGGATTGGTCACGGCCGTCCCCCCACCTGTTCTCACTCTTTTCACGATACGTTCGCCAGCTGTGAACGGGTGTACCGCGTCGGTCGTTTTACGCGGCACACCTTCGAGCCCCCAACCCCCGCGGTGCGGCACCGGCAACACGGAACGGAGATACGTTACGCCCCGCATACCGTCAACATACATGTGCCCGAACCAGGGTTAACTCGAAGTCACCCGTTCATGCCAATCACATTAGAGGACCCGCGACAACAAGAGACGCGGATTGGCCTGATTACTTACAAGTACCTGATCTGCCGCCGGCAAGCGCGTCCGCCCTGGGAATATGCCAACTGCCCATGTTCGAAGATATTCAGCCACCCGATGTCCCTTCGGTGCCGGTACTGCTTGATATACACCGCACACTTTCGGATAGCCTCCGGCGTGCGCCCGCGTGCTCCTGTTGCACACGCAGATCGCAACAAGCCCCCATGCGCCGGGTACGCGCCCCGTCCGACCAGTGAGACGACCGATTCGCGGGAGCCCTGGGGCCGGGCCGCCTCGGGCGGCGGCCGGCCAGGAGCGCGGCGACGGCCACAGCGGCGGGGCCGAGCACGCCTCAGTGCTTCTCCTTGTTCCCGCCCCCCGGATGGCGCATCCGGATCCACACGTCGCGTGCCTGCCTGCCCGCCCGCGTCCTGCTGCGCGCGACGAGGGTGCGCGCCTGTTCCGGGGTCTCGACCATGGGCCCGGAACCGCGCAGCGGTTTGCCCGCCGTCTCGTGGAGGAAGAAGGTCGCGACCAGCCCGACCACACCCGCGACCATCAGGTAGTACGCCGGGATCATGTCGTTGTCGGTCATCTCGACGAGAGCGGAGGCGAACAGCGGTGTGGTCCCGCCGAACAGCGATACGGAGATGTTGAAGGCGATCGACAGGGCGCCGTAGCGGAGCCGTGTCGGGAACAGTGCCGGAAGCGTCGAGGCGGATGTTCCCGCGAAGCAGACCAGCAGCAGCCCGAGCACCCCGCAGCCGATCGCCGGCAGCAGGATGCCGCCCTGCCGGATGAGCAGGAAGGCCGGGATCGCGAAGACGATCAGCGCCACGCTCCCGGCCATGAACACCGGGCGTCGGCCCCAGCGGTCCGAGGATCTGCCGACCGTCGTGATGCTGAGCACCACGAGCAGCATCGTGCCGAGGACCAGCAGCTGGGAGGTCGTCTCCGGCTCGCCCAGCGTCTCGGACATGTACGTCGGCAGGTAGGAGGTCACCATGTAGTTCGTGACGTTGTAGAGCAGCACCAGGCCCATGCAGATGAGCACCGCCTCCCAGTGCTCCGTGAAGATCTCCTTGAGCCGGCCCTTGCCGGACTGACGCGCCTGTTCGACCGGATCCCCCTCGGACACGGCCTCGGCCTGGGCCTCCTCCTCGCGCTGGAAGGCGGGGGTCTCCTCCAGCTTCAGCCTCATGTACAGACCGATCAGACCGAGCGGGCCCGCGACGAAGAACGGGATCCGCCACCCCCAGTCCGTCAGCCCGTCCGTACCGAGTACCGCGGTCAGCACGGTCACCAGACCGGACCCGAGCGCGTACCCGACAAAGGTCCCGAAGTCCAGCCAACTGCCGAGGAACCCTCTGCGTTTGTCGGGCGCGTACTCGGCGATGTACGTCGTCGCGCCCGCGTACTCGCCGCCTGTCGAGAAGCCCTGCACCAGACGGCACACCAGGAGCAGGAGCGGGGCGGCGAAGCCGACCGCCGCGTATGTGGGGAGGAAGCCGACGGCGAAGGTACTCGCCGCCATCATGATCATGGTGATCGCCAGCACCTTCTGCCGCCCCACGCGGTCGCCGAGCGGGCCGAACACCAGCCCGCCGAGTGGACGCACGACGAAGGCGGCGGCGAAGGTCGCGAAGGTCGACACCACCTGTGCGCCCGGCGAGCTGGACGGGAAGAAGACCTTGCCCAGGGTCCCCGCGAGGTAGGCGTAGACACCGAAATCGAACCACTCCATGGTGTTGCCGAGCGCCGCCGCCGTCACGGCGCGGCGCACCTTGGGCGGATCGGTGACCATCACGTCCCCTGCGGCCAGGGACTTCTTGCGCCGCCGCAGCAGGGTCCTCACCATCCGGTCCGTCGCCGACCGCTCGCCCTGTTGCCGGAGGACACGTGGCTGTCGTCTCGGTCGGTGCATGAGAATGCTGCCCTCCGCTGTAGCCCGGCCCCTCCGCCGTACCGCGCGACGTCGGGCTTCTTTCCGACAGGCCTACCTTCCCCGCCCTCAAGGCAGGACGCCGCGTGACCGTGCCGTAAGAGTGAGCCGAGGGCCCCGTACGGGCGAGGCCGGTGGCCCGCGTGGGCCGTCCTTGCGGCACACGCGGGCTCCGGCCACCCCCCGCCCCGTCAGACTCCGGCCAGCAGCGCCTCCAGCGCCGTCGCCGTCTCCGGGTGGCGGCCGACGAGTACCGCCCCCGAGGGGGCCGGTGCCTCCGCCTCCCACGTGCCCTCGCAGCCCAGCAGTTCCGCCACGCTGTCGCAGGTCTCCGGATGGGCGGCGAGCAGCACGGCACGGCGGGCCCTGCCGCCGCCGGCCGCCGCGGGTGTGGTCGCCGCCTCCGGGGCGTCCCGCCACGGCGGGACCCAGGCGTCCAGCGCCGCGAGGCGGCCGGGGAAGACGCGTCCGGCCTCGCGGATCAGCAGCGGGGCCAGGTCGGCGCCCTCGGCCCGCAGGGTGGTGATCAGGGACGGCAGCCAGGGCAGCAGCACCGGGTCCGGCAGTCGTGCGAAGGCGTTCGAGACCGCCTCCACGACGAAGTCGGCCAGCTGCGGCACCGGCTCCAGGGCGTGGAGGAACCCGCTGAGGTAGCGCGGGTAGGCCGGCACCACCAGCGGGTCGGCCAGCAGATCGTCGCACCGCTCCCTCAGCTCGGCGCGGGACAGCTGCCCGAGCCGCACCCGGGCCGCCCACAGCAGCGCCACCCTGGAGGGCTCCTGCGGATGCGACTGCGCGAAGGCCAGGTCCAGCTGAGTCCGGTCGCAGCCGAGCGACAGGGCCAGGCTCTCCATGCTGAAGAGGAACCCCAGCATCGCGGCGACCTGGCGGACCGTCGCGTCCTCGTCGGTGAACGCCGTCGGCAGGAGCGTGCAGTAGTGCGCGTAACCCGTCTTGGCGAAGGACTCGATCCACGACGGCAGCACCGGCCGGCTGATCCGGTAGTACGCAAGGAGTCGGCGCACCCTGCGCAGCACCTCCGGTGCTCCGTCGACGCTGCGCTCGGTGGCGAGCACCTCGAGGGCACGGGTGCCCAGTTCGTCGGCGAGGCGGCCGCCGCGCAGGTGCAGCACGGCGTCCTCCACGGCCGCGAGGACCTGCGCCGTGGTGACGTTCGGGGCGTGAGCGGCGCGGCGCAGGCGCTGCTCCAGGACCTGCTCGATGCTGACGCCCTCGTAACCGAGCTCGATGAGCGCCCGCTGATGGGTTCCCAGGGCCAGGTCCCAGGACTCCTGCACCGACTGCTTGCCGAGCTCCCGCTCACCCATGATCGGCCGTGCGGCGCCGTGGGGCATGAGGTGGCGCAGCATCCACAGCACGTCCGAGCACTGCCGCAGCTCCGGCTGGGACGTCATGTCCAGCAGCGCCCGCCGCACCCCGCGCTGCTGGAGCTTGAGATTCAGCGGGGCGAGGCGGTCGTGGACGTCGCGGGCGAGGGGCGGCAGCGCGTCGTAGCCGACCTGGCCGATCCGGTCGCCGCCCATCAGGATCTCCACCAGGCGGCGGACGTCGCGCCTGCCCGGCACGGTCTCCTTCTCGATGCAGGTGACCGCCGCGTCCTGGAAGTCGTACGGCGTCGGCCTGGCCCGGTCCCGCATGCCGGCGAGCAGGATCGACGTCTCGAACACGGCGATGGCGTCGGCGGTCGAGGCGAGGTAGCCGTTGCGGCGGGCCGAGCGCACGATCTCCACCGACCAGCCGAGGAGTTCGGCCTCGTCGAGCCGGTCGAGGGCGGGCGGGCTCTGCAGAAAGCCGGAGAGCTTGTCGGAGGGCGCCTCCGGCGCCACGGGGGCTGCCGGCGCGAGCGCCTTCCTCGGTTTCGCCGCCTTCTTGGCGCCTGCCTGACCCTGGAGCCGGTACGGCTCCACCCGGGTGCGCTTGAGGTTCTTCGCCCACTGGGTGGTGGCGATCGACACCGACCCGGCCGCGAGGCCGAACTGCGCCTCGATCGCCGCGTGACTGGAGGGGATCAGGCCGTACTGCCAGGTGCTCTCGCTCGGCGGGGTGATCTCGAAGGTGTCACCGCCGTGGACACCGAACTCCTCGACCCGGCTGGACGCGTGGAACGCGCCGCAGACGTAGAGGCAGTCCTCCGGGTCCGCGCCGGTCGCTGCGAGGTGTTCGCGCATACGGGTCCACATGTAGCGCTCGCGGTCCTCGTCCACCCTGACCCGGTCCGCGTCCCCCGGGGCCAGCCGGCGGAACAGGCTGCCGATCAGGAGCATCACCTGGCGGTAGGTGTCGTGGTCGCTGTCGCCGAGCGGCAGTTCGACGTACTGGTGCCACCACTCCGACCAGTGCCGCACACGGCCGTGGTGCAGGAGGTGCTCCTCCAGCTCCGCGAAGCGGGGCCGCAGGTCACCGATCTCGACCCCGACGGCGTCGCCGTGCAGCGCCGCCTCCTCGGCGGGCGGGGCGTCGGGGTCCGCGGGCTCCGTCGCGCCCGCCTGCCACTGGAACACGTGGTCCGAGGAACGGTCGACGAGGACCAGCTCGACGCCCGGGGTGTCCAGGGCGTAGGCGATGGCCTGGTACTCGGCCGACGCCTCGGTGATCGGGGCGACGACCGACAGCGGTGCCCATTCCGCGGGGAAGCCCTTGACCTCGCTCGCGAACGCCTGGACCGCCACGGGAAGCCGGCAGTTCCGCAGCTCCGACAGGAGCGGCGCCATGTCCTCGCACAGCTCCAGATACACCACCTTCGGCTGCTTCTCCCGCAGCCGCCTAGCCATCGCGACGGCCGACGCGGGCGAGTGATGGCAGACGGGGAAGATCTCCAGCGGCTCCCGCACGGCACGGTCGACGTCGTCGACGATGCCCAGGAGGATGCCCTGCAACGCGTCGGGCCCGTCGGCGAATTCCGCTGCGGCGTCCTGGAGCTGTCCCCGCAGCGCCTCGAAGGGGGCCGCCCCGGTCAGGGCGCTCACGACAGGGTGGCGATCGCGTCGCGGCCGCCCTCCAGGAACTCCGGCCAGGAGCCGCCCTCCTTCTTGCTGCGCGGCTCGACGACACCGTGCAGGTACTTGTTGAGGATGGCCAGGTCCTCGGGCTCGCGCCGCGCCAGCGATCCGACGAGCGAGGAGGCGAGGGTGCGGGCGGTCAGCGCGCGCTCGCCGAAGAAGTTGCTGTGCAGGATCGCGTCCTCCAGCACGCCGATCTGTTCGGCGCTCGACAGCGCGGACTCCAGCCTCTCGTCGTCGCTGCCCGCCGCGGCGGCGGAGGCCCGGAGGTCGGCGAAGCTCTGCAGCAGCACGTCGAGCAGGGTCGGCGGGACGTCCAGCTCTATCTGATGGCGGCTCAGCAGTTCCTCGGTACGGAAGCGGACGATCTCCGCCTCGCTCTTCTTGTTCGTCACCACCGGGATACGGACGAAGTTGAAGCGCCGCTTGAGCGCGGAGGAGAGGTCGTTGACGCCCCGGTCGCGGCTGTTGGCGGTGGCGATGACGGAGAAGCCCGGCTTGGCGAAGACGATGTTGTCGCTGTCCATCTCCGGGACCGAGATGTACTTCTCGGACAGGATGGAGATCAGCGCGTCCTGGACGTCGCTGGTGGAGCGGGTGAGCTCCTCGAAGCGGCCGATCGCCCCGGTCTCCATCGCGGTCATGATCGGTGAGGGGATCATCGACTCCCGCGACTGGCCCTTGGAGATCACCATGGACACGTTCCAGGAGTACTTGATGTGGTCCTCGGTGGTGCCTGCCGTCCCCTGCACCACGAGGGTGGAGTTACGGGAGATGGCCGCGGAGAGCAGCTCGGCCAGCCAGCTCTTGCCCGTGCCCGGGTCGCCGATGAGCAGCAGACCGCGGTCGGAGGCCAGTGTGACGATGGAACGCTCGACGAAGCTGCGGTCGCCGTACCACTTCTGGGAGATCTCCCGGTCGAGGCCGTCGGAGCGCTCCGAGCCCAGGATGAAGAGGCGGACCATCTTCGGCGACAGGCGCCAGGAGAACGGCTTCGGGCCGTCGTCGACCGACTCCAGCCAGTCCAGCTCCTCGGCGTACTTGATCTCGGCCGGGGCGCGCAACAGGTCGGACATGGGTGTGCCTTTCTGAGAATTGGGGTTCGACTGCACCGGGCCGGGAGGCCTCAGGTGAGGAAGGTCTTGAGCTCGTGGACGAGCTTGCGTATGTGGCCGGAGAGGACCGGCGTCCCCTGGTCCTTGAAGCGCTCCCTGAACCACGGGTTGACGCTGGCGCGTCCGGAGCTCGTCACGGAGCCGACCGGGATGAATTTGGCCCCGGAGCGGTGAATGGCGGACATGCTCTCGAACAGCGGCTCGGTCTGCCATTCGTAGAAGTCCGAGATCCACACCACGACCGTGTTGCGGGGCTCGGCGATCTTCGGCTGGGCCAGTGCCATGGCCACGGTGCCGTCGGTGCCGCCCCCGAGGTTGGTGCGCAGCAGGGTCTCGAACGGGTCGTGCACCCACGGGGTGAGGTCGAGTGCCTGGGTGTCGTACGCGATGAGGTGGACGTCGACCTTGGGCAGACCCGCGAAGATCGAGGCCAGGATGGTGCAGTTGACCATCGAGTCGACCATCGAGCCCGACTGGTCCACGACCACGATCAGCCGCTGGGGCGTGGTCCTGCGCGCGGTGTGGCGGTAGAAGAGGCGGTCGACGTAGAGCCGTTCCTCCTCGGGGCTCCAGTTGGTGAGGTTCTTCCAGATCGTGCGGTCCAGGTCGAGGTTGCGGAAGACCCGCTTGGGCGGGATCGAGCGGTCCAGGGCGCCGACGGTGGACTTCTCCACCTGTGTGCGCAGCACCTCGGCGACCTCGTCGACGAAGCGGCGGATCAGCGCCTTGGCGTTGGCCAGGGCCACCCCGGAGAGGTTGTCCTTGTCGCGCAGCAGCTGTTCGATCAGTGACATGCTCGGCGTCAGCTGTCCGGCCAGGTGGGGGTCGGCGAGCACCTCGCGCAACCGCATCCGCTTGACCAGCCCGGCCTCGATGGAGCCGAGTTCCGGGCCGATCTCCGGGATGAGACGGCTGAGGTCGGGGGTCCGGCCGCCGCCGCCCGTGCCCGTCGGGCCGGCACCTGTTCCTCCGGCGCGCCCACCGCGCAGTTCGCCGGGCCCGCAGCCGAGCGCGCGCTCCAGCCAGCCCGCGTCGGACTGCCACCGGGACAGCTGGCCGGCCGTGACGGTGCCGGGAGGGGTGTGGAAGACGTTCAGCAGCACCTTCGACACGAGCGCGGCCCGGCGCACCTCGGCTGCCCGGTCGCGGCCGTCGCCGTCTCCGTCCGGCTCCTCCGCCGGCACCATCAGACCGTCGAACTCGGCGGCCAGCCCGGGATGGCGCTGCACCACGGAGTCGACCGACGCCCGCGGGTCCAGCAGCTTGGCCGGCAGGCCGATGTCCTCGACCACCGCGAGGCTGGCCGACTCCAGGGCCGACTGTTCCTCGTGGTCGAAGAGCCGGGCGAGGAGGCGCCAGTACATGACCTGGCGGCGGTTGTCGTGCGAGGGTTCTCCGGTCCCCTCGGGACTCTGCTGTCCGGTCATTTCCGCAGCAGCCTTCCCGCGCGCTCGCCCAGCACCTTCGCGGCGTCGGTGGCGGCCTTCTCCGCCCTGGCCCCGGCCTTGTCGGCCGTCCCTCCGGCCCACGCCCCCGCGTGCACCGCCGTCACCTTCTTCCGCACCGTGGTCTCGACGGCGAGCGGCTGCACTCCGAACCTCCCGGCGTCCCAGCGGATGAGCGCGATGCACGCGCCGGACCTGGCGACGGCCTCGGGCGTGAGCGGCCCGGCGGCCGGGACACGGTCCGTGTCCACGGCCAGTTCGGTCCCGGCGACGGTGAAGGTGAGCCGGCCGTCGTCATCCGTCCGGGCGGTGTAGCCCTCCAGGAAGACGGGTACGGCGATGCGCGCCGGATGCCTGTCCAGAGGCGCGGTCACCGGGGCCGTCGCGGTGGGCAGCGCCACGCGGGCGGTGGCAAACGCCTCGGCCGGCTCACCGGGGCGGGCGTGCTCGTCGCTCCAGAGGAGGTCGCCCTCGGCGGTGACCGGCATACCGGCGAGGTCCATCGAGCGGCCCTCGCCCGCGGCCGCGAGGAGCGACATGTGCGGGCGCAGCAGCTGCCAGATCCCGGCTCCGAGGACCGTGTCGGGCTTCGGCACGGACACACTGGCGCGCACGAGACGTGGCGCGGATCCGTCCGCGGGCTCGAACACCGCGTGCACCTGCGCCTGTGCGGCGGTCGCGTGCTCCTGTACGTCGATGCCGAGGGGCAGCAGGCGTCCGTCGGCGGACCCGACGGCCGGGGTGACGGCAGCCCCGGGCACTGTCAGCAGCATCCCGCGCGACCAGAGGTCGGCCCAGCGGCGTACCGGGAAGCGCTCCGCGGAGGCGCCGGGACAGGACGCGGCGAGCTCGGCGGCGAAGCCGTCGAGGAGGGTCGCGAGGCGCCGCAGGGACGGGTCGGGAAGCATCGCTGACACGACCTCCGCCGCCCCGGACACCACCTCGTGGTCGAGGCCCTGCCACCCGCAGCGCGCCAGGTCGGAGAGCCAGGAGCGGGCGGCGGTCAGCAGATTCGCCGTCGGCCGCGCACCGGCGGCCGGTGCGGTTCCCGTGCCGGGCGAGCGGCCAGCCGCCTCCTCGGCACGGGTCAGCAACGCGTCGTGGACGGAGCCGAGCAGAGCGGTCCGCGCGGCGGCCAGGGCCAGGAAGTGGTCCTCGCCGGCGGCTCCGGCCGCGGCCTTCCCGGCAGCCTCGGCGACCCTGGCGGCCAGCGGCGACCCCACCACGGCGTCGGCGAGCCGTGTCGGGCCGGCGGTCCCGGCGGGCTGGGGGCGGAGCAGACCTGCGACGAGAGCCCCGTCGAAGGCGTCGACCGCCTCCAGGGCTTCGTCCAGTCCGTCGACGGGTTCGGTGAGCAGTCCGGCGCGCATCATGCCACCGCCCGGGTCGGCGGGAAGAAATGCATCTCGGGCAGCGGAGCCGTGACCGGGGTGTGATCGAGATAGGCGAGGTGCCGCAGGAAACGGCTGAAGACGGATGCCGCGGCCTTCGTCCCGTCCGCCTGAGGACGGGTGCTCCTCATGGCCGAGGCCAGCGCGGCCCCGTCCACCTCGCCGTCCGGGACCTCGGCCTTCAGGTACCGGACGACGCGCTCGGCGCCGTACTGCAGGACCGCCTCGTCGATCAGGGCGCCGATGTGGTTGCAGAACGATCCGCGCGCACCGCCGCAGGGCCGGTTGTTGTTGGTGCTGCAGGCGAACGCGTAGGTCCCCGTGGCGACGGACGAGACGTAGACCCGGCCGATGTCCGAGCCGCTGGACACCACACCCTGCAGGCGCCCGTCGGCCAGCTCGACGAACGGAACCTTGGCGAGCTTGCGCGGCCGCGCGGGTGGTGTCACCCGTGCCGTGCTCGACCTCTCCCAATCGGACAACGCGCCATCTCCAATGCACAGCTGAGGGGTTGTTCCCGCCGGACCGGCGGAACACGACTGAACCTACTGGCGCCCACTGACAACGGGATCCGGAGGAGGCCTAGGAGAGCCCGGTGACCCGCATCGTGATGTTCAGCCGCCCGGAGCTCAGCCCGGTGTCCGGGTCGCCCGTGCCCTCGTGGACCTTCGGGACGCCGTGGTAGGCGAAGCGCGAGGGACCGCCGAGGACGAAGAGGTCGCCCGAGGAGAGTTCGACGTCGGTGTAGGGCCTGGTGCGGGTCTCGGTGTTGCCGACGCGGAAGACGCAGGTGTCGCCGATGGACAGGGACACGACCGGGGCGGACGACCGCTCGTCCTTGTCCTGGTGCATGCCCATCCTGGCCTGTCCGTCGTAGAAGTTGATGAGTGCGGTGTCCGGGGTGTAGTCCCGCGCGGCCTCCTCGTCGCCGTACGCGTCGAGGAGGGCCCGGCGGCCCAGGCGGACCATCCAGTCCGGGAAGGGGGCCACCTGCCGGCCGTTCACGTCGTCAGCCGTGCGGGTGTACCTGTACGGCTGCCAGTGCCATCCGACGCACACCGTCTGTACGGACATGACACCGCCGCGCGGCAGCTTCGTGTGCCGGATGGGGACGGGGCCGGTGGCCCAGGCGCGGCACTGCGTCACCAGTTCCCGCTGCTGCGCGGGGCCGAGCCAGCCGGGTACGTGCCAGGCACCCGGGGCGACCTCCATGGCGGGGCGCGGGATCAGGGCGCTCATGACGACATCCCTCCCGCCGGGCTGGAGGTGAGCCACCTGCCGCGTACGCCCCACGTGCCGCCGTCCGCCGTGGCACCCCGCATGCCGTGGACGGTGTCAGGGCCCGCGAGCGCCGGGAGACGGGAGTCCTGGAGGGACGCGAAGGCGTAGGTGCGGGCCGGGTCCCAGTCGGTGGAGCGGCGCAGCCGGCGGGCCAGCTGGGCGAATCCGGGCAGGGCGGCCGCCATCACCCATGCGTCGGGGGGTCCGCTCGCCAGCCGGGTCGCCGGGCGCAGCCAGGAGGCTGCCGTCTCGGGCCAGTCCACCGTGGTGAGGACCGTGCCGCCGTGTGCGCTCCACGCGGTGGCGAAGGCGCGGGCAGCGGCTCGGGACGCGGCGTCCCTGCTGTGGCCCACGGAGACGGTTTCGGTCCGGGGCTTCCGCTGTCCCAGCAACAGGGCGACCAGCGCGGCGAGTTCCTCCCCGGTGTGCGCGGCGGGGTCCCGCGGCGTGCCGTGGGCGGCGAGGTCGTGGTCGCTGATCAGCGGGGACGGACGTTCGGTGAGGTGGTTCATGGCGTCGCTCCTCGTGTGCCGGCCGCCGCTGTCATGCCGCGTCGTGGAAGACGAGGCCGAGCGTGCGGCGCCGCCCGGAGCGGACGGTGCTCACACCGTGCCGCATCGGCCCGGCCGACCAGCCGCGCCTGCCCGCCACGGGCCGGTCGCGGGTGGTGAAGATCAGCCCGTGGCCCTGCGGCAGGGTGGTGGACGATCCCCGTGACTGGGCCCGGGGCCGCTGCTCCGTCATGATGAACTCGCCGCCGGTGAAATCGGTGCCGGGTACGTCGAGGCCGACGACGACCTGGAGCGGGAAGAGCATCTCCCCGAACACGTCGCGGTGCAGCGCGTTCCAGTCCCCGGGTCCGTAACTCAGCAGGATCTGCGCGGACTTGGTCTGGCCGTTGTCGTGGCACATCGCCACCCACTCGGCCAGGCCACCGGGCCAGGGCGCGGGCCTGCCGAGCCTGGCGGCCCAGTCCCGGGCGATGGGCAGCAGCCGCGGGTAGAAGGCCTCCCGGAGCGCGGAGACCGGTTCGGGCAGGTCGTGCGTGAAGTAGCGGTAGGTGCCGGAGCCGAAGCGGTGCCGGCCCATGTCGACGGTGGTACGGAAGCGCTCGGGCTCGTCGTACAGCGCGGTGAGGGCTTGGCACTCCTCGGGAGTGAGGAGGGGGCCGGTGAGGGCGCTGCCGTAGGCGTCGAGGTCCTCGGCCAGGGCTTCCCAGCTCTGGCCCGCGACGCGTTCGCCCAGGGGTGCGGCCGGAGGCGGGGCCGGGGATGCGGCCGTCGGCTGAAGGGTGTCGGTCATCGGTGCGCCTTCCTCGCGTGGCCCCGGGGCGTTCGTACGCCTTGGGGCGCGGCCGTTCAGGCCGCCTGGTGGTGGTTCTCCAGGTCCAGGAGCTTCCTCTTGCGGTCGAGCCCGCCCGAGTAGCCGGTCAGGGCGCCGCTCGCGCCGATCACGCGGTGGCAGGGGCGCACGACCAGCAGCGGATTGGCACCGATCGCGGTGCCCACCGAGCGGACGGCCGCGCGCGAGGCCCCGATCCGGGCGGCGATCTCGCCGTAGCTGAGCGTCGTGCCGTACGGGATGGCCTCCAGGGCCTCCCACACGCGCCGCTGGAAGTCGGTGCCCCGGCTGACGGTGCACTCGATGCCGAAGCCGGTCCGGCTCCCCTCGAAGTACGCGCGCAGCTCGGCGGCGATCACGGTGAAGGCCTCCGGGCTCTCCGCCCAGCCGTCCTGGACCGTCGCCCCGCCCTTCTGGCCCGGCACGGAGAGCGAGGCGAGCGCCGTGCCGCCGTCCGCGGTGGCCGACTCCTCGCCCACCAGCAGCAGCTCGCCGAGCGGGCTGTCGATCGTGGTGTAGAGCGTCATCGTCATGGTCCTTCCGGATTCATCGGTCGTATACGTCAACTGTGCGAGGCCCGCGGCGAAACGGCTGGCGGGATTCGGACGTCACGCCGCCGCGAGACGGGTCCGGTCCGCGGCCGCGTTCCAGAAGTGGTGCATGGCGTACGTACGCCAGGGACGCCACGCCTCGGCGCCCCCCGCGCCGGCGCCCGCGTGCCGCATGCCCGCGCCGACGGCCGTGTCGCCGGCCAGCAGCACGTCGGGGTCGCCGAGCGCCCGCATGCGGATGCAGCCGGCCGCCCAGGGGCCGACGCCCGGCAGGCTCAGGAGCTCCTTCTCCGCCTGGTCGCGGTCGGCGCCGGGGTCGAGCCCGATCCACCCGTCGGCCAGGGCGGTGGCGACGGCGCGCAGGGTGGCGCGCGAGGAGCCGGTGGTGCCCAGCTCCTCCAGGCCGGCTTCGGCCAGGTCGCCGGGGTCGGGGAACGTACGGGTGAGGGCGCCGTTCGGCACCTGGAGGGGCGCGCCGTAGGCCGCCACCAGGGCGCTGCCCAGCCGGCGCCCCACGGCGACGGTGACGTCCTGGCCGAGAACGGCGCGGACCGCCAGCTCATGGACGTCGGCGGCGCCGGGGGCCCGCAGCCCGGGGGTACGGGCGACGAGCGGGGCCATCACGGGGTCGGCGCCCAGGCGTTCGGCGACCGCGTGCGGGTCGGCGTCCAGGTCGAAGAGGCGGCGCATCCGCTGGGTGGCGGTGGTCAGGTCCCGCAGGTCGCCCAGGTGCAGCCGGCACTCCAGCCAGCCGTCGCCGGTCAGTTCGCGGACCTCGGCGATGCCGGTGCCGTGCGGCAGGCGCAGGGTGCGTCGGTAGGTGCGGTCGCCCCGCTCGCCGGCCATCTCCTCGATGCCGGTGAGGGCGCGGGCCGCGAGGTGGTCGAAGATCTCGGCCGCCGCGTAGGGCCCCCGGTGGGCGAGCCGCAGCGGCACTCCCCCGGCCCCGTCGGCGGTGGGGACGGAGCCGAAGCGGGAGGAGCTGCCGGGCCGGGCGGTGCGCAGCTCGCCCGGGGTGAGTGCGTAGATCTCCCGGACCGTGTCGTTGAACTGGCGGATGCTGGAGAAACCCGCGGCGAACGCGACGTCGGCGGCCTGCAGGGTGGTGGTCTGGAGCAGGATCCGCGCGGTGTGGGCCCGCTGGGCGCGGGCGAGCGCGATGGGCCCCGCGCCGACCTCGGCGTTCAGCTGGCGCTGCACCTGGCGGGCGCTGTAGCCGAGGCGCGCGGCCAGCCCGGCCACGCCCTCCCGGTCGACGACTCCGTCGCCGATCAGCCGCATCGCCCGGCCGACCAGGTCGGCGCGCGCGTTCCAGTCCGCCGAGCCGGGCACCGCGTCCGGGCGGCAGCGTCGGCAGGCGCGGAATCCGCCGCTCTGGGCGGCTGCCGCGGTGGGGAAGAACGTGACGTTCCGGCGCTTGGGCGTGGTGGCGGGACAGCTCGGGCGGCAGTAGATCCCGGTCGTGGACACGGCGAAGAAGAAATCGCCGTCGAACCGGGCGTCGCGGCTGGTCACCGCCTCGTACCTGCTGTCGTCACTGGTCATGTCTCAAGGATGCGTCATTCGCACCCACGGAGCTGGCGGGAATCGGACACCACGCTCACCGCACACCCCGGTGCCCAGAACTGGTGTCAGTCTTTCATTGGAATCATTCCAGAAAAGTGGTTGACTGCGTACGTGATCGAAACCGAGGCCAGGACCCTCCTGCGCGGAGCGTCATTGCGAGTGACCCGTCCCAGGGTCGCCGTGCTCTCGGCGGTCCACGAGGCCCCGCACTCCGATGTCAGTACCCTCCTCACTCTGGTACGCACACGCATCGGAGCGGTCTCGACCCAAGCCGTCTACGACGTACTCAAGACGCTCGTCGACGCCGGACTGGCGCGGCGGATCGACCTGCCGAACTCTCCGGCACGGTACGAAGGACAGTCCCGGGACGACCATCAGCACGTGGTCTGCCGCTCGTGCGGCACGATCGCCGACGCCGGTGTCCCCCAGGGCTCTCCGCGCCTGGAGGCGCCCCAGGATCACGGGTTCACCGTCGACCACGTGGAGGTGACGTACTGGGGCCTGTGTCCCGGATGTCGGACCGCCCGTGGCGGACGGGTCCCGGAGTCGGCGCTCGCAAGTTTCCACACGGAGGAGCAGGAAAATTTCTGACAACACGAAGCCGCTGACCACTGCCGCCGGCGCACCGGTCGCGAACAACGAGAACGCCGTCACCGCCGGTCCGCGCGGCCCGATGCTGCTCCAGGACGTCTGGTTCCTGGAGAAGCTGGCCCACTTCAGCCGTGAGGTCATCCCGGAGCGTCGTATGCACGCCAAGGGATCCGGCGCGTTCGGCACCTTCAAGGTGACGCAGGACATCACCCGCTACTCCCGGGCGGCCCTCTTCTCCGAGGTCGGCAAGGAGACGGAGGTCTTCGCCCGGTTCTCGACCGTCGCCGGTGAGCGCGGCGCGGCCGACGCGGAGCGCGACATCCGCGGTTTCGCCCTCCGCTTCTACACGGAGGAGGGCAACTGGGACGTCGTCGGCAACAACACGCCGGTCTTCTTCCACCGGGACCCCCACCACTTCCCGGACCTCAACCGCGCCGTGAAGCGCGACCCGCGCACCAACCTGCGGTCGCCGGAGAACAACTGGGACTTCTGGACCAACCTCCCCGAGGCTCTGCACCAGATCACCATCGTGATGTCGGACCGCGGCATCCCCGACGGCTACCGCCACATGCACGGCTTCGGCTCGCACACCTACTCGTTCATCAACGAGAGCAACGAGCGCTTCTGGGTGAAGTTCCACTTCCGTACGCAGCAGGGCATCAAGAACCTGACCGACCAGGAGGCCGCCGCGGTCGTCGCCGACGACCGCGAGTCCTCGCAGGCGGACCTGTTCGACGCCATCGAGCGCGGCGACCACCCGAAGTGGACCTTCTACATCCAGGTCATGCCGGAGGCGGACGCGGCGACGTACCGCTACCACCCCTTCGACCTCACCAAGGTCTGGTCGAAGAAGGACTACCCGCTCATCGAGGTCGGCGAGTTCGAGCTCAACCGCAACCCGGAGAACTACTTCGCGGACGTGGAGCAGGCCGCTTTCACCCCGGCCAACCTCGTCCCCGGCGTGGGCGCCTCGCCCGACCGCATGCTGCAGGGCCGGCTGTTCTCGTACGGTGACGCCGCCCGCTACCGCGTCGGGGTCAACCACCACCAGATCCCGGTGAACCAGCCCCGCGGCGCGAAGAACGTCAACACCTACCACCGCGACGGCCAGCTGCGCGTGGACGGCAACCAGGGCGCCGTCCCCGGTTACACCCCGAACAGCTACGGCCGCTGGGCGGAGCAGCCGCAGTTCGCCGAGCCGGGTCTGGCGCTCGACGGCGCCGCGGCCGACCGGTTCGACTACCGCGAGGACGACGACAACTACTTCGAGCAGCCGGGCAACCTGTTCCGGCAGATGACTCCGGAGGAGCAGGACGCCCTCTTCGGCAACACCGCCCGGGCGATCGACGGGGCGTCGCAGGCCACGATCGAGCGGCACATCCACCACTGCACGCAGGCCGACCCGGCCTACGGCGAGGGTGTGCGCAAGGCCATCGAGGCCCTGAAGGCCTCCAAGCAGGCCTGATCCAGCCGTACGTGAGGGGCCCCGGGCGACGCGTCGTCGCCCGGGGCCCCTCCACGGTGGCGGCTACTTCAGCAGCGCCGTCCGCCCGAACATCTCCGCCGCGGCCCGTGCGCTGGGCGTCCCCGCGTCCAGGTCGGCACCCGCGGCGACCAGCGCGGCGACGATCGCGTCCTCGCCCTTGAACAGGGCCCCCGCCACGGGTGACTGGTCCCTGGCGTTGCGCAGATCGACGTCGGCCCCTCGCCCGATCAGCGCCCGCACCGTCTCCGTGTGCCCGTGGTACGCGGCGAGCATGAGCGCGGTGTTGCCCTCCTGGTCCTGGACGTCGACCGGCAGCCCGTGGTCGAGGAACTCCAGGAGCTCTGCCGTACGCCCCTCCCGGGCCAGGTCCGTCACGATCACGACCAGTTGGTGGGTCTGTTCCTCGGAAAGCGGTTCCATACCTCCACTCTAGGTGTGTGCCCCCGCAACCCTCCGGACGGGGCGACACGGATCACATCGCCCGGGGTGTCTGAACTTCACGAGAACTCCAGCGAAATGGCACGTGTGTGGATATCGTGCACCGAGCGAGGGCGCATCCGTCAGTCCACAGGATCGGCGGATGCGCCCCGTTTGTGGGGATGCAACTGTGGCTGGGGGGTTCATGGGGCATGTCGAAATACCTGAATCGGATATATCCGGGCCTGTCGGGCTCGCGGGAGCACCACGACCGCGTACCGCCGGGTCCCGGAACCACTGGGTGGCTCCACGGCAGTCGTGGAGAGCACCGACGACCGTCGAGCGCGATCACGCGGAGAGACCACGGGCGAAGAAGTCGCCCGCTCCGCGTGTGCCCGTACTCGTCCTGACCGATCTGCTGGGCCTGGGGGTTCCGGCCTGGCTCGCGCTGCGGGCCGGTGATCAGCCGGGGCCGTCGGCCGCCGCCGCGTCGGCCGCGCTCGTCTGGACCGGGGTGCGCGCGGTGCGCGGGCGGTACGCGCGGCGACTGCCGGGAGAAGCCGCCGGGGCGGCCCACGCCCCCTTCGGCGACTGGCTGGCGCTCGTCGGGGTGCTGGCCGTGCTGCTGGCCGTGACGGGCGGGGGCCTCGACCCGGCCACCGCCGTCGCGGCGCTGGTGCCCGGTCTGGCCGTGGCCGTCCTGGTGGGGGCCGCGGGCCGGTTACGGCGCACGGCGGGCCGCCGAGGGGGGCGCCGGGTCCTGGTGGTCGGTGAGGCCGCGGGCCTGGACCGGGCGGTCAATCTGCTCAACTCCCGCCAGGATCACCCGTATACGGCGGTGGCAGTCATCCCGGTCGGTCCGGCGGTGCCGGACTGCGGGACTCCGGTGCCGGGGCGTCTGGCGCCCGCACCGGCCGACGACGATGTGTCCACGGTGCTCGGCGGCGCCTTCGCCCACGACGCGGATCTGGTGCTCGTCGCGCCCGGCCCGCAGCTCGACGACGACCGGCTGAGCCGGCTGGCGTGGGGTCTGCACGACGGCGGGCTGGCCCTCTGCGTCCTCTCGGAGCTGTCGGGTGTCGCCGCGGCCCGGGTGCGGCCGGCCTCCGCCGCCGGACTAACGCTGCTGCATGTCGCACCGCCGCTGCGACGCGGCCCGCAGGCCGCGCTCAAGGCCGTCGTGGACCGGGCGGGCGCCGCTCTCGGGCTGCTGGTGCTCGCGCCCCTGTTCTTCGGGGTGGCCCTGGCGGTTCGGCTCTCGTCACCCGGTCCGGTCTTCCACCGCCAGACGCGTCACGGCCTGCACAACCGGCCGTTCACCATGTGGAAGTTCCGCACGATGGTGGCGGACGCGGAGTCCCTGAGGGAGCAGCTCTCGGCAGCGAACGAGAGCGAGGGCCCGATGTTCAAGATGCGCCGCGATCCCCGGGTGACCCGCATCGGCCACGCCCTGCGGCGCACCTCCGTGGACGAGCTCCCGCAGCTCCTCAACGTGCTACGGGGTGACATGTCCCTGGTGGGCCCGCGTCCGCCACTGCCGGAGGAGGTCTCGCGCTACGACGAGCGGGAGCTCCGACGGCTGGCGGTACGGCCGGGGCTGACCGGTCTGTGGCAGGTCAGCGGACGGTCGGACCTGTCCTGGCAGGAGACGGTCTCGCTGGACCTCTGGTACGTGGACAACTGGTCCGTGGCGACGGACGTGGGGCTCCTCGCCAGAACGGTGCGCGCCGTCACCGACGGCCGCGGGGCGTACTGAGACGTGGTGGGGGGACACGAGGAGACGGGCGTGCACGGATCCAGTGCGTACCGCGGCCGTCCGGCCGGAGCGTCAGCCCTGCGGGGCGTTCCGGCCGAGCCACCAGGCGTAGGTGCGGGCGATGCCGTCCCGCAGGGGGATCTGCGGTTTGAAGCCGAGGGAGGAGAGCCGGGACACGTCGAGGAGCTTGCGCGGTGTGCCGTCGGGCTTCGAGGTGTCCCACACGACGCTGCCCTGATACTCCGTCACATCACGGATGGTCTCGGCGAGTTCGCGGATGGTGAGGTCCTCGCCGCAGCCGACGTTGACCGGGTCGGCACCGTCGTACACCTCCAGCAGCCGCGCACAGGCGGCGGCGAGATCGTCGACGTGGAGGAATTCGCGGCGGGGGCTGCCGGAGCCCCACAGGGTGACCTCGTCCGCACCGTCCCGCTTCGCCTCGTGGAAGCGGCGGATCAGGGCGGGCAGCACATGCGAGGTCTCCAGGTCGAAGTTGTCCCCCGGGCCGTAGAGATTGGTGGGCATGGCGCTGATGTACGAGGCGCCGTACTGCCGGCGGTACGACTGGACCTGCACGATCCCGGCGATCTTGGCCAGCGCGTAGGCCTCGTTGGTCGGTTCCAGGGGCCCTGTGAGCAGCGCGTCCTCGGGGATCGGCTGGGGGGCGTGCTTGGGGTAGATGCACGAGGAGCCGAGGAAGAGCAGCCGCTGGATCCCGGCGGCGTGCGCGCCGGCGATCACCGAGAGCTGGATCCGGAGGTTGTCCTCCAGGAACTGCACGGGGCTCGTGCTGTTGGCCATGATCCCGCCCACCTTGGCGGCGGCCAGCACCACCGCGTCCGGGCGGGTGGCGCGCAGGAACGCCTCGGTCGGCGCCGCCTCGCGCAGATCGAGTTCGTCCCGGCCGCGGGTGATCACGTCGTGGCCGTCGGCGGTGAGGCGGCGCACCAGAGCCGAGCCGACGAGGCCGCGGTGGCCCGCGACGAATATGCGGGCGCCGGGCCGCAGCAGGGGGCGGGCGGATTCCTGGGACGGTCCTGGGAGGTCAGTCGTCATGGCCCGGATTCTGCCAGGAGCACGGCATCCGGGTGACACTTTGCCGCATTTCGCTCAGATGGCGATATTTCGATGCACCGAACCGCCCGACGGGCGACCAGAGAAGGGGGGAGTCATGGCGAAAACCGCACTCATCACCGGCGTGACCGGACAGGACGGTTCGTACCTGGCGGAGCTGCTGCTCGAGAAGGGGTACACGGTCCACGGCCTGATACGCCGCTCGTCGAGCTTCAACACGGAGCGGATCGACCACATCTATCAGGGGCCCGAGGAAGCGAATCGATCCTTCGTGCTCCATCACGCCGACCTGTCCGACGGGGTCGCACTGGTGAACCTGCTGCGGGACATACAGCCCGACGAGGTCTACAACCTCGGCGCGCAGTCGCATGTCCGGGTGTCGTTCGACGCACCGCTGTACACGGGGGACGTCACCGGGCTCGGAACGGTCCGGCTGCTGGAGGCGATACGGGCGAGCCGTATCGAGACCCGGGTCTACCAGGCCTCCTCCTCCGAGATGTTCGGGGCGAGCCCGCCCCCGCAGAACGAGGCGACACCGTTCCACCCGCGCAGCCCGTACAGCGTGGCCAAGGTGTACTCGTACTGGGCGACGGTCAACTACCGCGAGGCGTACGGCATGTTCGCCACCAACGGCATCCTGTTCAACCACGAGTCCCCGCGCCGGGGTGAGACCTTCGTGACCCGCAAGATCACCCGCGGGGTGGCCAGGATCAAGGCCGGTCTGCAGGACCGGCTGCATCTCGGCAATCTCGACGCCGTGCGCGACTGGGGGTACGCCCCCGAGTACGTGGAGGCGATGTGGCGGATGCTCCAGTGCGACACCCCCGACGACTACGTGGTGGCCACCGGTGAGGGGGTCAGCGTCCGGCAGTTCCTCGAGTACGCCTTCGAGCACGCGGGGCTCGACTGGGCGGAGCACGTCCGCTACGACCCGAAGTACGAGCGCCCCAGCGAGGTCGACGCGCTGATCGGCGACGCGTCCAAGGCGGAGGAACTCCTCGGCTGGAAGCCGGAGGTGAAGTCGCGCGAGCTGGCCCGGATCATGGTGGACGCGGACATCCGGCTGCTCAGCGACCAGCTCACGGGCTCCGCGGTCCGGGTGGACAGATGAGAGGGGCCGGACGTCC
The DNA here is from genome assembly GCF_002941025.1 of Streptomyces sp. QL37. Lineage (NCBI taxonomy): Bacteria > Bacillati > Actinomycetota > Actinomycetes > Kitasatosporales > Streptomycetaceae > Streptomyces > Streptomyces sp. QL37. Next base: position 6,448,555 of record NZ_PTJS01000001.1, on the reverse strand, counting down.
CGGACGCCCCCGGGGCGGGGTGTTCGCCGCCGTGCTCGGTCTCGCCGCGGGCACGCTCACGGCGCTCTCCGCTCCCCCGGCCGCCGCGCTCACCCCGCCGGTCGGCTTCACCGCCGACGCCCTGTCCACGTACCAGACCAACGGCATCGTCTGGTCGCTGGCCGAGGCGGACGGGGTGGTCTACGCGGGAGGCACCTTCTCGGGCATCCGGCCGGCGGGCTCCCCGGCCGGGAGCAACACGACGCCCGCGGTGAACTTCGCCGCGTTCGACGCGGCTACCGGGGCGCCCACCGGCTGCTCCCTCTCCTTCACCCGCAGCAGCGGCACGGCGACGGTCCGGGCGCTCGCCGTCTCGCCCGACCGGTCCACGCTGTACGCGGGTGGTTACTTCAACGCCGTGAACGGCACGGCCGTCAACGGCCTGACGGCGATCGACACCGCCACCTGCCGGCCGAGGGCGGGGTTCGCCCCGCAGTTCGGCGCGACGGTCCGCGCCCTCGACGTCGCGGCGGACGGCACCGTCTACGCGGGCGGCGACTTCCGGACCGTCAACGGCACCGCCCGGCGCTTCTTCGGCGCGGTGACCGCCACAGGAGCCCTGACCGGCTGGAACCCGGACGCCGACGAACCGGGCCGCGCCCTGAGGGTGACCCCGGACGGGGACGGCGTCCTCATCGGTGGTGACTTCTTCACCGTCGGCTCCACCGCCTCGCACGCGCTCGCGGTGACGAGCGCCTCCACGGGCGCCGTCGTCCACGCCTACGGCGCCTCCTTCATCCCCCGGTCCGCCGTCATCAAGGACATCGTCACGGACGAGGCGTCCGACGGCTGGTACGCCGCGGGAGAGGGCTCGGGCCCCACCTCGTTCGACGGCCGCCTCGCCATGGAGCTCGACGGCTTCGGACAGCGCTGGCGGGACACCTGCCAGGGCGCTACGCAGGCGCTCCGGGTCCATCAGGGGGTGCTGTACGCGGGCAGCCACGTCCACGACTGCTCGACCATGGGCGGCTTCCCCAACCAGGTCCGCAAGCATCTGACCGCGCAGTCCGTCGACGGCCCGGACCTGCTGGGCTGGCTCCCGGACACCAACGACGGGATCGGTGAGCCGGTCGGCCCCCGGGCACTGACCGTGTCCTCGAAGGGCGGCCGTGACTTCCTCTGGGTCGGCGGCGAGTTCACCACGGTCAACGGGTCCGGCCAGCAGGCGCTGACCCGGTTCGCGAACACGCCGGACACCGGGGCACCACCCGCACCGGCGGTGAGCGTGTCCGCGCCCCGGGCGGGTGAGGTCGCGGTCAGCTGGCGCAGCAGCCTGGACCTGGACGACAGCCTCCTGACGTACCGGGTCTACCGTGACGGCGGCGCGACGCCGGTGTACACGACGACGGGGTCGTCGCTCTTCTTCAGCAGGCCGCAGCTGACCTTCACCGACCGGAACGTGGTCGCGGGCCGGTCCTACAGCTACCGGATCACGGCGAGCGACGGCACCAACACCAGCGCGCTCTCCGCCGCCGCCTCGGTGACCGCCGCCTCGTCGGCGTCGCCCTACCAGGAGGAGGTGCTGGCCGACGGGGCCGACCTGTACTGGCGCTACGACGAGGCCGGCGGCGCCTTCGCCGCCGACGCGTCGGCGAGCAGGAACGGCGGGGTGTACGTGAACGCGCCCTCCTACCGGGCCGCACCGTCCGCCGTCTCCGGTTCCGCCGCCCTCTCCCTCAACGGCACGAACGAGTACGTCCACAGCGACCGGCTGCACCACTACACCTCCCCCACGCCCTACACCGTCGAGACGTGGTTCCGCACCACGTCGACAAGGGGCGGGCGGATCGTGGGGTACGGCAACAACATCGGTACGGAGCGCGGCCACACCAGCAGCGTCTCCGACAAGCTGGTCTATCTGACGGACGACGGCCGGCTGGCGTTCGGCGTCCAGAGCGGCAGCTCCCGGCCCACCGTCACCTCGGCCGGCTCCTACAACGACGGCGCCTGGCACCACGCCGTCGCCACGCAGGGGCCGTCCGGCATGGTGCTGTACGTCGACGGGGAGGCGGTCGGCACGAACCCGGCGACCGGCAACCGTTCGTACGACGGCTACTGGCGGGTGGGCGGGGACGCCATGAACAACGCCTGGCCCGACCGTCCCACGAGCGACTACTTCGCCGGCCAGGTCGACGAGACCGCGGTGTACCCGTCCGCGCTGACCGCAGCCCAGGTCGCCGCGCACCACGGGCTGGCGGGCGCCCCGCCGGACCCCGGCGGCAGCACCGTCACGCTCACCCCGGACGAGGACGCCTACGTCAACAGCGTGGCGCCGAACACGAACTACGACGACAGCCAGCTCGCCTCTCGTGGCACCACGGCCTATCTGAGCTATCTGCGCTTCCCCCTGCCCCCGGCCCCGGCCGGGCAGGTGCTCACGGGTGCCAGGCTCACCTTCCGTACCTCGTCGGACCCGACGGCGGGATCGGCCGAGAGCCACAGCATCGTGCCGGTCACCGGCGCGTGGACCGAATCGGCGGTCACCTACAACACCCGGCCGGCGCTCTCCACGTCCGTGCTGGGGACCATCACAGGCGCGGCATCGGTCTCCACCGACCACTCGGCGGAACTGGACGCGTCCGCACTGGACGGGGCCCTCGGCTCCGTCACCTCACTCGCCCTGACCGGCCGCGGGACGGACAGTCTCCGCATCTGGTCGAGCGAGGCAACCGCGGCCCACCGGCCGCAGCTCGTCCTCACCTTCGGAGTTGAATGATGAACGGAAGCACGGGGCGGAGACCCCGGGGAAGCGGCCGTGTGCGGGCCGCGTCCGCCGCGCTCTGCCTGTTCGCGGGCGCCCTGACCGCGACAGCCGCCGGGGCCTCCCCGGCGGCGGCGCTGACACCGCCGGTGTCCATCACCGCGGACGACCTCTCCACCTGGCAGACCAACGGGATCGTCTGGTCGATGGCCGCGGCGGAGGGCACCGTCTACGCAGGCGGCACCTTCTCGACCGTCCGGCCACCGGACGCGGCGGCGGGGACCTCGGAGCAGCCCGCGGTCAACTTCGCGGCGTTCGACGCGGCGACCGGCGCGCCCACGGGGTGCAGCCTGTCGTTCACGCTGTCCTCGGGGACCGCCACCGTACGGGCGCTCGCCCTGTCGCCCGACGGTGAAACCCTCTATGCCGGTGGTCAGTTCGGGGCGGTGAACGGCGAAGGCGTCAGCAACATCGCCGCCGTCGACACGGCCACCTGCACGCCCCGCACGGACTTCAAGATCTCCGTCTCGGCGACCGTACGGGCCCTGGACGTCACCACGGACACCGTCTATCTGGCCGGTGACTTCAACAGTGTGGGCGGGCAGACGAGGAACAAGTTCGCCGCCGTCACCACCGACGCCGACCTGCTGCCGTGGAGGGCGAACGCCGACGAGGTGGCCCGGGCGGTCCAGGTGACCCCCGACGGGCAGCACGTGGCGCTCGGCGGTGACTTCTTCACCGTCAACGGCACCACCTCGCACGCACTCGCCGTCGTCGACGCCACCACGGGGGCGCTGACCAGGAGTTACCCGGGCTTCATCCCCGAAACCTCGACGGTGCAGGACCTCACGACCGACGCGACCGGCCTCTACACCGCCAACGAGGGCACCGGCGGCGGTGTGTTCGACGGCCGGATCGCCATCGACCTCGACGACTACCAGCAGCGCTGGCGGGACACCTGCCTGGGCGCCACCCAGGCCGTCCTGGTCCACTCGGGCGTGCTGTACAGCGGGAGCCACGCCCACGACTGCGCCAGCATGGGCGGGTTCGCCGACCAGCCGCGCAAGCATCTGCTGGCCCAGTCCGTCGACGACCCGACGCTGCTGCCCTGGTTTCCGGACACGAACGACGGCATCGGTGAGCCGGTCGGGCCCCGGGTGATGGCGCAGACCGACAAGGGCGGCCGCCACTACCTGTGGGTCGGCGGGGAGTTCACCACCGTCAACAGCGCCGGACAGCAGGGCCTGACCCGGTTCGCCGACGGCCCGGACACCGGCGCTCCCTGGGTGCCCAACGTCAGTCTCTCCACGGTCACCCCGGGGCAGATCGACGTGAACTGGCAGACCAGCTTCGACACCGACGACGGGGAGCTGACCTACCGGATCTACAAGGACGGTGCGAGCACGCCCGTGCACACGGTCACGGGATACTCGCTCTTCTGGGACCGCCCGCAGCTGAAGTGGACGGACACCGATGTGGCGGTGGGCGAGTCCCACTCGTACCGGATCACCGCGAGCGACGGGACCAACACCAGCGCCAGGTCCCCCGCGCAGTCGGCGACCGTGGCCGCGTCGACGCAGGCGTACCCGGCGCGGGTGCTGTCGGACGGCGCCTCGCTGTACTGGCGCTACGACGAGGGCACCTCCACCTTCGCGGCGGACACCACGGGCGGCCTGAACAGCGGCTTCCTGCGCAACGCGCCCTCCTACCGGCAGACCCCGGCCGCGATCGCGGGCGACTCGACCGCGATCGGCTTCGACGGGGCGAGCGAGTACGCGTACAGCAACAAGCGACACCCGCAGCCCACCCGCTTCACCGTGGAGACCTGGATCAAGACCACCACCACGCGGGGCGGCAAGATCATCGGCTTCGGCAATCTGAGCATGCAGAACAGCACCCGCTTCGACAAGCACGTGTACATGGCCAACGACGGGCGCCTCGTCTTCGGCGTCTACAGCGGCGGCCGCCGTACGGTGACCACGACCGGGGCCTACAACGACGGCAACTGGCACCACGTCGTCGCCACCCAGGGCACCAACGGCATACGGCTGTACGTCGACGGGCAGCTGCGCGCGTCGAACCTCCTCTACACGGGCAACGAGAACTACCCGGGCTACTGGCGGGTCGGCGGGGACAATCTGAACAACTGGGCCAACCGTCCGACCAGCAACTTCTTCGCCGGTCAGATCGACGAGACCGCCGTGTACCCGACCGCGCTGAGCGCTTCCCAGATCAGCGCGCACTACGCCCTGAGGACGGGTGAATGAGATATCCGTTCCTGGCCGGTGCCGCCGTCGCCCTCGCGACGGCGGTGCTGGCCGCCTGCGGCTCGTCCGGCGGTTCCGGCGACGGGGGCGAGAAGGCGGCAGCCGCGGCGGGCGGTACGCCGTCCGCCGCGGCGACGGCCTCCTCCACGGCGCCCGCAGCCCGTACGGCGGCCCCGGCACCACAAAAGTCCAGCAGTACGCCGAAGGCCCCCGCCGGGGAGGTCACTCCGACCACGGGGTCCTTCACCAAGAAGCAGAAGGAGTATCTGACCGACCGCGTGCCCGAGGGGATGGACCCGGCCGCGGTGCTCCAGACCGGACAGGAGACCTGTGACAGGCTCCGCTACCTGGTCAAGGCCGACCGGGACATCGCCGTCGCCGCGATCGTCTCCGGTGAGGTCGCGGACGCGGAGCCGGCCGTGACCCATCTCTGTCCCCGGCACCAGGACCTCGTCGACCAGGCCGCGCTCGGTTACGCCGACGGCACCCACAAGGGCGCCGGGCTCCGGCCCGGGCGGTACAGAGCCCCGTCCCCCACCAAAGCCTGTAGCTGGCAGGTGGCGGGGGCGGACGACAAGGAGCTGGGGTCGGGCTCCTCCGGCACGGGCGAGCAGGTGGAGATCACCGTCGCCCGTTCCGCCCGCACCTTCACCTCCACAGGCTGCTACGCCTGGCTGCCGCAAGGAGACAACTGATGCGCAAGCTGCCCATCGCCGTCGCGATCCCCACGAAGAACGAGGGCCTGAACATCGCCGAGGCGGTGAAGTCGGTCCTGGGCCACTTCGAGGCGGTCGTCGTGGTGGACTCCCACAGCACCGACGACACGGCGAAGATCGCCGAGGAGTGCGGGGCCGAAGTCGTCACCTACACCTGGGACGGAGGGCATCCGCGCAAGAAGCAGTGGTGCCTGGAGAACGTCCGCACGGACCTGGACTGGATCCTGCTGCTCGACGGTGACGAGCGGCTGAGCCCCGGGCTGCTGGCGGAGCTGCGGAGGCTCTTCGCCGACGCGGACAGCCCGAAGCCCGCCGCCTACGACATCCCGCTGGGCTACTGGTTCTCGGGGAAGCGGCTGCGGCACGGCTACACGATCCGCAAGCGGTCCCTGACCGACCGGACCCGGTGCCACTACCCGGAGGTCGGCGACCTCGCGGCACCGGGCATCGGGGAGGTCGAGGGGCACTACCAGCCGGTCGCGGCGACGGCCGAGGCGCTGAGCAACCCCATCGAGCACCAGGACCTGGACCCCGTCACCGCCTGGTTCGAGCGGCACAACCGCTACTCCGACTGGGAGGCCTGGCTGGAGCACCACCCCGATGTCAAGGAGCAGGTACGGAGGGTGAAGTCCCGTCAGGGGCAGCTCTTCCACAAGGCGCCGTTCAAGCCCCTGGTGTCCTTCGCCTACATGTATGTCTACCGCCGGGGCTTCCTCGACGGGCGCGCCGGTCTGGACTTCGCGCTGGCGATGAGCTTCTACCGCTGGCAGATTGCCCTCAAGTCGCGTGAGGGAAGGACGGGCTGACGGATCAGGCCCTCCGGCGGACCACGTCCTCGTAGGTCCCCCGGAGGGTTCGTGTGACGGCCTCGATGGTGAAATGCTCGTTGACCAGGTTCCATGCGGCCTTCCCCGCACGGTCGTTGGCCTCGGGCTCCAGCAGTTCCAGGACGGCGTCGGCGACCTTGCGGGCGTTCTCCGCGTCCTCGCCGACCCGGCTGTCGATCACCCGGCCCGCCCCGGCGGCCGCCACGTCGGGGCCGAGTCCGCAGGTGCGGGTGATGACGGCGGGCGTGCCGACCGACATGGCCTCCAGCACGGACACGCCGAGGGGCTCCTCGATCGACGGCAGGACGTACACATCGGCCCGCCGCCCGGCCGCGAGCACCTCTTCGTGGCCCAGGGGGCCGACGTGGTCGAGCGAGTCCATGACGCCGAGCTTCCGGGCGAGCGCCAGGGTGCCGGGGAGCGCTCCGGTGTCCGGTCCGGCGAGGACGAAGCGGGCGTCGGGGTGCCGGGCGAGGACGGCCGGCATCGCCGCGACGAAGTCCTCGGGCCGCTTGCGCTCCTGGACACGGGCCAGGAAGAGGACGGTGGGCGGGCGGCCCTCGTCCCGCGCGGGCTTGCGCTCCTGCGGCCGGACGCCGTTGACGAGCCTGACGGTGTTGGTGAGGGCGACCGGTGCGGCGACCGCGTTCACGTCGAGGCGTTCGGCCTCGGTGAGGTGGAGCACCGCGTCGGCGCGGCGCAGCACCGTGCGGACGCCCAGCAGGTCGGTGAGCTGGGCGACCCGCTTCTCGGTCGGGTCGACCATGCCGTGCGTCTGGACCACGAGAGGCGTGCGGGTGGCGAGGGCGAGAAGCGCGGCGGGCAGGGTCACGAGATCGCGCATCAGGTGGACGTGGACGAGGTCGGCGCCGCGCATCATGCGGCGCGCGGTGTTCAGCAGGGCGCCGGAGGTGATGCCGCTGACCTCGAACATCGGCAGCAGATGACGGGCCTGGAAGAGGTGTACGGGCACCCCTTCGACCGTGTCCGGCAGCGCGCCCTCGAAGCCGTCGCCGAGCGCCATGATGCGGGCGTCGTCGCCGTCGGCGCGCTGGACCTTGGACAGGTTGAGCGCCACCCGCGTGGGCCCGCCGAACGCGTGGTCCGGAGTGTGCAGCGTGACGATGTGCAGGACCTTCACCAGGGTTCCCCTCAACCTCGGCCGACTGTTCACAGACTAGTCATCCCATCACCTCAAGTGGGCGCATTCGTTAAGGTGTTCGTGGGCCACGCGGTTCTCGGGGCCGGTGATCGGGGGGTCATGACGTCCGTGCACGAGTCGGTGGGAGCCGTTGCCGTCCGGGAGAGCGCTCCGCGCCCGCCGGCCGGGCCTCCGGCGAGGCCCCTGACGTGGGCGATGCTCTCGCGGGCGCTGTCCGTGCCACTCATCCTGGGGCTGGTCTGCTTCCTGCCCGCCGTGATCGCCGCCCAGCCCGGTTCGGGGGTACGGGACACCGCCTACTGGCTGCAGCTCGTCCTGACCTGCTACGCGGGCGCCCGGCTCGCCACGATGATCCTGTCGACCCGCAGACGGCTGCTCCAGGGCGTCTTCTGGATGTTCGTGTACATCGCCATGGGTGTGGCGCCGTTCGCCCAGGTGGTGATCGGTCAGACCCCGACGCCGATGGTGGGACCGCGCTCCGACCTGGTGACGGCGATCGCGATGATCCTGGTGGGGTGCGCGGCCTTCGACCTGGGTGCGCTGCTGGCCTCCCGCCGCCCGCTGAAGAGGCGGACCCCCTCGCGCGCCACGGGCGGGCCCGCCGTGGCCCACCCGGTCAGGCTGCGGCTGCTGGTGCTGCTCGCGCTGCTGGCGAGCGCGTACTACGTAGTGAAGCTCGGCGGGCCGGCCGTCTTCTTCTCCAGCCGTCAGGAGATCAGCGACACGGTGGCGCAGAGCGGGGTGGCCTCGGCGGAGTCGAACGTCGGCTCGGCGTTCCTGAAGGGCTTCGGCACGGTCCCGGCGCTGCTGGCCTTCCTCTTCTACACCCGGCGCCTGGTGACCTCGCGCCGGGCTCGGCGCTCCCCCTCGACGGCGCTGGTGTGGGTGACGCTCGCGGCGGTCAATCTGGTCGTGAACAACCCGATATCCAACGCGCGTTACTGGTTCCTGACGGTGCTGGTGTCCCTGCTCTTCACCGCGTTCCCGAGCAGCGCGGCGATGTACCGCTCGGTGCTCGCCATGGGCGTGGTGGGCGCGCTGGTGCTGTTCCCGTACGCAGACCGCTTCCGTTACGACGACGAGGGGTACCGGCCCGTGCAGTCGGCCTCCGTCTTCGAGCCGCTGGCCACCAAGGACTACGACCAGACGGTGATGTTCGCCAACACCATCTCCTGGGTGGAGACCCGGGGCCACACCTATGGCCGTCAACTCGCCGGCTCCGCCCTCTTCTTCGTGCCCAGGGCCGTGTGGAGCGGAAAGCCCGAGGACACCGGGGTCAGGGTCGGTGAGTGGATGGGGATGAACATGACCAATCTGTCGGCCCCGCTGTGGACCGAGTTCTGGGTCGACTTCGGCGCCTCCGGCATGATCGGCGGCCTGGCGCTGATCGGCTACGCGGCGGCCCGTACCGACCGCAGGTACGCGCTGGCCGTCACCCGGGCGGGCCCCGGGCCGGGCAGCGTGCTGGCGATCGCGGCGCCGCTGATCGCCGGGTACACGTTCATCCTGTTGCGGGGACCGCTGCTCCAGGCCGCGGGGAAGCTGGCGATAGGCGCCCTGTGCCTGGTGCTGATCAGCACGTTCAGGGAGCAGCGGGCAGCACGTCGGCGCTGAGGGCCGCCGCCGTGCTCCGGCGGCGCAGCCGGGCGACCCGGGTCCAGGTGGCCGCGGCCTTGCAGAGCGATCCGAGACACAGCCCCCAGGCGGCCCCGGGGACACCGCCGAGGGCGTAGCCCCCGGCCATGAGGGCCACGGCGGTGAGTGAGAAGACCACCTGGATGCTCAGCGTCGTACGCGGGTCGAGCATGCGCAGGGCGAGCAGTCCGCAGGTGCCCACGGCCATCGCCGCGTACTGGCTGCCGGTCGCCGGGAGCAGGGCGGCGGCCGTCGGCCAGGTGTCCCCGAGGAGCTCGCGACCCGCCCGATCGGGCAGCAGGGCGAGCGCGGCGGCCCAGAGGGCGGCGGTCGCGGCGAGCACGGCTGCGAGGCCCGCGGTGGCCCGCACCCGGCGCCGTTCGTCACCGATCCGGCCGAGGAGCGGCGGGCCGAAGGAGGTGGCGGAGGTGAACAGCACGTTGAGCGGCCCGAACAGGGTGGTCGCCCCGCGCAGGGCCCCGACCAGGAGGGGGTTGGCGACGGCGCCGAGCCCCAGGACGGAGAGCTGGCTGGTCGCGTTGCCGACCCCGAACTCGACCGTGAAGCGCCGTCCGAGGTGGCCGCGCCCCAGCAGCGGGCGCAGCGACACCGGGGCCCCAGCGGTCGAGCGGTGCAGCAGCGCGGCGGAGAGCAGGAGGGCCGGCAGGGCGGAGAGCCCCCAGACGGCGATCAGCCTGGCCGGGGCGGCCCCGTACTCCTGGGCGGCCAGGGCGCCCAGCACGCAGGCCAGTCTCAACAGGTCCCCGGTCAGGGCCAGATGGGGCTGCTGGAGGGTGGAGAAGGCGTAGCGCAGGGCGTCCTGCCCCAGCACCACCGGCAGGACGAGGCCGAGCGCCAGCAGGGCGCGGGCGGTGTCCCCCGGGACGAACAGGCAGACGGCGGCCAGCGGGGCGCCGAGGGCCGCGGATGCCCCGACGGTGAACACGACGGCCGATCGGCAGGCGCCCCGGGTGTCGTCGCCCCCGCCGCGCCGGAGGACCAGGGGCTGCCCCGTGTACGCGCCGGAGATGCCCAGCAGCACCGTGAAGACGAGATAGACCGCCGAGAAGCGGGCGAAGTCGGCCACGGTGGAGAGCCGGGCGGCGGCCACGAGCACCAGGATGTTGGTGAGCGCCGCCACGCCCTGGTCCGCGACCGAGCAGAGGATCGCGGTGCGGGCTCTCACCGGCGCGCCCCCGGGAGCGTGAAGGAGCGCAGCCCCATGGTCTCGTCGGGGCTGCCGGTGATCTCCGGCGCATCCGCCCCGGCGGCCGGGCCGTCCGGGCCGCCGGTGCGGCGCCTGGCGGACTTGTGCCGGCGTTCGGAGCGGCGCAGCCGGGTCCGGCCGGGGTGGAGGAGGGCGCCGAGCACCGAGCCGCCGGAGGCGCCGATGATCTCGCGGATGCGTTCCAGGTCGCTGCGGTGCACCTCGCGCGGGTCGCAGACGATCATGACGCCCTCCACGCGGTCGACGAGGGCGACCGCGTCGGCGTACGACAGGACCGGCGGGGCGAGGACGATGACCACGGCGCCCGGGCGGTCGGCCTCGGCGACGATCCGTCCGACGGACGCGGAGGTCAGTGCGCGCGGCACGTTGTCCGCGGTGACGCCGGCGACCAGGGCGAACGCCCCGGAGCCCGGCACGTCCACGTTGGAGCGGCCGCCGGCCGGCCAGCCGCGGTCGCTCTCGTCGGTGGCCCAGCGTGGGGGCCGCACCTCGTGGGCCGCCCGTCCCAGGTCATGGGCGAGGGAGGGGGTACGCAGATCGGCTTCGACGAGCAGGACGTCACGGCCCATCTCGGCGAAGGCGGCGGCCAGGTTGACCGCCGCGGCCGCCGCGGCCGCGTTGTCCCCGCGCGGGGCGGTCACCAGGAGCCTGCGCCGCTCCGCGAACGACGGGTCGTAGGCGAGCCGGAAGGCGACCGCGCGGTACTCCTCGGCGAGCCGCGAACCGCTGCGCCCGATCGCGAGCAGGCTGTCCCCCGCCGCGCGTTCCCTGGGCAGGGTGCCGAGCAGCGGGGCCCCGAGGGAGCGGACGAGCTCGCGGGGGGAGCGTACGGCGGGGTCGAAGACGAGGCGCACCCAGGACAGCAGCAGGCCGAGGGCGAGACCGACGACGGCGCCCAGCCCGAGGAGCAGCGGCAGGCCGGCGCCGGCGGGCTCCGTGGGGGCGACGGGCTTCTTGTTGAGGTAACCGGGAGTGGTGTCGAGCGCCTTGAGCTCGGAGATCTTCCGGCTGAGCTCCGAGATGGAGACGATGATGTTGGCGCGGGCGCTGCTGACGTCGTCCGCGGCGTCGACGCCGGTCCGCTCCTCCAGCAGATCGCGCTTCTCCTCCAGTGGTTCGAGCTGCGCGCGGTAGCCGTTCGCCATGTTGTCGAGGCTTTCCTGGGTGCGCGCCTTGCGGTGCGCGAGGTAGGCGTTGGCCAGCGCTTCCGCGCGGGACCTGGCCTGTTCGGGGGCGGCCCCGGTGTAGGAGAAGCGGAGGGTGAGGGTGTTCGGCGGGTTGGTGACCTGGAGCCCGGCAAGCAGCTTCCGGGCGGTGACGTCGTCGCCCTTCTTGAGCAGGGTCCCGGCGGCCAGGTCGCCCACGGTGTCACTGACGGCGGTCTGGCGTTCGGAGCCGATGTTGATGCCCTTGTCGGCGGAGGCTCCGGTGGCGAAGGGGTCCGCGGTCGCGGAGCGCACCTGCACCTCGCCGGTGGCCGTGTACGTGTCGTCGCCGCTCAGGGCGAGGAAGCCCCCGCCGAGAAGGCCCACGACCACGCCTCCCGTGAGCAGCAGGCGGTAGCGCAGGAGCTGGCGGAACTGGTCGCGCAGCAGCGCCGGTTCGTCCTGGTCGTCCAGGGGACGTATCTGGTGCGTCATCGGAGTGCTCCCCCTCGTGTGTCCCCTGCTCGCGCGTCCCCGAGCGCTTCGGTGAGCAGGGCGTCGAAGCGGGCGAGGCCCGCCTCCCTGCTCAGGTGCTGTGCGACGTACCCAGGGCCGTGCGCTCCCAGCGCGTCGGCCGTCACCGGGTCCGCGGCCAGCCGGCGTACGGCGCCGAGGAGCGCGGCCGGATCCTCGGGTGCCACGAGGACACCGGCGCCCGAGCGGCGCACCTCGTCCGCCGTACCGCCCTCGTCGGCCACGGAGGCGACGACGGGGCGTCCGGAGACGAAGTACGAGGTGAGCTTGGACGGCACGCTCATGTCGAGCACGGAGGCCCGCTGGGTCACCGCGAGCACATCCGCCGCGGCGAGCACGTCGGTGAAGTCGTCCGCGTCCGCGGGCGGCAGGAAGTCGAGGTTGGGCAGTCCGGCCGCCAGCTCGCGCAGTCCGTCGCGCTGGTTGCCGTCGCCCATCAGGACGACCCTGATGTCCGGGGCCAGCCGCGCCAGGCCGACCAGGACGTCGAGCCCCTGCTTGAGGCCCATGTTCCCGGAGTGCAGCAGTACGGGGGTGGAGCCGTGCCAGCCCAGACGGGCCCGGGTCGCGGCCCGGTCCGCCGAAGGCCTTTGCACATGCGTCCAGTTGGGTACCACCCGGATGCGTCCGGGGTCCACACCGAGGGCGGTCACCCCCGCCACGAAGCTTTCGTGGATGACACCGACGAGGGCCGCGCCGCGCAGCGCGTGACGCTCGGCCTTCGCGGCGACGTCCGCCGCCCTGCCTCCCCCGCGGATGCCGCTCTGCGCGGCGGCGGCGCCCATCAGGTCCTGGACGACGGGTATGTGGGGGACGCGGTGGCGGCGCGCGAGCCGGGCGCCGAGCACGCCGCCCGCGAGGCTGGGCATCTGCGAGACCACCGCGTCGAATCGGCCGGGAGGCGGGGCGAGGATCCCGTGGGCGAGCACGCTCGCCTCGAACGCGCCGCGACGCAGGGCGGTCTGACGGGCCGGCACGTAATGGCGTCGCCGGTGTATCCGCACGCCCTCACGGCTCTCCTCCCTGCGCCATACGCCCCGGTACCTCTCGTCCACGCGCCAGGCGGGGTAGTGCGGCATGCCGGCCAGGACCTCCGTCCTGGCCCCCGACGCCGCCCAGTGCTCGGCGAGCTGGGTGGCGTACGGGCCGATGCCCGTCAGCTCGGGTGCGTAGTTGGTGGAGACCACGAGAAGTCTGCGGTTCTCGAACGGTCGTCTCAGATGCTCAGCTGCGGACAACGGATGATCGCCTTCCCCCCGGAACGGCCTCTCCTCCGAGCTTATCCGTTCACGGGATGCACAAGTGTTCTTCACAGTAAGGTCGTTGAACCAGTTCCACCGTGGGGGGAGAGAACGGATGGTGCAGCACAGAGTCGGTTACGCGCCGGGGGTGTACGACCTGTTCCACGTCGGCCACCTCAATATCCTGCGGCACGCCCGCAGCCAGTGCGACTACCTGGTGGCCGGAGTCGTCTCCGACGAGATGGCCGAGCTGGCCAAGGGCCACAGACCGGTGATCCCGCTGCCCGAGCGGCTGGAGATCGTACGCAGCGTGCGTTACGTGGACGCGGCCTTCGTGGAGACCGTTCCGGACAAGGTCGAGACCTGGCAGCAGGTCCGCTTCGACGTCATCTTCAAGGGTGACGACTGGCGGGGTACGGAGAAGGGCGAACGCCTGGAGCGGGACTTCGCCGAGGTCGGGGTGGAGGTCGTCTACTTCCCGTACACGGTGCACACGTCCAGCACCCAGCTGCGCAAGGCACTCGACGTGCTCGTCAGCCGTCCCGGAGCGCTTTCAGCTCCCTGAACCACTTGACCAGGAACGCCACGAGGAACACGGCGTGCACGGCCGCGAGCGCGGCGTACCCGGCGCGGAACGCCCCGGGTGCGCCGAGCAGCAGGAAGACCAGGCAGAAGACCCCGTAGTCCGCGGGCAGCAGCGCCACCGCCCGCACCCGGGACACCGGCGCCACGGGGCCCGCCGGGGCCGGCGCGGCGCGGGCCGCCGCCTTGCCGAGCTGTTCGCGCAGCAGTCCCGCGCAGAAGGTGAGCACGGCGACGAAGAGGAAACCGAGCGGCAGCAGGAGCCAGCCGTCGCCCGGCAGGGAGCCGAAGCGGTGGAAGGCGATCAGTACGGCGCTGTGGACGAGGATCATCTTCGCGCAGTCCACGACATGGTCGAGCCACTCGCCGTCGGGCCCGCCCCGCCCGGTCAGCCGCGCGAGCTGCCCGTCGGCCGAGTCGAAGGCGAAGCCGACCGCCAGCCCGGCGTAGACAGCCACCCCGAGCCACCAGGACGGCTCCAGGAGAGCCACGGCGGCGATCGCCGCGAAGGTGAACAAGGCGCTGACCGACGTGACCTGATTGGGTGCCAGTCCCACGCGGAAGGCACCGGCGGCGAGCAGACGCCCGGCCGGCCGGTTCACGTACCGCGAGTAGAGCGAGACGCCCTTGGACGACTTCTGCGCGCCACGCAATTCGCGCAGCACCGTACCCGTGCTTCCCATACGCCCCCCCAGCGCCCGGTGTATTCCCGGCGCATCATCGCAGAAATCCTGTGCGGGGCGTGGAGATACGCAGACGTAGCGGGACCCGGGCCGCTCAACTCCCCTGGCCGCGCTCCGATCCCCCGCCGGATTCCTGCCCGCCACCGGGGTCCGCACCCGGCTCGGTGAGCTGTGCGTCCAGGTCGTCGAAGAGGAGCTCGCCGCGCTCGATCTGCCCCGTCCGGTACGCCGACCGGGCCACCAGGTGGGCGGCCACCGGACCCGTCATGAGCTGGAAGAAGCCGATGAGGGCGAGCGTCGCCAGGTCCATCCCGCTGCGCAGCCTCAGCGCGACCCCCGCCAGCACCAGCAGCAGCCCGAGGGTCTGCGGCTTGGTCGCCGCGTGGCTGCGCGAGAGGACGTCGGGCAGCTTGATCATGCCGACGACGCCGAGGAGACAGATCGCCGCCCCCAGGAAGACGAGTACCGCGCCGGCCGTGTCCGTGATCTGGAGCCAGACATTCACCGCTGCCCCTCCTTCCCGTCGGCCTTTCGTCGCGACAGCGGCTTGTCACGTACGGCGATGAAGCGGGCGATGCCCACCGACCCGGTGAAGCCGAGGAACGCGAGCACCAGCATGATCGGGAAGTAGAACGGGTCCCGGGCGAAGGCGGACTTGGCGCCCAGACCCGCGATGATCACCGCGGCGAAGACGTCGAGCCCGATGGCCCGGTCGAGCATGGAGGGCCCGCGGCTGATCCGGAAGAGCAGCAGCGCGCCCGCCACGACCACGAACACGACGGCGGCGGTCATCAGCACGCGGTCGACCGTCTCAGGGCCGCTCACGGTCCCTCCTCTCCGTCGTCGGACCCGGCGACCGGTGGTGGTGGCCCGGAGACCCGGGCGATCTCGTCAGGGGTACCGAAGGCCCGGACGGTCAGTTCCTCCAGCTTCCAGACCGAGCGCCGGGCCGCCTCCAGCTCCTCAGGTCTGTCCGCGTCCAGCACATGCATGAAGAGCGTGGCGGTGGCCCTGCGCACCTCCACGACGGAGCCGCCCGGCACGTTGGACACGGAGACGGCTGTCGCGGCGAGCATCAGGTCGCTGCGGCACCGCAGCGGTACGCCGATGACGGCGGGCCGGTGCGGGCGGCCGACGAAGATCTGCCGGGTGACCTTCACCCCCGAGGTGTACATGTCGTAGAGCAGATAGCCGGCGAGCCGCAGGATGCCCCAGGGGTGCAGGCGCAGCCCCAGATCGACCTGCGGCAGCGGAAACGCCAGGCAGACGGCCACCGCGACGACCACGCCGGTGACGACGTTGGCCCAGGTCAGGGTGGACCACAGCATGACCCAGATCAGAGTGAGCCAGGAGATCAGCGGAAGGTCGAGCACGCGGCGTCGGCGGCCGGCGAATTCGACGCTGTACGGCGGGAGATCGGGGTTGCGGTACGACAGGGTGATCAGGCGCCTCACCGGCCGAGCACCTCCTCCACATAGGGGCGGCGCACGATGAGTTCGGCTGCCGAACGGTCGGTGAACGCGGCCAGCGGGCCCGCCAGCACGGTGAAGGCGAGACCGAGCAGGACGGCTCCCGCGGTGGCCGCCGTCATGGCCCTGGGCGGGCGGATCGTGGTGGTGACGGCCCTCCCCTGAAGGGTCGCGGCCAGGGTCTGGCCGGCCGGGGGCGGCCCCACTCCTTCGTCGCCCGTGCCGGGGATGCGGTCGGGCCCGGTGTCGGTGTCCTCGTCGTCGCTGTCGTCTGCGGTCTCCAGGACGGTGCCGTAGGCGGCCTGGCCCGGTGGCTCGGTACGCCAGAAGGCCAGGTTCCAGATCTTGGCCATCACGTACAGGGTGAGCAGGCTCGTCACGGTCGAGCCCGCGACGAGGATCCAGGCCCAGACGCTGCCGTCGGAGACCCCGGCCCGCATGAGTCCGAGCTTGCCGATGAAACCGGAGAAGGGCGGGATCCCCGCGAAGTTCATCGCGGGGACGAAGAAGAGGACCGCGAGCAGCGGAGCCGATCGGGCCAGTCCGCCGAGCCGGGTGAGTTCGTTCGTCCCGCCCCGGCGTTCGATGAGTCCCGCCACGAGGAAGAGGGTGGTCTGGACGGTGATGTGGTGGGCGACGTAGAAGATCGCACCGCCGTACGCCTCACGGGTGGCGAGGCCGATACCGAAGACCATGTAACCGATGTGGCTGATGAGGGTGAAGGAGAACAGCCGCTTCAGGTCGGTCTGGGCGACCGCCCCGAGAATGCCAACGAGCATCGAGACGAGGGCGACGGCCATGATCAGATCGCCGAGTCGGTTGCCGGGGAAGAGCAGGGTCTCGGTCCGCAGCATGCAGTAGATGCCGACCTTCGTCAGCAGACCCGCGAAGACGGCGGTGACGGGAGCGGGCGCCGTCGGGTAGGAGTCGGGGAGCCAGGCGGCGAGGGGGAAGACCGCGGCCTTGATGGCGAAGACGGTGAGCAGCATGGCCTGGACCAGGGTCTGTACACCGAGGGGGAGTTCGGGCAGCCGGACCGCCAGCTGGGCCAGGTTGGCCGTGCCGGCGGCGGCGTAGGTCATGGCGATCGCCGTGAGGAACAGCATCGAGGAGAACAGGGAGATGATCACGTAGGTGGAGCCGGCCCGGATCCGGGGGCCGGTGCCGCCGAGCGTGAGCAGGACGAAGCTGGCGACCAGCATGATCTCGAAGCCGACGTAGAGGTTGACGAGGTCGCCGGCGACGAAGGTGAGGGAGACCCCGGAGACCAGGATGAGATAGGCGGGGTGGAAGACGGCGACCGGCGTCTCCTTGTCCCGGTCCGCCATGCCCTGGCCGAGCGAGTAGACCAGGACGGAGAGGGTGACCGCCGAGGAGACGGTCAGCATCAGCCCGGACAGCCGGTCGGCTACGAGCGTGATGCCGAGCGGCGGCGCGAAGTCGCCGAGATGGACGGAGAGGGGCCCCTGCCGGTCGGCGGCGATCATCAGCACCACCGAGAGAGCGAGGACGGCGGTCAGGACGGCCACGCTGATGAAGCGCTGGAAGCGCGCGAGCCTGGTGCCGAAGGCGAGGCTCACCCCGGTGGCGCAGAGCGGCAGCAGGACGGGCAGCGGGACGAGCGCGTTCATCCGGCGGCTCCTCGGTCGTCGTCCTTGTCCTTCACGTAGTCCTCCGGATCGGCTCCCAGCACGTCGTGCCACAGGTCTCCGCCGGCGTCGCGGCCCCGGGCCTGCAGGGCGCGGTCCGCGCGGAGCCGGGCCCGCAGCCTGCGGTGTTCCTCGCGGTAGCGCGCACGCTCCTGCCGCGTGGGGCGCGGCCCCGCGCGGTACTCCTCACGGAGTTCGGCCCGCTCCCCCAGCACCTCGGCGCGCAGGAAGACGCGCCGGTCCTCCAGGTCGTCGTGGACCTCGTCGGTGCCGGTGAGCTGGTAGCTGCGATAGGCCATGGCGAGCAGGAAGGCCGTGGTGGCGAGCGTGATGACGATGGCGGTGAGGGCGATGGCCTGGGGCAGCGGGTCGGTGATCCGCCGCAGCGGCACGCCGTAGAGCAGGGGCGCCGCGCCTGCCGAGCCGGTGGCCGAGAGGACCAGCAGGTTGATGCCGTTGCCCGTGATCACCGCGCCGAGCAGGATGCGGGTGAGCGGCCGGGTGAGCATGAGGATCCCGCCGACCGCGCAGAGCACGACGGCGGTGGCGAGGAGTGAGGCACTCATGGTCATCGCTCGGTCTCCCCCGTCCCGGTCTCCGTCGCGGTGGTCAGCGCGCCCGCCGCCCTTTCGATCTGCCGGTCGACCTTGGCGCCCAGCGCCCTCACGATGTCCAGGACCACGCCGAGCACCAGCAGATAGACGCCGAAGTCGAAGAGGACCGATGTGCTCAGGTGGTAGTCGCCGAACACCGGCAGATGCCCGTAATGGGTCCAGGCGTGCAGCACCGTCCCCTCCGCGAGGCCGCCCAGGGCGACCCCGGTGGACACGAACAGTCCGAGTCCGGTGAAGAGTCCGGGCTGGAGGGGCGCGGCCTCCGCCAGTTCGAACCTGCCGCCCGCCAGATAGCGGGTGATGAGGGCGAGGCCCGCCACGAGCCCGGCGACGAAGCCGCCGCCCGGCATGTTCTCCGCGCAGAACAGCAGATAGAGGGAGAGCACCAGAATGGGATGGAAGAGCAGCCGGGCCACCACCTCGAAGACGACGGATCGGTGCTCGGGCGCGAGGGTCGAACCGGCTGCCAGCCAGCTGCGTTCGGGCGCCGTGTCGTCGCCCTGGGGCAGTCCGGTCAGCCGTCGGCCCGACAGGGACCAGGCGGTCTCCCCCCGCAGCTCCTCCCTCTGCATCGGGGCTTCGCCGCGGCGGTGCAGATAGATGAGGCTGGTCACCCCGATCGCCGCCGCAGCGAGGACGGCGGACTCCCCCATCGTGTCCCAGGCCCTCAGGTCGACCAGGATGGTGGCCACCACGTCCTTGAGTCCGTGATGGGCGACCTCCTCGACCATCGCCGCGCCCGCCGGCTCGGCGACCCGGGCGGCTCCCGCCACCCAGACGGCCACGCCGACCGTCGCCGCCGCGGCCAGCGCCACGGGGATCCGTACCGCCCGCCGCCATGTGCCGATCGACTCCTCGAAGCGCACCGGCATCCGGCGCAGCACCAGCACGAACACGATCATCGACACGGTCTCGACGCAGAACTGGGTGAGTGCCAGGTCGGGCGCGCCCTGCACGACGAAGAGCAGCGCCGCGCCGTACCCGGTCAGCCCGGCCAGGACGACGGCCTTCATCCGGCGGCTGACGGTCAGACAGGAGAGGGCCGCCGCGCAGGTGAGCACGGCCACCGCGCCCTGGAGCGGGGCGTCCCACAGCCGGGGGGCGACCGCTCCTTCCCAGGGGCGGTCCGTGACCAGGACCGCCAGCTGGCCGAGGAGCATCACCATCAGCGTGATGGCCAGGTAGCCGGAGAGCGAGCCTCGCTGGACGAAGCCGGTGACCTGGAGGGCGACGCGTTCCAGGCCCAGCAGGAGGTGCCCGAAGACGCTGTCCGCGGTCGGCCAGGCGACGCGCCGCGAGACCCGGGTGACCGCCACGCGCCGCGCGAAGAGCACGGCTCCGCCGGCCCAGGTCAGGGCGGACAGCATCAGGACCGTCCCGAAGCCGTGCCAGAGCGCGAGGTGGTAGGGGTGCGCGGGAGCGGGGAAGACGTCGGCGTACGCGGCGAACAGGCGGTCCGTCCATCCGACGCCGGGGCCGAGCACCAGCCCGGCGACGGCCAGCACGGCGGTCGGAGCCAGGAGTCCGGCGCCGACGCGATGGGCGGGGGTGTCGGGGACACCCGGCTTACGGGCGAACGCTCCCCAGACGAAGCGCAGGGTGTACGCGACGGTCAGCACCGAGCCGACGACGGTGGCGGCCAGCACCCAGCGGTCGGCGGTGTCACCGTGCAGCAGCGCGTCGAAGGCGGCCTCCTTGGCGGCGAATCCGAGGAGGGGCGGTACGGCCGCCATGGAGGCGGCGGCGAGGACCGCGACAGCGCAGACGTACGGCATGGTGCGGGCGAGGCCGGAGAGCCTGCGCAGGTCACGGGTGCCGGCCGCGTGGTCCACGATGCCGGTGACGAGGAACAGCGCGGCCTTGAACAGGGCATGCGCCAGGATCATCGCGACGGCGGCGAGCGCGGCGTTCCGGTTCCCCGCCCCGGCGAGCACCGTGAGGAAGCCGAGCTGGCTGACGGTGCCGTAGGCCAGGACGAGCTTCAGGTCGTTCAGGCGCAGGGCGCGCCAGCCTCCGAGGAGCATCGTCGCTCCCCCCAGCACCAGCACGATCGGCCGCCAGACGGGTACGTCGGCGAGGGCGGGGGCGAGCCGTGCCACCAGGTAGACGCCGGCCTTGACCATGGCCGCGGCGTGCAGATAGGCGCTGACGGGGGTGGGCGCGGCCATGGCGTTCGGCAGCCAGAGGCTGAACGGCCAGATCGCCGACTTGGAGAGGGCCCCGCACAGCACGAGGACGACGGCCACGGACACGGCGAGGGTCGGCTCCGGCGGTTCGGCGACGATCGCGGAGATCCGGTAGGTACCCGCGGCCTCACCGAGGATCAGGAAGCCGACCAGCATGGCCAGGCCGCCGAGTGTGGTGACCGTGAGTGCCTGGAGGGCGGAGCGGCGGTTCTGTTTGCGTTGGCTGGTGTGACCGATCAGCAGATATGAGAAGACCGTGGTCAGTTCCCAGAACACGTAGAGCGAGATCAGGTCGTCCGCGAGGACGAGGGCGAGCATGGCCCCGGCGAAGGCCAGCAGGTTCCCGGCGAAGGGGGCCAGTTGGGGTGAGTCGTCGGTGAAGTAGTACGCGCAGTACAGCAGGACGAGCGTGCCCACCCCGGCCGCGAGCAGCACCATCAGTTCGGCGAGCGCGTCCAGGCGCAGGGCGATGGACACGTCGTAGGTGCCGATCCACTCCCATGACCAGGTGACCGCCCGGCCCGCTTCCGCGCCGCCCCACTCGGTGGCCGCCCACACCGTGGTTGCCGCAGGGGGCAGCGCGAGCACGACGAAGGCGTATCTGCCGAGCCGCCGCACGAGCGGCGCGGAGCACGCCGCCAGTGCGAAATGGCAGAGGATGAGTGCGATCACGACAGGCGGTCCGGAACAAAGGGCACCGAATACAGATATATCCCCCGACCCGGTTCACCCGTCCGGCGCGCCGCGCGGCGGTCGGCCCGCTGGTCACGGTCGGCGGATGGGGTCGGTGCTCGTCCCGCTGTGGTCACAGGACGGCGTCTGCCCTGTTCGCCCGCGGTCACACGGTATGACGTGGGACCTTTCCGGCACGGTCGCCCCGTCGCCCCTCCCGTCGGGGAGCACCCGGTCCGCGCTCAGGGACAGATGACGCGGTTCGTCGGGCACTTCGCCGGGCATGCCGCGGACGCCTCCGGTGACGCGCCGGATGCGGGGCGGGTCGTCGCGGACCGTGAGGCCTTCGCCGTCGGGGGACCTGTTCACGGTGCACGGGGACGGTCCGCCGGTCATCGCCGTCGCCTCCTCGTGTGCCGCGAACGTATGCGTGCACCTTCAGCCTCGCTCCGGAGCGTGCGTGCGGCTACCGGGGCGCGACCGGCATTCCCGACGCTTCGGCGGGCGAGCGCCGTGTCGCACGTGTCCGGCCACTTCCTTCCCTCCTGCGCCGTGGCCGGGGTCCGTGCGCCCCAGGTCCTCAACCCCTTTGACCAGTCCCCGGCGGGCATCCCCCGCGCACGTGCTGCCTCAGTCCAGCACCGCGATGCCGTCGAGCTCGACCATGGCCTGCTCGTCCCAGAGCCGGGCCGTCCCGATGACGGCCATGGCCGGGTACTCACGCCCCGCCAGTCTCCGCCAGATCTCGCCCAGTTCCGGGGCGTGGTCGCGGTAGCCGGCCACATCGGTGGCGTAGACGGTGACCCTCGCCAGGGCGGTCGGGGCACCGCCCGCCGCACGCAGCGCGGTGAGCAGATTGCCCAGGGCCGTCTCGAACTGCTCGGGCAGGGTGGCGCCGACGATCTTTCCGTCGCCGTCCAGCGCGGTCTGGCCCGCCAGGAAGACGAGCCGGCCGCCGGTGGCCGTGACGGCGTGCGAGAAGCCGGTGGGCGGGGCCAGTTCGGCGGGGTTGATCCGGGTGATCGGATTCATGCGGACGTCTCCTGGGTCGCGTACAGCTCCTTGGCGATGATGGTGCGCTGCACCTCGGTGGCTCCCTCGTAGATCCGGGGCGCGCGGACCTCCCGGTAGAGGTGTTCGAGCAGATGGCCCCGGCGCAGGGCGCGGGCGCCGTGCAGCTGGACGGCGGCGTCGACGACGTACTGCGCGGTCTCGGTGGCGTACAGCTTGGCCATGGCGGCGCGCCGGGGCACACCGGGCTCGCCCGCGTCGTGTGCGGCCGCTGCCGCGTACACCAGGAGTCGGGCGGCCTCGGTGCGGGTGGCCATCTCGGCGACCTGGTGCGAGACCGCCTGGAGTTCCTTGAGCGGCGCCCCGAAGGCGCTGCGCCGCGCCGTGTGTTCCAGGGTGGCGTCGAGCGCGGCGCGTGCCATGCCGACGGCGAACGCGCCGACGCTGGGCCGGAAGAGGTTCAGGGTGTCCATGGCGACCCGGAACCCCCGGCCCGGCTCGCCGAGCACGTCGTCGGCGGTCACCCGCACGCCGTCGAAGTCCAGCGCTCCGATCGGGTGCGGCGAGAGCATCTCCAGGGGCGTCCCGGTGAGCCCGGTCCGGTCGGCGGGGACGAGGAACGCGGTGACGCCACGCGCTCCGGCGCCCTCCCCCGTCCGGGCGAAGACGGTGTAGAAGTCGGCCTCGGGGGCGTTGGAGATCCAGCACTTCTCTCCGGTGAGCCTCCAGCCGCCCCCGCCGGGCTCCGGCTGTGCGGCGAGGGCGAGCGCGGCAGCGTCGGATCCGGCGCCCGGCTCGCTGAGCGCGAAGGCGGCGACGACGCTTCCCGCCCGCACTCCGGGGAGCCACCGTGCGCGCTGGGCCTCGGTCCCCGCCAGGCGGACGGGACCGGCTCCCAGCCCCTGGAGCGCGAGCGCGGTCTCCGCCTCGGTGCAGCCCCGGGCCAGTGATTCGCGCATCAGGCAGAGATCGAGCGCCCCCGAGCCGAGGAGCCGGTCCAGGAGCCCCAGTCCGCCGAGCGCGGCGACGAGCGGTCGGTTGACATGGCCGGGCTCGCCCTTCTCCGCGAGGGGGCGCAGCTCGTCGCGGGCGAGGGTGTACAGCTCGTCGCACCAGGCGGTTTGACCGGGATCGAGGGAGAATGCCGTCATACCGGCGCCTCTCTTGTCACGACTTATCGCGGACCGTTGACTACCGTCACTCAAACGATACGCTCCAAGGGCGACTGGGGTCTTTCGTTTGGATCAGGCCGGATCAGGGAGCGATGCTTCATGAAGCCGTCAGGTACCGCGAGCGCACACACCGACACCTTCGCGCGGGACCACCTCCCACCCGCCGAGGACTGGCCCGAGCTGGTCTTCGGCCTCCCCGAACTGGCCTACCCGGACCGGCTGAACTGCGGATACGAGCTGCTCGACCGTACTGTCGAGCGTTTCGGCCCCGGCCGTCCGGCCTTCCGGAGCGCCGACGGCGGTGTCTGGAGCTACGGGGAGCTGCGGGACCGGGTGGACCGCATCGCCCTGGTGCTGACGCACGATCTGGGCGTCGTGCCCGGCAACCGCGTGCTGCTGCGCGGGCCCACCACACCCTGGCTCGCGGCCTGCTGGCTCGCCGTGATGAAGGCGGGCGCGGTCGCGGTGACGGTGCTGGCGCAACAGCGGGCGTCGGAGCTCGCCACCATCTGCTCCCTCGCCCGTGTCGGGCACGCGCTCTGCGACTTCAGGTCCGTCGACGACCTGGTCGCGGCCGAGGTGCCCGGGCTGCGCGTCACGGCGTACGGGGGCAGCTCCCCCGACGACCTCACGGCGCTCGCGGCCGCCCGGCCCGGGCCCTGCCGGGCGGTGGACACCGCCGCCGACGACATCGCGCTCATCGCCTTCACCTCGGGCACCACCGGACGGCCGAAGGGCTGTATGCACGCCCACCGCGACGTGCTGGCCGTCGCCGACACCTTCGCCCGTCACGTCCTGCGGCCCGGTCCGGACGACGTGTTCACGGGCAGCCCGCCGCTCGGCTTCACCTTCGGGCTCGGCGGGCTGGTCATCTTCCCCCTGCGGGCCGGCGCCTCGGCCCTGCTGCTGGAACAGGCCGGTCCCAAACAGCTGCTGCCCGCTCTCGCCGCGCACCGTGTCTCCGTCCTCTTCACCGCGCCGACCGCGTACCGCGTGATGCTCGACGCGCTCGACGGCCACGACCTGTCCGCGCTGCGCCGCTGCGTGTCGGCCGGGGAGAACCTCCCCGCCGCGACCTGGCGGTCCTGGTACGAGCGGACGGGGCTGCGCATCATCAACGGCATCGGGGCCACCGAGCTGCTGCACATCTTCATCTCCGCCGCCGACGGGGCCATCCGGCCCGGCACCACCGGCGTCCCCGTGCCCGGCTGGCAGGCACGCGTGGTGGACGACGACGGCGAGGAGCTGCCCGACGGCGAACCGGGCCTGCTGGCCGTCCGGGGTCCGGTCGGCTGCCGTTACCTCGCCGACGAGCGCCAGCGGGTCTACGTACGCCACGGCTGGAACATCACCGGTGACACCTATGTCCGCGAGCCCGACGGCTACTTCCGTTACGTCGCCCGCGCCGACGACATGATCATCTCCGCCGGTCACAACATCGCGGGCCCGGAGGTCGAGGAGGCCCTCCTGCGTCACCCCGACGTGGCCGAGGCCGCGGTGGTGGGCCGGGACGACGACCTGCGCGGGCAGATCGTGGCCGCGTACGTCGTGCCGCGCGAGGGCGCGCTGCTGTCGGCCGACGATCTGCGGGCACACATGAAGGCCGAGCTGGCGCCGCACAAGTGCCCGCGCGCCATCGAATTCCTGCCCGCGCTCCCGCGGACCGCGACGGGCAAGCTCCAGCGCTTCCTGCTGCGCGGCGCCGCTCTAGAGTGATCACGTGGCCGAGCACACTCCCCGTTCCCTGATCGTCAGCCTCTACGGCGCGTACGGCCGACTCCCCGGCAACGCACCGCTTGCGGTGTCCGAGCTGATCCGGCTGCTGCACGCGGTCGGGGTCGACGCCCCGTCCGTGCGCTCGTCCGTGTCCCGCCTCAAGCGCCGGGGGCTGCTCACCCCTGCCCGCACGGCGGACGGGGCGGCCGGTTACGCCCTGTCGTCCGACGCCCGACAGCTGCTGGACGACGGCGACCGGCGGATCTACCGGCGTCCGGCACCCCTGCCCGGCGACGGCTGGGTGCTCGCCGTCTTCTCCGTACCGGAGGCCGAGCGCCACAAACGTCATCTGCTGCGCTCCCGCCTCGGCCGGCTCGGCTTCGGCACGGCGGCACCCGGGGTGTGGATCGCGCCCGCCGGTCTCTACGAGGAGACCCGGCACACCCTGGAGCGCCTCGAACTCGCCCCGTACGTCGATCTGTTCCGCGGGGAGCACCTCGGATTCGCCGCCACGGTGGAGGCGGTGGCGCGCTGGTGGGACCTGGACGCGATCGCCCGGCTCCACCTGGACTTCCTGGAACAGCAGGAGCCGGTGCTGCGGTCCTGGGAGGCACGGGCCGACGGAGAGGCCCCGGATCCGGAGGAGGCCTACCGGGACTACCTCTGCGCGCTGGACTCCTGGCGGCAACTGCCTTACGCGGACCCGGGACTGCCCGGGGAACTGCTGCCGAAGGACTGGCCGGGCGGGCGCTCGGCGGAGGTGTTCGGGCTGCTCCACGCACGGCTGCGGGACGCGGGGGCCCGCTTCGTCCGGGAGAGGCCCTGATCCGCCCGTGAAATCGGGATGACCCGAGGCCGTGGGACCCGCCAGGATGAGGCAATGCCCTGGACCTTCACCGATGATGTGGACGCCTTCCTGGCCGCGGCC
The DNA here is from genome assembly GCF_002941025.1 of Streptomyces sp. QL37. Taxonomy (NCBI): domain Bacteria; kingdom Bacillati; phylum Actinomycetota; class Actinomycetes; order Kitasatosporales; family Streptomycetaceae; genus Streptomyces; species Streptomyces sp. QL37. Next base: position 6,422,378 of record NZ_PTJS01000001.1, on the reverse strand, counting down.
GGAGCGTTCCTGGCCGCCCGCCCCGCCGAGAACACCCTGCTGCTGACCGTCACCGCGACCCTGAGGGACAGCGGACCGGACGCCTACGGCACCGAGGCGCCGGTGCTGGGCTGGTGGCGCGGGGCGGGCGGAGAGGTGGCCGGGGCGCTGGTGCGCACACCGCCCTTCGTGCCGATCCTGGGCACGGTCGAACCGGAGGCGCTCGGCCCGCTGGCCGACGCGCTGCCGCTCCCCGGTGTCAACGCGGACCGTGACACCGCCCGGGCCCTGGCCGCCCGCTGGCCCCGCCACCGCGTCGACGAGGAACACCGGCTCTACCGGCTGGGCACGCTGATGCCGCCCTCCCCCGCGCCCGCGGGCCGGCCCAGGACCGCCACCACCGCCGACCGGGCGCTGCTGACCGGCTGGATCCGTGCCTTCGGCGAGGAGACCGGCCAGTCGGCCGACCGGGCGGAGCGGGTCGTGGACGAACGCACCGCCCACGGCGGGCTGACGCTCTGGGAGACGGACGGGGAGCCGGTGTCGGTGGCGGGCGTCTCACGCATGATCGCCGAGACGGTGCGGGTGGCGAACGTCTACACACCGCCGCGGCACCGGGGCCGCGGCTACGCGGCGGCGGTGACCGCGGAGGCCGGCCGCGCGGCACGGGACGCGGGCGCCCGGGAAGTGCTGCTCTTCACGGACCTGGCGAATCCGACGAGCAACGGCGTGTACCGGCGCATCGGTTACGAGCCCGTCGGCGACCGGCTGCTGATCACCGCGGAGCCGGAGTGACGGCCGGGGCCGGGGAGACACCGGCCGGGCAGGCATGGCTGGTCGCCGCGAACGTCGTGCGGTGGAGGCGGTACGGCGAGGGCGGCCAGGAGCTGCGGCCCGGGACCAAGTCCTACCGGGGCGGCTCCAAGGTGTACGTGATCGAGACCTACGCGGGATCGGGTCACGAGCAGCTGACCACGATCGGGCGCGGCCGCCATACCGGCACATACATCACGATCGACATGTCGACCCGCAATCTGCACACCTTCCGGGCCGTCCAGGTCCACAGTCCGACCGTGCTGCGGCTGTGCGGGGAGGCCGGCGCGGGCGGCTGGTGGACGACCCGTCAGGACGCCGAGGAGATCGCGGTCCTGCTCGGCCGGCTGTCCGTCGAGTACCGCGCCACGCACTGGGCCATGCCTCATCCCAGCCCGTGCCGCTGCCATGAGTGCCTGACGCTCAGTCAAGCGTGAGCCGGGGCCTGGGAGCGTCGGTCCGGCCGGTCGGAGGGGTGCGGCTGCCCGCGCGGTAGGGGAGCGGCCAGGAGGCGCCCGGTCCCGCGTAGCCCTGCTCGGCCGCCGCGTGCAGCGTCCAGTGCGGGTCGTACAGATGGGGGCGGGCCAGGGCGCAGAGGTCGGCCCGGCCGGCGAGCAGCAGCGAATTGACGTCGTCCCAGGAGGAGATGGCGCCGACGGCGATGACGGGCACGTCCAGGGCGTTGCGGATCCGGTCGGCGTACGGGGTCTGGTAGGAGCGGCCGTACTCTGGGCGTTCGTCGGGGACCACCTGGCCGGTGGAGACGTCGATGGCGTCCGCGCCGTGGGTGGCGAAGGCGCGGGCGGCCGCGACGGCGTCCTCGTCGCTCGTGCCGCCCTGCGCCCAGTCCGTGGCGGAGATCCGTACGGTCATGGGCCGGCCCTCGGGCCAGACGGCGCGGACCGCGTCGAAGACCTCCAGGGGGAAGCGGAGCCGGTTCTCCAGGCTGCCGCCGTAGGCGTCGGTGCGCAGGTTGGTGAGCGGGGAGAGGAAGCCGGAGAGCAGATAGCCGTGGGCGCAGTGCAGTTCGAGGAGGTCGAATCCGCAGTGGGCCGCACGCCGTGCGGCCTCGGTGAACCGGTCCCTGACCGCGTCCATGCCGGCCCGGTCGAGCTCCCGCGGGATCTGGTTGACGCCCTGCGCGTACGGGAGGGGCGAGGCGGCGCTGACCGGCCAGTTGCCTTCGTCCAGCGGCTGGTCGATACCCTCCCACATCAGCCGGGTGGAGCCCTTGCGGCCGGAATGGCCCAGCTGGACACCGATCGCGGCGCCGGGGGCCGAGTCGTGCACGAAACGCGTGATCCTCGCCCAGGCCCCGGCCTGTTCATCGGTCCAGAGGCCGGTGCAGCCGGGGGTGATGCGGCCCTCGGGGCTCACGCAGACCATCTCGGTCATGACGAGGCCGGCGCCGCCGAGCGCACGGGCGCCGAGGTGGACGAGGTGGAAGTCCCCGGGCCGCCCGTCGACGGCGGAGTACATGTCCATGGGCGAGACGACGACACGGTTGCGGAGTTCGAGGCCGCGCAGGCGCAGCGGGGTGAACATCGGCGGGGTGCCGGGCGGGCAGCCGAACCCCTCCTCCACCGCCTCCGTGAAGGCGGGGTCGCGCAGCCGCAGGTTGTCGTGGGTGACGCGGCGGCTGCGGGTGAGGAGGTTGAAGGCGAACCGCAGGGGCGGCTGGTCCACGTACTGCGGGAGTTCCTCGAACCAGCGCAGGCTGGCCGCGGCGGCGCGCTGGGTGGACAGGACGACGGGACGGCGCTCCGCCTCGTACGCGGCCAGGGCGGTGGGCAGGTCGGGCTGTTCCCCGACGCAGGCTGCCAGGGCGAGGGCGTCCTCGACGGCGAGCTTGGTGCCGGAGCCGATGGAGAAGTGGGCGGTGTGGGCGGCGTCACCGAGCAGGACCGTGTTGCCGTGCGACCAGTGTGCGTTGGTGACGGTGGCGAAGGTGAGCCATGAGGACTTGTTGGAGCGCAGCGGCCGGCCGCCGAGGGCCTCGGCGAAGACCTTGGCGCAGTGCTCGGCCGACCGGGCGGTGTCGCAGGTGTCGAGACCGGCGGCCCGCCAGACCTCTTCGCGCATCTCGACGATGACGGTGGAGGCGCCGGATTCACGCGGCGGCCCGAAGGGCCTCGTCGAAGGGTGGTGGCCGGCCGGCGGGCGGGAGAAGGGATAGGCGTGCAGCTGCATCACGCCGTACTCCGTCTCGGCGATCTCGAAGCGGAAGGCGTCGAACGCGAAGTCGGCCGCGAGCCAGATGTAGCGGTTGCGGTGCTCGGTGACGGTGGGGCGGAAGTGACGGGCGTGGGCCTCACGGGTGGCACTGTGCACCCCGTCGGCGGCGATGACCAGGTCGTTGCGTGCGGCGAGCTCGGCGGCGGGCGGCGCCTCGGTCCGGAAGCGGAGTCGTACCCCGAGGGACGCGCAGCGCTCGTGCAGGATCCGCAGGAGCCTACGGCGGCCCAGTGCGGCGAAGCCGTGGCCGCCCGAGGTCAGGGTGGCACCCCGGTGCACGACGTCGATGGTGTCCCAGCGGACGAACGCGTCGCTGAGCGCCCGGTACACGACGGGGTCGGCGTGCTCGATGCCGCCGAGCGTCTCGTCGGAGAGGACGACGCCGAAGCCGAAGGTGTCGTCGGGGGCGTTGCGCTCCCATACGGTGATCTCGCGGCCGGGGCCGAGCCGCTTCAGGAGGGCGGCGGCGTAGAGCCCGCCGGGTCCGCCTCCGATGACCGCGATGCGCCCCGTGTCGGAGGAGGGCATCGCGCTACCTGCCCCGCCACTTCGGCGGACGCTTCTCGGTGAAGGCGGCGTGGAACTCGGCGTAGTCCTCGCCGTTCATCAGGAGGGCCTGGGTGGCGGCGTCCATCTCCACGGCTGCGGCGAGGGGCATGTCGAGCTCGGCGGTGAGCAGCGCCTTCGTCTGGGCGAGGGCGAGGGCCGGCCCGTCGGCGAGCCGCCTGGCCAGGGCGGCGGCACGGGCGTCGGCCTCCCCTTCCCCGGTCAGCTCGCTGATCAGCCCGATGCGCTCGGCCTCGGGGGCGCGGACGGGCTCGCCGAGCATGAGGATCCGGGTGGCGTGGCCGAGGCCGACGACACGGGGCAGGAGGTAGGCGGCGCCCATGTCACCGCCGGACAGGCCGACCGCGGTGAAGAGGAAGGCGAAGCGCGCGGACGGGGCGGCGACCCGGAAGTCGGCTGCCAGGGCGAGGACCGCGCCGGCCCCGGCGGCCACTCCGTGGACGGCGGCGATGACGGGAAAGGGGCACTCACGGAGGGCGCGTACGACCTGTCCGGTCATGCGGTTGAAGTCCAGGAGCTGCGCGGTGTCCATGGCGAGCGTGGCGCCGATGATCTCGTCGACGTCACCGCCCGAGCAGAAACCGCGCCCCTCCCCGGCGAGCACGAGGGCCCGTACGGAGCGTTCGCGGGAGAGCTCGGCGAGCAGGTCGCGCAGGTCGGCGTAGGCGCCGAAGGTGAGCGCGTTGAGCTTCTCGGGGCGGGCGAGCGTCACGGTCGCCACACCGTCGTCCGTGGTGAGGCGCAGATGCTTCCAGCGCTCCGTGCGCGGGGCGGAGCCGGTGAACGGGCTCATGGAAGGTTCCCCTCCAGCCGTCGGGCCGATGCTGATGCGCTTCGAAGCTATCACTCATCTGTGACTTCCGTCATGAGTACGCGATAGGGCGGGCGCTGTGGCGAAGGTCCCCTTTGTCACGGTCGACTGCCTCTATGTCTGCGGCGTCGCGCTTCGTATGGTTGAGCGCAGGAAGTCCTGGTACAGACCCCGTACCCTCCAGTGGCGGAGGACGCCGTCCCGGACGCAGCCGCACCGGAACGAAGGTCCCCCACCGGATGTCCCGCTCCCGAACGGAAACTCCCGCCTTGCCGCCCGACGTCCCCGCGCCCCCGCCCTCGTCCTGGCGAATCGCCCTGCCGCACTCGACGGCCGCGGTGCCGATCGCCCGCGCCCTCATCCGTACGGCGCTGGCGGACCTCGAGGCGCCCGCGGACAGCGACACCGCCGAGCTGCTGACCGCCGAACTGGTCGCCAACGCCGTGGAGCACACCGACGGCGCGGGGCCCATCGAGCTGGTGGTCGAGCTCATGGCGTCCGGCTGCCAGGTGGAGGTCCACGACCACGATCCGGGGCCGCCCGGCGACCTGTCCCGACTGCTCCCCGGCTCCGCGCCGGACCCGTGGCAGGAGCACGGCCGGGGACTGCTCCTGATCCGCGCCCTCAGCTCGGCCTGCGGTCACCGCCCCACCGAGCACGGCAAGGCGGTCTGGTTCACCCTGCCGCCGGGTCCGACCCCGCCCGGTCCTGCGGCGCCCCGGGACTGACGAGCCGGGAGCGGCTGCGGCCGTATCCCGCGTACACCAGGGCTCCCACCGCGAGGAAGACCACGAACTGCACCCAGGTCGTCCAGCCCGTCCCGTACATCAGGTAGACGCAGAAGCCGACGCCCAGGATCGGGCTGACGGGGTAGAGCGGCACCCGGAAGGAACGCTTCAGGTCCGGGTTGCGGCGGCGCAGGGCGATGACGGCGACATTGACCACCGCCATGGTGGCGAGCGTGCCGATGGTCGTCAGGTTCACGACGACGTCCAGGGACGAGAACGCCGCGGGGACCGCGAAGACGAAGGCCACGATCCAGGTGTTGGCGACCGGTGTGCGGGTCTTGGGCGACACCCGCTCGAAGACCCGGGGGATCAGCCCGTCGCGCGACATCGACATCAGGATGCGGGTCTGGCCGTACATCACCGCGAGGACGACGGACGCGATGGCGACCACCGCGCCGAAGGCGATGATTCCGCCGCCGACACTCGATTCGGTGACCTTGTCCACGACCAGCGAGAGCGCGGCCGGCTTGTCGGAGACGGCGTCCGCTCCCAGTGCGCCGATGGCGCCGAGGGCGACCGCGCAGTAGAGCAGTGTGACCACGCCGATGCAGATCATGATCGCGATCGGGATGTTCCGGCGGGGGTTCTTGACCTCTTCACCGGCGGTGGTGATGGCGTCGAAGCCGATGTACGAGAAGAACGCCACCGACGCGCCGGCGGTGACCCCGGCCATGCCGTGGGAGGCGAACGGCGAGAGGTGTCCGTCCTCGAACGCGGTGAAGGCGATCGCGCAGAACGCGATGAGGATGCCGATCTTCAGCACCGCCATCGCCGCCGTGGCGCCCGCGCTCTCCCTGATGCCGCGCACCAGCAGGGTGGCCGCCATCATGACCACGACGACCGCCGGCAGGTTGATCACGCCGCCGTCGCCGGGTCCGGAGGAGAGCGCCGCCGGCAGGTTCCAGCCGATGAGGCTGTCCAGCAGCTCGTTGACGTACTGGCTCCACCCGACCGCCACGGCGGAGACCGAGACGCCGTACTCCAGCAGCAGGCACCAGCCGACGAGGAACGCGACCCGCTCCCCGAGTGTGGCGTACGCGAAGGAGTAGGAGCTGCCGGAGACCGGGATCGCACCGCCGAGCTCGGCGAAGGAGAAGGCGGTGAAGATGCAGGTCACTGCGGCGAGGACGAACGAGACCACCACGGCGGGGCCCGCCTCGGCGACGCTGTCGGACAGCCCGACGAAGATCCCGGTGCCGACGATCGCCCCGACACCGAAGCAGACGAGCTGGAACAGCCCCATGGTAGCCCCTGGCACGCATGTTCACCCAATCGGGTGCATGTTCATGCGGCGTGCGCGCCGCCGGCAGGTTCCAGCCGATGAGGCTGTCCAGCAGCTCGTTGACGTACTGGCTCCACCCGACCGCCACGGCGGCGATGGCGGTGCTGAAGATCGGCATCCTCATCGCGTTCTGCGCGATCGCCTTCACCGCGTTCGAGGACGGACTCCTCTCGCCGTACGCGGTGACCATGGACGTCCTGCGCGCCACGGGCAACGCCGACGTGAAGTTCCTGCACTGCCTCCCCGCCTACCACGACCTCGGTACGAAGGTGTCCAGGGAGGTCCACGAGCGGTACGGCCTGTCGGAGCTGGAGGTCACCGACGAGGTCTTCGAGTCCTCCCACTCGGTCGTCTTCGACGAGGCCGAGAACCGGATGCACACGATCAAGGCGGTCCTCGTCGCGACACTGGCCGGCGGCGCGCACGCCGCATGAACATGCACCCGATTGGGTGAACATGCGTGCAAGTGGCTACGATGGTGCTACTTGGTGGGGTTCGGGCTCGCACCTGGGCACGCGCTCCTGACCGGGCACATGAAAAGGGGTTCGGACGTGCGAGCCCGAACCCCACCAAGTAGCACCATCGTAGCCACTTGCACGCATGTTCACCCAATCGGGTGCATGTTCATGCGGCGTGCGCGCCGCCGGCCAGTGTCGCGACGAGGACCGCCTTGATCGTGTGCATCCGGTTCTCGGCCTCGTCGAAGACGACCGAGTGGGAGGACTCGAAGACCTCGTCGGTGACCTCCAGCTCCGACAGGCCGTACCGCTCGTGGACCTCCCTGGACACCTTCGTACCGAGGTCGTGGTAGGCGGGGAGGCAGTGCAGGAACTTCACGTCGGCGTTGCCCGTGGCGCGCAGGACGTCCATGGTCACCGCGTACGGCGAGAGGGCCGTGATGCGCTCGCCCCAGACCTCCTTGGGCTCACCCATGGAGACCCAGACGTCGGTCACGACGAAGTCGGCACCCCGGACGCCCTCGGTGACGTCCTCGGTGAGGGTGATGCGCGCACCGCTGGACTCCGCGAGCTCGTGGGCCCGGTCCACGATCTCCGGCGCCGGCCGGTATGCGGCCGGGGCGACGATCCGGACGTCCATGCCCAGCAGGGCCCCGGTGATCAGGTAGGAGTTGCCCATGTTGAAGCGGGCGTCACCCAGATAGGCGAAGGTGATCTCCTCCAGGGGCTTCGCGCTGTGCTCGGTCATCGTGAGGACGTCGGCGAGCATCTGGGTGGGGTGCCAGTCGTCGGTGAGTCCGTTGAAGACCGGAACACCGCCGTAGGCGGCCAGGTCCTCGACAACCTGCTGGCTGTCGCCCCGGTACTCGATGCCGTCGAACATCCGGCCGAGCACCCGGGCGGTGTCCTTGACCGACTCCTTGTGTCCCATCTGGGAGCCGGAGGGGTCGAGGTACGTCGTGGAAGCGCCCTGGTCGGCGGCCGCCACCTCGAAGGCGCAGCGGGTGCGCGTCGAGGTCTTCTCGAAGATCAGCGCGATGTTCCTGCCGCGCAGCCGCTGCACCTCGCCGCCCGCCTTCTTGGCGGCCTTGAGCTCGGCGGCCAGGGCGATCAGGCCGCGGAGCTCTTCGGCCGTGAAGTCCAGCTCCTTGAGGAAATGGCGGCCTGTGAGGTCTATGGCCATGGTGACTGCTCCTGGTTCGGGCTGAGGGCGTGCGGACGCGTGTCCTGGAAGTCTATACGAGGCACCGTATTGCTATACAGGGCGTGTGTGCCGCGCCTCCCGCGTTCCGCGCCTCCGGGCTCCGGTCCCGCCTCGGACGCTCACACGGGATCGCGCACCACGGGGCAGCTCATGCAGCGAGGACCGCCCCTGCCCCGTCCCAGCTCGCTGCCCCTGATCTCGATGACCTCGATGCCTTCCTTGCGCAGATACGTGTTGGTGGTGGCGTTGCGCTCGTACGCCACGACGACCCCGGGCTCCACCGCCAGCACGTTGCAGCCGTCGTCCCACTGCTCCCGCTCGGCGGCGTGCACGTCCTGGGTGGCGGTGAGCACCCGGATGCCGTCGAGGCCGAGCGCGGCGGCGATGGCTCGGTGCATGTGCTCCGGGGGGTGGTCGGTGACCTTCAGCTCACGTGGACCGGCGCCGGGCTCGATCGTGTAGGAGCGCAGCATGCCCAGTCCGGCGTACTTGGTGAACGTGTCCCCGTCGATCATCGTCATCACCGTGTCGAGGTGCATGAACGCCCGCCGCTTGGGCATGTCGAGCGCCACGATCGTCCGGGCCGACCCGGCGTCGAAGAGCCCTCTGGCCAGCATCTCCACGGCCTGGGGAGTGGTGCGTTCACTCATCCCGATCAGGACGGCACCCCGGCCGATGACCAGGACGTCGCCGCCCTCGATGGTGGACGGATAGTCGTCCTGACCCTGTGACCAGTGGTGGAAGACGCCTGCGTCGGGGCCGGTGAAAAGGGGGTGGTGCCGGTAGATCGCCTCGAAGTGCACGGTCTCGCGCTGTCTCGCCGGCCACCGCATCGCGTTGATGGACACACCGTCGTAGATCCAGGCGGAGGTGTCGCGGGTGAAGATGTGGTTGGGCAGGGGGCTGAGCAGGAAGTCGTCCAGATCCATGACGTGGAAGCGGACCGAGGTCGGCTCGCTGTGCCGTTCCAGGAACTCCCGCTTCGTCATCCCGCCGACCAGGGCCTCGGCCAGTTCCCCTGCGGGAAGCTCCTCGAAGGCGGCGCGCAGATGCTCGGTCGCGAGCGGGCCGTACTCCTTCTCCGCGAAGACCCGGTCCAGGACGAGCCTCCTCGCCACCGGGATGTCCAGGGACTCCCGGAGCAGCTCGCCGAAGAGGTGCACCTCCACGCCCCGGTCGCGCAGCACATCGGCGAAACCGTCGTGCTCCTCCCTGGCGCGGCGGACCCACAGCACGTCGTCGAACAGGAGCGCGTCCTTGTTGCGGGGGGTGAGCCGCTTCAGCTCCAGATCGGGGCGGTGCAGGATGACGCGGCGCAGCCGCCCGGCCTCGGAATCGACATGGAATCCCATGCCCTCATCCTCACCGCGCGGGACACGGTTCACCCTGCGAACCGCCACCCGGTTTCGCCGTTTCCCGGGAAGTGCCTCCGTGCGGATCGCGCCCGCTCTTCACGCCGGGACACCCGGAGAGCCGTCTCTGCCCCATGATCGGCGGATGCGCCCGCTGAAGCACGGCTACACCAATCACACCGTCGGGGACGGTGCTGTCGTCGAGAAGACCTACGAGGGCCTATCCACAGGACCGCTCCCGGCTGCCGGATGACGCGAGCGGGGCGGACAAGGTGCTCGTGCACGGGGACTTCGGCCCGAACAACGTGCTGCTCGATCCCGGCACCTTCGAGGTCACCGCAGTGGTCGACTGGGAGTTCGCCCACCTCGGAGATCCGGTCGAGGACCTGGCCTGGTGCGAGTGGATCGTGCGCACCCATCACCCCGGGCACCGCCATGCACTCGGCCACTTCTTCTGTGCGTACGGCGGGGAGGTGCCGCCCTGGCCGGCCCGCAGAGCCGCCATGCTGGCCAGGTGCGAGACGCTGCGGCAGTTCTGCGAACGGTGGGAGCCGGGCGGTCGGGGGGTGAGGCTGTGGCAGGCACGCGCCGCGGCCACGGCGGACTGGCGGGAGTAGGCCGGTGTCCGGGCCCGCGCGAAGCGGGCCCGGACACTCGACGGGACCGGCCGGCCCCGTCTGCTCGGACGGCCTACAGCCTGGGGTCGACGGGCTCCGACTCCAGGGCGAGCACCGCGAAGACCGCCTCGTGGATCCGCCACAGCGGCTCACCGTCGGCCAGCCGGTCGAGGGCCTCCAGACCGAGGGCGTACTCCCGCAGAGCCAGCGACCGCTTGTGGCCGAGGAACCGGGAGCGCAGCCGCTCCAGATTCTCCGGTCGCGTGTACTCGGGGCCGTAGATGATCCGCAGGTACTCCCGGCCGCGCACCTTGATGCCCGGCTGGACGAGCCTGCCCTTCCCGTCCCGGACGAGGGCGCCGAGCGGCTTGACGACCATGCCTTCGCCACCGCGGCCGGTCATCTCCAGCCACCAGTCGATGCCGGAGCGCACGGAGGCCTCGTCACCCGTGTCGACGACGAGCCGCCGGGTGACCTGGAGCAGACCGGTCGGGTCGTGCTCCACGAGGCGGTCCAGCCACGCCAGCTGCTCGTCGTGCGGCACGGAGGCGAGCGAGCGGCCCTGCACCGCGAGGATCTGGAACGGCGCGAGGCGGACGCCGTCGAGCCCTTCGGTGCTCCAGCAGTAGCGGCGGTACGCCTCCGTGAACGCGGCGGCGTCGGCTGCGCGCTCCCGCTGGCGGCCCGCCAGGGCGGCGACGTCGACGCCTCGGGCGGCCGCCGCGGCAAGGGCCACGTCCGCCACGGGCAGGACCGCGCCGGCGGCGGCGCCCACCGCCGCGTACTGCGAGCGCAGCAGCCCCGCGGCCTTGAGGGACCAGGGCATCAGTTCGGCGTCGAGCACCACCCAGTCGGTGTTCCACTCCTCCCAGAGCCCGGCGGCGGTGACGGCGGCGCGCAGCCGGCCGAGGACGACCTCGGTGAGTGCCGTGTCGTCCAGGAACGGCCGCCCGGTGCGCGTGTGCAGGGCGCCGGTGGGGCCGTCGGCCCCGAAGCGCTCGCGCGCGGTGCCCGCATCGCGGCATACCAGCGCCACGGCGCGCGAACCCATGTGCTTCTCCTCGCAGACGACCTTGGTGACGCCGTCCGCGCGGTACTGCGCGAACGCCTCGGCCGGGTGCTCCAGGAAACCCTCCTCGTGCGAGGTCGCCGTCGGGGCCATGGTCGGCGGAAGGTAGGCAAGCAGCCTGGGGTCGACGGCGAAGCGGCTCATGACTTCGAGTGCCGCAGCCGCGTTCTCCTCACGCACGGCGACACGACCCATGTGCCGGGTCTCCACGATGCGGCGGCCCTGCACGTCGGCGAGGTCGAGCGGTCTGCCCTCCCTGCCCCCGGGGGCCTCGGTGGTCAGCGGCTTGACCGGCTCGTACCAGACGCGCTCGGCCGGTACGTCGACGATCTCGCGCTCCGGCCAGCGCAGTGCGGTCATCTTCCCTCCGAAGACCGCCCCGGTGTCCAGGCAGAGGGTGTTGTTCACCCAGGAGGCGGTGGGCACCGGCGTGTGTCCGTAGACCACCGCGGCACCGCCCCTGTACTCCTCGGCCCACGGGTAGCGCACGGGCAGCCCGAACTCGTCGGTCTCGCCGGTCGTGTCCCCGTACAGCGCGTGCGAGCGGACCCGCCCGGAGGTGCGCCCGTGGTACTTCTCGGGCAGCCCCGCGTGGCAGACGACCAGCTTGCCCCCGTCCAGGACGTAGTGGCTGACGAGTCCGTCGATGAACTCCGCGACCTGCTTGCGGAACTCGGGGTGCTCGGCGTCCTCCCGCTCAAGCTGCTCGACGGTCTCGGCGAGACCGTGGCTGTGCTGGACCTTGCGCCCCTTGAGGTAACGCCCGAGCTTGTTCTCGTGGTTGCCGGGCACGCAGAGCGCGTTGCCCGACTCCACCATGGACATGACGCGGCGCAGCACTCCCGGGCTGTCGGGGCCCCGGTCGACGAGGTCGCCCACGAACACGGCGGTCCGGCCCTCGGGGTGAGCGCCGCCCTTGTAGCCCAGCTCGCCGAGCAGGGTGTCCAGTTCGGAACTGCAGCCGTGGATGTCGCCGATGATGTCGAAGGGGCCGGTGAGGTGCCGGAGGTCGTTGTAGCGCCGCTCCAGGACGACTTCGGCGGTGTCCGCCTCCTCCTCGGTGCGCAGGATGTGCACCTTGCGGAAGCCCTCGCGCTCCAGACCGCGCAGCGACCTGCGCAGCTCACGGCGGTGGCGCTGCACGACGTGGCGGGGCATGGAGGCACGGTCGGGCCGGCCTGCGTTGCGCGCCTGGCAGAGCTCCTCCGGCAGGTCGAGCACGATGGCGATGGGCAGCACGTCGTACTGCCGTGCCAGCTGGACGAGCTGCTTGCGGCTCTCCGGCTGGACGTTGGTCGCGTCGACGACGGTGAGCCGGCCGGCGGCGAGGCGCTTGCCCGCGATGTAGTGGAGCACGTCGAAGGCGTCACGGCTGGCGCTCTGGTCGTTCTCGTCGTCTGCGACGAGGCCCCGGCAGAAGTCCGACGAGACGATCTCGGTCGGCTTGAAGTGCTTACGGGCGAAGGTGGACTTGCCCGAGCCGCTGGCGCCGATGAGGACGACGAGGGACAGGTCGGTCACCGGCAGCGTGCGAGAGGTACTGGTCATGCGGCCTTCGCCTCCTTCGTCGACTCCTGGGCCGTGGTCATCGTGAACACGGCCATCTGTGTGGGAGGCCCCACCTCGGGGTCCTCCGGGCCCACGGGTACGAACGCCACCGTGTAGCCGTGCCGCCCGGCCACCCGGCCCGCCCAGTCCCGGAATTCCTCCCTGGTCCACTCGAAGCGGTGGTCGCCGTGGCGAGCGTGCCCGGCGGGAAGCGTCTCCCATCGGACGTTGTACTCGACGTTGGGCGTCGTCACCAGCACGGTCCGCGGTCGCGCGGAGCCGAACACCGCGTACTCCAGGGCGGGGAGCCGCGGAAGGTCCAGGTGCTCGATCACCTCGCTCAGCACGGCGGCGTCGTACCCCTTCAGCTGTTTGTCGGTGTAGGTGAGCGCGCCCTGGCGGAGGGTGACCCGCCCGGCCTGCCGCTCGCCCATCCGGTCCAGCTTCAGCCGGCGTGCGGCAACGGTCAGGGCGCGCATGGACACGTCGACCCCCACGATCTCGGTGAAGCGCACGTCCTTGAGCAGCGCCTGCACCAACTGGCCCTGGCCGCAGCCGAGGTCGAGCACGCGGGCCGCCCCTGCCGCACGGAGCGCCTCCAGGACCGCCGCACGGCGCTGCTCGGCGAGCGGCACCGGCTTCTCCTCCGTGTCGGTCGTCTCGTCCACCGCGTTGTCGACGCTCTCCACCTCGAGGTCGTCCGACTCCGCCAGCCGCACCAGCTCCAGCCGCTCCATCGCCTGCCGGGTGAGCCCCCAGCGACGGGAGAGATACCGGCTGGTGATCAGCTTCTGCTCGGGGTGGCCGGCCAGCCAGCCCTCGCCCGCCCGGAGCAGCTTGTCCACCTCGTCGGGCGCCACCCAGTAGTGCTTGGCGTCGTCGAGCACCGGCAGCAGCACATACAGCTGGCGCAAGGCGTCCACGAGCCTCAGCTCCCCCTCCAGCACCAGCCGTACGTAGCGCGAGTCGCCCCACTCCGGGAACTGCTCGTCCAGCGGTACGGCCGCGGCCTCCACCCGTGTCCAGCCGAGCGGAGCGAAGAGCTTGTGCACCAGCTCCACACCACCGCGTGCGGGCAGCGCGGGCACCTCGATCCGCAACGGCAGCGGCATCTCGGCCCGTTCGGGCATCGCCCTGCACGCGCCGTTCAGCGCGGACTTGAACACCGTCGTCATCGCGACCGAGAGCAGCGAGGACGCCGCGTACGGCCGGTCGTTGACGTACTGCGCGAGTGCCGCGTCGGGGGCTCCGCCCCGGCCCTTGCCCTTGCCGCGCCTCACCAGCGCCACCGGATCCACTTCGAGCAGCAGGGCGGCGGTACAGCGCTCCGCGGACGCCTCGGGGTAGAAGACGTGCGCGGTCCCGTGCGAGGTGGAGAACGTCTGCGCCTTGTCGGGATGCTTGTGCAGCAGGAATCCGAGATCGGTGGCGGGACGCTCAGGGGTGCCGGTCGTGCTGATAGTCAGGAACACGCGTCCGAGTATGGTCCGGTGACCGGCCTCCCACCAGGGATTTTCACACTCCCGAAGGTTCCAGTCGCTCCGCCAGCGCCGCGATCCCTGACGGGCCGACCCGGCAGCAGCCGCCGACCAGCCGCGCGCCCGCCCGCTGCCAGTCCCGCACCCTGCGCGGTTCGAACGTTCCCCTCCCGGTCCAGCCCCGGCCGTCGGCGTCCCACTCCTCCCCACTGTTCGGGTAGACGACCACCGGCTTGCCGGTGGCCGACGCCGCGACCTCCACCGCACGGTCCACGTCGGCGGGATCGCAGCAGTTGACCCCGACGGCCAGCACCTGGTCGATGCCGGCGGCGAGCGCGAACGCCTCCGCCAGAGGCTGCCCGGCCCTGGTCCGGTCCCCCGCCACGCTGTACGAGAGCCAGACCGGCACTCCGAGCCCCTCGACCGCCCGCAGCAGTGCCTCGGCCTCGTCGATGTCCGGGACCGTCTCCAGGGCAAGCACATCGGGTTCCGCCTCGGCCAGCGTTTCCGCCCGGGGCCGGTGGAAGCGCTCCAGCTCCCGGACGGTGAGTCCGTACCGGCCCCGGTACTCGCTGCCGTCCGCGAGCATCGCCCCGTACGGCCCGACCGAGGCGGCGACCCAGAGCTCGCGTCCCGTCACCGCGCCCGCCCTGCGCGCCGACTCCACACTGCCGGCCATCAGCTCCGCCGCGCGGACCCGCCCGATCCCTCGCCGCGCGAATCCCTCGAAGGTCGCCTGGTAGCTGGCCGTGATCAGCACCTGCGCGCCCGCCCGGGCATAGGCGGTGTGGGCGGCCTCGATCTGCTGGGGAGCGTCGCTCAGCAGCCGGGCCGACCACAGGGCGTCGGACAGATCGCAGCCCTGCGCCTCCAGCTGGTTGGAGAGGCCCCCGTCCAGCAGGACGGTTCCCTCGGCGAGCGCGTCGCCGAGCGTACGGCCGGGCGGGGCTCCCGGCGTCCGGGGGGATTGCACAGCTGCTCCTCGCTGTCGGGCGGTTCCCGCAGGTCCGCCGGTCACACGGGCCCGGCCGGCAGGCCGGGCCCCTGCCGTCAGCCCAGCTGCGACTGGACCTGCGACGAGATGAGTTCCAGGTGTTCCAGATCGTGCAGGTCCAGAACCTGGAGGTAGATCCGCGACGAGCCGATGGCGGCGTACTGCCCGATCTTGTCGACCACCTCGGCGGGTGAGCCCGCCAGCCCGTTCGCCTTGATCTCCTCGACCTCCCTTCCGATGGCGGACGCGCGCCGCGCGACCTCCGCGTCGTTCTTCCCGACGCACACCACCAGGGCGTTGGAGTACACCAGGTCGTCGGGGGCCCGCCCGGCCGCCACGGCCGCGTCCCTGACCCGGCCGAACTGCTTCGCACTGTCCTCGATCGACGCGAAGGGGATGTTGAACTCGTCCGCGTACCGCGCGGCCAGCCGCGGGGTGCGGACGGCGCCGTGGCCGCCGATCAGGACCGGCACCTTCGTCTGCGCGGGCTTCGGCAGGGCGGGCGAGTCGGTGAGCTGGTAGTACGTCCCGTCGTAGCTGAACGTCTTGCCGGTCTCGGTCTCCCACAGGCCCGTGATGATCGCCAGCTGCTCCTCGAGCCGGCCGAACTTCTCCTTCGGGAACGGGATGCCGTACGCCTTGTGCTCCTCCTCGAACCAGCCGGCGCCCAGGCCCAGCTCGACCCGGCCGCCGGACATCTGGTCGACCTGGGCGACCTGGATGGCCAGCACCCCGGGCAGACGGAAGGTGCCCGCGGTCATCAGCGTGCCGAGGCGGATCCTCCTGGTCTCGCGCGCCAGTCCGGCCAAGGTGATCCACGCGTCGGTGGGGCCGGGCAGACCGTCCCCCGAGCCCATGTGCAGGTAGTGGTCGGATCGGTAGAAGGCATCGAAGCCGAGGTCCTCGGTGGCCTTGGCGACGGTGAGCAGGGTGTCGTAGCTCGCCCCTTGCTGGGGCTCGGTGAAGATTCGAAGATCCATGCCTCCATCCTGCACCTTCGAAACCGCTGCGCCCCCTCTCTTCGGCTCTTCCCCGCGCCGGGGCGGTCGGCGCTTCCCCGGCCGCCCGGCTCACAGCCGGCCGGCTCACGGCTGGCCGGTGACGAAGCCGGCCGGGCCGTGGATCACACCGTGGGGGCCGTCGCGCTCCCGGTCCAACTCCTGTTCGTGCTCACGCTCGCGCTCCTGCTCGGCCAGCCGTCTCAGCATGCCGTGGACCCGGTCCACGGACTCGTCGACGGCGTCTATCGCCTCGATGCACTGCCAGTAGAGCCCTTCCTCCTCCGTGCCGCAGGCGACACCCACCAGCGCGATGCCCGCCTCCCCGAGGAGCAGCGCGAGAGCGGCCAACGCCCTGGGCACGTGATCCACTTCGGTGAGCTGGGACGCCCGCACGCCTCCGGCCGGAACCATCGGGTGGTCGAGCACGACGCTCCCCAGGGCGCAGGTCTCACTGAGCTCGCGCGCCTCCGTCCGTAACTCCGCCGGTCCGCACCTCGCCAGCTGCCCGCCGACCGCCCGGGCGAGTGCCTGGGCCTGCCATGCCTCCGCCATGACGGCCGGCACTCCCCGGCTCCCGGCCAGCGCGCTCCGGCCCGCCGCGATCAGTCGCTCCGCTTCCATGCCCACTCCCCCGTCGCCGACACCACCGGTTCAAGAACCCGCTCACTTCTTCATTACCCACAGTGAGGGCCGTGGCACACGAAAGCCAGAGGAAATCGGAAATCTGTGGACAGGAAGTCGATTGTGAATAAATCGATCACTCCGAAGAGTGACGACCAGTCATCTCGGCGCTCTCCTGACCCCGCTCAACGCGCTCCTGAACCCGCTCAACGTCGGCCTGACCCCGCTCAACGCCGGCCTGAGCCTGTTCGATGCCGTCCTGACTCCGCTCGGCAGCGTCCCGGGCCGACTCGACGCCTTCCGGCTCCGGATCGGCACCCGCCGCCGCCACCGGGAAGCGTTCCTCGTTCCGGTCGATCTTGGCCGCCAGCGCCGCCAGCACGTCGATCCCCAGGACCTCGCAGAACTGGAGCAGATACGCCAGGACGTCGGCGACCTCGTCCCTGACCCGGAACGCCGAACCGGGGTCCTCCATCACCCTCGCCGACTGCTCAGGCGTCAGCCACTGGAAGACCTCCAGGAGCTCCGAGGCCTCCACGCTCAGCGCGGCGCAGAGGTTCTTGGGCGTGTGGTACGGCTCCCAGGCCCGGGCTGCCGCGAAGTCGGCCAGTCGCCGCTGCAGTTGTGCCACATCGAGTTCGCTCACGGTGTCAGGTCTACCACTGTCGCACCTGCCGTCTCCCGGGCCGCCGCCGCGGCCGCCTCGCCGACCGTCCCCAGCAGACGCATGTGCCCGTCCGCGCAGATCGAGGCCGCCAGTCCCAGCAGCTCCCCGGTCTGCCGCGCGTCCAGATTCCGGTCGAGTCCGTCGGCCAGCACGGTGAGGGCCTGCATGGCCGACGGCACCTCAGCCGCAGGGTCCACCACCAGGACATGAGGGCCCGTCAGCAGCACCAGCGCGAAAGCGAGATAACGGAGTTCGCCGTCGCCGAGGCGGCCGATCGGGGTACTCCGGCCCGGCCCCCGCCCCGTCAACGCCTGCACCAGGCCGTTCTCGAGCAGTTCGGCGGTCAGTTCCGTCACCGGCCCCGCGCACCCGGCGTCCGCGCTGGCGACCAGCCGCGCGTGCCGCTGCGCGCACTGGCTGCGGGTGCGGTGCAGGACCTCGGCGAGGTTGTCGCAGCACGAGGTCAGCCGCCCTTCCGCGACCGGCACCGCCGCACGCATCCGCTCCGGCCGAGGATCGCAGACGAAGGCCGACCGCAGGGCCACCACCACCTGTTCGGCGGCGGCCAGCACCCTCAGCTGCCCGTCCGTGGTTCCCGCGACCCGCAACGGCAGAAGCGCCGTGCCGAGCCGGTCGTCGGGGAACGGGGCACGCGTCACCGGCACCGCTCCCGCCGTGTACCAGGCCGCCTGGACGGAGGAACGCCCGGGATCCCGCAGCGCCGTGCTCAGCAGTGTCTCGCCGCTGTCGGTCAGCCGCTCGCCGACGATGCGGAGCGTCGGCTCGGCCTGCACGGCGAGATCCAGTCTCACCGGGCCGGCCGGGCCCTCCACCGTGCAGCCGAGCCTGAATCCGCGCCGCCCCTGCCCGTCGGCCCCGGCCCCTTCGGGCACCCAGGCCACCGGGTCGGGGAAGACGTCCTCCAGCGGATCACCGGCGGCCAGCCGCGCGAGCGCCTCGTAACCGCGCAGGGCGGTCGACTTCCCGCTCCCGCTGGGTCCGGTGAGCAGCGTGAGCGGTCCGAGCGGGATGACGGTGCGGCGGTGCGAGGCGAAGGCGTCGAGGCGGAGTTCGCCGACGAAGGGGCGGGCGGGTCGGCCCGCGCCGGACGGCGCGGAGGCCGCCCTCCCCGTGGAGATCACAACAGTCATGTGCGGACCGTACGCACGCCCGCGAGCGGCGAACCGTTCCGCCCGCACGACCTTCCTACGATTGAGGTACGCCCGCCGCCGTGACCCCCTCGACCTCCATGCCGACCGGCGCGAGCAGGAAGACATTGCGGTCCACCCGGTGCATCCCGCTGCCGAGCCCGAAGACCACACCGCTGCTGAAGTCCAGGATCCGCTTGGCCACATCGCTCTCGGCGCCGGTCAGGTCCAGCAGAACCGGGATCTGGGCGACCAGATACTCGGCCACCTCGCGCGCGTCCGCGAACACCTGGACCCGCAGAACGACCATGCGCCGCTGCTCGGCCGACTCCCGCTGGTCCGGGACCGTCCTGTGGTCGACCCGGGACGGCCATTCGTTGCGTCCCCTCAGGGGTACGACCTGGGCGAGCCCTTCCCACTGTTCGTCGGTGGCGTCGTACCTGTCGTACCTGTCGTACCTGCTCACAGAACCACCCCGTCCGTATGCCGGTTGGCTGTGCGCCGGCTGCGCTCGCTGTTCATCGGGCAATTCTCTCGCCCCTCACCCGTTCGGCGTACCACCGACACGGGTCGGAACGTGATCGGCGGTGTCCGGGGCGTCCACGTCGCCCGTTCCGGGGAGCGTGTCGAGCGGTGTGAAACGGACCGGGAGGTGGGCCAGGGCGCGGTGGAAGGGTCCCGGACGCCAGACGAGCGCGCCGGGTTCGACGGCGAGTTCCAGGTCACAGAGCTGGCTGGTGAGCTGTTCGATCGCGGTCATCGCCATCAGCAGGGCGGGCTGCTTGGCGGGGCAGCGGTGCGGTCCCGTCGACCACGCCAGGTGAGCACCGTCACCGGAGCGCGCCGCGGGGTCCGAGCCGGACGGCGGCGACTGGGTGTTGGCGGCGGCGAAGGAGACCAGCACCAACTGCCCCGCGCGCAACGGGACACCGTGGAACTCGGTGTCGTGGCGCGGGAAGTGCGCTCCCATGCTGGCCAGCGGCGGATCGCGCCAGAGCACGTCGTCGACCGCCTCGCGCGCGGTCATCGCGCCGCCGTGCAGGGAGCCCCCGTACCGGTGGTCGCTGAGCATGCGCAGCAGCGCGTTGCCGATGAGGTTGGTCGTGGGGTCGTGGCCGGAGCTCATGATGAGCGTGATCTGACGCACCGCCTCGTTGTCGTCGAGACCGGCCGGATGCGCGAGCAGATACGTGGTGAGATCGCGGCCGGGGCGGCGGCGCCGTGCGGAGACGAGAGCGGTGACGACGCCGACGAGCTCCTCGTACGCCGCTGTCGCGTCCCCCGCGGAGTCCATCATTCCGGCCGTACCGCGGACCACCCGCTCGGTGTCCTCGGGAGCCACCCCGAAGGAGGCGGTGAAGACGTGCAGCGGCAGCCTGCGGGCGTACTGGGCGATGAGGTCGCCGGTGCCGGTGGCCGAGAACCCGGCGATGAGCCGCTGCGCGACCCGGGCGACCTCGGCCCGCAGCAGGTGGGGTTCGATCAGGGCGAGGGTGTCGTTGATGGCGTCGCGGTAGCGGGCGTGGACGGCGCCGTCGGTGAAGAGGGCGGTGGGGCGGTAGCCGAGCACGGGCAGGACCGGCGAGTCCCCCGGCACGCCCGCCTGCCAGGCACGCGGGTCCTTGGTGAAGGTCTCGGTGTCCCGCAGCAGGTCGACGGCCGCGTGGTAGTCGGTGACCAGCAGCGCGTCCACGTCCGGCGCGACGCGCACCCTGGCCAGCGGCCCCTGGTCGCGCAGCCTGCGGTAGTGCCCGTGCGGGTCGGCGGCGAAGTCGGCGCCGTACAGCGCGAGGGGCTCGTGGAGCGAGGGGACGGCGCCGGGTGAAGCACCGGTGGCGGGAGGGGTCATGACGATTCCTGAGGCGCGGGCAGGCAGGTCAGCGCGTGCTCGGCGAGAGCGATCAGGGCGTTGATACCGCCCTCGCGTTCGCGCGCGTCGCACTGCACCAGCGGTGTGCGGGGATCGAGGTCGAGGTGCTTGCGCAGGACCTCGTCCGCATGGGCGGGGGCATCGGGGAAGCGGTTCACGGCGACCGCGTAGGGAAGTCCTTGCTCCTCCACCATGTCCATGACGGCGAAGGAGTCTTCGAGCCGGCGGGTGTCGACCATGACGAGGGCGCCGAGCGCACCACGCGCGATGTCCTCCCACAGGGGGAAGAAGCGCTCCTGGCCCGGCGTGCCGAACATGTACAGCACCAGGTCGTCCTGGACGGTCAGCCGGCCGAAGTCGACGGCCACCGTCGTCGTGGTCTTCTCCGGAAGCCCGGCGGTGTCGTCGAGTCCCGTACTGGACTCCGTCATCGCCTCTTCCGTGTGCAGGGTCGGGATCTCCGACAGGGTACGGATCAGGGTCGTCTTGCCCACGCCGAAGGGACCCGTGACGACGAGCTTCATCAGGGTCTCGGCGGCACTCGGCAGATAGCCGATGCCGCCCCGGTCAGTGGAGGGAACGGAGTCCAACGAGCAGCCTCTCGACGAGCGACCGGTCGATCTCACCGGCACTGGGAATCGGTGGTCGAGCGTGCAGATGTCCCGCGGCCACGAGGTCCGTGGCCAGGAAGACCGTGGCGCTGACCGGCAGGTCCAGATGGGCGGCGCACTCGACGACCGTGAGGGCTCCCGGCTCGAGGAGCCCGTGCTCCGCACCCCCGAGCAGGCGGGAGCTGCCTGGGCAGCCCTCCAGGAGGGCACTCTCAGCGGCAGGAAGGCGCCCGCGCCCCCTGCGCGGACACCCTCAGCATCCTCATCGGACGACCAAGGAGACGACGAGACGTGAGCGCCACCCCCACCGGCCCCGCGCTCGACCGGCTCGCCGTGCTCATCCGCACGGACTCGGACCTGCCGGTGAACACCGGCACGGAGCAGCGCAGGCTGTGCGAGCTCCTCGAGCCGGGCGCCCTGGCCATGGGCGACACCCGCCGGCTCCACCGAGCCCGAGCCGGCCGCCGGGGAAGGCGCGCGTCCGGCGGGTCTGCCCACCCGGCGGCGCAGAGGGGCAGGGTGGTGTTCTTGCCGGCCGGTACGACGACGGCGAATCCCAGATCGGACTCCACGACCGTCTGGGCCAGTCGCGGCGACTCGGCCTCGGTGAACGCGGTGGTGAAGGCACGGGCGGCCGCGTGCAGGGTGGCCGTCATCGCGGCGACGCGCTCGGCGGACGCACGGTCCAGGCCGGGCGACGCGCCCTCGACGAGCCCGTCGCCCGTCGCGACCACGGCGTGCTGCACACCGGGCAGCTCCAGCAGCGGGGTCAGCACCCAGGCGAGATCACCGGCGGTGGGGGTGGCGCTCACGTCTCGTCGTCTCCTTGGTCGTCCGATGAGGATGCTGAGGGTGTCCGCGCAGGGGGCGCGGGCGCCTTCCTGCCGCTGAGAGTGCCCTCCTGGAGGGCTGCCCAGGCAGCTCCCGCCTGCTCGGGGGTGCGGAGCACGGGCTCCTCGGCAGGCTGCTGCCGGACCGTCGACGCCTCCGGGGCGGCTGTCCGGCGCGATCTGCGCCGCCGGGTGGGCAGACCCGCCGGACGCGCGCCTTCCCCGGCGGCCGGCTCGGGCTCGGTGGAGCCGGCGGGCACGGACGCGGCGGGTTCGAGGGGGGCGGCCGGCGCGGGTCCGGGCTCGGGCTCGGCGCGCGCGTCAGGAGCGGCGGACCTGCTGGACAGAGGGCTCTGCGCGGCGCCCTCGGCACGGGCGTTCACCGGCTTCGGCGCGAGCACGGACAGGGTGCGGTCGTCGTCGATCACGGTCAGCAGATGGGCCGGAATGCGCAGCATCGCGCGCATCCCGCCGTACGGCGACGGCTCGATGTGGCAGCTGAAGCCGTAGCGTGCGATGAGCCGCCCCACCACGGCGAAGCCGGTCTGCGGCGGGTCCCCCAGCTCGGTGAGCAGCACCTCGGAAGGGCCCGACAGCAGTGCACGGGCCCGTTTCAGGGCGTCGTCGTCCATGCCTATCCCGGCGTCGTCGACCATGATCAGGGCCCCGCGCCCCGCGGTCTGCTGGACCGTCACCGGCACCTCGGTGTCCGGGTGCGAGTACGCCGTGGCGTTGGCCAGCAGCTCGGCGAGCGCGATCGCGAGGGGTTCGGCGGCCCGGGCGACCAGCGCGAGCCGCTCCTGGCGCAGGTGGTTGGCGACCTTGATCCGCTCGTATCCCGGGACCCGGGACTGGGCGCCGAGCACGACCTCCACGAGCGAGGAGTTCTGCCGGGCGAGTCCGGGCCAGGCGTCGCAGAGCACGGCCGTGGCCTGGGTGCGGCGCAGCGCCAGTTCGTTACGGAAGTCGAGCTGGAGGATCCGCGGGTCGTCGTACTCGTGCTGGAGCTCGTGCAGCAGGTGCTGCGACTGGTTGAGCAGTGACTGGATCTTGGCGGAGGTACCGCGCATGGCCGACCGCGCCGCCGCGTCGACGCGTCGGCGTTCCTCCAGGACCGCTGTGCGCGCGGCCTGCACGGCCTCGGTCAGCAGACGCGCGGCGTCCCCCTCGATCCCGTCGGCCTCCCGCAGCCCTGGGACGGGCGCGGAGCGGTGGGAGAGCGCGGTGGCCGCGGCGGGTATCCGGTTCCGGGCCAGCTGGCGGATCTCCTCGGTGAGGGCGTGGGTCCGGGCGTCGGCCGCCTTGGCCTGTCGCTCGGTCAGCTCCGCGCGCGCCGAGGCGCCGTACGCGTCCAGCCTGGCCTGGTGCATACGTACGGCCGACCAGATCGCCACCGCGACGGCGATGAGGGCCACGATCCATGCCACCACGGCGTCACCGCGTCTCTGTTGTCGGGGACGGTCGACAGCCCGCGCCGACGCGGGGTGTCCGGCTGTCGTGCAGGCGGGCCGTCACGCCCGCCCTCCGGTGCGTGCCGCGTCGGTCTCCTGGGCGACGGCTGCCACGTCGGCCATCACCTGGAGGACGCCGGGGAGCTCGGAGCCGTCCAGGTGGCGGTACTCGCTCCCGATGGTCACCACGAGCCGCTCCGGCAGGCCGAGCTCCGGATACCGGCCCTCGGCGATCACCCGGCGGGCCGCCTCGGCTGCGGGCACTCCCGCCGCGTGGAGGGCGTGGGCGCGGTCACGCACGTACGCGAGGTAGCGCATGTGCCCCCGCACTCCGGCAGGATCGAGCACCGGTCCGTGCCCGGGCACGATCACCTCGGCGCCGGTGGCCAGGACGCTTTCGCAGGCGTCGATCACGTTGTCCAGGGGCCCCGCCCAGTGCACCGGGTGGTCCCCGGGCTGCCGAGGGGTGGAGGAGAAGATCACGTCCCCGCTGAACACCGCGCGCTGCGCGGGCAGATGCACGATCAGGTCGCCCCCCGTGTGCGCGGGCGGCAGGGACGACACCTGGACCGTGTACTCCCCCAGGGTCAGTTCGAGTTCTCCGGTGAAGTAGGTCGTCGGAGACACCACATCGGTGGCCGACCAGTCGAAGACACCGAAATGACGGCGGAGATACGCACCGAGGGGAGTGGACGGATCACTTCCGGCCACCAGGGCGTGCTGCTGCTGCGGGGTGGGGTCGTAGTGGATGTGCTCCCGGGCCTCGCGGGTCGCGATGATCTCCGCGTCCGGAAGCACTCCGGCACCCCAGAAGTGGTCGCCGTTGGCGTGGGTGACGATCACACGGTCGACACCGACCCCGTCGGGCAGCCGTTTTTGGCTCTCCACCAGGAACTGACCGGCCGTCATCGTGTCGTACGGGGTGTCGATCCACAGCCCCCCGCGCGGCGAGACGAGCAGGCCGCAGTTGGCCAGGCCCCAGCCTCGCTTCGGCGGCAGCCAGGCGTACAGACCCCTGCCGAGGTCCACGACGTCCCCCGTGATCGACATGGGCTGATTATGCCGACCACATTCCGGCCGCGCGTTCGAACTCGGCCAACCCGCTGGCCCGATGACGCGAAATCACCCCTCTCCGGGGCCACACACCGCCGCCCGGTGACCGTCCGGGGTTGTCGAGGAGCGGCCTCACAGGGGATTTTTCGCCTGATGTACGTGATGTCGGCCGCGGAGTTCGCGCCACGCGACGAATACCCACACAGCCACGACAGAACCGGATTGAGTCGGCTACCGACTGAGCATGGCCGAAAACCGACCCTGCTTGCGTTACGGGGACATGAACACTTTGCTTGTTCCTGCTCGATTGCCCCATGTAACATGCAGAATTGAACAAGCGGGCGTCGATTTCACACAGCCCCGTCCCGCCAGGTGCGAGCAGCAGTGGAAGCGGAGTGCGGACATGTCGCATGTCGAGACCGAGACAGCCGGCCAGCCCGAGTGCTGGCGCCGTGCCGCGGAGGTCGCTGCCGACCGGGAGGCGGCCCTGCCCGCCTCCGGTGAGCGCATCGCCGTCGTCGGCTGCGGCACGTCGTATTACATGGCGCAGGCGTACGCCTCGCTCCGTGAGGACTCCGGGCAGGGTGAGTCGGACGCGTACGCCGCCTCGGAGTTCCCCTTCGGGCGGACGTACGACCGTGTCGTCGCACTGACGCGATCGGGAACGACGACGGAGGTGCTCGGCCTGCTGTCCCGGCTGCGGGGCTCCACCCGGACCGTCGCCGTGACCGCCGATCCGCGCACCCCGGTGATGGCATCGGCCGACGACGTGGTCGTCCTGGACTTCGCCGACGAACGGTCCGTGGTCCAGACGCGGTTCGCGACCACGGCGCTGACCCTGTTCCGCGCCCATCTCGGGCTGCACACCGAGGACGTCGTACGGGACGCGGAGGCCGCACTCGCGGAACCGTTGCCCGAAGGGCTCCTGGACTGCTCCCAGTTCAGCTTCCTGGGACGGGGGTGGACGGTAGGCATCGCCAACGAGGCGGCGCTCAAGATGAAGGAGGCGTCCCTGTCCTGGACGGAGTCGTACCCGGCGATGGAGTACCGCCACGGCCCCATCAGCATCGCCTCGGCCGGGACGGCGACGTGGATGTTCGGCACTCCTCCGGAGGGGCTGCGGGAGCAGGTGCTGGAGACCGGGGCACGCTGGGTGGAGAGCGGCCTGGACCCGCTGGCCGACCTGGTCCGGGTCCAGCGGCTGGCGATCGCCCGCGCGGCGGCCCGTGGCCTCGATCCCGACCTGCCGCGCCATCTGACCCGGTCGGTGGTGCTCGGCACGTCCGCCGGGGCCTGAACCGCGTCACGGCATGGTGCGCACCGGGCCGGCTTGGCGGCCCGGTGCGCAGCCGTGACCGTGAAGGTCAGGCCTCTTCGAAGTGGGCGTCCAGCGCCTCGTCGAGCTCCGTCGTCCACTTCTTGAGGTCGCTCCGGGCCCCGGCCTCGACCTCGGCGTTGAACCACCGGCGGCTCGACAGATGGACCGTCACGGTGAACCGGCGTCCGAAGCGGCCGGTCTTGACCTCGACCGCGCCGATCTCGGACCAGTCGAACTCCGCCTCCTGGTCGTCGAGCCGGAAGCGGACGCCGTCGGCGTCCACCCTGATGGATCCGCGCCGGTCGCTGACCTCGAAGACGGGGCCGTCCTCGTCAGCCGCGCCCTTGCCGGGCACCGCCTCGGCCGCCGTGGCCGCCGCGTCGGCCGGGACCTCGTCGCCCCCGGCCGTGTCGTCGGAGACCGTACCGTCGGAGGCCGCGTCGGAGGCCGCGTCGGGGGCGTCCGTGGAGTCGTCCACGACCCCCTCGGCGAGCGCGTCCGCGGTCCCGGTCTCCCGGGTCTCCTCGGCTTCGCCGGGCTTCCGGGGCGCCGCCTCCTCCGCCTCCGCGTCCGCCTCCGTCCGCGCGGGGGCAGGGGCCGTCAGGCCGGGGATGTACGCCGGGTCTGTCCCCGCGGCGAACTCGGGCTTGGTGTTCGAATCTATGCGCTGCTCCACGGCGGGCAGTATGGACGACGAACCTGTACGAGACCAGTCACCCGGGCCCCGCTCGGCCTGTCGGAGGCCCCCCGCGCCCCGGACACCGGCGGCGCGGGGGGCCTTTGGACCCGACCGGCGCCGGAAAACGGACGACGGGTGGTGCGGGTTCCGCCGAACCCGCACCACCCGTCACTTCTGTCCCTCTGTCACACGTCCGTGCGCCGGCGCTCCCGCCTGGGCGAGGCTCAGTAGGCCCCGAAGACGTTGTCGATGGAGCCGTACCTGTCCGCGGCGTAGTTGCACGCGGCCGTGATGTTGGCGACCGGGTCGTAGCTGTCCATCGACGTACCGGGCACGTGGTAGGCCTGGAAGGTCGGGTCGATGACCTGGAGCAGCCCCTTGGACGGGACGCCGTTGATCGCGTTGATGTCCCAGTTGTTGATGGCCTGGGGGTTACCCGCGGACTCGCGGATGATGTTGCGGTGGATGCCCTCGTAGCTGCCGGGGATGCCGTGCTCGGCCATGACGGCGAGCGACTCCTTGATCCAGCCGTCGAGGTCGTTCGTGTACGAGACCGGCTCGGCCGCCGGAGCGGACTCGGCGGCGGGCGCGCCTTCCGCGGCGATGGAGGTGCTCGTGCGCTCCGAACGGTCGGCGCGGTCGGCGCTCTCCGCGGCGCGGTCGGACGTGGCGGAGGCCTTGGATTCGGCCTTCTCACCCTTGTCCGCCGACTTGTTCTCGGCCTTGCCGCCAATGGTCAGCTTCAGACCGGGGTGAATCAGGTCGGGGTTTCCGCCGACAACCTTCTCGTTGTCCTCGTACAGAGCCTTCCAGCCACCGCTCACGGAATGCTCGCGTGCGATCTTCGCAAGGGTGTCACCCAAGATCACGGAATAGGTGGCGGACTCGGACTTCTGCGCGGCAATTCCCTTGCCGGACGCGGCAGTCGACGTCGCAGCCTTTTCTACGGCGACCGGCTGGGCCGGGGCCGCGAAGGCGCCGGTCGCACCGATCACGGGGAGGGCCAGGGCGGCTCCACCCGTGCTCACGGCGATGATGCCGCGGGTGAGCGAACTGGTCCTGAAACGACGGTGCTTACCGTTTTCGGGCATGCTGAATTCCTCTCCGTCGCCTGCGAAGTGAGCTGTCGGGTTCGAGCTGGAGATGCCCGGCCGCACGCGAATGCGACTTCACCCCGAGCCGCCCCGGAAACCGGATCGGCGCTTACTTGGGTCCCCCGCTCCTGCCGTACGAGAAGTGGTCGGGTAACCGGACGGCGGCAGGATTCGGCGTTCCGCCCGGAGTGATGGTGACCGTAGGCGAGAAATAGGGAAAGGAACAAGCCTGGCGCGATGATCACAATTCATTCGCAAGATCAATTCTCGGGAATTCATGTAATCCACCCCACATCGCGTCGCCCATTTCTCTTGGCACAGAAGGGAACCGACTGCCGCACCCCTGCGTCCGGGACCCATAAGGTGACCCTGGTCACGGAGTCCGATTCGGGCGTTTTGCGCCTGCGCGAAGGCCTCAGGTCACACGAAATGGCCTTTTATGGATTACAGGATTAATTCCAAAAAACCACCCCAAACCGGGCATACGACTCACAGCCGAGCCCCAGGCGCATACCGAGGGCGCCCGCGTGGAACCGATGCGCCTATGACTGAAAGCCCTCTCGCCTCGGCGCCCCGGATCACCGTCCTGCCCGTCCAGCCCGGGGATCCCCCCTTCCGGATCGTGGAGATCGACGGAGAGGTGATCGGGAGCGCGACGGCGATGACGGATGTACTGATCGCCGCCGCGGCGGCCGGCATTCCGGTCCATGACCTCGATGACCCGGCCGTGATCCGATGGGTGGGCGGCGGCAAGCTCACCTGGAAACCGCACTGAACGGACCGGCCGGGACGGGTGGGAGAGTTCGCAGTCGACCGGTGGGGCGCCCGACTGCGGCGCCCCGGCGGTCGAATCAGCCCCAGGAGGTCACGCATCTGCACGGTAAATGTCGAAAACACATTGCATATGCCAGCCATTGACGCGTAATGTATGGCATATGCAGACCTACACCATCGGGCAGGCGGCACGCCTTCTCGGCGTGAGCCCGGACACCGCCCGACGCTGGGCGGACGCGGGCCGGGTAGCGACCCACCGCGACGAGGGCGGGCGGCGCCTCATCGACGGCCGCGATCTGGCCGCGTTCTCGATCGAGGTCGGTCAGGCCTCCCCCGGCGAGGAGGAGGTCCCCTACACCTCTGCGCGCAACGCCTTCCCCGGCATCGTCACCGCGGTGAAGCTGGGCGACGTGGCGGCCCAGGTCGAGATCCAGGCCGGCCCGCACCGCCTCGTCTCGCTGTTGACCAGGGAAGCCGTGGAGGAGCTGGGACTCGAGGTCGGCACACAGGCCACGGCCCGCGTGAAGTCGACCAGCGTGCACATCGACCGCACCTGACGCGCCATCTGCCGACCGGGAGCGGCGGCGCCGCCCAGGTGGTGGCCGGGCCGGTGCGAAGGCGCCCGCGGCCGGGGGGCGTCAGTCCATCAGCCCGGCGGCGAGGGTCGCCCCCAGTTCCCAGCACGCCTCCGTGTCGGCCTTGCCCGGCTCACCGGTGACGGTCACGGCATCGGCCGTACGACGCCATCCGAGACCCGTGGTGATCGTCTCGATGCCCCGTACGGCGCCGGTGACGTCATTGCCGCCGTGCACGTAGTAGCCGAAGGGCCGGCCCTTCGTCCCGTCCAGGCACGGGTAGTAGACCTGGTCGAAGAAGTGTTTCAGGGCACCGGACATGTACCCGAGATTCGCCGGGGTGCCGAGCAGGTAGCCGTCGGCCGCGAGCACGTCGGAGGCCGTGGCGGAGAGCGCCGCCCGTCGCACGACCCGGACACCTTCGATGTCCTCCGTCGTCGCACCGGAGACCACCGCCTCGAACAGCGCCTGGCAGTTGGGCGAGGGCGTGTGATGCACGATCAGCAGAGTGGCCACGCCCCCGAACCTACCCGCTCACCGATTCCCGCGCCCCGCCGAAGGACGCGGGGCGACGGGGCGTGGAATCCCTCTCAGCCGCCGGCGCGGAAGCCGCGCAGCCGGAGGCTGTTGCCGACGACGAAGACCGAGGAGAACGCCATGGCCGCCCCGGCGATCATCGGGTTGAGCAGGCCGGCGGCGGCGAGCGGGAGGGCAGCCACGTTGTAGGCGAAGGCCCAGAACAGATTCGAGCGGATCGTGCCCAGCGTCCTGCGGGAGAGCCGGATCGCGTCGGCGGCCACCCGCAGGTCCCCGCGCACGAGAGTGAGGTCGCCGGCCTCGATGGCGGCGTCCGTGCCCGTCCCCATGGACAGGCCCAGGTCCGCCTGGGCGAGCGCGGCCGCGTCGTTGACCCCGTCGCCGACCATGGCGACGCTGCGCCCTTCCGCCTGGAGCCTCTTGACGACCTCGACCTTGTCCTGCGGCATCACCTCGGCGATGACCTCGTCGATGCCGACCTCGGCCGCGACGGCTGCGGCGACCGCCTTGTTGTCACCGGTGAGCAGGACGGGGGTCAGCCCGAGGTCCCGCAGCCGCCGGACCGCTTCGGCGCTGGTCTCCTTGACGGCGTCGGCGACTTCCAGGACAGCACGCGCCTCGCCGTCCCACGCCACCGCGATCACGGTCCGGCCGTCCCGCTCGGCCAGGTCCTTGGCCTTCCTGAGGTCTTCGGGCAGCTCGATCGACCGGTCGGCCAGCAGCTTCTCCCGCCCGACGAGGACCGCGTGTCCCTCGACGACGCCCCGCACACCGAGGCCGGGGACGTTGCTGAACTCCTCGGGGGTGGGCAGCGTGCCGACGGTCCCGGCAGCAGCCTCGGCGACGGCCCGGGCGATCGGGTGCTCGGAGGAGTGCTCCAGCGCGCCCCCGAGGCGCAGCACTTCGGCCTCGTCCGTGGAGGCGGCCGCGTGGACCTTCAGCAGCGTCATGCGGCCCGTGGTGACGGTGCCCGTCTTGTCGAGGAGGATCGTGTCGGCCCGGCGGGTGTTCTCCAGGACCTCCGGTCCCTTGATCAGGATGCCGAGCTGGGCCCCGCGGCCGGTGCCGACGAGCAGGGCGGTGGGCGTGGCCAGGCCCAGGGCGCACGGGCAGGCGATGATCAGCACGGAGACGGCCGCGGTGAAGGCCGCCGTGAGTCCGGCTCCCGAGCCGAGCCAGAAGCCGAGCGTGGCGAGCGCCAGCCCGATGACGACCGGCACGAAGACCGCTGAGATCCTGTCGGCCAGGCGCTGGGCGGAGGCCTTGCCGCTCTGGGCCTCTTCCACGAGCGTGGCCATCCGGGCCAGCTGGGTGTCGGCGCCGACCCTGGTGGCCTCGACGACCAGGCGGCCGCCGGCATTGAGGGTCGCCCCCGTGACGGAGTCACCGGTGGAGACCTCGACGGGCACCGACTCACCGGTGAGCATCGAGACGTCGACGGCGGAGGAGCCCTCGACGACGGTCCCGTCCGTGGCGATCTTCTCGCCGGGGCGGACGACGAATCGGTCGCCCACGTGCAGACCGGCCGTGGGCAGGGTGATTTCACGGCCTTCGCGCAGCACGGTGACTTCCTTGGCGCCCAGCTCCATGAGCGCCTTGAGGGCTGCGCCCGCCTTGCGCTTCGAGCGGGCCTCGAAATACCGGCCGGCCAGGATGAAGGCGGTGACGCCGGCGGCGGCCTCCAGGTAGATGTTCCCCGCCCCGTCGCCGCGGCTGATCGTGAATTCGAATGGATGTGTCATGCCCGGCATCCCGGCGGTTCCGAGGAAGAGCGCCCACAGCGACCAGAGGAACGCCGCCGACGTGCCGACCGAGATCAGGGTGTCCATGGTGGCCGCGCCGTGCCGGGCGTTGGTCCAGGCCGCGCGGTGGAAGGGCCATGCCGCGTAGGTGACGACCGGGGCAGCCAGCGTGAGGGAGAGCCACTGCCAGTACTCGAACTGGAGGGCCGGAATCATGGCCATCGCGACGACCGGCGCGGCGAGCAGCACCGCGGTGACGAGCCGCTGACGCAAGGACCGCAGCTCGCCGTCGGCGCGCTCGTCCTCACCCCGGCCGGCGACCGGCTCTCCGGCGTCGGTGGGCTCGGGGAGGGGAGGTGCCGGGCGCTGGGCGGTGTAACCGGTGGCCTCGACCGTTGCGATGAGGTCGTCGATCGAGATGTCCTCGGCGAAGGCGACTCTGGCCTTCTCCGTGGCGTAGTTGACCGTGGCCTCGACCCCCTCCATACGGTTGAGCTTCTTCTCGATCCGCGCGGCGCACGAGGCGCAGGTCATGCCGCCGATGGCGAGCTCGACCCGGTCGGCGCCGGGAGTGGCTGTAGTCATTCACTGCTCCTCGTCCGTACGGAGCCCAGTATACCCCTCATGGGTATCTTCTCCGCCGCCCATGTATACCCCCCACCCGTATATGGAGCAAGCCTCCGCCGCGACGCTTGCGCATACCCCCCAAGGGTATACGGTGGGGAACGTCGGACCGTCGCGAGCCCTCCACGGAGAAGGCAACAGGAGCAGTCATGAACCCCGCCGCGAAGATCACCGCGTTCACCGCCGCACTCGCCGCGTCATTCGGCGGCGCATACGGCATCGGAGCCGCCACGGACCCGGGGGCCGGCACCACCGAGCCTCCCAGCCGCACGGAGGGTGCGGCGCCGCACCCCGAGGGGAACCGCACCGGACCTCCGGCCGGGGGCCTCCAGATCTCCGAGGGCGGTTACACGCTCGACCTCAGGACCCCACGCGTGGAGGCGGAGCGGCGGAGCGAGCTGCGCTTCGCCGTCCTCGACCGGTCCGGCAGGCCGCTCACCGACTTCCAGCGTGAGCACGACAAGGAGATGCATCTGATCCTCGCCTCCCGCGACCTGGCGACCTACCGCCACCTGCACCCCACGCGGGCGGCCGACGGCACGTGGAGCGCCCCCGTCGAGCTTCCCGCGGCCGGCGACTACCGGGTCTTCGCCGATTTCACACCCGCCGGCAGGAACGCCGCGGACCTGACCCTGGGCGCGGATCTGGCCGTGTCCGGGCCGTACAAGGCGGCGGAGCTCCCGAAGCCCGCCCTGACGGCAGAGGTCGACGGGTACACGGTCTCCCTGAACGGCACCCTGCGCCCCGACGTGCCGGAGCACCTCACCTTCACGGTGCGCAAGGACGGCCGGCCGGTCACCGATCTGCAGCCCTATCTGGGCGCGTACGGGCACCTCGTCGCCCTGCGCGCCGGCGACCTCGCCTATCTCCATGTGCACCCCGACGGAGAACCCGGCGACGGTTCCACGCGGTCCGGGCCGGACGTCTCGTTCACCGCGACGGCGCCCGGTTCCGCCACCTACCGGCTGTTCCTGGACTTCAAGCACGACGGCAGGGTCCGGACGGCGGCCTTCACCGTCCCGTCCGGGGCGGGGGCGGACGATCCACGCCCGGCGACACCTTCGGACGGGCACGAGGACGGGGGCCACGGCCACTGACGTCCGGCGGCTGCCGGCGCCGCTCCGTGGTCCCCCTCAGAGCTCCAGGTTCCCCAGCCACGCGTCCTGCGCGTCGGCCAGGGGCCGCCGCAGCGGAAGGGCCTCGAACCGGCAGGCGAAGGTGAGACCGGCGTCCTCGCCGTCACCCCGCACCCGGTGGACCCACGCGTCGGGCGTGTCCTCCGGTGCCCGCAGCAGGAAGAACGTGGTCGTGCGCGGCTGCCGCGTGCGCGGGTGCGGCCTCTCGTCGACGGCTACCGGCCGGACCACGCCCGCGGTCAGCAGGCCGGTCTCCTCGGCGACCTCCCGCAGAACGGCGCGGGACAACTCCTCGTCGGGCTCGACTCCCCCTGCGGGGACCTGGGTTCCGGCGTCAGCCATGCCGACGTGGTCGAACACCAGAAGCTCCGCGCCCTCGCGACGACGGATCACATACGCCGCGACACGGATTCTCGGCCTGCTCATCCCCGACCTCCCTTCGGCCGACGACGGGCCCCGCTACAGGGACGTCAGCCGGGCCAGCGTCTGCTCGAGCTCCTCGCGGAGCGTGCGGCCTGCCGCATCACCGTCCCCCCGCACGACGGCGTCCACCAGCGAGGCATGGTCCTCGTCACCGTGGTTCGGGTCCCCGGAGCGCAGTTCCAGCAGGGCGAGCATGTCGATCAGCCCCGTGCGCAGCGTGGGGACGAATTCGGTGAACAGCGCCGAGAGTACGGGGTTGTGTGCCGCCGCGACCACAGCCGCGTGCAGGGCGATGTCCGCGTCGACGAACGCGGCGTCGTCCCCGTCGGCGGCGGCGCGGCGTCCGGCCAGAGCGGCGGTGAGGGCGGCGACGTCGTCGTCGGTCCGGCGACGTCCGGCCAGCCGAGCGGCTTCGACCTCGATGCCGATGCGTACCTCGTAGACATCGGTGACGGCCGCGCGGCGCAGTCGCGCGGCCCAGTCCTCCTCGGGCTCGGCCGCGATGACGAAGACACCCGCCCCCTGTCTCGCCTGCACCAGCCCCGCCCCCGCGAGTGCGCGCAGCGCCTCACGGACCGTGGAACGCCCGACGCCCAGGGAGGCTGCGAGGCTCGTCTCACCAGGGATTTTCGTCCCCACCGGCCAGGCGCCTGTGCTGATCTGCTCGCGCAGATGCTCGGTGGCCTGCTCGACGAGGGGCGAGGGTCTCAGGGGTCCCAGTGGCATGTGAGGTCACTTCCCGATTCACACTTCCCGATTCACACCTCAGGTTGTCTGAGGAGTTACTCCCGGCTACTGTACCGGCATGCAGCTGAACGAGCTCCTTCTCCTCGTCCGCCGCTGCGGGGCCTGACACGACCGACCGGCCCCCCGCAGCGGGTGTCGGGCTGTGCCGGTCATCTCATGGCCGACCGAAAGCAGTTTTCCCGCGATGACCTCGTCCTCGGGCACGCCGTCCCCCTCCGGGACCACGGCGTTCCCCACCCTGCGTCCTCCGTCCGGTGACCTCCCGCCGGACGCGCCGGCCTGGAATCCCCAGCGTCCGAGCGCGATGCCCCACCACCGCTACCGCCCCGCTCACCGCCGGGTGGCACTGCCCCTGACGGACCGCACCTGGCCCTCGCGCCGGCTCGAGCGCGCTCCGCTGTGGGTACCCGTCGACCTCCGGGACGGCAACCAGGCGCTGGCCGAGCCCATGGACACCGAGCGCAAGCGACGCCTGTTCGATCTCCTGGTCACCATGGGCTTCAAGGAGATCGAGGTCGGCTACCCGTCCGCCAGCCGGACCGACTTCGACTTCGTCCGCCACCTCGCCACGAGCGGTGCGGTGCCCGACGACGTGACGGTCTCCGTGTTCACGCCGGCCCGCGAGGACCTGATCGACCGGACCGTCGACTCCGTCGAAGGGCTCCCCCGCACGCTGATCCACCTCTACACCGCCACCGCGCCCGTGTGGCGGGACGTCGTCCTGGGCAGGTCCCGCGCCGAGGTCCACGCGATGATCACGGACGCCGCGACGCATCTGATGCGGCGCGTGGAGGAACGGCCGGGCGCCGATGTCCGGTTCGAGTTCTCCCCCGAGGTCTTCAACCTCACCGAGCCCGACTTCGTCCTGGAGATCTGCGACGGCCTCACCGAGCTGTGGGAGGCGAGCCCGGACCGGCCGGTGATCCACAACCTGCCGGCGACGGTGGAGATCGCCACGCCGAATGTGTACGCCGACCAGATCGAGTACATGCACCGTCATCTGGCGCGCCGCGATTCCGTGATCCTCTCCGTGCACCCGCACAACGACCGGGGCACCGGCGTCGCCTGCGCCGAACTCGCCGTACTGGCAGGGGCCCAGCGGGTGGAGGGCTGCCTGTTCGGCAACGGCGAGCGCACCGGGAACGTCGATCTGGTGACCCTGGCCCTCAACCTCTACGCTCAGGGCGTCGACCCGATGATCGACTTCTCGGACATCGACGTGGTCCGTGACGTGGTGGAGCACTGCAACCGGCTGCCGGTCCACCCCCGGCACCCGTACGGCGGTGAACTCGTGCACACGGCGTTCTCCGGCACCCACCAGGACGCCATCGCCAAGGGCATGGCCCATCACGCGAAGCAGGCGGCCGACGCCGGGGTGAGCGCCGGGGAGGCGCCCTGGGAGGTGCCGTACCTGCCCATCGACCCGGATGACATCGGCCGTACGTACGAGGGGGTCATCCGCATCAACTCCCAGTCCGGGAAGGGGGGAATCGCGCATCTGCTCCGCACCCACCACGGGCTGGACCTGCCGCAGGCGATGCGTCCGGACTTCTCGCGCACGGTCCAGCACGTCACGGACGGCAGCGGGCGCGAGCTCTCCCACAAGGAGCTGTGGGACCTCTTCCGCACCACGTACATCGCCCCCGGTCAGGACGGTCCGCTCACGCTGGAGTCCTGGTCCAGCTCGGAGACGGGGCCCGGTGAGCACGAGTTCACCTGTGAGCTGCGCGCCGACGGGCGGACCCGCTCCTGCCGGGGCACCGGAAACGGGCCGCTCTCCGCCCTGACGGACACCCTGCGTTCGGCCGGTGTCACGGTCGACGTCCTGGGCTACGCCGAGCACTCCACCGCCACCGGGCCGGGCAGCCCCGCCGTCGCCTACGCCGAGTGCCGCGTGGACGGGGTCACCTGCTGGGGATCCGGCTGGGACACCTCGGTCCTGTCCGCCTCCGTCCACGCGGTCATGGCCGCCGTCAACCGGTCGGGAGCTCAGAGCCGATGACCGACACACCCCCCGTGCTCCGTGTCCGCGACGTGGACCTCGTACGCGACGGGAACCCCATCCTGAGCGAGGTGTCGCTGACCGTGCGGGCAGGCGAACACTGGGCCCTGCTCGGGGCCAACGGCGCCGGCAAGAGCACACTCCTCAGCCTCCTCGGAGCGCTCGCACACCCCACCCGGGGCACGGTCGAGGTCCTGGGACACGAGCTGGGGCGCGTCGACCTGCGCCAGTTGCGCACGTACGTCGGTCATGTCGACCCTCGTCACACCCTGCGCTCACCGCTGAAGGTCAGGGACGTCGTCCTGACGGGCCTGACCAACAGCATCGAGCCGGTGCCCCGCTGGCGGCCGACGGCGGATCAGCTCGCCCTGGCCGACCGCCTCACCGGCCTGCTCGGCCTCGCCGGACGGCGAGAGGCGAGGTGGCCGACCCTGTCCCAGGGCGAACGGGGGCGTGCCCTGATCGCGCGGGCCCTCATGCCGAGGCCACGGCTGCTGCTCCTGGACGAACCGGCCACGGGGCTGGACGTCGCGGGCCGTGAGCAGCTGATCGAACGGATCGACACCCTTCAGCAGAGCTCACCGGAGCTCGCTTCGGTCCTGGTCACGCACCACCTGGAGGAGCTTCCGCCCGGCACGACGCATGTGATGCTGCTGCGTGACGGGCGGTGCCTGGCATCGGGCCCCGCCGAGGAGGTGCTGACCAGCGATCAGATCAGCAAGTGCTTCGACCACCCGGTCCACCTGACCCGTTTCGAGGGCCGGTGGAGCGTGCGGACGAGCCGCCGGCCCGGCTGAGGTCCCGGCTCCCGCCGGGGCAGGCGCTCCCGGGCCCCGTCCGGCCCTGGTCCGCCTTGCTCCGGCACCCTGAACGACGCGACGGCGTGCCGGACGAAGCGCCGGATGCCCGGCGTCGTCCGCTCCTGGGGCCGGACCAGCCGCAGTGGGGGACGGCGGGCCCGGAACTCCTGGCGACAGCGGTACGGCCGTCCTGACGGGGCGTGCGGACGGCCCGTCCACCGGGGCGGGGGCGCGACCGCCCCCGCCCTACCGCACCAGGCAGGGCCGCTTGGCGTCGAACGTCCAGCCGGGTACGAGGTACTGCATGGCCTCGGCGTCGTCCCGCGCGCCCAGCGCCTCCTTCCGGTAGAGCTCGTGTGCCGCGAGGAGGCGGTCCATGTCGAGCTCGACCCCCAGGCCGGGGGCGCCGGGGACGGCGATCTCGCCACCGGCGATGCGCGGCGGTTCGACGGTGAGCCGCTCCAGCCCCTCCTGCCAGATCCAGTGCGTGTCGAGGGCGTTGTACTCGCCCGGGGCGGCGGCCCCGCAGTGCGTGATCATGGCGAGCGAGATGTCGAAGTGGTTGTTGGAGTGGCAGCCCCACGTCAGGCCCATCGCGTTGCACAGCTGCGCCACCCGCACGGAGCCCTGCATGGTCCAGAAGTGCGGGTCAGCCAGCGGGATGGAGACCGACTGGAGGGCCAGGGCGTGGGTCAGCTGCCGCCAGTCGGTGGCGATCATGTTGGTCGCGGTCGGGAGGCCCGTGGCGCGGCGGAACTCGGCGAGGACCTCGCGCCCCGAGTAGCCGTCCTCCGCCCCGCAGGGGTCCTCGGCGTAGGCGAGCGTGCCCGTCAGCGGGGTGCACAGCTCGACCGCCTCACGCAGCGACCAGGCGCCGTTCGGGTCCAGGGTGATCCGAGCCTCGGGGAAGCGGTCCTTGAGCGCGCGTACGGCCCGGACCTCCTCCGACCCGGCGAGGACTCCGCCCTTGAGCTTGAAGTCCCGGAAGCCGTACAGGTCGTAGGCGGCCTCGGCCTGGCGGACGATCGCCTCGGGCGTGAGGGCCTCCTCGTGCCGGACGCGGTACCAGTCGACGTCGGAGCCGGGTTCGCGGACGTAGTCCAGGTCGGTGCGGTCCGGGTCGCCGACGTAGAAGAGGTAGCCCAGCACCCGTACGGAGTCCCGCTGCTGACCGTCGCCCAGGAGCGCCGCGACCGGTACGTCGAGGTGCTGGCCCAGCAGATCGAGCAGCGCCGACTCCACGGCCGTGACGGCGTGCACCGTGGTCCGCAGGTCGAAGGTCTGCGCGCCCCGGCCGCCCGCGTCGCGGTCCGCGAACCGGCTCCCGATCTCACGCAGGACGCGCTTGTAGTCGCCCACCTTCGCGCCGACGACCAGCGACTCGGAGTCCCGCAGGGTCCGGGTGATCTTCTCGCCCCCGGGCACCTCCCCCAGTCCCGTACGGCCCTCGGAGTCCTTGAGGACGACGATGTTGCGGGTGAAGAAGGGGCCGTGGGCGCCGGAGAGGTTCAGCTCCATGCAGTCGCGGCCCGCGACGGGATAGACGGCGAAGTGGGTGACGGTCGGCTGGTTCATGCTGGTCCGTTTCCTTGGGTACGGGAGGGGGCTGGGGGGCGTTCAGAGGCCGATGACGTCGAGGGCCCACTCGGCTGTCAGGACGCCGCCGAGGCCCAGGACCGCGAGCACCGTCGTGTAGCCGGTACGGACCTTGATGGCCTGGATGACCGAGAGGTTGAAGTACTCCTTGAACAGCCAGAATCCGGGGTCGTTGACATGGGAGAAGGCGATCGATCCGCAGGAGACCGCGAGCACCATCATCTCGGGGTGGACTCCGCTGCCCGCGAGGAGCGGCAGCACCACGCCGGAGGCGGTGACCACGGCGACCGTCGCCGAGCCGAGCGCGATGCGGAGGATGGCGGCGATCAGCCAGGCCAGGATGATCGGTGAGACGGCCCAGTGCTCGGTGATGTCCTTGATGTAGTCGGATATGCCGCCTTCGACGAGGACGTTCTTGAAGGCTCCGCCCGCGCCGATGACCAGGAGGATCATCGCCATGGCCTGGGCCGCGGAGGCACAGGAGGCGCTGACGTCGGCGAGGCTCCGGCCGATCCGCGGCCCGAACGCCCAGGCCGCCAGGAGGAGGGCCAGCAGCAGCGCGACCGGTGCCGAGCCGATGAAGGCGACCCCGTGCAGGAAGGCGCTCTCGCCGGAGGTGAGCATGTCGGTGACGGCCGCGCCGGCGATCAGCACCACCGGGAAGAGGGCCACGAAGAGCGACCAGCCCATGCCGGGCATCTCCTCGTCGGTGAACTCGCGCTCACTGACCAGGCCCTTGGGTATGGAGGGGTTCATCGCCCTGACGAACGGCAGCCGCGGCCACAGGAGCGCGATGAGCGCACCGGCCGGCACGGCGATGAAGAGGCCGTAGAAGAGGGTGTGGCCCACGGAGGCGTGGAACGTCGCGGCGACGGCGGTGGGGCCGGGGTGCGGCGGCAGGAAGCTGTGCATCGTGGACAGGGCGATCGACATCGGCAGGCCCACCCAGAGCAGGTTCACCCCGGTGACCCTGACGAGCGTGAACGCGATGGGCACGATGATGATGAAGGCGACCTCGTAGAACATGGTCACGCCGATGAGCATCGACGTGACCACCATGGCGACCTGGACGCCGCGCGGGCCGAAGGCGTCGAGCAGTCTGCCCGCGATCCGCTGGGCGGCCCCGGAGTCGCCCATGACGCGGCCGACCATGGCGCCCAGGCCGATCGTGAGCATGGTGTCGCCGATCTGGTCCCCGATGCCCGCCGAGAGGACGTCCGGGATCTCGACCGCGGGGATTCCCTGGACCAGCGCTACGCCGACCGCCACGAGCAGGAGTGCGGCGAAGCCGTTGAGCTTCATGCGGGTCATCAGGAGCAGCAGCACCAGAACGCTGATCCCGACCACGAGGAGCGGCATGTCAGTTCCCCTTTGAACTGTCGGACTGTCGGACTGCGGAACCCCGGACTGCGGAGGCTCCCCGGCGGCACCGTCGGCATGGGCACGCCTCCGGTGACACCTCGACTCATCCCTGTATGCAGATGGCGTACATGTATGAGAACGGAGGTTAGGCGTGTGAACGCGCAGCGGTCAATGGGTGCGACCACGCGGATTTAGGATGTGAACATGCCGGAGAACAACGGGGTACGTGGGGTGAAGTCGGCGTCCCGCACCGTCGCGCTGCTCGAACTCCTCGCCGCCCGGGGTGACCGGCCGGCCCGCCTGGACGAACTCGCCGAGGAACTCGGCGTCCCGCGCAGCAGCATGTACCAACTGCTGCGGACCCTCATCGACTGCGGCTGGGTGCGCACGGACACCACCGGATCCCTCTACGGCATCGGCATCCGAGCCCTGCACACGGGGACGAGCTACCTGGACAGCGACCCGCATGTGCGCGCGGCCCGCCCCTATCTGAACGAGGCCTCGGACGCGCTCGGCGAGACGATCCATCTGGCCCGGCTCGACGGCACCAACGTCGTCTATCTCGCGACGCGCGAGTCCCACGAGTACCCGCGCACCATCAGCCGGGTCGGCCGCCGGATCCCGGCCCACGCCGGGGCACTCGGCAAGGCCCTGCTCGCCGAGCGCCCCGACCACCGGCTGCCGCTCCCCGACGGCCCCCTGACGGCCCGTACGGAGAACACGCACACCGA
This sequence comes from Streptomyces sp. QL37, assembly GCF_002941025.1. Classification (NCBI taxonomy): domain Bacteria; kingdom Bacillati; phylum Actinomycetota; class Actinomycetes; order Kitasatosporales; family Streptomycetaceae; genus Streptomyces; species Streptomyces sp. QL37. The sequence continues at coordinate 6,381,791 of NZ_PTJS01000001.1, read as the reverse complement.
GCGCTCCACCCTGGTCGCCGACCTCGCCGGGGTGCGCGAGCGCGGCTACTCCATCGACCGTGAGGAGACCGTGACGGGCATCGTGGGCTTCGGCTTCGCCCTCCGGTACGACTCGCCGGCCATCGACGCCATCAGCTGCTCGGTGCCGGTGGCGCGGCTCGACGAGGAGCACGAGACCCGGGTCGTGGCGGTCATGCGGGAGGTCCGGACGAAGATCGAGAGCGTCCTGTCCCCCGCGTCCGGCGCCCCCGACTGGCGCTGAGCGGGGGCCGTCCGGGGCGCTGGGCTCCGCTCAGCCCGGCGCCTGCCGCCGTGTCAGCGGCGGGGCACGTCGAGCGCGTTCAGGAGCCGGTCGACATCGTCGTCGCACGTGTAGGGCGCGAGACCGACCCGTACGCCGCCCTCCTCGCCCAGTCCGAGCCGGTGGGACGCCTCCCACGCGTAGAAGGACCCCGACGGTGCGTCCACACCGCGTCCGGCCAGGTGCCGGGAGACCTCTTCCGGCTTCCTGCCCGCCACCGTGAACAGCGTGGTCGGGGTGCGCCGTGCCGCGCGGGAGTGCACCGTGACTCCGTCCAGCGTCGCCAGGCCCTCCTCGATGCGGCCGCGCAGCCGGTCCTCGTGCGAGGCGAGCGCGGTGAACGCGCGGCCCAGGTCTTCCCGTCGGCTGCCGGTTCCGGGGACGAGCGCGGCGATGAAGTCCACGGCCGCCGTCGCGCCCGCCAGCAGTTCGTAGGGCAGCGTGCCCAGTTCGAACCGCTCGGGGACGGCGTCGCTGGAGGGCAGCAGCTTGTCCGGCCGCAGGCTGTGGAGCAGTTCCCGCCGGCCGGTGAGCACGCCGAGGTGCGGTCCGAGGAATTTGTACGGCGAGCAGACCAGGGTGTCCGCGCCGAGCGCGGCCAGGTCGACCGTGGCGTGCGAGGCGTAGTGCACCGCCTCGACGTGGAAGAGCGCACCGGCCCCGTGCACCAGCGCCGCGAGGGCCGGGATGTCGGGGCGGGTGCCGATGAGGTTGGAGGCGGCCGTGACGGCCACGAGCCGGGTGCGGCCGGAGAGCACTGCCTCGATGTGCTCGGTTCCGAGCTCACCCGTCGCGGGGTCGAAGTCGGCCCACCGGACCGTCGCGCCCACGGCCTCGGCGGCCTGCACCCAGGGCCGTATGTTCGAGTCGTGGTCCAGCCGGGACACCACCACCTCGTCACCCGGACCCCAGTCCTTGGCCAGGGTGCGCGCCAGGTCGTAGACGAGCTGGGTGGCGCTCCGCCCGAACACCACCGACCCGGCCTCCGAGCCGAGCAGGTCGGCCAGGGCCTGCCGCGCGCCGGACACGATCGCCTCGGCGTTGCGTCCGCCCTCCGTGAGCCCGCCGCGGTTGGCCAGGGGACGGGTGAGGGCCTCGGTGATCGCTTCGATGACCTGCTGGGGCGTCTGGGTGCCTCCCGGCGCGTCGAAGCGGGCGGTGCCCGCCTTCAGCGCCGGGAAGCAGGCACGGATCGCCTGGACGTCGAGGGTGTGGCCGGTGTCGCTGCTCGGACTGCTCAAGGGGTACTCCGGGAGGGGAAGCCGGGCGGCGGAACGGTGCGGGCCGGCCGACGCGCTCCTCCGCCCGGGGCGGCGGGTAGCCGGCCCGGCACGGACGCACGCCGGGCCGGACCAGGACTCGACGCACATGATCGCAGCACCGGCCGGGGCGGCGTAAGGCACGAAGGACCCGTCCCGGACAAGCCGCTCCCGCCAGGCGCCGTCCCGCGCTCCTGGCTCACGGCCGCGCACCGGACGGTCAGAACGGATAGCGCTCGATCTGTGCCTGCGCGGTGATCCACTGCACGTCGGAGAAGGTGTCCAGGCTCGCCCTGCCTCCGAAGCGGCCTCCTGTCCCCGACGCCTTGGTGCCGCCGAAGGGGGCCACCGCCTCGTCGTCCACCGTCTGGTCGTTGATGTGCACCGCGCCCGATTCGATCCGGTCGGCGAGTTCCCAGGCGGCGAAGGCGTTGCCCGTGAGGATCGACACGGACAGCCCGTACTCCGAGGAGTTGATGATGTCGATGGCCTCGTCGACGGTCTCGTACGCGACGACGGGGGCGACCGGGCCGAACACCTCCTCTGCGAACGCCGGGGAGTCCGACGGAACACCGGTCAGGACGGTGGGCCGGTAGAACAGGCCGTCGTACGTGCCGCCCGCCGCGAGCTCCGCGCCCTGCTCGACGGTGCGCGTGACGATCGAGTGGATCCTGTCGCGCTGCCGCTCGTCGATGACCGGGCCGAGCACGTTGGCCGGGTCCATGGGGTCGCCGACCGGGATTCCGTTCGCCTTCTCGGCGAGCTTGGCGGCGTACTCGGCGGCTTGGGAGACATGCACCAGATGGCGTCCGGTGGTCATGCAGATCTGCCCCTGGTGCAGGAAGGACCCCCAGGCACCGGCCGAGACCGCTGCGTCCAGGTCGGCGTCCGGGAGGACCAGGAGGGCGTTGTTGCCGCCCAGCTCCAGGTGGACCTTCTTGAGCAGAGGGGCCGCCGCCGTGCCGATCGCGCGGCCGGCCGGGGTGGAGCCGGTGAAGGAGATGCAGGGCACGTCCGGGTGCGCGACCAGGGCCTCGCCGACCTCGGTCCCGCCCGGCAGGACGTGCAGCAGGCCTTCGGGCAGCCCGGCGTCCGCCAGTAGTTCGGCCAGCGCGAGGCCGCCCGACACCGGAGTGCGGGGGTCGGGCTTGAGGACCACCGCGTTGCCCGCCGCCAGCGCCGGGGCCACCGAGCGCAGGGCGAGGATGGCGGGGAAGTTGAACGGGCTGATGACGCCCACGACACCGAGCGGGAGCCGGCGCACCGCGGAGAGGCGGGGCTTCGAGCTCCGCAGCAGCTCGCCGTAGGGCTCCGAGGTCAGCGCCGCGGCCTCGTTGAGCTCCGAGACGAGCAGTCCGACCTCGAACTGCGCCTTGCCCTGCCCTGAGCCGGATTCCGGGACGAGCCACCGCACGATGCGGTCGGGGTCGGCGGCCAGCAGGGCGGAGGCCTTGATGAAGACCTGGGCCCGCTCGGCGTAGGCGAGCTTCGCCCAGGCACGCTGCGCCGTCCTCGCGGAGGCGACCGACGTGTCGACGTCCTCGGCGGTGGCCGCGCCGACGGTCGCGACGACCTCGCCCGTGGCGGGGGCGGTCACCTCGATGGTTCCGCCGCCCGCAGCACGCCAGGAGCCGTCGAAGATCTTCGCGGACCAGAGGGGCCCGGACGCCGAGGGGGCGGAGTCTGTGCTGGTCATGAGGGGTTCCTCCACGCGAGTCGGGATCGGGTCGGCCGTCGGGGAGTTCGGCCGGCCCGGACTGTCGATTGCACCACAGGGCGCATCCGCGGAGGCCTCCCCGGGGGCGGGCCGAACGGCGTCTCACCTCCCCGAGCGCGCCGTCACCTCTCCGTCACCGCGCCACGGCCGGGCCGGACCGGCCGGGGAAAGCCCCGCACCGGCGAGCGCGATCAGCATGATGAGCGCCATCGGCAGGGAGCTGTCCTCGCCGAACAGTCCCACGAGCGGCGAGGCGATCGCGCCGAACGTGAACTGGAATCCGCCCATGAGCGCGGAGGCCGCCCCGGGGGTGCTGTGTGTCTCCCCCTCCGCCCGCCCCGGCCGCTCGTCGGCGGGGCTCGCCCCCTGCCCGGCCCCGTGCGCCACGCGTGTTCCGGAGGACTCCGCGACCCCGCCCGCGCCACTGGCTCCGCCCATGATTCGGACCCGGGGGGCATACGGATGCCTCTGTCGGGCGAAGAGCCGGAACTGGCCGGTATGTGGCCGGATCCGCGACCGGATCGAGGCCGTGGCGGACACCGGCCGGACATCGGGGCCGGACGGGCGCCTACCGGGGCGGCGAGGAAGGACCGGACGGTCCGGCAGGGAGATGCCGGACGCGCCTCGGCACACCGGACGGGGCCGTCGCATTCGACGGCCCCGTCCGGGGGGCCAGCAGCCGGCCGCGGTCCGAGACGTCACAGCCTCGCGTCGCTCCGCCGCTCCGCGGGATCCCGGGGATCCCGCGGAGCGGCGGACGGACACCGCGGCCTCGTCGCTATCCGGCGTACGTCTCGAATTCGGCGACCTTCGGGGTACCGGTCGAGCCGGTGATCTCGAAGGTGATCTTCTTCAGCGAGGTCTTCGGGACGGTGATGACGCCCGCACCGCTGCCGGAGGTCAGGACGGCACCGGTGTCGCCGTTGATGACCCTCCAGGATCCGATGCTGCCGGTGGAGCCCGACGCCTCGCGCACATTGATCTTGGCGATCGAGGTGGCGGTTCCCCACTTGACCGAGACGGAACCGGTCGAGCCGGCAGGCGACCAGAAGGTGCTCATGTCACCGTCCCGCACATTGCCGTAGCTCGAACCGCTGGCCTTGCTGGAGCCGTCGGCTCCGGCCCCGAGGCTGAGGTTGGTGCCGCTGGGCTGCGTGGGGTCGGGCGTGGGGTCCGTCGGGTCCGGCGTCGGGTCCGTCGGGTCCGGCGTCGGCGTGGGGCTCGGCGTCGTCGGCGAGCAGCTGCCGTCGGACACCTTCAGGCCCTTGCCCGCACCAGCCGTCGCGCCCACGATCGCCGGGACACAGCTCGCGTTGTCCAGGGTGTAGGCGTAGGGGATGCTGACGGTGGTGTTGGACTTCGGGTCGGGCCCGGCGGGGTTGTTCTCGCTGCCGGGGGCGGACCAGGTCACGTTGTCGAAGGTGTTGCCGCTGACCTGCCAGTATCCGGCCGCGTCGGTGTAGAACGTGCCCAGGACGTCCTTGGAGTCCTTGAAGTAGTTGTTGTCCACCTTGGCCCGTGCGCCGGCCCGGGAGTTGATGCCGGACTCGTTGAGCTTCACGTAGTAGTTGTTGTAGATGTGGGCGATACCGCCACGCAGCAGGGGCGCACGCGAGTCGATGTTCTCGTACAGGTTGTGGTGGTACGTGATGTAGCCGTTCGACAGCTCGGTCTCGCTGGAGCCGACGAGTCCGCCACGGCCGGAGTTGCGCAGGGTGCTGTAGGACAGCGTGACGTACTGGGTGTTGTCCTTCATGTCGAAGAGACCGTCGTACCCCTCCGACTCACCGCCGGACGCCTCGAGAGTGGTGTGGTCGACCCAGACGTTACGGACGTCACTCTCCATGCCGATGGCGTCACCGCCGTTGGACGTGGGCGAGCCGGACTTCTTGACGTTCTTGACGGTCACGTTCTGGATGATGATGTTGCTGGACTGACGGATGTGGATGCCCAGCTGATCGAAGACGGCTCCGCTGCCGACGCCGACGATGGTGACGTTGCTGATCTGCTTGAGCTCGATCACACCGGCGGCGGTGTTGCAGCTGTCGCCCGACACCTTCGTGGTGTTGCCGTGGTTGATGGTGCCCTCGACCTCGATGGTGATCGGGGTGCTGCTGCTGGCCCGGCCGCACAGGGCCGCGTGGATCGCGGTACCCGTGGTGGCCCGCACCGTCTCACCGCCGGCTCCGCCGGTCGTCCCGCCGTTCTGGGTCGCGTAGCCGGTGGCGTTGCCGGCCACCGCCGCTGAGGCCTCGGGCATCGACATCACCACACCGGTCGCGGCCGCCACGGCCAGCGTGGCCAGCGCGGCGTTGAGTCGCAGTGCGAGTGGTCGTCTCATGTTCGTGTCCCCATTCGTCTTCACGTGCTGGGTTTCGCCGCGGTCGCAACGGCGGACCGGCGGGACCGCCGGTGGTCACCGGGCAGCCTCGTCGGGGTCGTGCGTGAGCCCTGCGCCGACCGGTGGCGGCTCGTGCGCGTCCGTCGCGACGGCCGTCGCGGCGGACGCTTCCACCGGGCGGAACCAGGAGGGGAAAGCGCTTTCTGCCCGCGACAATAGAGCGCCCGACGGCAACTGACAAGGTTCATGACACGTACGGAATCCGGGCCCGTCCGACGGCACGGAATGACAACGTCCGTTCGTCACGCCGGAGTTCGGCGCCGGTCGGCCCCGCACGGGACACGCCTGACCCGGAGGCCGTGGGACGGCCTCGGTGAGGCCGCCCCACGCGTTCAGGCGTCGAGCCCTCCCCGCTTGACCAACTGGCTCGCGATGACGTTGCGCTGGATCTCGTTGGTGCCCTCGCCGACGATCATCAGCGGGGCGTCCCGGAAGTACCGCTCCACGTCGAACTCGGTCGAGTAGCCGTAACCTCCGTGGATGCGTACGGCGTTGAGGGCGATCTGCATGGCCGTCTCGGAGGCGAAGAGCTTGGCCATGCCCGCCTCCATGTCCACGCGCCGCCCGGCGTCCGCCTCGCGGGCCGCGTACAGGGTGAGCTGGCGGGCGGCGGTGAGTGAGGTCGCCATGTCGGCGAGGTGGTTGCCGACGGACTGGTGCCTCCAGATCGGCTTCCCGAAGGTCTCCCGCTCCTGGGCGTAGGCGAGGGAGTCCTCCAGCGCGGCCCTGCCGACGCCGAGCGCGCGGGCGGCGACCTGGAGACGGCCGGTCTCCAGGCCCTTCATCATCTGGCCGAATCCGTGGCCCTCGGTCCCGCCCAGCACCGCGTCGGCCGGCGCCCGGTAGCCCTCGAAGGACAGCTCACAGCTCTCCACTCCCTTGTAGCCCAGCTTGGGAAGGTCGCGGGAGACCGTCAGCCCGGGGCCGTGCTCGACGAGCAGGATGGAGATCCCCTTGTGCGCCGGGGACGCCTGCGGATCCGTCTTGCACAGCAGGGCGATCAGCTGCGAGCGGCGGGAGTTGGTGATCCAGGTCTTCGATCCGTCCACCACATACCCTTCGCCGTCCCTCCGGGCGACGGTGCGCATGGCCTGGAGGTCGGAGCCGCCGCCCGGCTCGGTGAGGGCCATGGTGGCCCGGACCTCGCCGGTGGCCATCCGCGGGAGGTAGCGCCGCTTCTGCTCCTCGGTGCCGAAGCGGAGCAACAGCTTGGCGACCACGGTGTGGCCGCCCATGGCGCCGGCCAGGCTCATCCAGCCGCGCGCCAGTTCCTCGGTGATGAGGACGTAGCAGGGGGTCGACACCGGGGTGCCGCCGTACTCCTCGGGGACGGCGAGGCCGAAGATCCCGAGCTCCTTCATCTGCTCGATCAGGGCCTCGGGATAGGTGTTGGCGTGGTCGAGTTCCCGCGCCACGGGCTTGATGTCCTTGTCCACGAAGTCGTGCACCGTGCTGACGATGAACTGCTCGTCCTCGGAAAGGATGTCGAGGGTGCTCATGTGGGGGCGGCCTCCTCGCCGCGGTCCTGCTCGCGTGTCGGGTGGTCAGATGGCGCCGTCGGCCCGCAGGGCGTCGATGCGCGCGGGTGTGTGGCCGAGCTCGGCCAGGATCGGTCCGGTGTGCTCCCCGACGGCGGGCACGGCGCCCATGCGCGGGGTGGTGCCGGCCAGGTCGACGGGCGGCAGCAGGGCCGACATCGTCTCCCCGCCGGGCAGGGGCACCTCCCGCCAGCGGTCGCGGCCGGCCAGCACGGGGTGTTCCAGGAACTGCTTCACGTCGTTGACGGGGGCGTTGGCGATGCCGATGGCGTCGAGCAGCTCCATCACCTCGCCACTGTCCGAGGCCGCGATCCGCCCGGCCAGGAGCGCGTCGACCTCCTCACGGTGGCTCACCCGCGCGGACCCGCCGGCGAAGCGCGGGTCGTCGGTGAGTCCGGGGTCGCCGAGGAACTTCTCGCAGAGGGCCGCCCATTCACGTTCGTTCTGCACGGAGAGCAGTACGTCCTTGCCGTCGGCCGCGGTGTAGGTGCCGTACGGGGCGATGGTGGCGTGCCGGGTACCGACCCGGGGCGGCTGCGCCCCGCTGTACGCCGTGTAGTAGGCGGGCTGGCTCATCCATTCGGCCAGCGCCTCGAAGAGGGAGACCTCCACGGCACGCACGGAACCGCGGGTCGCCCGCGTGAACAGCGCGGTGAGGATGCCGCTGTAGGCGTACATGCCGGCGGCGATGTCGGCGACGGACACCCCGACGCGCGCGGCCTCCTGGGCGCTGCCGGTCAGCGAGACCAGACCGGTCTGGCACTGCACCAGCAGGTCGTAGGCCTTGCGGTCCGCCCAGGGCCCGCTCGACCCGTAGCCGGTGACCGAGCACGGGATCAGCGACGGGAACCGCTCCGCCAGGGCGTCGGCCCCCAGGCCCATGCGGGCGGCGGCGCCGGGCGCCAGGTTCTGCACGAACACGTCGGCCTGCGCCAGGAGCTCCTCCAGGACCTCCCGCCCCTGTTCCGACTTGAGGTCCAGGGTGACCGATTCCTTGGAGCGGTTCAGCCACACGAAGTAACTGGACTGACCGTGCACCGTGGTGTCGTAACGGCGGGCGAAGTCGCCCTCGCCCGGCCGCTCCACCTTGATCACCCGAGCTCCGAGGTCGGCGAGCTGGCGGGTCGCGAAGGGGGCGGCCACCGCCTGTTCGATGCTCACGACCGTGATGCCGGACAGCGGCAGGTCATCGGCGGGCGCTGCGTTCTCGGCCATGCGTTGTCCTCCGGAGGTGTCGGTGACCCGAGCGGGAGTACCATCATGTGCACTCATGTGAGGCCAAGGGAAATAACAATCCGTGATGCTGCCATGCGGGCCGCGGATGCCGGAAGAGGGACGCACCATGGACGTCAAGCAGCTCAAGGCACTCGTCACGGTCGCCGAGGTGGGCAGTGTGACGCGCGCCGCCGAGCTGCTGCACCTGGTGCAGCCGGCCGTCACCCGGCAGATCCGCACCCTGGAGGAGGAGCTCGGTGTCGCGCTCTTCCAGCGCACCAGACAGGGCATGCGGCCCACCGAAGCCGGCGGGATCATGGTCGACCGGGCGCGCCGGGCCCTGAACGAGCTGGAGCGGGCGCGCGCCGAGGTGCAGCCCAGCCCCGGAGAAGTGACGGGCATCGTCACGGTCGGGCTGCTGGAGAGCACGAGCGACCTGCTCGCGGAGCCGCTGGTGTCGGCCGTCGGCGCGGCCCATCCGGGCGTGGAGCTACGGCTGATGACGGGCTACTCCGGCCATCTCCAGCAGTGGCTCGACGACGGCGACCTGGACCTGACCCTGCTGTACAACCTGGACAGCTCCCCCTCCCTCAACGCCCGCCCCCTGGTGCGGGAGCGTCTGTGGGCCGTGGCCCCCGCGGCGGCCGGACTGCGCGCCGGCCACCCGGTCGCGTTCGCCGACGTGGCGGCGCATCCCCTGGTGATGCCGGCCGGGGGCCATGCCCTGCGGACCCTGATCGACGCGGCGGCGGCCCGGTCCGGGAGCACGATGGACATCGCCGTACAGACAAACGCGATGCGCGTGCAGAAGCAGTTGGTGCTGGCCGGGCACGGCTGGACCGTCCTGCCCGGCGTCGGCATCGCGGAGGACGTCGCGAACGGCACGCTCAGCGCCGCGCCGCTGTGCGAACCCGACGTGTGGCGGCAGATCGTCCTGGGCACCCCCCGGTACCGAAGGGTTCCGCCTGCCGTGGAGGTGGTCGCGGGCCACCTGGTCCGCCGGATCGATGCGGCTGTGGCGCAGGGGCGTTGGCCCTCGGCCGAGTTGCACGCGCCCGACGACCCCGGCACCGGCGCCTGACGGCCGCACCGCACCCACCAGGGCCGGCCCGGCCCCGTACCCCTGAGAGGATCCCCGTGCCCGACACCGATGGACGCCCTGACACCTTCGTACGGACCGACGACGGGGTGTCGGTCGCGTACCAGCGCCGCGGCACCGGGCGCCCGCTGGTCCTCCTGGCGGGGCAGGCGAACAACCACCACTGGTGGGACGGCGTACGCGAGGACTTCCACGGCACCCACTCCACGATCACCATGGACTACCGCGGCACCGGCGCGAGCGACGCGCCGCAGGAGGGTTACTCCACCAGGCGCTTCGCCGAGGACGTCGTGGCCGTCCTCGACTCCCTGGGCATCGGGCAGGCCGACGTGTACGGCACGTCGATGGGCGGCCGCGTCGCCCAGTGGGTGGCCGCACGCCACCCCGGCCGGGTCCGGCGCCTCGTCCTCGGGTGCACCTCGCCCGGCGGTCCGGCCGCCGTCGAACGCGACGCCTCGGTGCGCCGGGCCCTGGCTCATCCCGACCCGGACGCGGTACGGCAGACCCTGACCGAGCTGATGTACAGCCCCGGCTGGACCGCCGGGCACCCCGGTCCGTACGGGACCCTCGGCGATCCCCGCATGCCACCGCACGCCCGGCGCGGGCACCTGGTCGCCAGCAACCGGCACGACGCGTGGGACGCACTCCCCTCCGTCGCCGCCCCCACGCTGATCCTCCACGGCGACCAGGACCGGCTCACCCCACCGGAGAACGTCCCGCTGCTCGCGGACCGCATCCCGGACGCCAGGGCCCACCTCCTCCCCGGCGCCCGGCACGCCTACTTCGAGGAGTGCCGGGAGACAGCCGGCGCCCTGGTCCGCGGGTTCCTCGGCTGAGCGGGCCCGAATCCGTCCGGCCCGGGCCGTGTCCGCGAAGTCCCGCCTTACGCCCGGAGGGACTTCGCGGGCACGGCCTCAGGACCGGCCCACCGGGGAGCCCGCACCGGTCATGCGGTCGAGTCATGCACGCATCACGGATTTCTATTGTTCTTCCGCGCCGATCAGCGCTCATGATGTGTGGCACGTGAGCCGCCGAGCACATGGAGCCGCCACGGCCGACGCCGGCTCCAGGCGACCGCACCCCTCCGGCTGGAGCCGTCGGCGCACGACACCGTTCCGCACCGACAACCCCCTTTCTTTCTTCCCGCGCCGAAGGGCCGCCCGGGCCGCAGCACCACCCGGGCGACAAAGCAACGGAGCTCCCCATGTCCCAGAGCCGCACACCCGCGACCCCCACCCCCGACCGGTCCCGCGTCACCGCGAACGTCGTACGCGGCTGCCTCGGCAACCTCGTCGAGTGGTACGACTGGTTCGCCTACGCCACGTTCAGCATCTACTTCGCTTCGGTGTTCTTCCCCGAGGGCGACCGGACGGCCCAGCTGCTCTCCACAGCCGTCGTCTTCGCCGTCGGTTTCTTCATGCGCCCCCTCGGCGGCTGGCTGCTCGGCGCGTACGCGGACCGGTTCGGCCGGCGCCGCGCGCTGACCCTGTCGGTGACGCTCATGAGCGCCGGGTCCCTGACCATCGCCCTCGCCCCCGGGCACGACGCCATCGGCCTCTGGGCCCCCGCCCTGCTGGTCCTCGCCCGGCTGGCGCAAGGCCTCTCCGTGGGTGGGGAGTTCGGCTCCAGCGCCTCCTACCTCTCCGAGGTCGCCCCCGAAGGACGGCGCGGCTTCTACTCCAGCTTCCAGTACGTCTCCATCGTGATGGGGCAGCTGGCCGCGCTGCTCGTGGCGATCGTCCTGCAGAACCTGCTCACCGAGGACCAGCTGCACGGCTGGGGATGGCGCATCCCCTTCGTGATCGGCGCGGTGGCCGGGCTGATCGTGATGTACCTGCGCCGCAGCATGGAGGAGTCCGAGCACTTCGAGAAGGAGCAGGCGCGCACCGCCGCCCCCGGCGCCCCCGAACGCAAGGGCCTCACCGCCCTGTTCGCCGAGTACCCGCGCCAGCTCCTCGCCGTCTTCGGCCTCGCCATCGGCGGCACCGTCGCCTTCTACACGTACACGACGTACCTCCAGAAGTACCTGGTGAACACCGCCGGGATCCCCCAGTCGACCGTCACCCTGATCGGCTTCGCCGCGCTGTTCGTCTACATGCTGATGCAGCCCGCGGTGGGCGCCCTGTCCGACCGCATCGGCCGCCGCCCGGTCATGTTCGCCTTCTCCGGCGGCTGCATGCTCCTCACGGTGCCGCTCATGACGGTCCTCGGCCGGACCAGCAACCCCTGGATCGCCTTCCTCCTCATGACCGTGGCCCTGACCTTCGTCACCGGCTACTCCGCCCTGGCCGCCATCATCAAGGCGGAGATGTTCCCCACCAAGGTCCGGGCCCTCGGCGTGGGCCTGCCGCACGCCCTGGTCACCGCCACCTTCGGAGGGCTGACCGAGCCCATCGCACTCGCCCTGAAGGACGGGGGCCAGGAGAACCTCTTCTTCTGGTACGTCACCGGATGCGTCGGCCTGACCTTCCTGGCGACCCTTCTCGTACGGGAGCCGTCCCACGCCTCCCATCTCGACGTCACGGAGGCACCCGCCGACGCCCCGCGACCGTCGAAGACCGCGCCACTCGCCTGAAACCGGAGGTCCGATCCCATGCAGCCCGCCCCTCTCAGCTCCTACGTCGAGACCTGGCGCCCCGGAGCCGTCACGGCCCACGACCCGATGGACCCGGGCCCCACCGCCGCCGTCTCCGCCCTGCTGGACCTGCCCGGACCGGCCGCCGGGGCCGGCGACCCCCTGCCGCCCCTGTGGCAGTGGTTCCACTTCCTGCACTGGCCCGCCCAGCACGAGCTGGGCCCGGACGGGCACCTGCGCGACGCGCGTTTCCTCCCTCCGCTCCCCGACCGCCAGCGCATGTTCGCCGGCGGGCGCTGCCGGTTCGTCAGGCCCCTGCGTCTGGGCGAGCCGGCCGAACGCGTGAGCAGCCTGGGCTCGGTGACCCCGAAGCACGGCCGCAGCGGAGAGCTGCTCTTCGTGACGGAACGCCAGGAGTTCCGCCAGTCCGGCCGCACCTGCCTGGTCGAGGAACAGGACATCGTCTACCGGTCCGGGCGCGGCAGCGGGCGGCACCCGGCCGCCGTCGACGACCGCCCGGCCCCGGACGCGGAGGAACCCTGGCAGCTCCGTCTCCAGCCGGACCCGACGCTGCTGTTCCGGCTGAGCGCGCTCACGGCCAACGCCCACCGCATCCACTACGACGCCGCGTACTGCCGTGACACGGAGGGCTATCCGGGGCTGGTCGTCCACGGCCCGCTGCTCGCCCTGCTCATGCTGGAGGTGGTCAGGCGTGAGGCCCCCGGCCGCCAGGTGGGCACGCTCTCCTTCAAGCTGCTGCGGCCGGCGTTCGCGGGCGAGCACCTCCTCGCGGAGGGCGGCCCCACGGGCGCGGGTGCCCAACTGCGCACGGCGACCCACCGCGACGCGCGCCACGCGACCGCCGAGGTGACCTTCGCATGAACCCGCACAGCCGGATCGCGACCGCCCGCACCCTGCTCTTCGTACCGGGCCATCGCCCCGACCGCTTCGACAAGGCCGCGGGCTCCGGCGCCGACCTCGTCATCGTCGACCTGGAGGACGCGGTCGCCGCCGATGACAAGGACCGGGCCCGCCGGGCCGCCGCCGAGTGGCCGGGGCTCGGCGACCGTGCGGTCGTACGCGTCAACGCGCCCGGCACCCCGTGGTTCGAGGCGGACCTGCGTATGGCTGCCGGTCTCGGCTGCCCGGTGATGGTCCCGAAGTCCGAGGACCCGGCGGTCCTCGCGGAGATCGCCGCCCGCTGCACGCTGATCGCCCTCGTCGAGACGGCGCTCGGCACCGAGCGGGCGTACGAGGTGTGCTCCGTGCCGGGCGTCGTCCGCGCCGCGTTCGGCAACGTGGACCTCGCCGCGCAGCTCGGCGTGGCCCACGACGACACCCTCGCGCTGACCCACGCGCGCTCCCGCCTCGTCCTGGCGTCGGCGGCAGCGGGGATCAGCCCGCCGGTGGACGGGGTCACGACCGCGGTGCGGGACGCCGACGCGCTGGCCGCGGACGCGGCCCACGCCCGCCGGCTCGGCTTCTCGGGCAAGCTCTGCGTCCATCCGGCGCAGATCGCGCCGGCAGCCGCCGGATTCGCCCCGACGGAGAGCGAACTGCGCTGGGCACGGGCGGTGCTGGAAGCCGGGGACGCGGTCACGACCGTGGACGGGCACATGGTCGACAAGCCGGTCCTGGAGCGCGCCCGCCGGATCCTGGCACATCCCTCGGGCCCCTAGCCCCCCAAGGGGCCACCCCGCCCGCACGATTGACATGTGCAGGCCCATTCAGGATGCTGGGGGAGCGTTCTTTGCATCGATGTACACGCCGACCCGGCAGTCGGCAGCCCCTCCCCCGGCGCGCGTCGGCGCCGAGGCCGACTGATGGAGCGGGATGATGAGGCTTTCTCGTTGCCTTTCCGGTGTCGCCGCCTTCGCGCTCTCCGTCGTACTCGCCGCAGCGATGTCCGTTTCCTCCGCCGGACCCGCACGCGCGGGCCAGACCGGTCTGCGGGCCGCGGACCCCAGCGTGCTCCGCGTCGGCGCCACGTACATCTCGGTGCAGTCGACCGGTGGCGGGATCGCCGTGCGCCAGGCTTCGTCGACGGACGCCCTTGCCGCTGCCCCGGCCCGCCAGGTCTGGTCGGACTCCCGCGGCCTCGGCGAGGTCTGGGCCCCGGAGATGGTGAGGGACGGCGGGCGCTACTACATCTACTTCGCGGCCGGGCGAGGCGCGGCCCACCGGATGTACGTCATCAGCTCGGCCTCACCCGACAGCGGGTACACCGCCGAGACGAAGCTGGCGCTCGCCGACGACAAGTGGGCGATCGACGGCACCCTGTTCACCTTCGAAGGGCAGCGCTGGTTCGTCTGGTCCGGCTGGGCGGGCGACACCGACGTCGAGCAGAACCTCTACATCTCACGGATGAGCAGCCCGACCACACCGACCGGCGCGCGGTACGTCATCTCCCAGCCCCGGGAGAGCTGGGAACGGGTGGTCGGCAACCCCTTCATCAACGAGGCACCCGAGGCGGTCAAGGACCCGAACGGTCAATTGCACATCGTGTACTCCGCCAACGGCAGCTGGAGCGACCAGTACTGCCTGGCGGACCTGAGGCTCCGGTCCGGCGGCGACCCGACGTACGTCTGGGACTGGTACAAGTCGAACGGCTGCCTGTTCGGCTCGAACCGCGCGACGATGATGTCCGGCTGGGATCCCACGCTGTACGTCGACGGACCCGGCCACCACAGCTTCGTCCTGCTCGACGGCGACATCGCTACGAGCCCGCCGGCCGGCCCGAGGTTCCCGCTGATGTTCCACGCGGTCGCGAAGGGGACGCCGTACTCGTGGGACAACCGGCACTGGTACACGGGCACGTTCAGCTGGTGGGGCGACATCACCTACAGCCGTGCGAACGTCCCGGGCGCCGGGACCAGCACCGGCTGGAGCCTCAAGTTCTTCGAGTGAGGGGCTCAAGTCCGCTGCCCCGCCACCGCCTCGGGCGGTCGGGCCGGCACCGCCCGGAAAAGGTGTGGCCCTCCGTGCGGGTTCGGGTTACGCTCCCGCCGATGACTACCCGATGTGTCCACGGATTGGGGGTCCCGTCCGCGCAAGGTGAGTGCTGATGCTCACCGAGACCGCGTTCGAGGATTCCCGCCTTGCCTTCTGGCTGCGCGTGCGTGAGATCGCCGTGCCGCCCTCCATGATCGAGACCGCGACGGCCCGGCGTACCGCCGGCGACTGGGCGGGGGCGTGTGCCGCCGCCGGGTTCGACGTCGACCTCGACCTGCGTACCGTCAGACGCGTCCACGGCAACGGACTCGCCGCCCGGCTCCGGGCGGACCTGCGCCGGCTGGCACCCGATCTGCTGCGGTGGCACATGCCCAGGACCGCGCCCGACGGTTTCCTGCGCCCCGGTACGGCCCTCACGCTCGTCCGGTACGACGATCCCGGGCGCGCACGTCCGGTTCACCTCGTCGCGCGCACCGCCCCCGCGTGGGCGGACGCCGGGCAACGGATCAGCCTGGCGCTGTGGGACGGCCCCGCGTCGTCCGGACCGCGCGGCTACCGTCCCCCCGACCGGCGGTTCCGTCTGGATCTGCACCGCCATCTGTGGGACGCGAGCCGAAGTGGTGAACTGCGCGGGCGTTCCGGGGCCGGTGGACCGGCACCCAGGTGGGCCTCGTTCCTGCCGTGCGCGGGACGGTTCGCGTGCGACCGGTGGGCAGCCGAGGCGGCCCTGTTGCAGGCGGCGGAGGGGCGTCCCGGCGGTGGCCGTGTCGCGGTCCGCCTCGGCGCCCGTAAACGTCTCCTCCTGGACGTACGCACCCCTGCGACGGCCTCGGGAGGAGGCGACACGACGCCCGGGGTGCGGTCCGCCGAGCTCACTCGGACGGGTGCCTGCGCGGGCCTTCCGGTCCTGCCCGACGCCGCCACACGGGTCCTGCCCGACCTCGAACTGCTGCGCGGCGGCTGGATCGCGGCCGAACGGCTGCATCCGCTGGTGTCGGCGGCCCTGGCTCCCGGAACACCTTCCGCCGTCTCGCCCTCCTCGGACGGAGACGGGTCGGGCGCGCCCAGGCTGGTGGACTGCCGCGGCACGCTGCACCGGATCGGCCTGGTCGACGGGGTGCTGGTCCCGCTGGACCACGACCCCGCCGAGATCCGGCGGGAGGAACTGCTCGCCGCACTCACCGGTACGCCCCTTCCCTGCCTCCAGGTCATCGACGAGGCGCATCGCCGGCCGGACTGCCTCACGGATGTCCGTGACCGGCTGGCCCACGGGGACGCGGCAGGTGCCCTGGCCCGTATCGAGAGCCTGCTCGGCGCCGGAGCGCATCTGAGGGACGGGGACCTGCGCGACGTCCTTCACGATGCCGCGCGACAGCGGGTGACCCACGGCTTGTTCAGGGCCGGTCTCAGCGGCCCCGGGCGGGAGCCGCCCGGACAGAGGGCTTCCCGGCCCGCTACCCACCGCTCCCGACCACGGCAAGCGTCCTCCCTCTGACCTCCGGCAGCGGTTCCGCAGGACCGCCGCCCTCCCTGCCGTGCCCTCCCGCGCCCGCAGCACCGGGCGCCGACCGCCTTCGACGACCTCACAGGTGATGCCTCATGTCCGCGTACGCTCCGCTCGCCGAGACCACGCTTTCCGACGCCCCGCTTCCCGACGCCCCGCCTTCTTCCGGGACGCCGCTCTCCGAGTCCCCGGGAACGCCGGACCCGTCCGACGCCCACGCCCCCTCCGCCCCGGCCTCGCGCCTCGACCTGTCCGGCGAGCTACTGGCTCTGCTGCGTGACACGACCACCGCGCCCCGGCCGGACCCACAGCTGGAGGCGCTCACCCTGGCCGTGTCCGCCGACCTGCCGGTGCTCCTGTGGGGCGAGCCCGGCATCGGCAAGACTGCCGCGCTCACCCAGCTCGCCACCACCCTGGACCTGCCGTTGACCACGGTGATCGCCAGCGTCCACGAACCCTCGGACTTCTCCGGTCTCCCCGTCATCGGGGACGACCCGGCTGAGAACGGGGTCCCGATGGCACCGCCGGACTGGGCGGTCCGGCTGGTGCGAGCGGGCCGTGGCCTGCTGTTCCTCGACGAACTGTCCACCGCCCCGCCCGCCGTGCAGGCGGCGCTTCTGCGCCTCGTGCTCGAACGCCGGGTCGGAGCCCTGCGCCTGCCGCCGGGCGTACGGATCGTGGCCGCCGCCAATCCCCGGTCCTCCGCCGCCGACGGCTGGGAGCTGAGTCCCCCGCTCGCCAACCGGTTCGTCCACCTGCAATGGGTCCACGACACCGACGTGGTGGTGCGGGGGCTGGGCGGAATCTGGCCCCGGGCCACGCTGCCGGTGCTCGACGCCGGCAGGCTGCCCGAGGCCGTGGCGTTCGCCCGCCGTGCGGTGTGCGGACTGCTGGGCGCCCGGCCCGCCCTGGTGCACCGGCTGCCCTCGGGCGAGGCCCAGCGCGGCGGGGCGTGGCCGTCACCGCGCAGCTGGGACATGACGCTGTGTCTGACCGCGTTCGCGACGGCCGCCGGTGCCTCGCGCGACGTCCTGTCGATGCTGGTCAGGGGCACGGTCGGGGACGGCCCGGGGCTGGAGTTCCTGGCCTACCTGGACAGGATGGACCTGCCCGATCCGGAGGATTTGCTGGCCGATCCGGGGGGTGCGGAGCTGCCGGAGCGCGGGGACCTGCGGCAGGCGACGCTGGACGCGGTGGTCGCCGCGGTCCGCACTCGCCCCGAGCGGGGCCGGTGGGATGCCGCCTGGGCGCTGCTGGCGAGGGCGGCGGAGACCGGCGCTCCGGACCTGCTGGTCGTTCCGGCGACGACGCTCGCCACCCTGCGCCGTGAGGACTGGGAGGTGCCGGTGTCGATCGAGGGGCTCGCCGGAGCGGTGTCCGTATCGCGGCGGGCCGACCGGGCGAAGGTCCGCGCCCTCGACGTCACCCGGGCGGGCCGGTGAACGTGCCGCCCTCCGGCCGCGTGCTGGACACCGGGAAGCTCTTCGCGGCCCGGCTACAGGCAGCACGCGTACGCCCGTACCTGGCGACGGCACTGTTCGCTCTTCGCCCCGTGGAGTCCCGCGGCGTGCCGACGATGGCGGTCGATCCGTACTGGCGGTGCTACGTGTCACCCGCCTTCGTCGACCGCACTCCGGTGGAGGAGCTGGCCGGTGTCTGGGTGCACGAGGTGTCGCACCTGCTGCGTGACCACCACGGGCGCGGCGACCGCTACGCGCACCGGCATCAACTCAGCGGCCCGGCGGAACGGTTGCGGATGAACATCGCGGCGGACTGCGAGATCAACGACGACATCTTCGGCGACGGCTTGACGGCGCCGGAGGGCGCTGTCCGTCCGGCGTCCTTGGGCCTCGAGGACGGCGAACTGATGGAGGACTACCTCCGCCAGTTCCGGCTCGGTCCGCACACCGCCCACCTGGCGTGGCTGGAGTGCGGCAGCGGTGCGGACGGCCTGCCGCGCCCGTGGGATCTGGGACCGGACGGGGCGCACGGACTCAGCTCGCAGGAACGGGACGCGGTCCGCTTCCGGGTGGCGCAGGGCATCGTCGGCCGTCCTGGAAGCGCACCCGCCGGGTGGCGCCGGTGGGCGGAGGAGGCGTTCCACCCGCCGCAGCCCTGGCGGGAGTTGCTCGGAGCTGCCGTACGGTCGGCGGCCTCCGCACCGGGCACGGGCGAGGACTACGTGTACGGCAGACCGGCGCGCCGTTCGGCGGCGGTCCCGGGGGCGATCCTGCCGAGCCTGCGGCGCAGACCGACGCGGGTCGTCGTGGTGATCGACACGTCGGGCTCCGTCAGCGACGCGGAGCTGGGCAGCGCGCTGCTGGAGGTGGCGGCGATCTCCCGGGCCGTGGGCGGCCGCCGTGACCTCGTCGGAGTACTGCCGTGCGACGCGGCGGCCGGCCGGGTCCGCCCCCTGTGCGGCGGCGCGGAGGGCGTCGAGTTGCTGGGTGGCGGCGGCACCGACCTGCGTACGGGCTTCGCCCGCGCCCTGGAGTCCCGTCCCCGCCCGGACGTCGTGGTGATGCTGACGGACGGCCAGACCCCGTGGCCGTCCCGGCGCCCGCCGTGCCGGACGGTGGTGGGCCTGTTCGGCCGCGTCAACCGCCGCTCGTCCTACGACGAGTCCGATCCCGACTACGCCCCGGACGGGCCGCCCGCGTGGGCCCGGGTGGTGGCCATCGGCTGAGGACGAAAGGCCGCCGGCCCGTAATGCCCGTCGCGACGGGTGGCCGGTACCGCAGGGGGACGGCGGCCGAACCAGCGAGGGCGTGGACCCCGCTTCCCCCGTTTCCGGCGAGCGGGACATGATCCGAGCGATCGGCCTGCCCCGCGACCCGCCGTACCCGCCCACGCTCCCGCCTGATCCGCGTCAGCGTGCCGGCGGGGGCCAGTTGACGAACCGCTTGGGGCGCGGCGGCGCGTAAGTGCGGACCTTCGAGGTGGTCAGCCCGAGGCGGACGAGTGACTCGGCGATGGTCACCGCGGCGCTCACACCGTCGACGACGGGTACCCCGGTACGTTCGACGACGCGCTCGGTGAGACCTGACATGCCGCCGCATCCCAGGCAGATCACCTCCGCCCGGTCGACCTCCACGGCTTGGGCGGCCTGCTCCACGATGGCGTCGACAGCCGCCTTCTCGTCCCGTTCCAGGTCCAGCACCGCGAGCCCGCTGGCCCGCACGGAGGCGCAGCGCGCGCTCAGCCCCGCCGTGTGGAGACGCTCCTCGATCAGCGGGACCGTGCGGTCGAGGCTCGTGACGACGGAGTAACTGCGGCCGAGGAACTGGGCGGTGCTCGCGGCCGCCTCGGTGATGTCGACCACGGGTACGTCGAGCAGTTCCTGCAGTCCTTCCCGGCCGTGCTCGCCGTAGCCGGCCTGGATCACGGCGTCGAACGGTTCCGGGTGGGCGCGGACCGCTTCCATCACGGCGATCGCCGCGAGGTAGCTCTCGTAGTTGCCCTCGACGGACTCCGCCCCGAAGGAAGGGGTGAGCGGGACGATCTCGGTACCGGGCGCCGCCGCACCGGTCGCCTGCCTGCCGATCGAGTCGGTGATCGACTGGGTGGTGTTGACGTTGACGACGAGGATGCGCATGTCACGGCCTTCGGTTCGGCGGGTCTTTCGGTGGTTCATTCGGCGGCGACGGCGATGGCCTCGCCGTCCACGTCCCGGATCTGCGCGCCGCGGTCAGCGACGATCGCGTACAGCACGGCGGCGAGGAAGGCGCCCACGAACCAGGAGAATCCGGCCGCGGCGTGGAAGAAGGGCACGAGGGCGACGACGACGGCGACAGCCGCGCTGGGGACGAAGACAGCTACGGCCCGGGGGTTGAAGCCGCGGCTGTAGTGGTACTCGCCCGCCGGGTCCTCGCTGTAGAGGTCGGGCACGTTGATCCTGGACTTCCGCAGCAGCCAGTAGTCCGCCATGATCACGCCGAAGAGCGGTCCGAGGAGGGCACCGAGCCCGCCCAGGAAGTAGTTCACGATCACCGGGCTGTTGTAGAGATTCCACGGCAGGATCACCAGCCCGGCGACCGCGCTGACCACGCCCGCCCGGCGGAAGTTCAGCTTGCGCGGGAAGAGGTCGATGAGCGCGTAGATCGGCGCGACGAAGTTGGCCAGGAGGTTCACCGCGACGGTCAGCGCGATGAGGGCCAGCGAGGCCGTCGCCAGGAGGAACATGTTCGGGATGGTCCGGACGATGTCCGTGGGGCTGGTGATGACGTGCCCGTCGAGCTTGAACTGCGCCCCGCTCAGGACCACCACGATGACGGCGAAGAAGAGCATGTTGAGCGGGATCCCGATCACGTTGCCGCGGACGATGGAGCCACGGCTCCTGGCTGACCGGGTGAAGTCGCAGAAGTTCAGTACGAACGTCCCGTAGATCACCACCCACAGGGCGGCGGCCTGGAGGATCTGCAGCCACATCGCTCCGCCGGTGAGCGGCGCGTCGACGGAGAGGGAGATCGAGCCGTCAGCCCTTACGAACATCCAGATCGCGAGGGCGAGCATGGTGATCAGGGTCGTGGGTGCCGCGAAGGCCATGTACCTCCGGATCATCTGCATGCCGTAACTCACGATGAGGAGTTGCAGGGCCCACAGGAAGAGGAAGGAGATCCAGCCGAGGGCCGACTGCCCGAGGAAGGAATTGGAGTCGAGACCGCGAAGTCCGGGGAAGAGTGCGATCAGCAACGTGCTCAGGACGGCGGAGGCGAGGTAGGTCTGGATGCCGAACCAGGCGATGGCCACGACGCCACGGACGGCGGCCGGTATCTTCGCGCCCCTGATCCCGAACGCGATGCGGCTCATGACGGGGAAGGGAACACCCGTCTTGTGCCCCATGAACCCGGACAGCGTCAGCAGCAGGAAGAGCAGCACCGAAGCGAGCGCGAAGGCCGCCAGGATGCCCCACACATTGAGCCCCAGAGCGAAGAGACCGATCGCGAAGGCGTAGTTGCCGAGGCTGTGGACGTCGTTGGCCCAGAGGGTGAAGACGTTGTACGCGCCCCAGCGGCGCCCCTGTTTCTTCGTCGGGGCCAGGTCGTAGGTGTACAGGACGGAGCTGGCGCGTCCGGTGTCCCCGGCGCCTTCGGCGTCCCCGGTGGCCGTCCCGGACGGCCGGCCCTCCACAGCAGTCATCGATCGACCCTCGAGTATTCGCTAGGGGCCGCAACGAGGCCTGTTGATGGCCTACTTCAGAAGAAGGCTGCGCACCAGGGGGCCGCGGCGGCCGGAAGAGGTTTCAGAGGTTTCCACAAAGTGGAAGTTGATTTCCGCAAAACAAAACGTAGTTTTCACCAAAGCGCAGCGTCAAGGGTTATGGGCAGGCGACTTCGATACGGGGGGGGGCGAGACCGCCGGGAGCACGAGCGCGGGGCCGCGAGGCCATGGATCCGCAGTTCGAAGACGTCCGACTCGACCGCGCAAGGCGGGACGGTCTCGACGACGCAGGTGACGGCCGCGCTGGTCATGGAGGAGGCCCCTAACACTTCGCCCGTTTGCTTACACCCGTAAAGCTACAAGCGTCAGTAACGGTCCGCAAGGGGCTGCCGCAATAAACTTCACTGTGTAAGGTGACAGGATGGAACACACCGGAACAGCCGCCTCGGCCACACCTGGACCGGCACGCCGTCGCAACCGCCGCGGCGAGGGCGGTCGCCTGCGCGACGACATCGTCGCCGCCGCTGTGGAACTGCTCGACGAGGCCGGCGACGAGCGCGCCATCACCCTGCGGTCGGTCGCACGCAAAGTGGGGATCGCCGCCCCGTCGATCTACCCGCACTTCCCCGACCAGCCGGCCATCATGCTCGCCGTCGTGCGCCAGGAGTTCACCGGACTGGAGAACAGGCTGCGCTCCATAATCGGTGAGACCGAGGACGACCCACGGCAGCGTCTGTACGCCGTGTGCGACACCTATCTCGAATTCGCCCGGCTCCACCCCGAGCGCTACCGCACGATGTTCGGCGGGCTCTGGGTGCCGGACCTGGGCGACAGTTCACTCACCAAGCAGGATCTGGCCACCCTGGGCATGGAGACCATGCAGATCCTGGTGGACACCCTCGGCGACTGCGTCGCCGGCGGATACTCCACCAGCACCGACCCCTCCGCCGACGCGGTGGCGCTCTGGCTGGGCCTGCACGGACTCGCCCACCAGCGCGCCGTGACCCGCGCCTTCCCCTGGCCGGAGGACATCGAGGACCGCATCATCACCACACTCGCTCACCTGGACACCGCGGACGCGTGAGCCCGCCCGACGCGCTGGGAGCGCCGGGTGGCACCTGAGCACGACCCTGCCGGAGCCGCCCGGCCGTGACCGCCCGGCACTGCCGCTCGACGGTGGGGCGCGCCAGGTCCGTCCGCACGGGATACACCGTGAGGCAATCACCCCGATATGCACCATGATGCGAGGCGTCTTAGCCTGCTCATATTGCCGGGTGAAAGTCGACAGCCGGTCCGGCCGGCGGAGGGCGAGCTTCCATGGCTGAGCGCCGTGCAGGGTCCGGTCTGCTGGGCGAGTTGTCAGCAGAGTTCGTGGGCACGATGATCCTCATCCTCTTCGGGTGCGGTGTGGTGGCCCAAGTGGCGGCGGGCGGCGCACTGACCGATCCGCCCGGCGGCCTCGGGGACCACGACAGCATCGCCTGGGCCTGGGGCCTGGGCGTCACCTTGGGCGTCTACGTCGCGGCGCGGCTGAGCGGTGCCCATCTCAACCCCGCGGTGACCGTCTCACTCGCCGCGTTCAAGGGGTTCCCGTGGAGCAAGGTGGCGCCGTACGCGCTCGCGCAGACGGCAGGGGCGTTCGTGGCCGCCCTCCTCGTGCGCTGGAACTACAGCGAGGCGCTGGCGAAGGCCGACCCCGGACACACCGTCAAGACACAGACGGTGTTCTCCACGCTCCCGGCCAACGGCAACCCCGCTCTCCCGGTCCACGAGTGGGGCGCCTTCCGCGACCAGGTCATCGGCACCGCCATCCTGCTGCTGCTGATCATGGCCATCACCGACATGCTGAACACACCGCCGGGCGCGAATCTGGCTCCGTTCGTCATCGGCCTGGTCGTCGTCGCGATCGGCATGGCATGGGGGACCAACGCGGGCTACGCGATCAACCCGGCCCGTGACTTCGGCCCCCGGCTGGCGAGCTTCATCACCGGGTACGGCGGAGCGTGGCGGGACCAGTACGGAAATCTCTACTTCTGGGTACCCATCGTCGGCCCCCTGATCGGCGGGCTGCTCGGCGCGGGTCTGTACAAGGGCCTCGTCGGCCGGTTCCTGCCGGCCGCCGAGCCCGAACCACCTGGGCGGGTCCCGGCGAGCGAGGACCGATAACACCGGCCGGAGAGGCGGCACATCATGGCGGACTTCATCGGCGCGGTGGATCAGGGAACCACCAGCACCCGATTCATGATCTTCGACCACGGCGGCAACGAAGTGGCCAAGCACCAGCTGGAGCACGCCCAGATCCTCCCCCGCTCCGGCTGGGTGGAGCACGACCCGGTGGAGATCTGGGAGCGCACCAACTCGGTGATGCAGAACGCCCTGCGCTACGGCGGCCTGTCCCCCCAGGACCTGGCGGCGATCGGAATCACCAATCAGCGTGAGACCACGGTGGTGTGGGACCGGCGCAACGGACGGCCCTACTACAACGCGATCGTCTGGCAGGACACCCGGACCGACTCCATCGCGGCGAACCTCGAACGCACGGGGCAGGGCGAGGTCATCCGCCGCAAGGCCGGACTGCCGCCGGCGACCTACTTCTCAGCGGGCAAGATCCAGTGGATCCTGGAGAACGTCGACGGGGTGCGGGAAGCAGCGGAGGCGGGCCACGCCCTCTTCGGCAACACGGACGCCTGGGTCCTGTGGAACCTGACCGGCGGCCCCGACGGCGGCATCCACGCCACCGACGTGACCAACGCGAGCCGCACCATGCTGATGAACCTGGAAACCCTCGACTGGGACGACGAACTCCTGGGATTCTTCGGCATCCCCCGGGCGATGCTGCCCACGATCAACCCCTCGTCGCACCCGGAAGCCTTCGGCACCACACGCACCTCCCGGCCGCTGCGCGCCGCCGTCCCCATCGGCGGAGTCCTCGGCGACCAGCAGGCGGCGACGGTCGGACAGGTCTGCTTCTCACCGGGCGAGGCCAAGAACACCTACGGCACGGGCAACTTCCTGGTGCTCAACACCGGCACGGAGCTGGTCCGCTCCCAGCACGGCCTTCTCACCACGGTGGCCTACCAGTTCGGCGACAGCCCCGTGGTCTACGCGCTGGAGGGATCCATCGCGGTGACCGGTTCCGCGGTGCAGTGGCTGCGCGACCAGATGAAGATCATCAAGACCGCGGCCGAGAGCGAGGATCTCGCCCGTACGGTCGACGACAACGGCGGCATGTACTTCGTCCCCGCGTTCTCGGGCCTCTTCGCCCCCTACTGGCGCTCCGACGCCCGAGGAGCGATCGTCGGTCTGGCCAGGTACAACGACAACGCGCACCTGGCACGAGCCACCCTGGAAGCCATCTGCTACCAGAGCCGCGACGTCGTCGAGGCCATGGAACAGGACTCAGGCGTCCACCTCGACGTGCTCAGGGTCGATGGCGGTGTCACCGCCAACAACCTGTGCATGCAGATCCAGGCGGACATCCTCGGTGTCCCCGTCAGCCGACCCGCCGTCGCGGAGACGACCGCGCTCGGCGCCGCCTACGCGGCAGGGCTGGCGACGGGCTTCTGGCGGGACACCGACGAACTGCGCACCCACTGGCACGAGTCCGAACGGTGGGAGCCCCAGTGGTCCGACGAACAGCGCGCGGACGGCTACGCGGGCTGGAAGATGGCCGTGGAACGCACGCTGGACTGGGTGAAGGTCCCCTGAGAATCGGGCCGCCGCCGAGAGATGTGCGGAGGGCCCGGCCGCCCCTCCTCGTCACTCTTCCGGGTGATCGATGAGCTGCTCCGTCCAGATGGTCTTGCCGGAGGCTGTGTACCGGCTGCCCCAGCGGTGGGTGAGCTGGGCGACGAGGAACAGACCGCGGCCGCCCTCGTCGGTGAGGCGGGCCCGGCGCAGATGGAGCTGGGTCTGGCTGGTGTCGGACACCTCGCAGATCAGCCGGCGGTCCTTGATGAGACGGAGCAGCACCGGACCACCGGCGTAGCGCATGGCGTTGGTGACGAGTTCACTGACGATCAGTTCCGTGGTGAACACGAGCTCGTCGAGCCCCCACCGGGTCAACTGGCGGGCCGTCTCGGCCCGGGCGTCCCCGACCCGCTCCATGTCCGCGGGAAACTCCCACGCGGCCACGGCCCCTCCGGCCGGAACCCGTACGCGCGCCACCAGCAGCGCCGCGTCGTCGTCCGGCGGCGTACCGAGGAAGGGGGCGAGGAGGGCCTGCCCCAGATCCTGCACCGGAAGCGGGGGCTGCCCGCCGGGCGCCGCCCCGGATCCGAGGCGCTCGGCCACGGCATCACGCGCGGCGTCCTGGGCGAGCGAGCCCGCCAGGAACGCGAGGACGTCTCCGGGCGCGATGTCCAGTTCGACGAGGTCGAAGGGGGCTCCGCCGAGCCCCAGAGCAGCCCCCGGGGGGAGCTTCACCGTACCGGCGGGGCCACCGCCCTCAGGCGCCAGCAGCGGGGCCGGATGCCCGGCGCTCGCCATCGAGCAGCGGCCACCGACGGGGTCGTACACCGCGTACAGGCAGGTGGCGCCTCGCACGGAGCCGTCCTCCGCCTCCGGCAGTTGCTGGTCGGCGAGCCGTACGACCAGGTCGTCGAGGTGGGTCAGCAGCTCGTCGGGGGCCGGGTCGAGGTCGGCGAGGGTGCGTACGGCGGTCTGGAGGCGCCCCATGGCAGCGGCGGCGTTAAGCCCGTGTCCGACGACGGTGCCGACCACGAACGCCACCTGGGTGGAGGACAGGGTGATGACGTCGAACCAGCTCCCGCCGGTACCGGCCGCCGTGCGACCCGGTACGTAGAAGCCCGCCGTGTCAGCCGCGGTCACCGCGAGCACCGGCTGCGGGAGAAGGCTGCGCTGCAACGCCTCGGCCATGCGGCGCTCCCGGGTGTAGCGGCGGGCGTTGTCGATCGCCAGGCCCGCCCGGGAGCCGATGTCCTCGGCGAGCACGGCGGCCTCGTCGTCGAACGGCGCCCGGCCCTCCGTGCGCCAGAGGCCGACCGCGCCGAGCACGCGGCCCCTGGCGTGCAGGGGCACGACCATGAAGGACGTGGCGCCCGGGGCCAGCAGCAGCCGCCTGCGGCTCTCGTCGTCCCCGATCCGTGCTCCGAGCTCGGAGACGTCCCGGGCGAAACGGGCGGAGCCCGCACGCAGCAGCTCGCTCTCCGTCTCCTGGACCCGGACGACCGAGTCGAGGGGGTACAGCTCGGTGGGCCACCGCCCGTCCCCCGCGGCCACCGCCACACGGAGCAGCGGCGCGCCGGCCAGCAGATCGCCCGGCTCCTTCCCCACCAGGACCGTCTCCGTCAGGTCCACCGCGGCGAGATCCGCGAACTCGGGGACCAGCAGGTCGGTCAGCACCTCCGCGTTGCGCCGTACGTCCAGGGACTGGCCGAGGCGGGAGGCCGCCGCGGCCACCAGAGCCGAGCGCCGGCGTGAGCGCTCCTGCTCCGTCACGTCGGTGAACGTGACTGCGACACCGTGGAGCGTCCCGTCCCTGCCCCGCAGCGGCAGCGCCGAGACCGACACGCTCCGCTCACGGTGGGGGCTCTCGGCGAGCCGGGCGCTGCTCACGAAGTCGGTGAGTGCTTCGCCGGTTTCGGCGACCCGGCGCAGGCGTCCTTCGATACGGGCGCCGTCCTCGGGTACGAGCAGACTCCTCAGGCTCTGCCCCGGAGGACCTCCCTCGGCCTGCGAAAGTGCCTGGCCGGGAACGGGGTTCGTCCTGGTCATACGGAGGTCGGCGTCATGAATGGCGATGCCCATCCCGCTCTGGGTGAACATGGCCCGCAGCAGTGCCTCGTCCTCGTCACGACGATCGGCGACGGCCACCGGCATGATCCGCACGAGGAAGGCCGGCGGTGGCGCGGCTTCCACCGGCAGCAGGTCCAGTCGTACGGCCAATGGCTCCCCGGACCCGCGCAGGAGCCCGGCGGGCAGGGAGATGCAGGAGGCCTCCGTCGCACGCTCCCGCAGCTCTTCCCACACGCCCTGCTCGGCGAAGAGACCATCGGAAGCGGTGCCGCGCAGCGCTTCGGCACGTACCCCGATCAGTTCCGCGGCATCGGCGGTGCACCCCCGGATCGTCCCGTCCTGGTCGACCACGAGCACGGCGGTGTCCTCCGGGCGCCCGGGGTCCGGGCCTGGAGTCCTCTCGCTTCCGCTCACTCGTCGATCACTCCCGGGCTGCGGTCACACCGGCTGCGTCCCCTGTGTATCGGCGTCTCTCCCGGGGCCGTGCGCGCGCAGCCCCTGCCGGCTCTCCCCGGTCATTGTTCCGCAGCCCCTGCGTGTCCGCCTTCCGGCCGGGCCCACCCGTGAAGACCCGCGCAGCCGTCCGCCGGCCGGGCGCTTCGCCGCCCGGCCCTTACGGCGTCACCGGCGCGGGACCGGCGAGCTTCTTGAGCAACTCGACGGCGAGCGCTCCCGATGAGGCGGGGTTCTGGCCGGTGACGACGTTGCGGTCGACCTGTACGTGGGCCGCCCACGGCTCGCCCACCTCGACCTTCAGGCCGGCTTCGGTGAGCCGGTCCTGCAGCAGCCACCTCGCTGTGTCGGCGTTTCCGGCCAGCCGCTCCTCGGTGTTGCTGAAGGCGGTGATCCGGTAGCCGGCGTAGGCGTTCGTCCCGTCCTCCTTGACCGCGGCCAGCAGCGCGGCCGGACCGTGGCACACCACGCCGACCGGAAGGCCGGACTCCACCGCCTGGGTGAGGACGCGGCCGGAGTCGGCGTCGACCGCCAGGTCCTCCATCGGGCCCTGCCCGCCGGGAACGTACACCGCGTCGAAGTCGTCCACCCGCACGTCGGAAAGCGCCAGCGGGCTGCCGAACTCCGCAGCGCCTTCCACCACGGCCCGGACCGCGGCAGCGTTCTCCTCACCGCCGTTGGCCCGGGCGCTCAGGCTGGCCGGGTCCACCGGCGGCACCACTCCGCCCGGAGTGGCCACGGTGATCTCGTGGCCCGCGTCCTTGAACGCCTCGTAGGGAATGACCGCCTCGTCGGCCCAGAAGCCGGTACGTTTCCTGCCGCCGTCGGCCAGCGTCCGCTGGTCAGCACCGGTCATCACAAAAAGGATCTTCGCCATGTGCTCTCCTGGAGGGGTTCCGCGCCGCATGGTGGCCTCCCGCGCACGGAGGCCGTCGCCGGGCAGCACCGTGGCGACTCCCACGACGTTAGACCCGTAAGCCGTGGGAGTACCAACAGCGTTACCGATCCGGGTCATCGGAAGTCCGAATGAGGGCCACGGCAGGGCCCGGTACTCATGCGTGGCCCGGCAGCCGGTCGAGCGCGGCATCCACATCGGGGCAGGTTCCGCGGACGATTCCGAGGAAGGCGCTCAGCGCCGGGGAGCGGTCCCGGCCGGCGAAGGACAGGACCAGGTCGGGCAGCGCCGTCCTCGGGGTGACCTCGCAGAACCGGATCCCCGGTCGCGGGGCCGATCGCATCCGAGAGGGCCCGAGGCCCACGCCGACGCCGCAGGCCGCCAGGCCCATGATCGTGTGCACGTCCCTGGCCACGGTGGCACCGTCCAGCGCGGCGACGTCCTCGCTCAGCAGGATGCGCAGCCCGGAGGCGATGGCGGGCTCGTCCTCCCCGGCCGCCACGATCAGCGGTTGTCGTCGCAGCTGGTCCACGGTCACCGACGCCTGACCGGCAAAGGGGTGCGTGCTGCCGACCACGGCGATCAGATGGTCGTGCCCGACAGGGACGGACACCAGATGCTCGGCCCCCGCGCCCCGAGGCGGTCCGAGGGTGACGGCCACGTCCAGTTCTCCGGCGACGAGAGCGGCGGAGCTGCGACGGGACGCCATCTCGTGCAGCTCCAGTCGTACTTCGGGACGCTCACGGCCGAACCGGCCCAGGACGTCCGGGAGCGGGTCGAGCAGTGCGGAGGCGACGAAGCCCAGCCGCAGCCGGCCCGTCTCGCCACGTGCCGCCCGGCCGGCGTCGACAGCGGCTGCCGCCATCTCGTCCAGTGCCCGCCGTGCCCGGGCGAGGAACGCCTCCCCCGCGGCGGTCGGAAACACGCCCTGGCGCGTCCGGTCGAACAGCCGGGCCCCGGTCTCGCGCTCCAGGTCGGCGATCTGTTTGGACAGCGGGGGCTGCGCGATGCCCAGCGCGCGGGCCGCCCGGCCGAAGTGTCCGTGCTCGGCGAGGGCGAGCGCGTACCGAAGATGCCGTGCTTCCATGGCCTCCGCCCAGCCCATACACAAGAAGTATCGCCACCCAGCCTTCCATATCTCTCTATGGATCGATCGGTCGTCACCGGCTGGGATGGGAGTCATGCAGCCCTCCCTGAGCAGTGCGAACACCGAAGACACCGCAAGCACCGAGATCGCCGCGCACCGTACGGACACCGGCCCGAACGACACCGTCCTCGTCCTGGTCCACGGTGCCTGGCACGGCTCGTGGCAGTGGGCGGCGACCCAGCGGGCGCTCGCCGGTCTCGGTGCCGCGAGCGTCGCCGTCGACCTGCCCGGGCACGGCTTCGGCGCTCTCCTGCCCAGCGGATATCTGCTGCCCGGCCGTCCCGGTCTGCTGACCGAGAGGTCGCGGCTCGCCGACGTGACGATGGACGACTGCGCCGACGCGGTCCTGGACACGCTGCGCCGGGTGCGCCGCTACCGCCATGTCGTGCTCGTGGCGCACAGTGCGGGCGGCGGCCCCGCGTCGCTGGCCGCGGAGCGCGCTCCCGAACTGGTGGACCGCCTCGTCTACCTCTCCGCGTTCGTACCCGCCGGACGCCCCCGGTTCGTCGACTACCTGAGCGCGCCCGAGAACGCCACCGCACGGGGGCAGGGCCTCAACCTCGGTGATCCCGGGGCGCTGGGCGCGGTACGGATCGATCCGCTCTCGTCGGACCCCGTCTACGTCGAGGAGCTGCGGCAGACCCACTACCACGACACGCCCGCCGACCGCTTCGACCGCTGGCGCTCCGCACTGAGCCCCGATCTGCCGCTGGCCGTCGCGGCGACCCCCGTCACCCTGACCGCGGCACGGTGGGGCCGTATCCCGCGTACCTTCCTGCGCTGCGCGCAGGACCGGGCACTGCCGACGGCCGCGCAGGACCTGATGATCGCGGAGGCCGACCGGGCCATGCCGGGCGAGACGTTCACCGTTCGTACCCTGCCGGGCAGCCACAGCCCGTTCGCCGCCCGCCCGCAGGAACTCGCCGAGGCTCTGGTCCGGTGAACGGCCGACGCTTCCTGCTGCTCAGCGTGTCCAGGCAACAGGCGCGCTCGGCCGCCGCCGCACCCGGAAGGGCTGCCCACAGGCCGTGACGGCCTACCGGTGCCGCGGTGAAGACGGGCGTACCCAGCCGTGCCGGTCCGGAGCGGTGCCGCGCTGCGCGCCGACCAGGGCCGCGCGAAGTCGCAGGGACACAGGGCCGGGGCTGCCGTCGCCGATACTCCACGAGCCGGCACCGTCCCGGACGAACCCGACGGGCGTCACGACCGCTGCCGTCCCGCATGCCAGGGTCTCCGTGATGCGGCCCGACTCGCACTCCGCCTGCCACTGGTCCACGGCGGTCCGCTCCTCCGTCACACGCAGGCCCTCCTCCTCGGCGAGGACCATCAGCGAATCACGGGTGATGCCGGGAAGCAGGGTATCGGTCAGCGGTGGTGTCACCAGTTCGGCCGTCGGCCCGGAGCCCCGCACGAAGAAGAGGTTCATCCCGCCCATCTCCTCGATCCACCGGCGTTCCACCGGGTCCAGCCACACGACCTGCTGGCAGCCGACCGCTGCCGCTTCCTGCTGGACGGTGAACGCCCCGGCGTAATTGCCGGCGCACTTGGCCTGCCCGGTCCCGCCAGGGGCGGCGCGGCTGACGTCGCGGCTGACGAGTACCGAGATGGGGTCCGGCTGGTCGGAGAAGAATCCTCCTGTCACGAAGGCGATCAGCACGAACGTGTACTCCCGGGCAGGACGCAGGGCCAGGGAGACCTCGGAGGCGAACATCACCGGCCGCAGGTAGAGGCTGAGATTCGGGCCCTCCGGCAGTCGTCCCCCATCACGGGCGACCAACTCGTCCACCGCCCAGAGAAATAGGTCTTCGGGAAGCACCGGCATGGCCATCCTGCGAGCGGAGTTCTGGAATCTCCGTGCATGCGCGTCGGGTCGGAAGGTGCCGATCGAACCGTCGGGCTGCCGATGCGACTTGATTCCTTCGAACACCACCTGTCCGTAGTGGAGGCCCACCATCGCGGGGTTCATGGGAAAATCGCCGTACGGCAGGACTTCACCTTTGCCCCACCCCTGCCCCTCAGTCCACCGCATCACGACCATGTGGTCGGTGAAGGACTCTCCAAAGCCGAATCGAGGGGCGGGTGAGTGGTCGGTGTGAGCACTTTGGAGAGCGTGGGTCATCTGCGGTCCCTTCGGAAGCGAAGATTCTCGAAATACACCGGATGCCGTCAGACCAACGGCGCGAAGAAAAAGGTCTCTCTGCAGCAGAACGCGTCTGCTTCGGAGAAGGTGAAGAAATCTGCGAACCGGAGATCCACCTCACGTCCGTCGCGCAGGGTTCCACTGAACGTGCCGTGGACGGCCGCGTCGTCCCCATCCAGCAGGAGGGTGGACACCACGTGCCGGCCCTCCCTGATGACACGGTCCTCCCTGTAGAACCTTTCGAGGTCGGTGCGGCCGACCAACGGCTCGTAACCGGGCCGACGGTAGACGGCTTCCTCGGTGAACAGGTTCACCAGTCCTGGCACATCATCCACGTCCACCAGTTCGTAGTAACGACGTATCCGGTCCTCGCGCACAATCCGCTCCGCACCGTGCCAGTATTCTTCGCTCATTCCCCTACGCCCTCCGTCAACGAAATCCTCGCCCAGGAACGCCGGGCGCATCACGAGGCCACAGTCAAGTAGCTGGTTGCGGCATTTCCCGCCAGGGAGTTTCAGGCAGCAGAGACTCGGCCAAGGCATCGACGGCCCTGCCGGAACACATCTCGCGACCTTCGGATCGAGGAATGGTCATCTCGATCACTGCGCCCAGTCTCCCTTCCCGGTCCGGATATGTCGACGCCCCTGGGTCAGTAAGTGGCAGTCAGCCGTCAGATCAACTGGATGTCCCGGCAACGGGACATCCGGACGCCCAGGCGGCCCCACACGGAAATCGGCCCCGGAACACCGCGACGGGGGTTGGCACGGTGTTCCGGGGCCTTTGGGAGAGCCGAGGCGGACTACCTGGTGGGGCAGCCGCCACGACTCTGGTCCGGGGTGGCTCGGATCTACTCCTCGCCCCAGGCGACGGGCATCTCCCACACGCCGTAGAAGGCGCCCTCGTCACGCACGGGAATGTCCTCGGGCTCAGCGGCAAGACGGAGCGTCGGGAACCGCTTGATCAGGGCGGGAAAGGCCACCTGCAGCTCCACCCGGGCCAGTTGCTGGGCGACACACTGGTGGACGCCATGCCCGAAGGAGACATGGCCGCGCGCGGAGCGGCTCAGGTCGAGATCGTCGGGGAGACCGAACTTGTCGGGGTCCCGGTTGGCCGCCGCCGTCGAGATGGTGATGGGATCACCCGCCTTGATCAGCAGGCCGTCGATCTCCATGTCTTCCAGCGCCGAGCGGGTCAGGATGGGCAGCACGGCCGTGTAGCGCAGCAGTTCCTCCACCGCACGCTCGACCCCTTCCTGGTCCGCCTCCCGCAGGGCGCGGAGCTGCTCGGGGTTGCGCAGCAGCGCCAGGGTGCCGACCGCGATCGTGCTGGCGATGGTGTCGAGGCCGGCGCCCATCAGCGTGATGGCCAGATTGGTGACCTCGTCGTCCGGCAGATCGGTCGACGCCAGGCCGCTGAACAGGTCGTCCGTGGGATTCTCACGCTTGGACTGCAGCAGCTTGTCCATGAAGCCGCGGATGGCGAGGTAGGCCGCCGTCAGGTCCTCCACCGAGCCCTGATGACGCGTCAGCTGGTGCATGTGGTCGACCATGTCGTAGAACGTGCCGCGCTCCTCGGCGGAGACGCCGAGCAGCAGGGAGATGACCATCCCCGGTATCCGGCGGGCGAAGGCGTCCACGAAGTCGGCCGACGTGCCCTGGCTCTCCATCGCGTCCAGGCACTCGGCGGTGATCTCCTCGATCTGCTCCGTGAGTTGACGCATGCGGCGCACGGTGAACTCACCAGTGATGAGACGCCTGTACCGGGTGTGGTCCGGCGGGTCCATGAGGGTGATGATCCCCGCCGGTGCGGGCGGCGGGTCGTCCGCGTACGGGGCGCCCTTGACTGGCGTGCGGAGGAACTCGCTCCGGGAGCTGACGCGGGGGTCGGCCAGGATGGCGCGGGCCAGGGAGTGACTGGTCACCAGCCAGCCCTCGTGGCCGCCCATGTACTGGATCCGGCTGAGTGGTTCCTTTTCCCGGATCCCTGCCAGTTCCTCCGGCGGGCTGTAAGGACATCCGGCCGGCCGCTCGGTGGGCAGCCAAAGTCCGTCGGGGGCCAGCTCGGTCATATACATCTCCCTATTTTTGTTCA
The DNA here is from genome assembly GCF_002941025.1 of Streptomyces sp. QL37. NCBI lineage: Bacteria > Bacillati > Actinomycetota > Actinomycetes > Kitasatosporales > Streptomycetaceae > Streptomyces > Streptomyces sp. QL37. Next base: position 6,347,587 of record NZ_PTJS01000001.1, on the reverse strand, counting down.
CGACATTCGGAGCTTATGGCCTGGACCTCGTAAAACGAATTGCATCCCAGTTGTCCGTGGCGTCGAATTCAGAAACGACGCGTCCTGCAGAACGGGCGAGGCTTCGGCGCTCTCTGCATCTGTTCCACTATATAAAAACCCCCGACCGAGGAACAAGCTTTCGCTGCAAGGGGCAGCGAAAACGCACGAGAAACGTCTGCAGCCACCGGACCGCGACCGTCCGGCGCATTCGCGCGGAAGGTGACGCAATCCGGTGGCTGCTTGTTGCAGAACGCGGAGGAAGGTGAGAGTCAGCCGCGCCCACGGCGGTGGAAGGCCGAGCTGGCCCAGAAGAAGCCGACCAGGAGGATGCCGATCATCCATCCCAGGGCGAAGTAGCCGCTGTTGCCGATCTCGCTGCCCATCAGGAGACCGCGGAGCGTGTCGATGATGGGCGTGAAGGGCTGGTACTCGGCGAACAGGCGCACCACCGTCGGCATCGAGTCCGTCGGCACGAAGGCGCTGCTGACCAGGGGCAGCAGTTGCAGCGGCAGCATCGCGGTGTTGGCGCCACCCGGGCTCTTGGCCTGGGCCCCGAAGGCGATGGACAGCCAGGTCAGGGCCACGGCGAGCAGGATGAGCACTCCGAAGGCGGCGAACCATTCGACAAGGCCGGCGGTGGGCCTGAATCCCATGAGCAGAGCCACCAGCAGTACGAGCGTGAAGGTGGCCGTCGTGCGGAGGGTCCCGCCGATCACGTGTCCGGTGAGCACGGCGGAGCGGGAGATCGGCATGGTGCGGAATCGCTTGACGATGCCTTCCGTCAGATCGACGCTCACCATGACGGCCGTGGTTCCGCCGCCATAGCAGACCGTGAGCAGGATCATCGACGGGGCGATGTAATTCAAATACTCGATGCGCCCCGCCGATCCGCTTCCCATTCCCGCACCCATGGTGCCGCCGAGGATGTAGACGAACATGAGCAGCAGAATGATGGGCGTGGCCAGGCTGGAGACCAGCATGACGGGATAGCGGATACCGTGCCGCAGGCTGCGCCGGAGCATGGTCATCGAATCACTGACGGCAAAGGACGCGCTGCTCATCGGGCTGATCCCTTCTGCACGCTGCTGGGGTCGGTAAGAGCCAGGAATACGTCGTCGAGATCCGGGGAGTGGACGGTGAGTTCGTCGACCTCGATGGCCACGTCATCCAGTTTGTCCAGCAGCGTCCTGAGGGAACGGACGCTGCCGTCCGTGGGCACCTTCAGCGCGAGCGACTTCTCGTCCCTGGACACGTTGTGGAGCGTGCTTGCCGCAGCCTCGAGGTAGCGGGATTCCGCGAACTGCAGCCGGATGTAGCTTCCCGGGACCCGTCGCTTGAGGTCCTCGGCGGTGCCCTCGGCGACCAGGCGTCCATGGTCGAGGACCGCGATCCGGTCTGCGAGTTGGTCCGCCTCCTCCAGGTACTGGGTGGTGAGGAAGACGGTGACGCCGTCGGCGACCAGGCCACGGATGACGTCCCACATGGCGCGCCGGCTGCGGGGGTCGAGGCCGGTGGTCGGTTCGTCGAGGAAGATGATGCGCGGCCTGCCGACCAGTGTCATGGCAAGGTCGAGTCTGCGCCGCATGCCGCCGGAGTAGGTGAGGGCGCTCTTGTCCGCCGCGCCCAGAAGGTCGAACTGCTCCAGCAGTTCGGCAGCTCGGACGCGGCCGGCAGTGCGGCCCAGGTGGTACAGGTCCGCCATCATGATCAGGTTTTCCCTGCCGGTCAACAGGTTGTCCACCGCGGAGAACTGACCGGTCACACTGATCGCCTCGCGAGCCCCCGCGGCGTTCCGCATGATGTCGTGGCCGCCGACGTGCACCTCTCCGCCGTCGGCGTCGGTGAGCGTCGCGAGGATCTCGACCGTCGTCGTCTTGCCGGCTCCGTTGGGGCCGAGGAGCGAGAAGATCGTGCCTGCCGGGATGTCCAGGTCGATGCCGTCGAGCACCACCTTGTCGCCGTAGGCCTTGCGTAATCCTGTTGCCTTGATGGCTGTGGGGGGCGTGGTCACGTCCCCTCCCTTCTGTTTGGTGTCTCGTGGGGACTCTGTTTGGTGTCTCGTGGGGACGAGCTCCGTCAGGAGCGGTGGATGTCGATCTGGCCGACCAGGGTGCGCAGGTGCAGGTTGACGGTCTCGTCGGAGGTCCCGGGCCCGTCGGCGGAGTTCAGGGAATTGCGGACACCGCCCACCAGCGCCTGGGCGTCGATGTGCGCCGCCGAGTCCTCGTGCACGCCGACCTCGATCGAGCCGTGGGCCGTCTCGAGAGTGATGGATCCTCGCGTGACTTCGCTGACCTGGACGTCGCCGTTGGCGTTCTTGACCTTGACGTCGCCGTCCGCCCGCCCCACCGACACATCGCCGTTCGTCGCCTGCACCGTCAGACCGCGTGCGACGTGGCCGACCTTGGTCACACCGCTGAGGTTCTCGATCGTGGCGGACCCGTCGATGTCGGCAATGCGCAGCTTGCCCTGTGCGACGGTGATGTCGACGTCTCCCTGGACGCGCTTGACAGTTACGTTGCCGAGTCCTGCCTCCAGGCGAAGACCGGTGGTCTCCTCGATGCGGATGTCGCCGCACCCCGACTCGAACCGGAAGGCGCCGAGCCGGCCTTGTGCGTCGACGCAGCCGACGGCCGCATCGCCCTGCACGCGGGACCCCGTCGGCAGGTTGATCGCGACATGGATCGACTCGTCGCTCGTGGTCTCGACGTTCTTCTGCTTGCCGAACAGCCTGCGGCGCGGCTTGGGACCGCGGATCTGCAACTTACCGCCGCTGTAGTCGACCTTGGTCTCCTCGGCTGCCCTGCGGCTGGCCTCGCTGCTGTTGCTCGGCCGGACTTCCACCACGGTTTCCGTACGATCATCCGCCCTGAACTCGACGTCTCCGGCGGCAATGCTGAGATGGACGGAGATCGGGTCGGGGGTCTCGAAAGTGGGCATGCCAAATGCCTTTCTGATCAGTCCGGGAAATGAACGTCGAACGGCTGAACGGGGTCGGGGCGGCGAAGCCCCGGTTGCTGCGGCGGATTCGCTCCTCAGCGGGACCAGCCGGAGTAACCCTGGCCGATCCGCAGTCCGTCGCCGGCGCGGGAGCCGGAGCCGGAGCCGCCCACAGCGGCAGTGATGACACGGGCGAGCCAGGCGTTCGCCGACAAGCCTTCCAGGCCTGCGATTTCGTCGACCTTCAACTTGACCGTCTCGGGAATGCGAAGGGTGACCCGCGCCGTCGCACCGTCCGCCGCGGGCTGAGCGGAAGGCGGTTCGGCCGGAGCCGAAGCGCCGGAGGCCGAAGGCGGCGGCTCCTCCTTCGGAACCGTAACCCTGAAGCCGGGGTTGCTTCCCCGGAGAACCACGTCCACCGACCCCGGCTTCAGGTCTGCGGCAATCTCGTCGGCCGCAGCCGACACCACTTCCAGCAGAGTGAGCCTGATGGCCGACTCCAGAGGCACGGCGAATCGTGCGAGAAAAGCTTCGGCCTCCTCTCCTCCTGCTGTACCGGCAGCGGCGACTGCTCGATTGAGGCTCACGACAAACGGCGCCAGATCCATGACGTCACCATAGCGTCAGATGTGACGTCACCACAACCGAAGTGACGTCAGATTCGCCTCGGGGTGACGTCACCCGGTGACGTCCTGCCGCAGGCCTGCTCCGCCGACGATCCCCCGGCCGTCCCGCCGACAGGACACAGCCGGGCACTCCCCGACCCCAGGACGTCTCCCCCGCCAGGCCGGCATCACCCGCACTCGGCGTCCAACTCCACGGCGGGCGTGCCACGGCCGCACGCGGAGGCCCCCTCACCGAAGGGGGCCGAACCGCCCCCCAGACTCCGAAAGGCATATGCCGCGGAGACCAGGGCCATGTGGTGATACCAGCCGGGATATGAGCGCCCCTCGAAGTCCATCAGCCCGAGGGAGCTCCCCATGACGGCGACCGCGTCGACGGTGCCGGCCGCAAGACCGCTGAGCTCCACGGCCTCCACGAGGACACGGCGGGGCAAGGTCGTGATCCATACCGCTCCGTCGCGGTTGCCCGGCTCGCTCTCGGTGAAGAGCTGGTACTGCAGGTCGCTCCGAGCGCTCACGCCGTCCTCGACGCCGGGCAGCCGCACCGGAGCGGACCGTACGCGGACGCGTTGCCGACCCGGCCCCCCGGACAGCGGGACATCGATGTCGGCAACCGTACCCTTGGACAGACAGGCCTTGGCGGTGGTCAACCCCGGAAGTCCCGACCCGCGCTCGAACGGAATGACCTTGATGCGTTCCGGCACCCTGACGACCGCCGCGTACCCACGCCGGCTGAGCCCCTGGACCAGATGCCGGACATCCGGGCTGGACCCGATGTCCGCGACCACGGGGACGGGCTCGGAACTCTCGGCCAGGCCGTCCACCGTCGCCAGCGCCTGAGCCCACAGCGGGCGGTGCCCCTCACTGTCCGGTATGCGTGCCATCTGACGTCGAATCAGATCGTTCGTCCACGAGAAGGGCATGAACAGGCGCCAGTCGACGGGCACATGGGCACGGCCCACGCACAGGAACGCCCCCACCGCGACCTGACAGTTGAGCGTACGTCCCGAATGGGAGTCGAAGTGCTGGTGGACTCCGGCGGACCGGTCGCCACGCTTGGGCAGGAGGGCCGTGCCGATCGACCACGCACGGACGGGTCCGCGCCGTGCCGTCCAGGCGCTCAACTCGCGCATGACCGGATCCCATTCCCACGGACTGGAGTTCAGGAAGTTCCGCAGCGACTGAGCCGTCGCCGCGGAGTTCGAAACCGTGGCGGCGAGCCGCCGGACGGACTTCTTGCCGGGAGTGGCGAGCAGCGCCTCCAGGTAGAGCTGCGCCCATCTGTGCTGATCCACTCGGGGCAGGTGTCCGAAGAGCGCGGTCGTGAACTCACGTAAGCACTCCTCCCCCGACTGGCCCCACTGAGAAATCGAGGGGGAAACCGGACCATCGAGTGCGAAATCATCCCCCATGCCGTCCCCCGAACTCATGCGCCCCTAGCAGTATGCCTCCGAAATATACCCACGCCACTTCGGCCACTAGGCGCCGGCAAAAAATCTTTACGACTTCCCAGCGGCCACACTCCGGGACACAAGACGCCAATAGGTAGCTGTCAGCCAATTCGCTTCACGAAAGCGCAGGGATCAGCTCTCCTGCCGAAACGGAAGTCTCAGCGCCTCATCTAGCCGATAGCACTCTCTATCTGGCTCAAAATCGATCGTGTGGGACACCGGCCGAGCAAAGAAGGATAAAGGATGCAAACCCGACATAAGGTGACGCTGTGACCCGGATTACATCACCACGAGAGAGTGCTCGGTCACGGAAGGCAACCGACTTTGCCAAGTGGTGACGCACACTCCGGGCCCCCTTGCCCACGAAGTCGCCGCAGGCTTGAATTCCATCGACCATTCAGGGATGACGCGGCACGGGGGTTTCAAAGCCGCAGCTCTGCCGCGCCTTCACATGCCCACGCACAGCGAGTGCAGATAGGTGTGACCTGCCATAGAACCCGTGCCCCGGCGCTCCTTTCACTTTGTTCTTATTTACAAGGGGGATTTCAGATGAACGCGACGAACGGTGTCGAGCTCGGCAATTCCGGCCATGCCACCCGCCCCTTCGTCCCGGCGCAGGGACGCCGAAGATCGACGCTCGACGCTCCGCGGCCCAACACGGTCCTCACGACCCGTGTCGGCCTGCAGATACCGAGCAAGCTCTCGTTCAAGGAGTGGGAGGACGCCGGCGGGCAGCTCGCCGGCGTCGTCGACTCGTCGTCATGGTGGCTCGGTGACTGGCTCGTCTACGGCAAGGACAACTACGCCGATCGGTATCAACGAGGCATACGCACCGCCGGCCTCAAGTACCAGACGCTGCGCAACTACGCCTGGGTCTCACGAAGGTTCAGCCTGAGCCGCCGCAGGGCGAAACTGAGTTTCCAGCATCACGCGGAGGTCGCCTCCCTGCCGCTGAAGGAACAGGAGATCTGGCTGGATCGCGCAGAGCAGGGAGGGTGGACGACCAAGCTGCTCCGCAACGCCCTGCGTGACGCGAACCGAGAGGGTCCCGCTGCGGCCAACTCGCCCGGCGCCACCCGCCGGCTCTCCCTGCCGGACAGTCGCGTTCAGTGGTGGCAGAAGGCCGCGGAGCAGCTGGGCGTCGACTTCGAGAACTGGGTTCTCGTCACGCTCGACACTGCGGCGGGGAGCGCTCTGGATGAACCAGAAGCACCGCTGGCGCCGCCTTCCGGCGCCCTTCCCGCGCTGAACCCCGCGTAATCCCGGGGACCTGGCCGACACCGGTGAGACTGCGCTACCGCCGCCGGCAGCGCTCGGTGGGTGCCGGGTAACCGAAGACCTTACGCCCGCGCGGACAGCTGTCGTCGCAGAAGGCCTCGACGAGGCTGAGAACGAACACGTCGGCACCCGACTCGGCCTGGACAGGCTGGAGCAGGGTGCCGATTCCGTTCCCTGAGCAGGGCCCCGGAACTCTGTACGAGCGGGCTGTCGAAGCACGACCCCGTGCGCACGTGAGGCCCACCGGTGAAGGCACTTCCGGGAAACGCCACATGGATGACGAGGCGGTTCCGGCGGCCTGGCCGCGACCGCCTCGTCATCCACCCGCCGCGCGTTACGGCAGGTCGCTCATGAGCTTGGCCGTCTCGATGTGCCGACTGCACTGCCGCTGGGCGAAGGAGTCCCGCACCCGTTCCCTGATGTGGGGTTCCTGTTCCTGGCTGAGCTTGAACATGCCCTCCGCCCCGGTCACCGCGATACGGAACGCGCCCACACCGGGAGCGATCGAGCGGAAGTAGTCGACGGATTCGCTCATGTCCCAGCCGGTGCCCATTTCCCGCTCGAACGAACGCACGGTGGACTTGACCACCTCCAGGGTCGACTCCGGTGATTCGATCTTCTCGATGACACCGCGCACATGCACCGACGTGAAGTTCCATGTCGGCGCCGCAGGTGACTTCTGGTAGACCGTCGGCGAGACATAGGCGTGGGGCCCCGCGAACGTGAGCAGGACGACCTGGCCCGGCTCCAAGGCCGCCCAGTGCGGGTTCCTTCTGTTCATGTGACCGAGAAGCGAAGCCCCTGACAGGTCAGGAGTCCATTCCTCGACCATCTCGGGATCCTTGATCACTGGTAGCTGCGTGGCAAACGGGCCGCTCTCCGCATCACCATTACTGACAAGTAGCGCCAGTGGGTTCTTGCGTATCAGATCTACCATCCACCCACTGACGGGCTCGCGGTATTCGTCGGGAACGAACATGGCTTGGCGTTCCTTTCAATGACCGGCCTCGTGCCGGCGAGCTTGTTGTCCCGTCAGCGGGACACGGCCGAGAAGGGGCGGGTTTCACTGGTGGGTCCGGAATCGATTGATTGCTCCGAGATGGCGTTCCCGCAGTGCGGCGTCCTGCACCCCGTACCCCTCACCCGGAGCCAGGCACAGCACCCCGACCTTGCCGCTGTGCGTATTACGCCGCACCGCGTCCGCAGCCTCGCCGGTGTCAGCAAGCGGGAAAACCCGGGAAAGGGTGGGATGGATCATTCCGCGAGCAATCAGCTGGTTCGCTTCCCACGCCTCGCGATAGTTGGCGAAATGCGTGCCGACAATGCGCTTCAGCTTCATCCACAGATACCGGTTGTCGAACTCGTGCTGGAACCCGGATGTGGAGGCGCAGGTCACGACCGTGCCGCCCCGCCGGGCGACGAACACGCTTGCCCCGAAGGTCTCCCTGCCGGGATGCTCCACGACGATGTCCGGGTCCACCCCGCCCGTGAGCTCGCGGATGTCGGCGCCGAATCGCCTCCACTCGGAGGGGTCCTGGGTCCGCTCGTCCTTCCAGAACCGGTATCCGGCCGCCGCGCGATCGATGATCAGCTCGGCACCCATCGACCTGACCAGGTCCGCCTTGTGCTCGTTGGAGACCACGCAGACCGGCACCGCGCCGCCGTTGAGGGCGAGTTGGGTCGCGTAGGAGCCGACACCGCCGCCCGCACCCCAGATCAGGACCACGTCCCCCTGCTTCATGCCGGCTCCGTTGCGAGAGACGAGCTGGCGGTACGCGGTGGAGTTGACCAGCCCTGAGGCGGCCGCCTCCTCCCAGGTGAGGTGGCCGGGCTTCGGCATGAGCTGGTTGGCCTTGACCAGCGCCAGCTCCGCGAGGCCTCCGTAGTTGGTCTCGTAGCCCCAGATCCGTTGCTCGGGGTCGAGCATCGTGTCGTCATGCCCGTCAGGAGACTCCAACTCGACCGACAGGCAGTGGGCGACCACCCGGTCGCCCGCCTTCCAGCGGCTGACCCCCGGGCCCGTGCGAAGAACCACACCCGACAGATCCGAACCCAGCACGTGGAACGGCTGGTCGTGGTGCGCGGCGGTGGGGCCGGACCGCGCATACCGTTCGAGGAAGGCGAACGTGGGAAGCGGCTCGAAGATGGAACTCCAGACGGTGTTGTAGTTGATGGCACTGGACATGACGGCAATGAGCGCCTCGCCCGGGCCGGGTTCGGGTGTTGGCACATCCTGGATGTGAATGGACTTCCGCGGGTCCTTGTCGACGGAAGCCATCCCTTCAAACATGGATGTCTCTTCCTTGAGCACCACGGCTCCCCGATAAGACTCCGGCACCTCCAGCGCCAGGAAGTCTCCTTCCCCGGCCTCGTTGGACAGCGCGGCAGCGACTATTTCCCGCAACGAAATTCCTCCGCAAATAGGGATCGGCCAGCGATTCGAAGAAATGAACCATTCGTAGCATGCTCCATACCCCGCAGTTAGTCCAGAAAGTGTCTGCTGGAGCTACGGAAGGAAACATTCCGCATGAGCGCATGACTGAATTCGGAGAATGGAAAAACTTCTACGGAATTGCCCGGGCTCGCCGGGCAGTCGATTGCTGCCCTGCCCGTCAGGCAGTGTGAGCCGGCGAGCTCGGTGGTGGAGGTTCGGCGGCTCTGACGTCGTGTCCGCCCCCGGACCCGCGCAGGGGCCGGGTGACCGGGGGCGGACACGACGTCTCGGGCTGGTCAGGTGCCGGAGCGCCGACTCCCGCCGAGCTCACCGTTGATGACGGCACTGATCGCCGCCGCGGGCTCGGGCAGGTGCATGGTGTGGTGGTTGCAGAGAATCTCGTGATCCCTGATCCGGCCCGTCACGTAGGGCGTCCACGTCTCCACGAACGGCATGACCGAGTCCAGTGTGGGGCTGAAGAAGAGCACGTCCCCCTCGTACACGGGCGATGTGTACTCCCTCATCAGAGCCAGGTGCTCGATCTGGATCTCCGTCATCCTGTCCACCAGGGATTCGTACTCCGCCATGGCGACGTACGCCTGGAACATCTGCCGCACTTCCTCCTTGGGAGCGTCCTTGGACTCCGCGAAGAAGACGCTGGGGGCGGCGTCGAGGAGCGCCAGCAACGCCACCTCGTGGCCCCGTCGCTGGAGTTCCGCAGCGACCGCGTGTGCCAGAGTGCCGCCGAACGACCAGCCGATCACGTGGTAAGGGCCTTCGGGCTGGACCGTGAGCATTTCCTCCAGGTAGTCCGAGACCATCTCGTCGATCGACCGGGGCAGCTCTCCCGTGCCGTCCAGGCCACGCGCCTGTACGCCGTAGCTCGACCGGTCCCCCGTGAGGTGCGGCGCGTAGCCCATGTAGGACCAGCACAGGCCCCCGCCGGGGTGGATCCACCACAGAGGCTTCTCGTCGCCCCCGGCCTTGAGGGGCAGCACGACGGCGAACGGGTCCGCTGAGTGGCCCGAACCGGTGCCTCCCGCGAGTTGTCGTGCCAGACCCGCGACGGTGGGGGTCTCGAAGACGGCTCGGATGGGCAGTTCCACGCCCAGCAGCGCGAGGATCCTTCGTGTCAGCCTCGTGACGAGGAGCGAGTGTCCGCCCAGGTCGAAGAAGGAATCGTCGATCCCCAGCCCGTCCACGCCGAGTACCTCGGCGAAGAGGGAGCAGAGCACTTCCTCCTGCGGGGTCCGCGGCGCTCGACCGACCCCTCGCGTGATGTCCGGCTCGGGCAGTGCGGCCCGGTCGAGCTTTCCGTTGGGGGTCAACGGCAGCCGGCTCATCACCACGAAGGCGGCCGGAACCATGTAGTCCGGCAGACGGCCGGTGAGATGTTCACGCAACACGTCGGTCGTGGCGTCCCCACGGTCCGCGGAGGTGGTGACGTACGCCACCAGTTGCTTGCCCGGGCCACGTCCCTCACGCGGGACGACCACCGCCTGAGCCACGTCGGGGCAGGTCATCAGAGCGGCCTCGATCTCGCCCGGCTCGATTCGGAAGCCGCGGACCTTCACCTGGTTGTCACCGCGTCCGACGTACTCCAGCTGCCCGTCGGGGCTCCATCGGGCCAGGTCGCCCGTACGGAACATCCGCGAGCCCGAAGGACCGTAGGGGTCGGCGACGAACCGGTCGGCGGTCAGGCCGGACTGCCGGTGGTAGCCGCGCCCGGCGCAGGAGCCGGCCACATACAGCTCTCCCACGACACCGGCCGGTACGGGAACGAGCCCGGGGCCCAGTACGTATGTGCGCACGTTGCCCAGTGGCGTCCCGATCGGCGCACTCGCCTGCCCCGTCCACTCCCCTTCGTCCGGGACGGCGAACGACGTCGCGTAGAAGGTCTCGCTCTGCCCGTAGGCGTTGATGATCCTGGCGTGAGGCATCACCTCCCTGATGCGCTGGACCAAGGTCACCGGCAACGCCTCACCGGCGAACACGAGGTGGCGCGCACGGAACCTGTCGGCCGCGTGCTCCAGGAGTTCCGCGAAGACGGAGGGCACGGTGCTGATGACGTCGCCGCTCCACTCGGTTCCCTCTCCCAGGGCGAGGGCGTCACGGACCAAGGTGATGCTGCCGCCGGTGGAGAGCGTGGTGAACATCTCGAACACCGACACGTCGAAATTGACGGACGTGCTCGCGAGCATCCGGCGGCCGGAGGGCTCACCCAGCGACAGCGACAACTGGGACACACCGTTGGTGACGCTGCCGTGGGTGATGGCGACTCCCTTCGGTGTCCCCGTGGAGCCCGACGTGTACATCACGTACGCCGTGTTGTCCGGCCGCAGGGCCGACACACGGTCCTCGTCGGCCGGGGCCGTACGGCGCCTTTCGGCCCCGGCCGCCCCTGCGATGTCGTCGAAGTACAGATGCGGCACGGAGCTCCGTGGCAGCACTGATTCGGTGGCCGCGTCCGTGAGGACCAGGTGGGGCCGGGCGTGGTTCAGTACGTACGCGAGCCGGTCGCTGGGGTAGGCGGGGTCGATCGGCAGATAGGCGCCGCCGGCCTTGAGCACCGCGAGAAGGGCCACGATCAGGCGCGGTGTCCTGGGCAGTGCCACGGCGACCACGGTCTCCGGCCCGACCCCCCGGTCGATCAGGTCGTACGCCGCCTGGTTCGCCCACGCGTCGAGCTCTCCGTAATCGAGCTCCTCGTCGCCGTGCACCAGGGCGACGGCCTCCGGGCCTGCCGCCACCTGGCGTTCGAAGACCTCCGGGATCGTCGCCGGTACGACGTCGGTCCCGGTGCCGGCCCATGCGCCGAGCATCTGCTTCCGTTCGGCGTCGGACAGAAGGTCCACCTGTCCCACGAGCAGCCCGGACCCGGTCACGATCTGACGCAGGACCCGTGCGAACCGCTCGGCGACATCTGCCGCCGCCGCCTGGTCGAAGAGGCTGCGCTGGTGGTGCAGAGTCAGGCGCAGATGCGGCTCGACCACGGCGATCACGGTCAGCGGGTAATGCGTCCCCGAGTACGGACGGACCTCCGTGAGGGAGAACTCCGTGGCGGTGTTGGCCTCGCTCAGGCCCGCCTGGTCCACCGGGTACGACTCGAACGCGATCATCGTGTCGAACAGGACGTCGAGTCCGGTCTGCTGATGGATCTCCGTCAGGCTGCGGTGGTGGTGGTCGAGGAGCGCGGCCTGCCTGTTCTGGAGCCCCCCGAAGAGCCCGGCGAGAGATTCGCCCGCATCGCACCGCACCCGTACCGGCAGCGTGTTGATGAACAGGCCGACCATGGAGTCGACGTCGGCCAGTACGGGCGGGCGCCCGGAGACGGTGGCCCCGAACACTACGTCGTCACGGCCGGTGAGACCGGCGAGCACCAGTGCCCAGCTGCCCTGGACCAGGGTGTTGACGGTGACCCCGAACCCGGCGGCACAGCGCGCCACGGCCTGTGCCTCCGCCTCCGACAGCGGCACCTCGAGCTGTCCGATGCCCGTCTCGTCGGGGCCGACCGGCATCCCGGGAGCCAGCAGCGTGGGTTCCTCGATGCCTTCGAGCTCCTCCGCCCACAGTCGGGCGGAAGCCTCCTCGTCCTGACCGGCGAGCCAGGTCAGGAAGTCCTTGTAGCTGCGCGGGCTGGGCAGCGACGTCTCGTCGCCTTCCGCGGCGTAGAGGCGCAGCAGGTCCTGGATCAGGACCGGCAGCGACCAGCCGTCGAACAGCGCATGGTGGGCGGTGAAGACCAGGAAGTTGTCCTCGTCCGCCATTCTGGCGAGCGTCATCCGCAGCAGTGGTGGCTCGACCGGGGCGAAGTTGCTGTGCAGGTCCTTCTGGAGGAGCTGCTCCAGCTCCTCCAGCTGACGCTCACCGGCGTGGCCCCGGAGGTCGGCCTCCTGCCAGGGCAGCGGGACTCCCTCGGTCACGACCTGCACCTGCCGGCCCGCGACGTCGTTGACGAAGGCCACGCGCAGGTTGGGGTGGCGGTCCAGGAGCGCCTGGCCCGCCTCCCGCATCCGGGCGGGGTCCAGCGGGCCGCTCAGCCGAAATGCCAGCTGCATGTTGTAGGCGTCGAACGTGGATCCCACCAGCATGGTGTGGAACAGCAGCCCGGACTGCAGCGCGGTGACCGGCCAGATGTCCACGACCTTCGGATAGTGCTTCTCCCAGGCCTCGATCTCCAGCTGACTCACCGATACGAGCGGCACATCCGACGGGGTCAGCCCGCCGGCGCCGGGCGTCACGGCGTGCGCCGCCAGACCGGCCAGCGCGGTGGCCCAGAGCTCCGCCAGCTCCTCGACCTCCTCCTGGGACAACAGCCCGCCCGGGAAGCGGAACACGGCGCCCAGCTGCGGCCCCGTGGCCGTGTCGGTCACGATCGCGCTCACGTCCAGCGTGGTCATGGCCGGCATGTCCGCGTCCGGTGCGGCGAACACGTCGGAGCCGGGCGCCTGGGTCCAGCCGAGACCGCGAAGGTTCTTGGGCATGTCGGTGGCCGAGAAGCGGCCCAGATAGTTGAACCCGATCTGGCCCGTGGCGTACGGCGCGAGTACCTCCGCGGTCTCCGCGTTGAGGTGGCGCAGCAGGCCGTAGCCGACGCCCTTGTCGGGAACGGCCCGCAGCTGTTCCTTGACCGCCTTGAGCACACCCCCGGCAGCCGGACCACCGGCCAGCGCCTCGTCCACCTCGAACCCGGCCACATCCAGACGCACCGGGAACATGCTCGTGAACCAGCCGACCGTACGCGACAGATCCGCCCCGGGAACCACCTCCTCCTCACGACCGTGGCCCTCCAGACGGATCAGCGCCGAAGACTCCGACACACCGCGGCCCTCACGCCACTTCGCCAGAGCCAGCGCCAACGCCGCCAGCAACCCGTCATTCACACCACCGTGGAACGCCGAGGGCACCGCCGTCAGCACGGCCTCCGTCACCTCGGCCGGGACCACGACCTGCACCTGGTCCAGGGTCGCCATGACGTCCACCGCGGGGTCCAGCCCGCGCGCGCCGAGAAGCGGGTCGGGGCCTTCCAGCGCCTTCTCCCACAAGGGGAGTTCATCAACCCGCCTCGATGCGCACGCCTCCTCGACGAGGGCGTGCGTCCAGCGCCGGAACGAGGTCGCCACCTCGGGAAGCACCGGGTCCTCGCCTGCCCGCACCTGCTCCCAGGCCGTCGCGAGGTCCGGAAGCAGGATCCGCCAGGACACACCGTCCACCACCAGGTGGTGCAGCGCGATCAGCAGACGCCCGCCACCCACGGCGTCCGAAGAGCCCGGCGCGTCCGACGGGTCGAACCACACGAACTGAACCATCACGCCCGCCGCTGGGTCGAGCCGACCCGCGGCGGCGTCGGCTTCCTCCGTCAGCGACCGGGACCACGCCTGCCCGTCCCAGTGCCCGTCGCAGGGCACCTTGCGCAGCACGCCCGCGACGTCCACCGAGCCCGGCGGGTCCATCACGAGTCCGTCTCCGTCGGCGACCAGCCGCGACCTGAGCACGTCGTGGGCGTCGAGGACCGCGGTCAGCGTCGCCGCGAGGCCCTCCGCCTCGATCCCTTCCGGGAGGTCGAGGACCATCGACTGCTGGAACCGGCCGAACCCGCCGCCCAGCTCCATCAGATACCGGCCGACCGGCGGCAGCGGCGACCAGCCCACACCCCCGCCGTCCAACTCCTCCAGGACCGGCCCGGCGGTCCGGCCGCTCGCCGTCGCGGCTGCCGCGAGGCGCGCCACCGTCCGGTGTTCGAAGACCTCGCGGGGCGTCACTTCGACGCCCAGGGCCCGTGCGCGTGCGACCACCTGGATCGAGCGGATGCTGTCGCCGCCCACCGCGAAGAAGTCGTCGTCGACGCCGACCCGCGCCAGCCCGAGTACCTCTCCGAACACCGAGCACAGCACCTGCTCCTGTGCGGTGCTCGGCTCCCGGTAGGAGCGTTCCGCGAACTGCGGGTCGGGCAGAGCCCGCCGGTCGAGCTTGCCGTTGGGGTCCAGGGGGAAGCGATCGAGTACGACGAATGCCGCCGGGACCATGAACTCGGGGAGCCGGCCCGACACGAAGCGCAGCAGCTCGTCGGCGTCGAGTCCACCGGTCCCCGCGGGCGAACCCGTCCGCTCTTCCGCGTCCCCGTCGGCGTCCGCGGGGACGACGTATCCGACGAGCCGCTCGGCGGCCGACGACTGTCCGGCCCGCAGCTGTACGACGGCCTTGCCGACGCCCGGGTGCGCGGTGATGGCTGCCTCGATCTCCGCAGGTTCGATGCGCAGACCCCGGATCTTCATCTGCGCGTCCGCCCGCCCGACGAACTCCAGCTTCCCGTCAGCTCCCCAGCGGGCCAGGTCACCGGTGCGGTACATCCTGTCGCCGGGACGGCCGAACGGGTCGGCCACGAAGCGTTCCGCGGTCAGCTCCGCCCGACCGTGGTAGCCACGGCCGACCGCGCCCGCCACGTACAGCTCCCCCGTGACGCCGACCGGGACCGGCACGAGACCGGAACCCAGCACATAGGTGCGCATGTTGCCGAGGGGGCTGCCGATCGGGACCTTGCCCTGGCCGGACCAGTCGTCCGGGACCACGAAGGCCGTCGCGTAGAAGGACTCGGTCTGCCCGTACGCCTGGACGAGGCGGGTGTGCGGCATCGCTGTGCGCATCCGCTCCAGCAGCGTCGCGGGCAGTCCGTCGCCGGCGAGCACCACGGTGTCCACCCGCGTCTTCCCGGCGATCTCGTCCAGGATCTCGGAGAACACCGACGGGACCGCCTGGACCACTCCACCGGTCCAGCTGTCGCGTTCGGCCAGCTCCAGCACGTCGCGCACCACGTCCACGCACGCCCCGTGGCTCAAGGCGGTGAAGACCTCGGAGGCCGACACGTCGAAATTGATCGAGGTGGCGCCCAGCATGCGAGATCCGGCCCGTACGCCGAGCACGTCGGCCAGTCTCAGTACGCCGTTCACCAGGCCCGCGTGCGTGATGGCCACACCCTTGGGGCGGCCCGTGGAGCCCGACGTGTACATCAGGTACGCCAGGTTGCCCGGGCCCCACGGGCCACGGCGCTCCTCGGCTGCGAGGTCGGCTCCCTCGCCGGCGGTCAGGTCGAGGCCGTCGAGGTACAGGCACGGAACATCGTGCTCCGGCAGCACATCGGCCGTCCCGGCCGTGGTGAGGAGCAGTCCGGGCGCCGCGTCGGAGAGCACGTGGTCAAGGCGCGCGCTCGGGTAGCGCGGGTCGATCGGAAGGTATCCGGCACCCGACTTGAGCACGCCCAGCAAGCCGACGACGAGGTCGGCCGAGCGGGGCAGCGCCAGGCCGACCACCGACTCCGGTCCCTGGCCGAGCCGGACCAGCTCACGGGCGAGCCGGTTCGCCCGCGCGTTGAGCTCGCCGTAGGTCAGCGTCTCCTCCCCGTACGTCACCGCGGGCGCGTCCGGTGTGGCTGCGGCCTGACGCTCGATCATGTCCGGGACGGTCAGCGCCGGGGTGTGCGCTTCGGTGTCGTTCCACTCCCCGAGCACCTGCTCGCGCTCGGCGGGCGAGAGGAGGTCGGCACCGGCGATGTGCACGGCGGGGGCGGTGATCAGCTGCCGCAGTATCCGCACGAAGCGTTCCGAGATGAGCTGGGCGGTCTCCCGGTCGAAGAGGTCGGCCGCGTACTCCACGGTGCCGTGCAGGGCGCGTCCGTCCGGCCCCGTGTACTCGCTCATGCTGAAGAACAGGTCGAACTTCGCCAGGTCGAACGCCACCGGCTCGAAGCCCACGTGCAGACCGGGCAGGTCGAAGTCGGGTGTGCTCACGTTCTGCCAGGCGAACATCACCTGGAACAGCGGGTGGTAGGCGGTGGAGCGCTCCGGGTTGAGCAGCTCCACGAGCCGCTCGAAGGGCACGTCCTGGTGGTCGTACGCCGTCAACGCCTTGTCCCGCACCCGGTCGACGAACTGCTCGAAGGTCGGGTCGCCGGACAGGTCCGCGCGCAGCACCCACGTGTTGGCGAAGAACCCGACCAGATCGGCCAGGGCCTCGTCGGTGCGCCCCGCGATCGGCGAACCGATCGTGACGTCGTCGCCACCGCCGAGCTGGCGCAGCAGCACCGCGAGGGCGGCCTGCAGCACGATCGGGACCGTGGCCCCCCGGCCCCGAGCCACAGGGGCGACCGGGTGGGCCTCCTCGTCGAACCCGAGCTCTCCGCGCCAGTAGCCGAACTGGCCCGCCAGCCTGCTGTCGGGATCGTCGTCCGAGCCGAGCAGTTCCTCCTGCCACAGCGTGTAGTCGGCGTACTGGACGGGGAGTTCGTCCCACTCGGGGGCGACTCCGTCCCTACGGGCCGTGTACGCGCGCACCAGGTCACGGGCCAGTGGGGCCATGGACTCGCCGTCGCCCGCGATGTGGTGCACGACGAGCACCAGGACGAAGTCGTCCGGGGCCACCTCGTGGAGCGAGGCGTCGAGGGGGATCTGCGTCGCGAGGTCGAAGACGTGGGCCGCGGCCTTCTCGATCGTGTCCGGGACGCCCTCGGGCCGCACCGGGCGCACGGTCAGGTCCAGGACGGCATCGTCGGCCGGGAGCACCCGCTGGAAGGGAACGCCCGTCCCGTCGACGGCGATCAGGGTGCGCAGGCTCTCATGCCGGCCCACCACGTCGGAGAGCGCCGCCCGCAGCGCCTCGACGTCCACCTTCCCGGTGAGGCGCAGCGCGATCGGGACGTTGTACGTCGCGCTCGGGCCCTCGAACTGGTCGAGGAACCACAGCCGTCGCTGCGCGAAGGAGAGCGGCAGCCGCTCGGGCCGCACGGCACGCGTCAGCGCGGGGCGCGCGCCGGACGCGTCCTGAAGGCGGGCAGCCAGTTCGGCGACGGTCGGTGCCTCGAAGACCGTACGGACCCCCAGCTCCGCGCCGAGCGCGGAGCGGATGCGCGAGATCAGCCGGGTGGCGAGCAGGGAGTGGCCGCCCAGGTCGAAGAACGAGTCGTCGACGCCCACGGTGTCCACTCCGAGGACGGCGGCGAACAGGCCGCACAGCACCTCTTCCTGCGGATTGCGCGGTGCCCTGTAGACGCCACCGGTGAACTGCGGCTCCGGGAGGGCCTTGCGGTCCAGCTTGCCGTTCGTGTTCAGCGGCAGCTCGTCCAGCACGACGACTGCGGCGGGGACCATGTACTCGGGCAGCCGCCCGCCCGTGAACTCCCGCAGCGCCATCGGGTCTGGAGCCGTCGCGTCCTCGGGCACGACGTACGCGACCAGCTGCCTGCCCCGGCTCCCGCCGCCCTCCCGGACGAGGGCCACAGCCTGGGCGATGTCGGGGTGGGCGGCCAGCGCCGACTCCACCTCGCCCAGCTCGATGCGGAAGCCGCGGATCTTGACCTGTTCGTCCGCGCGGCCCACGTACGCCAGGCCGTCCTCGCCGTTCCAGCGGACCAGGTCACCGGTCCGGTAGAGGCGCTCGCCCGTACCGAACGGGCTGGCCACAAACCGTTCGGACGTCAGGCCCGCCCGGTTCACATAGCCGCGGGCCAGGCCGGCGCCCGCGACGTACAGTTCGCCCACCACGCCCGGCGGGACCGGCTGCAGGCGGTTGTCGAGGACGTACACCCGGGTGTCCGCGACGGGACCGCCGATCGACGGGGTCTGCCCGGTCGACACCAGGGGGGCGCTCATCGTGCCGGTGATCGTCACCTCGGTCGGGCCGTACGCGTTGATCATGCGCCGCCCGGGGGCCCACAGGTCCACCAGTTCGGCGGGGCAGGCCTCGCCGCCCACGACCGGGCTGGTCAGGATTCCCTCGGGAAGCTCCGGCACGGTCGCGAGGACCGCGGGCGGGATCAGGGCGTGGGTCACCCCGTGGCGGACCATCACCTCTCCCAGGGCCTCGCCCGCGAGGCGGCCCTCGGGGGCCACGACCAGCGTCGCGCCCACGCCGAAGGCGAGCATCATCTCCATCACCGAGGCGTCGAAGCTCGGCGACGTCAGCTGAAGCACCCGGCTCCCCGCCTCCGCCCCGGAGCGCTCAGCCATGGACGCGGCAAGACTCATCAACCCGGAGTGGCTGACCGCGACGCCCTTCGGTACACCGGACGAACCGGAGGTGTAGATCACGTACGCCAGCTGGGAGGGGGCCGGCGGCACGCGGACCGCGGAGGCGTCCCCGTCGTCGGGGCCGGACTCGATCCGTGCCAACTCCTCGGAGTCGAGGACGAGGCGCGGACGCACGTCGTCGAGCATGAACCGCAGCCGCTCCGCCGGATACGCCGGATCGGCCGGCAGCCATGCCGCTCCCACCCGGGACACCGCGAGCGCGGCCACCACCAGCTCGACGGACCGCGTCAGGGGCAGCGCCACCACGTCCTCGGCGCCCACCCCCTGCCGGACGAGCCAACGCGCCACACGCTCGGCGCGTGCGTCCAACTCCGCATACGTCAGACGAAGTTCGTCCGACAGCACGGCCGGAGCGTCCGGCGTCCGTGCCACCCGCTCGGCGAACACCTCGGGCCATGTCCGCACGGGCGCGCCGGTCGCCGTGTCATTCCAGGACGCCAGCTCCTCGCGCTCACCGGGCAGCAGCACGTCCACCCGGCCGGCCTTGGCGCCGGGATCCGCGACCATGGCCCCGAGGACCCGGTGGAGCCTGCGCGCCAGCGCTTCGGCGGTGTCGTGGTCGAAGACGTCGACGGCGTACTCCAGGCCGCCACGCAGTCCGGCCGGTTCGCCCTGGGCGTCGGCGCCCTCGGCGAGATGCACGGTCAGGTCGAACTTGGCGACGCTCAGCTCGACGTGTTCCGCGCCCGCTTCGACGCCGGGGAAGGCGAGGTGGCCGTGGCTGTTGTTCTGCAGGACCAGCATCACCTGGAACAGCGCCTGCCGGGATGCCGACCGGTCCAGACCCAGCGCGTCCACCAGCCGGTCGAACGGCACATCCACATGCGCATGCGCACCCAGATGCACCTCACGCACCCGCTCCAACAACTCCACGAACGACGGATCACCCGACAGATCCGTACGCAGAACGACCGTGTTCACGAAGAACCCGACCAGATCATCCAGAGCCTCATCGCCACGCCCGGCCATCGCCGCACCCACCGGCACGTCCTCACCGGCACCCATCCGCGACAGAACCACCGCCAGAGCGGCATTGAGCACCATGAACAGCGTCACATCACGCTCACGCGCCAGCCGCAGCAGACCCCGGTGCACCTCCGCATCCACCTCGAACGGAACCGTCCGCCCGACATGCGAGGGCACCGCGGGATGCGGCCGGTCGTACGGCAACGCAAGCTCAGCCGGCGAACCCTCCAACACACCCTTCCAGTAAGCCAGCTGTTCGCTGACAGCACTGTCCGGGTCCTCCTCCGAACCCAGCACCTCCCGCTGCCACAACGCGTAGTCCGCGTACTGCACCGGCAGCACCACGAACTCCGGAACCCCGCCCTCAAGCCGCGCACCATAAGCGACGGACAGGTCACGCAGCAGCGGCGCCATCGACCACCCGTCCGCCGCGATGTGATGCAGGACCAGCATCAGCACGTGCTCGTCCGCGGAGAGCTCGAACAGCCACGCGCGTATCGGGATCTCACCTGCCAGGTCGAACGTGCACGCCGCGGCCTTCTCGATCACGGACGGCAACTCGTCCTCGCCGACCGCGACGACGTGCAGCTCCGGCACGACGTCCGCCAGGATCCGCTGTGAGGGCTCGCCGTCCACCGTCTCGAACACGGTGCGCAGGCTCTCGTGCCGCCCCACCACGTCGGTCAGCGCCACCCGCACCGCGGCTTCGTCGACGCCGCCGGTCAAGCGCAGCGCGAACGGCAGGTTGTAGGTCGCGCCGGGGCCTTCCAGCTGGTCCAGGAACCACAGCCGACGCTGCGCATACGACAACGGAAGCCGCTCCGAACGCACCCCGGCAACCAACGCGGGACGCGACTGACGCCCGCCGTCCAGCCGCGAGGCCAGCCCGGCAACCGTCGGCGCCTCGAACACCGCACGCACCCCGAGCTCGACACCGAACCCCGCCCGGATCCGCGAAACCAGACGCGTCGCAAGCAGCGAATGCCCACCCAGATCGAAGAACGAGTCCTCCACACCCACCGAGTCCAGACCCAGCACCTCGGCGAACAGACCGCACAGGACCTCCTCCTGCGGAGTCCTCGGCGCACGCGACACAGTTGCCGCGAACTCCGGCTCCGGCAGGGCCTTACGATTCACCTTCCCGTTCGCGGTCAGCGGCAGCGCGTCCAGGACCACGAGGGCTGCCGGAACCATGTACTCCGGCAACCGCTCCGCCACAAACTCCCGCAGAGCGGCCGGGTCGAGGGGTTCGGCGTCGGCCGCCGGCACGACATATCCGGCGAGGCGCGTGCCTCCGGACTCCTCGGTCCAGGCGACGGCCGCGGCCTGGGCGACGCCCCGGTGCAGCGTCAGTGCCGTTTCGATCTCGCCCAGTTCGATGCGGAAGCCTCGGACCTTGACCTGGTTGTCCGCGCGGCCCGCGTACGAGAGGCAGCCCGCGGCGGACCACTGCGCGAGGTCTCCGGTGCGGTACATCCGGTGCCCCGGGGAGAAGGGGTTCGCGATGAAGCGCTCCGCGGTCAGGCCGGGGCGGTTGAGATAGCCGCGGGCCACACCGTCACCCGCGATGTACAGGTCACCGATCACGCCGGGCGCCACCGGTCGCAGCGTCGCGTCCAGGACGTACACCTGCGTGTTCCCGATGGGGCGGCCGATCGGCGGGGCCCCTTCGGTGACGGTGACCGGGGCGAGGGTGGACCAGATGGTGGTCTCGGTCGGCCCGTAGACGTTGGTGACCTGCGCCGCGTGCTTGTGCAGCAGCGCGGCGAGGTCGGTGGGCAGCGCCTCGCCGCCCACCAGGACACGCAGACCTGTGAGGCCCGCGGGGTCGTGGGCGGCCAGCATCTGCCAGAACGCGGGGGTGGCCTGCACCACCGAGACGCCGGTCCGACGCACCACGTCGAGCACGGCGGAGGGCTGAAGGATGACGTCCTTGTCCACGACGACGAGCCCGGCACCGTGGAGCAGAGGGAGGAAGACCTCGAGCCCGGCGATGTCGAAGGCGATCGTGGTGACGGCCAGCAGCCGGTCCTCCGGCCGCAGTCCGATGTGCTCCTGCATCGAGGCGAGGAAGTTGCCGAGGGCCCCGTGGGAGACCACCACGCCCTTGGGTACGCCCGTCGAACCGGAGGTGTAGATGGCGTAGGCGGCCGATGTCATCGATCTGCCGGTCACGTCCGGGGCGTCGACCGGGTACGCGCCGAAGTCCCGTGCCAGCGCGTCGCTGTCCAGCACGACCGCGGGGGCGGCGTCCCTGAGGACCGATTCATTGCGGGCGGCCGGGAAGCCGAGGTCGACCGGGAGGTAGGCGGCACCGGTCTTCAGCACGGCGAGCAGCGCCACGATCAGCTCGGGCGAGCGCGGCAGCGCCACCGCGACGAGGCTCTCGGCGCGCGCTCCCCGTTCGATCAGCCAGTGCGCCACCTGGTTGGCGCGTGCGTCGAGCTCGCGGTACGTGAGTGTCGTGTCGCCGCTGATCACGGCAACCGCGTCCGGGGTGGCCGCGGCCTGCCGGGCGAAGAGCTCCGGAACCGTCAGGTCGGAGACAGCCCTCCGGGTGTCGTTCCACTCGACCAGGATCTGGTCCCGCTCGGCCGGGGACAGCACGTCCACGTCCGCGACACAGCGGCCGGGCTCAGCCGCCACCTGGCGCAGCACGTGCACGAGCCGCTCAGTCATGGCCTGAACGGTTCCCCGGTCGAAGAGGTCCGTGGCGTAGTCGATGGTCCCCTCGATGGTGCGGCCGGCCTCGGTGACCGACTCACCCAGGGTGAAGGACAGGTCGAACTTGGCCGACTCGATGCCCACGGGCTCGAAGCCGACCCGCAGACCGGGCAGGTCGAACTCCGGTGTGGTGATGTTCTGCCAGGTGAACAGCGTCTGGAACAGCGGGTGGTAGGCGGTGGAGCGCTCCGGGTTGAGCAGCTCCACGAGCCGCTCGAAGGGCACGTCCTGGTGGTCGTACGCCGTCAACGCCTTGTCCCGCACCCGGTCGACGACCTCCTCGAAGGTCGGGTCGCCGGACAGGTCCGCGCGCAGCACCCACGTGTTCGCGAAGCAGCCCACCAGGTCGGCCAGGGCCTCGTCGGTGCGCCCCGCGATCGGGGAGCCGATCGTGATGTCGTCGCCGCCGCCGAGCCGTCCGAGGAGCACGGCGAGCGCGGCCTGCAGCACCATCGACAGGGACGCACGCCGGCTGAGAGCGAATCTCTCGACCTGGGCGGCGAGTTCGGTGTCGACGGTGAAGGCGACGAGGTCGCCGGGGGAACCTGCCACCGCCCGGCGAGGCCGGTCGGTGGGCAGTTGCAGCGGCTGCGGAACTCCCGTCAGCTCGGTCTGCCAGTAGGCGAACTGGGACGACACTCTGCTCTCGGGGTCGTCCTCGGAGCCCAGCAGCTCCTGCTGCCAAAGGGTGTAGTCGGTGTACTGGACCGGGAGTTCCTCCCACTGCGGGGCTCCGCCCCCGCGGCGCGCGGTGTAGGCGGTGACCAGGTCACGGGCCAGGGGCGCCAGCGACTCGCCGTCCGCGGCGATGTGGTGCACCACGATGACGAGGACGTGCTCGTCCGGCGCGCACCGGAACACCCGCGCCCGCACCGGAATCTCCCCGGCCAGGTCGAAGGCGTGCGCCACCGCTCCGGCTATCGCGTCGGGCACCCCTTCGCGCTCCACCGCCGAGAAGGTCACGTCGAGGCCGGTCTCGTCGGCCGGCAGCACCCGCTGGTACGGCGCGCCCGACTCCTCGACTCCGATCAGCGTCCGCAGGGCCTCGTGGCGGCCCACCACGTCGTGCAGTGCCGCGCGGAGGGCCGCGGGGTCCAGCTCTCCGGTCAGCCTCAGTGCCAGCGAGATGTTGTACTTCGCGTTGGGCCCCTCGAACTGGTCGAGGAACCACAGCCGTCGCTGCGCGTATGACAACGGAATCACTTTGAATCTGCCCCTTCGGTCATCCTGCGCAGCCGGGGCCTGCTGGACCTGGCCTTGCCTTTCCCATTCCCCGACAGTTCAGCGACGGTGGGGGTTTCGAAGATCGTTCGGATCGCCACCTCGAAGCCGAGCCGCAGAAGGATCTTTCTGGCGAGCCGGGTGGCGAGGAGTGAGTGTCCGCCGAGGTCGAAGAACGAGTCGTCGATGCCGACCCGTTCCACGCCGAGGACCTCGGCGAACAGCTCGCAGAGCACCTCTTCCTGCGGGTTCCTCGGCGCGCGGTAGACACCGCCGACGAGTTCCGGTTCGGGAAGCGCCTTGCGGTCGAGCTTGCCGTTGGGTGCGAGCGGGAAGCGGTCGAGGACCATGAACGCGGCCGGGACCATGTACTCCGGCAGGCGCTCGGCCAGTTGGGCGCGGAGTTTGTCCACGGCCAGGTCGGTGCCTGGCTGCGCCGGTGTCACGTATCCCACCAGACGCCTGGCGCCGCGCTGGTCGTCGCGGACGGTGACCACGCTCTGGCCGACTCCGGGGCAGGCGGCCAGAGCGGCCTCGACCTCGCCCGGCTCGATCCGGAACCCGCGTACCTTGACCTGGTCGTCGCCGCGGCCCGCGTACTCCAGCTGGCCCTCGCCGTTCCAGCGGGCCAGGTCGCCCGTGCGGTACATGCGGGCCCCGGCGGGACCGTACGGGTCGGCGACGAAGCGGTCGGCGGTCAGGCCGGGCTGCCGGTGGTAGCCGCGGCCCATGCAGGCACCCGCCACGTACAGCTCGCCCGCCACGCCCGGCGGCACCGGGGCCAGGCCGGGGCCGAGCACGTAGGTGCGCACATCGCCGAGCGGAGCTCCGATGGGGAGCCCGCCGTCCGCGGTCCACTCCTGCCCCACGGGCAGGGAGAACGCGGTGGCGTAGAACGTCTCGCTCTGCCCGTACCCGTTGACGACGCGCGCCGCGGGGTTCAGCTCGCGTATGCGGCGCACCAGGCCGCCTGGCAGCGCCTCGCCCGCGAACACCATGGTGTCCGCGCCGATCCTGTCCGCGGCCTGCTCCAGGAGCTCGGCGAAGACCGACGGGACCGTGCTCACCACGTCCACCGCGCGGCCGTTGCCCTCGCCCAGGACGAGAACGTCACGGACCAGATCGATGCTGCCGCCGGTGGAGAGCGTGGTGAACATCTCGAACACCGACACGTCGAAGTTGACGGACGTGCCGGCCAGCATCCGCCAGCGCGTCGGCGCGCCGAGGACGGTGGCCAGGTGGGCGATGCCGTTGGTGACGTTCCCGTGCGTGATGGCCACGCCCTTCGGCGTCCCCGTCGACCCGGACGTGTACATCACGTACGCCGTGTTGGCCGGGCGCACCGCCACCCTGCCCGTGGTGGGCGCGGTGCCGGCCCCGACGTCGAGGTCGGCGAAGTGCCGCCGCTCGGCGTCGGTCTTCGCCAGCACCTGTTCCGTCGCGGCGTCCGTGACGATCAGGCGCGGGCGGGCGTGGTTCAGGACGTATTCCAGGCGTGCGCTGGGGTAGGCCGGGTCGATCGGCAGATAGGCGCCGCCGGCCTTCAGCACCGCGAGGAGGGCCACCACCAGCTGCGGTGTCCTCGGCAGCGCCACCGCCACCACGGTCTCCGGACCGACGCCGAGACGTACCAGTTCGCCGGCGATCCGGTCGGCCCAGGCGTTCAGCTCCCCGTACGCCAGGGTTGTTTCGCCGCAGACCAGTGCCACGGCGGCCGGGTCGGCGGCCGCCTGGCGCTCGAAGACCTCCGGAACGGTCACCGCGGCGTTGCCCGTGACGGTGCCGTTCCACTCGACCAGGACCCGCTCCCGCTCGTCCGGCGAGAGCAGCTCCACCCGCTCGACCGGGAGGCCCGGCTCGTCCGCGATCTGCCGCAGGACGCGGGCGAAGCGGGCCGCCGTCTCCTCGATCTCCGCCCGGCCGAAGACCGTCCGCTCGTGCTGGAGGGTCAGACGCAGCAGCGGATCGGCCGAGGCGATGACGGTCAGCGGATAGTGGGTGCCGGTGAACGGCCGCACCTCGGTGATCGCGATGTCCGCGGTGGTGTTGGCCTCGCTCAGGCCCGCCTGGTCCACCGGGTACGACTCGAACGCGATCATCGTGTCGAACAGGACGCTCAGTCCGCTCTGCCGGTGGATCTCCGTCAGGCCGTAGTGGTGGTGGTCGAGCAGAGCGGCCTGGCGCCCCTGGAGATCCCTCAGGATGTCGTCGAGGGTGGCGCCGGGCGTGTGGCGGACCCTCACGGGAAGCGTGTTCACGAACAGGCCGACCATGGAGTCGATGTCCGGCAGCGCCGGGGGCCGTCCGGAGACGGTTGCCCCGAACGTGACGTCCCGCTGTCCGGTGAGCCCGCCGAGCACGATCGACCAGGCGCCCTGCACCAGGGTGTTGAGGGTGACGCCGAGCTCGGCCGCGCGCCGCCCCAGTGCCCTGGAGACCGCTTCCGGGACCGGCACGTCGACCTCGCCGATGCCGGTGCCCTCCGGGTGTGCGGAGGCCGCGGGTGCCAGCAGGGTCGGCTCCTCGAGGCCCGCGAGCTCGCGCGCCCAGGCCTGTGCGGAGGCCTCCTGGTCCTGGCCGGAGAGCCAGACGAGGAAGTCCCTGAAGCCGCGGACCCGCGGCAGCGCCGAACCGTCACCGTCCGTGGCGTAGAGCCGCAGGAGGTCCTGCACGAGCACGGGCAGGGACCAGCCGTCGAACAGCAGGTGGTGCGCGGTGAAGACCAGCTCGAACTGCTCCGCGCCGGTCCTGACCAGAGTCATGCGCAGCAGCGGTGGCCGGGCCGGGTCGAAGTTGGTGTGCAGGTCCTGCGCGAGCAGCCGTTCGTAGGCGGCCTCCGTGTCGTCCTGGTCCCGCAGGTCGACCTCGTGCCAGGGCAGCTCCACCCCGTCGGTGACGATCTGGACGTGGCCGCCCGAGCTGTCGCCGGTGAAGCCGGCCCTGAGGTTGGCGTGCCGGTCGAGGAGCGCCTGGCCCGCCGCCCGCAGCCGGAAGGCGTCGACGGGCCCGGTGAGGCGGAACGCGAGCTGCATGTTGTAGGCGTCGACTGCTGTGTCGGCCAGCAGCGCGTGGAACAGCAGACCGGATTGCAGCGGGGTCAGCGGCCACACGTCGGCGAGCCCGGGGTAGCTCTGCTCCCAGCCCTCGATCTCGGCCTGGGTCGCCGTGACGAGCGGCAGGTCCGAGGGGGTGCGGCCGCCCCCGCCCGGTCCTGCTGTCACGTGTCGGGCGAGTCCGGTCAGCGCCGTCACCCACAGGTCGGCGAGCTCGCGCACGTCGTCGTGGCCGAGCAGACCGGTCGGGAAGCTGAACGCGGCGTCGAGCCGTGCCCCGTCGGAGAAGTCGGTGACCGCCGCGTTCACGTCGACGGCTGCCATGACCGGCATGTCCGCGTCCGGTGCGGCGAGTGCGCCGGCGCCGGGCGCCTGGGTCCAGCCGAGGCCACGCAGGTTCTCGGGCATGTCCGTGGCGGAGAAGCGGCCGAGGTAGTTGAAGCCGATCTGGCCCATCCCCGTCTCCGCCAGCTGCGGCGCGGTGTCCGGGTTGAGGTGGCGCAGCAGGCCGTAGCCGATGCCCTTGTCGGGAATGGCGAGCAGCTGTTCCTTGACCGCCTTGAGCACACCCCCGGCAGCCGGACCACCGGCCAGCGCCTCGTCCACCTCGAACCCGGCCACATCCAGACGCACCGGGAACATGCTCGTGAACCAGCCGACCGTACGCGACAGATCCGCCCCGGGAACCACCTCCTCCTCACGACCGTGGCCCTCCAGACGGATCAGCGCCGAAGACTCCGACACCCCGCGGCCCTCACGCCACTTCGCCAGAGCCAGCGCCAACGCCGCCAGCAACCCGTCATTCACACCACCGTGGAACGCCGAGGGCACCGCCGAGGTGACGGAGGCCGTGCTGACGGCGGTGCCCTCGGCGTTCCACGGTGGTGTGAATGACGGGTTGCTGGCGGCGTTGGCGCTGGCTCTGGCGAAGTGGCGTGAGGGCCGCGGTGTGTCGGAGTCTTCGGCGCTGATCCGTCTGGAGGGCCACGGTCGTGAGGAGGAGGTGGTTCCCGGGGCGGATCTGTCGCGTACGGTCGGCTGGTTCACGAGCATGTTCCCGGTGCGTCTGGATGTGGCCGGGTTCGAGGTGGACGAGGCGCTGGCCGGTGGTCCGGCTGCCGGGGGTGTGCTCAAGGCGGTCAAGGAACAGCTGCTCGCCATTCCCGACAAGGGCATCGGCTACGGCCTGCTGCGCCACCTCAACCCGGACACCGCGCCGCAGCTGGCGGAGACGGGGATGGGCCAGATCGGCTTCAACTACCTCGGCCGCTTCTCCGCCACGGACATGCCCGAGAACCTGCGTGGCCTCGGCTGGACCCAGGCGCCCGGCGCCGGCGCACTCGCCGCACCGGACGCGGACATGCCGGTCATGGCAGCCGTCGACGTGAACGCGGCGTCGAGCCGTGCCCCGTCGGAGAAGTCGGTGACCGCCGCGTTCACGTCGACGGCTGCCATGACCGGCATGTCCGCGTCCGGTGCGGCGAGTGCGCCGGCGCCGGGCGCCTGGGTCCAGCCGAGGCCACGCAGGTTCTCGGGCATGTCCGTGGCGGAGAAGCGGCCGAGGTAGTTGAAGCCGATCTGGCCCATCCCCGTCTCCGCCAGCTGCGGCGCGGTGTCCGGGTTGAGGTGGCGCAGCAGGCCGTAGCCGATGCCCTTGTCGGGAATGGCGAGCAGCTGTTCCTTGACCGCCTTGAGCACACCCCCGGCAGCCGGACCACCGGCCAGCGCCTCGTCCACCTCGAACCCGGCCACATCCAGACGCACCGGGAACATGCTCGTGAACCAGCCGACCGTACGCGACAGATCCGCCCCGGGAACCACCTCCTCCTCACGACCGTGGCCCTCCAGACGGATCAGCGCCGAAGACTCCGACACACCGCGGCCCTCACGCCACTTCGCCAGAGCCAGCGCCAACGCCGCCAGCAACCCGTCATTCACACCACCGTGGAACGCCGAGGGCACCGCCGTCAGCACGGCCTCCGTCACCTCGGCGGTGAGCTGCACCCGGACGGTGTCCACGGTGGACATCACGTCTGCCGCGGGGTCCACGGGGCGGGATCCGATCAGCGGGTCGGGCCCGTCGAGCACGGCCTTCCACAGCGGGAGTTCGGCCGTGCGGGAGGGCTTGACGGCCTCCTCGGCCAGCGCGTGGCTCCAGCGGCGCATCGAGGTGACCACACCGGGCAGTACGGGGTCCTCGCCCGCCCGCACCTGCTCCCAGGCTGCGGCGAAGTCGGGCAGCAGGATGCGCCACGACACGCCGTCCACCACGAGGTGGTGCAGGGCGATCAGCAGACGCCCGCCACCCACGGCATCCGAAAAGCCCGACGCGTCCGAGGGGTCGAACCACACGAACTGCGCGAGCACGCCCGCCACGGGGTCGAACCGACCCGCGGCCGCGTCGGCCTCCTGCTCCAGAAGGCGTGCCCAGGGCTCTTCACCCCACCGGCCGTCGCAGGGCACCCGGTGGATCAGGTCGTGGGCGCGCACCGATCCGGGCGCTCCCATCACCAGTCCCCCGCCGTCGCCGAGCACCAGCGTGGCGCGCAGGACGTCGTGGGTGTCCAGGACCGCGGCGACGGTGGCCGCCAGGCTGTCCGCGTCGATGCCGTCGGGCAGTTCGACGACGATCGACTGCTGGTAGCGGCCGTAGCCGCCGCCCAGCTCGAGGAGGTACCTCTCCACCGGCGTCAGCGGCGACCAGCCCACACCGCCGCCTTCCAGCTCGGCGAGGACGACCGGCCCGCCGGTGCCCTCACGCGTCGCGGCGATCTCCGCGAGACCCGCCACGGTGCGGTGCTCGAACACCTCACGGGGGCTGACCTCCACACCCAGCGCCCGGGACCGGGCGACGATCTGGATGGAGCGGATGCTGTCACCGCCGATGGTGAAGAAGTCGTCGTCGATCCCCACCCGGTCGAGGCCGAGGACCTCGGCGAACACCGCGCACAGCGCCTGCTCCCGCGCGTCGCGCGGCGCCCTGTGGGTGCGGGCGGTGAACTGCGGCTCGGGCAGGGCCTTGCGGTCCAGCTTTCCGTTCGGCGTCAGCGGAATGGCGTCCAGGACGACGAGCGCGGACGGCACCATGTAATCGGGCAGCCGCCCCGCCACGAACGCGCGCACCGCGTCCAGGTCGGCGCCGGCGGCCGTCGGCACCACATAGCCGACCAGTTGCTGTCCGCCGCTGCCGCGGCCCTCACGGACCACCACCGCGGCCTGGCTCACCTGGGGGCAGGCGAGCAGTGCGGCCTCGATCTCGCCCGGCTCGATGCGGAAGCCCCGCAGCTGCACCTGCTCGTCGCTGCGACCGAGGTGCTCCAGCCTGCCGTCGGGAAGCCGCCTGCCGGTGTCGCCGGTCCGGTACATCCGCTCCCCCGGCCCGCCGTACGGGTCGGCCACGAAGCGCTCACCCGTCAGGGCCGGCCGGTTGAGGTAGCCGCGGGCCAGCCCCGCGCCCGCCACGTACAGGTCGCCGGGCACGCCCGCGGGCGTCGGCCGCAGCCGCTCGTCCAGCACGTAGACGGCCAGGTCGGGGATGGGTACGCCGACCACCGAACCGGACGCCGAAGCGGCGACCGCCGCGTCCAGCTCGACGTGGGTGATGTGCACGGTCGTCTCGGTGGTGCCGTACATGTTCACCAGCGACGGCGCGTCCTCGGGGTGTCGCGCGTACCAGTCGGCGAGCCGTCCGAGGTCCAGCGCCTCGCCGCCGAACACCACCGTGCGCAGCCGGAGCCGGTCTCCCAGTTCGGGGCGCTCCCGGTCGGCCGCCATCAGCTGGTAGAACGCCGACGGCGTCTGGCTGAGCATCGTGACGGCCTCGTCGGCCAGCAGGGCCAGGAAGTCCTCCGGCGAGCGGCTCGTCCCGTACGGGACGACGACGACCCGGCCGCCGTACAGCAGGGCTCCCCACAGCTCCCAGACGGAGAAGTCGAAGGCGTAGGAGTGGAACAGCGTCCACACGTCGTCGGGACCGGACGCGAACCAGCCGTCCGTCGCGTCCATCAGGCGCACGACGTTGCCGTGCGGCACCACCACGCCCTTGGGCTTGCCCGTGGACCCGGAGGTGTAGATCACGTACGCGGGGTGTGCCGCGGCCGGCTCCACGCCCGGGTCGCCTGTGCCGTGCGCGGCGCTCTCCGCGAGGACGTCGGGCGTCACCGTCAGCACCGGTCGCGCGTCCTCCAGTACGTACGCGATGCGCTCGGCCGGGTACGCCGGGTCGATCGGCACGTACGCCGCACCCGACTTCAGCACGCCGAGCACCGCCACCACGAGTTCCTCGCTGCGCGGCATCCGCAGCGCCACGAAGCGCTCGGGGCCCGCGCCCCGCTCGATCAGCAGCCGCGCCAGCCGGTTGGCGCGCTCGTTCAGCTCGCGGTACGTGAGCGACACACCTTCGTACGTCACCGCGACCGCGTCCGGGGTGGCACCTGCCTGCCGCTCGAACCGCGATACCACCGTGTCCCGCACCGGCACCGTCTGCCGCGCGGGGGCGGTCAGTTCACGCAGCTCGGTGTCGTCGAGGAGCCGCACGTCGGCGACCGGCACGCCCGGCTCGGCCGCCACGTGCCGCAGCACGCGGACGAGCCGCTCCGCGACGGTGCCCACCGTGGCGCGGTCGAACAGGTCGGTCGCGTACTCGACGCTGCCGTACACGCAACGGCCGTCGGGGCCGTCCACCTCGATCAGCCCGAAGGTCAGGTCGAACTTCGCCGACTCGGCCGACACCGGTTCGAAGCCCACGTGCAGGCCGGGCAGGTCGAAGTCGGGCCTGGTCCCGTTCTGCCAGGTGAACATCACCTGGAACAGCGGGTGGTGGGCTGTGGAGCGCTCCGGGTTGAGCAGCTCCACGAGCCGCTCGAAGGGCACGTCCTGGTGGTCGTACGCCGTCAACGCCTTGTCCCGCACCCGGTCGACGACCTCTTCGAAGGTCGGGTCGCCGGACAGGTCCGCGCGCAGCACCCACGTGTTCGCGAAGAACCCGACCAGATCGGCCAGGGCCTCGTCCATCCGTCCCGCGATCGGGGAGCCGATCGTGATGTCGTCACCGCCGCCGAGCCGTCCGAGGAGCACGGCGAGCGCCGACTGGAGCACCATCGACACCGTGGCGCCCCGGCGACGGGCGAGGTTCTCGACGCCGGTGAGGAGCGCCGGCTCGATCGTGAACTCCACCCGGTCCCCGCGACGGCTGGCCACGGCGGGCCGCGGCCGGTCGGCGGGCAGTCGCAGCGACTGCGGGACCCCCGTCAACTCGCCCTGCCAGTAGCTGAACTGGGCGGAGAGCCTGCTCTCCGGGTCGTTCTCGTCACCCAGCAGCCGCTGCTGCCAGAGGGCGTAGTCGGCGTACTGGACGGGCAGGTCGGCCCACTGCGGTGCCCGGCCGTCGCGGCGCGCCGTGTAGGCGTCGACGAGGTCGCGGGCCAGCGGGGCCAGCGACTCACCGTCACCGGCGATGTGGTGGACGACCACCACCAGGATCTGCTGCGCGGGCCCCTTGGGCTCTTCGCGCTCCCCGGCGGCGAGTTCGAGCAGTGCGGCGCGGACGGGGATCTGCGTCGACAGGTCGAACTCGTGTGCGGCGACGGTCGCCACCGCGTCCGTCGCGTCGTCCGCGGCCACGGTCAGCGAGGGAAGCTCCAGGCACACCTCGTCCTTCGGGAGCACCTGCTGGTACGGCACTCCGGCCCCGTCGACGGCGATCAGGGTGCGCAGGCTCTCGTGCCGGCCCACCACGTCGGTGAGCGCGGCCCGCAGCGCGTCGACGTCCACCTCTCCGGTGAGGCGCAGCGCGATCGGGATGTTGTAGGCGGCGCTCGGGCCCTCGAACTCGTTCAGGAACCAGAGGCGACGCTGGGCGTACGACAGCGGCAGCCGCTCCGGACGCTCGGTCGCGACGAGCGCGGGGCGCGCTCCGCCGCCGCCCCGCAGCCGTTCGGCGAGGCCCGCCACCGTGGGCGCCTCGAACACCGTACGGACCCCCAGTTCCACGCCGAGCGCGGTGCGGATCCGGGAGGTGAGGCGGGTGGCGAGCAGTGAGTGTCCGCCCAGGTCGAAGAAGGAGTCGTCGACGCCGATGGTGTCCCGGCCCAGGATCTCGGCGAACAGTCCGCACAGGACTGTTTCCTGCTCGGTGCTCGGCGCCCGGTAGATACCGCCGGTGAACTCCGGCTCCGGGAGCGACGCTCGGTCCAGCTTGCCGTTCGGCATCAGCGGCAGCGCGTCCAGGAGCATGACCACCGCCGGGACCATGTAGTCCGGCAGCCGCTCGGCCACAAAACCACGCAGGTCCCGACCGCCGACTTCCTCGGCGTGCCCTTCGGCGGGAACGACGTATCCGACCAGCTGCGTGCCGGCGGCGCCCTGTCCCTCGCGGGCGATCACCACGGCCTTGCCCACGGCCGGATGCGCCTGGAGAGCGGACTCCACCTCACCCAGCTCGATACGGATACCACGCACCTTCACCTGATCGTCCGCACGCCCGGCATACACCAACTCGCCCGAAGCGGACCACCGCGCCAGGTCACCCGTGCGATACATCCGCCGCCCGTCACCGAACGGACTGGCCACGAACCGCCCCGGCCCCACACCCCGCCCCACCAGATGCCGCGCCAGACGATTCGACCACGCATCCAGCTCCGCATAGGTCACCGCAGAGTCACCGCAGACCACCGCGACCGCCTCGGGCGTACGCGCCGCCTGCGCCGCGAACAGCTCGGGCAACGTCCCGGAAGGCACCTCGGCCCCCGTGTCATTCCAACGCGCCAGCAACTCCCGCTCGACAGGAAGCAGCAGGTCAAGACCATCGACAGCCGCCTCCGGCTCGGCAGCGAACGCCTGGAGGAGATACCGGAAGCGATCGAAGAGCTTCTGCGCCTCCACCTCCGTGAAGGCAGCCTCCTGATAGTCCAGCCGAAGTTGCAGGTTGTCGCCGGTCGGCATCGCGGCTGCCAGGGCGAGCGGATAGTGCGCCGCGTCGAGACCGCCGACGATGGAGGTCTGCAGGTCTCGCTCGTGCGGGTCCGAGGAGGTACCCGCGCCCGTGGAGCCCATGTCGTCCAGCGGGAAGTTCTCGTAGACGGTGAGGGTGTCGAAGAGCTGCCCGGTGCTGATCAGCTGCTGTATCTCGGTGAGTCCGAGGTGGTGGTGCGGGAGGAGTCCCGCCTGCTCGTCCTGCAGCCGCCGCACCAGCCCGGCCAGCGAATCGCCCCGCTCCAGACGCACCCGCACCGGGAGGGTGTTGATGAACAGGCCGACCATGCTCTCCACACCCGGCAGCTCCGCCGGACGCCCCGAGACCACCGCACCGAAGACCACGTCGCTGCGTCCGGTGACACCGGCGATCAGCACACCCCACGCGGCCTGCACGAGGGTGTTGACGGTGACGCCCCACTCACGTGCCAGCCCAGACAACGCCGCAGACGCCGCCTCCCCCAACCCCGCATACAACCGCGCCGGCACCCGCGAAGCCGCCTGCCGGTAGGCAGGAGCCACCAGCGTCGGCTCACCGATGCCTTCCAGCGCCTCCCGCCAGGCAGCCTCCGCCGCACCACGATCCGCACCGGCCAGCCACGAGAGGTAGTCGCGGTACGGACGTACGGCAGCCAGTCCGCCGGAGCCCTGGCGGTAGAGGGTGAACAGCTCGCCGAACAGGACCGGCATCGACCAACCGTCCAGCAGAATGTGGTGGTTGGTGAACACCAGCCGGTAGCGGCTCTCGCCCAGCTTGGCCAGCACCAGCCGCAGCAGCGGCGGTTCATCCAGGCTGAACGGACACGCCCGCTCCTCCTCCGCCAGCTCCCGCACAGCGGCCTCAGCATCGGCCGCACCCGACACATCCACCACCCGGAACGGAACCTCGACCCCCGCAGGAACGACCTGATACGCCGCACCCACCACGGACTGCCGGAACCCGGACCGCAAGTTCGCGTGCCGGTCCAGCAGTGCGCCCATGGCATCGCGCAGTCGGCCGGCGTCGACCACTCCGGTCAGCGCCAAGACCCACTGCGCGACATAGACGTCGGCCTGATCCTGGTCATACCCCGCGTGGAAGGCCAGGCCCTCCTGCAGCGGCGACAGCGAATGGATGTCCCCCAATCCGATTCCAGCGACGGCGAGTTCTGACTCCAGGGCCTCGATCTCGGCCTGTTCCAGCTTCACCAGCGGGAAGTCGGACGGAGTGCGCCCGCCGGCAGCGCCTTCGGTGACTGCCTGGACCAGGGCGGTCAGCTCCTCGAACCAAGCCTGCGCGAGCTCGGCCACCCGCTCCTCGGACAGCAGCTCACCCGCCCACGACCACACCGCCCGCAGCTCCGGACCCTCACCCGAATCCTCCGCGAGCGCGTTCACCTCCACCACGTGCGCCAGCGGCATCCCCGCGTCGGTCCCGAAGGAGAGCCCGGCGGCCTGCGTCAGCGCTCCCTCGGAGTGCGCACCAGTCTGGAAGCGCCCGAGGTAGTTGAAGCCGATCTGTGGAGAGGAGCCCGCCAGTTCGGGTGCGGTCTGTTCGTTGCAGTAGCGCAGGAGTCCGTAACCGATGCCCTTGTCGGGGATCTCGCGGAGCTGCTCCTTGACCCGCTTGACCGACGAACCCACATCTCCCAAGCCGGGCTCCAGCGAGACCGGATAGACCGTGGTGAACCACCCCACCGTCCGCGTCACATCCAGACCAGCCGCAACCTCCTCACGGCCATGGCCTTCGAGGTCTACGAGCACGGGCCCGTCCGTACCGCGCCAACGGTTCACCGCACGCGACAGACCCGTCAGCAGGACGTCATTGACCTCACCACGGAACGCAGAGGCCACAGCTCCCAGCAGCGGACCGGCCACCTCCACCGGCAACCGCACCTCCAACTGCCCAGCAGAAGAAGCCACGTCCACCAACGGATCCAGACCACGCGCTCCCAGCAACGGGTCCGCGGTCCGCGCGACCCGCTGCCACAGTGCCAGCTCACCCGCACGGACCTCGGCCTCACCGGCCAACTGACGCGCCCAGCGACGGAACGACGTCGCGACCGCCGCCAGCTCCACCTCACGACCCGCCACCACAGCAGCCAGCGCCGCCTCGACATCCGGCACCAGAATCCGCCACGACACCCCGTCCACCACCAAGTGATGAACCACCAACAGCAACAAACCCTCAGCAGCAGGACCGGCATCGAACCACACCGCCTGCACCAGAACGCCGTCGGCCGGGACAAGACGACCCTGAGCCGCCACCCGCTCCTCGACCACCACACCCGCCACCGCGTCACGGGACAGGCCAGCCACATCCACACGACGCAGGATGGACCCGGCACGCAGGGCACCCGCCGCCGGAACCGTCAGCTCCCAACGATCGCCTTCGAGTACCGCACACATCCGCAACGCGTCATGGTGATCCAGAACCGCCTGCACCGACCGCTCAACCTGCGGGAACTGGGTGCCAGAGGGAACACGGGCGCCCATCGACTGGTAGAACCCGTCGACCGGACCACCCCGCTCCGCGAACAGCGACATCACCGGTGTCGAGGGGACCTCGCCCAGGGACTCACCGACCGCCTCGGCCACCACACCCACACTCGCGGTCTGCGCCACGCCCGCCAGCGCCTCGACCGCCCGCCACCGGAACACATCACGCGGCGAGAACCCCACCCCCGCCGCACGCGCCCGCGACACCAACTGAATAGCAACGATCGAATCGCCACCCAGATCGAAGAACGAATCATCGACGCCGACGGAGCCCACACCCAGCACCTCGGCGAAGACACCGCACAACACCTTCTCCAACGGCGTCCGCGGAGCCCGGTGCTCACCACCGGAGAACTGCGGCTCCGGCAGGGCCCTGCGATTCACCTTCCCGTTCGCGGTCAGCGGCAGCGCGTCCAGCACCACGAGGGCTGCCGGAACCATGTACTCCGGCAACCGCTCCGCCACAAACTCCCGCAGAACAGCCGGGTCGATCGACTCGGCGCCGGCCACGGGAACCACGTATCCGACGAGCTGCTTGCCCCGGCCCGCGCCAGCTTCCCGGGCCACGGCCACCACCTGGGCGATGTCGGGGTGGGCTGCCAGCGCAGACTCCACCTCGCCCAGCTCGATGCGGAAGCCGCGGATCTTGACCTGCTCATCCGCACGACCCGCATAGACCAGCCGGCCCTCAGCGTCCCAACGCACCAGGTCACCGGTCCGGTACAGGCGCTCACCCGCACGGAACGGACTCGCCACGAAACGCTCAGCCGTCAATCCAGGCCGGCCCACATAACCACGAGCCACACCCGATCCTGCGACGTAGAGCTCACCGACCACACCCGGCGGCACCAGACCCAGGCCGGTGTCCAGGACGTACACCCGCATGTTGTCCAGCGGACGGCCGATCGGTACGTCAGCGGCGTCCTCAGCCAGCTCGTCCATCCGGTGATGCGTGATGAACGTGGTCGCCTCGGTCGGGCCGTAACCATTCACCACGACCAGGCCCGGACAGACCGCCTGGACGCGGCGCACCGCCGCCGGTGACACCACGTCGCCGCCGGCCCACACCTGCGCAACACCGGCGAAGCACTCCGGGTGCTCCTCCGCCATCACCGCGAACAGGCCCGACGTTAGCCACAGGCCGGTCACGCCACGCGAGGCGATGACCTCGGCCAGCTCCTGGCCGTCCACCCGCCCCGGCGGGGCCACGACAACCCGGCCGCCGTTCAGCAACGGCACCCAGAACTCGAACGTCGACAGGTCGAAGGAGTGCGGCGAGTTGATCAGGACCCGCTCGAAGGCCTCCCCCGCGAAGGCTTCGTCCCGGACGAACTCAGCCACGTCACGCTGCCGGACCGCCACGCCCTTGGGCTCACCCGTCGACCCCGACGTGAACATCACATACGCCAACTGCTCCGGCAGCGGCGAAATCCCGGGACCGGTCACCGGGTAATGACCCGTGCCCGCCACGTCCTCCTCGGTCACCACAAGAACCGCGTCCGCACGCTCACAGATCAGATCGCGGCGATCCTGCGGCCATTCCGGGTGGAACGGCACATACACGCCACCCGCCTTCGCCACACCCAGCAACGCCACGACCAGCTCGGCCGACCGGTCCATCCAGACGGCGACCGCCGACTCGGCCCGCACACCATGCTCGATCAGCCAGTGCGCCACCTGATTGGCCCGCGCGTCCAGCTCCGCATACGTCAGAACGGTGTCCCCGAACTCGACCGCCACCGCGTCCGGGGTCGCCGCCACCTGCACAGCGAACAGCTCCGGGATGGTGCCCCCCACCGCATCCGTCACCGCCCCCTGCCAGGACTCCAGTACCTCACCCTCACCGGGGAGGAGAACGGCGAGCTGGGAGAGGGGGGTGCCGGGAGCAGCCAGTACGTTGCCCAGTACCTGGTGGAGGCGTTGCGCGAGCTGGTCGGCGGTGTCGTGGTCGAAGACGTCGACGGCGTACTCCATGCCCCCGCTCAGCCCGACCGGCTCGCCGTGCGCGTCGACGTCTTCGGTGACGTGCACGGTCAGGTCGAATTTGGCGACACTCAACTCGACCGGCTCATAGGAGACTTCGACGCCGGGGAGGGCGAGTTGACCGTGGCTGTTGTTCTGCAGGACCAGCATGACCTGGAACAGCGCCTGCCGGGACGCCGACCGGTCCAGATTCAGCGCGTCCACCAGCCGGTCGAACGGCACATCCTCATGCGCATGCGCACCCAGATGCACCTCACGCACCCGCTCCAACAGCTCCACGAACGACGGATCGCCCGACAGATCCGTACGCAGCACGACGGTGTTCACGAAGAACCCGACGAGATCGTCCAGGGCCTCGTCGCCGCGCCCGGCCATGGGCGCGCCCACCGGCACGTCCTCACCGGCGCCCATCCGCGACAGGACGACCGCCAGAGCGGCGTTGAGCACCATGAACAGGGTCACGTCATGCTCACGCGCCAGCTTCAGCAGACCCCGGTGCACGTCCGCGTCCACCTCGAACGGAACCGTCCGCCCGACATGCGAGGGCACCGCGGGATGCGGCCGGTCGTACGGCAACGCAAGCTCAGCCGGAGACCCCTCCAACGCCGAACGCCAGTAGTCGAGTTGTTCGTTGACGAGGCTGCCCGGGTCGTCCTCCGAACCCAGCACCTCCCGCTGCCACAACGCATAGTCCGCGTACTGGCCGGGCAGTTCCTCGAACTGCGGCGCACCACCATCCACCCGCGCCCCGTAGGCGACGGACAGGTCACGCAGCAGCGGCGCCATCGACCAGCCGTCCGCCGCGATGTGATGCAGCACGACCGCCAGCACATGCTCGTCCGCGGAGAGCTCGAACAACCACGCGCGTATCGGGATCTCACCGGCCAGGTCGAAGCAGTACCCCGCCGCCTGGGCGAGCGCATCCGCCAGACCCTCACGGCCCACCCGGTCAAGGATCAGCTCGGGAGCGACATCCTCCAGGATGCGCTGCACCGGCTCGCCCTCGTGCTCGTCGATGAGCGTCCGCAGGCTCTCGTGCCGGCCCACGACATCCGCCAGCGCCGCACGCAACGCATCAACCCGCACACCACCGGTCAGCCGCAGCGACACCGCGACGTTGTACGTCGCACTGGGCCCCTCCAACTGGTCCAGGAACCACAGCCGACGCTGCGCATACGACAACTCGATCACGATGTGCCTCTCTCTCGGGACATACGGCGGAACTTGGGACGCGCCGGGCGTGCACTGGGAATCAATTTCGAAAGCTTCGCCACGGTGGGTGCCTGGAACACCTCACGGACGGACAGGTCCACCCCGAGACGTCCACCGATACGGGTGGTGAGCTTGCTGACGAGGAGGGAATGCCCGCCGAGGTCGAAGAACGAGTCGTCGACTCCGACGGCTTCGACACCGAGAACTTCGGCGAACAAGGAGCAGAGGGCCTTTTCGTGCGGTGTTTTCGGGGCTCTGTAGGAGCTACCGGAGAACTGCGGCTCGGGTAGTGCCCTGCGATCCACCTTGCCGTTCGCGGTCAGCGGCAGCGCGTCCATGACGACAAGGGCGGCCGGAACCATGTACTCGGGCAGCCGCCCGGTCGCGAACTCCCGCAGCGCCGCCGTGTCAGGGGCGGCCGCATCGCTCTCGGGTACGACGTAGCCGACCAGCTGCTTGACCCCGCCGGACCCGGTCTCCCGGGCGACGGCCACGACCTGGGCGATGTCGGGATGGGTGGCCAGCGCCGCCTCCACCTCGCCCAGCTCGATGCGGAAGCCGCGGATCTTGACCTGTTCGTCCGCACGGCCTGCGTACAGCAGTCGGCCGTCGTCGTCCCAACGGACCAGGTCACCGGTCCGGTAGAGGCGTTCGCCCGTGCGGAACGGGCTGGCGACGAAGCGCTCGGCGGTCAGGCCCGGCCGGCTCATGTAGCCGCGCGTCACGCCCGCACCGGCGACGTACAGCTCGCCGACGACACCGGGTGGCACCAGCCCCAGGCCCGCGTCCAGGACGTACACCCGCATGTTGTCCAGCGGGCGCCCGATCGGGATGTCCGCGGCGTCCTCCGCCAGCGCGTCCATCGGGTGACGCGTCACGAACACGGTCGCCTCTGTGGGGCCGTAACCGTTGACGACCACCAGATCCGGGCAGGCCGCCTGCACCCGGCGAACCACGGCGGGGGGAAGGACGTCGCCGCCGGACCACACCTGCCGCACGCGGGCGAAGCACTCCGGGTACTCCTCCGCGAGCACCGCGAACAACCCTGCGGTGATCCACAGCATGGTCACCCCACGGGAGGCGATCAACTCGGCAAGCTCGCCGGCTCCGACCCGTCCGGGCGGTGCCATCACGACGCAGCCGCCCGTCAGGAGCGTCACCGAGAACTCGATCGTCAACGCGTCGAAGGAGTGCGGCGAATGCAGCAGCACCCGCCGGCTCACGTCGGAGAACGCCCGGTCGAGCGCCAGCGCCGTGACGTCGCAGTGCCGCGCCGCCACACCCTTGGGCTCGCCCGTCGACCCCGACGTGAACATCACGTACGCCAGCTGATCGGGCAGCGCCGTGATACCGGGGTCGGTCTCCGGGTACTCCCCTGCGCGGGCGACGTCCTCCGCGGTGACCACCAGCGCCACGTTCGCGCGCCGGCAGATCAGGTCGCGGCGATCCTGCGGCCACTCCGGGTGGAACGGCACATACACGCCACCCGCCTTGGTGACGCCCATCAGCGCCACCGCCAGCTCGACCGACCGGTCCATCCAGACGGCGACCGCCGACTCGGCCCGCACACCACGCTCGATCAGCCAGTGCGCCACCTGGTTGGCGCGCGCATCCAGCTCCCCATACGTCAGCACGGTGTCGCCGAACTCGACCGCTGCCGCGTCCGGGGTCTCCTTGACCCGTGCCGCGAAGAGTTCCAGCATCGAGAGCACCGGCGTGGCCGCCTCCGCCCCGTGCCAGGACTCCAGCATGTCCCGCTCGCCGGGGAGCAGGATGCCCAGCCTGCCGACCGCCGTGTCCGGCTGGGTGGTGAAGGCCAGAAGGAGGTGCCGGAACCGGTCGAAGAGCTTCTGCGCGGCCGCCTCGGTGAAGGCTTCCTCCTGGTAGGACAGCCGCAGCTGCAACCCTTGGTCGCTGGGTATCGCGGCCAGGGAGAGCGGGTAGTGCGTCGCGTCCAGGCCCTCGACGATGCTGGCCTGGATGTCGTTCGGGTCCTGGTCGGCGGGGGCGCCCGTCGTGCCCAGGGGGTAGTTCTCGTAGACGGTGAGGGTGTCGAAGAGCTGCCCGGTGCTGATCAGCTGCTGTATCTCGGTGAGTCCGAGGTGGTGGTGCGGGAGGAGTCCCGCCTGCTCGTCCTGCAGCCGCCGCACCAGCCCGGCCAGCGACTCGCCCCGCTCCAGGCGCACCCGCACCGGGAGGGTGTTGATGAACAGGCCGACCATGCTCTCCACGCCCGGCAGCTCCGCCGGACGGCCCGAGACCACCGCACCGAAGACCACGTCGCTGCGTCCGGTGACACCGGCGATCAGCACACCCCACGCGGCCTGTACGAGGGTGTTGACGGTGACGCCCCACTCACGCGCCAGCCCAGACAGCGCCGCAGACGCCGCCTCTCCCAACCCGGCGATCAGTTGCGCGGGGACCTGCGGAGCCGCCTTCTGATGCGCAGGGGCCACCAGCGTCGGATCACCGATGCCTTCCAGCGCCTCCCGCCAGGCAACCTCCGCCGCACCACGATCGACATCTGCCAGCCACGAGAGGTAGTCGCGGTACGGACGTACGGCAGCCAGTCCGCCGGGACCCTGGCGGTAGAGGGTGAACAGCTCGCCGAACAGGACCGGCATCGACCAACCGTCGAGCAGAATGTGGTGGTTGGTGAACACGAGGCGGTAGCGGCTCTCGCCCAGCTTGGCCAGCACCAGCCGCAGCAGCGGCGGTTCGTCCAGGCTGAACGGACGCGCCCGCTCCTCCTCCGCCAGCTCCCGCACAGCGGCCTCGGCATCGGCCGCACCCGACACATCCACCACCCGGAACGGAACCTCGACCTCGGCGGGAACGACCTGATACGCCGTACCTTCCGCGGACTGCCGGAACCCGGCTCGCAGGTTTCCGTGCCGCCCGAGCAGCCCGGCGAAGGCCGCCCGCAGTCGGTCCGCATCCACCACGCCGGTGAGTTCCAGCACGAACTGCGCGATGTAGACGTCCGCCTGATCCCGGTCATAGCCCGCGTGGAAGGCGAGGCCCTCCTGTAGCGGCGACAGCGAGAGGATGTCGCCCAATCCGCTGCCGTTCACGGTGAACGCGCTGTCGGTGACGGCGAGTTCCAGTTCTTCCTCCAGGGCCTCGATCTCGGCCTGTGCGAGCTTCACCAGCGGGAAGTCGGACGGGGTCTGCCCGCCGGCAGCGCCTTCGGTGACTGCCTGGACCAGGGCGGTCAGCTCCTCGAACCAGGCCTGCGCGAGCTCGGCCACCCGCTCCTCGGACAGCAGCTCGCCCGCCCATGTCCACACTGCCCGCAGCTCCGGGCCGTCGCCCGAATCCTCCGCGAGCGCGTTCACCTCCACCACGTGCCCCAGCGGCATCCCCGCGTCCATACCGCCGGACAGACCCGCGGCCTGCGTCAGAGCTCCCTCGGAGTGCGTACCGGTCTGGAAGCGCCCGAGGTAGTTGAAGCCGATCTGCCGGCCGGGTCCTGCCAGTTCGGGTGCGGTGTGTTCGTTGCAGTAGCGCAGGAGTCCGTATCCGATGCCCTTGTCGGGGATCTCGCGGAGCTGCTCCTTGACCCGCTTGACGGACGAACCCACGTCTCCCGAGCCCGGCTCC
Source organism: Streptomyces sp. QL37 (assembly GCF_002941025.1). Classification (NCBI taxonomy): domain Bacteria; kingdom Bacillati; phylum Actinomycetota; class Actinomycetes; order Kitasatosporales; family Streptomycetaceae; genus Streptomyces; species Streptomyces sp. QL37. Next base: position 6,304,549 of record NZ_PTJS01000001.1, on the reverse strand, counting down.
AGCGAGACCGGATAGACCGTGGTGAACCACCCCACCGTCCGCGTCACATCCAGACCAGCCGCAACCTCCTCACGGCCATGGCCTTCGAGGTCTACGAGCACGGGCCCGTCCGTACCGCGCCAACGGTTCACCGCACGCGACAGACCCGTCAGCAGCACGTCATTGACCTCACCACGGAACGCAGAGGCCACAGCTCCCAGCAGCGGACCGGCCACCTCCACCGGCAACCGCACCTCCAACTGCCCAGCAGAAGAAGCGACATCGCGGGTGCTGTCCAGCGGCCGTTCCGCCAGCAGCGGGTCCGCGGTCCGCGCGATCCGCTGCCACAGTGCCAGCTCACCCTTACGGGCCTCGGCCTCATCAGTCAGCTGACGCGCCCAGCGACGGAACGACGTCGCGACCGCCGCCAGCTCCACCTCACGACCCGCCACCACAGCAGCCAGCGCCGCCTCGACATCCGGCACCAGAATCCGCCACGACACCCCGTCCACCACCAAGTGATGAACCACCAACAGCAACAAACCCTCAGCAGCGGGACCGGCATCGAACCACACCGCCTGCACCAGAACGCCGTCGGCCGGGACAAGACGACCCTGAGCAGCCACCCGCTCCTCGACCACCACACCCGCCACCGCGTCCCGGGACAGACCCGCCACATCCACACGACGCAGGACCGACCCAGCAAGCAACGCACCCGCCGCCGGAACCGTCAGCCCCCAACGATCACCGTCCAGAACCGCACACATCCGCAACGCGTCATGGTGATCCAGAACCGCCTGCACCG